>NZ_KI912105.1:3721640-4108720 GCF_000517065.1 Alkaliflexus imshenetskii DSM 15055 | reverse complement strand
GTCACCAACTATTATTTGCCACATTACCTTTGTATCTGAACCCGATGACCTATCGCCCCTAACAGGTAAAGAGCTGTTGGATAAGAAACTGAATCGCTGGGTTGCACTCGGTGCATTGGGTGCATATAATGAGGGGTACTATTTCGTAAAGGATTGGAATTTCTTTTTCAACAATACAGCGCCATACACTCAGTATTTGATAGAAAATTTTTCAAAGCCGGCCTATTTTGTTGATGGTGGTTCTGAAACAATGACGGGTAAAAGCTTGATGACTACAGCTCCTGGCAATATTGTACGCACGGCTTATCGCGATTGGTTATGGAATTATAAAAACTTAACGCTCGATGAGCAAAGGCCTTCTTGGGATCTTGCAGCGGTGCTGTTCGCTGTTAGGGGAGAGGCAGGTTTCTTTTCTGTAGTTGAATTTGGTACTCTTGAGTTTGATAAAGAATTTGGTAGTAGGTGGAATAATACTGAAAATAACGCAAATCATTATTTTGTGAGGCAGATAGATGGCACTGATGAGATGCTTGCCAATTTATTGAACGAAATGCTAGGCTTGCCGCCAAGCATGTAGAGAGTCGGTTAGTGTTAAAGGCTTATAGTTTTAATGAATATTATTTATCAGGTCAAAAAATGAATATGTTGAATCATTCTCGTTCCATCCAACCAGTGGAGAAATAAATATTTCCGGATGAAAACCTATACTTTGTATATATCTATTTTATTGTTGGCATTTACTCAGCCCCTTATGTCTGAGGAGAAACCCAGGGTTATTGTGCTAACAGATATTGAAAATGAGCCAGATGATGCGCAGTCTTTGGTGCGTTTTCTTTTATATTCCAATCATTTTGATGTGGAGGGTTTAATTGCAACCACCTCGACTCATCTTCGAAACCGTACCGCTGAATGGCGTATTCAAGAGATTGTTCAGGCTTTTGGTAAAGTAAGGGATAATCTGAATCTTCATGAGCCAGGATTTCCATCAGAAGAATATCTAAGATCAGTCATAAAAAGTGGAATCCCCAAATATGGTATGACTGGTGTGGGCTGCGGTATGGATTCCGAAGGTTCTGAATGGATTATTCGCGTAGTTGATATGGATGATCCAAGGCCGGTATGGATATCTGTATGGGGTGGACCTAATACATTGGCACAGGCTCTATGGAAGGTTAGACAAACCAGAACAACTGAGCAGCTAAATAAGTTCGTTTCAAAACTAAGGGTTTATACTATATCGGATCAGGATGATTCTGGCTATTGGTTAAGAAAAGAGTTTCCCGGTTTGTTTTATATTGTAAGTCCGGGGGGGTACTACAGACAAGCTACTTGGTCAGGAATTTCTGGGGAACAATTCTATCGATTTTCTTCTGATGCAGATACAATAATAGTTGGCAATAACTGGTTGCGTCATAATATTATCGAAAACCATGGGCCATTGGGGGCTCAATATCCTTTATCAGAATATATAATGGAAGGAGATACCCCAAGTTTTCTTTCTTTAATCAATAATGGGCTCAACAATCCAGAACGACCTGATTTTGGCGGATGGGGAGGGCGATACGAATTATATATCCCTCATTTTTCAAAATACTTACGCTACGATTACCACGAACCAGAACCACGTCCTATCTGGACGGATGCACGTGATGAGGTTACAGCCGCGGACGGGACTGTACATATCAGTAACCATGCAACGATATGGCGCTGGCGCAGTGCTTTTCAGAACGATTTTGCGGCACGTATGGACTGGACGATTAAACCATACAAAGAAGCAAACCATCCACCGGTAGTTAGAGTGGCAGGAGGCAACGAGATTAATTTAAAGGTCGGCGAAAGTATAACAATTGATGCCACTTCGAGTTACGATTCGGATGGTGATGAGTTGGTTTTCGAGTGGATACATTATCCCGAGGCTGGCAGCTATTGGCACTGGAGAGGAAATAGGGGAGTGATCATTGAGAATGGAAACAGCCCTGTAATGACAATTACAATTCCAAAGGAGGTTGAATTGAGGAGCCCACAAGTTACACATATAATATTGCAGGTAAGTGACAGTGGAAAGCCATCGCTTACACGCTACAAACGTGTTATAGTTAATGTGATCCCTTGATTGGTTATTGAGCTTCTGTAAAGCCTAATCGCTCAGAAGTGTTTTTTATAGCCAGTTTCTCAGTATTAGGTTGGTTGTAGTTGGGTAGAAAACCAACATTCATTTGAATATTTCTACGAGTTAATATAAATGTTGAATGTTAAATTCTAAAACATGAAGAAAACACTGGTGCTCTTGTCCTTTATTTTAATGAAGTGGTATATTAGTGTAGCTATGATTAGTCCAACTAATCTGTTGTGTGAGTATACGACAAATCCATCTGTAGTTGACGTTGTCAATCCCCGTCTTTCATGGGTAAATATTGCCCACGAAAATGTTCGAGGTCAGAAACAAACTGCATGGCAAATAAGGGTAGCCTCTGCCCCTGAACAACTAGAACAACCCGATCTTTGGGATAGTGGCAAGGTTTTGGGTAATCAATCCAATCGCATTGAATATTCTGGTATATCTCTTCATTCAAGACAAGAATGTTGGTGGCAGGTTAGGGTTTGGGATAAAGACGGGCATGTTTCTGAATGGAGCGAACCCGCTTTCTGGCGTATGGGACTTCTTAAACCCACCGATTGGGATGCGCGATGGATAGGCGCTCCATGGCAGGGTGAAGCTACATTGCCGAAGCCTGGCTGGCCAGGTGACTTCCTTCCGGATGAACTCCCCCCGCCAGCACCTCTTATGCGTAAATCGTTCAACATAAATAAAGATATTAAGAAAGCTTTAGTATTTACTTCTGGCCTGGGCTATTTCGAAATTTATCTGAATGGGCACAAGGTAGGTGACGATGTGTTGGTGCCAAACCAAACCAATTATGGAAAAAGGGATGGTCTGGAAGAACAGAATATCCCGCTGCCTGATGATTTTAAAGAGTATAAAGTAATGTATTTGGCCTATGATGTGACAGAAGGACTTGTGCAAGGGGAAAACATTGTGGGCAGTATCCTTGGCAACGGATTTTATAATCCTGCCAAGTTTTGGGCTCAAGGTTATGGCTCCCCTCGGTTTATTGCTCAATTACACATTACTTATACCGACGGAACAGAAGAGGTCATTGTAACCGATGATAGTTGGAAAGTAAGTAAAAGTGCCATAATAATGGACATGGTTTATTACGGAGAGCATTACGATGCCCGTATGGAACAGCCAGGCTGGAATGCGCCGGGGTTTGATGATTCAGATTGGGAAAATGTGATTTGTCGAAATGCGCCAGAGGGGAAACTAGTAGCCCACACAGCTAATACCGATAAAGTCATGGAAAGGCTGAAGCCATGCCGTATAGAAAAAATGTATGATGGAAGGTGGATTGTTGATTTTGGTGAAGAGGTTTCTGGATGGGTTAGGTTAACTGATATGAACGGCCCTGAAGGACATAAAATTGAAACTCGGTATTTAAGTAACTCGTGGTCTGGCGACAATAGTTATGTGTTTAGTGGTAAAGGCAATGAATCCTATGCTGCGAGATTTAACTGGTTTGTATTTAGGCAGGTAGAGGTTCTGAATTGGCCTGGTGTTTTACATCCGGAGCAAATTACCGCCGAAGTGGTCTATACATCAATTGATGAAACAGCACTATTTGAAACTTCTTCCACATTGTTAAACGATATCAATAAAATCTGGAAAAGAACCCAAACCAACAACATGCACGGAGGCATTGTGAGCGACTGTCCGCATCGTGAGCGTTCTGCCTATACCGGCGACGGACAGGTAACTTGCATCACCGTAATGCATAATTATGATGCCCGTAACTTTTATCAGAAATGGATTCACGATATAATTGGGGCACAAATAACGAAAACAGGTTATGTACCTAATTGCGCTCCCTGGCAACCCGGGTGCGGTGGCGGCGTAGCTTGGGGAGCAGCCATTAGTATAATGCCATGGGAATACTATGTGCATTATGGCGCAGTTGATATTCTTGAGGATTCATATCCGGCCATGAAAGAGTATCTCCGGTATTTGCAAACATGGCTTGGAAAGGATGGAATTGTGCACTCGCAGAGAAAAGGTCGCGATGGAAATGTGCTAAGATGGTTTAATTTAGGTGATTGGGCCGTGCCATATCAATTGCCGGATGAAGCATTGGTTCATACTTTTTATTTCTGGAGATGTGTTGATTATACTGCCAAAACTGCTGCTGTTCTTGGAAAAACAAAAGAAGCAAACCGTTACGCAAAACTTGCAGAGGCAACGAAAAGGGCTTTTCACAAAAGGTTCTATAACTCGCAGCATGGCACATATGGGCCATTTGGAGGTAATTTATTCGCCTTGGTAATGGGTGTCCCGTCAGACCGCTATGAAAGGGTTGTCAGCGCTCTCAAAAAGGAAATTGCAGCCAATAATGGACATTTGGATACTGGAATTTTTGGTACTCAGTTCTTTTTTGAAACCTTGTCGGAACATGGAATGCATGAGCTTGCGTGGGAAGCAATGGTAAAAACCGATGAACCTAGTTATGGACGTTGGCTGGCACTAGGAGCAACAACAATGTGGGAGTATTGGGATACTGGCGGTTCGCACAATCACCCCATGTTTGGCAGCGGTATAACTTGGTTTTACAGGAAGTTGGCTGGAATAAATACAAATCCCGATGAACCTGGATACAGGCATATTCTCTTTCGCCCCCAACCCGTTGGATGTTTATCATTCGTCAAATATTATAACACTACAGCCTTTGGTAAAGCAGGTATTCATTGGAAAAAAGGTGAGAGCTGTTTTACAATGAACATAACAGTACCTGTTGGCAGCTATGCCACTGTATATGTGCCAGGCGAGAAAAATAGTAAGCTTACCGAAAGCGGCAGTCCTCTTAAAAATCAACCGCATGTGCAATATGTTAATTGGGTCGATGGGTATCATATGGTAAAGGTTGAAAGTGGGGAATATAGTTTTGAGGTACGGTAGTAGACGATTTTCCTTGATGTGGTCGATGCTAATTAAACTTACGTTTTTAGAGAACTTTAAGTGATTGATAATGCGTGACAAATTGAATACAACGAAATGGGTTACTTCACAATTTAATATATGTAAGGTTTCCTTTTACTTTTTAGAATTGGGCCAAATAGGTTTTTCGCCTGTTAAGGTATTCTTAGTGACTGTCTGGATTGTCCTGGCTGGCTATTTTTCGGCTTGCAGTAACCCATCCCAAACAACATCAACGAAAATAACGGCTCGTGAAACCTGTTATACATCCGGGCGGTTTTTGTATGCACCAAATGGTGAAAAGATCATCCTCAGAGGGGTGAATAAAATGAATGTCGTTACGGATATAACTGGTGAACAATCGTTCCCTGAAATTAGAAAAACCGGTGCCAATGTAGTTCGGATAATGTGGATGAAATGGGGTGGAGGTGGACCCGAACTCAATGTGATTATCAGAAACAGCATTCGCAACAACTTAATTCCAATGATTGAACTGCATGATGCAACCGGAAAATGGGGTGAAGACCTTTACGCTTGCGTTGATTTTTGGCTGCGAGAGGATGTGCTGGAAGTCATTAAGAAATATGAAGGTTACATTTTGCTCAATATTGCCAATGAGGCTGGCGGCTACGTGGTTCCAAATGACGAGTTTGCTAAGGTGTATTCCGATATTGTGTTCCGGATGAGAAGTGCAGGTATTAGGGTGCCATTGGTAATCGATGCTTCCAATTGGGGGCGCAACGAGGAGAATTTATTAGCTACTGCTGAGCAGCTGATAAAAAACGACCCATTGCATAATCTTATTTTTTCATGGCACATCTGGGATTCAGGTATTTCTAATGAAAGAATCTACGATGCGTTAAAGCGTTCCATAGATAGCGATATTCCCTTTATCATTGGAGAATATGCGCCAATGGAGGTTAAATGCAAATGCTGCATCCCATACCATTATATAATGGATATTTGCCAGAAACTGGAAATTGGTTGGCTGGCATGGTCATGGGGGCCGGGTAACAAGGATTGTCCGGCCATGGATATGACTCATGATGGAACGTTTGAATCGTTGCACGGATGGGGGCTCGAAGTAGCACTTACACATCCAAACAGTATTTTCAATACCTCAGTAAGGCCTTCATTTATTAACTGATTGCTCTTTGATTTAACCTAACAATCACCATTTCTTTAATACTGTTGATTGATAAGTTTGAAACTATTAATATGAAGCACCCTGTTATACAAGCGCAATAAGAGCGAAATTGATAACATGGGTATTTCGTCAATTTTCTAAAAATAATTTTGTTATGATGAAATTTCTTTTATCTACTTTGCTTTTTTTATGGGCACTGGGAGCGTGGACTCAAACATTAAATGTTAGTTCACCTGATGGGCGTATCCGCGTTAACCTAAAACTTACTGATAGAATATATTATAATCTGGAGGTTGATGGGCAGGAGGTTATGTGGTTTTCACCTGTTTCAATGAACACAAGCAGAGGTTTGTTAGGCCAATCGCCTAAACTTGTTTCAAGTAACATTACATCAGTTAATGAAACCATTCAAACAGTCTGGGGCATTCGAAGCCAGGTGCAAAATAGTTACAATGAGCTAAAACTCGATTTTAATCCATCCTACTCTCTTTTGTTCAGAGTTTATGATGACGGAGTTGCATATAGATTTCAAACAAACTTTAAAGGAGACCTTGTGGTGTTTGATGAGGAGGTAGAGTTTAGATTTTGGAATAATTTTAGAATGATTAATCATGTGGTAGATGCTTTTGATACATCTTATGAAGAGGTCAACACGCGTCAAAATATCCTTGATGTGACTCCATCGAACCTTGTAAGTCTGCCTTCCATTATTGATCAGGAGAATTTAAAGTTGGCCATACTGGAGTCTGATGTGTATAATTATCCTGGAATGTATCTATCCAAAACATTGGCTCATACCTGGCCATATTTAAATGGGAAATTTCCTAGATATCCCCTCGAGTGGAGAGAGGGGGGGCACAATCGTTTTAATCTAAAAGTTACGAAAACTGCCGATTACATTGCAAAAACAACAGGTGCAAGAAGTTTCCCATGGCGAATTGTTGTAGTAGCGCGGCAGGATGTCGATTTGGCCGATTCGGATATGGTTTACAGGTTGGCCAGACCAGCGAAGATTTCTACCGATTGGATTAAACCTGGAAAGGTGGCATGGGATTGGTGGAATGCCCTCAATCTAAAAGGTGTTGATTTTGAAACTGGGATTAACAATAAAACTTACGAGTATTTCATCGATTTTGCCGCTGCCAACGGTATCGATTATGTAATTATGGATGAAGGTTGGTCAGACCAGTTTGATGTATTGCTCCCTACTCCTCATGTTGACATGGAGCATTTAACTGCCTATGCCAAAGAAAAAGGTGTTGGCCTTATATTATGGTGTGTATGGCACACAATTGACAGGCAATACGAAGAGGCTTTTAAACTGTTCCATAAATGGGGCGTTAAAGGTATAAAAGTGGATTTCATCGATCGTGATGACCAGTTGGCTATTGAGTTCTATGAACGTCTTGTAAGGGAGGCTGCCAAATATCAACTTCTGGTGAATTATCATGGATGTTCCAAACCTACCGGCTTAGACAGGACTTATCCTAATCTTATCACCTACGAGGCAGTGCGAGGCAATGAATACAATAAGTTCTCAAATGGACCGGAACCGGGACACAATGTTGATTTGGTTTTTACGAGATTGATGGCCGGACCTATGGATTACACGCCAGGAGCTATGAGAAATTCTATTCAGGGAGATTTTCATCAGAGAAATGATAACCCTATGAGTAAGGGCACCAGATGTCATCAATTGGCAATGTTTGTGGCTTATTTCTCACCCCTTCAGATGTTATGTGATGCACCTACAGCTTATGAACAATATCCCGATATTTTAGAGTTTCTTTCTGAAGTGCCTGTAACCTGGGACGAAACCGTTGTCCTCGATGGAAAAATTGGTGAGTATGTTCTGATTGCCAGACGAAAAGGAGAGGACTGGTTTATTGGCGGACTCAACAACTGGGACGAGCGTACCGTTGAGGTAGATTTGTCAAGGTTTTTAAATGGCGCATACAGTGCAAAAATGATTAAGGATGGTGTAAATGCAAACCGTCAGGCTGAAGATTATCTGGTTGAGCGTTTCGACGTTGATAGTCATGATAGAATTAACATAGTCATGAAAATGGGCGGCGGATTCGTTCTTGTTCTTACCAAATATAATGCCATGTTCATTATACAACCATAATCGTAGCCCGATTTAACCTAGCATCGGGTTGAATTGGGCTTGTTGTTTAATTATTCTTAGTTTCAAAAAGTTCTGTCTTAATTTTAATTGAATTAGATATGCTATTAAATAAAAGAGGCTTTTTAGAGGTAGCTGTGTTGGCAACCGCTTCTCTCTTCTCATGCACCAGAAAAGAAGTTCAACAATTGCCAAATATTATCTTTATTATGGCAGATGACTTGGGATATAACGATTTAGGATGTTATGGGTCAACAATTATTAAAACACCTAATATCGACCAACTTGCTTCTGAAGGTGTCATATTTACAAATCATTACGCAGGTTCGTCGGTTTGTGCGCCATCCCGATCGGTGTTAATGACCGGATTGCATACTGGTAATACACCAATAAGAGGCAATCTTCAGGTTGAGCCTAGCGGGCAAATGCCGCTGCCAAAAGGAACTACTACTGTTGCTACAAAATTGAAACAAGCCGGTTATACAACAGCATTGATTGGAAAGTGGGGACTTGGTATCGAAGGTAGCGAGGGTGAGCCCTCAAATCATGGTTTCGATTATTATTTCGGCTATCTCGATCAGGTATTAGCTCATAATCACTATCCTGAGTTTTTAATCAGGAACGGAGAAAGAGTATATCTTGATAATGACGTGCAATACCTCGATACATCACACTGGTCTAATGGCTTAGGAAGTTATCCGTTGAGGATGGGCGAGTATTCACAAGACCATTTTACCCGTGAGGCTTTGAACTTTATCGACAATAATAGAAAAGACCCATTCTTTCTCTATCTCCCAGTTATTATTCCTCACGATAATGGCGAGGCCTTGCTCGGAAAACGTTATTCTGAAGTGCCTTCGTTTGGTATTTATGCCGATTCCCTGTGGACTGAAGAGGAAAAGGGATATGCAGCGATGATATCACATCTCGACAATGAAGTGGGTATCCTGCTTAAAAAATTGGACGAGCTGGGGCTTCGAGATAATACTTTGATTATTTTCACCAGTGATAATGGTGGTGATTCGCCCGGAATGTTCTATGAACTAAGTAACTATCCCTTCAGAGGAGTGAAACGTGACCTTTATGAGGGAGGCTTGCGTGTGCCATTTGTAGTCCGGTGGCCTGAGAAAATAAAACCTGGAAGTATCAGCAACCATGTTTCTGCCTTTTGGGATATATTGCCCACCTTTTGCGATGTTGCTGGAGTCGCTTTATGCGAACCTACTGATGGGATTTCATTCTTGCCCGAGTTGCTTGGTAATGAACAACAAAAACATGAATTTCTATATTGGGAGTTTCACGAGGGGAGCAAAGCCCAGGCTATTTTGCTCGATCACTGGAAAGGTGTCAGGGTAAACATTAGACAAAATCCAGACGCTCCTTTAGAGTTGTATAATATTAAAACTGATCCTTCAGAATCGTTAGATTTATCAGCCAATTATCCTGATATAGTTGAACGTATACACACTCTGATGCGAACTGCAAGGTCATGGGATCCTGTCTGGCCTTTATTTGATTAAAACATTAAAGATCTTTTATTGATTCTATACGTTTGATAATGGATAAATTTAAGCTCATTTTATTATTCCTATTTATTGTTGGTGGTCTCGCCAAGGCTCAGCATAGTGAAATTATATACTTGTCTGGAACTGATGCGGCCAATACGGTAAATTGGGAGTTTTTATGTACCGATGGCCGCAACAGTGGCCACTGGACAACCATTCCAGTACCCTCTAATTGGGAACTTCAGGGCTTTGGTTCATATAATTATGGTCATGATTGGCGCAATTCCGACCTTAAAGTGGGAAAGGAAAAAGGTTTATACCGACATCGTTTCAATGTGCCTAGTAAATGGAAAGGCAAAACGGTTAACATCGTATTTGAAGGTGCAATTACCGATACGCGTGTGTCCGTTAACGGGAAGCAGGTAGGACCAGTTCATCAAGGTGGATTTTATAGGTTTAGGTTCAATATAAGTAAGTTTCTGAAATATGGTTCATCTAATTTATTGGAGGTTGAGGTAGCCAAACATTCTGAAAATGAGTCTGTAAATAGAGCTGAACGACAAGCTGATTACTGGA
The DNA here is from genome assembly GCF_000517065.1 of Alkaliflexus imshenetskii DSM 15055. Lineage (GTDB taxonomy): Bacteria > Bacteroidota > Bacteroidia > Bacteroidales > Marinilabiliaceae > Alkaliflexus > Alkaliflexus imshenetskii. Next base: position 4,098,341 of record NZ_KI912105.1, on the reverse strand, counting down.
TCTTTGGGGGAATTTATCGTCCTGTTTATCTTGAAATATTACCCAATGAGCATATTACTCGGTTGGCTGTTGATGCAAGGGATGATGGTTCATTTACTGCCATTGCTGAGATTAACAAACCTCTGCCTGGAGCCTCTTTGCATATCGAATTGGCTACTTTGGATGGAAGTTCAGTTGGAGACATCTTTGTGCAGAATTTCCCGCAGCGGGCCGGGTCAGTGCAAATCGAAGGGGCGTATAAGGATATATTGGCATGGAATCCTGAGAATCCGAACCTATATATAATAAAGGCGTCATTACAGAAAGGGGGAGAAGTTTTGCATGAAGTGGTGCATCGCATCGGTTTTAGAACGGTTGAGTTTCGCACACATGATGGGTTTTATGTGAATGGTGAAAAAGTCGTCTTTAAAGGGGTAAATCGTCATTCCTTTTGGCCTGAAACTGGCAGAGCATTATCTGATAGAAACCATCTTGATGACATTATGCTAATGAAAGAGATGAACATGAATGCTGTTCGCATGGCGCATTATCCTCCCGACAAACGCTTCTTGGAATTATGTGATTCTATTGGCCTTTTTGTATTAAACGAAGTGGCCGGTTGGCAGGATGGGTACGACATTAAAGTAGGACCCAGAGTTATTAGATCTTCTGTGTTAAGGGACGAAAACCATCCGTCAGTGGTGGCTTGGTGTCATGGAAATGAAGGTGGATGGGATTTCGAAAATGAGAAGTGGTTTCACAATTATGACGTGCAGAAACGACCGGTTCTATACCCATGGCTGCTTCGAAACGGTATTGATTTGCATCATTATCCCTCCTTCAATTTCGGCGTGGCACGATTTGTCAATGGAAACGATCCGTTTATGCCAACTGAGTTCCTGCATGGATTGTATGATGGTGGACATGGTGCAGGACTTGAGGATTATTGGGATTATTACCAATCATCTGCATTACATGCAGGAGGTTTCTTATGGGTGTTTTCTGATGAAGCTGTATTGCGTACCGACATGGATGGGGAAGTGTACGACAGTGATGGGGATCATGCGCCTGACGGAATTCTTGGTCCTTTTCGAGAAAAAGGCGGTAGTTTCAACACCATAAAGGAGATATGGTCACCGGTACAGGTTGCTCCACTAATCATAAACAGAAAATGGAATGGAAGATTATTCATCGAGAATAAATTTATCTATACCAATCTCAATCAATGTGCATTTGAATGGAAAGCCACACGCACACGCTATAATAGTATCGAAACTGATGTAATAGCCACTGGTTCAATTTCTGGTGTTAATGCCCGACCTGGCGAAAAAGTTGCAATAGATGTTGAAATTAATGGAGAACTAAATGATTCTGATTTGTTCTACTTCACCGCTTTTGATAATCAAGGTAGAGAACTTTATACATGGAGCTGGCCATTGTTGCAAACATGGCAGTTGGCAGAAGATATTTTGGAATTGATTCAAGTTGGTTCATCCGCACATGTTAAGTTTACTGAAGATGAGGTTTCAGTTACAGCTTCGTCATCTGACTTGTTTATTACATTTAATAAAGCAGATGCCACAATTCAATCTGTTGTGGGCAAGAATGGAGTTGTCCCATTGAGGGGGGGCCAAGTTTCCGGTGTCGAAATGCCCATAAAATCTACTAAGTGGGGAATTAATTCTGATGGTAGTTTTGTCTTAGAAGCATTTACAGACCATCCAAACCGGAAAATTGTCTGGACGTTCGATAATTCTGGACTGCTTCATATGGAAGCTTATTTACTCAATAACTTTAGAGGACACTTTAATTATTTGGGAATTGGCTTTTCGTATCCAGAGGAAGAGTGCATGGCTGTGCGATGGTATGGTCGTGGACCTTACAGGGTTTGGAAAAACCGTATTAAGGGTACATCCTTTGGGGTTTGGGAAAAGGATTATAACAATACAGTTACAGGCGAAAGCTTTAAAAATCTTATCTATCCGGAGTTTAAAGGATATCATGCAAACCTTTATTGGATGACAATAATTGGCCATAATTCGAATTTTTCCATTATTTCAGGCACTCCAAACTTGTTCTTTCAACTATTTACTCCGCAATCATCAAAGCATATTTTAGGTGGAACAAACCCACCATTTCCCAATGCTGACATTTCGTTTTTGTATGAGATTCCAGCTATTGGGACCAAGTTCAAGATGCCTGAACAACTTGGTTACAGGAGCACGCAAGGCTGGTATGGAAGCCAAAATGGCGATCAGCCATATCCAATTAAATTATGGTTTGATTTCCGACCAACCATTGACTAAAAAGTGGTATGTTAAAAGACTGCAAATTATACACGGTTTAAAAAAAAACATATTAAAGTCAGTTCATGTTGAGATACAAGACATCAGGATAGGCAGCCAATTAGGAAGAATAGTGAAATGTCTGTTCTATGTTTATCCCAATACAAATGGAAGCTAAGGAAATATACCGGGTAGATATTGAATAATGCGGTGGGTTTTAGATCGTGTTCTCACTGCGGAGTTCTTCTATCTGGTAGTAGAAAAGCACAGTGAGAACCAGACCTTGCCGACAAGTTGCATCGACGGTAGTGTTGAGACATCCTTCAGGTTAACATCCCAATATATATTTAAGATTTAAACTGTCGGAGCCTATTGAGATATTGATACAATAATACGTAATCAGTTAAATCACATAAACAAATGACGCTAAACTGAGTCCGATGTTGTGAAAAATAGTCTGTTTAGTGGCCGGAACCTTATTTTCTTGGTCCCTGACGTCTTTCCAGATAGCGCATACGTGCCTCTTCCGGATCTGATTCAACAGGAATATAGATAGTTGTTTTTGTATCTATAATAACAGCCTGCATCTTACTTAAATCTGGAGACTTTACTTCTTTTTGCTTGTTTTGAATCATGATTTTATTTTTCTGTAAGTAAAAATTGCATATCGGCTTTGAGCTGTGGTACTTTTAGTACACTTCAATTACTGATAATGTGACAATTTAGTTATAATAAATCTAAATAAAAAATATCCAGTCGGTTATTAACTTCTGTTAACTGCATTTGCAGCACCAATCCCTTAAAATGTTAAATTTTAATTTTTTATCTCTCAATATTTGTTTTAACCACAATTGTTTTACTATCTTTGCATTATCAATTTAAATTCATATTATGAACAAAGGAGTAGTAAAATTCTTCAATGAAACGAAAGGTTTCGGATTCATTAAAGACGAAAATTCTTCAACAGAGTATTTCGTACACGTATCAGGTTTAAAGGACGATGTTCGTGAAAACGACGAAGTTACTTATGATCTAGTTGAAGGACGTAAAGGATTAAATGCTGTAAATGTGAAACTTGCATAGTTTCATTCATCTATATACATTTAAGATTTAGCAAGGGGCTGTCTGTAAAGACAGCCCCTTCGTCATTTTCAGAATCTGACTGTTGATTCTGAAAAACAATGATTTCTTGGGGTTTATCTGGCAAAACAAATTGTAATTCACTATTTTTAGTTTAGCCATCTCATATAAATCCCATATTAATGACGGACAATACCGCCACCATACTGATAGTAGATGATTCGGGTGTAAACATCCAACTTCTTCGAAATGTGTTGAGACGATACAATATTCTGGATGCAAACAACGGTCCCGATGCGGTTCGCCTTAGTCTGTCTGAACCAAAACCCGACCTTATTCTGCTTGACGTGATGATGCCGGGAATGGATGGTTATGAGGTGTGCCGCCAAATCAGACACAATGAGAAAACAAGCGACATCCCCATTGTATTTGTAACCGGACAGACTGACCCGGAGAGCATACTTAATGGCTTTGAAGCCGGAGCTATTGATTACATATCCAAACCATTCAATGTGGTGGAACTTAAAGCACGCGTTAAAACGCAACTCGCCATTAAGATGGCTCGAGATCAAAACCGACGTCTTGTGCGGAAAATTGAATCCATCAACCTAAAACTTACCGACAGCATACGTTATGCTCAGAAAATTCAAAAGGCAAGTCTGCCTAAAGCCGAGTTTCTAACAAAACTTTTACCGGAACATTTTATTCTCTTGAAACCACTTGATATTGTGAGTGGCGACTTCTATTGGGCTGGCGAAGTGGATGATCACACGGTTATTGCGGTGGCCGACTGTACAGGTCACGGGGTGCCTGGTGCCATTATGAGTATGTTTGGCATTGCTTTTTTGCATGAGATTGTGGGTGTTAAGAGAGAAAAAACGCCTGCTGTGATTATTGAGGAGCTTAGAAGGATTTTGATAGAATTTCTTCAGCAAAGCGAAGATAGTGAGGTTAAAGATGGTATGGATATCAGTATCATATCCATCGACTCACGAAATTGTAGAATTGAGTATGCTGGCGCATTTATGTCGGTTTACCATATTCGAAACGGAACACTCACCGAACTTAGGGGAGATCACATGCCGGTATCGTATGGCGAAATCAATAGGCCTTTTAAAAACAATATGTTGCAATACCAACATGGTGATCAATTCTATCTGCTTACTGATGGTTATGCCAGTCAGTTTGGAGGTCCTCAGGGTAAAAAGCTAAAGAAGAGTGGCTTAAGACGTCTGTTGGTGGAGCTGTCACATTTGTCCATGCAGGAACAAAGAAAAGGCTTTGAGGCCTTTTTTGACAACTGGAAGGGCGCTGGCGAGCAAATAGATGATGTGCTGATGATGGGGTTGAAGGTTTGATAACTTATCAACATTTCTCACCATTTTATTAAACAACAAAACCGCAAGTAGATTTTTAATCTATCTTTGAGCGCTTTTTCAACTCTAAAACAAAAAACAATGAGTGGTTTTTTTGGTAGCGTCTCAAAGAACGACTGTGTAATGGATGTATTTTATGGTACTGACTACCATTCGCATCTTGGTACAAAAAGGGCCGGCATGGCCTTCTATTCAAAAGAGAAAGCTTTTCAGCGCGCCATTCATAGTCTGGAAGATGGTTATTTCCGTAATAAGTTTGATAACGATATAAAAGGTTTTCGTGGTAACATCGGTTTAGGTGTAATCAGCGACCATGAAGCACAACCCATTTTGGTGTCATCTCATCTTGGGCGGTTTGCTGTGGTCACAGTTTGCCGAATTACCAATATCAATGAGCTGGAACAACGCTTCATCAATGAGCGTCGTACGTTTGCCGAAACCAGCCAGGGTTCAGTGAATCCAACGGAGTTAGTGGCCATGTTGATTGCTGAGTGCGATGACTTTGTTTCAGGCATCAACAACGTGTTTGCCAACATCAAAGGCTCCTGTACCATGCTCATTATGACTGATGACCGTATTATAGCTGCACGCGACAGCTATGGGCGTACACCCATTGTAATTGGAATGAAAGAGGGAGCTTATGCGCTAACCTTTGAAACCAGTGCTTTCCCTAATTTGAGTTATGAGCCAATTCACTACCTCGGTGCCGGCGAAATTGTTGAGGTGGATGTTGATGGTTTCAGGCAACTTCAAAAGCCCGGTGATAAAATGCAGGCTTGTGCATTTTTATGGGTTTATTATGGATATCCGCCATCAATCTATGAGAATATCAATGTAGATGAGTCACGTTACAATTGCGGTGCGGTATTGGCAAAGCACGAAACCGTGAAAGCAGATTTTGTGGCTGCCATTCCCGATTCAGGTATTGGGCACGCAATGGGATTCAGTGGCGAAACGGGTATTCCTCTAAAACGACCCTATTCTAAATATACGCCTACATGGCCACGCAGTTTCATGCCTCAAAACCAGGAAACGCGTGATTTGGTTGCCAAGATGAAACTCATCCCCAACAAAGCTGTGTTGGAAGGGAAAAGCGGTATTTTTCTTGATGATTCCATCGTTAGAGGAACCCAGTTGCGTGACAATGTGAAAGATCTTCACGCAGGTGGAATTAAAGAAATTCACATGCGAATTGCTTGCCCGCCAATTATTTTCCCTTGTCCATTTCTTAACTTCAGCAGTTCCCGAAGCAGCCTCGACCTGGCCACACGAAAGGCCATTAAGCATCTCGAAGGTGATGAAAATGCCAATCTGGATCAGTATGCTGATCCTAAAAGTGAAAAATATGCTGCCATGGTGGAGTATATACGCCAGGATTTGGGTCTCACTACGCTGAAATTCCAAAATCTGGACGATTTAGTGACTGCTATTGGGTTGCCCAAAGAGAAACTCTGCACACACTGCTGGGACAATTCAAGCTCTCTTTAGTTAGGGGTTATTTTCCGATACAAAAATGCTTAAAAATATTTCCTAAAATCTCATCCGTAGATATCTGACCAGTGATGCTACCAAGGTAATGTAGCACTTCTCTGATGTCTTGTGCCAGGAAGTCGCCTGAGATGCCGTTGTGGAGTCCCTCTTTCACGCGCAGGATGCTTTCCAGAGCATTGGATAAGGCTTCGTGATGACGGGCGTTGGTAACGATCACTTCGTCGTTGTCAACAGCTTGCAGATTAATGGTGCGAAGCAGTTCATCGGTAAGTTTGTCTAGGTTTACTTTATATTTTGCTGATAAGGGAACCACACTGTTTTGGCCTGTTATTTCGGTGAATTGGGTCTGCGAGAATCGCTTTTGGATAGATGCCTCATCGCTAAGGTCTGTTTTGTTGACCACCACAATAAGTTGCTGTCGTTCCAGTTCCATTTTTGTCATTATCTCTGATATGGCGGTATGGATTTTTTCATCCGGATCGGTCACATCAACCATTAACAGAATAATGGCGGCTTGCTTTATTTTGCTGTATGTGAGTTCTATGCCAAGACTTTCGATTTTGTCAGCTGTGGTGCGTATGCCGGCAGTATCAATAAATCTGAATGTGATTCCCTGAATATTGATGGTATCTTCGATGGCATCGCGGGTGGTGCCATGAATATCGGAAACGATGGCCCTTTCCTCGTTTAGTAGCGCATTGAGCAGAGTGCTTTTTCCAGCGTTGGTGTGTCCGGCAATGGCCACCGGTATGCCATTTTTTATGGCATTGCCAAGCGCAAAAGAGTTTACCAGTCGCGAAAGGTGTTGCTCTATTTCATTCACCAGGCCAATAAGCTCGTCACGGTTGGCAAATTCTACGTCCTCTTCGCTGAAATCAAGTTCCAGCTCTATCATGGATATGAACCAGAGCAAACGTTCACGGAGGTGTATCAGTTCCGATGAAAAACCGCCACGCATTTGCTGTAGCGCCACGCGTCTAGCCGCTTCACTTCGCGAAGCAATAAGGTCTGCCACTGCTTCTGCCTGACTTAAATCCATCTTGCCATTTAAAAAAGCCCGTTGAGTAAACTCTCCCGGTAGTGCTAGTCTCGCACCATTTTTTGTGAGCAGTTGAAGTATTTGCTGTTGAATATAGGGTGCGCCATGGCATGCTATTTCAATGATGTCATCGCCTGTGAAGGAGTGCGGTGAGCGAAACAGTGACACCAACACTTCGTCTATGTCTTTATCTCCGTCTGATATTTTCCCGAAATGTATGGTGTTGGCTTTTTGTTCCGATATTTTTTTGCCCGCTTTAGCTGGTGTGAAAACTTTTTTGCAAACTAACAGGGCATTGGGTCCGGCAATGCGAATCACAGCAATTGCGCCCATGCCTTGGGCGGTGGATATGGCACAAATTGTATCGTCGGTTATCATGTTTTTCGAAGAATTAAAGTGCAAAAATACAAATTATAAGCCGGCTTTGAAACCCATTTCAACTGCGCGAGTAGTTGTTGCACCCGGCTACATATATGATGTGGTTGAACATTTGTTTTTGGCACCTGTTTACTATTTTATAGAATATTTCACTAATTTAAGAGGATGTTTTATCTGTGTCGATTCCGATGAGTAATTATCGGTCGCAATGAATTCGTTTAAATCAGTCAAATCAAGTTAAACTGTTTATAGTTAAATTATGAGCGTACTTATCAATCAGCAATCCAAAGTAATCGTTCAGGGACTTACCGGTGGTGAGGGGACATTTCATGCCGGACAGATGCTCGAATATGGAACAAAAGTGGTAGGGGGTGTAGTGCCTGGAAAAGGTGGATCCACCCATCTCAATCTACCTGTTTTTAATACCGTGGCTGAGGCCATCGGTCAAACGGGTGCCGATACTTCTGTGGTTTTTGTTCCGCCGGCATTTGCCGCCGATGCCATCATGGAAGCTGCTGATGCAGGAATTAAAGTTATTGTGGCTATCACCGAAGGTATTCCCGTGGCCGACATGGTTCGTGTAAAATCTTTTATCGATACAAAAAGCACCATACTTGTAGGGCCAAATTGTCCCGGCGTGATTTCACCCGGTAAAGCAAAAATTGGCATTATGCCAGGTTTTATTCATCAGGAAGGATCTATTGGGGTCGTTAGTCGTTCCGGTACACTCACATACGAAGCTGTGGATCAGCTTACAAAACTGGGCTTAGGACAGAGCACTTGCATAGGCATTGGTGGAGATCCGATTATTGGTACTACCACGCTTAATGCCGTTAAGATGTTGATGAACGACCCCGATACCGAAGGTATTGTAATGATTGGCGAAATTGGTGGAAGTATGGAAACCGAAGCCGCTTTATGGATAAAAGAGCATGGAACTAAGCCGGTGGTTGGGTTTATTGCCGGACAAACGGCGCCTCCCGGCAGACGAATGGGGCACGCGGGCGCCATTGTTGGTGGAAAAGACGATACTGCCGAAGCTAAAATGAAGGTGATGCGTGCGTGCGGCATTAATGTGGTGGATAGCCCTGCAAACATAGGAGTGACAATGAAGCAGGCTTTAGGTAAATAAATTGATATTCATGTTTGATGAGTAGTACAGAGATACAGAACGCTGCGGAGATTATCAGGTTGTCAAAACACTGCATGGCTTTTACCGGTGCTGGCGTTTCGGTTGAAAGTGGCATTCCGCCCTTTCGTGGCGAAAACAGCATTTGGAGCCGATATGATCCCTCATTACTCGAGTTGAGATATTTTAAAAGTCATCCTGAAACGTGTTGGCCGGTTATCAAAGAGATATTTTACGATTTTTTTGGGAAGGCAAAACCCAATGCCGCTCACTATGCGCTTGCCAAGCTTGAGCAGGATGGTATCATTAGGGCGCTTGTAACACAAAATATCGACAACCTGCATCAGGAGGCCGGTTCTCGCGAAGTATATGAGTTTCATGGTAACTCTCAGCGTCTTGTATGTTTGCAGTGCGATTTTCATGAAATGGCGGCCGAGGCCGATTTATCCGTTCTGCCACTCTATTGTCCCAAATGTGGAGGATTGATGAAGCCTGATTTTATCTTTTTCGGTGAACAGATTCCCGAAAAGGCTTATCAGTTAAGTATGGGTGCTGCCCGCAAATCAGATGTATGCATTGTGGTTGGCAGTACAGGTGAAGTGATGCCTGCCGCTTTAATACCGGCCGAGGCCAAACGTTCAGGTGCTGTTATTATCGAAATCAATCCGGAAGAATCGCTTTTTACACGTGATATCACCGACATCCACCTGAGAGGCAAAGCGAGTGAGATTTTTGGCTTGCTCAATCAATATCTCAAATAGTAAGAGGGGGCTCAGTAACTGTTAAAATATAAACTGTAAGAGATGCTATAGCCACGACGAGTTTTTGATTTTAGACAGATAGAGTAGTTAAGTATGAGTATTAGTTCTGTCTTACTTTCTGTTTTATCTTGTCCATCAGTCTAAATGTCTAACATCTAATAATCTTCAAAGTATATTTAATGTTAATTTAAACAGGCTCTCACTATTTAGCAATCGACAGTTGCCTTTTTTGACGGAGGAGGTCATTGTTAACTTCAAAAGTATAGATGATGATACAGTTTTTTAAGGATAATGATTTTGCTGTTGCCATACTTATTTCATCGCTGATTTTTATCGCAGGAATGATTGCGGCCATTTGGCTGTTCAGGCTTATTAAGCGCATTTTTCGCAAACAAAAAAATCCCGCTTTTTATAAGGTCGCATCCATCATACAGTATCCGTTTAAAGCGGTAATTGTGCTCGTTGCAGTTAACATCATCAGAACATACGTTGAGAGTCATGCTGTTGAGGGATTGGATTTGCAGCAGCTATTTTACGTGTTGTTTTTGTTGGCGACTGCATGGATGGGCATAGCCATTGTGAAGGCGGTAAAAATGATTGTAATCTCCAATTTCGATGTGGAGGCTTCAGACAACCTCAAGGCCCGCAAAATACATACGCAAATTAAAGTTTTGGAGCGCATTGGTATCTTCGTCATTCTGTTTGTGTCGCTGGCTATGATTTTGTTGAGTTTTGAGTCAATCAGGCAAATTGGTGTGAGTCTGCTCGCTTCGGCAGGTATTGCAGGTATTATCATTGGTTTTGCAGCTCAAAAAAGCATATCGATGTTGTTGGCAGGTTTTCAGCTGGCCATGACGCAGCCCATCCGGCTGGATGATGTGGTGATTGTGGAAGGCGAATGGGGCAGGATAGAGGAAATAACTCTTACTTACGTGGTAGTTGCCATTTGGGATAAGCGACGGTTAATTGTTCCGGTAAATTACTTTATTGATAATCCATTTCAGAACTGGACGCGACAAACATCAGAGATTTTGGGCACCGTTTTTATCTATGTGGATTATGGTTTCCCGGTTGATAAGATGCGTGAGTTTATGACCCAAGCGCTTAAGAACAATCCTTACTGGGATGGAAAAGTGAACGTTCTTCAAGTAACCGATGCTACCGAAAAGTCCATGCAACTGCGTGCTTTGGCCAGCGCAAAGGATTCACCTTCTGCGTGGGATCTCAGGGTTAAATTGCGTGAGGACATGCTCGAATTCATGCGGGTTAATTATCCGGAGTATCTTCCGCGCAACCGTGTTAATATTGAGAATTCATCCACTAAAATGGAGAGTTAACCATAATATTTTGTATCAATCTCGTTTTTAGAGTGCTCATAGCCCGCCCTCAACCATGTTCAATTACCTTTTACTTGACATTTATCTGTTTTTTTTTACCTTTGCCCGCGTGAATAACTGATCAACGTTCTTTTGTACAACCGAATAAATCGAACTTATGGTCGAATTCGGTGATCGTTATTTGCAATTTTGTGATGGAAGAATAAATGTGACATTTAAAGGATGTTTTTCAAATCAATCAAATGTCTATTTTTCTTTCCTTATATAATCAAAATTTAAAACTCATGAGATTACTAGAAGGAAAAACCGCTATTGTAACCGGCGCAGCCCGTGGTATCGGAAAAGCTATTGCTTTGCGCTTTGCTGCCGAAGGATGTAACATTGCCTTTACCGATCTTGCCATTAATGAGGCGGCTCTTGCTACTCAAAAGGAGCTTGAAGCTCTTGGCGTTAAGGCCAAAGGGTATGCTTCAAATGCTGCCAATTTTGATGAAACGCAAAAGGTAGTAGAAGAGATTGCCAAAGATTTTGGCCGTATCGACATTCTTGTGAACAATGCCGGTATTACCAAAGATACTTTGTTGATGCGTATGACCGAGGAGCAGTGGGATGCTGTTATCAACGTGAACCTCAAATCATGTTTTAACTTCACCAAAGCTGTTCAGGGCACCATGCTCAAGCAGCGCTCAGGCTCTATCATCAATATGAGTTCTGTTGTTGGTGTTAGTGGCAACGCTGGTCAGTCAAACTATTCTGCTTCTAAGGCTGGCATGATTGGCTTTACCAAATCCATCGCCAAAGAACTCGGATCGCGCGGAATTCGAAGCAACGCTATCGCTCCCGGTTTCATCATCACCGAAATGACAGGTGTATTGCCTGAGGATGTGAAAAAATCATGGGAAGCGCAAATTCCAATGCGTCGCGGCGGAACACCCGAAGATGTGGCCAACACCTGTGTATTCCTTGGTTCAGATCTCTCTTCCTATGTTACCGGACAGGTTATTCCTGTATGTGGTGGTATGAATATGTAAGCCAAACCATAAACGTTTTAAAAATCCCCAGCCGAAACGGTTTGGGGATTTTTTTTTGCGCTAATTTTGCGTCTCAACCGTTTTCTATTACACTCTCGAAATTTTTATCCCTCATGTTTTCGATTAAACATATCCTCCACGCAATGGTTTTTACAATATTCCCGCGTCGATAGGTTTCAAAAATCTTTTGTACATTTAAGTCGAATTCTAATACATATGTAATATGCGCAATTTTAATTTTGATACGGCTACCCGAATACTCTTTGGAAAGGGCAAGGTGAATGAGATGACACCAGAGATATTGGCTTCTGGTTCGAGGATCTTATTGGCTTACGGAGGTGGTTCAATCAAGAAAATTGGATTGTATGATAAAGTAGTTGAACTTTTAAATGCCAACGACATATTTTTCGTGGAGCTTAGCGGCATACAACCTAATCCACGCATCTCATCGGTTCGTGAAGGAGTTGAGCTATGCCGAAAGCACAAGCTTGATTTTATCCTGGCTGTTGGAGGAGGGAGTGTGCTCGATTGCTGCAAAGCCATTGCTGCCGGAGTGCCCTATCAGGGCGACCCATGGGATTTTATGATGATGAAAGCTACTGTGCAGGAACCGCTGCCTATTGGAACCATTCTTACATTGGCAGCTACCGGTTCGGAGATGAATGGCAATGCCGTTATTTCAAATGAAGAGACACTTGAAAAGCGCGCCATGGGTTCTCAATTGTTGCGGCCTGTTTTTTCTGTTTTGGATCCTACTTACACTTTTACTGTCGATAAATGGAATACAGCTGCCGGGGTTACTGATATTATGAGCCATATTTTTGAGCTCTATTTTACACCAGAGAAAGGGACCCATGTGCAGGACATGCTTGCAGAAGGACTGCTCAAAACTTGCATACACTACGGGCCTATATTGCTTGAACAACCCAACAACTATGAAGCCCGTGCCAATATTATGTGGGCCAGCACGCTGGCACTTAATGGACTGCTGGCTGCGGGAAAAATTCCTGGTGACTGGGCCACACATGGCATCGAACACGAGTTAAGTGCTATTTATGATATTACACATGGTGCCGGCCTCGCAATAGTGCATCCCGCATGGATGGAATACGTTTTAGATGAAAATAATGCCTGGAAATTTGCACAATTGGCTCGAAATGTGTGGGGAGTAAAGGATGAGGTTGACATGTCTGCTGCCCGGAAGGGTATTGCCGCGGTTAAGCAGTTTTTTTCATCGCTGGGCATGCCCGTATCGCTTAAGGAGGCTGATATTGACGATCTACATTTGACAGAAATGGGTAAGAAGGCTTGCCTCTTTGGCTCTATTGGCCTAATGAAAAAGTTAAACCCTGAAGATGTAACGGCCATTCTTACGAGCGCCATTTAGTGAAATTGCGATGTTTCTAAGTAATGTATCGTAAGAGCATTATTTCACGATAATAATTTTTGAATCCAATTTGTATGAGGAGTATTCAGTTTCTAGTGACAATTGGGATTTCGTTTCTTCTGATCTCTTGTGCCTCAATGGCCAAAATGCCGCTCGATGTAATGCGTCCGGCATCATTGTCTATATCACCAAATATTCTTTCGGTAGTGGTAGTGGATTACACTTATCCGTTCAGGGGCGATAGTGTAAACATGATTGTCTTACCGCGTGAAACAGTTGTTGTGGATACAATACAGGTAGATGATTTTGGCTGGCTGGCTGTACAGGCCATGACTGATGTTTTGAACAAACGAGAGTTTTTTGATTCAGTAAAACTACATCATACGCCAATGAATAAGCCTCCGCTTGGAGTCCCTTTTAAAACGCTTCCTGTTCGAACGATAAATGAATTGGCACTGGAAAACAATGCACAGGCTGTTATTGCGCTCGAGAATGTGAGATATAAGTCTAAAATCAACGCACAAGACATGGGGAGTTATTATTACATTACCCTTGATGCCTCCGGCGAAATGCTTTGGAAACTATATGATTTAAATGGTGATGTGATTGATGTCTATTTACAGCGGGATTCCATATTTTGGGACAATGCAATGGGTACCTACGGGTCACAGCCACGTGAAGTGCCTGCCATAAGAGATGCCATCGAAACGCTTGCCTTCTTTATGGGGCGTAATTATCCCGATAGGATATCGCCGCGCTGGGAAACGGCAAGCCGCTATTTCTATATTGGTGGCCACCATCTCTTTGCAAGAGCCAATGATCTGCGCAAAGCAAATAATTGGGGCGAAGCTGCTAAAGTTTGGTACTATGTATATGAGAATGGCAATAAGCTTCAAAAGGCTCGTTCTGCGCACAATTTAGCTCTATCGTTCGAGGTGAGAGGTGATTTTGATGAGGCCATTGCCTGGTCAAACATCAGTAGTAAACTGTTTGAAGAAATGAGTCCTTTGCGGGTTTCTGCTACAGACAAACACATGACGCGTTTGTATAATCTGGAGTTAATTAACAGACTATATGAATTACAGAAGTTACAAGAGCAGTTGGGCGGTGTTAATTAACACCCGCTTTTGGTTCATCTTTCTATCGTCCTTTCAATTATTTGCTGCCAACATAAGTAGCCAGAGTATCGATCGTCTCACTTTTACAGGGGCTTCGGTGTCTGTTCTGGTTACCGATTCATCTACTGGTGAGGTTCTTTTTGAGTCGCGTGCAGATGACCTTTTTGTTCCTGCAAGCATGTTGAAACTCGTATCCACAGCCACTGCATTAGAAATTCTTGGTGCTCAGCATCGCTACAATACCGAAATCCGTTTTACCGGAAGTATAGAGAATGGAATTTTAAATGGAGATTTGCTTGTGTTGGGCGGAATGGATGCTTCCTTGGGTTCCGCCTTCTTTACGCAAACAAAACCTGAATTAGTTGTTGAGCAAATTTCGTCTGCCATCCGTAAGCATGGCATTAAATCCATAACAGGTGATGTGATTGTGTTTGAATCAACGTTATATGAGCCGCGTTATCCTGCCGGTCGTTTGTGGGAGGACATGGCAAATTATTATGGTGCTCCGCCATCAGCTGTTTCGTGGCGCGATAACAGCTTTAATCTTACGCTCTCATCCCCGAAACAGGCTGGTGAACTGTGCGCAATTGTAAAGTGCGAGCCGAAATTGCAGGGAATCGATTTCAAGAGCTTTGTTTATTCAGCCAGTCATGGTAAAGACAGTGCTTATATTTTTGGATACCCGGGACTAAATATGTGGGAAGTAAGGGGATCGATACCGGCTGGTCGTAACGCATTTGTTATCAGAGGGGCTTTGCCAAATCCTGGTGTGCAGTTTGCTGCCGAATTGGTCCGGTCAATTCCTGAGTTGAAATCCTGCGTTGTAAGGTCTGATAGCGATTTTAGTATATCTCAAAGAAGTACGTTACTATTAAATATTGAATCCCCCCCAGTATCAGAAATTGTCAAGGTAGTGAATCAGCGCAGCCAAAACCTTTTAGCCGATAATCTGTTTCTGTCCCTTGTTGCTAACGCTGGTGCACCCCATTCGTTATGGGATTTGGCCTCGTGGCAGATGACTGATTATTGGAAACATAAAGGATTTGATATGCCTGTCCGTTTTCATGATGGAAGTGGTCTGTCGCCTAAGAATTTGGTCTCTGCCAGATTCATCAATTCTCTGCTCATGTACATGTTAAATTCCGAATACGCAGCGCATTTTCAAAACTCTCTTGCCGTGGGTGGAGAATCTGGTACATTGGCCCGTATGTGGCCAAATCAGCGTTGGAAAGGACGTGTTGTTGCCAAGAGTGGTTTTATGGAGGGCGTATTAGGTTATGCTGGATACATTCATACCATTAATGATCGTAAATTGTGCTTTTGTATATCGGTAAATCACTTTACACAGCCGGTAGGGGAGGTGCGCTCCTCTGTGGAACAGTTTGTGGGTGAGCTTATTGAAAAATTTTAGTTGTAGAATGACAGACACGTTAAATATCTCTTTGGTTCAGTTTGACATCAATTGGGAAGGCACCACCTCAAACATTAGAAAGGTGGAACAGATGTTGGATGGGCTCGTGGATCCGGATGTGGTTGTGCTTCCCGAAATGTTTGCCACCGGTTTTTCCATGAAACCAGAAAGTATTTCTGTTTCCATGCAACATGAGGTGGTTGGATGGATGAAGCGTATGGCTGATAAAATGAACTGCCTGATGGTAGGAAGTCTGGCAGTAAAAGAGAATGGACTGTTTTATAATCGAATGTTGGCTATTTATCCCGATGGAGAAATCAAACATTATAACAAGCGACATCTATTTCGCATGGCAGGTGAACAGAAAGTTTATAGCCAGGGTGATAAGCGGGTTGTGATTGAGTTTAAAGGATGGCGTATGGCACTCTTTATCTGTTACGATTTGCGCTTCCCGGTATGGAGCCGAAACAGAAACGATTATGATCTGGCGTTGTATGTCGCAAACTGGCCAGCTGCCAGAACCGATGTGTGGACCACACTGCTTAAAGCTCGCGCCATCGAAAACCAATGTTATGTGGCTGGCGTTAATCGCGTAGGACTAGATAATTTGGGTAACTACAGCGGCGACTCCATGATAATCGATTTTAAAGGGCGGTTAATTAATACTTTAGGGGATGGCGATGAAGGTGTAATCACAGCTCAATTGGAAAAAACGCAATTGAATGCTTTTCATAACGACTTCCCTGCCTGGATGGATGCCGACTCATTTGAAATTGTTTAAGCTCTTTGCAATTGCATTATTTATTGTGGTTTGTTGCTTATTTTTCGTCAGAGTAGGTATTTGCTTAATGTATTGGTAATCTGATGTTTTTTGTCATATTCCTTGCTATACTTTCGCATCACGCAACTAACATTTTGATGCTTATCTTGAAAATCCTCCTTTTTCTGCTTTAAATTGCTTATCATAAATTGTTTATAATAGAATTTCTATCTCATCGCGATTGTTTAATAACCTGTTACTCCTCATTTAAAATGATTTTAATAATACATTTTTATTATGTAAATTAAATTTAAATCCTCTTTTTCTGATTGTTTATCCTTCAAAGGATTGCGAACATCAAAAAAATGTTCTAATTTTAATGGATATAGGTGATATTCGATATTAAGTTTATAAATTTAATGATTGTGAATTGATAAATTTTTATTGGAGCGTTTCACAAATAACGAGAGATTATGAAAAATTACAGAGTAAAAGTGCGGGATGAAAAAGTAGAGTTCTTCGAGGAGTTATTGAGATATCTTGATTTTTGTGATTATGAGAAAGTCGAAGGCTTTGCCGAGCCACGCATATATCCAAGTTTTGAGATTCGTTCCCAGGAGAAAACTCAAAAGGGAAACTCTCGGAATAGTGGAAAAAATAAAGAGCAGTTATTTTCCGACCCGGAGAAAAACCTTGATAGCCTTCGGGAAGTAATGTCGCGCATCGATGCCATGCGCGATAAGAACAGGAAAGGTTAATCGTTACTGCAATGATTATAATATAGGCCACTGGCAGCGTATCAGGCTACCAGGAGGCCTTTTTCTTTTTGTAATAGTTGCTATTGGTATAATTATTGTTATTGTATAGGGTGTTCCCAACTAAATACTTTAGCCATGATACCAAATTCTATCTTCCAATTCAAACACCGTTTTTACGGTTTTAACAAATCTTATCTCGTGATGTTGGTGGTGCTCTGTTTTTTTATCGCGCCACAAGCTAGTGCGCAGATAGTGTCTGACTCCATCTATTCAGTGGTCGACAGGCCCCCGGCATTCAGAGGGAAGCCTTCAGACATGCACCGTTTTATCCGTCAAAACATGGTATATCCTGATGACGCCTGGATGAATGGTGTTGAAGGAGTAGTTCAGGTTTCATTTGTGGTTACAAAGGAGGGAATGCTTATGAACGCCAGCATCGAAAATAGTGTTCACCCATTACTGGACATTGAAGCCCTTAGAATAGTTGACCTAATGACAACCTGGCGTCCAGCCATGCGTGGAGGGCAGGCAGTGCATGCACGTGTTTCTGTTCCTGTTGAGTTTAGGTTAACACCTGAGGAGCGTGATTTTGTTTCTACTTTGCAAAAGTTTGATCTGCATAAAAACCCACCACTATATGTCATTGATAATAAAATAGTGCAAAGCCGGGTGCATCTGCCATCATATAACGTGCGTTCAATTAGGGTGTTAAAAGGTGAAAAAGCCCTCGAGAAATATGGCGATGCTGCTAAAAATGGGGCGGTGGTTATTTCAACCAAGCGGGGTACACCTCCTGTAAGATAATCTTTTGTGGATGCGTGAGCAGTCAGATTCAGACATACACTAGAAACTGCATCTTTGCCGTCTGAGTATTTGCTGAATGGAGCTAGATATTCAAAACCGACTTTAGGGTCGGTTTGTGTTTTTTACAATGATCTTACAGAGCACGCTCTTTTCACCACTATCGGACTGATGGATAAGTTTAGCGCGAATAGTTTAATGTTTCAGCTGTCTAAAATTAGTTTCAAATGCCACTTGAACGCCAATAGTTATCTTTTGGGTTGATAAAAGGCTTTCTCATGGTTCTTTTCAGTGTATTTTAATTATCCGTGACTGAAGGTTTCAGATGAAAATGTGATAATCATTTCAAAGAGACACTTACGATTTTAGAGATAATTAAAGATTTTATTCTGCATTGAATTTTAAGGAGTTTCGTTCCATTTTAGCTTTTTTTTATAAGTCGATAGCATTATTTTGTCTATTTTTGTAAAGATTTTTTTAGTCTAAACCATCGCATCATCCAAGTAGTTTTTGAATTTTTAGCAACAGTTACAGTTAAGTTGTTATTAATTGTCATTATTCCGGATTTTTCATATATTAATGTAGTGAACTACCGGAAATAATAAAATGATTATATCTGTACAAACGTTTGCACGGTTTTAACGGAAAACATAAGTAATAAAATAATATAGAACTCTGAAAGCTGCATATTATTATGGAATTTATTGAAAAACTTAAAGCGAAGGCGCTCAACGCCAAACAACGGATTGTGTTACCCGAAGGACTTGAGGAGCGAACACTTAAAGCGGCAGACGCCGTGCTCGAAGAAGGATTTGCCGATATAATTCTGATAGGTAACCCTCAGGAGATTCAAAGTGAGGCCGCCCGTTTGTTTTTAAAAAACCTGCATAAAGCTACCATCATTGATCCGCAAAACCATGAAAAAATGGATCAATACCGGGATCTGTTGTTTGACTTGCGAAAAAGCAAAGGTTTGACGCTTGACCAGGCAGCCCAACTTGTGAAGGATCCGCTGTATCTGGCTGTTCTCATGATAAAAAATGGAGATGCCGATGGAGAAGTCGCTGGTGCCGAAAATGCCACAGGTGACGTGCTTCGTCCAGCCTTTCAGATTGTAAAAACCATACCTGGTATTAGTGTGGTTTCTGGTGCTTTTATAATGGTGCTCAAAGACAAAGAGTTTGGTGAAGATGGCACCCTGATATTTGCCGATTGTGCTGTTCATCCGGATCCGGATGCCAACCAGCTGGCCGATATCGCAGTGGCTTCAGCCATGACAGCGCGTTCCATTGCTGGCATTGAGCCACGTATTGCCATGTTAAGCTTTTCTACTAAAGGAAGTGCCAGTCACGAAATGGTTGATAAAGTGGTGGCTGCTACGGAAAAAGCGCGCCTATTGATGCCTGATCTTAAAATCGATGGCGAACTGCAGGCAGATGCCGCACTGGTTCCTGCAATAGGCTCTAAGAAAGCGCCCGGCAGCGAGATTGCCGGTAAAGCAAATGTGTTGGTATTCCCCGATTTGCAATCGGGTAACATCGCCTATAAGCTGGTGCAGCGACTGGCTCATGCCGAAGCCATTGGTCCGGTGCTGCAAGGTATGGCAGCACCAATCAATGATTTGTCCCGCGGCTGTTCGGTCAGCGATATTGTAAATCTGATTGCCATAACTGCCAATCAGGCTGCTGGTACGCTCGAGTAGTTCCTGAAACCGACTTTTTAAAAAATTACATATTACAAGTTTTAATACAATTATAATGGCAGAAATTGTTGTTGAACCCATTGAAAAGTATGCGCTAAACAAACGTAAGCGTGTAAAAACGCTCTTTTCAAAAATCGGGGTCGTTGGTTGTGGAAAGGAAGGGCAAAGTATTGCCCGTATAGCTTCGTGGCATGGTATCGAAGTGGTATTTGTTGAACTCAGCCTGGAGCGCATAGAATCAGCGCTGATGGGCATCAGCCGTGAACTCGATAACCGCATTGAAAACTGGGGGTTAACATTGAGTGAGAAAAAAGCCATAATGGGCCGGATAAGAGGTACGCTCGACTATAAAGATTTGGCCGATTGTGACTTTGTGATTGAGGCTATTCGTTCCGACGAGAAAACCGGCGAGCGTAGCATTGATGTACGCAAACAGGTGTTCAGAAGCATCGAAGCGGTTGTTGATCGTGACACCATTATTGCTACAAACGCTACGACCATTGTCATTTCTGAGTTGGCTTCCGAATTGGTTTACCGCGATCGCTGCGTAAGCCTGCACTTCTTTGTCACCTCCTCCGAAGCTCGTATTATTGAGGTGGTTAAAGGCCTTTATACTACCGACGAGGTTTACAGCAAAGTATGCACTTTTGTGAAGTTAATCAACCGTGATGTGATACCTGTGGAGGAGTCGGCCGGTCTTATCAGTGTGCGTTTATATGTTGCACTGCTTAACGAGGCCTGTCAAACCCTTATGGAAGGCATCGCCACAATGAAAGACATCGACAAAACAATGGTTATTGGTTTGGGAATGCGCTTTGGACCGTTTCACACTGCTGATATTATTGGGTTAAATAAAGTAGTTAAATGGATGGATAACCTTTTTGAAGAGTTCGGAGATCCCAAGTACAAGCCATCTCCACTTATTAAACGAATGGTAAGGGCTAAACGCCTGGGCGTTCAAACCGGCGAAGGTTTCTATCGATACGACGCAAATGGAAAAAAAATAGCAGAGTAAATCCTGTTTTCTTTCTGAGAAAATATGCTGCTTGGTGTAAACGCACCGAATTAAGCATTCTAAACCAGATTTTCCAGATAGGGATAGGTGCACCAAAAAGTTAAAAAAATAACCAATGAAGATATTAGTTCTGAACTGTGGAAGTTCTTCCATAAAATACCAGCTCTTCCTCATGGATAAGGATGTCTGGCAAGTAATGGCCAAGGGTGGTGTTGAGAAGATTGGCTTAAAGGGCTCTTTTTTAAAGCATGAAAAAAGCAATGGCGAAAAAGTGCTGCTCGAGGGCGAGATCCTTGATCATGAAACCGGAATCGATTATATCCTCGGAATTATGACCAGCGAACGTCATGGCTGTATCACCGATTTGGAGGAGATTGATGCAGTGGGGCACCGTGTGGTACATGGTGGTGAAACGTTCAACTCTAGCGTATTTATTACCGATGAAGTAATCAGCAAAATGGTTGATTGCATTGATTTAGCACCACTTCATAATCCGCCAAACTTAAAGGGTATTAAAGCAATATCATCTCTTCTTCCCAGTGTTCCCCAAGTTGGAGTGTTCGATACGGCTTTTCATCAAACTATGCCCAAACATGCCTATATGTATGCCATTCCATTTTCGCTTTATAAAAAGTATGGGGTGCGTCGTTATGGATTTCATGGCACAAGTCATCGCTATGTTTCAAAGAGAGCCTGCGAAATTCTCAATGTTGATTACAAAACCCAGCGCATTATCTCATGTCATTTGGGTAATGGAGCATCTATTGCGGCCATTAAAAATGGTCAATCAATTGATACATCAATGGGATTTACGCCACTCGAGGGCTTAATGATGGGCACACGTTGCGGCGACCTGGATGTGGGAGCTGTTACTTACATTATGGATAAAGAGATGATAGGTACACAGTCTGCCAGTGTCTTGTTTAATAAGCACAGTGGTATGCTCGGAGTTACTGGTGTTTCGTCGGATATGCGAGAGATTGAGGATGCCATGAAAGTGAACGACCCAATGGCTGAACTGGGCATGCAAATGTACAACTACCGTATCAAAAAGTATATTGGTAGTTATGTGGCAGCTATGGGCGGTGTGGATATTCTTATATTTACCGGCGGTATCGGGGAGAATGGTGAGTTCACGCGTGCCGGTGTTTGTGAGGAATTGGACTACATGGGCATTGAACTCGACACAACAAAAAATGCCGGTGTTAGAGGTAAGGAGATGGACATTAGCAAAGATGGCGCCAAAGTACGAATTATGGTAGTGCCTACCAACGAAGAGCTCGTGATTGCTCAAGATACCAAAGAGATTGTTGAATCATTGGTTCGTAAGTAATATAACAATCTATGATATGTATGGGAGATGATTTTTTTCATCTCCCATTTTTGTCTTTATAGGCCTTTTATCATGTTTTTTTACTTATATTTTCAATAAATTATTAATCTGTTATACATTTGGTAACCTTTTGGAAGTGGTGTAAACCATAAACCATAGAACGAAGTTTAATTCTCTCTCTAATGTTTAATAAATTATCGGATCTTCAAGCGCTTATTGATAGGAGTAAACCGCGAAAAAGGCTGGCTTTAGCAGTGTCACAGGATGCCAATTCGCTGGATGCTGTTCACGATGCCTACCAGGCTGGTATAATTGACCCAGTGCTCATTGGATTGCAGGAAAGTACCATTGCGCTGGCAAAGCAGCATGGGTACAATTTTTATGGGGCTACTTTTATTGATGAACCCAACCCCGAAAAATGTGTCGAGATTGCGGTTCGTATGGTGCACGATGGTCGTGCAGATATCTTGATGAAAGGCAAAGTATCCACGCCGGCATTGCTTAAAGGAGTTTTAAATAAAGATTGGGGACTGCGTACAGGTAGGTTATTGTCACATTTTTCTTTGTTCGAGGTAGATACATATCATAAGCTCATTGGCGTTACCGATGTTGCTATGAATATTGCTCCAAATTTGAAGGAGAAAATTTCCATCGTCACCAATGCGGTGGAATACATGAACAAACTGGGCATTGAAAAACCTAAAGTGGCCATTTTGGGTGCCATCGAAATGGTAAATGAAAATATGCAAGCTACTTTAGATGCCGCCCTACTCAGTAAAATGAATCAGCGCGACCAGATTAAAAACTGCATTATTGATGGTCCGCTTGCATTTGACAATGCCATCAGTTACGAAAGTGCCCAGCTAAAAGGCATCCGTAGCGAAGTGGCAGGAGATACCGATATTCTTTTAATGCCCGACATTGAGGTGGGCAATGTGCTGTACAAGAGCTTGGTATGGTTTGCTCGTGCAAAGGTTGCATCAGTGGTTTTAGGTGCATCTGCCCCCATTGTACTTACTTCGCGCTCCGATTCGGAAGAGAGCAAATTTGATAGCATATTACTGGCTGTTTTGGGATAAGTCATCCGATCAATCATAAATATATTAAAATGTATAAAATTCTGGTAATCAATCCTGGCTCTACATCTACCAAGATTGCTGTCTTTGAAAATGAGAAATCTGTTTTGCTAAAAACGCTTCGGCATCCAATCGAAAAAATGGATGAGTTTGACTCCATCGCTTCACAATATAGCTTTCGCAAACAGGTAATTCTTGAAGAGTTGGAGTCGGCTCAGATTGACATCAACGAAATCAATGCCGTAGTAGGCAGAGGTGGGCTTGTTAAGCCTATTGAATCCGGTGTGTATGAGGTGAATGATGCACTGAAACGCGACCTTACAATTGGCGTAATGGGTCAACATGCCAGTAATCTCGGTGGCTTAATTGCCGATGACATAGCAAGTGTGATAGCCGGCGCAAGAGCATTTATTGCCGATCCGGTGGTGGTGGATGAGCTTGATGATGTGGCACGTATTACCGGGCATCCACTTATGCCCCGCCAATCGAAGTTTCACGCTCTGAATCAAAAAGCCGTTGCCCGAAAATATGCTGCAACCATTGAACGTAGATATGAGGATATAAACCTGATAGTTGCTCATCTGGGTGGAGGTATATCTGTTGGTGCGCATTTTATGGGACGTATTGTGGATGTAAACAATGCGCTCGATGGGTTTGGGCCGTTTTCACCTGAGCGTGCCGGAACCGTGCCTGCTGGCAAGCTGGTGGATTTATGTTTCAGCGGAAATTATAGCCATGAAGAGGTAAGGGCGATGATTACCGGCAAAGGTGGACTTGTGGCTCATCTTGGAACCAATCAAGCCCATGTGGCTGCTCAATGGGCAAATGAAGGCAATGCACATGCCAAACTGATTCTTCACGCAATGGCTTATCAGGTTGCAAAAGCTATTGGTGGCGCCCACGTGGTCTTAAAAGGGAAGGTAGATGGAATCATTTTAACCGGTGGCATGGCTCACAACAAATTGGTAGTTGGCATGATTCGTGATTACATTGATTATCTGGGTAAAGTAACCATATATCCGGGCGAAGATGAGATGGAGGCACTTGCCATGAATGGACTGAACGTTTTACGCGGAGAGGTTGAGTGTAAGGTGTATGAGTAGATAATTCTGTTTTCATTCATGATATTTATTAAGCAGGCCTGTCAAGTCGTTGACAGGCCTGCTTTCTTGTTCTCAGCACATTATTATCATTTAATGGGCGCAACCATTTGCAATTAGAACGTCTTACATAAACAAATAATCCTCTATTAATCCAATTTTATTTAATTATGAAGACTATAGTTCTGCTTTCAATGTGTTTGTTGATGCTGAGTGCATGTAATAAAGACAACGACAAATCTCCTGCTAATTCAGAGACCTCCGATGTGGTGCTTAAAGTTGGGTTTGATATGTTTAACAGTGCCATGGTACAACGCATGAACTCAATTGGCGATCCGTTTGATTTGTTGGCTGTACATTATGATAACGATATTGTAAAAATAACAGTTGGTTACCCCGGAGGATGCAGAAAACACGCATTTGAGCTAATTTGGGGTGAGCAAATTATTGCCGGAAATCCCCCTTCAGTACGCATGATATTGATTCATAATGCAAATGGCGACAATTGCGAGGCTTATATTACCGAGGAGTTGGTCTTTAACGTCTCCGAACTTATTGGGTCACATGCTGTGGAGAACCTTTCAGTAGGTGTGTACAACGGATTTTATTCCGAAGAGGAAATGGTTTATGAATCGCCGGAGTATGATTTTGACTTTGAAGAAGGTGATGAGTGTGTGGTATATGTTACAGCAAGTAAGGTGATTTGTGGTGCTGGCTTGTATAACAATTTGTGGTTTGCCTTGGATCAGACTATGCCAGTTGAATACAATGACTTTTCATTTTTGCATTATCTTCAGCCCGTAGCACTCGATGCCTCTTTGGCTGGGTTTGTTCCAAAGGAGGGGAAACGCTATAAGGTAGGTGTCCGAAAAGAGACAAATCACAATTTTGAAGAAGTCCTGATTTGTTTGGCATACTCTGGTCCGTCGGTGCCAGTTCGCGTAATGTGCGTTCAGGAATTCGAGTAGTGTTTTCTTAACCCCTATAAATGCAGTAAGCCTTTCAGATTTTTCTGAAAGGCTTACTTTTGAGCGGGAAACGGGACTCAAACCCGCGACCCTTAGCTTGGAAGGCTAATGCTCTATCAACTGAGCTATTCCCGCAATTGTTATGTTAAACGTGGGGGGAGGAGGATTCGAACCTCCGAAGTCGTAAGACAACAGATTTACAGTCTGCCCCAGTTGGCCGCTTTGGTATCCCCCCTCACATTGACGATGCAAAAATACAATTATTTTTTTAATCTGCAATTTAATTCAACCATTTTTATTGCTGTAATTGCAGCCTCATCGCCTTTGTTTCCGTGCTTTCCACCAGCTCTGTCTTCGGCTTGTTCCTGGTTTAGAGTTGTTAATACGCCATAGATGAATGGTATCTTGTATTTTACATTTAAATGGGCAATTCCCTGTGTTACGCCTTGGCACACGTAGTCGAAATGGGGTGTGTCCCCTTGAATCACGCAACCCAGACAAATCACTGCATCTACGTCTGTATTCTTGGCCAGCATACGTGCACCTGCAGTCAATTCAAAACTGCCCGGAACGCCAATGGTTACAATGTTCTCTTCTTTGGCTCCATGCTTAATCAGTGTTTCCAGAGCTCCTTTATACAATGCGTCGGTTATGGCGCTGTTCCATTCTGATACCACAATGCCAAATTTCATTTTATTGGCTGCTGGTACGCTGTTTGCATCATACGATGACAGGTTCTTTAAACTTGTTGCCATTTTGATGTTTTATAAGAATAAAAGAGATTGCCACGGTAACGGCAATCTCCTGAATATTGTTGAAAAAATCAATAACTTTTTATACGCTCTATTTCATTGAGGCACGAATGATGTACTTCTCAATTTGGCGTGCTTCTGCACTGTTTTTATACTTGTCGCGAATGGTTATGTATGCTTCAAGAGCCTTGGTATTGTCGCCCTGTGCTTCAAGAACAACACCTTTCTTTAGCAGATAAAAGGGTGCAGTAATTTCATTGTCAACAGCTGCAGCTTTTGCATACCATTTGAGTGCCTCAGCGTTATTCCCACTTTCCAGATAAGCATCGCCAATAGCACCGTTTGCAACTACAGCAAGTTCCGTGTTTTTGGTTCTAAACCGCTTCAGGTATTGAATGGCTTCGTCATATTCGCCAAGATGCAAATAGCTGATGCCTACGTAATATCTGGATAATTTACCCACTGAAGTTCTGCCATAATTATCAATTATTTCAAGAAAACCGGGATTGATTCCATCACCGTCCAGAGCTGTCTGGAAGTCATCGTTGTTAAAATAGTTTTGGGCAAAGAAAACCTGACGCTGTGCTTCAGTTAATTGCGGCTCCATATAAAGTTTTTTGAAGGCCCAGTAACCACCAACAAGGATGATAAGTGCCAGAACTATTATGGTAATGTTTTTCTGATTGTCTTCGATAAACCTTTCGGTTCTGCCAAGGGCATGCTCAACATTTTCGAGATTATTTTCTGCTGTTTTTTCTTTCTTAGACATACTTCAATGGTTTTTTATTGATGCGCAAATTTAATAATTTAGGGTTAATATAAAACAAATGGCGGCAAAAATCCCTGTTATCCTATCGAATAATCCATTTTCAATACAATTTTACTGGTTATGTCATCTCAGATACCTTGACGAACTAGTATTTGACCATCATTTTTAACCAGAATTATATCAGCAAATAGCTGCTCAAATGGCATATCATGTTTATCTATGCGTTTAAATTTGAACAGCTACTCAGCTCTTCGGGCAAATTGCTATTTTTGCATAAACGAATCTGGCATCAAATGCATTTGAATCATCTGAATTTATTAAACTTTAAGAATATCCGTCAGGCCGAACTGTCGTTTATCGAGGGAATTAACTGCTTCGTAGGCGACAATGGTGCAGGAAAAACCAACTTGTTGGATGCCATTTATTATCTGTCATTCTGCAAAAGTTACTTTAATTCTATTGATAGTCAGCTTATTTGTCATGAGGAGGAGTTTTTTGTAGTACAGGGACGTTATGAACGTGACAGCCAGCCAGAGGACATTTATGCCGGTTTAAAACGTAGTCAGAAAAAGCAGTTTAAACGCAATAAAAAAGAGTATCCACGCCTCTCGGAGCACATTGGGCTTTTGCCGTTGGTTATGATTTCGCCGGGCGATGAGCGTCTGATAGTTGATGGGAGCGACCAGCGTCGCAAATTTGTGGATGGGGTAATTTCTCAAATTGATAAAAATTATTTGGAGCAGCTGCTTCGCTACAATAGAATATTGAACCAGCGAAACACGCTGCTAAAGTCGGCCAGAGGAAAATCTGGAGTAATAGAGTCGCAGATTGATATCTGGAATAGCCAGTTGGCATTGACCGGTCAAGCTATTTTTGATCGTCGGCGTATGTTTGTGGAGCAGTTAGAGCCTGTTTTTCAGAAGTATCATAACTACATATCAGGGGGCAACGAAGTCGTAAAAATCAATTACCACTCGCATCATCAAAAAGGGGATATTGAATTGATGCTTCAGCATAATCTGGCCAAAGACATTGTGCTGGGATACACAACAAGGGGAGTGCACCGCGATGATCTGGAGTTGTTGTTAAATAGTTATGCTGTTAAAAAGGATGGATCGCAGGGCCAGAAAAAGACTTTCTTTATTGCGTTGAAGTTGGCACAATTTGAGTTCCTGAATTCGCATTTTGGTTATCCCCCAGTTTTACTTTTAGATGATTTGTTTGACAAGCTTGATGAAAACAGGGGTAATCGGCTGGTCGAATTGGTTGGAAGTGATCTTTTTAGGCAGATTTTTATAACCGACACTCAAAAACAGCGGTTGTTGGATATAGTTAAGCATACAGGTAAAAATTACGCTTTTTTTGATGTGAAGGAGGGTGAAGTGGTTAAGGATGCTCAAAATGTGATGAATGATTGATTGTTCTATTTTTTGATGTTGGACTTATGGTGGCTATCTTTGCATGACGCACTGCTTCTTAATGAAGCCTTGATTTATTGCGAGTCAAAAAACAAATACGCCTTCTCATCCTAATATTAAAATCATTTTCACCGCCAGGTTTAATTAGAACAGACAGATGAAGAAATACAACGAGAGAAGCCAATCTACACGCCGGCTGAGCGACATACTGGCCGAAATTACCGGAGATCCTGCACTAAACAGGGGAATAGGTGAATCCCGTGCCCTAAAAGCGTGGGAGGAAGTAGTTGGTACATCTGTGGCCCGTATAACAACTAAAGTCTACCTTAGTCACGGCGTCTATTACGTCAATCTGAATTCAAGCATAATACGAAGCGAACTGATGATGCACAAGGATAAAATCATTGAGGATTTAAACCGGGCAGCAGGGAGCAAAATTGTTCGCGATTTGGTGTTGAGATAAAAATGCCGCTAACCAGAGATTTTTCCTGTCAGCGGCATTTTGATATATGGGGTATGAGTTAGATACTGTTTAAATCTAATCTATATTCTGTGATATAGACGCGAAGCGTGTTAAATTCTAGACAGATAGAGTGGTTGAGGAAGATGATTGTAATTATCTCATTTTCTGTTTTATCTTGTCTGTCAGTCAAACTATCTTATTCCGCATTGCGGGAATTCGCTTTGCTCAGCATCTAATAGTCTAATAATCGGAATGCAGATTAATATAGATTTAAACAGCCTCTTATTTTAATATGAGAACTCTTCCATCGAACTAAAGAAGAATCTGCACTCCCGTGAAGCACTTTCATCGCTGTCGGAACCATGAATGGCATTACGCGTCATGTCTTTGGCAAACATCCGGCGTATGGTTCCTTCGGCTGCTTTACTTGGATCTGTGGAGCCAATAAGTGTTCTGAAATCCAAAACGGCATTGTCTTTTTCTAAAATGGCAGCTACTACCGGGCCTGACGACATGAACTCGGTTAACTCCTTAAAAAATGGTTTCCCCTGATGCTCGGCATAAAACTTCTCGGCCTTTTCCATGGGCATCTGTGTCATTTTTAGGGCGCGGATATGGAAACCGGCTTTTTCGATGTAAGAAAGGATTTCGCCAACGTGATGCTCTTTCACGGCAAATGGCTTAATCATTGTGAGTGTGATTCTTCCTGTTGACATAAACAAGGGTTTAATGGTTTGATATGATTAAACAAAGGTTGAAAAATAACTCGACGCAAAAGGCTCATAAACTGAGCAACTACTGTCCGCTTTCTGGAAATAGAACTGGTCACTTCCCAAGTATCTCTCCAAACGCCTTATCCCCTCAAAATCTTTCAGAATGGTGCTTGCTCGCAACACACGTATCCATATATGCTGATGATTAAACTTTAAGTTGCGCCATCAAAAAATATAAATACGCAACATTTTTAAACAGCATCTCAATATAGCTAATTTTTTTATTGAACAATGCAAAGGTGTTAATTTTAGTTATCTTTGTACGATAGATAGATTCCGATATGACATTATTCAGCAACGAAATATTTACATTTAGTCAAAAGCTTACCCATCACAATCACATCGTAATTGTTCCGCATAAAGACCCTGACGGCGATGCCATCGGCTCCGCATTGGCTTGGTGCAATGTGTTGTTAGCCAAAGGTTTTGCTGTTGATGTGATATCGCCAAACGAAGTGCCAGGCAGTTTAAGGTGGATGAATCAAAGCGAAACGATTATTGATTTCACGAAAAGTGGTGAGGTTGCCAAAGCGAAAATTGCCAAAGCTGAGATACTTCTTTTTTTGGATTTTAATTCCCTGCCCCGCACCGGGAAGATGGTTGATGCACTTACCAATAGTCAGGCATTCAGGGTGATGATAGACCATCATCCATTTCCCGACGAGAATGTGGTCAACGTGCTTATTTCAGATACCGCAGTTTCATCTACATGTGAACTTACCTACAAGGTAATGGTTGCCATGGGTCTGGTGCCTGATAAGCATGCATCAGAATGTCTTTATGCCGGCATTATGACCGATACAGGGATGCTCAACCACAACTCATCAAATCCGGAGTTATACCATATAATTGCTCATTTGCTCGAAGCTGGAATTGACAAGGAAATGGTGCATCGGGAGGTGTTTCACAGCAATTCTCTTAGCAGGATGCGTCTTCTTGGGCACGCTTTATGTAATGAGTTGGATGTTCTGACATCCGGGAAAGTATCACTTATTGCTTTGTCAGCCGAAGAGTTGGCAAAATTTAGTTATAAACCCGGCGATACCGAGGGATTGGTGAATTACCCCTTGTCTATTGATGGCATTGAAGTGTCTGCTCTAATCACCGAAAAAGACAAAGGGTTGGTTAAAATATCACTGCGCTCACGAGGTGATATATCTGTGAATAAGTATTCGGAGAAGTATTTTTCAGGTGGTGGACACAGAAATGCGGCCGGAGGTGAGTATAAAGGAGATATTTCCAAAGCTGTGGAAATATTTAAACAAACTGTAGAGTCATATTTTGGCTGGAAGTAGCTGTTTTTTTGAATTGTTTTAATAACCGTATATGCTGGGTATGAATTTTGTTACAAAAAGTTGTTGCCTGATACTTTTCTGTTCGATTTGCAGTTGTACCGGCTCGCAAACCAGACAGAGCAGTAGTTCAGAGCGACGACGAATCTCATCTGACAGGTACATAGAAATGAATCGGCAGATGGTTGACGATGAACAACGTTTTATTGCCAGATATGTTGAAGAAGAGGCGCTCGATTTGGAACGCACTGAGACAGGTTTATGGTATAAGATCGAGGAGCAGGGTGAGGGTGCTCTGGTTACTTCCGGAAAGGTTGTAACCCTCGACTACAAAGTATGGTTGCTCGATGGGACACTTTGCTACAGCTCCGATGAACTTGGGCACAAAGTGTTTTTAGTTGGTCATGGCGGCGTGGAGTCCGGTCTTGAGGAGGGCGTTTTGTTACTACGCAAAGGAAGCAAAGCAACCTTTATCATGCCCCCGCATCTTGCTCATGGACACATTGGCGATGATGATAAAATTCCATACCGGGCCATCATTAAATACGAAGTGAAAGTGATTGATGTGAAGAACAAACAATAATTTAACAAATATAATATGATAAGAGTTTTTGTTGTCGGATTAGTAATCCTCTCTCTGTTTAGTGTTGGTTGTAAAAAGGATAAAGATAAGGAAACGGAATTACCCACCGTGGATATTGATATTCATGATTATGCCCACCAGCATTTCCCTGATGCTACACCTACCGAAAGTGGTATGTATGTTATCATTCAAAAAGAAGGTTCTGGCGAAAGACCCACAAGAGACCAGCTCCTACACGTATATTATATGGGCTCATTGCTGAATGGCGTAATATTTGATTCCACAAAAGTACGCCCCGACGATAGTCAATTGCCGGCCAGCAACCGAATATTCAAATTTAAGTTTGAAACAGGTAGTGTAATTGCTGGATGGCACGAAGGTTTCGGTCATTTAAATATAGGAAGTAAAGCAGTGTTTTTGATACCGCCTGATTTGGGATATGGAAGCGTACAAACCGGAAGAATACCAAAGAATTCGGTATTGAGGTTTGATGTTGAACTTCTTGATATAAAATAGTTTAAACCCATAATTGATATATGATGCTTTCTCTTAAAAATACCATTTCCAGATTGTTGTTTGTATCTGCTGCGGCACTGTTTTTTGTTACTGTGGGGTGTAACGACAATCGAAATTTCATCGACTACCGTGAGCTCGAGCGACTCGAAAAAGAGTTGTTACAAGAGTTTCTGGATATTAATCTGGCTGAGTGGACTGCCCTTGCAACCGATACCATTGATAAGCGTAACGAAAGTGGCTTAATTTATTTTGAGATGCTTAAAGGTACTGGCGATTCAGTGCGTACCGGAAAACAGGTAAGCATCAGATATACTTTTTATGAGATTGGAAGAGATGATGAGGATAAACCTAAGCTTTTCTTTTCGTCATCAAATATTACCAGCATGGCACCGTTAACCTATATTGCCGGAAATACTTCAGCTGTTTTTGCCGGTCTCGATCAAGGCATCCGTTACATGCGTCATTTTGGTAAAAGTCGCCTGATAATTCCATCATCTATAGGTACAGGGCAGTATATCACCCTTGTGGCTGATGTGGAAGTAACCGCAATAGAGCTCGATTAAATAGATAATATAAATTATATGATGAAGGTTGTCTGCTATTTCGGACAACCTTCTTTTTTTTGTAGGACATTATGGGTCCGATGCGTGTGTCTTCTTGTGTGAATTTGTTTGATAGTTAATGTGTTATGCGGGTTTGTGTCTGTTTAATTGTGCCCAATATGTAGTTAATTGATGTTTATTTCAAATTGGCAATAATGTGCCAGCCTGTATCTAAAGTGTAGTGTGTTGTGTACGTCAGGTATTATGATGTGCATTGGGTGCGATGGACTAAAAGGCACCTTTATCCATACTTCACATCTGTATCTATTTTAAGTCAATACATTTGTAGCTTACGTAAACAGTTTTTCGATGATCAATTTTGTGTAGTTTATCAGTTGGTTATGTGTGTATTATTACCTATTGTGAGTATTTGTAAACTGTTTTTATTAATCTGTTGGAATCTAAATTCAAGGCTTAGAAATAATGGGCGTTGTGATGGATTTGTTGATGTTAGTGTGCAGGTGAATCAATTGGTGATTCCAGGTTGTGTTTGGGGAGTTGATTTCTTGTTACATGTGATACAATGTAGCGGTAACATATAAAAACAAAAAAGGATTGTCTCCGTTGAGACAATCCCTTTTTGAATTAAAAACCAGGTAAAAAGTTAAAGAACGAATAAATGCTTAGTAGTTGTATGAACTTTGACCGTGTTCGTGAATGTCAAGACCTTCACGTTCTTCTTTTTCAGATACTCTGAGGCCAATGGTTTTCTTGAGAATGGTAAAGAGAATATAGGTTGTTCCAAGAGCCCATGCGGCAACTGCTAATACGCCAATGGTTTGTATTCCTAGTTGCGACCATCCGCCACCATAAAACAGACCTTCTTCCACAGCAAACAAGCCCACTGCAATGGTTCCAAAAGCACCGTTTAGTCCGTGAACTGTAATTGCACCTACAGGGTCGTCAATTCTAAGTACTTTGTCGATAAGCTCGATTCCAAATACCAGAACAAAGCCAGAAAGAATACCAATAATAACAGCACCACCAGGAGAAACCACATCACAACCGGCAGTAATGGCAACTAAACCGCCAAGTGCACCGTTGAGTGTCAGAGAGAGGTCGGGTTTTCCGTAACGCTTCCAGGTTATAAACATGGTGACAATGGCACCTGCAGCTGCTGACAAGTTGGTTGTTACAAAAATGTGTGCGATGTCTTTAACATTGTCGCCTGAAGCGCCAAGTGTTGAACCGGGGTTAAATCCGAACCAGCCTAGCCAGAGAATAAATACCCCGAGCGCACCAATTACCATGTTATGACCAGGTATTGCATTGGTTTTTCCATTGTATTTGCCAATACGGGGGCCAAGAATTGCTGCTCCGGTTAATGCTGCCCATCCACCAACAGAGTGCACAACGGTTGAGCCTGCGAAGTCCATAAATCCAAGTTCTCCCAACCATCCGTCGCCCCATACCCAGTGGCCTGAAATGGGATAAATAACCATTGTGATTACCAGTGAGAAAATAAGGTAGGTGCTGAATTTTGTACGTTCAGCCATAGCTCCTGAGGCGATTGTGGCTGCAGTTGCAGCAAATACCGTTTGGAAGATGAGGATTGCCATATCTGGCACATCGTTGCCGTACTCAGCAGTGAATAAGAAGTTGATGCCTCCTATAAATCCACCAATTGAAGGTCCAAACATGATGCTGAATCCAACAAACCAGAAAACAAGAGAACCAATTGAAAAATCCATGAAGTTTTTCATGATGATGTTTCCAACGTTTTTGGCTCTGGTGAAACCGGCTTCTACCATTGCAAAACCTGCTTGCATAAAAAATACCAGAACTGCTGCTAGTAATACCCATACGGTATCTATGGAGACGTTTATTGCTTCTAAATGTATAGTATCCATGACTTTTTGTTTTAAATAGGTTTAGGTTACTCTTTACTTTTTGATATAGAGGGTCTCAGGGCCAGCTTCACCGGTACGAATTCGGTATGTGTTTTCCACATCGGTGATAAAAATGCGGCCATCGCCCACATCTCCTGTTCTGGCAGCCATAATAATGGCTTGTACAGTTTTGTCCACATTCTCATCGCGAACGATTATCGAAAGCAATCGTCGTTCAATGATGCTTGTGTCGTACACTGTGCCACGATAAAGGTGGGGTTCCAGCGCAGTGCCAACGCCGCGTACATCCCAGTATGAAAAGAAAGTGATGTCTTGGTCGGCAAGAGCCTTTCTTACATCTTCATATTTTGTGAGTCTGATAATAGCATCAATCTTTTTCATGGTGTTTGTTTTTGAAAGGTTAATGGGAGCCCGATATTCAGATGCTGAATGGTGTGAATATCGGGCATGGTTTAGTTTGTGGATTAGAATGAGACACCCACAACAAGGTGAAGTTGTTCTGTGTTTGGGTTTAGAATTACCGATCCGCTCATAGGGATTGAGAAACTGTCGGTAATTTTTATGTCTTTTGATGTGCCTATTCCCATATTTACCACCTGGAAGTTGCCATTGGTGGTATGCCATCCGTCACCCGCTCCAAGAAAGAGACTTAATAGTCCAGTACTGTATCCTACTTCAAAGTAGACATCTCCGCCTTCGGCCCCGGCACCATCCCTGGAGTCGTTCACTATGTAATTGCCGCTAAACGAGAAGCCTGATACTTCATAACCCAGGTTTAGCTCAATTGCATGGCTAGAAACACCTTTGTCTAACTCAAACCAGGATGTGCCGGGGTAATAGTATGAAGTAGCCCCAATGCTTAATCCGAAGTCGAAACTGTAAGAAGCATAAAGGTCTGCTTCTGCAAACTCTCCGAAGGCGCCATTGCCGGTGGAATAAGCTCCCCAAGCGCCAATGGTGAAATTACCGGCGTTAAATTCAATGGTTGGCTGTAAGCTGGGTGATGCTCCAAAATCAACACCTCTAAAAACGTAGCGGTTGAAAAAATCCAATCCAACGTTTAGCTCTTGGGCTTTAGCTCCTGTTAGGAACAATACCCCTACTGTAAGAATTAAAAGCTTTTTCATGGTACGGTAGTGTTTAGTTAATAATTAGGTATGTTGGTTGTAATAATAGGTTGTTTTTTGTGACACCCCCTATGTTTTATAGGTGTTATGCTGCAAATGTATGTTATTTTTTAATTTACCCCCTAAAAAACAATGTGAAAAAATCTAAAAATGATAAATTTTTTAATCAAAGCATCGAAAACAAGGGGGGTATGATTTAAAATTCTGCGCTATTTATGATAGTTATGGTGAAAAATAGGGGGTGTTGATGTTTATTGTGCTATTTGGAATTCGATAAGTAATAAATTGGGTTTAAAATTGCTTTTATATAGAAGTGGCTTGTTTTGATGTGATAAAGCAGTGTCAATAAAATTTGCAAATAGCAAGCAACCATTTTACTTTAGTAGCGTCATCAGTAAAAACCATTAAACTTTTTATATTATGTGTAGAAGATATTTGTTCTCCTTACTGATTCTTTTTTCAGCTTTGCTTGCCTCTTGCTCAATCGACAATGATGCAGAAGTTTATTATCTCCAACTGGGCGTGGTTAAAGGTAATAGCGCCTCTACCTTCATGATTGAAACTGACGGAGGGAAGATTCTTCGGCCGGTTCAGTACCCCATGAACTATGAAATCTCTGCTGGTAAGCGGGTTTTGGTAAGGTATGCCTTGGTTAGTACCGTAGAGGATCAGGTTTATGATCATACTGTAAGAATAGAATCTATTCAAAATGTACTAACCAAAAATCTGATTCATGCCAACGAAACTGTCAGAGACACAATTGGAAATGATCCGGTAAGAATTGTTGACGCCTGGATATCGAAAGATTATTTGAATGTGGAGTTCATTTTTTGGGGATACAATAAACCTCACTATTTCGATCTGGTTTTTGATTCTGAAAAGCAAGATAAACCTGGTTTTATAGCACTGGATTTTCATCATAACATGAAAAATGATCTGTCGTACTCTCAGTTTCGTGGCTTAATAAGTTTCTCGATTGAGGAACTGCAAGACGAGCAGCTGACCAGTATCAAAGTGTTGTTCCGTGCTAAGGACGACTCCTTCAAATCCAAGGAGTTGACATATAAGTATGTGGATGAAGAGACGAATTAAATATTCATAAAGTCTTTGTGAATTTAAAAACGCCCCATCTCAGGGCGTTTTTTTTTATCTTGAAATTGGCGGTTAATAAATGATTTCCGGATATTTATGATTATTAATCATTTAATATTCTAAAAAAAATGGAAGATATTACATCTTATTTACCCGACCCAAATCTGGCTTGGGAACTGGTGATAACCTACGGCACCCAGCTTTTATTGTCGTTGATTACTCTGGTTGTTGGTTTATGGCTTATTGGCCGATTGGTAAAAGTTCTACGCCGCGTATTTTCGAAACGTTCTTTTGAACCCACCTTACAAACATTTTTGTTAAGCCTGGTGTCCATCACGCTTAAAGTGTTGCTGTTGATTACCGTTGTGTCAATGGTAGGTGTTCAGATGACCTCATTTATAGCGTTGTTGGGAGCTGCCGGTTTGGCCTTTGGCCTGGCATTGTCGGGTACGCTACAGAATTTTGCAGGAGGGGTAATGTTGTTGATTTTTAAGCCTTTTAAGGTTGGTGATTTCATTGATGCGCAAGGATATATGGGAACTGTTAAAGAGATACAGATTTTTCATACCATACTAAATACACCAGACAAAAAAACTGTAGTTATACCAAATGGCGGCTTAAGCACTGGCGCACTTACCAATTTTTCGGCTGAGCCGGTTCGACGGGTAGAATGGACTTTTGGTATTAGTTACTCGGATGACATAGATACGGCGCGTGCAATAATTATGGAAGTGCTGAATTCAGACGTTAGGATATTGCCTGACCCTGCGCCATTTGTTGGATTGATTAAACTCAACGATAGTTCAGTTGATCTTGTTACAAGGGTATGGGTTAACTCTCCCGATTTCTGGGATGTGTTTTTCTCTGTGAACGAAAGAGTTAAAAAAGCATTTGATGCAGGTGGTATATCTATTCCTTTTCCTCAACGCGACGTGCACATTATTCAGAAATAGTAAAAAACAACACAATTATTATGAAAAAGTTAACCGCAATTCTAACCTTGAGTCTACTCTGTTTATCCATTATGGTGTTTGCTGAGGAACCGGCCGATACTACCTCAAACTGGAAAAAGGGAGGAGATATGTCGCTCACCTTTTCACAAGTATCACTCAAGAACTGGTCTGCCGGAGGAAAAAACAGCATGTCAGGGACATTTCTCCTTAATGCATTTGCCAACTATAAGAAGAACAAGAGCGCCTGGGACAATTCTCTGCTTACGGGGTATGGTCTCACGCGACAAGGCTCAGAGAATGCAATTAAAACGGAAGACCGTATTCTTGTTACATCCAAATATGGGTATTCCGCCGGGGGAGCTTGGTTTTATTCAGGCTTACTTGATTTACGCACCCAACTTACTACCGGATATCAAGATCCACCGGAAAATACAAAAACCATCTCTGAGTTTTTCGCTCCTGCCTATGTGTTGTTTTCATTGGGGATGGATTACAAACCTAACGATGAGTTCTCGATGTATATTTCACCCGTTACCGGAAAGCTGACCTTGGTTTTGGACGATGCCCTTTCAAACGAAGGTGCTTATGGCGTAGATC
Organism: Alkaliflexus imshenetskii DSM 15055; assembly: GCF_000517065.1. GTDB lineage: Bacteria > Bacteroidota > Bacteroidia > Bacteroidales > Marinilabiliaceae > Alkaliflexus > Alkaliflexus imshenetskii. The sequence goes on along the minus strand of NZ_KI912105.1, from coordinate 4,060,239 downwards.
CAGGCGATAAATCCAGAGGTGAATTTGGTGCATCCATAAAGTCGGTTTACAGAAAAAGTAATCTTGTGAAAAATGTTGACTTCTTTACCCGATTGGATCTTTTCTCTAATTTAACTGAAAATCCGGAGCATATTGATGTGGACTGGGAAGGTCGTCTGAATTTTAAATTCAACAGCTACCTATCAGCGGTATTTGCAGTGAATCTGCTATATGATCATGATATGAAACATATCGAATATGATCAGGATAACAATCGAATTGTGCGGGGCGCTCGTGTTCAGACCAAGCAACTATTGGGTCTTGCTCTGAATTTCAAGTTCTAAAAGTTCTTTGCCGTATATTTTATAGAGAGGGGGATATGCACACAAACGCATGTCCCTTTTTTATATTACTACTGAACAATTACTTTTATACACAAATCGTTGCTTAATATGGAGCGACAATAGCTATAATTGCTATTTTTGAGACCAAAGAGTGCTTATACTCTAATTAAACCTGGAATTATATGCTGAATAAGCCCTTATCTCCCTTCTTATATTGGTTGTATCAACCATACAAATGGTTGATATTTATACCGTTAATGCTTGTAAATTCCATTTTTTTTGCAACTTTAGCAGCCTTGTTTTCACTTGTTGTTTCCCCTGCATCCGGCAGCTTTATGGGTAAATGCTGGGCACGAGTAACTTGCTGGATTACGCCAATACGTGTTTTTGTTACAGGAAATGAGAATATTAAAAAAAATAAATCGTACATTATTGTTTCAAATCACCAAACAGGTTTTGATATTTTTTTACTCTATGGATATTTTCCAATAGATTTCAGATGGATAATGAAAAAGGAGTTGCGCAAACTGCCATTTATTGGGTTTGCGAGTGAAAAGGTTGGACATATATTTATCGACCGGTCGTCGCCCAGAGCCGCTATGCAGTCACTATCGGAGGCGAAAAAGAAGCTGGTAAACGGCAATTCTGTACTTATATTTCCGGAAGGCACCCGAAGTAGGAACAAAGAGATGCGTCCATTTAAGAAAGGCGCATTCAAATTGGCATTTGAGCTTGGACTCGACATATTACCTGTAACCATAAAGGAGAGTTACAATATTAAGAGAGAGGGGTTTATGAATATTGTACCTGGTAGGGCAGGACTTGTCATACATCCTATGATAGATACGGCTTCATACAATGGAGATATTGATGGATTGATGGCTAAAACCAGAGACGTGTTGGGTTCTGCTCTTTAAAATATCAGTTCCGTTGTTTAGGCCATTTGCCAGTTTTCAGGTTTTAAAATTTTTATTTCATGCAAAGAGGAATTATTCTATTGGTGTTTTTACTCTTTTCTGCTGTTCTATCCGTGGCACAGGAGCGTTTAACGAGTAAAAACAAAGTGGCAGTGCGATTGTATGAAGATGCCCGCAAGCATTATGGCATGGGGCGTGCCAATGAAGCGGCTGAAGCGCTTTATCAAGCCATCGACAGGGATCCCAAATTTATTGAGGCATACCTTGTTCTTGGCGATATCTACAATACCCAAAAGGAATACCTTAAGGAGATGGAGATATTAAAAAAGGCGGTTGCCATTGATTCAATGTTTTTTCCGGCTACCATCCTGAATATTGGTGTAGCTGCATTTAATGCCGGCCATTATAGTGATGCGCTTGAATGGTTTGAGCGATACCGATGGCGTTTTAGTGACGACCGCTCTGCTGCAAGGGTTAAGGATTGGATCGACCGCACCCGTTTTTCTCTTGAAGCTGTTGGAAATGCATACGACATTCAACTGGTATCAGCAGGCGATGGCGTCAACAGTATATATGATGAGTATTGGCCTAGCCTAACTGCTGATGAACAAACGATGGTATTCACAGTTCTGGTACCTCGTAACCCGCAATTGTTTCTTGAGCGAGAGCTTCCAAAATCTGCGTTGTATTTTCATGAGGATTTTTTCGTATCGAACCGTGATTTGAATGGACAGTGGCTTCCGCGTAATCCGTTGCCCGGGGAGATAAACACATCTGGAAATGAGGGAGCGCAAACACTTTCGGCCGATGGTAATTGGATGTTCTTCACTGCTTGTGGTCGTCCGGATGGTCGAGGGAGTTGCGATATCTACTTCTCCTATAAAACCGATCGCGGCTGGAGCGAGGCGGTTAATTTAGGCTCTCCGGTAAATACACCTTACTGGGAAAGTCAACCTTCCTTTTCATCCGATGGACGAACTCTCCTCTTTGTAAGCAACCGTCCAGGAGGTAGAGGCGGAAAAGATATTTGGCAGGCTACGCTGCAAAGTTTTAAGAGCGATGGAACACCTGTTTTTGGCGATGTGGTAAACCTTGGGCAAAATATTAACACGCCAAAAGATGAGAACTCTCCATTTCTGCATCACGATAACAACACACTCTATTTTGCCTCCGAAGGATGGCCCGGTATGGGTGGGATGGATCTCTTTTTTAGCCGCCGCAGCCTTAATGGTGAGTGGCGCACTCCGGTTAATCTAGGGTATCCAATTAATACACCCGGAGATGAAATCGGGCTGGTGATAAACGCTCGTGGAAACAGAGCCTACTTCTCGAGCGATGGCCGGGAGGCAGATAATAAGAGCAAGAATATCTACAGTTTTAACCTTCCCGCACCATTGCAACCGGCTCCGGTTCTATATGTGAAGGGACGTGTGTTTGATGCCGAAACCGGCGAAACCTTACCTGCTGATTTTGAACTGAAAGATCTTGCTTCGGGCAGGGTAGTTGTTACCACCCAGAGCAATAAGTTCTCTGGAGAGTTTCTCGTTTGTTTGCCCTTAGGAGGACGTTATGCGTTTAAAGCAGACCACCCAGGATACATGTTTTATTCCGGACACTTCGACCTTCACAAAGATCACTCATTGGATAAGCCATACCAGTTGGATATTGGACTACAACCCATACGCCAGGGTGTTAAAATGACATTGGAGAATATCTTCTTCGAAACCAATTCGTTCGAACTACAGGCTCAGTCAAAAATTGAACTGGACGGACTTGTGAAATTTTTGAAGGACAACAAAGGTGTACGCATATTGATTGGCGGACATACAGATAATGTTGGGCAGGCTGCTTATAATCAAAGGCTCTCGGAGAACAGGGCAGAGTCTGTTTTAAATTATCTTGTGTTGAGCGGTATAAGCAAGGATAGACTGCAATTTCAAGGCTTTGGCATGAATCAACCGGTTGCAGATAATGCTACTGAGGCAGGACGTGCTAAAAACCGAAGAACCGAAATTACCATATTGTAAAACAAGAAGTGTTAGTTCCGATATTTCTTGTTATAGCGTTTAAATTGTTACGGAATTTAAAATTGTATGAATAAATACAGAAGACTCATCATCAGTTTTTGGATTGTACTATTGGCATTGGTTTCATCCAGTGTGCAGATGTTGGCCGATGTGCCAATTTTTGGTATTCCCGAGATACAGTACTTTAATCGTAGAAATTATCATGCAGGCACCCAGAATTGGAGCATTTCACAGGCAGATAATGGCCTTATTTATTCTGCAAACAACGATGGAATTCTTGAATTTGACGGCACTAGATGGCGTTTGCTCCCCCGAATCAATAACAATATTGTCCGTGCAGTATTAGCCTATAAAGATAAGGTGTATGTAGGTGCATATAATGATTTTGGATATTTTGAGTATAATGGTGAGAATGACCTTGAATACAAATCACTGGCTGATACGGAGGAGCTTTCTGGTTTGGGGGATATCTGGAATGTCATTCCTTATGGAGATATTATGGTTTTTCAGGCCGACAGGGGGTTGGTTCTTTATCATCCAAATCGCGAAAAAACCTTGGTTAAGGCACGAAGCCGCATTTCCAGTGCTTTTGTTGCAAATGGGTTGCTTTTAATGTATGATGAAGTTGCCGGTTTATTGGAGCTTCGCCAAAACAACCTTTTTGAGGTGCCTGGTGGCGACTATTTCGCTGGTAAGAGCATTGGAGCCATTCTTCCGCTAAACAGCAGGGAGGTGCTCATCGCAACCATTACGCACGGCCTCTATGTTTGGGATTACCGAACTTTTACCAAATGGAATGTTCCGGCTGCCGAATTCCTACGTACAGCAAATGTTTTTTGTGGAATAGAGTATGGTGAGAATGAATTGGCTTTTGGAACCATTCAATCGGGTGTAGTTGTGACCGATAAAAATGGTCAAATTAATATGATGGTGAATAAAGAGAGGGGATTGCAAAACAATACCGTTCTTGGAATTTCGTATGATAAAGAAGGAAATATCTGGGCTGGCCTGGATAATGGAATTGCGCGAATTGCCTATAATTCAACCGTCAGTTTTATACAAGGCTATTACGACATAGGAACAGGTTATACATTTGAATTACATAACAATAGAATTTATCTGGGTACAAATCAGGCGTTGTATAGCATAGATTATGAGTTGTTTAAGAAGCCTATAAAGGATAAGAATAACTTCAGACGGATAACTGGCACCAGCGGACAGGTTTGGTCATTATTTACCGATAAGGATGGAATTCTCCTTTGTGGTCATAATTCCGGCGTGTTTCAAATCAATGGCGATGACGTTCGCCAGATAACGCCAACAAATATAGTTGGAGCCTGGATATTTCGTTATCCTCCGGGACGAGATGATATATTACTTGTAGGTTCATATAATGGCATACTTCTGCTCGAGAAAGTAAATAACCGATGGGTATATAGAAAGATGCTGGAAGGATTTAAAGAGTCGGCCAGATTTATGGAGTGGGATACGAATGGCTCACTTTGGGTTACGCATGGTGCGCTGGGCGTATTTCGTATCTTCTTTGACAAGAATTATGGTGAAATCACTAAAGTAGATCGCTTCAAAGAAGCCAGAGGGTTAAAAGAGGGTGCCGAATTAACTGTAACCTTAGTGAACCAGGAAGTTGTATTTAGTTCTACAGAGGGAATTTTTGGTTACGACAATGCTTCTGAAAGTTTCTACCGTCATGGGTTAAACAGCTATTTTTTTCAGGATGGATATCCTGTTAAGATGCAAAGCGATCGCTATATGAATATCTGGTACTTTACCCAAACAAGTGTTGGCGTAATGCGCCGGTTAGAAGATGGCAGCTACTCACGTGTTACAATACCATTTCTGCCGATTCAGGGCAGACTGGTGAATGGATTTGAGTTCTTAAAAGAGATTGACGAGAAGAATGTGTTAATTGGGGTGGAGGATGGGTTTGCCCATTACTCAGTAAATGAGACAAAAAACTTTTTAAAGCCTTTCCGTGCACACATACGCGGATTCAAGCACCAGGGAGAGCAAATGGCTTACTTCCTTTCCACCATGGAACCCGAACAATCTTTTGTTCCGCAATGGCCGTTTAAAAACAACGCTTTTGAAGTACATTATTCCGCTACTCATTTTGAAACTGATTTGGTTAGGTATGCAACCTATCTGGAGGGACTGGATGAAGATTGGAGTGATTTTTCTCTTTCAAATCAAAGACAGTTTACAAATATTCGGGAGGGCGACTATGTGTTCTGGGTTAAAGCCAGTAATATTTTTGGCGTAGAAACAGAGCCCGTTGGATTTAAGTTCACTGTATTACCACCCTGGTATCGAACCGCTGCTGCGCATATTATTTATGGTGTGTTTGTTTTTATCCTACTCATCGGCTCCTGGTATCTGTTGATGTGGCTGCTTGAGCGAAGCAAGACGCTTGAACTGCAAAAACAAGAAGAAAAATTCCGGATTACTGAGGAGAAACTCAGGAATGAAGCCCTCGAAAATGAAAAGGAGATGATTCGACTCAGAAACGAGAAATTGCGCAATGAAATGCTCTTTAAGGAGAAAGAGTTGGCCAACTCAACCATGAACATCATTCAAAAGAATGAGTTTTTGGTTAAAATTAAAGAGGAACTTCTCAAGATTTTACGATATCGTGACTATTCGGGTGTAGAGAAGAAGATAAATGACATTGTGAGGAAAATTGATCGTGATATCGATAATGAATCACATTGGGAGGTGTTTGAACTTCATTTGGAGCAGGTGCACGAAGACTTTCTGAAACGACTCAGGGAGATGTTTCCGGATCTGACATCCAAAGAACAGAAATTATGCGCCTATTTGAGAATGGATATGCCATCTAAAGAGATTTCATCACTTATGAATATAAGTGTTCGCGCGGTTGAAAACAATCGTTATAAACTGCGTAAAAAGCTTGGTTTGGATGGGGGAGATAATCTTTCAGATTTTATTATGAGTATATAAACAAAGAAGTATACAGACCTTAATAGCTGTATTAAGAATGGAAGAGCTCATTGCAAGTATTTGCAGTGGGCTTTTTTTCTTTAAGATATCTGCATCTCTGTTGTCATCTTGTTGTTAGGGTATAATGCACAAAATGAAAAATGGCAGAATGTTTTAGAAAGGATGAGTGTTAAAAAATAATGAATATTGGTATGGGGATAAAATGGTTCGTGAGAGGTGCAAGATGAGTTGCCGTTATAAAAAACGTGTATCATTAAGTTGTTGTAATTTAAGAGTATGCGTTTTTTGTGGTGAGTTTTTTGTGATGTGTTTAGAGGGATGTTGTGATGTTTTTGTGAACTTATTAATTAGTTCTTATTAACAGTTGATTGTAGATTTGCTTCGTGATTTAAGTTTTTTAAACAATTATGATTTCGAAAAGCATTACATGTCGAATGGTAATAAACATGAACATTCACAAACAACTAAAATCAAATCTCTAATTTATGAAAAAAACGCTAGGACTATTATTTCTGATGATGCTGACCACCATGCTGGTCGCTCAGGAAGTCACCGTTACAGGGCGTGTGACAGGTAAAGCAGATGGTCTCCCAATACCGGGAGTCAGTGTGATGCAGAAAGGAACTGCCAGAGGTACAATTACCGACATTAATGGTAATTATAGTTTGGTAACCGAACAGGGAAGTACCTTATTATATTCGTTTATTGGTATGACTACCCGCGAAGTTTTGGTAACATCTACAGTTATCAATGTAGAATTGACAGATGCCTTTACTGATTTGGACGAGGTGATTGTGGTAGGTTACGGCGTACAAAAAAGGAGCGTTGTAACTGCTGCTATAAGCCGGGTAAGTGCTGAAGATTTGAGTAACTCTAAACCATCACGTATTGAGGATGTGTTAAAAGGAAAAGTTTCCGGAGTTCAAATTACTCAGAGTTCTGGTCAGCCTGGTTCTGATTCAAAGGTTAGGATTAGAGGTATTGGTACGGTTAACAACAGTGAGCCTCTTTATATTGTTGATGGTATGGCAGTAGACGGTGGTATCCGGTATCTGAACCCTACCGATATTCAATCTGTTGAGATTTTGAAAGATGCCGCCTCTGCCGCAGTTTACGGAGCGCGTGCTGCCAACGGCGTTATTCTTGTGACCACCAAATCGGGTGCTAGCGGTAAAGCTACAGTAAACTACGATTTTTCTTACGGATGGCAAAATCCATGGAAAAAGAAGTCAGTTCTTGATGCTACTGAGTACATGATTATTATGAACGAAGGTTTGAGAAACGATGGTAATGCACCTCGTTACACAAATGATCAAATTGCAGCAGCCGGTAAAGGAACCGACTGGCAGGATGAGACCTTCAATTATGATGCGCCCATACAAAATCATCAGGTAAGCATTCAAGGTGGAACAGACCAAGGTAGCTACTTCCTTTCTTTTGGTTATTTCAATCAGGAAGGTATTGTAGGCGGAAACTATGGAAAATCAAACTACGAGCGTTGGAGTCTTCGTAGCAATAACAACTACACCATTTTCGAAGCCAATGATCGGAGCTTTCTTAATAAGGTTAGAGTTGGTGTAAATGCTGGTTATTCAAGAGTACTCTCTTCATCAATTGATGCCAACTCTGAGTATGGTTCTATTCTTGGTAGTGCGGTTGTGTTTAATCCATTGATTCCTGTTTATGCCGAAGACCCTGCAGCTGTGCTTGCAGCGCGTCCAACAGCCGTAACCGATAGAAATGGAAGAGTTTTCTCATTACCACCTTCTGGTTTTCAGGAAATTGCAAACCCAGTGGCAATGTTGAATGCTCCCCAACACGGACAAGGCAATGAAGATAAATTTGTTTCTACTTTTTGGGGTGAACTGGATGTGGTTGATGGCTTAAAGTTCCGTAGCAGTTACGGTGTGGATCTAGCTTTTTGGGGTACCGATGGCTATACTTTTGAGCATTTTCTTGCTACTCAGGGAAAAAACTTCACCCAAAGCCATGTGTATTCAAATATGCACCGCGGATTTAGATGGCAGGCAGAAAACACCCTTACTTATCAAAAATCATTTAGTGAAAAGCATAACTTCACGTTGCTTGCAGGTCAGTCGGCCATGGAATATACTTATCGCAATCTTTATGGCGATGATTATGATCTGCTTGAAAACGACCCACGTAAAGCCAACATCAATTCAGCTATTGCAGACAGATCATTAGAGCGCACTGCGGGCGGTACAGGAGGTTTCTCTTCCTTAACACTTGCATCTTACTTTGGTCGTTTGGATTATAACTATGATGAGAAGTATATCTTCCAGGCTACTGTGCGTCGTGATGGTTCCTCTAACTTTGGTGCCAATAACAAATGGGCCGTATTCCCATCTTTCTCATTGGGTTGGAATATTACCAATGAATCATTCATGGATGCACGCCCAGAGTTTATTGATAATTTAAGAGTACGTGCAAGTTGGGGTATCAACGGTAACGAGCGCATTGGTCAATTCCGCTACACCAGCTTGATGAGTGGTGGCCAAAACTACTACTATGGTTCTGGAGATTACATGGCCATGCAATATGGTGCCAGTCCTTCACAACTATCCAATCCGGATGTAAAATGGGAAGAAACTGAGCAGATCAACTTTGGTTTTGAAGCTCGTTTGTTCAGAAGTGCACTGACATTTGGCTTCGATTATTTCAAGAAAACCACAACAGGTATGTTGATGGATCAACCCATTCCGATGTACGTTGGAAAAGGTGCTCCAATTGCAAACGCAGGAGATATGGAAAACTCTGGTTTGGAATTTGAATTGGGTTACAGAGGTCGTGCAGGTGAATTCACCTATTTCATCAATGGTAATGCGTCATACCTTACCAATAAATTGATTAAGCTTGGTAATGAATCAGGTGAAGCAATCTATGAAAATGCCGGAGCTACAGGTCTTGGCCCCTATGTTAAGGGTAAAAATGGTGAAGTTTTCCCATTCTTCTATGGCTTTAAAACAGATGGAATTCTTCAGAATCAGGCCGAAGCCGATGCCTACAATGCGACTTATAGCAAAAATGCCCGTCCCGGCGACGTTCGTTTTGTGGATTACAACAACGATGGAAAAATTGACGATGATGACCGTACCAAAATTGGTAAAGGTATGCCCGATTGGACTTATGGTATAAATCTGGGTGCTGAATGGAAGAATTTCGACTTAAGTATGTTCTTCCAGGGAGCTATTGGCAATGATATTTTTGATTATTCGATGCGTGGTGATATTCCTGCCATGAATCGTCCGGCATGGATACTTGATCGTTGGACTGGCGAAGGAACAAGCAATCGCTTACCTCGAATGACTAACGCAAACCCCAATGGTAACTGGGCGTCTTCAGACCTATATATTAAAGATGGTTCATACCTGCGCCTGAAAAATATCCAGTTGGGATACACGCTGCCAAACGCCATTAGCCGTTCAGTGTCTATTCAAAAGTTCAGAGTGTATGTGGCAGCCGAAAACTTGCTGACATTTACCAGCTATGACGGTTTTGATCCTGAAATTGCCTCAGGAGGTTATACCACAATTGGTATCGACCGCGGTATTTATCCGCAAGCCAGAACCATTTCTCTGGGTGCCAACATTACTTTTTAATTCTTAAAAGGACAACATTATGAAAAAATATATTAGAATATTGTCATTCGTTTTGCTTCTTGGCTTTACTGCGTGTGGCGAAGATTTCCTTACCATAAGCCCAACTGAGTCTCAAGAGGCAGGTGGTGATGCCACCGAAGGCGCTATCATGGCTAACCTGGCATCAGCCTATCAAATACTTCTTTTTGACAGCTATGCTGCTCAAAACTACAACAGTGTGGTTTTTATGTCGGATCTCCGCTCTGATGATGTATTTAAAGGAGGTGGTGATGCCGGTGACCAGGCAATGTTATATCGTCTTTCATTGCTTGATGCCACACCAACAGAATTGCCTATCGGTCTTTGGCAGATCTACTATAGCGGTATTAGTCGTTGCAACAATGCGCTTCTAGCATGTGAAAATGCAATAGGTGTTACCGAAGCGCGAGTTGCTGAACTAAGAGCCGAAGCGCTGTTTTTAAGAGCATACTACACGCATTGGTTATGGAAGTTCTGGGGGAATATACCTTATTTCACCAACGATATTCCAGCGCCATATATGGCACCGCAATACACGGCAGACCAAATCTACGGTTTCATTATGGCCGACATTGATGCTGCTATTGAAAGCAATGCACTGCCAATGCGCACAACTGTTGGGAATGACGGACGTGCAACTCAGGCCGCTGCTAAGATGCTTAAAGCACGTGTGGTAATGTATCAGAAAGATCAGAGCCGTTATGCCGAAGTGTTGGAGGATATGAATTCAATTGTTTCAAGTGGACGTTATGCTTTGGTTGACTTTGCAAGTATCTGGCCACGTGAAGGTGAGTTTAACAACGAGTCAATTTTTGAAGTAAACCATTTGCCAGGTGAGTATGGCGGAAAAACATGGGGTAACGGATGGGCTGGTTTCGGAACAAACCTTCCTGCATTTATTTCGCCTAACGATTTGAATGATCCCAATGAGGTGTTTAAAGGTGGCTGGGGTTTTGGACCAGTGCGTACTTCGGCTTATGAGATTTATGAAGAGGGTGATGTACGTCGTGATGCATCCATCAATAAGTTTGAAGATGGCGATTATGTTGCCCGATTTCAAAATACCGGACTGTTTATGGCAAAATATGCAGCACGCATTGGCTACAATGAGCCTCCCGGTGATGTTGATTTGAACTATGAAAACAATCTGCGCATATTCCGTTTGGCCGAAGCTTATTTAAATATAGCTGAACTAATTGCCATCCACGGCGTACCTGCTGGAAGTGGTATGAGTGCTCAAGCAGCATTGGATGCCATACGTTCAAGAGCAGGTGTTGGCTCAATTACCGCGAATGCTGCAAACATAAAACTAGAGCGCCGTCGCGAGTTTTTGGGTGAAGGTATGCGTTTCTGGGATTTGGTTCGCTGGGGTGATGCAGATCTGCTTACTGAAAATTTACCCGAATATTCATCTGTGAGAACATGGACTGCCAATAAAAAGTATTTGCCAATTCCTCAGTCCGAAATAGATCGTACCGAAGGCGAGTTTAAATTGGTGCAAAATCCTTTGTAAGCTTTGTTAAACATTCAGATTTAATTTTATGATTATGAAAAATAAAATATTAATAGGTTTAGCGCTGTTGTTCGCCCTCTCGTTCACCGCGTGTGAGCCTCAGGAGGACGATAAGCCTTCGATGGGTAATGCGCCCGCTGAAAGCCAAATGTCATATACTGTTTCTGTTGATCAAAATGACGAGTTTCTGTATATTTTCGAGAATAAATCTACTGCTGTAGGCATTGCCACATGGGAGATTGCAGGCAGTCGCAAATCAGGCAACAGGGTTACGCATCGTTTCCCTCTGCCAGGCGAATACACTTTTACCTTGACGCTTTCAAATAGAGGTGGTGCATCTACTATTCAAGGAGATGTTACCACTGATAAAACCGATTGGGATTTCCTTGCCAGCCCTGAAATGACACTTCTTTCGGGAGGTGCAGATGCTGCAAATGGTAAATCGTGGGTGCTTGACAGTCTTGCATGGGGACACCTTGGTGTAGGTCCTGCCGGTGGTAATGGTCTGGAATGGTGGGGTGCTGGCCCGCTTAATAAAGCTGCTGTAAATGTGCTTTATGATGACGTGATGACTTTCAAACTTATCGGATTTACATTCAACTATGTGAATAATGGATCGAGTTATGTGAAGGATTTCCGTGCCGGAGATGCTGCTTTCAGCAATGCGGAGCAGCGTGATTCAGACTACAAAGTTGACTTCTCACCCAAACCAGCACAATGGAATTTGGATAAAGAAGGAGATACCTGGTACCTGTATCTGGTGCCTAGTGAAGGTCCTATCTTCCCAATTTTTGATGTGGGTGCTGTGAATAACAGATACCGCGTGATAACCCTCGAAGAAAATAAACTGGAACTTGTTGCTACGGGTAGCGACGGAAATGCATGGCACTACAAGTTTATCCCTCAAGGATATGTTCTTCCGGTGGCTACTTTTGATATAGCGCTCGAATCTGGTACAGGTGCAAATACTTACCTGGTTGGTTTAGACAATTTGGTTGTTCCCGCAGGTGCTACTTTTAATAAGTTTATGGTTGATTTTGGCAATGGTGTAGTGAAAGAATCCACTGACAGAAATGCGAAACTTTCTAACACCTACATGAGAAAATCTCCTTATACTGTTAAGGTAACAATTGTTACTTCTATCGGACAATTTGAGCATACTACTGTGATTGATGTAATTAATAATCATCCTGATTATGAGGAGTTCCTTATTAATGACATTATAATGTATAACAATTTTAGCGATGTTGTGCTAGCCCCAATGGGTTCTGGTGATGGTGCCGTATTGAATATTGTTGATAATCCTTCCAGAGTATTTCCTAACCGCACCATGAAAGTAATGCATTATGCCAAAAACAATAGTGAATGGGCAAACGCATACCTTCAGTTACCGGTTGGTTACAGATTCGATTTGCGGAATATATCAACTTTCAAAATGATGGTTTATGGAAAAGCCGGTCAGGAAATTCTTCTGAAACTTGAAAATACTGACATGGGCGGAAATGCCTGGCAAACTGGTGTTGAGTTAAAATATACCATTAAAAAGGATGATACCTGGGAAATTGTAGAGTATAACTTTGCAGGTGCTCCAAGTGCTGACCTTTCATGGGATCCAGGATTACACGCCGCTCTGCATGCTACTGATGTGTCTACCGATCCGAGATATAGTAACAACTACTATAACATAATCAGAATCATGTGTAATCCCGGAGTTGGTAGTGGTTCTCATGCATTTTACTTTGATGAACTTGCCGGTCCTCACGTGGAAGGTATCAAGTCTGCAAGGTAATTTAAGTCTTAAGATATCTGTTTGATTAATATTGATTTGTATTGAAAGACAACTGCTTCCCTGTCGTCAGGTATTTTCACTTGCCTGTTGGCAGGGAAGCTCATTTTTCAGGGGTGGATTTGATGTCTATGGATATTTTTTGGTGTTGATTTTTGAAGCGAAGAGAACTATTAATACGTGACATTATGTATCTATTAATAAAGACAATGTGCTGTTTTGTCATGGTCATCATCTTGTCATTGAGCAGTGGATGTGGAAGAAATGACACTGAATGGCGACTTGTTTGGAGTGACGAATTCAGTTACGAAGGATTGCCTGACCCAGCAAAATGGAATTATGACACTGTTGGTAATGCATTTGGCTGGGGTAATAGGGAATTACAGTTTTATACTACCGGTCGCAAACAGAATGTGTTTGCAGACGGCAATTACCTGCATATCATTGCACTAAAGGAAAGATTTCAAGGATTTGACTACACGTCGGTGCGGCTAACCACCAAAGGTAAAGGTGATTGGCTCTATGGAAGGGTGGAAGTGCGCGCAAAAGTGCCCGGTGGAAGGGGTATCTGGCCTGCGGTATGGATGCTGCCTACCGATTGGGAGTATGGCGGTTGGCCCAATAGCGGCGAAATCGACATCATGGAACATGTGGGTTATAACCCTGATTCGGTTTTTGTAACCGTCCACACCGGTGCTTTTAATCATGCCATTGGTACGCAGGTGGGTGAATCAATCTATTTGCCTTCCAGTGAAAGTGAGTTTCATGTTTATGCCATTGAGTGGCATGAGGATCGAATTGACTTTTTTCTGGACAATGAGCATGTATTTACTTTCAACAACAGTGGTAATGGCTCTGAAGAGTGGCCATTCGACAAACGCTTCCATTTGCTGCTAAATGTAGCGGTTGGGGGCAATTGGGGAGGGCTTCATGGTGTTGATGATTCCATTTTTCCGGCATCTATGCTGGTGGATTATGTCAGAGTGTATCAAAAAAGATGATGTAATCTATGTTAAAACAATCTTTGTCAGATTTCAATAAAAAACAAAGCAGCCGCGAATATTAATTATCCCGGCTGCTTTTTGCTTTAAAACGATAAACGTAACTAATCGTTCAGATATTTCGAAAGTGTATCGATTAAAATCTGCAAACGTATTGGTTTGGCAAGATAATCGTTACAACCTGCCTCCAGACATTTTTCGCGCTCTCCCGACATAACATGGGCGGTTTGTGCTATAATGGGCACATCCGCATTAATCTTCTTGATTTCACGCGTGGCCGTATAACCATCCATCACAGGTAGTTGTAAGTCCATTAAAACCAAATCAATGTGGTTCTCTTTGAACATATTTATTGCTTCCTGGCCATCTTTTGCCCAATATATTTTGGCTTTTGTGCGGCGCAGAGCTGCATCAAAAAATATCTTATTTGTGTCAACATCTTCAACAACGAGGATGTTTTTATCTTCCCAATTTTGGTTAAGTGCGTTACTTAGGTTGTCAGTCATTGCAAATAGATTCAATGTTATTGATTGACTTTTGGCTGTCATCAAAAATATAACTTTTATTTTAAAAAAGATGTGCTGCCGGTTAAAAGATTGAAGAGTTGAAAATATTTTATTCGGTTCAGCAGTTGACGGGTACCCCAAAGCATAGCAGGTTGCAGCAAAATCAACAGAAAATATTAATTTGTTATTTAAACACAGAATTATTCTATTTTACTTGCGCATTTCATTCTGTTTTGTGATTATTGCCTTTGGATATCACATGGACAGGAAACTGCGGTTATGAAGGCTTTTGGATTTTTTATCATTCCTTTTTTATTTCTCATTTGCTATGACGCCAGCGCACTTAACAGGCATCTGTTTTCCAATGATGCTTATCGTTGGGCCGACTCGGTTTATCATACATTGACGCTTGAACAGCGGGTTGCACAAATTTTGATGGTTGAGGCGCACGATGTGAATTTTCTGAAACGTCAGTCCAGACAGTTGCCACAACCGGGATTCTTTTCAGGGGACCCATCAATTTTGGCTTCGGCAGCCGTATTGCCATCGTCGCCTTTAAATGCTGCGTTTGTGCCCGATGTACGAAAAAGTTTTGATGTCGGAATGGGATATCTACCATTTCCTGAAGGAAAAACGCTCACGGTGATGGATGAAGCCTATCAGGTGAAATTATATGGTATATTATCGCAGTGGCTCGTCAGTAGGCACATGGGTGCGTTTATCTCTTCTAGCAATTACTCGGATTGGGTAAACGGCGTTTTGCCTGACAACAAACGGCAGCCCCCTGCTGCGCTTCTTTGGGCCTCGAATAATACTGCTGCATCAACTCATGCTACCAAACCATTGGGGCTGAACGTTTATCAAATGCCAAACCAGATGATTAACTTGATGCCAGTGCGTCTCCCGCAGCCGATGTTGATTCTCAATCAGCAATTTGGTAAAAAAGTAATCTCCATTGCCGATACACGTGAGTTTGCCATTCGGGATGTGTCTGTAGAACAGTTATTGGGTGCTGGCTCCGTTTTTATTTCAAATGACTATGAGAATGATTTGCGGCGTCTGGTCGGTGCGTTTCAGGATCGCTGGTTAATGGCCGAGAGTCTGGAAAAGAGTTGCAAGTTTGTTCTGGCGTTTAAGTATGAACTATATTCACGCGCAAGGCAGGAAGTGCCCCGCTATGCCCATGCTCAAAAAGAACTTGATTTGCGGTATGCTTACGAAAGCAGTATTAAACTGTTTCAGCATGAAGTAGCAAAGCCGTTACCGCTTACTAATTTGGATGTTAAGGTTGGCTTTTACCACCAGGCTCGATATTCGGAAACTTTTAAGCAGTTTGCTTCCAAATATCTCTCAATCGATTACAATGATTTGGCGCAGTGGGATTATGATCTCATTTTTTGGCTTGCCGATGAAGCAACAAATTTTCAACCCGATTTTACAGAACAGGCGCAAGAAATAAAAGGACGGTTTCCAAAAGCCAAAATTGTTATGGTGTGGGGAGGGGACCCTGATTTATTGCCGTTTCGCGAGTTGCCATTGCTATTGGATGCTTTGCTAATTACCCCTGCAAATACCGCTTTTTCATGGGAGTTGCTCGCACAGGCTGCTTTTAATGGAATTGAGGTTAGCGCTCTATCCAATACCACTTTGTTCTCAGATTCGATGACCAGGCTGTCCCGCAAATTGGCGGCGACCCGCTTGAAATATGGCATCCCGTTGGAAGTAGGTGTGGATCCGGACACCATTCAGTTGATTGATAGGATTGTGGAGGATGCCATCAAAATGAAAGCCACTCCAGGTGCACGCGTGCTGGTGGCCCGAAAAGGTGTTGTTATTTATGATAAAGCTTTTGGCCATCACACGTATGATCGCGCACAGCCGGTTTTGCTCGATGATATTTACGATTTAGCCTCGGTAACAAAAGTTGCTGCCACAATGCCTGTGATGATGAAGTTATATGACATGGGACGATGGCGACTTTCAGACCTCATGAGCAGTTTTGTACCCGAAGCCGGACAAACCGACAAGCGCACCATTACCATGCGCCAATTGCTACTGCATGAGTCTGGCCTGCCAGCCTTTATTCCTTTTTATCTTGAAACCATCGATCAGGAAAAACTTAATGGCTCACTCTTTAGTCGCCGACGCACAGCATCTCATCCCACACGTGTTGACAATACCCTTTTTATGAACCGTTCGGTGACGTATAGAGACGATCTTTACAGGAGTATACCTGATTTACGTTTCTCGGTACCGGTAGCGCAAAACATCTATCTGGATATTGCCTATCGTGACTCTATGCATCTGACAATGCTCAATGCCAAATTGTTATCGCAAACCTATAGATATAGCGATTTGAACTTTATCTTACTGCAACGAATTGCTGAAAGTCTCACCGATGAATCGTTTGATGTTTTATGTGCCAATCAGTTTTATAACAGTTTGGGAGCTGGTTCATTGATGTTTAATCCTTGGCGCACAGTGCCTAAAGAGCGAATTGTGCCTACCGAAGATGATCGGGCTTTCAGACGACAATTGATTCATGGATATGTGCACGATCAAACTGCTGCCATGATGGGAGGAGTCGCCGGCCATGCCGGTTTGTTTGGTAATGCAAATGATTTGGCAAAATTAATGCAGATGTTTCTGAATAATGGGCTTTATGGTGGACAGCGGTATCTGAATCATGAAACGGTGTCATTCTTTACGCGCCAGCAACATGCTATGAGTCGCAGGGCTTTGGGGTTTGACAAACCGGAGCCCGACCCGTCTAAAGATAGTCCTGTTACCAGACGTGCCACACCTCGTTCCTTTGGTCATACTGGTTTTTCCGGAACACTTGTTTGGGTTGATCCTGAGTATGATCTGGTTTATGTTTTTCTGTCAAACCGGATTCATCCCGAATCTTTTAATCGTAAACTCACTGAACTTAAAGTAAGAACCCGAATTCACGAGGTTATTTATCGAGCCATTGATCCGCTTTCTGTGAAGTAATTATCTGAAAATTGACTCCCAAATCAGATATTGCAGAAATTACCTTCGTTTTGTGCACATCGTAACATTCTAAAATCAACATTATCAGATAGATGGTTTATTGATAACGTTGAAGTTGAAATTGTACCTGGGGTCTGCATATGACAGCTTTATTCGAAATAGCAACGAATAAATTCACTATATTCTGAGGATAGTTCTGTTTTTATTTTTAATTTTAGTGTATCAATTCTTTAAAAATATGCCTTATGATTAGAAACTTTGATGAAAAACTTGCTAATCCTGGCAAGTTTAAGAATGATGCCTATCACAACGATCCATATCTTAGGGCTTTAATTACGCGCAACGAGCGTATTCCTACCTGGATTTACGACTCATCCTCAGAGGGAAGTTGTGCCGTGGCACGTGAAATATCTGATACCATCCGGATGAAGCAAGAGAAAGGTGAAATCTGTGTGCTAGGGCTTGCTGTTGGTTCAGCTCCGGTAGATGTGTATTCGGAATTGATACGTATGCATCACAATGAAGGACTTAGTTTTAGCAATGTGGTTGTATTTGGCGTGATGGAGTATTATCCCATCCGTCCCGATGCTTTGCAGAGCTTCAACCGGAATATTCGTGAACGGTTTATTCAGCATGTCGACTTACGCGATGAAAATATATATTATTTGGATAGCACCTTGGAGCAGAGTCAAATATACAGTCATTGTCAGTGGATCGAGCGCAAAATTGAAGAGTTGGGAGGTATTGATATTCAGGTGCTGGGAATTGGCACTACCGGGCATATAGGATTAAATGAGCCGGGTTCGTCGGCCAACTCGCTCACACGTCTTGTTTCGTTGGACGATGTGACACGCACCGAGGCTGCCTCACACTTCTTTGGCAAGGATAATGTACCGCAAAAGGCTATCACTCTTGGTATTCAAACAATTATGAAAGCATCCAAAATCAGGTTGCTGGCCTGGGGCGAGGGAAAAGCTTCCATTCTGGCCAGAGCTATTGAGGGTGACATCTCGGATGAAGTACCGGCTTCGATTCTCCAGAACCACACCGATGTTCAGTGTGTTATCGACATGGCTGCAGCTGCGGATCTCACACGTATTCAAACGCCCTGGTTACTCGACTCAGTGGTGTGGACCGACAGGCTCATCAGAAAGGCTGTTTTATGGCTCTCTATTAAGGTGAATAAGCCCATTCTGAAGCTTACGGACAGAGATTACAGCGACAATGGAATGGGTGATTTAATTACGGAGAAAGGCGGATCATACAGTATTAATATCAAAGTGTTTAATGATTTGCAGCATACCATCACCGGTTGGCCGGGCGGAAAGCCCAATGCCGATGATACCAATCGTCCCGAACGTAAAGAGCCTTTCCCAAAGCGCGTTATTATTTTTAGTCCGCATCCCGATGATGATGTCATATCTATGGGTGGAACGATGCTTAGATTGGTGGATCAAGGGCATGATGTGCATGTGGCATATCAGGTGTCGGGAAACATTGCTGTGAGCGATGCCGATGTGCTTCGTTATCTTGACTTTTTAAGAGATTTCAAGGAACGGGTTGAGACCTCTGATATTACCGATGATTTTGATGCGATGGATAAAAAAATCCGCACCTTTTTTTCGGAGAAGCGGCATGATGCAGTAGACCTAAAAGAGATACGGCAAATTAAAGGATTGATTAGAGTTGGAGAAGCCAAGGCTGCATGTAGGTATGCCAATGTAAAATCAGATAATGTGCACTTTCTCAATATGCCGTTTTATGAAACCGGCGGAGTTGAAAAACAACCAATTGGAGATGCAGACATAAAGATTATTGCGGATTTAATTCGTCAGGTAAAACCACATCAGATATATGCAGCTGGCGATTTGTCCGATCCACATGGCACGCACCGTGTTTGTCTTGATGCAATTTTTGCTGCCATCGACTTGCTTAAAAATGAAGCGTGGATGCAGGAGTGCTGGGTATGGCTTTACCGCGGTGCATGGCACGAGTGGGATATTCATCAGGTAGAAATGGCAGTTCCAATTAGTCCCGATGAGTTGATGCGCAAGCGCAACGCCATTTTTAAGCATCAATCACAGAAAGATGGAGCCATGTTTATGGGCGGTGATAACCGGGAGTTTTGGCAACGAGCAGAAGAGCGTAATAGGGGAACGGCTAAACTCTATGATGAACTTGGAATGGCTGAATACGAGGCCGTTGAAGCATTTGTCAGATATGAGTTTCTCTGATTTGCCAATTATACAGTTGTTTGTTTCTTGGTTTTGTGTTGAAAATTGAGTTGGTTATCAATATTTCACATGAGTGTTTTATTGATGCCGCAAAGCGTGACTATAGTTGAAGAAAATGTGCTATATTTGCACTCGAACTTCATCACAGGCAGGTAAGTTTTCTGACTTCTTTTACTGGTACGCGCATAACATCACACTTTATTACTAATTGTGTTTGGGGAGTTTAATTCCCCAACCTAAAAAAATGTATGCTTATGCGATTGATTATTCAGGATACTTATGCTCAGGCAGCAAGTTGGATTGCACAATATGTTGCACATCGGATTAATGTTCACACAAAAGAAAAACCCTTTGTTTTGGGTCTGCCCACCGGATCGTCTCCTCTGGGTATTTATAAGGAGCTTATTTGCTTGTACAGAGAAGGAAAAGTCTCATTTAATAATGTAGTGACCTTTAATATGGACGAGTATATTGGTTTGCACTCCTCGCACCCACAAAGTTATCATACTTTTATGCACGATAATTTTTTTAGTTCAATTGACATCCGACCAGAGAATATAAACATACCTAACGGATTGGCTGAAGATGTCTCAGAGGAGTGCTTAAGATATGAAGAGCAGATTGCTAAATATGGTGGCATCGACTTGTTTTTAGGAGGAGTAGGAGAGGATGGGCACATTGCCTTTAATGAACCAGGCTCCTCATTTCAGTCGGTTACGCGTGTGAAAACGTTAACTCAGCCTACAGTCAATGCCAATGCCCGTTTTTTTGATGATAAACCGGGTTTGGTACCGAAAAAGGCTATTACTGTTGGGGTTGCTACCATTATGCAGGCCAGTGAGGTCGTTATTATGGTGAATGGTCACAGAAAAGCCAGAGCCCTGCAACAAGCCGTGGAAGGCGCTGTGAGCCACATGTGGCCAATTACAGTTCTTCAAATGCACCCCAAAGGCATAATTGTGTGCGACGAAGAAGCTGTTTCGGAACTAAGAGTTGGAACATACAAATATTTCAAGGACATTGAGAGGGTTGTGAATTAATGCACATTGGCCCGTTTTAATTCGCAAAAAAAGACTGCGCGGTTGATTATTTCAGCCGCGCAGTTTTTCTAAAATGTTTAAGTAGTAAATTGTGTTTTGTTTCAATAACACGTTATTGATGTGATGATTATTAGATTTTTACCAGATTGGGTAGTTGAATAAATGATTAGATTGATCTCGTAATCTGCATAATCTTGTCTATCTGTCTAAATATCTAATAGTCTAAAAATCTTCAACGCTCATTTATTATACATTTTAAAGAACTTCTGGGAGATTTTATTTCTTATCAATATCCTTAAACACCTCTTTTGCCCAGTGTATATATTCGGGGCGCTCATAAAGCTGGCCTGCACTAAATATACGCACGCCAGCTATTTTATTATTATTGAGCATTGTCACATAGTGTTTCAGCACGCTTTTGAACTCATCTTCAGTTAGCCATCTGCCACCATCCATCCCCGACTTAAGATATAATCCTGCTATCACAAAACGATTTGGGTGATGCGCCAATCCTGCCGCAAGATGTTCTTCTGCATTTGCCATGATTTCCGGGGTGTTGCCCCAGATGTTTAGAATAATCCCGTCAATTGGAAAGTCAAAGGCATGTCTTCCTTGATTGCGATGCGGATAATGGGGTGCAATTAATTTCAGTTTTGGGTTTACGCTTTTTGCCGCCTCAATAATCTCCCTCCATTGCTCTTCTGTTCTGATTCCATCTTCTATTTCATCGTAAAAATCGTTTAGGTAAAGCCCAAAAATGCCACTATGTTCCAATGATAGCTGGGCAATCCATTTAGCATGTCTTACCGATTCTTCCTGCGTCCATCCCCAGGCTGCACGTTCAATTTTAGCAAGAACATAATCAACTCCTGGGACTTGCAGACATTTGTACATGTGCGTGTCCTCCCACTGCTGTCCGTTGTATGCCGCGTCATGTGTCCAAACCAGATTAAATCCCAATTCAGACACCAGACTTGAGATGTCAAGATGGGTTTCGTGGTTCCACAATGATATAAGTTTGGAGCTACTGGTTTGTCCGTTAATTGGTGAAATGGTTGCGAAACTTGACCAGACAAGTATTGTGATGATTATTAGAGTGTTCTGCTTTTTCATGAAAATATTGTTAGGTGTTAAATCTCATATAATACGAACTGTTACTATTGATGCAATTCCTGTTGTTTGACAGATGTAGTTCATGGTACTGATTTCCCATCACAATGATGAGGCAATTGCCAGCATCAGCCATGAGCCATGTTGTAACCATTGTTCAGCCCATCTCCATTTATGCGAAGGGTCGTTTCCGTAAGGTTCGGGTCTGAAGGCGATGTTTGTTTCGTCACCAATACCAGCTGTTATGCCATTACATACGCAGCCTTTTACATTTAATTCGCCATCGCCTTCGGTGTACTTCGGATTGTTCCGGCCAATGCCATCGACCATACACATATCATAAGGGTTTAGTCCCAAAATCCAGTTTATCTGATTTGAGGCATAGAGTGATGCATCACTTCTTTTTGATTGATTGATGTATGGCTGTGCCATGTAAAGAGCAGCTGCCAATGAGGCCAATCTGGCATTTTCGCCTTGCCACCAATAGCCTGTTTCGTTGTTTTGAGGGATAAAAAATGCGGTACGTTTCTCTGCTTCATTCGTGGCTTTCACATATTGCCGAGCGTATCCAAAAGGGTTGTTAACCTCCCCGGTAACACTGAGCTCAAAGTTTACCGCATCTGAAATTGCCTGTATTGCTTTGTCCCGGTTGAGAATGTCTTTTTCAATTTCAAGATACCTTACCAGAGATATTATTGGCAATCCTGCTTCAGCTGCATGAAAATATGGACGCATATTGTCATCATCCGCTCGCCAATACCCTTTTACGTTATTATCATCGGTAATTCTGTTTGTCAACTGGTTCATTCGTTTGCGTGCAGCATTTAAATAAATCTCATCTGAAGTGGCATAGTAAAGCTCTGTTGCTGCCAAAAGTGCGCAATAATCATCTATGATATTCTCTTTACCGTTGGCAATGTATTGCAAATTGCTTTTTTCGAGGTGGTGAAAACCCTTCTTAGCTGCCAAAAGATAAGTCTCAGCAGAAAACTCCCCGTTTAATTCATTAGCTGCCGCCCTTGCCAGTGCTGCAATGGCCATAGCTCCGCCTTCGCGGTAACCTGCCTGGTAATTGTCGTTTTTGTAGCCTTCCTGACCAATGTAGGCAGAAATCTCTCTTTTTAAAGGATCCCACGACCAGTTGTCGAATACATTAATATAGAAATATCCGCTCGCATCTTGCATTCTTACAAGCCAGTCAGCGCCATGAATCGCTTCCTTTACCATTTTTGCCCGTGCACTACCCGATGTGTTAAAATTAGCTCTTTCAAGTTGTTGGGCAGCTTCCAGAAAGTTCCAAACAATCATGGGAGCTTGTTGGGGATTCATGAAGTTGGCATAGCTGAGATGACTTAAATACTTGCTTCTGTCACCCGAAGCATCGTACCATCCGCCACTCACATCAACGATGTCTGTTCTGTCTCCAAAAAAGCTCATTTGTTTATCTGTCTCCTCATATACGCCTGCATTTCTCTGCGAATTAATCCCTGAAACCAATAGGTCTAAAGTAGAAGATGGCAGAATGTTTTTGTTGATGGAAAAATACTCACTCTCGATGGTGTTCCCCAAGTACTTTACCTGTGCTTTGTAGTCACCCGGTGTGTTGAATTCAGAAAAGTCGCCGGCAAAGGCCGACCCGGTGTACCAATTGGCTGTTACACCACCTTCTGAGAATACGCCTGAATAAACAACATCTCCATTTCGATTGATGAGTTTGAATATGTCAGGCTTTGTTGTTTCATTGGTTTGAAATATTAGTCTTTTTGCACCATGCGTGTCATAACCAATATGGTTTACCAGTAAAATGCCATTCATGTTATTTGTTTTGTGTTCTACGCATTGATAAAATAGAATCAATGTAAACATGATTAAAACATAGATCTTCGTTTTCATACCTCGCTGTTATTAAAGTTATACAATTTTCAATTTTAATGACTGACTTAAAAACTCCAGTTTTTTTGTTAAAGAATTTTAACAATACAAGCGCTTAGTTTCCTTATCAACATTCAGATTTTATCCATTATTCCTGGTTGTAATATGTAATATTTTCTATTTTGTCTGAAAGAATGCAAGCAATTGCACTGGTTTTGTTTTGCATAAGCTGTGTGATTTATGTGGCTTCACAATTAAATAAGTTTTGCTTAAACCACAGATAAAGCGTACTTATGACTGTTTATTTTTTTGAAATCTTCTCTAAAGCTGTTTAAATGATGCCTCTTAATAGGTTTAATGAACGATTAAAATTGTTTGATTCTGATGTTGGAAATGCAAATGTATAAAATAAATTGTGCAATCGCTTGCATTTGATTGTAAAAATTAACAGTTTTGTACAGAAGTTTGCGCAATACCAGTATTCCTAACGAGGATAAGTTGGAATAACCCTAGGGTTTACATCTGAATGACAATGATTTAAATGGAATATTCATTCAACGATGAGTCTTCTCAAACCGATTCAAACAATTTTAACTAACAGCAATGCTATGAAAAGAAAAAACCTGTTGTTGATTCTCAGCCTTTTGTTTGGCCTTACAACGTATGCTCAGCAACGCGTCAGTGGTATCGTAACGGATACCAAAAATGAGCCTGTGCCCGGACTAACCGTTATGGAAAAGGGTACGACAAATGGAGTCGTTACTGATTTTGACGGTCGCTACTCAATTGATGTGAATGGTGGCCACTCTGTTTTGGTGTTTTCATTCGTTGGAATGGAGACACAGGAGGTCTTGGTTGGTACTGCTTCTCAACTTAATATCGTTATGCGCGATTTTTTGTCAGATTTAGACGAGGTAGTAGTCATTGGCTACGGGGTACAGCGCAGAGCTCTTGTAACAGGTGCAAATGTAAACATTAGAGGTGAGCAGATTGCAGAGCTAAATACTTCCACTGCAATGGAGGCCTTGCAGGGTGTTGCGCCCGGTGTGCAAGTCACCCGAAATCATGGAGCGCCCGGTGCTGGAACTAAAGTTACCATCCGTGGAATGGGAACCATTGGCGATGCTGCACCTCTATACATTGTTGATGGTGTAGCGGTTTCAAACATTAATCACTTAAGCTCTTCAGATATTGAATCAATTGATGTGCTCAAAGATGCTGCTTCAGCGGCCATTTATGGCTCACGGGCCGCAAATGGCGTAATATTGGTAACTACCCGAAAAGGACGAGCCGGTGCTAAACCAAGAGTTACCTATGATGCATACTATGGCGTTCAAAATCTCTATAAAAAGCCTTCGGTGCTTAACGCTCAGGAGTATATGTATATTTTTAATGAAGCCCGTATCAACGATGGTGCAACGCCTTTCGATTGGGAGCATATGATTGTTAATGGAAATGCTTATTTAAATAGCACGTTTCCTGGGAATATTGGCACAGAGTATGGCCAGCATGTTTGGGATAAACTGCAAAATGGCTGGACCGGAACCGATTGGGTAAAAGAGATGACAAAATCAAATGCGCCTATGCAGAGTCATTCGGTAAATATTACTGGAGCAAGCGAGGATGTAACCTATGCACTGGGGTTTTCTTATTTTGATCAGGATGGCATCATCGGTGGTGATATCACCAATGCTGGATATCGACGTATAACTGCCCGTTTGAATACTGAAATGATTCTCTTTAAAAACGAGAGGCACAACGTGCTTACCATAGGAGAGAATTTTACCTATACTAACACGCAAAACAGAACCGTTGCAACTGGCGATATATATTGGAACGACCTTCACAATGCCATTGTAGCCAACCCGTTTATGCCATTGCATTACGACCGGCACGAAATTAATAGACTTACAAATGGATATGGTCCGACACTCGAAGGCATCTCCAGAAATCAACATAATCCGGTTGCGCGAATGTATTTTAACAGCAACTATAACTGGGGAAAAGGAAACTCCATTAATGGAAATGCTTATGCTGTTCTTGAACCGGTGAAGGATTTAAGATATCGCTCTTCGTTTGGCGTTAATTCATGGTTTGGCCATAACCGCTCATATAATCCGGTGTATGAACTCGGCGATTTGTCGCGCCGGCCAAACGATGGGGTTACACAATCAATGTATCAGGGCGTGAATTATACCTGGACAATTACGTTAACTTACGATTGGAGAATCGAGAATCATAAATTTAATGTGTTGGCAGGTACTGAGATGCTTAAAAACGTTTTGAGTACAAATGTAAGTGCCTCAAAGGCAAAAACTGCATTTGGTTTACCGCAGTATGCTTATCTGGATAATGTGCAGGTGGTTGAAAGTGTTGGTGATATCAGTGCTTCCGGAAGAGATTGGGCTGCTCAGGGTGGTGGTTTAATGTCTTATATGAGTCGATTGTCATACAACTACTCTGAAAAGTACATGCTCGATGTGACTTTTCGTGCCGATGGTTCTTCAAATTTCACAAAAGAAAACCGATGGGGTTATTTTCCATCTGTGTCAACCGGATGGAATTTTACCGAAGAGGAGTTCTTGTCCGGAATCGATTGGTTAACGTTTGGTAAGATACGTGCCAGCTGGGGACAGAATGGTAACCAGTCAATCCCCAATTTTATCTATGCCTCAAACATTAGCTACCTGTCCAAAGGTTACTATTTTGGGTCTGATAAGCTTGTGTCATCGGGAACAGCAATCCCTGAAAATATACCAAATTCTAATGTGAAGTGGGAAACTTCGGAACAGTTAAATTTTGGATTAGATGCCAGAATGTTCAACTCCCGAATGGGATTAAACCTCGATTGGTATAAGAAAACAACAAAAGATTGGCTTGTAAAGGCACCTATTCTTGGTACCAGTGGTGCAGGTGCTCCCTATATAAATGGTGGCGATGTGCAGAATAAAGGCTTTGAGTTAGCCATATCATGGAATGATAACATTGGCGACTTAAAGTATGGGTTTTCAATAAGTGGCGCCAAAAACGTGAATAAAGTTACCCGTCTGGATAATGCTGAAGGTATTATCATTGGCGAACCAAATGCGTTGTCGCAGGGAACTGCTTATGTGTCGCGCGTATCGGTAGGTCAGCCAATAGGCTATTTCTACGGATTCAAAACCAATGGTGTGCTGCAAAATCAGCAGGATGTGGATAATTACGTCACGGCAAATGGATCGCCAATTGTTATAGGCTCTGAAGCTGACGTGCCGCGAAGACCCGGAGATTTAAGATTTGTGGATCAGAACAACGATGGTATTATTGATGACAATGACAAGGTGAAACTTGGCAGTCCGCATCCCGATTTTGAGATGGGGCTTCAACTAAATGCTGAATTCAAGGGGTTTTATGTAAATACAACGCTTGTGGGTAAGTCTGGTATGCAGGTGATGCAGTCGTACAGAGATTTCGCCGGATCACCCATGGAGAACTATCCCTCATCGGTACTCAATCGCTGGCACGGGGAGGGCACATCAAACAGACTTCCAAGACTTAGTGCCGTTGCCAATGCAAATAGTACATACATCTCTGATGTTTATATGCACGATGCCGATTATTTAAGAGTTACTAACCTGACTTTTGGCTACCGTTTTGATAAGTTGCTTGGCAAAGTCAACTGGATACAATCAGCTGCAATTTATCTCTCGGTTAACAACTTGTACACTTTCACAAAATACGATGGAATGGATCCTGAAGTCGGGTATGCGCCTGATTCATGGGCTTCTGGCATCGATTTGGGACTGTATCCTCTACCTCGTACTGTAATGGGTGGGCTAACAGTCACTTTTTAAGTCTTGATTGAACAAGGTTCCAACTTGGGATTTTTCTGATGGCCAAATCATTAAGAGAACACAGTTAAATTACAATGATTGGCGCATGTAAACCATTAAATTACAATAAAATGAAAAAAATAATATATCTGGCAACTGTTTGCATAGGCTTGCTTTTTATCAGTTGCGATGATCATCTTGATACAACGAACCTTTTTAACAAAAGCACCGGCAATTTTTACCGCACGCCTACTGATATTTCTGAGGCCATGGCAGGTGTTTACAATGCACTTTATGTGTACACAAATACCGGATTGGCAGATGAGCATATTGCCGCCAGCTTGCTTGGGGATCTGATGTTCTCAGGAGGTGGTGCCGATGACCTTTTTGCGGCCAACCTTGCCAATTTCATCGACCCGTCAGAAGATACTTTTCGTCCGCTGTGGCAGGAAACTTATAATGGCGTTTATCGTGCCAATAGCATAATTGAAGCCCTTGAAAATGTTTCGTTTGCAGATTATTTTTCTGCCCCTTCACAGGCAGAGAGTTTTCGCAATAATGCTCTGGGTGAAGCCTATTTTATGAGGGGATTTTTGATGTTTCGTGCTGCAAGATTTTTCGGTGGTATGCCATTAATCAATTCAACTGAAGCTCCACGCGATGTTCCAAGGTCGTCATTAACTGAAACATTTGGTCAAATTGCCGAGGATTTTTTAAAGGCGGCTACCCTCATGCCCGAAATTACTGCAGGATCAATCGCTTCAAACGATTATGGTCATGCAAACCGTTGGGTTGCAAAAGCTTATTTGGCTCGAACATTTTTGCACTATACCGGATACATGTCAAACATCTCTAAAGTTACCTCAAGTGAACTTCCTTTGCCTGATGGAACTGTGATTTCCAAAGCCGATGTTATCCAGCACCTTGAAGATGTCATCAATTCCAGTGGATATGCGTTGGTATCTGATTTCAGAAACTTATGGCCGTACGCACATGTGAATAAAAGCGCTGGAGCATCTGTGTTGCCGTGGGCAGCAAGCGAAGGATTGGAGTGGGTTGGACAGGATGGACCCAACTCTGTTATCGGCACTGGTAACTCAGAGGTTATGTTTGCCAAAAGATACTCTTTTGGTGAGTGGGGAACCGATACCAAATACAGAAACTGGGCTGTATTGTTTTTTTCTGTTCGTGGTCAGGGGCTGATACCTTATGGTCAGGGTTGGGGATGGGGTTCTGTTAACCCTGTTTTCTATGGGGAGTGGCCAAATAATGATCCACGCAAAAAAGGTTCTGTACTTGATTTTTCTGCTTCCGATGAAGGTGTTGGAAATTATGATCCGGTAGCTAACAATGGTGTGCTTCAAACTGGTTTAGTAAATAAAAAGTACATTCAGTTGCAGCACAACGGGCCTGACGGGGTAAAAGGTATGTTCTTTTATATGTATGGACCTGGTTCAAATAGTGATAGCTATATGTTATGGGCAGCGCAGGATTTCTATTACCTGCGTTATGCGGATGTGCTGCTGATGCATTCAGAACTCACCGAAACTGCTTCGGGCTTGAATGCCGTTCGCGCCAGAGCCGGACTTGAGCCTGTTGCGTATTCACTCGATGCTTTAAAGAAAGAAAGAATGTACGAGTTTGCCTTTGAAGGTATTCGCTGGTTCGATCTTGTTAGGTGGGGCGATGTGGAGAACAATGCCAATAACTATTATTCACGTGTAGCACCTGTTACCAATGTGGGTGTGCAAGCCACGCACTCGGTGAGTTACAGACCCGAAATCAAGGGACTGGTTCCAATCCCGGAGTCGGAAATTCGTTTGTCAAATGGTGTTTATGAGCCAAATCCGGGCTGGTAGTATTTCTATGTCAAATTCTAAACTACTGAAAAATGAAATCATTGAAATTAATTAACTGGGCTATAGCAGCAATTATAGTTATATCCACCTCCTGCGACCCAATTGAAGAGAGAGAGCTTCTTAGCAACTCCTTTGAAGCGGATAAGATTGAGTTGAGTGTGGTTCACGCGTCGCCTGGAAGCAACTTGTTTACACTTAAGCTCAATACACCCGGAGTGACAGGATATTGGGATTATACAATTGGTAAAGGGTTTAGCAATGAGGTTGAAGTATTGTATCCTATCACTGGAACTCAAACGTTTACTTATGTTGTTTCTTCCGGATATATCCCAGATGGTGATCTGAATCTTGTTGAGTACATCACCAAAACCATCGACGTGGACATAGCTGTTTTGGATAAGGATGTTCCTGCGCAGTATGGCTATCTCGTTGGTGAAGGAAGCAAGACTTGGGTGTTTGATAAGTCAGTTGCTGACAGATATTGGTATATGACTGATGCCGACTGGAATGCCTTTTGGTGGGCGCCGGGCGATCCTACCGATGGTAATGGAAGGATTGTCTTTGATTTGGAAGGTAAACCTAATTTCACCTACTACGCATCGCCCGACGCTGATCCCGTTACAGGCAGTACTTGGGTATTTAATGCCGATTTTTCGACGTTAAGAATTATGGGGCCTGCAAATATCTTAGGTGTCGAGGGTGGCGGAGTTAGCTCAACAGGTAGCAAAGAGTACCATATTAAAGAGTTTACGGCCGACCGTTTGGTGCTATTTATGCCTGGCGTTGTATGGAGCCCGGGATGGGTTTGGGTATTTAAACCTCTGGAAAACTAAAAATCCCGAAAAAAGCTGGTTAACACATCTGATTAATCGGGGAAAAGCATCTGGTTTCCGTAAATGAAACCGGATGCTTCATTCAATTTTAAAGTAACTGATTAAATTTATTGTTGTTATGATTAGACGGGATTTTATAGTTAAATCTGGATGGTTTGGTGGACTCTTCCTGCTGCCATCATTTGTTAATGCCGCCAAAATCAAAGCTGGTGATAGCGCTTGTATAGATGCGTTTTACACCCCCATCAGGCGAAAAGTAATGCTTGCCATGCTCTCAATGCAAAAACAAAACTGGGAACACGGCATTGCCGCGCAGGCATTTGTTGAGATTGGCGATGTGTCGATGATGGTGTTACTGGCTAAAGAGGCTGTGGTGAGGCAGGATTCGGATGGGCGACTGGCCGTATTGGGGGTTGCGAATGGTATTACCGACTCTGCTGCTTCAGGCGAAGCGGTTTTGCGAACGGCTGCTTTGCTGAATAATAAGGAGATGGTGAATGCTACTGACAAGATGCTTAACTATTTAATTAACCATGCACCGCAATCAAAAGATGGATTGATTTATCATTCGCATCATGGACCGGAACTATGGGCAGACTCAATGTATATGGCTCCGCCATTTTTTGCTTTTGCTGGTCACGCGCACGATGCACTGAAACAAATTATAGGCATTCGCAATCGCTTATGGATAAAAGAAAAATCTCTTTTTGCGTATAGATGGAATGAGGAGCTTCAATCTATCACAAGTAGCAGATTATGGGGTTTGGCCAATGGTCATGCATTACACGGGATGGCAAAATTAATCGAATATCTGCCTGAGACTATGGCGAATGAAAAATCAATACTTGTGAATTGCGTAAAAGAGCATCTGGAAGGGTGTTTTAAAGTTATGAGAGTCGATTACTTGTTTCACGATACTTTGGACGATGACTCAACTTGTGTAGAATCCAGTTTGGCGATGCGCGTGGCGTACACCATTTTTAAAGGTGTTAAACAGGGATGGCTGAGCAATAGTTATTTGAATACCGCACTGCGAATGCGCGAAGCAGTAAACACCCAGATTGATGATTTTGGCTTTGTCAATGGTGTTCCCGGGCCACCATCCTATTCCGTTCCAACGCATTCCACCGAAGGGCAAGCATTCTTTTTAATGATGGAAACTGCACATGATGCCCTCAACCCTAAACCCTAACCCTCAACTCTAAACTCTAAACTAATAAACCCTATCACTTCAATTCTTTGTTCTATTATCAACTAAAATAAGAAGCCAATGTATAAACGAATTTCCTTTCTTGTGCTGATATCTGTTTTTTCAATTATGTTAGTTGCTCAAAACAGACACAATCACCCGGAATCAGTTGTAAATCCTGGCAACTTTCCAAACAGTCAGGTACCCCAGTTTATTGTGTTAGGTTCTGACGACAATACTTCTGCCGAAGGTCTTAACTGGATTCTGGATTATTTGGCTTCGAGAAAGCATAAGGACGGGAGCTCTTTACGGATGTCATTTTATTCAAACTCACGAGCCTCTGTCAATTGGTCCGACTCTTCATCTGTAGATCTCGTAAATGCCCATATCAAAGCTCTTAAACTGGGGCATGAGTTGGGCAATCATACATCAAACCATGCATACATGGTTCGCGGAATGGTAGGTGAGGGGCAAGTAAGGATTGGTTTGGATTCTGTTTCGCTGGTTGTTAAAGAGCTGAACAATGATTTGGTCAAACATATTGGTTTGAGTGCTGATGATGTGGTTGGTTTTAGAACACCTTATTTGGCTTGGAGTGATACAGTGTTTACGGTAATCAACTCTATGGGGTTTTTATATGATTGTTCAATTACTGAATCTCGAACTGGTCCGGGTGAGTATATCTGGCCTTTCACTATGGATAACGGGGCATCAGGGATAGTAAATAGCTGGTGGACTCTCAATCACAATACCAATATAACATCACATCCAGGCCTTTGGCAATTGCCTTGTTACTCTTTTAAAGCACCCCATACTGTAAGGGGTCACATGGATTCCATTATGTCTGCAAACAACGGTTTGGTAACGGGTCTGGATTATAATATGTGGGCAAAGCCTCCCGCAGGATGGCTGTTTAACAGAAGCCAATCTTTGGAGGTGCTAAAGCACACTCTCTTGCTGAATTACAATGGAAACAGGGCGCCAATGACCATTGGAATGCACAGCCAGTTTTACGTGGATGGATTTAATGAAAGCAGTTTTTTAAATATAGTTGATGCTGCAGAAAGAAGGGCTGTAATCGAAGAGTTTATTGATTTTGCACTGGAATTGGACAATGTATGGTTTGTTGCAGGTGCTCAGGTTATTAGGTATATGATGAATCCAGTAATGTGCGGCGAGTTTCATCCTGATTTACTTATACGTGATCTCTAATCAGGAATAAGCCATATAATGGTATAAGCCGCCAACCGAAAAAAAACGACTGGCGGCTAAATCATTTATAAAGAATAAAACTCACTAAACGCTCGTATGATATACTCATGATCTTTCACGCCTGCAAGTTCTCTTACAGAGTGCATCGCAAGCATGGGATTGCCAACATCTACACTTCGGATGTCCAGCTGACCGGTAGATACGTTACCGAGTGTTGAACCGCCAACAATATCTGAATGGTTCACAAATTTTTGGTATGGAACATCTGCGCGTTGGCAAATGGATTCAAATACGGCGATACTGTCGCTGTCGCTGGTGTATTTTTGATTGGCAGTGATTTTTATGACCGGACCTTTGTTGATGAGGGGATGTAATACAGGATCATGTTTTTCAGTAAAGTTTGGATGAACACTGTGTGCCATATCCGCCGATATCATGAATGAGTTGTACACAGTTCGGTAAAACTGCTCGCCCGATTTACCAAACTGACCCAATATCCGCTCAAAAATGTGTCTAAATACAGGTGAGTCAGCACCCTGTTTGGTTAAACTGCCAACTTCCTCATTATCAAATATGCATAGCATTTGCGTAGCTTTGCCCGGCTTGCTGGTCAAAAGACTTAGCAGCCCGGCGTGTGTCATGGCCAAATTGTCAAGCTTTGGGCTGGAAATGAGTTCGTTGTGAAGCCCCATCAGACATCCACGGTTATACTCATTTAAAGTAAGGTCAAAATCCAGAATTTCATCGCTATCCACGCCCAACTCTTCTGACAACAGATGTTTTATAAGTCCATTTTTGTGTGTTTCATCAGGCATAATTCCCAACAGCGGTAACATGTGGGTTTGTCTCTTTAGCTCTACACCTTCGTTCACTGAACGGTTCAGGTGGATGGCAAGGCTGGGAATGGTAAGGAGTGGACGGTTAAAGTTTACAAGTCTGTTGTCGGGCCAAAGGGGATGCCCCCCTTTAAGACTTACGCGTCCGGCCAAAGAGAGTGGCCGGTCGAGCCAGGTCATTAATATAGGGCCGCCATAAACTTCGGTGTTGAGTTTAATGTAATGGCCATCAACACCAATCTCCGGTGACGGCTTTAACTTGAACGAAGGAGAATCACTATGTGCTGCAATAATCCTGAATCCTTCCTCCTCAGGTTCGCCTGTGCCTACAATAAATGCAAATATTGATGAGTCATTGCGGGTGGTATAATATTTTCCGCCCTGTTTTAGTTGCCACTTCTCTCTCAAATTCAGTGGTTGAAACCCGGCCTGATCAAGCATCAAAGCTGTTTTATCTACCACATGAAAAGGTGATGCACCATCATGTATATAGTCGATAAGTTCTTGTGATAATTTCTGTGCAGTATCCATTTAAGTTTTATATTATAAGTTGGATAATAGAATTTAATTTGTTTTAAAGACTCTTGATTACATCTCATAAGAAACGTTGGGTCTTGGTTTTGTGAATTTCAAAGTTACCAATTAAAGGGCGATTGGGCAATTCAGAGAGGAGGAATGACAAAATTATCCGTTTAGCACAAATGGTTTTGTTTGGTTAATAGTTTGTTGCTATTTTCTGATGATTGGTTGAGTAAAATCTGATTTTTATCTTTACATGTGATTGGGATTTTAGTTACATTTGTTTTCTGAAATGCAAAACTTCAGGCAAATCAGAACAATGAGGTTACCCGATTCATACAGGGTGATTTTTGAGAGAAAGAACTCATTTCTCCACGTTTGGTTTTCTCATTTTTTTGTCTCTTTCGATGTCGTTTTTGCCGCATTCGCCCGATCATTCCGATTGGGTCTTTTTTTGTCTGTATATTTTCTTCTATTACCCAAATTGTATTCCTATGAAGAACAAGAGCCTGGTATCTATTAGTGACTATTCCAGAGATGAAATCCTACACATTCTGGAATTGGCAGCGCATTTTGAAGCAAATCCAAATCAACCTGTTATGCGCGATAAGGTTGTTGCAAGTCTGTTCTTTGAGCCTTCAACACGCACCCGGTTGAGTTTTGAAACGGCTATAAACCGGTTGGGTGCAAGGGTGATTGGTTTCTCCGATTCAGCTTCTTCATCTACTTCAAAAGGGGAAACTGTAAAAGATACAATTAAAATGGTGAGCAACTATGCCGATTTAATTGTGATGCGCCATCCTCTTGAAGGTAGTGCCCGTTATGCTTCTGAACAAGCTGATGTACCGGTTATAAATGCTGGCGATGGAGCCAATCAACATCCCACTCAAACCCTGCTGGATCTCTATTCAATTCAAAAAACGCAGGGAACACTCGAGAATCTCACTGTTTTTATGGTTGGCGACTTAAAATATGGAAGAACTGTGCATTCGCTGCTTATGGCTCTGTCACATTTCAATCCCCGTTTCCATTTTGTGGCTCCGGCAGAACTTGCCATTCCTAAGGAGTATAAAATCTTTCTCGAAAAGAAAAATATCGCTTTTGTAGAGCAAACAGAAATGAATAACCTTGATAAAGCAGATATTTTGTATATGACAAGGGTTCAAAAGGAGCGGTTTTCAGATCCTATGGAGTACGAAAGGGTAAAGAATGCATATGTGCTGAAAAATGCGATGTTGGCAAATACCAAGGAGAATCTTCGGGTTTTACACCCGCTACCTCGCGTAAATGAAATTCATACCGATGTGGATGCCAGTCCTAAGGCTTATTATTTTAAGCAGGCCGAAAATGGTGTTTACACGCGGATGGCTATCATTGCAGCAATAATGGGATTGAAATAAGTTTTATCTATTAATTGAAGATTATGACTCAGCATAAACAATTGCAGGTGAGTGCCATCGAAAATGGTACGGTAATAGACCACATTCCTGCCGAATCGTTATTTGTTGTAATTAACATATTGGGTTTGGATACCATACCCAACCAAATAACTTTTGGGGCAAACCTTGATAGCAGAAAACTGGGTAAAAAGGCCATTATTAAAGTGTCTGATAAGTTTTTCGAAGACAGCGAAATCAACAAAATTTCACTGGTAGCACCCCACGCAAAGCTCAACATAATAAGAGATTATGAAGTGGTGGAAAAGCGCGATGTGGAAATACCCGATGAAATTATCGGCATTGTCAAATGTTTTAATCCTAAGTGTATCACTAACAATGAGTTTATTAAAACACGTTTTAGGGTAGAGGATAAAAATGATTTGATGCTAAAATGTCATTATTGTGAGAAGATTACCTCGCGAAGTGAGTTGAAGATGGTTTAATGGAAGTTGGTTTATGGCAAAAGTAGATTGGAAACCCGGAAATATGCTCTATCCGCTGCCTGCTGTAATGGTTTCTACAGGGGCAGTTCCGGAGGAGTATAATATCATTACCATTGCCTGGACAGGCACCATCTGTTCTGATCCACCAATGTGTTACATCTCTGTCCGGCCGGGAAGGCACTCCTATGAGATATTGAAGAAAACCGGTGAGTTTGTCATTAATCTTACAACCAGTGATTTAGCTTACGCAACCGATTGGTGCGGTGTGCGTTCTGGTCGTCAACATAATAAGTTTGAGGCCATGAATCTTACGCCCGGCAAGGCTTCAGTAGTTAATGCTCCAACAATAGAGGAGGCGCCTGTAAACATTGAGTGCCGAGTAAAAGAAATTGTTCCCCTTGGCACGCATCACATGTTCCTTGCCGAAGTGGTAAATGTTAAGGCCGATGATAGATATCTCGATTCTGAAACCGGAATTTTTTCGCTCGACAAGGCTAAACCAATAACCTATTCGCATGGATATTATTATGAAGTTGGGAAAAAGATAGGGAAATTTGGTTTTGCTGTGGAAAAGAAGAAAACACGCAAAAAGCGGCTGGGAAAACCTAAAGATGATGCCTGATTCCTCCGCAACTTTTTAAAATAGTTCATTTTATGCCAGAGCCGTCGTCTCGTACCTGTTTTGTAAGGATGCACTTTAGTCCATTCAACTGCTGAAGTCTATTTTCTAAGAGAGCCGTAGGCTCGGCACATCTTGGTAGTCTATTATTGATATCTCTACTTTACCTCTTCTATTTCATTTTGAGATACATACCAGATACAGCCTCGCACATTGCCGTAACCCATTTGCCTGATTAGTTTCATGTATTGCTCTACCTGTTGATGGTGCGAAAAACTGCGTGTTTCACCAAATTTGTAGTCAACTACCAATACTTCATGGTTATTAATCATGACGCGGTCCGGACGCCGTATTTCTCCAGCAAGAATGCCAGCCTCTGTTTTTACTTGGTAACTGCCGTCAAACCATGATGCCACTTTTGGATGGCTTAGCCATACTTCAATCTCTTTTTTTAGTTTTATAGACTCTTCCTGAGATATTTGTCCTTTGAACTTCATTTCTGATAGCACCTTGTCTACATCTTTGGCACTTACAATCTGTTCAAAAATCCGGTGCATTATCTTACCATAATTGATTTTTCCCGTCTCGTCTGAGTGCTGAAAGTATTCTTCACTTTCAAGATGGTTCACAATACTTTTCTGCCCTGATGTGAACGAAAATGGAGGGGCAGTGATACTATTTATTTCACGGTTAGTGGACTTCTTTTCATTTGATTCCTGAGATTTCTCTGCTTTCCTTATACTTAAGTCCATTTTCTTAAAGTGAAAAACCAATTCGTCATCATCATAACATTTGGGAAACTGCTCAAGTGCATTATTTCCTTGTGCGAATGCGTGCATTATTTGTGAAATATTAGAATATTCGCTCATAGGTCTATCATTATCCCTTGGCTGAATCTGACATAAAATATTGAGACTCTCACGTGCACGGGTAAGCGCAACGTAGGCTAAGTTTAAGTTATCAACATACTGATGCATGATTTCATCCAGATAGGCTTGAGCAAAATGTGATTTTGCCAAGTCTTTTTGCGCTTTTACTGGTACCAGTGGGAGGGCATTAAATGGCTCGCTAGGTGGTTCAAGCCATAAAAGGTTGTAGTGTTTCATGCTATTGATATTCCAGTTGGCGAATGGAATTATAACAGTTTTAAACTCCAGACCTTTACTTTTATGGATGGTCATCACCCTTATTGCATTCTGGTTATCGGGCACCGACAAGGAGACACGTTGGCCGCTCTTATCCCAATAATCCAGAAACTTGTTGAGGTCGGCAGATTCCTGGATGATGAACTTCAAAAGCAGGCTCATGAACGATTGTATGTAAACGCCATGTACTTTACACAAATCATCGGGCAACAAACGAATCAACTCTTCAGCAAGCTGGTAAATGGGCTTTTCACGATAATCAAGAATCGTTGATTTGTGCTTAACCCACAGTGCCTCTGTTTGCGCATCGTGAAAGTAGGGTGTTAGGTTCAGATTGTCAGCTGGTTTTATTTCCTGCTGGTTTTTTAACCAATGCATCCGTATAAACGATTCGGTAACACTGTCCTCAGGGTTACGTATATAGCGTAGTTGAGCCAGAATGAGTCGTATGGCTTCTGAATTGGCAATAATCAGTGATTCGTTACTTATTACAGGATAGGTAACGCCGTTGGATTGGTAGTGGCCAGAAAGCAGTGCGTTGGTAATAGCCACTGCTTCTTCGTTTTTTCTTACCAGAATACAAATATCTGATAGTTTGTTACCTGATTCAACAAGTTTATCAACCCGGAGTATGGTTTGGTAAAGCGTGGCATCCACAAAATCACCTTTCTTCTTCTCTTCTATGAATTTTATGAAAACCTCGCCACCGCTGTCAATGCCTGATTCTGGAACCTGCTGCTCAATGTCGTGATAGGCATTTTCTATTTTGCTTTGTAGTTTCTGGAGGATCGGGTTTTGCGACTCCTCTTCAGGAATGAGGTTGTTAAACTGTTGCTGTAGTAGCTTGGCTGCCATCTTAAAGAAGCTGTTGTTAAATCTGATTACTTCTTCGTTGCTTCGCCAGTTTGTGTCAAGGGTCTTGGCTTCAAGACCAAAGCGTTTGAAATCTTCTTCTACCGCTTCGGCCAGGAGATTCCAATCTGAATTTCGCCATCGGTAGATGGCTTGTTTCACATCGCCAACCATTAGGGCGTATTTTCCCGAGGCGAGTGTATCATTTATAAGTGGCAAAAAATTAAGGTACTGAAGTGACGAGGTGTCCTGAAACTCATCCATCATATAGTGGGCATATCGGGTTCCGGTTTTTTCATAAATAAACGGACTCTCGTTTTGATTGATGATTTGCGTGAGTAGAAAGTTGGTGCCTGATATGAGAAATACATTCTGTTCACGACATATTTCCATCATCTTTTTATTCACATCGTTAACCACTCCCAATGCATTTAATTCCGGCAATATAAACCTGGCGGTATGGTAATCACGACTTTCATTTTCTATTGTCTCAAGGGCTTCTGTCAGCAACGCATGAAGTCCGCTATTATAGGCTGCCTCAATGGCAATGTTCTTCTCTGTTGGATTGTCCTTTCTTGTCCATTGATCTGCACCATCAAGCAACTTAATAAACTTTTCGGCATTCAAGTGGTCTTGTAGATTCACAAACCGCTCAAATACTTTAACTTTCGTTCGGCTCCTGCCATTAAAATCATTGTTCAGGTCGAGGTTGTATTGTGCAATAATCTCCAACCCTTTGGCACCAATCGTTTTGATTTTATCATCAATGTTTCGGATTATCTCCTCCAGAGCTCTTTTATAGGCGACTAAAAAATTTTTATCGCCAATGCGCGACGAAAGCCTAAATGCATTGGCCTGATATGTCTCTTTAAATATTTCACTACTTAATCTGCTGATTTCAGTTGCAATATTCCATCCTTTGTCGTTCTCCATCCGCTCACGCGCAAACTGTATGAGCCACTCTTTTACCTCTTTGTGTTGTGGCTCGTCCATTTCCAATATTAAGCGGTCTATAGCCTGAAGCATAATGTGATTTGTTTCCAGTTCCAAGCGGAAACTGGCCGGCAGACCCATTTCTCTGGCAAATGATCGTGTCACCTTCTGAAAAAAACTATCAATGGTGCTTATCGAAAAGCGCGAGAAATCGTGAAGCAACATGCTTAACAGTTCAGAAGCAGTACTGCTTATCTCTTTGTCACTTTTATTAAACTCATTTTTTAGCTCTTTTTTTAAGTTGTAAGCTCCTGGCGCATCGCAACTTAAATCATGCAGCGTCGACAAAATGCGGGAACGCATTTCAGCCGTAGCTTTATTGGTAAATGTAACTGCCAGTGTATGTGCATAGTCCATTGGGTTATTGAAAAGTAGTCTGATGTACTCTTGCGTTAGAGTATAGGTTTTTCCTGAACCGGCTGATGCACGAAACACTTTTAATTCTGACATGGTATTCTTTTGTGAGGATACTTTTTTTAATCTGGATATGCACTATGGTGATTAATTATACGTGCTTTTGGTAAAAATAGGCAATATTCGTTTATGCTTTGCTAATTCTACTTGGTATTCTTTTTCCGGATGGGCTTCTGTGGATGGCTATTGGGTTACCATTGTGTTTTAAATATGCTGATAAAATGTTAGTTTTGTAGGGTTGTTTAATTGCAGTTTTATAAGCATGCAGTCACAATACTTTATAATGTGTTATTTGAATTGTTGAGAAATATCAAAATTTGAGTACTTGAATCGTGCTGTGATTAGGTTTTACCTGCACAAGTAGATGTTTTTATGGTAAGTTTCGTTCATCTCAAATTTAAAAGAGTTATTTGATGTAGCACCCATGATTGTGATAGGTACGGTCATGAATCTATATGGTTTTGTGTCACATTCAACCGCTAATTAATAAAATTCTATACGGATGAAATATATTGTTGTTCTGGCTGATGGAATGGCTGATGAGCCCATCGATGAATTTGGTGGACTAACCCCGGTAATGGCTGCGGATACGCCTGTTATGGACGAAATATGCCGGAAATCCGCCACCGGATTGGTTCACACTGTGCCTCAGGGTTTTCATCCGGGCAGCGAGATTGCAAACATGAACATTCTGGGTTACCATCCTGGCAAATATTTTCAGGGTAGAGGGGTGCTTGAGGCTGCTGCTTTAGGAATAGAGTCTGAACCTGATGATTTGGTATTCAGGTGCAATTTGGTTTCTCTCGAACAAGATGTGCTCATAAATCACTCTGCCGGCCACATTACCTCGGCCGAGGCAGCAGAGTTAATCTCTGCGCTTAACAATGTGCTGGGTAGCAGCACAGTAAAATTCTATCCCGGTACGAGCTATCGCCACATCCTTGTTTTAAAAGGTGCTAATGTGGGTGTAAAATGTATTCCGCCACATGACCATCCCGGAAAGCCTGCCAAACCGCTATTCCCTGTGGCTGAATCTGCCGAGGGCAATGAAACGGCGGCTTTACTTTGCGACTTGATGGAGCAATCTGTTGCTGTTCTCGCCAACCATCCGGTAAACCTAAAACGCAAAGCTGCTGGAAAGAAGTGTGCCGATTGTATCTGGCCTTGGTCTCCAGGTTACAGACCGGCATTCCCATCGTTTCGTGACCGTTTCGCAATTGAATCGGGAGGTGTGATTTCAGCTGTGGATTTGATTCATGGCATCGGAAAACTGGCCGGATTGGAATCCATATTTGTGGAAGGGGCTACAGGTCTTCATGACACAAATTATGAAGGTAAAGCGGCGGCAGCTCTCGATGCACTTAACCGTCATCCGTTTGTTTTTCTTCACGTTGAGGCAATGGATGAAGCCGGCCATGAAGGCGATTTTCGGCTGAAAAAGCGTGTCATCGAAGATTTTGATCGACGTTTGTTAAAGCCGCTCTGGGAGGGCCTTTCCAAGCTCGATTCACCATTCTCATTTTTGCTATTACCTGACCATCCAACTCCTTGTAACCTTCGAACGCATACACATGCGCCGGTGCCGTTTATGATGATTAAGCCCAATCTTAAGCCCGATGATGTGCAGCAACTTAATGAGGATTCGGTGAAAAATGGATCCTTTGGCGAGGTCGAAGGGGATTCAATTCTGGATATGTTTTTTGATGATGTGTCTCGATAGTTTTTTTTAATTGATTAATTGACTTACAATGAAATATATAAGTTTGGGCTCCAAAGGCCAGCGTTTTTCTCTTAAGGAGGTTTTATTTAAAGGACTGGCCCCTGATGGAAGTCTTTTTATGCCAGAATTTATTCCAACATTGGACGAGGGCTTTATTCGTGACTTTCATACCATGGAGCTTTCCGAGATTGCTTTTCATGTGCTAAAGCCTTTTGTTGCTGAAGATGTGAGCGATGATGTGCTAAACCGCATCGTGAAAGATACTTTTTCATTTGAAATTCCTCTTAAAAGGGTAGAGGATGGGGTGTATGCACTTGAGTTGTATCATGGCCCCACACAGGCTTTCAAAGATGTTGGTGCGCGTTTTCTTTCACGTTTGCTCGGTTTCTTTAATCAAGGCGAAAGCAGAAAACTCATGGTGCTCACAGCTACTTCCGGTGATACGGGTGGGGCAGTGGCTCACGGTTTTCATCGTGTCAAAGGCATCGAAGTGGTGGTGCTTTACCCGCACGGAAAGGTGAGTCCGTACCAGGAGTATCAAATTACCGGACCTGGTGACAATGTACATGCCATAGCTGTGAATGGTAGCTTTGACGATTGCCAGAGATTGGTTAAAGATGCCTTTAACGATGAGGCTCTGCGCCAAAAGATATATATGACCTCGGCAAACTCCATTAACATGGGTAGATTATTGCCGCAAATGGTTTACTATTTTTATGCTGCAGCTCAGCTTCGTAAGGCTGGCATTCAGGATTTACCTGTATTCGCTGTGCCAAGTGGTAATTTTGGAAATATTACTGCTGCAATGCTTGCAACAAAAATGGGATTGCCCGTAAAGCGCTTTATTGCTGCAACCAATGCCAATGATGTGGTTCCGAGATTTCTCCAATCGGGTGAGTATGATCCCCAAGCTACAATTGTGACTTTGGCTAATGCGATGGATGTAGGTGATCCAAGCAATTTTAGCCGTATGTACGATTTGTACAACAATCATCTCGATACTTTAAAGAACAGCCTTATCTCCATTTCTGTGTCGGATGCCCAGATACAAGAAACCATCAAAAAGGTGTATAATGGCTTGGATTATTTGATGGATCCTCATACTGCTTCGGCCTATTTTGCACTCAATCAACTTAAGGATGAGGATGAAGCTGGAATCTTTGTATCAACTGCGCATCCCTTTAAATTTGGTGAAATCCTCGAGGATCTTTTACCTGGTGTGTTGGAAAAAAGTGGTTATAGTATTGAATTTGAGTTGTCTGGTGCTGCTGGTATAGATATTATGAATCCCGATTATTCAGATTTTAAATCCAGAATTGAAAAGATGGCATGATGCTTGATAAATGTTAATTAATTTTAAGAGAGGCAAAGTTTTCCTCTTTCTTAAAATTTGTTATTTTTACGCGGATTTTAGAATTCATGTCAGGTATATGCATTGGTTTTTTCTAATGGAATAGAGACCAAATCAAATTGGAACATATAAATTTGAATAATCAGTTTAATAAAAGCAGAGAAATTATGAAGTATTTAGCAGTTGTAGGATTATTGTTTTTATCACTGGGGCTTTTTGCTCAGGAAGAAACAAGCTTTATCGAATTGAAGAATCAGGGAAATGATGCCCTCAGAAGTAACAATTTTGACCAGGCACTTAAATTATACGAACAGGCACTTGCCATATGGCCCGAAGATGAAGATATGGATGCTATGATGGTGTTTAACATGGCTACATGTGCTCGTCGTGCCGAAGCTCCTAATCATGAAAAGGCGCTTGAGTATTATCAGAAATCTGTGGATTTAGGTTACCGTGCCGACTTTTCTACTTTTTATGTTGCTCAGGCTTTAAATAGCCTTGGACGCGAAGCTGAGATGGAAGAGGTGCTGCTTAAAGCGCTCGAAGATTTCAAGTCAAGCTCAGTTGTTGGACACATGAGACGTATGCTCACTACATACTACATGCGTCAGGGTGCAGAGCCTTATAACCGCGCATCACAAATTTTGGCTTCAGCACAAAATGCCGATCCGTCACAGTATGATGAAATCATTGGCCGTGCCAATGTTGCATTTGCCGAAGCTAAGCCTTGGTTTGAGAAGGTTTTGGCTGTTGATCCAAACAATGAGAATGCGCAGGCTTCCTTACGCGAGGTAAACAGTCGCTTGTCAGGTAACTAATCAATCGTCAAGATATAGAGAATCCCTGTCTGATTAGTTCATGGCAGGGATTTTTTTTGGATTCTTACAAACTATCTCATAACAAAAATCCCCGAAAACAGATGTTCGGGGATTTTTTGTTATTGTATGTTTTTCAAAAACTTACTAGTTGTTTGAGGTGTCATCATGTTTCTGCGATTGTTTCTCTTTCTCTTCCTCTTGTGCATTATAAACAATACGCGTGGTAATCTTTTCAGTTTCGGTATTATAACCTACTTCTATCGCATCGCCCTCACTTATAGATGCCTGGATGATGATTTCAGCCATTTCATCTTCCAGATACTTTTGAATGGCCCGTTTGAGCGGACGTGCGCCATACTGCACATCATATCCCTTGGTAGCGATAAAGTTTTTGGCCTCATCGGTAAGAAGCAACTTGTAACCAAGCGATTCTACACGTGAAAACAGACCTTTAAGCTCTATCTCTATTATCTTGTAAATATCTTCTTCTG
Organism: Alkaliflexus imshenetskii DSM 15055; assembly: GCF_000517065.1. Classification (GTDB taxonomy): domain Bacteria; phylum Bacteroidota; class Bacteroidia; order Bacteroidales; family Marinilabiliaceae; genus Alkaliflexus; species Alkaliflexus imshenetskii. The sequence goes on along the minus strand of NZ_KI912105.1, from coordinate 4,015,754 downwards.
TAAGATTGTTGAAGATAATTACATCATCAATACGGTTTAGGAATTCAGGTGCAAATGCTTTTTTGAGTGCCTTCTCAATCACGCCCTTGGCAAACTCGGTGTCGCTCTTGGCTGTGGGTGTCGAAAATCCTACGCCTCGTCCAAAGTCCTTCAATTCGCGGGTGCCAATGTTGGATGTCATTATGATGATGGTATTTTTAAAATCCACACGTCGGCCAAGGCTGTCTGTTAGGCGTCCTTCGTCAAGCACCTGAAGCATCAGATTGAATACATCAGGGTGCGCTTTTTCAATTTCATCTAACAATACAACTGAATATGGACGTCGACGTACTTTTTCTGTCAACTGGCCACCCTCTTCATATCCAATATATCCGGGAGGCGCTCCAACTAGACGGGAAACGCTGAATTTCTCCATATACTCGCTCATATCAATGCGAATAAGCGCATCTGTGGTGTCAAAAAGATATTGTGCGAGGACTTTAGCGAGATGTGTTTTTCCAACACCTGTAGGACCTAAAAATACAAATGAGCCTATTGGGCGGTTTGGATCTTTTAATCCGGCACGGTTTCGTTGAATGGCTTTAACTATTTTCTGAATGGCTTCTTCCTGACCAATAACCTTACCCTTTAGTTGTACGCCCATTTGAAGCAGGCGCGACCCTTCTGCCTGAGCCACTCGCTGCACAGGTATGCCGGTCATCATTGCCACCACTTCTGCTACCTTCTCGGCATCAACAGTTTCACGGTGTTTCTGTAGTTCCTCTTCCCATTTGCTCTTGTTGCGTTCCAGATCTTCAATAAGGTTCTTCTCACGGTCTCTGAAACTAGCAGCCAACTCAAAATTCTGAGCTTTTACAGCTTTAATTTTATTCTCCTTAATCTCTTCTATTTGCTGTTCCAGTTCCAATATGGTTTCAGGTACAACAATATTCGAAATGTGCACACGCGATCCGGCTTCGTCAAGGGCATCAATTGCTTTATCCGGCAGGTGTCTGTCCGAAATATATCGTTCAGTCAGTTTAACGCACGCATCAATGGCCTCAGGTGTGTAAAACACATTGTGGTGATCTTCATACTTGCTCTTGATGTTGTTGAGAATTTCAAACGTCTCAGCGGCAGAGGTAGGTTCAACCATCACTTTCTGGAAACGACGTTCCAATGCCCCATCTTTTTCGATATGTTGCCGGTACTCATCGAGTGTGGTCGCACCAATACACTGAATTTCACCTCTTGCCAGTGCAGGTTTTAACATATTCGCAGCATCCAATGAACCGGTAGCCCCGCCGGCACCCACAATGGTGTGTATCTCATCGATAAATAGAATGATGCCAGGATTTTTCGATAGTTCATTAAGTATGGCTTTCACCCGCTCTTCAAATTGTCCGCGGTATTTGGTGCCTGCTACAATCGAGGCAAGATCAAGTGTAACAACGCGTTTGCCAAACAATACCCGCGACACTTTGCGCTCCACAATGCGCAGTGCCAATCCTTCGGCTATTGCTGATTTTCCAACACCCGGTTCTCCGATCAAAATTGGATTGTTCTTTTTTCGGCGGCTAAGTATCTGCGCCAGACGTTCAATTTCCCTCTCGCGCCCAACTATCGGATCCAGACGACCCTCTTCGGCTGCCTTGGTAATATCAATGCCAAAGTTATCGAGCACTGGCGTTTCGCTCGTGGTTTTCCCACTTTGTTTTGGATTGTCGGCTCCTCCGCTACCAAACGGACTATCCTGATCATCATCATCAGGCATCTGCGACCGGGCGATGGGATTTTGTTTGGTCAGCTGATGTTTAAGCGGATCATATTTTACGTTGAATTCTTCCATGATATTTGCAATTGTTCCGTGTGAATCCCTGAGTAGGGCAAGCAACAAATGTAAGGTTGTAACCTTTTCACTTTTAAGCGAACGCGCTTCCAGGTGCACCAGTTTGAGCACTTGTTCAGTGGATTTTAGCAGGGGCAGATTTTCAGTATGATTTAATGGCTTTGGCCCTTTAATCCTGTCCTCAATGGTTTCACGCAGCTGTTCAAAATCCACTTTCAGGCGTTCAAGTAATCGAAGCGCCTTGCCTTCCGGTTGCCGCAACAGGCCAAGCATTAAATGCTCAGGTGCAACAAACTGATTGCCCAATCGTTGTGCTTCTTCTTTGCTAAAGGTAAGTACATCTCTTACCCTGGATGAGTAGTTTAAATCCATATACTATTGTACTTCGGTTCAGGAATAAGTCTAGATTCAGTTAAACGGATTAAGGGTTTTCTTTGTTCGCAAATGAAGTGCAATGCGTCGAAAGCTTTCCCAAAAATAGTACATTTTAAACAATTATCACACCTCCTCGAGATGTTAATAAAATCAATCGCTGCATATTTTATTCTTACGGGAATAATGATTAATTTAGTGCGATCAAAAAAGGGGTCTTAAAGCAGGCCTCTTTTTGTGTTCCAGCTCATCTAAAGATTGTTTTAAATGATTGAAGGAGATAGAATAATAAAGATTAACATCGAAGAGGAAATGAAATCTGCCTACATCGATTATTCGATGTCGGTAATCGTTTCCAGAGCATTGCCCGATGTGCGCGATGGCTTAAAACCTGTTCACCGCCGCGTGTTATACGGCATGAACGACCTTGGTTTAAGTTCGGGTAAGCCTTATAAAAAGTCTGCTCGTATTGTGGGAGAAGTACTTGGTAAGTATCACCCGCATGGTGACTCGTCAGTATATTTCGCGATGGTGCGTATGGCACAGGTGTGGAGTATGAGATATCCACTGGTCGACGGTCAAGGTAACTTTGGCTCTGTTGACGGTGATAGCCCTGCTGCTATGCGTTATACCGAAGCCCGTCTGAATAAACTATCGGAAGAAACACTGCTCGATATTGATAAGGACACGGTAGATTTTCAGCTTAACTTTGACGATTCGCTCAAGGAGCCAACTGTACTGCCTACACGTGTGCCTCTGTTGCTGGTAAATGGTGCTTCCGGTATCGCGGTTGGGATGGCAACTAACATGGCTCCACATAACCTCTCCGACGTTGTTGATGCAATCATCACTTACATTGATAATAACGATGTCTCAATAGACGAGCTGGTAACCATCGTAAAAGCGCCTGATTTTCCAACAGGCGGAATAATCTATGGATACCAGGGTGTGAAGGAGGCTTATGCCACCGGACGCGGACGTGTTGTTATTCGTGCCAAAACGGATGTGGAGACCGATAAAAACGGTCGCGAGAAAATCGTTATTACCGAAATACCATATCTCGTTAACAAGGCTGAGCTTATCATGAAGATTGCCGACTTGGTTAATGAGAAGAAAATTGAGGGCATTTCAAATGTAAACGATGAATCAGATAGGGATGGTATGCGAATTGTGGTCGACCTTAAGAGGGACGCCATTGCCAATGTGGTACTCAATCATCTCTATAAATATACTGCGCTTCAATCTTCCTTTGGAGTAAACAACATTGCCTTGGTGAAAGGGCGTCCTCAGTTACTCAACCTTAAGGAGCTGATTTCATGCTTTGTGGAGCACCGCCACGATGTGGTTACGAGACGCACCCGTTTCGAACTTGATCAGGCTGAAAAGCGGGCACACATTCTTGAAGGACTGATAATTGCCAGTGACAATATCGATGAAGTTATCCGAATTATCAGGGCAGCTCAAACGCCTGATGAGGCTCGGGAAAACTTGATTAAACGGTTCGAGTTGAGCGACATACAGGCGCGCGCCATCGTTGAGATGCGTTTACGCCAGCTTACAGGTCTCGAGCAAGGTAAACTTCGCGAAGAGTATGAGGCGCTACTAAAAGAGATAGCCCGTTTGAAGGATGTTCTTGAACATGTGCATTTAAGAATGGAGATCATAAAAAATGAACTCTTCGAGATTAAGACTAAATACAAGGATGGACGACGTACCGAAATTGTATATGCATCTGAAGAGTTTAATCCCGAAGATTTCTATGCCAACGATGAGATGATTATTACCATTTCTCATCTTGGATATATCAAACGTACGCCTTTAAGCGAGTTTAAAACCCAAAACAGAGGGGGAGTAGGAGCGAAGGGAAGTTCTACGCGTGATGAGGATTTCATTGAGCATATTTACCCCGCTTCAATGCACAACACGCTGATGTTCTTTACTAAGAAAGGTCGCTGTTTCTGGCTCAAAGTATATGAGATACCTGAAGGTGCTAAAAACTCAAAGGGTAGAGCCATCCAAAATCTACTCAACATAGATCCGGATGATGCCGTTAAGGCAGTGATGCGCGTGAAGAGACTGGCCGACGATGTGGAGTTTACAAATTCGCATTACATTGTGATGGGCACAAAGAAAGGGGTTATTAAGAAATCTCTTCTTGCTGATTACTCTCGTCCTCGCCAAAATGGTGTGAATGCCATTACAATAAAAGACGATGATGAGTTGATTCAGGCTCGTTTGACCAATGGCAGAAACGAAATTCTGATGGCTACCCGCTCAGGTAGAGCCATCCGTTTCAATGAATCCACTGTGAGATGTATTGGACGTACTGGTCAGGGTGTCAAAGGGATAACTCTTGAATCTGATAATGATGAAGTGGTTGGCATGGTTTGTGTCAAGAATATGACAGAGGACATCCTGGTGGTATCCGAAAAAGGTTATGGAAAACGCTCAAAGATAGAGGATTACCGGGTGACAAACCGTGGTGGAAAGGGTGTTAAAACCATGAAAATCACAGATAAAACCGGGGATTTAATCAGCATTAAGAGTGTGACCGACGACAATGACCTTATGATTATTAATAAGTCAGGTATCACCTTAAGAGTGGCGGTAGCCGACCTTCGAACCACTGGTAGAGCAACGCAAGGGGTGAGGTTAATCAATTTGGACAAAAAGCAGGATGCCATTGCCTCTGTTACCAAAGTGCTTGCCGAACGTCTCGAGGAAGAGTTGCTTGTGCCGGATGCAACCGATGTCGATGTTCCGGATGTTAATGATAGTGAGGAAGAAAACGCTTAATGTTTTATTCACATATTGTTTTAAATTTGATTAGCTAAATCAGAATACACAAAAACAGACAACAATGAAAAGAGTATTATTTCTATTAATCGCAATGATTGCAATTTCTGCTGTTCATGCTCAAAGAGGACGTGTGACTGCAGCATCCGCTTTTATTGATAACGGCGATTTAAAAGCTGCAAGGCAACGGCTGGAAGATGCTTTTCAGCACGATAAAAGTAAAGATTGGCCCAGGACTTATGTTGTGGCTGCTCGCCTAGCTACCGAAGAGTATAAGAAGGGTGGCGGTCAGGATAAAGTTCTCGAAGCCGCTGGTCATTACAAGCGTGCAGCTGAGCTTGATCAGCAGGGTGACGCACGTGGCCGCAATGTAGGACGCTCAGAGAAGGAGATTAAAGTTGCACTTACGTTCTTTATGCCTGAATTGCAAAATGCAGGTATCGAGGCGTTTAATAACGAGGATTACACCTTTGCTATGAATGCTTTCGAAAGTGTGATCAATCTGAATAAGTTGCCTTTGTATGCTAAAGATAACTTACCTGCAGACTCTGTTTTTATCTATTACACCGGATTGGCTGCCAGCAGAAGTCAAAACTGGAAAAAAGCTGAGAACTATTTCCTTAAGGCCATCGATTTGCGTTATGGCGAGGGTGATGCCATCTTATTGCTTCACGAAGTGTACACCGAGTCAGGTGATTCCGCTAAGATTACGCCAAACCTGAAGAGGGGTTACGAGCTTTTCCCACAGGACGACCGCATTTTAACCACATTGATCAATTTCTTCCTGCAAACACAGCAAAACGAAGAGGCGCTTGCGTATCTTGAGACTGCTATCAACAACGATCCCAATAACTACAGTTTCTATTATGCGCGTGGTGTATTGCACGATTGGAGCAAGGATTATGAAAATGCTGAGAAAGACTACAAAAAAGCACTTGATCTTAAGCCTGACTATTTTGAGCCAATGCTTAATTTGGGGGTAATTATCTATAACCGTGCTGCCGATCAAATGCGTGTTGCCAATGATATTACCGATTTCCGTAAGTTTGAAGTGGAGCGCAAAAAAGCTGATGCTACTTTCCGCGAGTCACTTCCTTACATGGAAAAGGCACATGAGCTGCGTCCTGAAGATGTGATGGTTCTCGAAACTTTACGTGGTTTATACTATCGTTTTGAGATGATGGATAAATATGATGTAATTGATGCGAAATTAAAAGCGCTTCAATAGTTTAACTGATTTAAAAGGAGTCCGGCTTGCCGGATTTCTTTTAATATATTATATTTATCATAATGTCAATTATAAGACTGGCGTGTTTGGCATTTTTGCTGATACCAATGTGGTTTCCTATTCTAGCGTGTGGTTGACGAATCCATCGTGATAAGGCTTTAAAAGCTACAGCCTGCTTTAAAATACACTATCGCCAAATATTTGATGGCTATCAATGTTGAAACCGATACAGTAAATCCAAGTAATCCCGTAATCGACTTATCTTGGCCAGTGTTTTAAATGATAACACTGATGTGAGAATTCCTGAAAACAAAAAGAGCGCTACCGCAGTGATAACGCTCTTTAATCTATGTCTTATTTTGTTATTAATCAGTGCGATGAGTAGTAGCTGTGCGTTTCATATTGATTTTGAGCCACTTCAAATAAATCGTGTGAGGGCCAGCTATTTGTCTGCGCAATTGCCTGATCCATTAGTGTTCTTATCTCGGTTGAAAGCATTGGTCCTTTCCAGGTATTGCTATTAAATAGTACCACATACGATATGCCATCTGAACGTCGCACCATAAGTGTGGATGTGCCTGAAAGCGTTCCTGTACGAACCCAGCGGTCTGATGAAGCGCCGCGCCATCCAAGAGGTTGAAAACCAGGGCGTACAGGTGTGGTCATTATTTCAATACTTTCGGGGGTTAGAATGTCCTCAGGATAAGGCATTCCGTCTATGGCGAGAAGAAATTTCAACAAATCAGTGGCCGAGGCTATCCATCCGCCGGCGGCTCCAAGCGTGCGTATGTCGTTGCCGCCGTATGAGCGTGGTACTTTTTGCCCATTGCCTGTAAAATCATCTACAAGCATCTGTCCTGCCGGCTCGTAATACTTTACTTCCAACTCAGCACGCTCTTCAGGGAAACTTCCTCCTAATCGCATGTCAAAGATTCCCAATGGGTACAACAGTCGTGTCCGTATAAACGACTCATAGTCCTGCCCACTTCTGGCTTCAATAATACGACCTAAAATGGCATAACCCAGATTTGAATAGGATGACATGGTTCCCGGAGGAAAATGGAGTCTTTTTCCAAGCATGAATGAAATAATGTCTTCGTCGCTCACTGGCAACTCTTTGCCCAATCCGGTAGCTACAGTCTGAGGCATAAACATTGGGTCGCCCCATCGGTTGCTCCATCCGCCAGAATGGTTTAACAGGTGTATAACCTCAATGTTCTCAACCCTTCTGTCGAGGTAGTCATTGAACGGAGCCACATTGAGAATACCATTAGATCCAAATACCTTGTCATGAAGACTCAGCTTGTTCTCCTCCACCAGTTTCATGATTCCGGCCGCGGTTATCAGCTTTGATATACTTGCAACACGAAATAGATGGTGTGGCTCAGCTTTTTCTCTGTTCTCCGAGTCTGCATACCCATACCCTTTGGCAAAAACGAGCTTCCCATCCTGAGCAATTGCTACAGATGCACCAGCCAACTCCCAGCGGTTCATGAATCTATCCATGCGCCTGTCTATCTGCGAAAATGTTTTGTCTTCTGAAAACATAGCTGGGATGCGCAATGATACGGCCATTGGAACAGGTGGTGTAAAGTCGGTTCCGAATGTTTGTATGGATGGCCCGGTGAGGTATTTCGCAGCCATTCCTGCGCAAAGCCCGGCTGCAATAAGCAATGATTTATATTTGAAGTGCATAAAATTCAAAATCTGAGTATGCACAAAAGTACGCATTTTTTGCAAAAAGGTTATAAAAAACAGCATGTTGATGTCACAGAAGCCACCAACATGCTGTATTTATAGTAAAAATATTCTTGAATTGCTATTTGAATTTGATTGTGCATCCAACTGCTCTGGTCTCCGTTACTTTTGGTTTGTTACCAGCAAGAATGGCTTCAATTGCCTGAGCTACATAGGCATCTTTCACATCAGAGGCGTCTTGTGGATTGTCGTCGATGGCGCCAATATAGGCTACAGAGAAGTGCTTGCCTTCGTTTTTCAGCAGATAAACGTGGGGCGTACGGGTGGCTCCATATTTTTTGAATAGTTGCTCATCATCGAGCAAGTAAGGGAAATTGAAACCTTTTTCAGCAGCATTGGTAATCATTTTCGAAAAACCATCCGCTGGAACAATGGTTGAGTCATTTGGATTGATGGCTATGATCGGAAACTTTTTGGGTCCAAACTGTTTTTGTAGTTCAACCAGGCGAGCTTCATAAAGCACGGCATAGGGACAATGGTTGCAGGTGAAAACTACAACTACCCCTTTTTGGTCTTTGTAATCATCCAGAGATACTTTTTTACCATCTATGTTCTTCAGATTAAACGATGGAGCTTTGTCTCCAACTTTTAATTGTGCGGTTACACCCATGCCAAGCACAAGTGCCATTGCCAGAAGGATGTGTTTCATTGTTTTCATCTTTAAATAGTTTATGATTTGTGAAATTTTTAAAAGAGTGTGTTGATATATTTCTCTATCGCTTGATAGTCTATTTCGCCTTCGTGAAAAGATTGCTTTCCCTTGTGTAAAAATATGGTGGCCGGAATGGCGCCACTCCAGCTTTTATTAACTCGTTCAATCCAGTCCCCACCACGAGGCGTTATGGCCATCACGACTTCTCCCTTTATGGCATGTTTTTCAAGGAATGGCATAAGTCGGGATGCTTTCTGGTTGGGGAAATCGAGATTTGCCATGATAACTTTAACTGGTTTTTGACGGAATGAATCAGGAATTTTATTGAATTCAGGAATCTCTTTAACGCAAGGCAGACACCAGGTTGCCCAGAAGTTTACCACATAAATTGTATCCGAAGGGCTTTCTATTCTTTTTAAAAGCTGGTCAATCGCAATATCTGGCACTGACCTTTTTTGTGCAAAAAGATTGGCCGATGCAAAAAGTATGGTTAAGATTACGAGAAACTTACGCATGTATCTGTTTTTAATTGTTAAACACTAAGAGTGAGGTATCCCGATAATTTCAGATATATGAACCGGCTTGTAGAGATATCGAGATTCGTACAACTTTAAAGCTTATCTCAAACCAGTTGTTATTGTCCTTATGCGATTAATGAATACCTTATAGGTAACAGCAGATATTTATAAAATGTTCAAAACTTACATCGTTTCAATAGTAAAACCAAGCGAACCGAAAGCATCAACCATACTGGAATGAGTGCAGGTGGAATGTATTGTGGCATAAAAGGGAAAAACAGTAAGCTTGCAATGATTAAGAGAAGACTAATAATGGCAGGTGTTTTGACAATCCATTTTGTGTCTTTTCTGAAAGGAAAAAGTAAAGCCAAATGAAGTGGGTTTGCCCAAAGAATGTGCCAGTTGGGTCCTGTCACAGAATGGCTGGTGAAAAACCATAAAAATATAATAAGTGCGCCAAATAGGGTTGTAAGGGAAAAGAGTATAGCATCGAGCCAATATTGTCTCTTTTGATACTTAAAATCGACCCAACTTAATAGAACTACCGGAATTAGTCCCAACCAAAGCCAAATGGCTGGTGAAACGGTTCGGGATTTGTTCTCTGGCTCAAAAAGTAGTATTGTATTGGTTGTTTTCACAAGTCCTTGTCCGCCGCTGGCTGTGTGGGCTGCATCAAACTGCCACATCAGATAATCGGGCAGAAACTGCACCGAGGAAGCATCTACTTTGTCATCGGTTGGTTGCCCAAGCAACAAATCAAGCCCCAGCTTTATCCATGGTTTCTCTTGAAGATATGAACCTATGGCGTGGCGAAAGGTCATCGTTCCAATATATTGTGGCACATCGAACACCACATCATCAACAAAGTGTCTCACAGCTATGTCGCGCACCCGAGTGGCACAGTTGTCAAAAAAGAAGTGATAGGCGTAAGCTCGGTTTTCCGGTTCTGCATTGATGAGCAGTGCCTGAAACAACTGTTTTTTTTCGTATGGACTCAAATCTAGCACCTGTTCCCAGACAGAACGACCTTCGTATCGGTATTCGTAAACAAAGCGGTCGAAGGTAGTAACCGAAAGCATATAGTCTAGTTGTCCACGTGCAAACTTAAGATAGAAGTTTGGAGTGTTAAAGTTAAAGGTGCCGTAGTTAAATACCAGATCGAAATTGTGCGTGGGATCAGCAACTCGAATGGCCGTGTGTCCGAAGATACTATAAAGTTCATCTCCGGGAGCGCAAGTGAGTATCGAGATATGTGCATCATCCGACAATTGGTTAGAGAGCAGCTGGTTTGTATTTAACAATATGAGCGCTGTGAGAATAAGATATTTACAGCATCTCTTTCCCCAATATGGAATTAGTGGGATGATGAAATTCTCTTTTGAAAGGTATTTATCAATTGTGTTCATAGTCATTTTTTCCCGAATATAGCCAAAATCGCTCGTCGCACAATGTAATCAGGGGCTCATCAATCATAAAAATAACGGAATAATAAGATTGCTGTGAATTGACCCGCCAAAAGGAATGGTATTATTGCCGTTGATTATTTTTAGAATGGTTGTGGATGGTAAACAGAAAAACAGGCTTGCAAATACAAATGTAAAATACCAAGAAGGTTGTGATGTTCACAATTGTATCCGCAGTATGATTGCCTTCATATACAAATGTGAAATATCTAACTTTATAATTTATCCTTACTCTAGTACGGTCTGTTTACTTTTAAAAGGATATAATTGAACTGATTCGCACTTGTATTTCAAATCTTTGCGCGATCTTATAATAACCATCTCTAATTTCCGGCCTAACAATCTCACCAGATACTTTATGGATGGGATCAATCTGCTATATACGATAATGATTACATATCCTAAATAGTCTATCAAGGCCGCCGGGCGCAGCATTAGAATAGCTGCATTTGAGTTTTTCGCATTTTTCGCATCACCATAGATGGGATCATCAAAAAAGTCCATTACATAGTTAGTGAACCACTCTTTGAGATGTTGCAGCTCATTATAAATTGGTTTGCTTATCCTGCCTTTTTTCATGTACAATTTAGTTGCTATAGAAAATATTTACCACATCCGAAGCTTAATAAATTGAAGTAATTACTTAATTACTTCATCCATATGGTACGCCTGCGTCACTCTTTTAGACTACTAAAATTATGAACTTATCAAACCAATCATCTATAAATTTAAGTAAAAAAGAACCATACTTAAGGTAAAATGCGTCCTTAAACAAACTTAATATTTTGCTTAATTATTTACTTAATATTATCTTTAGCCTCTTATTCATATTCAATTCAGCTGGTGAAACCAATTCCAAATTCCATCACAGCCCCACCAAGGGAGCAACTGTTGCGTGCATGGCCGGAGATATTTCCGGGTATTGACCGTATAGTTGTTCTTTTTCGTATGACAGATGGTGAAATGGCCGGACAAGAGTTAGTGGCTCAGGGGAATGGATATAGACTTAGGGAACTCTTGCTGCAAGGTTTTGAGGATCGATTGACCACACTCCTTTCCGAAAACCAAGGCTATGGATGGATTAATCCTGATCAACTGCCCTTTGAGGCCAGCTCATACAAGTTGGGGCAGCTTGAAATATTCTCAGAACAAAATCACGTAGTGCTTACATTGCGACTGAAATACTCCGATAAAGGCGATTCCGATCTTTTTTATCTCTTCTTTAGAGAAGACCAAAGCAATTTTGGGGTGAGTCGTTTACAAGGCACACTGGACACGGCTCGTAAGGCTTTAATTGGTGCATTGGTATTTCGGTTGGCACGGTTTTATTATCGCTCGGCTCAGGAGGTAACTAAGTACATTACGGAGTTTACAAGTGTAACACGTGAATTGATTACCGCTCGTCCTGCCTCCACGGCGGTCGACAATGCATTGGTTTCATGGATAACCCAGTGGGCAAATGCTGAACTACAGCAACTACAATCCGACAATCCCTTTACCATCACCTTATCACCTGAAGCACTGCAAAAACTCTCAACAGCCGGAAATTTTGAGACAGCACGCACCGCTTTGCACAAAGCAGCCCGTTTTGCCATGATGTTATATGCTGGTTCTAATTTAGATGAAGTGGTTCTGGATCCTGCGTTCCTGGTGTTTGAAACAAACACACAAGCGGCCGTACAACCTGTTGAACAGATGAGTGTACAGAGCAAACTCTCTCGTACCCGCCAACTCCTCGATCGGCTAGAGGCAGCTGCAAATGCGCTCAATGAAAGGGGTGAAGACATTACCAGTTATGCGGTGGGTCAAGCTCTGGACAGACCAGTAACTGCCCCAGCAATCACAGATGCACTTAGAAAAAACAAGCGCCGGATTTGTGCCCTACTCGAGCAAAACCCAGCGCAATGGCCATTAATTCGCCGACAATTTCGTCCGCTTACCAATTTGATGGACAAAGAGAAACAACTCAGACAAATTGGTTGATAAATACGGTGTTTAAAATATTATATATTAAGTCCTTAAATCGTTTCTCAATCAGTTATTAACGCTCCGGTTAATTCCCTCGCTGAGTTTATGTTGTTGACTTGCAGATATTCACTGATGCCCTCAATCACTTTCACTGTGATTTTTGGATCCACAAAATTGGCAGTTCCTATTTGAATGGCCGAAGCCCCTGCCAGAAGAAACTCGATGGCGTCTTCGGCAGAACTGATGCCTCCCATGCCTACAACTGGTATTTTGACCGATTTTGAAACTTGCCAAACCATACGAAGTGCTACAGGCTTGACACACGGACCGGATAGTCCGCCTGTGATGGTTGAAAGCTCAGGCCGGCGTGTTTTTGCATTGATGGCCATTCCCAAAAGCGTGTTAATGAGTGATACTGAATCGGCTCCAGCACCTTCCACACCTTTGGCTATCTCCGTTACATCTGTCACGTTGGGCGACAACTTCACCATGAGGTGCTTTTTGTAAACATCCCGCACAGCTTTTGTAACAGCCACAGCTGATGGACAGCTGGTTCCAAAGGCCATTCCACCCTCTTTCACGTTTGGGCATGAAATATTCAACTCGATTCCGGGAATATGTTCCAATTCATTGATTTTTGCAGCAGTCTCCACATACTCTTCGATGGTTGAGCCAGAGACATTCACAAAAATAGCCGTGTTGAAGTGACAGATTCGGGGATAAATGTCATCAATGAATCCATCAACACCTTTGTTTTGTAATCCCACCGCATTGAGCATGCCCATGGGCGTTTCCGCCATTCTGGGATAGGGATTACCTTGTCGTGGATGCAGGGTTGTACCTTTAACCACAATGCCTCCCAGGGCATCAATATCAATAAAATCGGCATACTCTTCGCCATAACCGAAAGTGCCACTGGCGGTCATCACCGGGTTTTTAAGGGTAATGTTGCCCAGCTTAACTGATAAATCTACCATTGTAAATATTTTGAGTCAAAAACAGGTCCATCCACACACGTACATTTGTGACCATCCTGGGTTGGTGTCACGCAACAGAGGCAAGCTCCAAAACCGCATGCCATGCGATTTTCGAGCGATACCTGGCAGGTTATATCCCGATGTCGTGCATATTTGGCAAGGGCTTTCATCATGGCATCAGGGCCACATGTGTATATCCAGTCAAAATCGGGACTATCAGTTCGCATCACCGGATGATGAATCACAAATCCTTTTTGCCCCATTGAACCATCCTCCGTGGTCACTAAGACCTCTCCCAACTCACGGTAAGCATCCAGGCGAACAAGCGCACTTGCCGTGCGGGCACCTATCAGGAAACGTGGTGTGATACCGTGTTGTTTAAGATGGCGTCCAAGAAAAAGCAAAGGCGCCACACCGCATCCTCCTCCTACGAGCAATACCTTATCGGAATTGGGCAAATCGTATCCCTTTCCGAGGGGATACATCAAATTTAGCCGACTTCCCGCAGGCAGAGCGCACAAAGTACGGGTACCATCACCCACTTCCTGAATCAACAGCTTAATCTGATTTTGTTCATAATTCACATCATGAATAGAGAGAGGACGACGCAAATAGGCCGTCGGGGTATGGTCAACTTTAACCTCGGCAAACTGCCCCGGCATCATCCTGGGCAAAGCACCATCGTATTGTAGCGTTAATACTACGAAATCATCCGTTTGGCGCTCATTGTTGACAATAGTAAAATCGTGCAGATATTTCATGAAATCCAATAGTATTTACAGATGTAAACGAGTAATTTTCGCTCAAATATAGTGCTTTTTGCCGGATAATGGGCAAGTGAAGTTGCAATAGAATATCCCTAAATTTGGATTAAATACGTAGCGTTTAGGCTGGCCTGTACTCACGAAATGTACGGTCTTTATAGAAAATGACAATCTTTTCGACATTACTTTCAGATAATTCTTGCCCGATACCTCCATTTCCCATCGTGGCAACATCATCTTGCTTGTGAGTAACAGTGCTGTTTTCCTTGTCCGGATTATGCGCCACATGATATTTAGCAGGCGCTTCATCTTTGAGCAGTGAAAAGAGATTTTGGGCAGAATGGCCATCTGTGAGTTGTCCCGGAGCTGGCACTGGCGCAGGATCATTATCGGTTTGACTTACAATTTGGCGGTAAACATCGCCTTTGCCAGTTATAAGCCAATCGCTGTTGAGCTTTGGAAAAGCCGTCAGAATTTTTTGAATGAAATCCAGGCTTGGGTTGTTTCTGCCTGATAGAATGTGACTCACACTTGAACGCTGAACGCCGACAATTTCAGCAAAGCGGGTAGGACTTATCCCCTCTCTATCCATTAAGTGTTGTAGTCTTGTTCTCATTTGTGAAAGATTAAAACTGTTCTGAAGCTGTTTCTTGCCGGACTGATATTTCCATTTAAGGCAATCATCATAAATGAAAAATGTACATTACAAATATAAACAGCATATTTACAAAATGCAAACATGCGAGCGCGATCGTTTATGTTACATTTGTAATCGCACTACCTTCTTTATCCACTATACACTTGTAACGTAAAGGCTGTTTACAACTAATACTTCAACAGAATATGTATATCATCCTGATTTATAGTTGACCTGAATGTTTAATAGTAGGGTAATACAGACTTTTGAATGCTTGTAATTATGGCATTTTAAGCGCGATTCAGAACTTCTATCTGCGCTAATTGCTTGGTTTGCTGTGCTTACTTAAGTTTTCGATTCAAAAGTGTATTATTGATTTATATAGTCACTATAAAATACTGATATTTAATGTTATATGTGCTTATATGATTACCTTTTAGCCTCCGACTGCATATTTATACATGAATAGTGCAGATGTTGTTAATTTATTAATTTAGATTTAGTTTATAATTTATTGATTGTGTGATATTTATGGTTTGTGATTTAATGTATTGTATATGAATTATAGTCCTACGCAGAAGCGATACATTTGTAAAATAATGATATTTTCAATGGCAAACATCACCTGTCCTATCCCACTCTACTTTCCCACCTTACCTCTGGAGTATGAATAGCCATATTGCTAAAAGATTTTGGCATTTGTTGCTATTGTGTTTTCCTTATGTGAAAGTTAAGCGATTAGTGGATTTTTCATATTTCTTACCATCCGTCAAGCCACAGTTCTACAGCCGCTATAAAACTGCTTGGTTATGTTAATTACTTTTCTGCTGCTTTTTTCTCACTGTCTCATACACGGATTCGATAAGATTTTATTTTGCAGTGTACTTGTATCATTCGATTGACAATGGTTTGATGAAAGAGGTATTTAGATAGCCAAAAAGCGTCGTTTAACCGGGTTTTGGTGTAGTTGTCTTTCAGGTTGGACGCGAGATGCTATAACGCAAAAGTTGAGAGCGAAATTGGGCGCTGGTGCATTTGAGTTATGCAACTTTTAAATCAGCTGTATTGCGCAGAGGTATTAGCAGGCTTTAAAACAGTATGCTTTCTATACTAATGTTGTTTTGTCGTTGCAGTGGAAGGTCTATGCGCATTTATACAAAAAAGAGACCATCTGTGCGACAATCTCTCCATGAGGTGATTCGAACCAAGAACCACTTCTGATAAATCGGTATACCTGCCAATTTTTGCGACCTACCGCGGTAGGTTTTAAGACAATAATAGCATATACCAGTAGTGTTTACAAATATGTATTCTATTGGATATGTGCTACTTTAACCTTCTCCCCTTTATGTTTAAAAAAATAATGGTGACTTTAGTTTAGATTCGAACCCAGAACCACTCCCGATGAATCGGGATGCCCACCAATTAAGCATTTAGCAATGCGTATACAAACAAAAAGAGAGACCATCTGTACGATAATCTCTCTTTAGTGGTGACTCAGCTGAGGCTCGAACTCAGGACCCCATCCTTAAAAGGGATGTGCTCTACCAACTGAGCTACTGAGTCAATCCGGTTATGTTTTGCGGGTACAAAAGTAACAAAATTGCGTTTAGTTCCAAAATATCGGCTTCATTTTTTTCGACATTTTGCCTTTAAAAATGAAGCCTTATGGATATAGCATTGATTACTTGATACCAAACTCCTTTTTAATATCAGTAATCCAGTTTTCGATACGTTCATTGGTTAAGGCAGCCTGATTTTCGATATCTAGAGCCAATCCAACAAATTTATCGTCGCGTTGTGCTCTGGATGACTCGTAGTTATAACCCTTTACCGAAGTGAAACCGACCACTTTTCCTCCACGCTCTTCAATAAATTCGGCCATAATACCAACTCCATCCACAAAGTTTTCAGGGTAGTTCTTTTGGTCGCCACCACCAAATATGGCAAATTTCCTTCCTTTGAAGTTTTCATCTTCAATTGCAGGAAGATACTCATCCCAATAGTTAGGAAGTTCACCATCGAACCAGGTAGGTACAGCAAAAATATAATTGTCAAATTTTTTGAAATCCTCCAACGTTGCCACATCGGCATCCACCTCTTCGCAATTGGCTTCGCCCAGTAATTTAATCATCTTTCTTACTTGCTGATGTGTTTTTACCGATCGGAAGCTATAGAAAATACCAACTTTTTTCATTTGGATATTAATTTAGGTTAATACGTAAACGGGAACCTGCATGTAGGTTGAATAACCCCGTAAACAAAAGAATAACGCACATGCTCGTAATAAACAACTATTTTGCTTAATATTTCAGCAACTCTTTAGCTGCAGCCAATACTTTCTCGGTACTGGGAAGAATGGCAGCTTCAAGTGTACGGTTGAAACCTACCGGGGTAAATGTGGAACCAACGCGCTTGATGGGCGCATCCAGATACTCAAATCCCAGCTCGGAGATTACTGCTGCCACTTCGCCGCCAAAGCCGCCAAATACCTTGTCTTCATGCACAATCATGGCTCGGGAAGTTTTCTTAATAGAAGCAAGCACAGTCTCCTTATCCAGTGGAAGCAGACTGCGAAGGTCAATCACCTCTACATCTGCGATGCCTTCTTTGGCCAACTCTTCGGCGGCTTCAATACAAAAATGGGTGGTATTTCCGTATGTAATCATTGTTAGGTCACTTCCCTCCCGACGGATTCTGGCTTTTCCAAATGGCACTTCAAAATCATCGGGTACCGGAGTGGCCGCTTTTGGGGCGTTGTAAAGTGCTTTGGGCTCCATAAATACAGTGAGGCCTTCCGAACGGATAGCAGTACGCAACAAACCGGCAGCATCATCGGCAAATGATGGGTAAACAACCCTTACGCCAGGAAATGTGGTCAATGCGCCCTCGATGGATTGTGAGTGGTATAACCCACCCCCGATATAGCCACCAGAAGCTAAACGCACGGTAATATTGGGTGAGAACTGACCCTTGGTGCGCCAGTATTCGTGGGTAGTTTCAACAAATTGCTCCATGGCAGGCCAGAAATAATCGGCAAACTCTGCACCTTCTACCACGATGCGCATATCTTTTTTGTATCGCGACATCCCGTTGGCAGTACCCATGATAAAATCTTCGGCAATGGGTGCGTTAAACACTCTTTTTTTGCCAAACTCCTGCTGCATGCCTTTTGACACGTTGAAAATCCCTCCCTTATCCTTGTTGGCGATGTCCTGTCCCCAGATGTAAGTATCCGGGTTGTGACGGAATTCTGCTTTTAGTGTTTCGTTCAGCGCCTGAATCAGCTTAACTTTCTCGCCATCGTGGTTATGTGTGCCATCAGGGTATTTGGATGCCGGATAAGGTTCAGGAATCACAAAATCGTGCACAGATTCAGGCGTTGGATGTGGTGCTGCCAACCCTTTTTTATGTGCATCCTTCACCACTGCAGCCACTTTGTCTTCAATTTCTTTCAAATCGGCCTCGGTGGCACGGTCATAGCGTAACAAGAGGCGACGGAATTTTGGCAGTGGGTCATACTCGCGCACGTAATTCAACTCGTTTTCGTCGCGGTACAGCTCATGGCGGTCGCTGTTGCTATGTGAACCAATGCGCACACAGTTGGCATGCACAAGCACAGGCTTTTGCTCTTTTTTGGCCCATTCAACTGCCTCGGTCATCGCATTCATCGAGTCAAACACATCTTTACCGTTACAGTAGATGATGCGCAGATTTTTGAAGCCCTCAAAGTTCTTTGCCACTTTCCGGTTGGCTGTTTGATCCTCTTTGGGTACCGATATACCATAACCATTGTCCTGGAATACAAACACCACCGGCAGCTCTTCGTTTGATGCCCCATTGATGGCTTCGTAAACATAACCTTCAGATACAGAACTCTCCCCTTGGCTGCTAATTACAACGGCATCATTCTCACCATAAGCCTTTAGTGCACGACCCAATCCGGTGGCATGAAGCGTGTGGTTACCTGTACAGCTGCTCACATTGTGGATGTTCCATGATGGTTTGGCAAAGTGGTTAGACATGTGACGTCCGCCACCTGCCACATCCGCATCCTTAGAAATACCGTTATAAATAATCTCTTCGGCAGTAAGGCCAGCCGCTACGCACGTCTGTAAATCCCTGTAGTAAGGGAACAGGTGGTCCTTATTCTTACGAAAAACCTGGCCGATGGCCAATTGAATGCCATCGTGACCAGCAGCTGGTGCGTGGTATGACCAGCCAATGGCCTGCTTTAGATAGTTTGGGGCACGCTCATCGAGTGTGCGACCCAAAAAAAGCAGATAATACCAGTTGAGGAGTTTCTCCTTTTCTGTCTTTTTTATGGAAAAAATTGTCGGAACGTTACTTTTCATCTGTTTATAATTTATTTTTTTATAGATCAGAACTCTCCGTTTTTGAAAACTTGGTTCTTTATTCCGGATTCAACTTGTCATTAAGCGCCTCTTAATATCAGAAATTCTTTATATGACCAGCTTCATTTCTATAAATTTTGTTATGCATCTTTAGAACCTGACACTTTTGTTATATTTTCACCAGTCGGGCGTAAAATAGATTTATCTGTGTCATAAACTTATAATATAATTCAATTTTTTAATGTTTGCAATTATCATATTATAAGCTCATTAAGTTATTGATGGATTGTGGGTTTAACTATACTTCTTCGTCCAGTTTCCATTGCTCCAGATAGTCTGCCACCCTGCGAAGGAAGTATCCTCCGAGTGCGCCATCCACTATTCGGTGGTCGTACGAGAGCGACAGGAACATCTTTTGACGAATGGCAATCACATCACCGGAAGGAGTTTCGAGCACAGCCGGTTTTTTCTCGATGGTTCCGGTTGCAAGAATGGCTACCTGTGGTTGGTTGATAATTGGCGTCCCGATGGTGTTCTTGAACGATCCGAAATTGGTGATTGTGAAAGTTCCACCTTGAATGTCGTCGGGCGAAAGTTTGTTTTCACGGGCCAGATTTGCCAGTCGGTTGATATCACCTGCCAAACCTACCAGATTTTTCTGGTCTGCATTTTTTACTACCGGTACAATGAGATTACCTGATGGCAACGCCACAGCAATACCTACATTGACATTTTTACGCAGAATGATGTTGTTACCACTAACCGATGCATTGATTCCGGGATAGTCGCGCAAGGCTTTTGCCACAGCTTGAGTGAATACAGGCATAAAGGTGAGTTTTTCCCCGTATTTCTTCTGGAATTGATCTTTATATTTATCGCGCCACAATACAAGGTTGGTCACATCGGCCTCCACAATACTTGTCACGTGAGGCGACACCTGCTTCGACATCACCATGTGGTCGGCAATGATCTTGCGCATGCGATCCATTTCAACTACTTTATCACCATCGCCAGCTTTCACATCCGGCGCTTTAACCTCCTGGCGTGCAGGCTGTGCAGATGATGCAGATGCTGTCTGCTTAGCAACTTCTGATTGTGATGGCTTGGTTGCTGCTGGTTGTCCGCCACGTGTTTTGAGATAGGCCAGCACATCCTCTTTTGTCACACGATTTTCTTTTCCACTTCCCTGAATTTTATCCAGCTCGGCAAGTGATATATTCTCCTCTTTGGCAATACTTTTCACCAGTGGAGAATAGAAACGGTCGCTTTGGCTAAAATCGCTGGCTGCTTCGGTTGCTTCTGCCTGTTTTGCAGGTTGTTGTTGGGCTGCTGATGGCTGCTCCTCTTTGTTGTCAGCAGCTTTGGTTTCTCCAGCCGATTCGGAACCTTCCAGGGCGATTACGGCAACCACTTCACCAACGGGAACAAGCGCATCGGTCTCAAACCGAATCTCTTTTATAACGCCTGCTACAGGAGAAGGTATTTCCGAATCCACCTTGTCGGTTGCAATTTCAAGCAATACCTGATCTTCTTCCACCGTGTCACCTACTTTGACAAACCATTTCGTGATGGTGGCTTCTTCTACGCTTTCGCCCATTTTGGGCATTAGGATATCGAATGTAGACATATAAATTGATTTATTTTGGTCAATTATATTTTGTGTTAGTTTAATAGCTCCGTGTATTTTAACGCCATCATCTTGCATATCAAAAAGATGGGGGCGAAAGTATATAATATTTTTATTTAAAACAAGTCTAAATAAGAACAGCGATTGTGCTGTTGTTTTTAAATAACAGACATACCCTTTTTTTGTTTTTGACCAAATAAAAAAATACGACTTTTTGTTCAACTTATTGCTTTAAAAATCTTTGATTTCTTGTTTTTTCGTTAAACAATAATGGTCATCTGTGAAGCATAAACAGCGTATGCCATAAACAAAAAAGAGGACTTCTGGTTCCAATTATCTGTCTGAGAAATCTCTAATTAATTCATTTCTTGTGTGGCGTATAAACAGAAAGAGGGTGACCCATGATTCTGGGACACCCTCTTTTTAGCACCATTGTTTGAAAAATTACAAACTATCGCCGAAGTCTTTCTTAAACTTTTCCACAAGTTTTTCGGGCCAGTTGCTTGTAGCATCCAGTCGTCCCATAAAGAACCGCAACACTTTTGGTTCTTCCACAAATTTCAATCCGCCAACAAGTTCTCTGTTATGATATAGCCAGTTTAACCTGTCGATGAGAAACTTGGTTTGCGACAGGGTGAAAACCCTCCTGGGGAATGCCAGACGAAGCAATTCCATGTCAGACAGTAAGTCCTCCCCATTCTCAAGCCGCACACTTGAAATGGTACCCCGCTCCATTCCACGACAACCGGAAACAAGATACAGTGCAGCTGCCAATGCACCGGCCGGATACTCCGCTTGTGGAATATGTGGCAGAAACTGCATAGCATCCACGTGGGCACCTAAAGCTCCGGCAGGAGTTATCACCGGTATGCCCAGTTTGTCCATCTCTTTTACGGCATATTCGATGAAACCGGGTGACTGGCTGATAACTGTCTCATCAGTAGTCTCGATTAAACCAACGGCCATGGCCTCTATTTCGCGCACGGACATACCTCCATAGGTTAAAAAACCTTCGTACAGTGGCACCAAATCACGCATCTGCATAAAAAGCTCTTTACTATTGGTGCAGATACCCCCTCCGCGTGTGGAGCTAACTTTGCGACTTGAGAAGTAAACAATCTCACACAAACCACACATTGTGCGCAAAATATCTTTAATGCTGGCATTTGCAAACTCCGCTTCGCGTTGTTTAATAAACCAGGCATTTTCACCAATCAAACTGGCATCGAGCACCATCATAATGCCATTCTCATCTGCTACTTTGCGCACTTCGCGCATATTGGCTATGGAAAAAGGTTGTCCTCCAATCAGGTTTGTCGATGCTTCCAGCCTAATAAATGGAATGTTTTCTTTGCCATATTGCGCAATCAAATCCACAAGCTTTTTAATGTCGATGTTGCCCTTGAATGGGTGATTGCTCTTAATTTTCAGAGCTTCATCGGTATAGATTTCATAAATTTTTCCACCATTGAGTTCCATGTGCGCCTTGGTGGTGGTGAAATGGTAATTCATTGGAATGGCATGTCCGGGTCGAATGAATGCCTGCGAAATGATGTTTTCAGCAGCACGCCCCTGGTGAACCGGTAAAACCAGTTCTTTACCAAAAACCTCATTCAAAGCTTTTTCCATACGGTAGAAACTTTGTGAGCCTGCATAGGCATCATCAGCTTGATGCATCGACGACAACTGATTGTCACTCATGGCATTGGTGCCACTGTCGGTGAGCATATCCAGAAATACATCGGTTGTATTCAATAAAAATGTGTTGTATCCACCTCTTTTAATGGCTTCCAAACGCTGGTCGATGGGTTTGAGGTGGAGTTTTTGAACAATGCGCACCTTGTGCAGCTCTACCGGCAGTTCTTCTCCGCTAAAAAATTTGATAGTTGTCGGATTACTTTGATTCATAAGGGAAATGATTACAAAAATTATTAATTGTTTATATTTATGGGCGTTTTATTTTCAGAATGGCGTAAAATAGTTAATATTTATTATTAATTGCGTGTATTTGTATATAATTGTCAGTTATTGGTTCTATTTTGTTTTGAATATAAATTGTAGATATGCATTTTCTAATATCTTCATTAGTCAACTGCCTGATTCTTTCATTCAGCAGTTTGGAGGAACGGGTTATTTGTTGTTTTTTTGCGTCTGACCCACAGCAGGGTTCTTCGATTTTTAAAACGATTATTAATATATACCGATGCGATTAGTTATAAGCTACTTACTAACACCATTCTATTATTTTGCTTTTGGAGCACTTTTAGGGGTGTTTCACCCGGTTCAGGTTATTGCGCGCCGAATATGGGGATATGAGGCTCACACAAAAAGTGTCTGTTTCCTAAACCGATTATTGGTTAAGAGTCTTCATATTGTGGGTGCACGGGTGCAATTTTCCGGTTTTGAGCTTCTGCCTGAGAATCGTCCGTTGATTGTTGTGGCCAACCACCAAAGCTTATTTGACATACAAGCATTTGTGTCGGGATTTGCTAAATGGCATCCAAAGTTTGTCTCCAAAATTGAACTTTCACGCAATATCCCAAGCATTTCATATAATTTGCGTCACAGTGGGTCGGCCCTAATCGACAGAGCCAATGGTGGGCAGGCTATTCGGGAAATTATCCGACTTGGGAGAATGATTGAGGCCAATAACTATGCGGTTTGCATTTATCCGGAAGGTACGCGCAGTCGCAATGGTCAGGTTCGCAAATTTCAGTCTGGCGGCATCAAGTCGCTTCTTAAAGCAGCGCCTTCGGCCGTAGTGGTTCCTTTTGTGATTGAGGGACACTCAGACATGATGAAATATGGTTATTTCCCTCTTGTGTTTGGCACAAACCTGAAATATACCGTATTGAATCCGATAGAACCTAAAGGAAGGGATGCTGAAGACGTTGTGAATGAGTGCGAACATCGCATCAAACAGGCTTTAGGACAAGCATAATTTCTTGACCGAATACATACAGAAAGGGCCATGATGTCATCTGCATCACGGCCCTTTCATATTTAAGTGTGTCTTACGATGAATTAAGCCATCGCTTTATCCAAATTGGCTTTGATGGCAGCCATGAACTCTTCGGTTGTAAGGTAATGCTCCGGTTTAAGGTCTTTTCCGTAAATCGTCAAAGCTAAATCCTTGGTCATTTGTCCCTTCTCAACGGTTTCTACGCATACACTTTCCAATTTATGGCAGAAATTTATAAGCGGCTGGTTTCCATCTAGCTTGCCACGAAATTCCAAACCACGAGTCCATGCAAATATGGAGGCAATTGGGTTGGTTGAAGTAGGCTTACCTTGCTGGTGCATACGGTAGTGACGTGTTACGGTGCCGTGTGCGGCTTCGGCTTCCATGGTTTTGCCGTCGGGTGTTACCAGAGTTGATGTCATCAGCCCCAGCGAACCAAACCCCTGTGCCAGGGTATCAGATTGAACGTCGCCATCGTAATTTTTACATGCCCATACAAAAGCGCCGCTCCACTTTAGGGCTGCTGCCACCATGTCGTCAATCAGACGATGCTCATAAGCGATACCCAGCTCCTCAAACTTGGCTTTGTAATGTTTTTCATACACATCCTGAAAGATGTCTTTGAAACGGCCATCGTACTTCTTAAGAATTGTATTCTTGGTGGAGAGGTATAGCGGCCATTTTTTGTTGATGGCCTGGTTGAAACAGCTATGGGCAAATCCGGTGATACTTTCATCGGTGTTATACATGGCAAGTGCCACGCCATCACCATCAAAATCATATACATCATACGACTGAATCTCGCTGCCATCCTCGGGAGTGAAGGTAATGGTAAGTTTACCCTTTCCTTTCACCAAAAAATCTGTAGCCCTGTACTGGTCTCCAAATGCGTGACGGCCAATGCAGATAGGTTGTTCCCAACCGGGAACCAGACGCGGCACATTTTGAATGATGATGGGCTCACGAAACACTGTACCGCCCAATATATTACGAATTGTTCCGTTGGGGGATTTCCACATTTTTTTAAGGCCAAACTCTTCAACCCTGTTTTCGTCAGGTGTAATGGTGGCGCATTTAATTCCCACGTTGTACTTCTGAATGGCATGTGCAGCATCAACAGTTACCTGATCATTGGTGGCATCTCTGTGCTCCATTCCCAAGTCATAATATTTAATGTCTAAGTCCAGATAAGGAAGTATCAACTCATCCTTTATCATTTTCCAGATGATGCGCGTCATTTCATCGCCATCAAGCTCCACCACAGGGTTTTGTACTTTTATTTTACTCATAATCTTCAAAGTTTAGCGTTTCAGCATATTAGATTATTCAGGTTTATTTACTTTGACAAACAATTTTCTTTAACGATTGTTGAGCCATTTTAAAAAATAATACAAATTAGAT
Source organism: Alkaliflexus imshenetskii DSM 15055 (assembly GCF_000517065.1). Taxonomy (GTDB): domain Bacteria; phylum Bacteroidota; class Bacteroidia; order Bacteroidales; family Marinilabiliaceae; genus Alkaliflexus; species Alkaliflexus imshenetskii. Next base: position 3,990,448 of record NZ_KI912105.1, on the reverse strand, counting down.
CAATCTATATCCAGATTAAACTGCTGTTTTAAAAGCGCCAGAGCAGGGTTTTTCTGCATCATTACCTGGAGTTTATCAGCAGCCGTGAAGGCCTTCTGCGGTTGGTTTGCGGTATCGTTGTCAATCTCTGTTTTAAGTTCCAGGCTACTATTTTTCAACTCAGTTTTTAGAAATAACATCAGCGAATTTCTGGCCGAAATGACCTCTTCTTCCTGAAGTTGATTCTTGAGTTTATACAGAATCGTTTTTGTATCAACAAGTTGCGGCTGCTGATTGGTAAGAATACTGAATAACCTTCCGTTTTCCTTTTCGATGGAGGCTGCATACCGATTCCAGACGTTTATAAGTGCGCCGGGCGTTACAGGCTGGTTCAGAGCAACCACAGGTTCTTCTGATTGCGCAGTATTTGTATCTGGTTTGTTGTTATTGGCAGCAGATGCCGCACCAGTATTCATCAGGTTTTTGATGGACATGGATGCAATGCCTGCTTTTGGTGACGCATCGGATGGTGAGTTGCTTACACTTTTTGGCTGTGCAGTCTGAGACGGCGCAGAAGTGGCCTGTTCGGCCTTTCTTCTCTTTAATTCAAGAGCTTTTTTTTTTCAGTCGGTATGCGCGACAAACTCATGATGGCAAACTCCACATGCAACCGCTTGTTGCGGGCAGTGCGGTAATTTAAATCACATTCGGTAGTGATTCGCAGCGCCTCATACAGAAAATCATTGTCACACAGTTTGGCTTGCTCCAAATATCGTTGTTTAATGGATGCGCCAACCTCTAGCAAGCCAACCGTTTGTGAATCACGGCACATCATCAGGTCACGAAAATGACTGGCGAGGCCATTTATAAAATGGCTGCCATCAAACCCATGATTGAGAATATCATTATAAATGAGAAGTGATGATATCAAATCCTCTTTCAAAAAAGCTTCTACAAGACGAAAATAGTAGTCATAGTCCAACACATTCAGGTTGTCGATAACCTGCTGATAGGTAATGTTTTTGCCTGTGAATGCCACTATCTGGTCAAAGATGGAGAGGGCATCGCGCATGGCACCGTCGGCTTTGGTGGCAATTACGTTAAGTGCTTCCTCCTCGGCCTCTATCCCCTCTTTTTTCGCCACATATTTCAGATGCTCCACTGCCACTTCCACTGTGATGCGGTTGAAATCAAACGTTTGACAGCGCGACAATATGGTTGGTAAAATCTTATGCTTCTCCGTGGTAGCCAAGATAAAAATGGCATGTTTTGGAGGCTCCTCAAGCGTTTTAAGAAATGCGTTAAAAGCTGCTTGCGACAACATGTGAACCTCGTCGATGATGTAAACGCTATACTTACCGATTTGGGGCGGGATACGCACCTTATCAATCAGCAAGCGGATGTCGTCAACCGAGTTATTGCTTGCAGCATCAAGCTCATGAATGTTATACGAACGGTTTTCGTTAAATGATTTGCACGACTCACATTCGTTACACGCTTCAAAATCAGGAGTAATATTTAGGCAGTTAATGGTTTTGGCAAAAATACGAGCACACGTTGTTTTGCCAACCCCTCTGGGTCCACAAAACAGATACGCATGAGCCAGTTGCTTGTTCTTGATGGCATTTTTGAGGGTAACGGTAATGTTATCCTGACCTTCTACAGAACTGAACGTGGATGGGCGGTATTTTCGTGCCGAAACAATATACTCCATAACAATTAAGGCTTTTATTTTAAAGCCACACAAAGATAAAAAATTCAACGGCTGTCACAAATATCACGATGATGAATTATGGCCTGCCCCTGAATTATCCACTCAAACCTTATGGTCACTTGCCTTTGTGGTACAATTAAGGCAGCGGATCGTGCTCTTCGGACATAAACACCATTCTACCGAAATTGGTTGCCCTGCTGTTGATGATGCGCAACAGATTTAGCAATTCCATATGAGTTTTGCTCGATTCCAGCGTAGAAACATTGGACGAAAAGAGTCTTTTGTAGTGCTGCCTTTCCATATCAAAGGCCATCAATGCGTATTTGCGGTATTTGCGTTTCATTGTCAATGCATCCGAAGTGTCCCAATGGTGCATGAGGGTAAGTGCCCGTTCAAGCTGTTTCAGACAGCGTTTGTGATAGTTTTCAAGCTCCTTACGTCCTTCGGGAGAGAATGTGATGGATGATTGCAGCCACTTTTCGGCCTGACGGGTGATGTTCACTGAGACAATATCGGCAATCTGCTCCAGCTCGTTTACCACGTGTAACATTCTGAAATACTCCTCCGACCACTCCTCCATTGGGCGTGTTTCATTCATCTTTACCAGAAATTTGTTTATCTCTTCGCGATAAAAATCAGTCTTCTCCTCCATTTTACGAATGTAGACAAGCGCCTTATCATCTCTGTAAAAGAATGGCCTCATACTCACATTTACCATACTGTAAACCACCTCTCCCATGTCTTGCACCTCTTTTTGAAGAAAAGGCATTGAAAGTTCCGGTGACGACATCAGTTCTTTATTAAGGTGTTGCAACGTGTGAGACTCTTTGGGCGCAGGTTTTTTCACAATTTTCATGGCCAAATTACCTACAAAACCGGTAAATGGTAGTAATGTAACAGCCATCGCGAAATTAAAAATTGTGTGTGCATTGGCGAGTAACCTGGCGTTGGCTGCCGATTCGCCGGTAATGTAATAAGTGAGTTGTCCCCACGGCGCAATGACCCAGATAAACAGGAAAGCGCCTATAAGTCTGAAAAGTGCATTGGCCGTGGCCAGTTTTCGGCCGGGATATGACGCTGTGATGGATGCTAAAAGCGCTGTGACAGTGGTTCCGATGTTGGTTCCGAGTATGAGTGGCAGTGAGGCTTCGAAAGTTAGTAAGCCACCATTACACAGGGTGATGAGAATTCCGATAAATGCAGCGCTGCTTTGTATAAGGGCAGTAAATATCATCCCAACTAAGAGTCCGGCCAGTGGACGCTCAAGGTGTAGCATCAAATCAATGAATCCCTGCATCTCGCGCAGTGGTGCCATTCCGTCCGACATCAGTTTCATCCCGAAGAATAGCGTTCCAAAACCAAGTGTTATTTGTCCCGCGTGGCTCCATTTTCCATGTGCAAAGGCCTTAACAAAAAAACCAATACCCACAAAAAGCAGTGCATAATTGCCCAGGTTAAAAGAGATGAGCTGTGTGGTAATGGTTGTTCCAATGCCTGTTCCCAACAAAACAGGAAGCGTTTGAGCAAAGGTAATGATTGAGGCATCTACAAAACCCACCAGAACCACCGACGCAGCACTCGAACTTTGAAAAAGAAGGGTAAGGATAACACCAAAACCTACCCCACCAAGTTTATTTTTAAGGAATGTGTCGAGCAGCTGACGCAGTTTTCGTCCGGCCAGATTTTTGGTGCCTGAACTAAGCAATTCCATGCCCAAAAGAAATATCCCAAGTCCGCCTATTAGTGTTATGAAAATATAAAACTCTTCCATCGATACGTTTTAGCATTATTTTTGTTCAACTTTATAGCAGTCACCGGAATTCAAATTTGCACATTTTTGGCGGCTTAGCAGCCATTTTTGTGAAACAATTCCGATGCAGATTTAAGAGTGCCTAAAAATGTGAAATGATGATGACGCAACGAATTGCATCGTTTAGCATCATGTCTTAAGCCAAAGGCGCTGCCATTAAACAAATACATAAATATATAAAAATGAGACTAAAGTATTCTTTTGCCGTATTGATGATTTTTGCATTGACTGCATGTGGCCCTAAACGGGTGGTTTCTGAACCGCAGCCCGATACTTTGTCGGGCGAATGGGTTATGATGAGTTGGAAGGATTTTGAGGACTTACGTTCGGCATTTCCAACAGGCGTTCCCAAATTGGTTTTAAATTCTGAAGAAAACAGAGTACACGGATACAATGGATGCAACCAGATTCAGGGTCAATTCCGTTTCGACAGGACCAAATCTACTCTTCAGTTTTTTGGAATTGGCTCCACAAGGATGTTTTGCCAAAGCGTACCCGAGAATGAACTCTCCAATACCATTTCGATGGTAAACAGCTACAGGGTATCCAATGACGAACTCACGCTTTTAAGAGACAATGAGGTGTTAATGGTTTTTATACGTCAGGAGTAATTAATGGAGAAATAATAGTCCGACGCTATCGTCGGATTATTATTTTACTTACAATGAGTTTGTTACCTGTTTCTGATTTAATTATGTAAAGCCCTTCAGATAAACCTGACACATTGAGTTCAAACTCAGATGTGCGCGGCGTTGATTTTTGAATCAACCGTCCAGCAGATGTGTAAATATAGATGATATTTATTGCTGAATCGGATCGCACCATCACCACATTGCTTGCGGGATTAGGGAATAATTCGAAGCGGTTTTTATCGTATTCCTCATCCGTTATGGAAACTGGGTTTTCCAACGTCACATGTATCACTACTTCGCGGTCGATGATTTCAAAAGTTAGTGCTTTTGTTTCAAAGCCTTCAGCAGTAACAATGGCATTGTAGATTCCTTTGGTTAATCCGGTAATCCGGTGTTTACCCTCTTTATATACCGTGCTGCCAATGGTTATTCTGGCATTTTGCAATGTTTCACCATTTGAATTTGATATCACAAACCTTACCGGCAGAAAATCGGGTGCCGACATATAGTTGAAGCGCTTTTGACTCAACTGCCACTGACCTTCAAAACTGTGCCAGGTGTAATCTTTAACTACAGAAAGATGGCCGTTTTTATCGTATAAATACAATAACTGATACAACCCATTCCACTCATCCTCAAGTTTATTCCAGTCGTATACAGCTTCGCGTGTCAGCTGGTTGTTATTGTAGTCACGCTCCAGCTTCCACCCCGAATCCCATCTATTGTCCAGTTTATTCCATTGATAATCATCAGAACGTATGGTGTTATTCGACGCATCCAGCAAATGATCTACCTTCCACCATTCTACCCAAATTTTTCGATCTCTATCCCATTGTTTAACATTCCATCCCAATAGATTTGATTCCGCATCATACGTGTAATTACGTTCAAAGCTCGCCAACCATTGCAACGACGATTGATCCCAGAAAAAATCAGTCTGCTTTTGAGTTTTACCGGTAGGGGTGTAAATAAAAACGGACTTTTGATCACCAATCCAGATGTTATTTGCACGGTCACGGTAATAGGAAACTGTAAGTATGCATCTGTTTGCGTTATCGTACTCCTTTTCTTCGCGCAGATTGAGTGCCCAGCTGCTGTTATCAATATTCCAGGAATAGGCTGTTAATCCAATCAGATTTTGCCTGCCATCATATTGATATTCATATCGCCAGGAGCCAATCCAATTATTGTTTGTCTCATTCCAACTATACTCCGAAATGCTTCTGATTAAGCCGTTTGTATTATCATAATCGAAAGCACGGCGGGTTTCATTTGTCCAGTTGGAATCACTTGTTTTTTTTGAAAGCAGCTTATATTCAACTTTTTCGTTGGTCTCGTTATACAGGTACTCCGCTCTTTGATATTCAATCCATGTGTCGGTTTCTAAATCTTGATGGTAGTAAGTAACCGATTTTAGTTGATTGTGATTGTTGTATTCAAATTTTGATTTATGTAACAAAGAGGAGTCTGACTCCGAAAAATTATTGTAGATAATGGTGCTGTCGGTAAGTAAAAGTGGGGCACCACTATTTTTTAGCATTGTGCCGGTCAGATTCAGGTATGGCTCATCTGCATGGAAGTTCGAAGAATAGTGAATTCGGCTCATATCATTCTGCACCATTTCACCCAATACGGTTTGGCCGGCGTTTTGTGCGGCTAAATACGTGAATGCAATATGCAGAAATACGACTAAAAGCGTAGTTTTTTTGGGCATTCCCTTTTGGTGTTTGTTTTGCAAATGATGATTGTTATTACCCTCTCCGCTAAACGCTGAATATGTTATCTAGCAATGCTTATCCTAAAAAATAAACTGTTGGTTAAACGAATCGTCAGAACAAAAGGTTGCCCGTGAGGACAAAAAAACGTTTTTTGATGTTGTTAACTTAAACAACGTGCGCCAGTAAATCATAATCTTCAGCACCGGTTACTTCAACCTCATAAAAGGAGCCTGGTGTAAGTGGTTCAGCAGATGAAACCAAAACCTCGGGATCAACTTCAGGACTGTCAAACTCTGAACGCCCCACATAGTAGCCATCTTCTTCCCTGTCGATAATTACTTTGATGCGACTGCCCACTTTGGCTTCATTGATATCGCGGCTTATGCCGTTTTGCAGAGACATGATGGCATCTGCCCGCTCCTGCTTTATCTCATCCGGAATATCGTCCTGATAGTTTTTGTATGAATAGGTATCTTCTTCATGAGAATATGGGAAAACGCCAAGCCGTTCAAAACGGGTCTGTTTCACAAAGTCAAGCAGTTCAAGGAAATCCGCCTCTGTCTCACCCGGATGACCTGCAATCATAGTGGTTCGCAGGTGAATACCCGGCACTTTATCGCGAAAGAGTTGAACTAGCTCAAGTGTTTCGGCCTTTGTCACATTGCGACGCATGGCTTTGAGCATAGGGTCTGATATATGCTGCAAGGCAATATCGAGGTAATTGCAGACTTTTGGACTGGCAGCCATCACATCCAGCACATCGGTGGGAAATCCTGCCGGGTAAGCATAATGCAGTCGAATCCACTCAATGCCATCAACCTGCGATAGTTGCTCTACCAAAGGTGCCAACATTCGTTTTTTGTAAGTATCGAGACCGTAATAGGATAAGTCCTGTGCGATAACCTGCAACTCCTTCACACCTTTAGCTGCCAGTCGGTGCGCCTCATCTACAAGACTTTCGATGGTTCTGGATTGATGCTTTCCGGTGATCAGAGGTATGGCACAATATGAGCATGTGCGGTTGCAACCTTCAGAAATTTTAAGATACGCATAATGATCCGGTGTGGTCAGACTGCGCTCATTTATCAAGTCGGCACGGTAAGACATACCAAGGTCGGCAATCAGGTCTTTCCAGTTAAATTTGCCGTAATATTTATCAACTTCGGGAATCTCATCGCTTAATTGATCCACATAGCGTTCAGATAGGCAGCCCATTACAAACAGTTTCTTGATTTTACCGCGTTTGCGGGCATCGGCAAAATTTAGAATGGTTTCGATGGACTCCTCCTTGGCATCGCCAATGAAACCACAGGTGTTTATCACCACAATTTCCCCTTTGGGATTAGATGAATCGTGTTCAACGGTGAAACCACCAGCCTGAAACTGCTTTATCAACAACTCGGAATCCACCAAATTTTTGGAACATCCAAGCGTAACCACATCCACTCTCTTTTTAATCATCTGAAACAAAATCTGTACATCAATCAACAACTTCACTAACTAAACCCACTCTCTCATCCCTTAATTGCCAAAGAGAGAATCCACAAAGGCATCGCGGTTAAATGGCTGTAAATCATCAATGCCTTCACCTATTCCAATATATTTCACCGGAACTTTGAACTGGTCAGAAACGCCTATTACGACGCCGCCTTTGGCGGTACCATCCAGTTTGGTGATGGCCAGCGCATTCACATCGGTGGCCAAGGTAAACTGTCGCGCCTGCTCAAAGGCATTTTGCCCGGTGGAACCATCAAGTACAAGCAATACCTCGTGCGGTGCATCGGGCACTACTTTCTGCATCACCCGTTTAACCTTCGAGAGCTCATTCATTAGGTTCACTTTGTTGTGTAAACGTCCGGCAGTGTCAATAATTACCACATCTACCCCTTCGGCTTTGGCCGATGAGAGCGTGTCAAAAGCAACCGATGCCGGGTCGGAGCCCATTTTCTGCTTCACGATGGGCACATTGACCCTTTGTGCCCAAATTTCGAGCTGATCGATGGCTGCTGCACGGAAGGTATCACCGGCGCCAAGCATCACACTTTTACCGGCACTTTTAAATTTATGAGCCAATTTCCCGATAGTGGTGGTCTTGCCTACGCCATTAACACCTACTACCATTATCACATAAGGTGTTTTGCCTTCGGGCAGGTCAAAATCTGAGTTTTCGCTTGCTGCATTCTCTGCCAGCAAGGCTCTAATCTCCTCTTTCAGTATTTTGTCCAATTCCTGGGCATTGATAAACTTATCCCTGGCTACACGCTTCTCTATGCGCTCAATAATTTTAATGGTGGTATCAACGCCTACATCAGAACTGATGAGAACCTCTTCCAACTCATCGAGCACATCATCGTCAACTTTGGATTTACCAACGACAACACGTGTGAGTTTTTGAATTACGCTTTCTTTGGTTTTGGCCAAACCTTCGTCAAGTTTTTCTTTTTTGGCCCGGGTGAAACTGCCGAATAGTCCCATGCGATAAATGAATAAGATCTAAACCGATTCATCTCAATTGTCGGTTCAACCATCTGTGAATAAAATATTATCTAAGTATGAATTTGTCCAAACGGGTGATGTTTGTCAGGTCATACCACTTATTTTCAAGCAAAATTGCATGCAAAGATAGTGATTATTAGGGAAAGAGAAGCCCCTTGCATGGGGCAAACTTCGGATTCATTAAAACAAGACTAATTTGTCTGCTTATTGCAGCCGTATTGGTATATTATGCGGCATAAAAAAAGCCCCCTTTAACAAAGAGAGCTTTTTATATCGTAACCGGTGACCCGGGAATTATTTCTTGTCAAAGAAATCTTTAACGTTGTCATTGGGAACTATTTCCGAACGGAAAGAGTAGGCACCGGTCTTAGGTGATTTAACCATTTTAATTACACGGGTAAATGCTTTTCCCGCGCCTTTTTGCAGAGTTGCTACTACTTTCTTAGCCATGGTCTATAATTTACTTGATTTCACGATGTACTGTCATACGCTTAAGGATGGCGTTGTATTTTTTCAACTCCATTCTGTCTGGCGTATTTTTTCTGTTTTTTACAGTGATATACCTGGAAGTTCCGGGTTGTCCACTCTCTTTGTGCTCGGTGCACTCAAGAATCACCTGAATGCGGTTGCCTTTACCTTTTTTTGCCATTTATCGACCCTCCCGATTATATTTTTGTACTTAAAAAACCTTTATCTTGTGCCGTTTTAATGGCAGCCTGCACACCAATTTTGTTGATCAGTCGGAGTCCTGAAGCAGAAACTCTCAGTTTCACCCAACGATCTTCATTAGGCAAGTAGAAATTCTTGTAAAACAAGTTTACATCGAATTTTCTTTTGGTGCGTCTTTTTGAGTGGGAAACGTTGTTTCCTACCATTGCCTTTTTACCAGTTATTTCACAAACTTTTGACATTGCTCAACAGTTTTTTATCTACATTTTTCAAACAGAGCGCAAAATACGTGATTTTCTTTCAAAAAAACAAATTGTTCTATCTTTTATTTCTCTGTTTTTGAATTTTTTAATAACTGAATATTTATTGTCGTACGTGGAGCTTCAATTCATCTAATTCAATCAATTGTTTATTTAATTCTATTTATTTTGTTTTATATTAATGCTTTAAAGTTTACAAAATATATGATACTCTTATTGAGAATCATGTATTTTGAAATGTGAAGCCAAATCAAACAGCGGTCAAAAGTTTTCAATCTCAATCATCTGTTTCAACACAATAATGGCAGCTTCGGCTGTTCTAATGATGGTTCGTTCCCGATGATTGCCAAAATTAAACATGCGGCTTGTCACTTTTCCATTGGCAGCCCAGGCTATCCAGACTGTTCCTACGGGTTTCTCCTGGCTCCCGCCGTCTGGCCCTGCAATTCCCGATGTGGCAATGGCGTAGTCAGATTGTAAAGCCATTAGCGCTCCAACAGCCATCTCTTCAACAACCTGGCGGCTAACAGCGCCATAACTTGCAAGAGTGCCATTCTCCACCCCCAATAAGGTATGTTTTATCTCATTTGAATAGGCTGTGATGCCGCCTTTAAATACTGCCGATGCGCCAGGTATGGATGTCATTAAATGTGACAAATAGCCGCCCGAGCAACTCTCAGCAAAGGCAATGGTGGCATTTTTTTGTTTTAGAATGTTCATTAACGCAGTCTGTGGCAACTCATCGTCATAGCCAAAAATATGTTCGCCAATTATCGGATAAAGTGCCGATACGGCTTTATCAATTGCCGCATCAATGGCTGATGCATCTTTGCCCCTGCCACTTAAGCGTAAGCGCAACTTTCCCGGTGATGGCAAATACGCTACTTTAAGAAAATCAGGGATGGCGTCTTCCCATTGTGCAAGCATCTCGGCCAAAACGGCTTCCGGAATATTAAACACATGTACGGTTTTATGTCGTACCACTCCGGTATCGAATTGTGCTGACAACCGTGGCACAATCTCATTGGTCATGGCTGTTTTCATTTCGGATGGAACGCCCGGCATTGACACTACCACACCGCCGGGATGGTTGAACCACATGATGGGTGCCGTACCTACGGAATTACGAATCACGGTACACTGTTCAGGCACCAGAGCCTGATCCCGGTTTAGCTGGTTTATTCCTGAAACACGCCCTTTTAAGAACTGCTCAATATCAGAGAACACATCTTTGTTGAACACCAGTTGTGTATTGAAAAATTTACACAGTGCGGCTTTGGTGATGTCATCACGTGTGGGGCCTAATCCTCCTGTAACTAATACTATCGATGAACGTGAAGTGGTCTCTTTCAGCACTGAAAGAATTTCATCTTCCTTGTCGCTTACTGAAGTAATGCGGTGAACGAAAAAGCCTGATTTATTCAATTCTTGCCCCATCCAGGCCGAGTTGGTATCAATCACCTGGCCTATCAACAGTTCATCACCAATGGTTACTATATCGACCTGCATATTGAATTTTTGATTTAAATATAAATATTTAATGTTCTGTATATATGATATTTATACCATATACAATTAGTTATTCAAGGGTAATATAAAAAAACAATCTGTTTATAAAGAGGTCAACTTATTGCTTCAGATTATCTAGTGCCTCCAGCCGCTTTAACAAAGGCGGATGACTGTAATTAAAAAATACAAACAATGGGTGCGGTGTGGGATTACTCAAGGCTGCTGCTGAAATCTTTTTAAGTGCCGACTGCAATGCCGATGCTTCAGCGTAGCGAGCTGCAAATGCATCTGCCTGAAACTCCTGACGGCGCGACAAGATACTCATCCCTAATCCCAATACAGCACTTATGGGCGCATAAAGCAACCCAAACCCGAGCAGTCCGATATGGAAAACCGGAATTTCAAGTCCCAATGCCTGCGATATGGCGGGATGATTTACAAACCATCCCAGAAGAAAGAGTGTTAGCCCGGCTTGTAAAACACCCAAAATGGTGCCCCTGATAGTGTGCTTCAGTCGGTAATGACCAATTTCGTGGGCCAATACAGCCACTATTTCCGGGGTCGATAGGTCATTGATAAGTGTGTCATATAATACGATGCGTTTGTTTCGGCCAAAGCCACTGAAAAAAGCATTGGCCTTGGTCGAACGTTTGGAGCCGTCCATTACAAACACATTGTCCAGCGGAAAATCAGCTTTTTTACTCATTGCTTCAATTGCAGCTCTTAAATCACCTTCTTCCAGAGGTTTAAGTTTATTGAAAAGTGGTAAAATGAGCGTTGTATTAAACTTTGTGAAGAATACCAGGAACAGGGACAGTCCTCCCCAAGCATAGAGCCAAAAGAACACACCTGCCCAATTGTAAAACCAAACCACAATGCCCAGTAACAAACCTCCAATGATGGCACCAAGCAGCATCGATTTAAGCAGGTCAGTCACAAACACTGAAGGTGTAGTTTTATTAAACCCGAAACGCTCCTCAATCACAAAGGTGTCATAAACTGAAAATGGAAGCGATAATAAGGTGGATGCCATACCAATAATTGCAAAAAAGAGCAACGGCTGCCACAGCCAGCTTTCGGTAGTATACGAAACAATATTGTGTATCCATGCAAATCCCTGAAACCAGAGTACAGCTAAAATGGCCACTGTTGACACCGATGATGAGATTAAACCAAATTGGTAATTGGCAATACGATATGCCTTTTGTTTCTGGAACTTATCTTCAGGATAAACATCCTTTAGACGCTCAGGAACCGAATCACTCCAACTTTTTCGGTTTAATTCCCCCAAAACAAACTCCCACAGAGCCTCCACAAAAATGATGGCGAGAATGATGAAAAACAGCATAGTATGTGGATTATTCATGATCTATTGATAGTTGGTATCAGAGCATTTTTATGATTTCAAAAACGCCTGACAGATGGATATTACTTAGTAACGGATAAAATTCAATTTATTAAACGATATAGACGCAAAGAGAGTTATATTTTAGACAGATAGCTCAGTTGTGAAAGATGATTAGATTTTCTGTTTTATCTGGTCAATCAGTCTAAATATCTAATATCTAGCAATCTCTAAAGTAGGTTAACTTAAAATTCAAACAGTCTAATATTAAAGTAAAAAGATTGTCTCAATGACTTTCTGACTATTGACACTTTTCGGTTCTAATGCATAGTATATCACGCCAGAATAGATTCGAAAACGACAACTCTCAGTACAGTCTTTAAGACAATCTCCTTGTCAATATGTTCTTCTGTTTAAGCCTATTTCTTTCTCTTGGCGACAGGAATTTTCGTTTCTACCTCAGGTTTTGTAAGTGCATTATAAATCAGATAGCCCGCCAGAATCATAAAGGGAATACTCAGAATCTGTCCCATGTTTAGCGTCATTGTGGCTTCAAAAGCTTCCTGATCTTCCTTCAGAAATTCAACAAAGAACCTTGTGGCAAATATTCCAACCAGAAAGATGCCGAAAATCAGACCAGGCCGTTTGGCAGCATTTGTTCGCCAGTACATATACATCAGCACCACAAAAGTAACAAGATAGCAAAGTGCTTCGTAAATTTGTGATGGATGACGCGGCAACTCTGGGTTTTCAAGTCCGTGAGCCTTTAAAAAGATAAATCCCCATGGCATTGTGGTAGGACTTCCAACAATTTCGGAATTCATGAGATTGCCCATTCGAATGAACACAGCTGCCAGCGCTACCGAAATAACAAGCCGATCGAGGGTCCATACCATTGGTAATTTCGTTATCAGTTTGGAATAGAGCCAAATGGCAATGAGAATACCTATAGCACCTCCATGGCTTGCCAATCCTCCTTGCCATACTTTGAGGATGTCTTCGGGATGTTGTGAATAATAATCCCATCCATAGAAAAACACATGACCTAACCGCGCACCAATTACTGTGGCTACCATCACGTATATAAATAGCCTTTCCAGCCACTCTTCCGGCGCATTTTCACGCTTAAACATACGGTCAACGATGTAATAGCCCAAAAGAAATGCCAGGGCAAAAAAGAGCCCATAATAGCGTACAGACAATGGTCCCAAAGAGAATATCTCGGGATCTGGTGCCCATGTTATGTAATTAAATATAAGCATATTAAAAGTATTTGTCTTAAACAATAGTTCAAGCTGTAACAAGATATTTGAGAAAGCCGGAATTTCCAGTTAAATATCTGGAAATTCCGGCTAAAAATCATCACTACAAATCTTTTCCGTGACATTGTTTGTATTTTTTGCCACTTCCGCACGGACAAGGTTCATTTCGCCCGACTTTCTTCTCGTTGCGAATGGGTTGAACAACCTGCGGCTGCTGACGTTGCCCTTCGCCACCACCTGATCTTGCATATCCCGATGAACCGGCGCCCGGGTCGTCTTTCTGTGTTCGCAGGCGACTAAGGTCGGTACGGCGACGCTGATCGGCTTCGCGCACCTGACTGGCATCGCGGATGGGGATATGCGCTTTTGACAGAGACGAAACCACAGCTTTGTTGTTCCGGTCAATCATCCCTTTAAACAGGTTGAATGATTCGAATTTGTATATCAGAAGTGGATCTTTCTGTTCGTAAGAGGCATTCTGAACCGCCTGTTTAAGGTCGTCAAGTTCACGCAGGTGCTCTTTCCAGGCTTCGTCGATGGTGATGAGCATCATGGCTTTTTCAAATGAACGTGCCAACTCCTTGCCCTCAGTCTCATAAGCCCGCTTAAGGTTTGTGGTTATCTGGAATACGCGCTGTCCATCAGAAATGGGCACCACAATATTCTCGTAAAGCTCGGCTTTGGTTTCATACACATTTTTGATAACCGGAAGCGCCTGACGTGCCATGGTGTCAACTTTACGCACATAGCTCTTCCAAACATTTTCGTGCAACTGATCCACCAACTCTTCGGGCCGACCTTTTAGAAACTCTTCGCTGGTAAATGGCACATCGGCCGAAAATATCCGAATCATCTCCATCCTGAAGGTTTCAAAATCGCCTGCCTGCTGGTTGTCATTCACCAGCGTTTCGATGGAGTCATACATCATATTAGAAATATCGACTTGCATTCTCTCACCATGCAGGGCGTGGCGACGCTTAGTATAGATAACCGTCCGCTGGCTGTTCATTACATCATCGTACTCGAGCAGACGCTTACGAATGCCAAAGTTGTTTTCTTCCACTTTTTTCTGGGCGCGCTCGATGGACTTGGTAATCATGCTGTGCTGAATCATCTCGCCTTCTTCCACACCCAAACGATCCATATATTTCACCAGACGATCGGATCCGAATAAACGCATCAGGTCATCCTCGAGCGATACAAAGAACTGTGACGAACCCGGGTCACCCTGACGACCGGCACGTCCACGCAACTGGCGGTCAACACGGCGCGATTCATGACGCTCTGTGCCCACAATGGCCAAACCACCTGCAGCTTTAACTTCAGGAGTCAATTTAATGTCGGTACCACGACCTGCCATGTTGGTGGCGATGGTAACGATGCCTTTCTGACCGGCTTCGGCCACAATATCGGCCTCTTTCTGGTGCAATTTGGCATTGAGCACGTTGTGTTTGATGCCACGTATTTTAAGCATTCGGCTAAGCAACTCGGACACTTCAACCGATGTGGTACCTACCAAAACGGGGCGCCCTGCTTCCACCAGCTCTACAATCTCTTCAATCACGGCATTGTATTTCTCGCGCTTGGTTTTATAAACTTTATCGTTCATATCCTTGCGCTTGATCGGTCTGTTGGTAGGTATCACCACCACATCCAGTTTGTAGATGTTCCACAACTCTCCTGCTTCGGTTTCTGCCGTTCCGGTCATACCCGCAAGCTTGTTATACATCCTGAAATAGTTCTGAAGCGTGATGGTTGCGTATGTTTGGGTGGCAGCTTCCACTTTTACACGCTCCTTGGCCTCAATGGCCTGGTGTAAACCGTCGGAGTAGCGACGTCCTTCCATGATACGGCCGGTCTGCTCATCTACAATCTTCACCTTGTTATCCATCACCACATACTCCACATCTTTCTCAAACATTACGTATGCCTTGAGCAGCTGGTTTATGGTGTGCACACGCTCCGATTTAACCGAATAACTTTGAAGCAGTTCATCTTTCTTCTGAAGTTTTTCGTCTTCCGAGAGGCCTGCCTTTTCCAGATTGGCAATTTCGGAACCTATGTCGGGCAGCACAAAAAACTGTGGGTCTTCCGATGAATCTGTAATCAGGTCAATCCCTTTATCAGTAAGTTCAACCGAATTTGTTTTTTCATCGATGACAAAGAAAAGGGGGTCGGTTACAACGTGCATGTTTTTGTTGTTCTCCTGCATGTAGAAGTTCTCGGTCTTCATCATGCCTGCCTTCATGCCCGACTCACTGAGGAATTTAATCAGCGGCTTGTTTTTGGGCATACCTTTAAAGGCACGGAGTAACAGTAGATTCCCTTCTTCCACCTCTTTATTATCCGACGATTTTAACTTCTGCTTACTGTCGGCTAAATAACGCGATACCAGGTTGCGCTGAGCTTCTACAAGTTTTTCTACTTTAGGACGAAGTTCAAGAAATAGCTGGTCATCGCCCCGTGGTATCGGACCGGAGATAATAAGTGGTGTACGTGCATCATCAATCAATACTGAGTCAACTTCATCCACTATGGCGTAGTTGTGGGTTCTCTGTACGAGGTCATCGGGTGAGATGGCCATGTTGTCGCGCAGGTAGTCAAAACCAAACTCATTATTGGTACCATAGGTGATGTCGGCACGATAGGCTTTGCGTCTTTCTGCTGAGTTAGGTTGGTGTTTGTCGATACAATCCACCGATAGACCATGAAACATGAAGATGGGACCCATCCACTCGGAGTCACGCTTGGCCAGATAATCGTTAACCGTAACCACGTGTACGCCTCTGCCAGTAAGTGCATTCAGGAAAACAGGAAGCGTAGCAACCAGCGTTTTTCCTTCCCCTGTGGCCATCTCTGCAATTTTTCCTTCATGCAAAACCACACCACCAATCAGCTGTACATCGTAATGTACCATGGCCCAGGTGATTTTGGTTCCACCAGCTGTCCATGAGTTATGGTATAAGGCTTTTTCACCATCGATATCCACAAAATCATGTATGGCAGCCAAGTCGCGGTCATACTGTGTAGCAGTAACCTCTACCTTGGTGTTTTCAGTGAATCGACGCGCGGTCTCTTTCACGATTGAGAACGCCTCCGGAAGAACATCATTCAATGCCTCTTCAAGCTTGGCTGTGATTTCTTTTTCGATTCGGTCTATTTCTTCATATATCTTCTCACGCTCAGAGACGTCCGGATTCTCATTCTCAATTTTTGTTTTCAGCGCATCTATCTGAGACTGCTCAGCAGCCACATGTTCGCGTATTTTGCTTTTGAGGGCTTCAGTGCGGGCTCGCAACCCGTCGTTTGATAACGCTTCGATTTGTGGATACACCAACTTAATTCTTTCGATATGGGGCGTAAGCGCTTTCATGTCGCGCTTTGATTTATCGCCCAATATCATTGCGAGTATTGAATTTACTACTCCCATGGATATTAACGTATTAGAATTATTACTACTTGAATTTACTGATTTTTAGATGCGATATTTTAGAAAACATCGAGTGGAACTAAGTCCCCGTCAATTGGGATGAGTTCAATGACACACTTACAAATACCATAAATCTGATACATCTCACCTATCCCTCTTTCATCTAGCAGTCAGCTATTTAAAACATAACGGAAAAATTTGCCTGGAATGTGGCAAACGGAAAAGAATTTAAGCCACCGCTGGCCCTGCCCGAATGGCAAAACAGTATAGGGCATCAATTGAGATGGCCGGTGAATTTTTAGCTACACCTGATTTTGTGGCTTCGCCAGAATAAATGGATTCATTTATTTCGAATAAAATACCCCATGGATTGGAACCAAATTCATGGTCATCGGAGCATACAACCGATTCGAGGTAAGAACCGGAGAATCGTTTTTCATTCTTAAAGAAAGAACGTATGTCAATAATCACTTCCGATGAAGCAATTACATTCTTTAAAATGATTATGTTGTCGGCGTAGACAAAATCTGTATCAGCACCGAGTGCATTGCGAAAAGCCTCAGTAATGGAATCAGCAGAGAAGTGACAAATGTGTGGGTTTCCAACCGAATCAAACATCAGTTTACCTGAACGCAGCCGGGCATCCTCCTTACATACGGCTAAAACAACCGTAAGCGAAAGGCCCAGTATGGTCAAATAGGTGATATCCGGTCGGTTTCTCATTTTCACGATGTGTGATACAGTTTTGAAACGTAAAGATGCCAAAAGATTTTCAATTGGGCTTTAAAAGTGTGTTAAAAATCTCAGACCAGGCAATTTTGTCGGCAATTTTGACCATATTTAAAAACAATATGGCGTATCCCGCGTGCCAAAGAAATCAGCCATGACGACAAAGGCCCGGGAAAACGCCATATTTTGTAACTATAATAACAAGATGACTGGCATGTGGTTCATTTTTTTCTTTAACACTCTGCTTTTTTAACGGTTTTGGTTCCAAAAGCGATTTACATTAAGATGATTCGGTATTTGGATTTTCCCTGTCAACAACCATTCAATCATCGTTTTGGCACAAAATGGTGCATAAGCCACTCCCTTAGAGCCAAAGCCATTCATTACCAACAGACTCTTATATTCAGGATTTGGCCCAAGAATTGGCATTCTATCCCTGATTGCTGGTCTCACGCCTGCCTTATGTGACACAATGCGATAGGGAACATCGAGCATTTCATCCAGTTTAGTTGTTAATTCTGACAATCCCTCAGACGAAGGCAATGAATCAGAATAGTTATGGCTATATGTAGCTCCAACCTTAAACGCATGGTTTTCAAATGGTAATATAAACACCTTATTTCTAACAACATAATCTCTAGCCAATCCGGATGACTTTATCTCAATAAGCTCCCCCTTATTGGGACTCACTGCGGCAAAATTAAACCAGGGGTTGCTCTTGATATGTGCTCCTTCACAAAAAACTATCTTTCTGGTTCGGAATTGATTACTTATGGTAATAAGTTCATTGACAGGTATAATTTCCTCGTATTCCACAGCTTTCTCGATGAATCGACCTGCTGCCTGCAACCTCGCTTTTGATTCACTAAGCAATAATGGTATGTCCAGATAGCCAGAATCTTTAATGATTCCCGCAGCATCAACCGATTTAATACCTTTTATACCAGGTGAAGGAATTATGGATGAAATATACTTTCCAATCGCACTGCTTTGTCCACTCTCCCATTCTTTAATTTCGCTATTAGTTAACAATTTAGCTGAATCTATCTGATGCAACAATTTAATATTCCAGTTGTGTTCTATAGCAGAGTAGGTATCGTACATAACCGGCCATAAAGTTTCAGTCATGCGTGCCAAACGGAGTTTATTAAACATGAGCGGATTGAAAAGTCCGCCTGCCACCGCAGATGATTTTTCCAACAAAGGATTTTCCAGAACCAGAAAGTTCAAGTTACGCTGTTTGAGCTCCCAGGCTAAAACTGCACCAGCTATGCCATGACCAATGACTATCACGTCGTATATCATTCGTATTCAGTTGATTTTATTGTTGATTTAATATTGTTTAAATATTTAAATTCCAATGATATGTATTTAAATTGTACGTGTTAATGCATCCGCATTGGTTAGATTTTCAGTTTAATTTAGGATAAATTTATCCTAAACAAATTATCTTTGCAGAAAAAAAATGCAACTTCATAATAAACTAAGCAAACAGGAGCTGTTGGCACGTTTAAATTCTGAAACGTTTAAACGGCGTACGCTATCATTTTATCGGTATATAAACATAGAAAATCCGCAACAGTTCAGGGATGATCTATATTTGGCTCTGAACAGCATGAATTGCAATGGAAGAATATACGTAGCGTCTGAAGGTATCAATGCCCAGATGAACCTACCTGAACACAATGTGGAGCAATTCCTGGGTTACCTGGATTCTGTAAAAGAGTTGGCTAATATGCCTATTAAATGGGCCATTGAAGATGGTGGCGCCTCGTTTCTGAAGTTGATTGTGCGCGTGCGCCCAAAAATTGTGGCCGATGGCCTTATCGACCAAGTGTTTGACACCACAAATGTGGGCAATCACCTCTCGCCGGTTGAGTTTCATCAACTTATGGATGAGAAGGATGTGATAGTGGTGGACATGCGCAATAACTATGAAAGTGAAGTGGGACGTTTTGTGAATGCCATCTGCCCCGATGCCGAAACATTTCGCGATGAAGTGGAGATGGTCGTAGATCAGCTTGCCAACGAAAAGGATAAAAAAATACTGCTCTACTGCACCGGGGGCGTACGTTGTGAAAAGGCCAGTGCCTGGATGCGTCACCATGGCTTTAAGGATGTCAACCAGCTGCACGGTGGCATCATTGCGTATGTGTCAGAAATAAGACAGAAAGGATTGGATTCTAAGTTTATAGGTAAAAATTTCGTGTTTGACGAGCGTCTTGGTGAGCGGGTTACGCATCACGTCATCGCGAAATGCCATCAATGCGGCAAACCTTGCGATACGCATGTGAATTGCGCCTACGACCCCTGTCACGACCTTATAATACAATGTAGCGATTGTGCTGAGAAATACTCGGGATGTTGCAGCGCAGCATGTCACCACAATCTGCAAAACAACCCCAAACAGAGAAGCGTCAATCCGGTGAAACAGCCTCGCAACCATTCTGCTTGCGCGCTTTAGATATATTTCCAATAATGAAACACAACTCGTTCTGGAAGGCGCTTCCGCGCCCTGCTTTAATGTTGGCGCCAATGGAGGATGTGACAGACACCTCTTTTCGTGAACTGGTGATGCGCAATGCCGAAACGGGCAAACTCAATGTGGTCTTCACAGAATTCACCAATACCGATGGCCTTTGTCACCCTGTGGGACGTGAGAAAGTCTCTTTTCGCCTGAAAGTTTCACCCACCGAGCGAGTGCTTCTTAAAGAAAAGGGGGTGAAAATTATTGCTCAGATTTGGGGTAATAACCCGGATAGTTTTTACAAAGCAACCAAATACATTGTGGACAACTATCACTTTGATGGCATTGACATCAACATGGGTTGTCCCGTAAAAAATGTGGTAGCCAACGGCTGTTGTTCGGCACTTATCGACAATGAACCGCTTGCCGGAGAGATAATTTCTGCCACACACGCTGCAACAGACCTCCCATTGAGTGTAAAAACACGCCTTGGAGTAAAAAAGATTGATACCGAACGGTGGATTGGGTTTCTGCTAGAGCAACCCATTGAGGCTATTATCCTGCACGGAAGGATACAAAAACAGATGTCGGAAGGAGAAGCCAACTGGGCCGAAATAGGCAAAGCAGTAAAACTCAGAGACCAGATAGCACCTGACATAAAGATTATTGGCAATGGCGATGTAGAAACTCTGGCTGACGCAATAACCAAAACAGATTATTATGGTGTGGATGGCATAATGGTTGGTCGTGGCATCTTTAAAAACCCATGGCTTTTCAATACTTCCATTGATGGCGTTTCTATGAATGAACGACTGGATACCCTTCAGGAACACATTAAGCTCTTTGAATTGGCGTGGGGCGATACCCGGCATTTTGCCATCTTGCGACGTTTCTTCAAGATATATTTATCTGATTTCAGAGGTGCATCAGAGCTTCGTCAGCGCATGATGGAGACAAATAACTTCCAGGAGACTTATGAGCTTATTGCTAGGGCCCGAAACGGCTTATAGGGTCATTCTCATCCAGCGTAGGCTGCCAATAGGGTTGCTCATGTTCATCCTCAGGTTCGTCAACAGGAGGAACAGGTTTTTGTGGCCCCTCCATTCTGAATACAAAAGCTGCTACAATACCGGCTAAAAATCCCCATAAATGCCCTTCCCACGAGTGTGGCATGTATTCGGCCAAAGGAAACATCCCCCACACCAAACTGCCATACAAAAAGGCAACAAACAGCGATACGGCCAAAAGTGGCACATGACGACGAATAACGCCACTTATAAACAAAAAGGCGGTTAATCCATAAACCAATCCGCTGGCGCCAATGTGCCAGGCATCGCGACCGCCAAACCAAAGCCATGCACCCGCTAAAAGGTAGATTGTGAGAAACACCCTGTATGCTATTTCCCTATAGAAAAAGAAGAGTGTGACTGACAGAATAAAAAAGGATATGGCATTGTTGAACAAGTGTTGCCATCCTGAATGGATAAATGGCGAAAGCACAATACCAGGTAAACCCTCAGCCTTTAGCGGCTTAACGCCCAAAAACCGCAAATCCCAATTCTCCAGTGTGGCTAATAAATGCACCGAAAACATCAGTAAAAGCAACACAACCGGCAGCACCAGACTGTGAATCAATCGGCGCATTTCCGGTTTCTGATGTTTACTGAATATCGTGAACATTCCAAAGTGGTTTCGTTTACATCTCTCCTTTCGAAATGGTTGTGAGCAAGCGGATAAAACCTCTGATATCTTCCTCGGTGGTATCAAAAGCGGTCATCCACCTCACTTCTGAGGTGTTGGCATTCCACACATAAAAGAAATAGTGCTCCTGTAACTTTTTAATCCAAGCAGATGGAATGATTGCAAAAACGCCATTGGCCTGAACCTCCTGTGTGATTTTAACGCCATCTATTTTAACTGCCTCAGTGGCCAGAAGTGTTGCCATTCGGTTGGCATGCAGCGCATTTTTACGCCACAACTCGTTGGATAGAAACGCAGTAAACTGGCTGGAGATGTAACGCATTTTACTATGCAACTGTGCTGTTTGTTTCCGGATGTACTTTACACAATGTGAAAGTTCAGGATTGAGAATGATGACTGCCTCGCCAAACATTAAACCATTTTTGGTGCCGCCAAAAGAGAGCACATCAACTCCGGCTTTCGCACTCAAATCGGCCAGGGAACAATTAAGCGCAGCCGCTGCATTTGAAATGCGTGCGCCGTCCATGTGAACCAGCAATCTTCGTTGATGGGCAAATGAACACAGGGTTTCTATTTCATCCAGCGAATAGATGGTTCCCATCTCGGTTGATTGTGTGATGGAAATTACTTTTGGCTGCACGTGATGCTCCACTCCCATCCCATTTAGCAATGGTTCAATTAATTCAGGAGTTAGTTTGCCATCCTTTGTAGGAATATCAATCAATTTACAACCTGAGTGTTTTTCAGGTGCGCCGCACTCATCCACATTGATATGAGCTGTTTCGGCACATATAACAGCTTCAAATGGCCGTGCCATGGCCTGAAGTGCAATGACGTTGGCACCAGTTCCGTTATATACAAAAAAGACTTCGGCAGATGCACCAAATTCCTTTTTCAGTATGTCGATTGCCTGCCTTGTGTATGAATCACCGCCATAGCCTACTGTATGTCCCTCATTTACGCTTTGTAAACTACTCATGATATCCGGATGCACACCGGCATTGTTATCACTCGCGAAACCACGCTTGTTGTTCATGTTTTTTTATTCAAAGATAACCATTCTCACTAAACAGAAAACAACCGGTCAAAGCAAAGGCCGACCGGTTGTTTTAATCAGTTAAGAATTGGTTTATAGCATACTCAGATAAATGTTTGTTACACAAACAATCCAACAGAGTTAATCACAATGATACTATGCATGAAACACCAGAATGGGCGTATTGGTGTGAAACAACATTTTTTTGCCCACCGATGGATTTATGAGTCGGGCGACCAGGTTGCGCCGGCGTGTGGTGAGACTGATGATGTCAATTTTCTTTTTATGGATGTAACCTTCAAGACCAACCCAGAAATCCTCATTTTCTATCAGGTCACACTCAATTTGACTATTCACAAATCGCTCTTGCATGTGTTTTTTTAGTCCTTCCAGTTTAAGTTGATCCCATTTGTTGTCATTGTGTGGCCCCACATGCACAAAGAAAATCTTAACCTCCAGTGGTTTAACAATACGTTCAAGTTTATCCATTGCCATAAAATCTGACTCTTCAAAGTTTGTGGCATAAAGGATATGTTTGATTTTATCTATTCCGGCATAAACGAAATCTTCCGGAACAGCCATAACCGGAACCCTGGCCATCTCCATCACTTCGGCTGTGACACTTCCTATTAAGTCAGCTGCTTTGCGATCTTTACCCCGTGTACCCATTATTATAACAGTGGGCTGATATTCATCGCTAAAGCGCAGAATCTCTTCTTCAGCCACACCTCTGAGCAGCTGTTGTTTAATGGCGACTTTTTCCCCATCAGGCTTTCTTTTCTTCTTTTCTTTAAACTTATCGATAAAAAGCTTCATATCAATTTCAGCCTGTTCCTCCATATCAACCATCATTTCGTCGAGGCTGGTGTCATACACATAAGCTTCAGAGAAAGGCAGTGTGTTAATTACCGGATTAAAATAGACATGAAGCACCATGATTTCAGCATTGAGCCGCAATGCCCAATCGAGTGCCATCTCGGCAGCTTTTTCTGAATAGTCACTAAAATCCACTGGTAATAGGATGCGTGGCTTTGGCGGTCGTCCGGCTCTCTTTTCCGTAAGTTTCTCAATGCCAGGCTCCTCAATCGACTCCATGATTTTCATGGCTTTTTCCAAATCGGACTCTTTAATGCGGATTTTGACACTTGAATTTACTGCCCCTTCAATCAGGTTGACGTTCTGAAGGAAACACTCTATACCTTCACCTTCCAGGATGTTATGAAGCACCTGGGCATGTTGATAGGTATTTGTTGCGAGGGTGATAATTTTTTCTTCCATGATTGTCGGGTTTTATGGTTTTTAATAACTCTTAATTTAATACTTTATGTTTAAAGTATCAACATTGTAACCAATCAATTTCTCAGTAATGGTTTTAAACCATTTAGGAAAAATGTAATCATTATTGATTAGTAATAGAGGTGATTTATCTGTCTGAAAAATACTGAAGCACCCCTTTGAGGTAAAAACTGTGCATATTATGAGATTTATATAGAGATGGTATCGATTGAGATGATTTATTGAAACATATTATATATGTTTTTAGTATAATTTTTAACTTTTTTAACAAATCCGCTATTTTTTTTGCAGTTTACTGGAAAAACAAAGTATATGATAGCCCAATTTTTATATTATTGCATAATTTTTGATGGATATAGAATCTAGCATTCTTGTTTATACCTATAACTGACAAGCCTGTATATTTTTTTGCAGATATGTGAGTTGAAGTTGCTGTTAAGGGTGGAAGATTCCACAATGATTAAAACTAAATTGCACACCTATGAAAATCAAAGTGTTAATATTGTCGATAATAGCATTACTGGCTGTTCAAAATGCCAATGCCCAACTGGAGAAGCACCAGGCCATGTTTATTTATAACTTTACAAAACTGATTCACTGGCCAGGTCTCGAAAATCAGCTTGTATTCAGAATTGGCGTAATTGGCAAGAACGAACCCATTACGGCTGCACTTTTGGCAGACATGGAAAATCGCAACGTAGCCGGAAAACCCATCGAGATTGTCGAATTTGAATCTTTAGACAATCTGGTTGCCTGTCACATTTTGTTTGTCCCCAACAATAGAATGAGTTACCTGCGACGAGCTGCCCGAACGCTTCTGGGTGTGTCCGTGCTTATAGTTACAGAGGCGCAAGATTTTATGCCAGCCGAATCGGGCATAAATATCTATGTTGACAATGAAAGGATGGTTTACAAGCTAAATCAGAAAAGAACAGAGGAGGCACGTCTGGTATTGAGCAGACAAATTATAAGCAATTCAAGGTAGCTGGTTTTACGATTTTCAAAACATCAGATTTTGATATTATACAAAACCCGTGTTTCTATTACTTAAGAAGCACGGGTTTATTGTATTCAAAGGGTGAACAATTGTTTATAACAGTCATTTTGTGAGAAGGCAGAAAAAATGCCAGAGTCGCGACAAATCTGGAAGTGCGACTCTGGCTTTTTGGGTTAAGGACTATTCTGTTTAATCAAATCCGCTATCGGAAAAATCGGAAAATTTTCATCAGGTAAAATCTTCTCTATTCGGATTTCGTTTATCGCTCAATTACAATTGTAAAATAAGCGCGAAATTCTGTGTCACACAATAGTTTTTAGGCTCTGAGCATTTTTTTAACGCCATCGCACTAAAATGACCCATGATAATCAATTACTTGCAACTTTGATTTTAATGCTACCTAAAAATCAGTTTGACTTAAAAATAACCTCAAAATGCCTGATTGACCTGTTTACTTTTAAACAGATTGGGTAATTAACTATTGAATGGTAAAGAAACCTGAAAAGATTTCCGATGTAGTTTCAACTTGAAGCAGGTAAGTTCCAACAGTCAATTGAGAGATGTCAATATAATACACACCTGATCCAAATACTTGATAATAATGGTAAACAGAACAAGAACCATTATTGTTTTCCATGGATACAAATACATCTCCGAAATAAGAATCCGCTTCAATGATTAGCATCCCATAGCTTATTTCCGCATAGAAATCGGCCTCAACAGCAGGTGCAGACTTTAAACCAGGCGTAGAATGCACTCTAGGCAACCTAGTCTTAAGTAAATCTTTCTCATCATTTGAAGGACCAGGTTCATTTGCAATTACACCGATTACAGCTATAAAGCTAAGGCAGATAATCGATGGCACACTAAAAAAGATTGATTTCAGTTTCATAAGTGGCAATTTTCAGAGTTTAACATCCTTTAAAATTACCTGCTTATATGAATTTTCCACAAGAAATTAAATCATCAGACGATGGGTTTAACGCGTAAAAAATAGACAGCACATTGTTAATCAGTGTAATGACAACACAGGTTTTAACGCCATAAAAATGCTGTTTTTGATTAAAAAAGTGCGAGTATTTGGTCTATATTTTCTACATCCTCTCCAAAACCAGTAAGTTTTCTCTTCAAATTTAACTTCTTCACCCTTAGATTGCCTGCCGTTATGGTTAGAAGAGTTGCAATTTGATTGGAAGGAGTCTGACAATAGAGTAAGAATAGTATAACCTTTTCCACATTGGTTAAAGAAACCGATGCAGGTAGCTGAATGTATGAGTTAAACAACTCGTCATTAATGAGTTCTGGCAGCATTGCACTAAATTCATTCTTCAACTCAGACAACTCTTTTTGAATTTCATCATGCACCGGTTGGTTGTTTTTCATGTATTTATAGGACAACTGCTCGAAACGCTCTTCGGTGCGCGCATGACGACGGGTTAAGTGGTGATAAAGAGCAATAAGATGCTCCTTCTGTCTTGCCTCCTTTTTGTTTAGTACAATATCCGTCTCAGCTTGAAGGCGCATAAGTGTCTCTTTTGCAAGCCGCTGACGATTTTCCTTTAGTTTTAGTCGGTAGGTAATGACAAAGAAACCCATCAAGAACAATAAAAAACAGATGCCAATGATGATCATTTGAGAGCGCTGTTTCTGTTTCAATGCAGCAAGTTCAACGCGCGAGTAGTTAAACTGCTTCTCCAATTCCAGAACTTTTTTCTCAGTTATGTCATCAACAGAAGCAAGTAGTAAATTGTACGCTTTTTTATAACTATCGGCCGACAAATCATAAAGTCCTTGACTGTAAGACATGTTGCCCAGCTTGTGATACATCATATAGTTTCTACGCTGGTAAGATGAATCCGCAATATGTGCTATAGCCTGCTGTAGATAGAACAGGGCTGAATCTTTAACGCCCTTCAATTCAAAGGCCTGTGATATGGAGTAGTAGATATTTGATTTAAAAATTTTCCCAGGAACCTTATCTGACAAAGGAAACAACTCTTTGTATTTAACCACTGCACTATCAGGTTGGTTACTTTTCAAGTATAGCACCGCTTGTGCATTTACTAAATCGTATAAATTGTCAGGTGATAAATTATCTGCTCTGACACTTTTTAACAGCTCCTGAGCTTCATCTTTACTATTGTTGAAAAGTTTAATCCAGAAAAGCAAAATCGAAGCACTGGCCATTAAATTGTTTTCACCCGTAATATTGGCAAGTTTTAAGGCATCTTTATAGTAAGCTTCTGCCAGGGCTTGATTGCCATGCACATCGTTCACAGCACCAAGATAATATGCCAATAATGATTTGGCAAAGAGTGAATAGGAGTCCGGAAATTTCATTACCAGATCCTCTGCCTTTTTGAGCGGTGTATATACCATCGAGTCAGGCATTGTAATTCTATATCGGGCAATTCCTTGAAAAATCAGTGATCGCAGATAATTCTCCGAAGTCTTTTCGCGCTGGAAATAATCTACCAAGTATGTGGCAACAGAGTCATTTTCAAAATTCTTATATACTTTATCCTCGGCAATAATCGATAAAAGCTTATAGTAAGTCTGATTGTATTTATTAAGTTTGGTTACATCAAACAGAGCCAGACTATCGAGTGCTGCCTCTGCATTGTTTGCAGTCAATACAACATCAATAGATTTAAGACGCTCTAAATCTGCCTGATTTTGCTGTCCACACGAAACCAAAATCAAACCCAGAACAGAGAAACGTATAAACAGGCGAAAACT
The DNA here is from genome assembly GCF_000517065.1 of Alkaliflexus imshenetskii DSM 15055. Classification (GTDB taxonomy): domain Bacteria; phylum Bacteroidota; class Bacteroidia; order Bacteroidales; family Marinilabiliaceae; genus Alkaliflexus; species Alkaliflexus imshenetskii. The sequence continues at coordinate 3,962,659 of NZ_KI912105.1, read as the reverse complement.
TAAGCCTTTCATGACAATATTAAAGCAATGGTTCATAGAAAATTGAAGCAAAAAGCAATTCCAAAACTACAGATTATCAAACAGCTAACCTTCAAAATTTAAAAAAAAATTATCCAATGGCATCGATACGAGATACTGACAATACACCTCTAATCTCTCTAACCTTTTTAATAAGCGTATTTAGAATCTGATTGTTGTTCACAAACACCGAGACTGTGCCCTCAAAAAGTCCCTCTTTACTGTCCACGTTTATGGAACGCATTTTAAGTTTCAACTCTTTTGAAATTATTTGTGATATGTTACTCACAATGCCAATGTCGTCTTCGCCTATAACCTTTATGGCAGTCAGATAGTTACCGGCTGCCTCACCTGTCCATTGTGCTTTTACGATACGATAGCTGAATTTGGTTCGCATTTCCGTGGCATTGGGACAATTGGTACGATGGATTCGGATGCCCCCCGATACAGATACAAAGCCAAAAACATCATCGCCAAAAATAGGATTGCAACACTTGGCTAGTTTGTAATCCACATTGGTAAGGTTTTTATCGATAAGTAGCACGTCATCACCCGAATGTTCCGACTCTTCAGGCTGAGGTGACACAAAATTTCCGGCACTGCGAACGCCTTGCGCAATTTCATTTTGTTCGCGCTCTGTTTCTTTCTTCTGCTGCTGCTGAATAAACTCGCGGATGGCCACCACATCAAGTTTTTCAATACCTATATCCCGAAAGAAGTCATTCGTGCTTTTATATTTGAAATGCTTTACAAGCAGTCCGGTAAGCTGATCATTTATATCAAGTTTCCAGTTCTTTAAGCGCCGTATAAGCATCTCTCTTCCCAACTCCGACTCTTTATACTGAATCTCTCTGAGCGCCTGTTTTAACTTGGTTTTTGCTTTTGATGTCACCACCACATTGAGCCAATCCTGTTTTGGTGCCTGGTTTGATGCAGTGGTAATTTCCACCTGATCACCGTTTTGCAATACATGACGGATGGAGACATTTTTTTGGTTTACCCTTGCACCAATACACTTCTTCCCTACTTCTGAATGGATATCAAAAGCAAAATCCAGTACGGTAGCTCCTTTGGGAAGCCTTATCAAATCTCCTTTTGGGGTGAAAACAAAAACTTCCTCATCGTAAAGGTTGAGTTTAAAGTCATCAATAAAATCGACCGCATTTAACTCAGGGTTTTCAAGAATTTCACGGATATTGGCAAGCCAGTGATCAAGTCCCTGGTCGCCTTTCACCCCTTTGTATTTCCAGTGTGCAGCCAGACCACGCTCAGCTACTTCGTCCATACGCCGGGTACGAATCTGAACTTCAACCCATTTGTTTTCAGGCCCCAATACTGTTGTGTGCAATGATTCGTAACCGTTACTCTTGGGAATGGATAGCCAATCGCGCATACGGCTGGGGTTGGGCTGGTACTTGTCTGCCACAATTGAATAGACTTTCCAGCAATCAGCCTTTTCGCTTTTAAGTTCACTATCCAGAATAACTCGTATGGCAAATAAATCATAAACCTGCTCAAACTCTACCTTTTGCTTCTTCATCTTGTTATAGATAGAGTGTATGGTTTTGGTCCGTCCCTTGATATCGAACTTGAGGTCGTTCTCTTCAAGTTCTGACTGAATTGGCGCAATAAACTCTTTAATATATTTATCTCTGGCCCTTTTTGTTTCGTTTAATTTCTTGGCGATGAACTTGTACATATCACGATTGGTATATTTCATCACCAGGTCTTCCATCTCCGATTTAATGGTGTAGAGTCCTAAACGGTGAGCCATAGGAGCATATAGGTACGATACCTCAGATGAAATACTTAGCTGCAATTCGGGATTGTACAAATCGAGTGAACGCATCGTTTGCAACCTGTCGGCAATGATAATAAGTATAACCCTCACATCCTGCGCAAAGGTTAGCAACAGCTTTCGAAAGTTCTCAGATTGTATGGAGGCATTGCGTTGGTAGAGGTCAAACACTTTTATAAGGCCATCCATAATATTGGCCACCTGCTCTCCAAATTGCTGTTTAATTTCTTCTACAGATGCTCCGGAACGGCGGAGCACCTCATACAACAAAGCACAAATAAGCGATGTGCGCCCCAGGCCTATCTCTTCTACGGCAATACGCCCAACTTCGAGGGAATGCAACACTGATAATTTACCCGAAGGGCTTCTTTCCAGGCCCACTTTATCAAGCGACAACTCTATTGCCTTGCGGATTTGTTTTACATCTTCCCACTTGAGTATGCCTGAACTGGCACGCAATAATTTGCTGTAAGCAATCAGGATTTCTCGTCTCTCATTGGGGGCTATCTGAAGCATTCTGTCTTCCATAATCTTTCCGCGTTAAAGTATCGTAAAGATAAAAATTAAGCAGGATAAGCGTTTATAATTATCTGCTTTTCCTTCTCCGGTTTTCAAAAACCTTCACAAAACAAACCATACATGGCCAACCAAACTGCAATGAACCAAAACTATAAAACAACTGTTAATTTTTATATAACTCTTAAAATTCACGTTAATCCGACCCTTCGGTTAATTGACATTTCGAAAATTTACACCTATATTTAGGTTATATGATGAGCAAGGGGTATAAAAATCAAAGCATTTCATCTTTCAAAAAACACCCCTTCGAAATACTTTCTATTTTGATAAATGTCAAGAATCAAAGGCGAAGTGTAGCATTCAAAATTTTATTACATAGTAAATAGTTGTTTAACTCTTAAAATTTTTCTATTATGAAAAGTGCAGCATCATTTATAGGCGGACTCGTTGCCGGCGCAGCCTTGGGAGCAGCCATCGCTTTACTTTATGCCCCCCAATCAGGGGCAGACACCCGCAAACAAATAAAGAAAAAAATCGACGAGTTGGAAGACGACCTCGACAAAATGAAGGAGAAGGTGAAAACCAAAGGCGGTGAACTAAAAGAAGACTTAAAGAAGAAAATGCATGATGTGGAACACCGTATTGAAGAGTTGGTAAATGAGTACAAAAAGCCTCATGAAGCCAAAGCAAAAGCCGGAGTTTGATGGTACATCATAGAGTTTTAGTGCCAAAATGATGGCTTCTGCCAGGCTACAAACTCACATACGGCTGTCTCTTGTTTCAGAGGCAGCCGCATTTTTATTAGTTATTAATCAGTATTGATTTTTTTTTTAGCGCCGTCTTTGTATTAGAGACTGTTTAAATTTTGTTGTAAATCTGCTTTATAGATTGTTAGATGTTAGATATTTAGACAGATAGATAAGAATAAACAGAAGTTAAGATAAATCTAATCATCTTTCGCAACTACTCTATCTATCTAATATCTAATACTCTCTGCGTCAAAATCATGTTTTATAAATTAAATTTAAGCAGTTACTAACCGAAGAGAATATTCTAGTAAATAAATTTTCTTCAAGATGCGCTATTGTTAGAGTTTTTAATAACTTAAAGTCTACAAACTACCAAAACTAATCCATAAACTAATTTGATGGTATGATACAGGACAATATAAAAGAAAATCTGGCTGAAGTGAAGGATGAATTCGAGAAGTACCTTGACAAACGCATTGATTTGACTAAAATTCATGTGGTTGAAGAGTTATCTAAGTTCACTTCGGGTTTTGCCGTTAAACTAGGAGTACTCTATCTTCTCTTTTTTGTACTAATGTTTTTGTCGCTGGCTACTGCTTTTTTTCTTAGTGATTTATTAAATTCAAACGGGCTGGGATTCACGATTGTGGCTTTGTTTTATTTGATATTGGCCATTGTTTTTTACGCCATGAGACATAAATGGGTCGAAAAACCAATTATAAAGGCTTTTATTAAGCTGTTTTTTCCAAAATTTGAAGAAGATGAAGAATAATAAATCCCCCTACTCTGATATTGAGTCCTTTTCCGATCTGGAAAATGAAAAAATGCGCCTTACCTATGAAGTGCGTATCGCACGTCGAAAAATGGATTTGGCAATACTTGAACTAGGCGCATCTTTAAATCCTATCCGCCTGGCATCAAGCCTGTTTGGCGAGTTGCTGAAACCTGTAACTGCCGGCATACGTCAATGGATTGAAGGTGTGTTTTCCGGAAGAAAGCCTCATTAAACTTGATGATTATTTTATCAAAGCATGGATGCTTGAAACTATTTCGCTCCTTATGATTAATCTGAATAGCTGTCAGATTGATTTTCGATGAAGTTTCGTTTGCAAAGTTAGAGAGTGAGACAAAACACAAAAGATGAATAGACAAAAGGGAATTGGCACATAATTTTGACCCGGTCTAACTGTCCAAAATGTAATTGTCTTAGCGTCTAATCATGTTTAAAAATTAGATTTAAACAGTTGCTATATATCTTTTCAATTCCGGCCAAAATTGTATTTTTGTTTCCATTAACCGGAAATTGCCAACGTTATGGAACAGGAGGAGGTTCATCAGCGCATCCAACAACTTAGGGATGAGCTGCATCATCATAATCACCAGTATTACATTCTAAATAATCCACTAATATCAGACTTTGAGTTTGACCGGTTGATGGCTGAACTAATAGGTCTTGAAGCGGCACATCCGGAGCTAAATGATCCTAATAGTCCATCGGTTCGAGTTGGCAGTGATTTAAGCCTTGAATTTAAAACTGTAAGTCATAAATACCCTATGTTGTCGCTGGGCAACACCTATTCGGAAGGCGAATTGAGAGATTTCGTAAATAGGGTGGAAAAAGCAGTAGGACATGAAGTGGTGTTTGTATGTGAACTCAAATACGATGGTACTGCCATTTCTCTTACCTATGAGAAAGGGAAACTGATTTCGGCCGTTACGCGTGGCGACGGGGTTAGTGGTGATGATGTGACAGCCAATGTGAAAACCATTAAGAGTATTCCACTCCAATTGCAAGGAAACTATCCGCCATCCTTTGAGGTTCGTGGCGAAATATTTATGCCTCGCCAGGGTTTTGAACGTTTAAATGCTTCACGTGAAGAAGCCGGTGAGGCACCTTTTGCCAACCCGCGCAATGCAGCTGCAGGCTCATTGAAATTGCAGAACAGTTCAGTTGTGGCCAAGCGTCCGCTTGAGTGTTATTTGTATCAGATTATGGGCGCTCAGTTGCCATCCGACAGCCATTTCGAAAACCTAAAATTTGCTGCCACATGGGGATTGCGCATATCGCCACACAGCCGTTTGTGCACAAGCTTTGATGAGGTGATTGCATTTGTGCAAGCGTGGGATTCGTCCAGACATACACTTCCGTTTGATATTGATGGCATCGTAATTAAAACAGATAGTCTGCAATTGAGAGATGAACTGGGTTTTACTGCTAAAACACCACGATGGGCCATCTCTTACAAATTTAAAGCTGAAGCGGCATTAACCAGACTTCTGTCTGTTGATTTTCAGGTAGGGCGAACCGGAGCAGTGACGCCTGTGGCCAACCTTTCTCCTGTTCAGCTTGCAGGCACCACGGTTAAAAGAGCCTCTCTTCACAATGCCGATATCATCAAGTCACTGGATTTGCATCTCAATGACATGGTGTCGGTGGAGAAAGGTGGAGAAATCATTCCAAAAATCACTTCAGTGGACCTTTCTCAGCGAATGCCTGACAGTGAGGCGGTTGAATTTATTGCAAACTGTCCGGAATGTGGTACTGCGCTTCTCCGTATCGAGGGTGAGGCTGCGCACTATTGCCCTAACTCAATGTCGTGTCCCCCTCAAATAAAGGGGCGAATAGAACATTTTATTGGACGAAAGGCAATGGACATTGATGGGCTTGGAGGTGAAACCATCAATTTGCTTTACGAAAATGGTCTTGTGCGAAACATTGCTGATTTATACCGCTTGCGCCCCTCCCAACTATCTTCTCTGGAGCGACTTGGCGATAAATCGGCAGCCAATATTGTTGTCGGTATTGAGAAATCAAAAGAAGTACCTTTTGCCAGGGTATTGTTTGCCTTGGGAATTCGTTTTGTGGGCGAAACTGTCGCTAAAAAACTGGCATCTGCACTCAAATCAATCGATGCCATTATCAATGCATCTCCAGATGACTTACTTGCCATCGACGAAATTGGTGAAAAAATTGCATCAAGCATTCTCGACTATTTTTCGAAGCCGGAAAATATCCAACTGATTCAGCAATTACGTGATTTCGGACTGAAATTTGAAGAAGAATCCTCTGAAAGCAGTAACTTGTCGCAAAATCTCAGCGGACTGTCATTTGTGGTGAGCGGTGTGTTTTCGCGGTCACGCGATGAGATAAAAGCACTGATAGAGGCGCATGGAGGCAAGAATGCTGGTTCAATATCGGCCAAAACAAGCTTTGTAGTGGCCGGTGACAACATGGGGCCAGCCAAATTTGAGAAAGCTCAAAAGTTGGGTCTTAAGATTATATCAGAAGATGATTTATTAACAATGATTGATAAAAGTGGCAATTAGAATTGATATGGGTATTCAAGAAGCTGGAAATGGCTATTGCTTATCCTGCGAATACAATTCAAATTTATGCCATTTAACCAATACTCAGATTAGATGATATTTCTGGAAAAACTTAGAACCAAAGCAGGCAGTGCCTTGCTTAAGCATAAATCGGGTAACCGTCGTCGCAATGTGAAAGCAGTGAGTCTAAAACGTGCTCGAACAGTGGGTATCGTTTTCGATGCTGGAAATTCTGACAACTTGAAACTGGTTAAGAATTTTATCAAAGAATTTCCTGCATCTGGCGCACAATTTACAATTTTAGGATATCTCCCCGATGCCAAAAAGGAGCACAACTATATCAGTGATAAAACCTGGCAGTTTTTTTCACAAAAGGAGTGTAACTTCTTTATGGAACCCAAAATGGAGATGTTATCAGAGTTTGCAGAAAAAAGACTGGATCTGCTTTTGGTGCTTGACACACATTATCATTTTCCGGTGAAATGGCTCACAAGAATGTCGATGGCAGGTTTTAAAGCGGGCATCTCAAATGTGTACGACGAAGAGTTTGACTTTATGATTGAGATGAAAGATCGGTCCATGGCACAGTTGATTGAGCAACTTATGCATTACCTTGGCGATTTGAATACGGCGGACGAATAAATCAGCCATCATTAAATATAATGCTGTATTTTAATAGATTACAATTTTATTGATTGTGTAATTTAATTGTGTTGATGATTGGTATAAAATTTGAAATCAAGAATAAATAAAATCAATTATTTGTATTATGAAATACCTTTCCTTGTTTTCAGTCCTTTTGTTTGGACTGATGTTGCAAAGCTGCAACACCCGTAAAATTGAGCGTATTGGTACGCAGGAAACCATCGACCTGAGTGGACGTTGGAACGATTCAGACTCGCGCATGACTGCCGAAGCCATGGTGGCTCAGATTCTTGACGGCAGATGGCTGGATGACCATGTAAGACGTACCGGCGAGCGCCCTGTGGTTATCGTTGGTCTGGTTTACAATAAATCACACGAACACATCAATGCAGAGACGTTTATCAAAGATGTGGAGCGTGCCTTCATCAACAGCGGACGCGTAAGATTGGTACAAGCCGGCGACAAACGTGAAGAGTTGCGTCGTGAGCGGGCTTCTCAGCAGGATTTTGCTTCGGTTGAGACAGCCAAGCGCTGGGGCATGGAGCTTGGTGCCGACTATATGCTAAACGGCGACATCAACTCAATTGTTGACAGCTACCGTCGCGAAAGAGTAAACTACTACCAGGTGAACCTTGAGCTAACCGGCTTGGAAACCAGCGAAGTGGTATGGATTGGCGACAAGCGTATCCGTAAGTACATCCGTAATTAAATAATTGTCGGAGTCTGAAAGCAGTTGTGTTTTCAGACTCCGATTTTTCAATCGCTTTTTTCTTGATTGAAATGGTTGTGTTTAGATATTGTATCGATATTCTGAACATAATATAGAGCTAATGCTTTACATATTTCAAATCCTTTTAAGATTCTCCTTCATCACATAAACCCTATGCGCCATAAGAACGCTCATAAACCATTGCTTCTCCGTTTCGGGATAGTTGGTATCCTGATACTTCTGGCCGGATGCGCCACCTTTTATCAGCGAACTGCCGCCGTTCAAAACCATATAGCTCTTGGTCAATTTGAAGAGGCAGATAAAGAATTGTTGAAAAACCGAAAATGGGCAGAGAACAATCACCGGGTTTTATATTTTATGAATCGAGGGATGGTGTTATTCATGCTTGGTGAACATGAGCAGAGTAACCACTATTTCAACATGGCCGATTTTTATGTGGAGGATTACCGAAAGAACTTAGGCTCCGAGGCACTGGCACTTATATCAAACCCAATGACTCGCCCCTATCCGCCCGAAGATTTTGAATCAATAATGATTCATTATTATAAGGCACTTAATTTTATTGCTTTAAAGGATTATGAAGGGGCGCTGGTCGAGTGCCGCAGGGTAAATATCCGACTTCAGCAAATTAACGACGGCTACAAGGAACACAAAAATAAATATGCCCGCGATGCCTTTGCCCACAATTTGATGGGGATGATTTATCAGGCCACGGGCGACTACAACAATGCATTTATCGCCTATCGCAATGCACTGGAGATATATGAGAATGATTACACCACGCTGTTTAATGTGCAGCCACCCCGGCAGTTGAAGGAAGACTTATTGCGCTCAGCGGCTAGGATGGGTTTTCGCAGCGAAGTGCGATTTTTCGAGGAGAAATTTGGTATGCAGACACCTGAAATCGATTCCGACAATGGCGAATTGGTGTATATCTGGATGAATGGCCTGGGCCCCATAAAATCTGAATGGACCCTGAACCTTACCAATCTTGGTATGCGCAACGGTGTGATGATGTTTGGCAGCGATGAGCTTGGCATGTCTTTTCCATTGATGTTTGGAGGTAATTCGCAGCAGCAACAAGCCTCTTTACGAAACTTGTCTATTCTTCGTGTGGCTTTCCCCAAGTTTGTTGAACGGCCCCCGCTATACTATCAGGCAGCACTCAATCATAACAACCGAACCTATCCGCTGGAAATTGCCCAGGATATAAATAAAATTGCATTCCAGTCGCTTAGTGACCGCATGATGCGCGAAATTGGGAACAGCATTTTAAGGCTTGCCACCAAACAAGCTATGGAGCAGTTGGCACGCAGCGAAAATAAAAGCCTTGGAACCATCACCAGCATCGTAAACGCCATGACTGAGAAGGCTGATACCCGCAACTGGCAATCACTACCCTATTCTCTTTCGTATGCCCGACTGCATCTTCCTGAGGGCGAACACAACCTAACACTCGAACAACGTCGTGCGGGGGGTGGTGTATCAAACGAACCGGTGAGTGTGAATATCAGAGCAGGAGAAACCACCTTTAGAGTATTTCATCAATTATCTACCCGTTAAGGGATTAGAGTTCTATTTGTTGTAGAGCCATGTGAGGCGCACGGTATCAATTTTACCGAGCCGGGATGCCATTGCGTTGCTTTGGCTGCACCGTTTGGCCAATGTCATTGAGCAGTTTAAATCAAATTGCTGATTTATGATTTGCGGTTCTTCCTCCTTTATAACGCGCATCACGTCGTTCATGGCATCATAAGCAAACTGTACATCGTAATAGGCGTCTTCGGTTTTTTCCGCAATTTTGGCGTTTAAGATGGCATCTGCAGCGGCCTCTTTGTATGCATGTATTAAGCCGCTGGTGCCCAGCTTTATGCCACCAAAATAGCGCACCACCACAATCAGGATGTTGGTAAGTTCATGAGAGCGAATTTGGCCTAGGATGGGTTTACCCGCCGTGCCCGACGGCTCACCATCGTCGTTGGCCCTGAATAAGTTGCCATCAATTCCCAATTGCCAGGCATAACAATGGTGACGCGCATCGTAATAGGTGGTTTTCAGCTCCTGCACCAATGGTTTTACCTCTTCCTCTGATACGATGGGGTATGCAAATGCCAGAAATTTGCTTCCCTTCTCCTTATAGATACCTTCAGAAGGTCGTTCGATGGTTTTATATAAGTCTATGATTTCCATGAATGGCTCCATTTTTCCGGTAGGATGCCAAAATTAACAAAAGCAATTTAAACAACCGGCCAAAATCATCAAATCAACCGGAAACCAAGCCTATTTTACAGAGGATTCAACAGCCAGTTCAGAGTAGCGTGACAAGGCCATCTGCATAAAATGCTCTCTTTGAGCCTCATCAGCCAGCGTAATTTGAGGATAGAAATAGTGTCCCAGAATTTGCATGCCGCAAAATTTAAATATCTCATCGCCCTGACTCTGGCGGAATGCCTGTATCAATCCCTTTTCCTCGTACTCCTCAACTGTATTGCCCATGGTGGTATGAATCACCACTTTTTTATCTGTCAATAAGCCGGAAGCGCCACCAGCGCCATAATTAAACGCAAAGCCGTTACTTAGCACACGGTCGATGTACCCTTTCAGTATGGCCGGAAAACCAGCCCACCAAAGTGGATAAATGACCGATATTAAATCGGCATCACGGATGTATTTTTGTTCGATGGCGATGTCGTCGGGTGTATTTCCGGATTTCAACATACCCAAATCGGCTGGTGACAACACCGGATTGAAGCCCGTTTTATATAAATCTCTCAAATTAACTTCCCAGCCGATGGACTTGTATTTTTCAGTAAGAACAGATGCAAGATAGTTACTGAAACTATTATCTGATGGATGTGCGGATACTATTAAATGATTCATGACAAAAAAATATGAATGGAAAATGTTTAATCTTATGTGTGAATATTTCTACAAATAACCGTTCCGATGCATCAATGGTTCATCCAATGAGTGTTAATAAAGTTTATCGGATTTATAAAGTACAGTTATATAAGTGTTTCACGCACCAGACTGAACACTTACCAGGCAATTAAATTGTTTATTTAACCGGATTCAATGCGCGCGTTTGCTGGAAAAAAATGAGGGCATCGTACCGCCAGGCCGGCAGCGTGGGGACGTAATTTCCGGCTTCACGGCGCGGGTTGTAGGTGACGCCAATGGCTCTGTGGCCAAGCGGTTCGGCGAGTAACGGATGCTGCCTGTCGGAGACATCAAAACGAATGAAAAACTGCGGGTACTTTATCATACCAAGATAATGGTCGAGGCTTCCGGACTGAGCCTCCGGAACGCGCATTACCTGCATTGCAGCGCCCCATTGACTACCGGCATTCACCGTGCCGCTGCGTGTGCCAAAGCCAATAATATAGACCTGCTCCTCTCCCAGTTCGGCGCGGCTTAGGCTTCCAATGTTATACTGGTTGTGCAATGCCATGGTGGTAGCACGTGAATCGCCTACGTGGGTATTGTGCGCCCAAACAATGCCTTTGGCATCTTCATGATGAAACTGAAACAATCGCTGAACGGTAAGCCACATGTGGTCTACCCTGCTGTTCCACGATTCTGCGCTGCTGCCAACGGCCAGGCGGTAGAAACTTTCGGCATTTTTCATAACCAGCGCATTCTGTTTGGCTCTGAAATACCCTTTGGGGTCGCTTCCTGCCAACTTTGTTTCATAGTTTCTGAGTATCTCCACTACCCTCTCCAGGTTTTCGCTGCACCCTGCCTGACCGGCAGCCACAGCACGAGCATATTGCCATTCGTCACTGCCAAATCCGGCAAAGCAGTTGAGATTCCTTGATATCTCATCGTGGTGGTGCGGCAGATGCTCACGGGTATATTCCAGCAAATCATCCATCGCATCCCATTGCCCGTAAACATCCATACCAAAAAAGCCAACCATCTCATTCAACGGACGGCCAGTGTTGTATTCGCGCAGCCATTCAGCCAGGTGTGCCACATCGGTATTGGCCCACATCCATTGTGGCCAGCGGTCGAACGAACGCAACACATCCAGTGCGGATGAGGATTGGGAATCGAGCCCCTTTACATATTTGTTCAGACGGTAAATCGATGCCCAATCGCCCTCAACTACGATAAAAGCAAAGCCATGTTCCTGAATCAGTTTTTTAGATATTTCACTTCGCCAGTGGTAGTATTCATGAGTTCCGTGAGATGCTTCCCCCAGAAGCACCAGTTTTCTGTTTGCAGCTGACTGTATTAGTGGGTCTAAATCATCGGCAGCGTTAAACGGAGTGGCCTTCGACGCAAAATAATCGGTAAGATTACCAGCAGGCTGTGCCTCTATTCTCAGGCAAATTGCTGAGCCAATTAAAACCAGCGCCAGAAGCTTAAACACATCTCTATTCTTCATATCATCTCATTTAAATAATATGCCCGACCAATATCATCATCCAAAAGGATGACGGTTCGGAGCATCTTAATAAAATACACTTCATGTTTACTAAATACAAAAACTATCCTGAAAATGCAACCTGCGGGCCGTGTTTATGATTATATTTGTAGGTTTACAAACCAGACAAAGGCTGTAGATGGAACAACTCATCATCGTTTTTACAGAAAAGAGACACATTGGATTGACGGCTATTCCTTACCATGCATCCTTCGAGGAGAACCAGCCCATAACCCTTCATGAACACGCAACTCTCAACCATTTGTCAGAGCAGTCGGGGCGTTATTCTGATGATGAAAAGTCCATCGTGACACTACTCTCGAAAATCAGTGACCAAAGTCTGTTTAAAAAATATGCCCGCGAAGGCACTTTGAAACAATTCATCGACAAACTGCCACTGGATGGAAGGTTTGAAAGCCTCATAAAGCCATATATTGAACAAAAAGTTTATGACGCCGTAAAGTTGCTTTCACGCGGTACCATTCCTGCGTATTATAAGGACAGTACATTTAGTAACCTATATCAATCTGACCTGCTTCACATTGGCCCCATGCCGGCCAAACCGGTGTTCACTTTTGAACTTACGCCGGAAGGACTGCTATACACTTTACAGATAAGACAAGATTATCCTGGGTCTGAACCCAGGATTTTTGCCCTATTTGGCCGTGAAGTCGATTTTCTGTGCAAAGAACCGGCTGTATTAAAAATTAAGAGCCGCATATACTATTTCGACAATACCGATTGGAAAAAGTTCAAGCCTTTTATTGCCAAAACAACCATTACCATTCCGGAGCGACAGGTGGATGTGTACATGGAGGATTTTGTAGCCAACTGCGTGCGCAACCACGATGTAATTGCCAAAGGCTTTCAAATTGAATCCACAAGTGATTCCCCCGGGGTGCACCTGGCTATTAAGAAGGATTTACAGCAGATGCCTGCCCTCGCGCTTCATTTTTCCTATCACGACAAGCAGTTTTTGGCTGACCAGAAAGCCCCCGTATTTGTCAAACTAATCAAAGAAGGTACAACCTATAAATTCCAGAAAATTGTAAGGGATTTTGAGTTTGAGAAAAAGGTAGAAGAAATTCTACTGGAGTTGGGACTTTTGCGCTGCGGTGACGGTTTGTTCAGGCCTGCATCAGGAAACAAATTTTCAAATCCCGTTGCTACGCTTGCGCAGCTGTCAGATTGGATAAATGTAAATAAATACAGGCTCGAAACTCTCGGTTACTCACTCGATGCGCATGTGGACGATAAAGAGGTATTCATTGGCAAAGTATCACTTCACATTGACACAGGAGAAGACAACGATTGGTTTGAAATCAGAGCAAGAGTGCAAATAGGTGAGTTTTCCATCGCATTTATGAAATTCAGGAAAAACCTGCTCGAAAACAACCCGGAATTCGAACTGCCCGATGGCAAACTGTTTATGATACCGCAGGAGTGGTTTACCCGCTTTTCGGAGTTGTTTAACTACGCCAAGACCGACCTGCATACCATTCGATTACCACGCGCCCATTTCCAAATTATGGAGCAGGTGAAACATGGAATTTCCAATCTGGCTAGCGAGAATGGCGATAAATCCGTCACCTTCCCGGAAGTTACCCTGCCAACTGGCGTTCAGGCAAAACTGAGACCCTACCAGATGGAAGGATACGCCTGGCTTAATTTCCTCCTCGAAAATGGCTTTGGTGGCATATTGGCCGATGACATGGGATTGGGGAAAACGTTACAGACCATCACCCTGCTACAAAAAATATATCAGAATCAACCCCGGGAAGAAGTACCGGTAGATGCCGGGTTGGAAATGACTATACAGGAGGCAGAAATCCCCAAAACTCAACAGCTTTCGCTCTTCGATATACCAAAGATAAAATCGTTCAACGAAACAGGAATTCCCGCATCGCTAATCGTGATGCCCACCTCGCTGGTTCACAACTGGCAAGATGAGATACGTAAATTTGCCCCTTCGTTGCGCGTATATGCCTACACAGGCAACAATCGACTTAAATCCAAAGAAATAGGACGAATATTCAGACATTATCATCTGGTGGTAACCTCGTATGGCATTCTGCGAAACGACATCGAAATGTTGCGCAATTACTATTTTCACTATTTTATTCTGGATGAGAGCCAATATGTTAAAAACCCGACTTCTAAAATATATGACGCTGTTAAAAGCATTGAATCATCGCATCGCCTGGTGCTTACGGGTACACCAATAGAGAATTCTCTGGTGGATTTGTGGGCACAAATGAACCTGGTTAATAAGGGCTTACTGGGGTCGCTCAACTTTTTCAAGCGTCATTTTGTGCAGCCCATCACCCGCAACAACAACGAAGAGAAAGAGGCCAAATTGCGAAAACTCATCCAGCCTTTTATGTTGCGGCGTACCAAAGAGAATGTGGCAAAAGACCTGCCCCCCATCATGGAACAGGTGCTATACTGCGACATGACGCCTGAGCAGGAGACCTTCTACGAGAGAGAAAAATCAGGCATCCGCAACAGCATCTATAAAATTTTTGAACATAAAACAGCCGAACAGAGTGCCATCATGGCACTTCAGGCACTGACACGACTGCGCCAAATTGCCAATCATCCGGTAATGGTAGATGAAAACTACAAAGGCTCTTCAGGAAAATTTGAACAGATACTTGACCATTTGGAGAGTATTGTGGCAGAAAACCACAATGTACTGGTGTTTTCATCCTTTGTGAAAGACCTTGAACTCATTGAGCATGAGCTCAACAAGCGAAAACTGGCTTATGTGAAACTGACCGGTGCCACGCGTGAACGGGCCAAAGTCATTCAGGAATTCAATGAGCAGGCCTCCATTTTCCTCATTTCCCTGAAAGCCGGAGGTGTAGGACTAAATCTGACCAAGGCCGATTATGTGTTCATGCTCAATCCCTGGTGGAACCCGGCCGCCGAAGCACAGGCCATTAACCGTGCCCACCGTATTGGACAAACCAAGAATGTATTTGTGTACCGCTTTCTCTCATCCGGAACCATCGAGGAGAAAATTGCACGACTTCAACAGCGGAAATCCGAACTGGCAGATGTGTTCGTGAACAACAACAACCCACTTACCGATTTATCGCAGGAAGAGATACTGGAACTGTTCAGTTAACGAAGATATGGCGTGATTTTTGATTTGGAAGTACCCGAGTGGCATAAAGCTATATGGTTTTAACTAATGTCATCTGCCCAATTCCCTGACCAATGTAATAACTGAACAAAAATCAAAACCAAACAACAATATTAACATGAAACGGATACTACTTATTATGTCGCTGCTGACAGCAGTCTTTCCCCTCATGGCACAGGAAAATGGCCAGGGTCTGGTAATAGAAACCAGAGAACTAAGTGCCTTTGACCAGATACGGGTGAGCCGGGGTATCAACGTCACTCTTATTGAAGGTGAAGCACCTAAGGCCGAAATTCACATTGAAAATGCAGACCCTGCCGATGTACTCATCGAACAAAAAGGCCGTGAACTAACCATCCGGATGAGAGCCCGCATTTATCGCGACATGGCCGTGAATGTGTATCTCTATTATCAGGAGATACGTGAAATATCTGCTGGTACAGGTGGCAGTGTCTATTCTGATGATTTGATTGAAGCGGACCAGCTCACTCTTGAAACGGGTGCAGATGCCTCCATCCAGTTAGAAGTGGAAGTAAAAAAACTCATTGCCAATGCATCTGCTTCGCGCATTGAAGTAACCGGTAGTGCCGATTTCATTGATGTGAATGCCACCACCGGAGGCCGCTTTCTGGGTGCCAATCTGGAAAGCAAAGAGGGCAATGTGCGCACCAATACCGGAGCCAGTGCTCAGGTATGGGTAACCGACAAACTGGAAGCCCGTGCCGGCTCAGGTGCCCGTATCGAATATACCGGAAACCCGCCAAAAGTAGATGCAAGAACCAATCTTGGCGGCCGCGTTGAAAAAATGTAACCGGATAAAGAAACCGTTCCATCACCCGGAGAATATTAGATAGCTTTAAAAACACACAAATTTTATCTAACTCTCTTACAACGAGTCAAATTACATCGAATATAAATCATCCCTGCATGCGATTTTGTGAAATCGGTGCAGGGATTTTTTTTCTAAAAGCCATTATTTGATTATCCAATAACTTCTGAATCGTAACATAATTCGTAAATTTGAAGCTGCACCAATAAACGTAAGCCATCAAAATGATTAAGGTACTCCTGAAAAAACGTTGGGTTGATGCCTCCGTCACCACTTTATTTGGTTATCTGTTTAAATGGATGCTGATATGCTTAATCATTGGCGCGATGGCAGGCTCTGCATCGGCTCTTTTTCTCTGGGCATTGGACTGGGCAACAAACTGGCGCGAAGCCAATATCTGGATTATTGCTTTGCTGCCATTGGGAGGCTTAATCATAGGCTTGACGTATTATTACTGGGGCGAAAATGTGGTAAAAGGAAACAATCAATTGCTGGATGAATTTCACTCTCCTAAAAAGATTATTCCGTTGCGCATGGCACCATTAGTCTTGTTTGGTACCATTGCCACCCATTTTTTTGGTGGCTCAGCGGGTCGTGAGGGTACAGCAGTGCAGATGGGCGGTGCCATAGCCGACCAGTTCACAAAATTGTTCAAGCTTCGTCCGCGCGACCGCAGAGTATTGCTATCGGCCGGTGTGAGTGCCGGTTTCGCATCCGTTTTTGGGACGCCACTGGCCGGTGCCGTTTTTGCCCTTGAAGTTTTTGTGGTGGGCAGGGTGCGGTACGAGGGCATTCTTCCTGCCTTTCTGGCTGCCTTTATTGCCAACTGGACCTGTCACGCCTGGCAAATTCCCCATACGGTTTATACCATCCCTTTTGTACCTGAATTTACACCATTAAATCTTGTCTGGGCAATTTTGGCCGGAATAGTGTTTGGATTCACCGCCAGAGCATTTTCCTTCTCGGCACGGTATTGGGCCAATTTGTTTAAGAAAATTGTCAACTGGCCTCCGCTTCGTCCTGTTTTGGGTGGGGCCATCATTGCCTTGGCTGTATGGCTCATAGGTAATACACGCTATATCGGACTGGGCGTGCCGGTCATTGTGGAAGCCTTTGAACAACAGGTGCCATGGTTTGATTTTATTGCCAAAATACTTTTCACCACTTTCACGCTTGGAGCCGGGTTTAAAGGTGGCGAAGTGACCCCGCTCTTTTTTATTGGAGCCACTTTGGGAAATCTGCTCTCGCTGTTTTTGCCGCTACCTATGGCGCTGCTAGCCGGAATGGGATTTGTAGCTGTATTTGCCGGTGCCACCAACACACCGTTGGCCTGCACTTTCATGGGATTGGAGTTGTTTGGTGCAGCAGGTGGCGCATACATCGCCACGGCCTGTGTAATGGCCTATATCTTTTCGGGACATACCGGTATTTACGGGTCACAGATAATTGGAAGTCCCAAACATATTTTCATGGGGCGACAAAGCGGGAAAATGCTGGATGATATCTAGTTAATTCTTCTCAAGTACACTCAGCCGCTGAAATGATTAAATCCACCTTTCGGATTATCTGTCGCAGTTCCATTCAGAGTCCATTGAATGGAAGGCTCACCTGCTTCTATTCTTCCGATGGCGTGAAGCGGTCGGCCAAATGATTGCTGAAAATTATCGGCTGTTTGTTCAAACCTATCGGCAGCCACAGTCAACAGAAGACAATAGTCTTCTCCCCCCGAAGTGGCCAGTTCATAGGGATTAAGATGATGGCTTTCAGTCATCCTGAGCAATTGGCCCGAGAGTGGCAACTGCTCCATTTTTATTGTGGCTGATTTGCCGGACGCTCTTAAAATGTGCATCAAATCTGAGGCGATGCCATCCGACACATCCATCATGGCATGCACTGCCGGTCTGTTGCCGAGCCAGATGCCTTCAGAGACGTGCGCCTCCGGACGGTGATGACGGTTAATGAGCAATTGCACTGTGTCATCGGTCTTAAAATCATTCATCAGTGCATGCAAACCGGCTGCCGAATCACCAAGTGAACCGGTAACAGCCACCACATCGCCCACCATGGCTGCTTTTCTGAGTTTGGCTCTACCCTTGGCAATTTTTCCCACTACACTGATGTTGAGCACCAATTTATACGGCGAGCGTGTGGTATCCCCTCCCATAAGCGGAAGTTTGTATTTTTCACTTAATTGGTGATACCCCTCCATCAGGCTGTCCAGATATTCCACATCGATGGTATTAGGAATGGCGATAGAGAGAAAGGAACCCACCGGCTCGGCACCCATGGCGGCTACGTCGCTGAGATTTACGGCAAGAGATTTATGACCTAAATCGAGCGGAGAGATTTTATCGCGTAGAAAATGAATATCTTCTACCAACATATCGGTAGTAAATACCAAATCAAAATCATCGCCTGCCGGTAAAATGGCGCAGTCGTCACCAATTCCCATGGCGTTTGGCGTTAATAAATCCTCAAATTTATGAGCAAAACGCTCTATAAAGCCAAATTCTCCTATTTCTGTAAGTTTCATGAAAGGTCAAATTGTACAATCAGACAAAGATATCCAAATTGATTATAAAAAATACGCGAAACATGCTTAGACCTACCCGATTGTTTCTATCCAAACCTCATTTTCATAACAAAAGCATTTCTCATGTTTTCTTTGATGATTAATCCTTAATTTAATGATTATAAATCCCTATCGCCATGATACCAATTACACATCTTCCACCCTATCCCGATTTTGTGAAAGGCATCCGCAGGGCTCCCAATCGTGGTTTTTCGCTCACTGAGCAACAAACTGTGGTAGCCCTGAAAAATGCGTTGCGTTACATTCCTCAAAATCTTCACCAGGAAATGGCACCGGAGTTTCTATCGGAACTAAAAGCCTTTGGACGCATCTATGGCTACCGTTTCCGACCACCGGGGGGATATCCAACCAAAAGGCATTGATGCATATCAAGGTCGATGCATCGAAGGAAAAGCGTTTCAGGTGATGATTGACAATAATTTGTGTTTCGATATTGCACTCTATCCTTATGAATTGGTCACTTATGGCGAAACAGGACAAGTGTGCCAAAACTGGATGCAATACAACCTTATCAAACACTATCTGGAGATAATGACGCAGGAGCAGACCCTCGTGGTAGAGTCGGGGCATCCCCTCGGTCTTTTTCATTCAAAGGCCGATGCGCCACGGGTCATTATCACCAATTCACTGATGGTGGGGCAGTTTGACAATCAGCACGACTGGTCTGTGGCAGCTCAGATGGGCGTGGCCAATTATGGGCAGATGACAGCGGGCGGCTGGATGTACATCGGCCCGCAAGGGATTGTTCATGGCACTTACAACACCTTACTCAATGCGGCCCGGTTAAAAATCGGCCTGGCAGGCAATTCAGATTTGCGCGGCATTCTGTTTGTTTCTTCCGGTTTGGGGGGCATGAGTGGCGCGCAGCCCAAAGCTGCTGAAATTGCCGGCGCGGTGGCCATCATTGCCGAAGTGGACGATTCACGCATCAAAACGCGTCACAGCCAGGGCTGGGTGCAGCACATCACCACAAAACCGGAGGAAGCCTTTAACCTTGCATCTGTTGCGCAAAAAAGAAAAGCGCCCTGCTCCATTGCCTTTCATGGCAACATCGTTGACCTGCTAGAGTATGCCGCTGAGAACCGGGTGCACATCCACCTGCTCTCCGACCAAACTTCCTGCCATGCCGTTTACGATGGGGGCTATTGTCCGGCCGGCATCACTTTTGAAGAGCGCACGCAACTTCTTGAAAGGAATGTAACTAAATTCCGGATATTGGTGGACGAAACCCTTAAAAGACACTACTCCGTGATTAAACAGCTGGTTGAGGCCGGCTCCTATTTTTTCGATTATGGCAACTCATTTATGAAGGCCATATACGACTCGGGCATTCATGAGATTTCCCGCAACGGCACAAACGACAAGGATGGTTTCATTTGGCCCAGCTATGTGGAAGACATCATGGGACCTGAACTGTTTGATTATGGCTATGGCCCTTTCCGATGGGTCTGTCTGAGCGGGAAGCACGACGATTTGATAAAAACCGACCAGGCGGCCATGGCTTGCATCGATGTGAATCGTCGGGTACAGGATTTGGACAACTACAATTGGATTCGCGATGCCGATAAAAACCAACTTGTGGTGGGCACACAAGCACGAATTCTCTATCAGGATGCCGAAGGGCGTCTCAAAATAGCTCTGCGCTTTAATCAGATGGTGCGCGATGGAGAAGTGGGCCCCATCATGCTCGGACGTGACCACCACGATGTGAGCGGCACAGACTCCCCGTTCAGGGAGACAGCCAACATCAAGGATGGCAGCAACGTGATGGCCGACATGGCCACGCAATGTTTTGCCGGAAATTGTGCCCGTGGTATGAGTCTCGTAGCCCTTCACAATGGCGGAGGTGTTGGCATCGGTAAATCCATCAATGGTGGTTTTGGGATGGTGTGTGATGGCAGCCAACGGGTGGATGAAATCCTCAAATCGGCCATGATGTGGGATGTGATGGGTGGCGTGGCCCGCCGTGCCTGGGCTCGAAATCCCAACGCCATCGCGGCTTGTCATGATTTTAACTTGCATCATGCAAGCGATGCGCAAGTCACCATGCCATATATTGCAGATGACAACCTGATTGAAAATCTCGTTAAAACGGAGAAAAATGGATAACAAAAAAATCATAGAATGCGTTCCCAATTTTTCGGAAGGGGTTAACCTGTCGGTGATTAAAGCCATTACCGATGAGATAGAGCGCATCGATGGCGTCAAAATCCTAAACATAGACACCGGAAAGACCACCAACCGCACAGTGGTCACCTTTGTAGGAGCTCCCCAGCCGGTTATTGAGGCGGCTTTTCTGGCCATCAAAAAAGCCGGTGAACTTATCGACATGTCCAGACACAAGGGCGAACATCCGCGCATGGGTGCCACCGATGTTTGTCCCCTCATCCCCATCGCCAATATATCCATGGATGAGACTGCCGAGTGGGCTCGTAAACTGGCACGCCGGGTGGGCGAAGAACTCAACCTGCCCGTCTATCTGTATGAACATGCCCAGCCGGATAAAACACGTAGCAACCTGTCCGTCATCCGCGCAGGCGAATATGAAGGTTTTACCGAAAAAATCAAGCTCCCCCAATGGAAACCCGATTTTGGCTCAGCCCGTTTCGATGAAAAGCGGGGTGCCACCGCAATTGGCGCACGCGATTTTTTGATTGCCTATAACGTGAATCTAAACACCACCTCCACACGCAGAGCCAACTCTGTGGCCTTCGACGTCCGCGAGGCGGGTCGCGTGATGCGCGAAGGTGACCCCATCACAGGGAAAATTGTAAAAGATGCCGACGGCAATCCGGTTTCAGTGCCAGGAACGCTCAAATCCGTCAAAGCCATTGGCTGGTATATCGAAGAGTATGGCATCTGCCAGATTTCGATGAATCTGACCAATATCCACGTCACGCCGCTTCACATCGCTTTTGACGAGGTTTGCCGAAAAGCAGAGGCACGCGGATTACGGGTTACCGGTTCCGAACTGGTGGGCGTAGTGCCGCTCAAATGCCTCACAGATGCAGGTGCTTACTTTCTCAGAAAACAAAAACGCTCAGCCGGCGTTTCTGAACGCGAACTGATTAAGATTGCCGTAAAAAGTATGGGACTTGATGAACTGTCGCCTTTTGAGCCTGAAAAACGCATCATCGAATATCTGCTGGAAGATGGTAATGACAAGCATCTGGTTAGTAAACCCCTCTCTTGTTTTATTGATGAGACAGCCAGCGAAAGTCCGGCACCGGGTGGAGGGTCAATTGCGGCATGTATGGGGGCACTGGGTGTTGCACTGGCTACCATGGTGGCCAATTTGTCATCGCACAAACGTGGTTGGGACGACCGATGGGAAGCGTTTAGCGACTGGGCATGTAAGGGGCAGGCCATTAAGAAAGAGCTCACTACCCTTATTGACGCCGACACGCAAGCCTTCAACCGGATTATGGCCGCGTTTGACATGCCCAAAGCGACTGATGAGGAGCGTAAAGTGCGCCAACAAGCCATTCAGACCGCCACCCGCAACGCCATCGATGTGCCGCTGAAAGTGATGAAACTGTCGCTTCAAAGCATGGAAATCATCAAAGCCATGGCCGAAACCGGCAACCCCAATTCGGTGAGTGACGCCGGTGTGGGTGCGCTGTGTGCCCGCTCAGCCGTGATGGGTGCCTTTTTGAATGTGCGCATCAACGCTGCTGATTACAACGACAAGGCCTATGTGGAGCAAGTGCTGAATGAAGGGGCTCAGATGGAAGAAAAAGCGATTGCGCTCGAAAATGAGATTTTAGGTATCGTGAATGGGAAAATTGGACAAAGGCACTGAATATATATTGATTATCAACGCAGAGATTTTCATTAATGCGGATGTATCTTAGCGGTATGTGTCGAATTTGGTGAACATATTTGGCTTTCTCAAGAGAAGACACGGAGGTCGCAGAGAATCAAAATCGCAGAGCGATTTTAATCTCTGCGTTAAGAATATTTTAATTTATATCATTCACAGTTATAAATAACATACAGGATGAGGAAAGATAATCCCTATTAAACACAATTTTAACAGCAAATAAACCGATTTGCCATGCCAAATAACTTACTCATCACCAATGCAAAAATCGTGACGCCAACCGGTTTCTCGGCCCGAAAAGGTTCTGAAATGGGCAAACTGAAAATCTTCAGCAAAGGCTATGTGGAAATAGAAGATGGCCGCATTGTGCAAGTTGGTGAAGCGCCTTATCCGAAGTCTAACCCAGGGTTCAACCATCTGGATGCCGGCGGAAAATGTCTATTGCCCGGTTTTGTCGATTCCCACACCCATTTTGTGTTTGGAGGAGAGCGCTCCGAGGAGTTCTCATGGCGTTTGAAGGGCGAAAGCTATATGTCCATCATGCAAAAAGGTGGCGGCATTGCCAGCACGGTGCGAGTCACCCGCAACGAAACAGCAGACTCATTAATTGCCAAAGCCACTGTTTTCCTGTTTTCGATGAGCCGCATGGGCATCACCACGGTAGAAGGGAAAAGTGGCTATGGTTTGGATAAAGAGACCGAAATCAGGCAGTTGGAGGTGATGCGACATCTTTCAGAAGCCAAAGACCGGTTGGTGGACGTAGTCCCAACTTTTTTGGGTGCCCATGCCGTGCCCAAAGAGTTTGAAGGGAGAGCCGATGATTATATCGATTATATCATTACGGAAGTTTTACATGAAATAGAATCAAGGAAGCTGGCCGAATTCTGCGATGTGTTTTGCGAAAAGGGCGTATTTACCGTGCCCCAATCGCGCAAGTTGCTATTGGCTGCCAAAAAGCATGGACTTCAACCCAAATTACATGCCGATGAGATTGTGGATACCGACGGAGCAGCATTGGCTGCTGAAGTGGGCGCCATATCGGCCGACCATCTGCTGCAGGCGTCTGACGAAGGATTGCGGATGATGGCTGAGCAAAACGTAGTGGCCACCTTGTTACCCCTCACAGCTTTTGCCCTTAAAGAACCTTACCCAAGGGCACGATTCATGATTAATGAGGGTATGGCCGTGGCTTTGGCTACCGACCTGAACCCAGGCAGCTGTTTTTCGGGCTCGGTGCCGCTCACCATTGCCCTGGCCTGCATCTATATGGGCATGACCATCGAAGAGGTCATCACCGCACTGACTCTGAATGGGGCCGCCGCCCTGAACCGCGCCGATGCCATCGGTAGCATTGAGGTGGGGAAAAAAGCGGACATCATCATGCTCAATTCAGACAATTACCACATCCTGCCCTATTATGTGGGCATGAATTGCGTGCAAATGACCATTAAAGATGGCAGAATCGTATCGCAAAATTCTTAAAGACATGAAGATGATTAGATTTCAGATGGATATAGAAATTAAAATTCGTGCTCTATCTTGCTTCCACAAATCTAATCTATCAATCTAATCATCTAAAATCTATTCATCTATAAATAACCTATTCCGATGAAAAATATCTTTCAGATAGGCACCGGCCA
Organism: Alkaliflexus imshenetskii DSM 15055; assembly: GCF_000517065.1. Classification (GTDB taxonomy): domain Bacteria; phylum Bacteroidota; class Bacteroidia; order Bacteroidales; family Marinilabiliaceae; genus Alkaliflexus; species Alkaliflexus imshenetskii. The sequence goes on along the minus strand of NZ_KI912105.1, from coordinate 3,938,411 downwards.
ACTAACGTTCGAAACGCTTGAACGCATCATCAACGAAAACCTGAAACTGGAGCTGGCCACAGAAGCCAAAGAGCGCATTGAGAAAGCCCGGCTCTTTCTCGATAAAAAAATTGAAACGGCCAATGAACCCCTATATGGAATCACCACCGGCTTTGGTTCGTTATGCAACAAAAACATATCGGCCCACGACCTGAACATCCTTCAGGAAAATCTGATTAAGAGTCACGCCTGCAGTGTGGGTGAAGAGATAAAGCCGGTTATCATCAAACTGATGATGCTGCTCAAAGCACACGCACTCTCATTGGGGCACAGCGGTGTGCAGCTGGTGACGGTGCAGCGCATCATCGATTTCTTCAACAACGACATACTCCCCATTGTGTATGACCGCGGTTCGCTGGGGGCTTCGGGCGATTTGGCTCCTCTGGCCAATCTCTTCCTTCCGCTCATTGGCGTGGGCGATGTGAACTACAAAGGCCAGAAACGGGAGGCCATGTCGGTTCTCGATGAGTTTGGATGGGCGCCCATCAAACTGAAAAGCAAAGAAGGCCTCGCGTTGCTCAATGGCACCCAGTTTATGAGCGCCAACGGCGTATTTGCCATCCTCAAAGCGCAACGCTTCTCTAAAAAGGCCGATTTAATTGCGGCCATGTCACTCGAGGCCTTTGATGGATGTCTGGCTCCATTTATGGACTGCATCCAGCAAATACGCCCCCATCATGGACAAATTGAGACCGGCAATAACTTCAGAACGCTGTTGGAAGGCAGCGAGCTCATCAATCGCCCCAAAGCGCATATTCAGGACCCATACTCATTCCGATGCATTCCACAGGTGCATGGCGCCACTAAAGATGCCATCAGCTATGTGGCTTCTGTTTTGTTAACCGAAATAAACTCCGTAACCGATAACCCCACCATCTTTCCGGATGAAGACCTAATTATTTCAGGGGGAAATTTCCATGGACAGCCCCTGGCTTTGGCGTTCGATTATCTGGCCATTGCCCTGTCGGAATTGGGAAATATTTCAGAAAGACGTGTAGCACAATTAATTATGGGATTGAGAGGATTACCCGAGTTTCTCATCACCAATGGCGGGCTCAATTCGGGATTCATGATTCCACAATATACCTCGGCATCCATGGTGAGTCAGAACAAGATGTATTGTTATGCCGCGTCAAGCGACTCCATTGTGTCGTCCAACGGACAGGAGGATCACGTGAGCATGGGAGCCAATTCGGCAGTGAAGCTCTTTAAAATCATGGACAACCTTGAACACATCTATGCCATTGAATTAATGAATGCCGCACAGGGCATCGATTTACGAAGACCGGCAAAAACATCTCCCATTCTCGAAAAAATTCATGCTGATTTTCGCAAAGAAGTGCCCTTCATAAAAGAAGACATCGTTTTGTACCCGGAAATATTGAAAAGCGTGGCTTTTATCAGAAGAAATCCGATGGATTATTAAAGAAGATTATGTAAATGTTTAAATTTAATCTGCAATACTTGATATAGATGAAAAAAGTGTTAGATTTTAGACAGATAGAGTAGTTGCGAAAGATGATTAGATATATCTTGATTTCTGTTTATTCTTATCTATCTGTCTAAATATCTAACATCTAACAATCTATAAAGCAGATTTACTACAAATTTTAAACAGTCTCTATAAATTAGGATATTTAGATGTAAGATTTTAAGAGCGATAGATAAGTCTAAAAGAAAGTGTGATAACATTCAATTGTTTGTAAATCAACTCCATTCACCTTACATCTAAATATTTGATATCAATATAACACGTTACTCTGTTTTTGGTATTTCAACCACACGCAGTTTGTCACCTGCTTCCTCTACAATGCGGCGGTAATAGGCATCGCTGTAACCCGGAAAACGAGCAGGTTTGGGGTTGCCATGCGGATTTCTTAAAAATATGCCATCTTTCTCTTCATGCACATTGCCGTCAAGATACTTCACCATCAGAAATTCACCGAGTTTTTTCCATCTCTCTACGGTGATACGTGACTGATTGTGTGAATATTCCGTCAGAAATGCTTTGGCCAGTTCCGGATCTTTGTCGTGCAGTGCTCTGGCGGTCTGGTCAATGGCCGGGCCAAACGCTTCAAACTTGTCTTCCAGCTCCTTTTGTACTTTTCGAATGTCTTCAATCATAAAACTGTAACGGTTGTATGCCTGATTGGCCACCCAGTTGAAGATCCAAAATGCCGAACTCCATGAGAACTCAAGCAAATGACCGTTGCCTTGGGCGAAATTCTCAGGTATCCCTTTCATTCCCATGTACATGGGCACATACACGCTCATGTTGGCATCGTCCACCCCAAACCACAGTATGCCGCCCACGGGATTTGGCAACCAGTTTCGCATCTGTGCCACAAAAGAGAATCCGGTCTGTTGCGTGGCAATGGCACGCTCGTTGAAGTATTTCACACCATCCACCTCCCAGGTCAGCGGTCGCCAGCGGTAAGGCTTTCCATACGGTCCGGCGCCGGGGTCGTTGGTCATCGACAGAGGTGTTCCTTCATAATAGTCGCGCATGATGTTTTGTACATCGCGCACGCTGATTTTCTTTGATGGCTTGATAAAGAGCGGCATCCTTTCGCCGGTTCCATTCTGTATGTAGTCGATGTATTTGTCAGCTTCGGGGTTCATCAGTCGGAAAGCACTCCAAACCCGTGCTTCGCAAAAACGCAGTGCACCAAAATCGAGCGGTGCATACGCATCTGCAAAACTGAAATCCTTGTTTTTACCGTCAAAATAGCCCTTTTCGCGGGCAAATGAGATAACATCACTGGAGTATAGTACATTTTCCTTGTCGTTAAGCGCAAAAGTGGTAATACGCGCCTGATTGGCATGAGCTGTTACATACCCGTCAGGAATTTTAACGGCCACCCAAACAGCGCCTCTGGTGTTAGGCCCCTTGCCAATCATCTCCATTACCCACACTTCATTAGGGTCGGCAATTGAAAATGACTCACCTGAACTATAATAGCCGTAACGATTCACCAGGTCGGTCATCACCTGTATGGCTTCGCGTGCGGTACGAGAGCGTTGCAAAGCCACATAAATAAGGCTGCCATAATCCATGATGCCGGTTGAATCTTGCAGCTCGTCACGCCCGCCAAAGGTGGTTTCTGCAATGGCCACCTGAAACTCGTTCATGTTGCCAATTACAGTATAAGTGCGTGGCACTTGCGGTATTTTTCCCAAATATTTACCTGTATCCCATTCGTAGATGTCGAGCATGGCACCTGCCGGCCACACTTGCCCGGGCCAATAATACAGCTCTCCAAATAAATCGTGCGAATCGGCAGCATACGAAATCATGGTTGACCCATCTGCCGAAGCGTTACGGGTAACTAAAATATTGGTACATGCCTGACTGTATTGCCAGTTTCCACCGATTATCACCAAGAATAAAGCAATCAGCAATTGTCTAATTTTCATATATTAAATATTGGTTAATTAAATCTATACTATAAAAATATACCTGGCAATTATTACCTGAAACTCAAAAGCTCATATTATGTTGGAGCGCTTACGTATTGCTTGTTTAAAAATCGAAAACATCTCGATTCACTCTGCTCATTATCATCTTAATATATTACATGAGGTAACAACCGATAACTATTTTCTGATGAACCTATCCTGAAATACAAAATACTCATGCCAAAGCTCTTTCTCCCCCTGATATCGATAGGCAGCAAGACGTCCGGGACCTGCCAAACAACTGTCGGTGCAACATACATTGGATGCTGTAATCAGAGGCTCCGATAAAGCACAATAATGACCAATAAACACTAGGGGTTTGCTTGCATCGTATATTTCAAACGGAAAGAGTATCTGTTCAGGTACCGTATAATCAGGTAATCTAAATCGGTTTCCATAACTTATTGAACGGAATGTTTTTCCATGCGGGTTCTCCCACCACTTTATTCTGAAATTGGTGCGCTGTACGCCTTTTTCATCTTTAATGATTAGATCTTTGGGAAGATTTATTTCAATGCCTCTCGTTGTTTGCCAAACGGCTTTAGCAAAAAGCGACTCACCTTTAAAAATCTCTTTCACAAGACTTTTAGTGAGTTTATTTTTAGTCATTGTTTGCTCTATTTCATACCTGTTCTCATCGCTCCAATAAGCATGTACCACACGCAAATGGCCCAAATCGATAAAGAAAGGGAGTCTGCGCAGCCATTTAACAGTGTCGGCCAAAACCTCTTCTTCACCTCTAAACTGATCCGAAATCCTATCCATTTGAGCAATATTGGATGGGGCGAGCTGGGCTATGGGTTTTCCTTTGCTGTTTATTGTAAAATGGCCAATCACGTTCAGCTCGTGGTTTCCCAGAACTGCCAATGCAGCATCATTCTCAACCATATTGCGGATAATTAAAAGAACATCACGCGTTCCCGGGCCACGGCTTACAAAATCTCCAACAAAAATAGCCCTACGCTGCGGATGACTCCAATAGCCTTTCTCCTGGCCGTAACCGAGTTTTACGAGCAGTGCCTTTAATTCATCGGGGTAACCATGAATATCGCCAATAATATCATAAAGCCCATCAACTGGTTCAGAAATCACCGGTTTCAGATGAGCGCTAAAGTTCTGAATTAGAGCACTAAAAAATCTCCTCATTGCTATTTTGTTCAACAATCCCATGTTGGGTACAAAAAAAATGATTTGCTTTCGTTAAATTGGTAAAAAATATCAAAAAAAACAGTAGAAGTTGTTCTTTTTCTTTTGGGATAAATTACAATTAGCCGTATACACTTGAATTAATGCGCATTATAGTAGGTTATGTAAACATTAACCCGAGGTTGTTTTATGCAAAAACAAGGACAAAAATTGAGTTTTCGGATTAGTTTAAGAATTACCAAATAAAATATGACACATAAAATGGTTCAATGGGGAATTATTGGTTGCGGCGATGTGACTGAGAAAAAGAGCGGACCGGCATTCAATAAAATAGAGAATTCCAAACTGGTGGCTGTGATGCGCCGCAATGGCATGTTGGCTGAAGATTATGCCAAACGACATGGTGTACCCAAATGGTACGATGATGCCTCACTGCTTATAAACGATCCGGATGTAACAGCAGTTTACGTTGCTACCCCGCCATCCACACATGCCAAATATGCCATTGAAGCCATGATGGCAGGCAAACCTGTTTACGTTGAGAAGCCCATGGCTGCCAGCTTTGATGAATGCCAGAAAATGAATCAAGTATCGAAAGAGACTGGAATCCCATTATTTGTAGCATATTACCGGCGCACACTTCCGGGATTTTTATTGGTAAAGGAGCTTTTGGACGATGGCCGCATCGGTATTCCGTTGATGGCCAACATCCGGCTCACACGAGCTGCTCTACCTCAGGAAACCGACGCATCAAATCCATCGTGGCGCGTAGATCCTGCTATAGCAGGTGGCGGAATATTCTATGATTTGGCTTCTCACCAATTGGATTTTCTTGATTTTATATTTGGTGGCATAGTTGATGTAAATGGCATATCTACCAACAGAGCAAAACTTTATGATGCCGAAGATACCGTAACTGCTTCCTATGCATTTCACTCAGGTGTGATAGGCAGCGGCACCTGGTGTTTTGTAACAGACTCATCGGCCAACGAGGATTTGATGGAGATAATCGGCAGCGAAGGAAAGATTCAGTTTTCAGGCTTTGGTCACCAGCCCATCAGACTGATAACAAAGCAGGGAACTCTGGAATTTCCATACCTAAATCCGGAAAACATACAATATAACCTCATTAAACAAGCTGTTGAATCAATACGCGGTAAGTCACAGTGTGTCAGCACTGGAGAAACAGCCGCCAGAGCCAATTGGGCCATGGAGCAGATTGTCAGAAGATAACGTATTACAGCCGCCGAATTTTAATAGTTTGTGACTCGCAATCCATAAGATTGTGGGTCTTTAAAACCTATCAAGCAATTGAACCCTCAACAACAAAATAAAACTAATCATATTCAGCCTCTCTTTTTTGCTCAAATTTTGCTAATTTTGCGCTGAATTTAAAGAGTTATAAAAGATGTTTGAGAATCTATCGGAAAAACTTGAACGCTCGTTTAAACTGCTCAAAGGGCAGGGTAAAATTACAGAGATCAACGTAGCGGAAACGCTTAAAGATATTCGTCGCGCACTGTTGGATGCCGACGTAAACTTCAAAACGGCCAAAACTTTTACCGAAACGGTGAAAGAGAAAGCGATGGGGCAAAACGTGCTTACCGCCGTGAAGCCTGAACAGATGATGGTGAAAATTGTGCACGATGAGTTAACCCAACTCATGGGTGGTGCCACAACCGATATCAACATCAAAGGATCTCCGGCCGTCATACTGATAGCAGGTTTGCAGGGTTCGGGTAAAACCACTTTTACCGGAAAACTTGCCAATCATCTAAAATCCAAACGTTCTAAAAATGTATTGCTGGTAGCCGGTGACGTGTACCGTCCGGCGGCTATTAACCAGTTACAGGTGTTGGGTCAGCAGATTGGTGTACCGGTGTATACCGAAGAGGGCAGCAAAGACCCGGTGAAAATTGCCAAAGATGCCATCAAGGAGGCCAAACAAAAAGGCTACGACCTGGTGATTGTGGATACCGCCGGTCGTTTGGCCGTGGACGAAGAGATGATGAACGAAATTGCGGCCATCAAAGATGCCGTGAAGCCTGATGAGATTCTTTTCGTAGTGGACTCCATGACGGGTCAGGATGCCGTAAACACTGCCAAAGAGTTCAACGACCGTCTGAATTTTGATGGGGTGGTGCTTACCAAACTTGATGGTGATACACGAGGTGGTGCAGCGCTTTCTATCCGCAGTGTGGTAAACAAACCCATTAAATTTGTAGGTACTGGTGAGAAAATGGATGCGCTGGACGTGTTCCACCCCTCACGTATGGCCGACCGGATTCTGGGAATGGGTGACATTGTGTCGCTGGTGGAGCGTGCTCAGGAGCAGTTCGACGCCGAAGAGGCTCAGAAACTGCAAAGAAAGATTGCGAAAAACCAGTTCAGTTTCAACGACTTCCTCAGCCAGATACAGCAAATCAAAAAGATGGGTAGCCTTAAAGACCTGGCTGGCATGATTCCGGGTATGGGCAAAGCCATCAAAAATATGGATTTGGATGACGATGCCTTCAAAGAAGTGGAAGCCATTATCTACTCCATGACCCCACAGGAGCGCGAAACACCTGAAATCATCAACGGCAGCCGACGCAAACGTATTGCAGCAGGTAGCGGAACCACCATACAGGAAGTAAACCGACTCATCAAACAATTTGAAGATACCCGTAAGGTGATGAAAATGATGAGCCAGGGCAAAAACCTCTCCCGCATGATGGCCAATATGCCGATGGGAAAAAGATAGAACAATTAACGGTGAGAAGGATGAGCCATCCCTCCCACCGTTATTGTTTCAGAGAGTTAGTAAATAGTCATAAACCAAAGATAAGATTAGCCGGGAATTTTGAGGGATAAATGAGTACCCACATAGTTACTCAGACATTTTAATCCGCCAAATCCCATTGGTTAGACTCAAATCTTAAGAATGTTCCGAACCTCAAACCAACATAGATATGCAACTGATTGACGGAAAACTGACATCGCAGGCAATCAAACAGGAGATTGCAGCTGAAGTGCAGCAAATGGCCGCACAGGGACAAAAAAAACCGCATCTTGCCGCCATTTTGGTAGGCAACGACGGTGGCAGTGAGACTTACGTGGCAGCCAAAATTAAGGCCTGTGAAGAGGTGGGTTTTAACTCATCACTCATCCGGTTTGATGCCTCTGTGACCGAGGCCGAATTGCTCGATGCCGTTAAAAAGTTGAATGAAGATGCCGATGTGGATGGGTTTATCGTTCAGTTGCCGTTACCAAAGCACATCTCTGAAGAGAAAGTGACCGAAGCCATCGACCCGCGTAAAGATGTGGATGGGTTTCACCCACAAAACCTGGGACGTATGATTACCGGTGCTCCGGCTTTTGTCTCCGCCACACCGCAAGGCATCATGGAACTGCTCAAACGCTACCAAATAGACACCAAAGGAAAACATGTGGTGGTGATTGGTCGTAGCAACATTGTTGGTCGCCCCATGAGCATCCTTCTATCACTTAAAGGTACACCTGGCGATGCCACCGTAACAGTTTGTCACAGCCGCACGGCCAACCTGAAGGAGCTCTGTTTGCAAGCCGATATCATTGTGGCGGCTCTGGGCATTCCCGAATTTCTGAAAGCCGATATGGTAAAGGATGGTGCCGTGGTAATTGATGTGGGTACCACCCGTGTGGCATCCACCGAAACCAAAAGCGGATGGCGCCTAAAAGGGGATGTGGACTTTGCAGGCGTATCGCCCAAATGCAGCTACATCACGCCCGTGCCGGGTGGTGTTGGCCCAATGACCATCGTTTCACTGCTTATGAACACCCTTAAAGCGGCCAAAAAAGAGATTTATTAAGATAAACACTCCGGTAGAAACTGCTAAATCTGTAGGCATCTGCCAAATAGAGTTTTGAAAATTACAAAAAAAGCGAGAGGTTATGCCGGCTCGCTTTTTTGTTCCTTGGTTTTGAGGTTTTGATAATCATGTATATTGCCACCCAAACTATTAATCACAAATTGCTATCAATAAAGCTTATTCTTACTTTATTACATGAAAAGTCTCAATCATTATCTTCAGTTTTTTCGGTGGTGGGTTCAACGGTAGACTCCTATGGTTTCAAAAGTAAAGGTCTGGCACCATATATGGCAATTTTATTTAGAATTTATCAAGTCATTCAAATTAATTACTTTACTGCCATTTTTTTCGTAATAAATCAGCATTTCGTCAATTTTCCTTTTATCATAACTCGTAATACAATCTGATAAGACTGTAACTTTGTAGTTTTCCTTGCACATATTAAATACGGTTGATTTCACGCAGGCAATGGCGTCTGCTCCTGTAATGAAAAATTCGCTTATTTCATTTTCCTTGATAAAGTTAATAAAACCCTCGCTGGTCAATGCGTTGCCTTTGGATTTTTCAAAAATGTTATTGGAAACCAATTTCATGTCCGAAACTAATTCAGACCCACGAGTATTAGGTTTGAAAGTCCTTGTACCATCAGATAAGTTATAATGCCTTATGTAAACAACATGAATTTCATTTTCCACTGCCCAATCTATTGACTGATTAACGTTGTCAATGATTTCTTTGTAGTTCTTGGTAATGTCATTTTGAATGTCAATTACCACTAAAGACTTTTTCTGCATTGAATTTCCTACTTTGGTTTAATTCATTTTCATTACCTATATTTCATTTTGTTTGCTTGCGGGTAGTGTTTCGCGGCATTGCGTAGCAGCGGATTTCGTGAACTGAACTTTCAAATTAGCACTAAATTTTATTAAAACCAACGAACTTTAAATTGGCCACTACCCTCGCAAAAAAGCAAAACCGCTTTTGCCTAAAGGCATCTTAGTCGGTTTGTTTTGTGTCAATGAAAAATCTCACTTTGTCTTTCCCAATTGCGCCAATTCGGTTGTAAAACTTAACTGCTCTTAAGTTAAAAACAGGCGTCTGCCACTGAATATTATTACATTCATTTTGTTTGGCAATTTCTTTTAGTTTTTCAAAAATTACTTCGCCAATTCTTTGTCCTCTAAACTTTGGTTCCAAATATAAGCAGTCCAAAAACATAAATGTGCTTGCGTCCCAAGTTGAAAAGTCAAAGGTATAAGAAAAATAACCTTGTAAGTTATTCTGACTTTCAATAACAAAGCAAAATAATTTTGGTCTGTCTGAAAATAATGCATTTTTTAATAAAGCCTCTTTTCCTGTAGGGTCGTAAGTTGCCTGCTCAAATTCCGCATGTTTTCTACATAATTCAACCAACTTTAGTAAATCTTTCTCCGTACATTTTCTAATTATATATTCCATTGTTGATTGATTTCTGTTCGTAAAAAATCAATAAAATGATTAAAATAGTTTGGATGCGTTATGTTATTCATAATAGCAATAAGATGTTTCCTTTTTAATCCGTTCTTACCAATTTTAATCGTTTTTAAAGTATTGTCTTTCAAATAAGGTTGCACAGCCCATTTGGCCATTGCCATAATTCCCATGTCTGCCTTTACCATCTCTATTGATGCTTCTGTAAGTGGAAGTGGTGTAATTTTTTTTGGTGTAACTTTCGCTGGTGCTAAAAGAAATTGATGAATTGTAACTGTTTCCAAAGGCAAAGAATGTATCAATAAATGTTCATGTATAAAATCTTCAGCAACGACGTACTTTTTATTTGCCCAAGGGTGATGAGCAGAAACAACCATAAGCATCTCGTCTTGAAATAGCTCCATGTATTTAATATTGTTGTCATTAATTGGGTCGCTGGTAATAGCAATATCAATAACGTTTTCCTTTAATTTTTGTAATGGATAATGTGTTGCTTCCATTATTATTTGCAAATCTACATTTGGATAAAGCAAATGAAACTGCTTTAAAACGGGAGGCAACCAATGATAACTTGAATAACATTCAGTGCTTATTCTGATTGTACCAAATTCCCCAAAAATCATTCGCTTAATTTCTTGCTCTGTGCTTGATAGTTTTTCTAAAACTTCGTTTGCAGTTTCATATAATTTCTCTCCTGCTTTGGTTAGGACTAATTTTTTATTTTGTCGTAAAAATATTTGAGTGCCCAATTGATACTCTGCTTCTTTAAGTTGATGACTTAAAGCAGACTGTGTTAAATGCAACTTGTCGATGGCTTTTGTTATGCTACCTTCCTCTACAATTGCTTTAATTAGTTTTAGATGCCTTATCTCCATTGTTTGACTGATAAAATTCTTACAAAGAAACAAAATTTTACTTTTGACTTTTTATGAAAATAACGAATGGTGATGATGAAATCTTTTCGTTTTTAATGACGTTTTTGAGATTGTAATTTAGTCCTTTCAATTAACTAAAATTTAAATAGATGAAATGGCAAATTGAACATTACGAAAACAAATTGGCATTTGAAATGGACTCGTCCGATTTGTTTGAAGCCTTAAATAATGGCGAAAAATTCATTGCTCTTGACGCAAGAAAAGCTATTTCTTTTGAAGCAGAACACATTCCAGCGGCTATCAATATTCCTCATCGTGAGATAAATGAAGAAACAACCAAAGACTTAGACAGAGATTTTGTCTATGTCATTTATTGCGATGGAATCGGCTGCAATGCTTCTACAAAAGGTGCTTTAAATATGGCAAAATTAGGCTTTAAAGTCAAAGAGCTTATGGGTGGCATAGAATGGTGGAAATATGATGGCTATGCAACAGAAGGAACAAAATCAAGTCAAATTGGAGCAAGAATTCAATGTGGGTGTTAACAGTTAAATTGATTCATCATAACCTCAAATGAGATGAGAGGGATTTAGATATTACATTCTGAGCTGGTTTCTCGGATTCGCTTTACTGGAAGTGATTCCAATCCGCCTTGCGGTGCTTCCTTTTCAAGGGGTTGGCACTGAATGGCATGGGTTAAAAGGCTGAAAGCGTTCACCTGTAGGTGGATGAAATCTGTCAGGAATGGATATAGAACCTGAACAGTCTATCCCGAGTATCGGGAAAAGTAAACCGTTCGATGAGGCGTCGTTAATAACGAAAAATTCAAACAGATTTGACCAATAACAAACTATGTTAGATAAATGAGAAAAAGTTATGTTTCGCCGTTGCGTTTGTTGCCTTTCAAGCCCTCAGCTTCATCGATGAAGTGATTTATCTTAGCATTTTATGCGGCTTCTGAGAATTGCCTTAACACTTGGAAGATGAAGTCGTCGATACCTGCAAGACATTGACCTGCATGTAATTATTCAGGTAAAATGGCTGCATTGCTTTCGATACTTAAAATGGTGATAAATTTCAACTCAGGAAAAATCCCGCTACCTCACCACCTTTTCATATAGATTATTTTCCGATAAAGGCAGTATTTTTGTTCCGACTTTATGAAATCCCATATTTTCATAATAGGCACACAACTTTGGGTTTCTGGAATCGGCATCCAGTCGTAAAAATTTACGGTTCAAACCTTTGACATCAATTCAAATTCTTATGTGGGCAGTCACTGAACTGCCTAACAGTTAATTATTTTTGTTTCAAATAAACAAAGCCGTTTTAAAGTAAATGGACTCACTTTTAAGATGGCTCCACCAAAGTAATATTATAAGCAACCAGAAAATGACAATATTGACTGGCAATACAAAAAACATGCATTACTTTTGTTTAGCACAGTTATAAGATTAAAATATGAGCAAATCAAATATCTCAATTAAAGAACTTGCTTCCCTTCTTGGTCTTTCAATAACAACTGTTTCACGTGTATTAAACAATAAAGCCAAAGAGTATCGTATCAAGGAAGAAACAGAGAAAAAGGTTCGGGATGCAGCCGAAAGGTATCATTATGCTCCTAATCAATTTGCTCGTGGTCTCAAACTGGATAAAAGCGAAACAATTGGTGTGATAGCTCCGGATATTTCCAATCCGTTTTTCGCTGACATAATCAAACAAATTGAAAAAGTTTGCCGAAACAGAGGTTATTTAATTTTGATTGGTGACAGCAACGAGGATCACTCTGTAGAGTTGCAAATGGTAGAACGTTTCGAGAATCGGAAAGTCGATGGATTGATTGTAGCTCCGGTTGGGTTGGAATTTTCCCATCTTCAGAAAATATATAAAAGAGGTATCCCGCTTGTACTCGTTGACCGCATAGCACCCGGGATAGATCTTCCCTCGGTTTCATCCGATAATTATATGGGAGCTTATAATGCAATTGAACTTTTAATTAAAAATGGACATCAAAATATTGCATGTGTCCAAGGGTTAACGGATAGTCAGACAAACAACGATCGGGTCAGAGGATATACCGAAGCCATGAGAAAATATGGTCTATCTAATGAGATCAGAGTCTTAGGTTCGAGTTTTACCATTGAAAACGGATACATCAATTCAAAACAACTTCTCACCCAAAAATATAACAAACCTACGGCAATTTTAGCCATGAATAATCGCATATCGTTTGGTGTTTTGCAGGCAGCATCCGAATTAAAAGTATCCATACCTGAGAATCTTTCGCTGATTTCATTCGACGAGCAAATTTATTCAGCATACCTCAATCCGCCAATGACCACAATAGAACAAAATAAAACCGAGATTGCAAAACTTGCAGTTGATTCTCTGTTTGAACAATTTGATTCAAATGGTAAAGAAAATATGAAAATTTCGAAAATAATACCTACCAGGATCAACATACGAGATTCAATAAAAAAAATAAATTACTGATCGCGTTTTGTTTTTTTTTGTAAATTGCACAAACGTTTGAGCAAGTATTAATAACCATTCAAATATTATTTAATTATGGTAATAATTCATTCATATGCATGGGCTGTAGTGCTCACAGTAATTACTATGCTATGCTGGGGATCGTGGGCTAATACCCAAAAAATGGCCTCTAAAAAATGGGCCTTTCAACTTTTTTACTGGGATTACTCAATTGGCGTCTTGTTGTTATCGTTGCTGCTCGCCTTCACGATGGGTAGCCTTGGCATTGAGGGTCGTGGTTTCATAGCCGATTTATCCCAGGCGGATTCAAACTCTCTTTTTTCTGCCTTTTTGGGTGGTGCGGTGTTTAATATCGCGAATATCCTGCTAGTTGCTGCAATAGCTATTGCTGGCATGGCTGTTGCATTTCCAATTGGGATTGGTTTGGCGCTTGTAATTGGTGTAGTCGTTAATTTCATCGCCACCCCTCTTGGCAACCCCCTAATCCTTTTTGTTGGAGTCGGATTGGTAACTGCAGCGATTGTCGTGGATGCTTTTGCCTATCGTAAATTACCAACATCTACAGGCAAATCAACCACAAAAGGGATTCTCATTTCCTTGTTGGCGGGATTCTTAATGGGTTTTTTCTACCGATTTGTTGCTGCCTCAATGGTAGGGGATTTTGCGAATCCCGAAGCAGGAAAACTTACACCTTATTCTGCATCAGTAGTATTTTCGCTTGGCTTGCTAGTTTCTAACTTTGTATGGAACACGATTTTTATGTACAAACCTCTGGCAGGCGAGAAAGTTTTCTATGCTGATTACTTTAAACTGGGGACTCCCAAACTACACCTGATTGGAATTTTTGGTGGTGCAATCTGGAGTTTGGGTATGACTTTCAATATTATTGCTTCCGAACAGGCAGGATTTGCCATTTCATATGGTTTGGGCCAGGGTGCAACTTTGGTAGCAGCTCTTTGGGGCGTATTTATTTGGAAGGAATTTAAAGATGCCAAGGGAGTGAAAGGTCTGCTAACTGCCATGTTTATGTTGTTCTTTGTTGGGCTTGCGCTGATTATTCTTTCAAGGTTGTATTAAACCATTGAAATGCCATACTGGCTTAGTTCTTCCGTATTGTGTTGTGCTGATTTCTTTATACGGATTGTGTTTTGGAAATGAAAAGCTTTGTGCAATTGTGACCACCGATGGAGTGACCAAGGGCAAACCATAGTTTGTCCATATCTTTTCATGCTCAACCGGCTCTGGACCGAAGCCCAATCAATTCCAACACTATGAGTTGCTTAATGAGAAATGGCATTCAATGGATGTAGGATTTTATCGATGGATATAAAAATGCAAAAAAAGAGGGGCGGGAATCAGTTGGCTAAGTTTTGATAGAACGAGATTAGACCAGATAGTTGAGGAGCTGCTCAACCTTAATATGGTTCCTATATGGTTACAGGATTTAGAAGGGAGCAATACTATTGCTAAGGTTTTGTAATACATCAAGGCGTCGCTGTTGAAATAACAGGAACGTATTGTTAGTAAGGCTAAAGTTTATGCTAAATACGAGAATTATGTTTCCATACCCACCCATGATGTTTCTCTTGTATGGATTTCCAATATCCGGATATCCCTACAAATAGTGGAATTAGTTACGCACTGTGGAAGTTCAGTGGGAAATTTGGCAATTCAAATCCTTGTCACAATAATTTGGAGTATAGAGACTTTCTGAGATGCCGGCTTGATATCAATTTGCACGAGCTTAGAAAGAAATAGTTGCTGTCATTTTTAAAATAATTCTAAATAAAAAAGATTTGTTCGAATGAAACCAAAAATAACCGTTATCGGTAGTTCAAATACCGACATGATATGCCGCGTGCGATCAATTCCAAGACCTGGTGAAACCATTCTTGGGAATGACTTTTTGATTGTACAGGGCGGCAAAGGTGCCAACCAGGCTGTCGCGGCAGCTCGTGCCGGTGGGGATGTTACTTTTATAACCTGTGTGGGCAACGATGCTTTTGGACAACAAGCCATTGAGGCTTATCAAAAAGACGGCATAAACACTTCGTGCATACAAAAAATTGATGGTACATCAACAGGAGTTGCTTTAATAAATGTGGCCGATTCTGGTGAGAACAGCATTGCAGTCGCGCCAGGTGCAAATGCCCATTTAACTCCTGAAAAGATGGAAGAGTTCAGAGATGTGATTCTCTCCTCCGAAATAGTGCTTATGCAACTGGAAATCCCTCTTGAAACAGTAAATTACGTGACGCGGTTGGCAAATCAGGCTAATATTCCAGTTGTTTTAAATCCGGCTCCGGCGAGGATAATCGATAAAGAAATCATGTCTATGCTAACCTTGATTACTCCTAATGAGCACGAAGCCAAATTGATTTCGGGACACTTATCCTTTGCTTGTAGTGAAATGGAATCTGCTTCCGAAATTCAGAATCAAGGCGTAGAATCAGTAATTGTTACTATGGGTAGCAAAGGCGCTTACTTCATTGACGGAATAAGTCATGGTATGGTTAAAGGCATTAAAGTACAGGCAGTTGACACGACTGGTGCCGGGGATACGTTTAACGGCTATCTGGTAGTTGAATGGGCAAAAAACAAGAACTTGCCCGAAGCAATAAAAAAGGCCAATAAAGCAGCTGCCATTTCAGTTACCAGAATGGGAGCGCAGCCTTCCATACCTTATGCAAATGAACTAGCCGAATTCTGACATGAATATTAGAAGTTGGGTCACAATCTCTGAGAATGAGAACGCAAATGAAAAACCGCTTTGCAACCCTTGAAGACAACCAGACTTGGAGTTGAGTTCTTATAGTACAATTCCGGCAATAAAGGACGTTATGTGAAAAGGGGAAAAGCTCAATCGTTGAAATATTTAGGGGAGCAAAGAATTGCTGTCTAATGGCCAGTGAGGAATGTCTGTTGGCCTGAGCAATAGGTTACAACGGGAACCCTTTGAAATAGTGTATGATTCCCCTTCGGCTTATTTGTTCATGGCAACGATCTATCTGGTCGATAGATATGCCCGATACCGAAAACGAAATAAAATGGTGGCAACAGCCCACCAAAATTGCATGACTGTCAGATATTGCTCGATTTGGAGCTTAAAGAATGAACTTAGGCAGCCTTAAACATCAGTAAAAATGGACTTTTTGATTTAGACTTCAATACAATAATTAACTATGAAGAATAAAAGACCTTCGGTATTTCTAATGGCATTAGTTCTTTGTCTATCTGTTAATGTTCTATCGGCGGCAAAGTTTATCCTGACAAGTCCTTGCGGTAAATATTTACAACATGCTGATGGAAAACCTTTCTTATGGCTTGGCGATACAGCTTGGGAATTGTTTCACCGTTTGAACCGTGAGGATGCAAATATGTACCTCGAAGACCGGGCAAATAAAGGATTTACAATTATACAGGCTGTGGTACTTGCCGAAATGTCGGGCTTAAGCGAACCAAACGCCTATGGTTATTTGCCATTGATCGATCGAGACCCCATGCGTCCGAACGAAGCCTACTTTGAACATGTTGATTTTATTGTGAATCAGGCGGCAAAATTAGGACTCGTTGTGGGAATGCTCCCTTCCTGGGGCGATAAAGTAACCGATGCAAACGGTGGAGAACCTGTAATTTTCAACCCTGATAATGCTTTTTTATTTGGAAAGTTCTTAGGAAATCGTTACAAGGATAGCCCGATTATTTGGATCTTGGGTGGCGACAGAAATATATTAAATGACTATGAATTAGAAGTGTGGAGAGCCATGGCTAATGGCCTGCGTAAGGGAGATGAAGGAAATCATCTCATCAGCTACCATCCGCGTGGCGCTTCTTCATCGCACGAAGTGCTGCACAACGAACCTTGGCTCGATTTTAATATTTACCAGAGTGGCCATTCGAACCGTTACATGCAGGTTTACCATTATGCCGAAACCCTGTTGGGCATTGAGCCTCGCAAACCCTTCATAGATGGCGAACCTGCCTACGAAGAAATTGCCCTTGAATTTTGGAATTACGTTGACTGGAGCAGCCCTTTACGAGTTCCACAAAATGTGCTTAACGATGACTATATTATAGTTGACAAAAGTCATTTTAAGCGTGGCTTTTTCACGGCTCACGATATCCGTGTGCATGCCTATTGGAATTTCTTATCGGGTGCTTGTGGCTATACTTATGGCACCAATGCAATTTGGCAAATGTTCGAAAAAAAAGGAAGCTTTGCCATTCCTGCTTTATCTGACTGGCGAGATGCACTTCATCTTGAAGGAGCCTTTCAAATGGCGCATTTGCGCAAGGTATTTGAACAATACCCATTTGAAAAGCTTGTGCCGGCGCAGCATCTGGTCTTAGGTGATAATCCGCACGATAGCACTCATGTCCGGGCAGCCTATGCCTGCGATAATTCGTTTGCATTAGTCTATCTATCGGTAGGACAAAAGGTTAATGTTGATGTTTCAAACTTTGGCAAACAATTTTCTGCACGTTGGTACGACCCTCGGAGCGGCAATTATTTCCCTGTAAAAAAACTGCGCAATAAAGGAACTGCTTATTTTACAGCCCCATCAAGTGGCACCAATAACGATTGGTTGCTAATCATTGAACATTAAAATGAAATATACCGATTACTTTTATATAAATCACATTAATAAAAATTCTTTAATATGCCAACGAAACTGCAACCTATTAAAACACCAGTTTTTTTAATAGTTCTTGTGCTTTGTATAATGTCATGCCGAGAGCAGATAAATGCACCTACAAGCCACAAGTTCTGGGACACTAATTTATCAATCGATGAGCGTGTAATCGATTTGATTTTGCAACTCACCATTGATGAAAAGATTTCAATGCTTGATTACCATTCGGTAGCTATTGAGCGTCTAGGAATACCCGAATACAACTGGTGGAACGAGGCTTTACACGGTGTGGCTCGTGCAGGAATGGCCACCGTATTCCCACAGCCCATTGGACTCGCTGCAACATTCGATCCACAACTTATCCATACCATTGCCGATGTGATTGCCACCGAGGGACGTGCCAAGTACAATGCCGCCAGGGCACTTGATAATACAGGGCAATATATGGGGCTGACCTATTGGTCGCCAAATATCAATATTTTTCGTGATCCCCGCTGGGGCCGTGGACAGGAAACCTTTGGCGAAGACCCCTTCTTAACTGCGGAATTAGGCAAAGCCTTCGTGAATGGCTTACAAGGCAGCAACCCCGATTATTTAAAAGCCGCAGCCTGCGCCAAACACTATGTGGTACACTCGGGTCCGGAAGAACTACGTCATGTTTTTAATGCCGAGCCCCCCATAAAAGACTTTATCGAAACCTACCTTCCCGCATTCGAAGCGTTAGTTACCCAATCCAATGTGGCCGGGGTTATGTGCGCCTACAACCGGACCTATAACAGTCCATGCTGTGGAAGCCCCTATTTGTTAAAAGACATCCTGCGAAACGATTGGGGCTTTAAAGGGTATTTAGTTTCAGATTGCTGGGCTCTTATCGATTTTCATGAAACCCATAAAGTTACGGCCAATGCTACTGAGTCGGCTGCCCTTGCACTGAACAATACCGTGAACCTTAATTGCGGAATTGTATACCGCGAGTCTCTAAAATCAGCAGTAGAGCAAAATCTTGTAAGCGAAGAAGATATCGATTCGGCTTTGGCAACCCTGCTTACAGTCCGTTTCAGGCTGGGCTTGCTCGACCCATATGGTAAAGGCCCATATGACAACATCAAACCCAATGTGTTAAATTGTGAGCAACATCAAAAATTAGCCTACCAGTCGGCTTTAAAGTCTATTGTACTTTTAAAAAACCGGAACAACACCTTGCCCCTTAGTCCCAACATCAAAAAAATCGGCGTCTCAGGCCCAATGGCAACCAATGCCGAAGTGTTATTGGGTAATTACCATGGTATAAGCAAAAACCTGATTACCATGCTCGAAGGGGTTGCCAATGTAGTAAACCCAGGTACCATGCTGCAATACCGTCAGGGATGCTTAATTGACCAACCCACCAAAAACCCTCTGAATTATGCTTTTTCTGAATTTGGGAACATGGATGCCAATATTGTTGTTGTAGGTATCTCAGGTTTACTGGAAGGCGAAGAAGGCGAATCATTGCTTTCGGAAACCAAAGGAGACCGATTTGACTTAAAACTTCCTCAATCGCAAATTGATTTTATCACAACATTAAGAGCTCAGTCGGACAAACCACTTGTATTGGTATTAACCGCAGGCAGCCCGGTTATTTTGGCTGAAGCTGAAGAAGCGGCTGATGCCATTCTGTTGGCATGGTATCCTGGCGAACAAGGTGGCCAGGCAGTGGCTGATATTATCTTTGGTAAAGAAAGTCCATCAGGACGTTTACCAATATCATTCCCAAAATCTGTAGATCAATTACCCGACTATCATGACTACTCAATGGTTGACCGCACCTATCGTTACGCCACCTACGACTTCCTGTACCCTTTTGGCTTTGGACTCTACTACACCCAATTCAAATATCATAATTTAGTGGTTGAACCAATTGAAATGAACTTGAACCAAAACGCCAAGGTAAAGGTATCAATTACCAACACAGGAAACCGAAAAGCAGATGAAGTGGTGCAACTTTACCTAAGTAACCTCAATTCAAAGCAGAGAGTGCCTTTTCAATCACTCATTGGTTTTAAACGCATTAGCATTGATGCAGGTAAAACTGTACAGGTTGAATTTGACATTGCAGCAAACAATTTTGAAACTGTATTTGACAATGGTTCAAAAGCCATTGAGCCAGGTAAATTTAAAGTTTCTATTGGTGGATCAAGTCCGGTTGAGCGTAGCACTCAGCTTGGTATTGCAGAACCGCTGTCAGCTATAATGACTCTAAAAGTCAATAATTAAGAGATTGTTTAGTTTATAGCCAATTAACTTAAAACAAACTACTTTCAGTTTGTGTAGTTTAAATTATAACCAGAGCCGCTGAAAAACATTTAAAATCCCAATAATTGGGCTTAATTCGTTTCCGTGCAAGGTTATCGCACCAGATCAGTAACATTGTGTGCAGTTTTCCATGGTTGTAAAGTGGGGTAAGTAATCCGTGGTTTATATCACACTTGCATTAAGGGTTTCACTCAAAGTGAAGCCCTTAATTGCTTTAGGAATACTAATCCGTTAAGAAGCCCGCGAAGCACGTGATACAAATTATTCGCGGGGTTTAGGCATACAAACGCAATTTTAGTCATTTTTCGCCAGCGATGGCTTTTTGCGTCAAATTGCGGTTTATCGGGAGAGTACTTAATAAGTGTGGCTTATTTTTAAATATACAATAAGAAATGCAATAAGAAAGTGTTTTTGCTAGATACTTTTAATCGCTTAAAACTAACTCCCATGGCCAATTTTGCCCAAATGCATCTCAAGCCGGACGGAGTTTGCCACTCCGTTGAGCAGAGTTAACCCTACTTCACCGACTTCTCATACAAATTGTTCACAGATAAAGATAGCGCCTTGGTGCCGACTTTATGAAATCCCATATTTTCATAATAGGCACACAACTTTGGGTTTCTGGAATCGGCATCCAGTCGTAGAAATTTACGATTCAGACGTTTGGCTTCTTCTCCTACCATTTCCAAAACGATTCTTCCTATGCCATTTCCATTATAGGCATCTCTAACCACCAATGAGTGAACGTATAACGCCTCTTCCTTTTGTTGGCCCCAATACATCAGGTCTTCCTTTAAAATACGCACCATCCCCACCAAATCGTCCATTTCGTTCTTAATAAAGAAAAACTCGTTGTTACGGATGCCCTCTTCTACCCATTCCACTTTTGATTTGGGCGGATTCTTCCAATATTGCCAGTGGTCTATCTCCATTCTTGAAATCTTTTCTGCAGCCTCTTTAAATAAACTCAGAACGGTCTCTTTGTCGATGATATTTATTGGCATTAATTGGATGTGCATTGACAATTTGTTTAATATGTTAATCTCTTTGTTGATTTTTGCTTATAGTTGTTCTCCGCGCAATATCACTGCAATTTACGCCTCCAGAATCACTGCAAAACTTTCGTTAAATACCAGTTTGCCGCTCAATTCATTGCCATTGGCATCTTTAAAGCCTTTCAGCACACTGGTTTTTCCTTTCAGAATGAGGTCGCCAATCTGCTTGTCGGTGAGGGTTTTGCCCATAAAATCGAATGGAACCAGCACCTTGCAGCCTTGATTAAAACGCTCACAACCATACGCTTTTCGCCCTTTTATCATACGTCCTTCTTTGCATTTGGGGCACATCCATTCGGGTTGTTCCTCTTTCTCGAGCCTCAGTTGGTAATTGTCATCGAGTGAAACAAAACCGTCCACTTTTTGCCCATCCATTTCAAAACCTTTTATGACAGGTGTTTTACCCTTTTTCAGCAGCGCATCAATCTGATTATCGGTCAATTTTTTACCCAAAAACTCAAAAGGCACAAGCGTTTGGCAGCCGGCACTGTATCGACTGCATCCCCAGGCTTTTTTACCTTTTATCATCTGGCCTTCGCCACAACGCGGACACCTGGCAGATTCAGAAGGCGTATCAGCCGTCTTACTGTTGCTTTTTGATGCAGGCTTCTCCTCCTCAACCACTTCTATGAGCCGGATGGTTGGTTCACGCCGCACGGTATGCACAATGTCGGAGACCATCTGCTTTAGTTCATTCATGAACACTGCCGGGTCGTAAGAGCCCGCTTCTATGTCACGCAGCTTCTTCTCCCACCGTCCTGTCAGTTCGGCCGATTTAATGAGGTCGGTGCGTATGGTGTCGATAAGCTGCATGCCGGTGACGGTAGGTGCCAGAGATTTTCGGTTTTTGGTGATGTATTTGCGCTTAAAGAGCGTCTCGATGATGGCTGCCCTGGTGGATGGCCGTCCGATGCCGTTCTCTTTCATCACATCGCGAAGCTCCTCATCGTCCACCTGTTTGCCCGCCGTTTCCATGGCGCGCAGTAGCGTGGCTTCAGTATAGGGCTTGGGCGGCTGGGTCTCTTTCTCCTGAAGGTCAGGTGCATGAGGGCCCCGCTCGCCCTTGGTAAATTCGGGCAGTATGTTGTCCTCTCCCTTCTGTTGCGAACCACTGTTAAACACCACGCGCCAGCCCTCTTCCACAATCTGCTTGCCGGTGGCTTTAAATGACACTTGCTCTACCCGCCCCTCCACAGTGGTGGTATTGATGATGCTATCGGGATAGAATGCCGCAATGAAGCGCCGTGCCACCATGTCAAAAACCAGCTTCTCGTCTCTGCTGAGTGAGGACGATGGGTTTTGCCCGGTGGGTATGATGGCGTGGTGGTCTGTCACTTTGGTATCGTCAAACACCTTTTTTGACTTGGGTATCTTCTTTTCTAGGATGGGTGCTGTGAGCGCTTCGTAAGGTTTCAGACCTTTGAGTATACCGGGCACCTTGGGGTACATGTCGTTGCTCAAAAAGGTGGTATCCACACGCGGGTAGGTTGTCAGCTTCTTCTCATAGAGCAGCTGAATGGTTTTCAGCGTCTCATCGGCCGAGAAGCCAAACTTGCGATTGCACTCCACCTGAAGCGAAGTAAGGTCAAAAAGGCGTGGGGCGGATTCACTCCCCTTCTTGCGTCCAAAATCAGTGATTTCAAACTCTTTTCCCCTGATGGACTCGATGGCTTTTTCAGCCGACTCCTTATCGTGAAATCGCCCTTCGCTATTATTAAAAGTGACATCCTTGTATACCGTTTTAAGTTCCCAGTATGGTTGCGGCACAAAATTGTCAATCTCTTTTTGTCGCTCCACAATGAGCGCCAGTGTGGGTGTTTGCACCCGTCCGATGGAGAGCACCTGACCTTGCTGTCCATACTTAACAGTATAAAGCCGCGTGGCATTGATTCCAAGGAGCCAGTCGCCAATGGCACGTGAACTGCCGGCAGCATATAACAAGTCAAATTCACTCCCCTCATGCAATTTCTCAAAGCCCTCACGTATCGCCTCTTCGGTAAGTGAAGAGATCCATAGCCGTTTAACCGGACAACTGCATCCTGCTTTTTGAAGCACCCACCGCTGAATAATTTCACCCTCCTGTCCGGCATCACCACAGTTTATCACTATTTCAGCCTGCTTCACCAACTGCTCTATCACGCGAAACTGCTTAATCACCCCTTGGTCGTCAATCAGTTTAATGCCAAAACGTGATGGAATGATGGGCAACGAACCAAGCGTCCACCGCTTCCAGTCGGGCAGATAATCGTGTGGCTCCTTCAAGGTGCAAAGATGGCCGAATGTCCACGTTATCTGATAGCCATTTCCTTCAAAATATCCATCCTTACGCGATTTAGCACCCAGAACCTGGGCTATTTCTTTGGCGACACTCGGTTTTTCGGCGATGCAGACCTTCATTGATTCAATGCATTTTGGGATTTGTTGCACGAAGATAACTAAAATGACGGGAAACCGGACGGATAAAATCTTCTCGGGCAATTTGCCAACGAGCCACCATAATCACCGACTTTTATTTCCGGAATTAATTCACGAACTTATATGCACTAAAACTTTTTAATTCCTTCGTTATGAAAAACTATCTTCTTACGTTTTCATTTTTTCTGGCAGTTATTTTGCTAATCTCCTGCCAAACCACCCCATCCACGCAAGAATCATCTGCCGATGCTGCGGAAAAAATCATCAGCACCATCGATTTTAATGTGGATATGGGTCAACAACCTTGGGCATTTGACATTGAAGCTGCCACCCTTGCCAACGAGAGCTATCGCTCAGCCAACTGGACCGGCCAGTTTATGCAACTTGTATTTATGACATTGAAGCCTGGAGAAGAAATTGACCTGGAGATTCACGACAGCCACGACCAGTTTATCCGTATTGAAGAGGGAAAAGCACTGGTTTTGATGGGCAAAGAGGCCGGAAACCTCACCTGGCGTCAGGAAGTAGAGGACGATTGGGCCATTCTGATTCCGGCAGGATATTGGCACCAGATAAAAAATACCGGTACAAACGATTTGAAACTCTATACGCTGTATGGCCCTCCGGAGCATCCAAAGGGCACGGTTAACAAGAGCTACGAAGAGGCCAAAGCTGCTCATACCCACGAGCATTAATGGTGAATCGATTAGCGAATTTCAATCTGCAATCCATCATAAGCCAATTCCACACCGGGTGGCAGGCTGTCATTCACTGTGCGGTGAAAGCCAAGCTGGTGGCTGATGTGTGTAATGTAAGCCCGCTCAGGTTTAAGTACTTCTATCATCTCAAGTGCCTGTGGCAATGAAAAATGCGAAATATGCGGCTCTGGTCTCAAACCGTTAATAACCAACACTTTACTGCCATAAATCTTATAATACTCCTCTTTGGGGATGTAATTGGCATCGGTGATATAGGTGAAATCCCCGATTCTGAAACCAAAAACCGGCAGACGGTGATGCATCACACGGATGGGTATGATTTGAATGCCTTCGATGGCGAATGGATGGTCATCTATTTCATTCAGAATCACTTCTGGCAGTCCCGGATACTTTGATTCGGAGAATGCGTAGGCAAACTCCTGGCGCAGACTTTTAAGCACACGTTCCTCGGCATAAACATGGCACGGGGTGTTGTTGAGCCAGTTAAATGCCCGCACATCATCCAGTCCGGCAGTGTGGTCTTTATGCTCGTGGGTAATGAGAATACCATCCAGGTGAAGCGTTTTGCTACGCAACATTTGCCATCGAAAGTCAGGCCCTGCATCAATCAGGATGTTTCTGCCCTCTATTTCAATCAAAACCGATGAACGCAGCCGTTTGTCCTTTTTGTCGGAAGAGTGACAAATGGGGCATTGGCAGGCAATCATGGGCACTCCTAAAGAAGTACCTGTTCCCAGAAAGGTAATTTTAGAGGTCACTTTTTAGCTTGAGGTTGGTTGGATTTGGATTAAACGCAGATTTTACTAATACAAAGATAGGAATTTAAGGGATTTTTTGATTATTCATCCGATGACTTAACTGCTTAAACTTAATTTATTAAACATGTTATAGACGCGAAGAATTGTAGATTTTAGACAGATAGAGTAGTTGAGAAAGACGATTAGATTGATCTTATTTTCTGTTTAATCATGTCTATCGGTCTAAATATCTAACATCTGAAAATCTTCAAAGCAGATGTAGTATAAATTAAACAGCCTCTTAATATAGATGTTTTTGTTAATCATCCGATGACTTCGAGTCATCGGATGATTGCAATCAAGCCTCTTCAAAATCCTTCACCCGAGCCTGTACCACTTCAAAACGGTTGCGCTTTTTATTGACTGAAGTGAATTGCATCGGCACAAAGTAATCGTTGTAGCCCGATGCCACACCATCACTCCATTTTTCAACCAGGATGCGCTGCTCAGTATTGTCGAATGGTGCACGGTAATTAGCGGTCAGCTCTTCGGCGAGGGCATGCATGCGCTTACTGCGCTCAGTTTTTACTTTGTCGGGGATGTGGTCGGCCATGCGCTGCGCACGGGTATTTTGACGCACCGAATACTTGAAGATGTGCATGTGACCAAAGCCCACTTTTCTAGCTACTGCCATAGTCTCTTCAAACTCCTCTTCTGTCTCGCCGGGAAACCCAACAATCACATCGGTGGTAAAATTAAATTTTGGGTCTACGGCCCTCACCCTGTCCACAATCTCCATAAAATCTTTCACGGTGTACATGCGTCGCATTTGCAGAAGAATGCGCTCTGAGCCGCTCTGCAGGCACAAATGAAGGTGTGGCGCCAACTTGGGATGTCCAATGAGGGTGAAAAAATGGTCGTCAAATCGGTCGGGTTCAATGGATGAGATGCGCACCCTGAAATCGCCTTCCAGATTCAGGATTTTATCTACCAAACCGGAAAATTTAACGCCATCGCTCTCGTAACGACTGATGTTAACTCCGGTGAGCACAATCTCCCTGGCACCTTTGGCCACCACTTCACGTATATTTTGCAAAACCTGCTCCACCGGTCGGCTAATGGCACGCCCACGTACAAAGGGAATGATACAAAACGTACAGAAATTGTCGCACCCATCCTGAATTTTAATCAGACTGCGGGTATGAAACATCTCGGTAAACGACTGGTAGCTGAACAAATCAAAGTCCTTGTCCGACAAATCGGCATTGCCGGTTTTAATCAGCGAATCCACACTATGGAATATGCCACTTTTGCCTTTGTTGTTGATAACGGTGGCTTCGGGGAACTTCTTTTGCAATTGTTCGGCATGGCTCTCGGCCATACAGCCGGTAATCACCATTTTGGCTCCGGGATTGATGCGCCCCGCGTGACTTATCACGTATCTTGATTTCTGGTTGCTCTGGTTGGTCACCGTACAGGTGTTTACCACAACCACATCGGCTCCTTCCTCCTGTTCCGACACCTCGTAACCATTACCCGAAAACTGTGCCGCAAGGGCATCGGTCTCGTACTGGTTCAAACGGCAACCCAATGTTTTAAATGCTACTTTCATAATTTCGTTTAAACGCAGAGACGCAAAGACGCCAAGATAAAACTCTGGTTCTTCGTGTCTTTGCGTTATTTCTATTTACTAAGCTTCAACCTCACGTGTTACCAACTCCCCTTCGGCGCTGAACGGACGCACCGATTCAATACGTACATCCACGAATGAGCCTATCAGACTTTCATCATCTGATGGGAAACGCACGATGATTTTTCCTTCGGTATGGCCACTCAGGTAGCCATCTTTTTTGTCTTTACCACGCACCAGCAGTCGCACGGTCTCATCCTTCAATTTGCGCGTATGTTCAAAGGCTACTTTCTCCAAATCGCCTGTAAGCACGGCGTAACGCTCCTTTTTAACCGCATGCGGCACATCGTCCTGCCAGGCAAATGAAGCTGCACCCGGACGTGGCGAATACATGGCAATATAGGCCATGTTGTACCTAAATTCACGCACGGCAGCACGGGTTTGTTCAAACTGCTCCTCCGTTTCGCCGGTAAAGCCTACGATGACATCGGTAAACAGTGTGGCCGAAGGAATGAGCTCCCGAATCCAGCCCACCACCTCGCGGTAGCGCTCCATGCTGTGCTTGCGGTTCATGCGTATCAGCACCTTGTCGTCGCCCGACTGCACCGGCAAATGAATCTGCTTGGCCAACGAACGGTATTTGGCGATGGTTTCAATGACATCGCGGGTCATATCGCGCGGGTGGGGCGATGTGAAGTATATCCACACGTCACGACCCGAATCATCGGCCATCTGGCCTAACGCATCCAGCAGCTGCGCAAACGACAGCTCCTCCCCTTTTTTGTCAAGCCCATAAGAATTCACATTCTGCCCCAGCAGCGTGATGCTTTTGTACCCTTTTTCAACCAACTGACGGGCTTCTTCGATGATATCGGCCGATGAACGACTTACCTCACGGCCACGTGTATATGGTACGGCACAAAACGTACAGAACTTGTTGCAGCCATTCTGAATAGGAATAAACGCCTCAAAATTACTGTTGTAGATGGGCTCCACCTCCCATGTTTGTGGGGCAGCAGCCACTTTGGATACCGGTTTTGCACCTGCAAAATTGAGTTTATCGGCCACCGATGCCGGTGCGGCTATTTCCACCAACTCCTCGTCGTGCAAGCGGCTAAAATTGGATACCGGTGTGGTAACTCCATATTGGCTCAGCATGGCCGGAAACGATGCCAGCTCCTTCATGTCGAACACCAGGTCGAACAGCTTCAGGAATTTCTGGTGGTCATCGGGCAAAATACATCCCGACACAAAGGTTATCAGGTTGCGTTTGTTTTTCCACTTGTTCCATTTGGCAATTTTGGAATAGACTTTATCGATGGCCTTTTGCCTTACCGAACAGGCAATAATCCCAATCACGTTGGCCTCCTCCTCTGTTTCGGTGGCCGCATATCCCATCTTTGCCATTACCGCCTGCACACGCTCCGCATCGGCCTGGTTCATCTGACAACCCAATATCACTAAATGGTACTTCATAATCCTTTTTTTAACGCAGAGACGCAAAATCGCAAAGCAAAATAACCATCACCCTAATTATTAATTATTTACCAAAGAATTAAAAATGTTTAATAAAAGAATTAAATCTCCATAAACCTTTGCGCCTTGGCGTCTTTGCGTTTAATTTAAAAATATACTTCCGTGAAGATATTCTTTGAGCTAACGCCTTGTTTTTCAAGAATATCATACACGTCGTGAATCATATCACAATTGCCGCAAAGATAACACAAAGTATCGTTATTCAGAGGGTTTTGGGTTAACCAATCGGTCACCCTACCATGAAAATCACCTTTCTCGTCGCGCGAGGTGCAGGCAACATATCGCGATGGCTCGTAATGGTGACGCTCGTATGCCTCCTCAGCAAAACGGATGCCATGCACCAATGTATAGTTGAGCGAAGGAAATGCTTTCACGAAACTGTGAAACGGCGAAATACCTGTGCCACTTGCCACAAATAGAAACTGCTTGCCTTCGGCTACCTCCTTGTCGATGGTGAAATAGCCCACGGCATCGTTCACCACCACCGAGTCGCCAGCCTCAAGTTTTTTGAGGGCAGGCGTCACCACCCCATCTTCAATTTCGCGTACCAAAATCTCGATAAAATCATCTGTCGGCGCACTATAAATGGAATATTCACGCGTGTGAATGCCATTTGGCGGTCCCACCTGAATGTGCTGACCGGCAGTGAACTCAAGGCCATTGTGCTCCAGTCTCAACACAAAAGTTGAGTCGGTTAAAACGCGCTTTTCCAATATGGTATGGAGATTAAACCTTCTTTTCTGCATTGAAATATACCCTTTAAAAAGGCGCAAAATTGCAAAAAAATGGTGGCACTGCCAATCAAATGAATGATTTTTACACCTTTTTATCCGAATCAAATTAAAAAATCATCGGATAACTTATTCAGATTATCCGATGACTGGTTAAATGGCTATGATTTAAATCTTTTTACCGATATAGAAAACATACCCATAAAACGACTTATACTTGTCGTACATCACAGCTTCATGCCTCATTTCGGCAACCAAATCAGCTGCTGCTTTATTGTCGCCCTTTTCGCGGAGGAAAGCTTTCTGTAGTTCAACCTGTGGTGCAAAAAAGTGGTCAGTCCAGCAATTTTCAGGTAAAATAAAAGTGGCAACCGGAACAAAGCCCGCCTTTTGCATTTGGGCTACTTTCACCGAAATGGTATCTATTTCAGGATAGGCATTGTGCCAAAAGGTCTCAATTTCAGCAGGTCGCTCATTGGTAAACCATGTAGCCTCCGAAACAGCCACATAGCCACCTGTTTTCAGATAGTTGCGCCAATACCTCAGTCCATTTTCATAACCAATGTTATAAATAGAACCTTCAGACCAGATAAGGTCCAAAGATTCGGGTTCAAAAGGCAGGTTGTCCATTGAGCCCACTACTCCGTTTACCCTTTCCTGTACATTTAACTTTGCTGCATTGCGGTTAAAAGTATCAATAAATTTGGGGAACAAATCAATACCGGTGATGGTACCGGGCACATGTTGCGCCAAAACCATGGTTTGTCCGCCAGTACCGCAGCCCAAATCGGCAATGCGCGATTCATGGTTGAGTCCATCAATAAAGTTCAACGCCTTTATGGTTACTTCAGGGCTTCCCGGCCCCTGACGCTCAACACCTGAAAAGTATTCGCAGATTACTTCGAAATCAAAGTCGTGGATGGTTTTATTATCGTTACTCATGATGTTTAAAATTATGTTATGCCATAACAAACAGATACAACCAGTTTGTCTGACAAAGATTTAAGTTGGTAAAATACAATATAAAAGAACCCGGTTGGAATCAACCGGAACCAGAGAGGAATAATCAAAAGCTAAACGCCCTTGATTATTTACTTCACCAAATCCTTCTTAATTTTAAGCATCAAAAGTTTTTAGATAAGCAAAATTAATATTTCGCGATGAAAAACGCAATAATATAGTACCGGCTTTCAGAATTTCATCCTTAATCCCAATCGCCAGTTCCTTGGATGGAAATCAATAACAAATGTAGAATTGTCAGACTCCCAGTCCACAAGGGCATATTCAACACCTCCAAGCCCCAATGATAAACCAAAAGCAGGTGTGATGTAATAGGATATTTCAGGAAGTAAGCTGGCCGAAGCATATTCAAACTTCTGCTCTGATTCAGAGTACACAGAAATTGAACCCTCACCAGGTCCGGGAACAATTATACTCCAGGAAATGTATTCTATTCCCGCCCATTGCGATACCATTTCAGAATGAAGATTACCATACCTCATTTTGAAATTTGTATTGAATGAAATTTTCTCAGTGATATTGCGATAGTAACCCAGATAGATGCCAGGCATGAACGCATATTGCTTCCTCTGTAACTTCTCGACCTGAGCATGTTTGTTCATTGTCAAAACTGAATGGTAACGTTCTTCAAAACTTCTGAAATAATCCAGAACGATGCCTGCTTCAAAATTGTTGGATATGGCAATTCCGATTGACGGCCCCACATTCAATATCTTGCTTTTATTGGCATAACTATTGGTTGTTACGCCATGTTCCGATAGCGTTTTGTTATAGTTTCCATCCAAACGGATAATAATATTGCCCTTTTCAACTTGTGAATAAAACTTTACGGACATCAATAATAATAGAAGGGTTAGGAATTGTTTTTTCATACCATACATTATTTAATTTGTATTTAATAACCAAATCGTTATCTAAAACGATATCTGTATGAAATTACAAAAAAACGAATTAACTAGAGTAATCATCACCTTAATAAAATTGATAATTGCACCATAATCTCAGAAAAGATGCCCTCTACACAAATTCCCATAGCCAAAAATGTTTCTATCTTTGACCAAATAAACAAAAATCAAACAGAATGCCCGGAAAACTATATCTCATCCCCAACACCCTTGGTTCATCAGAAACAGGGCATATTATCCCGGCCGATGTGGCACAGATGGCTGTGAAGTTGCGCCATTTTATCGTAGAAGATTTGCGCACGGCGCGTCGGTATCTCCGATTGCTCGACCCCCAGATGGACATTGATGGCAGTCAGTTTTTGATGCTCAACAAACGCACCACGCCGGCTCAAATGTCGGAGTACCTGAAACCCCTGAAAGCCGGTCACGATGTGGGCATTATCTCAGAAGCGGGTTGTCCCGGTGTGGCCGACCCCGGCGCCGATGTGGTGAAAATGGCCCACGAAGCAGGCATTCAGGTGGTGCCAATGGTTGGCCCCTCCTCCATTCTGCTGGCCATGATGGCTTCGGGAATGAATGGGCAGAGTTTTGCATTTGTGGGTTACATCCCCATCAAAAAAGAAGACCGGCTCAAAACCATCCGCCATCTGGAAAACCGCAGCCGTACCGAACATCAGTCACAAATTTTTATCGAAACGCCCTTTCGCAACAACCATTTGGCAGAAGATATTCTTGCAGCCTGCAATCCCAAAACACGCCTCTGCATTGCTTACAACCTCACACTGCCCGATGAGTATGTGGTGACTAAAACCGTTGCCTCATGGAAGGGTAAGTTGCCAGACTTGCATAAGAAACCGGCCATTTTTATCGTACATGGATACAAAATGGAATGAGCAGTAAGTTTCTTTTTGGATAAGAAGAAGTTTCACGAAAAAACGCAACCGTATGTCAGTAGTCCGTTTTGGTGTATCGCTTGAAAAAGAGTTGCTTGAAGCACTTGATGAGTATGTGGCCGACAACCAGTTTACCAACCGCTCTCAGGCCATACGCCACATGGTGAACGACCACATTGTAACCAGTAAATGGCAGTGCAACAACCTTGTAGCCGGTTCTATCACCCTGATATATAACCACAGCAAACGGGAGTTGGTAAGTCATCTTACCGATATCCAGCACCATTTTCATGAAGTAGTACTCTCGGCGCACCATTTTCATTTGGAGGCTGATATGTGTATGGAAATTATTGCTGTAAGAGGGCAGGCAAAAACGTTAACGCATTTGGCCGACAAGCTCATTGCCCTGAAAGGCATCCGGCATGGCAAGCTAACCATGAGTCGGGCAGACTAGCATTTACAACTACTTGAGTGTTTGTAACCGATGCCTGAAAAGCTGGTATTCGTGTTCAAAATTTGGGGTGAGAACTCCGGTGCCAAGAGCCTCCTCAATCTCCTGGAAT
This sequence comes from Alkaliflexus imshenetskii DSM 15055, assembly GCF_000517065.1. Lineage (GTDB taxonomy): Bacteria > Bacteroidota > Bacteroidia > Bacteroidales > Marinilabiliaceae > Alkaliflexus > Alkaliflexus imshenetskii. The sequence goes on along the minus strand of NZ_KI912105.1, from coordinate 3,905,966 downwards.
GTCCAGACTCGTCCACCATCAAGTTCCTCCGGGTGTGGGGTGATGGTGCCATTGTAATGCGCCAGATAGGCAAAAACCATCTCCTGCTCAATTGAACTTTTCCACACATAACGTCCCAACAATTGCGCATTGTTTATTTCAATGCCAATCTCCTCAGCCGCTTCGCGCTGAAGTGACACATCCAGTGATTCACCGGCCGCCAGGTGACCACCTACTGCGGTATCCCATTTCCCCGGCTGCACAAGTTTGTGCATTGGCCGTTTCTGAAGCCATAACCCACCATCCTTTAACACCTGCAGATGCACCACCGGGTGTAACCACTGTGTTGTGCCATTATGCACCACGCTGCGTGGCGCATGACCATTGATGTTGCCATCCTCATCGAGCAATGGAAGCCACTCCTCTTTAGCGTATGATTTACTTTGGATTCTTTTAAAGATGAAAAGAGCTGTTAAAGCCAACCCGAAATAGAGATAGAGACCGGTTGTGTTCAGGAAGGTTTCAATGCGCGTATCTAACAAAAAAACAGCCACCAACAGCATCGCCATATAAACAGCCATTACCCAGAAAAAAGTCTGCATGGTAAGGCGCATCTGCATCATCTCCCAAGGGCCAAAACGTCTGTTTTTATGCAAACGGCCCGATGCCATCATCAGAAAGTTATATTTTGAAAAAGCAGAAACGCCCACCATCACCAACATCAGCAGCAAGTAGAATGTAGGTCTCAAACGCTCCAACACGGAACCATCCATAAGCAAAGCAACCACACCCAACGCTACCAGCAGTGCCATCTCAAACAAAATGCGCTTCTCGAAACGGCGGTGTCGCAAACCATGCCACAGTAACTCCCCTGCCCCAAAGGCCACTGCCAACCACAATCCGGCTTTAAGTCCCCAAAACCACTCGGCTACTATCAATATAACCAAAGGCAAAAGACCCGGAAGCGCTGCACCTATCTTTTTATTCAAAGCTATTCTAATGTAACGATTTGAGACAATTCAATACATTCTGTTCGATGCGTCCAATCACGTTGGCAGGGTCAGCTTTCACAAACGGTTCGCCTGTGATTCGCTCATAAAGCTCAATATAGCGCTCGGAGATGCTGTTCACGCGCGCTTCGTCCATCTCAGGAACCTTTTGCCCATCTTTACCCTGAAAACCATTCTCGATAAGCCACTGGCGCACAAACTCTTTGGAAAGCTGACGTTGCGGCTCTCCATTTGCCAGACGCTCTTTGTATCCATCAATATAAAAATAGCGTGATGAGTCAGGCGTATGAATCTCGTCCATCAGATAGATTGTGCCATCAATATGGCCAAATTCATATTTGGTATCTACCAGAATCAGTCCCATTTTCTCAGCCATCTCAGTACCCCGGGCAAACAGGGCACGCGTGTATTGCTCCAGTTGAATGTAGTCAGCTTCAGACACAATTCCCTGGCTTATAATCTCTTCACGTGAAATATCTTCATCGTGCCCCTCAGATGCTTTGGTGGTTGGTGTAATGATGGGCTGTTCAAACTTCTGGTTTTCAACCATACCATCGGGCAGGCAAACGCCACAGAGCATGCGTTTGCCGGCTTTATATTCGCGCCAGGCATGACCGGTAAGATATCCACGAATGACCATCTCCACCTTATATGGTTCGCAGCGGCGTCCAACGGTCACCATTGGGTCGGGAGTCGCCACTTTCCAGTTGGGCACAATGTCGGCCGTGGCATCCAGAAAACGAGAAGCAATCTGATTGAGCACCTGCCCCTTAAACGGAATGCCCTTGGGAAGTACCACATCAAACGCGGATATTCTGTCCGACACAATCATTACCAGATACTTATCATCGATGTTATACACATCACGTACTTTACCCACATAATGGCTTTTCTGACCGGGAAACTGGAAATTGGTTTCTACAATCGCGTTTGTCATGGTTGTTATATTAGATGTTTAGATGTTAGATATATAGATGCTAGATGATTAGATATAAGATATTTAGAATTAAGATGTTAAAAATGAGTTGGGTTAGATTTTAGATTCGCTTGATTTTCCTTATTAACCAACACATTTGAACCCTGAATTATTCTAGTTGACATCAACTCTACTCCCGCTCGTAAGCTTCCACAATGTCCTGAACCAAACGGTGCCGCACTATGTCTTTCACCGTAAAATAAATGCGTTCGATGCCTTTAATATCTTTGAGAATACGCATGGCCTGCACCAGTCCCGACATTTGTGGGTTAGGCAAGTCAATCTGCGTCACGTCACCGGTCACCACAAATTTGGCATGGTCACCCATACGCGTCAGAAACATCTTCATTTGATTGGCAGTGGTATTCTGTGCCTCATCTAAAATCACAAAGGCATTGTTCAGCGTTCGTCCGCGCATAAATGCCAGGGGCGCTATTTGGATGGTGCCATTCTCCATAAACTCCTTGAGCTTAACGGCCGGAATCATGTCCATCAAGGCATCATAGAGTGGTTGCAGGTAGGGGTCAATCTTTTCCTTCATGTCGCCCGGTAAAAAGCCTAATTTCTCACCTGCTTCCACTGCCGGACGACTTAAAATAATGCGTTTCACTTCTCTGCGTTTGAGGGCACGCACAGCCAGGGCAATGGCGGTATACGTTTTGCCTGAACCAGCCGGGCCCACAGCAAAAAGCAGGTCGTTGCCCGGGTAAACTTTTACCATGCGCCGTTGGTTTTCGGTGCGCCCTTTAATGGGCTTCCCATTCACCCCAAACAGAATAATGTCGTTGTCCTCGGCTACCTCACCATTTGATTGGGTTCCCACAAGCATCTCAATAATAGATGCCTCCTTCAGGACGTTGTATTGATTATAATGTTCAATAAGCTGGTTTATCTTCTCCTCAAAATCGGCAATTTCAACCGGGTCACCCATGGCTTTAAGCCAATTGCCTCTGGCAACTATCTTCAGCTTCGGAAAATGGGCTTTGATGATGTCCAGTTTCACGTTTTTAACACCCATGAACTCCACCAGGTCAATTGATTCAAGATAAATGAGTTTTTCTATCATATAAAGCGGGTAATCACTATTTTTGCAAGTGCAAATTAACGATATTTTTCCCGGATAGTAAGAGTCTGTGCATGATTTTATCAGTTGACAATATCTGTTTTGCCGGTGATTTAATCACGAAAAGGACATTGACCATTTTTCAGCCAAAATGTTTTATCTGCACCGACGGGCACTATATTTTGCATCACGCAAACTTCCGGATTCCTGTGCATTGAAATTAAATATAGATGTAATGCAATCAAAAAAAGATACTTTTCAGCGCTTGTTAGAGATAATGGACGAGTTGAGGGAGAAATGTCCCTGGGACAGTGTCCAAACCAACGAAACCCTGCGCACACTCACCATTGAAGAAACCTACGAATTGGCCGATGCCATTGTCGAAGGAAATGATGAAGCCATCAGCAAAGAGCTGGGTGACCTGCTGCTCCACATTGTATTTTATGCCAAACTGGGCGAAGAAAAAGGCGCCTTCCACATTGGCACGGTGATGGAAAACCTGATAGAGAAGCTCATCTACCGTCATCCCCATATTTTTGGCGATGTGAAGGTGCAGGACGCCCGCGAAGTGGAACAAAACTGGGAACAACTTAAGCTAAAAGAAAAAAACGGCAACAAATCTGTACTCTCAGGCGTACCGAACGCTCTCCCGGCTATGGTTAAAGCCAACCGTATTCAGGACAAGGCACGTGGCGTAGGATTTGATTGGGAGAAACGGTCACAGGTGTGGGATAAGATTCGCGAAGAAATGGATGAGCTGCAAGCCGAAGTGGAAAAAGGCAACGCCGATGGTATGGAGGATGAGTTTGGCGACCTGCTTTTTTCAATCATCAATGCAGCCCGGCTTTATGACGTGAACCCGGAAAACGCACTGGAACGCACCAACCGGAAATTCATCTTACGGTTCAATTATTTGGAACAGGAAACCATAAAAAAAGGACGAAACCTAAAGGAGATGACCCTTGCCGAAATGGATGCCATCTGGAATGAAGCCAAGAAATTGAAGTAACACGTTTTTTTTATTCGTACATCTACCCAATTAATTTACATCATCTAACCATTGGCATTGGGAGTTGGATTTGTCTTGAACACCCTGTTCGATTTGCATGAAAATCGAAAAAATAATCTATATTAGCATAAAACCCTTATGTAAATACAGATGGGAACTGCTAAATCAACACATGGCGGAGCTGGTTTTGGAACGGCTCCGGTTTTCTTTACTGCTATTTCTACCATCCTGGGCGCCATCCTGTTTCTGCGCTTTGGCTATGCCGTGGGTAGCCTCGGATTTTGGGGTGCCATTCTCATTATAGTAGTAGGACACCTTATCACCTTCCCTACTGCCCTGGCCATTTCAGAAATTGCCACCAACACCAGAGTAGAAGGTGGCGGCGAATATTTCATCATCTCGCGCTCTTTTGGGTTAAAAATTGGCTCCACCATCGGCATTGCGTTGTATCTATCGCAAGCCATCAGCGTGGCCTTTTACATCATCGCATTTACCGAAGCATTTGAACCTTTATTCAACTGGTGCCAAAACCACTTTGGGTTTGTACTGCCACGTCAGGCCATCAGCATTCCGGCACTGGGATTGCTGGCGTTATTAATCTTAAAAAAGGGGGCGGGCATGGGCGTTAAGGCCCTTTATGTGGTGGTAGGCATTCTATTTTTGGCATTATTGCTCTTCTTTTTGGGAAAGCCCATTGAAGCAGAAGAAGCCTTGCGTCAGCCAGGCAACAACTTTGGGTTCTTTAACCGAGAGAACTTTTTCGTCGTTTTTGCCATTTGTTTTCCCGCTTTCACAGGTATGACAGCAGGTGTTGGTCTTAGTGGCGATTTGAAAAATCCGGGCAAATCCATTCCATTGGGTACACTCGGTGGCACCGCCATTGGCATGTTGGTATATCTGGCCATCGTTTGGAAAATGTCCATTTCCGCATCTCAGGCTGATTTAACAGAACATCAGCTCATCATGGCACATATTGCATTGGGCGGCTCCATAATTATACCACTGGGGCTGGCTGCTTCAACCATCTCATCGGCGCTGGGTTCCATCATGGTAGCCCCGCGCACGTTGCAGGCCTTGGCATTCGATAAAATAATTCCGTTCCGGAAATTTAACTATCTGATGTCTAAAGGAAAAGGCAAGACACGCGAACCATTCAATGCTGCAGTAGTGTCTTTTGCCATCGCCCTGATTTTTGTAGCTCTGGGCGATGTGGATGCCGTGGCCGGAATCATCTCCATGTTTTTTCTGATAACCTATGGTTCACTTTGCTTAATATCATTTCTGAACCATTTTGGAGCACCTCCATCCTATCGGCCAAAGTTCAAATCAAGATGGTACTTTTCGCTTACAGGCTTTTTGCTTTCTATTTGGGTCATGTTTATGATAAGCCCATTCTATACCATCTTGTCGATGGTAATAATTGTGATGCTCTATCTCGTCATCGAATATTATAACAAGGAACAGAAGGGATTGGTGAATATTTTCAAAGGCGCATTGTTTCAACTTAACCGTAAACTCCAGGTTTACATGCAGAAGAACCAATCTGATGCGGATGCCGAAGAGTGGCGCCCTGCTGTTGTCTGCATCTCATCACACTCATTTGAACGTGAAAAACCGCTGGATTTAATGAAATGGCTCAGCTATAAGCACGGATTCGGCACCTATTTTCATTACATAGAAGGCTACTACAGCAAACACACCTACACCGAAGCCAGAGCCATTCACAAAGAACTTATCAAGCTGCAAAATGAGGAAGACAATACGCTCTATATTGATACCATGATATCACCATCATACACATCGGCCATTGCACAGGTGATACAGGCACCTTCCATATCCGGTATGGAAAACAATATGGTATTATTTGAATATGATAAAAACAACCCAGAAGAAATTGAACGTATTCTGGAGAATATCAAACTTACAAAAGCTGGGAATTTTGATGTGTGCATTTTTGCAGGCTCTAATAGCGCCATACGGTTCAGAAACGGTATACACGTGTGGATAAGACCTACCGACCTGCTCAATACCAACCTGATGATTCTGCTCGGATACATTATGATGGCTCACCCGGACTGGCACAAGGGACACATCAAAATATTCAGCATCTGTTCACCAGGAAAGCGCGAAGAGACAAAATCTGAACTCGAAGAGCGTATTGCCACAGGGCGTTTGCCTATTACGCTTACCAATATCGAAATCATCGCTTCGGGGGGTAATCAAACTGTGAGTGAAATCATTACCACACATTCCAAACAGGCAGCTCTTACCATCATCGGTTTTAGAGATGAAAAAATAAAGCACCAGGGAGACACTTTTTTCAATAGTTTTTCCGATATTGGTGATATTCTTTTCGTAAATGCTGCTCAATCCAAAGAAATGAAGTAGAGATTAAAGGCTAATTTGGAAATGCTGAAATTAAATATTAACGCCAGTTGTTGATTGATATGACAGGAACAAAATTCTCCGAGAAGCAAAGATTCAGACAAATCTGGTTGTGGATATTGATGGTGGTTTTGGGAATACCGCTTTACTATTACTCTTTCAGGTTACTTTTTTTTAATTTCTCAACAACTGCAATGTGCCAGATGGCCATAGCCATGCTCACGGTGTTGCATATTATTACTATTGCTTTTCTTTTAGTTATTAAGCTCGAAGTCGAGATTACCAATCGCCACATCACTTATCGCCTTTCACCTTTCCACTTCAGAAAGAAAATTGTACCCCTAAACCAACTGCATTGCGCATATATTCGCGAATACCAACCAGTGAAGGAGTTGAGTTTCATGGGGATTCATTTCGGAAAAGGACCAAAAGCTTATTGTATTAATGGATTCTGGGGGCTTCAACTGGAGTTTGCCGCCGGTCGTCAGTTGCTGCTTGGTACACAACGACCCGAGGAGATGCATGCCGTTCTTAAAAAATTGGGTATTCCTGAAGAGTAGATACGGAATCTGATTACAGACTAAAACAAAACATGATACTTGCTGTTTCCTAAAAAAAGGATGCAGACATATTGCTATTCACATACATTTAGTCATTTATAAAACCATATTATTAACATGCGAAGAATTATACTAACAGGGCTTATAAGTCTGTTAACAGCAACCGGTCTATTGGCCTCCGAGGCTAGGCTGCTCCGGTTTCCGGCCATCAATCAAACACATATTGTGTTTACCTATGCCGGTGATTTGTATAGCGTGCCCCATGCCGGCGGAATGGCACGAAAGCTCACATCACACGAGGGACTTGAGATGTTCCCCAGATTCTCTCCGGATGGCACACAAATAGCCTTTACAGGGCAGTATGATGGTAACACCGAAGTATTTCTGATTTCATCTGATGGCGGTGTACCCAAAAGGCTTACCTATACTGCCACTTTAACCCGCGACGATCTTGGCGACCGTATGGGACCCAACAACATTGTGATGAATTGGACTCCGGATGGAAACATCGTGTATCGCTCGCGTCGTCAGGCCTTCAACGACTTTAAAGGACAACTGTTCAAAGTATCACCCGCGGGCGGTCTTTCCACCCAACTAGAACTGCCGGAAGGCGGTTTTTTGAGTTTTTCCTCTGACGGCTCAAAAATGGCTTATAACCGGGTATTCAGAGAGTTTAGAACCTGGAAATATTACCGTGGCGGAATGGCCGATGACATCTGGATTCACGATTTCAACTCACGCGAAACCACTCGCATCACCGACCATCCCGCGCAGGATATCATTCCCATGTGGATTGGTGATGAGATTTTCTTCCTGTCCGACCGTGACCGTACCATGAACCTTTTTGTGTACAATCAACTAACCGGAAGCACCGAGAAAGTAACACACTTTACTGAGTTCGACATCAAATTCCCATCGCATCATGGCAACCTTATCGTGTTCGAAAATGGTGGTTACATATATAAGATGGATGTGTCCAACCGTGAGGTTCAGAAAGTAGAGATAATGATTGGCAATGACCTCAACCAATCGCGCACCGATTTTATGGATGCGGCGGACAGAATTTTTTCTGCGGATCTTTCGCCCAATGGTGAGCGCGTTCTGTTTTCGGCACGTGGCGAACTATTCTCCGTGCCTGCCGACAAAGGCATCACCTACAACCTTACACGCACCTCGGATGTGCATGAGCGCAATGGTATTTGGTCGCCCGATGGACGCCAAATGGCATGGCTTTCAGATAAAAGCGGTGAATATGAAATTTGGGTAAACGATGTGATGGGCGAACAGCAGCCCCGACAGCTTACCACAGGAGGAAGCACTTATAAATTTAATATAGCCTGGAGCCCCGACAGCCGCATGATTGCCTGGAACGACCAAAATTATGCGCTTTACATCACCGAAGTTCAAACAGGAAATACACGCAAGTTGGCTGCAAGTGACTATACCCGCTTGGGTGATTTTAGCTGGAGTCCGGACAGCCGATGGCTTACCTACACCGATGCAGGCGAAAACAGAATGGGCATCATCCAATTGTTAAATGTCGCATCAGGCGAAATTTTCCCCATAACCGAAAAATGGTACTCCTCTTATAATCCGGTTTTCTCTTCGGATGGTAAATACCTTCTATTTGCCTCAGAGCGAAGTTTCAATCCGGTTTACAGCAACACCGAGTGGAATCATGCATACATCAACATGTCCAAAATCTATATGGTATTGCTGTCTGCTGATACGCCATCGCCTTTTGCACCCGAAAATGCAATGATTAAGCCAAAAGATGAATCATCAGATAAAAAAGGATCAACAGCTCAAACTGATCAATCAAAAACCGATATCAATGTAAGGATTGACTATACTGGCATCGGAAACCGCATTATTGAACTGCCCATTGAAGCGGCTCGCTACTTTAACATCAGTTGCGTGAACAACAGAGTGTATTACAACCGCATGTTTCAGGGCGGGAAAAATGGCAACGGTCTATTGGTGTATGATTTGAAAGAGAAGAAGGAAACCTTCCTGGGCGACTACCGCTACACCATTTCGGCTAATAACAACAAAATGCTTGTAGGAAAAGACAAGAACTGGACAGTGATTGATTTGCCCTCGTCGGCTGTAACCATTGATAAGCCAATGGATTTAAGCAACATGAAGGTTCGTGTAGATTTCCGCGAAGAGTGGCAACAGATTTTTAATGAATCATGGCGACAAATGCGCGACTTTTTCTACGTTGACAACATGCACGGGGTAAATTGGGATGCCATCTACGAAAAATATAACCCATTGGTGGCTCACGTAAACCATAGAACCGACCTCAACTACGTTATTGGTGAAATGATAGGAGAGCTAAATGCAGGTCATGCCTACGTGAATCCCGGTGATCAGCCACAAGCAAAAAGAGTCACCACCGGACTGCTGGGCGCACGTCTATCGAATCATGCGTCAGGCTTTTTCCGCATCGACCGCATTTTGCAGGGCGCTTCATGGAGCCAGGAACTGCATTCTCCGCTCAGAGCTCCCGGTGTTAACGTAAGAGAAGGCGAGTTTATTACAGCAGTTAACCGCATTCCGACAAACAGCGTAGAAAATATTTATGAATTATTGATGGGGACTGCTGGCCGCACTGTTGAGCTAAGTATCAACAGTACGCCTTCGTTGCAGGGTTCCAGAAACGTTCTCATTACTCCCATCGCCAATGAAAGTTCGCTCTACTATTTTGAATGGGTGAGCGAGAACATACGCAAGGTTAATGAAGCAACCAACGGCCAAGTTGGATACATACACATACCTGATATGGGCCCGGGCGGACTCAACGAGTTTGTAAAATACTTCTATCCTCAGCTACACAAAAAAGCCCTTATCATCGACGACCGCGGAAATGGCGGCGGCAATGTATCGCCAATGATACTGGAACGTTTGAGCCGTGTGCCATACCGTGTAAACATGCGCCGTAACTCACCGGTGGTAAGCACCGTTCCTGCTCAAACGCTGGTAGGTCCGATGGTTACACTAATTGATAAATACAGTGCTTCTGATGGCGACCTGTTCCCATACGGTTTTAGGCAGCTGGGACTTGGTACCATAATCGGAACACGCAGTTGGGGCGGTATTGTAGGCATCACCGGCTCCTTACCTTTTATTGATGGTACCGATTTACGCATTCCACAATTCACCTCCTTATCGATGGAGGGCAAATGGATCATCGAGGGTGAGGGCGTTGAACCCGATATCGAAATAGAAAATGACCCATTCCGGGAGTTTTCAGGTCACGATGAGCAGCTTAATAAAGCCATCGAGGTAATTCTTGAGCAACTTAAGAATCGAAAAGAACTGCCCGCTATACCTGCACCACCGGTAAAGAATCAATAAGGAACGTGCTGAACAAAAATTTGGTATCTACAAAGAATGAGAATATGATCACAGACAATCACGCACTTCTGATCCATCCCGAAATGTTTGACAGCTTTTGGGAGATCATGACAGAGAGTTTTCCTGAAAATGAGCGAAAATCAAGCGAAGAGTATACAAAACAACTCAGAATAGAACACTTCGCAATCAAACTTCAAACAGATGCCTCTGCTAATATTCAGGGCTTTATAGGATACTGGCAGTTGGAAGGACGCCTTTTTGTTGAGCATTTTGCAGTTTCATCAAAATATCGCAATCAGGGATTGGGTGGAGCCATTTTTTCACGCTTTTTGGAATCTACAACGCTACCTGTTGTTCTGGAAGTGGAACCTCCGCTGGATGAATTAACCAAGCGCCGTATCAGTTTTTATGAACGTTTCGGTTTTGTCCTGAATTCATTTCACTATTTGCAACCTTCCTATCATCCGGGTGGTGACGCAGTAGAACTCCGTCTGATGACGAACGACAATGAACTCACTGAAGTGCAGTTTCGAAGTATGAGGGATGAGATCTATAAAACTGTGTACAATACCACGCATGTATAACAAAAAAGTCCCGGGTCTATCGCCCGGGACTTTTTTGTTGTTTTTATAGTATTCCTATAAGGGAAAAATAACAGTTGAATAATCGTTTACATTCACCAAAGGAACAGATGCCTTATAGGTGTTGTTAATTGCTCTGATAAATTCATTTGCAATAATAGCATAACCGCGAGGTGTAGCATGAATGCCATCGAGAGACAGAACACCTCCTGTAACAAAATTATTGGAATAGGTATGTCCATCAACCACTAAACCAGCTTTAATCTGATTCATTAGCTCATTTATATCAACAAAAGCCAGTCCATTTTCAGTTGCTAAGGTTTTAATAATTTCATTGTAACCAGTTGTAGCAGCCTTTATCTTTTGCAAATCATCTGCATCCAGCGTGTAATTTGCTGGCACCGGAACCTGGCTTCCCCATCCTTCAGTTGCAATCTTATCAGTGGGAAGGTTCATTAAAAACTTCTCGTTGGCCTTTATTTGTCTGAATCGCAGCTGAGTGGGCATATCCGTCATTTTTGGGTCGGCAATAACCATTGCATTCTGGCCTGCCACAAAAACAATTGCTGGACGCCCGGCACCGTTGGCTGCGAGGTTATACTGCGCGTAGGCAGCGTTTAGCTGGTCGGCCTGCACCTGCGACAATGGCAATGCATTGTATGGGACAAGATTAAAATATGGAAGGGCGTCGATATCAGGGATATTTGCAATTACCCCTTTGCTGCCAAGCATAGTTAACTCTGTTATTAAAGTAGAGAGTGCCATTTGAAAGCTCTCAAGCGGCGTAATGATATCTGAAGTACCACCTGAAAGCGCATAGGTTAGTACATCATTGCCTCCAATCCACAATGAGAAAAAGGTCGCCTCAAGCTTTAGGGCATCTGAGATAACCGACGAAACCCCGGGTTGTTTGGCAAATCGTACAAAGAAAGGATTACCACCTACCGGGTTACTGAATGCGGGAGCCAAAAGATGAAATGATTTTGCGCCCGGTACCGACATGTTATTAAATGGTGCTTCACTTCCTATCAGTTGCGAAAACACCGTTTTATCGCCCACCGTTGGCACAGGTCGAAGCGCTCCGCCCACAACTTTCAGTTCAAAATAACCGTTGATGTTTCCGCTTTGATCAATCACTGTGGTACCGGCACTTTTTCCCTCTGGCATCAGCGGTTGCTTAAATTCGCCACCGCCAACAAGTTTAAACTGCTCTGCCAACATCGCAGGCAATGAGGTTTGCTGTCCCTCCAATCCGAGTGCACCATCCATATAACCAGCCGAATAACTGTCGCCAAGTGCCACATACACAGCAAAATCTGCCTCACCGGCTGATGTCGCAAAATCATCTGTTTTAATGTCACACTGCCAAAATATTAGGGCAAGTGTTATCGATAAAATATATCTCATGATGTTCATCATTTATCTGATTAGAAACTAATGTTGAGGCCAAAACCCGGAATAACAGCATTTGTATTGTATGTGCCGTAGAAATTAGCCGGAGCATAACCGTCTTCTCTCTCAAGGGCACGTATGAACTGTAGCGATGTGTCCAACGAGACGTTCTCAGAAAACCTAAACGAAAGCCCAAGCGTGTAGTTTAGTTTATTGGCTCCTGGAGTTTCCGGTGTGAGATAGTCCTTTGGGATTGGTGTGGTATCCCAGGCAAAGCCGGCACGTCCGGATACAAAATCGTTCAAGGCGTATTCAGCGCCAATACGGTAAATCAATGTGTTTTCAAAATTGCGCACGTTTCTGGAATCCGGAACTGTCTCCGCATCAAACTCAAAGTTTAACTCCTGATAGGCACTCCAAAGTACATATTGCAAATCGGCTGCAAGCAGAAATCTGTCAGTTACCTGCCAGCCGGTACCAAACTGAATGCCACCGGGCATTGGCAATGCTGATTTGAAGGTGGTTTCGGGAAATTGAGTTGCAAGCGAAGCCGGAACCTTAAATGATGCTTTTCCTTCATCCATTTTCATGTCCACCGTTGATCTGTAACTCAATCCGAATGAAAGCGATGGAGATGCCTGATAAAAGATGCCCGCATTTACGCCAAAAGCTGTTGTTTTACCGGTAAGTTCCGCTTGTCCATCGCCATTAACCCCCTGAACTGGTAATGCTTTATGTAGCTCCACATCGCCGTATGCATATACCAGTCCTGCACCAATACTCAGGTTATCGGAAAGTTTAAATGCAATGGTCGGCTGTATGTATATGGCTTTCAACGAGATGTCCTGAATCAAATAACGTCCATCCCAATCATCGCCCCATACAAGCGAATTACCAAATGGCGTTGTAACTCCAAGTCCCAGCACAAGTCTGTCATTCACTTTTCCGGCTCCATATAAAAAGAATGGTGTGCCAATTGGGTTGTCGGATTTATGTGTATATACCGAGCCGGATTTTTGAAAAGTGTTATTTGAAAAAATGGCACTTGCACCGGCTGTCACTTCAAAATTTCCACTCATCATACCCAATGCGCCCGGGTTAAAGTGAATAGATGATGCACCAAAATTTAGTCCGGTACCGGTATGGCCCATTCCAATCTGGCGGGCACCCTGTAAATTTATCTGATATCCCTCGCCCAGAACAATCATGCCAGGTAATATCATCAGGCATAAGAACAAAATTCTTCTCATTTTGTATTAAATTTATTGGTTTACGATTGGTATGTAAAACTTAAAAACTCTATTAGGCAGCAAACTGCAATATCCTTAGCGGTTTTCACCATTGTTATCAGGAAATTACATTTTGATTATTCAAAAGAGCCATAGTAACAAAAACACGAAATTAAATAAAATATTCAACGTGCAAGCGAATTACTGTTTTGATTTTCAGCATATTAAACCATTTGATACGAAAAATTTAATATTCAATTATTCAAATAGTTTATTTTGCGGAAGTTCAGCGTAATAATGGAGAAACGTTTAAGGCTATTGCACAAACTGAATTTGACGAAAATCATCTTTTTTGTGGCAAAAATCGAATATCTAACAAAATATTTATGTAAATTCATGGAATCAAAAACGGGAAATTCCTGAATCTCCACAATAACCAACCCTAACAAGCATACTTCATTATCATTATCAGATAATTAAATATTTATTTTAAGTAACTATTACCTCAATTTATGCTCACAGATAAAGATCATATACAGCTAAAGCAGAAAGGCATTACTCCATCGCAACTGGAAGAACAGATACACAGGTTTAAAACTGGTTTTTCAAAACTGGATGTGATAAAGCCGGCCACGCCGAATGATGGCATCCGCATACTATCGGAAAAAGAATCGAAGCACTACGCAGAAATTCTTCATCAAAAGATTTCCAGACAGCTAACCATCTCCAAATTTGTACCAGCATCTGGCGCTGCCACAAGGATGTTCAAAGATCTTTATCAATACCTTGACAATCCCGTACCCATTAAATCACTGCCAGTTGAGCATCCGGTAGTCCGATTTATCGAACTACTGCCAAGATTCGCGTTTTTCCCAATACTTGCTGATGCACTTAAAGTGTATAATCTCAACAATGTTCATGTGCGAAAATCAAAGGCCGAAGAGATTATTCACACCCTACTCACACACGAAACGCTTAACTACGGTGCGCTTCCAAAGGGGCTGATACATTTTCATTTGTATGAGGATGCCATACGCACTGCCATGGAAGAGCATCTGGTTGAAGGCGCCAATTATGCTACCAACAGCGATGGTTTGGTAAAGGTGCATTTCACCGTAAGCCCCGAACACCACGAACTCTTCCGAAACAAGCTCTACAATGAAGGGCCTGCCATTGAAAATAAATACGACATAGGTCTGGATATATCCTTCAGCTTTCAAAAACCGCATACCGATACACTTGCCGTTTCGCCCGATAACGAACCTTTCCGTGACGAAAAAGGTCATTTGATTTTCCGCCCGGGCGGACATGGGGCGCTTATCGAAAACCTGAACGAACAAACGGCCGAAATTATTTTCATCAAAAACATCGACAATGTAGTGCCGGAGCATCTGATTGATAAAACCATAGAGTATAAAAAGGCTTTAGGTGGTTTACTTCTTGAGCTCAGAGATAAGATATTTGATTTTCTGAAACGGATGGATTCTGACCTTAGCCACAGTTTAATTGATGAAGCTTCTGCATTTCTTAAAGCGCAGTTGTTTGTTGTACTTCCCAATGACATACTGAGTCAGGAGATCTCAAAGCAGGCAGAATACCTGAAACAGTATCTGAACAGACCAATTCGTGTATGCGGAATGGTTCGCAATGAAGGGGAGCCCGGTGGTGGTCCTTTTTGGGTGCGAGAGAAAAACATGCAGCTGTCGCTACAAATACTCGAGAGTTCTCAACTTGACTTAAATGATGCGCATCAGGCCAATCAGTTTAAGGCAGCTACGCACTTTAATCCGGTTGATTTGGTTTGCTCCACTTTTGACTATAAAGGGAATAAATTCGATCTGACAAAACACACCGATCCGGAAACCGGTTTCATCTCCGAAAAATCGATGAACGGCCGTCCGTTAAAAGCACTCGAACTGCCTGGACTATGGAATGGAGCCATGTCGGACTGGATTACACTTTTTGTGGAAGTGCCCATCGAAACCTTTAATCCGGTAAAAACCGTCAACGATTTACTGCGCCCACAACACCAGCCGGCCTGAGCAAATTATGGAAGTTTAAGTCCTCATAATGATAAAAGCTCGTCGATAATGAGTAAATTTGCGATGTAAAACGAAATTGAATTTATGCACGAATCCTGGCAAGCCAATTATAACGATATCAAGGGAGAAATTGAGCGGTTCGAACAGATGGAGAACGGGCAAAAAACCTTCTATTTTGATGTTCATACCATCGAAAACATCTTTGATTTCTATACCGACAAATTTCAATTTGAGAAAGCGGAAAAGGCTTTGCAGATAGGTATTAGGCAGCACCCCGATGCCACTTCACTTCAGGCCAAACATGCCATTATTCTGATGGAAAAAGGCGAAGATGACAGGGCCATAAAACTTATGGAGAGTCTCCTCCAATTGGAGCAATCCAATCAGGAAATATTTTTGAATCTGGGATTAGCCTATCTCCGTAACAATCAGCAAGAAAAAGCTGTTGTTTTCTTTAAAAAGGCATTGGAAACAGCATTTGAGGATAGAGAAGATGTAATGCTCGATATAGGCATTTATCTGAATCAACACGAAGCTTATAAAATAACCATAGATTTTTTGGCGTCGGGTTGCAGAGAGTTTCCTAATAATGAGAGCCTTCTGTTTGAACTTGCTTTTGCCTACGACAAAGAGTTTATTATCGAGAAAGGGCTCGAAACCTATAATCGGCTTATCGACATCAACCCGTTTTCGGAAAATGCGTGGTATAACCTCGGCATTCTATACATCAAAAACAACGACTTTGACAATGCCAATAAGTGTTATGATTACGCACTGGCAATAAATCCTGCTCACGGAGAGGCATTGTTTAATAAAGGCAATTCGCTGGTTAATCAGGGACAGTATCTGGAAGCGATTGACTGCTATATCGATTATATATCATACGGTTATGATGTGTTGCTGCCCTATCACTATATAGCTGATTGTTTGGACCAGTTGGGTAATTGGGACTTGGCATTACGCTTTTACCGCCTCACTGTAAACACAGACACGGGCTATATGCCAGCATGGCTTGGTTATCTGGCGCTTTTGATAAATCAAGAGTATGCTTCAGAAGCTTCAGAAGTGTCAGAAAAAGCGCTGCAGTATCATGGTGAAATTAGTGAACTGTGGTATTTGAGAGCCCGCAGTTTGCTGCTTACCGGAAATCTGAATGAAGCTGAAGATGCGTTCGAAGTCTGTTTTAAGGAGGACTATGATAATTTACGAAACGCGTACGAGTTATATCAACTAAAAAAGGCCTTGTCGCCAAAATTCAAAGGCGATAAACTATTGAATCGATGGCTTAAGGCTTATCCTGACTCACCTGCAGTCCACTATCTGGCAACCGCCTATTACTTGCTGGATGAACGGAATCTGAATAAAGCCATCGGGCATCTGAGAACTGCATTGATCGAAAATCCGGAAGACTATGAGTTTTTTGTGGAACTGTTCCCAACTATTGAAAAAATGGTTTCCAAAAGCAAAAAGCTAACACAACTCATCGAAAACTATTTTCCTTATGAATTTTAATCTTCCATTTCTACCGCAAAGAGCCGAAAAGCCAAGGAGTTCGGGCATTACCATAATGACGGACAAAGGTTTAAGTGTGCGTGAAGCAGAGAACTTTACCGAAGGAAATGCACCTTACACCGATTTTGTGAAGATGGCCTTTGGGACCAGTTTGCTGATACCTTCGCTTGAATCGAAACTCAATATTTACCGTGGTGCCGGCATCATCCCCTATTTTGGTGGCACACTTTTCGAGGTTTTTGCCCATAGAGAGGCGATGGACGACTATAACCGGTACCTTGATCGCTATGGTATTGAATATCTTGAAGTATCGGACAGCGCCATCAAACTCAGCAGGGAGACAAAACTAAATCACATCAATCAATTTTCGGCCAACTTCCAGGTTATTAGCCAGGTTACCAACATGGTAGAAGGTGGACATCTGAGTTTCGACAAATGGATACAATTTGCCGAAGATGAACTACAGGCTGGTGCATCGCACATCATCATTAAGGAAAGTGCGCAGATGCCCCTTTACGGAAAAAATGGCCTTGCCGCCTATCTTGCTGCAAATGCATCCAACCATACCATCGACCTGAACAGAGTCATATGGGACGCTTCGCAGAAGAGTGAACAAATTGAGCTGATTAATCTGTTTGGCAGTAACGTTAACCTCTACAACATTGCAAGCTTTGATGTCATCGCCCTTGAAACCAAGCGTCTTGGTCTTCACAGTTCTACACTTCTGAAACTGATAGACAAAGCTGAACATACCGAATAACTCAAACTTAATATGCTTAACTCATATCTAGTCAATATTTTGAAAGGGATGGCCATGGGTGCTGCCAACGTGATTCCGGGTGTTTCTGGTGGTACCATTGCCCTTATAACGGGCATATTTGAACGGCTTATTAACGCCATCAAGTCCTTCGACTTAAAAGCACTAAAACTTCTTACAAAAGGCGATTTAAAAGCTTTTGCCGCCCATATAGATCTGTTTTTTCTGATTACACTGTTTTTTGGGATTGGTATTGCTGTTATTTCTCTGGCTCGAGTGCTCGACTTTCTGTTTCAGAACCATCCGGTATATGTATGGGCCTTCTTTTTTGGCCTTGTTTTGGCATCGGTTTGGTTTGTGGGAAAAACCGTTGGTAAGTGGCATACCGCCTCTGTACTCTCGTTTGTAGGTGGAACAGCCATCGCCATTGGAATTAGTGTACTCTCCCCTGCCTCTGAAAATGCTTCTACATGGTATCTTTTCCTATGTGGTATCGTTGCCGTTTGCAGTATGATACTTCCGGGGTTAAGTGGCTCATTTGTTCTTGTATTGATGGGAAATTATCAATTGGTAATGATTCAGGCTGTAAACCAGTTTAGAATCGACATTCTTCTACCGGTAATTGTTGGTGGAGGATTTGGTCTGCTGGCATTTTCACGGCTGCTTTCCTGGTTGTTAAAACGGTTTCCCGACTCCACCATTGCTCTGCTCACCGGATTTATTACCGGTTCGTTGGGAATATTGTGGCCATGGAAAAATGCCATCATCGAAACGTTTGGTACAAAAACCAAAATAGTTGGCTATGAATGGTTTTGGCCTACGGCCGACGCAGCCTTTTTTCTGGCGCTGGCACTGTTTTTTGCAGGGTTTGCTGTAATTTGGCTTACTGAATCACTGGCAGGAAAAACCAATAAAGTGCATTAACGGTATGAGAACTTTTGGATTAATAGGTTACCCCTTGGGGCACTCTTTTTCGCAAGGCTTTTTCTCTCAGAAATTTGTCAATGAAAAGATTGACGCCCGATATCTTAATTTTGCCATTCCCGAAATTGGCGAGTTTAGAGGATTGCTTGAACAACACCCCTATCTTGCGGGTTTAAATGTCACAATTCCTTACAAAGAACAGGTCATTCCTTATCTTGACGAATTGGATGCTGAAGCTGCAAAAATTGGTGCCGTCAATGTAATTAAAATCAGATGGGACAACAACAAGCCTTTTCTTAAAGGCTATAATAGTGATGTGAAAGGATTTGTCGATTCCATTCAGCCCATGTTAAAACCATATCATTCAAAAGCATTGATACTTGGTACCGGGGGGGCATCCAAAGCTGTGGCGCATGGCCTGTTGAAATGCGGAATCTTATTCCGATATGTGAGCCGCACACCCAAAGCGCCTGCCCATGTGAGTTATGATTCGCTTACACCTGAGATAGTCTCGGAATACAAACTGATTGTTAACACCTCACCATTGGGCATGTATCCAAGGTCAGATGAATATCCACCTATTCCTTATGCAGGTCTTGGTGGTGAGCATCTGATTTATGATCTCATCTACAACCCTGAAGTGACAATGTTTATGAAAAAAGCATCTGAAAAAGGGGCAGTAACAAAGAACGGACTTGAAATGCTGCATCTTCAGGCTGAAGAGGCTTGGCGAATCTGGAACCTCTAACAGGTTAAACAATAACCCTGCGACTCGGGACAAAAACTTCAGGGGGATAGGTCACATCCACAAGATACAACCCCTCGGCAGGTGCTGAAGTGCCTGCCCTGCTTCTATCCTTTAATTCAATAATCTCCCTAAACTGGTCAATGGTTAATTTACCACGACCTACATCCAAAAGGGTTCCCACGATGGCACGCACCATATTTCGCAAAAACCTATCGGCCTCAATGGTAAAAATGTATCTATGCCCCGATTGTTCCCATATGGCTTTTTGCACCTTGCATATATTGGTTTTTGCACTTCCGTGCAACCTGCTAAAGCTCGTAAAATCAGAATACTCCAGTAATATAGCTGCTGCCTGATTCATTTTATCGAAATCAGGCACAAACCTTAGCCGGGCAGCCAATCCTTGCAGGAAAGGGTTCTTTTCAGTTGTGACATGATACTCATATCGCCTGGCAATAGCACTAAAACGACTGTGGGCCTCATCATTTACAGGTGTCACGCTGTAAACAACCACATCAGACGGCAAAAAACGGGAAATATGGGCAGCCAGTTGCATTGGATCATCAATTGGCGTAGTGGTATCAAAATGGGCAACAATATATGCTGCATGTACACCAGCATCGGTTCTGCCTGCTCCCGTTACCTGAGTAGGCTGCCGCAAAATGGTAGTCAATGCAGTTTCGAGCAACTCTTGCACCGAGTTGCCATTTGGCTGACGTTGCCATCCGTGATATTTGCTGCCATTGTAGGCCAATTCCATGAAATACCGAACCATCTCTCTTCCTTTTTTAGCAAAGATAACAAAGATATTCAGCTGGTCGATTTTTTAGGCTTTGCATCGATGGGCTGGCACATTATCATAATTATATAGAGGAGCATTTTTGTTAAAACAGCCATTCATCTTGACACATGGTTCTTCCTTTTGTATCTTAATTAGCGATTGAATTTCAAATATTTAATTGCCTATGCGTTGAATTTGAATCATCTTCTGATTTTGTAGCCGCAGAAATAACCCAAGAGAGCGTATTTATGCTGAAGTAAATCTTATTCATTAAATTTAGTTTAATCATGAGAAAAGAGATTGGAATCTGGTTGAATACCAGCAAAGCTGTTTTAGTCAGTCTGGACGACGGAAAAAATGAAAACATCCGTATTCTTGAATCAGGAATTGAATCCAGAACCCGCTTCCCGGGCGAAAAAAAGCCATTTTCGAGATTGGGCTCACTGCTGACCAATACATCAAGTAAAGTTACCAACCGCAGAAAACAACAGATGCATCAGTATCTCAGCAAAATTGTTCATGAAATTGACGCGGACACCAACACTCTATATTTGTTTGGGCCGGCAACAGCTAAAATAGAGCTCGATAAGGAACTTAAAAAGCACCAATCCTTCTCACATAAACCTGTTATTGTTGAATCGGCTGATAAAATGACCGAAAGACAACTTGTGGCTCATGTAAAACTTTTCTTTGAGAATTACCATGCAAAACATGCAAAAGCAGTTCATTAAATATCAAATCATAAAGCAAAAACACAGCCGGTACTTAAAGGCACCGGCTGTGCTTGTATTGTTACTTACTACCTTGCTTATAATGAATAACAATTCGCTTATGGCTCAAAATTGGAACACTCTCAGAGCAAAAATGGTGAATGAACAATTGCGTAGTCGCGACATTCGTTCAAAATCTGTTTTGGATGCCATGCGTGAGGTTCCCCGGCACGAGTTTGTTCCTGATGAGATGAAGCGGATGGCCTATGAAGATCGTCCACTGCCAATAGGATATAACCAGACCATTTCCCAACCCTATATCGTGGCGTTCATGACCGAGCAAATCAACCCAAAAGCCGGCATGAAAGTGCTCGAAATAGGAACAGGGTCTGGATATCAGGCAGCCATTTTGGCTCAACTCGAATGTGAAGTTTATACCATTGAATTGGTGCCCGAACTGGCCAAACAAGCACAACAAACACTTGATAATTTAAACTTTACCAACGTGACGGTGATGGCTGGAAATGGATATCTGGGCTGGCCTGAACATGCACCATTCGATGCCATTGTGGTAACCGCTGCCCCGGAAGAAATCCCTCCAAAACTAATTGAACAACTGGCAGATGGTGGCGTAATGGTATTGCCCGTTGGCCCTGTCAATAGTCTTCAATATCTTAAACTGGTGCGTAAAAAGGGTGATAAAATTACAACCACAACACTCATGCCGGTGCGCTTTGTGCCCATGATAGACAGGTAAATTCAACAATACGCAGCTATTTCTATTGAAAATTTTCTCATATTTACACACTATACCATCGCGATTAAGCTAAAAGTGGATGAATTGGATTAAAATTCTGACTGAAATTGACTCAGGCGGTCAAAGCCGCGTGATTGCCAACATTCTGGAGACAAATCCCAACGAAATATCTTCGGTTTTGGAGTGTATGCAAAATAACAATGCGACAGTGGCCTGGCGAGCAGCCTGGGTGCTCGACAATTTTGCACGTATCAATCCGGATAAAATAATGCCTGTTTTTGATCTCCTCATCAACATTCTCATTTCAACGCCACATCCTGGTGTCAGAAGACACATCACCCGAATTTTGGGCGATGTAGATCCCGCAATGATAGAGGATGGACGAGTGGTTGACTGCTGTATCCGGTGGTTATCCGATTTAAAAAGTCCTGTAGCTGTAAAGGCCAATGCCATGACGGTATTGGGTAACCTCAGCACAATCTATCCCGAACTGTCTGTGGAACTTATCCCAATTATCGAAACCGGCATGCAAAATGGAACACCCGGATTTCGAAGTCGTGGAAAGAAAATACTTCAATTGCTGAATAAAGAAGTATCGGAACCATAATAAAATCAGGCCGGGCAGAACGCTTCTGCTGAAAAACAGATATTGCAGAAACTATTTGTTTAACCACTCACTAAAACGACTTCTGAACTTATTAATTTTAGGTGATATAACAACCTGGCAATAAGGTTGCTCCTGATTTCGGCTATAGTAATTTTGATGATACTCTTCAGCCACATAAAACGGAGCCGATGCTACCAACTGCGTTACCAGAGGGTTTGCAAAGACCTTCTCTTCCGAAATGCTCTTCATCAATTGCAGCGCTGTTTCTTTCTGCTTCTCATCCTGATAGAAAATAACAGAACGATATTGCGTTCCCACATCGGCTCCTTGACGATTGAGCGTGGTGGGATCGTGTATAGTGAAAAAAATGGAGAGTATAATCTCGTAAGAAATTACATCCGGGTTGAATGTAATTTTTACCACTTCGGCATGTCCTGTTCGTCCGGTTGTCACCTCCCTATATGCAGGATTTTTTATTGTCCCGCCACTGTATCCGGATACAACTTCATGCACGCCACGAACTTTCTGATACACAGCTTCAAGACACCAGAAACATCCTCCGCCCAGCACAGCTGTCTCTTTTCTTTCATTTGCCATAACACCGAAAAATGAAGTAAAAACCAACAAAACCATATAAATCACCCGCCTCATTTCAATAGTTGTTAGTATGATCTAAAGATTTAAATGGATAGATGCAAAACCCATCTATTAAACAATCCTGAAAAGCTTCTTGTTCAGCTAGTGCACCAACAATGTTCAAAAATCGGATTATTACAACTCTACAATTCTATTAATCTCATTACTTCGCACAGCAGCTTCAATAACACGAATCACATTTAGTGCTTCGAAAGCTTGCACAGGTGCCGGCTTTCCAAATCTAATGGCGTGATACAATTCGTTATAGTATGCCTGATAGTTTCCGGGTATCGTTTCAATTCTTCCCATAAAGTGTAGACCAGAAATATCACTATTAATTGTTCCATAGAGCGCTTCCGGATCACTGCCCCATCCTTCGGTGCCAGGCGTTAATCCGCGATTTAATGCATCCTCCTGTGGGTCGAGTCCATGCTTCACAAACGTGCCGTTGACACCATGTAAAACATAAGCCGGACCAGGTTGACGCACAAGATAACTGGCCTTTAGGGTCACACTTAAATTCGGATATATCAGCTTCACATCAAAATAATCACTTACTTGCGAGTTGTCCCTCATTGCATTTAGTTTGCAAAACACGCCAGAAGGCATGCCAAACAACACCAGTGCCTGGTCAATAAGATGTGAGCCAAGATTCTGCAAAATACCAACCCCAATGCCTGATTGCTCTTTCCAGGAGTCGGCCACCCAGGTGCGATAGCGATCATAGCGTGCTTCATACTCAACCAAACGGCCAAGCAAGCCTTCTTGCATCACTTTTCTTACGGTCATGAAACTGTTGTCCCATCGCCTGTTTTGAAACACTGATAGCACAACCCCTTTATCTGCTGCTAACTTCAGTAACTTCTCCCCTTCTGAAAAGGATTGAACAAATGGCTTTTCTGTCACCACATGCTTTCCGGACTCCAGCGCCAGGCGCGTCTGTTCAAAGTGCAGCATATCGGGTGTATTCACAATCACAAGTTCGATGTCATCGTTGGCCAACATGGCTTCGAATGACGAAACTACTTTGGCTTTTGGCGCAAACGCTTGAGCCGAGTTGGATGAGCGCTGAACAATATGTGTGAGCTCATAATCTGAATTGTTTAAAAGCAATGGGCCATGAAATACCCTACCCGACATTCCAAACGATGCCAATGCTGTTTTAATGGGCTGTGTCATAATTCAATTTTGATATAACGCTGAAAAATAATAAAAACATAGCAATTATGCCTTAATAACTTTTTACGATTGCCGATTTTGACACCTAAGTTTGGTCACAACACCTTTCAAACACCCCCCTTTTTTCCATCAAATTAGCTACCTTTGTGATAAATAATTTCAAATAAAAAATGAGCAGTTATCCACCGCTGGCTGAGCGCATGCGTCCTAAAAATCTGAATGACTACATCGGACAAAAACATCTGGTGGGTGAAGGGGCTGTGTTGCGCAATATGCTTGAGTCGGGACGCTTCTCATCCATCATTTTGTGGGGACCGCCAGGTGTTGGAAAAACCACATTGGCACGCATCATTGCCAATCAGCTTCAACGGCCGTTCTACACTCTGTCGGCCGTCTCTTCCGGTGTGAAAGATGTACGCGAAGCCATAGAAAAGGCGCGCAATTCGCGGTTTTTCAATACAGCATCGTCCATCCTTTTTATCGATGAAATACACCGTTTTAGCAAATCGCAACAAGATAGCCTGTTGGGCGCTGTGGAAGAGGGAATTGTCACATTAATTGGCGCCACAACCGAAAATCCCTCTTTCGAAGTCATATCACCATTGCTGTCGCGATGTCAGGTTTACGTACTTGAGCATCTGGGTAATGATGATCTGATGGATTTATGGCTAAAGGTTTCCACTGACGATGTGGTTTTAAAGAACCGGAAATTCAAGATTGAGGAGGATGATGCTTTGCTTCGTTTTGCCGGTGGCGATGCGCGTAAATTTCTCAACATTGTTGAGCTAATTGTAAACGCCCACAATGAAGACGAAGAGATAGTAATCACCAATGAGCTTGTCACCAAACTATTGCAGCAAAATCCGGCGCAATACGACAAGAATGGTGAGATGCATTACGATATCATCTCCGCGTTTATCAAGTCCATTCGCGGAAGTGACCCCGACGGAGCCGTTTATTGGCTGGCACGCATGGTTGAAGGCGGCGAAGATCCAAAATTCATAGCCCGGCGTCTCATCATTTCTGCCGCTGAAGATATTGGTCTGGCCAACCCCAATGCGCTTCTGCTAGCCACCAATTGCTTTGAAGCCATTCACATGGTGGGTTGGCCCGAGTCACGCATCATTCTTAGCGAAGTTACCATCTATCTGGCCACCAGCCCCAAAAGCAATTCGGCTTATATGGCCATCAATCAGGCGCAAGCCCTGGTTAGAGAGACCGGTAACCTGCCTGTTCCGCTTCATCTCAGAAATGCGCCAACCAAACTGATGAAAGAACTCGATTACGGAAAATCCTATAAATACGCGCACGATTATCGTGACAATTTTGCCGAACAGGAATATCTGCCTGAAAAACTTAAGGGACATCAGCTCTGGTCGCCACAGGATAACTCCCAGGAGGCCAAACTTCGAGAAAGAATGCAATATTTGTGGAAAGAAAGATACAAGTAACCGTATATCAGACTTAAAAAATATCATCACTCGCGTATCAAATTAACTAACAATCAATAAAATGACTATTAGCAACATTCCAAAAATAAAACATACCGACAGCGGCCAGTTTTTTTTGTTGGCCGGTCCCTGTGCCATCGAGGGTGAAGAGATGGCGCTGCGTATTGCCGAAGAAATTTTACGGGTAACAGATAAGTTGAAAATACCTTTCGTATTTAAAGGCTCATACCGTAAAGCAAACCGTTCACGCATCGACTCATTTGCCGGCATCGGCGATGAAAAGGCACTGAAAATTCTTCGCAAAGTAAGTGAAACCTTTGATGTACCAACCGTTACCGATTTCCACTCGGCAGAAGAGGCGGCTATGGCTGCCGAATATGTAGATGTTTTACAGATTCCTGCCTTCCTTTGCCGACAAACTGACATTGTGATGGCTGCTGCGCATACAGGTAAAGTAGTAAACATCAAAAAGGGACAGTTTCTGGCACCCGACGCCATGAAGTATGCTGTAGAGAAAGTGCGCGATTGTGGCAACCCAAACGTGATGATAACCGATAGAGGTACCATGTTCGGCTATCAGGACTTAATTGTGGACTACAGAGGAATTCCGGCCATGCAAAAACTGGGAGCGCCTGTTGTTCTGGATATCACCCATTCGCTGCAGCAACCCAACCAATCGTCAGGTGTTACCGGCGGAAAGCCTGAACTCATTGAAACAGTAGCACGTGCAGGTGTGGCTGTTGGGGTTGATGGCTTTTTTCTTGAAACACATCACGATCCCGCCAACGCCAAATCGGATGGCGCCAACATGCTTCGGCTCGACTTGCTAGAGAACTTGCTTACCAAACTGTCAATAATAAGAGATGCCGTGAACAGACTTTAGTAACAAACGGATGTAAACAAAAAAGCACCGCTAACCAATTGGTTGCGGTGCCTTTTTATTTCTGTACTATGCTTACCTGGTTGCAGGCTGATAATATGACATCGCCTCCGGAAGCACTTTTTGCAGATTACGAATACGCGCTTCGTCGGATGGGTGTGTGCTCAAAAATGCCATAGAACTACCTCTACCGCTTAAAGCAGCCATCCTGCTCCAAAAATCAACAGCTGCCGATGGATCATACCCTGCCATAGCCATGAATATCAACCCCAATCGATCCGCCTCATACTCATGCGTTCTGGAATAAGGTAAGATTAATGCCATTTGGGATGTGGCACCATAAGCCATCATATAGAGGTTTTGCGTTTCCTGCGGCTTCTCTGCTAAAATGGCGCTTAGAGCTACCGCTCCAAACTGCACGCCAAGTTGTTGACTCATTCGTTCGCTCCCATGTTTGGCCACCGCATGTGCAATTTCATGCCCCATCACCACGGCTATTCCGTGCTCATCCTTTGTAATAGGTAATATGCCAGTGTAAAAAACCACCTTACCTCCCGGCATACACCAGGCATTGGGCGTGTCATCCTCAATCAGATTAAACTCCCACTGAAAATTTGCCAACTGATTAGATAGTCCCTTGTCGGCAAAATACTTTTCCACAGCCACGGATATTCTTGTGCCTACGTTTTTAACCAATGCTGTTTGCTCTTTATTGGTGGAAAGTTTGCTCTCTTGCAAAAATTGGGAATACTGCGTAAAACTCATCGCCATTAATTCCGATTCAGGAATGAGAGTGAACTGCCGTCTTCCGGTTATGGGTACAGTGGAACATGCCCATAAAAAAGATGTCAATGTAACAGCAATTACAACTAAACCAATGTAATTCCTCTTTTCAGTATTCATAGTTTGTTTTTTTGGATTAGATTATCGTTTCCGAGATGTTCTATTAATTCAATAAAATTAATCAAAACCACTCAAATACAACACTTAATTACCGCAATTATGAGCCTAAAATTGCGGGATATTTTGCATTTTTGGCGCATCTAAAATCATGCCAATGGAACAATACAAAAAGCATCTTATACACCTGCACATTATTGTATTTATTTATGGATTTACTGCCATCCTGGGCAGGTTAATAACACTCGATGCCATTTCGTTGGTTTGGTATAGGATGCTGATTGCTTTCGTAACCTTGGGTTTGATGCTTTTGGGTCTTAAAAAACGAATAGATGTATCGCCCAAATCGCTAATGGTTATGGTTGGGATTGGTTTCATTGTCGCATTTCACTGGATTACCTTCTTTCATGCCATAAAGATATCCACAATTTCTGTTGCGTTGGGATGCCTTGCTTCCACAACGCTATTTACAAGTTTTTTAGAGCCCGCAATTATCAGGCGGCGAATCTCTTTTTTGGAGGTGTTAACCGGTGTTGTGATCATCATCGGACTTTATATCATTTTCCAATTTGAGCCGGATCACTTTTTGGGCATCCTGATTGCGCTGTTATCGGCGTTTCTGGCGGCTCTATTTACCGTGCTCAACAAAGCATTGGTAAAAAAACACCATCCTGTTACAATCAGTTTTTATGAGATGGGTGGCGGATTTCTGGCAATCACCCTATTTATGCTTGTCAGTGGAAGTTTTAACGCATATTTTCCCATTCCCAAAGAAAACGATTTGATATATCTCTTACTGCTAGGCATTGTTTGTACATCCTATGCCTTTATGGCCAGCGTAAAAGTGATGAAAAGTCTGTCGGCCTATACCGTGGTGTTGACTGTAAACCTTGAACCGGTTTATGGAATACTAATGGCATTTTTCATGTTTGGCGATACAGAAAAAATGTCCCCTGGCTTTTACCTGGGGACATTAATTGTGTTATCAGCAGTATTCTTATTTCCGGTTTTGCGAAAGAAATTTCCCACCAGAGGTTAAATTAGACTACTTCATAGACTCATACGCTGTAAGCAGCTGACTCAGTGACTTTTCTATCACACTTTGAGGGCTGGCCATATTCATTCGCATAAAACCTCGGCCCTCTTTACCAAAAGTTACACCATCATTTAATCCCAGCCCGGCTTTGTGAACCATAAAATTCTTCAATTCTGAAGAGTTTAGTTTCCAAGCCCTAAAATCGAGCCACATAAGATAAGTGGCCTCTGGTTTTCTGGCTTTTACTTCGGGCATGTGGGTCTTTAAAAATTGAATTACCAGATTTATGTTACTCTCCAGATAAGGTTTTAACTCCTCGAGCCAATCCTCTGAATCGTTATATGCAGCCTCAAGCGCCACAGCACCAAAAGTATTTCCCATGTGCAAATGGTAGCCCATGACTTGTTGCCGCACAGCATTTAAGAGTTCTGGGTTGGATGAAATCATATAAGAAGTACTAAACCCAGCCAGGTTAAATGTCTTGCTGGGTGCCATACAGGTAACTGTAATGTTGGCTATATCATGCGACAAAGTAGCTAAAGGTTGATGCTGATGGCCAAATAGCGTTAAGTCGCAATGAATTTCATCCGAAATGATTGTTACACCATTTTTCAGGCAGATCTCACCCATTTTAAGCAGTTCATCAGGTGACCATACCCGCCCAACCGGGTTGTGGGGATGGCACAAAAGGAATAACTTTACATCAGGTGAGGATGTCACTTTATCCAAATGCTCTAAATCCATCACGTAGCCACTCTCGGTCTCAATCAATGGGTTTTCAACTACCTTGCGGCCAAAATCCTTTACCACACCAAAGAAAGGCGGATAAACCGGCGGCTGTACCACTACACCATCACCAGGATTTGTAAACGCCTGAACTGCCAGCCCCAAATTGGGTACCACTCCGGGCGAAAACTCAATCCACGATTGCTCCACATCCCAGTTAAATCTGCGCTTAACCCAACTCTGAATGGCTTCAAAAAATGGTTTCGGACGATTGGTATAACCAAAAAGCGGATGCGCCATCCTTTGTTGCAAAGCCTTGAGTACAGCAGGTGGTGCAGCAAAATCCATATCTGCCACCCATAATGGAATAACATCTGAATTACCAAACACCTTGTCCCGATACTCCAGCTTTATGGCACGGGTTCCTTCTCTATTATAGATTTCATCAAACTGCGACATGCAATATCATTTCACCCTAAGGTAGTTACAAAATCCTGATAACTAATACAGTATACACCCACTCAAACTCATATCAGCTTTTAATTAGCATGTTAGGACTATCTTTTACGCATAATCATTAGCAGTACCTGCATAAAAAATCCAACATTTAAACACAATCCGATTTTAGCTGATTGATATGACGATCTCCTTCAACGAAGAGTTGCCTTCTTTATCAAAGAGCTCAAAACGGAGTTTAAAAAAACCGTAGGTTCTGTCAGGAATTGCCATGTTAAACAACTTAAAATCCTGAAAATTTTGTGCAGCCCCTGTCAAGGTTATTACCTGCTGTGGCTCCCAGGCTCCCGTATCTTTTAGTCTGCCTGCTGACGGACTCACCTGCCCAAGGTAGATGAGCGATACCTCTACCCTGTCCAGCTCTTTATCGTCTGAAAACCTGCCGCTAAACTCGATAAAATCGGTTATCAGATAGAGATCGTTTTCTACGGGTTTTGAGATTTCAATCACTGGAGGTGTCTCGTCTTTTGGGTCATCTTTTTTGCAACCAGAAACAGCAATAAGTGCCGCACCTATCAGAACCATTAAAACTTTTCGGGTCATAAAACCCTTTGTAGCACGAAACTTTTCGCGCACATCAATACAAACTCTGTTCATGTTATTTAATTTGGGGATTAATAAACAGTTTCAGCGGATTTGGGTATCAGTTTTTATAATCATCGTAAACTTTTTTAATGCCTTCTTCTAATGATATCCGGGCTTGCCAGCCCAGTTGTTTCAACCGTGACACATCCATCAATTTTTGATAGGTTCCATCGGGTTTTGACGAATCCCAGCTAATTTCGCCGCTGTATCCGGTTATCTTTTGAACCAACAGTGCCAGTTCTGAAATGGAAAGATCAACACCTGAGCCAACATTTATATGTGTGTTTCGAACTTCCTGCAGCCCTCTTTCATTAACTACATCTGCAAAACTAACATGTTTCATGACAAAAACAACCGCCTCGGCCAAATCATCAGAATGCAAGAACTCACGCCGGGGCGTACCTGTGCCCCACAAACGAATCTCAACACCTTTATCACCCATAAAAATTCCAAACTCCTGAAGTCTGGTTACAATTTCATCGTCCGACATATCAGGGGTGTATCCGTGCATTGGACGCTTACTTAAATCTTTACGAATTTCGGTCATTTGACCTTCAACTAAAGATTTTCCCAGATGCATCTTACGGATAAGAGCAGGTAAAACATGTGAACCTTGCAGATTGTAATTGTCATTTGGTCCATAAAGGTTTGTTGGCATTACGGATACAAAATCTGTCCCATATTGGATGTTATAGGATTCACACATTTTCATTCCGGCAATTTTTGCCACTGCATAAGGCTCATTTGTATACTCCAGAGTATCGGTGAGCAGATACTCCTCCTTCATGGGTTGTGGGCATGACTTGGGATATATGCAGGAACTTCCCAAAAAGAGAAGTTTCTTAACCCCATGTTTCCAGGCGTTGTGTATGATGTTGTTCTGTATTTGCAGATTCTCATAAATAAAATCTGCACGGTATGTATTGTTTGCCATTATGCCACCCACCTTGGCAGCGGCCAGAAAAACATATTCGGGCTTCTCTTTTTCAAAAAAAGCAGACACTTGGTCCTGATTCACCAAATCCAAATCCGACCTGCCGGGTAAAATCAGATTGGTAAACCCCTCGGTTTGCAGATGCCGTGTGATAGCCGAACCAACCAAACCGCGATGTCCTGCTATATATATTCTACTGCTTTTTTGCATTATTCAAAGTAGTTTAGCGTTTGATATCCGCCCTCTCTCAGGTATTTCTCCTTCTTCATCAATTTGAGATCGGACTGCATCATATCTTGAACCAGCGCATCAAGATCATACTTTGGTTCCCATCCCAATTTCATTTTCGCTTTAGAAGGGTCGCCAATAAGCAGTTCTACCTCTGTGGGTCTAAAGTAGCGAGGATCCACTTCCACAACACATTTGCCTATTAAATGGGCAAACTCCTCGTTGGTGCTTGAAACAATATATCCTTTCTCTTCGGCGTCTTTGCCCCTAAAATCAATTTCACAACCAAGGTAGGAAAATGACATACGCACAAACTCACGAACCTCAGTGGTTACACCGGTTGCAACCACATAATCATCAGGCTCATCTTGTTGCAAAATAAGGTACATTGCTTTTACATAATCCTTGGCATGCCCCCAGTCGCGCTGTGCCGATAAATTTCCCAAATAGAGTTTATCCTGTAATCCAAGACCAATGCGTGATACAGCACGTGTAATTTTTCGGGTAACAAAAGTTTCACCACGAATGGGCGACTCATGGTTAAAAAGAATACCGTTGCAGGCATACATGTTGTAGGCTTCACGATAGTTTACGGTTATCCAGTAACCATATAACTTAGCCACAGCGTATGGGCTACGCGGATAAAAAGGTGTAGACTCCTTTTGTGGAACCTCCTGCACCAAACCATACAATTCGCTGGTTGAAGCCTGATAGAACTTGGTTTTCTGTGTTAATCCCAAAAGCCTTATCGCTTCAAGAAATCGCAAGGTTCCGATGCCATCAGCATTTGCAGTATACTCTGGTGTATCAAAACTAACCCCCACATGTGACATGGCTGCCAGGTTATATATTTCGTCCGGTTGTGTCTCTTGTATAATGCGGATAAGGTTTGTCGAATCGGTTAAATCACCATAATGTAAAGTGAAATTACGGTTCTCGGCGTGAGGATCCTGATAGATGTGGTCGATTCTTTCAGTATTAAACAACGACGAACGGCGTTTGATACCGTGAACGGTATATCCCTTTTTCAAAAGAAATTCAGACAGATAGGCTCCATCCTGACCGGTTACTCCTGTAATTAATGCTGTTTTTGACATTTTGATTTGTACTAGTATAATAATGTATGAAACTGTTTGTGATTAAAATAATCAGGCAAGATTTTCCCAATACCAGCCAATTGCTTCCTTAATACCTTGAGAAAAAGAATGAGTTGGCATATAGTCGAGAAACTTTTGCGCCTTGCTGATTGAGGCAAGTGAGTGCGGCACATCGCCTGCACGCTCGGGACCATAGATTGCCTTGGTGTGGACTATTTCCGCATCAAAAGCAGACAATTCGCCTTTTATTACGCTGAATAGCTCGTTAAGTGTTGTTCTGGTGCCGCAGGCAATATTATATACAGTATTAATAGCTTCTGTACTGGTTGTTGTTGCGGCAAGTTCATTGGCCTGCACCACATTGGCCACATAGGTAAAATCCCTTGAGAAGTTTCCATCTCCGTTTATCAATGGCGATGTTTTAGAGATAAGTGATTTTACGAAGAGCGGTATAACGGCCGCATAAGCACCATTAGGATCCTGTCGTGGACCAAACACATTGAAATAGCGCAAACCAATAATCTCCATCTTATACACCGATGAAAACACATTTGCATATAATTCATTCACATATTTAGTTACCGCATAAGGCGACAAAGGGTTTCCAATGCGCTCTTCCACCTTAGGCAACTCTTTACTATCACCATAAGTAGAACTGCTTGCAGCATAAACAAAACGCTTTACACCTGCATCGCTTGATGCCACAAGCATATTTAGAAATCCTGTTACATTTACCTCGTTGGTGGTTATCGGATCCTTTATTGAACGTGGCACGGAACCTAATGCAGCCTGATGGAGCACAAAATCAACTCCTTGTGTTGCCTTTGTACAGGTTGCAAAATCTCTTATATCGCCATCTATCAATTTAAAATTGGCGTTTGGCAAGTGGTGGGCTATATTATCCCGTTTACCTGTTGAAAAATTGTCGAGGCACACTACCCGGTTGCCCTGATTCATCAACTTATCTATGATGTTGGAACCAATAAAACCGGCGCCGCCGGTTACCAGAACGCTGCTGTTTTCGATAATAGCCATTGATTTTCGGTTAGTGATGCAAAAATAACAAATTAATCCGTGTCAACAGAAATAAAATGACCAAGGCTTGTTTCTTGTATGCAAAAGGGCGATGCCGTGGCACCGCCCTTTACTTGTTTTTGAATTGGTTATAACTACTTGGCGTAGCTTATTGCTCTCGTTTCCCTGATAACGGTAATTTTTACTTGTCCGGGATATGTCATTTCCGTTTGTATTTTCTTAGCAATATCGTAGGATAACTCTTCGGCTTCTTTATCAGTAACCTTTTCACTGCCCACTATTACACGCAACTCACGACCAGCCTGTATGGCGTAGGTTTTCAAAACACCGGGATAATTTAATGCAAGTGTTTCCAAATCTTTCAGTCGCTTGATATATGCTTCAACCACTTCGCGACGGGCACCGGGGCGCGCACCTGAAATGGCATCACACACCTGAATAATTGGTGCAATCATGGTTGTCATCTCCACTTCATCGTGGTGCGCACCAATTGCATTGCAAATATCAGGTTTCTCTTTATATTTCTCAGCCAGCTTCATACCAAGAATGGCGTGTGGCAATTCCGGATCCTCATCAGAAACTTTACCAATATCATGTAACAAACCGGCTCGCTTGGCTCGCTTGGCATTCAGTCCCAGTTCAGATGCCATCAGGGCACACAAGTTAGCGGTTTCACGGCTATGCTGTAATAGGTTTTGCCCATACGATGAGCGGTATTTCATCTTACCCACCAGCTTGATTAACTCGGGATGCAAACCATGAACGCCCATGTCAATGGTTGTCCGTTTTCCGGTTTCAATAACCTCTTCCTCAACCTGTTTGCGTACTTTATTCACCACCTCCTCGATACGAGCCGGGTGAATACGGCCATCGGTAACCAATTGGTGTAGTGCCAAACGGGCAATTTCACGACGCATGGGGTCAAAAGCTGATAAAACAATTGCTTCAGGGGTGTCATCCACTATAATTTCAACGCCTGTAGCTGCTTCCAACGCCCTAATATTTCGTCCTTCACGACCAATGATGCGACCTTTAATCTCGTCAGAATCAATATGGAAAATGGTCACAGAATTTTCGATGGCAGTTTCAGTTGCCACTCGCTGTATTGTATTCAGCACAATTCGTTTGGCCTCTTTGTTGGCATTGATTTTGGCGTCGTCCATGATGTCATTGATATATGACATAGCTTCTGATTTTGCTTCGCCTTTCAGAGACTCCATAAGGATTTCCTTGGCTTCGTCGGCAGACATGCCTGAGATGGACTCGAGCTTATCAATCTGCTGCTTATGAAGTCTTTCAAGTTCTTCCTCTTTGCGTTCAACCAGTTCAAGTTGTGTATCCAAATTCTCACGAACGGTATCAACTTCTTTCTTCTTGCGCTGATATTCTTCTAATCTCTGAGATATGGCTAGCTCTTTCTGCTTCAACCGATTTTCAACGGCCAATACTTTGGCGTTTCTACTGTTAATCTCCTTCTCATAATCAGCTTTCAGCTGCAGAAACTTCTCTTTGGCCTGAAGGATTTTGTCCTTCTTAATTACTTCAGCTTCTGATTCAGCCTCACGAATTATTTTTCGTGATCGGGATTTCATTGCCTGAACAATGATGACCCACGTGGCTAAACTGCCGCCAATAAAGGCCAATACTCCTATTAGTATGTTCATTACTTTGTCGTTTAATTTGAGTTATATATACTAAAAACGCACCTCTCCATGAACCTATAAGCCGATGTAATAGCATGTTACACCAGATTAATTCAAGGAAAAATGCGGGTTTATTGTTCGTAAGCCTTAAAACACTACTCCTCTGACAGAACCTGATCGAGCTTCTGATCCAACAAAGCGACGGCATCCAAAACGGGTGTCGCATCCTGAGTGGTTTCAATTTCAAGGGCTTTAATCACGTATTGCAACGCGGCCATGGCAAGAAAATCCTGTACATCCTTGTCGTTATAGCGCTGCTTATACTGTAATACCTTATCGTTAATCAGTTTAGCTGCTTTTCGGATCCGCTCTTCATCATCACGGTCAACACGCAACGGATAATACCGGTCAGCCACATTTACACGTATAGATAGTTTGTCATCCATATTATGCTATTAACGATTCAATAAAGCAATACATTTATCAATTTCCCGCACAATTTGATTTATCCGAAGCTTCGTTTCGCGAACATCTTCGCTGGAAGCCTCTAACGTCCTGGCCATCTTTAACTTATTGAAGCTATCTTCAAGTAATGCATAAGAAGAGGCAGCTTGCTCCAATTGATTTGTTAACTGATCGATTCTACCACGCAACATTTTAGTCTCCTCTTTTTCAGCGCGATAACGTTCAACCAATTGATCAATTTTCTCTTCTAATTTTACGACCAGATCGATGTTTGGATTAATCATGTTTCTTTATTTCCATCACAAAATTAACATTGGTTTTAAAATTAAGAAAAAAAGTGATACACTTTTATTTTTTTTAAATGCAGCATTTGTTTACCCGAATAGGGAAAGTAGCAATTAATCCTTACAGAATAAAGGATATAAGTGATTTTTATTGCCATTAAAAAATATAACTTTGCAGAAAAAATTTTTGAAAAATCTACTTCAACCACACAAATGGCTGCCGGTTTCGGTCAAGGAGATGGAAATTCTTGGTTGGGAGCAGGCCGATGTTGTTCTGTTCACCGGTGATGCATACGTTGACCATCCGGCATTTGGATCTGCAGTTATTGGCCGGCTTCTCGAGTCACTTGGATTAAAAGTGGTTATTGTACCGCAACCTAACTGGAGAGATGATTTAAGGGATTTTAAAAAGATGGGTCGCCCCAGACTGTTTTTTGCTGTGACTGCCGGTAACATGGACTCTATGGTTAACCACTACACAGCAGGCAAAAGATTACGCTCTGATGATGCTTATACGCCTGATGGCAAGGCCGGCTTCAGACCGGATTATGCCACATCGGTTTATTCACGTATTTTAAAAGATATTTTTCCGAATGTGCCGGTTGTGATTGGTGGCATAGAGGCCTCTCTGCGCAGACTCACACATTATGACTATTGGAAGGATCAGCTGATGCCGGGTATTTTACAATGGTCGGGTGCCGACTTGCTAATTTATGGCATGGGAGAATCCCCTTTGCGTGAATTGGTCAGGCTATTGGAACGGGGAGTACCTTTCAGTCAGCTCAACACCATTCCACAAACGGCCATTATTAGGCCAGCGGAAGAATCAATTCCCAGCCATAAAAAATGGGATAGCATTGAACTGAATAGTCATGAAGCGTGTCTGGCAGATAAGAAGAAGTATGCTGCAAACTTTAAACACATTGAGGTAGAATCAAATCGCATGGATGCAGCCAGACTGCATCAGATTTGCGGCAATGACAGAATCATTGTTAATCCGCCGTACCCCCCAATGAGCGAAGCACAACTTGATGCAACGTTTAACCTGCCATATACCCGATTGCCACATCCAAAATATCAGAAAAAAGGGCCAATTCCCGCTTATGAGATGATTAAACACTCGGTTATCATGCACCGAGGTTGTTTTGGTGGATGCAGTTTCTGCACCATATCGGCACATCAGGGGAAGTTTATTACATCCCGTTCCAAACAATCCATATTGGATGAAGTAACCAAAATCTCTGAAATGGATGATTTTAAAGGATACTTATCTGATTTGGGAGGCCCAAGTGCCAATATGTACAAAATGCAGGGGCATGATCTTGATATTTGCAGGAAATGCAAGCGCCCTTCGTGTATATACCCTTCCGTATGTTTTAACCTGAATACCTCACATGAACCGCTTATTGATGTGTACAAGGCAGTTGACAAAATTCCCGGGGTGAAAAAATCATTTGTTGGAAGCGGTGTGCGGTACGATCTGTTTCTGAACCCAAAAGCAAGCGAAAAAGAACAAAAAAGTCACAATGCCTATGCGCGCGAGCTTATTACGCGTCATGTATCCGGGAGGTTAAAGGTAGCTCCGGAACACTCATCAGATAAGGTGCTTAAATTGATGCGCAAACCGGGGTTTCATCTATTCAAAGAGTTTAACAAGTTGTTTCATGAGATAAATGCAGCAGCAGGATTAAACCAACAGTTAATCCCATACTTTATTTCAAGTCATCCGGGTTCAACGGAGAAGGAGATGGCCGGACTTGCCGTGGAAACTAAAAAACTCAATTTTAATCTTGAGCAAATTCAAGATTTCACGCCAACACCGATGACAGTTGCCACTGTAATTTATTATTCCGGTTATCACCCTTATACCCTTGAGCCAGTGTTTACTGCTCAATTAAAAAATGATAAATTAAACCAGCGTCGATACTTCTTTTGGTATAAACCCGAAATGCGACAAGAGATAACATCGAGCCTTAAAAAGAATGGCTTACAGTCACTGGAGAAAGAACTCTTTGGTAACAACACAGTTGCAAAATCAAAAAATGAGAAAATGCCAAACCCTAAGCACAAAAGAAAACAATAGACAGGCAACTATCATCATTTTTTTATAATATTAAGTAATGAAACCAATTTTGAAAATATGCGAAAACAATTTATGGCATTAGCCTTTACTGCTTTTATTTTAAGCAGTTGCGCTGAATTACTTCAAGTAGTTCAAACAATTGACAGCGACCGTCCCTTAACCGAGACTGAAGTAGTTTCAGGCTTGAAGGAAGCGTTAAAAGTTGGAACTGACTCGGCTGCCCGTCGCTTATCGCGTATCAACGGATACTATGGTGACGAAATGATAAGAATATTACTTCCTCCCGAAGCGGCCGTCATCACTGAAAACATACATCGGATACCGGGTGGTGAAAAAATGCTTCAGGATTTAATTATCCGCATAAACCGCTCGGCCGAAGATGCGGCAAAAGAGGTAACCCCCATTTTTGTGAATGCCATCACACGCATGACCATCCGCGATGGATTTAACATTCTAAAGGGA
The DNA here is from genome assembly GCF_000517065.1 of Alkaliflexus imshenetskii DSM 15055. GTDB lineage: Bacteria > Bacteroidota > Bacteroidia > Bacteroidales > Marinilabiliaceae > Alkaliflexus > Alkaliflexus imshenetskii. The sequence continues at coordinate 3,867,441 of NZ_KI912105.1, read as the reverse complement.
GATAAAAATGCTGCCACGCAATATCTGAAAGCGAATACGTATGAACAGCTCAAAAACCTTTATCAGCCAAAAATTAAAACATCTCTCGACAAGGCGCTTGTAGCAGGCATCTCTACCAATGAAAGCTGGGAAACATTAACCTCCCAGTGGAACCGTTTGGCAGGCTCAATGGCAGGCCAAATTGCAGGATTAAACAAAGTTGAAGTGGAATTGGAAAGCTATCTGACGCAAAGAGCGCTTGACGGGTTATTTGTCAAACTTGCTTTGGAAGAGAGTAAAATACGCACCGATCCTATGGCAAGGGTTAATGACATCCTTAAACGGGTGTTTGGCTCTAAAGAAGCTGCCAACTAGTACAATTTACCCTGCCAGGTATCGCGCTCAGACAATCTTTTGTCTACCAACCGCACAAACTCAAAGTTTTTGAGTCCCCATTTGGGTGCCAGAAGCAGATTGTGCGGTGCCTGGCTGGCAAATCTTTCCATCACAATATCAGGTCGAACGCGTTCCAAAAAGTCAACAACCAGCTCCACATACTCTTCTACTTCAAACACCCTGAAATTCTCAGGATTCTGAAGAAAGGCTGAACCAAGTTGTGAGCCCTTCACATATTGTAACTGATGCACCTTTAAATAATTGATGGGTAGATCAGAAATTCTGCTGGCATGCATCAACATCTCCTCACGGGATTCGCCTGGCAAGCCAAGAATAAGATGGGCTCCGGTAGAGATGCCCATGTCAGCTAATCTGGTTACTGCATCGCGGGTACTTTTGAAATCGTGGCCGCGATTTACACGGTTTAGTGTGATATCGCTGGTTGATTCAACGCCGAGTTCAATGGTGACATGGGTTCTTTTATTCAGTGCGGCAAAATAATCCAACACATCAGGTGGTAAGCAATCCGGGCGCGTACCAACTATTAATCCGATAACTTCTGAATGCGTTAATGCTTCGTCATACAAATCAATTAGTTGCGACAACTCACCGTAAGTATTTGTATAAGCTTGAAAATAGGCAAGAAACTTAGCCTCCGGATGCCTTGCCCTGAAAAAGGAGATGCCTTTTGTGATTTGGTCGGACACAGACACTGCAGGTTGACAATAGGAGGGTTTAAAGGACTCATTGTTACAGAATGTGCATCCACCTGTTCCTTTTGACCCATCGCGATTGGGGCATGTAAATCCGGCATGTATGGATATTTTCTGAACCCTTTCATTAAAAAGTTTTCGAATGTAGGTACTGAAATCGTTATATCGTCGCTCGTGACCCCAGGCGTATGACATCTCTATCTGTTTTGAGTCGCAAAGATAAGAAAATATATGCTATCCCATTTTTCCAAACCCGCCCCAGTGGTTCAGACCGGCTGAAGAGACTTAACATCTTCACATAATACACTGTATGAGTGAGAAATAAGGCGCATAACCTCAACGTTTTCTGAAAAAGCATTATTCATCTCCAACTCAATACCAGAATAAAGATTGCCAAACGTTTTGCGTAGCGCTACCACGTGTCCATCCGCTTTGCCACTGTAAGGATAGTTAAAGCGTACTCTGATTCCCGGAATGGTGGACACAAGTATCTGCTTCCATTGTTTTGCTATCTCTTTTTCCATTCCATGACGCGGATCATAGAGAAGACCTATGTCGGCATTGCGAGTAACATCGTTTAGTACCGGGGTAAATGAGTGCACTGAAACATGAAATACCATCTCATTGTTTTGAACCACACTGCCAACAGCATCAGAAAAAGCGTTGCGGTATGGCAGATAATATTGCCTTACTATCTCATCTTTAAGCGAATCGCTTATACTTGCAGTGTACGTTGAAAATAACTGTCGGTGATGTAAACTACGATTTAACTCTATCAGCAAACGGGACACTTCATTGTAAGCAGAGTGGTGTGTATATGCGCTATCCATCATCCTAAAGAGCTTGAGCGCACCCGGATCCCACCCTCGATGACTTGACAAAACATGTTCTGCATCCTTAAAAAGCAGGGCATATTTTTCTGGAATGTGACAACCTCCGTGCTCACACGAGAGAAAAAACTTCATGAAACACAATTAAAGAGTTGGTTGGTAATAAGTGATTCGGATAACTGGCGGTATATTTTCATCTGCCTTTCGAGTGAAGTATCACCATTTAACGCATTGATTATGCGTGAACTTAGTGTTCCTTTCTCAACAATAAATGCAACATCATTAAAAGACTCACTATCCATCTCCATTTTCAAAAGGGGCAACAGATATTTCCACAATTCACTGGCAGTAACAGGTTTATCTGGCATTCCCCACAATTTGAGATATTCAGGATTGTGAATAATGGCGTCTTCCCCATGCTGAATCGTATCAAGTAAAATATCATAAAGGCGGTGCTCACTCCATGCCTGTTGGGCTTCGAGAGGGATAAAATCACCTCTGGTAAGCTTCTTAAGCAGAGCCACAATACACGCTACAATTGCCAAATCAGCCCGTGGGCACTCCTGTATATCAATAAGCCTAATCTCAATGGCTCCGCGGTCAAAACGGGCTATAGCGCCCCGCGAATTGAGAAATTGATACTCCAAAACCCCATCCTTGTCATACGGCGTAATGTCATCCACAATTTTTTTAAAAATCCGCTCATGATACTCATTTTGCGAAAAAACGGCTTCAGGCACTATTTTCCCGGCTATGGATGGAATTTTATCCTGATTGTGTCTGTAGGCCTCCAGCCGACTGTCAATAAATCCGGTTAAACGGCCATCTAAAAGCGGGGTGCTGGCCGAGATAGCCGGAATCAGTGGCAAAATCAGCCTTATGGCTGCATGAAGTATAGCAAACTCTTCATCGCCGGAAAATGGCAGGTTGATGTGCGTGCTTTGCAGATTACTCCAGCCGTGACCCCTGCAATCAAATATCCGGTTATACAATGCATAAATCTCATTGTATTCATGTTCCCAAAGCTTTGTTTCAGTAAATGGATTCATCCACGGATGGGCGCCGGATGGCAGAAGCATTGCGTTGTATTGCAATAGGATATCATTAATTTGCAATACATTGGTATGAAAATGGCTATCAAGCCCTTCGAGAGTGTTAACAGGCCCGTTTGTTTTCAGTTCAACCACATGGTTTACAATCTCATTTGACCAGGCAATTGCGCCATTGTCGTAATCAGACACCAGTTTTCCGGCTGCGTGTGAAAGTAACTTATCACAAACAGGTTTTACAGCAAGAGTCTCTCTATCAACAATCATATACTCTAACTCAACACCGATTACTTCAAAAAGCGAAAATGTTTTTTTCAGACCACTGTTCATATTTACATGATTATAATTGAGTTAGGAGTAGTGTTATAACACACTAGTTTAATGAGACACCAAACTTAAAAGATGCTCCATTACCATGGTATATAACTTGTCGTGCAATAAGGTATCCTCTACTCCGGCATCTATATTTGGATTGTCATTAACTTCGATGATGTAAGCTTTACCATTCACATCCTTAACATCAACGCCATACAGTCCATTGCCTATTAATCTGGTGGCTTTAAGCGCAGTTTCAATAATGTAGGGAGGCACATCCTTTATCTCGAAAATATCAAAATTTCCTGTCACATCACCTTTTTTCTTACTCTCCCAGTTATATATCTGCCAGTGGTCTTTAGCCATGTAGTATTTGCAAACAAAAAGCACCTGGCTATTCAAAACTCCTACGCGCCAATCATAATTTGTAGGTAAAAATTCCTGAGCAATTAGTAAATCTGAGCTCTTCATCATCTCCTTAACTTTCACACGCATCTCATCAGATGAGCCAACTTTTACAACCCCCTGAGAAAATGATGAATCGGGAATTTTTATCACGCACGGAAAACCAAGTTTATGCTCCACACCCTTCACATTGTCGCGATGAATGATTATGGTTTTTGGCGTTGGGATGCGGTTGAGTGTTAACAACTCTGCCAAATATACCTTGTTGGCACATTTAAGTATCGATTCGGGTGAATCTATTACGGCGAGGCCTTCGCTCTGAGCACGTCTTGACATACGATAAGTATGGTGATTTACCGAAGTGGTTTCACGAATAAATAAGGCATCAAACTCACCAATCCTGTTGTAATCATCTTTCGATATTATCTCAACGTAGCAACCAAGTTTCTCAGCAGCTTCAACAAAATTAAGAATTGCTTTCTTATTTGATGGTGGCGCCTTTTCGTCGGGATTAACCAATATTGCCAGATCATACTTGTATTTTCCAATTTTAGCTTTGTCGTAGCGCTTAAGGTTAAAATAGCTTCTGGCAAATCCGTTTACAAGCTCAAGGTGATGTTCCGGTATCTCTTTAAAAGGAATTGTTTTAACCGATTGTATCTCCCACTTCTTACCATTGAGCGCAAACCTGGCTCTTAAGAATGGTACTTGAAACAGTTTATGGAGCTCACGCGCCAGCTTGTCATATTGAGGCGATACATTGTGACCAAAATAGACACTCAATATAAACTCTTCTGAGCGTATGTGTTTAAATGATTTTTGAATAAGCAAATCCAAATCATCGGATACAGACTTTACAATTCCCTGAGCTTTTAGATCTAATATATTTTTAACTGATGGTATTACTTTCTGGCCACGCGCTTCTGCGAGTAGTGAAACATAGTATCCGCGTGTCTGGTAGGCATAATCATAGCAGAGATTGAAAACCCGCACATTTTTCATTCGGGCGTACACTGCTTCCTCCAGATAAGCTTTTGGGGAGATAACCTCAACCCCGGGAATTTCAATTACCCACTTTTGTGGATTATTGATTACAATAATTTTTTTCATGAAAACTCGGTAACAGAAAGGGTGTTTGAATTAATTACGTGGTAATACCATTAACATATTGGCATCATAAGTTACGATGCCCAGTAATATAGAATTAAGAAGACGGTTTATGTCAACTTCATAGTAGTTTTTCCCGGAAATAGGGTTCTCCTTGTAAGGATCGGCTACAAACACAGTCGTATCAGTCATGCCACACAACACAACGAAATGCCCCATTGGCTCTCCTTTGATGTCATCAAAAACAGACCTGTTTTTGCGATTTGTATATTCACGCTTGGAATTATATAAATAGGTGGCACTTAATCCGGTTAATATGGGCACATCCTTATCAAAATAGTGTTTAAAGATGTCTGATTTCAGATCTTCAAACAGGATCTCGCCACCCAATTTTAAAAATGTCTGATATGCCTTCGTGGCACGATTAAATCTCTTCCCGCTTTTATATTCAAGTTGTTTTTCGAGCAATGATATCAACTCCTCATTATCCAATCCTTTCCATGAGGGGTCAAAAACCTTTAGATTATATGAATATATACGAGCATCAAAACCCCTTTTCAACGCATCAATACCAAGCATCACAGCAAGCGTACCTCCACCCTCAAAAGAATAAACCGAATTAATCACATCCTCCAGGCCAATTTCGAGCCCGTGAAACCGGTATACGGCATGCAAACTCGTTGGTCCACATGTGGTATCATCGGGTTGGGGTAAAATCTTGATAAAATTATCAGGCCTCATATTCACTTAATCGATTAACTATTAAAACAATGGAGGAGCAAAAAAACCTGTTCAATAACTACCCAAATGAACGCTTTTTTTTGAATTGATGGGTAATAAAAGGCAGCTTTTTTTGAGCAATTACCTACTTTTGCATAAAATAGTCAAGTCTCTATGCATCTCTTTTATGAACCAGAGCTTCTTACCAACAATGGTATGCTCAATCCCGATGAATCACATCACTGTATCCGTGTGTTACGCCACGTGGCAGGTGACCATATAAAAGTTATTGATGGAAAAGGCAACCTGTTCACATGCATCATTACCGATGCCAATCAGAAAAAATGCAAAGTGGAAATTGAGCATCGCCAAACACAAGCTCCTGTTGACTATGTTACCCACATTGCTGTAGCACCTACCAAAAACATCGACAGACTGGAGTGGTTTCTGGAAAAAGGTACTGAAATTGGAATTGAGATAATTACCCCATTACTGTGCACTAATTCGGAACGCAGAATAATTAAAACCGAAAGACTGGAGAAAGTGATAACATCAGCCGTGAAGCAATCCCTCGATTTATGGATGCCTCAACTCATGCCACTGTCAGATTTCGAGACATTTGTAAAACAACCTTTTGAAGGTGATAAATTCATTGCCCACTGTCGCGATGAGAACGATACACATCTAAAACTACAATATACGAGAGGAAAAAGTGTTACTATTCTGATTGGTCCGGAAGGAGATTTTACCGAACTTGAAATTGAACTCGCACTTCAAAATGGCTTTAAACCGGTCACATTAGGCGCCAAACGTTTGCGTACAGAAACAGCGGCATTGGTGGCCTGTCACACCATCAGGCTTATGAATGAGTAGTTAGCAAGTGAAATGCAGGTGTTATCTGCCAAGCATATTTCACAAAGAATAATATTTATAAATAATCCTTCAACGTTCTATTTGCCAAATACTCACGCAACTCAAAAGACACCTTGTGCGACAAATCGCCCAAGAGGCAACTACCGAAAGGACACTGGGACTTATCAGCAGGACATGAATGCACCTGAAACCGTCCTTCGATGGCTTCATAGATATTAAGAAGGGTAATATCTTCAGGTTTTCCTTTTAGAAGAAAACCACCAGAAGGACCACGATTCGATGAAATGTATCCATCTTTTGCCAGTCGCTGAAGTATTTTTGCCACATGATGACGGGAACTGTTTATTTTTTCAGCAATCTCCCCAACATTCATCACCTGCTCGGAGCGAGCTATCAACACAATACTATGAAGTCCAATGGTGGCAGCTTCGGTTAAGGCAACAATATTTGCCATGATATCGATGATTGGGTTAAATTAAAAATAATGCAAGCCCTGCAGCACAAACATACAGGGCTCACATTTATCTGTATTTCAATATTATAAAGACTGCTCCAGGCGCAAGGTATGGGTAGTAGTATCACATACTTCACTTGGTCCAAAATACTGAATAGGACCTGGGTAAACATACATGGTACCAATTGCCCATTCTTCTCTGCATGACTCAAGTTTCTGGAAAGGCTTGCCGTCCAACATAACCAGAGCCTTCTGAATTACAGGCTTCATGTGTCCATGACGCTTTTCCATGTTCATCATCATGGTTATTGGCGCACCACCCGCTACCCATTGGTCTGCAGGCTTGGTAAGATTTTTAACCGATGCCATATAACCAGTTTTTCCTTCCGAAATCAGCAAAGAAGCAGTATAACCCAGACTATAGCAATAGTCAGCATCAAAATTGGATGGGGCGGCACAGCGGCCTTCATATCCAAAAAAGTGACCCTGACCGGCAAATTTACCGGTGAACTCACCTGCCTTCTTCATCTTTTTCAACTTGGCCTTCACCATGTCGATAAGCATCTTCTCTGTCTCAATCATTGATACCTGAACGTTTCCGTGTGGGTCACGATCCAACATCAGCTGGTTGGCAATGTTATTTGGTAAGCTTTCAAAAACCAAAGCCGATTCCTTGCTAAGCTTGGTGGCAATAAAATCGCGACGATCTTTGTTTGATTCCAAAACGGCAACCTCAGACTCATGCTTTGCGAGAAGATCATTTAGCTCAGCGATGAGTTTTTTCATTGCAGGCACAAACTCAACAATACCTTCCGGAATCAATACAGTACCAAAGTTCTCACCATTCTCGGCACGGCGCACAACTACATTGGCAATGTTGGTAACAATGTCATCCAAAGTCAATCCCTTTTTCTCAATCTCTTCTGAGATAATGGTGATGTTTGGCTGCGTTTGTAAAGCACACTCCAGCGCAATATGTGAAGCGGAACGTCCCATCAAGCGGATAAAGTGGTAGTACTTTTTAGCTGAATTGGCATCACGCTGAATGTTTCCAATCAATTCGCTGTACGTTTTACAAGCAGTATCAAAACCAAATGATGTTTCAACCACTTCGTTTTTAAGGTCACCATCGATGGTTTTGGGTACACCAATAACCTGGATTCCGGCTTTCTTTTGAGCAAAATACTCGGCCAACACGCACGCATTGGTATTGGAGTCGTCTCCTCCAATCACTACCAGTGCATTAACGCCCAAAGCTTTGCAATTCTCAATCACTTTGATAAATTGCGCTTCTTCCTCCAGCTTGGTACGTCCTGAACCAATTATGTCAAATCCACCGGTATTGCGGTAATGATCCACAACTTCCGAAGTCAGTTCAATATACTGGTTATCGACCAGACCGCTGGGGCCTCCAAGAAAACCATAAAGTTTATTCACCTTGTTGCACTTAAGAAGACCATCAAACATACCTGAAATAACGTTATGTCCTCCGGGAGCCTGACCACCCGACAATATAACGCCTACTTTCACAGCCGGATACTGTTTTGCTTCTGAACCTGGTTCAAACGTTATTACCGGCATGCCATAAGTATTCGGGAACATCCGCTCAATTTCAGCCTGATCGGCTACTGATTGGGTCTTAATTCCTTCAACAATTTTCACATTGCCTTTTAACGATTTAGGCAATTTGGGAATGTAACTTTCCCTTGCAATCTGAAGTGGACTTTTAATCATCATTAGGTGTTTTAATTATATTTCTGTTTTTCTCTGTTCTAATCTGCTCTGCTTCTCAAATTGATTCATTTTTTATAAGGTATCCTGCGCAGATAAGTAGATAGTTAGAAGTATTATATTACCCACTAAATCAGAGATTTTGACATCTTCCAAAACTCACAAATCTCGTCTGTCTTCCATCTGAATATCTTAATCTGAATAAAACCAATGCAAGGTTTGAGAAAGGTATTAATATTGCCTTCTACAATAATGAAATGAAATGCAAATTTGAGAATATTTTTCCAAACATAAAAAATTGAACGAACCATATTTTAAACTGAAAGTTCCATAAGGGGAAATTATCTGACATCTAATATAAGTTTCCCTAATTTACGCTCATTTTTATGTATATTTGAGACCATTTTTTTCTATAAAACGTATGCCTACATTTTCAATAATCATCCCGGTATTCAACCGATCCGAAGAGCTTGAAGAATTGCTTGAAACCATATCAACCCAAAACTTCAGAGATTTTGAAGTTGTGGTTGTGGAGGATGGCTCGGATCAGCCCTGTGAACATGTAGTGGATAAGTTTAAAAACAGTTTCCCAATAAAGTATGTGGTGCAGGAAAACAAGGGTCCAGGTCCTGCTCGCAATACGGGTGCTGACAAAGCCGCAGGCCGATGGCTTATTTTTTTAGATTCAGACTGCATGCTTCCTGCTGATTATCTTGACTTGGTAAACCACGAGACCGAACGTGAAGATTTTGATTGCTTTGGAGGTCCTGACAAGCCCCATCCATCGTTCAACATCAAACAAAAAGCCATTGGTTATGCCATGAGCAGTGTACTCACCACCGGTGGAATACGCGGTGCCAAAGAGAATCTGGATATTTTCTATCCCAGAAGCTATAATCTGGGTGTGCGAAAAAGCGTATTTAAAGTACTTGAAGGATTTTCGGAGATGCGCTTTGGCGAGGATTTGGACTTCAGCATGAGACTCCTAAAAAAGGGCTATTCCACCAGACTAATTAAGCCGGCATTTGTGTTTCATAAACGACGTAACAACTTTCGTTCTTTCTTCAAACAGGTGTACAATTCCGGAATTGCACGTATAAATCTTGAAATCAGACACAAAGGCACTTTAAAACTGGTGCATACACTCCCATCACTGTTTGTTCTTGGGCACATTGGGATTTTTGCTCTCTCATGCCTCAATCCTTTTTTCCTCCTACTTTTATTAGTGGTACCAACGGTGATTTATCTCCATGCCCTCAACGAGACCAAAGAGCATAAAACTGCATTTTGGGCTATTCCGGCCGCTTTTACCCAAACATTTGGATATGGACTTGGATTTATAGAGGCTTTGATTTTAAGGAAGCTTTTAAAGCGTAACGAGTTTCACGCTTTTCGGTCAAACTTTTATAAATAGTTGATCTCACTAATTTCGCGATAAACGCATAACCGACATGCGTTCAGCCTTTTTCTTCAGAAGCTTTACTGTTCGTTGAGATGGTGATGGGAACAACATTTTCAGCTCCTCATCGCTGAGTTGCAGAATTAATTCCCTCAGAATATGCCCCTTTTGGTTGAGCAAATAGAATCGTTGACTGGTAGAGTTCCCCATCCGTGTTGCCGTTAGTTGTGATATTTTTATAACGACATCTTTGGGAATATATTATAAAATGTATTTTTTTTGTTGCGAATAAAACTCTCCCTGCTGCAACATCGCTTGATTTATCTACTGATAAGAAGCAACATAAGTTGCCAAATAAGTCAAGATACACTCTCTGCTTCCAGACGTTTTAACTTATTGGATGAAATATGAAAACTGCTGAAGCCAGATTTTAGAATAATGAGAATTAAACGAAGATAAATCAGAACCTTTCAGAAATTATATTTCTGTAAGCACCAGATTTTTATCTTCCATCATCTTTCGCAAATTAATCAGCGCATATCGCATTCGCCCCAAAGCTGTATTAATGCTCACATTGGTTTCATCGGCAATCTCCTTAAAGCTCAATCCCATATAGTGTCGCATCTTCACTACCTCCTTCTGATTGTCAGGCAGCAATTCAACAAGGTTGGCCACATCTTTTAGTATCTCATCATGTACCAATTGCTCTTCGATGCTGGCGTCAGAAAATTGCGTATGATTGAAGATGTCCTTTGCATGATCCTCGTTGTAAACCATAGGAAAATGCTTCTGACGGCGGAAGTGATCAATGATAAGATTGTGTGCAATACGCATTACCCAGGAAGCAAAACGTCCTGATTCTGCATACTTGCCACGCATAATGTTAAAATGAACCTTTAGGAATGCATCCTGAAAGATATCCTCAGCAAGTTCTTCTCTTCGAACCATCAGAAAGATATAGGAGAATACTTTTTGTTTGTGACGATCGATTAAAACGTCAAAACATTTTTGATTACCGGATACGAAATCTCTAACAAGTTCTTCGTCCGACAGGTTAAATAAATCTGTCATGCTTCTACTGTAAAGTTTTAAACTTGTAAAGATGTTCCGATAGGCAGTGTGATTAAATTATTACACTGCGAATAAATGAAAAAATGTCAAAAAAACCAAAATTTTATACGCGAATTTATGCGTTAGAATAAAAAACATCAAAAAATCAGTCAAATAGAGGCATTTGTTGCTCCTAAAATGGAGCTTCGTAATTTATAGAACAACTCAATGGTGCCACTTTTCAATATAGTTTGGTATCTTTGCCGGGTTAATGATTTTGTAATTCGATGTATTAGATAAAAGCGTTAACTGATGGCATTTATGCATCAACAACGAAGATTACTACACATTGCGAAGCCAATATCGCCAAATAAAAAATCATAAGAGCGTGAAACCGACCATTCCAAACGCACATTCACATATTCTCATTAAAGGTGCTCGGGTACATAACCTGAAGAATATCTCTATTTCCCTCCCACGCAACCGTTTTGTGGTGATAACTGGTGTTTCTGGGTCTGGTAAGAGCTCTCTTGCCTTTGATACACTCTACGCCGAAGGCCAAAGGAGATATGTTGAGAGTTTGAGTTCATACGCAAGGCAATTTCTGGGCAGAATTGACAAACCCGAAGTGGATTACATTAAGGGTATTCCACCGGCAATTGCAATCGAACAGAAGGTTAACACGCGTAATCCACGCTCTACTGTTGGCACATCAACCGAGATTTATGATTATCTAAAGTTGCTCTATGCCCGAATTGGAAAAACCTTTTCGCCCATATCCGGAGCAGAAGTAAAGCGCCATCATGTAACTGATGTAGTAGATTTTATAAACAGCCATGCCAATGACACGCGCATTGCCATATTAGCACCCATATTTGCATCAGAAGGAAGGGATTGTAAAACACATCTGGAAGTATTGTTGCAACAGGGGTTTAGCAGAGTTGAGTTTAAAGGGGACTTTGTAACCATCGAGGATCTTTTAGCCATCCCGGGGGCAACAGATGATTATTGCGGCAATATCAATCTTTTAATTGACAGGGTAAGTGTAAGCCCCGATGATGATGATAACACCTCCCGAATTGCAGATTCGGTTCAGACGGCTTTTTATGAAGGACGTGGTGAGTGCATCGTTAAAATATACGAGGGGCAGTCGGTCAACACATCTGTATTCTCAAACAAATTTGAGGCAGATGGGATAACCTTTGAAGAGCCAACCGAGCACATGTTTGCGTTCAACAATCCGCTAGGCGCCTGTCCACGATGCGAGGGTTTCGGCAGTGTGATTGGAATCGATGAAGACCTTGTAATTCCAAACAAAAATCTCTCAATTTTTGAAGATGCCATTGCATGCTGGAAAGGTGATGTGATGGGTGAATGGAAGGAAAAGCTCATACGAAGTGCACATAAATTTGACTTCCCGGTACATAAACCCTATTATGAACTTACACCGGAACAACGTAAACTTCTGTGGAACGGGAACAGCTATTTCCATGGATTGAATGAATTTTTTAATCACCTGGAAGAGAGGCTCTATAAAATACAAAACCGTGTGATGTTGGCACGATACCGTGGCAAGACAGTTTGTCCGGAGTGTGATGGCACACGTTTAAAAAAAGAGGCCCGATGGGTAAAAGTAGCTGACAAGAGCATCTATGAGTTGGTGAACATGCCGGTTGAATTACTATCAACCTTATTTAACAGTATTAAACTCGATGCGCATGAACAGAGAGTAGCAAAACGACTGCTTATCGAAATCACTTCACGTATCAACTTTTTAAATCAGGTTGGATTGGGATACCTAACATTGAACCGCTTGTCCTCAACACTTTCAGGCGGGGAAAGCCAGCGTATCAACCTTGCCACATCGTTGGGAAGCAGCCTTGTGGGTTCACTGTATATACTTGATGAACCCAGCATTGGATTGCACTCAAGAGATACGCACCTTCTCATTGGTGTACTCAAAAACTTACAAAAACTGGGGAATACAGTAGTAGTGGTTGAACACGACGAGGAGATAATTCGGGCATGTGACGAAATAATTGACATAGGCCCCGGCGCTGGTCAGCATGGTGGAGAAGTGGTCTATCAGGGTGACTTTTCCAATCTAACATCTGTTCCCGACAGTCTCACTACACAATACCTTACCGGCACACGAAAAATTGAATTACCAAAGTCAAGACGCAGTTACACGGAGCACATTGAACTATTGGGTGTAAGAGAAAACAATCTGAAAAACATTACAGTGAAGTTTCCACTTAATGTCCTAACAGTTATTACAGGAGTAAGTGGTTCCGGGAAATCGTCACTCGTAAAAAAGGTGCTATATCCTGCTTTAAAGAAGATTAAAGGAGGATTCGCTGACAAAACCGGTTCGCTTGATTTGCTTCGTGGCAATTTAAAATCTATTCAGGATGTTGAATTTATCGACCAAAATCCGATTGGTAAATCATCGCGCTCAAACCCGGCAACATACCTCAAAGCCTGGGATGAAGTCAGAAAACTGATGTCAGACCAAAAGGCAGCCCAAATGGACGGGCTCAAACCGGCTCACTTCTCATTTAACGTGGATGGAGGTCGATGTGATGAGTGCCAGGGAGAAGGCTCAATTAAGGTAGAAATGCAATTCATGGCCGATTTGGTATTGACCTGCGATAGTTGTCAAGGCAAGAGATTCAAGCAAGAAGTGCTCGAAATTTCATATCATGGAAAAAATGTGCATGACATTCTTGAAATGACCATTGATGAAGCCATTGAGTTTTTTTCGGCATATAATGGTACAACTGAAAAACGGATTGTTGCAAGGTTACAACCCCTGTCTGATGTAGGCTTGGGATATGTCAGACTGGGACAATCGTCAAGTACACTCAGCGGAGGTGAAAGTCAACGGGTGAAGCTGGCTTCATTCCTGGCTCTCGAGAAAAATGCCCCTACCCTCTTCATTTTTGATGAACCAACAACGGGATTGCATTTTCACGACATTCAAAAATTGTTGAAAGCATTCAATGCTCTCATTGAAAAGGGACACTCAATCATTGTGGTTGAACACAATATGGATGTGATTAAATGCGCTGATCACGTAATCGATTTAGGTCCTGAAGGAGGCGAGAATGGTGGGCATCTTGTGTATGAAGGCACGCCGGAAGGTCTAGTAAAGTGCAAGGAATCCTACACTGGTCACTACTTAAAACCCTACCTTATATAGATCAGGCATAAATAGTTGAAATCAGCAATAACAACGGAAGGTTACTACAAAAGCACTTTTTGAGTGTTTTAGGATATTTTAAAAAGTTCCGGAGGAACGGATAGTTTTATAAGGCCGGATTTTAATCCGGTTGAAAGCCAAACCATAAATGTAGTAGAGTTCCGGAGGAACGATGCATTTTTACAAACTACCAAGATGTGCCGAGCCTACAGCTTTCTTTGAACATAGACTTCAGCACTTGTATGGACTAAAGGGATATAGTATATTCGGAGCCAAAAACGCAACCGGCTTTTAATAAGCAATATGCACCAAAAAGAAGTAGAAAAAGATTAACCAGAAACTATCTGCGACGACCCGATGCTTTAACGCCAAACATAATGGCTACACAACCACCGGTATAATTATCATTTCCATCATCCGTAACGCGAACCTGAACAATCATAGTTCCAGTTGTGTAAGCAGTAAAATCCCACTCCTGAGCAAAATTATGATCGGCATTGTCGAACACAACGTCCCGGCGATCATCCAGAAGTCGGATACGCAATCTTGGAAGACTTTCTATACCTGCAACAACTAACCGATACTCCTCCCCTTCAAAAAAAGTTTTATAGAGTTCAGCACTTTCGCCCTCCTCCATGTACGCAGCATTGTAGTTACCATCATGCACGAAAGGAGCCAGTTTGGGTTTGGCAATATTACGTGCAAAACTGATACATTGCGCTGAACTGTTAACAGTAAGTGCAAATAAAAACAATAAAAAGATATACCATTTTACTTGGTAAAGCCTCATCCTAAAACAAATTTCTGATTATTAAACATTTCAGGACACAAATTCCGAACGGATTTCCTGAACTTTAGTGACCAGTTTTTTAAACGTCTCTTTTGTAATAAATGTTTCAGCCTCTGACCTGAGTATTGTCATGCCTTGCTCAGGGTGTGTTTCGGCCTGAACGTTCGAGGTTGTAACAATTTTTACTTCATCATAGATATCCTTCAACTCCTGCATACGATCAATGAGATAGCTTATATCGGGATTGCTCTGATGTGATTCTAAGAGACTAAGCACTGTTTGCAATGACAATTTCTGATACACAATTCTATCCACAAGCCGTGGATTGCTATCAAGACTGCCATTTGTTAATTGTGTGGCGATATAAAGCCCTTCAATCCAACCACCCACAAGCACCATAACAGCAATGGCAGGCCTGTCCTGTTCAGTAAGATAGGCATTTGAATTCATGAATGTTTCAGAGATAATATCCATAACCACATCGCGGTTATTCATATTTTCTTCTAACCGGCGAATGGTATGTTCATCGATTGCTTCCATTACACCAAGACGATCAGCCAGTTGGCGGGCAGCACCCATATAATTCAATGTACTCTGGGTTTGGTCAAACAGACTGGAATAACTCATGTCGGCACTATAAATACCGAGGTTCAAGGCCATCTTTAAGTTGGTGTTGTATCGGGAGATATTTCCAATACTATTAAGAAGTTCCGGATCGTATGTGGCACCTGCCCTTTTTATCAACATCGCTGTTTCGAGGGGCGACGGCAGCGAATAGAAGATAAGTTTAGACTTGTTAAAGTCATCCAGTAGCTGATCGTCAATTGATACAGAGCGTATAATCTCTTTCTCTTTGCTCTGTTGATCCTTTTGCTTTTGGCATGTACAGGAACTAAACAAAAAAGTGACCGCTACAAAAGCTATCAAAATATAAAGCAAGCCGGAAAAACCTTTTTTCATGTGTGTATGATTTATTCTTTAATGGGTACAGGCAACATGCCAGAGTCTGTTTTCAATTAATTTCTATATATGACACGTTTGTTTGGTTCAATATTACAATTGCTACATAGATACATTGCAAACACAATATAAACAACTATAATGCAACAACTTGAGTGCAAAAAACAAAATGCACGGGAAATAAAATTACAGATTAAATTTCAGGAACTCAACATAATGGTGCAAAAATCTTGAAAAAATAATAAAAGATTAATTTTTGGATGATATTTTTTAAACGCCAATGCACCTATAGGCAGTCTATTGGACTTGACATTTTCGTTGCTCTTACACACCGAAAAACAATCACATATTGCTCATAATGAGCATATTGAATAAATAATGAAAACAATAAAGACAGGCTAACTTATGTCATAACCTGTCTTTACATTAAAATAGATTGGTGCATTAAGTCTGACTGGCACAACCATGTTAGAATTACTTCAGGTTGTTGAAGCGAGGTTAATCAGACCAATCACGCTTTGTTTCAAAACTTAATAGTCAAAAACGCTATTCAAATTTTGAAAAGTATCTCATAAATTGTGCCCGCTCATACAAAGCAGGGTTCTGAATCTTTCTGTAACTCATGGCGCCTCTGAAATCATCCACCGACTTAAAGCCCTTCTCATCCATCCACAATTCAAGTTTATTGAGCATCCGTGTCACAATTTCAGGCCCATTTTTATAAACGGCTGAACAAACCTGTACCGCTTTTGCGCCTGCCAAAAGCTGTTTAATGACAGCATCCCCATCGTGTACCCCTGTTGAAGCAGCCACATCCAAATTCTTAATCTTGTCGCTTACAATAGCAACCCACCGCAACGAGCGACGAATATCTGCTGGCGAACTAAATACTTCTGCGGCAGTAAGAGTTAGATTATTGATATCAATATCAGGCTCGTAAAAACGGTTGAAAAGGACAACACCCTTAGCGCCTGAAACAGATAATTTGTTAACCACTGCAACCAGGCTGGAAAAATATAACCCCAGCTTCATGGATACCGGTATAGTTACTACTTCGCTAACTGATTTGGCAATCTGATAGTAAAGCTCTTCATACTCAGATGGGTCACTGTTTTTATCCGTATTTACCACAAAAAGATTAAGCTCAATGGCATCGGCACCGGCTTTCTCAATCTGACGGGCAAAATCGATCCACTCATCGGCAGAAAAGCAGTTGATACTGGCTATTACAGGAATGTCAACAGCAGCTTTGGCATCTTTTATCAGTTGAATATACTCCGAAACTGAATTGTTTCGCGAATAGCTGGTAATATAATCCATTGCTTCGGGGTAGTCGAGTCCCTGTCCGGTATACAACACCCGATTCACATCATGATTTATTTGTTCTTCAAACAAGGATTTTAGCACCACGGCACCTGCTCCCGCATCGCGTAGTTTTACTATTTTTTCTACACTATTTGTCAATCCTGAACTCCCGACAATAACGGGGTTCTTAAGCTTCAGGCCCAGATAGGTGGTTTCCAGATTAGCCATATATTAAGTTTTTATGATAGTTTGCTGACAAATTTATCAAATGAAATGTTTCTGTAATGATGCTTGCAACCGAACCATGCCGGTTAATCAATATATCATCATAAATATAACATTTTTTCAACGTATGAATATGCTTCATACATATAAAACATCAACCACAATGTTAAGTAGCGACTCAGGTATAATGGCGTAAACCAAAAATAGCACTGCCAACGCGTACCATAGTAGTTCCTTCTTCAATCGCAATTTGGTAATCATCAGACATGCCCATGCTCACTTCCCGGAAACTAACTGCATCCTTAAAGTAACTATCCTTCAACTCATTAAAGAGTAGTTTCAACATTTTGAACTCCGAGCGAATAACCGACTCATCTTCGGTAAAAGTAGCCATTCCCATCAAGCCTCGTATGTCAACATTCTTATATTGATGGTGCTCTCCAGTCTGAAGCGCCAGTTTCAACTCCTCAGGTGAGAAGCCGAATTTTGTCTCTTCAGAAGCAATGTGTACTTGTAGCAAACAGGGAATAATGCGGTTATTTTTAGCAGCCTCTTTATCAATCACTTTGAGTAGTTTAAAAGAATCTACCCCGTGGATAAGAGAAACAAAAGGTGCGATGTATTTTACTTTGTTGGATTGCAGATGGCCAATCATGTGCCATTCTATGTCGTCAGGCATTTCAGATGCTTTGCCCACGAGCTCCTGAACTTTATTCTCACCAAAAACGCGCTGGCCAGCGTTGTAAGCTTCCATTACCACATCGGCAGGATGGGTTTTTGAAACAGCAATTAAACTTACATTTGCAGGAATCGTTGATTTAATCCTTAAAAGATTCTCTTCAATTGACATGATTAAAATGATAAGTTACCAATTGCAAAGGTAGCCATTTAAGCCGAAATATGCGAAAAAACCGCGTGACGCGGATATTAGTGTCGAGCGGTTTTTAAGCAGTTTCTAAAAAAATTGAACCTGAAACGTTTCTGCATGCTTTAATAAAGCTACTCCAAATCGTGAATTACCAGGCCAGACCTTAGTTTAGGCTCAAACCATGTGGTTTTTGGTGGCATGATGTTACCGGTATCGGCAATATCTGTTAATTGTTTCATTGAAACGGGATAAAGCGCAAATGCAACGCTCATTTCCCCTGAGTCTACCCGCTTTTGCAACTCTTCCAATCCCCGAATGCCACCAACAAAATCAATGCGCTTAGATGTACGCAGGTCTGTAATACCTAATATCTTATCAAGAACGTGTTTAGATAGAATGGTAACATCCAGAACACCAATTGGGTCGGCATCGTTGTAAGTGCCTTTACGTGCTTCAAGTTTATACCATTTACCGCCCAGATACATGCCGAATTCATGAAGAGTTGACGGTTTAAAAACATGCGAACCAATGAGAGTAACCTCAAAACTACGTCCAAGTGCAATCAAAAAATCAGACTCTGACAACCCGTGTAAATCTTTAACTACCCGGTTGTAATCAATAATAGCCAGCTGATTTTCGGAGAAATGTACGGCCATAAAAAAGTTATACTCTTCCTGTCCGCTGTGGCTGGAGTTGGCATGAGCTCTTTCTTGTCCAACCCTTGCGGCAGCTGCTGTCCTATGATGTCCATCAGCCACATAGGTATGTGGCACTTTGGTTGCAAACAACGATTCAATACGCAGGTTAATATCGGACTCCCAAATTACCCAAAACTTATGGCCAAATCCATCTTCACTCACAAAATCATATTCAGGCGCTTGATTGCCTACAATGCCAGCTACAATGTCATCAATTTCAGGTACCGGCTTATAGCTGAAAAACACAGGTTCAAGATTGGCATTATTAACCCGGATATGTATCATGCGATCTTCCTCTTTATCAGGTCGGGTAAGCTCATGCTTTCGTATTACCCCATCAAAATAATCGCTACAGGCAGCACAGCCAACAATGCCATATTGCGTGCGGCCATTCATGGTTTGAGCATAAATATAAAAGTGTGGCTGTTCGTCCTTAATAAGCCATCCATTTTGCTGAAAGCGCTTAAAGTTCTCCACAGATTTTTGATAAACCTCCTCAGAGTGAACATCCACGCCGTGTCTGCAGTCTATTTCGGAGCGTGTGATATGAAGCAGTGAATACGCCTTGCCGGCAGCCATTTGTGCAGCTTCTTCGGCATTCATGACATCATAAGGCAGACATGACAAATCTCTGGCAATATCCTTGGGTGGACGAATGCCTTTAAACGGTTTTACAATAGCCATCTATTCGTTATATTATTTGGTTTAGTAGCACGCATATCTACCCCAAATTAATAGAAAACCGTAAGGTTCCCAAACAAATGATGAAAAAATGTCATTTGTTTGTGCACCTTACGGCTATTTTATAACTGATATCGGCAGATAACAGTTTTCAGGACAAAATATTAGCGGTTTACCCTAAACGTTTCGTCACCCAAATTCAGATAACTCACAATTTGACGTGCTGCGGCAACTCCGGCATTTACGTTTGCCTCTTCGGTTTGTGCACCCATCTTTTTAGGAGTAAAGAAATATCGTCCTGGAAACTTTTCCTTGAAAACGTCTGCATTGGATGGAATAATGTCCGACAGATAGATAAAGTCGTTACGTTCGGCCATCAACTCCACAAGCTCCTCCTCATTTATTACCTCTTTACGCGCAGTATTCACCAGAACTGCACCTTTGGGCATCAATGACAACAACGCTTTGTTGATGGACTTCTTAGTGTTTTCAGTAGCCGGAATGTGCAATGAAATAAACTCACAGGTACGATAAAGATCCTCAACCGACGGCAGAGGTTCAACGCCATGAGATTTCATTCTGTCTGCACTCACATAAGGATCGTAAGCATAAACCTTCATGCCAAAACCATGGGCTATTTTACCAACATAATAGCCAACGTTACCGTAAGCATGAATTCCGATAGATTTTCCGCGTAACTCAGCACCTGTAGCGCCATTAAACTGCTTCCGGATACCAAATATCATCATCCCAAAAACCAGTTCGGCAACGGCATTGGAGTTTTGTCCCGGCGTGTTCATGGCCACCACGTTGTGTGCGGTGCAACCATCAAGATCCAGATTGTCATAACCGGCACCGGCGCGTACTACAATTTTTAGGTTTTTAGCAGCCTCAAGCACATTTTTGTTGACAATATCTGAACGAACAATCATCGCATCCACATCGGCAACAGCATCCAGAAGCTGCGATTCAGATGTATACTTCTCAAGAAGCTCCATTTTGAATCCTGCTGCTTCAACAATTTCGCGTATCTGATCAACCGCGATTTTTGAAAAAGGCTTTTCTGTGGCAACCAATATTTTTTTCATGTATCTATAAAATTAGGCGGCTTTTTTCTAGTATTTTCTTTCGAACTCCTGCATAGCAGCAACAAGAGCTTTAACACTCTCTTCGGGCAAGGCATTGTAGGTAGAAGCACGGAAACCACCTACAGAGCGGTGCCCTTTAATACCTACCATACCGTTGGCAATGGCAAAGTTTTTAAACTCATTTTCAAGCTCTTTGTACTCTTCATTCATAACAAAACAGATGTTCATCAATGAACGATCTTCCACATTCTTAACTGTGGTTTTAAACAGTTTATTGCGTTCAATTTCAGAATATAGAATATCAGCTTTTCTAATGTTGCGCTTTTCCATCTCCTTCACTCCGCCCTGCTCCTTCAACCATATCAGAGTTTGCAAAGCCGAGAAAATTGGAAGTACGGGTGGTGTATTAAACATCGATTCATTTTCCATGTGCGTGCGGTAATTGAGCATGGTTGGGATTGGACGATCCACTTTACCAAGGGCATCTTCTTTCACGATTACGAATGCAACTCCCGCAGGCGCAAGATTTTTTTGAGCACCACCATAAATAAGTGCATATTTGGACACATCAACTGGGCGCGAAAAAATATCGGATGACATATCGGCAATCAATGGTACATTCACATCCAAATCGGTACGAATCTCTGTTCCAAAAATCGTATTATTGGTTGTAATGTGGAAATAATCGGCATCAGATGGAATCTCGTAGTTTTTTGGGATGTAGCAAAAGTTCTCATCTTTTGAAGAAGCCACTTCAACCACCTCTCCAAAGAATTTCGCCTCTTTCAACGCTTTGGACGCCCAGGTACCAGTATTAAGGTAGGCAGCCTTTTTGTTTAAAAAGTTATAAGGTACCATGCAAAACTGCATACTGGCACCACCTCCCAAAAACAACACTTCATAACCTGATGGAACCTCGAGCAACTCTTTAACTAAAGCGTTTGCCTGAGCCATTACAGCCATAAACTCCTTGTCGCGATGCGATACTTCCATTACCGACAAGCCGGTTCCTGCAAAGTCCAGAACTGCTTCCGCAGTTTTTTTAATAGTAAATTCGGGAAGAATTGATGGCCCGGCCGAAAAATTGTGCTTCTTCATGGGATTAAAAATGTTTTAGGTTATCTCATATGGTATGATTTGCATGGAACCTGAGAGGATTGTCTGCAAATCCTTATGTTTATACAATTATACTACTGATAATAAACAAAATAAACAGATACTCAGGCATCTGTTCGCAGTGTAAAGTTACAATTATTAATGCGTATCAGAGATTGCCTACAATGATTTTTTTCAGTTTTTTTCAACAGGGCAATATGGCCTAATAAACATATTAACAAACAGTTGTTTGAACAAAACCAAAAGTAACACCTATTTATCGCCGCAAAATTAAAAGAAAAATGAATATATCTGATTATAATTTGAAACAAAAACAGGCGGTGACGGACAAAACTTTAACATTAGATAAAGGGAGGACGTTTAACTCTTGCTTTCAATTGCTTGTTGCGGATAACAATAAAAACAGGCTTTCCGTCAACAGCAAATTCCTTATTTATATAACCCAAGCCAATTCCCTGCTTAAGCACCGGCGACATGGTTCCTGAAGTAACCCGTCCAATTAAACTACCATTCTCATCCACAATGGAATAGCTGTTGCGTGGTATACCCTTCTCTTCCATTACAATGCCTGTTAACCGGCGGGCTATACCTTCTGCTTTCTGATTCTCCAGAAAATCTCTGTCGATAAATGGTTTGTTGTCAACAAATTTGGTTATCCAGCCCAAACCGGCTTCCAAAGGGGAGGTATTGTCATCCATGTCATTTCCGTATAAACAATACCCCATTTCCAGTCTTAATGTGTCCCTGGCACCCAATCCTGCAGGCATAATTCCTTCGTTGCCTCCAGCCTCAAGTATGGCGTTCCAAATTTTAACGGCCTCTTCGTTATACATGAACAGTTCAAACCCACCCGAACCTGTATATCCGGTATTTGAGATAATTACATTATCCACACCAGCAAAATTTCCGGTAATAAACGAATAAAAAGGAATATCGGTAAGATTAACAGAAGTAAGCTTTTGAAGTATTGATGCCGATTTGGGTCCCTGCACTGCAATTAGTGAAATGTTATCGCTTGCATTTTCGATTTCGGCGCCCATGGTATTTTGCAATTGACACCAGTTCCAGTCTTTATCTATGTTTGCTGAATTTACCACCAGCATATATTTCTCATTCGAATAATGATAAACCAGCAAATCATCTACTACGCCGCCTTTGCCGTTGGGAAAACAAGAGTATTGCGCCTGCCCCGGTTTCAGTCTATTCACATCATTGGAAGTAACTTTTTGAAGAAACTCAAGCGCCTTTGGCCCTTTAACCCAAAATTCACCCATGTGTGATACGTCAAATATACCTGCTGCATTGCGCACTGCCATGTGTTCCGAATTAATACCTGTGTACTCAACGGGCATATCATAACCTGCAAAAGAAATCATTTTAGCTCCCAGAGCCAGATGTACATCATACAGTACAGTCTTTTTCATATTAAAAGTATTATCCATTGAATAAAAAATGTAGACTCAAAATATTGTCAAAATCGAAGCGTGAAGAAATACGGAATTTCAGATTTTTGAGAAATACAATCAGATTCGTTTGTGTTTATTGTAAAAATAATGGATTTTGACACATCATTAACTGATATTTGTAATAATATTGAACCAAGGTTTAAAAAACAATGTAATTAAAATGAACAAAATATCATATTAAACTATTTCTTAATATATTTCGGATTTTAAACTAATATATTAGATTTGCATTTATTATAGTTTTAACGATATAATACCATCATGTCAGAGCAATTCAGTGTAGTAGACCTAACGTATCTCGAGAGCATTGCAGATGGAGATGACAGCATCATCAAGGAGTTGATAGTCATTTTTCTTGAGCAAATGCCGGAATTTACAGATGGTTTTACAGACTGTTTCAATAATAAAGCGTGGAAAGAGTTGGCAGCTTTGGCACATAAGGCCAAGTCATCAGTAATCTCGATGGGAATGAATGATCTTGGCAATATCGAATTAAAGAATTTGGAATTGATGGCCAAATGGAAGCGTATTGATTTTCTTCGCGACCAACAAAATTTGGGTGAAAAGGAGCTTAGTGAATTGAATAATTTAAGTCAGAATCTCAATAGCTATCCAAACGAAAAACAGGAATGGATAAAAGCAAATGTGTCGGAGAATTTAATGCTTTCGATTATAGAAAAGTTCAACAGCACCTGCGCCATTGCATGTAATGAATTAAAAAGCGTTTTAGAAAAGAAATAATCTATGTTAAAGACAGAGACCAAAAACAACTTGCAAGTAGGCATGCTCGAAGGAACCGATCGGCTTAATGCTTCCGTTGCGCCGCTTGTGAAAGATGAATTGACTGATGTGCTGGTAAAGAATAACTACAAGCTGGTTCTGAATCTTGAAAACATCCGTTTCATCGATAGTACAGGCATTGGTGTGCTCATTTCGGCACTAAAAACTGCCCGTCAAAATAATGGTTTATTCCAGCTTCAAAACGTGAACAAGGATGTGATGGGATTGCTCACACTGATGAAGCTCGATAAAGTATTTGATTTTCACACTCTGTGATAAACAATAAAGTAAAGCCATTGGAACTCAAATACTCCGATGGCTTTAACTTTTATAAGCACAATAGTTTGATTACTTTGGCAACCCCATGCCATTATCAGCAATTGTTTTAATAAGAAGAGCACTTATCTTCTCCTGCTCCTCTTTTGATGGGTATTTTTTCTTCATTTGCGAGTCCCAATCCTGAATTTCACCTGATAACCATTCAAGTTTCTGTAACTGTACGGTAGAATTGTTTAAATCAGTATAATCAATCTGGTTTGCCAACTCATTGGCCTCAATAATCTTTCCGATGATGCGATTTACATCCTTTTGCATGGTATCCTGACGTTCAGCGCATCCGCAAGAAAGGTAAATTGAGAATACGACAGATACAGCAACGAATAATATCTTACTCATGGCAACAGCTTTGGGTTTATATTCACTTTTTCGATTCCCAAAATTAAGCCAATCAGTCCGCGGTGTCAATTTTTTTTAATAGTTTGCCCAATTATGAGCAAACTATTGGTAAAATTCATCTGTTTCTGAATATGATAGCATCGTTCTCTACATCCACCTCAATAGCCTTTCCAGAAGTAATCTGCTCAGCAAGAATCACTTGAGATAAGTGATTGAGAAGATTTCGCTGAATGGTGCGCCGTATGGGTCGAGCGCCGTACATCGGGTCAAAACCGGTTCTAACCAGATAATCCAGGGCCATTTCTGTTAGCGATATGTGAATCCCTTGCGCACGCAACATAACAGCCACCTGCTCAAACTGCATTTTCACTATCTCTTTAACCTGCTGCTTATTAAGCGGCGTAAATAGTATAATTTCATCCACCCGGTTAAGAAACTCCGGTCGAATGGTCTGACGAAGCAACTCCATCACCTTATTTCTGGCATCGTCACTTACATGGGCATCAAAATCACCTTCACCTTCGATACCTTGCTGAAGCAGATGTGAACCAAGGTTTGATGTCATAATAACGATGGTATTTTTAAAGTCCACCACGCGCCCCTTATTGTCTGTAAGCCGTCCATCATCCAAAACCTGAAGTAAAATATTAAACACATCTGGATGTGCTTTTTCAATTTCGTCAAGTAAAACAACAGAGTAGGGTTTTCGCCTTACAGCTTCGGTCAACTGTCCGCCTTCGTCATAACCAACATATCCCGGGGGTGCACCTACCAATCGCGAAACAGAGTGTCGCTCCTGATATTCAGACATGTCGATGCGCGTCATGAGATTGTCGTCATCGAACAAAAAGCCCGCAAGAGCCTTTGCAAGTTCTGTTTTACCAACTCCCGTTGTTCCAAGAAAGATAAATGACCCAATTGGTCTGCGCGCATCTTGTAAACCGGCCCGACTTCGTCTAACGGCATTTGCTACCGCAGATATGGCTTCATCCTGACCGACGACTCTCTTGTGTAGCTCAGCTTCTATTGTCAAGAGCTTCTGCCTCTCACTCCTAAGCATCTTGCTAACAGGTATCCCCGTCCATCGGCTCACAACCTGTGCCACATCCTCCGCATCCACTTCCTCCTTAATCATGGCAGAATCGGACTGCTTCTCCATAAGTGAAGATTTTAGTCTGTCAATAGTAAGTTCAGCATCTTTTATGCGACCATACCGCAATTCGGCTACTTTATCATATAAACCCTCGCGTTCAGCTTTATCGGCTTCAAACTTATAATTCTCGATAGCAGTTTTCTGTTTTTGTATTTCATCAATAATGCCACGCTCCTCCTCCCATTTACTTCGTAATACAGAACGAGACTCTTTCAAATCAGCAATCTCCCTACTAAGTTGCTCCAACTTGTTTTTATCTCCTTCGCGCTTAATAGCCTCACGTTCAATCTCCAACTGTTTTATTCGGCGTTCAATTTCATCTATCTCTTCGGGAACAGAGTTCATTTCCAAACGCAGTTTGGATGCCGCCTCATCAATCAAATCAATGGCTTTGTCGGGCAGAAATCTGTCAGAAATGTAACGTTTTGAGAGTTCAACGGCTGCAATAATAGCCTCATCTCTAATACGAACCTTGTGGTGCGATTCGTAACGCTCCTTGAGTCCACGAAGTATTGAAACAGAGGAGAGCACATCCGGTTCATCTACTAATACAATCTGAAACCGGCGCTCCAGAGCTTTATCTTTTTCAAAATACTTCTGATACTCATTTAGCGTTGTGGCGCCAATGGCTCTTAACTCTCCGCGAGCGAGTGCGGGTTTCAATATATTTGCAGCATCCATGGCTCCTTCGCCTTTTCCTGCTCCAACCAGGGTATGAATCTCATCAATGAAAAGGACAATCTCGCCATTGCTCGAAATAACCTCCTTAACAACGGACTTTAAGCGCTCCTCAAACTCGCCTTTATACTTTGCACCGGCTATTAATGCGCCCATGTCAAGCGAATAGATTTGCTTACTTTTCAGGTTGTCGGGTACATCGCCATTTATAATTCGATGAGCCAGCCCTTCTGCTATGGCTGTTTTACCCACTCCGGGTTCACCAATAAGAACCGGATTATTCTTTGTACGGCGGCTTAGAATTTGTAAAATGCGTCGGATTTCCTCATCACGTCCAATTACGGGGTCAAGCTTTCCCAGCCGTGCTTGTTCGTTCAAATTGATGGCAAACCTACCCAATGCATTGTATGTATCTTCAGCAGTCTGACTTTCCACCTTACTGCCCTTGCGCAATTCCGTCACAGCCTGTGTCATGGCACTTTCGGTAGCACCTGCATCTTTAAGCATTTTTCCAACGGCATCATTGCCAGATAAAAGTCCAATCAGAATATGTTCGATAGATGCAAACCTATCATCCATTTCACGCGCTTTATTAAGCGCCTTTTGAAGCGCATCTGAAGCGCCACGCCCCAAATATGGTTCACCTCCCGAGACTTTTGGATATGACTCTACTATTTTGTCGAGAATTGGCATCACATTGCCAATTCCAAGTTTGCTGAATATAAAACGCGTTAGCCCCTCTTCAGTCTGAATTACTCCTTTTAGTAAATGGCCGGTTTCAATAGCCTGATGGTTAAATCCCTGGGCTACCTGAAAGGCTTGTTGAACAGCCTCTTGTGCTTTTATGGTAAATTGATTCAAGTTCATGATTTAAAATAATTGGTTTAGACAGTGAACCAACAAATCCGTTGCCACATCCAATTTAGCGCCATTTTGACACAAAACACCAAAACATTGAGCGACAAAATTGCAGCATACAGTTTCTTTCTTGAAACAACCAGAGATGTATGAGGTTATTTTGAAACCATGCAACAAAAAACTAAATTGCATCCACAAAACTTAAACTTACGAGAAGAGATGAAACAATTAATTATTTTAACCCTGGCATTGATAAGCTTCGCAGCTTGCAACCAAAAGAGACCCACCTCGAGCAATGAAGCAGCAAAGCCATGTTGCAGTAATCACGCAATTAAAGCCCGCTCCGTATCCGTAGATGATGTGTTTTCAAACCCGGATGCCTTTATTGGCAAAGAAATACTTCTGGAAGGTTTGTGCATCCACACCTGCCGAAATGGCGGAAAAAAGATGTTTCTTCAGGGAACCGATGAAGAGAATGTGCTGCTGATTACTGCAGGAGAGTCTATCAGTTCTTTTGGTTTGCAACTTGAAGGTTCGCAAGTTGAAGTGTTTGGTGTAATTGTAGGCACCAACCACGCACATGAACACGATCATGAACATGCTGAAGGACACAGCTGTGTAAACGATAGCAAAACGGCGAATCTGCAAATGGAGTGTAGTGAATACAAAGTGATTATATAGACAAACGAGCACATAAATCACCGGAATCTGAATTTCAGATTCCGGTTTTTTCTAACCCTGGATATGAAAACCAATTGGCGAAAGTGGAATAGATCAATACATCGTGATTTGGGATATTTTTTTGCTGGCATTACCATCGTTTATGCCCTGTCAGGAATTGCAATTAATCACCGCAACGACTGGAACCCCAACTATATTATAACCCATGAAGAGCAGTCACTTTTTAGTGACAATGAGCTGAAATCAGGTGATAGAAAGGCCATTGTTGAGTTCCTCGAGCGTCAACAACTCAACAATCGCTACAAAAGCCACTTCAGACCTTCTCCTGACCAAATAAGAATATTCCTTACAGGTGATGCATCCATCACGCTCAACTTCACCACTGAATCCTTCATATTCGAGAGCATTCGCAAGCGTCCACTATTCTATCATGTGAATTATCTGCATTATAATCCGGGCAGCTGGTGGAAATGGTTTTCCGATATTTTTGCAGTAGCTCTCATAGTGATATCGATAACCGGACTTTTTATTATCAAGGGAAAGAACGGCATTAGCTATCGGGGCGCATTGCTTTCGTTAGCTGGACTATTAATACCCATATTGTTCCTGATTTTTCACAAAGGCTCTTAATCATTTTAGATTGACATAACACCATTTTTTACAGAATAACGAAAAAAAGCGCAATCATCTATTTATATTATGATAGGTTTTGAATAACTTTGAGAAATTAGGATAAAAAACTAATAACGATGAAGAAAAAAACAGTTTTTATACTGACCCTGTTGGCACTGACTTTTATCCTTCCAACCGGCATAAACTCTCAGGAAGAAGAACTTGTAAAAAACTGCCTGATAAACATCAGGAGTCCTTTCATTACCGGTGATAGATCGATGAAGGCATTTTTAACCGGAGATGAAGTTGCGGAGTTCAGAACCACGTTCTATCATGGCAATACATACCGAATAGTGTTGTGTTCATTTGATCCGGGACTTATCGAGTTTACACTTCTTGATACCAATCGCAATAAACTCTTCAATAGCAAAGATTACAACAATCCGGCCTTGTGGGATTTCAAAATGGAAGGTTCGATGGAGTGCATTATCGAAGCCCGTTTGAATACCGATGTGGCACAATCGGGTATGGCAATGCTTCTGATTGGATTCACAAATAGCGATAAACGTCCCTAGAAACACATAGATAAGCATCAATCTCCACCGGGTAAATCTGTTTAGACAATGAGTGAAGGAATTTTGAAAGCCTTGATGCAATTGTTTGCTTTACTCTCTTCCCCTGAGCAGGATTCGGAGGAAGGTCGAAACATCGTAAGAAATTACCTCTCCCAACAGCTAAATCAAAAACTGGTAGATGAATATCTGGCTCTTTTTGATACCTACAAAAATGAACAAACACAAAAACTGCGTGATACTGAGCGAATAAAGAAAAGATATGCAGCCAGCTCAGTTCGGGTCCTGAGGATTGCCACCAAGATTAACGAGGAACTTACATATTACCAAAAGCTCATTGTTTTAATTCAGCTACTCGAGTTTCTAAATTCCGGGCATGGAAACATCTCTGCAATTGAGCTGGAGTTTGCCAACACCATTGCAGAAACTTTCAATATAAAAGCAGATGAATATATAGAATTATACGCTTTTATAACTGACGATTTTCAAAGTAAAGCACCTGGACACAATCTGCTCTTTATTAGTGGAAACCCTGAAAATATTGACAAAGAAGGCTTTCTTTACAGGGAACATTTAAACAATGAACTACGGATTCTGAACATCCACTCAGCCAGCTTATTGCTTATCAAATCAAAGCGTGGCACAGAGATGACCCTTAACGGGCAGGTGGTTCAACCAGCACGTATATATTTCATGCGCCCGGGCAGTTCGCTCAGGCACAAACGCATCACCCCAATCACCTACACCGAGGTGGCATCCCACTTCTATCAGAGCAAACAAAAAAAGCCATTCGTATTTGAAGCTTCAAAAATCGCGTTTAAATACGCCGGAAGCGAAACAGGATTACACCCGATGAGTTTCCGTTCAAATTCAGGAAGTCTGGTGGGTATTATGGGTGATTCCGGAGCTGGAAAAACAACGCTAATTAATTTACTTACCGGAATTCTCAATCCGCAATCGGGCAGTGTTACCATCAACAATGTAAATATACATGATGAGGCGCACAAGGTTAAGGGTCTTATAGGCTATGTATCTCAGGACGACCTTTTAATGGAAGACCTGACGGTATATCAAAACCTCTATTACAATGCACGCCTCTGCTTTGACCACTTGAGCCAACCCGGGATACGCAGAAAAGTATTGGCACTGCTCAAATCTCTGGGACTTTACGATATCCGAAACATGAAAGTAGGAAGTCCGCTAAATAAAAAAATCAGTGGCGGACAACGCAAACGTCTCAACATAGCCCTTGAGCTAATTCGTGAGCCATCGGTAATGTTTATGGATGAGCCTACATCCGGTCTTTCATCAAGAGATTCGGAAAATATCATGGACTTGCTGAAAGAATTGGCTCAAAAGGGAAAATTGATATATGTGGTAATTCACCAGCCTTCATCTGATATATTTAAGATGTTTAATCAGCTTTTGGTGCTTGATGCTGGAGGATATCTCATTTACGATGGCGATACAGTAGGTTCGATTAACTATTTCAAAGATTGCATCAACCATGTGAATCGGGACGAAAACGAGTGCCCACATTGCGGCAATGTGAGTCCCGAGCAGATTTTAACAATCATAAACAGCCAGGTTCTTGACGAATATGGTTCACCAACTGACACCAGGCGCATCACTTCGGAGGAGTGGTATAATAAATTTCACATAGCGGGCCAAACGCAACAAATAGATAAAAGTCAAGCCCAATCTGCCGAATTGCCAGATATCACATTTAAAACGCCTAACCGGATAAAACAGTTCTGGATATTTATGACCCGTGATGTGATGTCAAAACTTGCAAACAGACAATATTTGGTTATCAATCTTTTGGAGTCACCACTTCTGGCATTTATCCTTGCATCGCTCATTCTCTACTTCGAAGTAGGCACAAACGCTTCAAATGGATATAAGTTTGTTCAGAATCCCAATCTTACGGTTTATATTATCATTGCCGTAATCATAGCCATTTTTATAGGACTCTCGGTAAGTGCCGAAGAGATTATTTCCGATAAAAAAATATTAAAGCGTGAGTCATTTCTAAATTTGTCGCGGCTAAGTTACCTCGTCTCAAAAGTGGTGATTCTGGGAGTTTTATCAGCCATTCAAACTGGCCTGTTGGTATTGGTAGGCAATGCCATTCTGGAGATAAAAGGGATGGGAATGGCCTACTGGATGATGCTATTTTCCGCCTCTGTTTTTGCCAATCTGCTGGGTTTAAATATCTCAGACTCATTCAAAAAAACCGTCAACATTTACATCCTTATACCATTCCTGATAATACCACAGTTAATACTTAGTGGTGTTTTTGTGAGTTACGATCAGTTAAATCCCAACCTCTCGTCGAGCAAAAATATACCGTGGTATGGGGAACTCATAACAGCACGCTGGGCGTTTGAAGGGCTCGCCGTGAATCAGTTTAAAAACAATGAGTATCAGAAGAACTTCTTTATATACGACAAGTTAAAGAGTCAGGCGACCTACCGAAAGGATTTTTGGGTGCCAGAATTAACCAACCAACTGAACCGTTACGAAAAAGCCTCTGAAATTGATCGTGAGGCCATCCTTCGACTTATAAGAAATGAAGTAAATAAGCACAACAAGCTCAACATGTCGGATAGTGGTTTTGAAGCGGTTGACAGTTTGACTCTTTCGCTATTTAACGAATCAGTTCATAAAGCGCTTCAAAGCCATCTGGAGCACACCAAATCATTTTATATAGGTTTGTACAACCGGGCCGATGACGCCATGGAAAACAGACGGAGAGAGATAATTTCGTCACACGGAGAAGAGTATCTCATCGAACTGCGAAACAGCCATCACAATGAGAACCTTGAGCGTTTTGTAAAAAGAACGAACGACATCTTTGCCAATCGAGTAATACAACTTGATGATGAGTTAATTCAAAAATTTGACCCAATATTCACTGATCCTGGGCATCCTTTTATCAAGGCACATTTTCTTTCACCGGTAAAAAAGATAGCAGGCCTAACAGTAGATACCTACTATGTTAATTTGGGGGTGATATGGGCGTTAAACATTATTCTGTTTGTCTTTCTTTATGCCGGGGTGTTCCAGCGCTCCTTCAAGCTTGGCTACCGTTTCAAGCGGAAGCATATAGAATCATTATTTCCGACAGAAAAATAAAAAATAAAAAGCAGGAACCTCCGAAATGTGACGGATTGGATTCCTGCTTCAATATATTCTGTGTAAAAAATTATCCAACCTACTGCTACTCCTCCATCTCTATCATCGAAAATGGAATATTAATAATCGACTGGTAATCCTCCCCGGCTTCAAACATATCCTCATCATCTTCCTCGTAGTACCAATTAATCTGCACTTTACTGCCCTTCTTATAAATCAATTCAAGTTTTTTAAAAATATCCAGAATGCATTTAGATGAACTGGTATTGAAATATTCTAACTGTACATTTACATCAGTAGATTCCAATGGGGTGGTGCCATACTTATCCAACCAATCAATCAAAGGTTTGTAAAACTCCACTGAATTTTCAGGAATGGAGCGACCTTTGATTTCAATCAATCCTTTTTCACCATCTAATCTTACATATGGAGTCTTTGGACTCCCTTCGCGAATAATTGTTTCCATGTTGGTAATACCAGTATAATTTAACTAATATAGACATCAAGTGAGAAAAACACGTACTCATCATCAAAAGGATAGAGTGCGTATTCTAGTTTATTTCCAGTTTTTCGAACAATGTCGAGCATTCCAAGCCCTCCTCCTCCTTTGCTTGTAATCCCCTCATTACCAAGAATCTCTCTGTAGAGCATTTTCACCTCTTCATCAGAGAGGGAATTTACCTGATCAATTCGATCCTTAATAATATTAACTTTATCCAACCTGACAAAATTTCCAGTGGAAATTCTGTAAAAGGAATTGTCGCGGGCAAGTATTATAATTCCAAATTTTGGAACCAGTTCAACATGTGCTGAAACGGGAGGTACATCTACGTGATGAAACAAATTTTGGATACACTCAACAAATACATTGTATACTTTCTTGCGCGTTTTATTTATTTCATTTTTAAGATTGAGATTTGATTCAATGCCTTCCAGCGCCTCTGTGATTTTATCAGAAGAGACATCGCCCATATACTTGAGAATCACTTCTCCCTGCATTTTCTGCGCATACCATTTATCAAGATCAAACCCCATTCCAGATTTTACCATTTCTTAACTCAAAGATACATAATTTCAACACCAACGATTCTCTAAAAGTACATTATTATAAGGTATTGTACGTTTATGGATTGCAAATAGAGTA
The DNA here is from genome assembly GCF_000517065.1 of Alkaliflexus imshenetskii DSM 15055. Lineage (GTDB taxonomy): Bacteria > Bacteroidota > Bacteroidia > Bacteroidales > Marinilabiliaceae > Alkaliflexus > Alkaliflexus imshenetskii. Next base: position 3,833,730 of record NZ_KI912105.1, on the reverse strand, counting down.
AAATATTTGGTTAATTAAGAAAAACGAATGGTAAACTTACATCTTTTTAGGATAAAAGTCCTCATTATTCAGTTGTTTCTAAAGCATTCCATCCTCTGCAAACAAAATAATTTTATTATAAGTTACTAAATTCCATCTCCACCAATAAAACCTGTTGCACGAAATTTTCCCTGCACCACTTTACTGTTTGGCGGCACATCTGATGTTATCCATACGTTACCACCTATCACAGAGTTTGCTCCTATGGTAATGCGTCCCAGAATAGTTGCCTGAGAGTAAATTATAACGTTATCCTCAACAATTGGGTGTCTTGGGATGCCTTTAATGGGATTACCATGCTCATCGAGCGGAAAGCTCTTTGCACCCAATGTTACGCCCTGAAAAATCTTCACATTGCTTCCTATAATAGAAGTGGCACCAATAACCACACCGGTGCCATGGTCAATGGTGAAGCTGTGACCAATCTTTGCCCTTGGATGTATGTCAATTCCGGTTTCGGAATGGGCCATTTCAGAAATAATGCGTGGTATTAGCGGAACATTGAGCTCTAACAATGCATGGGCTACGCGGTAATTTGTGATGGCCTTAATGGCAGGATAACAAAATATAACTTCTGCACGGCTGTGAGCTGCCGGGTCGCCCAGAAAAGCTGCCTCTACGTCGGTCGACAGCAGATATCGTAATTCAGGCAATTGATTGATAAAACTAACTGCCAGTTGCGAAGCCCTCTGTTTGGCGTCCTCAATTTTGAACTGCTCGGCATCGTCACAGCCAAAGCATAATCCGGCAAATATCTGCTGACGCAACTTTTCGTAGAGCATCTCAACATTTACACCTATGTAGTACTGAACGCTGCCTGGCCTTGTTGGCGAGTTTCCAAAGTATCCGGGAAAGATGATCTCCCTGGCAAGACTGACAATCTCCTCCAGAACATGAATAGATGGCATTGGCTGGTCAGGATAATGCCGATGACACACAGAGCGATACGACTCCTCATTGGAGAGAGATTCTATACTCTTTCGTAGCTCCTTAGGATACTCAAGGTTTGTCATAATTCTTATTTTAAAAAGTCTTCTATATGTAAGATGGCATTCTGGATGCGGCATTCGCCCACCCCTGACACTTCCCGCCATTCAATCCTATAACGATTGAGTTCACTTTTGTAACAATCAAATAAATAGTCACGCCTATCGCCATTTTCGCGAAGTGGATCCGGCTCCCACGCAATATCGGGAAAACATAGCAATACCAGGGAAGGTTTATTGTTGCGGATGGCATCATGCAACCAGATGGGGCAATATCCAAACACCTCCTGAAACCAAACTTTTGTTATGATTAAAAAAGTATCGAAAATGACCATTGGCTCATTTTTCATCATCATCCGAAACACTGCCAATTGCCGGTTGGCAATTGTTTCTACATCACTTGCTGCATAGGGTCGCCGTAAGCGGGAAATATAATCCCGAGCGTACTCATTTACTCCCACACAGCGGAAGGCATTGGCCAATGCTCGAGTCAAGGTGGACTTACCTGTAGACTCTGGTCCTGATACTACAATTGAAATCATCCGCAATGTTAAACGTTTACGGTGGCGTTATGCAGCATGTGCCGCTTCCACCTATAATACCCAACTACCGACATTGCAGTATAGATAACAAATAGAAAAACTGTAATGTACAAACCCTTGTAGGCATACATGCCAAGAGAAAATGCATTGACCACAATCCATATCAACCAATTTTCCAGAAACTTTCGTGCCAGCATCCAGGTTGCCACAATACTTGCTGCAGTTGTAAAAGCATCACCAAGAGGCAGATCAGAGGGTGGCAAATCAAGCATACCGGGTAGGAAAATCAATGCAATATAAATGAATATGATTAAAATACCAATTGCTAACAAATAAACAATCCATTGCATTTTTACAATGGAAACGGTAGGCAAATCTGTCTTCACCAAAACCCCATTTTTACGTTGTCCCATCCAGTGAAACCAACCGTAAACACTCACCACCAGATAGTAAAACTGTAATCCCATATCGGCATAAAGACGACTTTGGAAAAAGACAATCAGGTAAAAAAATGAAGTCAGGAAACCCACAGGCCAAAGCCATATATTCTCTCTTATGGATAGAGAAAGATAAATAATGGCGAAAATTGTACCTGCAAGTTCAATCCAATACTGTTGTAACCAAGATTCCATTATTTTTTTGTTCAAAAATATAAAAACATGCCATTTAAATAATGATATGCCGGAAATAAATGACACATAAAATGTTTTATGATATGAAGCCTATTGAAATCTATAGACCATCAAAAGAAACAGCAGTGAGGTTTAAAAGTTGATTGATGCTAAAGTTTCGTAGTAAATTTAAATTGCGAAGATTCGCGAGGAATTATAACTGCCATGCGATTTTATTTCTGAACCATAAAAACGAAGTGTATTTACCACGCTCATAATACATTTTGAATGACAGATTTCAATACCGGCAAAAATCGCTCTGGTTAACCATAATCAGGAGCTGTAGGGCATGATTTTCCTTGTCTTGTATTACTGCTGCTATGCGTATTGCGCGCAAAGTATAATAACGTAAAAACCCGGCGTCAGTAAAGACTACCGGGTTAATCCGTTTAACTCCCACTATAACACTAATAGCTATTTGTAAAAACCATAGCCATTCGAAACTAATTCAGTATCTCAGAAAAAAGATCTCTATTCTCAATAAGTTCAATAGCCTTACTATATACAGTGAGCAGTGGATTTATCACTTGATAATATTCGCTGGTTGACCACAAATCACGGGCAATAAGTGCTTTGAGTTGAGTTTGTATCAATCTCCCTGAAACTTGCATATCTGCCTCAGAATATTTGATTCCCGCTTTCTCACCATCAGAAACAAGCGCTGAAATCAGCTGTTCATCTACCATGTACCCTTTCTGAAAAGCAGAAAAATCGGAAAAAAGTTCCTGAATCTGACTACGGTTTCGATCCATAAAATGCATGGCCACACGATTCATCACGCCACTTGCAACCAGCTCCCGGTAGTAATTTGAATACATTGTAGTATCAAGTGGAATAAACACATCGGGAATAATTCCGCCACCGCCATACACAGGGCGTTTACTCTTCAGGGTCTCATAATACTTTAAATCTTCCATGTGGATGCTGTCGCGATTGGTCAATTCGCCGTTCATAAAACGAAGAGTGGTCTCAGCGCGATACTCCGACAATCCATTGGAATAGGGCTTCTGAATGCTTCTTCCTGAAGGTGTGTAATAATTGGCAATGGTTAATCTGATTTCAGAACCATCAGGCAGGCTGAATGGTCTCTGAACCAATCCTTTGCCGAAACTTCTGCGTCCAATTACCACACCTCTGTCCCAATCTTGAACAGCGCCAGCTACAATCTCGCTGGCAGATGCCGAGAACTCATCCAGCATAATAACCAAACCACCCTTCTGCCATAATCCCCCCCGACCGGCGAGATGATCCCTGCGGGGCATCGATGCACCCTGCGTGTAAAGCATAAGTTGGCCATTACCTAAAAACTCGTCGGCAATATCTAAAGCTGCTTTGAGGTAACCTCCACCGTTGCCGCGAAGGTCGAGTACAAGGTTCTTAATACCTTGTCGTTTCAATCCTTTCAACGCGGTCACAAATTCGTCGTGGGTAGTTGCTGCAAAACGGCTGATTTTAATATAACCCGTTTCTGGAGAGGCCAAATAGGCAGCTTCAATACTATGAATCGGAATACGGTCACGAGTCACAATAAACTCCATCTGGTTATCTTTGCCATGCCTGATAACAGACACATTTACCTGTGTGCCTTTTTTGCCACGCAGCATGGTAAAGACATCGGAATTTCGCAAACCAACCGCTGCCACATTTTCATTGTTGATGGCAACAATACGATCACCGGCCCGAATACCCACTTTTTCGGAGGGCCCGCCAACCACAGTTGAAACCACAGTGAGCGTATCATTCAGAATGGTAAACTCTATACCTACCCCTTCAAAGTTTCCGTCGAGGGGTTCATTCATGGCCTTTACTTCATCGGCCGGAATTAACACCGAATGCGGGTCCAATTTGCGTAACATTGCCTCAATGGCCTCACGTGCCAAGTCCTCCCGGTCTACATTATCCACATAAAAATTGGTGATAAGCTGCCAGGCAATCTGAATATTATTTAAACCCGGATCGGAACGTTGCGCAGTAATAACCGAAATGGGTAAAAGAAACAACAGCAATAAACGAAACTTCATCATCCTACATTCATTTAAATTACAAAGAAGATTTTTATACCGAAGGTCATCTTTTAGCAAAAAGAGCCTTACGGGACAATCTCTGTTTGCAGTGTAGCATAAGCTACTTATGAAACATCACATTGATAAGAAGTATGAACAAAAATCAAACCAAATACCAATGTGAAATTTCAAACTATTTACGCACAACCTGATGCAACAGTTTGGTTTACGCTGTTATTTTTTGTTAAAAACTACTCCCATTCAATGGTTGCAGGCGGTTTTGAGCTAATATCGTAAACAACCCTGTTAACACCTCTTACTTTATTGATGATTTCGTTAGATATCCGGCTCAAAAATTCGTAGGGTAAATGAACCCAGTCGGCTGTCATACCATCGGTTGATTGAACAGCACGCAATGCAACCACACTTTCGTAGGTTCTTTCATCGCCCATAACGCCCACAGATTGAACAGGAAGTAAAATAGCACCGGCCTGCCATACCTGGTCGTATAGGTTATTGCTTTTTAAACCTTCAATAAAAATATAATCTACTTCCTGAAGCAGGCTCACCTTAGCAGCGGTAATGTCGCCAAGAATACGAATGGCAAGTCCCGGTCCGGGGAATGGATGGCGACCGAGAATTGTAGGTGAGATATTCAGCTCCTTTCCTACCCTGCGAACTTCGTCCTTAAATAGCAATTTGAGAGGTTCCACAACTTTTAGGTTCATCTTTTCTGGCAACCCGCCAACGTTGTGGTGCGATTTAATGGTAACAGAGGGGCCGTTAACAGAGACTGACTCGATAACGTCAGGATAAATGGTGCCTTGAGCAAGCCACTTCACATCCTTTATTTTATGAGCCTCAGCATCAAACACCTCAATAAATACACGTCCAATAATTTTGCGTTTGGTTTCGGGGTCGCTCACACCGGCAAGCTCATTTAAAAACTGGTCTTTGGCATCTACACCAACTACATTCAACCCCATGTGCTTATATGACTCTAGTACATTGTGGTACTCATTCTTGCGCAAAAGACCATTGTCCACAAAAATACATGATAGATTGGCTCCAATGGCCTTATGCAGCAATACAGCAGCCACCGAACTGTCTACACCGCCTGAAAGCCCAAGCACAACTTTATCGTTGCCAAGTTTCTGCTTCAACTCTTCTACAGTTCCTTCAATAAATGATGCAGGACTCCAATCCTGAATACAGCCACAAATATCCACCACAAAATTATTAAGAATTTGCAGCCCCTGGATAGTATGATATACTTCGGGATGGAACTGAATACCATAAATATTGCGAACAGGCACAAAATAGCCTGCCACTTTTACGTCGCGGGTACTGGCAATTATTTCAAAACCTGCTGGCAGCTCCATGATGGTATCTCCATGCGACATCCAGACCTGACTTCCGGCTTCAACTTCAGCAAATAGAGGATTCTCAGAATTGATATACTCCAAATTTGCACGTCCATACTCTCGGGAATTGGATGCCTCAACAAGTCCGCCATTGCTTTGGGCAAGATATTGTGCGCCATAGCAAATGCCCAAAACAGGCAGCTGTCCGATGATGTTAGTCAGATTGGGTACGAGAGCATTCTCGTCACGCACACTGCTGGGGCTTCCGGATAGAATTACACCTTTAACACTATTGTCCAATTCAGGGGCATGGTTAAATGGATGGATTTCGCAATACACATTTAATTCCCGAACCCTGCGCGCTATAAGCTGGGTATACTGAGAACCAAAGTCAAGAATAATGATTTTGTTCTGCATTTATATGTACTTAAAGAGTTTGAAGTATAAATCGATTGCAAATATAATGAGAAATAAGCGGATATTGGCTTAAAGATCAGCCGCGCGTTGTGTTAGGTATTGAAAAAATATCGCCCTCACGTGCAAGACTGGTATCATCAAAAATGACCCGTGCTTCATTCTCAAAAGCACTTAAATCATAGTACCTGGTGCTGAAATGACCAATAATCAACTTTTTAACCCGGGCTTTAAGCGCCAGAGTAGCAGCCTCGCGAGCCGTACTGTGCTGCGTCTGTAAAGCGAGTTTGTGATTGTCATCAAGAAAAGTAGCTTCATGATAGAGCAAATCAACATCCTGAATAATAGGAATGATTCGTTCATCATAAGCGGTATCGGAACAAAAGGCATAAGAGCGTGTAGCAGCAGCCGGCTTAGTAAGCAGATGATTGGCAATTACTTCGCCCTCATCGTTCACATAGTCGGCACCCTTTTTAATGGATGGAATTGCCTTTAGAGGAATCTGATAGAAATCAATACTCTCCCGAACAATATGTAGATCACCTTGTTTTTCGCGAAAAAGAAAACCACAAGTTGGAATGCGGTGTTTCAAAGGAATGGTTTCAACGGTGATCTTGCTATCCTCAAAAATCACCATGTTTTGATGCGGATTTATGTGATTAAAAATCACACGGTAAGGCAAATCGGCACAGAAATAGGTTAGTTGAGGTTTAAGAACCTTCTCAAGGTCACTGTGTGCAAAAACAGTTAGATCGGATTTTCGGCCTAACAAACCAAGGGTTGAGATTAAGCCTATTAACCCAAAACAATGATCGCCATGCAGATGCGAAATAAAGATATGGTTAATCTTTGAAAAGCGTATTTTGTTCTTACGCAACTGCATTTGGGTACCTTCTCCACAGTCGATTAAAAAGAACCGCTCAGATACATTAAGTATCTGAGCGGTTGGATATCGTTCCGACGTAGGTAAAGCTGAGTTACTGCCTAAAACTGTAACGGAAAATTGCATGTAACAATTTATTTTGACTGAAGCGAACGACGCATCATCTCAATTCCATCGTCAGCAGTAGGAGCAATGTTTATGACGGTATCCAATTGTGATACCGAAATCAGCCGTTCCACGGCGGGCTGTAAGCCAGCCAGAACAAAAATTCCGTCGCTGTTTTTACAAAGCCTGTTGGCAACAAGAATGGCACTAAGGCCGGATGAATCACAATAAGTGCACTTACTTAAATCCAAAAGGATATTCTTTTCATTGTTACCTGCCAGCAGAACCAGTTCTGATTTCAGGCCTGGTGCAATAGTAGTATCCAATTTCTCCTTCTGAACCTGAACAAGGATAAAATCATCCAGCTTGTCAATTTTAAAATCCATTTTGTTGACCAATTAAGTTTGTATTACTCGCGGGGTTTCTTTTCGTCAGCTTCCATCTGATCTTTCAGTGCAGCCAACTCAGAGATGTCACCAAGAGTGGTTTTTTCAAGGTTGTCCTTGATTTTCTTAACCGTTTTCTTGGTAGCAGCAGTTGCTTTAGCCTGCTCTTTTTTAGCAGCCTGCTCTTCTCCTTTCTTCTCATCTTCGAAAATACGTGAATGAGAAAGGATGATACGTTTAGCACCTTTATTGAACTCAATCACTTTAAACTGAAGTTTCTCTTCAGCTTTAGCCTGAGAGCCATCTTCTTTTACAAGGTGACGAGGTGTAGCAAAACCTTCCACACCATATGGTAAAGCAATTACGGCACCTTTATCGAAAATGTCAACAATTGTACCCTCATGAATTGAGTCTACAGTGAAAATAGTTTCGAACACATCCCATGGGTTCTCTTCCAACTGTTTGTGTCCAAGGCTCAAACGGCGGTTTTCTTTGTCGATTTCAAGAACTACCACTTCAATTTCTTCGCTAATGGCAGTAAATTCGGCCGGGTGCTTCACTTTCTTGGTCCATGAAAGGTCAGAAATGTGAATCAAACCATCAATACCCTCTTCAATTTCTACAAACACACCAAAGTTGGTGAAGTTGCGAACTTTTGCAGAGTGTTTGCTTCCGATAGGATATCTCTCTTCGATTTTGTCCCATGGGTCAGCCTTCAGTTGTTTAATGCCCAAAGACATTTTACGCTCGTCGCGATCCAGAGTCAATACAGTAGCCTCTACCTCGTCGCCAACTTTCAGGAAATCCTGAGCGCTGCGCAGGTGTTGTGACCATGACATTTCAGATACGTGGATAAGACCTTCTACACCGGCGGCAATTTCAACAAAAGCACCATAGTCGGCCATAACAACCACTTTACCTTTTACGATGTCACCCACTTTAAGTTCTGCATTCAATGCATCCCAAGGATGTGCAGTAAGCTGTTTCAGACCAAGGGCAATACGTTTTTTCTCATCATCGAAGTCGAGAATAACCACGTTGAGTTTCTGATCCAGTTGAACAATCTCTTCGGGATGAGAAACGCGTCCCCACGAAAGGTCAGTGATGTGAATCAAACCGTCTACGCCACCAAGGTCGATGAATACACCATAAGAGGTGATGTTTTTAACGGTTCCTTCAAGAACTTGTCCTTTCTCCAGTTTGGAGATAATTTCTTTTTTCTGCTGTTCAAGTTCAGCTTCGATAAGCGCTTTGTGAGAAACCACCACGTTTTTGAATTCGGGGTTGATTTTAACCACTTTGAATTCCATGGTTTTGCCCACAAAAATGTCGTAGTCACGGATGGGCTTCACATCGATTTGTGAACCTGGAAGGAAAGCCTCAATACCAAATACATCTACAATCATACCACCTTTGGTGCGGCATTTGATGTATCCTTTGATAACTTCATCCTTTTCAAGGGCTTCATTCACTCGATCCCATGAGCGGAGAGCTCTGGCTTTTTTGTGTGATAGCACCAACTGACCTTTTTTGTCTTCCTGACTTTCAACATAGATTTCAACTTTGTCACCTATTTTCAAATCGGGATTGTAACGAAACTCGTTACGACTTACAATACCATCGGATTTGAAGCCGATGTTGATGACCACTTCTCTTTTGTTCATAGAGATTACAGTACCATCAATCACCTCTTTTTCAGAGATGGTAGACAGTGTCTGGTCATACATTTTCTCAAGATCTTCTTTCTTGGTTCCGGGAACAAGTAAATCATCTGATTCAAAACTGTCCCAATCAAAATTGGCGTCAGCTGTATCTGCTGCTGCCTGTTGCACTTTAGCTGCGGTGTTTTGGGCTTGAGCCATGGGCTCTTGGCCATTTCCTTCTAATTCTGTCATTTAATTTCTGAGCAAAACTACTTGGTTAGACAATATGTTAATTAATAAAACGCGACAAAGGTATCAAAAATCATTGAAAATACTGCACCTTACTGCATCCTATTTTTGACTACACTACAAATATATTCATTGCATTGATTTAAAGTACAATAAACACTTATGAAATCATCTCTGCCACACAACAAACATCTATAAACACTGAACATTAAATAAATATAAGGCTTTTTTTTGATATTCAATTGCTTTAAAGAGGATGAACAAGCAGAGCAGAGGCAATTTTAAATGGAATACCGGCATTTGAGGGGTTAATCAATCAGGTAGCATAATATGTCAAATTATTCACGTTGATAATTCGCACCTCTGCGAAAAAACATTATTTTTGGGGATAATTGCGTATGATTATAAAATTACAATTTAATACAATACACTCTTTGCTATGAAAATATCGGTAGTTGGAACCGGTTACGTAGGACTGGTTACAGGGACCTGTTTTGCTGAAACCGGAATCAATGTAACATGTGTTGACATTGATGAGAAAAAAATCAACAAACTCAAAGAATCAATCATTCCGATTTTTGAACCGGGACTTGAGACCATGGTAAAAAAGAACCTTGAAAAACAACGATTGTTCTTTACTACCAGTCTCAAAGATAGTCTTGAAGGTGCCGAAGTGGCATTCATAGCTGTTGGAACACCTCCTGGCGAAGATGGAAGTGCTGATCTTAGATATGTTTTAGAAGTAGCTCGTCAGATTGGAAAAAACATGACACAATATCTGGTGGTAGTTACAAAAAGTACTGTACCCATTGGCACATCGGTAAAAGTGAAAGCCGCTATACGCGATGAACTTGAGAAGCGCGGCGCTCAAATAGAATTTGATGTGGCATCAAACCCCGAATTTCTTAAGGAAGGAAATGCCATAGACGATTTTCTGAAACCCGACCGCATTGTTGTGGGTGTGGAATCTGAACGGGCACAAAGAATCATGAGCCGCTTATACAAACCTTTTCTGCTCAACAATCATCCAATACTGTTTATGGATATTCCCTCAGCTGAGCTGACGAAGTATGCCGCCAATGCCATGCTTGCAACCAAGATAAGCTTTATGAACGACATGGCAAATCTGTGCGAACTGGTAGGTGCCGACATCAATATGGTTCGAAAAGGCATTGGAACCGATAACCGCATTGGCAACAAGTTTATTTATGCCGGCATTGGCTATGGTGGCAGTTGTTTTCCAAAAGATGTGAAAGCCATTATTAAAACAGCTGAAAAACTTGATCATCCATTGCGTTTGCTAATGGCTGTTGAAGCCATCAACGAGGATCAAAAGAAAGTTATGGTTGGCAAAGTTAGAACCCACTTCAAAAACGACCTGAAAGGCAAAACATTTGCTGTGTGGGGTTTAGCCTTTAAACCTAATACCGACGACATGCGCGAAGCGCCTTCAAGAGTAATAATTAAGCAGCTTTTAGATGCTGGTGCAAAAGTGAAAGCCTACGATCCTGTAGCCATTGAGGAATCAAAACATGTATTTGGCAACGACATTACTTACGGCAACGACCCCTATGATGTACTCATCGATGCAGACGCACTGCTCCTTATTACGGAGTGGCCAGAATTTCGCATGCCCAACTTTAAGGTGCTTGATAAACTCATGAAACAAAAAGTTATTTTTGACGGGCGCAATATTTATGACCCTAACGAAATTGCAGAAAACGGTTTTGTGTATTACGGTATCGGTCGAAAATCGGGGAAATTACTCGGCTAGTAAAGCAACAAACTGAATTAATCAAATAACAAAATATTTAATGAAAAGAATTCTGGTAACCGGCGGAGCAGGATTTATAGGCTCACATCTGTGCGAGCGGTTAATAAATGAAGGCAATGAAGTAATCTGCCTCGACAATTACTTTACAGGTAGTAAATCAAACGTTGTACACCTCATAAACAACCCTTTCTTTGAGTTGATACGTCACGATGTGACACATCCCTATTTTGTGGAGGTAGATGAGATTTATAACCTGGCTTGTCCAGCTTCGCCTGTACACTACCAGTTTAATCCCATCAAAACCATCAAAACATCGGTGATGGGGGCTATTAATATGCTGGGGCTTGCCAAACGCATAAAAGCACGAATTTTACAGGCATCGACCAGTGAAGTGTACGGAGATCCGCTCATACACCCACAGCCAGAAGCCTACTGGGGCAATGTAAATCCAATAGGTATACGCTCATGTTACGACGAGGGCAAGCGATGCGCAGAAAGTCTGTTTTTGAACTATCACCGACAAAACAGCGTGGATATTAAGGTTATACGCATATTCAACACCTATGGTCCCCGCATGCATCCCAACGATGGGCGTGTAGTATCAAACTTCATCGTTCAGGCTTTAAAAGGGCAACCAATAACCATATTTGGAGATGGCTCTCAAACAAGAAGTTTCCAATATGTGGATGACCTGGTGGAAGGGATGATGAGAATGATGCAAACGCCAAAAGCATTCACTGGTCCCATTAATATTGGAAACCCGAATGAGTTTTCGATGATGGAGCTGGCAAGAGAAGTAATTGACATAACAGGATCACGTTCAGAAATTATCCATTTACCATTGCCTGAAGATGACCCAACTCAGCGCCAGCCTGACATTGCATTGGCCAAAGAAAGGCTAAATGGCTGGGAACCCAAGGTGCAATTAAGGGAAGGTTTAGAGAAAACCATCAGCTATTTTGATAACCTGCTAAAATCACAACCTTGAAAATCATCTCTTGTTAAAGAGTAAGACATCAGGTAAAACATACCAAATATTAGTATTATGAGCAAACCGATGAAAGGAATTATTTTGGCAGGCGGCTCTGGCACCAGATTGTATCCTGCCACACGAAGCATCTCCAAACAGATTATACCGGTTTACGATAAACCAATGATATACTATCCTCTATCGGTGCTTATGCTGGCCGGCATTCGCGATATACTTATCATTTCAACACCCGCCGATTTACCGCTCTATAAAAGGCTATTTGAAGATGGTTCCGATTGGGGTCTGAATTTCAGCTATGCCGAACAGCCTTCACCCGATGGACTGGCACAAGCACTCCTGATTGGGGAGGAATTTATTGGAGATCATCCAGTGTGTCTGGTATTGGGCGACAATATATTTTATGGCTTTGAATTTGGAAAAGTAATACGTGAAGCAAGCCAAACCCAGAATGGAGCTGTTGTTTTTGGATACTATGTTAACGATCCGGAGCGTTATGGTGTAGCTGAGTTTAACAGCGAAGGGCGTGTACTGAGTATTGAAGAGAAGCCTGAGCATCCAAAATCGAACTTTGCAGTAACCGGCCTATACTTTTACGGACCGGATGTGGTAGCCAAAGCCAAAACGCTAAAACCAAGCAAACGCGGAGAACTGGAAATTACGGATTTGAACAGACTCTATTTAGATGAGGAAAATTTGCATGTAAAACTTCTGGGAAGAGGTATGGCCTGGCTCGATACCGGCACCCACGACAGCCTGTTGCAAGCATCCAACTTTATTGCTACCATCGAGAAACGTCAGGGACTAAAAATTGCCTGTATTGAGGAAATTGCCTATAAAAAGGGGTGGATTGATAAAGAAACACTACTCAGACTGGCAAAACCACTGGCAAAAAACGAATATGGTCAATATTTAATAAAAATTGCCAAGGAAGATATCCAAGAGATAAAACATCAGTTGTAAACATCTAAAATTGAATACTTAAGGTAATCGGAGCAAGCAACTGCTGTGTATAAATAATACCGAACTCAAAAAAAACATCAAATTGCTGGATAAACCACAGCAGTAGGGTTAACTTTAACACCTGCTCTTAATTTACGCTTATTGATTTGCGAAACTACATCGATTTATGAAAGTTAAAACCACAGATATACCTGGCTTGCTCATTGTTGAACCAATGGTGTTTGGCGACAACCGGGGATATTTTTATGAAGTATATAACCAATCTGCATACGCAGAATTTGGTATGGACACCAACTTTGTTCAGGATAATGTCTCCTACTCCACCAAAAACACGATACGTGGGTTACATTATCAACTTGCCCCTTTTGCACAGGCAAAACTAGTGCAAGTATTGAAGGGACGCGTTTTGGATGTGGCTGTGGATCTGAGGCAAAACTCCCCAACTTACGGTCAGCATTTTGCGCTGGAACTCTCCGACGAGAATAAATTGCAGTTTTATATTCCCCGAGGCTTTGCACACGGCTTTAGCGTTTTAAGCGACGACGCCGTTTTTTACTATAAATGTGACAACCCGTATAACAGAGATGCAGAACGCGGTATAAATTTTAATGATTCTGGCCTTGGAATCAATTGGCTTGTGCCGGAGCAGGAGGCCATCGTATCGTTAAAAGACGAAGTTTTACCCTCGCTCACCGAAGCAGAGAAGAATTTTTTCTATGCCGAAGATTAATCTCCAAACGCTTTAAATCAATCAATACAGATTATTCAACCATGAAAGTTTTGATAATTGGCGGAGAAGGACAATTGGGTACAGTGCTCAATAACCTTACAAGTAGCCAAACATTTGCCTCTTTTGATATCACTACTATAGAACTTCTCGATTTAAGTCAGGAAGATAACATACGCATTTTTTTTGCAGGTAAGAAATATGATTTCGTTGTTAACTGTTCGGCTTATACCGCAGTTGACAAAGCCGAAACCGACCGTGATACAGCCTTTTTGCTCAACGCACTGGCACCCGGGTGGATTGGAAAATATGCTGCACAGATGCATGCAGGAGTGATTCATGTCTCCACCGATTACGTTTTTGATGGAACAGCCAATACCCCGCTCACCCCTGAAATGCCAGTAAACCCCGTTTCGCAGTATGGAAAATCGAAGCTGGAGGGCGAACTGCATCTTATGGCGGAAAACCCTGACAGCATCATTATTAGAACAGCTTGGCTTTATTCACCTTACGGACAGAATTTCATGAAAACAATGTTGCGTTTGGCCAGCGAAAGAGATGAGCTGAATGTAGTTTTTGATCAGGTTGGAAGTCCCACATCAGCAACAGATCTTGCCACCGCCATTATGCGTATTTTACAAATGGCTTCTGAAAACAGAGAGTCCTTTATACCTGGTGTTTACCATTATGCCAATGAAGGCGTTTGTAGCTGGTACGATTTTGCTATCATGATATTTAAGTTAGCAGGCATCTCATGTAAAGTGAATGCGGTACGAACAGATGCCTACCCTACCCCTGCGCGCAGACCAGCATATTCAGTGATGGATAAACATAAAATAAAAGAGCAATTCGGGCTGACCATACCATACTGGGTTGACAGTCTTGAAGCGGTGATTGAGAATTACCAGCCCAATTGAAAATGTCTTTATTGATTATTAACTTTACAAAATACTGGTTTGGAATTAGATTTAATTCCCATAGAAGGTTAGATGAGATGATGTAAATCTACACAAAGATTGACTGATCCACTTCCATTTTATCTAACCTGCATCTAATTAAAAGCAGTAGAGAGCACATAAGTGATTTAACACCAACACATCTACGAAAACATAAAAAACAAACAATGGATAAAGAAATTTTGCAAAGCGTACAGGAAAAAGCACAGCAATGGCTGCAAGGCGCATACGATGAAGAGACCAAAAAACAGGTTGAAGCCATGCTACAAAATCCTGATCCTACCGAGTTGGTAGATTCTTTTTATAAAAGTCTGGAATTTGGTACAGGAGGATTGAGAGGTATTATGGGGGTTGGTTCAAACAGAATGAACAAATACACCGTAGGTGCGGCTACACAGGGACTTGCTAACTATATCAACCGCGAGTTTGCGCATCTTTCTGAGAAAAAGGTAGCCATTGGTCACGATTGCAGAAATAACAGCCGCTATTTTGCCGAAACTGTGGCCGGCATTTTTTCTGCGAATGGCATTACCGCTTACCTATTTGAAGACCTTCGCCCCACTCCGGAAATATCCTTTACCATTCGTAAATTGGGTTGCCAAAGCGGTATCATCATTACGGCGTCACACAACCCCAAAGAGTACAATGGCTATAAAGCATATTGGAATGATGGTGCCCAAGTTATTACTCCCCACGATGGCAACATCATTGAAGAAGTAAAAAACATTAAGGATGTAAATGAAATTAAGTTTGATGGGCCAAGTGACAGAATAAAAATTCTAGGCTCCGAAATGGACAAACTTTTTATCGCTGAAGTAAAAAGCATTTCGCTGAATCCGGACATAATAGCCAAACAGCACGATTTAAAAATCGTTTTTTCACCGATACACGGCACCACAGTAAAAATGGTACCTGATGCGCTGCGCAGTTATGGCTTTACAAATATCATCAATGTGCCTGAGCAGGATGTGGTAAGCGGGAATTTCCCAACAGTGATATCGCCCAATCCGGAAGAGCCCGAAGCGCTAAAAATGGCCATTGAAAAAGCAATAGAAACAGATGCTGAATTGGTAGCCGCATCCGACCCGGATGGTGACCGCCTTGGCATTGCCATTAGAAATGACAAAAACGAGTTCATCCTTGTAAATGGCAACCAAACAGCACTTTTGCTCACATGGTATATGCTGTCGCAATGGCACGAACGTGGTTTGCTAACCGGTAAAGAGTTTACTGTAAAAACCATTGTTACTACTGAATTGATAACCAAAATAGCCAACAAATATCAGGTTGAATATTTTGATGTGTACACGGGTTTTAAATGGATTGCATCTGTAATCCGTGAACTTGAAGGTCAGAAAAAATACATTTGTGGTGGAGAAGAGAGTTATGGATTCCTGCCGGGAGACTATGTGCGCGACAAAGACTCGGTTGGCGCCATATGTATGATTGCTGAAGTGGCTGCCTGGGCCAAAGAGAATGGAAAAACGCTGTATGAATTGCTCCAGGATATCTACATGGAGTACGGCTTTTCACACGAAAGGCTGATATCAATTGTTCGCAAAGGCAAGTCTGGAGCTGATGAAATCAAGGCCATGATGGAGAAATTCCGCAAAGAGCCTCCTGTAAGTCTTGGCGGTTCAAAAGTAGTTCTGGTTAAAGATTATCTTTCGCTGACGGCTTCCAATCCGGTTAGTGGTGAAACCGCTGCCATTGAGCAACCAGAGCCATCAGATGTGTTGCAATTCTTTACTGAGGATGGCTCAAAAATATCTGTTCGACCATCTGGTACTGAACCAAAAATCAAGTTCTATTTTGAAGTAAACGTTGAGCTTAAATCCAGGAGCGTGTTTAAAGAGGCTATGTATGCAGCAAATTCGCGTATAGATAAAATAGTTACCGATTTAAAATTGGGTTAATATCCCTTAACATCATAAAGATTAAAAACAGCCGGTATGCAATGCACTACCGGCTGTTTGGTTTACAACTTAATAGGCATTAAATGTTCTAGTCCTTATAAAACTCTTTAGGGAAGTTAACAAAATAGAGGCGTTCAGTAGCCCTTGTGGACGCAGTATATAACCAACGTACAAGTTCACGTGAAAGATACTCCTCGGTAAAATATCCCAAATCCACAAAAACCGCCTTCCACTGGCCACCCTGGGCTTTGTGACAAGTCATTGCATAAGCAAATTTCACTTGCAAGGCATTGTAAAAATCGTTTTCGCGGGCCATCTCAAACTGCTTACGCGGTGGATTTACATCCTGGTAATCCTCCAACACCGTTTTGAGAAAAGCATCTTGCTGTTCCATTGTAAAGCCAGCTCCCGGAGATGTCAAACTGTCGAGTATAACGCGGGTTTCAATTTCAACTGTTCGATAATCGACCAACTCACAAATCACATCGGCAAACCGATAGCCATATAGCTCCTGATGTCTTTTAACCCTTGAAACGCGGGCAATGTCTCCGTTGGCAATAAAACTCATCTCCTCGTTGTCTTTTAGCCAATGGTAGTTGTTCTTCATTATTAAAAGATAGTCACCAACTGAGAGTTCCTCTTCCCTGAAGAGGATGGAATTTCGAATACCTTGATTGTATAGGTTTGCACGTTTATTGGTTCGGCAAACGATAAGTGTATCCTCCAAACCATAATTATCATAGCACCATTGAATCTCTTCCATCAATTCCGCCCCGGTAATGCGTCGGATATCAGACCACCCGGTTGACTCCAGCAAAGGATAATCCTCAATTTCTTCCTCCTGTTCTAATAAAACTCTAAGGTTAGTGGCATTGTATAAAATACCGCTACCCATTTTTTGCCGAACCACATCGGTTAATACCGCCTGAAACAGCTCCACGCCATAACCTTGAAGGAAATCCGCCTCCAAAGCAGGGCTTACCGACAATCCAACAGGAGGAAGCTGAGCAGTATCTCCAAGCAGTACCAGTCGGCAATTTGTAGCCTCATACACATACCGGATGAGATCGTCGAGTAAACGACCAGACCCAAAAACTGAACCTCCTACTGATTCGTTAGATATCATTGAAGCTTCATCTACAATAAAAACTGTATCTTTATGAAGGTTTTTATTAAGGTTGAAACCGCCAAAGCCGTCCTTGGATGAGATTTGACGGTATATTTTTTTATGAACTGTAAAGGCCTCCTGCCCTGCCCCCATGCTTAAAACCTTTGCAGCTCTTCCTGTAGGAGCAAGAAGCACACATTGAATGCCAAATTCAGTGAGCATTTTAACAAATGCACCCATTAGGGTGGTTTTTCCGGTGCCTGCAAAGCCTTTAAGCAACAATAGTGGCATATCCGACACAGAGGCCATAAATGCTGCCATCTGCTTCATTGCCAGAAGTTGCGACGAAGTAGGTTCAAAGCTGAAATTGTGCTCTATTCGGTTAAAAATATGTTCTTTAACCATTTTTATTGTAATTATTGGTTTAAAAAAAAGAGAAACAGATTTTTTTTTTAAATTTGTGCAAACTTTCAAAAACAAAATCCTAAAGATAATGAAAACAGCTTTCCAAATTCTACTGACCATTGCCATTTTAGTTTTGGGCTACATGTGCGTTGAAAGTATCAACAAACCTGTAAGATTTAAGAGAGACTATGATGTGCGCATGGAAAAAGTAATTGAACGCCTAAAAGACATTCGCAGTGCACAGGTAGCATACAGAGCAGTTCACAACAGATTCACAGGAAGTTTCGACACCCTGATTAATTTTGTGCGTTATGACTCTCTTCCTCTTGTGAGAATGGAAGGAAGCCTTACAGACAGCATGTTGGCCGCCGGTATTGATGAAAGAATGGCATTGAGTATGGGCGCTATCAAGCGTGATACCATCAGAATAAGTGTTAAGGATTCACTCTTTGGCAGAAGGCCGTGGGTAGTAGATTCAATGAAGTATATTCCATTCACTGATCATAAAGTATTTGAAATGGGTGCTGGAGTAATCAAAACGGCATCAGGTGTTGATGTACCTGTTTTTGAAGCCAAAGTTCACAACAACACTTATCTTGCTGGTTTAGACAAACAGGAAGTAATCAACATCAATGACAGAATGAAGAAGCTTGAAAGATTTGCTGGTCTGCGTGTTGGTTCATTGACTGAAGCAAATAACAATGCCGGTAACTGGGAGTAAGCACATAATGAATTATGATGAATTTTTCGGTCGTTGACGACACCTTTGATCCCAATATCACATTATCATATTTTTTATCCATCCAGGTTAATCTGGATGGATTTTCTTTTTGTACGCTGGATCCGGTTAAAAACAAGTATATCCAGATGCAGCATTTTAGTTTTGTGAAAAACCTGCCTTTTGAAGAGCAAGTTGAAAAATGTTTCAAGGAGGCTGAGAAACTAAATTTGCCCTACAAGAAAACACTTGTTCTGCTGCCCTCCAAAGTGTCGACGCTGGTGCCTTCAGCTCTGTTTGAGCCAGCTAAAAGCAGAGAATGGTTATCGTTTTGCAATCATCTCCCAGGCGAAGCAATGGTGATGCACAATAAAGTTAAAATGGCAGATGCTTTCAATATATTCCCCATAAACCAGCAACTCCACAAAATTTTATGCCGACAATTCCCTGACCCACAATTCTTTCATCAAAACAGTGCCATTATAGAGAGTAATTTATCAACCAACCTGACAGATTCTGAATCAACCATGTTGTTTGTTAATCTGGCTGAAGACTATTTTGATGTTTTGGCATTTAGCAATAACAATCTCAAGCTCTGTAATACCTATCCCATCAAAAGTGAAAATGATTTTATCTATTTCCTGTTATTCACATTTGAACAACTTAAGTTGCGATCGGCAAATACAGAAATTGTATTAAGTGGCTGCCACCCAAGATTTGAACAGATGCGCAAACAGTTAAGCCGATACATACGCAAGGTTAAAGCCAGTAATATGCCACACCATTTTCAGTACAGTCATTGTTTCAGGGAAGTAAATAGTTCAGCATTCTATAACTTGTTAAGTCTGCCTGTATGCGTATAGTAAGTGGCAAATTAAAAGGACGCAGATTTTCTCCGCCTAAGAGCTTTAGGGCACGTCCAACTACCGATACAGCCAGAGAGAGTCTTTTTAATATACTTGCAAACACCATCGACTTTGATGAAATCAATGTGCTGGATTTATTTTCAGGCACAGGCGCCATTTCATATGAGTTTGCATCGCGTGGTTGCCCTAAAGTCACTTCGGTGGAGAAAGACTTCCATCACTTAAAATTCATCCAAAAATGTATCCAGGAGCTTGATTTAGATGGCGTAATACATCCTGTCAAAGCGGATGTGTTCAGTTTCATCAACCATGCCGTGAAAGCAGAGTATGATTTGATATTTGCCGACCCGCCATTTGAATTGAACGACTTTGAAAAAGTGGTACCTGCGGTACTTAATAGCGGAATACTAAAACCCGGCGGACTTTTTATCCTTGAGCATGGCCCCCAAAGAGATTATTCTTCACTAGAGCAATTTGACCAATTGCGGAAATACGGGAAGGTGTGTTTCTCTTTTTTTATAGGGAGATAACGCAAATATAAAGCCTTAGTGCTTATCCGGCTCAATATAAAAACTGATAAAACTTCGGGAATTCTGCTAAATCAGCAAAATCTTAACAATTACATAAGGAAAATTAATAATGGAAGTAATTAATACTTCTATTATACATTCTCAAAAGAAACATCTGGAGCCATCTCATCACCTAATTCACAAACAATCACCTCATTTCGTATAGCAGCAAAGTTACGGGGCATTGCATATGCGCTTTCAGAACATTCTCTGAAAACCATTCAATCATCTGGTATTAAAACAGATAACTGTAATTTAATAATTCAGGTTTTCAACCGAATAAATTGAACATATACTAAATGTGTTCACGCTCAAATCCATCCACAATAACTATTTATTAACGCACAATTAATCAAGCACAGATTCTAAATCCCTTATTTAGCGCTGCATTTGGGAGGAAAAACTATCTATTTCAATCTGGTTCTGTCAACTCACCAGTCATAAGTTATTACACAGGAATTTAAATGTCACAAAACAGGAATCATTTTTCCAAATGGTCTTCCGGTTGATTGCTAAACAATTGCATGTTACACATTTTAATTTTAGATAATTTCTTATGAAAATTTGCAGATTATTATTGAAGGGGAGCATTTTAAAATCGGCATGCTTCTTAAAGTACCAAATAATGGCAATGCTATTATTTGCAGGGATAATTAACACCTATTCCGCAACCAACCTCCAACAGCGAGATGTTATTACCGGCAAGGTAACAGATGAATCCGGATTCACAATTCCGGGCGTGACTGTTATATACAAGGGCGTTTTAGGAGGTTCAGTAACAGGTGTGGACGGAACATACCAGATTGAAAGAAATGAGGCATCAAACATCCTGGTTTTCTCTTTCGTGGGAATGGAAACACTAGAAGTTGAAATCAATAACAGAAATGTTATTGATGTAATAATGAAGGAGGCTGTTACCAGATTAACAGAAATTGTTGCAATTGGTTATGGAAACCAGCAACGTACCGATATCACAGGCGCAGTCACGTCGGTGCGTCGTGAGGATTTTAATAGAGGAATAGCAAACTCACCTGGACAATTATTACAAGGAAAAGTTTCAGGTGTTAATATCACATCTTCAAGTGGAGCCCCGGGAAGCGACCAGCGCATTATCATACGGGGACAAGGAAGCATCCGACAAGGAACAGGACCCTTATTTGTAATAGATGGATTTCCTGTTGGATTAGCAGGTACAGGAGCCGAAACCAACCCACTGAATTTTCTAAACTCTGAGGACATTGAATCAATAGATGTATTAAAAGATGCTTCGGCTACTGCCATCTATGGTTCCAGGGGCGCTAACGGTGTAATTATCATTACCACACGAAAAGGTAAAACTGGAGAGTCAACCGTCTCTGTATCATCAAATGTAGGGCTTTCCACTCTGGCAAGAAAAATACCCGTATTTAGCGCGGATGAGTTCAGAGCTCGAATTGTCGAAATTGCTGGAAAATTGGAAGACAGAGGTGGAAATACCGATTGGCAGGATGAACTGACCCGTAAAGCCATTACCAATGATCAGAATCTGGTCATTACAGGTGGCTCAGACAATTTCACTTACCGCGCATCCGCAGGTTATCTGAAGCAGGAAGGAATTGTTTTAAACTCTGAACTTGAACGCTATACTGCCAGAGTTAATGCAAATCAAAGACTACTAAACAACCGTTTAAGTATAGATTTCAACCTAAACTCCTCAGTAGAAAAAAGTGAAAACTCCCAAACAAGCACACTTGTGTCACAAATGCTGGATTTTAATCCAACCTATCCAGCTCGTGACTCAGACAATAAGCCAGTGAAGTATCCTGATTTGACCAATCCACTATTAACAGCTGAACTGTTCAGATATTACAACGAAAACAGAAGAATGATGTTCAGCATCTCTCCCTCATTGGAAATACTGGATGGTCTTATATACAAAGTAAATTTTGGATATGAAAACCGTACCTCAAATTCGGATGATCAACACACTCCAAGCACCGATCCGTTTATCGAAGGTCGTCTGCAGCAAAATTACTCAAATGGGACCAATACGCTTATCGAGAATTACTTAACTTATAATACACGGATTAATAGCCACGCAATTAGCTTGCTGGCAGGGCATTCATATCAGGAGTCGTTTGACAGATGGCGCAGTTGGAGCATTGACCAGTTTCCTGAGAATGGTGTTGATCCCCGGTACAATCCAGGGCTGGGACAAAAGCTGAACTTAGTTGATAACAAGCCACAAGGATGGGCACTAATAAATGAACTGCAATCATTTTTTGGACGCGTAAACTACAACTATAGTGGAAGGTACATGTTAACGGCAACCATAAGGGCCGACGGTTCATCTAAATTTGGTAAAAACAATAAATATGGAGTTTTTCCCTCCTTTGCAGCGGGATGGCGTATTTCAGAAGAAAGCTTTCTTGACAGTGGAACATTTAGCAATCTTAAACTAAGGGCTGGTTGGGGTCAAACAGGGAACCAGGAAATTCCATCGAAAATTACACAAGCACTCTACACAACCAGAATCTCGGGATCAGACAGCTATCCTCTGGACAACAGCGGAAGTTATCCGGCAGGAACAACCTTTGCACGGCTTGCAAACCCCGATATTCAATGGGAGGTTTCTACGCAAACTAACGTGGGTATTGATTTTGGCATATTAAACGGCTCATTATCTGGCACCATCGACTATTATCATAAAGTTTCTGACAACATTCTTCTTGAAGTTGTGCCATCGGATCCAATTCAACCGGCTACCACATATTGGACGAATGTGAAGGATATGACCATTACAAATAAAGGCTGGGAGCTGGCACTGGATTATCAGCGCAGAAACTATAATGGATTCTCCTATGGTATTGGAGGTAATGTATCATTTCAAGATAATAATGTGGAAGGATCACCATTCACCATTTTGGCAACAGGGTCGGCATCAGGATCAGGGTTAACAGGCGCAACCATTAACGGAATTATTAATGGTTATCCGGTTGGCACTTTCTATATGAGAAAATTTACTGGCATTGGTGCAGATGGTTTGTCAACTTTTGAAGAATCAGATGACAGCGGACGTATGGCAGTAGGCTCTGCATTGCCTGATCTAATTTATAGCTTTTACATTAATACCCGCTACAAGCGCTTTGATTTGGCTTTAAACTTCAATGGCATATCAGGTAATAAAGTTTATAACAACACCGCCATGAACAAATTTTACAAAGCGATGCTTGCTAACTCACGAAACACTACGGATAAAGCAATAGAGTTCCCAAATGAAAGCATAATCAACTCCTCATCCGTATCTACCCGATACCTCGAAGATGGCTCATTTCTTAGATTAAACAATGCCACTTTGGGTTACACCCTCAACACCCAAAACATAAACTTGATAAGGGATATGCGGCTTTCAGTGACCGGACAAAACCTCTTTGTAGTTACAAACTATTCAGGATTTGATCCGGAAGTAAATCAGGACAGATCCGTTGGAGGCATTCAATCATTTGGCATTGACCTTAATGGCTATCCTAGGGCCAGAACTTTTTTACTTAGTTTAAACATGACATTTTAATTCATACACTTTACAATCATGAAAATTTTAAGATTATTTCTGGTTTTCATCTCATCCATTGTTTTGGGATGGGGATGTACTGACCTTAACGAACGGATACTTGATGAATCCTTATCAGGGGGTGCAGTAGATAGCGAACTGGTACGTAACAGCGTAGCTCCGGCCTATGCATTGTTACCTGACTTTTTCTTGCATACCAAATATTTTGCCCTTCAACAAATCACGACTGACGAAGCAATCTTACCCTATCGTGGAGGACGCGACTGGGGCGACAATGGAATTTACATAGAGCTACATCAGCATACATATACACCCAACCACCGAAACATTCAACTCTGTTGGGATGGTATCACTAAAATGATCTCCAGAACAGTCTCTGCCATAAACGTACTAACGCCTTTGGCTGGTTCAAGCGAGGAAAACGCTACATTTTTAGCCGAAGTAAGAGGACTTAGAGCCTATTATAACATGATTGCGCTCGATTTATGGGGTATAGCGTTTAAAAAAGATGACCCCAATGTGGTATCAGAAATATTGCGAAGAGATGAAGCCATAAACTACATACGCAATGAACTCGAAGTAATTATTGGAGATCTCAGAATAGATGTTGGGCCGGGAAGGCTCACAAAAGGAGCAGCCTATGGACTTCTTGCAAGATTACATTTAAATGCGGCTGTTTGGCGCGATCCTTATGCAACCACCTTTAACTTTACCAGCGCAGATATGGATAAGGTGATTGAATATAGCAACAACGTATTAGCAATGCCGCAATATACTCTATCACCTGAGTATTTCCACATTTTCGACAACAATAACAACAGCAACAAGGAGTTGATATTTGCAGTGGATCAACGTCCTGATTTAAATGGTCATAACCGCATGTCCTACTTCTCAATGTCAGGCAGTTTTTATGGAAACCCTTTGTTTCCAAATGGCAATGGCACAGATGGTCCGGCAATAACACCAGAGTTTTACCAATCGTGGGTTCAAGCCAATGGTTCAATTAATCCTGCCGAGGCAGACGCGCGTTTCTTCTGGAAAAGACTAAATCCATCGAGTGACATGGCAATATCAGCCGAGGCTTTTGAAGTTGACAGGGGCATTTTCAGAGGATTACAATATGGGTTACAAAACACAGGAAACCAGCAATCATTTTTACGAACAGAAGACGGACGGTATAAAATTGGTTATATGAGAGATTGGCGTCGTGCTGAGGAGAATGCATTTGTGGACTATTCAGAAGAAATAGACTTCACCCCCGAAGGTAGCGATTACAATACTGGTTATAGGGTTATGAAATACCAATGGAGCAAATCCTCAACCGATGGAAGAAATCGTGGAGAAGCCGACTTGATAATACTAAGATTAGCCGATATATACTTGATGCGTGCCGAAGCAAAACTAAGAAAAGGCGACAGCTCAGGTGCATTAGCCGATGTTAATAGTGTGCGCGCATCCAGAATAGCGCGGCCGGAGGTAACGCCACGCCCATTAACTTCAATGACACTGGACATCCTTTTCAGGGAACGTGGATTCGAGTTCTACTGGGAACATCAACGGAGAACAGATATGATCAGGTTTGGCAAATATGAAGGAAGTTGGACAGAGAAAACCAATAGCGATATCAAACGACGTCTTTTCCCTATTCCACAGGCAGCAATCGATGGCGCTTCATCAGTTGAAGGTTATCTGATTCAAAATGAAGGTTATTCAAATTAAACAATATAAACCTAAGATACAATGAGTTGTATCTTAGGTTTTCAATTTAAAATCTGCAAAATGAAACGAGCCAGCAGAAAGCTTTTCTCACAAAGGGGAATGTCTAGCTGGCGAGTTCCATCCCGATAAATCGGGACAAGTTGTGACCATTAAAAATCAAATTTTAGACAGATGAAAACAATAATATCATCACTGGCAATTATCTCACTGGCTCTGCTGAGCTGCAATCATTCAAACTCGAATGAAAAAACAGCTGCCAAACAAGAGTCCCCAATAAATGTAATTTTTATGATTGGCGATGGGATGGGCATCAGTCAGATTACCACAATGTTTTACTACAAAGAGAGTGAATCACAATTCAATCACTTTCAAGAAATTGGCTTTATTAATACATCCTCAGCAACAAACAAAGTAACCGATTCAGCAGCAGCAGGAACAGCCTTCGCCACCGGTCAAAAAACATTTAATAGAGGAATCGGCCTGGACATCGACTCGCTGCCTCTCCCATCAATCGTTTCCATCTTACAACAAAGAGGCTATCAGACAGGGCTTGTAAGCATCTCATCTGTAACACACGCAACGCCAGCATCATTTTATGCGCAAGTGGTTGACAGAGACATGGAAGAAACAATTGCACAACAGCTGGTCTCTGCAAATATCGATTTCATCGCAGGCGGCGGTTTAAAATTTTTCAATAAGCGGGCAGATGGTCATAACCTACTTGAAAATTTAACAGCATCCCGCTATATAATTGACACACTGGATATCTCCCCAATTGAGAACAAGAGCGATAAATATGCTTACATAGTGGCCGACAATGGGTTACCACAGAAACATAAAGGAAGAGGAGACTTTCTAAAAGATGCAACAAAACAGGCTCTTACTAAACTCTCGGCAAGCGAAAATGGGTTTTTTCTCATGGTAGAAGGTTCATACATTGACTGGGCGGGTCATGCCAGAGACGAGGAATTTTTAATAGCAGAGATGCTTGATTTTGAAGATGCCATGGCCGTGGCAATTGAGTTTACGAAACAAAATCCCAACACACTTTTAATAGTGACAGGCGATCATGAAACAGGTGGTGTTTCAGTAGGAAAGGGCAACAGCAAAGACGAAGTGAAAATCTATTTCAATACAGATCAACACACTGCTGATTTGGTACCTGTGTTTGCCAAAGGACCCGGCTCCGACTTATTTAAGGGATTTTATCACAACAAGGATATTTATCATAAAATAATTGAAGCATTGACAGAATAGTAACAAGGCACAAAAGCACAAAAGCACAAAAGCCGCATAATCGTAAAGATTATGCGGCTTTTTGCGGTCTGGACGGGACTCGAACCCGCGACCCTCGGCGTGACAGGCCGATATTCTAACCAACTGAACTACCAGACCAACAAATCAATATACCTACTTTTTTAACCTTAGCGGTCTGGACGGGACTCGAACCCGCGACCCTCGGCGTGACAGGCCGATATTCTAACCAACTGAACTACCAGACCATTGATTTGTTTTTACGCTAGCCCTTTCTTTCAAAGGCGTTGCAAAGATAATGGTTCTTTTGTTTTCTGCAATATGGATGATTAAAAATCCTACGATTTTTTACACTGTTTTTTCAATCGTTCGCACATACACATGGTTTTCAAAACATTCAGCATTTACGACAAAATGCATTTTTCTCATAAAAATATTTGGACAACCGAGCGCAGCAATCCATCGCTAACCCTCATGAATACTTGGGATAACCCATCATACAAAATAATTCTTTAAATGTATTACAAAAAAAGGATTGTGATAAAAATACCACAACCCTTTATATTTTGCATTAAAAGCAATTGAAATTAGTCGGCCCAACGATCTATTTTGCTAAGCAAACCTGAAACAGTGATGATTTCAAGATAGGTAGTTCCACCGCCAATACCAAAGCTTCCGCCAAGATATGCAATCAGATCCTCGTTTTCGAGAACTTCCTTGTCTTTAAGCTTAAGTAGGGTATTGCGCATAATTTCACTCTTAGAGCTACCTGGCTCTGTAAGGCGAGGATAAACACCATAAGAAAGCGCCAATTCGCGACCAACACGCTTGTTATAGCACAATGCTACCACTGGAAGCGGACCTCTGAATGCCGCCAGGTATCTGGCAGTTTTACCAGTAAGGCTATCGGTAAGCACAGCCTTGATAGGCAACTCTTTCGATGCCTTAACGGTTGTGTCGGCCAGATATGCGGTAATGTCATGACGAACCAAGTCCACAGGGATGTCGTTACGGCTATCTTTAGCGGCTTCAACCTCAGCAGCAATACTCGACATGGTTTTAACAGCTTCAACAGGATATGTACCATAAGCAGTTTCACCGCTCAACATGATGGCATCGGTACGATAGTAGATGGCATTGGCCACGTCGGTAACTTCAGCGCGTGTTGGACGTGGGTTTTTAATCATACTATGCAACATCTGAGTAGCCACAATTACAGGCTTCTTAGCTTCAACGCATTTACGAATAAGCTGGCGCTGAACCAAAGGAATTTTCTCCTGTGGAATTTCGATTCCCAAGTCGCCACGAGCCACCATAATGCCATGCGCCACCTCAAGAATTTCGTCGATATTCTCAACACCTTCCTGATTTTCGATTTTGGCGATGATTTTCACTGCACTGTCGCGCTCGTCAAGGATTTTTTGAATTTCGAGTACATCATTTGCATTGCGTACAAAAGAGTGAGCAATGAAATCAATGTCATTCTCAATAGCGTAGTTGATGAAATCGTAGTCGCGTTCTGTTAAAGAAGGCAAGTTGATTCGCACCCCTGGCACATTTACACTTTTACGGCTTCCCAGAATACCGCTGTTTTGAATTTCGCAGTGCAGCTCGTCACCTTTGCGCTCTTTAACCACGACATCAATCTCGCCGTCATCAAAAAGGATATGACTGCCTACGCATACATCTTCAGCCATGTTGGCATAGGACACGCAAACACATTCGCGTGAAGATGGCATGTTGGGGCTACCTTTAATGATAAGCATTTCCCCTGCCTCAAGATGAATACCTCCTTCACTTTTTGTGGTACGGATCTCAGGTCCTTTAGTATCGATGAGCAAAGCAATTTTTTCAGAAACCTGCCTCACGTTCGTTACTAGTCTGTTAAGCCCTTCATAATCCATGTGCGCTGTATTCATGCGCACCACGTTCATACCTGCGTTATACAATTCACGGATGAACTCCACCTCACATCTCAGGTCAGAAACGGTGGCAACAATTTTGGTGTGTTTTTTCATTGAGAAAAATTAAATAATCCTAACAAATCGAAAATAGAAGAATAATTATTTATTACTGTTAAATAAAGCTTCGACGGCCAACCGATACGAATCCAGTCCAAAACCACCTATAACCCCCTTAACTACAGGGGAAAGAAATGAATGATGACGGAAAGATTCACGTCGGAAGACGTTAGAGAGGTGCACTTCAATGGCTGGTGATTTAACGGCAGAAAGCGCATCGGCAATGGCAACAGATGTGTGAGTATATGCACCGGCATTAATCACAATACCATCGTACGTAAAACCCTCACGCTGAATGCAATCAATTAAATCACCCTCACTATTTGATTGAAAATACCCGAAAGAAACATCGGGATACTGGTTTTTAAGCGAATCGAAATAAGAATCAAATGATTGGCTCCCGTAAATATGCGGTTCCCGCACTCCGAGCATATTCAGATTAGGGCCATTGATTATCAGAATTTTCATCAGCTAATAGAATTAGACGGTGCAAAAATAAGATAACTGTTTGAAATAAAAAAATAAGGTGTGAATGAAACTTTTGCCAAAAATATTTGCATTTACATAAAAAAAATTCGCAATTTTATCAAATCATTATCAGTTGCTATTTTATATTTACTTAAGGAGTATCTAAAAAAATCGGCAAAAAAACGGGAAATCAAACTAAATTTGTTCGGTTATGAATTGGGAATCAGAAATTAATGCGTTTAGGAACTATCTGAAATTGGAAAAGGGATTATCAGAAAATTCCATACATGCGTATGTTACGGATTTATACAAACTGGTTCAGTTCTTAAAAGACCGCGGTTATTCTATTGGTCCGGATCAGGTAACACTCACCCATTTAAAAGAGATGATGGAGTGGGTTAGCAGCCGTGGCATTAGTCCACGTACGCAAGCAAGAATTATTAGTGGTATAAAGTCCTTTTATAAATTTCTGCTAATCGAAGAAAAAGTAGAAAAAGACCCCACTGCTCTTCTGGAAGCCCCAAAAGTGGGAAGAAAATTGCCAGAAATACTTTCGGTTGAAGAGATAGATACCATTATAAATACCGTAGACACAAAAAAACCGGAAGGTCAGCGCAACAAAGCAATACTTGAGACTTTATACAGTTGCGGGTTACGTGTTTCGGAACTCATTGAACTTAAAATATCAAATTTGTTCTTTGAATCAGGTTTTGTAAAGATTGAAGGGAAAGGCAGCAAGGAGCGTTTGGTGCCAATTAGCACCAAAGCAATAAAAGAGATCAACCTATACTTGAGTGAATATCGTCGTAACCTCAAAATCCACGCAGATAGTGAAGATATTCTCTTCCTTAACAGAAGGGGTAAAAAACTATCGAGAGTGATGATTTTTACGATTATCAAAAACATCACCAAGAAGCTGAACATGGACAAAAACATTAGTCCACATACTTTCCGACATTCATTTGCAACACATTTGATTGATGGAGGAGCCAACCTGCGGGCTGTTCAGGAGATGTTGGGTCATGAATCCATTATCACCACAGAGATTTATACGCATCTCGACAAAGAGTATCTAAAGAATACAATCATACAATATCATCCAAGGACTTAGCATCTGGGTTGGTAAACAAACAAAAAAAGGCGTTAATAACGCCTTTTTTTGTTTGTCATGAATTTGTCATTCAACTATAATTTCGTCTACGAACAACCGTCAATTCTTCTGTTCTCTTTTCTTTTGAAGGTATAGCTCCACATCTTCCGGGGTTGTCTTCCAGCGCTGGTGCATCCATACCCATTGTTCTGGCACTTCCTTAACTATTGCTTCTATTGTTTCAGTATAACGACGGGTATTTTCGTGCAAATCCGAATCCATATTGCCGGTCTGAATAAGTTCTAACGCCGGTAAAATGGTGAATTGATGTCGATTACCGGACTTACGCTTCATGTACATTGGTAAAACGGGAGCGCCAGAGTCGATTGCGAGACGGGCTGCACCAACCGGCGTGTAAGCAGGCATACCAAAGAAATCAACAAATACACCTTTGGTCTGCGTATCCTGATCAATCATTATAATCAGGCATTCACCTTTTTTCAGAGCGTCAATTAAGGCACTGTATGCATTTCCCCGGCTGATGTTTTTCATTCCTCTTTTTTGCCGATAGCTTACAATGAGCTTTTCGATTCGCTCGTTTGGCATTGCACGACTTATTGCTGTGGTTTCATAACCAAGCACTGGCGGCATAATTGCTGAGAACTCCCATGAGCCCACATGACTCATAAGACAAATCACACCTTTGCCTTTGTTGTAAGCCTCATTCAAATGCTCCTCTCCCACCACATCGATTAAAGCTGAAAACTGGCTGCGTGTGGTGTAATGCAACGTATGCACATAATCGGCAAAATTCAAAGCCTGATTAACGAAAACCATGCGCGCCATCTCTTTTAACTGCTCAGCTGATTTCTCATTTCCGTAAATCTTTGTGAGATTATTGATTGTTTTCTGACGCTCCTTACCCACTAGGCGAAATGCAAGGCTACCAAGCGCAGTGCTTACAGATAAAAGAATTGTGCGAGGTACAAATCTGAATACAAGGATAAACAAGCGAATAAAAAAGACCAGTACAGGATATTTTATGGCTCGTCGGATTTCCTTTCTTCTCATCTTCCAGTTCATGATAATGCTTAAAACTTAAAACGAAGATAAAAAAATAAAGGCTGCGTGAGTAAAAGCAGCCTTTATTTTCCGATAACTTATTTATAGTCCATCACTCTTTCAACACTTTAACCGTAGCATATTTTCCATCAATCAGAAGTTCGAGAAGATAAATACCGTTGGATAAATTGCTTAAGTCAACAATTACGCTATCGGTTGTCATACTCACTTTTTCGAACATTAAACGCCCATTCATATTAAAAACTGACAGCGCAATAAGATTAACACGTTCATTAAAAACCAGAGTTATGAGATCGGATGTTGGATTGGGGTACAAAATAATCTTTTGATTATAAGACACATCATCAACAGAACTTTTCACAAACTGGATGCATTCAGACATAACATTGCAGCCATCGCGACTTACAGAGACCGCATAAAAACCACTTTGGGTAGGAGAAAATTGCTCGTAGATTTCCCCTGCGATAACCTGAGCATCACTACCACATGTATACCACTGAAAGCTAGCATTATCAGCAATCACAATTAATTCATCAGCTGTGCTTACTATTTCATACTCCACAGTTTTAACGATAATCTCCACTACATCGGAAACAGAACATCCCTCCAAAGTAGCAGTAGCCTGATATGATGTAGTTGCATTTGGTGATACCGCAATATCGGTCACATTCCAGGTAACAACACCATTACTTTCGGCCTCCAGATTCACCACCACACCGGGGCAAATTTGCTCATCAGGCATAATAAATAACCATGGTAATGGCATTACATTAACTGTCACCGTTTCGGCTTTATCCCCACAATGCTCTGAAGAGACAACTGCTGTATAAACAGTTGTTTCGATAGGAGAAACCAACGTATTTTCCACATTCCAGGAAACAGTTCCAGACGCTGAACTAACGATAAGTTCCACCTCCTCGCCCTCACATATTGCAACCGAAGGCATTATTTCAAGTATTGGAGTAGGATGAACCACCAAATCAAAAGATGAAGGAGGCAATGAGCCGCAAGGGTTACTGCCTTCCACCGAAAGCGTTACGGCACCAGAAAAGTCACTATTCCACAGGATGGATGCATGACGTCCTTGCGAAGTAATTGTTCCAGCTTCGATGGGAACCAATGCCCATACAAAATCTGTTACATTCAATGATGCATCCACCTCGAATTCACTCTCCTGACCCTGACAGGCAATGGTTTTTCCACTGATATTTCCCACACGTGTTGGCTCGCAATTGTCCAGGGTAAACAACTCGGACACCACGCCACTCCATCTATTTTGTGTATCCAGAAAACGGATGTGCATGTAATTATCTCCTAAAGCCAGATATGGCAACTCAATTTCAGACAAGAGGTTCAATGGATTTACCGGAACAGATAACGTCACATTGTACATGCTTGCATCATCATCGTTAAACCAATATTGATAAGCTTTAACAAGATTTTCGCCTGCATGGCTATTTGGCATTTTATAAAAAAAGTGGCTAACTGTGCTGCTCCATTGATTTCGACTATCCCCAAAACGAATGTGAAATGTATGTAGTCCGTCTGCCAATTCGTTTACGTCAAGTACTTCTGAAAAGTTTATCACTTTTGAGTTTGTAGTAACGTCCGAAACTGCTTTGTCCACATCTCGATTAAACCAATACTGATAAGAAGAAACAGCATTATTGGTAAACGATGTAGCCGGCATTTTGTAAAAAAACTGGCTAAAAGTGCTGCTCCAGCGATTTCGGCTATCACTAAAACGTATATTAAATGTGTGTAGTCCATCCACCAGTGAGCTCACATCAATTTGCTGTGAAAAATCGAGCAATGCTTCACCCGATGTAGCCCCAGAAACTGCAGAGGAGTAGGCATTGTTAAACCAATATTCATAAAGAGAAATGGAACTTTCTTGAAACACTTCAACAGGCATTTTATAGAAAAAATGACTCGTGGCAGAACTCCAACGAGATTCGTTATCCTGAAAGCGCATGTGAAGCGTATGAAGACCATTTGGCATTTCATCAACCGGAATCTGCAATTTCAATGAATATATTGCATTATTACTATATGTGGATAGATTAACTACCTCATTCCGATTGTTGTTGAACCAATACTGATAGTTCTTTATATAATTCTGTGCATAAGTCAAATGGATAACACACAGGAGTATAACCACAAAAATAAATTTCATCGGCATATAATTTGAATTGTAGAGGTTATACATGTTTTACCAAAAAAAGTCAGCTCACCAAAGAAGGCAACTTACAAGTATGTGCGAAAATTGATGTTGGCCGATTTTATCTTAACTTCCTAAATGCAAAGGGCATCATGTACAAACCATATTAACACATTTCTGCTAATAATCCTGAGCCTTTACGGTAATTTCAACCTGAATGGAGCCATCCGCATTGGTTTTGCTGCTCATAGATTTGTTAACTATGTGAGGAATGGATGGTATTGCGTGTTCTACATAAGGAAACCATCCGCCATAAAGACCAAACTGAGAGTTTTCATCATCGAGGTATTCATTGGGAGTCACCAGATTGTAGTCATGCTCATAACTAAATGTGCCTCCAACTTGATTCTCAAACAGTCCGCTAAAGTTAATATCCACCCTATTACTTGTGAGGTAAGCACCAGTACCAAAATCAGGGTTTGATGTTTGAACAATATTGTATTTAAACACATTTCCAACCGAAGTTCCACCGGTTAACCGGCTATTATCCTGCCTGAATAAGTTGCCATGAAACTCGTTGTTGCTGCAATTAAAGAGCGCACCTGTTGAGACATTTGTTGGATTAATAAACAAAAAGATACTATTTCTGAAAAGGTTACCATCGCTGCTACTAACGCGCCCGCCAATAATTGAGTTTTGCACAGATGAGTTTGACACATTGGAAAAATCGATTGCCCCATTAACAACTGAATTTATAAAAGACAAACCGGTAGAAGGCGTATTCCTGTTTCCGGCGAAACTCACATTGCCACCAATAATAGTTCGTTTGACCATAAGTTGCTCTATAGGAGTATTACTTAGGTTTGTGTACAATGATCCTGTAATGCTTAATCCTTCCAGGGTTAGGTTGTTGGCTCCGGCAGAAAGAATAACGTTTCCGTTGATAACGGTATGCCCAGTGGCAGATGTTGCAGTTGGATAGTGACCGGCACCTATGATTGTAAGTTGCTTATTTATTGAAGAAGGCGGGGGGAATGTGCCTCCTGACAGAATTATGGAATCGCCATTAACAGCATCGGTGTAGGCTTTCTGAAAACCATCAACCGAATAGTAAAAAGTAGCATTGCCGTTACTTTGTAAAGCTACAGCCGTTTGAGCCAATGCCGGCAAAAATGCAGATGCCAGCATAAATACAAATAGAAGTAAAACTGTTCTCATAGTATCCAAATTTAGATTTAGTGTTGTTGCGCCTCAACCTCAATAGTAATCTCGATTTTTCCATTAACATTGGAATCAGATGAAATAGAATGGCTTTTGATGTATGGAATAACGGGCAGATAATCTGCCTTAAAAGGAGTTATAGTGCCATATATACCGACATCAGTGCCATCAGTACCAAAATTTTTTCCAGCAAAAGCATCATTCAACCGGAAATTATAGTCATACAAAAATGCAACTGCGCCATCATAACCAACAAATACAGACTCCAACTGTTGATTGACCAAATTAGGATTTGTATCGCTACTATTTGAGCTTCCCAATGTTACATCTGCCACAAATACATTACAATGAAATTTGCAATTGTTATATCCGCCGGTTTCCAGATTGGTGTACATTACACTAACAAATATATTATTGCGGAAAGTGGAACCATTTATTCCGCTATATCCCCAGCTAAAGTATTCTGAAGTGCGTTGAATAATATTATTCACAAACAGATTGTTGTCTGAGAAATAGAACAGGCGCCCAATCACATTTTGGCGAATCAAAGAGTTACGAATCATCTGCCCATTTAAAGCACCTATAATATTCTGCGTTAAGGTAATGTTGGAACCCATTTTAGCAGGATCGCCATCATGTGTAAGCTTTAGCGTTCCATTGATGTGACAACGGTGAATCGTGATATTGGAAACCGTTTGATTGGCATTGGTAGAGCCGATACTAACATTTCCATTGACAAAAAGACCGCTGATACTGCCAAAATCGGCACCGGTTGTGATTATAATGTTCCCATTGATTTGTGTACGACCTGTGGAGCTATTGACATTGGGAGAGTGTCCAACGCCAAAAACATGAAGCTTTTTATTAATTTCGAGATTGTTAACCGGGAAAATACCTCCGGGGATATAAATAGTGTCACCTTCAGATGCAGCTGCCACCGCATCACTAAATCCGCTTGAAGTATAATAAAAAGTAACCTGTTCCTCTCCATGAAGAGCTACTGCAATCTGGGCTGCCGAACTTGCAGAAAATAGTACTACAATGGCCGCTACAAACAGTTTAAATAGTTTTTTCATTTTTGATGATTTAGATTTGACACCTAATTGAAAAATATTGTTTTTTAGGTTCCAGTAATTGAAAAAAGTTGATAGCCGATCACAGTAACATCTATCAACCTAACCGGATTAATTAAGCACACTCTGCTCGCATATAAACATACACCTTTCACACGATTACAAACATGCAAATTGTAAATCGTACAGTCAAATCATCAAAAATTCAGAGAATTTAATATAGGAAAAAAGCGACTGGGACCCATTTCCCTTGTCTATAATCCACAATAATAGTCGATTAAGACATCGTTATAGCAGGAACTTAAAATAAGAAGCGATAGGTTAAATAAGAATAGCGGCACACGAACCAAACAGTGTAAAACACCATCGGCAAATAGAATAATAAAACAAATCGGATAATGAGCCAGTTATCGACGTATAAGTAAATCACCAAGTGCATCGTGTATGAGCGGAAAAGAAAAGACAAAGCCATCGGCCAGTAGGCGCTGAGGTACCACATGTTGTCCCGAAACCAATACATCTGAGGCATCACCAAAAACAAGCCTTAACGCCCATACGGGTATTGGTAACAGTGCGGGTCGGTTAATTGTGTTAGCGAGCGCCTTTGTATAGACTTCGTTGGTTACGAGTCCTGGCGCAGTAAGATTATAGATTCCTTTTGCAATCGGGTTTTGCGCGGCCCAAAACATTGCAGCCGTCACATCATTGATATGAACCCATGGAAAAGCCTGCTTTCCTGAACCGATGCGACCGCCCAGCCCCATTCGGAAAGGTAGCAACATCTGTTTCAATGCACCTCCCTTGCTTGAAAGCACCACGCCAAAACGCAAGATTACCAGCCGCGATTTCCCGGGCTTAAGTTGCAATGCTTCAGCCTCCCATGCCTGACACACCTCCGAAAGAAAACCGCCGGCAAAGTTTGATGAAAACTCATCATGCACATCAATATTGTTATAAATTCCCACTGCCGATGCGGAAATAAAGACAGATGGCGACAATACCATAGAATTTACAGTCTCGGTGAGCAATCGCGTTGTCAATATACGACTGTCGTATATCTGTTTCTTTCCGCTCTTTGTCCATCGCCTTAAAATAGGTGCACCAGCAAGATTTATCAGCACATCGGTACCGGAAAGCATCTGGCGAAGATGCTCAACTCCCTGAGTCAAATCCCTCCTTTTAATGGCAATTACCTGATGCCCCTGCGCACCAAACAAACCTGCCACTGCCTGACCAATCAGACCGCTATAACCACAAATTGCTACCTTCATTTTATTTATATCCTATTCTGACAATATAACAATTTAAAAAGCTGTTTGCTTTTCAAAACCCGATTTTAGATGTAAATCCCGCTGTGGGAATGGAATGATTACATTATGTTCTCTGAATTTTGCATCAATAGCAAACCTTAACCGACTACGGATGCGTTCAGCAATGAACACATCCTCGACCCAAAACAATAGGCGAAAGTCGAGTGACGAGTCACCAAAATCACGAAACAACACAAGCGATTCCTCTCTGTTAATTACGCCTTCACACTCCAGCGCGCATTCAATGAGTAACCTCTCAACCATGCGCACATCGGAACCATAAGCTACACCAACATCCACAAAAAAGCGTGTTTTGGGTTCGTTGTAACTCCAATTTATGACATTGTCGTTCACAAATTTATTGTTGGGCACAATCATTACAATGTTATCACGGGTTCTGATTTTTGAGGTTCTGATGCCTACCTCGAGCACTTTACCAACAATACCCGACTCAATTTCAACCACATCATCCACTTTTAACGAACCCTCAAACAACAAAACAAGCCCGGAAACAAAGTCATTGAACAAACCCTGTATACCAAAGCCCAAACCAACCAACAGAGCCGCCGAGCCTGCGATTAGCATATTTATGCTAATGCCAATGGAATCAAGCAGTAAAATAATGGTAATTAACCAAATAAGATACTTTAAAATTTGGAAAATGGTTCGCGACTGACCAATACTTAAACCTCTTGCTTTGGCTTGGCGGTTGTAAATTATCTCCATTAATTTAAGTGCGACAGCAATACCATAAAGCAGAAGAGCTGAATATATCAAAACAGCAGGAGTTACTTTAACATTGCTTATCTCGAACAACCCCTGGCCAAAAAAATCAGTGAGAAATGTACCCGCGAAACGCAACCATATTCCGGCAATCATCAGAAATACAAATATCATCAAAAAGCGACGCATCTGTCTGCCTATTTTACGCTCAAAACCATATTTATCTGAGACTTTACGC
This sequence comes from Alkaliflexus imshenetskii DSM 15055, assembly GCF_000517065.1. Classification (GTDB taxonomy): domain Bacteria; phylum Bacteroidota; class Bacteroidia; order Bacteroidales; family Marinilabiliaceae; genus Alkaliflexus; species Alkaliflexus imshenetskii. The sequence goes on along the minus strand of NZ_KI912105.1, from coordinate 3,795,544 downwards.
ACCAAAACACGCAGAAGGTTGTTTGTAGAGATTAACAGATAAACGCCCAACACTATTGAGCCTGCAAGCAGGGGTGATACAGGCACTTGATTAAACATCACCACCACCGGTGTTGAAAAGAAGCTGGAAAAAGGCATGTCAATAATGACAATGATGCCGCCCGCAGCAAGAGCCAACAGCAACAGACGCACTCCCCAAACAAAAAGCGTTTGTTTTATTGAATCCTCTCCATCACTTTTTCTGCGGTGAAATCCGGACATAAAAACCCAGATGGCAACCATCAAAATTGTTAGCACAACCAGCTTAACATATTGAATTTTAGAAAGGTGAAAAAGCCAACTGTCATTTTGCAAAAGTGATTCCATAAAAGTTTAAATAGATGACTGGTTCAAAAAAAAGGATGAAGCCTGCAAATCAAACGCCTTCTTCCAAATGTTTCTCTAGCTCCTCAATGGTGATGTTATATAAACCTTTCCCATTGTGAAAAAGGGAAATGCGTCCGGTTTCTTCAGATACAACAATGGCTGTGGCGTCGGTTGCTTCGGTAATTCCAAGTGCCGCACGGTGCCTTAAGCCCAAATGCTTGGGCAGCTCCATATTCTGACTTACGGGCAAAATACAACCTGCTGCTTTTATTTTACTCTGACTTATAATAACGGCACCATCATGCAGCGGACTGTTTTTAAAGAAGATAGAATTAAGTAGCTGTCGCGAAATTACAGCATTCAGCAATTCACCTGTTTGCACAAAATCAACAAGTTCAGACTTACGGGTGATTACAATCAATGCCCCGGTTTTGGTGCGCGACAACTCTTCACATGAACGCACTACTGGCTTAATATATATGCTCATCATTCCCGGAGTATTGCTCATAAAAATTTTATCAAGAGAGAAGCGTTTGGATAAATTATACCTGCTTCCCAACAGCAAAAGAAAACGCCTTATTTCCTGCTGAAACACGATAATTATTGCCAACACGCCGACATTTACAAAATTGTCGAGTATGGTGGATGAAAGCTGCATATTTAGCGCTTTTATCAGGAGCCAGAAAATGATAAAGGCAAATATACCGATGAATATATTCAGCGCCACTGTTCCTTTGATCAGCTTATAGAGTCTGTACATCAGATAAGCAACCAAAACAATGTCCACAATATCTATAAGTCGTATGTCGAGAAAAGTCATCTATAAGTTATTTTTAGTTTCCCAAGGGCTGCATCTCTATAACCAAACGTCAGTCCAGGGTGCGGAAACCCTCTGTTAGTTTTCGAATTAGTTCCACACATTGTACAGCCTCTTTCACATCATGAACCCTCAAAATGTTTGCTCCTTTTTGCAAGGCAAAGGTGTTAAGCACAGTGGTACCGTTTAGGGCGTCCTCCACCGAAACATCCAATAATCTATATATCATAGACTTACGCGAAACGCCCACCAGAATAGGCAGCTCAAATAGCTTAAGCTGATCCAACTCCCTCATCAGCAAAAAATTATGATCCAGCGTTTTTCCAAAGCCAAATCCCGGATCTATTATGATATCAGCAACGCCCAGTGCCCTTAAAGTGTTTACCTTTTCTGCTAACCATTGAGATATATCAGCTATCAAATCGTGATAAGCAGGATTGTGATGCATATTTTGAGGAGTCCCCTGCATGTGCATCAACACGTAAGGAACCTTTAAATCTGCTACTGTTTGGAACATGGCAGAATCCATTTCACCACCTGATATGTCATTCACAATGTCGGCCTCCCCTTCGGAAACAGCTTTTTTTGCCACCGATGCTCTAAATGTATCGATGGAGAGAATAACGTGCGGAAAATGTTTACGTATGATTTCAAGAGCCGGCATCAGGCGTGCAATCTCCTCTTCATCTGAGATGTGCTCAGCACCCGGGCGCGAAGAGTATGCCCCCACATCTACCATAGTGCCGCCTTCATTCAGAATCTGCTCCACTCTCCTGAGAATATCTGTTTCGGCATTGAAACGGCTACCAGCAAAAAATGAATCAGGCGTTGCATTCACAATACCCATAACCACAGGAGCGCTCAAATCCACCAATCTTCCATGGCAATTTATGGTTTGCCGCCGGTTTATAAAAGCAGGCGGTATATTTGAATCGGTAATCATTATAAATTGGTCAGTTTTACACAAAAGAAAAGAAAAACATGCTAAAATCAAACCATTGCCGCTATTAATCGGGCAAAGGGGGTAATAAAAATGATAAAAGGGACAAACAGATACAACACCATTACTCAAACTTCACCATTTTTTGATATTTTTACAGCTGTTTTTATGACATTCTGGTTAGTGATCACGCTAAAGGGAGTACAATCCAGAAAAATTCAGTGTAAAAATTGTGAAACAGGTTGTTAAATTCTGAAATCCATTCCAACTCCAAACACCATGTCGAAGCACACAGATCAACAGTTTGAGCATGTTATTAAAATTTGCAGGGAGATATTTGAAAAAAAAATGGTGGACTATGGCACGGCATGGCGCATATTAAGACCCGAATCTGTTACCGATCAGATATTCATCAAAGCGCAACGCATCCGCAGCCTGCAAGTAAAAGGCACTTCCAGGGTTGATGAGGGCATCCGGCCTGAGTTTATCGGAATTGTAAACTATTCAGTGATGGCTTTGATTCAGTTGGAAAAAGGCATTGCAGATAACCCCGAGATGGCACCCGACGAAGCCATGACGCTCTATAACAAACATCTGTATGGCGCGAAAAAACTCATGGAGGATAAAAACCATGATTACGATGAAGCATGGCGCAGTATGCGCATCAGTTCGCTCACCGATCTTATACTTATGAAATTATATCGTACCAAACAAATTGAGGACAATAAGGGAAAAACGCTTATATCGGAAGGGGTTGATGCCAATTATATGGATATGATTAACTATGCAGTTTTTGCACTCATCAAACTGGAGTTTCCGGATGAGATTTAATCATTTGGTCATAGGAATTTAGTTATATTTTTAACGGAACATTAAACCCCACACCACGCACAATCCAATATAGTTGTGCTATAAGAGAAGTCATCGCAAACGAACAACTTTATATCTAATTCAAAAACCAGATAAAGAGTTAAACTGTTACTAAGTTATAAAATACCATTCGAGGTTTGGTTAGAGGTTGTAAAACAGAAAAAACGATAGAGATATGATAGCAGTTCTGAAATTTTTATGCAGACTTATACCAGCAGTGACATTTATCTTCTCCGGTTTTGTTAAGGCCGTTGATCCCGTTGGAGGGGCTATAAAATTCAGCGACTACTTTGTTGCTTTTCACATGGACTGGCTCACATCTCTGTCCATGCCATTGGCAATTATTCTTGCTGCTGTTGAGTTTTTGCTGGGTTTTTATCTGCTCTTAGGTTTGTTTATGCGTCAGGTAACTTTTCTGGTTCTTGGGTTTATGTCATTCTTCACGCTGCTCACACTTTACATTGCCATTTTCAATCCGGTTTCGAATTGCGGTTGTTTTGGTGATGCCATCACCCTTACAAACTGGCAGACTTTCTGGAAAAATGTGTTTGTTATGGTATTTACGCTTGGCATGTTTTTTTACAGAAAACATTATAATTCGCACCAAAATGTGAAGGGTTTTTTGACTGCCGGAGTACTTGCCATATATATCATTTCTGTTTCGGTTTATGGATTAGGAAACCTACCCATACTCGATTTCAGACCGTTTAAAACGGGAAACAACATACATGAAATGATGTCCATTCCCGAAGGTGCTGAAATGCCTGAGTACGAAACGCTATTCGTATTGGAAAAAGATGGCAACATACAAACCTTTACACTCGACAACTACCCTTATGAAGATACTACATGGGTGTTTATTGATAGTGAAACAAGGGTGATCAAAGAGGGCTATGTGCCTCCGCTTCAAACCTTCTCGCTGCTCAACAATCAGGCAAACGATGTAACAAATGCAATTGTAACCCATGAAGGGGCACTTCTTTTGATGGTAGCACCGCGACTGAATAAAATTAACAATTCATCTGTAATGCCTCTGGCGGAACTGTCAGAATATGCGCGCCAAAAAGGCATCCCTTTTTACTGTGTTACCGCCTCAGGAGCTGAAGAGACTGTCGCATTTGAGTCGAGTCACAGCGTAATGTTTGAATACCTGCACACCGATGAGTCCACACTAAAAACCATGATACGCTCAAATCCCGGGCTGATATTGATGTACGACGGAACCATAATAGGAAAATGGCATTACAACAACCTGCCAGGCAGAGAAATGCTTTCAAATCCGCTCGCTGTGGCAGTATCAGAAATCAACAGGCAAAAGAGCGGACGCTTGATATTGGCACACATTCTTGGCATGATTTTATTATCCACACTGATATTTACAAGTAAAACCAATAAACAATAGAAAATGAGACAGAACATTGTTGCAGGAAACTGGAAAATGAATAAAACCCTGCAAGAGGGTATTGAACTGGCAAAAGAGGTGAATAGCAAAGTGGGTGCCATCACTCCAAAATGTAAGGTAGTATTGGGTACACCATTTGTGCACATTACCGAAGTGGTTAAAACTGTAGATGCTTCCAAGATTTCAGTAGCAGCTCAAAACTGTGCTGACAAAGTATCAGGAGCCTATACAGGTGAAGTGTCGGCATCAATGGTCAAATCCACAGGAGCGCAATACGTAATTCTTGGACATTCTGAGCGTCGGGCATACTATGGAGAAACAAATGCAATCCTGAAAGAAAAAACAGACTTGGCTCTGACCAACGAATTAAAGCCCATTTTTTGCATTGGAGAGGTACTAAGCGAGCGTGAGTCAAACATCCATTTCGACATAGTGAAACAACAAATTGAAGAGTCTTTGTTTCATCTTTCGGCAGGTGACTTCAGCAAAATTGTACTGGCTTACGAACCTGTTTGGGCCATCGGAACCGGAAAAACAGCTTCTTCGGATCAGGCGCAAGAGATGCATGCATTTATCCGTCAACTGATTGTAAGCAAGTACGGAGAGGAAGTTGCCAACAACATCTCAATTCTTTACGGTGGTAGCTGTAATGCTGCCAATGCCAAAGAACTGTTTGCCAACCCCGACGTGGATGGAGGCCTCATTGGTGGTGCTTCATTAAAAGCCGATGATTTCCTTGCCATCATCACCGCTTTCTAATCAAGATTCCTGATTGATTTCCCAATGGGCACAGTTCAGCGGGATAGATCAACCATATCTAAAAAAGACATCCGTAACGATGTCTTTTTTTATTTGAACACGACTCAATTCTTTATCTTTGCCACTGTATAAAAACCAACAACCGTAAAATGCCATACACAAAAGTATCTATTGTTATTGAACCCTATTCGCAGGACGCAGCAGACATTCTGATGGCCTTGATGGGCGATGCAGGTTACACCACATTTGAAGATAACGCATTGGGTTTTGATGCCTACATTCCATCTGAGGCGTATGACGAAGCAATTCTAAACACCATTGAAAGCCCGATTGAGAGCTGCAAATTTTCATGGACATCTTCCGAAATTGAGGATCAGAACTGGAATGAAGAGTGGGAAAAGAACTTTTTTAGCCCCATAATAGTGGGCAACAGATGTGTGGTTAGAAGTCCCTTCCACCCTACCTTTCCTGATGTGCCGATGGAAATTGTCATAGAGCCAAAAATGTCATTTGGCACCGGACATCATGAAACAACAGCCATGATGATGGAACACATTCTGGAAATGCAACTAAGCGGTAAAAGGGTGCTCGATATGGGCTGCGGCACTGGCATACTCGGCATACTGGCATCAAAAACCGGTGCTTCACAGGTAGTTGGCATAGACATTGACTCATGGTGTACCTCCAATAGTTCAGAAAACTGCCAACTGAACCGGATTGACAACATGGAAATACGCCTTGGTGATGCATCACTGCTTCATAATAGTGCCCCTTTCGACGTTATCCTGGCCAACATAAACCGGAATATCCTTCTCAACGACATCGATAAATACTGGTCTGTTTTGAAACAAGGCGGCATGCTCATTATGAGCGGTTTTTACCTCACCGACCTGCCCGAAATTGACGCATGTGCAAAAAAACACAATCTTAAATTAAAAACTTCAAAAGAGAATAACCATTGGGCCGCAGTTGCGTATGAACGGGTAGATTGACAAATTGTCAATATTGAAATTCCTTAGTCGATAACAGCCTGAGCATTTCACTGGAGGATTCCGACAGATTCCTCCAGCTTGCTGAGTTTTATCAAACATTGAAAGAGGCGGTCTATGGTTAAAGTTCTACGATTTATTCTGATTACAACCTTATTACTACCAACAGCAGATATATTTGCACAAAACAATCATTTCAGTAAAAACGGAATAGAAGCGTATGTAGCAGGTATAGAGGAGGTTTTCAGTGTATCCACCGACCGCCGTGCAGCCCGCGATTTTGTAAATGAAGTACGACTGTTTTGGAACAATCCCGATACACGAGACGATTTTAAAGAAACCGTGATGAAAGTGTCTGACAGGATACATGAAAAACGCGGCCGCCCTTATCCCGATTATCATCTTTACCTGTCAACCATATTAAACTTCACTGCATCGGGGCACCCACAATCCAGTTTTGACGTCTGGCATAATGGACTTCTGGAACTGCTCTCAAACCCACGCTATCAGCTTCGGCATGCCAACAGATTAATGGAACTCACCACTGATATGCTCAATGAGCAGGTTGTGTACTCCACCGCCGCCTTGAAGTGGTATGCATCGCAAAATCGTTTCACTTTTTCATTTACCGATTCATTATATGTCAATATCAACGAAACCAATCTGGTATGTAAAGCGCGTAATGACAGTATTGTAGTCTTAAACACCTCAGGTAGAGTCAACCTTATGAGTGGCTTATGGCAAGGTACGCATGGCGCAATAAATTGGGAACAGAGCGGCTTTACACCTGACATGGTTTACGCTACTTTTAAGGATTACAGCTTAGATATGTCGCGCAACGAAATAAGAGTTGAGAATGTGGATTTTTATAACAGACACTATTTCAGCGAGCCACTTCGTGGGCACATCCATCATCGTATGATGAGCATCCGAAATCCGGAGAATACAACCTATCCCAAATTTGAGTCATACGAACAGCGATACCGCATCGATAATATACATAACGGTTTTCATTACGAAGGCGGTTTTTCGCAGCATGGGTCAAAGTTTCTGGGTTCCGGCACATCACAAAGTCCGGCTGTCATTACAATTTTTCGTAACGATGAACTCTTTCTCACCGCCAAATCGCTATACTTTGCCTTACGCAAAGACCAAATCATCTCCAATACCTGCGAAATAACCATTCATCTCGACACGGGATTTATCTATCATCCCGGACTTCTCTTCAAATATCTGGATCCGGTAAAAGAGATACATCTCATAAGAGACGGTGAAGGTTTATCGCAAAGCCCGTTTTTCAACACCTACCATAATATTAGTATGGATACAGAGTTGATTAAATGGAAAATTACCGAGCCCATAATGGAGCTGAGGATGATAACCGGAGCTTCAGAAAACCACGCCTTTTTTGAGTCGATAAGCTACTTTCGTGAAGAGTTCTACAACCGACTTCAGGGTATGGATGCGCTACACCCGCTTCAAGGGCTGTTAAACTGTTCCAGGAGATTTGGCGAGCGCCCCTTTACAGCGGCAGACTATGCCCGCTTTCTCGGGATGCCTGAAAGTCAGGTGCGCCAGCAGGTTATTGGTCTCTCCTTTCATGGTTTTGTTGGATACAATGTGAATACCGACTACATTGAAATAAGGGAGCGACTTACCGACTTTCTGATGTTTAGAGCCGGAAGAAAGGACTACGATGTGATACGGTTCAAATCAACAACACCCGGTTCGGTGCCAAATGCCATATTCGACCTCAGAAACTACGATTTATCGATGGAAGGTGTTTCTGCCATTTCGATAAGTGACAGGCAAAACGTGGTGTTCTTCCCTCAGGAAGAAAAAATTATATTGAAGAGGGATAGAAACTTCAGCTTTGACGGCGCCATCACAGCTGGATTAATCAATCTGTATGGAAACAGTTTTCTATTTAACTATCAGGATTTTCGTATAGACCTTACGGCCATCGACTCCATGGCAATGCGCGTTGAAACCGAACGTCTCGATTACTACGGACGAAGAGCTCAGCGAAGAATCCGCAGCACGGTGGCACAATTGTCTGGCTTTCTCGAAATTGACAGAAACGATAACAAATCGGGAAAGGAGAACTATGCCGAATACCCAAGGTTAACGAGCAACACAAACTCGTTTGTGTATTACGATCATTCGACTACGCAAAACGGGGCGTATGAACGGGAATCGTTCTACTTCATTCTGGATCCGTTCCGGATGGATAGCATCAACAGCCTTTCGAGAAATAACATTGCATTCTCCGGAAAATTCAACTCCGGAATCTTTCCGGTGATAGACGAAACACTGGTGGTACGACCTGATTTTTCACTAGGTTTCAGACGCACGTCGCCCGAGCGGGGCTATCCGGTTTATGGAGGGAAGGCCGACTTTACCAACATCATAGATTTGAGTAACGAAGGATTGTTAGGAAACGGCACACTTACATATCTTGCCTCATCCTCGTCCTCCGAAGAGTTTACCTTCTTACCTGATGTAACAAAAGGTCTGGCACACGCATTTAATATCACACCCAGCGAGACAGGTGTTGAATACCCCGATGTGCAGGGAAAATACGCGAGGATTGAGTTCCAACCATTTAGGTATAAACTTCTGGCTCACGTAATGGAAGAGCCCTTCACACTTTACAACAGGGAAACCACTCTGGATGGCACATTAACAGTATCTCCCAATGGTTTAGAAGGTAGCGGCCAGTTTAATATGGCTAAGGCATATCTGGTGGCAAAAAGATTTGATTTGGGACACCACGTGGTTATGGCAGACTCTTCTGATTTTAACCTGATTAGTGAAACCAGCACGAGTGAGGTCAACTTCCGTACTACCAACCTTATTTCGAATATCAATTTCAAAACACGCCAGGGCTCTTTTACATCGCGCGATGCGGGCAATAAAGTGGAGTTTACCGAAAACCGGTATTTAGCCTATATCAATGAGTTTTCATGGGATATGGACAAAAACGACATCTATCTGGGTGCACGGGGTGCTGCAGGTAACAGGTTTGTTTCTACCCATCGACGGCAAGATTCGCTTGATTTCATAGTACCATTGGCTCTTTACGATGTAGAAGCGCGTAAAATTTATGCCGAAGAGGTAAAAAGCATTAAAGTGGCAGATACCGAAATGTTTCTGCAAAACGGTAAAGTTACCATTAACCGTGACGCTGTGCTCGACTTGTTGGATTCGGTTAAGATTGTACTGAACGATTCACTGCACCATTTTTACGATGCCCGTGTGAATATTGAAGGCAAATATGCATACAATGCACAGGGCAAATACGATTTTGTAAATGGCAACAACGACAAGAAAGTTATTGGTTTCAGTAAAATTGACGTAGGACGTGACAGAAGAACCCGGGCCGAAGGCGTCATTGCCGAGCGTGAACTTTTTACTTTTAACCGTTATTTTGCCTTTAAAGGCGATGTGGCGTTGTCGGCAGGCAAGCCATTGCTCACGTTCAAGGGTGGGGCTCAGATGCTCCACAACTGCTCACTATCAGGGCCTCAGAACTATGTGCGTTTTGAGTCAGAAATAGACCCAGCCGAAGTGCGCATACCTATTGCTGAAAACACTCAGAATTTCGAGTTTGAGAACATCTACAGACATTTCTATCTCAACCGCGATTCAAACGTGATTTATAGCGCGTTCCTGGAAAGTAGAAGGTTCCATAGCGATGTGCCACTATTATCGGCATCAGGACTACTCCATTTTAATGAGAATCTCAACAGTTTCATCATTGCACAACCACACAAAATTAACCAACCCGATACCATTGGAAATGTGATAAGATATCACAATGAGGGATGCCTGGTAACCGGTGAAGGTAAAATTAACATGGGTCTGGAGTTGGAACAGGTTAAAACATTCGCCTCCGGGCAGATGACTCATACACGAAATAGCGAACGTGTGGATCTGCTTACCCTTTTTGGCACTGATTTTATGCTCGACAACCGTTCTGTTGAAATCATGACGCTTGGTTTGAGAAATGCAGACAGTGAACGCAAAGGCAATCCGGAATCACCAGGCACCGTTCGGCGTATGGGAGAATGGATGGATATGGAAAATGCGGTGAAAGTATCCCGTGAGCTGCAGGGTTTTGAAAGGATGCGCTCCCTTCCAGCTGAACATCAACACATGTTGGTTCTCGACAGCCTGTCGTGGACCTGGGATCCTGCATCACGCAGCTATCTGGCAAATACCGAGGCAGTGATGCTTTGGATAAAAGACAATCCGGTAAACCGTAAAGTTCAGGTAAAAGCATCCATCGCTTTCAGCAGAGGCGGCAATGCATTAGATATACACATCAAAGCATCTGACGAGGTGTACTTCTTCTTCAGCTATCGGAATGGAATGATGCAAACCCGTTCATCTCTTGAAGAGTATAATACCAACGTGCAAACCCTTAAGCCCGATGACAGAAAGCTTAAAACACGTCTGGGTGAACGACCTTACTCTTTCATCATGGCACCGGAAAGCAGAGTACGCCGACTCTTAAGGTTGTTTGAAGATGGTGTAAGAGAATCTGATGATGAGGATATAGAAGAGACATCCGAAACTCAGGCTTCGGATGAGTGAGAAAATAAAATGAAAAGAGGCTGTCGCATTAGTGGCAGCCTCTTTTCTTGATTATTTGTAGAATGTATATAATTCATCAACCGTTTTACGCACCTTTGACAGGGCAGCATATTTATCATCTGTTGAGCGGAATCCCACAGTGGCCATTACTACGGAATGAAGACCTTTCTGCTCAAGGTTCAATAATTTATCAAACTCCGCATTGTTGAAACCTTCCATCGGACAAGCATCAATACCTTCAATTGCGGCAGTTGAAAGTAAAAAGCCCAAAGCAATGTAAGCCTGACGGGCTGCCCATTGAAATCTCTCCTGCTCCGTTTTTCCTGAAACCGACCCCACCATCATGTTGCGGAAGTCCTGCAAGCTCTCCGTTGACTGTCCCCGTGTTTTAGCAACTCGCTGCACAAAACTGTCGATAAGTGCTTCATGCACCTTTTTGTTGGCAGCAAAAACAATCACGTGAGACGCTTCAGTGAGCTGTGGCTGACCATAAGCTGCCTCCTGTAACTGCTTACGCAAATCATCCTTTTCTACTACCATGATTTCAAAAGGCTGCAATCCATAAGATGATGGCGCCATTTGTGCTGCACTTAACAATTTATCCAACTGCTCTTTTGAAAGTTTTCGGGTGGCGTCAAACCGCTTTGTAGCATAACGCCAAGCATAAGCTTCATGTATCTCTTTCATAATTTGTTTAATTTTTAATGATAGAAAGTAAACAAACAATTTACGAAATGGTTCCAAAGGGTGCAACATTATCTCAGTGAAACCTTAGTATTTTGTTAATTTATGAAGATGTTAAAATTGGAAATCATAATCCAAGAGGCAGCGACATATTGCGATAAACAAATCATAACTCGCTCATGAAATTATCACGAATCATCTAATCGTCTATCTTCTAAAACACAATTCTGGTTTAAAATCAGTCAAACTCTAATAAGATTACTTAACTTTGCATCGCCTTAAAAGGGCAGACAGTTCGAAACCATCCTGTCTCTAAACAAAACTATGGGTCATGGCTACCATGTGCAAAACTGTAAAATCAACTGTTGTTTAACCTATATCAGTTGTGTTTACTTATTGCAAGCTCTTTTTTGAGCTCACTCTTCTGCAATGTCCCTATTTGTTTGGTTCGTTTGGTTTCTGGTATTGTCGGCTCGTGTTAAGGGCTAAAACAACATCAAAACATCAATTAACAATGGAAACCAAACGGGCAGTAATACTTCTATCGGGAGGACTGGATTCGGCAGTTGCTCTATGGCTTGCAAAAAGCCAGGGATATGAACCTTTCACTTTAAGCTTTAATTATGGCCAGCGACACGATCGTGAACTGCGAGCTGCTGAAAAGTTGGCATCACTTGCCAATGTAAATACTCACAGACTGGTAACCATCAATATGGATCAATGGGGAGGTTCCTCCCTAACCGACAAAACCATGGAAGTAGAAGATGGAAATGTGGAGCGCACCGATATCCCGGTGACCTATGTGCCGGCGCGTAATATGGTTTTTTTATCGATTGCTGCCTCCTATGCCGAAGCCATTGGTGCGCAGGATATCTTCATTGGTGTAAGCCAGGTTGACTATTCAGGTTATGTGGACTGCCGTGAGTCATTTATAAAAGCCATGGAAACAGCTATCAATCAGGGAACTGTGATGGGAGCAGAAAAAAACATCCCCATAACCATTCATGCACCTTTTATTTATAAAACCAAAACCGACGAAATAGTTCTGGGCAATACGTTGGGCGTACCATTTGAACATACCTGGAGCTGTTATCGTGGTGGAGAGAAACCTTGTGGTACGTGTGACAGCTGCCTGCTTCGTGCCAAGGCCTTTAGCGAAGCTGGTGTTATCGATAAAAGCTTGTAAGTTAAATCGCAATCAAGCATTTAGCATTATTCGACAGATATTTAAACGAGCCAACGAAGAACAAATCAGATAAATTACGCATGTCAGATAAATTGATATTGGCCAATGAGGGCGTATTCCCTGTGGTAAAAGATAAGAATGGCGATGATTTAAAAGATATGCCTGCAACAGGGATGAACTTTGCGGGTACGATACAGGGTGAAGGGAAGTTGGCAGGTGTTCCCTCATTGTTCATTCGGTTGTCATCGTGCAACCTGCGCTGCATTTGGCAACTGCCCGATGGCAGCTACAGCAGGTGCGATACACCTTACGCATCTTTTGATGCCAAAGGGGTGAACCAGATGGATGTGAATGAAATTACTGACATTGTCCGTCACAATCTGGGCCCCATACGTCATGTGGTGCTTACCGGTGGAGAACCGCTGCTTCAAAAAGCTCCACTTGCCGCTCTTGCATCCAGATTAAAGGGGCAGGTTAATCTTCATCTCACCATGGAGACGAATGGCACCCTTTACGATGAAGAGCTGGCAGCACATATTGACTTGTTCAGCATATCGCCTAAATTGCTCAATTCGGTTCCCAACGAGGCCAAACTAGCCGCACTGGGACTTAAGCCCTCCGGACCTCTCTCCTTTCATGGCGAAAAGCGGCTAAATCTTAGTGCGTTACAATCCTATATCGATTTATGTCGAAACACAACTAAAGAACTGCAGATGAAGTTTGTGGTAGGACGCCCGGAAGATGAGGCGGAGATAAAAAACAACTATCTGAAACACCTGCATAACTGGAAACCTGACGAGATAATGCTAATGCCGCTGGGAGCCAACTCTTTGGAATTGCAACAAACCACCCCAATGGTTCTCGAAATGGCTATTCGCAATGGCTGGCGTTTTACCCAACGGGTACATATTGACCTGTTTGGCGCTAAAGCAGGCGTTTAATGAGCCGTTCTTTTTATTGATAATCGAAACATTTCGAAGTTGTAGCATTGATTTTGGACTACAATACGCATCAAAATACTTTGGAATGGAGATAGTTACATTTATTGAAAAACAATAAAGCATCTGGCAATCATGGAACCAATAGAAGGCAAGCTACTAGGCAAACAAGTCTCATACCCGCAAAAATATGCACCTGAAATTTTGGTGGCAGTACCACGTAGCATAAACCGTGAGATATACAATCTGCATAATCACACGCTGCCATTTATTGGAGTTGACGCATGGCATGGTTGGGAGCTAAGTTTTTTAACCCAAAAGGGGCTTCCTGTAGCAGGGGTGCTCAAGCTGGTATATCCTGCAAACAGTCCCTTTCTGGTCGAGAGCAAATCACTAAAGCTATACTTAAACGCCTTTAACATGGAGCGCTTTGGTTGCACACCAAAGGAGGGTATTGATGAGATATTGCAAATTATTAAGAATGATTTGTCGCAACTGCTTAATTGCGAAGTTGAGGCTTCTCTTTTTTTACACTCAACGGATGCTGCACCATTTGATTTTGAGGCATTTACTTTACTGGAAAACAACAGCCAGATAGAAACCATCGATTTTATCGATTTTACGGAAAACCCGGATATTCTGAAATCATCTGGCAGTCGGAAATCAGGCGTTGTGAACGTGGCAACCCACCTGCTGCGCAGCAATTGTAAAATCACTCATCAACCCGACTGGGGCTCGGCATTTATATACATCAAAGCAGAACAGCTGCCTGAGGAGACATCGCTGCTTAAATACCTGGTATCCATACGCAACGAAAATCATTTTCACGAAGAGATTTGTGAAATGATATACAAACGTTTATTTGATATTTTTTCACCGGACGAATTGATGGTAACCTGCATCTATACCCGACGTGGTGGCATCGATATTTGTCCCATACGGGCGAGTCACCAGCACCTCATTCCACTAAACCTTTCCAACGCCAACGTATTGTCAAAAAAACTTCTACAACAATAACAGACGCTTTGCATTATCTTACCAGACAATCGCGAAGCGCTTTGCGATCCAAAATTTGTATGCGTTTGCCATCTGCCTGTATCATCCCTTCATTGTGAAGCTCTCTCAATGTCCGGCTTAATGAGGGGCGTGCCACACCAAAAATCTCGGCAAGCTCTTCCTGTGTTTTGGTTAGAATGACCTGCCCCGATTCCTGACGATCGAGTTCGAGGAGAAAATGCGCCAGTTTACCCCTTAAACTCTGAAACGAAAGGAATTTTAGTTTCCCCGAGATAAACTGTGCCCTGTTAGAAACGGCATTCATGAAATTGGTCAAAAACGATTCACTTATCTGAATCAGTTTAATGACCGACTCCTTGCGCAAATAGAGTAATTCCACCTCCTCATTGGCAGTGATGGTAACAGGAAAGCGGTTGTTCTGTCCAAATAAAAAAGCCACAGCCAATGGACGTGCCGGTCCAATGTCTTCAATTTTCAATACTCTGCCGGCCATATCCATCATCTCACCGCGCACGCTACCCGAAAGAACAATCTGCAATGAGTTACATTCATCACCACTAAATGCAATGATGTCGTCTTTGTGATAACGCTTTACCTGATGATGAACCTGACTAAGCAGGCGTTTAATCTCTCCAACAGGTATAGAAGCAAATAAAGGGGAGTGTATGAGGTAATTCTCCATAAATGTAATCTGAAATCAAAAACTAAGTATCTGACAAAAACATACGGATGGTTATCACTGTAATGCAAACTGCTGATTATGTGACACAAACACACTCAAAAAATCATGTTTAGCTTGCAACAAATAACGAATCTACAAAAAAAAGAGTGTTTTGTAACCTATGTTACAAAAAAAAGAGTGTCATCTCCTCTATTTTTGTACCATAAATTTAAGAGAGGGTAAATCACAAATAAATATCCTTTCAAATAGAAATGACAAAATAAAAAATCGCTATATGCTTAGAGAAGTTGTTCATATTGATGAAAGTTTGTGTGACGGATGCGGCGAATGCGTGCCAGCGTGTCATGAAGGGGCTCTCCAGATTATTGATGGAAAGGCACGCCTTATAAGCGACCTGCTTTGCGACGGTTTAGGTGCTTGTCTGGGTCATTGCCCACAGGGAGCTATCACCATCGAAGAGCGTGAAGCTGAGCCTTATGATGAAGTAAAAGTTATCCAGTTGATAATTCCCCAAGGCATCAATACAGTCATTGCGCACTTGAAACACCTGCGCGATCACAATGAGATTCAGTTTATGAAGCAGGCCATGCAATATATGCAGGCTAACAGAGAGTCGCTGCCATTTAACCTGGACGACATCATACGTGAGATGCACAAGCCAAAAATGGGAACCATGCAACATGCACATGGTGGTGGTTGTCCGGGTTCTGCCGAACGCTCCATTCAGAAACCTCAGGCGCCAGCCTTTACACCAGTTCAAACGGCAGGAGGTTTATCCGAATTACGCCAATGGCCGGTTCAGATGCACCTTATCAATCCGGCATCATCTATGTTTACAGGTAGCGACATGGTGCTGGCTGCCGACTGTGCGGCATTTGCCATGGGAGACTTCCACAACCGGATACTAAAAGGCAAAACACTTGCCATTGCCTGTCCAAAACTCGATCAGGGACAGGAAAACTACTTAAGCAAAGTGATGCGTCTGATTGATGAAGCCAAAATCAACACGTTAACCGTGGTCATCATGGAGGTACCATGTTGCTCAGGACTGCTTCAAATGGCCCGCGCCGCAGTGGCACAATCTTCACGCAAGATACCCCTTAAAATGATGAAGATTTCGGTAGAAGGTCAGGTGCTAACCGAAGAGTGGGTGTAATACTTCGCTTCTTCTTGTCTTAATCTATGCTTAGAGCATAGTCTATAGCAGCCTTTGTGCAGTAATTGAAAACGCTAAAGGCTATGTCATTGCCTAGACTTTATGTGAACTTTGTTTGGTCTCTTGCCAGGTTTTAACCAACTGTTGGCATCAGACGGGCTATCTGTTGCCTTAACTCAAAGCCCATCAGGAATGTTTTATAACAACTTAAAATAGAATCAACATGTCAATGTTTTGTTTTCAATGTCAGGAAGCCTCCAAAGGAATTGGGTGCATTGTTAAAGGTGTGTGTGGAAAAACGCCGGAAGTTTCCAATCTCCAGGATTTGCTTCTATTTGTGACCAAGGGTGTTGCATGGTGGAGTAACCAGGCAGACGAAAAAGGAATTGCAAATTCCAAAGCAGAGAAATACATCATCGATTCGATGTTTATTACCATCACCAATGCCAATTTTGATGCCAACAAAATATCGCTTCAAATCGAAGAAGGATTTGATATTCAAGAAACTCTGAAGGCCCAAATTGGTGCGCTACCTCTGAATGTTCCGGAATGTGCCGCATGGCGAAGCACAAACCGCGATGATCTTTATACAAAAAGTGAAACTGTTGGAATTCTTAACGAGAAAGATGAAGACATACGTTCGCTAAAAGAGTTACTGATATACGGACTGAAAGGTATGGCTGCCTATGCAGAACATGCCGCCAACCTTGGCTATCACAGTGCAGAAGTGAACAAGTTCATGAAAAAAGGATTGTTGGCTTCTGTGGACACCACGCTTGGAGTTAACGATCTCATACCAATTGTTCTGGAATGTGGAAAGTTTGGTGTGGATGTAATGGCGCTACTCGACAAAGCCAATACTGAGAGCTATGGGCATCCGGAAATTACCTCGGTAAACCTGGGTGTACGAACCAATCCTGGCATACTTGTAAGTGGGCACGACCTAAAAGATTTTGAAGAGCTTCTCAAGCAAACCGAAGGTACCGGTGTAGATATCTACACCCACAGCGAAATGTTGCCTGCAAACTACTATCCCGCATTTAAAAAATACAGTCACTTTGTTGGCAATTACGGCAATGCCTGGTGGCAGCAGGTTGAGGAGTTTGAGGCATTCAATGGGCCGGTATTACTTACCACCAACTGCCTTGTACCGCCAAAGGACAGTTACAAAAAGCGTGTTTACACTACCGGAGCCGCCGGGTTTGATGGCTGTATGCACATCGCTGAGCGGTTGGAGGGTCAGACCAAAGACTTCTCAGTAATTATCGAACACGCAAAGAGGTGTGCTCCTCCCAAAGAGCTGGAGACGGGTGAAATAGTTGGTGGGTTTGCCCATAACCAGGTTGCTGCTTTGGCTGGAAAGGTAGTAGATGCTGTTAAGTCTGGTGCCATTAAGAAATTTATTGTTATGGCAGGATGCGACGGACGCATGAATACACGTAATTACTATACCGATTTTGCCGAAGCCTTACCTGAAGACTCCGTGATACTCACAGCCGGTTGTGCAAAATACCGTTACAACAAATTGCCTTTGGGCGATATTGGCGGAATTCCACGTGTACTGGATGCGGGTCAGTGTAACGACTCATACTCATTGGCAGTTACAGCCCTCAAATTAAAAGAAGCGTTTGGATTGGAAGACATCAACGAGTTACCCATTGTGTATAACATAGCCTGGTACGAACAAAAAGCGGTAATTGTGCTGTTGGCACTGCTTTCACTCGGCGTAAAGAACATCAACCTTGGACCCACTTTGCCTGCATTCTTATCGCCCAATGTTACAAACGTGTTGGTTGAGAACTTTGGCATTGGCACCATCTCAACGGTTGAAGAAGATTTGGAGCGATTCAGCATTACAGCTTAGAAAATACCAAGTGATGAAAATCAAACTAAAAAAGGCGGCTCTTTACAGAAGCCGCTTTTTTTTGATAAACATATTTTTTTATGGCAATACAAACACAATTAAAGACTGAAATGTCGTTTTATTTGCTGAAACACTTTACATTACAACCAACACAATATAAATAAGCTAATTAGATTAATTATAAATTGAGTTTGGAACAACCTTTTCTATTTCACAATCGAGTACTTTATTGTAAATTCGATTTCAAACCAAACCATTACCTATGCTTACATCCTTACTCAGATGGTTCATACCGCCCGATCACTGGAAAGTTCCGGTAATTGTTCTTCTGGGCATATTTGCCGGATTGGGAAGTTATGTGTTTCACATAGCCAACGTTCCGTCATATCTTTCGGACAATCCGAAAACATGCGTCAACTGCCACATCATGGGGCCGCAATATGCCACATGGAGTCACAGCTCGCACCGCGAAGTTGCTGGTTGTAGCGATTGTCACGTACCTAATGACAACATCTTTAAACATTACCTTTTTAAGGCGATGGATGGCATGCGTCACTCCTATATGTTTACATTCCGTTTAGAACCTCAGGTTATTACAATTAAACAAGCCGGAAAAGACGCTGTGCAAGACAATTGTGTGAGATGTCATACCTACTTGCTCGATGACACCAAACTAACCACCATGCGCCCTGATATCCATCAGAATATTGGTGACAGATATTGCGTTGAATGTCATCGCGATGTACCACACGGCACCGTCAATAGTCTATCCAGTGTGCCCGATGCTCGGGTACCGGTACCATCCAGCCCCATACCTGAATGGCTTAAGAAAGTATCACGCAGGTAGAACTATTAATTAAACTTCGCATCAATTTTAAATCAAAACCTAAATTCTATACTTATGAAACCAATAAGTGAACAAATAAAAGAGAAACCCTGGCTCGGTTGGGTCATTTTTTTAGGCACGATGGTTATTGTATTCGTTCTGGGTCTGTTTGCCTCTACCATTGTTGAGCGCAGAGCCGAAGCTGTATTTGCCTATACCCCCCAGGTAAACCACAGCAGCCTGGAGCCACGTAACGAGGTTTGGGGACAGAACTTTCCGCGGCAATACCAATCATATATGCGAACTGCCGACACCACCTTCTCAAGTAAACATAATACAGCCGGATTGCGCGACGCGCTTGCCGACAATCCAAGAATGGTAATATTGTGGGCAGGCTATGCCTTCTCCCGTGATTACAATCAGCCACGCGGACACTACTACTCGGTAGAAGATGTCTACAATACACTTCGTGTTGGAGCACCGATGGATGGAAAACCTTCGTTTCAGCCCAACACCTGCTGGACCTGTAAAAGTCCTGATGTTCCAAGGCTAATGGCCGAACATGGCGTTGCCGGATTTTATGCAGGCTCATGGGATATGCTAGGCGCCGAAGTAGTGAACCACATCGGATGTGCCGACTGCCACGATGCCGAAACCATGAATCTACACATCTCACGCCCCGCTCTTGTTGAAGCCTTCGAACGTCAGGGAAAAGACATTACCAAAGCTTCGCACCAAGAGATGCGCAGCCTTGTCTGTGCACAGTGCCATGTTGAATACTATTTTAATAAAAACATTGTTGAAGATGTGAACTATCTGGTATTCCCGTGGGATGACGGTATGCGTGCGGAAGATATGGAAGCCTATTTCGACCGCATTGGGTTCACTGACTGGACCCACACACTTAGCCGAGCTCCGATGCTAAAGGCGCAACATCCCGATTACGAGGTGTATGCCACAGGAATTCATGCGGAACGAGGTGTGTCATGTGCCGATTGTCACATGCCCTACAAAAGCGAAGGTGGGATGAAATTTACAAATCACCACATCCAAAGCCCGCTCAACAACGTGGCTAGTTCATGTCAGGTTTGTCACCGCGAAGAGACCGACCGTTTGATTAAAAACGTGTACGACCGTCAGGATAAAATATATGAAATACGCACTCAGCTAGAGGATCAACTGGTTAAAGCGCATCTTGAAGCCAAAAAGGCCTGGGATTTGGGTGCATCGGAAACGCAGATGCAGGATATTCTGATGCATATCCGCCATGCTCAGTGGCGATGGGACTTTGCAGCTGCAGGCCATGGTAACTCATTTCACAACCCTCTTGAATTGGGACGCATCATCTCCACCGGTATGGATAAAGCACAGGAAGCCCGCGTGAAGCTGGCACGGCTATTGGCAACCCTTGGACATACAGGCCCGGTTGAATTACCCGATATTTCTACCAAAGCCAAGGCGCAAGCATTCATTGGCCTTGATATGGCTACCTTAAATGCCGAGAAGGAAGTGTTCCTTAAAACCGTTGTACCACAATGGCTCGAAACTGCCAAAAAACGGGAAGCGACCTATCCCGTATCGGTTAACTAAGATGACACAAGATTAAGATACAAAATGAGCAAACAAGTGATAATTGGAACTCTACACTAGCATTCATAACGTATCTTATTGTGTTACAATAGACCCATGATGAGTTGAAATAGAAAGAGTGTGCGGCATATACCGTACACTCTTTCTATTTATTGCAAATATGCTTTTCGTAACTCAAACAAACCTTGCAAATTACTATCTCGCAATAAAACAACAGGTTATGCGTACCCCCGAATTTTGTATACGAGAAGACCAACCCACTCTTTAATGATTAATTCCCAGGAAGATAATACCGACAGAGAAGGCAGAAACCAATCGGTAGGCACTGCATCTGAAAATGGATAAAGGGGATCCGCGCCAATGGCTATCACACTAAAACCCTGCTTTTCAAAACACTTTTGTGCACGCGGCATGTGCCAGGCCGACGTGACCAGTGTAATCTCAAGCGGCCACTCATTTTTTCGGAAAATATCTGCAGTATTCAATGCATTTTCATGGGTATTTCTTGAGAGAGAATCTACAAATATACGTCCAGACTCCATGCCCAAATCGGTTAAGAACTCAGTTAAAAATGCACTCTCACCGCGCTCCTTGTTCATTATTGCAGCAGAACCTCCGGATAGAATAAGTGCTTCTGCATCATTGTGCTGCCAAAGTAATAATGCCTGCATCAGTCGGTCTCCGCTTTGGCTAAAACGCACCCTTTCCGACGCTTCATGTTGCGAACTCATTCCACCCAATACCACAATCCTTTTAATACGTTCGTCATTTTTGGGAAGATTAACCGGACTGCTTTCCCACCATTGAATGGTTTTGCGAAACAACATCGGATTGCTGAAGACTATCAAAATCAGAATAGAAGTTATCAGAAACATCTTGCGATGCTTTGATAGCATTAACGATAAAATCAATATTGCCAATGCCACAAAAAATGGCGACAATAAAACGGCCAGTAACTTGGACAAAATAAAAAACATAATCCAACCATTTTTAGAACAAAAAACAGAGAACATCGCAATGCCCTCTGTTCTTATGTTTAGGAGTATTCGATACCAGGTATTAGTAATTCATACCATAGTTATCCATCACAAAATCAAGGTCTTTATCACCTCGACCACTCAAATTTACGAGGATAGACGATTGCTTTTCCTTTTGAGCCAACTTGATGGCGTATGCCACTGCATGGGCACTTTCCAACGCTGGTATAATGCCTTCCAGACGACTAAGCTCAAAAAATGCATCGATGGTTTCTTTATCTGAAACCACATCGTAGTTGACACGATCCATATCCTTAAGCATACTGTGCTCAGGACCAACACCGGGATAATCCAAACCGCTGGCAACCGAGGAAACAGGGCTAGGCTCACCTTTTTCATCTTGTAAAAGGTAACACTTAAACCCATGAATAATACCTGGCTTACCTAAAGTCATAGTAGCGGCATGATCTCCCAGTTCAAGCGAACGGCCTCCCGGCTCCACACCATAGAGTTTACACTCCTCATCATCGAGAAAACCAGAGAAAATCCCCATGGCATTACTACCACCACCCACACAAGCAACCACGCTGTCAGGAAGTTCACCTGTCATCTCAAAAAACTGCTCACGTGCTTCAATACCAACGATTCGCTGAAAATCGCGCACCATCATTGGGAATGGATGTGGACCAACAACAGAACCGATACAATAAATGGTATTAACCGGGTCTTTCAAATAGGATTGAAAAGCTGAATCAACGGCCTCTTTCAAAGTTTTAAGACCATGCGACACAGGCACCACCGTGGCACCAAGAATCTTCATTCTCACCACATTGGGATGCTCCTTGGCAATGTCAACTTCGCCCATGTGAATTTCGCATTCGAGGCCAAAATATGCCGCAGCAGTTGCCAAAGCCACACCATGCTGGCCTGCACCGGTTTCAGCAATCAGCTTCTTTTTGCCCATATACTTTGCAAGAAGCGCCTCTCCCATACAATGGTTTAATTTATGGGCACCTGTATGGTTCAAATCCTCTCGCTTCAGATAGATGCGACCGCCATATTTTTCGGACAAACGGTTACAATAGTAAACAGGCGTAGGACGACCCTGATAGTGCTTACGGATGCTACGTAGTTCAGAGATAAAGCTGTGCGACTTACTTATGGCATAGTACGCATCGTTAATTTTATTCATCTCTTCCTCGAGGACAGGAGGAATAAACGCTCCTCCATACTCTTTATAGAAGCCATCTTTGGATGGATACTTTTTAAAATAGTTTTCAGACATGGTTTAGTAGTTTTTTGATACCTAAAATTATAAAATAAAATTAAAAACATTGTTTCATCTTACAGGTTTAAATAATAAACCCGCAAAATTCTGAAATAAATCTTGCGGGTTTATTAAAAACACACTTTTATCTATCTGAAACTAAGTCCGACACCCAATGTAGCCATTGAATAATCGCCAAAAGTGTAATCACCAAAAATGGCCAGAATGCCTAATCTCAACCTCATGCCGGCATTAAAATCGAAACCGCTTGTTTTATATGCCAATGAGAAGGGGTTATTTCCAAGCGACCCATAATTACCGGTTAGGTCAAAATCGCTATTGGTGCTACCATAACCCACGCCGGTATAAAGCGCAATTACAGGAATATTCACTCCCAACAGAAAACGCGATGTAAATCCATTGGAATTGATCTCCAATTTTTGATTAGAACCAGCAAAATCAGCGTTTGGTGTCACATTTACTTCGCTGCCCAAATGGGTATATCCAACCAGAACAGAAGAGTGAACCAACGGCATATGCTTTATTACAGGCAAATACTCCTTTACACTGTGCTTAAAACCAAAGCCTATAAGATTCACTTTACCTGCATCACCGGCAGATATAGATGGAACCAATCTCATCGAAATCTCTGAACGGAAAGGTAGTCCAACGCTCACCTGAGCCATGGGCATCGGAAATTTATCGAAACCTGAACCATCCGGCAGCGTGAGCACATCCTGATTACCTTGTTGCAAAACCGGACGCACAGATGCGGGCATTTTACCTGCAACAGTAGGTGCAAGATGGTTATTTGCATCTTTAAGTGTCCAGCCACCTTGCATTTGATTAAGCAGCGGCGCCACATCAAAATTCTTACCTGAAGAAGGAACCATTGCCATGTTCACTCCCATGGTTAAAGAGAACCCACCAACGCGGTGCACTCTTGCAGAATTGTACCAGCCTCCGTTCAGCGTGTTCCCAAGCATTTCGCCATACGGACGAAGATAGGCCTCTGACATAATGCGGGCGTCCTCTTTACCCATATCTAAAAAATCGGTCACACTCTTTTGTGCATTAACGGCCGGTAGTACCAAACCGGAAATTAAAACCAACAAAATCAACCTTTTCAATAAATCCATAATTTACAAGTTTAGTTTCTATACATAACAAAAGTAGCAATCTCACACTAAAAATAAGGCATAAGCATCAGAACAAACAATACTAATTGAAAATATTAAAACACAAAATTACACACAAATGACAAAAATCAGAAAACTGAACATAGATTCCAGTTTTATAACCAATATGATATAATTAACTTGCACGCGCAGTTTTTGAACCCTCAAACGTAGGGATTTAGTCACCAATTAATTTCGATTTAGTAATTTTACAACCCATTATGAAAACTCAAACCTTCTTAAAAAGAGAAACAAAAACATTGATTCTCTGTTTAGCAATAAGTCAACTTTTTGCATTTTGTAAAAGCCCAGATAGTATGAACAACAACAATCCATTGCTACAAGAATTTTCCTCTATACATCAAACCCCGCCATTTACGGAAATCAGGACAGAACATTATTTGCCTGCATTTCAACAATCTATGGAGAACGGCCGGCGTGAAATCAGTGACATAATACACAACTCGTCAGCACCAACCTTCGAAAACACCATTGAAGCACTTGAGAAATCAGGCAAACAACTTGGAAGATTAAGCGCCATCTTTTTTAACCTGAACTCGGCCGAAACAAGTGATGAAATCCAGAGAATTGCCCGTGAGGTTTCGCCGTTGCTAACTGCCTACTCAAATGACATCTGGTTAAATGAGCAACTCTTTGAAAAAGTTAAGTCGGTTTACGAGCAAAAAAGCGCCTTAACATTAAGACCAGATCAGGAGAAGCTGCTTACCGATACCTACAAGGCATTCGTTCGTCGAGGGGCACTACTATCCAATACAGAGAAGGAAATTTATCGCGCACTCACCACAGAACTCGCACAATTGTCGCTCGAATTTGGTGAAAACCTACTTGCCGAAACCAACGACTACAAATTGCACGTGACCGACCAGAAAGACCTTTCAGGTTTGCCCGATGCTGTTGTGGAAGCAGCTGCAATGCTGGCAAAGAGTGAAAATAAAGAAGGTTGGATGTTCTCACTGCATGCGCCAAGCATGATTCCATTCATGAAATTTGCCGATAATCGTGCCTTGCGGGAAGAGATATTCAGAGCTTCCTCTTCGCGTGGCAATAGAGGTAACGATAGAGACAACAATCACATTGTACTGCGCCAGGTAGAACTACGACTCCAAATTGCACGCCTTCTGGGCTTTAACAGCTATGCGGATTATGTACTTGAAGAGCGCATGGCACAATCGGCTCAGAAAGTAAACCAATTTCTGGATCAGCTCTTTGTAAAATCATTCCCTTTTGCACAAAAAGATGTTGAAGAAGTAGCTGCTTTCGCCAAAAAAGAGGGCTTGGAAGGTTCTTTACAACGATGGGACTTTGCCTACTACTCCGAAAAACTTAAAAACTCACTGTTCGACCTGAATGAGGAGCTGGTAAAGCCCTATTTTGAGCTTCAGCGAATTACCGATGGCGTATTTGATTTAACCCACAAACTTTGGGGACTTACCTATAAGCTCAACACCGACATACCGGTATATCACCCCGATGTGCAAGCCTATGAGGTGTTTGACAAGGACGGCTCCTTTTTGTCGGTTCTTTACATGGATTTCCATCCAAGAAAATCGAAACAAGGCGGAGCATGGATGACCTCCTTCCGCGATCAGTATCGTGAAAATGGCAATGATGTCAGACCACATATCTCTATCGTCTGCAATTTTACGGAACCAACCCCCACCCGCCCCTCTCTACTTACATACAATGAGGTTACCACATATCTTCATGAATTTGGTCATGCATTGCATGGAATGCTTAGCAACGTGACCTATGAGAGCCAGTCGGGCACAAGCGTTTTTCGCGATTTTGTAGAGTTGCCATCCCAGATAATGGAAAACTGGGCCAGAGAAAAAGAGTGGCTTCAACAGGTGGCATTTCATTATGAAACAGGAGAGCCCATCCCCGGTGAACTAATTGATAAAATCATTGATGCAGGTAATTTCCAGAGTGGCTATTTTACTGTTCGTCAGTTAAGTTTTGGCTTTAATGATATGGCATGGCACTCTGTTACGGAGCCGGTAACGACCAAACCCGTTGATTTTGAAAAAAATGCGATGGCGCGTACAGAGTTGTTTCCCGAAGTTGATGGAAGCTGCATGAGCACTGCCTTTGGGCACATATTTGATGGAGGGTATGCTGCCGGATACTATGGCTATAAATGGGCCGAAGTATTGGATGCCGATGCATATTCGCTTTTCAGGCAGAATGGCATTTTTGATAAAGCTACTGCCGACAGGTTTCGCGAAACCATCCTATCAAAAGGCGGTACCAAACATCCAATGGAATTGTATGTAGATTTCAGAGGTTCTGAACCATCCATCGATCCTCTGCTGGAACGCAGTGGATTGAAATAAAGCATCATACAAGTAAAAACGAAAGGGTGAGCCATTACAGCTCACCCTTTCTGTTTATCAGTAACTAAGTGAAATTAATCGATGCTCAATTTAATAACCATTTTCTTAACCTTGTTAGGACGTGCACCATGCACAAGCGCCTTGTGAATCTCGCCCGGGAAAAAGATTACAAATCCATTGATAGGAAAAAACACCTCTCCTCCATCTCCGTCAAATACGGTGATGTCTTTTTCCGCATTGTAAGCCTGCGTTTCAGTCATATCCGCCTCATCGGCATAGAAAATTTTCTCATCCCCTTCAACCAGAAAGTGAATATCCAGATACTTGTCATGCGACTCCCATATACTTTCGTCATAACTTTTAGTATCACGAACCATTCCATTACCGTAAAGATGGTCTCCGATTATCTCTGTTTTTCCTTCCGGAAAATCCTCTGCTGTCAATGTCTCCAGAAAATCAAATGCTTGCTCGAGCGACGGGTGCAGCATGAAATAACGCGATGCATTTTCAAGGGTATCAACTATCATATTCTTAGTTTTTCAATGAATTTATATACCGCAAAAATACGTAATCACAATATCGCATTACAACTAACTATGGACATTTTTCCTTAAAAAGTGGTAAATTGTATATAAACCATATATCATTCGCATAGAAACAATTTAAAATAATTCAAAACAACAGAGATTATTAATAATCAACTACTTACAAATAATTAGACCACTAAGAAATCGATATAGCGACTTAAATATTCGGTAATTTTGCTATATTTGTCGTGTAGAACATATCTGCTCTTGTTTCGTATGCAGCTAAAGAATATGCTGTTATATCAAAATCTGACACTGCTTTTCTGTACTAGAAATCCAATCAAATCTGAATCCAATCAGATTATCTATCGGGCGCAAAGCCCAAATCCTTCTGCTAACAGATTAAAAAGTAAAACCATGAAACAGGAAAACAAACAACATACAGATAAGCGGGGTCGCAAACCATTAAACATGCAAATATTTACAGAACACCAGCAAGAAATTGCTCATAAAATTGAGCCAAAATCAGAACTTAAAAACTGGCGTGACTGGAAATGGCATCTTAGAAATGCCGTTAAATCCATCGAAGATTTCGAAAACCTGACAGGCATCGTCTTTACAGATGAAGAAAAAGAGAAATTTCAGGAAACACAGAACCGCTTCCCTCTCTCCATCACACCCTATTACCTCTCGTTGATTAAAAGAGAGAACTTCCGTAATGATCCTGTCTATAAGCAAGCGTTTCTAGATAATCGGGAACTGATTGTGTCATCCAGTGAAATGGGCGATCCCCTGTCGGAGGATCATGACAGTCCCGTGCCCGGAATTACACATCGCTATCCCGACAGAGTATTGTTTTTGGTAAGTAATGTTTGTGCCATGTATTGTCGTCATTGTACGCGTAAACGCAAGGTTGGCGATGTGGATTACATACCAAATAAAAGCCAGGTGCAGCAAGGTCTTGAATACATCCGAAACCATCCGGAAGTACGTGATGTACTGCTATCTGGTGGCGATCCATTTCTTTTATCCGATGAATATATAGATTGGATATTAACGGAATTGCGAGCCATTCCACATGTGCAGATTATTCGCATCGGAACCCGAACGCCCGTGGTATTGCCTTATCGCATCACGGATAATCTGGTAAATGTTCTGAAAAAGCACCATCCGATATGGGTGAACACCCATTTTAACCACCCACGCGAGTTAACGGCTTCTGCCCGTGAATCATTGACAAAGTTGGCCAATGGAGGCATACCCCTTGGAAACCAAACAGTGTTGCTCGCCGATGTGAACGATTGCCCACGTATCATGAAAGAACTTGTTCATCAACTCGTTATAAACCGAGTTAGACCATACTATCTTTACCAGTGCGATCTCAGCGAAGGATTATCACATTTTCGCACTCCCATAGGGAAAGGTATTGAAATTATGGAGAGTTTAATTGGTCACACCAGTGGTTATGCCGTGCCTACCTACGTCATTGATGCACCGGGCGGCGGCGGAAAAATTCCGGTGATGCCAAACTATATCATATCATGGAGTACAAACAAAGTAATCCTCAGAAACTACGAAGGTGTAATTACCTCTTATCAGGAACCCGATAAGTATGAAACCACCATTTGTGATCGCAATTGCAGCAAGTGCAATCTGGAGCTTGATGTAAAGGGCAGCGACGAAATAAATGCCATCGGTATTGAAAAACTGCTATCTGATTATGATGAGACCATTTCGTTAATACCGGCAAACAATGAAAGATATGAGCGCAGAGATACAAATGGACACGAAACAGTATAAAAAAATGGTAATAAAATCAAAAATATCGCACGATGCGGGAAGCAAAAGAGTCTATTTGATGGAGTTGGACGCAGCCGACTTTCCGCACATCATTCCGCACATCGAAAAACTTGCAAAAGAGAATGGGTACACCAAGCTTTTCGCAAAAATACCGGCAATGTATGCGCCGGTATTTTTGCTGGCAGGCTATGTGATGGAAGCTGCGATTCCAGGCTTTTACAACGACGAGGAAGATGCATTTTTCATGGTACGATACACCCACCCTGACCGAGCAAAACCCGAAAGCGAAGCGCTCGAAGTGTTTCAACAGATGATGGTAAAGCCAGAGCGCTATGCATCCTCACGGATGGATGAATGTTACACGTTGCGACCACTTATTGAGGAAGATGCTGAGAGGATGGTTCCGGTTTTCAAAGAGGTGTTTGAAACCTATCCGTTTCCAATTTTTGACGCATCCTATTTGGTTCACGCCATGCGCAACGACGAAACCCGGTTTTTTGGCGTATTCCAGGGCGAAGCGCTCGTTGCCATTAGCTCAGCCGAGTGCAATGGCAAATTGCAAAACGCTGAGATGACCGATTTTGCAGTGCTTCCCTCGCACCGGGGCAAAAGACTGGCGGTACATCTGCTTACCTTCATGGAGAAACAACTCACACTAGATGGCTTTAAGACATTTTACACCATAGCCCGGCTCCATTCGCCAGCCATGAACAAAACGTTTCAGAATCTGGAATATCGATACGCCGGCACGCTTACCAACAACACCCAAATATCAGGCAAAATTGAAAGTATGAATGTGTGGTACAAAAAAGCCGTAAAGTAGCTATTCCACATCAAAAATACCATCGGCAGAGATAACTGGAAACTCATCAGCAGCTTCTGAATCACTAATTTCCAACATATCGGTGAGCAACTGAAGCGCACCCGACATTTTGAGTAACTCATCCTCTGAAAGCCTTTTGAGCTTAGCAGCCAATCGCTGTTGCAAAAGGTCTGGTGTGCGCTTAAGAAGCTCATCACCGGCCGATGTCAGTGTGATGTTGGTCACCCGCTTATCGCCTGACTTGGGTAAACGTGCCAATAAGCCGTTTTTCTCAAGACGGCCAATTATGCCGGTTACCGTGCTCGAATTTAAGTTTAGATGATCGCGAATGTCCCGCTGGGTAGCCTGATAATTTGGAGCACTCTTTAAAAATTCCAGACATAATA
This sequence comes from Alkaliflexus imshenetskii DSM 15055, assembly GCF_000517065.1. Lineage (GTDB taxonomy): Bacteria > Bacteroidota > Bacteroidia > Bacteroidales > Marinilabiliaceae > Alkaliflexus > Alkaliflexus imshenetskii. The sequence continues at coordinate 3,765,548 of NZ_KI912105.1, read as the reverse complement.
TCTGAGGAATACTCACCCCAAAATCCTTCTGAACTTTTTTTGATTCGAGGTTGATAGAACGCACAATACGCCGGATTTTGATCAAAATAGCTTTATAATCCATACGCAACCTTTCAATTACCTAACATATTATACTTCAATACAACCCAAATTACTCCAGATGAAACATCTCGGCCTCGGCATACCGATTGGTAAGCCTCACCGGGAACCGATTGGCAACGCCACTAAATGCATTTACCGCCACTTCGGGTCTGTTATTATCCTCCGAAAGATGGCTTAAAAAAACCACCCGTAAGTCTGGATGATGATATTTTTCGAGAAGTTCATAAGCCTGAGTATTGGATAAATGACCCTTATCACTCGCCACACGCACTTTAAGATGGTGTGGATATGGCCCTTGCCAAAGCATCTGCTCATCGTAATTTGACTCCAAAAAGAGCGCCTGGCACTGACTCAGGTGATCGATTACATTGTTGCACGGCAGGCCAATATCGGTAAACACACCTACATTAATACCGTTATGCTCAATGCGAAAACTGCATGGCTCAGCGGCATCATGGTTTTTCAAAAAGGTATGAACAGTAAAATTTCCCGCAATAACAGATTCTCCGGGAACGAAGAGCCGCACCGCGTGGGGTCGGTTAGGCCCCCAGCTCTTTTCCCAGGATTTTTGAGTCATAAAAACCGGCACATCCAACTTCTTGGCCAAAACTCTTACCCCCCGAAAGTGGTCAGCATGTTCATGAGAAATGAATATCGCTTTTATTCGGCTTGGATCAAGTTTCTTACGCGCCATACGCTCCAACACCTGACGTCGGCTGATTCCTGCATCCACCAGAATTGCATCATCACCGTTTCCAATGTAGTAGCAATTTCCGTTACTTCCTGATGCTAAGGCACAAATATCAATCATAAAAAGTCAGCTTTTACACAATCCAATACTCGGGCTTTTTTACATCGCCCAATCTTTCCAACAAATCAACAGCCAATGCAAGGGCACGATTCAGTTCGTTATCCATCGCGTAAAATGCAGGAAAAACCATTAAGAATCGCATTGTTGACCCGGTCACCATGGTTCGAACAGAGTCGCTAGTAGAGGTACCAAACGCGCCCCTATCGTCTCTAAAAACGGGCAGTTTGGTAATGTTTAAAACGCCTCGCCCAATACCCTCATACGGCTCATTATCAAAACCAATCCCGAATACAATACGTCCTTCAATTTTATCGGCGTCATAGCCACCAATTGAAAAGCCGGTTTGAACAGAGACAAGGTTCAGAATGTCAACCATGTTATTCACATGGTACAATCCTTTTCCTGAAGCAATACGACGAAGCAGACTCTCGGCTGCCGGACGGTATCGGTTTGGATCCTGCCCCATACGCCTGTATGCATTTCTGGCAGAAGCCACCACTGGCATTTCCCGAATGGTGTCCGGTGATACACGTGAACTCATCTCTTCAATGATGGCCTCCATTTCAGTAAGAATCTGTGCATTTGAAGGGTTCACTTGCACATCGGCCAGAATACATCCAATTTTAATCGACGGAAACAACCGGCAGATTTCCGGAGAAATATCTAGTTTCAAAAGCAATACATTTTGAATTAAACGTCATCAAAATTATAAAATAATTCCAAAACAGTGGAAAGTAAGAATTGTTAACTTAGTCTGATGCCCGGTTTACTTCGGAAATTTGCATATTTGCATTTATGACAAGTACATTTCGACTACCAGCAAAAATCGAAGCCGTATTTTTTGATATGGACGGCGTTTTATATGACTCCATGCGCAATCATGCCACCACATGGGTTCAAAGTTTCAGGCAGGCCGGCATTGAATTTCCTGAATACGATGCGTACCTGAACGAGGGACGCACCGGTCCCTCCACAATCGAAGTGGCATTTCGAAAATATGGCAACCGACCGGCAACAGCAGAAGACATCCGTTTTGTCTACGACACCAAAACCAATCTGATGTTGGAAGCTCCGGAACCCCCGCGCATGCCAAATATGCAGGAAGTGATGCAACTTACCAGAGAGGCCGGCAAAAAAATCATGATTGTTACCGGCTCCAAACAGCCCTCTCTGCTCTCGCGGTTAAAGGATGATTATCAGGCAAACTACGAGCAGATTATATCTGGGTTTGATGTTAAAAACGGTAAGCCCGATCCTGAACCCTATCTTCGGGCGTTGGAAAAAACAGGTACCAAGCCTGAAAATGCACTTGTTATTGAAAATGCACCACTTGGTATTGAATCGGCAAAAGCAGCCGGCATCATAACCATTGCCGTTAATACAGGCATACTCGAAGAAGAAATCTTACATTCGGCGGGTGCCGACATGGTACTACCCGGTACAAACCAACTGTTTGCGATATGGCCTTCGATACTTGAAGGTCGTTAACTGTAAACTGTCAACACCAATTTTCGGGGGCCACCGTAATTTCTAAATTCACACAGGTAAATGCCCTGCCACATGCCAAGAGCCATGCGTCCGTTTGTAACGGGTATGGTTAGGGACTGTCCGAGTAGCGATGATTTAATGTGAGCAGGCATGTCATCTGAACCCTCCATCGTATGTTTGTAGCCTGATTGATTTTCAGGAACAAGGCGATTCATGATGGTCTCAAAATCCTCCCTTACAGTTGGATCTACATTTTCGTTGAGCGACAATGCCGCAGAGGTATGCTGAATGAAGATATTGACAAGTCCGGAATCGGGTAAACTGCCCAACTCAGACTCTATATATCTGGTAATCAAATGAAATCCTCTGCTCATTTCCGGCAGTTTAATGAAATATTGCTGAACCATAATCGAAAAACATATTGGATTAATCTCAAATATAACCACGAAATTCCAATAACAAAAAAGCAAAGTACGAAAAAAAGGAGCGGTGGGTTAAAAGTATTCTGTCTGTTTTTTTTGATACCTTTGTATAACTTATAAACATTGATCATGATTCTTGAAGAAGTAAAATCACTACTAGCCATTGAAGCCGAAGCCGTTAAGAATATACCGGTAACTGACCAGTTTGAGATAGCCGTCAACATTATTTATGAACAGGTTCATCAAAAGAAGGGCAAACTGATAACCAGCGGTATGGGAAAAGCCGGTCAGATAGCCATTAACATGGCTACCACTTTTAGCAGTACAGGCACGCCAGCAGTTTTCCTGCATCCATCTGAAGCGCAGCATGGTGATTTAGGCGTTGTTCAGCCCAATGACGCGATGATACTTATATCCAATTCGGGAAAAACGAGAGAAATAGTTGAACTGGTAGATCTTGCAAGAGGATTGCGTCCCGATATACGTTTCATCGTCATCACCGGCAATCCCGATTCATTATTGGCCAACGCTGCCGAAGCCACACTATCCACAGGCAATCCCAAAGAGGTGTGTGCACTGGGTCTTACCCCTACCACCTCAACCACCACCATGACCGTTATTGGCGACATATTGGTGGTACTTCAGATGAAAAAAATAGGATTTTCAAACCATGATTATTCGCTGCGGCACCACGGAGGCTATTTAGGTGATAAATCACGTAAAGCAGCGATTTCAGAAAAAAACCAACCTTTATGAGTAACGTGAATTGGAAAAAACTTCAGAACGGTTCCGACATCAGAGGAGTAGCCCTCGAAGGGGTGAAAAATGAAGATGTGAATTTAACCCCAGAAGTTGTAGCCCGATTGGGTGAATCCTTTGCAGGATGGCTCAGCCAAATAAATACCGGAAAATCTCTAAACATATCTGTAGGGATGGATTCAAGGCTTTCGGGACCTGTGCTTCGCAAAGCTCTGTCTGACAGCCTTATCGCATGCGGTGTGAATGTCTTTGATTTTGGCATGGCATCTACGCCGGCCATGTTTATGAGCACTGTGATGGGACAAACCAAAATGGATGGCGCCATAATGCTTACAGCCAGCCACCTGCCCTACAATCGCAATGGTCTGAAACTTTTCACAGCCAATGGAAGTCTCGAAAAAAACGACATCACTGATTTACTAAATATTGCCGAAAGCAGCAAAAGTTTTAAGGCACAAGCTCAAGGCACAGTCACGGAATCCAATTTCATGGATGAGTATGCCAATAGTTTCGTGGAAATGATACGCAAACAGGTAAACCATCCTGACAATTATGAACAACCTCTTAAAGGATTAAAAATAGTGGTTGATGCCGGAAATGGTGCCGGAGGATTCTACGCCACAAAGGTACTTCAACCGCTCGGTGCCGACATTTCTGACAGTCAGTTTCTAAATCCCGATGGCCGTTTTCCAAACCATGTGCCCAACCCCGAAGATGCGGTGGCAATGGCATCTGTTGTTTACCGTGTGAAAGAGTCCAAAGCTGATTTAGGCATTATTTTCGATACCGATGTGGATAGAGCAGCGCTGGTTGGTGCCGACGGCTCCCCCATCAACAGAAACAAGCTGATAGCGCTCATTTCAGCAGTGGTGCTCGAAGAGCATCCGGGCACTACCGTTGTGACAGACTCCATCACATCCAATGGTCTGGGATGGTTCATCAACGACTTTCTGAAAGGAAAACACCGACGCTTTAAACGCGGCTACAAAAACGTGATTAACGAGGCCATACGCCTCAACAGTGAAGGAGAGGCTTGTTGGCTGGCAATTGAAACTTCGGGCCATGCCGCGCTAAAAGAGAACCATTTTATGGATGATGGCGCCTACCTTGTTACCAAGCTTATCATCACTATGGCAAAGCTCAACCGTAAAGGCGAGAAACTTTCGTCCCTCATTGATAATCTGCCATTGCCCAATAAAAGTTGCGAAATAAGGATTGAAATTAAAGATTCAGATTTCAAGGCCTATGGTGAAAAAGTGATTATGGATTTGGGCTTACTGGCAGGCAACAAACCCGGTTGGGACATTGCCCCTGATAATTTTGAAGGTGTGCGCATAAACTGCGATTTACCACAGCAAAAAGGCTGGTTTCTGCTCCGACTCTCGCTTCACGACCCGGTAATACCGCTAAACATTGAGTCAGATGTGGAGGGCGGACTAGAAGATATCATAGCGCACCTTACAACATTTTTCAAGAATTATGATCGGCTGGATCTGAAAGGGTTCCAGAACATCATCATAAACAAGTAACTAACGTTAAAATTGAATTATATCAACATCAGTATGAGAATCTTAAAAGAGAAATCAGTGGCCATAATTGTGGATGTGCAGGAGAGATTGTTCCCACATATTCATAACCATGAGCAATTAGCGCAAAACCTGCGTATCTTGATTGAAGGACTGAAGTTACTTGAAGTGCCGGTGAAAATAACTGAACAGTATAAAAAGGGGTTGGGTGATACCATCGCTCCCGTTAAAGAGCTCTTGGAAGGCGCTTGGAATACTGAAAAAATTGCTTTTAGCTGTTGCGATGAGCCAGCGTTTCTGACCGAACTGGAAACACATTCTCAAAAAACGGTGCTGCTTGCAGGTATTGAATCACATATTTGCGTGCTGCAAACAGCACTCGATCTAAAATCACTTGGCTTTAACCCCGTTGTTATTGAAGATTGTGTGGCTTCCAGAAACCCGGAGAACAAACGAATTGCCATAAACAGAATGTTGCAGGCAGGCGTTTTGGTAACCAGTTATGAATCACTGCTTTTTGAATTATGCAGATATGCAGGGTCAGATACATTTAAGGCCATATCGAAACTGGTAAAATAAGTCGTTGATTATCGGATAAAACAGCATGCAGATTGCCTGAAGATTTGAATTCACCGGTAATCTGCATTTTTTTAGAGACGTTGCAGATGAGAAAAATTTATGGAATAGGCGAAGCACTACTTGACGTAATTTTTAAGAACAACCAGCCGGTAAGTGCAACCGCCGGTGGCAGCACCCTTAATGCCATTGTTTCACTAGGCCGCATGGGGCACCACCCATACTTTATCAGTGAGATAGGCAACGACAGAATTGGTGATTTAATTGACACCTTCTTACTCGACAATGGCGTTTCAGATCAATATCTGTTTCGAAGAGATGGAACCCGCTCTCCTCTTGCTCTCGCATTTCTGAATGAGGTAAATGATGCCGAATATGAAATATTTAAGGATTATGCGGCTCAAGCTCTGGATGGCAAGATGCCTGATTTTAAGGAAAATGATCTCGTGGTGTTTGGTTCATTTTTTTCGCTCAATCCCTCGGTAAGACCTCAATTATTGAAAACACTTCGCTTAGCGAGAGATATGGGTGCCACCATTGTGTACGATCCCAACTACAGGAACCATCATGCACATAAAATTGAACAATTAAAGCCCATGCTCGAAGAGAATTTCGCCCTGGCACACATTGTAAGGGGAAGTAACGAAGATTTCCAAAACATCTATAAAACGTCAGACATTGACGAAATGGCCGTTCAAGTTTCAAAATTCTGTCCTAATGTAGTAATCACAGCCGCTGCAGCAGGTGTATACCAGTTTTCGGCTAATCAAAAGTACCACTACCCTTCTCGCGCTATTGTGCCCATAAGCACCATTGGTGCAGGCGACAATTTTAACGCAGGCATTGTACATGCACTTCTAAAAGAGCACATCGCAACAAAAGAAATAGACACCCTGAGCAGTGAGAAGTGGCAAATACTTGTTGAAACAGCAATCGGGTTTGCCTCCGCCGTATGTTGTTCAATGGAAAATTATATCCCAAAGAATTTTAAAACTTCATAGCTTAAGAAAGAAGATTGTCTCAAAATGGCAGCAGCTTAATTTGACTATTAGGCAAATATTATTGATATTAACATGCATCGAAAATATCAATCACAATTTTTCCGAAAACATAACATTAACAAATAAGCCATGACAGTATTGAAGAAAAAAGTTCAGTTCTCTTTCTGGGTATTTATCGCACTCACCGTATTGCTGGTTATATTCTCTGTTCAGAACTCTGAAGCAGTAGAAGTAAGATTGCTAATTAAGCGCGTTCCCATTTCTCTGGCCATACTTTTGATTGGCACCTTTATCACAGGTTTCATAACCGGAGCACTTTATGCCTACAAGAAACTGCTGCCTGAGAAAAATGAGCAAGGCAAGAAAATCAAAACACCCGAGGAGATTGGTCGTGAGGAAAAAGATATTTAGTACAGCACTGTTTGCGCCAGTTCAATACTTTGCACATCTATACAATGCCGGTGAAGCAGATATTGAGCACAATTGTAACTATTCGCGTCAGAGTTATCGCAACCGGTTTGTTATTTACGGTGCCAACGGTTCATTGCCATTATCGGTTCCTGTGGTAAAAAAATCGGGCGAAAAAACCATTACCCGTGATGTAAGGGTATCTTATGATACGCCATGGAACGAGGTACATTGGAAATCCATTGAGTCGGCCTACAATTCATCTCCTTACTATCTATATTACAAGGATGACATCGAGCCCATTTTTAAAAAGAGATGGAATTTTTTGATAGATATGAACATGGCCGCCCTGACTGTAGCAATGGAGTGCACGGGTGTGGATACATCTGTTAAGTTTACAGAAAGTTATATAGACATCTATTCTGAAGCTGAAGATTACAGAAACACCATCCATCCCAAGATAGATTTTCTGACAGACCCACTGTTTACACCACATCCATACAGACAAGTATTTCTGGGCGTTGGTGGATTTGTGCCCAACCTGAGTATACTGGATTTGATATTTAACAAAGGGCCGGAATCACTCCTGGTTTTGCGCGATAGTCTGAAGCAGTAGCTGTTTCCGGTATTCCAGGGCAACTTCAATAATTTCATGATGGTCGAAAGCCAAAGGTGGCAACTCATTAATCGGAAACCACTCAGCGTGTTTGGCGTCGTCACCGGCAACAGCTAAAACTCTATCCGGAATTATCCCTAAGAAAGCAATGGTGATGGTATGTCCGCGAGGGTCGCGTCCGGGCTTGCCAAAAGCGCCAATCTGTTTCAGACCAACACGCTCAATGCCAGTCTCTTCAAACAACTCACGCACGGCGGTATCAGGCAAATCCTCATTCTCATCCACAAAACCACCCGGCAAGGCCCACATATCCTTATGTGGCTCATGCGCCCGCTGTATGAGCAAAATGCTCTGGCTCCCTTCAGAACCGGCCAATAGCACCACATCTGCAGTAACTGATGGCCGGGGATATTCGTATCGATACATCATTAAAACTAATCTAAAATGCGCTTTATTACCCTTAAATGATGGGTGTATTTCTGTTTCTCACGGTTAAAGATTCCCTGATGATCAAGGTGATCAATCCGTACCTCACCACTGGCATGCAGAATTCGTCCCTGGCCAAGGCAAATACCCACATGAATGATGTCGCCATTCTCGTTATCGAAAAATGCCAGGTCGCCGGCACGTGCCTCCTCCACAAAACTTACCATACTTCCGCAATCAATTTGCTGCGAAGCATTGCGTGGCAATGCTTTACCAATAATCTTAAAAACAATTTGTGACAAGCCGGAGCAATCGATACCAAAAAAGCTGCGCCCTCCCCATAAATAGGAGGCATTAAGAAAACCTTTGGCAACCTCCTCCAAATCGGGCTTGCGCTCAGGTAGTACACCTTGCAGATAATATTCACGCTGTCCGATTATAAAGGCGTTCCGGTCTTCACCATTGAATACAATTCGGCTGCCAGCAGAAATGATTTGTGTGGACTTATCAGGCTCACGTATCAACTTTAGGAATGGCGTAGATACAACAATTCCCTGTTGTGATTGCCACAGTTCAATTTCCTTATCACGTGCTGAAACCACCACTTTTTCATCCACCCATCCTTCGTAACCATCGAAATCATTCTTTACACGGCACCAACCCGGGATTTGCTCCAGAACATAAAACACCTCACCAAACAGAATCTGTGTTTCGAGTGCTGCACGTTCATCGGGCTCGATGCGCATAGGGATGACACTGAAAGGACTGATAGAACCAATTATGCTCATTATATTCGATTTTGATTAAACCTAAAGAATGTTTACCAATATACACAATAGAAATCCAAATTTATGCAGTTAGCGGTTTAGGCAAACATTTCCCATTTTGAACTAACAAATATTACGAATTAGTGTTATATTTCGGACTGTGACTGGAATAACAGCCGATATAGCGGGTTACAATTATATTGGAAAGATAAACAATAAAAAAAATTACGTGAATTGTTATGCTTTAAAAATTGCTGTAAAACCTGCGAAAACCCTACTTTAGACTCATTCTAAAACTTGACATTTATCATGTTTGACAAAATTAAGAAATATTCAATCCCCATCAATCGGGCACTGCTTTTTATTTTTGCCATTGCGCTTGTAATATATATCTTCCCACGTCAGGGCAAATTTCGCTATGAATATACACGCGGAAAACCATGGCGACATACAACGTTGATAGCTCCCTTCGACTTTCCAATTTATAAAACGCCAGCTGAGCTAAAAACAGACAGGGATAACGCCCTCATCAACTTTCGGCCCTACTTCACACTAAACCAAGAAGTTTTGGAAGCCACAAAGCAGAAATTTGCTCAGATATATAAAGAAGAGAAACCCTTATTAATAGCCAAATATCCTTTTTTGCAAATCTCGAGAAATGGCTCACAGCAAACATTGTACACGAAGGTTGCCAAAGAAGCAGAACTGATTCTCACTAACATATACAACCGTGGCATCATTACGCTGCCCGATGAACATGAATCGCTCGCATCCACGTCTGTTATAATGGTGGTAAAGGATAACTTTGCCGAGCCGTTTGAGTATGGCGATTTTCTAAGTTATCAGACGGCCTACACCCAATTGGTATCATCTCTCCTAAAATACATTGACGGTCAATCAAATACCGACATAAGACAAATTGACAATTTTATCAATGATTTAAAGCTGAATCGCTTTCTCGATCCCAATGTGATTTATGAGTCAGAGCGTTCAGAACAAGAGCGACAGAACATAATCCGAAACATCAGCCTTACCAGTGGCATCGTTCTGGCCGGACAGCGTATCATCGATACCGGAGAGATAATTTCAGAAGAAACGGGTAAAATTCTGGATTCGCTTAAAATAGAGTATGAAACCAGTCTTGGCAAAAGAGCCAGCCATTACTTCATTTTGTTGGGTCAGGGAACAATTGTAACACTCTTTTTTGTTATCATCTTCTTTTTCATGTACTTTTTCAGGAAAGATGTTTACAACAACCTCCGTTCGGTGATGTTTACACTCATCATGGTAGCGTCGATGCTTCTGCTGGCACGGGTTGCGCATCTTGGCAGTTTCTTCCCTATATACATCATTCCGTTTGCCATATTGCCCATTATTGTAAGATTGTTTTTTGATTCGCGATTGGCATTTTTTCTGCATGTAGCCACCATCCTCATGGCCGCTTTTTTTGCCCATAACAGTTTCGAGTTTGTCATCATGCAAATTCCGGTGGGACTTACTGCCATGTTCAGCCTCTTCAGAATGGTTCGCCGTTCGCAGCTTTTCCGTGCCGCATTGTTTGTGATGCTCACTTATTCGTTGTTTTATACAGGGCTGGCCTTATGGCAGGAAGGAGACTTAAGCGCCATTGACCACACACGCTACTATCAATTCATAATCAATGGGTTGATGCTCATGTTAATTTATCCATTGATATTCATCTTTGAGAAACTTTTTGGATTTTTATCTGATGTGACACTTGTAGAGCTGGCGGACACAAACCATCCTGTGCTCAGACGTTTGGCTGAAAAGGCACCGGGCACCTTCCAACACTCGATTCAAGTTGGAAATCTGGCTCAGGAAGCCGTTTACAAAATTGGAGGCAACCCATTACTGGTGCGTGCAGGTGCCATGTATCACGATATCGGTAAACTTGGATCACCTATGTACTTTACCGAAAACCAAGCCGGAACACTCAATCCACACGATAAACTACCGTATGATGAGAGTGCTCAAATTGTGATTCATCACATCGAAAATGGGGTGAAAATGGCTCATAAAGAAAAGCTGCCCCGACAAATTGTTGATTTTATTGTAACCCACCAGGGCACAATGAAGACCAAGTATTTTTACAACTCCTACATGAACCAGAATCCGCAAGAAGTAGCGGATGTAAGTCTGTTCACCTATCCGGGGCCCACTCCGTTTACAAAAGAGACCGCTGTGTTGATGATGGCCGATTCGGTGGAAGCAGCTTCACGAAGTTTAAAAAATTATACCGATGATGAGATTGACCGTTTGGTTGAAAATATCATCAACGATCAGATTTCGGAGAACCAGTTTATTAATGCACCAATCACTTTTAAGGAGATATCTGAAGTAAAAGAGGTATTCAAATCAAAGTTGAAAAACATCTACCATGCGCGCATTGAATATCCGGAACTAAAACGAAGTAAAAAAGAGAAAAGCATCAACCCCAAAAACTGACGCACTCTCCACAATAAAACTCATTCAAATAAAGAGAAGAAAAAATCGCAACCAAAGGTTTATACCGATGGTTGCGATTGTATATGAGTGCTGCCAATACGATGATTTCTCTTATTGATGCTCAGGGAAAAAACGCTTTTGAAAAATCAGAATGACGAAAATCCCAATTGTTATGGATGCATCGGCAATGTTAAAAACTGGCCTGAAAAAGATGAACTGATTACCACCTACCATAGGCATCCACTCAGGATAGGTGCCACGTAGTATGGGAAAGTAAAACATATCAACCACCTTTCCGTGCAAGAAGGGAGCATAACCGCCATCGGGAGGCAGAAATGTAGCCACACGTCCGTAACTGGCATCGAATATCATACCATAAAAGGCACTGTCGATGATGTTGCCAATGGCGCCAGCCAGTACAAGACTCACGCTCAATATCAACCCCATAGGTGCATCCTTTTTGGCCAAACGATAAAGATACCAGCCAATGCCAAACACAGCCAGTATTCTGAAAATGCTTAGAAACATTTTGCCGTATCGTCCTGCCAATTCCATCCCAAAGGCCATTCCGTTATTCTCAACAAAATGAATGATAAACCAATCGAAAATGCGATATTCCTGACCAAGCATCATATTGGTTTTAATCCAGATTTTGAGTGCCTGATCAATCAGCAGTACCACACCGATAATTATTAAAGATTTCTTTAGTTTATTCATCATCAAAATTTTACAAACAAGGGTGATCATGGTACCACAAGATACCCATGTCACCCTTTATATAACTATAAATTAAACCTCATAAATACCCATTAAGGACAATCTATTTTTGGTTACGCTTTGCATCAATAGAAAGTGTGGCATGCGGTACAGCGCGCAGCCTTTCCTTAGGAATCAGTTTGCCTGTTTCACGACAAACCCCGTAGGTTTTATTCTCAATGCGCACCAATGCAGCTTGAAGATGCTGTATAAACTTCTGTTGACGCTGGGCCAGTTTACCTGCTTCCTCCTTTGACAATACCGCAGCACCTTCTTCAAGCACCTTAAAAGTAGGTGAAGTATCCTGTGTGTCGTTACCATCCTCAAGGGTGATGGTGTTTTTCAGAAGTTCATAATCTTTTCTGGCTTTGTCAAGCTTCATAAGGATTATCTCCTTAAACTCCTGAAGTTCTTCTTCCGAATATCTTGTTTTCTCGCTCATGATCATAGATTTTTCCTGGGTCTGATTATTAGAATCGTTAGTACTTTTCAATGGATATAGTCGTTTCTACATCGGTATCAATTTCTACGGATAGTGCCGACGAATCGTTACATTTATCAGTTAGAATAACCTCTGCGGCCAAGGTTTGTGAACCGATATAAGACTTATGTTTTTCAACGGCCTTGTTAATGGCCTCATGTCGAGCAATGGTTAGCTTTATCTTATCGGTAACATCCAAACCACTTTCCTTTCTGAGATTCTGAATGCGATTTATCAACTCACGGGCAATACCCTCCTCTTTAAGCACCTCTGTCACTGTTATGTCGAGGGCAACGGTAATACGACCTTCATTGGCTACAAGCCATCCCGGTATGTCCTCGCTCAATATTTCAACGTCTTCCAATTCAAGGGTGATGGCCTGACCCTGAGCAATGATGTCATATTTTCCATCCTGTTCAAATCTGGATATATCATCACCAGTCATGTTGTTAATAACTGCTGCAATATCCTTCATCAGCTTGCTATGCTTTGGACCCAGTGACTTGAAGTTTGGTTTAATCTTCTTCACCAGAACACCACCACTATCTTTTAAGTATTCAAGCTCTTTCACGTTTACCTCGGCCAGAATCAAATCCTTCACAGCCTCAAGCTGGGTTTCGAAAACCGGATTTAGTACAGGCACCATAATTTTTTGCAGTGGCTGACGCACCTTAATGCTCACCTTACGGCGCAAAGCCAAAACCATAGAAGAAATCTGCTGCGCATAACTCATGCGCTCTTCCAAATCCTTGTTTATGAGTGACTCATTCCAAACGGGCATAAGTGCCAGGTGAACCGATGTATTACTTGTTTTGGAAACTGTATTCAAATCGGTGTACAGCCTGTCCATATAAAAAGGTGCGATGGGAGCACCAAGCACGGCCACCGTTTCCAGACAGCTATAGAGAGTTTGGTATGCAGCGAGTTTGTCTTTATCAAACTCACCACCCCAGAAACGCTTGCGGTTGAGACGAACATACCAGTTACTCAGGTTCTCGGTTACAAAATCCTGTATGGCTCTTCCGGCACGTGTAGGCTCATAATTCTCATACGCTGTTACTACCTCTTTTATCAACGTATTCAACAAAGAGATAACCCAGCGGTCGATTTCAGGGCGCTCTGCCACCGGCACCTGAGCTTCACCACCCTTAAAACCATCCACATTGGCATATAATGCAAAGAATGAATAGGTATTGTAAAGCGTTCCAAAAAACTTACGCTTAACCTCATCGATGCCGGAGATGTCAAATTTCAGGTTATCCCATGGCTGCGAATTGGTCATCATATACCAACGCAAAGGATCAGACCCGTATTCATCAATTACTTTGAATGGATCAACGGCATTTCCGAGCCTTTTGGACATTTTGTTGCCGTTTTTATCGAGCACCAGGCCGTTTGAGATGATGTTTTTAAACGCCACAGAGTCAAACAACATGGTTGACAAGGCATGCAAAGTAAAAAACCATCCACGGGTTTGATCCACACCTTCAGCAATAAAATCGGCTGGAAAAGGCATGGCATCCTTGTTCTCGAAAGGAAAGTGCATTTGCGCATAGGGCATGGCACCTGAATCAAACCACACATCAATCAGGTCAGATTCGCGGTACATTGGCTGTCCCTTATCCGATACCAATACGATGTCATCCACATAAGGACGATGCAAATCTATCTTGTCGTAGTTTTTATCTGAAAAATCGCCGGCCTCAAACCCTTCAAAAGGATTTTTGGTCATCACACCAGCCTTTATGGCTTTATTGATTTCAGCCATAAGCTCCTCAACGGAACCAATACAAATCTCGGATGAACCATCTTCTGTGCGCCAAATTGGAAGCGGTGTACCCCAATAGCGGGAGCGACTCAGGTTCCAATCCACCAAATTCTCGAGCCACTTTCCAAATCTGCCGGTGCCGGTACTTTCCGGCTTCCAGTTGATGGTGTTGTTGAGTTCAATCATCCGGTCTCTCACAGCTGTGGTTTTGATGAACCAGCTGTCAAGCGGATAGTATAACACCGGTTTATCTGTACGCCAGCAATGAGGGTAGTTGTGCACGTGTTTCTCTACACGGAAAGCCTTATTCTCTTTCTTAAGCATCACAGACAAGTCCACATCGAGTGTGGCATCTTCATCGCCGAGCTTATCGTCGTAAGCATTCTTGACATATCGACCGGCAAATTCGCCGTACAAATCAATATTCACATTGTTACGTACAAAATCGGCATCCAAATCCTTAATGAGGAAAAACTTTCCGGTGCGATCAACCATTGGCTGTCGCTTTCCATCTCTGTCGATAAGAATAAGTGGTGCAATACCGGCCACTTTGGCAACACGGTCGTCATCGGCACCAAAAGTTGGTGCAATGTGAACGATGCCAGTACCATCTTCGGTCGTAACAAAATCACCGGTTATAACGCGAAAAGCATCGCCATCGGGCTTAATCCATGGCACGAGTTGCTCATACCGAATCCCCTTTAGCTGCTCACCGGTGTATTCGGCAGTTACTTCAAATGGTATTTTTTTATCACCAGGAACATAGTCGGAAAGTTTAAGTTCAGCATTTTTTTCGCTAAAAAATGAGCTGAGAAGATCTTTCGCCAGAATAACGGTTACTGGCTCGGAGGTGTATGGATTAAACGTGCGCACCCGCACATAAGTGATGTTGGGTCCTACAGCAAGGGCTGTGTTAGAAGGCAACGTCCAGGGAGTGGTTGTCCAAGCCAGAAAAAACAGGTCCGTATCCACGCCATCGAAAACAAAATCAGAATCGCCATTTTTAACCACTTTAAACTGCGCTGTGCAGGTGGTATCTTTCACGTCGCGGTAGCATCCGGGTTGATTCAGTTCGTGCGTACTTAAGCCGGTGCCTGCGGCTGGAGAATAGGGCTGAATGGTGTATCCTTTGTAAAGAAGGCCTTTTTTATAAAGCTCTTTCAGCATCCACCAAAGCGTTTCGATGTATCTGTTGTCGAAAGTGATGTATGGGTTTTCCATATCGACCCAATAACCCATTTTGTGAGTTAAATCTTCCCACATATCGGTATATTTCATCACATCCACGCGGCAGGCTTTGTTATAGTCGGCCACAGAAATAGACTTACCAATGTCTTCTTTGGTTATGCCCAATGCTTTTTCAACACCCAGTTCAACGGGGAGTCCGTGTGTGTCCCACCCGGCTTTGCGGTGTACCTGATGTCCTTGCTGGGTTTTATAACGACAAACCACATCTTTAATGGTTCTTGACATCACGTGGTGAATGCCGGGCATGCCATTTGCCGATGGCGGCCCCTCATAAAAAATAAACGAGGGCTGCCCTTCACGTTCTTTCAAACTCTGTTCAAAAGTATTGTCATCCTCCCACTTCTTTAATACTTCTTTATTAATTGATGAGAGATCCAGTCCTTTATATTCAGAAAATCTATTACCCATTTTGAATTTGCCGTTTTATACTCCTTTAAAAAAACGTACAAATATAGATTATGGCAGTTTTAAAAGCAAGGGAAAAGATGAATATGTGAATGGTGTGAAATATTTGGAAAATCAGCCTATTCAAGAGAAAAACAGCGGATTAAAGGCCATCAGAATTGGTGATGATACGTTGGTTTTGTACAACTAATTAATGATAAATTAAAACAAAAAAGAACTCACAATAGGGTTTTAAGGGGTTTCATTCGGAAAATAGAGTGGTGGATTATACCAAAAATGCCTTTTTTTCGTTTATTTTTGAGACATTTAATCCGTATGTAAATCGTTTCGTGCACCATCAATGAATTCGCCAAAGCAGCTCATCCTCAAACTTGCATTCATCGTATTGACCTTCAATATTGTGACACCTTTTGGCAACATCCGTGCACAAAATGTTACAACGTTTGAGTTGTCTGGTCATGTATCTGACAGTGAAGGAGAGCCTGTGATTGGAGCTCACGTTAAAATAAAGCGCATTGAGACCGGAACTGTGTCAGATGTAAATGGGAACTTTCTGTTGAAGGCACAAGCCCCTCTTCCTGTTGAATTGGAGATTACCGCAATAGGGTTTCAGACCAAAACACTTTCAATATCCACATCTGTTTCAGACAGATTGCTTATTACACTGGAACCTGACAGCAGAACATTGCAACAAGTGCAAATCACAGCCAACAGAATAAGCAGCCACCACAACCAGATTATCAATCCCATTCACATCCGGGCACTTCCATCTGTTGCAGGCCCCGGCATCGAAGGGTTGGTGCGTTCGCAAATGGGCGTAGCTTCCAACAATGAATTGAGCAGTCAATACCGGGTGCGGGGTGGCAACTTTGATGAAAACCTGGTATATGTAAATGGTCAGGAGGTTTATCGCCCTTTTTTAATGCATTCGGGTCAGCAGGAAGGTCTTAGCTTTGTGAATCCCGATTTGGTGGAGTCTGTGGAGTTTTCGGCAGGAGGGTTTAGTGCTTCATACGGCGACAAAATGAGTTCGGTGCTTGACATTACCTATAAAAAGCCCAGTGAAACCGGTGGCAGTTTCTCAGCCGGGATGCTTGGTGGCACCGCACATCTGGAAGGAAGCGCCTTAAACCAAAGACTGACCTGGATAACAGGTGCACGATACAAAACCAACCGCTACCTGTTGGGCACCCTCGACGAAAAGGGCGATTACAATCCAAATTTCACCGATGCACAAGCCTATCTGACCTATTCACTGAACCCACGTTGGTCCTTTGAATTTTTGGGCTACTATTCACTCAACACCTACGAATTTATTCCCCAAACGCGCGAAACTACGTTTGGGACACTGTATGAAGTAAAGCAACTGAAAATATTTTTTGCCGGCCGCGAAGAAGATCGCTTTCAAACCGGATACGGCGCCTTCTCAACCAATTTTAAACTGTCTGATAAGCAACAATACAAGTTGACATTCACCGGTTTCCGAACATTTGAGGAGGAGACTTATGACATTGCAGGCGCTTATTGGTTACAGGAGCTTGATGACCCCATGGACAAGGATGCCACCGGCACCAATATTGGAGTGGGCGAGTATTTACAACATGCCCGCAACGATCTGCTGGGGATCGTTAATTCAGTTAATTTGGAAGGAACCTATAATTCGGCCCGAAGCATTACCAAATGGGGTGCTCAGTACCGTCATGAGGCATTCAAAGACAGAATAAACGAATGGGAGATGATTGATTCGGCAGGCTACTCAATACCCCACCAAGGGGACAAGATAGCGCTGGCTTACGTAAAAAATGCCGCCCATAATCTTACCAATCACAGGCTTTCAGCGTTTGTAAAGAACCACTCTTCCTACTCGATTGGTGAAGGCTATTTGACGGTGGATGCAGGCATTAGAGCCACATGGTTTTCGGCCAATGAAGAGACAAATATCAGTCCCCGAATATTACTTAGTTTTTTGCCAGCCAATGACAAAAATTATCGCATCCGTTTGTCAGGTGGCTACTATTATCAGCCACCATTTTTTAAGGAGATGAGGCGGCCCGATGGCACCATTAATCAACAGGTAAAGGCTCAGAAATCGGTTCACGTAGTATCAGGTTACGACTATTATTTCAGGACAATAAACAGGCCATTTAAATTCACCACTGAGCTCTATTACAAAGCCATGGAGAGATTAATCCCATATCAGGTAGACAATGTGAGAATAGTGTATAGTGGCGAAAATGAAGCAAAAGGTTACGCAGCAGGCATCGATTTCAAAATAAACGGAGAATTGGTGCCGGGTGAAGAGTCCTGGGCCACATTGTCATTTATGAAAACCGAAGAGAACCTGCACAATGACCAATGGAACAATCCGGAAAGGCCTGGGGAACCGGGATATATCCCGCGACCATCGGATCAGCGTATAAATTTTTCGATGTTTATACAGGATCATCTGCCCAACAATCCAAATTTCAAAGCCCATCTGAGCTTCTTCTATGGCTCCGGGCTGCCCTTTGGCCCTCCCCGTTCGCCCCGTTACACAGCAGTTAACCGCCTTCCACCCTATCGACGCGTCGACATTGGCTTTTCGGTAGATTTGTTGCAGACAAAAGCCGGAAAAAGAGATGTCCTGAACCTCAAAAACCTCTGGTTGGGACTTGAAATATTTAACCTGCCCAACATTGACAACACAATCTCGCACTATTGGGTGACAGATGTAAGCAACCGACAATACGCAGTGCCTAACTACCTTACATCAAGAAGGATAAACCTGAAACTCACCGCAAGATTTTAGTTTTGCATGGTTGATATAGTAACTGTCGGTTTTCTATGGAGATTATGATAAAGGCTAAGTAACCGTTTAAAATTAGTTTTTAAAACATGTTACAGACAAGAAGACTGGTATGTTTTGGATAGAGTAGTTGAGAAAGATGATTATATCGGTCTGATGAAACACTTGGTTTTCTATCTCAAAATAATTTACTTTGAGAATCAGCCACAACATAGTTTCGAGCATGATTCGTTACACACAAACACGGATGAAGATTCATCATGCGGGTTTCATCCGGCCTAACAGAAACAACTACGAATGAAACGGAAGTTTACTTATTTCATTGGAGCATTAATCTGCTCATTTCTTTTTATATGCTCTGCCAACATAACAGCACAGGTCAGGTTGCCAAAACTAATAAGTGATGGCATGGTACTGCAAAGAGATGTGGCCATAAAGATATGGGGCTGGGCAGCACCTTACGAAACCGTGCAGCTTGATTTCATGGGTAGCCTGCGTCAAATCAATGCAGATGATTCAGGACAGTGGGCTTTTACATTGCCACCCACACAAGCCGGTGGCCCTTATAAAATGCGCATCGTTGCCAGCAATGAGGTAGAAATCAACAACATTTTGATTGGAGATGTATGGGTATTTTCCGGTCAATCAAACATGGAACTACCCATGCGACGAGTAAGCTGGATATACCCCGATGAAATCAAAAACAGCGACTTTCCCGAAATACGACAGTTCCTGGTGCCACAAACCTACAATTTTAACGAAAGCCAGTCAGATTTCAACTCCGGAAGATGGGTAGCTGCCAATCCCGGCACAATAATGGATTTCTCGGCAGTGGCCTGGTTCTATGCCCATGAGTTGTATCAACGATACGGTGTGCCTCAGGGGTTAATTGTAAATGCACTTGGCGGCTCACCTGCCGAAGCATGGATAAGCGAATCCGCTCTCAGGCAGTTTCCTGTTCATTATGATGAGATGCAACGGTTTAAAAGCCAGTCGCTCATTGACAGCATCACGCAGATTGACAATGATAACAACCGCAATTGGCATGCAGAACTCAACCGAAAAGACATTGGCGTGCACGACAGAAAAGGACATTGGAGCAATCCGAAAACCAAAGTCAAAAAATGGCAAAGCATGTCTGTACCGCAGATGTGGCAGAATACAGAATTGGAACATCTCAATGGCTCCATCTGGTTCAGACACGAAATTGTGATTCCTGATGCATTCTCAGGCAATCCGGCACAGCTGCTTCTGGGTTGTATTGTGGATGCCGATTCGGTATTTATAAACGGAAGCTTTGTAGGCACAACCGGCTACCAATATCCACCCCGCAGATACAACGTACCTGGCAATTTATTGAAAAAAGGAAAAAACATCATCACCATTAGGGTATTGAGTCAGAGCGGCACAGGAGGTTTCGTGCCCGACAAGGATTACGCATTGGTTTCAGGAAACGACACGCTGGATTTATCAGGCAACTGGCGATATAAAGTGGGTGCAGTTATGCCACCCCATCCGGGACAAACGTTTGTAAGATGGAAGCCCGGTGGTTTATACAATGCCATGTTGAATCCACTTTTCAACTATCAGATAAAAGGCGTTTTATGGTACCAGGGCGAGTCAAACACCGGCCGTGCATCTGAGTATGCTAGCCTTTTCCCAGCACTTATCGAAAACTGGCGCCAAGGGTGGAACAACCCGGAGCTTCCCTTTATTTATGTGCAGCTGGCCAATTTTATGAAAGGAAGCACTGAGCCCGAAGAGAGCGGCTGGCCACATTTGCGTGATGTGCAACGCAGAGCGCTTTCGGTAGATGGCACAGCCATGGTAGTGACCATCGACATAGGTGAATGGAACGATATCCATCCATTAAACAAAAAAGATGTGGGTAAACGCCTCGCATTGGCTGCCATGCATACAGCATACAACGAAAATGATCATGTTCACTCCGGTCCGCTATACAAATCACACGAAACAGACGGCAAACATATTATAATTAGCTTCGAAAACACAGGAAGTGGGCTTACAGCCAAAGGTGGTGAAACACTGAACCATTTCGCCATTGCCGATGAAAGTGGAATCTACCGTCTGGCAAATGCCAGAATTGATGGTAACAAAGTGGTTGTATGGCACAATGACATTACAAACCCGGTGGCGGTGAGATATGCATGGGCCAACAATCCAATTGGCGCCAATCTTTTTAATCTGGAAGGATTGCCGGCATCACCTTTTAGCACTGAAGTAGAATAGTTTCTGACATGTGTTAACCAATGAAAGAGATTGGCTATTTCACCATTTGAAAGAGAAATTCAATGATAACTATACAGGTGTCGCACCTCAGAATACTTTGCTGATACGATTTTGAGAGTTTGACAACACGGCATCCTCTCTGTAGAAACGGCATTAGACTTGGAGGTGCGGCACTTGTAGTTTTTTAGATTATAAGCTAAAACTTTATGTATGTTAGGGACTTGATTTTATCGGTTTAGTCTCTATAAAAGCTCTAAAAATTCTCGAAATATTATCATTCAATCTTTACATCTGCCATCTAATCTTCGCATTGATGATATTTCTCATCAGTCAAATGGTTTGAAAATTTGTATATTAGGGATATAACCATAAATCCCTAAAATATGTCAATCAGCAGCAAATCCCAAAAGTATATCGATCGCGAAGACCGATATGGTGCACACAACTATCATCCCATTCCGGTAGTTCTCCAAAAAGGAGAAGGCGTATTTGTATGGGACGTGGACAAAAACAAATACTACGATTTTTTGGCAGCCTACTCGGCCGTGAATCAAGGTCATTGCCATCCCAGGTTGGTAAAAAAACTTGCAGAACAGTCATCGCGTCTGGCACTCACATCAAGAGCGTATTACAACGAGAAACTTGGAGAGTGGGAAGAGTATATGCACCAAACTTTTGGATATGACAAAATGCTGCCAATGAATACCGGTGCCGAAGGGGTTGAAACAGCCCTTAAGCTGGCGCGAAAATGGGCATATAAAGTTAAGGGCATAGCGCGTGAACAAGCCAAAATAGTAGTGTGTAACGGCAATTTTCATGGCCGTACCATCAGCATCGTTTCCATGTCGTCTGACCCGGATGCCTATCACGATTATGGGCCTTACACGCCCGGATTTGTCAACATTCCTTACAATGACGTGGTGGCACTTGAAGAAGCGCTTGCCGATGGCAATGTAGCCGCATTTTTGGCAGAGCCGATACAAGCCGAAGCAGGTGTTTTTGTACCTACCGATGGCTACTTGTCGGCAGCTCGTGAGCTCTGTAACCAATACAACGTGCTTTTTATTGCCGATGAGATACAAACCGGATTGGCTCGTACCGGCAAAATGCTGGCCGTTGACCATGAAAACGTCAAACCCGACATTCTCGTTCTTGGAAAAGCCTTGTCGGGCGGCATGTATCCGGTCTCATGCGTGCTGGCCGATGATGCAGTGATGCTCACCATCAAACCCGGTGAACATGGCTCGACCTATGGTGGAAACCCGATTGCAGCTGCATTGGCCATTGAAGCACTTGAAATAATCAAAAACGAAAAACTTGCCGAAAACGCCGAGAAGATGGGACAAGTTTTCAGGGACGAGATGAAAGCCATTCAATCTGAGATGATAGTAGAGGTTCGTGGCAGAGGTTTGCTAAACGCAGTAACAATAAAGCCCAAGGAGAATAAATCAGCGTGGGATGTTTGTCTGGCCATGAAAGAAAAAGGCATCCTGGCCAAACCAACGCATGGCGACATCATCCGTTTTACACCTCCCCTCATCATCACTGAAAAACAGATGAATGATGCCATCGAAAAAATAAGGGATGTATTTAAGAAGATGGGGTAACGTCTGAAACAACGCATCCGGTGAGCTCACGAAGCCACCGGATGAGTTGTAAATAATACTATATAATCGAACGTATCTTCAGTTAAGCATGACACCTCGTGCTTTGCCTCTCAATCGGTTTATCCAGAGAATAACGCCGGTAATTGGCAATATGGAAGCAATCAGAGCGGCAAAAAAGTAGAGGATTTTTGTAAACAATCCGAATATCTCGCCTGTGTGAATGGCTTTCACAGACCCGGCAATTTGCTCTTTTACTGGCTTATCGGTGAACTTATCGAGCACAGTAACTTCGGCATTGCTGAGGTTCATCTCTACCCTGTCGGTTCCGGAATAGGCAAAAAAGCCTTTTCGGCTTCGCGATACGGAAATCTGCTCCGCATCGATGGCAGGAACCGTAACACGTGACACACCTTTGTAAGGTAATGCCCTTTGGGCAGCTGTCAAATAGGTTGCCAATGACATACGGGAAGTAGGTACAACAGCCACTTCGGTCAGTGAGTCTGCCGCTTCAGCCTGAGACTGACGGCGCGACCGGCGGTTGTGACTTCCTGAATCATCGCCAACTGAAGCGACTTGCTGTTGACCAGAACGCTCATCGTGGCGGTTGCCCAACTGCTCGGTTGAGGCGTTCTGAGACGAAGGTTCTGCCTGGACGGCAGGAGCTTGTTGCTGCGGTCTTGGTCCGCGCTGCGGCATCTCCACGCCCAACACATCATAAAAACCCTTGCGGTACCATTCAAACGACCAAAAAGGACCTGTAAGCGCCATTATCAGAATAAAAATGGCAGCATAAAAACCGAAACCGCGGTGCAGATCATAGTTCAGTCTTTTTGCACTTCCCGAAAATTTCAACTTAAATCCCTTATACCAATACTTTACATTTCGTGGCAGCCAGATTACAAGTCCGGATAAAATCAGAAACAACATGATGATGGTGGCCCATCCCACAATGGGTCTTCCCACTGAACTATCGAGTAACAACCAACGGTGCAAACGCAGCATCCAGCTAAAAAATGCCTGACCGCGCAACTCAGACTGAGGCGTAAGTTCACCAGAATATTGATTCACAAGGTAGAAAGTACCACGTCGCTGCCCCTCCTGACGAACCATGAGCGACCACGACCTGCTGTAATCATCAGGAACAGTGATAAAGGCTACCTGACCGCTGACTGATTCTTCTACACGGCTAATCAACACCTCATGCGACAATGGCTGTGTCCCGTTTGAGGGTTGCAATACGTATTTGTCACGATTCAGCAACTCAACCACTTCGGAGTTAAACACATAAATGGTTCCTGAAAGCGAAACCACTGTGAGTACCAATGCGCTGGCAACGCCAAGCCACAGGTGTAACTTCTTAAACGTTTGACGAAACAGTCGCCAAACGATATTTCTAAATTCTCTGATATTAATTGTCATTTCTTAATTAATTGTATAATCGCCTCATATACTATGAGATAGATAAGGATTTTGGATTGTAACCAAAACACCTCATCTATCCTGAAAAATTACCATGCAATATGTATCATCAACATTAATTCATCCACCAAACTTTAGCAGATGTAATATCAGTAACACCACGCTTACTCACCTGATAGCCATTGCTTTGCTCCTCAGTTTCGGGATACATAAGACGTTGGGGACGCGCATTAGGCGAAGGCGCCGAGAGTGAGTTTGGTATGGCAGGCAGGCCAAGCCGGCGAAAATCGTTCCACGCCTCAATACTGCTGATGGAGTTCAATGACAACCATTTCTGAAGGATTATCTGCTCCAAGGTGTTGTTGAATACCACATTCGGGTGCTGCAAATAGCTATTTACCCTCGCTGCGTCGGTCACTTCCATATATTTCATGGATTCGCGAATAGCCTGATGATATAACATTTCTGCGTCACCAGTTATCCAACCGCGGTGGGCAGCCTCGGCCTGCAAAAAGAGACTTTCAAATGAACCCAGAATTATTGAACCCTGTGTGGCACTTTTAAAAAGTGCTGCAGGTTTTCCGCCATTCTCATTTGGCCCTTTGAAAGCAGAAGTGTGCTCACGATTAAACTCTGTACCCGGCGAAGGGTCGCCAAACATTACACCTTTATAGATACCATCGGCTTGAGAAGTTGTGTAGAGTGTTTCAATGCGGGGATCATCCAACTCAGCATATCTGGTTATTGAGAAACTCGTTGGTGCCAAATCAATATGGTTTCCGGTAAGCACACCTTGATTCGTTCGGTAGTAGTTTGTCCAGAAGGGATTGGTTTTACCGGTGGTATTTAAATATCCGGGCTGAACGGTCACACTCTCTCCAACGCCCAAAAAGCCACTACCCTCCTGCTCTATTTTGGTTATCTCGGAAGCAATATAAGCATCACGCCCCACTTCACTCTGACGCAATAAACCACGCAGTTTCAAGGTATTTCCCAGCTTAATCCATAAGTTGCGATCACCTTTAAACATCACATCCACATTGCCCGGGCCACTGCCTGCAGGAGCATTTTTAATGTCCTCAATACCGGCTGATATCAAAGTCATCGATTTTTGATAAACCACCTCGCCATCTTCGTACTCAGGCTCGGGAAAACGGGTTCCCTGCAATGCTTGATCAAATGGTACGTCGCCATACACATCAACCAGACGCATGAAATGCCAGCCCTTCATTATTTTTGCAATGCCGGAATAGAACAAAGCACCTTCGGCATCGGCTTGTTCCTGTATCAGATGATAATATAGCAGTACCTGATAACCATTTTCCCAAACAGGTATTCCATCTCTGCTGGCCATAATTGATGGGCCATTATAGGTTCGCTCTTTCCTGAACTTTGTAACAGCTTCGGTGGTAGTACCCCAATATCCGCCCCAGAAAGCACCCAACTGGTTTAACTGTCCGGTCTCAAGCACAGCAGTATACACCTGTGCAGCAGGCAGCTTCGCTTCTAGCACAAGGTTTTCAGAAACCGGGGAGTTGGGATTGTCGTTCACATCCAGAAAGTCATCACAGGCAATAAATACCGTTGTGAGCATCCCCACAAAGAGCAATATATGTTTCTTCATCTTCATCATAATTTAAAATACTACATTCACATTGAAACCGACTGTGCGATAAGGCGGCACCTGACGCCAACTGTAATACCCTGACGTATTGTTATACAGATATTCAGGATCACCTAGATCATTGTCCTTATGCGTAATGAGAAAGAGGTTGGTGGCATACATTCCCACACTCGCATTACTAATCACATTCTGGCGGCTTAGTAACGTTTGTGGAAGGTTGTAATTCAGGTTCAACTCGCGTAATTTGAGATAGTCGCCGGGCGCTGCAAAGTTAATGTGATACTCGGCCACATGATCAGTCCAAAAGGTGGCATTACCACTGCCCTGCGCAAGCACACTGGTGTTAGGCTCAAACACACCAGGGGCAGTCTCTATCACAGAATTTGGAAAGACAAAAGGCTGGCGGTTATACTCCGTGGTCATTGGATGGGTACCGTTCTGAATCATGCGGTTTGCCACTTCGGAGTACATCCAACCACCCAAACGGCAATCAAACAACATTCCCAAGGAGAGATTCTTATAAGTAAACAGAGAGTTCAAACCCATCATATAAGGTGGCACCATGGTACCCAAATGGGTAAGCTCTGTTGCAGGTGTCGGATGTCCGGTTGTACCATCCACAATCACACGACCCTGCGAATCACGCGCATAATCTTTCACATATAGAGCTGGATATTGCTCCCCCACAGCAGCGTAAGACTGGCGAAAGATGGCAAACGACTCTAACCCTTCGAAGAGTTCTTTTACATCGTTGCGAATGTGGCTAAAGTTATAGGCCAGGTTCCATTTAAAATCACCGGCACGAATCACATCGCCGCTAACCGACAGTTCGATGATGTTGTTGGTCATGCGTCCGGCATTGACCAGTGCTGAACTGTAGCCTGTAGCACGCGAGGTGCTGGCGTTGAAAATCTGTCCTTCAGAATCAGAATAGATGTACCCGGCTTCAACCGACAATCTGTTATTAAAGAAACTCATCTGAGTACCAATTTCCCAGGAAGTTACAAACTCCGGTTCAATGTCGGGATTTGGGTATGTGGATGATGGAGTAAAACCCACCAAATTGCCATAAGGAAAACCGTTGGTCTGACTGTAGGCATTGTTTAATGCATAAGGAGCCAAATTCACATTGCCGGTTTTGTTGTACGAAAGATATAGCTTACCAAATGACAACGGCGTAAACTCCGTCAACGAGGAGAGAGCTTCGCTGAACACAAACGAAGTGCTTACACCGGGATAAAAGTAGGAACGGTTATCTTTACTTAAAACGGAAACCCATTCGTTACGGCCGGTTACGTTTACAAACCAAATGTTGTTCCATGCAGTAGAAAACTCACCATACACAGCCGACTGACGATACTGGGATATGGTAGCATTTCCGGTTAATTCGCCCGTTCTGCTGCCCGGGTTAAAGAGTCCTGGCAAAAGCAGGTTGTTGGATCCCACACTAATGGTTTTGGTGTAGTCATCGCGAAGATTGTTACCCAAAATAAGGCGGTTTTTCCATTGCCCAACAACTTTATTGAAAGAGAGAATCAAATCGCTGTTGAATCTGCGGAAGTTACTGCTGCCATCAGTTACACTACCTGCTACATTTCGGCGACCAGCGGCTTCAAATTTGCCGGTAGTGTTACGTGTTTCATTAGCTGTGCTGTACAAACCGCCACGCCACTTGGCACTAAACCAGGGTGTAAACACATAGTCGAATTCCAATTTTCCGTTGATGAGCTGTTGTGTAAGCTCATTTCTCACATTGTCTATCTGGAAATAAGGGTTGCGGTGCTGATCGGTAAAAAAGTTATGCGGGTTGGCAATGGAATTGGGATTCTGCCAATCCTTCATTAACTCAATGGGAAAATTGGCCGGCATTTGGTACATCGTAACCCATGGACCATCGGGTGTGGTATTATTCCTGGTAAGCGAATAGTTTATGCTATACGCCGAGGTGAGTTTACCAAACTGACGCGAACCATTAAAGCGAACACCGGTACGACGGCTTTCGTCCTCCGGAATGATGCCATTGATAAGCACATCCTGAACGGACACAAAATAGGACGACACATTGTCGCCACCCGACAAGGACAAATTGTTCTGAACCGATACGCCGGTTTGAAACATCTCTTCGCGCACATCTTTATCGGGTGCTGCATACAACACCATGTGCTGAGTGCCATCAGGTAATACCGGGCCAAAAGGCTTTAATGAGCCATCAAATGCCGGTCCCCAGGATTGATATTGTGTTGGGTTGTACACACCATCCACACCCTGTCCGAATTGCGTTTGAGCAGGTGGCAACATATAGACCGTCGAAAATCCGGTTGTATTTGAGTATGTTATAACACCTTTCCCACGCTCACCTTTTTTGGTTGAAATTAATATCACACCGTTAACACCTTCAGAGCCGTAAAGCGCAGCCGCATTGGCTCCTTTGAGTACAGTAATCTCTGAAATATCATTGGGATTAAGACGGCGGATGTCAGGTACCGGAACACCATCTACTACATACAATGGCGCATTGTTGCCACGCAGTGAGCGAGAGCCACGCATCACAATCTGCACATCAGGGTCAACCTTGCTATCATATACATTTATGCGCAAACCACTTACACGCCCCGAAAGTCCGGTAACCGGGTTCACCGGATTCCCCTGTGTCAACTCCTCATTGGAAACTACCTGAGCACCCCCTCCCATTTCGCGGCTGGTACGTCTCAGTCCCAACACACCCGTTACCACTACTTCCTTTACCTGTGTAGAGTTCTCTTCCAGCTTTACATCCAGGCGATGCATATCTGTGGTGTAAGTAATCTCCTGTTGTTGATATCCTAAAAAGGAGAATACCAATGTTTGACCTTCATTGGGATGCAGGTGATAACCGCCATCTTCATCGGTCAACGTAGCCCTTTGGGTGCCCTTAATGTGTATGGTTGCTCCTGCTATTGGATTTCCATTGTAGGCATCCGTAATTCTGCCTCGTATGGTATTCCTTTGTCCAATGATGTGACTGGAAACCACCAACAAAATTATCAATATTAAAAATCTTGTTCTGTACATATATATTTACATATTTATTAAACGAATAAGCAATCAGAAATAGGTCATAACAATAGCCCCCGCCAGAACATCCGTTCTGACGCCACGCTAATTCATGACAAAACTTTAGGCTAACACTATTGAATTGGCTGTGACAAATTCAATCAGTTTAATATAATATTGGGCGTAGGATTACGATAGCAAAAGTATATTGTACCATTCATATCTGAAATCACCATTTATTGGGGTTTTGTAATCCCAATATGACATTATTCATAACCAATAATGGGGATAGAATCCAATATTGCCGGGATTGACTTGTATGGATGGCAGACAAACCAAATTTTTACGCTTTTGAGAATGTGAATTTATTTGGTTTTTTAAAAAGGAGATTTTAGAATGATTGCACTTGCGACAAATCACAAACATCACTAACAGTCAAACACATACATCATTAAAACAAAAAAATATAGAGAATAAAAACCAAACCATCGTGGATTACCATCAACTTTATGCTAAATTTAGGTAGATAAATGCCAGTCCAACATAAACATACCCCATGCATGAATCCAACAGAACATAAACTCTCATTTCTTCCGCTTCTGGAAGAACGCAGAAAAAAACTTGATCAGAAACCATTCGACTGGAGCGCCTGGAAGAAAGGGACGCTCCTGGTGTTAAAGGGAGCTTTTGGCGAAAACAGTGCGTATCACAAGCAGCTTAGCCAGACAGAGTATGAATACAGCAGTTGGTCCTTACGTGATACTAGCGGCAGTGGAGACCCTGTTAAATCGGCCTGCGCCGAACTGCTTGATATTTGCATGATAGATTTGAAAAGTAGTAGCTTTCAACAAAATAGTACGGAAGCGCTGGCTATTGACAGCTACAGGAAATTTTTACCGCAAGCCACAATCGAAGAAATTCGTGCGATTCTTGGCTCAGATTTACCGCCATTTCAACAAGAGGAAAAAGTGCTTAACATCCTAACAGGTCAGGACACATCCACAGTTCTCAGGTTATTGACATCTTTGAGCATGGTACTTTTAAAAGCTGATTGATAGCAAAAAAATGCACCGTACTGCTTAGTTTGCATGTATCGGTGCATTTTCCTGATATCTTTTTGGTCAATCTACATCCTGTCGGGTACATCGGCTCCAAGAAGCCACATACTTTTGCGTATAATATTACCAACTACCTTACAAAGTGTAAGGCGCATTTCACGTAACGGTTCATTCTCTTCAAAAAGGATAGGACTGTCGTGATAGAACTGATTGTACTCCTTGGCCAGCTCATACATGTAGTTGGCCACCAGAGCAGGACTATACATGGCAGATGCCTCACTCACCACATTGCCAAAATTGGCAATGGTACGAATCAGGTTATTCTCCTTTTCATTAAGTTCCAAACCGGAAGGTGCTGCCCCCTTCCAAACAATTCCCTTCTCTTCTGCCTTACGGAATATGGATTGGATACGTGCATGTGTGTATTGAATAAATGGCCCGGTATTTCCGTTAAAATCGATGGATTCGCGTGGATTAAAGGTCATGGTTTTGCGAGGATCCACTTTCAGGATGAAATATTTGAGCGCACCAAGTGCAATCATGCGATAAACTTGTTCGGCCTCCTCATCTGAATAACCTTCCAGCTTGCCCAATTCACGTGACATATCCCTGGCAGTTTTAATCATCTCAGCCATCAAATCATCGGCATCTACCACGGTGCCTTCGCGCGACTTCATTTTGCCTTCAGGAAGCTCAACCATTCCGTAGCTGAAATGCACCAAATCTTTACCCCAGTTGAATCCAAGTTTATCCAGCACCAGCGACAACACTTTAAAATGATAATCCTGCTCATTACCTACCACATACACCATTTTATCGATGCTATAGTCGTCGAATCGCAATTTGGCTGTTCCGATATCCTGCGTCATGTAAACCGAGGTTCCATCGCTGCGAAGCAACAACTTTTCGTCCAGTCCATCGCTTGTTAAATCAACCCAAACACTGCCATCCTCTTTACGGTAGAAAACGCCTTTATCAAGTCCTTCGAGAACCATGTCGCGGCCAACAGAATAGGTCTGAGACTCGTAATAAATCTTGTCAAAATCAACGCCCATGGCTTTATAGGTCACATCAAAACCGGCATAAACCCATTGATTCATCATTTCCCACATCTGTACCACCTGCTGGTCGCCAGCTTCCCATTTGCGCAACAGCTCACGGGCTTCGGCCATCAAAGCAGATTGTTTTTCAGCCTCCTCCTTGGTTAATCCGCTCTCTATTAGTTGCGCCAATTCCTTCTTGTAATGCTGGTCAAACATCACATAAAACTCACCTACCAGGTGATCACCCTTTGTACCGGTTGACTCCGGCGTGGCGCCTTCGCCCCATTTATGCCAGGCCAGCATCGATTTACAAATGTGAATACCACGATCGTTCACAATGTTGGTTTTAACAACTCGGTTACCTGTGGCGTGAGCAATGCGTGAGAGTGAAAAACCAAGCAGATTGTTTCGGATATGCCCCAAATGCAACGGTTTGTTGGTGTTGGGTGATGAATATTCAATCATCATCATTGGCGACGAATCGGTTACAGGCACAAAGCCATACTGCTCATCCGAAAAAATATGGTTAAGCACACCAATCCAATAATCATGTGACAGCGTGAGGTTCAAAAATCCTTTAATTACCTGATATGATGCTATTTCCGGCATCATACTCTGTAAATAACGCCCAATATCCTCCCCCGTTTCTTCAGGTTTCTTTTTTGAGAATTTCAACAGTGGAAAAGTCACCACCGTAAAATCACCATCCTGA
The DNA here is from genome assembly GCF_000517065.1 of Alkaliflexus imshenetskii DSM 15055. Taxonomy (GTDB): domain Bacteria; phylum Bacteroidota; class Bacteroidia; order Bacteroidales; family Marinilabiliaceae; genus Alkaliflexus; species Alkaliflexus imshenetskii. The sequence continues at coordinate 3,733,991 of NZ_KI912105.1, read as the reverse complement.
TCCTTCCGTGTCATCTGAACCTGAACCAATTTATCATCAACAGTTTCACCATACAAAGCGTGAACCGCTTCCATGGCCAGTTTCTTTATCTGAAGTTCTGTCGTCATTTTATTTGATAGTTTATGGGCGTTAGTATTAAAACCCTGCAAAGATAAGAATTCTCTTCAATCCGGAGAGTAATCGTTAAATCCCATCATTGAATGAAAAATTCATGAAAATTTATTACACTATTTCCAAAATTTAGGAAATAGCGTATATTTAAAATAAGTTAAAATCGATTCGAACATCTCATCAAGTGTGTTATTTTGCAGCAAATTGGCTTGTAATGATGCTGTAGAAATAAGTGTAATCATAAAATCTTAACCCCAGAATAATGACACAAATGCATTGAATGATAAGATTTGAAGCGAAATAAAAAACAATAATTAACCGAATAAAAATTTGATTCGAGAACAAAATATAGGGTTGAAAAACTTAACTGACAATCAAATTAATCGTATTTTAAAGTTAAAATCACTCAAAAAATGATTTAATGATAAACCTTTACATACTGACCAGCTTCCAGCAAATTACATCCATCGAGTTGCCTGTTTTTAAATGGGCTCTCTTTGTGCCCTATTTGCTAACTGACACCATCTCTAAAGAGTCTGTTGTTCAAATACAACAGACAGTTTATATCGTGCTGGCATTATTAGGGATTGCGTTGGCCGTTTTTCTATATATCAATTTCAGAAACAATCTGAAACGAAAAAAAAGTGCTTCACTGGAAACAGATACCTCTAATGTTCCGGAAAAAGCCGACGCCAAAGAAAACCTTTCAGATTTCGTGATACTCAATAGCCATCCAACCCCTTCGGCCGTGATGCGTACCGATGGAATTCTTACGTATGTTAACCCTGCATTTGCTTCTATTTTTGGGACTTCACCCGAAAACATGCACCGATTGTTGTTATATAATATATTACCTGCACACATATCCACTGCCTTATCACTTTCGTTATCGCACAATGAACAAACAAGTGGCATTACAACCAACGCATTCTTTTCGCCCAACACAAAGTGCCGTTACAAAGCTTGCTGGTACCGCAATGGAAAAAACAATTCAAGCCAAAACATACTCATTACGCTGGAGCGAATTTCTGAAACACCTGCTAACGACTCCAAAGAGAAACTCATAGAAGAGAGCAAGATTCTGCTCAGAAGAGTGTTTGATATGGCACCGGTTGCCGTAGTGGTGGAAGATTATGGCGGAACAATTCTCGAAGCCAACGACCTTGCCTGCCAAATGTATGGCATTCGTCACGAAGAGATGGTTGGCAATGCCATTACCGGACTCTCATCCAGCGACTTTCGAAAAGCAATAGCCACAAGCCCGCAGATTATTTCGGAGAGTGAAGGCACCAGTTTCAAAAGCATATCCTACCCAAGGGATGCTTCACCTGTACCAGTTGAAATCAAAGTAAAAAAGATCAACTATTTTGGCACACAGGCCTTGGTGTTTCTGATCACCAACCTTACTGAGAGCATCGAAAAACGAAAAGAACTGGATGAGCTAAAAATTAAGGCACAAGAGAGCGACAGATTGAAGTCATCGTTTTTGTCCAACCTCTCACATGAAGTTCGCACGCCAATGAACTCCATTATGGGTTTTGCCGAACTATTGGCCGAACCCGACATTGAGGTAAATGAGCGTAAAGAGTTTATTAAACTCATCAGGAGAAGCGGCAAAGATCTGCTGACACAGATTAATGATATGATAGACTTCTCTAAACTGGAAGCTGGCCTTTTGAACTTAAACGTTGATATATGCGACTTTGAGTTGCTATTGCATCAATTGCATGAGTACGCACAAGACAAGATAGGATCCACAAAAGAGATCAAACTGTTTTTTGAGTTGCCGGCAGGCATCAAGCGAAACGGCATTGCCACCGATGTAGAGCGGTTGAAACAGATTCTTACCATATTTTTATCCAATAGCATTAAATACACCGAAAAAGGTGTAATCGAAATTGGTATCAAGCACAAAGCACCTCAGCTCTATGAATTTTATGTGAGAGACACCGGAATTGGCATACCCGAAGACAAACACCGACAGATTTTTGAGCATTTCAGGCAAGTTGACAACAGCTACTCCCGAGAGTTCGCGGGCATGGGTTTGGGTCTTTCCATCGCATCGCGCCTGATACAGTTTATGGGCGGCCATCCGTGGATAATATCTGAACCCGGTAAAGGTTCTGAATTCAGATGTGTATTGCCTGATTTACTCTTTCCACAAGAGTCTACCTATCTGCAAGTTTCTTGCGGCCCGTCCACTATGATAAAAAAGATAATGGTGGTGGCGCCCACAGAGGAGATCTATTTGGAGCTGAGCAACAATTCAAAACCAATAAATTATCAGATTTTCTGGGCACAAAATGCACAAGAAACTAAAGCCATGCTGCTCTCCAATCATATCAGGTATATCCTTATTGCGGTGGATTTGCTTCCATTTTGGCAGGAGTTAATACCAAAAATAAGGGGGATACAAAACAAGGTGCAGCTCATTGGGCTGTCAAATCAATTGGATCCCAAACGAAAGGAGCGCTTATTGTCGATGGGCTTAAACGATGCAGTTAAAACGCCCATAACCATTCCAATATTGTTAAGTATTTTGGAAAACAATGAGATGTCGGCTATGAACATACTCACTTCCACGTTTAACCAAAACTAGAAAGGCAAATTTGACAAGACGTAAGATTTTAGAGGTAAAGTAGTGCAATGGTGCGTCACACGAGGAATCTCTTATGATGCCTTTGAGGAGAATGTCGAAAGTCAGATAATAGATTACATGGGATTGTCTGTTGCAGACAATCATTTTCAGAGCACCTTCTTTTTTACACCAAATGAATCTAATGCAAATCAAAGTGTATGGTGATGGTATATGTACTCTCAATGTGGGCTTTGTTAGAGCGGGCAGGAATCCATCGCCAATCAGGTGGAAACTTATCAACCGCGCGCAGCACGGCATCAGATAACAACGGCCTATCATTATTCACTACATAGTGGTGCTTAATCTGCCCGGTAGTATCAATCACCAACACCAATTCAACTTTACCCTGAACACCTTTTTTAAAAGCTTCGGCAGGGTATCCTACCCGTGACGTAAGAAACGCATACGGCACAAGAGAACTGCCCAAAAACATACATGGTGATTCATAAGGCAACAACATTTGCCGACTGGCACCAGCTATTCTGATAAGGGAATCAGCGTCATAATCGTATTGAAACTCAAAAGTGTTCCCAAGATTCAAATAAGTCCATACGCCGGTTTTGCGACCTCGTGTGTAATTTCCCTGTTCAATTAAGTGCGATTTGTAAAAAAGCTGGTAAACCCCATCCATCACAGAGTCGGTTCTGTTCAGAATATGATACTTCTCAATAAGCTGATTGTCCTCACGTGTTACTGCAACCTGCCCCAATAAAGCATGCGTGTCAATCGCCAACAACATTACCATCAGCAATGATGACCGAAAACCTGATTTTATGAGTTCACACACAAATGGCATTGTAAATATTTTTCAGATTAAAAACAAAAGGCCACAACATTGGATGCTGTGACCTTTTGATATATTATTGCGAGCCAATCCACACTCTGATTAATTTGACTCTATCTGCTTGCCATGCTTGTCAAACAACTCTGAAAAGCGCTCTACCATGTCTTTTCTAACTTTCTGGTAATAGCTTTTCACAAGTTTTGGATTGTCCTTTCCATCAGGATGATTGGCACGTGCAATCAGAGAATTTCTGAACTCCAACGCTTCGGTTATGGTATTAATAAGCTCATCTTCGGTTGTATCCTTAAACAAAATCTGTCCGAGATATGCTTGAGTAACCAATTCAGATGCGAGAAAATTGATATCCTTTTTTAAAGAACGAACGCTTGCCATACTTCTTATTTTAAATTATAATTTTTACAAAATTATGTATTTACATGAGTGACTGATTCAAAAAAGCGAAACTCCAAATGAGTATTTAAATCATTGAAAGCCTTTTAAATAAGCACAATCACTCAAAAAAAACAAAACTGTCAATATCAAATATAAAAAATTACCGCATAAAAACCCATTCTTTAAGCAAAGAAATTGCTTCCTGGCGAAGAGAATCGGGTAAGGTATTGATTCGTGTGAGATGACAACCATTGGGATCTTCAATCCGCACATTGTTACGCAAACCACTTATATTTGGGGCTGTAGCACTCCAGGGATCCAACGCTCCGGTAATATGCAAAACCTTTGGATCTTTTCGGTGCAACTGGGTAAGGATATTTTCCACAAAGGTACTATTAAAGTGTGGTGTTTCCCATTCCGGATTAAGAAAGAAATCACTACTTATGGTATCGGTATTAAAATGGTGTAGATGAGACTTTAGTGGTGTAGCCAAATAGCCATAATAGCCCAACTCGGTATAGGCCTGATAAAAAAACGGCGCCATCCGAACACCCTCTTCTTCAGAAAAATAACTAAAGTCTATGCCCCGATAAAGCCCATCGAGCAATTCACGGGCAGTCCCATTTGTAGCAGGAATGTGTTCCACCGGCACACACCATTGAAAGAGACTGAAGGGATACTCGAGCACGGCCAGCTCAAAAGCAGCCTCATACCCCATTGGGAACCTCATTCCTTTTTCACGTGCAAAATCAATAAAAAGTGGTAGTATTTCGCGTCGGCGTTTCAAAACCTCAAGCTGAAATCTTTCTATTCTGTTTTGAATTTCGGCTGATGGCACCCTCTGAAAGAAATCAATGAGCCGGTCATCGTCGCGTGACAGATTAAACGGAGCCACATATGTCACCGTGGCATTTACCGATTTTGGGTAAAGCACTCTGTGAATCAACGCAGCCTGCCCTCCTTTGCTTATCCCTGTTGTTACCCATCGCCCTCTGTACATATCCTTAAACAATTGAATGATGCGCTCATGATCACGCGCCGCCTGGTCAGCAGTGAGATATTTCCAGTTCACAGATTCGGGTACAGACTCCCCAAAATAACGATGTTCAACGATGATTTGATTTGCACTCAACAAACCGGCCAACTCTGTGATATAGTTTGCAGGAGCCCAATATCCTTCGGCAACCATCACCACCGGCGCCTCCATATTTAAATGCGACAACCATACCCTTTGCCGAAAGGTTCCGGCAGATGGATTATGATGATCTATTGGTTGCTCAACCCACACAAGCCACGAAGATTCAAAACCGGGCGCAGATTCAATGGCCTCAAACTGGAACGCTGCAGTTGAACTTAAAAAAGCCGATAGCGAACCATATTGTACCTTACAGGAAGAGACAAGAAAAAAAACAAGGATAAGTAAGTAGTTACTCTTTAAACGATTCATCTTTGGAATAATTTTAACTTATATCAGAGTAAAGAAAAACATGAAGTTCTATATTTTTTGTGTAATACTGACGAAGTAAAACAGAGTGCCCGAGTACAAGTTTGATTCAGGAAAGCTGATTCGCATCAGCAACATTCATAATATCTTCATACAAACGCTGACATTAAAAATCAACCTTTTGGTCAGCAGTTTTTAAAGAATTTCTGGAGAGCGATAATTTTAAGATTAATATGGTAGATGCCGGAATAAACGCCACTATATTTGTAACAATCAATATCATATTTCCGAGCAAAATACCATAAGTCAGCCACATAATTATGCCCAATGTGTTGGTGATGTACATTGACAATGATATACTTTCCACATTTCTACTCCTGATAATCTTATAAGCCTGCGGAAACATTGCTGAGGTAGTTAGCAAAGCCGCAATCGACCCAACTATTGTAACCATAATTCAAATATCCATAAATTCATTACTCAATACCCGACACTGAGGCATCGGAAAACACGAGATAGCAACTCTTTTTGTAATCCTATTGTTTGCAAAGATGCCAACAAAAAAAGAGATTTGCATGATTAGTTTTCCTTTTAATGCCCGATGATTATTAAAAAAAGCGTATCTTAGGTTTAGAACAAGAAAAAATGAAAATATTAATCCCTCTTTCAGAAAGAGATTTCACAGATGAATTCGTATTTTCGGCATCCCGAAGCTCAGGTGCCGGAGGACAGCATGTAAACAAGGTGAGTTCACGCATCGAGCTGAGGTTTTCGATACAAGATTCAAAATGGTTGAATGAAGCAGAAAAGGAGACGTTACAACATAAATTAAAAAACCGCATCAACTCAGAAGGTCAATTGATTTTGACTTGTCAGGAAAGCCGTTCACAAATAGCAAACAAACAGTTGGTAATACAGAAGTTTTACGACTTAATATCAACCTGCCTTAAGCCGGTAAAAAACAGGACAAAAACAAAACCCACAAGAATTTCAAAGCTGAAACGCCTGGAATCAAAGCGCAAAATTGCTGAAAAGAAATTGATGCGAAAAAGGGATTTTTAAACCATCAGATAATTAAGTATCAGAACAGACATAAGATAAACAGAGGGATAGACATAGTGAAACGACATCAAAAGACACTGTAATCTGAACCTTAACAACACAACTAATAATATGGAAAAGAAAAACGTGAAACTAGGAACTGGCCTAGACGGCATCCGTTTTGGGATGACGCGTCAGGAAATGAAAATGCAGATTGGCGAACCCAGTGAGGTGGAAGAGTTTACCCCTGAAGATGAAGAGGATGGCAAATCAGAAGCATGGCATTATGATGAGTTGGAGCTATCAGCTACTTTTGATGAGTTGGATGACTGGCGCCTGACATCGCTGGCAGTAAGTTCTCCAGAGTATCTGTTTGAAGGAATCGATCTCATTGGCTTAAGCCAGGAGGAAGTGCTTCAACAAGTTGAACTTATGGAACTTGGCGAATTGGAACTGGACTCTGTAGCCGACGAAAATGAAGTGGAACAGGAAGTAGGTAGCATTGCAGAAGTAAGTTTAAACCTCTGGTTTGAAGAGGGCCTGCTTACAGAAATTCAATGGGGGCCATTTTGGGATGAAGATGAAGAGGCCTACATCTGGCCGGAGAAATAACCCCTTCTGAACATTTCTGTGCGGGTATTGTTTAATGTTCAATATTGCAAAGTAAACAAATGCAAACAAAACATTAAACGTTTCAATTATGGGAATTTTTATAAAAAATGAGAAAGATCTTGCCGCGCTTGTTTTGCGTGTAGGCTTTGGATTTTTCATGGCCTTTGGCCACGGTTTAGGGAAACTACAGATGCTACTAAGCGGAAATGTGGCATTCCCTGCCCTATTTGGTGTAAGTCCTACCATAAATCTGATACTCGCGATTTTCGCCGAGTTTTTGGCTGCTATTCTTGTAATAGTGGGCTTAAAAACACGTTTGGCATCGGTGCCCATTATTTTCACCATGGGCGTTGCAGCATTCGTTGTACATTTTTCTGACCCGTTATTTATGGCAAGTGCAGCAGGTGGTGGCTCCAAAGAAATGGCGCTTTTGTTTCTCCTTGGATTCCTCGGCACATTCTTCCTGAATTCAGGCAAATATTCGCTTGATGCTATGATTTCGAAGAAATAGTTTCAAAGACTTATTGTTATTAAAACCGACCTTTTGAAAGGGTCGGTTTTTTTGTTAATTTTATATACAATAATCAGAGAGCATTTGGGTTTTCATCTGTTCAGGGTGCATCGTTTACAAATCCGGTATAACTTATCTACATCCAACTCTTTACCTCTTCGACGCAGATAAAAGAATGAAGCCAATAACTTAAAAATAACACGAATGAAAATAACAGATATAAAAGGAACCGTCACACTTAACAATGGTGTGGAGATGCCATATTTTGGTCTTGGCGTTTTTAAAGCAGAAGATGGACAGGAAGTGATAGATTCTGTCTCCTTTGCACTCGAGGCCGGTTACCGTCATATTGATACGGCAGCCATCTATCAGAATGAGCGCGGTGTGGGACAAGCCATTCGCCAATCAGAAGTGGATCGCAAAGAGATATTTGTTACCAGCAAAGTGTGGAACTCAGATCAGGGATATGATTCTACCATCAAAGCCTTTCACGCCTCACTGGTAAAACTGGATCTCAGCTATCTTGACCTCTTTTTGGTACATTGGCCTGTAAAAGGAAAATATAAGGAAACTTACCGCGCGCTGGAAACACTCTACGAGGAGGGCAAAATAAAGGCAATTGGTGTAAGCAATTTTTTGGTACACCACCTCGAGGATTTGCTTTCAACAGCTAAAATAGTACCTGCGATAAACCAGATCGAATATCATCCATATCTGACCCAACCAGAACTCATTAACACCTGCTTTAGCAATGGCATTGTGCCGGAAGCATGGAGTCCGCTAATGCAGGGACAGGTAACTGAGGTTGCTGAATTAACACAGCTGTCTCAAAAATATTACAAAACCGAAGCACAGCTCGTTCTGCGATGGAACCTTCAAAAAGGTATTATCACCATCCCAAAAAGTTCCAGAAAATCGAGAATACTTGAAAATGCCAACATTTTTGACTTTGAGATAACCGCAGAAGACATGGTAGTAATTGACTCCCTGAATCGGAATCAACGAATTGGTGCCGACCCTGATAACTTTAACTTCTAACATTGATGGAACAAGCAATGATGCAGCCCGGTTTTAACAGCAACATACTTAATGAATTGGTTTCAGTTCGCATGCCATTTGGGAAATACAAAGGTCAGATTTTGTGTAATATTCCGGAACCATATCTTGTTTGGATGTCTCAAAAAGGGTTTCCTCCCGGAAAACTGGGCATGTTGTTACATACGTTATATGAGATCAAACTCAACGGTCTTGAATATCTGCTCACACCGCTTAAACAACAAAGGTTTTAAGCCAGTGAACACTCCCCCATTAGTGCTGTGATTAAAAATAAAACCGCAAGCTCGTTAGGATGATGCTTGCGGTTTTTACAATGGATTGCATTAGCGACTTATGCCTTGGCTTCAATTAGTTGCTGACCAATTTCGCGCAGTTTGTATTTTTGAATTTTACCACTGGCAGTTTTTGGAAAATCATCCACAAAAAAGATGTGTTTCGGAATTTTATATCTTGAAATTTTCCCTCTGCAATATTCCTGAATCTCCTCCTCGGTAATGCTGGCACCAGTTTTCTTCTTAACGAATGCAGCAACTATTTCACCATACTTTTCGTCAGGGATGCCGACCACTTCTACCAATTCAACCTGAGGCAACTGAAACAGAAAATTTTCAATCTCACGAGGGTAGATATTCTCTCCACCACGGATAATCATATCCTTGATTCGGCCTGTGATGCGATAAAATCCGTCCTCTGTTTGAACAGCCAAATCTCCTGAATGGAGCCATCCATCCTTATCAATTGTTTTAGCAGTGGCTTCGGGGTTATTGTAATACCCCTTCATCACATTGTATCCTCTGCAACATATTTCGCCCTGCTCGTTTGGTGCACACTCGACTCCCGTTTCCGGATTCACCACTTTAACTTCCACGTAAGGCAGATTTGTTCCCACGGTGGTAGCTCTCACTTCAGGTGTATCAAACACCCTGGTGGCTGTCATACCCGGTGATGTTTCCGTTAAACCATACACAATAATAATATCCTTACAATTCATTTTAGTCATTACCTCCTGCATGGTTTCGATAGGGCAAAGCGCACCGGCCATAATTCCTGTGCGAAGCGAGGAAAGGTCGAACATATCGAACATGGGATGGTTTAGCTCGGCGATAAACATGGTAGGCACTCCATACACGGCAGTACATTTCTCTTTCTGGATACCGGCCAAAACCCGCAATGGGTCAAAATCCTCGGTAAACACCATGGTGGCACCATGTGAAACAATTGCACATACTGCCAGCACACAACCAAAACAATGGAACAAAGGAACACATACCAGCAAACGGTCTTTATTGGTGTAGTTCATGTTTCTGCCCACACAATAGCCGTTATTCAAAATGTTGTAGTGCGTGAGCATCACACCTTTTGGAAACCCGGTGGTACCAGAAGTGTATTGCATGTTTACCACATCATGGCAATCCACTTCATCAGAAATATTTTTGAGTACATCGTCCTCAGTTTGACTGCCTAAAAGCAACAATTCAGGTGTGTTGTACATTCCCCTGTGTTTCTGTGGACCAATAAAGACCACATTTTTTAACACGGGAAACTTTTCTGATTTCAAATGCCCACGTTCGCATGTTTTAAGCTCCGGAACAAGTTCAAACACCATATTGATGTAATCACTATCCCGGTAACCATCTATAATACAAAGCGTTTGCAAATCAGCATTTTTAATAAGATACTCCAGTTCCGACAATTTGTAGTTGGTATTGACGGTAACAAGGATGGCTCCCATCTTGGCTGTGGCAAACATAAAGGTGAGCCAGTCGGGCACATTATTGGCCCAGATGCCCACTTTATCTCCGGGTTTTACACCTATCGAAATCAAGCCTTTAGCCAAATCATTTACCCGATTATTGAACTCGGCATACGAAAACCGCAGTCCCCTATCAGGATAAACCATAAAATCGGTTTCAGGAGTCTCAGTTGCCCACTTTTCGAGCATTCCTCCCAATGTATAGTTAAGTAACTCCATAATCAGTCAATTAAACAGGAAGATAAACCACAGCGAGTAAGAGGGCCTTTTCATTATTGGCCGAGTGCAACTGATGTTTCACTATGGAATCGAGATAGATGCTATCGCCCTCGTTAAGCAGATGCTCCTCTTTACCGTAAGTAACCAAAACCGAACCCTGAAGCACATAAATAAACTCTTCGCCCTCGTGGGTTGAAGCCAATGGATTTGAAGGCACGCCAGGTTTAATCTCCACCAAAAACGGCTCCATGTGCCGGTCAGCCTTCTCTTTGGCCAGACTGAAGAAAGAGAGATTCTCCTTTTTTGATGACTCCGAACTGGAAAGACTGATTGTTGCATCGGCATCGCCTTTTCGCGTAATCACAGCCCCAGGTCGCACCTGATCGTCTAAAAAAGTTCCCAAACGCACACCGAGTACTCTGGCCAGTTTTATCAAAACGCCCAGAGAAGGCGCCAAGCTGCCATTTTCAATATCATCCAGCTGCTTACTATCTAATTGCAGCCGCTGAGCCACTTCAGCAACATCCATTTTTTTCTCTTCCCGCAGAGCGCGAATTTTCTCTCCTGGTTTCATAATTATTCAATTATTGGTTGGTTTATTTATTAACAGCGAAAAACATGATGCCCGTAACTATTATTACAACTCTGCACCACCTATAAAGAACATGCGGTTCTGGTATTACTTCCCGACGAGGATTAAACCATAAGGAAAACCCTGATACATCAAACCGCATTACATAAATATTACATATTTATACGGTTATCATACAAAAATAATCTAATTCGTATATTTTCATCATCAATAACAAATAAATTTAAAACTGCCTGATGTAATAATGCACAAATCATAAACTTTAAAAAATTCAATAAATCATTCATATTTAACCACATTAAAACCAACTTGCGTTATGGGTGTACAGTTTTGTAGCTGCATAATTTAAATTAAATCCAATTAACACCATCGCCAGGCACATTAACAACTGAATATCAATACACATAACAAACCGTCAATAAAAAAACGGAAAAAAGTAACCCTATATGAATCTCAGGCGTAAAAAACAGTGTAATTTAGTCGGTGAAAACGCCCAAACAAATGATTGCCATAGCAGGATTAGGACAATCATTTTTGCAAAAAAAATAGCAATAAAATTGTTTGATGCTTGCAAACAATTCATAGCTTTCTCTATATTTGAATTTGTAAATGTTCATATTAATTAGTCATGGAAAAGAGCCTATTACGTAAAACAAACATCCGTAGCCGGTTTGATGATGAACCGGAATTAGACGAAAATCTCGATGATTTCATGGAAGACGAAGAGTTAGATTGGGATGAAGATGACGATTTGCCAATCGAAACAGATGAAGATGATGATTTTGAAGACGAAGATTTTGACGATTTCGATGATGATGACGAATTCGGCGACGATGATTTCGACGAAGATGATATTGATGATATCCTCAGCGACGATTTCGACGATGACGACGATTTTTAATCGAATACGCTATATCATTTAATTGCCTTTTGAGGTAATGTGGCAAATAATAGTTGGTGACTTTTTTGTTTTAATGTGGTATATTCAGGTCGTAAGGTGGATGAGGAAATAGGCTCTGCTGGGGAGCAACCTATCAGCAATAAATCTTACAAACATACAGTATGAGTAAAATGGGATAGTTTATTACTATCCCATTTTTATTTTATACTGGTGTTTTAAGTAGGCTTAGAAAACCCATATTTATTTTTGGTTCTTTAACCACAGATACCATTGGATGTATCCCTTAAAATGGTTCT
>NZ_KI912105.1:3671363-3721540 GCF_000517065.1 Alkaliflexus imshenetskii DSM 15055 | reverse complement strand
ATCGAGCGTTAAGTTTTTATAATTCCATAACCAATCGCGATAAGCCGTGCGTACAATATTGCCAGGAGCTGTAGTCATCAAGCTTTTACCCGTCATTGTTTCAGAACCACCATCAACAAAATAGGCCGGCTTTGAAAAATTTTCTATCAAATACTGAGTGTATGGCGCTGTATTGTTGAAAAAGAAATTCCAATCCTTTACGAAATAGTACCCCTCATTATATGCACCCAATGCACCGAGTGCAACCCAGCGATTCAGTTTCTTATCCAACAGCTCTTTACCTGTTAGGGGCGATAGGTCATCGGGTTCAGATACAAAGGTAATGTGGCAAATAATAGTTGGTGACTTTTTTGTTTTAATGTGGTATATTCAGGTCGTAAGGTGGATGAGGAAATAGGCTCTGCTGGGGAGCAACCTATCAGCAATAAATCTTACAAACATACAGTATGAGTAAAATGGGATAGTTTATTACTATCCCATTTTTATTTATACTGGTGTTTTAAGTAGGCTTAGAAAACCCATATTTATTTTTGGTTCTTTAACCACAGATACCATTGGATGTATCCCTTAAAATGGTTCTTGGTTAAGCCCCTATGGATTGCTAAATGGCTCTTTAGATGTCCGAAAAACGACTCAAGCCCATTTGTTGATTTAGGAATTCTAGGATTGTCGAGATAGTGGAACATATCAGGTAGAGCTCTTTTTATTACCACAAAAGATCGCCTTACCATTTTGTGTTTATACCAAAACCTCCCAGTTTCAGAGTTAAAGCTTTTTTCAGCAATAAAGGCTTTATGTTTTTCATTCCAGGCAATCAGTTCAACGACCCAATAACCCCACTGATTTCTGGTTTCTATCCGATGAAGCTTTTTGACAATTGCTAACAGCTCAAATCCAGCTTCACTCTTTGGATTTAGCGTTAGCCATATCTTACACATCCGTTGGACGTGAACAACACACCTTTGTATTAAAATGGATTTATCTGCTGACCGTATGGCCTTTAATACGGATTTATGTCCATCACAAGTGATGCTTTCAATTTGAACACCTAGCGCTAACAAGTTAGCGATGTCTTCTTTTATTTCATCATACCACTCGCCATCTGTTATCCGGTACAATTGAGTGTATCTTATGGTATTATCTCTATAGAGTATTAGGCACAACTTGTTGGCAAAGTAGGTGCCATCCATCAATAAATTAAGTTTTTCCGAAGGTCTCACATGTAGAACCGGCCTCTTGGATAGATAATAATCAAAGTAAGATTGTAAGGTTCTGGGGCTATATCCGCTGATATGGCTAATTTGAATAATGGTTTGCCTACCAAGCACCCAATCTTTAAACCACTTAAATCTATTCTGACGACTTACTCCTTGATTTGTAAAGGTGAACAGTATACCACAATTTTTACATTTGAAGCGTTGCTTACCTTGCTGTTTTCCCCACTTAATTACATCTAAACTATCACAACTCCAACAGCGCTTTTTCTTGGATATTATCATAAAAAAAGAGTTTATTGAAACCAATTTCAATAAACTCTTTCAAATCGCAATAGATACAATGCATACAGAGGTTTCTACCAACTATTTTTTGCTATTATATCCCTTTTGACAATACAAAAACTGCCGCCGATTTGAACATCGGCGGCAGTTTTTTTAGTTTGTCACACAAAAGTGGCTACTTATCAATTCGACGTTGAATTCGACGAATGGCCGATTCTATGGATTGTTCAGGTTCAATCACGTTGTAATCACCCCAGAAATCGTCGTTGGCAAAACCGGTCACAGCATCTTCCATAATCACATTCATTTTCAGCCTGTCTGATGCTCTATAGGGTCTCTCATCGGTTGCTTCCCAGTCGGTAACAGCAATCTCCATTGTAGTGTAATAATTGGTATTAAACAACCTGCGGCGCCAATTCACCCGGAATGCCACCTGACCACGGGAATATCCAAAATACCATCTGCCATCCTGTTCCCGATAATTGACCAGATATGACGCTTCGGTTGGATACACGCGGGCACCTGCCGGTTTGCGCCTGATGAAGAGTCGTGCGGCCTCTTCACGATCATTCAAATTCATATTAAAAGCCGCACTGGTGATAGCAAGCGATTCGGTATCGATGTATAATTTACCATAGTAAAGAGGCTCTTTCACTTCAGGCTTCTGTGAGAAATTAACCACATATATAAATCGATCATCTACACGGGTAATATTCGACATTTCAAAGTTGTAGTAATTGAGCATCTCTTCGTCAAAAAGCAGATACGGATCCTTCATTATGTCCAGCATAAGCGCTGAAACAGGCCCGCCCTGCAACTTAAACACGAGTGTATCTAACCTACCGTAATCAGTGCTTTTACGACCAATGGCAAGCCTTACATTGTCTTCGCGTGGACTGGTATAAGGGTGTTTGTAAATATCCACTACCGCTTCGGTTAAAGACACATAGGTCCACCCTTTTTTAATGGTTTCACGATAAAAGGCAGTTTTTTCAACCGGCGTGTTCATGTAATTCTTTTCGCGACGGTTCAAAACGGCACGCATCAACAGGTTGGGATCTGAAGGAAACACAGATACTTCTACCAGATTTACAGATGTCATATCAAGCTGAATGCGGTTTCCATCAGGCTTCAATTCTCTTATTGGAATTACTTTTCGGGCATATCCGATATAGGATATCACCATGTTGCGATCCAGCATGGAATTAGGCACTTTAATAAGAAATTCACCATCGGAATTACACACAGTAGCCACATTGGCACCTTCTACGGATATGGTAGCAAACACCAATGCATCATTGGATCTTGAATCAGTAACAATACCTTTATATTGGGTAAAGTTATCATCCTCTCCTTCATTGGCAAATACGTTTCCTGTTAAAAGAAAAACAGCCAAAAAGATCATCATCCAACCGGAGAGTAAACGCCTTAAAGATTGATTCGCAGTTTTCATGATATGAGATATTAAGTGAATTAACTTGTTTTACCTTATGACAACAATTCATTAAAAAACCCCTATCGCCTGTCACAATTATTTTATGACATACGAAACAATTCATCACATACGAGGTTTTTATAGAAAGCATCTGGTAAATAGGCGCTTGATGAAGAAACGAGTAATCAAATTATTAAAACATCAACCTTAAATCAAATCCACTTTAGCAATGATAAACAGAGAAATTTTCCTGGTTACGGGTGCCAGTTCGGGACTGGGATTGGCAGTTGCCAATGCCCTTATTCATAATGGACATGAGGTAATTTTAGTAGCAAGAAATGAAAGTAAATTAAAAGAGATATGTGCACAACAGCCTCAACAGACGAGTTATATTTGTGGAGACTTGTCGCAGGAGAGTTTTGTGCGCTATTTGGTGAGTAAACTGCCCGAAAACTTGTCGGGTGCTTTTATCAATGCTGGTGGCCCTCCAGCCAAAACAACTGCAGAAACAACTCTTGAAGATTGGGACAATGCCTACAACCTGTTGATAAGGTGGAAAGTACAACTCACCCGGGAGTTGATACCCCTATTCCAAAAACAGGGATACGGGCGGATATTATACAGTGAAAGCACTTCAGTTACCAGACCCGTTGAGAATCTGGCACTAAGCAACTCGCTACGCATGGCCATAGTAGGTTTGACGCGTACGCTCGTAAATGAATATAAAAACAGCGGCATCACCTTTAATGTACTGGCACCAGGTTATCATGAAACCAAAGCTCTCGAACGATTATATGATAAACTTAGCCAGCAGCAAAGCATTACAGTGGACAAAGCGCGCGAACTCATTGCGAAAAAAATCCCGACAGGAAGTACTGGTGATGTGTTACACTATGCCTCATTGGCGTGTTGGTTGCTGGGTTCGCAATCAGATTTTATAACAGGGCAAGTCATTAATGTAGATGGTGGTGTCAGCATCTAAAAAGCAGGCGTCAGGGAAATACAAAAAAGCAGACCTTTGTTAAGTATTAACAAAGGCCTGCACAATGATTTTATACTAAAAAGTACCCCTAATTATTTCTCCATCTCCTTCCACACCAAAGCACTGGCACCCACGATGGCAGCATCTCCGGCATTAAGTTTTGATGGTAACACCTTAATTTTATTTTTGAAGATGGGCAACAAATGTGCTTCCATACTTGCAATGGTTGGCTTAAAGATGTAGTCGCCGGCAGCAGTAGGCCCGCCAAACAAGAAAATGGCTTCAGGAGAAAGGTGGTGTACAGTATCTGCAAGACCTTGTCCCAGATATTTTCCGGTTAGCTCAAATACTTCCTGCGCAATTTTATCACCCCTTTCAGCAGCATCGAAAATCATTTTTGAGTTCAATTCCTGAAATGACTTGTCAGCCAGCAAACTGTCATTGGCATTGTATTTCACCATCAGTTCAAAAGCAGTACGTTTCATTCCCGGGGCAGAGCAGTAGGCTTCAAGGTGACCCAATGCACCACAGCCACAAAGTCTTCCACCTGGAATCAAAGTTGTATGGCCGCACTCACCGGCAAATCCGTCGTGACCATAAACCAAGTCACCATTAACCACTACCCCGCTTCCAACACCAGTACCGAGGGTGTACATCACAAAATTCTTCATTCCTTTGGCGCCACCATAAATCATTTCACCTATAGCAGCGGCGTTGGCATCATTAGTTAATGCAACATACTGATATTCCGGAAACTGAACTTTAAGCAGCTCAACAAGGTGAACTACACCTTTAAACGATAAGTTGGGGGCATATTCGATGGTGCCATTGTAGTAGTTGCCATTGGGAGCTCCGATACCCATTCCGATAATTTCAGAATCAGGATTCATGAGTTTAACTGATTTAGCCAATTCCTTCACAGCAGCCGACATTTCGCGTACATAACGATCGATATCGCCATGAGAAGGCGTATCGATACCGCCTTTTACGAGTACGTTGCCACTTTCATCAACAATTCCGATGGCGGTATTGGTTCCGCCAATATCAATTCCAATAGAAAACTTCTTCATCGATAGAATATTTTAAGGTGTGTATTTATCGTTGTAATTCAAAAAACTCAAAATGATTTAACCGTAAAGGCCTGCAAAATAAATTGCCAGCATTTACGGTTAAACCCAGGCATGGTTCAAACAATTAGCTTGCTACCCTGATTTTACTTCCCTTCACAGCAAAGAAGAATATGTACAGATAACAAATTGCCGGAACAATATAAGCGTATGTGTAGCTATAATTATCGGCAATAGATCCCATAAGCGGCGGAATTACGGCACCACCAACAATGAGTGCATTGATAATGCCCGATGCAGAACCCAGTTCGCTCGATTCCAAATCCTTAACAGCAAGTGCAAAGATGTTGGGGAACATAATTGAGTTGAACAGACCAATAGAAATCACTGTCCAAAGAGCGATATGGCCGGTTGTAAAGGTGGTTACAATACCGAGTAACCCGGCAACCAGTGCAAAAATGGCCAATGTACGGGCTGGCTGACCTTTGCCAATTTGCATAATGATGAAGTTCACAAAAGCAACACCGGTGAATATAGCTCCAATGGTCCAGTTCCATTCGGTAACAAATGCGCCGGAAATAAATGCCAGTACCAAAACCAATGCAATGGAAATGTACTTTTTGGTTTGGCTCTTAATGTCGGAGAACATAATGGAACCGAAGAAACGACCCACCATAGCACCTCCCCAGTAAATGGCTGCGTAAGTAGAAGCCATTTCAGCAGAAAGCCCGAGTGAGCCCTGACGCAGATAGTTCACCATAAGACCTGCGTTACCTACTTCAGCACCCACATAACAGAAGATACCAAAAGCACCCAACAAAACGTGTGGATGACGGTACACACTTTTCTTGCCATTCTCGCTTTTAGAAGCTGTGATAACAGGCAGCTTAATGAGAAACAAGGCGATAGCCACTGCTACAACAATCATAGCCATCACAATAAATGGGAAAGGAATGCGGTTGGCCACTTCCAGACCGTAAGCCAACTCCTGAGCTTCAGTTGCTCCGGCAGGCAATTCCAAACCACGGAAAATAACCACGGCGATAAGCCAAGGCGCCACCATGGTTGCAATTGAGTTAAGCGCCTGTGTAAGGTTTAATCGACCTGAGGCACCACTTTCAGGACCAATAGCTGTTACATAGGGATTGGCAGATACCTGAAGAAATACCACTCCGGTTGCAAGCACAAATGTAGCCATCAGGAACAATGGGTATGATGGAATACGTGCTGCCGGAATAAAAATAAGACTTCCGATGGCCATGAGAATTAACCCTAAGCTAACCGTCCATTTGTATCCGATACGGTTAATGAGCATTCCGGTAGGAATAGACATTACCGGATAGGCAATAAAAAAGGCAGAAGTTAATAACTGTGCCTGAAACTCGGTAAGGTTAAATACAGCCATTACTGGCGCACTCAACTGAATGATAAACGTGGTGGCAAATCCGAAGATAAAGAAAATAGCTCCAAAAACGGACATGCCCACCAGGACATTGTTGCTCTTTTTTTCCATATTAATTATTTGTTAGATGTGTTGTGCAATGATACTTTAAATTTCAATTTTTCACAAAATTTTAAAGATTGAAATCAACTAAAGCGCGAGGATATTTTGTGAATAAGCGTTAAATCATCAGTAATTATAAAGCATGCAATTGAATATAGCAAGTAGTAATTGCAATTATATGACATTATAAGTATCGGAATCAACAAAAACAAAAAAACTTCGACACCAAACACTTCCATAATTAAAACAAAAAGAGTACTTTTGTGGCCGTTTCGTGTAATCTCTTACTGAACGTGGGTGTCAGATAATATTGCACGAGTAAGTTTAATCTTCAAAAGCAAAAACAATGGATTTAATTAAAGTTGCTGAAGAGGCCTTTAATACCGGTGTAGAAATTACTGAATTTAAAGCCGGTGATACCATCTCGGTGCACTACAAAATTCGCGAAGGTAACAAAGAGCGTGTTCAGGTGTTCCGTGGTGTGGTTATTCAGATTAAAGGAACCGGGGTTACCAAACGTTTCACCGTTCGAAAAATGTCGGGCAACGTTGGTGTAGAGCGTATCTTCCCCATCAATTCACCTTTCATCGAAAAAGTTGAAATGAACAGATTAGGTAAAGTTCGCAGAGCCAGAATTTACTACTTCCGTGAGCTTACCGGTAAAAAAGCACGTATCAAAGAGAAAAGAGTATAATTACTTTATTCTTAATGAAATTAAAACCGTCTCTTTTCAGAGATGGTTTTTTTTGTGCCCAAACAGAAGGTTTGTATCGGGTAATTTATACCCAAAAGTCCGTGAGAAACCGTTTAATGTTTCCCACGGACTTTTGTATTATTGTTTTTATAGAACAACGGCTTATCTCAGTCTGTCGCGCAAACGGCGCAAGCCTTCGTCAATTTTCTCCTTCACTTCCTCATCTTTGATGATTTCTTCCACAGCCTTCTCCACACCTTCCTCCATTACTTTCTCTACGGCTTTGTCTACAACGCGTTCAACTTCACGTCTGACCTCATCTTTTACCGCTGAAGATAAATCCTGCATATTGAGACTTAACTTAGGATCGGTTGGCGTGCCGGTGATATTAATGCCTACCATCACATCACTGCCACCTGTAGGAAGCGAACCTCCCAGCAGACCTGCCACATTACTTATCTCACTGCGACTAACAGGCATTTTCATTGTGAAATTCATATTCTGGTCGAGACTTTGTGTACCTGAGATATTTGCCTTTTTTCCAAACACGTTTACATCAAATGGCGTTACAGAAAGGTTGCCGTTTTCAATTTTGAAGTAAACCATGAGGTCGCGCAAATTGGCCACCTTGTACTTTTCGTCTTTAAGCATTGATACGAGTGCATCCTGCACCTTGGCACCGGAAATTTCCACGTTGTCGGAACTTAGATTTCCGCTACCGTTGAAGGAGCTTAAAACGGGAGATAGATCGTCACCAACTATCGAGCGGAATTTTAAGGTAGAAGAGACTTTACCAGTAGCCTTTTGTGCAACTGGTAAAAAGGCTTCAACCATACTAAACGAATGTGCCGCCATATTGATATCTACACCTCTGATGCCCAAATCAAAATCCACAAAAGGTTTTAATGTGTCCTGTGAGTTGTATTCACCATTCATCACCATTTGTCCGTTAAGCAAATCGGTGCGCAAACCTTTCATTAATACACGTGAATCTTTAATTTCCATGTTCCCGGTGGTATTGGTGAGCGTAAGCTTGTCATAAAGCAGACGATCGATGCGGGTAATCATGTCAAAAGAGATGTTTGCAGGAACAATAATCTTACCGAATGGCTCAGTTTCCTCAGTTGCTACCTCATCTTCGCCAGCCAACGCCATCAGTTCGTTGGTGTTGATAAATGATGAGTTGTGATCTAAACGGCCTTTAAGTGTGCCATCTTTAAGCGCATAAGCAAGATAGTTCTCCAAACGGCCGGTTAAACGAAAATCGCTCTCCCCTACCCGGCTGGCAAAACTTCGTAACTCCAAATAACGTGGCGAAAAAAACAGGTTGGCATCGCTGATTAGCAACCCCATTGGCAGGTCAGGACTGCGGAACTCAAAATCCTTAAGCGTTATTGTTCCGTCAGCTTTTAGCTGCTCATAGAGTTCCTTTTCAATCATATTGTAATCGCCAGCTAAAGTTACATCTGCATTGATGATGCCCTTCATCTCAATACTGTCCATAGGAACTGCATCAGCCAGAGAAGCCAGATTGATAACGCCCTTCATTGCTCCGTTAAAAACAGCATTTGAAATAGGTGTTGATAAATGCAGAGAGGCATCAAAAGGATTTCGATCCAGTTCAAAATGAAAAGCACTGATGTTGATTACTGTGTTATCCATTGAACCACCCGGATTGTCAACCGTCATTCTCACGCGAATGTCATCGATGGATTTTGGCAGGTCGGGATACTGAATGCGTCCGCCGTCAACACTTAGCAGGAAATTAAATGCCGGCAGGTTGTCGGTATCGATATAAACCCCTTTGGCCGTAGCCTCCAATGTCATTGTTCCATCGGCTCTGAGACCTTCAAAATCCTTCATAAACACATCGGGAACAAGAGCAAGCAGGGTTTTAAAATCGGTACGACTGGCAGCCAGTTTCAAATCCATATCGTATCCCTCGTCGAGCATGGCCACAAAACCCTCCATAAACAGTGGAATAGTGCTAAACAATATCTCATTGTCCTCGAAAGTAAAGATCATATTATCGAGGTCTGCACCAATGTCGGCCTTTAAATCGATAGTGGCACCACTGATATAGCGTATGCCGTCAAAAACCATATCAAAAGCCTCTACACCAGCATTTAAATTGATGGTTGTATATGATTCGGTTAGGTCGCCACGCATTTTGGCATTGAGACCTTTAAGTGCGGTACCAAAGTCCATGGTAGCATCGATGTAACTTAATGCGCCGTTGCGTATTTCGAACGATTGCAGCTCTACTTTAAAAGATGCCGATTCGCCATCATCATCAACAACCATCTCATCATCAGAAACAGGTACAATATCCCAATTGGCAATGGAATCGGCATTCACCATCAGGTTAATATAGGGACGGTTCACTAACACGGATTTCACCTCTATGGCTTCGCCTCTAATGGCACTCATCAAATCCACCGAAAGTGAAATGTTACCAACATGCATCAATGTATCGCCGTCAAAAGGAGCATCGTTAATAATAGTAAGCCCATCGAGCCCCATACCAAGGTTTGGAAAATTTCGGATAAGGGACAGTGAGAATTTGTCCCATGAGACAGTTGCATTAACCTGCTCATTGATAATTTCTTTAACCTTGCGCTCAATTGAACCTTTAAACGCGAAAGGCAATATCAGCAACAAAAGAAAGATGACACCAATTGTTGCGAAAAAAATCTTTAAAAACTTCTTCATAAGTAGAATATTTAGGGCATTTGAGAATCAAACCAAAATTAATAAAATAGCACCAGATAAAGCAAGAAGACTACAAAAATGATACCCGAGTGTCTGTAATAAGGATTTAAAGCAGTTCTAAGTTGAGAATGGCATGTAGAATATGGTTTAATCGATAAACAATTTGCAAACATCTCTGTTTCTCATTAAATTGAAGAAAAAAATCGTCTATGAATCACCGCGACCAGATTTCATTTTTAACAATTGCCATTTTTATGGCAATATTCTGGCTTATCACAGCCTCACGTTGTTCCGACAACCATACTTCGGCATTCGACCTAAAAGTGACCGATAAAGTGTTGGCCATCGCCAACTATGAACGTTATTGCGCATCGTGCCATGGGCTAAACATGGAGCGCTTCTCGCGCGATGACCGGGAAGCTCTTTTCAACACCCCCATGGAGGAGATGATGGCCGTAATACGCGATGGCGACCTTCTATCGGGGATGCCTGCCTTTGGTCATGTGCTATCCGAAAAAGAGATAAAAGACCTCTCGGCCTATATCCTCACTGATATTAAAGACCGGAGTCTGACGCACGATTATCGCCCTGTGATAGGCAGCGTTCAGCAATCAGAGAAGATTGCTTTCCGTGTTGATACGATAATTTCCGGACTGGATGTACCTTGGGGCATGTTGTGGCTACCAAATGGCGACATGCTGGTGGCCGAACGCAGTGGTCATCTGTTTCGCTTTCGCGATGGTGTGTTTCTTAGCATGATAGAGGGTTTACCACCCATTTATGCACACGGTCAGGGAGGATTAATGGATATCAGATTGCACCCCGACTATCGCACCAATGGCTGGATATATCTGGCCTACTCCACATTTGGTGCCGGCGGCCCGATGCAAGGTGGTAATACAGCCATTATGCGGGCACGGCTGGATGGCAATAGGCTTATCGACAAAGAAGAGCTTTTTAAAGGACTCCCCGACACAAGAAATGGTGTTCACTTTGGCAGCCGTATGGTATTTGGCAATGATGGTTATCTATATTTCTCCATTGGAGATCGCGGACACATGGCCAATGCACAGGACTTAAGCAACCACGCGGGCAAGATACACCGAATAACACAGGATGGAAACATCCCGGAGGACAACCCATTCCTTCAGACTATTGGTGCCATGCCAACCATCTGGTCTTACGGACACCGCAATCCACAGGGATTGGTTAAACATCCCGAAACAGGCGTTTTATGGTCTCATGAGCATGGTCCACGTGGAGGAGATGAACTCAACATCATTCACAAAGGACTCAATTATGGCTGGCCGGTAATCTCCTATGGTATTAACTACGATGGAACCATTATCACAGAAATTACCGAAAAAGAAGGAATGGAACAACCCATTATTGAGTGGACGCCATCTATTGCTCCATGCGGCATGACCTTTGTGACCGGTGAGCCCTTTAAAGCATGGAACAACAGCATACTGACAGGCTCACTTAGCTTCCGCTATTTGGTGCGCAACGAGATTGAAGGCAATAAGGTCGTGCATCAGGAGATTTTATTGCGGGAAATTGGCAGAGTCAGAAATGTGGATATGGGGCCTGATGGACTGGTTTATGTGGCTGTTGAAAATCCGGGAGTAATTTTCAGATTGACACCAGTGAACCAGTAAACATTATTCATGAGCATATTTATTTTCAGTAGTCATTTAAGTATATAAAGGAGTAATAGTTTAGATGGAACGGTGTATCTGAATTTAAAGAATCGCTTAATTGCATCTGAATTTTGTACGCTTTACCAGATAAAAGCACAAGTTAATCGATTAAATATAAACACTATACCACCACAAAGGCTCAAAGTTCAAGTTATCTTTGAGCTTTTGTGTTATATAAAAGCAAACAAATCGTATGTATCAAACATTAATCCTATTGGTTCTGTTGCTGGTTGGCACTATTGCAAATGCTGCAACAATCAATGTCATCAATGACACACTCAGTATAAAATCTCATACCACAAAGGAGCTGGAGGAAATTACAATCACAGCCACACCTTTCCCAAGAAAAATTGGAGCATTGCCTGGCAACATCACTTATATACCAGCCAGTACGCTAAAAAACAGTCAACAAATTGATATAAAGCCCGTACTTGATCAGGTTCCAGGGCTGTACATGCAATCGGGCGCACTGAATACTGCCAGGCTTACCATTAGAGGTATAGGCAGCAGAACACCTTACGCATCTAACCGTATCAAAGCATGGTTTGGCGAAATTCCGCTCACTTCGGGCGACGGTGCAACCATCGTTGAAGATTTGGATATGGGTGGAATGGGACAGATAGAAGTGATAAAAGGTCCCTCTTCAGCCTTGTACGGACCTGGGTTAGGAGGAGTGATTGTTATTAGTCCACCCACTGTTGAAAATGGATGGCAGGGAAAAGCTGTGGCAGAGAGCGGTTCATTTAACCTTTGGCGAAAAGGTGCAGGTGTATCATACGGTAGCAGCCACCAATCCTTTAGCACCCTATTTTCGCGTACCACTTCAGATGGTTATAGAGAAAACAGCCAATATGAGCGTTCCAATCTGCTTTTAACCGGAAACAAAAAACTGGGTAACCATACAATACGTTTGCTGCTCAATCATGTGGATTTATTTGCACGCATCCCAAGTTCAATTGACCATCCTACCTATCAAGCAAATCCAAAGTCAGCAGCTGCTAATTGGAAAAACATACAGGGGTTCCAATCATACGAAAAGTGGCAAGCAGGTCTGACCTTTATCACGCTGATTAATCCCTACCTTGAAAACAGACTTTCACTATATGGCATTTATAATGATGCATACGAATCACGCCCGTTCAACATACTGGTTGAGGAGACCAAAACCATCGGTTTTCGTGAAAACCTGATGTGGCGGAGAAACAAACATGCACTGTCGGGAGGATTGGAATATTTTCGAGAAGTTTATAACTGGCAGATTTTTGAGACCATACAGGGGAATGCCGGAAATCAACTATCGGTTGCAGATGAAATTCGCTATTACTACAATTTTTTCCTGCATTATGAAACAGAGCTATCATCATCTACCCTTTTTTTGACGGGAATAAACTTTCATGAGTTGAGGTACCGAACCAGCGAAGGAGCAGAACAGTCACAGAACCACACCTACTCGCCTGTTCTTTCGCCACGAATAGGCATCAACCAGCGCATTACACCAAACACGTATCTGTTTGCCACTGCAGGTCACGGATTCTCTGCACCCTCATCGGAAGAAGCGCTGTTACCCGATGGCAGCATAAACCGTGAGCTGAAACCAGAGGAGGGTTTCAATGTTGAAGCCGGAATCCGTAAAGCACTTCTCAACGATCGCGTGTTACTGGATGTGACAGCCTACAACATAAGGGTGAAAAACCTTTTGATGACACGCCGTGACGCCGAAGATGTGTTTTATGGAGAGAATGCCGGGAGAACCAACCATTCGGGAGTGGAGACGCAACTGAAATGGTATCTGATTAAATCAATCCAATCAAATCCAAATGAGCTGGTGTTGTCAGGAAACTATACCCTGATGAAGAACCGTTTTAGTCATTTCATTCAGGATGAAACCAACTACAGTGATAAAAAGTTGCCAGGTCTGCCCACTTCAATCTTAAACATAAATATTTCAGCATCAACCCCCATAGGATTGGGATTCATCTTAAACTTCAGCCATATAAATAAGCAGTTTCTGAACGATGCCAATTCCCTCACCTACCCCGGTCACGAGTTGGTTGACATCACGGCCACCTTCACTCGGAAGTTGAAGCTTATTAATGAGCTGCAGATAATCTCCGGTGTGCGCAACTTGTTTAATCGTGAGCACGCTTCCATGTTGCTGGTAAATGCCCCATCCTTTGGCAATGCTCTGCCGCGATACTACTATCCGGGCAACCCAAGAAATTGGCTCTTAGGCATCAGAATAACAATTTAGTGCCTCGTGTTTTATAAATTAGGATTAAACAGTGACTTAATGAAATAAAATGGCATCCGATTTGTAACCAAAATACCATATAATCGTTTTGATAAACAGCTCTGGACATGAATCTTATTCTTGTGTAAGGCCTTCAAAACGACATGCACTTTGTATGATAGAAGCGTTAAAAGAGATAAACGAAAAAGTTTTTAGCACACCACTGATGCAAAAGGCACTGCTTATCATGCTTATTATGGCCATTGCGGCTCTGATATTCCCATCCGGCAAAGAACCTGAAATAGAAGTGGATACAACCCAGCCAGAGTATGGCAGAGCATCATATTATGCCGACTATTTTGTGGGGAAACGCACTGCTTCGGGTGCGGTCTATCGTCATGAGTTATTCACCGCGGCGCATAGAACATTGCCACTCGGAACAAAAGTAAGAGTAACCTGCATGGAAAGTACGCGAAGTGCTGAGGTTATAATTAACGACAGAGGTCCGTTTGTTAAGGGGAGAATAATCGATCTCTCGATATCGGCCTTTAATGCCATAAGCAGCAAAAACAGGGGCGTAATTTTCGTTAAGCTGGAAATAATAGAACCGCACGATTAGAAGTATTCATCTAATGTGCGGTTTAATTTTCTTCTCTACTCTTATCTTTGAAGTAATAGAGACCGTTTCTGGCGGAGAGTGAGGGATTCGAACCCTCGAAACCCTTTTGAGGTTTACACACTTTCCAGGCGTGCGCCTTCGACCACTCGGCCAACTCTCCTGATTCAAAAAAAGCACGGGAGGAGAGACTCGAACTCCCGACACCTGGTTTTGGAGACCAGTGCTCTACCAACTGAGCTACACCCGTGTTTAATTGTGCTGCAAAAATAGAATATTTACCGGTATCATAACAAATAAAAAGCCAATATTTTCAAGCAAAAACTTAACATCCTGAATTACAGTTTAAGGCAAATGCAATACTTTAGCTTCCAGACAACGGTTCAGTGTGGTATTTTGAAATACCTTGCCAATTGTAATTTCTTTGATTCCTTTTCAAATGCTTATATTTGCAAAGAGGTACGATATTTGACATTGAAAACCACAGAGCGAGTATGGTATTTGAAGCGTCAACATGACATCTTTACACACCTCCTTTTCAATGATAATTTTATAAATAACACATCAAATAAGGAAATGCTAGTTTTAAAATTTGAACAAAACACAATGAAGTTAATAGCGGGATTTTTTTTAATTGCAATTGGATTTCTGACTGCCTGTGGCACCACATCAAAAATTACGAACATTGAGGCATCAATGGAAGAAGCATTTGCGCGAGGCGATTTTGAGCAGACCATACAATACTTTGACAGACTCGAAGCCACAACCATCAATAACAATCAGCCCATTGAAGATAGACACAAAATTATTGCAGGAAAAGCAGCGTTTCAGGTTCAAAAATATGGACAAGCCATGCGTTATCTCTCCTCAGTTGACAATCTGGCACCTGATACCGAAGCAATTGAGTTTTTAGGCATCAGCTATAGTAAAACCGGAGAGCCAGGATTGGAATACCAGCACTGGACTAAATATCTTCCAGCAATATCGGGAAGTGATTACCACCAAAAAGTAGTTGAAAGACTTTTTGTGATGGAGACAGAACGAGGAAATCACAATGCCGCAACCCTGCTATGGAATAAAATAACGCCCACATCCAACGAGATGCTTTTATCCACGCGTTTGGCCGGCATTGTTGCAGAAGGCAAACAAGCAGAAGCGTTGAGTTTTGCCGAAGAGATTCTGAAAACTAAACCAAACCATCAGGATGCTTTGTTTGTAAAGGCCAGACATTATTACGAACATGCCGAAAAGCGGTACCAGGAAGAAATGACAAAGTATAACCGTGATCCCAATTTTACGACCTACGCTTACCTGCGAAGAGAATTGAGACATATCTCGGCTGACTACCGCACTGCCCGCGACCTATTCATCAAACTTCATGAGATTTCACCTGACAACAAAAACTACATGAGGTATCTTAAAAACACCTATCTGAGATTGGAGATGCGAGCCGAAGCTGCAAGAATTGATCAACTTTTAGGTGAATAATTGGGTTCACGTAATGCACTGGGTGAAATATAACTCAACCAAATTTCTATTGAAGTAACGGCAAACAGACAAATTATGCATGCAGTAATATTTGGCTCAACTGGATTAACCGGAAGTCATTTGGTTGAAGTATTATCACAAGATTCCAGATTCTCAAAAATTCATGCGGCATCTCGCACAGAGCCAGAGAGCCTGCCAAACAAGGTAATACACTTGCCATTTGCTACCAACAACATTGTAATCCCCGACAATACCGATGTTGTTTTTTGCTGTTTGGGCACTACAATCAAAAAGGCCGGATCGCAAAGAGAATTTGAAAAAGTAGATCTTCACAGTGTCTTCACAGTGGCACAAAAGGCACGGCTGCAAGGAGTTAAAACATTTGTATTGGTAAGCTCCACAGGAGCCAACGCCAGAAGTAGAAACTTCTATCTGCGCACCAAAGGAAGAGCCGAAGAGAAGTTGTTGAATTTGGAATTTCAGCGCCTGTACATTATGCGCCCTGCATTGTTACTGGGGCAACGCAGCGAAAAAAGAGCCGGCGAAAATATTGCACAAAAAATAATGCCGTTGTTTAATTTCATGTTTATAGGTAAGCTACTAAAATACAAACCCATAAGCGCAAAAACAGTGGCAAAAACAATGATTTATGTGGCTGTAAACCAACCGCCCAGTCATATTTTTGAATGTGATGAACTTCATAAGTTAGCCCAACATTTACCCATTGAATAATACGATCCAATTGCACAATGAAAACCTTATTGGAATTAATTCAACACCGCCGCAGTTGCCGTTCTTTCCTGCCCCGTGCCATCGAAACGGATAAAACAGCACAACTGGCAAAGGCTCTGCTCTGGTCGCCATCCTCGAAAAACAATCGTCCGTGGGATTTTATATTTGTAGATGATGTTGAAACCATCAGACTTCTATCAACCTGCAAGCCACATGGTGCCTCGTTTATGTCGGGCGCCCCTCTGGCTGTTGTGATCGTAGGAGATATGGAAAAGAGTGATGTTTGGGTTGAAGATTGCGCCATAGCAGCTATTCTGCTTCAAATGACTGTTGAAAGTATTGGATTGGGCTCAACTTGGGTGCAGGTGCGTTTACGTGCTCACGATGAACAGTTAACAGCAAGCGATTACATAAAGAAGATTCTAAACATACCAGCCAATTTAGAAGTAGCCTCCATCATAGCAATAGGTTATAAAGCAAAAGAACGGGCTGCATACTCTGATGCAGAACTCCTGAACGAAAGAATTCATCACAACCGATTCAGCCAGGATTAGAATTGCAACTTTTCATTGAAAAGTATCCACCAAGACGAACATGAAAGTGTGTCGTCTTTTTTTGTACTTAAAATCAAACAACATTTAATGTATGCCAACATTTTTTTTGCTAAAAGAACTCAAAAAAACACCTGCCACATATTGCCATTAGAACGCACACATTTTATCTTTCTTCTAATATACAGACAAATAGAAACAATTATAAACTACCTATCTGATAAATCATCAGCCTTTTTCAGTTAATTAATCACTCACCACTTTGTTATAAAGCCGTTAAAATTGCAAAGAAAAGTTAACGTGCGTCAAAAAAAACCGAAACCCGGAAATAAAGCACACATACTTAAAAATATCAGCATATCAACTTAAAACCAAAAAGTAATGAGAAAAACGCTTATTAGAAGTATGGCTTTAGCAGGTATTATAATGATATCTGCAATATCAATAGCCCAAACATCCCGCACGGTTAGCGGGAATGTAACCGATACCGGCGGTTATCCGCTGCCTGGTGTCAACGTAATTATAGAAGGAACCGTAACGGGTACTGTCACAAATATTGATGGAAACTACTCCCTAACGGTTGAAAACCCCCAGACTGCCAATCTGGTCTTTTCATTTATAGGGTTTAACGACCAAACCGTTTTGGTTGGGAATCAATCAACCATTAATGTGGTACTTACCGAAGCTTTTATTGGATTGGATGAAGTAGTTGCCATTGGTTACGGTGTGATGCGGCGCAGTGACCTGACCGGCTCCATCGGTTCTGTTGAAGGTGGCACACTGCAAGGCAGAGGAACCACCTCGGCCGTTGCGGCGCTTCAGGGCGTTGTACCGGGGGTGAATATTACCTCCAACTCTGCGCGTGCTGGTGGCGGATTCAATATTCAAATACGTGGCCAGAACTCTTTTGAAGCCGGTGAACCATTGTATGTGGTTGATGGTGTGGTAACCGACAACATCAATTTTCTGAACCCGTCAGATATTGAACGGATTGATATTCTTAAAGATGCCTCATCCACAGCAATATATGGCTCAAGAGCATCTAACGGAGTGGTAATTGTACAAACCAAAAATGCTGGGGAAGTGCGTCAGGGACAAACCATCATTTCCTATGATGGCTACTATGGCGTGCGTCAGATAGCTCGGATGCCCGACTGGATGGATGGCCGTGAATTTGTAGATTGGCGAACATCTCGATATTATCAGTATAATGCCACTCAAGGTTTCTTCATGCCTGATAACGACAGAAATATCATTCTGCAAAACAGTGACTTTCTACGTCAACGGTTGCTCAACCGCGACTATACCGACTGGCCGTCACTGGTAACCCAAAATGGAAAGCAACAAAACCATTACCTTACGCTTGCCGGCAATGCAAGTGACATCTCCTATGTGATTGGAGTTGGCTACCAAAATGAAGAAGGAAACTTTTTGAGGGAATATCTCGACAAATACAACATTAAGCTGAGTGCCTCTCACAAAGCATCAAGATTCTTCTCGGCAGGTGGCTCATTAAGCCTGACGCTCACAGAAAATTCTCAGGGAAGTGAGTGGGGATACCGCGATGGTTTCCGCCAAAATCCTTTAACTCCTGCCTATGATGCAGACGGCAATCTGGTACCCCAACCGGGTAGTGCAGCTGGCATACAGGGAACGGGCGGTTTTACCAGTTCGCCAAACCCCCTCGCCGAAATAGACAACGGAACTCGGGAAGACAGAAGATACGATGTGTTGGGTAACATTTTTGTAAGCATCACACCAGTTGACGGGTTAGAATTCAAAACCACTCTGGCTCCGCGTTTCACCAGATTGCGAACCGGTGCCTATTATGGTGCAATTCTGGGTGGCCGCTCAAACTCTCTTGCATTTCAGGAAAACAAAGAATGGTTTGATTACACATGGGATAACGTATTGAACTACAGACACAGCATAGGCGCACACACAATTAACACCACGCTTATCAACAGTGTGTATGCAACCCGCTACGAAAGCTCAAATGTAGGTGCTGAGCGACTGCCTTATGATTCGCAATGGTATAACATTGGTTCAGGTACTTTGCTGCCAGGAAGATCAGGTTCTGCATATTCAGAAACATCATTGCTCTCATATGCAGCCAGGGTAAACTACTCCTATATGGGTAAATATCTTGCTACAGCAACCATCAGATATGACGGAAGCTCCAAGTTGGCCGACAAATGGGATGCTTTCCCATCCTTTGCCTTAGCCTGGAGATTATCAGAAGAAGATTTTATGACAGGTGCCAATTGGTTGTCGAACCTGAAACTTAGACTCAGTTACGGATATACCGGCAACAACTACGGTGTAAATCCATTTGGAACCCAATTGACTCCCAAATACGGAAGTTTGGTATATTACGACTACAACGGTAATGTGGTGAGCGGATTCGCCCCAGGTGATCCGGTTAACGTGGCCCTTTCGTGGGAAAAAACCAGAGAGTACAACATTGGTCTGGACTATGGCTTTCTGAATAACCGTATCAATGGTACAATTGACTGGTACGACAAATTGTCTGACGGCCTGCTGATGCCGCGACTGCTTGCCATCGAATCGGGTGTGGTTAGCATGATAGACAACATTGGTTCGGTAAGTAACAAAGGTATCGAAATTGGGTTGAACACAGTGAACGTCAATACACGTGATTTGCAGTGGACCACCAACTTCACCTATTCACGTAATAAGAATGCGATTATAAGCCTTTATGGTGAGAAGAAAGATGTGGTTGGTGAAAGAAGATTCATCGGACAGCCCATAAATGTTATCTATGACTATGTGTTCGATGGTGTGTGGACGCCGGATGCCATTGCAGCCTTACCAGCAGCAAGAGTAACAGGCTATCAGGCTGTTGAAGGACGCGCCATTGCTCGTGACCTTAACGATGATGGCTTCATTACTGCCGACGAAGATATGGCCGTTCTGGGTTCGCCAGACCCAAAATGGATTGGAAGCTTTTCATCAACACTTAACTACAAAAATTTCGACTTCTCATTTAACATTTTCACCCATCAGGGAGTATTGGTTGATAGCCCATTTTTACGTGAATTTGGCTTTGTGGGCGACCGTGGTCGTTCCAAAATCAATATGGACTATTACATCCCCGCAGGACTACCCAGATTTGATGAAAACCTGAACTGGATAACCACCACTGGCCATTACTCACAAAAGTACCCTGCACCAGGTCTTGCTGGCCCATATTATGGAAGTAACGCCTACTATACCGATGCCTCGTTTGTGAAAGTGAAAAACATCACCTTGGGCTACACGCTGCCCAAAGAGCTGATTGACAGAGCTAAAATAGCCTCCATGCGGGTATATATGAATATATTAAACCCATTTGTTTGGACCGACCATGAGGGATACGATCCTGAATATGCCCATGTAAGTTTGGAAAATGGTAACGGCCCTGCCAACGTCACTTACCAGTTTGGCGTTAATGTTAAATTCTAAAATAAAAGAGACATGAAGAAACTAATATATTTATTATCCCTGACTTTCGTGTTGTCGGCCTGTAGTGACTTTCTCAACGAAGACAACAAAGGGGGGATTACCTCAGACGAATTTTATAGTACTGCGGACGGATTTGAAACCCTGGTAACAGCTACCTATTCATCATTGCGAACCATGTTTGGCAGTCAGCCCTGGTTGCTGGTAGCCGGTACCGATATGTACCAAATCAGTCGTCGCGACGACAACCACGGCATCCAACGTTACGACGTGCTCGAAGCCAACAATGGCTCTGTTAGAGATTTTTATCAACTTGCTTATGCAGGCATACAAGTTGCCAATACGGGTCTGTTTTATGCCGACAAAGGACCTGACATGAATGCGGCAACACTGCGCACACGACAGGCTGAGCTTAGATTTCTGAGAGCATTCTATCACTTTCTGCTACTTGAGCAGTTTGGCGGTGTGGCCATAAATGATGTGATGACCGATGCCCCACGTGTCAACATGCCAAGAGCCAGTTTGAGTGACACCTACAATTTCATCATCGCCGAAATGGAGGCCATTATAAATGACTTGCCTGCAACCGCCAATCCCAAAGGTCGTGTTGACCAGCGGGTGGTGCGTCACTATCTGGCAAAGGTATATCTTACGCGTGCCTACGATTTAAACAGTCAGGCCGATTTCACCAAAGCAAAGGATTATGCTGAAGCTGCCATAGCATCACAAGCCATCAGCATTCCGTTTGAAACTTTGTGGAGCCCTGCCAATCAAAACAATGAAGAAGTTATTTTTGCCGTACAGTATCACCTGAATTCAATGCCAAACCCAGAAACTTCAGGTAATATGCAACAAGCACTGTTTGGCCCTTACCTGGGAGGACCCGAGAGAGGACATAAATATTCAGATACTAACTTCTTCCCCACATGGTACCTTCACAGCTTGTTCGAAGAGGACGACGCCCGCTACGATGCCACATTTATGCGTAAAGTGTATCAGCGATACTTCTATTACTATGAAAGAACTGCCGATCAACTTGCCAATACGCCCATCGACTGGTACTATCCCAGAAAATGGAATGGCGCCTGGACAGAAACTGATACCGAGGCATGGCGCAACGAAGATCCGGCGAACCGTGCCAATACTACCATCTATCCATTCCCGGTGAATGAGAGCGATTGGATGACTCCCATAAACTTTGATGGTGCATATCCCATCATTAAAAAGTTTGATGACCCCTCTAACCAAAGATGGTCAACCTCTTCAAGTTCAAGGGACATCGTGCTGGCCCGATTGGCCGAAACCTACTTCATTGCTGCTGAAGCATATTTAGGGTTATCACAACCTCAACAGGCAGCCGATAAAATCAATGCCGTACGAAACAGACCAGGTAACTCGAAATCAGGTGGTTCACTCGCCGAAATCACATCAGCAGAAATGACGCTGAACCGACTCTTGCAAGAGAGTGCCAAAGAATTTGCAGGTGAATACCTGCGTTGGCCAGAACTGCGACGCACCAAAAAACTGATTGAACTTTGTGTTGCTCACAACCCAAATATCCGACCCATTGGCGAAAGCGCTTTCAGAGGGTTAGACGGACAAAACAAAGTATATCGTCCGATTCCTGAAGATGCCATCATACTAAACCAGGGGTTAACTCAAAATCCTGGCTACAGTTCAGGCAATTAAACTTCATCATAATTATTTACAAAAAGAGGGCACTCCAATTCGGGGTGCTCTTTTTCTTTTGCCCCACGAAAGAATATTTTGCTATATTCGTAGATAGCATAAAACCAGAGTTACCTCACATATCCAAACTATCATGAAACATACTCCTCAGACAAAAAGAGTTAACCGACGTGAGTTCTTACAAACAAGTGTCAAACTTTCTGCCACTGCACTGATTGCCACATTTGGTATTCATAAGATGCACGGATCAGCCACCAGTCCCGCAAAATCCGTTGCCATAGAGTCAGTAACCCTTAACAACGGTGTAAAGATGCCTATTTTGGGTTTCGGCACGTTGTATCTAACAGGGTCGGTTGGTGAAAAATGTGTATCAGATGCCATCGCACTCGGATACCGACTTATTGATACAGCCACCATCTACAACAATGAAGAAGCAGTAGGAGCAGGCATTAAGCGCAGTGGCATAGCACGTGAAAAGCTATTTGTAACCTCAAAAGTTTGGGTAGATGATTCCGGCTATGAAAAAACAAAAAAAGCATTTGAAACATCATTAAATAAACTGGGTTTGGATTATCTGGATCTTTATCTAATCCACCGTCCACGAGGCGATGTGAAGGGCTCATGGCGCGCTATGGAGGAGCTCTATTTGGAAGGCAGGATTAAAGCGATAGGCGTCAGCAACTTTGAACCACATCAATTGAATGAGATCTTAGAAACATGTAGCATAAAACCGGCGGTAAACCAAATTGAGACACACGCATTTTTTCAGCAGCCCGATGCCCATCAATACTTAAAACAACACGATATAAAACTTGAAGCCTGGTCACCTTTTGCACAAGGCCGCAACGGAATGTTTACGAATGAAGTTTTGGCTTCGATTGGGAAAAAACATAAAAAAACCAACGCACAGATTAGTCTAAGGTGGCATTACCAAAGAGGTATCATAGCCATACCGCGCACATCAGATAAGGCACACATGGCTGAAAACCTGAACATTTTTGATTTTGAGCTTGATAGAGATGAGATGGCGATGATATCCAAACTGGATCTTCACACCACGCAATTTCCCGAATGGGATTAATCAATTGGGGATAGTAACATAAAAAAAGCCCTTGAAACGTTATGATTCAAGGGCCTTTTTGTGCCCAGAACAAGACTCGAACTTGCACACCGTAACCGGCACCAGCCCCTCAAGCTGGCGTGTCTACCAATTTCACCATCTGGGCAATAAATACATTTAAAAAACTCCTTTGAGTAATTTGGAGCGAAAGACGGGACTCGAACCCGCGACCCCGACCTTGGCAAGGTCGTGCTCTACCAACTGAGCTACTTTCGCATTTGCGATTGCAAAGGTATAAATTTTTAGTAATCACAAAACCTTTTGCCTCAAAAAAAATTCCCTAAAAATCATCAATACATGCAACAATCTGATAATATTGCTCATCCAAAATCAAACAAATAATGGTGATTCACTCAAAAGATTTCTGCTCATGAATAAAACTCAAAAAACTACTCGAAAAACTCAGAACAGTAATCTTTATATATGCCTAATTTTTAGATGTTAGATTTTAGATGTTTAGACTGAGAGATATGATTTAAGAGAAATTAAGAACAATCTAATTTTCATTCTAAACCACTCTATCTGTCTAAAACATAACACGCTTCACGTCTATATCATATTATACCAATTGAATTAAACCAGTTACTAAAACTTGTTGAAAATAAAAAAATTTCAACAATCAGAACAAGATATATCGTACTCTGAGGACTTCCTTGATGCTTATAGGGATGAATTGTGACAATTTAAGATTCTGCACCATCCCAACAAAATCATTTACCGATATAAATATTCAGAACAACTTCCGTGCTTTTAGCAATATCTGATGAAAATTTCTTATTTTTCCACCTTAAAATTCCAAACTCTTTTTAACCATTTACGTAACCAAACGCAACACCTAAATTAAAACGTTAAACATGGCCACCATATTCGGAATACAATTTGGAAGCAAATTTGTTTCAACAAAAAAATATGAAGCAATCCTTAACAAAGAAAGAAATGACTTTGAAAGGTTTACCAATTTTGAGAAATCAGAACTTCTGAATCGGTATAACGCGCTCGACACCATGATTCATTCAGGGGAATTCGAGAAAAAAGTACGCGATCTAAAAAATGCCAGATATAAAGATACCGAACAATGGCGCCAGTTGGATCAGTATAAAACAATGTCAGGAGCTACCGACATTAAATCCTATCTTAAATTTACCAAGGCAGGCAAACTTGACCGGATGAAACATATTCTGACCAATAGCACCTACAAAGAGTTTGAGGATTTAAAGAAGTTTGTAAACTCCCCTGCCCACCATTCGTCCAAAGCACAAAAAGATTACAAACAAAGTGATGCCTATGCCAAAGAACAGCGCTACAAATCACTTTTAAAAGATTCTGACATACAATTTTATCTGAAAACTGAGAAGAGTTCAGAGTATCGTACCATTCAAAAACTGGAAAACAGCGAGCGTTTGCAAACGTTTTTTAAACTCGAGGCCATCGTTGAATCACCTGAGTTTATTGAACACAAAGCGTTTATGGAAGACAAAAAACGTTTTAAAAAATCGGAAGAAGCTCAATTGATTCAGGAATTTGAAACGCTGAAAAAAAATGAGGAGATAATCTGGTATCTTGATAAAAAGAAAAATAATCCTTTCAAAGAAATTCGCAAATGGGCATTGAATTTTGAGGAAGATTTTGACGGTTTAAGGCTTAATCAGGATAAGTGGATGACCGGTTATTACTGGGGAAAAGCACTCATGAACGAGACTTATGCACTGGCAGGCGAAAAACAGCTTTTTAAAGATGACAACATAGAAATGCGCGACAGCGTAGCCAGAATCACCACCAGACGCGAACCGGTTAAAGGCAAACAGTGGGATCCAAGACACGGATTCACCGTGCGTGAGTTTGAGTACACCTCGGGGCTTATCAGCACCGGACAAAGTTTCAGGCAAAAACATGGCAAATTTGAAGCTAAGGTGCGTTTCTCGCAGTGCAGTCCTGTAATAAACGCATTTTGGATGGTTGGCGAGAAAATGACCCCACAGATTGATATTTTCAAGACAACAAATACAAAAGGTAAAACACTTGAATGTGGTGTACATATCACAGATGACAAGGGTGTTGTACAGCAAAAAGCCAGTCGCATAACAGGTGCAAAATTCAAAGATAAATTTTTCATCTACAGCCTTGAATGGTCAGAAGAGGCCATCATTTGGAAGGTAAATGGACTGGAAGTGCATCGCGAAACCAGACTTATACCTTCAGAACCAATGTATCTTGTATTTTGCACCACATTGCCCGAAAGCCCTGCCGAAAACCAGCTCACTGCTAACCTGGAGATTGACTGGATAAGATGTTACAGCAAAAAAGAGGAATAAAACAGATAGAATTACTGGCTCCGGCCAGAGATTTAGAATGCGGCATCGCAGCCATTGACCATGGCGCCGATGCCGTTTATATTGGTGCACCAAAATTTGGCGCTCGAAAGGTAGCCGGTAATAGTCTGGATGATATTAACCAACTGGTGCAATATGCCCATCTTTTTAATGCCCGAATATATGTAGCTATCAACACCCTGCTATACGACCACGAGTTGCAAGAAGCTGAACAGTTGATTCATGAACTGTATGCTATTGGTGTAGATGCCATCATAATTCAGGACATGGGCATTTTAGAGATGAATTTGCCTCCAATTGAAATTCATGCCAGCACCCAAACCGATAATCGCACGCCTGCGAAAGTGGCATTTCTCGAAAAGTCTGGTTTTCAACAAGTTGTGCTAGCACGCGAACTCAATCTGGAGGAGATAAAAGAGATACGCAGACAAACAAGTGTGCCACTTGAATTCTTTGTTCACGGTGCATTATGCGTTTCGTATAGCGGACAATGCTACATGAGCCACGCCACCACCGGACGAAGTGCAAACCGTGGAGAGTGCAGCCAACCGTGCAGACTCCCCTACTCACTGGAAACAGCCGGTGGAAAAACCATACTCAAAGACCAGCATCTGATTTCTCTAAAAGATTTAAACAATAGTGATCATCTTAAAGAGTTGATAAATGCAGGCATCACCAGCTTTAAAGTTGAAGGACGCCTTAAAGATGCCGCCTATGTAAAAAACATAACGGCGTGGTACCGTAAGGCACTTGACAAAATCATTGATGCCAACCCAGGCCTTCAACGTAGTTCATCGGGACAAGTAACCACTGCATTTAAACCTTCACCCGAGAAATCTTTTTCCCGTGGTTTTACAACCTATTTTCTCAATGGCCGACAGAAGAATATCTGGTCCATGCATACACCCAAATCACTGGGAGAAAAACTGGGAAGAGTAGTCAAAGTAAACAAAGATCACTTCTTTATAGAAGATGGATTAAATCTCCAGAATGGTGACGGACTATGCTTCTTAAACCGGGAAAAGCAGTTGTGCGGTTTCAGGATTAATGTGGCCGAGGGAAACAAAATATATGCCGACAATATTTCGGAGTTGTTCTCAGGCGCCACGTTGTTTCGAAATCATGACCGCGCGTTTGAAAAGGAACTTGAAAACAGCAAAGAGACACGACGAATTGCGGTTGATGTTACCTTTTGCGAAACAGGGAGTGGAGTTAGTTTGTCGCTTATAGATGAGGATGGTATCACATCATGCATTGAAGAGAGCCTAAACAAGGAAACTGCCAACAACCCGTCGAGAGCCATGGAGCAGATAAATCAACAGTTGTCGAAATGGGGTAATACAATTTTTACGCCTTCCTCCATCAAAATAGATTTATCACAGCCACTTTTTATTCCGGTGTCGGTAATCAACGCTTTGCGTCGTGAATTGGCCGCAACGCATCAACAAAAGCGCATTGAGAATTATCAGCGTACGTCATCTTTTATCAAGCCAACAAGTCATCACTATCCGGAAATGCCGGAGAGCTTCTCGCTCAACATATCCAATCACCTTGCTGAGGACTTTTACAAGCGTCATGGCGTATCCAATATCATACCAGCATTTGAGTTAAATTCGCCAAAAGAGGGCGCCCGCTTAATGACAACGCGCCATTGCGTGCGTTATGCCACCGACGGCTGTCCAAAAGAGAAGCCCGGCGCAAAGCCGGAGAATCTTATCATGCGCTCGGGTAACATACGCTACGAACTCAGGTTTGATTGCAAAAAATGTGAGATGCACATCTACACACTTTCCGAAGAAATGCTACAATTGAAATCATAAAAACACCGTGTTTCTGAAGCCATCAATCCATTATAGACTTCAAAAACACGGTAAACTATCTACATAAAATTTCTATTACAATCAGAGATTCAGATCAAGCACCAGGCCAACCTTAACCCATCGACCGGGCTGAAACAATTCACTCAAATCAGCATATCGTTTGTCGAAAAGGTTGGTAGCCTCACCATATATGCGGATGTAATTGTGACGCCAGGTGAGTCTTGTATCTGTTAACCAAAATGGCGCATAAGGCACATGCTTTCCGGTTGCTGATAGGGTATATCCCCCCACCCTGTCCTGATACTGAAAATTCCACGACATGGATAACTTCTCAAAACCAACACCATGTTCAAGGCCAAGATTTAACTTATGCCTGAGATGGTCAAGCACATAAACCGATTCGTATCCCTCATCGGCCTTCTTGTCCTGAGTGATGTATGAATAGTTAATGTTCATGTTGTGTAAAAATTGCTGCATGGGCAATAGCGACCAAAATGAGATAGTTGAAGAGAACTCAAGCCCAATAGCTTCCACGCGATTAATGTTTGAAGTGGTGTAACGAGGTTCGCCAGGGATGCGTCCCCAGTCAATTAGGTTTTCACCGATACGGTAAAACCCGCCCAATTGGGCATCAATCCAGTGCTGCCGATAGCGCAAACCTGTTTCAATGGTGGTGGCCTCTTCCGGTTTAAGATATGGGTTTCCTACATTGCTGGGGCCTGAATAGAACAAGTCGGTAAAGGTTGGCATTCGCAATGATCGGTTCCATGCCGCCATCCATTTTAGTTTATCTGTAAACCAATAGCTTATATCAATTCCTGGAAACCAGTCGATTCTATATCCAATCTGCGAATTGCGATTCATCAAAACACCTGCCGATGCGCTGAAATTTCTACTGTTATAAGTGTGTTCAAAAAACAGAGAAGCATTGTTGCGATGAAAATGACGTGTAAAATAACCATCCTTCTCTCCGGGAGCTTTCACCGGTTCATCCATTAGATTTCCAAGCACATTGCTCCAAACCGATTCGCCACGCATTTCGCCGCCAACCGATGTGGTACCCAACACCCAGGGATAAGATGAATTAACGCCAGCACCAACCACATCGGTTAGGTGATAGTTGTGACCAGTGTACCATGATTCGGCATTTTGTCCGCCACGAAAAAGTTCAAACCTGTCGTGGTGGCGGCGCCAGTAAACATTGGGACGCACTCTGACGGCTCTTCCCGACTCCATCGAGAGAGCGCTGAAATAGGTACGTGTCTCTTCAAACTGGTTTGGATATCGGGCACTATAAAAAGAATTGGCACCAAAAGCCTTTTCAGTATAGCCGGCCTGAAATGCAATTTGTTCATTGCTAAGATGCAGACGGCCGTGGTAAAATAGATTGAGTGCGTTAAAGTCGGTGTTTGAAATGTATCCGTCACTACCCCCCTTATTGGCGGCAATAAAGTTTTTTACAGGACCGGAGGAGAGTGTGGCAGATGCTCCTAAGTTATACAGTCCATGGTCGCCACCTAAGACAGATGCAGATACTTTATCGGAAGAAGCGGTTCCGGTGATGAAGTTAATGGCTCCGCTGAAGGCGTTAGGCCCATAGACCCGGGCAGCAGGGCCTTGCAGAATTTCTACCCGCTCAATGCTTTGCAGGTCAACCGGAAGGTTTAGCGCATGATGGCCGGTTTGCGGATCAGTAATATTAATGCCATTGAGCAGAATCATCACCTGATCAAAAGAGCCGCCGCGCATACTTACATCGGCCTGCATACCAAGTGGACCACGCTGACGCACATCCACACTCATAGCATACCGAAGCAACTCCTGCACACTTTGTACCGGCATGGCTTCTATTTGCGCCCTCGACAAGACCGTGACTACGCGTCCCACCTCGGAGTAGAGCGAGGCACCACGACGTGCTGATACTTCTACCTCTTCGAGTCTTATTTTTGTATTGATTGAGTCGGTTTCGGCATGTGCAAAATTCAAGTGGGCACCCAGGCATGAAAAATATGCTGTAAGTAGGAATCCGATTTTAACTTCCCTCTTAAGGGTATTAAACGCACCATAACTGGTGTGAGTCCATCTTTTAAAAGTCAGCTGAGACAGACTCTCCATAAATGTCATTTTTCGCATCTTTACTATTTTGATTGATAAAAACTTCGTTTGTTTCTGCAACTTTACAAATTGCGTTGCATTGTTATACGTTGCCATGGCATCAGTAGCATCAGTCAACATCATCACGTTTGGCGGATCACTCACATTGTTTAAAATCATAATCATTTATAAATTAAAAATTTGACATTGTTTCCTGCATTAGATATTGATGCAGTCAAAGAGCAAAAATAGGAAAAATAAAGGCGGACCGGGGCATTAAATCTTTTTTAGCTATTTTCACCTTAAAATAATCCCTTACCAAACCTTCGGCATAACTATTGAGTCACATTCATCGTAAAGCCATAAAACAATTAAATAACAACCACGAGGTTGAAAACATAATGCCATGAGATTTAAAACATTAGAAAAGCATCTTTTAACAGTGGGCCTCTTTTTTTTGAGTGTGATGGCCACAGGACAGGAACAGGAGCAAGAAAGAGATTTAACGAGGTTTCATAAATCACAAAATGATGCCTTTGCATCGGACAACATCAAGCAGCTCACCATTAGTAATCGTCACGGACAGATATTTTTCACAGGATGGAATCGCGACTCGGTGCTTATAAATGTCAGCATTTGGACTGAAGCCCCTTTCCAAAGTCTGGCCTCCGATGTTCACGATCAGATTGCGATTGCCAGCCAGCGAACTTCGCAAGGATTGAGCTACCAAACAGTATTCCGGGAGAACTTTTTTTCAAGTTATAGTTTCGGAATTGATTACCATATTTACGCACCGCATCATTTGTTACTCGATTTAAAAAACCGATTTGGAGACATCCATCTGGATCATCTCTCCGGGGATATTAAAATCAACATGGAGTATGGAAATCTGATCATCGTAAACCAACCTGACAAAATTAAACAGGCCAACATATCATTGCTAAACGGAAACCTGACAGCAGAGAACATTCAATCGGCCAAAATCACCCATCACAACGGCCAGCTTAGACTAAATGAAGTTGACCACCTTGAACTGAACAGTGATTTTTCAGAGATTGGCATCAGAAAAGTGCGGGAAATGAATGTTGATGCAAAAACCGGCAAAATTCAGATAGGCGAAGCCCACATTGTGAACCTGAACTCCACTCATAGCACAGTGGCTATCCAAACCCTCACCGGCAGAGGATTTTTTGAAATGACACACGGAGCACTTAACATACGCTCAATTGTGAGGGGATTAGATGAATTAACGGTATCTTCGGACAACGCACCTTTGCATATTGAACTGGACAAAAATGTGCCATATACACTTCATGGCCAACTGGAAAACGGCACTTTTTCCCATTCAGATGCAGAAGATATTCGTATACTCAAGGAAGAAAATATGACCTCATTTTCAGGCCAGTCGGCTCACGCAACCAACGCTCCAACCACCATTATCCTGTTTGGAAAAAGCTGTACCATAAATTTTATGGTGCGATAAATGGTTTAGAATACAGCAAATAAGTGTAACTTCTGTCATCAATCAGTTTAACAGAAAAAAATAACAACATGCAAGTATCAGACAAGTTGATGTTACTGCGCAGCAGAATGGATG
Source organism: Alkaliflexus imshenetskii DSM 15055 (assembly GCF_000517065.1). Classification (GTDB taxonomy): domain Bacteria; phylum Bacteroidota; class Bacteroidia; order Bacteroidales; family Marinilabiliaceae; genus Alkaliflexus; species Alkaliflexus imshenetskii. Next base: position 3,690,218 of record NZ_KI912105.1, on the reverse strand, counting down.
CGGCCGGCGTGGATGCCTGCATCATTCCTTCAGGCGACCCGCACTTGAGCGAATATCCTGCAGACCACTGGAAGGTGCGCGAATGGTTAAGCGAATTTACAGGTTCGGCAGGTACTCTGGTAGTAACGCGTGAGGAGGCTGCGCTATGGACAGACTCAAGGTATTATCTGCAGGCAGAGGAACAACTTGACGAACTAACCATCCAGTTATTCAGAGATGGTCAACCGGGAACACCTGATTATGCTTCGTGGTTATGCGAAGTGTTGATGCCCGGCGACAAAGTGGCTGTAAATGGAGCCAATTTATCCATTACGCAGTTGCGCACCCTGACACGACAACTGCGCACCGGCCAGATTCAAATTGATTCTGTATCGTCGGTAGCCGAGGATATTTGGGCAAGCCGGCCAACAATTCCGGAAGATACCATATTTATGCACGACGATGACTGGGCAGGTAAAACACGCGCAGAAAAACTGCTTGAAATTCGCGAAATAATGAAAAAGGAAGGAGCCACGCACTACATCACCGCAGCTCTGGACGAAGTAGCCTGGACTCTTAACCTCAGAGGTACAGATGTGCTCTATAACCCCGTATTTCATGCCTATTTAATAATTGAACACGATCAGGCTAAGCTATTTGTAAACCCACACAAACTCACGGCACAAATTGCACAAAAACTTGCAATCGACGATGTTAAAGTATATCTGTATGATGATTTTTACAAACACATTAAAGATCAATCCACCGATGCCGTTTATTTCATAGATGCCGATAAAATAAATTCGGCAATTTTTGCTGCCCTATCGCCAAAATCTGAGAAGAGGGAGGGACTGAGTATTATCAACCGCCTGAAAGCATGTAAAAACGCAATTGAACTCAACCATCTAAAAGAGACGCTGATAAATGACGGCGTGGCAATGGTGCAGTTTCTGTATTGGCTTGAGGAGAATGTGGTTTCCTGCAAGGTTTCGGAATTAAGTGCAGCCAAGAAGCTTAAATCATTCAGAGCAGGTCAGCAGGGATTCATGGGTGAGTCCTTTGGCGCCATATCAGCCTATGGCCCTCATGGCGCAATTGTTCACTACAATGCAAATGCCCAAACCGATGCAGTACTAAAGCCCGAAGGCATCTATTTGATTGATAGCGGAGGTCAGTACCTGGGTGGAACCACCGACATCACACGTACCATTGCACTTGGCACGCCTTCGCAGCAGGCAAAAGAGGATTTTACCCTTGTTTTAAAAGGACACATTGCCTTGGCCAATGCCATATTTCCAGCCGGCTCGCGCGGCGTTCACCTCGATATTCTGGCGCGCAAGGCACTCTGGGAGAAAGGACTAAACTATGGACATGGCACTGGTCATGGCATCGGATACTTTCTCAATGTGCATGAAGGGCCGCAAAACATCCGTCCGCAGGACAATGGCATTGAACTGAAGCCAGGCATGGTGTCATCCAATGAGCCAGGCCTGTATCGTCAGGGAGAGTATGGCATCCGAATTGAAAACCTGATTCTATGCAAAGAGAAATACGAAACAGAATTTGGAAAATTCCTGGAATTTGAAACACTTACACTCTGCCCCATCGATAAAACGCTTATTGAAAAGAGTTTGATGACCAGCGAGGAGATTGCTTGGCTGAACCAATATCACCAACGGGTGTTTGATGTATTGAAAGCACATTTAACCGAAGCTCAGGCAGAGTGGCTTAAAAACAAAACATCAGCTTTAGAGTAGTGTTTTTTGTAATATATGATGAAAACCTTTGGGCAGATTTTGCGGCAAGTTTTTTGATGTGCCAATGGTACCTGATATCTTTGTACAATAAACAATCCTCAAACAACGAAAAGAGTAGAACTGTAACAGTAACCAAAATTGTTCATCAATTTTTTAAATCGAGAAAGTTAATAAGTTATGAGACAAAGCGTAATTCTGATTTTCATCGGCCTGTTTTTTTCCATATCCACGCTTTATGCGACATCCGGCAAGGGACATCGAATAGAGTTAACCATCAGCAGTTTGAGTAATCAGGATGTGATTCTTGGCTATTATTACAACAAACGAATGTACGTGAGTGACACGGCACGTACCGACAGTAAAGGCGTAGCTGTTTTTCAGAAGGAAGAACCACTGCCCGGAGGTCTCTATTTTTTTTATCTGCCCAATGGCAAATACTTTGATGTGCTGATAGCCGATGAACAGCAGTTTTCCATAAAAACAGATACCATTGACTTTATTGCAGGCATGAAAATTAGCGGCTCCAAAGAGTCTCAGCTGTTTTTGGAATATCAACGATTTATCAACGACAAACAAAAGGAGGCCAACCGCTTGCGCGAAGCGCTTAATGCCGCCGGGGGCGATGCTGCCAAAGCGGAGTCCATCAACGCCCAAATAGAAGAAATCAACAAACAGGTACAGGCCTATTGGAAAAATGTTGAAAGTCAGCATTACGGAACCTTCTTTGCTTCATTTATCAAAAGCATGCAGGAGCCCGAACAGCCAAATTTTGATCTGCCTCAAGGCGTTCAGAATGCCGACTCGCTGGTGCAGGTGAAGCGCTACCACTTTTACCGAAAGCACTATTTTGACAATGTTGATTTCACCGATGAAAGGCTATTACGTACACCTTTTTTCACGCAAAAACTTGAGACCTATTTTGATCGTGTCATCGTTCAAATTCCCGATACAGTCACGCAGGCCTCCATCGAAGTGATAGAGAAAAGTCGCAGCAATCCGGAAATGTTCCGTTATCTGGTTCAGTTTCTGTTCAACCGCGCCAACGAAAGTAAGATAATGGGTATGGATGCCACCATGGTAGCCCTTGCCGAAAAATATTACCTCTCGGGTGAGGCGCCATGGGCTTCAGAGGAGTTCATGAAAAACCTGGCAGAGCGTGTCAGGGATATCAAACCCACCCTCATTGGCAATCTGGCGCACGATTTGCGCATGGAAAGCATAAATGGGGAGGTGTTTCGCCTGCACGAAATCAACGCTCAGGTAACAGTTGTTGTGTTTTATGAACCATCGTGCGGGCACTGTAAAAAAGAGCTTCCAAAGCTATACAAAACAGTGTTTGAGCCTTATCGAAACAAAGGTGTTCAGGTATTTGCCGTTTACAGTATGAACGATAAAAACGAATGGGAATCATTCATCAACGAACACGAACTTTTTGATTGGATTAACGTGTACGACCCTTTTCATCAGACTCGGTTCCGAAATTATTATGACATTCGCTCAACGCCCATGATTTACGTGTTGGATCGTCACAAAAAAATAGCAGCTAAACGATTGGATACAGAACAACTTCCCGGGTTTATCGACCATCTTTTAAGCAGGTAACATAGGTAAAAGGTAGTGATTGGAATAAAAAACAGAATAATAAAACAAAAATGGTGGATACCAACGCTTTAAGTCTATTACAATTGATTAAACGCCTGATTCCGGGACTACTTGTTGCCATGTTGGTTTTCGCAACTGGCTGTGAAGCTGATAAGAAAGAGATTCCATCTCCGGGCATTTACCTTAAAATGCCCGATGGAGGTTTTGAATTGGAGGTAAATGACACCCTTATCATCACGCCAAAAATTACTTACGATTATCAATCAACGTATCAATGGTATCTTAACGGGGAGCTGCTTACACAAGAACCTGCAATTGTGCATGTTTCAAAAGTACTGGGAAAAGAGACCTACAGTTTTGTGGTAGAGACTCCATCGGGAAAAGATTCACTAGTAATCCCTGTTTCAACCATTCTACGCATTGATTTTAAGGAGTTAGAGCTTGCCAATAACAGCTACAACCGGGGCGAAAATTTACCGGGTGGCAGTATCGGCTTCATCAGCAAAGGATTGGTTTTCCCTGTGAATCCATTTGGGGAGAGTGAGTGGACAGGCTTTACGTTGAGCAGCAGATTCAGCCAGACAACAACCGCACAGCCAGACCTATACAGTGCCTATGCTACCAGATCAACCAGCGGAAAGTTCATGCTATACAGTCAGCCACTTTCACCGTACGCCGCATCTGTTTATCTAGAGAATGGCCAAAACCGCGTTTTTGGCTCCATGTCAGTTGCCAATTCAACACTCACCTATTTGGTAATGCGGCATGGAACGGAAAGCGGAATCAGACGTTTTGGTGGCACGAGTAACAACGAACCCGATTGGTTTAGATTAACCATTGAAGGCTATACCAATGACGGTGTAAACACCGGTAAAGTTGAGTACTATCTGGCTGATTTCAGGAGCGCCAACAACCGTTTACGAACCATGTTGGCAAACTGGGCCACCATTGATCTCACGCCACTTGGCGAAATAAACCGGCTTTCGTTCACGCTCAATTCATCCATCAAAAACGAAGAAGGCCAAATGCTTACACCACCCTTTTTCTGCATCGACAACATTAAAATTATCCGCTAACAACCATCACCTTTTCGGTGTAATATTGGTTTCCGGATGCGATGCGCAAAATGTAGATACCTGGTTGCAGGTGTCCCACATTGAGATATCCTTTGCCACCATCTAAAAACAACTTTTGACGCAGCACCAATTGCCCGGATGGCGTTATAAGTTCAGTCACAACAGCCGAAACTGTGTTGTCCAATATCAGGAATAAGCGATCAGATACCGGATTGGGATACACAAACATCCCACCCTTTACAGGATGAATAAAAGTATCAACCGGATTTATGTCAGAGGCGAGTATATCTATCCAAAATGAAGTTTCATAAGCCGCACTGTACCATCCCATTACACTCCGCCACTCCTGGTTATTCTGAATCCAGGCAGAGTTAATGGCTTTGTTGCTATTTCGTTTAGACTGATACAATGCAAAACTATCGGTAACGGTATAATAATTTAACTCCACACCAGCCCATAAATAACCAGATACCTGCAAAGGCTCATCGAGCATCCAAAGAAACTCACGGTTGGCAGGTATTTGAGCCAGACTCACATTATCCCTTGATGCGATGAGTGTTTCAGGCTCCTGATTGCCGGACCACAAGCGCAGATTGAGAGTCTGACTACTGCTGGCTTTCGATTTTGATGGCATCACATACACGCCATGCAAAGTAATAGGGTTGTACGATCCATACCGTTCTGCAAAAGCCTTGTCGCCACGAGCGTTGTGACCCGACCACACGCCATTACCCGGAATCAACCATTCCCACCCTGCCAAGTCATCAGTCCTGAAACCAGAAATTCGCGACACCTCTGATTCATAAAAAGAGAATCCATCAATGACCATCTGATTGCTATTGGTTGGGTCCAACCACCGTGACAATTGAGCTGCCTCTTGTGGGAAATGGTTCCACGCTTTATTGATGCGTACAAAATAGTCGTTTACGGGATTTGCGCAGGTGGCCGACCCTCCACTTAAAGTGCCAATGACCCGACCGTTGGCATCAAACAGCGGCGCACCTGAAGAGCCACCTTCGGTAGTACCTGACGACCATGAGGCAATGCGCCAGTGACTGTTTGGCACAAAGGAGAGAAAACTGGACTCGGTAACAGCCGACTCTGCACGTGCCACCTTTTTCACATCGCCTTGCGGATGATGAATACACTTATATGGTGCTGCTGGTGATGTGATTCTGCTCCAACCGGCCCAGTAAGGACGATACGTTGCAGGAGGTACTGACGACATCTCTAAAAGTGCAATGTCTAGCTCAGAGGAAAAAGCCCTTTGAAAACTGCCCGAAACGGTTTGAGTGAAGCTTCCCTCCACCCGCGCATCACAATTGGGCACCTGATAGTTGAAAGTAAAAATTACCGTTTGATGAGAATTCTGGTTTCGAAGGCAGTGTGCAGCAGTTATTACATAAGGCGTACCATCATTCTGAGTGTTATTTACAAGAACGCCGGAACAAAGTTCGGTTCCGTCAACTATTACCCTACAAACAGACTGCCCGGCCTCAAGCCACATAGGGTCTGTTTCGCAAGTAAATTCAGGATTGCAAATACCACTGCGTTTAAACCGGTTGGTCTCGGCCGTCACAAACGAATATAAATCCATAAAATCATGGTTTACAGTGCCAATAACCAGCTCCGACTTTTTGCCAACGCGCGCAGGCTCCGATAGTTCAACGATAAGCATATCGCCAGGCACAGGCGAAGTGGCCAAAATACCCGAAGGAGAATTATTCTCACTTGTAAAAGCACCATGCACCACACTCTGATCAGCATTAAAAATAAACAATCTGCTACCTGGTGCCATTACAAACCTGTCGAATATGATATTGAGAGAGTAAGCCCCTTGCGACTGAATATATATACGCCATACATCCCTGCCATTCTCATGACTCCATTCACCTGAATTATCGGGCGAAAGTTTTACAATGTGAGGATGCGCAAAAGTCAATGGTTGATATCGAACGGTTTGCTCCTGAAGGCTCAGTTGCTGCACATAAGCAGGCAGTTCAGGCATTTTGACAGCCTGACGCACCAAACGTGCGGATGATATGCCGGCATCCATCATCGGGCGGCCACCGTGACTAATTTGAGCCGTCAATGAAATACTGAATCCGTAGATCAGAAAAATAAGAATCAATTGCTTCATGTGTCAAAAATATCACTTTTTGATACAGAAAACACCTCGATCAAGTTTCATCTTTTGCAATAAATAACAAAAAAACTGTCCGGAAACTTTGTATATATATTCCTGTGCATGTGCACAGAAATCGACAGACAAAGAGCCGGACAGCTTCTTTTCAAACTATAAACTTAACAACAAACCTATTTTACATACGTAAACCTTGCAGTTAATTCACCAATCATCACGTCAAAATCACCGGGCTCGGTTACCCTTTTGTTCTCGGCATTGATGAATGAAACATCTTCAGGTGTTAATGTGAAACGCACGGTTTTCTCTTCACCCGGTTTCAGGCTAATTTTATCGAAACCTCTCAAACGTTTCACATCTGGCGTAATAGAGGCAAACAAATCCGAAGTATAAAGTTGAACCACTTCCATACCTTCGCGGTCGCCACTGTTTTTAACCTTTACACTTACTTCTACAGTACCATTTGGACGCAAAGTAGTTGCATTCAACTGCAGATCGCTGTATTCAAAAGTAGTGTAGCTCAACCCAAAGCCAAAAGGATATTGAATGGCAAAATCGGACTCATAATCATACATCCCGGCCATTTTTGCCTGATGCTCCGAAGGCTTATGGTCATAAGTCACCAACGAGTTGGCATACAGAGGATAGGTAAACGGCAACTTGCCACCTGGGTTAAAGTCACCAAAGATGACATCGGCCACAGCCAAACCACCAAAATTGCCAGGTAAATAGGCATTGATAACACCCTTCATCAATGGCTCAATGGTACGGATTAGGCGTGGACGTCCCTGGTTTAGAACCAATACTACAGGTTTACCTGTTTTTGCAAGGGCACTGGCAAGTTCCAGTTGATTGTCGGAGAGAATAAGGTCATGCAGGTCGCCAGGTTTTTCAGTATAACTGTTTTCACCAAGAGCCAGAATGATATAATCAACACCGGCAGCAGCTCTAACAGCACCGGCAATGTCATACGCCTCATCAACCCAATAGCTGGCGCCATCTACATAACGAACGCCTTCGCGGAAAATAACATTACGCTCTCCTACTTTGGCTTTTACGGCATCAAGAATTGTTGAATAACCATCGGCAAACTCATGTACCTTTTCACCCTGCCATGAGTAGGTCCAACCGCCGTTTAGCGTTCTCATAGAGTTGGCATTAGGCCCTGCCAGAAGAACACGCGCGGTTTTTGGCAATGGAAGAACATTACCTTCATTCTTTAACAGTGTAATAGATTCCTGCGCTGTGCGGTAAGCATCTGCTTCGAATTCCTCGCTGCCAAACAATGGATAGTCTTCGTAATGGGTCACAGGACGCTCAAAAAGACCCAGCTTATACTTTGTATTCAGTACACGGCGAACGGCATCATCGATGCGTGCCATAGACACTTCACCCTCATTTACCAACTCCACCAGATAATCGCAAAAATCAAAATTGTACGGAATCATTGACATGTCGATACCGGCATTGATGGCCATTTTAACAGCTTCCTTTTGAGTAGAAGCTACGCGGTCACGGTTGTGCAGATTTTCGATATCAGCCCAGTCTGTTACCACCAGACCTGTGAAACCCAGTTCTTCCTTGAGCAATTTGGTTAACAACTCGAAACTGGCATGCACTGGTACACCATTGATAAGTCCGGAGTTGATCATAATGGTGTGGGCGCCTGCTTTAATAGCCGCCTCAAAAGGAGGCAGGTGTCTTTCACGCAGCTCAATTTCAGGAATGAGCGCAGGTGTGCGATCTTTTCCGGAAACAGGCGTTCCGTAACCAAGAAAATGTTTCAGACATGACGCTACTCGGGTTGGGTCGCTTATGTCGTTGTCATCGCCCTCATACCCTTTTACCAACTCAACGCCCAACGCAGAGGCCAGATAAACATCCTCGCCAAAAGTCTCCCACATACGCGGAAATCTTGGGTCTCTACCCATATCAAGTACAGGAGAAAAATTCCAGGGAATTGAAGACGCACGTGTTTCATAGGCAGTAATTTCTCCACCCCTGCGCACCAGTTCGCGGTTCCAGGTAGCAGCCTGACCTATTTGTTGCGGAAAAAATGTAGCACCGGCAGTATAAGTGGTACCATGTATGGCATCAACACCATAAATAATCGGAATGCCCATACGGGTTTCGTTCATGGCCACATCTTGTAGTTGGCTGATAATGGTATGCCATGTTTCGGGAGTACGGGCTCTGTTATTGGCAGTATTAAGAATAGAACCAACATGATACTCGACAATAGCTTTGCGCACCAACTCCATATCGAGGCGGGCAGGTTCATCAGAAACAAAGGCATTTGCGCCCACAGTGATTACATCGAGTGTTACCTGAGCCATTTGACCCACTTTTTCCTCAAGCGTCATTTGAGACAGCAGTTTTTCCACTTCCGGAATGCGCTCAACCATCGACGCAGCATCACTCTTTTTCGGGGATGAACAACCAAATAGAATTCCGGTTGCAAACATTCCAACTAAGATTACTTTCTTCATCGCGATTAAAGTTTAGTATTTGACAGAAATAAATTCACAACATATTTTACACATCAAAACTAATTTTAACCTTTTGATTTAGAAAAAAAAAGACTGCATAAAAATCACATGAAGTGCAAAAATCAACTCACAAAAAACTCATCAAAATCTCATCTTACGATAACTAACACACTATTTATCAACCACAAGCTGCAAAACAACCACTTCATTTAGAGGCTCCTCCAATGAGGCGATTTGGTAAGCTAAGACTAAAGGTACTTCCCAACCCTGGAGTGCTGTCTACCCATATTTGGCCACCATGTTTTTCAACAAAATCTTTACACAATAAAAGACCAATTCCGGTTCCATGTTCACCGGCAGTCCCTTTGGTGGAGAATTTCTTAGTTAAATCAAACAAATCAGCAGCTACCTCAGGTTCCATGCCAATGCCATTATCAGCAACAGATACAATAACTTCCTTTGTGCTATGGCTTGCTTTAACCTCTACGTGGCCACCAGTTTCTGAAAACTTTAATGCATTGGTAATGAGGTTTCGCAAAACAGATTTAAGCATGTTTACATCGGCATATACCGGTACACAATCAGAGGAAGGAAAAACAACCGTAATGCTCTTTGCCATTGCAACGGCTTTAAGTTCAACATTAACCTCAGTGCAAATTGCGCAAAAATCTGCTATTTCAGGCTCAAAAGGGAACGACGACGACTGCGCATGCGCCCAGCTTAAAATATCCTCAAGCAAATTATAAGTATGATCTGCTGAATTATGAATTATAGAGAGTTGCTTCTCTATCTTTTCCATATCATAGCGGTGAATATTTGACCGTAACAACTGAAGAAATCCTAAAATACTATTAAAGGGATTTTTCAAATCGTGTCCCAGTATGGAAATAAACCGATCCTTATCTGTACTCAACTTCTGAAGTTCAACATTGGCAGCATTGTACTGAACAAGCGTCTCCTCCAGCTTTCGCTTTTCACGAATCAACTCACGCTGTAGCTCCAGATTCTCGCGATTGAGACGATGCAGAGATTCATTGGTTTCCAAAAGCTGATGAAAAGGCATCCCACCTATAATAAGCAGCTCATTGTTTTTTCGATATACGTGCGCCTGAATGGAACTATTGACAGAAAGCAGGTCGCCTACTGTAATATACCCCTTAAAAATCAAGCTGTTATCCGATTCTATAGTCGTCAGAACGTTGAAAGCAGGATTTATCAAACTTTGCGATGGCACCCCCTTAAAAAGAGCCGACATTGCTTTATTGGCATAAACCAGTTCGCCACTTACACTAAAAACCGCAATGCACACCGATTCATTTTCCAAACAGGCAACCACAATTTCATCCGCCCAATGTTGTACCAACGATAACATACCATTGCCATTCATAAATTAGTCTTGATAGTGCGATGAACCATTTTGTGCTTCTGTTACGGCTATAAACTGGGGTATATTTATCAACATCCAATAATAGTATTGAAAAACTTCAGAATAAGACTCAGGTTGAAGCATCTCTTTTAGCACAGTAATCCAGGCATTTAACTGCGCAGCCCAATAGGTAGAGACAAATCCCCTGCTCCGATAGGCTCTGAAAACCCACAAAACAGTATCTACAAACACCTCCGGCTGATAATGATTAAGTATGGATGCAATAAAACGTGCATGATTTGAATGATTGTCCTTCATCATCTGGATGTTGTTCTTTCCTATAAGTTCGACAATGTCGGGACGTCCAAGCAAGGCCTCGTTCACTGCTGCCACCGCCATTTCAGACACTTGAACGTATTCGGCAACCTCATTTGGGTTAACCTGTTTTAAAGCTGATGCAGATTCAATTAACCATTCCCTATTCATTGCTATCTAGATTTTTTAAGTACTTGTCCATGCTCATAACATCGGGTAAAAGAGTTACCCCTGTAAACTTTGAAACAATCTCATGACCACCATGTGAAAATGCCTGACCTCCGACAACAATCGGAAGCGTTGGAAAATGCTTCCGCACCATTTTAATGAGCTCTTCGGCACTGGGAAGGTTAAAGTAGAGGCTTACTGAAACTGCCAACATAGCCGGCTGATTCAAACTCAAAAAATTAACTAGTTCACTATTGGGTGTGTTGGCACCAAGAAACTGAACCTGCCAGTGGTTCAGTTCAAACACATCGCTTATCATTCGTGCACCAATTTGGTGTAACTCACTTTCGATACAGGTAACAACCACACTTTTTGAGGTAGATCCATTGTACACTATTGAGCCATACAGCTCATTCATAATTGACTCTGTGATGGCTGATGCCATGTGTTCCGTTGCCACAGTAATTTTATTACGCTCCCAAAGGTAGCCTATCTCGTACATGGCTGGTTTAAGCAGATGCTCATAAACGAAGCGCACATCCATCTGCGCATTAATCAGCGCATGAACTATTTGCGAACATTGAGATTTGTCCCCCTTGAGCAGTGCATTAAAAAAATCACTGTAAACTATTTCTATTTTGACTATATCAGCCATTGTGCAACGTTATCAATTATAGGCTCATCTTATCTACTGTGTGATGTAAATTGGTATTGCTTATCAGAGATGGACAGTTGTTGGATCATGAGAGACAGAGAACAGCGCAAGGCAGGCATATTAATCTTCAAACGATGAATATCATATCCTTCCAACAAACATCTATCTTCTAACTATCTCTCATCAAAAATATTGCATCTAACGCTTACCATCTGCTGCGTAAATCAAAAAACCTAAGCTTGGTGGGTTCAGTCAAGAAAAATCGCCAATTACATTTTAGATAAATATAGTGAATTATTTACCAGATACAACAAAAGAGCTGTTATGAAAAACAGAGAAGCCTCATCAATTAAGTATCCAACCTTTTTGAAGTAGCAACAAAAAAAAAGGCAAAAATTGTCGCGCAAACCACCATCTCGTTGTAAATTACAGATAAAAATATCTAATCATGAAACGCGATGTATTGCTCATACTGGTGAACCACCGCCAGGAAACAGCAGAGAAGGTTCAGAAAATTTTGACCGGTTGGGGTTGCTACATCAAAACCCGACTAGGCATACACGATGGCGTGCTCGATAATTGCTCAGACAGCGGTTTGATATTTATTGAATTAACAGGTAATGACCTGACCAAACACGAAGAAATCACCCGCAAACTCAACCTACTTAACGGTGTTGATGCCAGATTAATTAGCCTGGAAGTGGAGTAAGGCATCTAGCTCATCAAAAAAAAATATACCCATGAAATGGCTTTCCACCACTCCATGGGTACAAAATCATCTGCTTGAACTATAAATGATTTCTTATAGGGCAATTCACAGAAGAAGTAACCGTTACTTTATCATATTCTTAAAGGCAGAGCCAAAAATCAGATAACTTGTATTTCCACCAATGGTGCCCTCATTTTGCCCCCACAGGAATGGCCAATCGTCGTAATTCTCGAAATGGTCTGGCTGTCGGAATAATAAACCGGGAGCCACATTACCGGGAATAAACGAAAAGTCGGCCCTGTTGTTTCCATAAAACACCTCTTTGGGACGGGCAGCACCCACTGTAGCTACCAACGAATAGTTGTGGTATGGATGGCAGCCATAGAGCCAGTTGGTGGTCTTGAAAGCGTGATTGGCGTCGATGATTTCAGGATAATGCTTGTTGGCAAAACAGATGGTAGTACCAAAATTCACAATCATGCCACTACCGGCCCAGTTGCCCAAGCCAATGGGTACCCCGTAAGGATTGTCCTTTTCAAGATCATCGATATACTCTTTATATTTAACAACATAAGGACGTAAATCCTCCTTAAAAGAGGCATCCATGTGTGGTATGGCATGTAGAGCAGTTAAGATGACAAAACTGAGACCGCGGTCGAGTGCTGGCCATAAAAGTTCCAGAAACTTATCGGCATACTGTTGCTCTCCGGTGGAGATATATAACTGAAGATTGGTTGATACATCAGCTGCACCACCCATAAACGAAGGCGTCTCCTGCGGTGCATTTGCAAGAAGTTCGGTAGCCTCTTTCAGGAGTCGTTTGGATTGAAACAAAGCCCTTTCGGAGAGGTCGTCGTTATACCCCTTCAAGGCACGACTTGCGGCGGCGAACATCGTTGCGGCTCGCAGATCCCGGTTTGGATCGCGTGAGGTGAATGCCCACATATCATCCTTTACACCACTCGAGCGACCGTCGGCTGCTACTTCATAGGGTCCAAGATTTGGGTTATACGGAAGTCCGTCGGTTATAGAAGCGGCATCGCCAAGGTGATGGTAATTGTGAAGTACTGAGTTGGAAAGCGTTTGGGCCATGTGACCCAAAATCTCGGCCTGAGCCACTAGTTGTAAGGTGCCATGCTCAATATACTGCAGAACATCCGGAATACCATCAGGGCGATGAAGCACCACATAGCGTTGCGCCTGATCAACAAAGGTTTGGTCTCGTTGAGGTTTGAAGTACTCCCATGTTTGAACAAAGTTTTGCACCACGCCAATGTTTGCACCTGTCTCGATATCAAAATCGCCGGCATCGAAAAACCCCCCGATGTTCAAACCCGGAATCAACTCCAGCGCTTTGTACTTTGTATCGGTTGTTGGCCCTTGCCAATGCAGGTCAAAATGGTCGGTGTTGGGCGGCGCCTGACGGTAACCTTCTTTAAATGGCTCTCCGTGCCAAACCCTGTAAGCTTCCTTCACATACATGTGATTCATGTGAATTGGAATCCATATATCACTTGTGGCATCGGTAATTCTATCATACACATCGTCACCAATAACAAAATTGTTTGTTTTAAAGTCGCCATACTGAATATAGTATATGCCCGGCGTGTTAACCGATGAGAAATCAAATTTCACATAATGGTATTTGAAATAATCACCCCAAGGCTCAATGTTGCCAGTAAATACGCTGCTGGTTTTTCCATCGGCATCCAACTTAAATATGGAGGCTTTGGCAAGCGGCTTATCTTTCTTATCAAGCTCAATAACAGATACTTTAGGCTGAGTTGGCAGATAACCAACTTGTGAGAAACCGATATTCGGTTCCCTTACCCAACCATCGATGGCATTGGGCTCCACAGTCCAGGTTAAAACCTTACCCGTAGCACCGGCAGGTAGCAGACTACGAACGACATACCAGCCATTTTGAGCAAGAATACGGCCATCAAAGAGCATAATATCTGCGTCGTGCGAAGTGATTCTCACTGTGCGTTCAGGTTGTTCGGGAGCCAGAACAAAGTTACGGCCTGTTTCCAATGGCAGCGGATCGATAAACGTACCGGTACCTCTGTCATCGGCCGTTACGTAACCTTTATACTGTACAATCTTCTCACTGTTGGGTCTTGTAATGGTATTACCTACCGCATAACGAGGAAAACGGTTGATACGTCCATCCACTAAATAGGTCTTGCCCCAATATTGTGAGGGAAGAAACTCAAGGTTAAATCCGGCAGCGCCCTCAAGCTCGGCAGGAATGGGTTTATCAAGATAAACAGATATCTCGAAACCTTTGCCCTTGGCCGTGACAACCACCCGCGAATCAAAATCGTAGCTTTCATATCTGAGTGTTGCCTCTATCTTTCCCGATTCATGGTCAACGGTTCGGTTTGGTATAGCCGGAACCAAATCCCACTGCTCGGGCGTATTGGAAAGGCGCACCGCACCGCCTTGTGATGTTCTCACCCCATGGTGAATCAACTCAATACCGGCATTTTTCTCATCGTTAAAACCTCCGGTAAAAAGATTGCTGTAAACCAGCACATTGACGCCTTGCATCTCGAAATAATCCAAATCATTGAGAACCAATTCCTGGTTCGAATCCTTTTTGCATGCCACAACCAGCAGCAGTGCAAATAAAAAAAATGTAATTTTTTTCATCCGTAAAATTTGATTTTTAAGGTCGGATGAAAGGCGCATGAACGGTTCAACATTCGTCGTTCGGCAATTCATCCATGTGTATGAGCCTCTTAAGTGAAATTGTTTCATATTTAATCAAAAGGTTAGAATTAAAATCTCGTTGTTAACTGATATCAAAAGATTCAGAAGGTTAACAAAGGTCAAAAGATAGTAAAACTTTTTAAATATCGGCAGGATGCATAATAATTAGTGTCGGAGAAACACCAATAAAAAAACCACATCTGTCATAAACCAACTCATTCGTAACTTGGAGGAGGTCGATAAGATTTAAATTGAGCGTTGTAGAATTGTTATCAGTCGTCATTATTTACCCATGGGTACTATTAATGTCGGCTATTTCTATATATCCTCATATAACTGCAATTTCAAATACCGCGTGTTTACGTACGTAAGCTTTATCTTTCTGCAACCACCAACATTTCAAAATCACTCGTTGTTAACTTATCCCCGCGAGAAAAGGCTCCGAGTTTTGCACCAAAAATTTCAATTTTAGTGAATCCGAGTGTTTTCAACAACCATGTAATCTCCGACGGGATATAATACCTTTCGTTGCATTCCAGTTCTTTTTCTATGCCATTGTCATCTTCAACTTTTGTTATGTTGAAATCTCTGAATGTCATTAAATCGAACGTATTTTTGTGATAGGTGGCATTGCCGTCACTGGTGTTTGATGCACAAAACTCTTCGATGGAATTAAAAATCGGAAATAGGCCATTGAGAGTGGTGAAAATAAATTTTGCATTATCCTTCAACGACTTTGAAACGTTTTTAAGAATTTCAAAATTCATTTCATCTGTCTCCATTAAAGGAAAACCACCTTCGCACATCATTATGGCTACATCAAATTGTTTGTCGAACGGTAAATTTCGTGCATCGTGACGTAAAAACTCAATTTGAACGCCATTGTGTTTTGCCTTTTCTCTTGCTTTTTCAAGTAACGACTCCGACAAATCAATTCCGGTCATTGAATAACCTCGCTTCGACAACTCGATGGAATGACGGCCTGTGCCACACCCGATGTCAATTATTTTTAACGCTTTGTTGTAATTTATCTCATTTTCAATAAAATCGCATTCGCCAATAGTTCCTTGTGCAAAATCTTCATTGTCATATTTTTCACCGTAGTTCTCAAAGAGTGATTCATACCATTGTTTCATATTGTATTCGGTTTTGGTTTGCATTCATTCACGCCTACAGATTCTTTTTAAGATAAATCATATCCACAAGTTGTATGTCACCCTCAAAGATAGGATGGTCGTAATTATCTGTAAAAAAGTTCTTTTCCCTATGAGATTTTTTGAATCCGCAACCTTCATAAAACGATAAAATGGTCGGTGTTTCACCTGTTCCTACCAACATCGTTTTGTATCGTTTTTTGTAGAAACCAGAGATGTAATTTACCAATGCGCTTGCGTACCCTTTACCTTGATATTTTGCGTATGTGGCTATGTTTTTCAACTCACAGTTTTCGCTATCTATGGGTACCACAACGCAGACACTTTTCAAATCATCATCATATAAAGCAAACAAATCTCCACTCAACAAATACTTGTCAATCATATTTTCCTGCTCATCGGCCAACAACAATAAGTCAAGAAACTGTTTCTTATTTTCGGTGATTTTTTCTATTTTCATGCTTATTCAGTGTCTTCGTGATGATTCTGTAAGCTCTTTCATAATCAATTGTATCAGTGTTGCCGAATGGTTTTGTCTGCATGCCTCACTGCGTATCGTATGCCTAGGTGAAGGCGCGTTGGTAACTTCAAAATTGGCCGTAAACGTTCCTGGTATGCCCAACAGTAGCAGATTTGCGGGACAGGTCATGCCGCCATCGGTGATTTGTATGTGGCGGTTTTGCACACTCGAAACCATCTAAAAACGTGGAACTATCTGCAAAACTGACATAACAAAATCTTGGCGTTTCGCTAATTATTTCCGTCATATTTCCGCCAAAACATGTTTTTATCCGCCATTTATCCGCCAATTGTCAGACACGGATAAGTTTATATTTTGTTCCCTTCTTTTCTCCTACTTTTTCAAACACACCAATTTCAGTTAAAAACTCTAAATCACGTGTAGCTGTTCTTTCTGAGATTTCACTTATTGATTGGTAAATACCATTCGTAATAAATTCATTTTCTTTACAATAAAAAACAGCTTTAATCTGCCTTTCATTCAAGCCTTTTTCAATCAAATGTTTTTCAGTGTACGGTTTAAAGAGTTTAACAAAAATGCCTCCAAATTCTGATTCGAAAGAAGGTTCTGGGAGTCCTGCTTTAAGACACTCACTAATGATATTGATTGTTCCTCTTCCCCATGCCTCAATTAAACCTCCTTTAAAGAATACACTTGCAATTGTTGGATTGTAAGGTCTTGATGTGTGTTTTTTCTTTAAATCTTCAATTGAGAAGCCTTCTGGAAGTTTTCCTTCATTCCAAATCATTATCTTGTCGTCATACACACTAATTTGAACTGGAGCTCCAAAATAGTCACGATGAACTATTGCGTTAATAATCGTCTCTCTTACTGCCTTATATGGGTATTCCCATTTTTCGATTCGGTGTAATCCATCATATGAAATAGGAGAAATCAGGAATTTTTTGTCAAGAATTTCAAGTGTTTTATCTGCAATTTGGAATGCATTTCCTTCAACTACTTCCTGAAAAATCAAATCATCATCCGTTTTTCCGAAACGTCCAATTTTCACGAATGCGTTTATGTAAAATTTGCAAGGATTCTTGCCGAACAAAACTATTGCTGAGCGTTTTATTAATCCGTTTTCTCTCAATAATAGATTGTCAAGAACTATTTCTGTATTTGTTTCGCTTTCAATAAATGGCATTCTCTTGCTAATCACAGCAGCTTTAATAAATGCCTCAATTGCATTTGGGTCAATATCATCAAGGGTTGCTCTATTCTCTATAACATCATCCCATGTTTTGCCTGATTTCTTTAAGAGAAAATCATTTAAAGCCTTTCCCTTTAGTTCCTGTTTTGTACTTCCACTTCGATAATAATATTTTCCTTGATATGAGATAGCATTGTCATATGGTTTTACAACAATCTCAATTATTACATTTGAGTTTTCTTCGAAAAGATTTACATCACAGATTATTCCTAATTGGCTTTGGATTTTGTTTGGGATATCTTCGAGCAGTTTTTTTGAGTTCTCAATACCAACTGTTCTTCCGTTATCACTTTTTCCAATGATTAATTTTCCCCCTTGTGCATTTGCGAACCCACAAATCCATTTCAGATATTCGTCTTTCCATGATTCTTTCCATTCAATGTTTTGATTTTCAGGCATAAAATAGGGTATATTATTGAATATCAAATATAAGGAAAAGAACTATTAACAGAGAGGGGATTCGTATTTTTGGCGCTTAATGAACGCCAACGGTTACGTGTATGGTGTCGTTTGGCGATTCGAAGCACAAACCTTTCAAACCGCTACAAAGTTTATTAGATGTAACAACCTTGAAATTAGCACTATCCGCCAAATGCACTATACACGATGTTGTGTTTTCGTGCGTGTGTCCTGTCGTTACTCAGGGATACAATTTAAGAAATGTTCTTTGAATTTGAGTAACATAACTGCAATCAAGATGAGAGGGTATTGGAGTTTTTACTTCGATATGGTCTCTCGGCAAAGGCCTTGCAGGAGGATTTGCCAAACCACCATGAGGTGCTGCCTTTTCAAGAGGACGGTACTGAGCGTCATGGAAACGGTAAAGGGGTCAGTTGTACGGCCGACTTTATCAGGTATAGACTACTGGAGACGAATGAGTAGCGATTGAACCATCGTAGAGGTGTCGTGAATAACTACACTATTGGTCAAAAGCAGGTGTTCGGACGTGTGCTTGCGACAAGGATATCAAATTACCTGCATTATAGGATGTCTG
>NZ_KI912105.1:3666569-3671263 GCF_000517065.1 Alkaliflexus imshenetskii DSM 15055 | reverse complement strand
TCAGTGCCAACTCGTTTGGGTATCGTCCCAAAAGAGCCAGCACATGGCGGTAGCTCAATGTCAGGCCAACTGCCAAAAGTATAACTGGGCAATTGACCTTGATATCAAAGGTTTCTTCGACAACATTGACCATCGGCTACTTATAAGGGCAGTTAAGCGGTACACGACATCCAAACACATTCTGATGTATGTGAAACGCTGGCTCGATGCGCCGATACAAAAGCGGGATGGAAGCATCGAACCCAAGCAAGGCAAAGGCACGCCACAAGGGGGTGTAATATCTCCCTTGTTGGCAAATATATTTTTGCATTTTGCCTTTGACACATGGTTCGAGGAAACTTTTCCCAACTGTGCCTATGAACGTTATGCCGATGATATTATCATCCATTGCAAGCATTTCAAAGAGGCCTTAAATGTATTGGCAGCGGTAAAACAACGGATGCAACGGTGTAAACTGGAAATCAAGCAGGAGAAATCCAATATTGTTTACTGTAAGCGCAATCAGAAAAACCACCCCCCATTTAAGCCCAAATATGTCCAATTTGATTTTTTGGGCTTTACCTTTAAGCCAAGATGGATAAAGGATAAGGGGCGAAAAGCCCATTTAAGCTTTACCCCGGCTATAAGTAACAAACGGCGAAAGCGTATAGGTCAAACCCTGTATAAGTTGAAAATTCACCGCATGGTGCAATTCTCTATACATGACATTGCCATACTGCTTGAGCCCAAGATACGAGGCTGGATAAATTACTATGGGAAGTTCAGGTTTTCCGAGATGCGCAAGGTTTTCAGGGTTCTAAATTATCGTCTTATGATGTGGGTAAGGAACAAATACCGAAGGTTCAGGAAGAAAATCAAAACACATGCTTTTAGATGGCTGTGCAATGTAGCCAGACAGTATCCTAACACGTTTGTGCATTGGCAGTATGGTTTTCGTCCATAGCGACTTGGGCGGGAAGAGCCGTATGACGGGAGACTGTCACGTACGGTTCTGTGAGAGGTTTAGGGGTGAGATTCCCCTTTACCTACTCGACTTTATTCTCCACAGTCTGTCCATGCGATGGGGCAGCCATACTCTTTGACAAGTTTTGGTTTGCGTGTCAGCTTTTTGAGCGACTTGGCAATGTGTATGGATGCGAAGGGTAGGCATTTTAATCATTTATTGAAAAGTATTTATTTAATAATACCATAAACTGGTCAAATGAGATTTCATTTTTCCATATGTTCCTGCTAATATATAAAGACTCCGTCTTTTCTTCTAAGGCAACTTTTAACTCTGCTTGAGTATCAAGATTCTTCAAACCTAAATACCAATTATCAATAGTATCACCAATTTGATACCCAATATCAGGAACGAACTTTGAAGTTTTTATATAATATTCTGCATCAACTTGTTGTTCTCCCTCTGGTCTTGTCAGTACAGACAAAGCATAACAATCCCTTTCAATTACAGCGGTTTTTCCTTGAAGTAGGGACATATTAACATTACCTTTTAAAGCTTCTACACTTTTAATTTCAATTGCATATTCTTTACCATTTGCTTTAATTACAAAATCTTTACCAATATCTGGATTAAGAATTTCAAATGTAGGTTCTACTAATTCTAGAGCTTTTTTGAATGCTGTTTCTGCTGCTTTTCCAATAGTTTTCCAACGTTCAATTTGTTCTTTTGCTTCAAGCATTTCTTTAGCCTTCGCTAGTAATTTATCTGTACCCAATTCTTTTGCTGCATTTTCAAATAATTTCATTTCCTGCGGACTCAATTGTATTTTAGCTAATTCAGTAATATCTTCAATTGATTTACCTGAATTTTGGATATCCATAATTTGCTTACTAAATCCTTCACCAAGTGCAAGTACATAAAGAGTTGCTCTTTTTGTTGAAAATGTTGGCAAGTAAGCATTTGCGTTTGAAAATTGTTCGAACCAGTTATTTAATTGAAGGAACATTTCATTATGTGTGCCTCCTTTCTTTACTTTAATTTCAATATTTTGGTCATTGAAAAGCTTGTCAATTTCCTTCGTAAGAACTTCAACTTCTTTAGATTTTAGACCATCAAAGTTTATTCGATTATCAACAATAAAACGTCTTGGCTCACCTTTTCCAGTATAATCACGGTATATATTTTTAATGGAATCATCAAAATATTTTGGGTCATTTTCTGCAAAGACATAATCTTCATAAGGTCTGAACTCATCAGATTGGGTGGGAATTATACTACGTTTTAGTATAACCTCCCTGTTATCATCATTAAGAGAGAAAATAAAAGAGAGTAAATCATTCAGCCACGTAAAACAAGAATCTGTATGCCCTTCAAAATATTTTGTAGTAAAATTAGTGGGTTTTTGAGAGGTTTCAATAAGATGACAAATATACTTAATACTCCAAAATTCTGCTGAACGCCAATAATTCTCATAATCTACTGAAACCATTTTCCTTTCAGGTGCAAATCCAGGTAAAAGCTGGTTGATAATTGCAAACCATTTTTCTCTTCTGTATGCTTTGTCACTTCTAAATAAACAACATACATGAAAAACTGCTTTTATCTGTTCAGTGGTTGCAGATTCTACTTTGAGGTCACTAATCAAATCCTTATTTAAATGATTATAGAACTCTGATAAATCAAAAGCTTTTATAGCTGAAACTTGCCCCAATTTTCTATTTAGAAATTCTTCATCTAAACACCGACCTAAACCTTTGGAAACAAATTTAAATTCATTGTCAATAATAGGATGAATAGTTAAATCGTCACGCAGGCAAAATTGATTTGCTTCATTTAAATAGATTGGATATTCTTCTCCTAAAGAATTTAATTTATTTAAGTCAAGGTATTTATAAAGGTCTTTTAACCAATCAAACGACAATTCACTGTTAATGTCAATATTGTCTTGCATTATTTTTAATAAACCTTCTTCATCTATTGTGATTTCTTCTAACCAATGTTCTGTTTCTTGTGCAATAACTTCCTCCCAATAAAGAATACTTTCCTCTACAGGAACTTTCGTTGGTAGAAGTCTTGATACCAATGAATAAAAGTCTGCATTGTTATAAAGTTCAATGTTTGGAAATTTAGCTTGTCCAATTTTAATAAAATCACCAGAACAAGTCTTTACTATATTTTGCTGTAAAACAAAATCACGAATGATTTTCTGAATATTGGATTGGTACCAAGAAAGATTCGAATAGTTCTCAATAAGGGCAGGAAGACCACTTTTTGCAAGTAAATGTAAAGATTCTATATTTGCATCAATTAACTTTTGTGCAAAAACAATATAACATTGAACAAATTCAACCAAAGCTTTCCTATTCTTATCAGCAGTAGGGTCTTCTTCTTTTTCCGAAATCTTCTTAGTTCTTATTCCATTGTAAGCTCCCCTAAAAACGGGACAGTTTAAAAATAGAAAATTAAATACTAGATTTAAGCTGTAATTATGAAAAAGAAAAGATTCACACCAGAACAAATCGCCTCTATCCTAAAAGAATTTGAAAAGGGAAAGAGCGTACCAGAAATCATTCGGGAACATGGCGTTAGTCAAGCATCCTTTTATAAATGGCGTCAACGCTATGGCGGATTGGAGGCTTCTGAGTTAAAACGTTTAAAGGAGCTAGAGGAAGAGAACCGGAAGCTTAAAATGATGTATACTGAACTGGCCTTGGATTTAAAGATAGCTCGTGAGATTATCGAAAAAAAGCTTTAAAGCCCTGCATAAAACGCGATATTGTTCATGAGCTTAGTTGTGATTTAGAAGCGAGCATTGGCAGGGCGTGCCGCGTTATAGGAATAAGTCGTTCAGTATACTATTACCAGTTAAAAAAGGACGATTCAGAATTAATTCAAGCCTTAGATGAGCAAATGCAAGCTCATCCTACTGAAGGATTCTGGAAAGCGTATGAGCGTTTTCGTATGGCCGGAAAACCTTGGAATCATAAAAGAGTTTATCGTGTATATTGTATGAAGGGCTTAAATATTAGACGTAAGACTAAAAAACGTTTGCCTGCAAGAGTGCAACGACCGTTAGAAATCCCCGACCAGCCCAATGATACCTGGTCGATAGATTTTATGCACGATGCCCTTGTTAATGGTCGAAAGATAAAGGCCTTTAATGTAATGGACGATTTTAATCGTGAGGCTCTTCATGTAGAAATAGACCACTCTATAAAGAGTAATAGAGTAATATATGTTTTGAATCATCTGATTCATCGCAAGGGGAAACCCAAACGCATACGAATGGATAATGGCCCAGAGTTTATTGCCCAGCAATTAAAAGATTGGGCAGAAATGAATGAAATAGAAACAGTTTACATTCAACCAGGTAAGCCTACACAAAACTCACTCATTGAAAGGTTCAATGGAACTTTTCGTCGAGGAGTTTTTGATGCATATTTGTTTGACTCGCTTGACCAAGCCAGAACAATTGTATCAGACTGGGTCGATGATTACAACCGCTGCCGGCCGCATGATGCATTAGGTGGGATTAGCCCTTTGCACTATGCACAAAAACATGCACAAAAGCAACGTAATTGTGAACCTCCGTATTTTTCCCTTCACAACCCCTCTGTTCCTATGGGAGGGGATTATGAAGGAAAAAATACTACACTTGGTTAAATAAGGTCAGAGGAAAAAATTATAATTTAATGCTGTCCTAATAATGGGGAGCTCACACATTCCTAACCCATACAACAAAAGACTAGAA
>NZ_KI912105.1:3534057-3666469 GCF_000517065.1 Alkaliflexus imshenetskii DSM 15055 | reverse complement strand
ACAGCTATCAGCCTAATGATGTATCATCTGCGTGTGAAAACCATTTGGCTATTCTTGCTCATCTCGTTGTTGAAATGATAGCCATCCATATCAAACGCTTTTATATCTTCGGGATTGGATAACCGGTTTTCGACTATGAAACGTGTCATCATGCCGCGTGCTTTCTTGGCAAAAAAACTGATTATTTTATAGTCTCCATTTTTGTAATCTTTAAACACAGGCGTTACAACTTTAGCATCCAGCAACTTCTCATTTAACGACTTAAAATACTCCTGACTGGCAAGATTAACCAAAACAGTTTGTCCCGCCTGCTTCATATCTTCATTAAGCAATCGGGTAATTTCATTTCCCCAGAAATGATACAAATCGTCACCTTTATCGGTTGTTAAGCGGGTACCCATTTCTAACCGGTAGGGCATTATGGCATCCAGAGGCCTCAAAAGGCCATATAATCCTGATAAAATACGAACATGTGTTTGGGTGTAACGGATGGTATCCATCTCCATCGAGAAAGCATCCAATCCGGTGTAAACATCGCCTTTAAAGGCAAAGAGAGCCGGACGTGTATCATCTTTTGCGAATGGCCACTTCCATTGAAAATAGCGTTCGGCATTTAAATTTGCGAGTTGACTGCTGATACGCATCAATTGAGCCAACTCATCGGGGCTATTCATTTTAAGAAGGGATGCCAACGTCTGAGATTCCATAGGGAAGCGAATATCAGTGGATTCCACTTTGGGCCTTTTGCTATCAAAATCAAGCGTTTTGGCAGGTGACAGTATAATTAACATATCTTTTTATCAATTTATTGATTGAAAAAACACAAGGCAGGCAAAGATATTGCCAGTTGTGGTAACTTCTTAGCAGTTCAGTTGTTTGAATCAAACAATATGCTAAGATAAATAACTTAACATTTCATTCAAAAGGTTTGTGCATCACGAACTTTTGATTGTTAAGATAGAGATTTCCGATTTTTTACAAGAGTAATACTTAAACTAAAATTATCATAGTCCGGAAAAAAACTAACCTTCTTTTAAGTGCTATAGCCGCACGGGCTTTTACTTTTTTTCTACAGCAAAAAAAAGTAAACAAAAAATGCCGCCGTTGCAAGTAATCTACTAAAAATCAAGCCTATTGTCTAAAATTCAGAAACTCGCTACGCTAAAACAGTCCGAATTTCTGACGACGATAAAATTGATTTTCTTAACGGAAATTCCTTGAGGCGGAAAGAAAGCCCCATTGAAGCTTAAAACTCTCTGAAGCTTCATGAATAAAGACTTCATTGTTTAGTATTAAATTTTAACCCGACACCAATCAACTAAAATATACATTTTAACCCCACTCAAAAACATATAAACTACCTGACAGAGTAAGTTTTAGTATGCACCGAAAAATGTTTGTGGCAACAGTTAAGACCATTATCAAAGCGCTCATTTTAAGCGCCCAACCAGAAACCTCCCGCTTGCTTACCCAATCATCAGCCGGGTATCAGGATATCGATATTTGGTATAAAGAATCTTGCGCGTGAGCGCAAGCCCGAGAGTAAGACTCCCAATACGCCCCACGTACATAGCAAATATGAGAATGAGTTTACCACCATCAGAAAGGTCAGGGGTAATACCCATGGAAAGACCAACAGTTCCAAATGCTGACACCACCTCAAAAACAATATCACGAAGCGGGAAATCGCGTTCAATACCAGCCATCAAGAGAGTAAATAAGAGCAACAGAGAGAATGCACTTATCAATACCGCATAGGTTTTGTTGACGTAAGCCCAGGGTATGTTGCGTTGAAAAAACTCCACATGCTCACGTCCGCGAAGATTGGCCCATGCCGCCTTAAAAGCCACTGCGATGGTAGTTGTTTTAATGCCACCACCTGTTGACCCTGGGGAGGCGCCAACGAACATTAACAAGAGACAAACCAGTAGCGTTGGTCCGGATATCGAGGAGAAGTCAACTGTATTGAAACCGGCTGTTCGTGTGGTGACAGACTGGAAAAATGCGGTGACCAATTTGCCCGAAAAAGAGTGCTCATTTAGTGTATTACGATACTCGAAAAGCATGAACATTACCGTTCCTCCAATTAGTAGTATCAGAGTTACATACAACACAAGGCGGGTATTCACCAACAACTTCTTCCAGGATTGTGTTTTACGCTCCATACGGTTGTTAAAAGCAAACACATCCTGAAGCACCAAAAAACCGATTCCACCAACAATTATCAACAAGGCAACTGATAGATGCAATGTGTAGTTATAACGAAGCGAATCATCATAAAATCCATCAGTAAAGAGTGAAAAGCCGGCATTGTTGAATGCTGAAATGGCATGAAAAACTGAATAGTAGAGCCTATCTGAAACATTATTGAACGGATATCCATTGCCCCAACTAAAAAAAATCAATATCACACCAAATACTTGAATCACCACGGCGTAAAGTATCACATTACGAAGAATGGCATGCAAATTAGCCGATTGATCAGAATCAAGAAAGCCTTTGATTACGCCCGCGGCATGTAAACTGCCTGTTTTATGGTATAAACTACCGATAAATGTGGCAATGGTAAGCATGTTTAATCCGCCGATGAAAATCAACACCAATATCACCATCTGCCCTTTAAAGGTAAATTCTGAACCGGTATTAAGCACGCTGAGTCCGGTAACACAACTGGCACTGGTAGAGGTGAAAAACGCATCAATCCATGATATACGCCCCGTAATAGTCATTTCCGGAAGATGCAAAAACAGAGCGCCTGCCACTATCAAGAAAATAAAAGAGAGGGCTAGCAAAAGCGCGGGGTTCAGCTTTAATTTAGACGATTCGAATACCAAAGTGCCAATTTCTGCGAAAAGCAAAAACCCAAAAAGCAGCTGCAAAAACCCAAAATAGATTCCAATATCAATAAAAGGTAATACCCCGGTGAAAAAATTAATGCCGCTAATCCAATAAAAAAGATGATCAAATAATAGCAGTAAAACAATCCATTTCTCTGTGCGGCTGTCTCTTAGAAACTGCTTAAGCGATAAACTAAGAAACATCCGAAGGACAAAACGTAGAATAAAGAAATCCAAAACACGCCAGAATGCCCATAAGAGTAGTGTATAACCATAAATTTGGTGAGAGAAGCCCTGAAAATAAGTGACAATTGCAACACCGGCAATCCAGAACAACCAGGATAACCGATTGATAAAACGTAAGGCGCTTTCGCGATTGTCGTAAACAAATAGATTTATTCGCTCATAAAATCTTCGCCTATCCATACTACTGATTTACCTTAATGAAACGCTCCAAATCGGTACGTTTGCCAAACAGCACCAAAAAATCATCCCCTTCCACAACAGTTTCGCCATGCGGAATACCTGCAATACGACCAACTTTCTTTATAAAACCACTCTCGTTAACGGTTGATACTTTCTTTATGGTAATGAGATTGATGTGGTAACGGCGGCGCAGGTCAATATCGGAAAGTTTACAGCCGGAAATGGCTGGCGGACAGATAATTTCCATAATAGAATACGCATCAGGAAGTTCCAGATAAGAGATAATGGATGGATTAACCAATTTTTCAGCCACTGCTGCCCCCACCTCATCCTCGGGCGACAATATCTCTTCTACCCCAATTTTTTGAAGTATGATTTTCTGGTTTCGCCCACGAGCTCTTGCAATGATGCGCTTCACGCCCAACTCCATCAGCAAAGTAGTTGTTAACAAAAGCTGTTCAAAGTCTTCACCAATGGCTACAACCACGGCATCAAAGCTGGTAATATCAACCGAGAGCAAAGCTTTTTTGTCGGTTGCGTCAAGTGCAATTGCATTGGCCACGCTATCGGCAATCTCATCCACATGCCGCTCATCCTGGTCGATGGCGAGAACTTCGGCACCACGCTGCGCCAACGTACGGGCAATGGCTCCGCCAAACTGCCCCAATCCAATAATGGCAAACTTGTGTTCTATCATTTTTTTTGTATCACCTATGGTAATACTAATTTAGGCAGGTTTGTGAAAGTGTCAATGCATTATGGATAAAAAAAAACCGGAACCTGTCTGACAAGTTCCGGTTGTAATATTCTAAATCTGAATTATTTCTTCCAGAGTGCTTCCATCTCTTCGAGTGTTTTACCTTTGGTTTCAGGAACCATTTTCCAAACGAAGACAGCAGCTACGATGCCCATTACACCATAGATCCAATAAGCAAATCCGTTGTTGAAACGTTCAATCAGGAAAGTACTTTTGTCCATCATTGGGAAACTCCACGACACCAAATAGTTGGCAATCCACTGAGCAGCCACGGCTACAGCCATCGCACGTCCGCGAATGCGGTTGGGGAATATCTCAGACAGCAATACCCAAACCACAGGTCCCCAGCTCACAGCAAAACAGGCCACATATCCTAACATAAATATCAATGCACCGAGTCCCATTGTTTGGAAATAGAATGAAAATCCCAATGCAAACATAAAGAATGCCATTCCCCCTGCGCCAATAATCATCAGCGGCTTACGGCCAAACTTATCTACACTAAGAATGGCAACTACGGTAAAGGAGAGGTTTATGGCTCCGACAATAATGGTCTGCAACAAGGCCGTATCGGTACCAGATCCCATGTTTTTAAATATCTCAGGGGCATAATACAGCACCACGTTGATACCAACAAATTGCTGAAATACCGAAAGAAAAATACCTACAACAATAATCAACGAACCATAAGAAAGCAGTTTTCCGGAGTGGCTCACGATGGTGTTTTTGATATCAGCCAAAATTTCAGGCGCCTTGATGCTGCCATTCACCTTCTCTAAAATACCAAGTGCTTTACTTTCCTTGCCTGTAAGCACCAGATAACGTGGCGTTTCAGGCACAAAAAACAAAAGAACAAGGAACAAGCCGGCGGGAATCATCTCTGAGGCAAACATCCATCTCCATCCGATGGTATTCAACCACGAATCATCACCTTGCAGGGCAATGCCGTAATTAACAAAATAAACCACCAACATACCAAAAATAATGGCAAACTGGTTGAAAGACACCAGGCGCCCCCGTATTTTAGCAGGTGCAATCTCGGCAATGTACATGGGCGATAACATACTGGCAAGCCCCACGCCTACACCACCAATAAACCGGTAAATAACAAAATGCCAGAAAAAAGCGAAATCGCCTTCGCCAATGGGTTTAAAACCCATCTCCGGCATTGCCGAACCCATAGCAGAGAAGAAAAACAACAGCGCCGCGAGTATCAATCCGCGCTTACGCCCTAGCTTCAAACTTACAATACCACCAATCAGACCGCCTACAATGCAGCCAATTAAAGCACTCGACACCAGAAAACCCAATAGCGAGTTGGCAGCCGTTTCGGATAACCCTTGTGGTGCAATAAAAAACTGGTTCAACGAGCCCACCGTGCCTGAAATAACTGCCGTATCGTATCCAAACAGCAATCCACCCAGCGTGGCGACCAGTGTTAAGCCAATCACATAAAATTTGTTCTGACCATTCTTCATTCGCGTAGATTTTAATTTTAGATTGATTTTTTTGAGGCTAAAACTTTAAGAAAAATTGAAGCCTCATTGGTAAAAGGTGGTAAAGGGAATATGCAATATCCTAAAAACAAGTAATACCGGGAATCCATTTCTGGACTCCCGGCATTTAAATATAATGTAATTTTCAATTATCGTGAAACGACAATGATTAAATATACATGTTAAGCAATTGCTCGTAAAGCTCTTGTTTACCGCTGATTTGCTTAGGCTCGCCATTGGCTGCAGCAATGTTGCGCAGGTCAGCAAGTGTAAGTTTACCAGCTTCGTACTCAGCACCTTTTCCGCTATCGAACGAGGCATAACGGGCAGCACGCATTTTCTTGTAATCAGAATTGTTAAGGATGTTGTCAGCAATAACGAGTGAACGTGCAAAGGTATCCATACCGCCAATGTGAGCAATGAAGATATCCTCCAGGTCGGTAGAGTTACGACGTGTTTTAGCATCAAAGTTGATACCACCGGTTTTGAAACCACCAGCCTCATGAATAACCAACATCGCTTCAACAGTCTCCTGAATGTTCATTGGGAACTGGTCGGTATCCCATCCGTTTTGGTAGTCACCGCGGTTGGCATCAATTGAACCAAGCATATCGGCATCAACAGCAACCTGCAACTCGTGCTGGAAGGTATGGTTTGCCAAAGTAGCATGGTTCACTTCAATGTTTACTTTAAAATCTTTGTCAAGACCGAATTGACGAAGGAATCCGATTACAGTAGCTGAATCGAAATCGTACTGATGCTTGGTGGGTTCCATTGGTTTTGGTTCAATGTAGAAACAACCTTTGAAGCCTTGTGAGCGAGCATAGTCACGAGCTATAGTAAGGAAACGTCCCATGTGCTCGAGTTCACGCTTCATGTTGGTGTTTAAAAGGCTCATATAACCTTCGCGTCCACCCCAGAATACGTACCCTTCGCCACCTAGCGCGATGGTTGCATCAATGGCATTCTTAACCTGCGCACCGGCATAAGCCAAAGCAGCAAAATCAGGGTTGGTAGAAGCGCCGTTCATATAACGTGGATTGCTGAATACGTTGGCAGTACCCCACAACAATTTCACACCAGATTCAGCTTGTTTGCCTTTAGCAAAGTCAACAATAGCCTGAAGATTTTTCTCATACTCAGCTAAAGAAGCGCCTTCGTTCACAAGGTCGATGTCGTGGAAGCAATAGTAGGGAACACCCAGCTTGGTAAAGAATTCGAAAGCAGCGTCCATTTTGTTTTTGGCAGCAGATACAGCGTCGGTACCATTGTTCCATGGGTAGTTCTTTGTTCCGGGACCAAATGGGTCACCACCTTCGCCACAGAAAGTATGCCAGTAAGAAACTGCAAAACGCAAGTGTTCTTTCATGGTTTTACCTGCAATCACCTGCTCGGGATTGTACCATTTAAAAGCCATAGGATTTTTAGAATCACGGCCTTCATACTTAATTTCTCCAATTCCGGGGAAATACTCTTTGTTTCCTAATACTACACTCATAATTAAAATTATTACCTATTAAAAATTCAGTTGTTTTTTCCAACTCTCGTATGTTTCATTAACAGCAGCCTTATCGCCATTGGGTTCAATGGTTTCAAGACATTTTAGCGTTGCAAATGTTTCGGCAGCCGATTTATAAATACCGGCTCCAAGAGCAGCGCCACGGGCAGCACCCAAAGCGCCATCAGTATCGTACAACTCGATGCGTGCATTGAGCACGTTGGCCATTGTCTGGCGGAAGAGCGGGCTGAGGAACATATTGGCTTTACCGGCGCGAACCACTTCAGCCTTAATACCCATTTCACCCATTACGTCAACACCATAACGGAAACTGTATGCAATCCCTTCCTGAGCGGCACGCAAAATATGCGACTGGTTATGCACATTGAAGCTTAAACCTTTGATTGCAGCACCAGGATTGGCGTTACCAAGTACACGTTCTGCACCATTTCCGAAAGGATAAATCAAAACACCACCAGCACCAACAGGAGCCTTCATGGCCACATCGTTCATTTCAACATAACCAAGATTTGCAGCCACATTACGACGGAGCCAGGAATTGAGAATGCCTGTGCCGTTGATACACAGCAATACGCCAAGACGTTTGGCTTCAGCGGTGTGATTTACGTGTGCAAAAGTATTAACCCGCGACTGCTCATCACGAGCAAGACGATCATTCACACCATATACAACTCCGGAAGTACCTGCTGTTGCAGCAACTTCACCTGGCTCAAGCACATTGAGTGAAAAAGCATTGTTGGGCTGGTCACCGGCTCTGTAGCTTACGGGGATGCCTGCCGGAAGTCCGAGCTCGGCAGCAACCGCTGCATTTACATGCGATTGTTCAGCAAAAGTGGGTACAATCTCAGGTATCAAATCCTTTGAGAAACCATAATAGTCAAACAAATCGCCAGCTACAGATTCATTTTTGAAATCCCACATAATACCCTCGGTGAGACCTGAAACAGTGGTCTGCATAACTCCGGTAAGCTTATAGGCGATATAGTCACCCGGAAGCATGATTTTATAAATGGTAGCAAATAGCTCAGGCTCATTCTCCTTAACCCATTTGAGTTTGGAGGCAGTGAAGTTTCCTGGTGAGTTCAGGCAGTTGTTAAGACAGTAATCGGCACCCAACTCTTTAAACGCCTTATCACCGATTTCAACAGCCCGGCTGTCGCACCAGATTATGGATGGCCGCACCACATTGCCGTTCTTATCGAGAGCCACAAGACCGTGCATCTGATATGAAATACCAATGGCTTTAATCAGGTTCTTGTCTACCGCAGCCCTTTTAAGAACATCGGCCAGGGCATTTTTCATGTTGTCCCACCATAAAGCAGGAGATTGTTCGGCCCAACCGGCCTTTACTGCCTGTATGGGCATCTCTTCAGACGGGTAAAACGCTGAAGCAGCGCAACTGCCATCTGAAACCTTTAACAGGCTAACTTTTACCGACGAGCTTCCCACGTCTATTCCTAAGGTGTACATAATCTTTAGTCTGTTCTGTTCTGGTTAAAAATTATAACTAAATATTGGTTTCCGCATGAGCTCCATAAAAGATTCTGACTATTTATCACTTCCACATTCAGTTGCCATCCACCATTGTGTTCATATCAGAAATAATGACAGAGTTCAAACAGTATCTTATAAGGATTCGCGCACATACACTTTAGTAGGAACGCAAATCTGCATCGACATATCATTGGATACAAACTCGGCCGCCTTCCGCCCCATCGTCTGAAAATCGGTAGATATAACGGTAATACCTTTATAAATAAACTTTTTCATTGGCGTTTCATTGTAAGAAACGATACCAGTATCTCGGCCTGGTTCCAGCTTCTTTTCGCGACATTGCTCCAGAAAACGTCCCAGCATCCTGTCACTTACACTAAGATACGCCACTCCAGCCCTTACGTCAAAGTTACTGGAATCATTTAACACACTATATTTTATATTGTGCTTCAAACAAAACTTCTCGAAAAAGTGCACCGACTCCATTGGGTGATTGGTAAATTCCGGATAAAGAAAAACGAACTCCCGGTATTTTCCCAACAGATGACATACATCTTCCAATCCATCATATACAGACTGTCCAAAATCCTGATAAAGCAAGTTGTCAGCGGTCTCTGAGTGAATATTCCAATCTATAACCAAAAGCTTGTCGCGAGGGATAAGGCCGAGTATCTGCTCCATCCCCGGATGGTCGAATGGCATAATCACATACTTTGAATACTTTCCGATGCTCTCCTCTATCTGCTTACGGAAAACCTCAGGGTTATAGTGGTGAAAATGGAGATCAACAAGAATATTCCTTGGAAGATTCTTTGTAAATGAGTCGTACAAAACCTCCTTATATGCCTTAAACGTATCCAAAAAGAGAAATACACGCCTAACTTCTTTGGCGATAAAATAGCCTTTATTAGGAACCGAATCTATTACGCCTTGTTCTTTAAGTATGGAATATGCCTTAAAAACAGTGTCGCGACTCAAACTATAATCCTTGCAAACCTGATTTACAGATGGCAGGTGATCACCAATATTAAGCCGTTTTTCTGAGATGGCATTATTCACTGAATCAATAAGTTGCCTAAACTTAGGTATATCCCCGCCGGCATCTAGATTAAACTTAAAAACTCTTTTTTTGGACGTCATAGATGTGTTCTGGTCTGTTACGGTCAAAGATATGCCTTTTTAAAATAGGTTGTATGCCTTTTCCCCATTTTTTTCTTCAAAGATGCAAAAAAAACATAAATCTCAGACAATTAGCATAAACAATGTGCATTATTAAATAAATAGTCAGTACTTTTGCACTCTGATTTTTCCGGAGCAGACCACACTCCCGGTCATGGTAACTTATCTACCCGGAAATAAAATATCAGATGGCGAGACCGGGCTTACAGTCAGGAGACAATAATCCCTGCCTGGTTTATTTAACTCATTTTTTTACATGCAAACATTTTCAGAAACCGGGCTAAAGCCCGAAATTCTTGAATCCATTCAAAAACTTGGATTCATTGCGCCTACCCCTATTCAATCCAAAACCATCCCTTTTCTTCTTGAATCAGATGAAGACCTGGTGGCAATGGCGCAGACCGGGACTGGCAAAACTGCAGCTTTCGGGTTGCCCCTGCTCCATAAAATGGATACCAATTCAAAAGGCATTCAGACCATCATTCTGTGCCCCACGCGTGAATTGTGCCTTCAAATAACCAACGACTTAAAAAACTTTACCGGAACACTTCCGATAACTGTTGTTCCGGTTTATGGCGGTGCGCCAATTTATCAGCAAATCATTGCTATTAAAAAGAAGTGTGACATAGTTGTTGGCACACCTGGCCGTGTAAATGACCTCATTAAAAGAGATAAACTAAACTTATCAAACATCCGCTTTCTGGTTCTGGATGAAGCAGATGAGATGCTCAAGATGGGCTTTAAAGAGGAGATGGATGCCATTTTAGAGCAAACACCTTCTACTAAGCAGACGTTACTCTTTTCGGCTACCATGCCCCCCGATATCAACCGGATGGCAGGCAAGCACATGAATAAGCCGGCAACCATTTCGGTGAGCCGCCAAAACGTGAGCAATGCCGATATCAGTCATGAGTATTGCGTGACCGCACCACAAAACAGCTATCAGGCACTTCGCCGTATTGCGGACATCAACCCTGACATCTATAGCATTGTGTTTTGCAGAACACGTATGGAGACCAAAGATATTGCAGACCGCCTGATGGGTGACGGATACAACGCCGACGCACTTCACGGCGACCTGTCGCAGGCGCAGCGGGATTACGTGATGGGAAGATTCAGAAACCGCAGTCTTCAGATTTTGGTAGCAACCGATGTAGCAGCCAGAGGTCTTGATGTGGACAACCTCACACATGTTATCCATTACCACTTGCCAGACGACCCGGAAAACTACATACACCGAAGCGGACGTACCGGAAGAGCAGGTAAGAAAGGTGTTTCGATTGCGATTTTGGCTCCAGCCGAAACCAGGAGATTATCCTTTTTGGAAAAGCAGGCAGGCCACAAATTTACCCATCGTCCAATTCCATCGGGCAATGAGGTGTTTGAAAAGCGTTTGTCGAACTACCTTGAAGCTTTGGCTGAAACACGTTGCCAAGGTTACCAAATCAGCGATTTTGCCAATACCATTGGTGCACATCTGAACCATTTGTCGAAAGAAGAGATAATTGAAAAATTCATCGCATTCAGCTTCAACAGGTTACATGCCGATTATCGCAATGCAGCCGATTTGAATCAGCAACCGGGGCAAAGTCGCAGACAAAGCGGCGGCAAGCCCGAAGTACGGATTCGTGGTGAAAGGTTTACACGTTATTGCATAAACATTGGTTCAAAAAACGATATGCGTCCGGATGTGCTGATAAGCATCATCAACAGACAAACACCTGACCGTAAAATAGCCATCGGCAAAATTGATATCCAGAAAAAAGTATCGATTTTTGAAGCTGGCGCTGAGCATGAGCAACATCTGCTTAAAGCCTTCAAAAAAGCACGGTTTAAAGGAATGCCCTTGATGGTTCAGGCAATGGAAGCAGAAGCGGCAGAAATGGGTGATGGCAGAAAAGTGCTTACCAGAAGAAAGCGGATAAATAACTAAGTAACTTCCTAAAACATCTTGTTTTAGACGGATACCAGGATAAAAAAAGCCGCCCGATGAATAAAATCATCGGGCGGCTTTTCATTTAACCAAACCTAACCCTAAACTATGAGAAAACTTTGTAATTAAATAAACAAACCACATGCCAAACAATCCAACCAAAACCTAAAACAGATTAACAAATACAAATAAAAGCAAACGCCTGCTTATTTAAAATATTTTCAGAACTCCTGAATCATTAAAGAAAAATCAGAAAATAGGCAGTGGCGTATAGTGGATGACGGTGAAAATCGTATGACTGCAATAGCTAAAGAAAAAAATCCAACAAAAAAAAGAGGCTCAATGCATTCGTTTTACCGAATCTTAAGCCTCTTTTCTTCCTAAACCTAATTAACCTAACCTAAACCTATGAAAAAACTCTCGTTCTTTCACAACAAATATATGACCGAAAAAATATAAGAGCCAGAAATTTCTGTTATAAAAAGTTAAATAAGAAATTATTACATCCCAACACGCCTAAAGAGAGAATCACACGTTAGAAATTATACCTGAAAGCAATGCTCAAGCTCTCCCTGATTTGCAATTTACTCGATTCACTTTCGAAATACCTGATGTTACTTACAATTCTGGTGCTCAGGAACACATTGATACGCATATCCAGAATCATATCCCACTCAGCCTGAATATTCTCATCCTTTGCAAAATAGTCATAGAAAATGTTCATAGCAGAAGTAAGCTTAATCTCGTTGCTCAGGTTCCAGGTAAAGTTGTTCTGTAGCGATCCACCCGTGAGGAAAATTGAGCGTTTATCATCCGGAATGTTATAACGCCGCTGGTCAACCTTCGCTGTATCGAGCACTACGGTGAGCCTCGAAGTTAATGGCGAAAGCATTAAAGTAAAGTTCTTCTCTTTGTAGTCCATACCGGCAGCGAGCGAGAAATAAGCGGGAGCCATAAACGCAGAGATTGGATTCTCCTTGTTTAAATCGTTACGCAGGTAACCGTTGAAAAACTGAGTCCGGAAGTTGAATAGTAAACTGTAGAACCATTTCTGGCTGGCATTGATACCGTATTTACTGGACAAATCCAGAAGATCGTCATTGGTGCGTGATTTACTGCCTTCACTGGCAATGATACCCAGTTTATGGATTATATTGTTTTCCCATTGTGTGTTTTCATCGGTATATGTAGCTTTGAAACGAAGGTCGCTTAACAGTGCAATGGAGTTTTGTCCACCACGTACCCAGTTGCGAAGATATGCCTGAGAAAACTGAATATTCTCAGTGCCTGAAAACTTCCAGGGCGACTTAACCACATCCACTTTCTGCAAACGATCCGGACGCTGAACTGTTCCAGTACTGAAGTAACGTTCGATGCTTTCACGGGAAGAGCGCTGTGCCAATCCTTCGCTGCTTCGGAATACCCTTGGCGGATCGGGCAGTTCATGCCAATCGTATCGCACCAATTCGGGTGACTCATAAAATACCCTTCGCATTAATCCCTGACGCGTATAGTATGTATCCCTGAAAACAGACTGAAGTGAATCCCCTCCTCCGGGATGCTGCATAAAATTGCGATACCTGTCAAAAGCTGTTTTTGCATAAAAGCGCTCAATCTGAGTCAGGTTAGGAAGCTCCTCCTTTTTATAAATAACCGGAAGGCTATGCGGCATATAGGTGCTTTGCCTTGCGGTTAGAAAGTTTAAGCGATAGGGATTTAAAGGGCTGGAGGTTCCTTTACTAATCATCCCCATTGAAATGTTAACCCTTTGAACCTGAGGCGAAAGAATGAAATCTGACGGATAAAATGAAATGACCGAACCACGAAGTTGCAATGGCTCACGTGCATAGGCACTCGCTGCAGAAAGTTCATGGTAAAAGTTTGTTGCACCAGCTTGTTCATACCATGTTTCGGGTAAAAGAAAGGGGCGGAAATAGCGTTGCATGGCTGTTTGTGCGGCCAACTCCATATAGCCAAACGATCCGACGAAAAGAATAAAACCGGCAAGTATTCTCATAATTAGCATCATTTGAGGCTTAAGATAATAGAATAAGTTAGTATTGCAATTTGGGAGGGCACTGACAAAAAAGCGGATGTTGCAAATGTAATTGAAAAACAGATTCAAAAAAACAAATCCACCACCTCCCCGAAAATTCAAAAACAAAAATCAATGTCAAGCGGGTACTACACAAAAATTTGACCAAATTTTTACGCGATGTTAAAAAAAAACGAGAATCTAAAAGAACCCTGAACATGACCTGTTTTTGCCAAAAAATGCGTTGCTTTGTATGAAATATCCAAAACAGAGATTCCCAATTGTTGGGAAACCCCATATAATTCATGAAGGATCTTACAACAGGTAGTGAAGCCGGGCTGATATTTAAATTTGCCTTGCCCATGGTGGCAGGCAACTTATTTCAACAATTGTATAATATTGTAGACAGTATTATTGTTGGAAAATATCTGGGAACAGAAGCACTCGCGGCCGTTGGAGCATCCTTTCCTCTCTTTTACACGCTCATAGCCTTTATTATCGGTATTGGAAGTGGTGCAACCATTGTTATTAGTCAATATTTTGGAGCGCGCCGGCTTGATAAAGTAAAACAAGCCATCGGCACCATCTACCTGTTTATGTTTGGCGCCGGAATTATTCTCACCATCATTGGCATCACTTTTAGCAAACAGATATTCACACTGTTGGGCATTGGTGATGATGTGATGCCTCAGGCAGTGACCTACTTTAACATTTATATGGTAGGTATGGTTGGGTTCTTTGGATTTAATGGCACCACCTCTGTGTTACGTGGGTTGGGCGACAGTAAAACACCTTTGATTTTTCTGGCAGTGGCCACAGTTGTAAATATTGTGCTTGATTTACTGTTCGTCATTGTATTTGAATGGGGAATAGCCGGAGTAGCATGGGCCACAGTCATAGCACAGATGGGCGCTTTTATAACAGCCATTTTTTATCTCAATAAGCGCGATCACCTCATTCACTTCAGTATCAAAAGTCTTACTTTCGATTCATACTCCTTCATGCAAAGCGTCCGGATAGGATTACCAACCGGATTTCAGCAAACATTTGTAGCACTTGGGATGATGGCGCTCATACGTATCATCAACAATTTTGACACCGTTACCCTGGCCGCTTATACTGCCGCTAGCCGTATTGATGCACTGGCAGCCATGCCGGCAATGAATTTGGCATCGGCCTTGTCGGCCTTTGTGGGACAGAACCTGGGAGCCGGCAAGGTAGAACGCATACGTAAAGGCGTGTGGGCTACGCAAAAGATGGCATGGGCTATCAGTTTGGCTGTTATGTTATTGGTAATATTTTTTGGAAAACCGCTAATGGCGATGTTCAACGACGACCCGGAGGTTATTCGCCAAGGGCGGGAGTATCTGATAATCGTATGCTCCTTTTATATCGTTTTCTCTTCGATGTTTGTTCTGCACGGCACCTTGCGGGGTGCGGGTGATACGCTCATACCGATGTTTATCACGTTGGTTTCGCTTTGGCTCATACGCATCCCTACAGCCTGGTTTTTATCACAACATTTAGGTGAATCGGGTATTTGGTGGAGCATTCCGTCGGGATGGATAATTGGCCTGATAGGTACATGGATTTATTACAAAAGTGGCAGGTGGAAAAGCAAGTCGGTGGTGAAAGAACAGCTACCTGAAAAGTAGGCAGCTATTTATGCTATTGCTTGTGGATGCGATGGTGGGAAAAAGGGTAATTCTGATGAGGAAGCAAATGGCTAAAAAATCATCCTCCCTATTCGGAGAATTTAAGCAACCGAATGGCGTCCTTAAAAGCTCTAACAGATGATATCACTCTAAACGTTTCAGGTAAAACAGGTTTCAGCTCTTTAACCTGAAATCCGGTAACCAGGAATTGCCTGTCGGGAAATAGTTTGTAGTACTCCTTCATCATCAATTCCAACTCCTCTTTGTTACGCGCAGCAATGAATGCTGTGAGAAAAGCATCGGCCGGACGCACTTTATCAACCAAAAGCAGATCGCTCAAAGGTACGGAAGCGCCCAAATACACCACATCAAAACCCTCTTTGCGGGCAATAAGGTTAAAAAAGAGCAGACCAATCTCGTGCAATTCATTTTCGGGCAGGAACATGATGATTCTGGGTCCTGATACCACGCGAGACTGCATTTCATTGTCGATGGCCACATAAAGTTTTTGGCGAATCAGGTTTGACATAAAATGCTCCTGCGCCGGATTAATGGTACCTGCCTGCCATAATACGCCAACCCTTTCAAGAAAAGGAAAAAGTATATTCTCCACACAATTTTCGAACCCAAACTTTATGATTGATGCCGAAAGGGCGTTAAGAAACTTCACTTCGTCGAGTTCGAGCATGGCAACCATGAGACTTTCGATCTGCACGCTGTTGCTGCGTCCATCGATAGATAGATCGAGCACACGGCTCTTAATCTCTTCATCTGAAAAGCCTGCAATATGAGAAATCTTTATACCATTGTGATTTAGGATAGATATATTGAGCAGACGCTTTAGGTCGCAGTCAGAATAATACCTGATATTTGTATCGGTACGCTGAGGATCAATAAGTTTATACCGACGTTCCCACATCCGGATGGTATGCGCTTTGATTCCTGATATCTTTTCTAAATCTTTAATTGAGTATCTGGCCATAAAATTATCTGTCTCAATTGGCATTGTTAACCAGAATAACGAAAAAAATGGTTTTTTTGTTCATGTTTGCGCCCAAAAATAGTTACAAAACAAACAAAAACCTATACCGGGGATTAATCACAATTAAAACGTCTGTTTATAGGTTTGTGAATAATCCCCGGTAGCAGTTATCGACTCATAATGAATCGGAAACTCAAATCATAAATCCAATATTATGATTAAGGCACAATAACTTTGTCAATTACATGCACTATTCCATTGGTTCCTTGCACATTGGCCAGCACCACGTTAATTGAGCCATCGATTGTTACGCCGCCATTCACGGCGATGTCAAGAGACTTCTCACTGTTTAACGTTGGAACCAAACCACTGGACAAATCAGTTGAAGCCACATTTCCACTTACAACGTGTGCCAAAAGAATTGGAGTGAGCTGTTCTGCAGAGAGGTCCGCAATTCCACTAACCTCAAGGGCTGCAAAAATAGCTTCGAAAGCCGCGTTGGTTGGAGCAAAGACGGTAAAAGGACCAGCACCACTAAGTGTTTCGGCCAGGTCAGCCTTCACAACAGCCTCAACAAGTATAGAAAATAAAGGATTGGAGATTGCAATGTCAACCACGGTTGGAGGCGTTACCACTTTATCAATTACATGAATCACTCCATTGGTAGCCACCACATCCACAGCCACCACATTAGCTGAACCATTGAGCTTAACCCCGCCATCAACAGATATACCTAAGCTCACGTTTCTGTTCTGAGCGGTTGAAAGTGTGGGTACATAACCTGCGGCTACAGCAGTAGAAGGCACAATAGCATTCACCACGTGATAGAGCAATATGGGTGTTAAAGCTTCTGCACTCAAATCATCCAATGTCACACCAAGGTCGGTTAGCAGTTGCGTAAAGGCAGCGTTAACTGGTGCAAACACTGTAAATGCCACCTCATCCGAATCAAGCGTTTCTACAAGACCCGATTTAGACACCGCGGCAACCAATGAACTAAAACTACTATTGGCAATGGCATGGTCGGCAATACTCATGGGAAGGATAACCTTATCAATTACGTGAATAACACCGTTGTCGGCCATAATATTTGCCGTGGTGATGGTGGCACGGTTGTTAAGTTTTGAACCATTCTTATAAATTGATACGTTCAGTCCCTGCGCTGGTCCTGCCAGCAATGACGAATAATAACCATCAGTTAGCTGAGTGGAGGTTTTTTGTTCGCCCAGCACGTGGTAAAGTAAAACAGATTGCAACACACTGTTTGGAATATCATCGAGGCTGGAAAAGCCTAATTCGGTTAAAAGGGCGGCAAACGCCTGGTTAGTAGGAGCAAAA
Source organism: Alkaliflexus imshenetskii DSM 15055 (assembly GCF_000517065.1). Taxonomy (GTDB): domain Bacteria; phylum Bacteroidota; class Bacteroidia; order Bacteroidales; family Marinilabiliaceae; genus Alkaliflexus; species Alkaliflexus imshenetskii. Next base: position 3,648,818 of record NZ_KI912105.1, on the reverse strand, counting down.
ACTGTAAGAGATGCGTTGGGGTTGGATAGGGCATCAACCAAACCGGCCTTTTGAACGGCCTGAACCAAAATGGAGAAATCGCTGTTGGCAACTGCCACATCCACAATTGTGTTGCTACCATTGGTAAGATCATCCTTTTCGTCGTCGTTGTCACATGAGACAAGTGTTAATGGCAACACCAAAGCTGCCAACAGAAAATAATTCAGATACTTTTTCATGACTTTTTGTTTTAAGTGAAAATTCATTATTTGGAATCTTTCTAACTTAAACAGCAGGCCGCTCAGTTTTGTTTAATCATTTTCTAAAAAACTTAAACATTTATTTTTTTCTTTCTCATTATCAACATATTACGCCTGATAAATATTTTAAAAAAATGCGTTAATCCTGAAAACAATTCACAAACCAATGGCAGTTAGCCGAGACAATTGGAGCATAAGCCACCAGAATACTCCTACAACACAAAAAATCACTAAATTTGCATGATATAATACTAACAGTAAAAACATCCCTCATGATAAAGTCAATGACCGGATTTGGCAAAGCCGTATGCGAACTCCCAAACAAGAAAGTCCATATTGAAATAAAGTCGCTAAACAGCAAGCAGTTAGACATCAATACACGCATTCCTGCCATCTACCGGGAAAAAGAACTAGAGTTGCGCAATGAAGTTGCAGATACACTTTATCGTGGAAAAGTGGATGTGACCATGATAGTAGAGTCATTTTTACCCGATAAGCTGGCTCAAATTAACGAAACAGTATTTGAAAATTACCATCACCAGCTGAAAACCATTTCTGACAAACTTGGCATCTCAACGGGAACTGACTACATACGCACCATTTTATCGCTGCCTGACACACTCAAAGTGGAGATTGCAGAGCTTGACGAAAACGAATGGGCCATGATAAAACACGCCATTGGCGATGCCATTCGCGCAATAGATGAGTTCAGAACCCGGGAAGGCGCTGTGCTTGAAGCGGATATTTCGGAGCGCACACGCCTGATTGGCACATTCCTTAAAGAGATAGAGCCCTATGAGCAACTGCGTCTGGAAAAAATCAAAAGCCGCATAAGAGAAAACGTTGCTGAGTTGGCCGACAAGAACAAAATTGACGAAAACCGATTTGAGCAGGAGCTGATTTATTATATTGAAAAACTAGATGTTTCAGAAGAGAAGGTGAGACTTCAGAATCACATTGAATATTTCCTGGAAACGCTGAAAGAAGATCAGGCGGTTGGTAAAAAGCTCGCTTTCATCACCCAAGAGATGGGACGAGAAATAAATACCCTTGGCTCCAAAGCCAACGACTCAGAGATTCAGAAACTGGTTATCCGCATGAAAGATGAGCTGGAGAAAATTAAAGAGCAGACCTTAAACATCCTCTGATAATGAAAGGTAAACTTATCATATTTTCGGCACCCTCGGGATCGGGCAAAACCACCATTGTAAAACATCTTTTAAGCAAAGCGCTTAACCTTTCATTCTCCATATCGGCCACCAGCAGGAAACCACGGGTAAACGAAATTGATGGGCGCGACTATTACTTTCTGGACAATGAAACCTTTATGCAAAGAGTGGCTAAGGGTGATTTTCTGGAGTGGGAAGAAGTTTATCCGGGCACATGCTACGGCACGCTCAAAAGCGAGGTTGAACGTCTGCAAAACAGTGGTAAGCATGTATTGTTTGATGTGGACGTGGTAGGCGGCATCAACATCAAAAAGCATTATGGCGCAGAAGCACTTGCCTTATTTATTCAGCCCCCATCGGTAGAAGAGCTTCGTAAAAGGCTTAACAACCGAAATACCGATTCGCAGGAAGTGATAGAAAAACGTGTGGCCAAGGCCGAATATGAACTTACTTTTGCGCCACAATTTGACCATATAATTGTAAACGACATTCTAGAGAAAGCCTGCCAGGAGACCGAAGAACTTGTGACATCCTTCATTAACGGCTGACAACTATGACGCGGACTGGTTTATTGTTTGGTTCATTCAATCCGATACACATTGGTCATCTGGCCATTGCCAATTACATTCTCGAATATGGCAATCTGGATGAAATCTGGTTTGTGTTAAGTCCGCACAACCCTTTTAAAGAATCGGATGAGCTGATTGATGAAACCCACCGTATGGCCATGCTAAAAACCGCCATTGCCGGAGAAAGCAGATTCAAATCCTGTGACATTGAACTTACCATGCCCAGGCCATCATACACAATAGACACTTTGGATGAACTTAAAATAGCATATCCAAACCATCGTTTCACTTTGCTGATGGGCTCCGACAACTACCTTAGCCTGAACCGATGGAAAGATTATCACCGCCTTACCAACACACAGAACATCATCGTGTACCCGCGCCCCGGTTCTCCGGTTGCCATCGAAAATGGCTCGGAAGCACTACAACTGCTAAATGCACCAGTCTTTGACATTTCGGCCACGTTGCTTCGCGAAGCGCTTGCTGCAGGAAAAAACATTCCTTATTTGCTGCCACACGGCGTTTTCCAGTATATTTCAAAACATAATTTATATAGAGCCGTTACTAAAAAGGATTAGCCATGCTCCTTCTTAAGTCGCTTATAACAATTGTGTTGATATTGTGCCATTCCGAACTCAGAGCGGAGCATGCACATGATGCAGCTATGGACGAAAGAGAATATGTGGTGTATGTGGTACAAAGCAGATGGCACACAGGAATTATACTTCGCACCAGTGATATAGATTCGTTGATATGGCCAGAGATCTCTGCCTACACGCATCGCGAATACATTGACATTGGTTGGGGTGATGAAAAGTTCTACCAGGCTCAACACAATCTGGTGCCTCTTGCACTGAGGGCTGCGTTATGGCCAACTTCGAGTGTTTTGCAGATATACGCCTTCAACCTCCCGCTACGCAGATCTTATGGTGAAAAAGCGCGGATATTAAAAATTCCGATAGACAGGCAATCACTTGACCATCTGACCATATTCCTCTCCGGCAGCTATAAGCGCGATGCCAACGGCAACGTGCAAACCAGCAACTTGTATGGTGAAACCTCACTTTATTTCAGAGCCAACCGCAACTATCACCTTTTCAGAACCTGTAACACTTGGGTTGCCAAAGGATTTAAAGTTGCAGGATATGACATTCGAAGTTTTTGCATACTAAATGCCAATCAACTATTCAGGCAGTTGAGAAAAATTGAAGGTGCAGAATTTGAGTAATGCAAAAAAATCACCCTACGGCACCTCTTTAATTAGGAGAATATAAACCGGGAAGTGGTCGCTATATCCACCATGATAGGTATTTCCCACGTATGTACGGAAGGGATACCCTTTAAACCGCCCTTCTTGCTGAGCCAGGAAAGGCTCGTTAAACACACGTGCCGAGTGGAAACGATAGCCACCAATATTTTTATCCAGAAAACTCTGAGTGAGGATAATCTGGTCAAACAGATTCCACTTATCGCGATACGCCAGTGTACCTACTCCACGCCGGAAAAGCGTTCCCATGGCATTAAACATCTGATCCTCTTTCAATCTGTTACGGTCGTTGCGGGCGTTTAAATGTAAGCGGATGCTCTCGTTGTTAGGGTCATCATTAAAATCGCCCATCACCACCACTTTGGCATTTGGTTCGATGCGGGTGATCGAATCCACCAATGAGCGTGCCAGCCTGGCAGCTGCAACGCGGTGACCACGGCTTCGCTCCTCTCCGCCCAAACGGGATGGCCAGTGGTGAACCATGAAGTGCATAGGCTCCCCATCAAAAATGCCTGAAACCACCAATTGATCACGTGTATATAGGCGGCTGTCATCGTCCCGTTTAAGCATCAGAGGCACCGAACGCGAGTTGGTTACCTGAAAATAACGTGGTTGGTATAACAGCGCCACATCAATACCGCGGCGGTCGGGCGAGTCATAGTGAACTATCTGATAGTTGAGGTGACGAATACGTTCAGATTTTACAAGATCCTCTAAAACAGTTCGGTTCTCTACCTCACACAGCCCAATAATTGCTGGGCCCGGCACATTCTCAGGCGATCCCAGTTTGGATATTACCTCGGCAAGCTGGTCAATCTTGGCCCAATAACGTTCGGAGTTCCATCTTTTAGCGCTCTCGGGCAAAAACTCCACATCGTTAACCCCTGGAGCGTTTATTGTATCGTAAAGATTTTCAACATTATAAAAAGCAATTACCCCAGCCCGCTTCTGTTGTGCCGACGAAGTATGAACAAATCCTATGAGTAAGAATGCCCCAAAACAGGCTCCAAAAAGCAATTTTAAACTGTATTTATGCATAGATGCTTTTATTATAATCAAGTAAATGAAAGGTTTATCCGGCAACAATATATTACAATTTTAAAAAATTGAACGCAATACCAAAAATATTTAATAATTTAATAATCCCAATTTCAATGGTCGAGAAAATTAAACCAGTTAGTTTCAATGCCATAACCACAAACCCAATTAACACAATAAGTAATATTATAGCTACGCATAAAGGTATCAATGTATCAGATTGAGATTGATGACAATTGTCAACAACAAAGAAGTTTATTTTTTTGCAAATTGCAAAGATATTTTCATTGATAGTAGGAACTTTAGTAAGCATTGAACCTATTTTAAATGCTATTGTTCAGTCATTGGAAGCATTCAGCATCAACCTTTGATTGTTGACAATATAGAAAAAGCAATATAACAATCGATAAGTAAACCATACCAAACCAATTTAAACAGAATGAATAAATTTACTTTTCTGGTTACGGTACTCTTAAGTTCAGCAATCCTGACATTTGCCCAGGAGTCTGGCATTCGGGGTAAAGTAACTGACCCTGCCACCGGACTGGGCATTCCGGATGTAATTATTGAAATAGAAGAAATTGCTGAAACTTTTCAATCCAACCCGGATGGAACATTTCACATCCCGGTTCCGGCTGATTTGGATTTAGTAGTCACTTTAACACACCCCGATTATCAGTTGCAATCCATCAGAATTAGAACCGATGCCGCACGGGTACAGGATCTGGGAAACATCTATTTAATGGCTCAAATTCCCATTTTTGAAGACATCCCAACCATTGCTTTTTTGGATACGGACGATGAAAGTGGTGTTGCTGCACAAAACATCATCGGTTTGATGGGCGCATCGCAGGACATCTATCTGTCTGAATCGGCATTTAAGTTTGGCGCCATGCGCTTTGCCGTTCGCGGCCTCGACAGCGAGTATACACACACCTACATCAATGGCGTAAAATTTAACGACCAGATAAGAGGTCGTTTCAACTTTTCCATGATTGGTGGGCTCAACGATGTGGTTCGCATGCGGGATGTGACCACCGCTACAACCCCATCGAGATACGGCTTTGGCGATTTGGGTGGCGTGAGTCACATCAACACCCGTGCATCGGCATACAATCCCGGAGGCAGGGTTTCCACATCCTATACCAATCGTAACTACAAATTGCGCGGCATGGCCACCTACTCCACCGGATTGATGGAAAACAATGTGGCCGTAACCGGCTCAATGGGATATCGCTGGGCCGATGAAGGCTATGTGGAGGGTACATTTTATAACAGCTTTGGTTACTTTGCCTCAATAGAGAAAATTTTTGGAGCCAACAACCAGCATTCTCTTTCGTTTACCACCCTTGGCGCACCAACCCAACGCGGACAGCAGGCGCCATCGTTTCAGGAGGTGTATGACCTCACAGGCAACAACCATTACAACCCAAACTGGGGCTATCAAAACGGCGAAAAACGAAATGCCCGAGTTGCCACATCCTATGATCCGGCGGCCATCCTATCTCATAACTGGAAAATTAACAATACCAGTGATCTCACTACAGGAATGGGCTTTAGATACAACCAATACGGCACCACGGCGCTAAACTGGCAAAATGCAGCCGACCCGCGCCCCGACTACTACCGATATTTGCCAAACTACCAAAACACGCAGGAGATGCGCGACTTATACACGCATGTTTGGCAAACGGATCCTTCCGTAAGGCAGGTCGATTGGCACAGGCTTTATGCCGTGAACAGGGATCGTGAAAGAGGGCTTTATATGGTTGAAGAGCGCCACAGCGACCTGATGGAACTTACCATGAACTCGCTTTTTCGCACCAGACCGCAGAACAATCAGATAGTTTCGGTTGGGCTTGAGGTGAGAAAATCGAAAGGGATGCACTACAAAACCGTTAGCGACCTGCTTGGTGCACAATACTGGCTCGACATTGACCAATTTGCTGAGAGAGACTTTCAAGGCGACCGTCAACGGTCGCAGAACGACATGAACAATCCCGACAAAATGGTTGCCAAAGGCGATGTGTTTGGCTATGACTATGACATTCATGTGAACAGCGCCGAAATTTGGTTTCAGAACGAGTATGTTTTTCCACGAACCGAACTCTACTATGCAGCCAAGCTATCCTACACCGGATTTCAGCGCGAGGGTCACATGAAAAATGGCCGTGCACCCGAAAACTCATTCGGCAAAGGCAAGGAGCACCATTTTATTGATCAGGCCATTAAAACAGGCGGTGTCTACAAAATAACCGGACGCCACATGGTTTCGGCCAACGCCATATACGAAACCCGTGCGCCACTGCCGTTCAACTCTTATCTTTCGGCACGTACAAAGGACAACGCCATTCCCGAGTTGCAGAGCGAGAAAGTGGCTGCCGGCGATTTAAACTACAACTTCTCCACACGCCATGTAACTGGTCGAATCTCGGTTTACCAGACAAACTTCTACGACCAGAATGAGCTTACCAGTTTTTACCATGACAGCTACCGAACATTTGTTAACTATGTGATGACCGGTATTCGCAAAGTGCATCGAGGAGTAGAGATGGGCATTTCGGTGCCGGTGACGCCACGCCTCACGGCCAAAGCCATTGGAACCATTGCCGAATACAGATACAAAAATAGACCTTTGGGCTACGTGACATACGAAAATGCCAGCCGCCCCGATACCACAGAAACAGTCTATCTCAAAAACTTCTTCGTAGGCGGTTCGCCGCAGACAGCTGGCAGCATCTCGCTCAACTATGCCCATCCGCGTTACTGGTTCTTTGAAGTAAACTACAGTTTTTACGATAGAAACTATGTGGATTTAATGCCCATCAGACGTACCGAAGCAGCAGTGAATTTTATTGCCGACAGCCAGGAGGAACGCGAAGAACGGGTAAAAAGAACGGTGAACCAGGAGAAATACAAGGCTGGCGGCACCCTCGACCTGTCAATCGGACGCTCGATGCGCTTACAACACGGACGTTTCCTGAGTATGAACCTGAGCGTGAACAACGTGCTCGACAATACCAACCTGCGCACCGGAGGATTTGAACAGGGACGATACGACTTTGTTAACAACAACATTGACAGCTTCCCTCCGAAGTACTACTATGCGCAAGGACGAAACTTCTTCCTGAACGTAGGCCTTAGATTTTAACCTGACCATAAAAGAATTGAACCATGTACGTAATAAAACATCATAAAACATTCCATATGAGAACCCTCTGGATTTACTCAATTTTAATCCTGACCATGGCATTTGGCCTCACCGCCTGCCTGGACGAGAAATTTGACGCGCCGCCACACGAAAAGCCCGAATATCAAGGGCAGGCCAACATCACCATTCGCGATTTTAAAGCCAAATACAACAGCGAGTTGGTTCAGATTACCGAAAACGATATCATTACAGGTATTGTAACCGCCAACGACATTTCGGGAAACCTATACAAGCAAATTTTTATTGAGGATGAAACCGGTGGTTTGATGCTGGCCATCGACCGTAACAACATCTATAACGACATACGGGTGGGACAACGCGTGTTCATCGAAGCCAAAGGCCTCTATATGGGCAAATATGGCGGCATGCACCAGTTGGGCTTTCGTTTTTCGAGAAACAACGATGGCGTATTCTCCATTGGTCAGATGACCTGGGAGACTGCCCGCCAGAAGCTGTTTATGCACGACTATCCAAAACCCGATGAAGTGGTGCCCACAGCCATTGGTCCCGGCAACATTCAGGAAGAGCACTTCGGACGATTGGTAATTCTCGATGCCGTATATTTTGAAAACGCCGGCGAGCCTTACTCCACATCCAACGAAGGCAGCGTGCAAACGCTGAACCGCGTCATCCGCTTCTCATCAAACCCCGGTGTAGGCATTACAGCCCGTATGAGCAGTGCTGCCAACTTTGCTTCTGAAATTATACCTTCAGGAATAGGAAGCGTAACCGGTATTTTAACCAAATTCAATACCACCAACCAGATATTGGTGCGCAGCCTTCCGGATGTGAATTTTGAGCCCAACCCCGACGGATGGGGAATGGAAAACAGTCCGTGGACGGTGAGCTGGGCTTTGGAAAACCAGGACAAGCAGCGTTCTGGCTGGGTGAAAGGCTACATTGTTGGCGCCGTTCAACCCGGTATTAACGAAACAAACCCCATCGACAGCAACAGCGACCTGGCCTTTGAGGCGCCGTTCATCATGGACAACTACATTGTGATAGCTCAAACGGCCGATGAAACCAACTGGGAGAAATGTCTCGTTGTGAACCTTCCATCAGGCTCAGTAATGCGCACTTCACTCAATTTGAAGGACAATCCAACCCTTTTAGGTGTAGAAGTAAGCATCAGAGGCGCAGTTGAAAAGATGCTGGGGGCTGCTGGATTGCGTGTGGCATCAGGCAGTGCCGCCGACTTTAAGCTGGGCGGCGTGGGCGAAGAGATACTCAGCGTGGCCTTTTCAAACACTTTGTTGCCATTCACCGGCATCAGCGTTTCAGGAAATCAGCAGTGGGTATTTGATGGCACTTATGTGTGTGCCCGCATGACAGGCTTCTTTAACTCAGCAAACTACGCCAACGAAGATTGGCTTATCTCTCCGGTGATTGATTTAAGCAGCTACAATGCCGCGCACATCACTTTTGAGCAGATAAACAGATATGCCAACAACACACAGGATTTCACTCTCTGGATATCGAAAAACTATACCGATGGTAATCCCGGCAATGCAGAATGGACACAGATTGCTATCACCACCTACTCATCAGGCACATCATGGAACGACTGGACCAACAGCGGTAAACTCAACATTCCGGCTGAATATGCGGGTGTGAACAATGTACGCATTGCCTTTAAATACCTCTCTACCGACAGTCGCGCCGGTACATGGCAAGTTCGAAACCTTAAAGTGATTAGCGGTCCCGGTATTGATGGCGGTGGTACTGATCCCGGCGATGACAATTTCAACACGCCGCTAACCATTGCCCAAGCCATGACCAGTCAAAATCAAAATCTGGTAACCTGGGTGGAAGGCTACATTGTAGGAGCCGTAAAAGAAAATGTATCAACCGTTACAAATGCCTCACAAGTCTCATTTAGCCAACCATTCACCCTTGCTACCAACGTGTTGCTTGCCGACAGCCCCACTGAAACCGATTTCACCAAAGTTCTGGTGGTAAACCTACCTGCCGGGAAACCATTGCGTAGTCAGGTTAACCTGATGGATAACCCATCCAACCTGGGCAAACAACTTAAAGTGAAAGGAAACCTAAGAACTTACTTTGGTATCCCGGGCTTGAGAGATAGCGAAGGTGAACAAGCTGACTTTGTACTCTCAGGCAGCGGCACCACCGACCCAACAGATCCGACCGATCCGACTGACCCTACCGATCCAACAGACCCGGAAGCGGTACAGATATTTTTGGAGACATTTGGGAATGGCACCCACGCCACGCTTGAAACACGACCCAAGATTGCAGACTTCACGGGTTATGACAATCAGGATGTGACCTATTCAGACCCTTCCAACCAGTGTACCATTAGAACCACTTCAACATTAAATGCGCATGTTTGGATGCCTGCAAACAACGATTCTTATGTCATTGTAGAAGGTATTAACACATCTGGTTATACGAACATTGCACTTCAGTTTGATTTTACAGGAAATGGTGGCACCAATGCCAACAATTTAACCATCAAAGTAAATGGCAATGAAGTGAGTGTTCCATCGGTAACTGTGGCTTCCAACACCTTCTCGACCATTACTGTTGGTGACAACATTCCGGCATCTGAGTCACTTAAAATTGAATTCATTGCCCCAGGAAGCAGCAATACCGTAGGTTTCCGTCTTGACAACATCAAGCTTACCGGAACTCAGGAATAAATTCCAACCTTTAACCAAATTTAATGGTATAAAGAAAAACAGGAATTAAGATTAAAACCCGAAGAAGCAAAAACACACAGCATAAAATAGTTGTGCGCTTTGCTGCTTCGGGTTTACATCACTAAAAAAATTAGGGTTAATGCCTCTGATGCACACCAATCACAAACAACCAGGCTTATGCGTTTTTTACGTTTACATTTTACCTTTCTATTTTTACTTGTTGCGGCGGTTCTTCTGTCGCAAAATCCCAATGGGTATTACAACAGCGCCAGTGGCAAAAAAAGAGAACAACTCAAAACATCTCTGCACGAAATCATTCGCCACCATACAAACCTCACTTATGGCTCCCTTTGGGTGGTTTTCAGACAAACCGACGAACGGCAGGACGGCACAGTGTGGGACATGTATTCGCCCATTGTGAGAACGCTCAACACCACCTCTGGACTCAATCGCGAACACTCCTTTCCCGTGAGCTGGTGGGACGGTACACGCAACGAAAGTCTGCCGCCCTATACCGATATCAACCACATTTATCCGTCGGATGCGGCGGCCAACTCGGCCAAATCGAACCATCCGCTTGGTGTGGTGGGCAGCAACCCAACCTACAACAACGGCATGACCAAGGTGGGCAGTAACGCATTTCCCGGATATTCAGGAACAGTGTTTGAACCCTACGACGAGTACAAAGGAGACTTTGCCCGGGCCTATTTCTATATGGTTACACGCTATCAGGACTACTACAACCGTTGGCGAAATCTCTCGATGGTGTCAACCACCACCTACCCCACACTTAACAGTTGGGCCATTAACCTGTTGTTGCAATGGCACAGACAAGATCCGGTGAGCACAAAAGAGATTAACCGAAACGAAGCCGTTTTTAGAATTCAGAATAACAGAAACCCATTTATCGACTATCCCGACTTGGTGGAGCACATCTGGGGCAATATGCAAAATGTGGCTTTTGAGATCGAAACCAGCAACAATCAGGCTCTATTAACCACGCCTACCAACCAGACCACCCTGCAATATGGTACCGTAATTAGCGGATTGAGCCAAACACAATCACTCTTTGTTCGCGGAAGTAACCTGAATGGCGAACTCACCGTGTTGCTCTATGGCGACAATGCCAGTATGTTTCGCATCAACACCACAAAAATAAACGCAGCAGTTGCCAACAGCGCATCGGGCTACGAATTAAAAGTAACCTACTCACCTACGGTCGCAAGCAACAACCACAAGGCCACACTCATTATTTACGATGGTGGAATACCGGGTAGCGTAACCGTAAACATCTCGGGCACCAGCATCACCGAAGCAGATCTGGCGCCAGCCGTAGCCCTTGAAGCAACCAACGTAACGGCGTCGGGCTTCACGGCCAACTGGCAACAACAATCCAACAACGATTCGTACATATTAAGCATTCACGCCATCGAAAACGGCTCATCCAGTTTGGTGCAAACCATCGAAGACCTGTTTAATACCGGCAGCTACGAAGTCACCGGACTAACTGGTGCCAGCGAATACATCTATGTGGTGCAGCGTGAGGTAAAAGGCATCATCACCCTTCCCTCAAATTCGATCACCGTGCGCACCACCACCAGCAGCCGCAGTGTTATCAAAAAAGAGCACATTGATGTGTGGACCAACAACAACGAGATTCACATCGAAAACCGTGCGGCCTTTTTCGAACCGGTTTCGGTTTACAATGTGTCGGGTACAATGCTATTGCAGATGCCTGAATTAACGGGACGAACCTCGCTTGTGGTGCCATCGGCCGGTATCTATTTTGTAGATGCCGGTGGAGATATCCGAAAGATTGTGGTGAGATAGTAAGTAACTGTTTTAATTTATAAAACATGTTAGAGACTAGAAGAGTGTTAGATAATAGACAGATTGAGTAGTTGAGAAAGATGATTAGATGCATCTTATTGTCTGTTTAACCTTGTCTGTCAGTCTAAATGTCTAGTATCTAATAATCTTCAAATGCAAATCGGGGCATTTTATGGTCATGCAAAAACATGCAGCATATTCGGGTCAAAACCACAGCATGTTTTGGTCAAAACCACAGCATGTTTTGAGTAAAACCACAGCATGTTTCAGGTGAAATCACAGCATGTTTTGGGTGAAAGATGCTGCATGTTTTGAAAACAATATTAAATCGGGAAGAAAATGTTCGGGAACTATGTGCTAATTGTTCAAGAATTAAAATGAGACATTATCCAGTAATAATAGAATCTTAGCATAAACAAGTTGAAAAATTAACATATAAACCATATTTTAGTGAATCAGTTAGAAACAAACTAAAATCACGTTTTTAACCATTGAGAATTTATAATTTAGAATACTCATTAATCGTTCAAACAATAACCAATATTAACTAAAACCAACACGATCATGAAACACTTTTTACGACTAAGAATCATCTTTTCAGTTGTTTGTTTAGTAATCTTTAGTGCAACGTCAACATCCCAAACAATTATAGCTGAATGGAAATTTACTGATGTTACAAAAAAGAGCCTTATAACAAATGATGCATCATTCAGAGCAAACCCATATACAGCAGATGATGGAATTATTGCCAATAAAGACATTAGCAAACTTCAACTAAGTGATTCTAAACCAACATTTACAGGCTGGGTAAATAGCTCAGACGGAAGTAGCCGAACTTGCCCAAGCACAAATGGCTGGGAGCAAGAAATCGCTTATTGGATTATCGAAATCTCTACTGAAGGCTACAATAATATAAATGTAAACTCCATTCAAAATGGGTCAAACACCGGTCCAAAAGATTTTTCCTTTGAATACAGCATTAATGGAACAGAGTGGACAAAAGTTGCAGATATTATTGTAGCGAATAATTTCACTTCAGGTATACTGAATGTTACCTTGCCAGAAACTTGTAATAATCAGTCTAAACTATTTCTTAGATGGAAGAAATCTTCAAATACCAGTATTAATAATGGAACTGTCGCTAGTACCGGAACAAATAGAATAGATAGAATCACTATTACCTCTTTACCAGATATTACGCAAGTTAACACCCCAGAGTTCACACCAACTGCTAGCAATCAACTTTTTTCTCCTATTGACGTCTCAATCCAAACTTCAACAACCGATGCAGTTATTTTTTATAGTCTTGTTGAAGAACCTTATGAATGGCAGGAATATTCTGAGCCTATTTCTGTCAGCGAAACTACTTCAATATGGGCTTATGCGCAGAAAACTGGATTAGATAATAGCGAAATCGCAAGCGCTACTTATACATTTCCAACAATAACAGATGTTTCAACCATCGCTGAATTACGTTCAGGAAGTGTTGATAATACTACAGTTTATAAACTCACCGGCGAAGCGATTATAACCTTTAAAACATCATTTAGAAATCAGAAATTCATACAAGATGCATCTGGAGCAATTCAAATCGATGATTTGTCAGGAAAGATTACAACTAACTATGTTCTAGGAGATGGATTTACTGGTCTGGTTGGAACACTAAATGATAACAACAATATGTTACAGTTCGTGCCTGCATTCGATCCCGGAGAACCTACTCAAACGAGCGGCTATATTCCAAATCCTGAAATCATTACTCTTAATGAACTTGATGCTTCTTATCAAGGCAAATTAGTAAAAGTACTCAATGTTACAATTACAAATGCAGTTGGCAATTTTGCCAATAGCACAAACTATCCTATTACGGATGAGTCTGGAGTAGGAATTCTTAGAAATCATTATAACTCAGCTGAACTCACAGGAAATGCAATCCCAAATACCAAACAAGACATTACGGGAATCATCCTTCAATATCAATCAGACATACAATTAGTGCCACGTTCAATGAATGATTTTGAACCTTCAAGTACAGTGAATATAGGAACTTCTAATTCCAAATCATTGCATATCTATCCCAACCCTGTAAAAGACATCCTCTACATTGAAGTAGATCAGCCTATCGCTTCTGTAGAGATAATGAATACAGTTGGGAATGTAGTCAGTACAATTGCTCCGGTTCAGAACACCATCAACACCAGTGCGCTTCCACAAGGTGTATATCTGGTGAAAATCACTACTGAATCTGGTGATAGCTTTATTAGCAGAATCGTGAAACAATAGTAAAAGAAAACGCTCAAAATCAAGAGGGGTTGTCAGAAATGGCAGCCCCTTTTGATTTAGTAGTTGGAGATACAATTGTTATATACTCCTTTTAAAAACACTCATTTTCATTTCCCACGATAATTGTGTAACTTTAATCCAATTTGATTTACTTTTTGAATCAGCGAAACGATATTTTTTATTCCTTTGTGCCTCCCGATGCAGGGGAATTTTAACCGGAAAAACAGATAATTCGAAATGGGTAAAGTATTAGTTATTGGAGCCGGTGGCGTTGGCACCGTAGTGGTTCACAAAATGGCCGGACTGCCGGATGTGTTTACCGATATCATGCTGGCCAGCCGTACCAAGAGCAAGTGCGATGCAATTGCTGCACAAATAGGTGGAAACCGCATTAAGACTGCGCAAGTGGATGCCGACAATGTGCCCGAACTGGTTGAACTCATCAACAGCTATAAGCCTGACTTGGTGGTAAACGTGGCGCTTCCCTATCAGGATTTGACCATCATGGATGCGTGTTTGGAAACCGGCGTTGCCTACCTCGACACAGCCAACTACGAGCCAAAGGACGAAGCCAAGTTTGAATACAAATGGCAATGGGCCTACCAGGATCGCTTCAAGGAAGCCGGTCTAACGGCCATTCTCGGCTGCGGGTTCGACCCGGGCGTTACCAGCGTGTACACGGCCTACGCTGCCAAACACCATTTTGACGAAATTCACTATCTCGACATTGTGGACTGCAACGCAGGCGATCACGGAAAGGCTTTTGCCACCAATTTCAACCCCGAAATCAACATCCGCGAGGTAACACAAAAGGGTAAATACTGGGAAAACGGCCAGTGGGTTTATACCGAACCGCACGAAATCCACAAACCCCTCACCTATCCCGAAATTGGACCAAAAGAGTCGTACCTCATCTATCACGAAGAGCTTGAGTCGTTGGTAAAGAACTTTCCGACACTGAAACGGGCTCGTTTCTGGATGACCTTTGGGCAGGAGTACCTGACACACTTGCGCGTGATTCAAAACATTGGCATGGCAGGCATTGAGCCGGTAATGTACAATGGCGTAGAGATTGTGCCAATCCAGTTTTTGAAAGCCGTATTGCCCAATCCGGGCGATTTGGGCGAAAACTACAAAGGATGGACATCCATCGGCTGCCGAATCAAAGGCGTTAAAGACGGCAAAGAGAAAACATATTATGTATATAACAATTGCAGTCACGAGGTAGCCTTTAAAGAAACCGGCACACAGGCAGTTAGCTATACAACTGGTGTTCCGTGTATGATTGGCGCCATGATGTACCTGAAAGGCCTATGGAAAAAACCGGGTGTTTACAATGTGGAGGAGTTCAACCCCGATCCCTTTATGGACGAACTGAACAAGCACGGACTTCCGTGGGTAGAACTGCACGATGTGGATTTGGAACTCTAGTTTTGCAACGTTTTTACGTTAATACTTCACAAAGGGATTGTCTGGACGGGCAATCCCTTTGTTGTTTTTTAAAATCTATCAACAGTTAAAGGTTAAATCACCTCTGAGTGAATACTGTTACGAACAGTGCGGATAGATTTATTAATGCCAATTATAATAAGATCATCCTTGGGTGGATACCATCAACACTGTTACAGAATAATAAACTTATTGCTAATAGCCACAATTTAACACCCTCAGCCGGGCAAACATTCCATTCGTCAAAAAAATATAACCCGCCACCAATAAGAGCGTTTCAGATGTTGAAAAAAAACATAATTTGCACAGCATAAAGATAGAGAACATAATTTTTTGAATATATACAACCCTAACTATGCATAAGACCTTTACTGTATCCTTATTGTTGCTGTGGCTGTTTACGGTTCCGGCACTGGCGCAGAACGAGAAATTCAAAGCGCTTTTTCTACTCAACTTTGCCAAAAACATACGCTGGCTCGAAGCCCCGGCAAATGAACCCCTTAAAATATTAATAGTAGGTGATAAAACCATTTTTCAAGAGCTTGAAGCACTTAGCAAACATACAAGTATAGGCAACCGCCCCATAGTTGTTGAACACGCCGAAACTTTCATGCAACATTCACACGAATTGGTATATCTAAGTACCGAGAAAAGTGCTCTTTTGCCCGAGCTATTGTCATCTGAACATCTCACAAAATCACTTATTGTGACCGATACAAAGAATGGCTGCCGTGCAGGAGCCGGCATCAACTTTATCACCAATGCAGGTAAATTGTCCTACGAAATATGCCGGAAACATGTGGAGCAAAACGGTCTTCGCGTATCGAGCAGCATATTAAACTACGGTGTCCAGATTGAGTGAAATTGAGGCATTCCATACATTCCCAACAATCAGGATGAAAATCATCAACATTCAATAAATTAACTCATTACTATATTATGAAACTCAAACCCTTAATGGTGTTTCTATTACTGTGCGGAACGTTTTCTTTTGCAACAGTAGCCCAGGAAGCAAGCCATTCAGATATTGACGTGCGCTCATTGAAAAAAAGGGAAATATTATCCCTTTCGCGTGAGCAACTTGCCAACTTATCCTTCGAAGACATCATTTACATATCCGGAAAGTTTGGAATTTCCATCGATGAGCTGTTAGAGGCCTCGGTATCCGTCTCCACCAAATCGGCACTCACCCCTCGCGAGACACCCGGAATTATCTCCATCATAACCGATGAACAGATTCAAAACAGCGGCGCCAGTAACTTATACGAGCTTTTGCGTACCGTACCGGGGATCTATTTTGGTTATGATGTGGATGGCGTAATTGGCATCACCATGCGTGGCAACTGGGGTCATGAGGGAAAGGTACTATTCCTGATTGATGACATGGAACTGAACGAAGGAATGTACTCTGTGGTACCTCTTATCAAACATATTTCAGCAGAACAAATAAGCCGTATTGAAGTTATCCGTGGCCCCGGTTCGGCATTGTATGGAGGTTATGCTGAGTTGGGCGTTATCAGGGTAATCACAAAAAATGGAAACGACCTAAAGGGTACCCAAATAGGCGGTTCAGCCGCTACATTTACTCATGGCATCAGCAATACCGGCGCCCATTTCGCAACCGGCAATCTGTTTGGTCAGTCAGACTTCTCTTTGCTGGCAACCTGGAACAAAGGTCATCGAACATCTGGTGATTTCACTGATTTTAATGGCGACACCTACTCCATGCACAATGGGTGGTCAGACACGGAACAATTACAACTCAACCTCAAATATGCCCACAAGGGTTTCGACAGCAACTTGTTTTTCAGCAACTATTATATTGTACCTACCGGTTACGATGAGATGGTACCAAACCGTTTCAGAAATCTTCTGGGGCGTGTCCGTTACGCATTTCAACCAACTGATAACATAAGAATTACCCCAAGCCTATTTTACAAAACACAGACTCCCTACAACTTTAAATCGGAAAATTGGTTTTACCAACGCCATGTGAGCCAAATCAATGGTTCGGTAGATATGGTTTGGCAGATGGGAGGCGGGTTTCAGTTGCTGGGTGGAGTTGGTACACGACAAGACATTGCACGTATTGGCAAAAGTGAACAAAACCAGGTGGGAGAAGAATTTTACAACGACAAGTTCGAGCTAACCCACAACACGGTATTTCTTTATACACAGGCAAGTTATTCAGGAGCAATAGGGAACTTCTTTGGTGGCCTTAGATTTGAAGACCACTCGGTTACCGGGAGTAATATTGCACCCAGACTTGGATACACAAAGGTATTCAACCGCTTCAATCTTAAATATCTTTACAGTCATGCTTTCCGATCGCCATCCATCGAGAATATAAATGCCAATGAGGAGATTGAGCCTGAACGCACCATCGTTAACGAGTTGGAACTGGGCTATCGCCTGAGTAACAATGTATATGCCAATGTTAGCCTTTTCGACATAGTAATTAAAGATCCGATTGTCTACTCATTTGACTACGATACGGAAACGGAATTTTACCTGAATGATAACCAGGCAGGCACATCGGGGGTTGAAATGGAGGTTAAAACAGTTTTTGACCGTTGGAGTGGCGCATTCTCATACGCATACTATACAGCTGCACGTAACAATAAAACGGACTATTACAGCGTATTCATCGATGGGAATGAAAAAAAGCGCTTGTTAAAGGGTGCGCCGGCCCATATCCTTCACCTTCAGGGCACAACACACATCAATAACCGGTTCTTTGTTACCACATCATTGTCGTGGCACAGTGCTCAATATGGATTTGTAACCTCAGATGAGGAACAGGAAAAAATGAATGCCTACTTACTGGCAGATATTACATTTCGGGCAAAAAATCTGATTATCAGAAACCTTGATTTTACTCTCTCTTTCAGAAATATTTTGAATGAAACTTACGCTTACATTCAGCCGTTTGGAATGGCAAACATGGCCGAGGCGCCCTATCCGGGTGCACCCTTTGAGACCCGAATCAAAGTATTATACAGCTTCTGACACAGAACATAGCCGGGAAATAAACAATGCAAGGCCGGTTTATATCAACCATGTATTTTTTCAGTAAACCACAAACCTACATTAAGGGCTTCACTCATTGTGAAGCCCTTAATTGCTTTAGCAACCCCAATTTGTGGAAGCTCACAGAAGGCACTATTTAACCTCTCCGTTCAACGATGATTTTTGCGACACCTCATCCAAAACAGCACAACATCCAAAATAAAAAGAGAGTAAATCAACTGAAATAAAAATCAAAATATCAAAAAAGAGAGTAAAAAACTTTCAATTTGTTATTCTCAGGCATTTTTATGAACTTTGGGCATCAAAAAAAGAATTCATACATAAAACCAGGTAAAAATGAATAAAATCAGAGTTGCAGTAGTAAGTTACGGAAACATTGGAAAATTCTCGGTTGAAGCCATTCAGGCAGCCCCCGACATGGAATTGGCGGGTGTAGTTCGCCGCGCCAGTTCTGCAGGAGAGATTCCAACTGAACTCATCGGCGTAAAAGTAGTTTCTGACATTTCGGAGCTAGGGAAAGTGGATGTGGCAGTGTTGTGCTCTCCTACCCGCAGTATTCCGGAAGTTGCCAAAGCCATCATGGAAAAGGGTATATGCACCGTTGACAGCTTTGACATTCATGGCGAAGAGATGTGGAAACTGCGCACATTGCTGGGCGAAACAGGCAAAAAGCACAATTCAGCAGCCATTATCTCAGCAGGTTGGGATCCCGGTAGCGACTCTGTTATTCGGACATTAATGCTGGCAATGGCTCCCAAAGGACTGACTTACACCAATTTTGGACCCGGAATGAGCATGGGACACTCCGTGGTGGCAAAGGGTAAACCTGGCGTAAAGGATGCGCTGTCGATGACCATTCCCACAGGAACAGGTATTCACCGACGCATGGTTTATGTGGAGCTGGAGAATGGCGCCGATGCATCAAAAGTAACCGCTGAAATAAAAGCAGACAGCTACTTTTGCAATGATGAAACCCATGTGATTCCGGTTCCCTCCATCGATGTACTTAAAGACATGGGGCATGGTGTATTGATTGAGCACAAGGGCGTTTCGGGCAAAAGCCAAAACCAGCTGTTTGAGTTCAGAATGAAAATCAACAATCCTGCTCTCACCGCTCAAATACTTATCTCCTGCGCTCGTGCTGTGGTAAAGCAGCTGCCCGGAGCCTATACAATGCCCGAGATTGCTCCTATCGACTATCTGGCAGGCGACAAAGAAGCGTTGCTCAGAAAACTGGTGTAATCCATAATTCACTTAAATATCTTAAAACGCCCGGACCTCGTAATTGAGTCCGGGTGTTTCTTTTTCCTGAATTGATGAAGATAAAACTGAAACTCACAAGAAATGAATTTTAGCAGTCACTTTTATAACCAAAATCGCCAAACCTCGTACACAATACTTTAACCATTTTGAAAAGTGAAAATTGGTGATTATCTTAAAGATTACAAGATAGTCGCTAACAATATAATAATGCAGATGCTAGTTGATGCATACAAATTGCAACAACACAGGCAACCATCTGTATCACAAACACAGGCACAATCCCAACCAACTACTGAACCTCAGGTACAGTAATTGAAAACACTTATTATGTATAGAGCCGTATTAATACTTTTCCTGCTATCGGTGGTTAATACAGTATGTCCACAGGAGCACGAAAAGCAATTTATTCAAATAACGACGCAGTCGGGCCTGTCGCAAAGCCGGGTAAAAGCAATTTATCAGGATGCTTTTGGTTATATGTGGTTTGGCACAGCGGATGGATTAAACCGCTACGACGGCATCGAATTTAAGGTGTACACTGCCGGCGACACCCCCGAAGAAGGCATCATTCACTCATCTATCAACCACATTGTACCCAAAAACGACCGGCAGCTATTCATCTGCACCGACCTGGGGGTCTCGGTTTTAGACTTATGTACCGACCAGATATACCCGTTCGAGTATTTCCGTAACATGAACATTGAGTTCTGCCTTAAAGCGAAAAATGGCGCGTTTTGGTTTGGTTCACAAACCGGTCTATACAGGTATAACCCACTTGAGCAAAAAGTTGACACATTTAGAATTGAGAGTCCATCCGGGAATCAATCAATTCGTGTAATATATCAGGACTCGTCGGAGAATTTATGGATTGGCACCTATGTTGGACTGGCGCTTTATATGCCCGAAAGCAACTCATTTAAACTATATACCAATACAGGAGAGCCAGGTGCCATTCTGAGCAATGAGGTACGAACAATTACCGAGGATAGGCAGGGACGTCTCTGGGTTGGAACAGGCGGAGGTGGACTTCAAATTTTTGAAAACTATAAAGAGAAACCCGAAAAAGGGATTTTTCGCCCTGTTTTGGATGGTGCTATCAATCGATTATTGGTTGACAAGCAGGATCGTTTGTGGGTTGGCAAAAGCAGAGGAGGAGATTTAACCGTGTTGGAGCTGGCTTCGGTGGATGACCCGACAGGTTTACGATATACAACACACCAACACCTACCCCAAAACCAATGGGGATTAAGCGACAACAGCATTATAAGCCTTTTTGAAGACAGGTACGGCGACATCTGGATAGGTACCTACGCAGGAGGGGTTAGTTTCTATAGCCAGAGAAATAAACCTTTTCGAAACTACATACTTAATCCGGTTCCCGGAAAATCCATCAGTAACCACCTGATTACATGCTTTTGGGACGCAGGCAAATACCTCTGGATTGGGACAGGCGTAGGTCTGGATCGTCTTGACAAGGAAACCGGTGACATATACACCTACATGTCAAACTCAATAGATGAACATTACACCCTGTCGGGACAAGGTGTGATGTCTTTATTTATGGATAGCAAGAACAACCTATGGGTGGGAACATGGAATGGTGGCCTAAACCTTTACCTTCCATCGTCAGATACTTTCAAATCTTTTATGCCTGGCAATAAACCCGGAAGCATCAACAGTCCGCATATCATTTCTATTGTTGAAGACAAACAAGGATATTTATGGATAGCCACAAACGGCGGAGGACTAAACCGCTTTGACCCAAAAACAGAACAATTTAAAAGCTATACCCACGACCCCAATAACCCAAATAGCATCCGGCACAATTCGGTAAACCATGTTACCGTATCATCAGACAATAAAATTCTGCTAACCAATTACATTGCCTTCGAAATATTTGATCCCGAGACTGAAGTGTTCACCCATTATGTGCATGAGCCGGATAACCCCACCAGCTTGAGAAGAGGACAAACCTCGGCTGTTTTTGAAGATAGCCGGAACAACATCTGGATTGCCGGAAATATGGGATTAAACCTATTTGATAAAAAAAAGGGCACATTTAAACACTTCTCTACCAAAGATGGTTTGCCCAACAACTCAATTCAAGGTATTTTAGAAGACGACCATGAGAATCTATGGTTAACCACAAACAAGGGATTTGTCAAATTTATCAACGGTGTTAATAGGCCGCAACAACCAGAATTCAGAGTATACGATAAAGACGACGGCGTGCCATCAAATGACTTTATAATAAGGTCGGCACATAAAGGTAGCGATGGATTTTTCAATCTCGGCACATCAAGAGGTTTCACGCGATTCCATCCGGATAATATAAAAGATAACGATGTGCCGCCATCTGTAGTCATCTCTGATTTCAGACTGATAGGCAGCAGCGGAAACAACTCCATTCCCGTTCTTAAATCAATGAACATCAACAACATTGAAAACATAAAGTTAAATTACAAGCAAAACAATTTCAGAATTCACTTTACAGCTATTAATTACATAAATCCAAAAAAGAACCGCTACAAATTCATGCTTAAAGGACATGAATCTGACTGGCGCGAATTAAACGAAGCCCGCTTTGCCACCTATACAAATTTAAATCCGGGTGTATATACATTTTTAGTGAAAGGAAGCAACAACGATGGCGTTTGGAGCAATGAGCCTAAGGAGTTCATTATTACCATAGTGCCCCCCTGGTGGCAAACCACTCTTTTTCGTGTTGCCCTTTACCTTACACTAATACTCTTAACCTATCTGGCTATTCAGCAACGATTTAAAATAATTAAACAGCGCAACGAAGAGCTGGAAAAAAAGGTTGACGAACGAACCCGGGAATTGTCAGAAGCCAATACCCTTTTGGAAGAGACCCAGGAGGAAATAACCTGTCAGAATCATGAATTACAAAGGCATCGCACCCATCTGGAAGAGTTGGTGTGGGAGCGTACCAAGGAGCTGGAAAAAGCCAAAGTACAGGCAGAAAACTCAGACCGCCTGAAATCGGCATTTCTGGCCAACCTGAGTCATGAACTGCGAACCCCGATGAATGCAATTGTAGGTTTCTCAAACCTGCTTTGTCAACCCGATGTGGACAACACAGAACGAGAGACATATACCACATTCATCAATTCAAATACCAACACCCTGCTCACACTTATTAATGACATACTTGATGTTTCACTTATTGAAACCGACCAATTCAAGCTTTATAATCAAGAATTTCATATAAAGAACCTGTTTGAAGAACTTGAGATGTCATTTAATATGCAGAATAAAAAACATATTGAAATAAAGGCTTTTCATGACATGCAAAACCCCGATTTAGTGCTATACAACGATCAGGTTCGTATCAAACAAGTTGTATCCAACCTGATTTCCAATGCCATTAAATTCACCGAAAAAGGCCATGTTCATTTTAAGTGGAAAAAAACAGGTAATGAGGTGAAAATAGTGGTTGAAGATAGCGGCATAGGCATTCAACCAAAAGATTTACCACACATTTTCAAAGCCTTTTACAAAGCAGAAAACGACATCTCCAAACTATACAGGGGTACAGGACTAGGGCTCTCATTAAGTAAAAAAATTATTGGGCAAATGAGCGGAACCATTGAGGTATCATCGGAACCGGGCAAAGGGACCAAATTTTCGGTAACCATACCCATTATAAATGTCAACACACCAGAGGAGTAAAGAATTTAGTTAAATAAAACTGCAAAAAAGCCGGAACCACCAATCAGGTAGTTCCGGCTTTGTATTTGATATATATACAGATAAACAACATAAATCGCTTTTCTACAAGATAAGATAAAAACAAAGTGCCAATTACACCTAAAACACTGATTATTTGTAAATTATCCTAACAGAGAAAATGTGAGAATAATAAAAATGAATAAATTAATTAAAGTTGGTGATTTCAATTAATACTTTTTTCTATCATCTTTGCAGGTAGAGGGTATTCCACCGGCTTCAGACCCATTTTTTTTCAAAAACAAATGAACACGTTACTGGCAATAGGAGTATTTCAAGGCGTTTTTTTGGCACTGCTGTTATTTGCCAAGAAGCGAAAAAGTGCTGCCGACTACTTGCTGGCCTTGTTTTGTCTGCTTACATCTCTTACCACTTTCATAAGTCTGATGGAAATCTATAATCGGCAAAATGGTTATCCCTATCCAATGTTTCTGCATCTTTCGGCTCCATTTCTGTTTTTACATGGCCCCACAGTTTGGTTGTATATTTTATCGCTCACCACTCAGAATTTCAAGCTCAGAACCAACCATCTGATTCATTTGTTGCCATTTGTGCTGATATTTGGACTTTTTATAGTCGGGATTTTGTCGCAACCGGCAGAAGCACGAATAGAGATGGATGTTCACCAGTCGTTTAAAAACAACTGGATGTATCCATTTACTGTTGCAGGCGTTTTTATCTCTTCACATGCATATCTAATTTCAGGGTTGTGGCTCCTCAGGCGTTACCGAAAGCGCATAAAACAATACTTCTCGAATGTAGAACCCATCAACCTGAATTGGCTTCATTTTCTGATTTACACGGCCATTGTGGCTTATGGAATTAACAGCCTTACGTATATTATCGACTACTTTCATGGCTTAATGCCTTATGGCACCATGCAGTTGCTGGCCTACATCATTGGAACCATCTTTATCTTGATGCTTGGCTTTTTTGGTCTCATGCATGAAAACATCTTTACCTCGAGCAGCAAACCTCGTATCGACCTTGAAAAATCTGATACCATTCGATTTGATGATGCTCTGGTCTCCGATAGCGAAGAGGCTTTTATCCACTCGCTGCTGCACTATATGAAAACAGCCAAACCGCACCTCAACCCGGAGCTTACCATCGCCATTCTGAGTGAAGAGCTAAAGGTGACGCCGGAGTATATGAGCAGCATTCTCAACGGTAGGCTAAACATGAACTTCTTCGACTTTGTGAACCACCATCGCATTAACGAGTTTAAGGAGCGCTGCAAAGTACCGGGCAGCAACAATTATACCCTTATGGGGCTGGCTATGGAGTGTGGTTTTAACTCAAAAGCAACTTTTAACCGGGTATTTAAGAATAGCACCAAACTCACACCTGGTGAATACGTTAAGGAAGTCTCAAAAAACTGAGACATCTTTTCATCGCTCTTTTCAGAAAGTAAGACCTCTTTTTACAACAGTGAGACTCCTGACAATTGCAGGGTATGTTTATTTGCATCAAAAAAAATGAATGCAATGAAAACTGCAATTATCTACACATCTAATCACGGAACCACCGAAAGTGTGGCTCAGTGCATTGCCAATGCGCTTCATGACACGGAAGTGTCGCTTTTCAACCTCAAAAAAGATAAAGTTCAAAATCTTGAAACATTTGAGCAAATCATCATTGGAGGATCAATCCATGCCGGAAATATCCAGAGCAGGATGAAGAAGTTTATGGCCTCACAAATGGTGACATTGCTAGAAAAGCGTATTGGTTTGTTTCTCTGCTGTATGGATGAAAAACATGCTGAAAGCCAATTCAACAATGCCTTTCCGCAACTATTAAGAAATCATGCCATTGCAACAGTATGTCCGGGAGGTGAATTTAACTTCAACAGGATGAATTTTATTGAGAAGGCCATCGTGAAGAGAGTCTCAGGCATTGACCATTCCCTATCCACAATAAGCCAACAAAAAATTGATGCATTTATTGACCGTATGCTTCAAGCCAATGGCGCTTAACTACATAGCTATCAGCATTCGACAACAAAAAATTGATTACCAAACGCTAAAACAAAACACAATGAGAATTCCAAATGTATATATCTGTATGCCTAATTTCATGATTCTGTATTGCCTTACAGCTCTGTTGGTTATTGCAGCCTGTCGCCCTACGCTGGTTTACCATTCCGAGATTGAAACGCACCAACTTAAAGATGGTGTGTATGAAGGTTACTTTAAACACATCAACAGCGCCAGCGTTGAAGTAATAATATCGGAAAATCAAATTACGGCCATAAACATTCTAACGCTTGAAGCCTCGCCCATAGGCCTAAAGGCACGCGACTCTATACCAGCACGCATTGTAAAATTGCAGACACCCTATGTGGATGCAGTAAGTGGTGCCACCTCGGCAAGCAATACCATCATCAATGCAACAGTTGATGCCCTTCGAAAAGCACTATACTGATACCTTAAAAAATCCATTACATTAATATATACCAAAATCGACGCAAATTTGGGATGGTAGTTTCCAAAGCAGAATAATTAACCATTTTTCACGCCGATTGCTGACAAATATCCATGAATTAACTTCTCATTTTATATACTTTTGCTGTTGAGGGTGTTGGTGTATCTCACCAATGCCATTTCAACCTGATTAAACTAAATAAAAACCTTTACTTAAAATGAAGAACAAAACCACTTTGTATCAAATTCCTCTGGTATTACTAACAGCAGCCATGTTATTTTCCTGCCAGGTAAATAACAGTAAATCTGTACTCAACACCTCCAACATGGATACAACCGTAAACCCTGCTGACGATTTCTACCTTTATGTAAATGGCGGATGGCTCATCAACAACCCCATTCCCGACGATTATAGCCGTTACGGCGCTTTTGAGCAACTTAACGAAGAAAATGAGCAGAAACTTTTTGACCTGCTTACGGCCATCCGCAACGATCAAAATGCGGCTCCCGGCAGCAATCGTCAAAAAATACGCGATTTCTATAATAGCGCCATGGACACAGTACGCCTGCAAGACGAAGGCATCAGCTCCATTGGGCCGTTGCTTGGGAAAATTGATGCCATTGGTTCAAAGGATGAACTCACACGTACCATTGCCGAACTTCATCATAGTGGCATCCGCGCGCTTTTTGGAATGGGTGCCGGACAGGATCGCAAAAACACCGAAATGATAATTGCCTCGGTGGGACAAGGTGGATTGGGCATGTCAGATCGCGATTATTACCTGAAGAATGACGCCAGAAGCACAGAAATCCGCGATAACTACAAATTATTTATCCACAAACTCTTCTCATTGGCCGGAGCCTCAGAATCAGAAGCCAACGCTGCTGTTGCCTCCGTAATGCAAATTGAAACGGCTCTGGCCGAAGCATCAATGGACAGGCTGACCTTGCGCGACCCCTATGCCACGTACAACAAAATGAGTGTGGAGGAACTCCGTAAACTGGCGCCTGCAATTGATTGGAACAGCTATTTGGACACTCGTGGCGTAAGCATCGAAGATTTGAACGTATCACAACCAAATTTCTTCAGCAATGCATCTGAAATGGTGCAGAATGTCTCTATCAGCGATTGGAAATCCTATCTGAAATGGAACGTTCTCAATAGCGCTGCGGCCTTTTTGTCTCCAGAATTTGAAGAGGCCAATTTTACCTTTTATGGTACTGTGATGACTGGAAGCCAGGTGCAACGCGACCGCTGGAAAAGGGCTCTGGCAGTTCTCAACGGCAGTATGGGCGAAGCCGTAGGGCAAGAATACGTGGCGCTACATTTTCCACCACAGGCCAAAGAACGAATGATTGACCTTGTGGAGCATTTACGCACTGGTTTTCATCAGCGCATAGCTCAACTGGATTGGATGAGCGATGAGACTAAAGAAGAAGCCTATGGCAAATTGGCGGCTATGAATGTAAAAATTGGCTATCCCGACAAATGGGTAGACTACTCAGAACTTGAGATAAAAGACCAACCTTACTTCCTGAACGTACTAGCTGCCAGAACATTCAACATCCGTCGCAACCTGGAAGAGATTGGCGGACCTGTGGATCGCGAAAAGTGGTTTATGAGCCCCCAAACGGTAAATGCTTATTACAGCCCTACCATGAACGAAATAGTGTTTCCGGCTGCCATCCTTCAGCCCCCATTCTTCTATCTGGATGGTGACGACGCCATGAACTATGGTGCCATCGGTATGGTTATAGGTCATGAGATGACGCATGGATTTGACGACAAAGGCCGCCAATATGCTTTGGATGGAAACCTTCGCGACTGGTGGACACTCGATGACAGCCAGCGATTTGATGAAAGAGCTCAGGTTTTGGTAGAGCAGTACAACAATTATGTGATGTTGGATTCATTAACCATCAATGGCAAACTAAGTCTGGGTGAGAACATTGCTGACCTTGGCGGAATGAACATAGCCTATGAGGCGTTGCAAAACAAATTGAATGAAGATGGACGCCCCGGACTCATCGATGGTTTTACACCCGAACAGCGTTTCTTCATTTCCTATGCTCAGGTGTGGCGTAACCACATGCGCGAACAACGTCTTCGCCAGCAACTTAATGAAGGGCCACACTCACCCGGCGAAGCACGTGTAAACGGCATCGTTTATAATATGGAGGAGTTTTACAAAGCATTTGGCATTAACGAAACAGGACAGCGCTTCATACCTGCCGAAAGCAGAGCAAAAATCTGGTAACAGAGATTGCCTGCCTGATAAAACAATTAGGTGGAGAGAGGAGTCATAAAGGATAAAAAGTTATTACAACTTGATGCCCGACTCATCTGTCCACCTAATTTTATTTCCCTCCCTACATAACTGAAGTTAATCAACCCACGCTGGTTAAACGGACATGTTTTACTAAACCTGCATCGGCACCTCCATCAGCAAAACTTCTGAATCGGCAGAATCAGAAACAATGTCGATTGAACTGGCATCCCACACGCCAAATCCATCGCGCTGGTGAAGTTCAGTGCCATCAACAGTTACGTCGCCACTTAACACAAAAACATAAAGTCCGTTGCCAGGTTTTTGGAAATCATAACGTAACGAAAAACCTTTATCAAATCGTCCCAAATGAAACCATGCATCCTGATGAATCCAAACCCCATCATCGTCAGGAGATGGAGAAACAATCTGCTGCAATCGGTTGTGCCGCTCCTTTAAATCAAGCGTAATCTGATCGTATCGTGGTGTTACATTCTTCTTATTAGGAAAAACCCAAATCTGCAAAAACTTACCCGGAGCATCCTCATTCTTATTGTATTCGCTATGCGTAATACCCGAACCGGCACTCATCACCTGCACATCGCCATGTCGAATCACGGCCACATTGCCCATGCTGTCCCGGTGCTCCAGATCGCCTTCCAAGGGAATTGAGATAATCTCCATATTGTCGTGCGGATGCGTGCCAAAACCCATGCCTGGTGCAATGTAATCATCATTGAGAACCCGCAACACACCAAAATGGATGCGCTCTGGGTTGTAATAATTGGCAAAGCTGAATGTATGACGGCTATGCAACCAACCATGATTTGCTTCACCTCTGCTATCGGCTGTATGTAATACGGTCTTTTTCATCTGTTTATATTTTGTTTTTCAGTTGCCTGAGCGTGTCCCGATATATCGGGATGGAACTCGCCAATAATCATGCGCCTGTGTGTCGAAGCGTTCGACATGGCTCGTTTCATATCTTAACTCTCTCTATTTGATGAAATATAACTACAACACCATTTGCAAATCTGTTTTGGATTTGTGGAACGTAGGTTATGTCTCGATAAAAAAATATGCTTTGGGCCATTCACCTGAAAACACTCCCCTCATCAAACCAGATCAACACAGAGTCATCAGGTGAATTTACGCCCAAAGCAAAACCTATTGAAATAATAAACTTTTTATGTGGAGATATGGTGTTGTAATCAAGCGGTTAACATTGTTGGCTTACAATGCAGCTCAACTCTTAACCAACTGAATCTCTGCGCTTAATTTTACCTCATCGCCAACCAGCACACCGCCGGTTTCGAGGGCAGCATTCCAATTCAGACCCCACTCCTTCCGGTTAATCTTGCCTGAAACCGAGAATCCTGCTTTCTCATTTCCCCATGGATCCTTGTTGATACCA
This sequence comes from Alkaliflexus imshenetskii DSM 15055, assembly GCF_000517065.1. Classification (GTDB taxonomy): domain Bacteria; phylum Bacteroidota; class Bacteroidia; order Bacteroidales; family Marinilabiliaceae; genus Alkaliflexus; species Alkaliflexus imshenetskii. Next base: position 3,618,953 of record NZ_KI912105.1, on the reverse strand, counting down.
CCAAATTCAACATCAAGCTCAACTTCCTTGCTCACCCCTTTAATGGTTAAAACACCCTTCAACTTAAAATCTTCATCGTCTTCCTGCTTAAACGAAGTGCTTTCAAACACCAGTTCAGCATGGTTGTCAACATCAAAGAAATCAGCACTTTTCAGGTGATTGTCTCGATCCTCATTATTGGTAAAAATTGAACTTGCATCAATTACAACTTTGGTTGCACCAACCGAGAAATCGCTTCCAACCGACTCGGTCTCTACTTTGAAATTGCGGAATTCACCTTTCACATTGGTTATCATAAGGTGTTTAACTTTAAAAAGAATCTCGCTGTGTGATGGGTCCGAAACCCACTTAACTTTACTTGTTCCCATGATTCTTCTATTTAGTTGTTATTAATTACTTGACGATAGATTGTTTTTTCGGATGTTTTTGTCTTAAATTATCACATAAAAAAAATCCGTATCATCTGTCTGATTTTAAATAAACTCATGGTACAAAGATATAGGGTTAAAAGAGGCAGTGGGTAATGGTTTTCGGAAAGAGTGTTGTGTTTTTAGGAAAGCATCTTGCGCATCTGCTTGCGGAACGATGTAGGCGTTTGGCCACTTGTCTTTTTAAAAACGGTTGTAAAGCATGATTTTTCGTTGTATCCCAAATCAAAACCTATTTCACCCACAGTTTTATCTGTGTTCACAAGTAAAATTTTGCCTTCGGCCATTCTGCGCTCTTCTATTAATTCTGAAACGCTACGATTAACCATACCGTGGCAAATGTTGTTGAGATTACGGGCAGTCATCCCCAACTCACTGGCGTAAAACTCAACACCGGGCTGGTTTCGAAAATTCATCTCGAGTAAATCCAGGAACTTGCTAAAAGTAGTGCTTCTGCTGTTGCCTCCCATCCCACTCAGCTGTTCTATGCTATCACGCGCCGCCTCAATCATCGAAAACAACGCACGCAACAGATCCTGCACCACCCGCATGTTTGTAGAAAGCGCGTTCATCTCTTCATCCATCATTTCGCAAAGCGCGACCATCCTTCGAAAAGCACTGTCGTTGTTAAGTTTCAGATCTGGTGCCACAGGATAATAAGATTGCAATTTGAAGGCACAGTCAGGTAAAAACCCGGGCTGGAAACGAATGACCCATATAAAGCATTTGTCATTCTTTAATATTGGCCTGATTCGATGCAACTTACCCGCAGAAACAAAGCTTATGTAAGGCGCATCGTAAACTACCGTACGAAAATCGATAAAGTGCTCCAAACCACCCTCAACACCAATCAGGAGTTCCTCAAATTCATGCCTGTTTGCTTCGGCACCCTCATCAAAAGTGTCAATTACTTTGGCTGAATCAATGGAATGTATCGAAAACTGATGGTTCATAAGATGTTTCAAATATTGCTTAAAGATAGAATTAATTGCGGCAACATGATTTATCGCTTCATTGGCCCAATGTATCGGGTGGCAATTACAATATTATCAACATACCGTTTCATTGTGTGCGGAAATTGCTCTGTGGTTCGGTGCAGATTTAAATGTACTGTCTCGGGCGTTAGTGATTCAATATCTCTGAAACGCATATTTACTGCTCGCGACTGAAGCACACCGTTAATCCAAAATCTCGCCTCCCCGTCACTTTTACCCGGCGTATTCAGATAAAGGCCTATTTCGTAACAGTACCACTCATCAAACTTAATATAAAAGTATGGATCACTGTATATTGAAAAACGATACGAAGGCACCGAGCCAAAGTCGGTGAGTTTTATGGTTCCAACAGCGGCTTCAGCTCTGGCAGCATCGGGGCAATAGCTGTACATGTGCCCAAACCAGAGATAACCATTGTTGGCCTCCTTCTTAACCGAAGGGCCCCATCCAGTAAACTGACAAGATACCGAATACCAGTTGGTGCCATCACTTGGTCCCGATGACGAGCTCTCATTATAGATGCCAAATCCCTTTACACCAACAGGTTCCATACCCGAACCCGGATGAAAACTGCTGTCGAATCGAAAATACATGCGTACAAAATAGGTGGGCTGACTGCCAGTGTGTGCTGATGCTGGAATATTGTAACGACACGTAGGGCCTTGAAATCCTTGAGGCCAGGCATGTTCTCCGGCGTATTTACCAGAAAATACCGGCCGCTCAACTACTCCCACGTTATCCCGATAGCGGTTTTGTTGTGTGGGTATGGTTACACGACCCGACTCAAAATTCTCAACTGCAAGCACGTACGAGCTGTTCTCAATGCCATTGTCGCCGGGATAATCGGCTGCCAATCCAGAATTCACACCCTTTTCCAGACCAATCTGAAAAAAATCGGGCTGCTCTATATCTGTGTCATTGCTGCTGCAACCAAACAACACAGACATCCCCAAAAACAAAACAAACAATCTGACTGTCATAATATTACAATTTTATCTGACAACATCAGACAACAATCCTGCCAAAAAAAAATCTGCGTGGTTGTTTACGGGCTTCTATTCGGCCGTTTGAATCAGGTCATCGATGGCATCAACCCATTCGTCATTGGTATTTAAACAGGGAATAACAGTGTATGACGCTCCACCTGCTTTAATAAAGGTTTCACGCCCCTCTTCGTGTATCTCTTCAAGTGTTTCTAGGCAGTCACTTACAAAAGCCGGACAAACTACCACGAGCTTCTTGACGCCATCCTTTGGCAATTGAGCCAACACATTTGCAGTAGAAGGCCCCAGCCATTGGTCGGTTCCTAACCGTGATTGAAAGGAGATGCTGTACCTTTGCTCCGAAAGCCCCACCAAATTGGCCACCAACCGTGTGGTCTCCTTCACTTGATGACGGTAGCACTTTTTGTGCGCCGGAGAAGCCGTTTCGCAACAGTTGTGCGTTTTAAGGCAATGATTTCCTGTAACATCGGCTTTAAAAATATGTCGTTCGGGCACTCCATGGTAGCTAAACAGCAAATGGTCGAAATCACTGTTTAAAAATGGTCGTATTGACTCAGCCAGTGCTTTGATATATCGCTCATCGTTAAAATACGGCGGCACTACTTTTAACTGAAAACCATAACCTCCACGCTTATGTGTAGATAGAACATGTTCAACAGCCGTCTCATAACTACTCATGGCATAGTGCGGATAGAGCGGAACCAGTATCACTTCAGTGACATCGGGATGCTCCAGCGCTATTCTCTGAAATGCCGCTTTTGGAGTAGGATTGGCATAACGCATACAGATATATACCGGAAGCCCGGTTTTATGGGCCACCTTTACGGCTAAATCGTTGGTAATAACAATCAGAGGAGAGCCTTCCTCTGTCCAGATGGTTTTGTACTTTGCGGCGCTTCGTGGGGCTCTGAATGGCACTATTATACCCTTCACGAGCAACATACGTCCCAGATAGGGCAAATCAATTACGCGCTCATCCATCAGAAACTCATTCAAATATTTTCTGACATCCTTTACAGCGGTAGAATCAGGGGAACCAAGATTGGTTAGTAGTATTACTTTTTTTGACATGTATGCAATTGGTTATAGTAACTTAAACCTCATTATTTATCTGCAAATAATCATCAATTTACGAAATAATCTCCAAATTATTGTGGGTAAAAACCATGCGATAAAAGCGAACATCTACAAATATGGTAGTTATAACTTAAAAGAGAAGACCAGTACATCACAATTAATTTGCCAACTACACCCAATCCACAGGCGCTTTCAACACATTAAGCAATCGTTCTTCGGGGCTTCCGGGTTGCGGATGGTGATCATACTCCCATCTAACTGTTGCCGGCAGACTCATCAAAATTGATTCTACCCGGCCATTGGTCTTCAATCCAAACAGTGTGCCCTTATCATGCAGCAAATTGAACTCCACATACCTGCCCCGGCGAATCTCCTGCCATCGTTTCTGCTCATCGGTAAAAATGGTGGGTTTACGTTGCATCACCAACGGCAGATAGGCAGGAATAAAAACATCGCCCAAGGCAGTTGCCACATCAAAACCTCTGTCATCGGCATCATTCATCCGGTCAAAAAACAAACCGCCAATTCCTCTGGCCTCTCCTCGGTGATGGTTGAAAAAATAGGCATCACAGGCTCTTTTTAATTGAGAATAGAGCTCAGGCGAAAACCTATCGCAAACTGACTTATGCAAACTGTGAAAGTGCACGGCATCCTCATCAAAAAGATAGTAGGGCGTAAGATCCGCTCCGCCACCAAACCACAAATCAACCACATCACCGCTGTCATCGTAAAGCTCAAAATATCTGTAATTGGCATGAACAGTGGGCACAAACGGATTAAAAGGATGTATCACCAAAGAGATGCCACATGCAAAGAATCGCTGATGATTGGTTTTGAGATAAGCCTGCATGGAAGGCGGCAACTCACCATGCACAGCAGATGTGTTTACACCAGCTTTCTCAAATACCTTTCCCTCTGTAAGGATGCGTGTACGCCCACCGCCACCACCGGGTCTGTGCCATTGATCTTCCCTGAACAAGGCTTTTCCATCCTCATCTTCCAATGCTTTACAAATGTTATTCTGCAAATCTCCAATAAACGCCAAAAACTCGGTTTTCCTGCTATTCATCTATACAACACATTAAAGTTGAAAACATGCAGATAAAACCATTTTGGCATCAAGTTGTTTACCCATTAGAAACAACAAAAACCAAAAAGTTATGTCATTTACAATCGAAATAGGAAAGAAAGCGCCGGATTTTACGCTTCCGGCAACCGACGGCAAAAATTATTCGCTCAACAATTTCAGCGATGCGAAATGGCTTGTAATCTTCTTTACATGCAACCATTGTCCATATGTTGTGGGCTCAGATGAAGTCACGCGCAGCACCGCTTTGAAATATTCAGACAAAAGTGTGAAATTTGTTGGAATAAACTCAAACAGCCGAAACACTTACGAAGAGGATAGTTTCCCAAACATGGTTAAGCGCATGGATGAGTTTAAATTCCCTTGGATTTATCTGCACGATGAAAGTCAGGAAGTGGCATTGAAGTATGGTGCGCTGCGTACGCCACATTTTTTTGTTTTCAATAATGAAAGAGAGCTGGTTTACACAGGGCGTGGAGTGGACTCTCCCCGTGACACATCAAGAATGACTGAAAACACTTTAGACAATGTGCTTGAGGCACTCACATCGGGTCAGGAACCTCCGCTTACAATGACAAACCCCATTGGGTGTAACGTAAAATGGGATGGTAAAGATGCACACTGGATGCCAGCCGATGCCTGCGATCTTATATAACGAATTAACTGCCTGTGAAGGCAAAAAATCACTTAAAACAGAAAACGGATTTATGATCTCTTCTTGATATCATAAATCCGTTTTCAACTTTTATCTGACTCTGTTATTTAACCAGTTTAAAAACAAATCGCTGTCCGTTTCGAACCAACTCCACCAAATAAAACCCTTTTGGCAGGTGAGACACATTGATTCCTCCGGTTGTTCCGGAAACTGACAAAAGCGCCTTTCCGGCGGCATCATATAGCATCAATCTGTCGCTATCGCTTCCATCAGTCACAAAAAAACTGTCAATCACCGGATTAGGGAAAACACGCACATCGGGCAAAAGATAATCGGGTGAAGAGCTTGCAAGTTCAATCAGCTCTACCCTAACCTCCTTAAGGTTGATCGTTCCGGCTGCTGTGCCCAAATCAAATGCCAATCTGGCGGCCGCATCCGAAGCCTTACTCATGGTAAAAGTATAGGAGAATTCGCGTTCCTCAGTTCCAAAGCTTATCGCGTAATAATCGCTATACGCATCCCAGGGATCAACACTTCTACCGAGGTACACGGTACAGGCACGGCCTTGCGGCGAGGAACCTCTGATTACAATTCGGTATGTTTTATCTTTTTGCAATGATATATTGCCTTTGGTGAGCTGTGCATGCCAGCTTTGAGTTCCGGCAAGATTTACTGCAGCTACGAGGCTAGTCCCGTTATTCGACAAATTGCCTTGTGCACCACCCTGAATGTTCAAGAACCAGCCTGTATTTCCTGAGGTAAAGTCGCTTTGATATATTGGAGTTGAAACCACCTCCACCGGTTCGGGCATTTCATTATTTAAAAGTGCATCAACCAGAGGAGTGTAGAGTGACCCATTTTGTGGATTATAAATACCATACCCAGCACTAAACTCCCAGTATGCCCAGCTAAAACCCTGCTCCTCGAACCATCTGGCCATAAAGGTAGTCCAGCGAGCTCTGGATGCCATATCAGCCTTGCTGTATGCACCAAACTCTCCCACGTGAATGGGTATTTTCTGATTTTTTGAAAATGCGATGGTTCCGGCAAACTCGCTTATCACTAACTCCCGCTCAGCGCGTGTATCATTCCATTTTGTTCCCAGCCATTCATTGGTATGTGAACCTACCCACTCTGCGCCCTGATGTGTAAACTCAAACGGACTGTAATAATGTACCGACAGAATGATGTTTTCATCATCAGGCAAAACAATGTGCTGCACCCCGCTTAACCCGCCAAAATCGGCTGTTCCCATCAGTACTACCCGGTTGGGATTGGTCACGCGTATCACATCCAGCGCATCGGAGAACATGGTATTCCACATGGCGGGTGTGATGTTGCCATGCGGCTCGTTAAACACCTCAAAGAGTAAATCCTCAGGATAATCTTTAAAGAAATCAGCAATTTGTTGCCACTGAGCCAGAAAACGCGGCATTTGACCAGCCGGATCTGCAAAAAAATCTTCGTGATGGTGCATATTGATGATGGCCATCATACCATTGTCAAGAGCTTTATCAACCACCTCCTTTATACGTTGCAGAAACACGGGATAAATGGTGTAGGGCGCATTCGCCATGCTGCGATCGGCCGGCTCCCAGCGAATCGGTATGCGCACGTGTTTAAAGCCCAGATCTTCCATGATGTCAAAATACTCGGGCTTCCAGGGGTTGCTCCAAGCTGTTTCAGATGGTGCTTCAAATGCATTACCCATATTGATGCCACGTCCTAATCGCTGATTCACCTCAAAAGCATTCTCGCGATTTTGAGCAAACATGGATAAAAAAATGTAAATACTTAAAAAACACAGTGTAAAAACTCTTTTCATAGAAATTTGAATTAGGTGTAAAATATAACACTAAAGATTTGGCATAAATCACCATATAAGCTGATAAACAAGAAAAACAGGAACCCGGAAATTGAATATCAAATATAAATCATCTTCCTGGTCATTCCGCCATCGGCACGAATCTCTTCACCATTGATGAAATCGTTATCGGGTTGGCATAAAAACATCACAATACGAGCCACATCGGCGGATGTCCCAACTCTTGCTGAAGGATGCTGTGCATGATCTGCCTCCGAAAGTTCATCCTTGTTTCCCGTATGTATCCATCCGGGAGCAATACAATTTACAGTGATGCCGGTTCCTGCCAACGAGTTTGCCAATGCGTGTGTGAGCGATACCAAACCACCCTTTGAGGCACCATAGGCTTCACCTCCGGGTTCTGACATTATGTAACGGGTCGAGGCTATGTTGACGATTCGTCCATAACAACCCTTGGGATGTAACCGTGCAAATTCCCTGGCAAAAACAAATGGCGCCCGAAGGTTTACCGCAATCACATCATCCCAGAATGCAGTTGAACAAGCCTCCAACTCAGAAAAACAACTCACGCCAGCGTTGTTGACCAGCACATCGCAAAAGCCCCAATCGTCATGAAGGCGTTGAAAAAAAGTAACAATGTCATCTGAGTTAGAAATATCCAGCTTCGTGAAGCGCAATGAGCCATACCTAGCCAAAAGCGGACGAATGCCTGCTTCATCCTTATCCACAACCCACACTTCTGCACTGAGCGAGGCAAAAGCTTCAGCAATGGCATACCCGATGCCGTTGGCTCCGCCTGTAACCACTACCTTTTTACCTTTCATTTGCGAATTGTTGGTAAATTAAAACGTTTATTAAAAAGAGTCTAAAAATATATAAATCATTGATTACCCACAACAGCCAATCATCTTCCAGTAAATTGTTTAAATAAAATTCATCTCCGTGCAATGAGCGAAATACTAAACGCTACAAAACTATGAGAGCAGACTGTCCGAAGACAATCTGCTCATCACAATCCCCATAGAATCAAAATCTTATCTGTTTCTCAAACCTTTAACAACACTTTATGAAAGTCCCGGTCAAAAACGATTAAAATGTGAATTGCAGTTAATTCATTGAAAAGGCACTAAACATCCAATTCTCAACTTCCGAATCCGGATCCACAAAACCAAACTCAACACACCACATCCAGGGTATTAAATCAATTGATGCTTCCCAGGGTGATAGTTCAGCGATTTGATCCGATTCAAACATCCACTTTTCAACATCGGGCAGTTCATTGCGGTGAAGTAATTCATCCACCACCTCCGGCTCAAAATCAAACATCCACTCCATAAATGCAATCTCAAAATCGATACGCTCATCAGTGGGTAGCATCCAGTCCGAGAGTTCCATCATGTCTCGAATCATGAACAACTCCTCTGCCATGTTATCCATCATCCATTCCTCAATGAAAAAACAGACATCTCTGAAATTTCCAAACGCCAAATCGCATAACATCCATTTTTCCAAAGCAACCGGCTCCTCAAATGCGATTGTACTATTATACATGTAACTGAAATACATCGGCTCTGACGCTTTGTGGTCAGAAACCATTTGCTCCTGCGACAAACCGGCGAGGTGTATGAATGTAATCATTATCGCACCGGCGAAAAGTTTTAGGAAAGTTGCTCTCGTTTTCATGACCGTTCCTCCATTTAAAAGATGAAAATTATCCGGATATGAGAACCCGATAAGCAGGCTGAATGTAACTTTTCACATACGCCACGACCAACTCCTTTACACAGAAACAAAGAACGAATGTTATTCTCTGATTTGCCCTGCTGTTATTATATTATACGCTTGAGGGCATCGGTTCGTTACAAGGAACGAGATATCTTTTCATCAAATTAAGAAATATTTGACCAACAAGCAATATTTTATGACAAGTAAATTGAATTAAAAACCAATTTAACATCCCCAACAGTTGTAACACCTGATTTCACTTGATTTGCCAGCCACCAATAATCTCCCGGTGAGTGATTAAAGGTCGGTGCTATGGTCAAAAATAGCTATGTTTGCAAAAAAGAGTAACTGTCTATGAGAATCCTCCTGATTACGCCACCACTCACGCAATTGAACACCCCGTATCCGGCAACCCCTTACCTGAAAGGCTTTCTGGTATCTGAAGGTCATACTGTGTTTCAGGCTGATTTGGGCATTGAACTCATCAACAGAATATTCTCGAAACAAGGACTCACTTCGATATTTCAAAATTGCAAAACAAGCCGTAAGACCTCGCGCAGTGCCCGGCAAATGCTAATCCGCCAAAATGAATATATTGATACAATAGAGATGGTGATGCGGTATCTGCAGGGCAAGGAACCGACCCTGGCAATGCGCATCTGCAATGGCGAATGGCTGCCTCAAGGTTCGCGTTTTGAGCACATGGCCGATGTTGATTGGGCATTTGGCGCGCTGGGAAATAGTGAGATGGCCAAGCACATGGCCACACTCTATATCGAAGATTTGGCTGACTTCATAAAGGAGACCATCACACCAAGCTTTGAATTGAGCCGCTATGCAGAACATTTGTGCCTGCGTCTCCCTGAACTTGATCCACTGCTAACTGCCCTGTCGCAACCCGAATCTTTGCCAGACATTTGGCTGTCTGAACTTATTCAGGAAAAGTGTGAAACATTTAACCCCGAAATGGTATGTTTCTCAATCCCTTTCCCGGGTAATTTAATGGGTGCTTTTCGTTGCAGCCAACACATCCGCAAAAATGCTCCGGAAACCACTATCGTATGGGGCGGTGGCTTTGTGAGTACAGAATTGCGGCAGCTAAAAGATGGGCGTGTGTTTGATTATGCAGACTACATTGTTCTGGACGATGGCGAACCGGCACTAAGAGCCCTAATATCCCATCTTACAGAAAAAAAAGATACCTCAGCATTACACCAGACATTTAGGCGAAACAAAAACAGAGCAGTAGAGTTTTATCCCGGCAGGAAAGAACTTAGCATCCCTTTTGTGGAGATGCCTGCTCCCGACTACAGCGACCTGCTGCTCAACAGTTACATATCAACCATTGAGGTGGCCAACCCGATGCATAAAATGTGGAGCGATGGCCGTTGGAACAAACTCATACTGGCACATGGCTGTTATTGGGCTAAATGCGCCTTTTGCGACACATCACTGCCATACATCAACTGTTATGAAGCGCTTCCGGCAGAACGAATATGTGACCACATTGAAGCTGTAATGAAACAAACCGGATGCAGCGGCTTCCATTTTACCGATGAAGCAGCCCCTCCGCGCCTGCTAAAATCCCTCTCTGAAGAGATTCTGAAACGCAAACTCACCATCAGCTGGTGGACTAACATCCGTTTTGAAAAGACCTTTACACCTGACCTATGCCAACTTATGGCCAGAGCCGGTTGCATTGCCGTTTCGGGTGGAATTGAGGTTGCCTCTGACCGACTGCTCAAACTTATAAATAAAGGCGTAACCGTAGATCAAGCATTTAACACGGCAAGACACTTGAGTGAAAATGGAATTATGGTGCACGCCTACCTCATGTATGGCTTTCCGACACAAACATTGAAAGAAACCATTGAAGGCCTTGAGTCTGTTCGCCAAATGTTTGAAGAAGGCGTAATCCAGTCAGCCTTTTGGCATCGCTATGCCATGACGGTGCATAGTCCATCGGGACTTAACCCCCAACATTATGGTGCTGAATCCATCGTTAAAGAACCCGACAACTTTGCCAACAATGAGATTGCTTTTACCGACCATCAGAATATTGATCTTGACCACATAGGAGAAGCACTGCGAAAAGCTACATACAATTTCATGCATGGACATTGCCTCGACTGGCCTGCTAAAAAATGGTTTGCAAAATAAACCCGTTTAGCTGCCAATTGTATTTATTTGATGTAAAATTCCATACAATCCACACCTGCTGTCAGACGTTGAAAAACGCCTCGCCGTATGAATGTAATTGTATTATTTTTTCGGCGTTTTATTGAACAAATTACGCATAAAACCATTATTTTAAAGGGCGAATGGTCATATAGAAGGCTCGTGCTTTCGGGCTTCGTTAATGCGGGCTTAAAACATAAAAACGAAATACTGCTATGATAAAATCCAAATACATAAAACCGCTTACATCCTGCATGGTTGCAATTCTGCTGCTCGGTTTCAGCAGTTGCAGCCAGCGCGCACTTAAGAATAAGGTACAGGAAACACTCAAATCGAAGATTGAGGCGCTACACGAAGATTCACTGGCGATGGAACGTGACCACTTCTACAGCCCCGAAATTCTGCCATCACTTTACCAGAAAGACGGTGAACCTATAACTGTCAAATGGGACAGTAAAGAGAACGTAGAACAGTTCGTCAATTTCATCCGCACAATAAATCAGGATGGTCTGAACCCCGAGGATTATCACCTCACTCAGATTGAGAAACTCTATAATAAGATGGTCTCCACCCGAAATACCGAAGCTGAAGAAATCGTTCGGCTGGAGCTTTTACTTACCGATGCCTTTCTGTTGTTATCATCGCATTTGGCCAGAGGTAAAACCGATGCTGAAACAATTGACCCACAATGGAATGCCGCACGCCGGGATTTACAAATTGAATGGAATCAGTTTCTGGATTCCACACTTACACTTAAAAATGTAACAAAAAACCTGCGAAAACTTTCTCCCAACCACCATGAATATGACAACCTCCGCAAAGCGCTGGCTATTTATCAACAATTGGCAGAAAATGGCGGATGGCAGCGGATTGAAACCAACTTACAAAAGATGGAATTTGGTATGACGCATCCCGATGTGGCCATGTTGAGAAAGCGACTGTCTGTTACGCAAGGCGAGATACGACCCGACTCGGCCGACGCCAACTATTTTGACAGAACCCTGGAGAGTCATGTGAAAATTTTTCAGACACGAAACGGATTAACAAGTGACGGAGTAATAGGGCGGCAAACCATCGAAATTCTCAACATTCCCATTGAAGAACGCATTGCCACCATCGAAATTAATCTGGAACGATGGCGTTGGCTCAGCGAAGACTTGGGACAGCGTTACATCATTGTGAACATAGCCAACTTTGAGCTACAAGCTTTTGAAAATGATACTCTGGTACTTGTGAGCGATGCCATTGTGGGCAGACCTTATCGTAAAACGCCTGTGTTTAGTAGTTTAATGACTTATCTGGTTCTGAATCCCGACTGGACAGTGCCTCCCACCATACTGCGAAATGATGTGATTCCGGAGGTAGCCAAAAATCAAAACTATCTGACAGAAAAGAGGATGCGCGTGATAACAAACGCAGGCAAAGAGGTGGATCCATCCACCATTGACTGGAGCAGAGCCAACAAATCGGGATTTCCTTATATGATTAGACAAGATCCGGGAGCCGACAATGCCCTTGGTCGTGTCAAATTCATGTTTCCGAACCCGCACAATGTCTACATCCATGACACACCTACCCGCAACCTTTTTAGCCGCACCGACCGTACATTTAGTTCAGGCTGCATCCGCATTAACAAGCCAATTGAACTCACTCATTGGCTCTTAAGCAGCGATCCAGCGTGGACGCCTGGAAATATTAAGCGAGTGTTAGACCAAGGCCGACAACGAACCGTGCATCTTAACAAACCAGTGCACGTACACATCATTTACCTTACGGCGATGGCAACTGAAGATGGTGCTGCCTATTTCAGGAGAGATGTGTATGACCGTGACAATCAGCTGTTGACAGCCCTCAGAAAGAAGCACCTTTCAGAAGAAACTACCGAATAGCCATCCGACAAATCCGAAATGGGTTGTTGATATTTACTGATTACAACTGCACATGAAGAGACAAAACCGCCTTTAATTCAGGATTAGAAGCGAGAAATGATGGCGTTTCTGTGAAAAATGCCGACAAACCCTGAATGGCCTTTTCACGCACCTGCAATTTGGTTTTTTGATGATATTGGTTTTCGGGATGATAGATGTAGAGGCAAGAGCCGCCAGCCAACTGGCGAATAATGCGTTCATGGTCAACTTGCGGGATGGCAGGACAGCCGTGGCTGCGCCCTAAACGGCCATGACGTTGAATAAAATCATAACTCACATAATCGGCACTGTGCATCACAATGGTACGCTGACGCGCCTTATCGTTAATCCCTTCCTCCATGCCATCTAAATACAGTGACATGCCGTGACGGCCATAATATATATTGCCAGTAACATAAAATCCCAGACTGCTCTGATAAGATGATGGTGTATTTGAGAACTTTGTGGCAAACAACTCACCACTGTTCTGGCCGTGAGAAACAAGACTCTGATGCACCACTTTCATTTTATCCACATCAATAATCCAGAGACGCTCATCGTTTGACGACAAGGAGAAATCGATGACGGTTAACAGATTATTTGAGATGGCATTGGTGGTTTTGAGATGGAAAAATCCTGTGATGGCTTTTTTAAAAACATTGAAAGCAGGTCTGCCTTCATCGCCTTGCAGCTTGTCGTAAAATAACGCAATATAATTTTCAAATTCGGTGGAGAACTCTGATCCAACATGTGTGGATTCAGTTGTATAGGTGAAACTAAAAGGAGTTACTAAAAAAAATACCGCACAAACCAACATCAACTTTCTAATCATAACAAAACAAATAATGGTGATTACTAATACCTTGAATACGGACAAGCGTGAATAAAGGTTTGCTTTTTTTTGCATTTTCAAAAAACCAACGTTGAAACCAATCCTGAATGGACACAAAACAAACCTAATCAAGTGCCTTTATATTTTTTCCGAAAAAGAGCACTGATAATACACCCAAAGGCACAAAGATAGCAATCAGCGTAAAAATTGGAACGTATGAATTCCTTGTCACTATGGGAACAATAAAGTTCATTAAAATAACTGATGATAAACCTACGGTTCCACCTATTCCGGCAAGGGTGCCTACTGATTTCCCGCTAAAAAGGTCGCTGGGAATGGTTTGAATGTTGCTTATGGAAAACTGAAATCCAAACAGAACAGTAGCCAGTACAGGCACAAATTTCAAAGGTGTATCGGCCCAGAAGATGGTACCTGATAATCCTGCAACCATTAACACTGCACCTGCGATTATAGCGCCTTTGCGTGCAAAACCAACCGAATGTCCAATTTTTAGCAACCTTCCGGAAAACCAGCCACCGGCAATGCTACCAAAAGCCGCACCTACGTATGGCATCCATGCAAACATGCCAATTTGCTTCACATCAAAACCATATACATCGTATAAATAGACCGGCAACCAGCCCATGAAAAAGAACCACACCGGCTCAGTAAAAAAACGACCCATAAGCACTGCCCACGACTGCCGGTACTTTAATACTCCAAACGCACCAGGTGCTGGTTTAGTATCTGAAGCTGTTAAACTTAAATCCTTTCCATCGCATATATGATGTTTCTCGGCATTGGTAATCCAAGGATGATTTGCAGGTTGCTTTTTATTTATGATTAACCACGGAATCAACCATAAAAATCCGAGCGAACCCACTATCAAAAAAGTCACTTTCCAGCCAAATGCCACAAAAAGAAAAGCAATTAAAGGCGGTGCCACCACAGCACCTAAAGATGCTCCGGCATTGAATATTCCCTGTGCGATAGCCCGCTCGCGCAGCGGAAACCATTCAGCATTACTTTTCACAGCACCGGGCCAGTTACCCGCCTCACCCAGTCCAAGCGTGGCGCGCAGTATAGAAAAAGAAACCAAACCGCGACCAAAACTATGAAGCATTGAAGAGGTACTCCACACCAAAAGACTTAGGACATAACCCAGTCGCGTACCAACCTTGTCGAATACACGACCGCTAAGCATCTGCCCCAAAGCATACGCCACCATAAAAGTATTGAGAATGATTGCGTAATCTCCTTTGTCGAGCCCCAGGTCACCGGCAATTCCCGGCCACATGATAGCCAGCGCCCACCTGTCGATGTAATTTATTACAGTAGCTATTCCAATCAATCCAATAATCCACCACCGCAATCCATTAATTTTAAACATGACCCAACACCTCTACTGTTTCACAAGAATGACTTTCTTCAAATATTTTGGTTAGGATTTAGGATGTTTTACTTTCTTTTCTTCCGTTTTTTAGCAGGCTGCTCCTCCAGTGCAAGCTCCTCTTCGATAAGCGATTTCCAGTCGTGCTTAGCAGCCTCAGAAATATCAATGGTTGCCTCGTAATCATCTTTATTGATGGTCATCACAGCCACAGGTTTATCCAGATAGGATTCTATTTCATCTAAAACTTCACGCTCTTCACTACTGCAAAAAGATATGGCTTTGCCACGATTAGTCCCTCTTCCCGTTCTACCCACACGGTGCACATAATTCTCAGCTTCCTGAGGCAAATCGTAGTTCACCACAAACTCCACACTTGGAATGTCAATTCCACGGGCGCTCACATCGGTGGCAATGAGAATCTTATTGGCACCACTGCGAAAATCCTCCATCACTTGCGAACGTTGCCCTTGATCCTTATCGCCATGAATGGTCTGACTGGTAATACCTACCCTTTCGAGCGCTTTGGTAACTCGTTCGGCACGTACTTTGGTGCGCACAAACACCAGGATCTTGCTTTCAGGATTCTCCTTAATGATACGCTCCAAAAAGAAGCGCTTATCGTCCATCTCGATATATGCAACTGCATGGTCAATGTTTTTCGACACCGGGTCTTTAGGAGATATCTGGATGCGAACGGCGTGTTTTACCAGTCCATAGGCCAAATCCTTGATTTTCTCGTCGATGGTGGCGGAGAAAAAGAGTGTCTGCCTTCGGCGAGGTAAACGCTGCACAAGCTGCTGCATGTCGTTATAAAAACCACGTTCGAGCATGTGATCGGCCTCGTCGAGGATAAGTATTTCAACCGATTTGAATGACAAATGACCTTGAGCTGCAAGGTCGAACATTCTCCCTGGTGTAGCCACCAACACATCCACACCATTCTTTAAATGGGCAATTTGAGGATCTTGTTCCACACCACCGTATAAACCAATAACCTTAAAACCAAGACCTCCAGACAAATCTTTAAAAACTTTTGCTACCTGAATGGCCAGTTCGTGCGTAGGAACCATCACCAGGCATCGCATGCTTCCCGACTCTATGCTGACGCGGGAGCTACAAAGCAACTGTATAACCGGTATGGCAAAAGCGGCAGTTTTTCCGGTTCCCGTTTGTGCAATGGCCAAAACATCCTCGCCTTTAAGTATCGGCGGAATACACTTATACTGAATATCTGTGGGACGCTTAAAGTCCAGAGACTCTAAATTTCGGGTCAATCCCGAGAGAAAATTATACTTGGTAAACTTCATAACTTATCCTGCTTAAGCAAAAAACGTGAATCCTGCGGTCAATGAAAATTTCAGGCTACAAAGGTATTAAAAGCGAAGGACAAAACCCATTGTACAATCAAACCGGTACAAATGGAGGAATAAGAGACTGCTTAAAGTTTGTAACAGCTCAACTTTATAGTTATAGATGCTAGATATTTAAACTGATAGACAAGATAAAACAGAAAAAAGATGAATCTATCAGCTTTATCAACTACGCTATCTGTCTAAAATCTAACACTCTTTGCCTCTAATTCATGTTTCGTAAACTAAATTTAAACAGCTATTAAAATAACCACTTAAAAATTAACACACTTATATATAAAGCCTTAAACATATATAACAATACATTATCAACCCATCCGGATGACATTTTACCACCCCAATTACTCCTTTGAGACACAATCATAGCCCATTTAAAAACATTCTGCACCTATGAATTCAACATTAATTTTGTTGTTTTGTGTTTAGAAACGTAAATTTAACTTTCAATAAAAGTTTAGTTTCCTTGAATTTACCAAGCTAGAAATAATTAGCATAACTTTAATTCATAAACACATGAGAAAACTATTATTGCTTTTCGCTTTGGCAGGAATATTCCTAACCTCCTGTAGCGATGAGAATGTACTGACTGTTTCATCACCCGATGGCAGTATCAACGTTCGTTTTGAAATCGACAACGGCAAACCATTTTACAGTATCAATCAAAAAGGAAAAGCCGTGATAAAACCATCGGCTTTAGGCTTTCATTTGCAGGAAATGGCTCCGCTTACCGACAACTTCAGGATTCTAAAAAGCACGAAAACAACTTTTGACGAAACCTGGGAACAGGTATGGGGTGAAAAACAGTTTATACGTAACCATTACAATGAATTGCTAATCGAACTCCAGGAAAAAGAGGGTGACAATCGAAAAATGAATGTAGTATTCAGAATTTTCGACAATGGGGTAGCTTTTCGTTACATTATTCCTCAGCAAGAAAATCTCAACAATTTTGTCATTATGGACGAGATTACGGAGTTTGTGATGGCTGATGATCATACAGCATGGTGGATTCCCGCCTATCAGGAGCACCGATACGAATATCTGTACAGCGAAACCAAACTGAGTGAGATGGGTTCTGTACACACTCCGGTTACTTTTAAGACCAACGACGGACTTTTCCTCTCTATACATGAAGCAGCTTTGGTTGACTTTGCCAGCTTTGTTGTGGAATCGCTGCCTGGTAACCGACTCAAAACAGACCTGGTACCTTGGGCTGATGGCACAAAAGTTAAAACACAGGCTCCAATGGAGTCGCCCTGGCGTACCATTCAAATTGCTGAAAAACCTGGCGACCTCATCACCAACTATATGGGGTTAAACCTCAATGAACCCAACAAACTTGATGACATCTCCTACGTGAAACCATCAAAATATATGGGTATCTGGTGGGCACTCCACATTGGCAAAAACACCTTCTGGCGTGGTCCCGATTTAGGTGCTACAACCGAAAATGCCAAATACTATATCGACTTTGCCTCCAAACACAATATTCCGCTGCTGCTTATTGAGGGTTGGAATCCCGGATGGACCACAGAATGGTATCTCGATGCCATGCACGAGTTTATCTTCACACAAAGCGTTCCCGAGTTTAACATCGAAGAGGTTGTAAAATATGGTAATGAAAGAGGCGTGAAACTTATTGGGTATCATGAAACCGGCTCAAACTTAGTCAACTACCTCAACCAAATAGACGAAGGTTTTGAACTCTATCGAAGACTGGGCATCAACGATATTAAAATTGGTCAGGTTGGTACCAAACTCAATATGAAAGAGTGGCACCACGGACAGTTCGGTGTGAATTATTACCATGACGTACTGATGAAGGCCCATGCCAATCGTCTGGCAGTGAATTTCCACGAACCAATTAAGCCAACAGGTTTGAGAAGAACCTATCCCAACCTGATGACAGCTGAAGGTGGTCGTGGCATGGAATACAACGCCTGGAGCGAAGGCAACCCGCCAAATCACGAAACCATCATTCCATTTACCCGTCTTTTGGCAGGACCAATGGATTATACGCCCGGCATTTTTGATGTGATGATTAAATACCGCGAAGGACGCCGCGTACACACAACCGTTGCCAAACAGTTGGCACTATACGTGATTATCCATTCACCCACTCAAATGTTAGCCGATTTACCCGAAAACTACGACGGCCATCCTGCCTTCCAGTTTTTGTTAGATGTGCCGGTTGACTGGTTCGATACGCAAGTGCTGAATGCTGAAATTGGCCAATACATTACAATGGTAAGGAAAGACAGACACAGCAATGACTGGTATTTGGGCAGTTTAACAAACGAAAAACCACGCAATTTAGAGGTGAAACTCTCATTTCTTGATGCCGGCAAAAAATACAAAGCGCAGATTTACGCCGATGGGGCGGATGCCGATTGGGAATCAAATCCAACCCCCGTTAGCATCACCGAGATGGAAGTGGACAACAACACTATTCTGAATCTGGAACTGGCCGCAGGCGGTGGACAGGCCATTCGATTTGTCCCTGTCAACTAATACCGCTTGAATAAATCTTTCGGAACACTATTTTAG
The DNA here is from genome assembly GCF_000517065.1 of Alkaliflexus imshenetskii DSM 15055. Taxonomy (GTDB): domain Bacteria; phylum Bacteroidota; class Bacteroidia; order Bacteroidales; family Marinilabiliaceae; genus Alkaliflexus; species Alkaliflexus imshenetskii. The sequence continues at coordinate 3,599,930 of NZ_KI912105.1, read as the reverse complement.
ACCTAAGCCAAGGGGGTGTCTTAACAGGCATCCCCTTTTTAATCTTCTTCACAATGGTTTTCCCTAAAAAACGATGACCATCTTAATAAATGACCATATCTTTGAAAAATGAGTAAAAATAAGGGCGTGTGATATTTACTCAATTTTGGAAACGAAAATGAATGCTAAATTTCACAAACCCCGCACCAAATCCCTTAATCGTCGACTTATTGACTCTTATGCATTCATCATACAATAATTTAACGAACCATTATTAATTATTCACAATTAAACCATTACCGAAATGAGACGAATCTTTTTTTCATTGGTACTCGCATTGGCATTATCTGCCTGTGGCAATCAACCGCAGCAGTCACAGGTTCTTGAATCACCAGCCCTCACCGAAGTAGAGCAGGCTTTTATGAATAATCTGGCCTCACTTTGTGGAAAATCCTTTGCAGGTAAGGAGACATACACCAAAGAAGGGCGCGACAGATGGGCACATCGCAGCATGGTAATCTATATTACCACTTGTGAACACGACGAGGTGCATATACCATTTCATATTGATGACGACCAGTCGCGCACATGGATGTTCATCAATGACCATGGTAAACTCAGGTTTCGTCACGATCACCGCCTCGACGACGGCACACCCGAGGATCTCACACTTTATGGCGGATATGCTGATGGCAATGGCACGGCTTTTAATCAATCGTTTCCTGCCGATGAATACACAAATACACTGCTAAACGATGAATTGGATCGTCAGTGGAATGTCATCCTTTCCGAGGACTTATCAACCATGACTTATGAACTCGGATATTTAGGCGAGATTGTATTTCGTGCCGAATTTGACCTTACTACGCCATTGGAATAAACCATCTAAACCATCCAATCTATGATAAAAAACTCTATTCTGATAACCATATTATCAGTATGGCTATCGGCATGCATATCAACACAAACAAGTGACCCTTCTTCGGATGTAATTCGGGTTAACGGAAAGAACATATACACAGTTTTTGGCGAGCAGCTTGTGATGCGCGGTGTAAACGAGATGTTTATCTGGTCTGATGACACAACCGGAGAAATAACTATACCCCAAATAGCAAAAACGGGGTCGAATACGCTGCGCATTGTTTGGCTAAGCAACAATGAGAACGGCAAAGCAACACCCGAAAACTTAGATCGGATAATTCAAAACACTGCAGACAACGGCATGTTTCCAATGCCTGAACTGCATGGCGCAACCGGAAAGTGGGAAAAGTTGAATGAGCAGGTTGATTATTGGACAGATTCAGCCATTGTAGCTGTTCTCAAAAAACATGAATCCTATCTGCTACTGAACATTGCCAACGAATGTGGCGACCACGGCATAGATGCCGAAACATTTACAGAAGGATACAAACATGCCATTGACAGGATTAGAGCCACTGGGTTACGGTGTCCGCTGGTGATTGATGCCTCGGGCTGGGGGCAGGATTTGGAGATACTTCTTGCCACAGGGCCAAAGTTACTGGCTCACGACCCGTTGCAAAACCTTATCTTCTCAGTGCACATGTGGTGGGTTTCCGATGACGGCTCTACGCAACGCATAGTAGAAGGCATTGAACGTTCGGTAGCACTCGATTTGCCAATAATCGTAGGAGAATTTGCCCCGATGGGTGTTGGCTGCGCCAGAAGCATCGACTACGAAACCATCATGGAACAATGCGAAAAACATCAAATCGGATGGCTGGCATGGTCATGGGGAAAAGTACGCAACGGCGACTGCCCTGAAATGGATATGACGCAAGGTGAACACAGAGGCATGTTCGAAGGCCTTACCGACTGGGGGTTAGAGGTTGCCGTAACCCATCCCTTTTCGATACAAAATACCGCGGCAAAACCAAGGATAAAATAAATCTGAACATTCCATATTAATAAACTGTGCTCCATATATGTTAATGGATAAAACCAAACATCGGTCAGCAAGTTTTCTTTTCTCATAAAAAAGTGGTTATTTCGCACATTATTATAAACTTTAAAATCGACTGACAGAAAGTGAGAAAATGGCGTATTGAAGATTCTGCTGAACTCTACAACATCAACGGTTGGGGAGTCGATTACTTTTCCATCAACGAGAAGGGAAATGTAACAGTGACGCCCAAAGCCGGTAACGGCGGGGTTGATCTGAAAGAACTCATGGACGAACTGATGATTCGTGACGTCTCAAACCCGGTACTTATCCGTTTCCCGGATATTCTTGACAACCGGATTGAAACCATATCCAACTGTTTTAAATTGGCAGCTGAAGAGTACCAGTACAAAGCGCAAAACTTCATCATCTACCCCATCAAAGTAAACCAAATGCGACAGGTGGTGGAAGAGATTGTGAGTCACGGAAAAAAGTTTAATATCGGACTGGAAGCCGGTTCAAAGCCCGAATTGCATGCCGTATTGGCCATCAATACCGAAACCGACTCCCTCATTATCTGTAACGGATATAAAGACGAAGATTATATTGAGTTGGCTCTATTGGCTCAAAAAATGGGGAAACGAATTTTCATTGTAGTTGAAAAACTTAATGAACTGCGCCTCATTGCATCAGTAGCCAAACGACTCAAAATAAGACCAAACATTGGTGTGCGCATCAAACTGGCAAGCAGCGGCAGCGGCAAGTGGGAAGAGTCAGGTGGTGACAGCAGTAAGTTCGGACTTACCTCGAGCGAACTTCTGGAAGCACTCGAAATTTTGGAAAAGAACAAAATGGAGGAATGTTTGCGACTCATCCATTTTCACATAGGCAGTCAGGTTACCAAAATACGACGCATTAAAACTGCGTTGCGCGAAGCGGCTCAGTTTTACGTGCAATTGCATAAACTGGGCTTCAAAATCGATTTTGTGGACATAGGCGGTGGACTTGGCGTTGACTACGACGGCACCAAATCGTCGATGAGTGAGAGTAGCGTAAACTACACGATTCAAGAGTATGTGAACGACTCTATTTCTCACTTTGTAGATGCGGCAGACAAAGAGGACATCCCCCACCCCAACGTGATTACCGAATCGGGGCGGTCGTTAACAGCGCACCACTCTGTACTGATATTTGAAGTACTCGAAGCCACTTCTCCTCCCATGTGGAAGGATGAAGACGAAATACAGGAAGATGATCATGAGTTGGTTCACGAGCTTTATGATTTGTGGGACAAACTCAACCAAACCCGTATGCTCGAGACCTGGCACGATGCACTCCAAATACGCGAGGAGGTGTTGGATCGCTACAGCCTTGGCGTGCTCGATCTGGTTACCCGAGCCAAAGTTGAGCGGCTGTTCTGGTCCGTAGCCAATGACATTCACCAAATGGCTGTGGCCACCAAACATGCACCTGACGAGTTCAGAAACATGTCTAAAATATTGTCTGACAAATACTTCTGCAACTTCTCGCTGTTTCAGTCACTACCTGACTCGTGGGCAATCGATCAGATTTTCCCCATCATGCCTATTCATAGGCTCGATGAAAAACCAACGAGAAATGCCACACTTCAGGACATCACCTGCGACTCGGATGGGAAAATTGACAATTTCATTGCCACACGCAACATCTCGCACTATCTGCCAGTTCACTCTTTAAAATCAAGGGAAACCTACTATATTGGCGTGTTCCTTGTGGGAGCTTATCAGGAGATACTAGGTGATTTGCACAATTTGTTTGGCGATACCAACGCCGTTCACGTGAGCGTAACCAAAGCCGGCTACGAAATTGAACAAATCATTGATGGCGAATCGGTAGCTGAGGTACTCGAATATGTGCAATACAATCCCAAAAAGCTTGTTCGCACTGTTGAAACCTGGGTTACAAGTTCTGTCAAAAACGGAAAAATATCAGCCGAAGAAGGAAAAGAGTTCCTCTCAAATTACCGGTCTGGTCTCTATGGATACACTTACCTGGAGTAGCTTTTCAAACTAACAGGGTATTAAAAAAAATAATCCCGCCATCTGGAATTATCTTCAGGATGGCGGGATTAGTATTTATTGATGCCTGTGATTCGTAGAGAATCAGGTTTACACGTTAGCCACTTTAATGATGTCGGCAAACACACCGGCAGCCGTTACATCAGCACCGGCACCATATCCTTTGATTTGCATCGGATGTTCAAAATAGTTCTCCGACCATATAAGAATAATGTTGTTGCTACCTTCCAAATCATAAAATGGGTGGTTCTTCTCCACTTCTATCAGGCCAACCCGGGCCTTCCCATCAGAAAGACGTGCCGCATAACGCAAACGCTTACCTTCAGCTTCGAGTTTTTTACGTCGCTCCTCAAATGAAGCATTCAGTTCCGAAACGCGCTCCATAAATGCTTCCAGTGAAGGAAGCTTTATGTATTCGGCAGGCACAAAAGGTTCAACCTCCACATCGTCCTTCTCGAGCACATAACCAGATTCACGGGCAAGAATGAGCAGTTTACGCACCACATCGGTTCCGCTGAGATCAACACGTGGGTCGGGTTCGCTAAAACCTTTTTCACGAGCCTCGGCAATAACAGCCGACAAAGGACGTTCCTGTGAAAGAGTGTTCACTATATAGTTAAGGGTTCCGGATACAACCGCTTCCAGACGCACAATTTTATCGCCGCTACGAACCAGATCGTTAATGGGTGCAATGATTGGCAGACCTGCACCCACATTGGTTTCGAAATAGAATTTCACACCCTTTTCACGCGCGGTGGACTTCAACCGGTTGTATGCAGCATAACTGGAGGAGCTGGCTATTTTATTTGCCGTAACCACAGACACGTTGGCGTCGAGTAGAGACTGATATATTGCAGCCACATCTTCGCTTGCTGTGCAATCTACAAACACGCTGTTGGCCACATTCATTTCAATAATTCTATTCTTAAAATCGTTAATAGAACCCGCAATACCATCCTTCTCCAGCTGCGATACAACCGTATCAGGGTTCAGACCCTCACGCTCAAGAAGCATCGAACGGCTGCCTGCAACACCTACCAGACGAATCTTTAATCGATTCTCTTTCATCAGCTTATCGGCCAGGCTACTTACCTTCTTCAAAAGTTTGCTTCCCACTGTGCCTTTTCCTGCAAGGAACAGATTTAGTCTGAAATAATCCGACAAGAAAAAGGACTCATGTATCACGTTAAGCGCTTTACGAATGTCCCGCTCCTTAATTACAAAAGAGATATTAAGTTCCGAAGCTCCCTGTGCGATAGCATAAACATTGACCCCGTTTTTCCCTACGCTGTTAAACAGCAATCCGGCAATTCCGGTGGTATGTTTCATGTTTTCGCCCACAATAGCCACCACTGCCATCTCATCGTCTATTGTGATGTTGTTAATCTGCTTGTGTGCTATTTCCCGACGAAACTCGTGCTCAATGGCCGATTGGGCTATGGCAGTTTGCTCTGAATCAATTACGATGGAAATGCTGTTTTCGGATGATGCCTGCGAAATAAGAATCACATTCACCTCACGTGCTGCCAATGAGGAGAACAGCCGCATAGAGATTCCGGTAACACCTACCATCCCAATCCCTTGCACTGTAACCAAAGAGACATTCTTTATTGAGGATATCCCTTTAATCTGGCGCGAACCGGTGGTACCCGATTCGGTGGAAATTAAAGTACCCGGGGCATCGGGATTAAACGTATTTTTAATTTTTATGGGAATATGCTTTTGATAAACCGGTAAAATGGTTGGCGGATAAATCACTTTGGCACCAAAATGAGACAACTCCATGGCCTCGGAATAACTCAGTTTATCGATGCAGTAGGCACGGGAAATCACGCGGGGGTCGGCAGTCATAAAACCATCCACATCGGTCCAAATCTCCAGCACATTGGCGCCAAAAGCAGCTGCCAGCAATGCAGCCGTATAGTCAGAGCCCCCTCTTCCGAGCGTAGTGTTTTCGTCTCTGTTGTTGGAGCTTATAAATCCGGGAAAGAGGGAAAGCTTACCAAGATGCCCGCTAACCGCTTGGAGCAGATGATTGGTTTCATCTACAATAACCTGATTGCGACCATATTCATAGTTTGTTTTGATGAACTCACGGCTATCGAACCACTGCGCATTCAAATAGATAGCAATAATTTTAGACGACAACCGTTCGCCAATACCTGAGAGGCTTTCAAAGCTTTTACGACTTAGTTCCCGAATCATAAAAACGCCTCTGAGAATGACCCGCAGTTCGTCAATATCAGGTTCAATAAGCCTTTCAACTTCGGGTCGCGCCGGAGAATCAAAAAGTTTGCTGATAATTTCCAGATGGGTTTCTATAATTGCATCCAGTTGGTCAAAACATGCGCGATCCCCTTCGCCAGCCAGCTTGGCCGCCCGAATCAGTCGGTCAGTAACTCCGCCTACCGCCGACACTACAACGATCACCTGTTCGTCGATGGATGATACAATTTCCTTTACACGGATTATGGTTTCAGCTGAACCTACAGAAGTCCCGCCAAATTTCAATACTCTCATACAAACAGATTGGATGGATTAATCATAGTTTTAAGATACGCCTGAAAGATTAAAATTCCCCCCTAAGGGGTGGTGAGAAAGAAACCTAATTTTTTGTATAAATATGCACAAAGTCTCATATCAGGCATCTAATTATGCGTAAAACACAAAAATACACAAAAAACACAAGTTACAAAGCATTTTGATGCAATAATGGAAATGAAGAATTAACAACATGATAGAAAACAATTTAACTTGCTACCCATCCTGTTCAATATCCATTAAAAATTAATCCATAATGTATATTAAATCATGATTAGTGTCACATTTTTATATGTTTTGTAAAAAAAGAGGTGTTTATATGCAACAAAAATTAAAATGCCAGCGTAAAAAATTCTACAGAAAACGGACTCAAATCATAGTATTTTTCTATGTTTGTCGGTTAACTGATTATAGCACCTAAAAACTGTTATCAAACGTGAATTATTGTTTTATCAATCTAAGGAGATAAAAGAGTAAAACAAATATCGAACCTTACCTATTTTACTGATATGAAAAATTACAGATGGTTGGTTATCACCATATACACCCTGTTGCTACTTGGTACATTTGGAGCCAATGCACAAATAGACCGAACTTTTTGGTTTGTGGCACCCGAAGTAAGTTCAACACACGGAGATAATCCGGTTTATTTGCGGGTAACAACCTTTAATCAACCGGCTACGGTTACCATTTCGATACCTGCAAATCCGGCCTTTACGCCGGTAACATTGTCTATTCCGGCCAATTCGCAAGAGCGATATCAATTTACCAACCTCAATCTGGTTGAAAATCGCCCATATAACACCATTAACAACAAAGGCATACTGATTACTTCTACAGAGCATGTTTCGGTTTACTATGAAGTAGCAAACGGTGTGAACCCGGATAAGTTTACTTTGAAAGGCTCGAATGCTCTGGGATACGAGTTTTACGTGCCTTCACAAAACGATTTTAGAAACAGAAACCTCACGGTGCCTGACCGGGAGCGTATTGACATTGTGGCCACTGAAGACAACACCGAAATATTTATCGACCTGAGTAATATTGACAATGTGAAAGGTCGACCGGCCAATGATGTTTTCACCATTACCCTCAACAGGGGTCAGTCTTTTGGCCTCGAAGCCGATGCCTGGCAAACCCAGCGACACTTGGGAGGCACTTACATCCGTTCCAATAAGCCGATTGCTGTTACAATTTCTGATGACTCCATTGCCGAAACCACAAACGGCAGTAACATTCTAGGAGCTTATGACCTGATTGGGGATCAATTGATTCCCGTCCACATAATTGGGACAGAGTACATTGCCATGCACACAGCATTCAACCAAAATGAACCTAACGGAAATCCTATCACCAAAAGCATCCAAAAAGTATATATTCTTGCAACACAGGATAATACTATCATCCACATCAATGGCATCTATTCGCGAACGCTCAACAGAAGGGAGATGTATGCCGTGAATATTGCTAATCCGACTACCGGACAGATGATAAATGCCATCCACATCAGTTCTGACAAACCCATCTATGCCTATCAGGTATCAGGCATCAACCATCCGAACAATGCCAATTCAGGAAACGAGCTAGGCAGCGCCATTCTGCCGCCAGTTACGTGTACCGGCTCAACCAGTGTTGCCATTACGCGAACGCTAACCCAGCGGTTCTTTATGCAGATAATGACGCAATATAAGAACATCAATAGCTTCCAGATGTTTGATTATCAAAATGCCAATGTGAGCAATCTGCTGCCAACAGGAGCAGACTGGCGACCAGTGGCAGGTACCGGTGCGCCAGGGCAGCCTAACACCTGGTACACCGCCGTGAAGCAGATGGACTTGGCTACCGGAAACCCATACCGAGTAAACAACAGTGGACTGTTTCACTTAAGTGTGATGGATGAAAATCAGGGCAGTATGAGTTATGGCTATTTCTCATCGTACAGCTCTGTATCAATACTACCCCCCACAGCCGCTTGCGTTGGCGATGAAATTGTGTTAAGAACGGCCCAGGGTATTGAAAGCGTAAACTGGTTCTTTTTTAATCCCGAAACCTTGGAAAGAGAAGATCTTGGCGTGGCATCACAAATTTCAACAACCCGCTCAGGAAGATACATTGTAGAGATGGAAAGTTATGGCTGCGTGGCATCCGATGAGCTTTTTGTAGAGTTCAACCAGCCCGAATTCAGTCTTGGCGAAGACATTGAAGTGTGTCATGGTGAAACCATCTCATTTGAGATTAACGGATTTGATAATCACACATTTCAATGGTCGCCCTTTACGAACAACACCAACAGCCTGACATTTGTGCCCGATGCCGACCAAACATACGAGATAAGTCTTACCATTACAGACCCAATGGGTTGTGCAGCAACCAATACCATATCGGTGGTGGCTTATGCAAACCCAACGGTTACTTTGGATTTGTCAGGTTCAGACATCTGTGAAGGCGAAACCATTTCGTTGGTAAATGCACCTGAGGAGTTCGATTATCAATGGTCGCTCAATGGTGTGGATCTTCCCGGTGAAACCAACCCGTATATCACTCCTGCTGTTTCAGGAAACTATGCCATCACGGTTACTTCCCCAGAGATGTGTTTCACCACCGTGACACGGCAAATCAATGTACGCCCCTTGCCGGTCGTAAGTCTGAGCGACGAAATCAAATGTCAGGGAGAACCCCACACTTATACGCTTTCAGGCTTTAGTTCGTACCAATGGTTTAACACCAGCAATAGCAGTCAGATTACCCTTAATCAGCCCGAAGCCAATGTATGGGTGCGTGTAACCAATGAGTTTGGCTGTGAATCCACAGCATCGGCTATTTTTGAATGGTACAATGCCAACCTGTTCACTTTCGGAGCCGACACCTCTATGTGTGCAGGTGCCGATATGGAAATCAGAATAGACAATCAGTTTACCAATTATGTGTGGCGCCGCAACAGTGCTACCGGACCAATAATACCCACAACCGGCAGCCCAAGAGCCAACAATGAGGTACTCTTTTTCGAAACAGCTGATGCAAGCCATTCGGGCAGCTACCACATATCAGCACTGGATCAGCACAACTGTAATGTCACTGGTGCATTTAATCTGGAAGTACTGCCTCCCCCGTCAATTGAAATTGCCTTTACAGAAAAAGTACAAGGTCTGATTTGTCGTGGCGACACCATGCACATTACCATTCTTGTTGATAACAACCGGAACTTTATAGAGTACAACTGGAAACAGTTCAACTCTATCACAGGTATTTTCGAGGATATTCCGGGTAAAAGCAACACAGAAGATTTCCTTGAGGTTTTTGAACCAGGTATCTTTTCAGTATTGGCTCTTCAGGAAAACAGATGCTTTGCCGAAAGCGTAACCACGCCGGTGGTGCTTATTGACAACCCCGACTTCTCTCTTTGGGATGTAGATGTTTGTCCGGCAGAACCGCTTATTCTTGAAATAAACGGCTTTAGGGAAGGCCGACTTGAAGAATCAGATATCATACACGGCTATATGCCAGATTTTGGTGTAGACCGCATTGTGTGGTGGAATGGACCAACCATCAACAATCCAAACATGGCACCCAATTCACCCAACTTATTCAGACAAGTTGACGATCCGGGACTTTATCGGGTTACTGTGTTCGACAACAACGGATGTTTCCATACCGAGTCGGCATTGGCCTCTATCTATTCTGTGCCGGAGATAACCCTTACTGATGCTTCAATTTGTGAAGGCGAGATGTTTACATTGGAACTTCCTGCCGGCCTTGAGACTCAGATTCTGCATCACGAGTGGCGATTTAACGGAGCTGTTGTACCAGCCCCATATCAGGTTAACACCCCCGGAGAATATACGCTCTATGTGCGTGACCTCAATGGCAGATTTTACGATAATGGAGACGAAGGGTGTTTAAGTGTGGCATCCATGACGCTTGAAGTACTGCCATCGCCGCAATTCAGTTTAGGTGCTGACCGCGCTCTGTGCGAAGGTGCAATTATCTCAATTGAAGCGCAAAGCGATTTTACACGTTACGAATGGAACGGAAATACAGCCAATGGGCAAACGAACAGTTTTAGCATACCGGGCTCAGGAAACGTGAGCCTTCAGGTGTGGAATCAGCACAATTGCTCCACCACTGACAACGTGAATATCACCATTAACCCAAATCCGGTGGTAAACCTTGGTGGCGACATCGACATTTGCCCCGGTGAAGAAGTTGAACTTACAATCCCGCCTTTTAATCAGATTTTCTGGTCAACCGGAGAGCAAAATACGACCAGCATCACTGTTTTCAGCGGCAGATACACTGTAAGAGTAATTGACGACAATGGATGCGAAAACCGCGGAACCATCAACGTAAATCGTAAAAATGCACCTGAAATAGACCTGGGTCCCGACCTGGTAATCTGTCCGGTAGAATATCCTCTCATGCTTACCGTACCCGATGGCAATTTTATTGATTGGGAATGGCATACCGGCTCACGCAACCGTGCCATCGAAGCCACCCTGATGGATACAGTCAACATTGTGCGCGTTATGAACGATGAAAACTGCTGGGGCTGGGCTGCCAAAACAGTTAAGTTCATGGAAGATCCAACTTACCTGGCAGGAGGAGATTTTGAAGCATGTGAGCCTGATGAGATTCAATTGGATGGTGGCGAACATACCTTCATTATCTACACCGAAGATGAACAATACTTCCCAATCCTCACATGGGAATGGAGCACAGGAGAAACATCGCGTGAAATAAGCGTGACAGAAGGTGGCATCTATACTGTATCCGTATTCGATGGTTGTTTTAGACTGGAAGAGACATTTAATGTACAATATCACTCAACACCTGTAATAGCCGGTGTAGATTCAACCTTTTATGCGCAGGTAACCATCTTTACTGATCCTGACAGAGGCACACAACCTTTTGAATACATATTAAATGATGGTAATCCACAAACCTCAAATACATTTAGAAACATCCCCAAAGGTGAACACATTGTTGTGCTTGAGGATGCAAACGGATGTACTACATTCACCACATTTGCACTGAGTGGCGATTTGGAATTGAACGTACCCAACGTCATCACCCCAAACAATGATGGTATAAACGATGAATGGATTATTGAAGGACTGGAACGCGTACCAGATTCAGAAATAATGATTTATGACCGATATGGAAAATTGCTGGTAAAGTATCTTGCATCAGATCCACCATGGAATGGGACTTATCAGAATCGTCCACTACCATCGGATGATTATTGGTATGTGATTATAATAAAACCAACAAATAAAATACATAAGGGTAACGTAACCCTAAAACGATAGAGACCATGCGCCCATGCTCCGGATAAAGTTCCGCGGGCATGGGATGCTTTCCTTACCTGCTTTTACCTAAAAATGGCTATGAAAATCCTTATCTACATAACAATTTGCCTGCTTATTGGTATTTCAAATACCATGGCGCAGCGACATTTCATAACGAACCAGTATGTATATGACCGTTTTCTGATGAATCCGGCAGATGCAGGAGGCAATAGCGACTGTATTACCATAAACGGTTTTTTTCAAAAGCAGTGGTTTGGCACTGATCTGGCACCTACAACCCAGCTTCTGTCATTTCAAACACAGCTCACTCAAGGGTTGGGTTCTGGCACCTATATTTACAACGACCGCAATGGGCACAACAAAAAATTGAGCCTCCAGCAATCCTTCTCAACAGGGGTTACACTGAGGGAAAATCGCAGAGGTTTCACCACTTTATCGTTTGGTCTTTCGGCACTGGTGGAACAGGCATCACTTGACCAGACATCCTTTAACACCCCTGGCGGAATTCCAGACCCTTCGATAAGCGGAGGCATTGACAGAGGTTTTGGGTTTAACCTAAATAGTGGTGTCATTTTACGGATAAACAAGTTTAACACAGGCCTCTCCGCAACAAACATACTTCCACACAACAATCCCATGTACAATTCGGAATGGGAGCCTGATTTGCCAATGGATTTACACTTCTTCGCCAGTACATCATGGAAAGTTGCTGATAGGGATTTGTATCTTGAACCAATGGCATACTTTAGGTTTAACGCTCAGAACGACCGGAGAATGGATTTAAACCTCAAGATGTACATGCCAACACCCACCCCAGACATTGCCATTTGGTCAATTCTGATGTATCGCAGAACCATGGATGACCAGTTTGGGAAAGATTTGGGATTTGCAACAACATTGGGGCTGGACTACAGAAGTCTGAGCATTGGATTGGAACATCAACTGGGAATGACCGGAGCTCAGCGGCATTATGGAAGTGCTATGCTACTTGTTGCTGGATATCGTTTTTGCACTGATCGGAGCAGAAGAGCAATACCTTGCAGCGAAGCCTCCAACGGCTTAGGTGAAAGTTCTGTTGCGCCAAAGACACGAAAATCACTTTTCAGACGTTAATTTATTAATGGATTGCTTAAATCCGGATAACCCTGATATCACAAACACAAAAGCATTCAACCTTTAAGCCATACGAGCGATGGTTTAAAGGTTGAATGGTTTCAATTATATAACACGGTGGCACACATATTCAGTAACATCATTCACCCAAATTCTGTACGGATGAGGCATGATTTCCGGATTATAGTTATGATTGCGATACTCTTTGGCTCCTTCTTTGCGAACGCAGCCAGTCAACACCTTACAGATGAAGCGTCATATATTAAAGCCAACGATGACCTAATCAGGTTATTTGAAAACACAAGCTGGGAATCGTTTGTGCTGAATAATGATGATGGCCTTCAAGATGGCGTAAAAAGTTTCAGAATTACGCGTCAACCCAAGCATGGTTCGGCCATTGTTACCGCCAACAATTCCATCATCTACACCCCCGACCTTTATTTTATTGGTTTTGATAATCTGGAATATGAAGTTTGTAACAATTCCGGCTATTGCGATAGGGCTGAAGTTTCCATAATTGTTCTGGATTATGATTATCAACCAAAAGCTATTAACGATACGGTTAACATCAGAATATGGGAACTTTATGACTTTGATGTGTTGGCCAACGACCTCAATCTATTTGATTTACCTATCAAGCTGGAGATAATTGAAGATTTCAAAAATGCGAGTTCAGAGGTAACTGCCAACTTATCGATTTCAAGCAGATTCTACTCCTATTTTATAGGCGAAGATGTGTTACGTTATAGAGTGTGCGATGCAGACAATGATTGCGACGAAGGCATGCTGGTAGTTTATCACCGAAGCGAAGATGCAAACGAAATATTTATACCTCAGGGTTTTTCGCCGGATGGTGATGGAACCAATGACACTTTCAGAATACCAGCATTCAGAGAAATTGACAACATAAAAATCGTCATTGTAAACAGAAACGGAACACCTGTTTTTCAGGAAAGCAACTTTAAAGAGTGGGACGGCAGAGCCAATACAGGATCACAAAAAAACCAGATGTTGCCATCCGGCATCTATTACTACAAAATGAATGTACCCAATATAAAAAACGAATTCACAGGTTTTATATATCTTAGCAAGTAAATAAAATAATAGCAGTGCTATTGACCTTATATAAAAGAACAACATTACTTTTTTAAACCACAAAATTTAGATGCTACATTTGAAACATAGATGCCGTTTATTGCATAGCATAATGATATGCCTGGGCTTCATTGTTGCAAATAGCGCACAAGGACAGCAAACCCCATTTTTAACAAACTTCCATGAAAAGCCGATTTTGATAAATCCGGCCTATACGGGCATCCGAAACTCACTTGCATTTGATTTATCGTCGCGTCAACAATGGATTGGCGTGAAAGGTGCTCCCTCCTCCTACTATTTTAGCATGCACTCACCAATAAATGACACCAAGGCTGCAATTGGCGGATTTTTGTTTTCAGACATGGCCGGACCTATGATTGACAGCCGCGTGGCAGCGACCTATTCGTATTTGCTGCGCATTAACCATAGTATGTTTATTTCATTTGGATTAAATGGGGGAGTTGATAACCATTGGTTAAATCTCAATCAATTGGATATTATCAATGAAAATGACTCTCACTTTGCAAAGGATATTGAGAATGTATTTAAGCCTGTTGCAGGAGCTGGATTTGTGCTGTTCACGCAATCTATATTCTTTGGCTTTTCATCGCCACAGATATTAAAATCAGCCATTACACTGCCCGAAGAGCCCTCTGCTACAACCCCATGGCGGCAAACTTGGTTTCTTGCCAGCGGCATAACCCGTCCACTCGCTTACGATTACGGCGTTCAATTCTCGACACTCTCAAGGTTTTCGGGGGATAAAATAGTCACCCACGATCTCGCCCTAAGGGTATCGTATCAAAATTTATTCACCATTACAACGGGCTACCGAACCGACAAAACGCTTCCGTTTGGTTTATCATTTCGCATAGCTGAAGATTTATCCATCGCGTATGCTTACGATTATCACATGGAAGGCAACATCAACCCCTTTGGAAGACAGGAAATTACCATCACATACGACTTTAGAAAACTCTACTTAAGGAACCGCGACCGCGAGTTTATCCGCAAAAAAGAGGAAGATGTAAAGATGAACTCAATCAGACATTTCTTTTAACCATTAATCACCCCATCTACTTCAGGACAATTTTTTGGTTGACACGTCTGGTCTGAAAACTATAATTGAGTACGAGGTTAGCTACTCAGCATTTCGATTCAATTGCAGCGTACCTCATCAGAAATATCTCTGTGTAAGCGTGCAGAATAGCAATGATTTTCAATCATCCCCCCAAAAAAATGCTAAATGAGAAAGTAGACGTTACTCAACAATTAACTTTTGTATTAACCGATGGCCTGCAGCATTCCCAATTTCGATAAAATACACACCTGAGGACAAATCCGGCCGAAAACTGTAAACACCGGAAAAATCTACCTGATCAATTGACAGTATTTTCTGACCAGACAAATCCCAGATGGACAATCCCACATCTAGACCAGATGCCAATAGTGCAATATTCAATTCTCCATTGCGCTTCATTGGATTAGGCCAAACCATAAATTTATCGCGCGCAAACAGATCATCGATGGAATTGGTTTCGTCAGTAAACTCAAAGGGTCCCATATCCACAAGAGTGGCCACAATGCGATTGTTTCCGGCAATATCGTGAGTAAGCCATGCCGGAACCCACTGATTCAGACCAGTGTTTAACGCCGGAGACTCAGCCTGCAACCTGAAATCCAGGTTATCAGCATCCACAAATTTGGGATTCGCAGTTAGGCTTCCTATTCCAGAACCATCCTCTACCAGAGAATTTCGCACCCGCACATTTCTGAAATCATTAAAATTTACAGCTGCTCTGTTACCCCACGAAATGGAATTATAAACATTGGTGGTATTATTGGTTGATGCTGAGATAGAACCACCCCAATAGGCCGAATTATTACTGTACCAAAGGCAGTTATGGAATGTCATGGCCGAGTTGGAGAATACAGCTCCACCATCGTGCTGTGAATTGTTATGACTAAAAATTACGTTTGCAAAAACCGGATTGGACGCATTATCTCCAAAAACAGCACCGCCTCGGTCTCTTGAGTGGTTGTTTCTGAACCAGCAATTAACCACACGAGGACTCGCATTAAGCAAGTACAAACCACCCGCATGCTGATTGTTCCCTGTATAGGTAGCTGCGAATCCGTATTCAATTACAAAACCATCAATCAATGTAGCATTTGTGATAGGAGCTGCCGAGGTGCCCCTTGCGGCCAGCACATGGTAGCTGTTATCTGCCAGATTATTTTTCACACCAATATCGCCACTAAGAATGGTTTTATTATTCAAAATTTTGCGCTCAGACAAGGAAGTCTCTACGCCGGCAAAACCGCCATACAGCCTAACGCCATCCTTGACATTAAATGAAATAGTCTGATCTGTTCCAGTTGTAGGATAGTAAACTCCTGAAGCCACCCATATCTGGTCGCCATAAACAGCCATTTCAAGTGCATTCTGAAGATTGGTTGCACTGCTCCATGAGTTTCCATCACCAGTGCCCCCGGGCTTGGCATAAAGCGGGGTGTTGCGTTTGATAAAGAACCGTGTCCAAGGTGACCACGCCTCCTCTCCCGATGCGTAAACGGCACCCACGCGCCAGTTAACTCTATCGGTGGCAGATAAGCCCGTAACAGTTGCGGAATGATCTGTATCGGCAGTAAAAAAAACGGATGGCTCGTCATTCACACGCACTTCTATCGAATATGCTGTGACATGTTCAGGAGCTTGAGTTGGCCATTGCCATTGAACCTGCACCTCTGTAACCTCTGAACCAAAAAAGAAATCCTTTACAGGCGATGATGGAAACGGCGTAATCTTAGACCCTTCATAAGCTCCAATGTCAACTGTGCCATCCAGAATTCGGGGATTTCCGGCCAAATCAGTAGTTAGCCAGCCCGGAACCAGGTCATTGCTACCCTTGTTTAGAGCAGGAGATTGCATGTTGAGGCGAAAATCGCCCTTTTCGCCATTTAAAAATCCAGGTTCCTCATTGAGAATTCCAACACCTAAAATCCCACCTTCAATAATGGAATAGGATGCTATAACATTGAATAACTGTGGGAAAGCAGGTGCATTGTTGCCCCAAACAACTGAGTTATCGAGAAGCACATAATTAGCAGGGCCGTTGATAGCACCGCCACGCTCTCCTGCTCTGTTACCAAAAAATACGGTATTAAAAAACCGCATCACGTTGTTGGCCAGAACTGCGCCCCCAAACCGTCCAACACTATTGTTATGAAATATTGTATTATAAAAATGTGCCGTTGATCCGGTATTACCGTGAACCGCCCCACCAAAATTCAGCGCGTAATTGTCACGAAAAACCACATTTACAATGATGGGAGAAGCATTAATTAACTGAAGTGCTGCACCGCGCTCGCGGTTTGAAGAATTTAAATCTGCATAGCCACCAGTAATTGTAACACCATCAATAAGCGTATTATTGGTGATGGGCAAATCAAACGTGCCCTCCATCCAAACAACGTTATATGAATTATCAGTATGATTGCCTTCAGCACCTATATCACCACTTAATATAGTAGGATTAAGCAGCCTGTTTCGCTGTGCAAGAGCTGTTTCGGTACCAACAAATCCACCATAAAGTTTAACACCTTCGGAAATTTTAAATGAGACAGCTCGGTCGATTGCTGTAGTTGGTTTATAAGTACCTCTTTGCAGCCAAAGTTCATCACCTAAAACGGCATTGGTCAAAGCATACTGAAGAGAAGCAGCATTGGCCCATGACGAACCGGTTCCTGTGCCATTGGTGCTGACATACACCGGACGATCGCGCTTAACAGCAAACTCGAACCATTGGGAACAAACTGTTTGTTCGCTGCCCACAGCGCAAACACGCCATTGTACTGCAGATGCTGGCCCCAATCCAGTAAGCGTCCACGAAAAGGTGGTACCATCTACTTCGGCAGAACCTGTAGTTGTATTAATCTTATATTCAACACGAAATTTTTCAACTTCGAAGAACTCCTGTCCGGAAAAACTCCAATTCAGAACTACTTCAGATACAGTTGATGCATATAAATACCTATTGGTCGGGGACACTAGTTCCGGCGGCCACACAGGTTCAGTTAATGACGCATCAAAATTTATGAGTTCATCAGATAAGTCCTGAGCCGCTGCTTTCAAGGAAAACATTCCGGAAATCAGAAGCAGAGCTATCAGTAAACAATTTTTTCGGGTAGTGATTTTCAATTTCATATTACAAAGCTATATGCAGCTCATCAAATAACGTTACAAAATAAATCGCAACAGGTAAAAATATCGTTAATCGATACAACAATATAACTTTTACAGATTAAAAAGAATAAAGTTACATGAACACCCTGTATTTTTCGACAAACAGCAAAAAACTTTATACTATGACATCAGATAAACAACCACCAATTACTGACTATAAGCACATAATTGAAAGGAACCTGGTTCAATCTTCAACCAGCAAGTGTCAACTGACAGTTTTTTTGCAAACAACAGTTTTAGCCAAATATATTACGCCCCTAACAACCAAAACAACCACGTAAAAAATCAGAGTAAGAAAAAGAACCATAGGTTGAAACGATACAATCTCGAACCAATTGGTATCATACTTCCATATGGAAAATATATTAATCAGGTTGGCTATTAGCCATATAATCAAAGCTATTCGAAGTTCAGCTTTGATGATTTTAGCAGGTATTATGATATCTTTCATCTGTTTATATTTTGTTTTTCAGTTGCCAGAGCGTGTCCCGATTTATCGGGATGGAACTCGCCGAATAAACTTGCTCCCATCTGTTGAAGCGCTCGCTATGGCTCCTTACATGTAAAAATAATCCAACTATGCTCATGGGCTGATGCAGCCTTCATGCAATGCATCAGCACGACAAGACATTAAATCACATACTTTTCAGAAAGGGTCACAACCTTTCCTGTATCAATAGCCTCCTGACCCAGCAAAGTCCAGACAGAACCATAATAGCACTGTTCGAACAATCCAGGAATTGGCTTTCCCTCCCTCACCGAATTGGCAAAACCTATCAACTGTTCCAGCGAGCCATCCGTATTGTTGCCAGGCACCAACTCCTCGCCTTTGTAGGTCATAGCCACTTCGGGAGCCCAGGAAGAGCTACCTATGGGCACTGAGCCAAACACATTTTTCTCCAAATCCTGAATTAATTGGACGATACCCGCAGGTTTTGGGGGTGCCGGAGGGTTCTCAGAAAAGAAACGGTTTGACTCGGGTTCGAGTGTACCCAGATGCCCCATTATTTGTTCCTCAAGGCCATACTTCCTGTTTTGAATCATGGAGTCATAAATCAGTTGGGTACCATCGGCATAAGAGTATATCAGTGCCAGGTTATCCTCCACCTCACGCCCATCTTTCCAGAAGCTTATGCTGCCAGTGCCACGCACTTCAACGGGTAAAGCCTTCTTGGCCCAATTGGCGACCTGAATCTGGTGACAAGCCAGCTCTGTCATGAGCCCACATGAATAATCCTTGTAAAGTCTCCAGTTGATTTGTCGTTCCAATTCTGGTTTGTCGGCAGGTACAGGCCTTCTCCAATCATTGTTGCGGTGCCAGTATGCCCTTATCTGGGTAATTTGTCCCAATTCACCGTCATGAGCCATTTTCATGCCCCTCAAAAACTTGGGATCAAACAACCGCTGATGACCTATGTGTAAAATGCGACCTGTACGCAAATGAGCCTGTGCCATGGCCAATGTATCATCCATAGTGCGGGCCATTGCTTTCTCGCAAAATACATGAATGCCGTTATCCAAAGCATCGATTGTGATGTGCGCGTGCTCGTTCAGGGGAGTGGCGATAATTACGGCATCGAGAGGCTTCACCTCAAGCAGCTTACGGTAATCGGTAAAAGCTTTGGCACCAGGAGCGATGGATTGACCCATCTCGAGATTTGGCGCATAGTTATCACATATCGCCACAATTTCCATATTGTTTTCCGCTGCAATTGAATTAATAATCTGCATGAGATAAATACCACGTGAGCCAGTACCAATTACACCCAAATGCACTTTGCTGCCAACACCGGTCAGCTTCTGTTGTCCCATCAGGCTCATCAACGAAACCGGCGCCAGAAGGGCTGACCCGGCAAATAGACTACTCTTGATAAACGTTCTTCTGCTTTGATCCTTCATTACTTATTTGATTTAAGGCAATTTACAAATCTAATTGACTGTTAGGGACAAAGGTTAACAACCTTCAACTTAAAAACCGATGTATTAGAAACAGCTAATAATGCATCAAAAACGTTTTTAAAACCTTAACCTGAGATGCATTTAAATACTGGAGAATCACTTTCACACACATAAATTTTATGATTCTCATAGTTTTTCAAAATCTTCTTAATCTGTGAATCTGAAGCCGCCATCACTGCCGTTGACAAAACCTCTGCTACCAATGGGCTTTCTGACTTTACAACCACCACACGGTTCTCTTCCACCATAGCATGTTGTTGAGGCCGTATTATGTGAAATTGCTCTTTTTCAGAAAGATCTCCACTATGAGTTTTTAAGCCCGACACAGATACCGATTGATTGTTTAGCTCAAAAAGAGCTGCAACACCTGTTGATGGATGCGATATGGTAATCTGCCAATTTGATCCCAGCGGATGAGCGCCGTGTGCAGTGATCGAGCTCTCGCCAAAACTGATAAATGCAGAATCGATCTTTTCAGATTTCAGATAATCAATCACTTTAGAGAGTGCCCACCCCTTTCCAAAACCACCTAAATCGATGGCTGTTTGGCTGTTCTCAAAATAAATCATACGCTCAAAGCTGTTCCACCTCACATACTCCCACCCACCAGTAAAATCATCACCCGCTAAACCAGCATCTTGCTTTAATCTGAACATGCCTGCATCAAAAGCGCCCCCTGTTTGTTCCCATGTTAACTGGCAAAAGTCTAAAACTGCGGCCATTTCATCCGAAACCTTCTGTTGCATGGCAGGTGCCAGGCGATTTATACAAGACACCTCCGAATTGGCCATATAAGCACTCAAACGCGACTCTTCAGAACAAAGTATGCCGGTAACGACTCTGGAGAGGTGTTCACCATCGGAATGCGACAAGCCGGGAACCACCATATTAAACCTGGTTCCCATTGCCATACATGAATGATGAAAAACGTCCATAACAAGATACTTAACATAAACTAAGGTGTGGGTGGTAAGATAATAAACTTTCTATTTGTAATAGATGATTGTGATTCAAATCAACCGTGAAGCCAAAAACAGAACAACTTTACAAAACAGCTTATTAACCAAACCCTCTACCCTCTACTCCATAATGCTCAATATATATGCACGGCTTACCGGCACTCTTTCAACTACATCCTGACTTTCATCTTCAATATAATAAAATTCGATATTGGTATTTTTTGAAGCCTTTAGCACAGCAGGGATGTCTATCTGTCCGGTTCCCAGAACCACGTCATTTTCACGAGGTGTTCGGCCGGAATAATCACCAGCAACTCCTTTTTTCAAATCCTTTAAATGCATCAGACGAAAACGTTCCGGATACTTCTCGAGGTAATATACGGGATTTGCCCCCGGATGGGTTACCCAAAGAATGTCCATTTCGAAACTTACATATTCGGGATTGGTATTTTGAACCAGAAAATCAAACAGTGTTCCATCATTGTGAGGTCTGAACTCAAAGCCATGATTGTGGTAACAAAAATATAATCCGGAAGCTCTTAAAATCTCACCTGCACGATTAAAATCCGCAGCAGCACGTTGGGCATCATCAATGGTAAACTCCCCTTCGAAGGGAATCCAAGCCACACGCACATATTTTGCACCCAGCGTCTTAGCCTCCTGAGCCACACGATTGGTTTCACCAACAAGCACCTCGTAGCCTACACCGTAAGAAGTACAAACCATTCCGCGCTCGTCGAGCAAAGCCCTCATTTCATCCGCAGTTAAACCAAACAGATTAGAGAACTCAATATTTGTAATTCCCATCCCTTTTATCATATCCAGAGTTCCAGGCACATCTTCTGAAAACTGGTTACGGAAGGTAAAAGACACCACGCCAGGGTCAGAAACCAGAGGTTTTGCTTCATTTTTGCAGCCGGCAACTCCAATGTGCAGCATTAGTGCGGCAAGCAGTAGCGTTATAAAAGTTGTTTTTTTCATGGTTCTTGTTATTTTTCATGTGCCAGTTGCAGCGCCCGGGTTGTAGTATAGTATTTGGTTAGCATGTTTGGTACTTCCCACACGGGAAGTTTTCCTTCAGCTAAAAATCGGAGATATTTGGCTGCCACTTGAGCAAAATGCGCTTCATGTCCGATACGGTAAGATTGAGGAATATCGAGTACATAACCGGTCTCCACCTGACTCAAACCAACACCAGGAAACATACTTTCAACAGAAGTAAAACCCGCTACAACCTGTTGCAACCAGCTATCAGACACCTCTCCTGTGGATGGTTCAATAAACAACATCGGGATATATCCTTCCGCTTCTCCTTGACGAATAACCAGATTGGACAATGTTCCACGCATAAGGGAATAGTGTGTATCACCTCCACCCTGAGGCGCTGCATAATCCCAAATTACCGAAACCCGGGCATGAACACCTCTCAAAGCGTACTGCATCTCACCATTGGCATATATGTTTAAATCACCGTCAGCGGCAATATCTTTATGCAAAAATTCAGGTATTTCGAGGGTGCCAGTGACGGTCATAAACTGCTCAGGTGTTACCACTGTAGGCCAACGACGGGCTGCATACACATCTACATCCTTGGTATAATCCAGAACCACATCCGGGAAACAGACCCACTGAATAAGGTCCACCAGATGTGTGGTCACATCGATGATACCTTCCCCCTGCTGATTCACATCGAAATACCAAACAGGCCTTTGCAACACCGAACCGGCAACATACTTAAAAAAGTGGTGCACACTCTCTTTTATAACCGACGGATTGTCAGGCGTGCCCGGTTCCAGGGTTCCAAAAACCTCCGGCATCAGAGCCATTTCGCGCTGAAGCTGACTTGTGATTTCATATCGCTCGGTCATCACATCATAAAGCAACACATTGTTTCGAGCGGCCAAATCAAATGCTTCCCTGAGCATCTCAAAACTATTCTGGTCAATAACCATTGGCTTATCAGCCAACACATTGTACCCGGCTTCTACCGATTTTTTAATGTAAGATGTTTTTTTACTGTTGTTACCAGCCAAAACCACCAAATTTCCCTTTCGTTGCAAAAGCATCTGCTCCAGATAATCATCACCCAAATAGATGTTGCTGTTCCATTGTGTTGGATTTTCAGAACGGGTATTAAACCCCTTAATACGATTTAAATGCAGTTTAACATCAGGACCATCCGGTGCATAGATATACACCTCAGGATCTACCTGTGCATACATCTCCTTTTGTATAAGAGCTGCATGAAAATGGCCAGGATCCAGCGTTATAAGCCTGACTTCGCCATCGGCACCGGTAAAACCCTGTTGAACTGGTTGATTACACGACGCAAAAGCCATCATTGCAAATAATATGTTTGTGATAATTAGATTCTTCATAATAAGAATAAACAATTAAATTAGATTTAAACTCACTTAGAGCATTTTAGGCTCCCATCCTGGCTGATACGCTCGACGCCAGAGTTTCAACACGTCGCTGTCGGCAGAGCGGCCGGTATTGGGGTCAATAACCAAATCTTTGTTTATGCGAGATGCAATATTGGCCAGATGGCACAAATGCGTGCTTTTCATCATCTCTTCGATGGGTGAATTAAGCGTAGCCTTACCCCGAATGCCATCAAAGAAATTCACCACATGCGTGGTTGACACATCACCTCCACCACCAAGAGCAGTACCTCCCTCGGTACCATTACCCAAGCGGCTCTTAACCAACTTCCCGCTTCTATCGTACAGTTTGTAACCCTCTCTGTTGATAAATGCAGAACCATCGGTGCCAAAGATCACTGTACCACGATCAGAGCCATAGGTATTGTAACCATTCCGGCTTTTTCCATCCCACTGAATCACTTTGTTTCCGGGGTAAATGTAAGTAGCCATCATTGTATCATACATGGTCCAGCCATCATTTAGATAGTGGCGCTTGTCCGCTTCAACAGAGACTCTTTCGGGATGCTCTACCTGCAAAGCCCAGCGGGCAATATCGAGTTCATGGATGGCATTGTTGCCCATCTCTCCGGTTCCAAAATCCCAGCCATACCAATGCCAGTTATAGTCCCATGTATCGTGCTGATACTTTTTTCTTGGCGAAGGCCCCTGGAAAAGATCCCAGTCCAAACCTGCTGGCACAGGAGCATCTACCGGCACAGGCACCTCTCCTCTACTGTTGGAATAAAAGGCCACTGCTTTATAAGGCGTTCCAATAACACCGTTGTGTATTTCACGAATTATTTCGATTGATTCGATGGCTGATCGCTGCTGGTTTCCCAACTGAATTATTTTACCATACTTTTGACGGTAATCGGCCATCAACTCCCCTTCGCGAGGGTTATGGCTTCCGGGTTTTTCAACGTAGACGTGTTTTCCGGATTCAACAGACAAAAAGGTGCCGGGAGCCTGCCAATGGTCGGGTGTAGCAATGATAACACAATCCACGTCCTTGTCTTTCAACACACGACGCATGTCGTTTTCCAGTTTTGGTTTATTGCTGATGTGTTTGCTGAAAGCGTTAGCAGCACGCGTACGTTGATTTTCCATCACATCGCATAAATAAACCAGACGCACATTGCTCGAGGCTAAAGAGACAGGCTCATAGAAAGCTCCAAGCCTGCGTCCAAGGCCAATGATTGCCACATTTAATCTATCGTTTGCGCCTTTAATACTGGCGTAACTTTTAGCACTCATACCCATGCCTGCAATGGTAAAACCGGCCGCTCCCAAGGCCGATTTCTTAATAAAATCTCTTCTGCTGTTGTCCATGTTCTTTCGATTTGAAATATGGTTTAACGTCACTAATTGAATGCAATCTCATCAATAAAATTATGGATTGCAAGATAGAATACAAGCCCATATATCAAACAGGACATTTGTGTCAAAACAGCGGGTGATTTGGTTCAGGGATGCCCACACAAGCAAGTTAAAACACTAAACAACAATGTATATCAATTCAAATCACTGCCGATTCTGAAATTCAGTAGGCGTAACTCCAAATTGTTTTTTAAAACAATCCCTGAAATAATCCACATCCTCGAAACCTGTTTTCATGGCTATTTCGCCAACGGAGAGTAAAGGTTGGGTACGCAACAATTTTGCAGCTTCGCGCACTCGAAGCATGCGCAACAATGCCACAGGCGCTAAACCCGTGAGCGCTTTGATTTTTCGATAGAAAGTTGACCTGCTCATATTCATTTTTATACCCAACTCCTCCACCCCAAAACCACTGTTTTCAATATTGTTGTGTATCACTTCATAAACCGAGCGGATAAACGGGTCGTCAGGTAATTCAGCCTCGGCATCACTACTCAGGTTTGCCTGAATAATTTCCCTATACCTTTGTCGGGCATTTAGTATATTACGAACCTTTAATGATAACAGCGTAAGATTAAAAGGTTTAACCATGTAGTCATCGGCACCACAATCAAATCCGGCCATTTGATGTTCAGCTGCGCCAAGGGCGGTTAATAACAACACCGGAATGTGCGCAGTAGCGTTACTGGATTTTAATTCATGACAAACTTCAAATCCATTTTTCACAGGCATCAATACATCCGAAATAACTAAATCGGGAAGTTCAGAGAAAGCCATATTCAAGCCATCTTCACCATTCGCAGCTTCAATAACCTTAAAACCCTTCAATCCATCGCATATAAAACGTCGCAAATCATCATTGTCTTCGATTACCAGTATGGAAAATGGCTCAAAATCATTTTCGGAATGATTTTCTAAAGCGGGAATTACTTGATCAATCGCATCACTAACGAAGGTAACATCATTGGGAACTTTAATCTGGTAAGGTATTTTAAAAGCGAACAAGCTACCATTGTCATCCGAATGCACCAAAGAAAGCTCACCTCCGTGAACCAATGCCAAATCCCGAGCCAGCGCCAGGCCGATGCCACTGCCAGATGCTTTGTTCTGTTTGATATCCTTTATCCGATAAAAGCGATCGAAGATGCGGCTCTGTTCCGAAGGCGAAATTCCGCTACCGTTATCTTTAACGCCAATTAAAACAAACTCAGCACCCTGAGATTGTGTTAACTCCAAAGAGATATCAACCTTACCAGATTCACCACTATATTTTATGGCATTACTTAATAAGTTAGTGATAACTTTATCAACAATATCGTGATCGAACCTGCAAATCATCTCACTAAAATTGGTATTGTACGAAAGCTTAATACCCTTTTGGCTAGCCAATGTGCGGAACAGATCAACCTTGTTTCCTACAAAAGAGACCATCTCGCCATCATTAAGTTCGAGAGGCATTAAACCATTGTCAATTTTCCTTAAATCAAGCAATTGATTAATGAGTTTGTGGAGTGTTTCGGCATTTCGATGAATACGGTTAAGGTTTTCTTTAACAAGACCTGAAAGTTGTGATTGAGCATACAGTTGCTCAACAGCTCCAAGAATCAATGTCAAAGGAGTTCGTATCTCATGCGAAATATTGGTGAAAAAACGCAGCTTACGCTCATCTGCCTCATGCACAAGGCGGGTCATTTCCATCACCTTATCTCTCTGGCTGGCAATTTCATCTCTCTGCTCTTGAAGAATACTGTTTTGAGCGAGCAATATTTCTGTCTTTTCATCAACCAATGTTTGCAATTTCAGCTTTTGTTTGGTGAGTGAACGAATCCGTAATCTGTAAAAAGAGAATATTGACGTAACAAAAAACAACACCATGAGCGCTCTAAACCAATTGGTTTGATAAAACGCAGGAAGCACCCTAATAATCAAGGCGTTTTCGCCCCAAACCCCATCCGGATTTGCCCCTCTAACCCGTAGCTCATACACACCTGGCTTCAGGTTAGAAAATGCAGCAATACGGTTATCCTGTGAGGTCTCTATCCATTGAGAATGGAGCCCTTCCAATCTGTACTGGTAACGATTTTCGGCAGGAGACGCATAGGACAATGCAGCAAACTCTACGGAAAAGAATGTTTCGTTGTGATTAATAACAAGCTCATGCATATGTTGAAGAGCCAAAGGAAGCAACACCCGACCATTTACCTCCATATTTGGCTCAATAAGCTGGTTATAAAGCCTGAGTGAAGTAAAACAGATTGGAGGAACAAACTGATTTTCCTTTAAGCTATCCGGGTGAAAAGCAAAAAAACCATTAAGTCCACCAACATAAATTTTACCATTTCTATTTACAGAGTAGGCATCATCAGAGAACTCAAAACCACTCAAATAAGTTTTAAACAAACCGGTTTTGGGGTTGAATCGCGACAAGCCATTGGCCGTCGTAATCCAGAGATTACCACCATTATCGGGCAAGATACCATAAACGATGTCGTTACTCAATCCGTGCTCCCGGGTGTAATGAATAAAATTGCCAGACTCTGAACAATACCTGTTTAACCCACTATGCGTGCCAAACCATAGTTGGCCGTTTTTGTCACGCGCAATGGAGTAAACTTTATTATGCGACAGAGTATTTGAATTGCCCAACTCCTGCCTGAAATTAAAAAACTCAAAGGTCTCCTTGTTTAACCTGTAAATGCCTTCGCCATCGGTAGCCAGCCACAAGAAATCGTCATTCTCGTCTTGTCCGATGGAACGGATAAAATTGCTGCGTCCCCAGTTCCCCTCACTTTCCAGGTTTCTAATCCATCTGTAACTACCTGTATCCCTACAATATCGCATCAACCCATTGGAAGTTCCAACCCAAAAAACACCCTCTGCATCTTCAAAAAAAGAATATACAAATCCATTCATTTGTATGGGTTGTCCTTTGTCATCCTGAGCCGGAAAAAAGCGTGCTTTCCCCTGCCCATCAATGGCTATAAGACTAAAGCCCCCGTAATATCCAACCCAAACTGAATTTTGATTATCCAAGTATAATGCCCTGATGCCATTGTTGGGCAAGCCACCAGTATCATTGGGTGAATGTTCATAATGAGTTATTTCTCCAGTGGTTGAATTGATAAAGTCTAAACCTTGATTTCTGCTGCCTACCCAGACATTACCCGCAGCATCCTCAATCACCGCCCGCACATCGTTACTATGGAGCGTATTTGGATGACCCGGATTGCGCATGAATCGGGTCACAGGCTGTTTATATGGATCATACTTCGCCAAACCGTTAAACCGTGTGCCAATCCATAAAACCCCTTCGGCATCTGTGAATATGCTGACCACCTGATTACCGGGTAAACTGCGGTCGTCATAAATCTGACTTTGATAAAGTAACAGAGGAATCAATTTATCACCCTGTTCCTGTATGCGTAGCAGACCATTTTGTGTGCCTACCCAGAATTCACCTTTTGCCCGTTGGGTAATCACATTGAACTCAGAAATGTTTTCCAGGCTGGTACCGGGCGTGCCGGAAACCAAACGTTTCATCATACGCAGCTGCCCGTCATCATCATTGATAAAAACAGATACCTGCGTGGCACTAACAGTCCAAATACGTTCCTCGCTGTCGCGGAAAATCTGCCTTACAGCACCCCCTGTAATTTCTATGGGGATGGTTTCATAAAAACTAAAACGTTCGTTATGCCATCCCACCCTCTGCATTCCGCCAGGGGTAGCAACCCAAACTTGCCCATCCAGACTCTGGAGCAGTGCATTGATCTGATTGTGAACCAATCCATCATTAACGAAACAAGAATAAAAACCAGACTTTTGCACATCAAAAAGGTTCAATCCAAGTCCTGTGCCCACCCATATACCATTCGTTTGGGGTAAAATAGATAAAATATCGTTGTTGGATATGGCCAAAGGCTCTCGGGTGTTAGCCTGATAGTTCTCAAAGCGGAGTGTTTTGGTATCAAACATTGAAAGCCCGCTTCCTGTAGTTCCAATCCAGATACGATTGTAGGGGTCGGCAGAAATAGAGACGGTAATATTGGAACTGAGTCCGGAACCAGAGCCCGGATCCGGCTTATAGGAATAAAAGTGTGAGCCATCAAATCGCGACAGACCATCATAGGTGGCTACCCAAATAAATCCATCGGCATCCTGTGTGATGCTAAAGATTGAATTCTGAGGCAATCCTTGCGTGGTTGTGAACCGTTCGAATGTAACAGGCATCTGAGAGACAGCCTTTAAGGCCACAAACCATATAACTACAAAAACAGATAATCTTAGCATCATCAATAAAAATTAAAACAGTCGACCGGTATAGGTTGCAGTATCCTGGCCAACCCAGTCAATAAGGTGGCTGGTTGCTTTGAAATGATTAATGTCTCCATACAGAAAATCGTCGGGTCGTTCATGACAAATCATTGGATGGGTGGAGCAAATACCATTTTTAATTGAAAGATGCCCCACCGCCAATCGAGCATGATTTCCCCATAGCAACCACGTTAGTTCAGGCATCTGCTGATTGATATAATTGAGTAAAGCGTGCGTAAATGGTTGCCAAATGGCCGAATGACTGCCAGGTTTGTTCACTTTACACGAAAAAGATGTATTCAGCAGCAAGACACCTTGATTCTCCCAAAACTCAAACAATTTTGAAGGAGGTAACAGTGGAAAATCGGGTCCAATAAGGCTTCGCACCTCTTTAAACGTTAAAATTCTATTATATCGCGATGCATAGAGCGCCCTCACGATATTTCGCAGACTGGTATTTCGAAAAGATTGCTGCCAGCTACCAAGAGAGCCAACTTCAAAGGCACGTCCCGTTGCAACACCCTCCTGAGGGTAGGGATCCTGCCCCAGAATCACAACTTTTGAAGCAAATAGATCAATTGTTAGAAAGCGGAGCATGGTTGCCTGATTGGGTGTCACATCCCCGTCAGCCAAAACATCTCGCATAATCTCATTCACCAGTTTGGCTATATCGGCAGTAAAAAATGATGACCACGACGGGTGTATCCCGGATAAATTCATATTAAAACATTTTGATAAAAATAGTTGTTCTAATCTTGAAAAGGATAAAAAGCAACCTGTTCCCAAAGTTAACAAAACATGAAATAACAGGAAGCCTGACAAATATCAATCTGAGTAAATATTTATCCGCTATTTTTGATGCCCAAATTCGTTAATTATACGCTATGCGATTTATACAACTTTTCGCCATTATCATATTAGTGAGCTTCGCCTCATGCCAGAATAAAGTTTCGGGGCGTTTGGCAAACCATGAACTCCTCACCATAGATAAAACTGTTGGCGCTGATAGCAGCATGTTGGCGCTAATTGAACCATACCGCGACACGCTCAATCTGCTCATGGATGAAGTGATTGGTTTTAATGAAACTTACATGCGCTCTGAAAAGCCAGAAAGTCCACTCTCGAACTTTGTTGCAGATCTGGTATTGCAGGCAGGTGCTGCGTTTTTAGCCGAATCGGGCATCTCAGGTATTGAGATTATGAGCTTAATAAATGTAAGAGGTTTAAGGGCGCCGCTTCAACAAGGAAAAGTAACCATGCGCAATGCCTTTGAGGTGATGCCCTTTGAAAACCAGATGACAGTGGTAAAGCTAAACGGGATTCAAATAAAAAGGCTATTCAATCACATAGCCAAATCGCAGGGCGATGGCATTTCGGGTGCCACATTTACAATGGAAGGCGAAAATGCAGAAAACATTACAATTGGCGGAAAGCCTCTGACAGACACTACAGAATACTGGGTTGTAACATCGGACTATCTGGCAAATGGTGGTGATGGTTACGATGTGTTTCAGGAATCGGAGCATATTTTAACTGCCGAGGCAAAAATCAGAGATTTGATTATTGCCCATATAAAAATGTTACACAGCAATGGGCAGCCCATTGTGGCTGACAGGCGCGTGAGGATTACTGTTATCGGCTAACCGAACTTATTTTATCATCTGCCCACAGGCAAAAATCATAAAAATACCATGCTCAATCGCAGAAACTTTATCAAAACCACGCTTGCGGGCTCAGCATTTCTGGCGCTTCCAACAACAGGCAGGGCATTCTTTGGCCATTCACCCGAAAGGATTGTGATATTGCACACAAGTGATCTACACAGCCAGATAGACCCGTTTCCCGATAACCACAGCCGATTTCCGGGGATGGGTGGATTTGCCAGACGTGCAGCTCTGATAAGTTCAATCAGAAAAGAGAACCAACATGTGCTACTTCTGGACTCTGGCGATATTTTTCAGGGCACCCCATACTACAATTTTTACGAAGGTCGCCTTGAACTGCAATTGATGTCAAAAATGGGCTATGATGCTTCCACGCTTGGCAATCACGAGTTTGACAATGGCATGGAAAGCCTCAGCCAACAACTGCCTCATGCAACATTTCCTTTTGTATCAACCAATTACCAGGTCGAAAACACCGTTCTGGAAGGGAAAACTAAGCCCTGGATTGTAATTCAAAAAGGAAAAATTAAAATCGGCATCGTAGGCCTTGGAATTGACCCCAATGGTTTGGTAAATACAAACAATTATGCAGGTCTGAAATACCTTGACCCAATTGCCACCGGCGACGAAACAGCGCGTATGCTAAAAAAGAATCAGAAATGCCATTACGTTATTGCGCTAAGTCATTTGGGATATAAGATGAGCCATGGCCGCGTAGACGATTTAACGCTTGCAGCCGATACTAGCCACATCGATTTAATTCTGGGGGGGCACTCACACCGTACTATGGAAGAGCCTGAATATGTTATCAACAAAGCGGGCAAACCGGTAGCAATCATTCATTCCGGTGCCAGTGGTGTGCGGTTAGGTCGCATCGATTTGGTTTTTGACAAAGGAGAAACAAGATTGGAGAGTAATCCCTATCAGGTTATAAATTAAACAGGCCGCCAGAAAAATCGGGCAGCCTGTAAATTCTATTTCAATATCGCTCTATTTCAATCGGATGTTAATCGATGGGAATTTGTCTTTTAAACGACTCATCGAGCGAAATGATGGTTTCCGTTGAAGATATACCCGGAATGGATTGCAACTTGTCGTGCAAAATACGCTTGAGGTGTTCATTGCTCTTGGCGTATATCTTAATAAAAATGGCATATTGGCCAGTGGTGTAATGACACTCCACAATTTCAGGCACCTGCTCCAGCATTTGAACTACCTTATCAAACAAACTGGCTTTTTTCAGGAAAATACCCATGAAGGCACAGGTATGGTAGCCAATTTTTGAAGGATTCAAAACAAATTCTGAACCTTTAATCACACCAATATTCATTAAACGTTGAATACGTTGGTGTATGGCTGCACCGGATACTTTACATTCGCGAGCTACCTCCAGAAATGGAATGCGTGCATTTTTTGTTACCAGTGCAAGGATTTTTCTATCCAGACTATCAATTTGTAAATTCGAATCCATATTGAAAATTAATACTATAACAATTTATCACTATTGTATACGATTTATATCACAATCAGCACGAATTTATAACAATAGAGTATATAATCCAATAAATTGTAATTAAATTATCAATTATAATCCAAAAGTTTAAGCAAATTAATAACAAACAGAAAACAAATATGATATCCATCATCTATTTGTATGTGTCTAAGTTAGCAAGTTTTAACAGTGCATCATCAGAAACCATTCTCAATGAAAAATAAAAGAGGCTGTCAATTGTGAAGTGACAGCCTCTTTTTTGGTAATGTTACTTAATCATCAGCTTTTGCCATAATACTCGGTTATTATCACCCACAACCTGAATAATATAGATGCCTGATAAGAAATTGGTTTGATCTAACTCTATCACGTCTGAGAAGCTGTCAACAGGCGCATCCGTCATTACACGACCTGAAGCATCGAGCAGTTGGATGCGTTTTGCGCCAAAACTATGGGGAACAGTAACGCGAACCATTTCGCCTGCCTTTACAGGATTTGGCCAAACTGTCATCGTCCCGAAATTATCACTATGAATGTCGGATACAGATGTCACGGTAAATATCAAATCGGTTTCGCTAATCCAGATATTTGGATTGGTAGCCAGTCTCACTGCATTTGCCGGAATGGTTATTCTATATTGCGTTTCCGTATCCATACCTGAGTAATAGATTCGGATTTCATAGTCGTCGCTTCCTTTAACTACGGAGTAATTAAACAGCGGATCAACCACTAAGCCAACTTCAGAGTTATACGCAACAGGATGATCAAAGCGCACAAGGATGTAATCGTTGTAGAGCGATAATTCATCACTGATAGAGGTTTCGGTTACCAGTACAGTACCTTTTGACTGCGCTTCATAAGCTCCAATATCAACACGCAAATTCATAAGGCGGCCTTTGAAATCCAAATCATAAGTTGGCATCTCAGGCATCAGAGTAACGTTGCCCATATCAATACATGAGCTGAATTCAGAGAGTCGGAAATTGGCTGCTTCCGCATCAACCCAAAGTGGGTCAAATCCGGTGTTGGACTCGCCAGCAAAACCACCCTCCACGCATGAGTTTCGAACATCGACAGCACCTGACAGTTGCTGGTTGGTGTTACCATATACAATTGAATTATATACAGTAGCCGCACCATTTACACCGCCGGTAGTTGGCGCCTGATTCAATCCAACCGTTGCATTAATCAACGTAGCGGATGAAGTTGCGTCGGACCATACTGCGCCACCTGAAACGCTGGCATTGTTATGGTGCATCAGAGCCTGATAGAACAAAGGCGAACTGCCGGCCTCATTTCGAACCGCTGCACCATTTTCTCCATTGTTATACCTAAAAATGGTATTGTACACTGTTGGTGAAGCATTTTTATTAACCATTGCACTTTGTGCCGCCTGCTCCAAAATCAACCCATCCATAAATGTGGTACGATTGATTATGTTCACATCATCCGACTCAATTCTAAAGAGGTTATAGCTTCTTGATGCTTCCACACCTGAGTTGCTTAAATCGCCACTGATGATGGTGGGATTGGCTGCATAGTTCCGTTGCTGACGAATCATTTCAGTGCCATTGAATCCTCCGTATATCATGAGTCCGGGTTTCAGGGAAAGAGCCTGCTGACGTTCATCCTCAGTGACAGAAGTTGTATTTTCAACCGTTACTGGATAATATGTTCCGGCTGCTACCCATATTTCGTCGCCCGGTATGGATTGCTCAAGCGCTTCATGCAGTGTACCGAATGCATCACTCCAATCGCTTCCGGAAGTTCCGGTGTTTCCAGCCTTCACATGAATCACATGACCACGGCCCATATAGAAGAGCGACACATCAGACCACAACTCAAACTCATCCTGTACCAGAGCTACCCGCCACTCATAAGCAGCGCCAAAATCAAATCCATCGAGAGCAATACTGTTCTGATTAAGTTCAAATAATCCACCGGCAGGCACAAAAGTCTGGTCGTGCAACATCTGTTCAGGATTATTTTTTGCCCAAACCTGAATTCGGTATTTGGTGCCGGGCACCAAAGTGGTAATCGGAGTTGTTTCGCCATCGGAAAGACCCCAGATAAATTCCAGTCCCAAAAACATGTTATAGGACGATGCAGCACCTTTATCGGCCGGCGTTACCGTTACGGGTTGTTTATATTCATAAGGCCCAATATCAGCATTGTTTCCATACACTCTTGAAAAACCATCATAATCTGCCACTAACCACTCTGGCAATCGGGTGTTATTACCTTTACCAATGGCGGGCGAACCTTTAAGCAGTCTGAAATCGCCGTTCTCAGCATCGATAAACATTGGCTCCACCGAAAGGTTTCCTGTTCCGGAATAGCCGCCCTCCACAATTGAATTGGAAACACTCATATTACCAGCCTGATTGTAACTGTTAGCTGCCCTATTTCCCCACAAAATGGAATTCACTATTGAACTGCCACTTGAGTTCGAATAGATAGCCCCTCCCCAGTCGCCAGAATAGTTATCATACCATAAACAATTCACAAAAGATACTCCTGAACTAACGTAAACGGCACCGCCATCGGAATTTGAACGGTTGTTAGTGAAAATTACATTTGCAAAAACTGAAGCGGTTGGATTTTGGAAATAGACGCCTCCACCAAATCCGTTGGCAAAGTTATTGCGGAACCACACATTGCATATACGTGGTGAAGCGTTGTTCAGAATAATACCTGCGCCGCGGTTATTAAAGTTGAAAACATAATTTGCAAAGCCATCCTCTACAATGAAACCATCAAAAACAGTCTCAGTCGAAATTGGATTATTGAACGAACCAATTGCCTTCACCACATGATAACTGTTATCATTTGCAAGTTCAGCATCGCCAATATTTCCGCTTAGAATTGTCTTGTTACTAGACCAATTGCGTTGCGCACGAGTAGTTTCATTGCCTGCAAAGCCACCATATAGACTGACGTTGTTCTTTAACTCGAAAGAAATTGTGCGGTCAATACTCTCAGTGGGCTTATACACTCCGGATGCGACCCAGATTTCATCCCCATCTATGGCATTTGCCAAAGCACTCTGAAGATTGGTAGCAGTAGCCCAGGAGAATCCGTCACCAGTACCATTAACTGTCACATACAACGGCGTCTCTCTTCTGATTCTGAACCCAGACCATGCTGTCCATGTTAAAGCACCCTCAGCGTCAGCGCTTGCCACCCGCCAACGAATGGAGTCAGTTGGGTTCAAGCCGCATAATTCAAACATGGTTTCAGACAAAGGTTCAGTAATTTCTATTGGGCCATCATTAATCATATACTCAATAGAATAGGATTGATGCCCCTCGGCCACTTCATCCTCCCATCCCCACGTCAATTCTACCTCAGAAAAATCTGAATCAAAAAATTGTTTGTCACCAGGCGCCAAAATAACGGGTGCAACAACAAATCCTTGCAAGGGTCCCATGTTCACATTATTGTCATCAACCCGCACGGCTCCGGCAAAATCGGTCAACAACCAATCTGGCAGAGCATTCACATTGCCGGAGTTCATAGCAGGTGAACTTTTGCGCAAGCGAAAATCGCCATTGTCAGGGTCAAGCAATAATGGGCTATCGAATTTGTTTCCTGTACCCGAATAACTATCCACCACTAAAGAATAAGTGGTTGACACGTTACTAATATTATTAGAACTAATGGCTGCCTGATTTCCCCATAAAATGGAGTTGACAATTGTGCTTCCTGAGTTATGTCCACGAATGGCCCCTCCCCAAGAACCTGAATAATTTGCGTACCATAAACAATTTATAAATGATACACCAGAATGCACAGAAACAGCACCGCCATCATCTTCAGAACGGTTATTCGTGAATATCACATTGGCAAAAACAGAACTGGAAGAGTTTAAAAATGATACTGCACCGCCATTACCAATGGCATAGTTGTCGCGAAACCATACATTACGAATAAGAGGAGATGCATGACTCAAACTGATTCCTCCTCCCATATAGTCATTGTTAGTGAAGGAAGTGGCGTAGCCTCCTTCTACAATAAAGCCATCGAAAACTGTTTCGGTAGAAATCATATCCTGTATCAGGCCTATTGCAGTTAGCACATGATAACTGTTATCAGTAGCCACACCTGGATCTCCAATATCCCCACTCAGGATTGTTTGGTTGCGAGACCAATTACGCTGCCCCCGCTCAGTTTCAGTTCCGGCAAAACCACCATATAGACTGACATTGTTGCGTAACTCGAAAGAAATTGTGCGATCATTACTATCAGTAGGCTTATACACACCAGATGCGACCCAAATTTCATCCCCTTCTATGGCATTTGCCAAGGCAGTTTGAATATTAGCGGCAGTAGCCCAGGAGAATCCATCGCCAGTTCCATCAACTGTCACATAAATCGGCGTTTCTCTTTTAATTCGGAATCCAGACCAGGCTGTCCATGTTAAAACGCCCTCAGCATCAACACTTGCCACCCGCCAACGAATACCATCTGTTGGGTTCAGACTGCTCAGCTCAAACGAAGCTTCAACCAAAGGTGATGTTAATTCTACTGGGTCATCATTAATCATGTACTCAACATAAAAGTATTGATGTCCCTCGGCTTCTTCATCTTCCCATCCCCACGTTAATTCTACCTCAGAGATATCAGAATTAAAGAAATGTTTGTCAAGCGGCGCTATAATAACGGGTGCAACAATATAACCTTGTAAAGGTCCCATGTTGACTTTATTGTCATCAACCCGCAAAGAACCAGCGAAATCGGTCAATAACCATTCTGGCACAGCATCAATATTACCGGAATCCAAAGCAGGTGAACCTTTGCGCAAACGAAAATCGTCATTGTCAGGATCAACCAAAAGCGGATTCATAATAATGTTACCTGTACCTGAATAATTTTCACCCACTAAAGAATAAGTGGTTGACACGTTACTAATATTATTGAAGTTTCTGGCTGCCTGATTGCCCCATAAGATGGAGTTGACAATGGTGCTACCGGATGAATTTCCACGGATGGCTCCTCCCCAATCGCCCGAATAGTTAGCATACCACAAACAATTTATGAAGGATACGCCCGAATGGACGAACACAGCACCCCCATCAGAATCTGAACGGTTGTTGGTAAATATTACGTTGGCAAAAACAGAGGTGGAAGCATTGAGGAACGATACTGCACCACCAACACCATCTGCAAAATTATCGCGAAACCAAACATTGCGAATCAAAGGAGACGCGTTATTCAGAAATAATCCAGCTCCCCTGTGGTTATTGTTGCTGAAAGAATTGGCATAACCACCCTCCACGATAAAGCCATCGAGAACAGTCTCTGATGAGATTGGATTTTCCATTGTACCCGATGCAATAATCACTCGATAGCTGTTATCTTCTGCTACATTGATGTCTCCAATATTTCCGCTCAGGATGGTCTTGTTGACATGCCAGTTACGCTCATTCCGGCCCGTTTCAGTTCCGGCAAACCCGCCAAACAATTTAATACCATCTTTAATAATAAAAGATATTGTCCGGTCATTATTACTTGTTGGCTTATAGATACCCGCAGCCATCCATATTTCATCCCCAAAAACGGCTTGATTTAGGGCAAACTGCAAACCAGCAGCATTGGCCCACGAAGAGCCGTCACCGGTGCCATCTGATTTAACGAAAAATGGTCCATCGCGTCGAATGATAAAATCAGACCAGTTTGACCAATTCAGGTTACCTTGCGCATCAACGCTTGCTACCCGCCAGGTGAATTTGTCAAAAGGATTTACTTCAGCTATTTCAAAAGTTTGGTCAGTCAACGGCTCAGAAACAACTACATTTGCGCCATTAACCGAATACTCAACCACATAATACAAATGACTAGCTGGTTGTGCGTTGTTCCACATCCAAACAAGCTCCATAGAAGAAACATCAGAAGCAAAAATCTCTCCATTTTGTGGAGAAACGATAACCGGAACCGGATTACCACCTTCAATAGGGCCGCGGCTGACTTTATTGTCATTGACACGAGGAGATCCAAAATAATCGGTCATCAACCATTGGGGAATTGCATCAATATTTCCAGATTCAAGAGCAGGTGAATCACTTTGCAGACGAAAATCAAAAGCAGCGGCATCAATGAAAAGCGGATTCTCATTTATATTCCCGGTACCGGAATAACCGCCTTCCAATATGGAATAGGTGGCGGTCAAATTACTGACATTATTTGAGCTAATGGCTGCCCGGTTATTCCAAAAAATTGAGTTGACAATTGAACTGCCAGATGAAGATCCACGAATGGCACCTCCCCAATTATCTGAATAATTATTATACCACAAGCAATTTACAAACGAAACGCCTGAATTAACATTAACGGCACCACCATCAGAATTAGAACGGTTGTTGGTAAATATCACATTGGCAAAGACCGAAGAAGAAGAATTTAAGTAATATACTGCACCGCCAAAACCGGAGGCAAAATTATCGCGGAACCATACATTGCGAATCATAGGTGAAGCAAAGCTTAAATACATTCCACCACCACGATGGTGGTTGTTGCTATTGAAATCAGCATAGCCGCGCTCCACAATGAAACCGTCAAATATTGTTTCGGTTGTGATGGGATTAACGATTGTTCCAACGGCAGAGACCACACGATAACTGTTGTCTTCAGCAATATTTGCATCTCCTATATTTCCGCTTAAAATAGTCTTGTTTAAATTCCAGTTTCGCTCCTCCCGTGCGGTCTCAGTTCCGGCAAAGCCACCATATAAACTAATTCTATCTTTTAATTGGAAAGAAGCTGTTCGGTCATCATCATCTGTTGGCATGTAAGTACCTGCCGCTACCCAGATTTCGTCGGTCGGGAGTGCCATATTCAATGCTACTTTTAATGAAGTTGCATTGGCCCACGAAGAACCATCTCCTGTGCCATTCTCTGTAACAAAAATTGGGTGTCCGCGCGTTACAAAGAATTCAGACCAGCCAGACCAATTTACATTACCTATGGCATCTTCACTCGCCACACGCCAGGCCACTTTATCCAAAGAGTTTAAACCAGATAATTCAAATGCTTTCTCTGTAATCGGCTCTGAAACCTCTGTAACTCCATCATTAATAACATACTCAACCAGATAATGCAGATGATTACTGGTCTGCTCATTGTCAAATATCCAGGCTAATTGAACTATTGAGGCATCCAAATCAATATAAGTTCCAGATTCAGGAGAATGAGTTGACGGGGTTACAACAAAACCTTGTATTGGTCCTCTGTTTACTTTACTTTCAGTTACACGTGGCTTGCCCAGATAATCGGTCAACAACCAATCAGGTAATGCTTCCACACTCCCTGACTCCACCGCCGGGGAACCTGTGCGCAAACGGAAATCTCCATTTTGAGGATTAAAAATAAGCGGATTAACATTTAAATTAGCTATTCCCGAATAGCCACCCTCCACGATGGAATAGGAGGTTAACACATTACTTATATTGTTAGAACTGATGGCTGCCTGATTGCCCCACAGTATGGAATTAACAATAGAATTACCTGAAGAAGTGCCACGAATGGCACCGCCCCAATCGCCTGAATAATTATTATACCACAAGCAGTTTACAAACGATACGCCTGAATTAACGTAAACGGCACCGCCATCAGCATTTGAACGATTATTGGTAAATATCACATTGGCAAAAACCGAAGCAGATGCATTCGCGTAATAGATTGCACCGCCAAAACTGGTGGCAAAATTATCGCGAAACCATACATTGCGAATCGAGGGTGAGGCAAAAATTAAATACATCCCACCACCACGATGATTGTTGCTGCTGTTGAAATCAGCATACCCACGCTCCACAATGAAACCGTCAAATATTGTTTCGGTTGTGATGGGATTATCTGCTGTTCCAACGGCAGAAACCACACGATAACTGTTGTCAGTATTTACGTCAGGCTCGCCAATATCGCCACTTAAAATGGTTTTATGCAGATGCCAGTTTCGTTGCTCACGGCTGGTTTCATCACCGGCAAACCCACCATACAATTCCACTTTGTCCTTTAGTCTGAACGATACGATGCGATCATTGTCATTTGTGGGCTTGTATGTTCCCGCAGATGCCCAGATTTCATCAGATGCCAGAGCCATACTTAAAGCAGACTGCAATCCTGTAGCACTCTCCCATGAAGAACCATCACCAGTTCCATCTGGCTTAACATAAATGGGTTGTCCTCTTCTAATTCTGAATTCAGATTTCTGTGTCCAGATTAGAGCACCACCATTATCTACACTGGCAACGCGCCAGCTTACCAAATCCAATGGATTTAATCCGGATAATTCAAAGACAGTCTCAGTTAAAGCTTCTGATTGAACTGATACGTTTCCATTTATTACATACTCCACCAGATAAGTAGCATGGTTCTCGGGAACGGCATTTTTCCAAGTCCAGGAAAGT
Organism: Alkaliflexus imshenetskii DSM 15055; assembly: GCF_000517065.1. GTDB lineage: Bacteria > Bacteroidota > Bacteroidia > Bacteroidales > Marinilabiliaceae > Alkaliflexus > Alkaliflexus imshenetskii. The sequence continues at coordinate 3,559,097 of NZ_KI912105.1, read as the reverse complement.
TCTACAGTGGTTATGTCCGCACTCAGAAATTCATTATTGAGTGGATAACTAATGACAGGTGTCTCTACAGCACCTTGCAAAGGCCCCATGTTTACTTTGCCTTCAACTATTCGTGGCATTCCGGCATAGTCAGAAAGTAACCATTGAGGCACAGAAACCACATTGCCTGCACCAACAGCCGGTGAACCAACAGCCAAACGGAAATCACTATTCTCCGGACTTATAAGCAACGGATTATCAGATAGATTTCCAATTCCTGAATAGCCTCCTTCAATAAGGGAATATGTAGTTAACACATTACTTATCTGATTAGAGTTGCCAGCCAGGTTGCCCCAAAGTATTGAATTTACAATTGAGTTACCAGATGCCCCTCCACGTATGGCTCCGCCCCATCCGCTTGCAGTATTGTTATGCCACAAGCAATTTATAAATGATACACCTGAATTAACGTAAACGGCACCGCCATCGGTATTTGAGCCATTATTGGTAAATATCACATTGGCAAAAACCGAAGAAGAAGCGTTTAAATAATATACTGCACCGCCATTTCCGGTGGCAAAATTATCACGGAACCATACATTGCGAATCATGGGTGAAGCAAAGCTGAAATACATTCCGGCACCACGATGGTTGTTGTTGCTGTTGATGAAATCAGCATAGCCGCGCTCCACAATAAAACCGTCAAATATTGTTTCGGTTGATATGGGATTAGCTGATGTTCCAATGGCACTGACCACACGATAACTGTTGTCAGTATTTACATCTGACGCACCAATGTCACCGCTCAAAATTGTTTTATTCAGATGCCAGTTACGTTGCGTCAACTCTGTTTCATCGCCTTTAAACCCTCCGAACAAACTGACTCGGTCTTTCAACTGGAATGATGCAGTTCGGTCTCCGGTAGCTGATGGTTTGTAGGTTCCGGCAGATACCCATATTTTATCTCCGGGAATCGCCATTGCCAGTGCAGCAGGTAAATTTGCGGCATTTTCCCACGAAGTGCCATCGCCAATGCCATTTGTACTCACATAAATCGGATGCGCCCTGCTGATAATGAACTCAGATGGGTAAGACCATAGCATATCACCTGAACCGGTAACAGCCGACACACGCCATTTGACATGGCTGCTGCCAGCCAATCCTGACAGAGCATAAGACGTTCCACTGATGTTAGGTACAACCTGGACACTTTCACCAGACACCTGATATTCTAAGGTATAGCTCAAAACACCTTCTGGTATTTCTGTTAACCAGGTCCATTCCAGATTTACACTGGCATCACTGAATTCTATTAATTGATTGTGAGCAGGGAATGCGTTTATTGGTGCTGTAACAAATCCCTGTAAAAGCCCCATATTTATCTTGCCATCAGCCACGCGGGGAGCTCCATTGAAATCAAAATCCAGCCAGTCTGGCATCATCTCAACATTTCCTGCATTTAATGCGGGGGAGTTATCACGTAAGGTGAAATCAAATCCATCGGAATCATAAAACAATGGATTTGCATTGACATGTCCTGTGGCTGAAGCACCTAAAAACAGTGAATTGGTTGTTGTAACATTTGTTAAGTCGTTGGAGCTATTTCCGGCACTGTTTTCCCAAAATATTGAATTGACAACCTTGGTTCCGGGCATATTCGCAGCCAAACCTCCACCTGAATTTGAAGCTGAATTATTATACCAAACACAGTTGTAATAAGAGACTCCAGGTCTTCCGGATGCGCCGCCTCCGCTGCCGTTGCTATGGTTTCCGGTAAAAAGCACATTGCCAAAAACAGCCTCATAGTCCGCACTATTCTCTACAAAAACAGCACCTCCTGAGCCAGTTGCTACATTATTCCTGAACCAGACATTGGTAATCACCGGAGATGCCTTAGAAACATACAGCCCGGCGCCTAAGTATGTATATCTGTAGCTTAAACTGGCGTTCCCATTTTGAATGATAAACCCATCCATGCGTGTAGAACTGGTAATCGGGTCAAAGAAAGTGCCAATGATAGTCACCACATTATAACAATTATCCGTATTGACATTGAGTGTGCCAATATCACCACAAAGAATGGTTTCGTTCGCTCTCCAATTGCGCTGATTTGCCTGGGTTTCGGTACCTGAGAACCCACCCAAAAGCTTAATGTCGTCACCAATCTTAAAGGAGGCATTCCGATCGTTGGTTGCAGTGGGTCTGTGTGTACCGGCTGCTACCCATATTTCATCACTTGGGATGGCATTAGCCAGCGCGCTTTGCAGATTTGTTGCAGTAGCCCATGAAGCTCCTGTACCTGTACCATTACTCTTTACATAGATGGGGCTGATTCTCTTAATAAAAAACTCACTCCAGGCCGACCAGGATTTATTTCCACTATGATCTACGCTGGCTACACGCCAATTTACTTTATTAGATGGTGACAATCCTGATAATGGATAGGATAAGGCCGCAATACCATTAACCACATTTACATTACCATTGTCGATTTTGTATTCCAGCGTAAAACTTGAGTGATTCTGCGGTACACCTTTTCCATCCCATCCCCACTCCAATGTAGCGGTTGTCAAATTAGACAAAACGTCTCTGTAAGATGGCGAAACCGCAGCCGGAGTTACTACCTCACCCTGAATTGGCCCCAGGTTTACTGTATTACCCGGGAGAATTGGGTTACCAAAATAATCAATAGTTACCCATTGAGGCAGAGCAAAGCCATTACCACTTCCCACAGCTGGGGAGCCTGCTCTTAATCTGAAGTCATAATCATCCTCATCAAGGAAAGCAGGATCCTGAGCAATAACTGTTGCGCCAGTATTGCTCAACACAAGCACATTGTCAAGATTGATGAATCTAAATTCCGGTTGCATACGATACGACGGGTTTTTCCAAGCAATGGAATTTATAACCCGTACATTATTGGAGGAGGAATTGGTTGCAACAGCACTTCCATAATACACAGCCTCATTGTTATACCATAAGCAATTGTAAAATGTCATAGGACCTAATGCATAAGCGCCTGCCCCATCGTCATTACTCCGGTTGTCTGTGAAAATTACATTGGCAAAAACGGCATTGCTTGTCCCGTTTCCATACACAGCACCCCCTCGTGATGCTGAATAATTATTACGGAACCAAACATTTACCACCCGGGGTGAAGCATTAAGCAAGAGTATTCCACCCCCATTGTTATTATCATTTGAATATTGATTGGCGTAACCCTTCTCAATAATAAAACCATCAAACAGTGTGGCATCTGTAACTGGATTGGTATCATTGCCTACTGCCTTAACCACATGATAGCTATTGTCTGTATCTAAAGCTGCATTTCCAATATTACCGCTGAGAATGGTTTGGTTTGTGCGCCAATTGCGTTGTTGCAAGGAGGTCTCGGTTCCTTCAAATCCACCATAGAGACTAACACCATCTTTAAGCACAAAAGATGCATTCCTATCACTACCTGATGTTGGATAATAGATGCCTGCTGCCACCCATATTTCATCGCCTGCGTTGGCAATACTTAATGCATGCTGTAACGAGGTCGCATCGCTCCAGGTAAATCCTGTGCCATTGCCGTTGGCCTTCACATGCAGCGGTCCGTTACTTCTAACAGAAAATTTGTAGGTTTCAGTAACGAACTCATCATCTTGGCTAACAGCCGAAACATACCATTCAATAACAGAACCCGGTGTAAGTCCGGTAAGATTATACTCAAAGTCTGAAATATTATTTACAATTTGCCAGCCAGCGTTACCAATGCGATAGGACAAGTTGTACTGTAGAATGTCATCTGGTGCATCTATCAACCAGCGCCACTTTAAAGTAACCTCGGTTGTACTTGAAAGCAACATCTCATTCTGAAGGGGATAAACTCCCTGAAGCACATGAATATCTGCTTCAAAAGGCCCCATATCTACTTGCCCATACACAATACGGTTCCTCCCGGAGAAATCGGTTTTGAGCCAACTGGGAACAGATGCATTACTCCCTTTGTTGATACAAGGTGAATCCGAACTAAGATTAAAATTTCCATTAGCCGGGGCTGAAAAATTCGGATTGTCGGAGATATTACCAACTCCAGATAGTCCTCCCTCAACACAAGAATAAGTCACGTTATCCGACAACCAAAAATGTTTAACGCCGGTAGCATCCCTATTTGCCCAAAATATTGAATTCACAACACTTCTGTCTGATGCAAGCACACGATATAATGCTCCCGCTTGGTGGGCAGCCGTATTATTGTAAAACAGAGAATTTATAACATCTATGTTTCCATTGTCATACAGTCCGCCGCCTCTGTTGGCTCTGTTGTTGGTAAAGATGACATTGGCAAAGGTTACATCTGAAAAGGCATCCACATGCGAACCACCACCATCATAAATTGCATAACAATTTCTTATCCAAGTGTTAGAGACCTGAAGCTTGGCAAAAGTTACCAATAAGCCTCCTGCACGGTGGCGATTATTAGTTAAAATATCTGCATAGCCATCCTCAATGATTACGCCATCAATAACAACCAGATTATTATAGGGTGATTCTGAGGTACCCAACACCTGCAGAACCTGACAGCTATTGTCACTTGATAGCGAAGTGCTGCCAATGTTTCCACTAAGAACTGTCTTATTAAGCTGCCAGTTTCGTTGTGTTAAAACGGTTTCATTACCGGAGAATCCACCATAGAGTTTTACACCATTCCCCAGTTGGAAAGAGATGGTTCGGTCTGTACCGGTAGTGGGTTTATACAAACCTGCTGCCACCCATATTTCATCACCACTCACAGCATCGGCCAAAGCCAACTGTAAATCTGAATAAACATTGGATTTTCCTTGCCACGCCGTGCTTTGTGCACCGGGTTTAACATAACGGATAGTAGCATGTGCATCTAAAGAGAAAAAAAGAAATGCTACCAATAGGAAGAGAGCGCAGTAAAAATGCTTCATTGGTTAGAGTTTAGGTAAAATTCAAGGATGAATATAAAAACACTATTAAATCAAATTGAAACAAAAACAAACATATTGTATATCTAGTCATTGTTTCAAACTTTACAAAAGTATCAAGATTCAAATCATTCACAAATTTTCACATTTAAGCAAATGTCTTTACTACACTTTCACCACTGAAAATCAGATAGCTTAATGATAAAAATTATACTAATTCTAAATAACAACCTGATTCCTAGTTGAGAAGTCAAGTAACGCATCACATTTCTATAAAGATTCAAATAACCAGAAGGTTTTCTTTGCTGATTTACCCATTCAGCGTAATTTTACAGCCATGCGAAAATGGATTTCTGTTCCGGTTAAAAATCAGGACACACTAATTATCAACCTAAGCCATTTGGCAATGGCGTTTGACCATGCTTTGATACTTACCGATCAACAGCAGGCAAGTCATGGGTTCTATCATAAACTCAGCAGTCAACGGCTACTTGCAGGATTAGGATCCATCGACAGCATCTCCTGTTCACTGGAAGAGATAGATGAAAGATTGAAACGGAACGACTGGTATTTGGGATTTCTCTCCTATGAACTTAAAAATGAGTTGTACCCTCAACTAAAACAGGAACGTCCTCCTTTGGTGCAATTTCCGGCACTTCACTTTTTTTGTCCCCGCTGGGTGGTTCAGTTAATTAATGATGAACTAAAACTGGGATTCGATGACTCCATTGACAGTGAAGCATCGGCACACATTTTTGCAGAACAAATACTCTGCGAAAATGCAGAATATCTCAACCTCAAAACCTCCGATTTATCGCTTAAGCCGCTCATCAACCAAGATGAGTACACCAATATTTTCAAGAGCCTTCAAAGACACATTCACCGTGGTGATATTTACGAGGTGAATTTCTGTATGGAGTTTTCGGATAACAATGCCAATATTGATCCGGCTGTATTTTTTACAAATCTGATGCGGCGATCTCCGATGCCTTTTTCGGCATTTCTGAAGTTTAACAACCAATTTGCACTTTGCGCTTCTCCTGAACGCTATCTCACAAAACTTGGAGATCAAATTTTCAGTATGCCAATGAAAGGTACCGCACCGCGGGGAACGTGTCAGGAGAGCGATGAGGTCCTCCTCAACAAACTTATTTCATCTACCAAAGAGCGCTCAGAAAACATCATGATAACAGATCTTGTCCGTAACGATTTGTCGCGCGTGGCAGCAAAAGGCAGTGTGCGTGTAAATGAACTTTGCGGAGCCTACCCTTTTCCGGGAGTATTTCAGGTAGTATCAACAATTTCGGCACAATTAAAAAATCCCAATGATTGGGTAGCACCCATAAAAGCCACATTCCCTATGGGTTCGATGACGGGAGCGCCAAAGCTTAGCGCAATGAAACTTATTGATAGCCACGAAACACGCTCGCGCGGGCTATTCTCAGGTGCCATTGGATACATCTCGCCCAACAAAGATTTCGATTTCAATGTGGTAATTCGTACCTTGTTCTATGACGCGAAAAATCACTCAGCCTCATATTACGCCGGAAGCGCCATCACAGCTCTTTCGGTTGCAGATGAAGAGTACAAAGAGTGTCTTCTTAAGGCACAAACCGTTACCGGACAAAGCATTTAGCAACCCATCAATATTAGCAATATAATATAGTAGCCTGAAAATAATGATTAACCGGTTTATCAACGTACTCACAACCAAATGTAAGGTAAAGGAAAAAGAGCCCGTACTTGTAGCAATCAGTGGTGGCGCTGATTCTGTAGCACTGCTTCACCTGTTTCATGAAGCGGGTTTTCAATGCGTGGCGGCGCATTGCAACTTTTCATTGCGTGGTGAGGAGTCTGATGAAGATGAGCGATTTGTGACCTCGCTTTGCAAACAACTGGGAATCAATTGCTTTACACAACAATTTGACACCACCGGTTATGCCAAGGAACATAAAGTATCCATAGAGATGGCAGCCAGAGAACTGCGCTACAACTGGTTTAATAATCTGGCAGAAACTTTAAATATCAACCTGATTGCCACCGGCCACCATGGCGACGATGCCATTGAATCATTCTTTCTGAACCTGACCCGCGGGACTGGTCTCAAGGGACTTACAGGCATCTCATGGCGTAAAGAGAAGTTGATTCGCCCTCTGCTTTTTGCTGCATCATCCGATATTGAGAAATATTGTAACAACAACAACCTAAATTACAGAACCGACTGTACCAACTCCGAAACCAAATATCTGCGCAACAACATCCGTCACAGGGTAGTACCCCTTTTCCGCGAAATGAATCCGGCGTTTTTCGAAACCATGCAAAACAATATGAGTTTTCTAAATGAAGCATGGGAGATTTTTTCCAGAGAAGCTGAAAATGTGCAGCAGCAGTTAGTAGCCAAAACCGATGATGCCACTCTAATCCCGATACGCCTTATCAACAACCACCCGCAAAAACGCAGCATGCTGTTCGAAATGCTTAAGCCATACGGGTTTCAGGGAAATAATATGGAGCAGATTGTGGATTGTTTGGATGGAATACCCGGAAAACAGTTCTTTTCAGAACAATACCGATTGATAATTGACCGTTACAATCTCATCCTGCTTCCGCGGTATGAAGCTGACCACAATTGTTATGTCATAGAGGGGGGACAAAGCACCATAAAACAGCCTGTTAACTTAAATATTCGCGTTTTTGAGCGTGACAGCCTTTTCGAGTATTCAAAAAATCCGATGACGGCTCACTTCGATGCTGACTTAATTGACTTTCCGCTGACCATAAGACGTCCCAAACCCGGCGACCGGTTCCAACCATTGGGAATGCAGCAGCACAAAAAACTCAGCAACTTCTTTGTCGATGAAAAGCTCTCTCTTATCCAAAAAGAGAAAATTTGGCTACTGACAAATGGCACTGATATTCTTTGGATTATGGGGATGCGCATCGATAACCGCTATAAGGTGACACCAAAGTCCAAACGGATACTTGAAATTGAAATAGTGGAATAAAAGCCGCATAGTCTGACCAAACAGACCATACGGCTTTTTAATGTTGATTTACCGAGAAAACTTACTCCACATTCTTACGCACCTTAGCTAAGAACTTCTGCATGCCCTCGGTATTTCGAGTGTTGATAAGTTCAAGAAGCTCCTTCAGTTCTTTTCGAATCTGCTCCACCTGTCCCACAGTGTATGGGTTAAAAAGAATCTCAGTAAGCAGGTAATCGTCCTCAGACAAAAGACCTTTGGCAATATCCATGTGCTTGCGAAAAGTTGTTCCCGGCGCATCCTGTTTTTTCATACAGGCAGCAAACACCAAAGTGGATGAAAAAGGAATAGATAAGGAATAAGCAATGGTCTCATCATGTTCCTCAAACGAATATTGATGAATATTTAACCCCAAGGAACCATAAAAATCCTTAAAGAATGCCTTCCCCAAATGATCTGACTCTGTGATGATTATCGTGTGATGCGCACTCAAATCCTTAAGGTTTGCAAATGTAGGTCCAAACATCGGGTGCGTTGATACAAACCGCCGGCCGGTACTCTTGTAAAAATCGTGAAATCCGGTTTTTACCGATGCGATATCACTCAAAATACAACTCTCCGGAAGATATGGAAGTACCTCCTCAAATGCCTTAATGGTGTATTTCAAATTTACGCTGTTGATGAGCAATTCAGGTGCAAAGGCGCGAATCTCATCCAATGTGGTTAAGCGCTGTGTGTTAAAAACATACCTAAGCCGTTCCTTATCCACATCGTAGATGGCCACTTCATGTTGCAAACATAGCGCATCGGTAAGCCATGTACCCATTTTCCCGGCGCCAAGGACACAAATCTTCATCGAATTAGTTGGTATTAATGGTATTTTAATGTGTGTACTGCTACATTGTTACTCTTTACCCTCTTTGTTCTTGAGTTCACGATTCATTATTGCACTCTGACAGCTGATTGACTCTTCGTGAATAGATTCAAAAATACGGGTTGTGAAATCTGGGTTTAAGCCTCGTTTTTCGGCACGCTCAATCCTGTCACGCATAATCTCATCGTAACGGCGCGACTGAAGTATCGTAATGTTATTCTGATATTTATACATACCAATGGCTTCAGAAATTCGCATCCGCTCTTTCAGGATGTCAAGCAACTGGTTATCCAACTTATCGATGGTTTTACGCAAATCATCGAGTTCATTACGCGGCGTGTCACCAATTTTGGGGCGGCGCAATACCAGATTGTCAAGTATATCCTTTAAACCTTGAGGTGTTACCTGCTGCGAGGCATCGCTCCATGCCTTTTCAGGACAGATATGAGATTCGATAATCAATCCATCGAAGTTAAGGTCCATTGCTTCCTGGCAAATTCCGGCAAGCAGTTCACGTTTTCCGGCGATGTGGCTTGGGTCGGTAATAATAGGCAGTTCGGGAATACGACGATGAAGCTCAATGGGAATCTGCCACTGCGGATGGTTTCTGAATTCTGACTTATCGTATGTGCTGAAACCCCTGTGAATTGCTGCCAATTGAGTAATCCCAGCATTGTTGATGCGCTCCAGGGCTCCAATCCATAAATCCAAATCGGGGTTTACAGGGTTTTTCACCAACACCGGTATGTTCACACCCTTAAGGGCGTCAGCAACCTCTTGCACAGCGAAAGGATTTGCAGAAGTACGGGCACCTACCCACACCAAATCCACACCATGTTTAAGTGCCTCATACACATGAAATGAGGTAGCCACCTCAACCCCCACATACATGCCGGTTTCTTCTTTCACACGCTTCAACCAGGGCAGTCCCAAACTGCCCACACCTTCGAAAGCGCCTGGACGTGTACGTGGCTTCCAGATTCCTGCACGGAAAACTTTAATGCCAACAGCGGCGAGGGCACGTGCAGTATCCAATGTCTGCTCCTCAGTCTCAGCACTGCAAGGCCCGGAAATCACCAAGGGACGTTTCAAATCCAATCCCTGAAGTTTAATAGGTTCAATATTCAGTTTTGACATGACTATAGTTTTATTGCTGTTTTTATTCTTTCGATGGCCTGCCGTAATACATCAGCAGGAGTACACAATGAAATACGGATAAATTGCTCCCCGTTGCTACCAAAAATAAAGCCCGGGGTTATGAATACATGTGATTTGTCGAGCATTATATCGCTTAGTGCCTCTCCGGACACGGCTGATTCAGGAACCTTTGCCCAAATGAACATACCCACCTGGTTCTTATCATAAGAGCAGTTCAGTGTATCCATAATTTCCCAAACCAACTCCCTGCGCTGTGCATAAACATCGTTCACGCTTGTGTACCAGTCGCTGCCGAGTTCAAGTGCCCTTGCGGCAGCTTCCTGCAAAGGCTTAAACATTCCGGAGTCCATATTGCTTTTCACCCGCAAAATGTAGCCAATAAACTGTGCATTGGATGCTGCCAATCCCACACGCCATCCGGCCATATTGTGTGACTTGCTGAGCGAGTTAAGTTCTATGGCAATGTCTTTTGCGCCATCAACAGATAAAATGCTTGACGGACTGGGATTGAGCACGAAACTGTATGGATTATCGTTGCAAATAACGATCTGATGCTTTTTACCAAATTCGATAAGCGCTTTCATAACCTCTGGTTGTGCAGCAGCACCGGTTGGCATGTTTGGGTAGTTAACCCACATAAGCTTTACCCGGCTTAAATCGGTTTTCTCAAGAGCATCCAGATTGGGTTGCCAGCCATTTTCATAGGTTAAATCATAAAAACGGGGAATGGCACCCACCAGATTGGTCACAGCACTATAGGTAGGATACCCAGGATTTGGAAGCAACACCTCATCGCCCGCATTTAAAAAAGCCATCGAAATATGCATGATACCTTCCTTGGAACCCATCATTGGCAATATTTCATTGTCGGGGTTGAGTTCTACGCCATAGCTTCGATTGTACCATTTAGCAAAGCCTTTTCGTAGCTGTGGAATACCTACATAACTTTGATACCCATGATTTGACGGGCTTGCTGCCGATTGGCGAAGCGTTTCCAACACCTCAGGTGCCGGTGGTTGATCGGGATTTCCGATTCCAAGATTAATCACGTCTTTTCCCTCTTCACGCATCTTCTCAATCTGCTTGAGTTTTACCGAGAAGTAGTACTCCTGAACGGTGCCTATACGTTGTGCTGGTTCTATCATGTTTGTAACTGCTCTTGCTATTTAATTATTTCTGCCTTCTTAACTCCCTGGCCACCATTGGTTTCATAAAGCGTATCAGCGGCCTCGTATTCACCCAACACGCGTAACTTACTGCACAGCGGTCGGATGGCATCCAATGATTGACGGTAGCGCAGATGATCAGTGAACATCACATCGATGTAAAAAAGATACTCCCACTCCTGTCCTACTATTGGCAAGGATTGAATTTTAGTGAGGTTGATATTATAAAAAGTAAGAATGGTAAGGATTTTTGAGAGGCTACCCTCCTCATGTGGTAGCGAAAATACAACACTGGATTTATTAATACGTCCATCCTTGATTTGCGCATCTAAAAGAGCGTCATCCTGCTCTCCCACCACAAGAAAACGGGTAAAGTTGTGCTTGTTGGTTTCTATATCCTTGGCAATTATTTCAAGGTTATACAACTTGGCAGCTAGTGAGGAGGCTATGGCTGCCACGCCCAACTGCTTATCGTCAGAAATTAGTTTAGCACTTAATGCTGTATCCTCCGATTCGATAAGTCTGATGTGCGGATGCTCGCGAAAAAACATCTCACATTGGGCCAAAGCCATCGGGTGTGAATGCACTTCACGAATATCGGCAATGGTCTGTCTGGGCATCGCCATCAGTTGATGCTTTATACGAAGTTTATGCTCGCCAAGTACCGAGAGGCCTGAGTTCTTCAGCAATGTATAGTTGGACAGCAAGCTTCCGACCAATGTGTTTTCGATGGCTACAATGCCAAGCAAATCAGACTTCTTCTCTACTTTTTGAAAAAGCTCATGAAATGTTAGGCAGGGCTCAATCTCCACATCATTATCCTTAAAATAAGCACGGGCGGCAATTTCGTGATTGGCTCCCGGCCATCCCTGGATGGCCACTCTTTTTAGTTCCCGACTCATACTTTTTGATTACAATGGTTAAATATTTCCTCTATAAACCTTTTTACGGCACTCATGTTCAGTTGCTCACCACATGAAACAAAAAAAGTCCCGCCTCACATGAGGGGCGGGACTTTATATCTTCACGGTATTCCTGTTTTCTTTCACTTAGGCATACACAAAACCCACCCCCTTTGGCCTTTATACCAAAAAAAGAAGAAAAAGAAATAATAAAAATAGGAATAGCTTCGCATCTCAATAATGTTTTGAATGGTGCAAAAATAATGATAATAATCACACATCACAATCAAAATCAAAAAAAATAAGCGAATCACTCATTTTTTTTTCAATAAATAGACGATTTGCACAATTAACTTACTATTTAAAAGAAATGTTCGTTTGTTGAATCCTGGTTTTGTTTTCGCAAATAAGCGTTATCCCGGAAGTTTAAAAAGAAATGTGCTGCCTTTGCATTCGGTGCTGTTAACCCAAATCCTTCCACCCATCAGATAGACCAGCTCGCGACATATTGACAAACCGAGCCCTGTGCCGGCACGCTTCCGCTCACTTCCATTATCTACCTGCTCAAAACGTCTGAAAATAATCTGCTTTTTATCGGCAGGAATGCCAATTCCCGTATCCTTTACAAAGAAAATAAACTGGTTTTGCGTACCCTTACATCCTATGGTGATGGTTCCTTTTTCAGTAAACTTAATGGCATTGGTTAACAAATTATAGAGTATTTGTCGCAAACGCATCCCATCGGTATAGATTTCATCACCATTGGCAAAATCGGTCACCATACGCAGCTTCACCTTATCATTGGAGCGCCGTCGAACCTCCTCCCCAAACTGGCTAAAAACTTCGTCGAGCAAAGGTTTTATCCTCAAAGAGGTTCGTGCTATCTGTAACTGACCGGTCTCAATTTGAGAAAAAACCAGAATATCAGATATCAACATCATAAGATGCTGCCCATTGGAGCGAATAATCCGCAAATACTCCTTACGCTCTTCATCAGACAAATCGGGTATTTCCAGAAGCTCAGCAAACCCAATAATTGCATTCATGGGCGTTCTGATTTCATGGCTCATATTGGCCAAAAAAGCACTCTTGAGGTTATCTGATTCTTCAGCTTGTTCCTTGGCCTTTAACAACTGGTTTTCGATGTGCTTCTGCAAAGTAATGTCAGTCATCGTTTTCACATACCCCTCTATCTGGCTCTGACTGTTAAATACAGGGTTTACTGTGGCCTTGTAAACTCTCTGAATATCTGGAACAAAATATTCATGATACAGTGTTCCGGCTTTTTGACGCTCTGCCATATCGGAAACCGCGGATAGTTCAGAAAAAGCAGGAATTAATTCACGAATGGGTTTGCCACTTACCTCCTCCGGGGTTCGGCCAAAAGCTTTCAAAAAATGGCTATTGGCCCAAACCACCTGATTCTCGGGAGATAAAAACAGAACCATATCACTCACGTTGTTCAGAATCATGGTTTTCTCAGACTCGCTCAGATTTTTATTACCGCTGGAAAATTTTTGTGATATGCCATTTTCATGGAGTAAACGCTCATATCCTGAGAGGCGTCGATTATATTTAAAGCAGATAAATAGAAGTGCCAGACAAAGAACCGACAATAAGACAATTACGAATAACACCAACCAATTAAGTTGTGTATCCAAATTACTTTTGGGTGAAGATTCAGCAAAAAGCGTTGGAGTCGATTCCGAAAGGACATCTGAAGTTTGTAAGTCGGCAACAATGCAGATAAACGAGCTTAAGCTAAGTTGTATATCTGTAAAAGGCAATAGAGTATTGGCATTCAACTGAAAGAAACCAAAACACAACATTCCTGTAATTAACTTGCTGCGTAACATTTATGGTAAGGGTTATTTTGGTTGCAAATCTATGCATTTTTTAACAAAGCAACACAATTACATTCATTTTTTACCAATTTTATTTCAACTTTTACTTTGCAATCCTTAGGTAAACAATAATTTTAACCACAGAAAAACGAATTGTAAAATTTTAAATTACTTACAGAAAATAAATAACTTAACACCTTTTAGCCAACTTCCAAATAAACAAAATAGTCAGAAGATCATTAAAAAAAACCGTCAGATTATTAACATAACGCAACATTTATTCAATAAGACAGTTTAGCTTTACAATTCACTGAGTTCAATCCATCGATTTTCGAGCATATCCAGTTCGGCCAGCAATTCGCCCAGACGATTGGAAGCGGAAAGTAACTTTTCGGCGTCTAAGGAACCCGAGCTCAGATTTTCCTCTAATACGGATTTTTCTGATTCGAGCCGGGCAATATCCGCCTCGAGTTGCTGAAACTCTTGCTTCTCTTTAAACGTCATTTTGCGGGGCTTATCGGCAGTAACCTTCTCCTTTACCGGTGAGGCGGCTGCTTTTACCTGACGTTCTTTTGCTGACTCCTGACGCTTTTTGGCAATTTCAGAGTGATATTGTGAGTAGTTGCCCGGAAACTGACGTATCACACCTTCTCCTTCAAAAACAAACAACTGATCAACCACGTTGTCAAGAAAAAAACGGTCGTGAGACACAATGAGCACACACCCTCCAAATTGAAGCAGATACTCCTCCAATATGCCAAGCGTAAAAATATCCAGATCGTTGGTGGGTTCATCCAGAATCAGAAAATTGGGATTACGTATTAGCACCGTCATAAGATAGAGACGCTTCTTCTCACCACCACTAAGTTTGCTTACCAACACATGGTGCATTTCATTGGGAAACATAAAGTAGCGCAAAAACTGCGCAGCATCCAGACTTTTTCCACTTCCGGTGTATATCACATCTGCTATCTCTGAAATGACATCGATAACCTTCTTGTTCTCATCGGGCTGAATGCCTTCCTGACGATAATAGCCAAAAACAACTGTCTCGCCCAAATCCACACTGCCCGAATCAGGTTCTAATGCGCCTGTGAGAATATTTAACAGCGTACTCTTTCCTGCCCCGTTTTTCCCAATGATACCAATCTTTTCGCCACGTACAAATTTATGTGAGAACGACTGGATAAAAGTCCTGCCATCAAACTGCTTATTAACCGCATCCAAATTAAGGACCTTAGAACCCAGCCTACTCGTTTGAATATCGAGCGACATATTCTGTTCGCGACTTTTCTGCGAAGCCACTTCCTTCAGCTCATAAAAAGCATCAATACGATATTTGGCTTTGGTGGCGCGTGCCTGAGGCATCCTGTTCATCCAGTCCTGCTCCTTCCTCAGAAGGTTTCGGGCACGCTCAATCTCTTGTGCGCGTTGGTTCTGGCGCTCATCTCTTTTCTCAAGAAAATAGCGGTAATTACCTTGATATTTATATAACGACTCATCATCAAGTTCAAAAATGACATTGCATACCCGATCAAGAAAAAAGCGGTCGTGGGTTACCATTAACAGAGTGGCTCTGTTGCGCCCCAGATACTCTTCGAGCCAATCTACCATCTCCAAATCCAGATGGTTGGTGGGCTCATCCAAAATTAAAAAATCAGGTTCATTTACCAGTACCGCAGCCAATGCCACACGCTTAACCTGACCACCGGAGAGATGATCTACCTTTTGAGACAGGTTGGTAATCTTTAATTGAGACAGGATCTGTTTTACACGCGACTCATAATCCCAGGCGTTGAGCGTATCCATGCGTCCTACCAATTCGCCAATGGCCTTTTGATTGCCTGATTCTACAGCCGCTTCGTAATTTTTTACGAGGGTCATGAGATCATTGTCGGTATTGAAAATTGCTTCCATCACGCTTTGGCCGGCTGCAAATACGGGATCCTGAGTGAGGTAACCCAATTTTATGCCATTGCGAACGGTTACAGAACCGCCGTCGGGAGCCTGAAATCCGGCAAGCACATTTAGCAGTGTAGTTTTTCCACTGCCATTACGGGCAATCAGAGCGGCTTTTTCACCCTCTTCAAGTCCAAAATTCAGATCGTTAAACAGACGGATATCGCCCCAATGGTGCGTCAGATTCTCTACCGATAGTATGTTAGCCATGTATTTTCTCCTTTAATCTGCAAAGATAACCTGATGGCTCTGAACTATAGTAGAAATTGAACGGAAAGTTGCAATCATAAAGCGAAACCCCAACCTAACCAGCATAAACCGGAGATGTTGGGGTTTCAATAATTTTAGAATATCAAAAGGTTATCCCATCATAACAGGAGCAGATGTTTTATCAATCAAATCCAACTCTTCGGCAGAAAAACTGATATTCTTAAGCGCCTTTAGACTGTCATCGAGCTGGTTAACCGAGCTTGCTCCCACCAACACAGAGGTAATTCTGGAATCTTTAAGCAACCAGGCTATTGACATCTGAGCAAGAGACTGCCCACGAGCCTTCGCAATTTCATTGAGCTTTTGCAATGCCGCCTGCCGCTCTTCTGTAAGCATCTCGCTTTTTAAAAAACCATGCGGCTTGGCAATTCGGGAGTCGGCGGGTATTTCGTCAAGATATCGATTGGTCAGAAGACCTTGTGCCAGAGGTGAAAAAGCGATACAGCCAATGCCACGTTTACCCAACACATCCAGCAAACCCTTCTCAACCCAACGATCCAAAATGCTGTAACGTGGCTGATGAATCAGGCAAGGCGTACCCAAATCGTTTAGGATGGCTTCAGCACGCTGAGTCTCTTCAGCCGAATAGTTTGAAATGCCTGCATAAAGTGCCTTGCCCTGACGAACCAGCAAATCCAGTGCACCCATTGTTTCTTCAAGGGGCGTATTTGGGTCGGGACGATGACTGTAAAAAACATCCACATAATCGAGTCCCATGCGCTTAAGACTTTGGTTGATGCTTGCCACCAGGTACTTTTTTGAGCCCCACTCGCCATACGGACCCGGCCACATCAAATAACCTGCTTTGGTTGAAACAATCATTTCGTCGCGGTAAGCCTTAAACTCGCGTGACAACACTTTCCCGAAGTTCTCTTCAGCCGAACCGGGTTCAGGACCGTAATTATTGGCCAAATCAAAATGGGTGATACCATTGTCAAAAGCAAACTTCAACATGTCGAGCATGTTGTCAAAACGATCGACCGAACCAAAGTTGTGCCATAAACCGAGTGAGATGGCAGGCAGAAGCAAGCCGCTTTTGCCACAACGCCGGTAAGACATCGAGTCATAACGCGCTTCATTTGCTAGATAATTCATAAAAATCAGGTGTGAAAAATTAGTGTGTGAAAAATCGAATCTTCTGAATGATGACCGATGTGCATACTTCGCAAAACTCGCGGGCATCGCTGGTGCGCATGCGGCAATTAATTGCTGGCCGATAAACGCCTTTACTCACATATCCGCCTCCCTCAAAAACACCTGTACTATTCTTATACATGGGTCTGACAGGCGTTGGAACCGGCGTGCCTGGAGCGAGTAAATGTGGCCATTTCTGGCTAAAGTTAACCAATGTGGTTAAATTGGGCTGCCATGGCTCTGTTTCCAGATTAATGTAATCGTTGTAGGACACGTCAGCCCCAAAATACTCATCGCCCAAACCGGCAAATCCATGTCCCAGTTCGTGAATAAGCACAGTGCCTGAATATCGGTTTCCGGAAGTTACCACAGAAAAATGGTTGTATATTCCGCCGCCACCATACTTATTGCTGTTTACCAACACCACCACGTGATCGTGAGGCAATTGCATGGCGTAATCAAATACCTGCCAGGTGGCTTCAGTTTCGAGGTATCTGTCCACCCCAAAGGTATTGAAACTACTATTCATTGCCGTATTACGCCAGATGCCTGCCCGAGGATCGTCGGTACCCGATTGCACCGATGGCACTGCCAGAGCGCGAATGGTAATATGGTTTTTGTAAGAGCGAAAAGGCTCCACCTCAAACAGCTGATTTGTCAACCGACTCACATCTTTATAAAACTGCGCCTGCTCATCGACCGTGTAGCCTTCGGCCAAAAACAACAAATCAAAACGTTGTTGAGGGTTATCGTTACCATGAATCAGTTTATGGGGATGATTATTGGCCTGCTTCACTTCAATCGACAACGACGCAGGATTAATAACTTCCTGAAAAAGATGTGTAAAAGAGCCATCCCTGTCACGTGCGTCAACCTGAAGTAGTACCGGTTTTAAAGGCGCTGGTATTATAATTGTTTGCTGAAAAGCACGCTCCTTCTCTTTGGCTTCATCAATGGTGCGCCACTCTTCAAACAGAGTGGAAAATCCTCTTCTGAACAATGTATCACCTGTTTCCGGACTAATCAGTAAATATCTATACTCACCAAAATCAAACGGTGAAATCAGTTGATTGGCACTGCCACTCCACCCTTGATAACGAGACAAGCCAGCCAGATAACCTTTCTGCCATGAATGATTTCCCACTAATACAAAATCTACCCGTAAAGTCTGGCTGAGATTGAAATAGCCATCTGCAGCACTCACCCATCTTGCTGTAAGACAGAAGAATACAACAATAAAAATTAACATCCGAATGCTTTGACTCATACTCAAATGATTTCTCTTCTTTGCAAGATAACAATTGTTTGTTAGTTTTGAACCACAAATCGCCTCTACTTTCGTCCCATCTATTGGTAGCTCCAAATCCATCACTAACCCGGAAGAATTAAAACTGAAAAGTAGGTATCTATTATGATTTTGCAAAAAAACAACAATTCTTTAACCAGCGAAATGCTCAATTTAATAGTTGATTTCTCAGATAACTTAAGAGAATGGCTGAGAAACTTTCTGGAAACCATAAACATGCCATTGTGGTCGTTCGATATCATTGACTTTTCGGTGCGCACCGCGGGAATGGTCATCATTAGCACCATTTTTTATTACATCGTAAAAAAAGTACTGCTGTTTTACATCGTGCGTTTCATAAAAAAATCCAAATCTACCAAGGATGATTTTTTTGTGTCGCGTAAGGTCTTCCATCGGCTTTCGCACCTTGCACCGGCAATCATCATTTATGCTCTGAGTGCCGGAATTTATGAGCCTTTCCCAGGATTCGCCACATTTCTGCACACCTCATCTGTAGTTTACATGGTTGTGGTTCTTTTCTGGAGCATTCACGCCTTTTTAAGGGCGCTGGAAGACATTTACAATACCATGCCCTTTGCGCACGAACGGCCAATCAGGGGATACATGCAGCTTGTTAACCTGATTTCCTATTTTATTGGCGGACTGATAATTGTTTCAATACTCTTTGATGTACAGGTAACCCGTATTTTTGCAGGGATGGGTGCGCTGGCAGCCGTGCTCATGCTGGTTTTTAAAGATACCATTCTGGGATTTGTAGCAGGCATTCAGTTATCGGCCAACAAGATGGTACGTGTAGGCGATTGGATTGAGATGCCATCGCACAATGCCGACGGGGATGTATTGGAAATAACTCTGAACACGGTAAAAGTGCAAAACTGGGATCGAACCATTACCACAATTCCAACCTACGCCCTTGTGTCAAATCCGTTTATGAACTGGCGAGGCATGATGGAATCCGGAGGCCGACGCATCAAACGATCTGTCAATCTGGACATGCGTAGCGTGAAATTCTGTACGCCTGAAATGATTGAAAAATTCAAGAAAATTCACCACCTGCGCGACTATTTAAGTGAGCGCCAAAAAGAGATTGAGGATTACAACTCAACCCATGGCGTGGACGAATCGGTTATTGTGAACGGACGAAGAATGACCAATCTGGGCGTATTCAGAAAATATCTTGAAAATTACATTAGAAGGCATCCAAAATTAAATACCGATATGATATTTCTTGTGCGCCATCTTCAACCATCTGAGAAAGGCATACCTGTTGAAATATATGTGTTTAGCAGGGAACAAGCATGGGTGAGATACGAAGAAGTGCAAGCAGATATTTTCGACCACATTTTGGCTGTGATTCCTGAGTTTGACCTAAGAGTGTTTCAACTGCTTGCCGGTGACGACCTGCGCTCGCTGGCTGAGCATCTGGCCTTTAAAAACTAAAAACGAGGCCTGGTTCTTGAACCAGGCCTCGTTGCTTTTGATACCTTAATCTACTATTTGGAGAAATTACAATAATATAAATCCCAATAGTATTAGTTTTTTCCAAGATACTCGGCAATACCTTCCTGAGTAGCTTTTAAGCCGGAAGCACCTTTGCGCCAGTCGGCAGGACACACCTCGCCATTTTCCTCAAAAAACTGAAGGGCATCTACCATGCGCAGCGTTTCGTCCACACTACGACCAAGCGGCATGTCATTTACTATCTGATGACGCACCACACCAGCCTTGTCGATTAAAAACAGACCACGATACGCCATTGGGGTTCCGTTAAACACGAGTTGACCCTCTTCGTTGTAATCGTGCTCTCCGGCAAGCACATCATAATTGTCGGAAATACTCATGCTGCTGTCTGCCACCAGCGGGAATTTCACTCCTTTAATACCACCATCCTTATTCTCAGTCTGGAGCCATTTCCAGTGAGAAAACTCTGAATCGGTAGAAGCACCTACCACAGCTACACCGCGCTTTTCAAACTCCTCAATTTTATCCTGGAAAGCAATAATTTCGGTAGGGCAAACGAAAGTAAAATCGGCAGGGTAGAAAAAGAAAACCACATACTTATTGCCGACATATTGTTCAAGAGAAAAATTCTCAACAATCTCATTGCCATTCACTACGGCTTTGGCCGAAAACACTGGTGCTTTTTTACCAACTAATACTGACATAATAATTAAGTTTTAGAGTATTATAAATAAATTTCAATTATCAATTATAACCATGGTGCAAACATAAAAATCATACCACACACATCAAAGCTAATGGGTAATTAATTGCGTAATTAATAATCTATTCTATATAAAATAAGTTTATATAAAATCAGAAATAGTTTACTATTAGGTGGTTTAAGTATTGAACTTTTAGAATACAGGTATTAACATAAATTAACGCTTTGAATCAGATAGTGCATTCATTACAATAAGTTCAATACAGAATCCTGTAATTTGCAATCCTTACTCCTTAATTTATGTTTCTTATTAAATATTTTTCTTCGATATTTAAATGATTTATGTTTTCTTTGAGAACTATTTATTCAATTTACATGAAAAACAATTAATTATGAAAAGGTATTTATTTATCATTGGTGCCATTTTTCTTTTTTCCTGTAGCAAAAATTCAACTATTAAAGTGAATCCAGGAGAAGTATATTTTGAATATGTGAAATATACAGGAAACGATCAATATGCAGATCAACATCCCGTTGCTGAAAACCAATTTTATAACCCTATTCTTCCGGGTTTTTACCCTGATCCTTCCATTTGCCAGAAAGGAGATGATTATTACTTAGTTACATCAACATTCTCTTACTTTCCCGGAGTGCCAATCTTTCACAGTACCGATTTAGTGAATTGGACACAAATAGGACATGTACTTGACCGCCCTTCTCAATTTAACAATGATTCTTTACCCGTATCGGCAGGTATTTTTGCTCCGGCAATTTCATACAACCCTCATAACGACACTTTCTACATGATTACAACTTTTGTAAGAGGTGGAGGCAATTTCTATGTAACTGCTAAAGACCCGGCAGGACCATGGAGCGATCCAATTTGGTTGCCTGAAGTGCCCGACATCGACCCCTCTATATTCTTTGATGAGGATGGTAAAGCCTATATTACCAATAACCAAGATCCTGAAGGAGGTTCAACATACTCCGGACATAAAGCAACCTGGATACAGGAATTTGACTGGAAAAACGATAAAACAGTTGGTCCTCGCAAAATGATTCGTGATGGTGGGCATAACTTAGCAGAAAAACCTGTATGGATCGAAGCTCCTCACATATTCAAAGTGCATGGTTATTACTACTTAACAACAGCTGAAGGTGGAACATCGATAAACCATTCTCAGGTGATTTTCCGTAGCAAGGACATCTGGGGACCCTATGAGACCAATCCCAATAACCCAATCTTAACGCAACGTCATATGTCGGCCGACAGAGCGTTTCCTGTTACCAATGTAGGTCATGCAGACTATGTACAAACAAGCACTGGAGAATGGTATGCTGTATTTTTAGCCTGTCGTCCTTATACTGTTAGAAATGAATACAACATTGGCCGTGAAACCTTTATTTTACCATTTAACTGGGACAATGAATGGCCAGAGATTCTGCCTATGGATGAAACGCTGCCATTAATTCTTGATAAACCTAATTTGGAAAATAAACTTTCAAGTGACAAACCTGTAATGGGCAACGGTAGTTTTTCATGGACTGAAAATTTCAATGGCAGTGAACTTGCTTTCGATTGGATATTTTTAAGAACAATGCGTGAGAAATGGTATACTCTGGAAGAAGGAAAACCGGGAATAACCCTACAGCTTAGAGATGTAAATATCAGAGAATTAAAACAACCCTCTTTTGTTGCTCGTCGTCAACAACATCATGATATGAGTGTCGAAACAAAGCTTGTATTTAATCCTCAAAATGAACAGGAACTGGCAGGGCTTGTGCTATTCCAAAACGAAGCTTATCATTTGACTTTAGGGGTTACTAAAATTGATGGAAAAACCCACGTAGTTGTACAAAATGCAAAAGAAGATCCTAGCATTGTGCGCAACATGTCGGGTGATAATTTTGACGGCACAGTGGAAAAAGTAATTCTGGCTCAAAAAGACATTTCTAACATTTACAAGGGTGAAATTCTCTTAAGAGCATCTATGAAAGATGGCCAATTTAGTTTCGAAGCCAATACAAATGGTACTTGGGAAACTTTATTACAAGGATTAGATGCCACCTATTTGAGTACCGAAAAAGCAGGTGGATTTGTTGGCACAATGATGGGGCTGTACGCTTCTTCAAATGAATAGGTCAATTAGCACTTATAAATAGTTTAGAAAAATTAAAACAAAAAAAACGCAACTCCTCAGCATTTATAAATGCAGGAGTTGCGTTTTTCTATGAACACTAGTTCTTTATGGAGCTACAGCACCAAAAAAAGCTTCTTTATCTGCACTAACACCCATCATGGTTAAAACCTGTTCAGGGGTTTTTGTAGGAATACCTAATGCGGCAAAATCATTCGTCAACTTGAAAGAATTATTTTTGATATCTTCAAAAATGTCTCCATCATAATTGTCAAAATATTTACATTCTGATGAAAACTGATTAAGGTAACCATTAAATTCTACCGTTGAATAAAACTTGTTTAAACACGCTTCATTATCGTATGGCGTCCACTCGATAAAAGCAGGTTTTTCGCCTTCTATATCATAATACCTTACAAAAACATTGTTATTAAACTCATCAAATTGAGGTTTGGTAAGTCGCGCACACATAGAAGCCGGCTGATGAACCAAAACCATTGGTGAATCATCATCCTTAGTCATTACCATAAGATTGTTCTTGAAAATATTACGATCACGTTCTTCAACGCCCGGGCCCAAAGTAACGTGCCATCCAAAGGTTCCAAGCTGATCGCCTCGCGAATCACGTCTAAAGTTTACTGTACTATTAATCATTGTATTGTTGTAAATTTTTGCATTTGCAGAATTTAAAACAAAAATACTCTGATCACAATCCTTAAAAACGTTGCCCATTACAGTAATTCTGTCAGATATTTCGAAGAAAAAACCACTATGAGACACATTCTCTACGTAATTATTAACAAAAACACCATCGTGGTTACCAACATCCCACCAAACGCCATTTGAATGAGGATGGTTTCTTACAATGTTTTCGCGAACAATGGCTCTGTGACTCTGATTGAATATCTTCACCGATGATGGAAAATAACCTGTCCACTGCTCAATATTATTGTTCTCAAAAATATTTCTCTCTAACAACACATCATTTGATGCCACAACATAAACACCTTCGGTATTGGTATCAATTACTAAACAATTGCGCATTACAAGGCTGTCGCTTAATGCAAACATGGCTATTCTAAAACATTTAGAAAAAACACAGTTCTCAAACACTGTACCTACTGCATCTCTACCGTGCTGGTCAATTGCGAGACCTCCCCCACCAATATGCACAGTAGTATCGGCATACTGAGTAAAGGTTATTCCTCTGATAACAGGACCTCTGTTATCAGGGGTCATGCCATTTACAGGCTCTAAAACTCTGTGAAGCGCCTTTCTAAAAGCTGTAATCTCTACATTTTTCCCTTCTGGATTTAGACCTATATAAATCTGGTTGTTATCGTAATCAACATAGTAAGTTTCTTCATTTAATTCAGCAATACTACCAACTGATTGTAAAAAATCTCCATTTATGAAAACAACATCATTATTAAAACGATGCATTGGGGTAAACTCCTCATTTCTTGCTCTATGCCACCAATCTTCGGGAGCGCCAGGAAAAAGAGTATTCCATTGAATTACCCACAGACTATCATTAACCTGAGACCATGTATCGGCCACAAGCGTACCGTTTAAAACAGGTTTCTCATCTCTGTAGGCCTGTATTGTGATGCCCTGGTTAAAAAGAATATCGCCCGTGCGATAGGTTCCTCCTCGTAAAACAATAGCATCACCCGAAACAGCTTTCTTAAATGCTTCGCCAATACTTGTTGGGTTAGCTACCGTTAAACCTTCAGAGCTGCCATCACCATCGGGTGATACGTAATAAATAGTACCTGTAACTTTTGGTAAATCATAAACCATATCAATAGGCCCGTAAACTATCTCATCGCTTTTCTCAACCGGTGAGGTGCAAAAACTTAAACCAACCAACGACAAAAGCAACATGCTCATTGTAATTAGTTTAAATGTAAACTTGTTTGTCATTTGTGTAAAATTTATTAATTAAATGATTTGTTCAGCTATGTAGAACAATAATAAAATAAGAACAATTAACACCACATTAAAATGTGACTGTTAAACCACTGTCATTTTCAGCAAACCCATCTAAAGCACTGGTATTATGAACTATTCTGAAAAAACAGAGATATTTATTTGAGGAAGAGTATTTGTTAAAAGTAGTAAATACTCTTTATTATTCAAATATTTTAACAACAAATAAAAAACTAGCATTAATATATAGGAATATGAGCGGTCGGCACGACCCAGCGATTATTCCAGGTTGA
>NZ_KI912105.1:3311724-3533957 GCF_000517065.1 Alkaliflexus imshenetskii DSM 15055 | reverse complement strand
CGTGCCATCCAAAGGTTCCAAGCTGATCGCCTCGCGAATCACGTCTAAAGTTTACTGTACTATTAATCATTGTATTGTTGTAAATTTTTGCATTTGCAGAATTTAAAACAAAAATACTCTGATCACAATCCTTAAAAACGTTGCCCATTACAGTAATTCTGTCAGATATTTCGAAGAAAAAACCACTATGAGACACATTCTCTACGTAATTATTAACAAAAACACCATCGTGGTTACCAACATCCCACCAAACGCCATTTGAATGAGGATGGTTTCTTACAATGTTTTCGCGAACAATGGCTCTGTGACTCTGATTGAATATCTTCACCGATGATGGAAAATAACCTGTCCACTGCTCAATATTATTGTTCTCAAAAATATTTCTCTCTAACAACACATCATTTGATGCCACAACATAAACACCTTCGGTATTGGTATCAATTACTAAACAATTGCGCATTACAAGGCTGTCGCTTAATGCAAACATGGCTATTCTAAAACATTTAGAAAAAACACAGTTCTCAAACACTGTACCTACTGCATCTCTACCGTGCTGGTCAATTGCGAGACCTCCCCCACCAATATGCACAGTAGTATCGGCATACTGAGTAAAGGTTATTCCTCTGATAACAGGACCTCTGTTATCAGGGGTCATGCCATTTACAGGCTCTAAAACTCTGTGAAGCGCCTTTCTAAAAGCTGTAATCTCTACATTTTTCCCTTCTGGATTTAGACCTATATAAATCTGGTTGTTATCGTAATCAACATAGTAAGTTTCTTCATTTAATTCAGCAATACTACCAACTGATTGTAAAAAATCTCCATTTATGAAAACAACATCATTATTAAAACGATGCATTGGGGTAAACTCCTCATTTCTTGCTCTATGCCACCAATCTTCGGGAGCGCCAGGAAAAAGAGTATTCCATTGAATTACCCACAGACTATCATTAACCTGAGACCATGTATCGGCCACAAGCGTACCGTTTAAAACAGGTTTCTCATCTCTGTAGGCCTGTATTGTGATGCCCTGGTTAAAAAGAATATCGCCCGTGCGATAGGTTCCTCCTCGTAAAACAATAGCATCACCCGAAACAGCTTTCTTAAATGCTTCGCCAATACTTGTTGGGTTAGCTACCGTTAAACCTTCAGAGCTGCCATCACCATCGGGTGATACGTAATAAATAGTACCTGTAACTTTTGGTAAATCATAAACCATATCAATAGGCCCGTAAACTATCTCATCGCTTTTCTCAACCGGTGAGGTGCAAAAACTTAAACCAACCAACGACAAAAGCAACATGCTCATTGTAATTAGTTTAAATGTAAACTTGTTTGTCATTTGTGTAAAATTTATTAATTAAATGATTTGTTCAGCTATGTAGAACAATAATAAAATAAGAACAATTAACACCACATTAAAATGTGACTGTTAAACCACTGTCATTTTCAGCAAACCCATCTAAAGCACTGGTATTATGAACTATTCTGAAAAAACAGAGATATTTATTTGAGGAAGAGTATTTGTTAAAAGTAGTAAATACTCTTTATTATTCAAATATTTTAACAACAAATAAAAACTAGCATTAATATATAGGAATATGAGCGGTCGGCACGACCCAGCGATTATTCCAGGTTGAACGACATCCCGTCTGGACTACAACTGGCAGCTATGGGCTTTTTGTTGGTTTTTGATGTTTTTGGCAAGAACGCCTATGCTGCGATCGTACTGTTTTTAACCTTATCGGTTTAAGAGAAGAGTGGTCTTTGTGTTTCAAATGTTGAAAACCAGCTTCTTTTGGGCTTAAAACCCACCGTCAAGGCAATACGATGCCGAACCTCATGTGAATGAAGTTTTTAAAGGGAATGTAATGTTGGTTACTGCAACTTATCAAAAAGCATAGAAGGCAGATGCCCTGCGGGTGACCGAATCCTGGGCAGGGTTCTGATGACAATCAGACGACCCGTTTTGCAATGCGGACATTTGGTTATGTCAAATCCTGTCAATCTTAAAATGCGCTCTGGAGCCGTTTCGGGCTTTTGTTTAGCTGTCATCTGGTCAATGTCAGGCTTTTCATCGGGCACAAATTGCAAATCCAGATGGAGTTTTGTGGTGTGATGATAAATGCCGAACCGACGGATACGCACGTAACCATCTGGCATAACATGCAAAGAGAATCGACGCAGAAACTCTTCTCCTTTCAGGGATACCGGTTTTATTTGTGCGCGGTCGCGGTAGTCTTTAGCTACGAAAGTGACGTTTGTTGAGTCAACATTCAATATCCGCTGGTTGCTGATGGCAATGCGATGGGTGTATTGCCCCAGATACCTGATGACATGTTCGGCGCCAGCCATTGAGGGTTCGCAATAGACGACCCACTTTTTTTGATGAGCCGCTTCAATGCAGACTTTGAAGCCATCCATTGCAGATAGTTTTCGCAGTTCTCTTTTTATGCTGTCCAGAAATTTACCTTTAAAGGCAGCACTCAACTGGTGCACCGGATAGAGATAATTTTCATATTTGCCGATGTGGCGCCATTTTCCCGACAACGAGTATCCTGCTGCCGGAACAATGCAGTGCAAGTGCGGATGCAATGAAAGGTTCTGCCCCCAAGTGTGTAACACCGCAACGGCTCCGGTTTCACAACCGTAATGCGTGTACCCAAAGCTGCGCAGTATACCTCTGGTGGCGTGGAACAAAATATTGCAATAAAGTCTCCTGTCCCAAAGATAAATCTGGTTGAGCTCATGAGGCACGGTGAAAATGAGATGGTAGTGTTTGACTGCAAGTGTTGATTTAATCAGCTTTTCAATCCAGAGCGCCTGTTTGGTTCCCTGACACTTGGGGCAATGTCGGTCGCGACAGCTGTTGTAACGGTAGTGTATGACTCCGCAATCATCACACACCTGCTCATGTCCACCCAAAGCGGCCGTACGGCACTGCACAAGGTTGTGAAAGACTTTGATTTGCTTGGGCGATAACTCCCCGCTCTGCAACAAACTTCCTCCAAATTGGCAAACAACATCAGCCAGTTCATGCTTGCTTTTGTATGGCTTTTCCATAGAGTGTGTCTAAGGGGCTGTGAGGAGTGATATGCTGACACTGGGCTGTGTGAAGATAAATCATGGTTGTTGTGATGTCGGCATGACCCAAAAGCTCCTGTAAGGTTACAATGTTTAAGCCCTGCTCCAATAAATGGGTTGCATACGTGTGGCGTAAGGAGTGAAGGTTCACGTTTTTAGAGATGGTGGTTTTTTTAAGGCTTTCCCGCATAACCCAGGATAATCCTTTGACGCTGTAGCGACCATCAGCCTCTTTGCCATTGAATAGCCAAACATGCGGATTCTCGGCTCTGAGATATTTTTTGAGCCCGATGACCATTATGGCGGACAAAGGCACAATCCGATCTTTCTTGTATTTGCTCTGGCGGATGTGGATGACCATGCGCTCAAAGTCAATATCGGATATCTTAAGGTTGATGACCTCTTGCCCCCGTAATCCGGCAGAATAGATCAGCGTAAGGATAATTCGGTGCTTAAGCAGCGTAGGTGCCGAAAATAGCATCTTTAGCTCCTGGCGGTTCAGCACAACCGGCAACTTGCTCTCTTGCTTTAATGAAGGCAAAGCAATGGCCTTTTTGTTCATGCCCAGCAAACGGTAGTAATACCTTAGGCCATAAACCATGTGCTTGAAACTGCTCCGCGAAGGAGCCTTGACATCGCGTGCCAAAGCCACCAGATACTCGTTGATTTCATCTTCGGTGACGTCTTCGGGCAGTTGTTTAAAATGGATAACAAACAGCGCTATGCGCCGAATGTAATTATTCAGAGTGCTCTGACTCTGTCCACGAAGTACCACCTGATGCTCCATCTTTAAAGCCCTGGCCTTAAACTCCGGAACAAGAACGAGGGCGCGCTCTACAATCGTTAAGGTTGTTTTCTTTCTCATAACTGCATAATTTAAAAATGAGTAATGCAGTTATAACGGCTTGCATCTAAAAAGATTAATGCTATTTTTGAAAGAGGCTATCCCGGAGGGATTTAGTTCAATACTATCAAACGGTAAATGATATCTATCTAAAACTTAAACGGCAGGTATAAAAACACTGTATTTTAGATATTTAGAACTTAGATTGATAGAGAAGTAGAGAAAGAAGGTTAGATTGGTCTTATTCTCTATTTAATCATATCTATCAGACTAAATATCTTATCCCGCATTGCGGGACTTCGCTTTGCTCGGCATTTAATAGTCTAAAAATCTTCAAAGCAGATTTATTATCAAATTTAAACAGTCACTTAAGCTACATCTCAGTTGATAATTGAGCAATCTTCACGATAACCTCAACTGCTTTCTCCATACTTTGTACTGGAATAAACTCATACCTTCCATGAAAGTTGTGACCTCCTGCAAAAATATTCGGCGTAGGCAGTCCCATAAATGAGAGGCGGGCACCGTCAGTTCCTCCCCTTATGGGTCGTATTATTGGTGTTACACCAACCTCTTGCATGGCCTTCTGCGCCAAATCCACAATGTGCATAACAGGTTTAATTTTCTCTCGCATATTGTAGTATTGATCTGTAATCTCAACCCTCACTGTGCCCTCGCCAAACTCAGCATTCACTTTTTTCACCAGATGCTCCATTTCCCGTTTGCGGCGGGCAAAACCTTCGCTGCTAAAATCGCGGATTATGAACGTCAGCTCTGTCTTTTCCACATCACCATTAAATGCCATCAAATGATAAAACCCTTCATAGCCATCGGTATGTTCAGGAGTTTCGTGACGTGGTAACATACTAACCAACTGATTGGCAATCCGAATGGAATTCTTCATCTTATTACGTGCATAACCGGGATGCACATTTCGACCTTTTACGACTACTTTCGCCAGTGCAGCATTAAAATTCTCAAACTCCAACTCGCCAATCTCACCACCATCTATTGTAAATGCGAAATCGGCTCCAAACTTCTCTACATTAAAATGATCTGCTCCCTGTCCTATTTCCTCATCCGGGGTAAATGCCAGCCGAATCCTTCCGTGTTTTATTTCGGGATGGTTGATAAGATACTCCATGGCTGTAACAATTTCGGCAATGCCAGCCTTATCGTCGGCACCCAGAAGCGTGTGTCCATCGGTGGTGATGATATCTTGCCCAATGTATTGTTTCAACTCCGGAAACTCAGCCGGTTTAAGATAAATTCCTGCATCGGCATCCAGAACAATATCTCCGCCATCGTAATTCATAACAATGCGAGGCTTTACATTCCTGCCTGTCATGTCCGGACTTGTGTCAAAATGTGCAATGAAACCAATTACCGGTATTTCGCCCTCCATATTGGCCGGAAGTGTAGCCATCACATAACCATTGTCATCTATATCCACCTCAGAGAGCCCAATACGGTTCAACTCATCGGCCAGATGACGCGCCAAAACCAACTGTCCCGGCGTACTGGGAGTTAAACCGGTGGTGGTATCTGACTGGGTATCAAACGATACATATTCAAAGAAGCGATCTATTATGGTCATGATTTTTATAATTGATAAATAGTACTAACAACATTTTATAGCCAGGCAGATTATTGCTTTACATCATCCGCATTAAAAATAAAACCAAGCCGTTTACCGGTGCGCATACGCGATTTCAGAATCTCTTCGTTCATTTGTGCCATGGTGAGTACACTCATATTCTCATAAGGAGGCACAAGCAAGTCAAATTCAAGAGAATAGAGCATGGCCGTTTCAACTATTCGCTGCAGCGATTCCTTGTTAAGCTTCTGCTGCCCAAAGCCACTCACACCCATGGTGCGCTGACGTTTGCCTTCCACAAAAAAAGCACGTTCACGATTCACAAAAACCCGGGCCACCAAGTAACCTAAATCATCCTGTCGTCCATATCGAAAGGAATCATATAGAAAATTGTAAATATTGATGACACCTGAGTAGCATCTGGCAGCATTCTCTTTCACATAGGGTTGTTCCCACACTTTATGGTCGCGATCAAACATAAAAGCATTGGTATGCATGAAAAAAACCAGAACATCGCCAGCCACTTTCAATTTGGCTACAAAATTTCCAACTTCCTCATATTGAAGCTGAATCCGATCATCGGAATCGGCCAACTTACCATTAATGTGTTGCGGCAGGGAAGCCAGTACTTCACGCAATTCATTGAAAACATTGAGCGTAGTATCAAAAACACCCTGTTTAAGCGTGGCGCGTGTTTTTAGTTGTTGCAGAATTTTGTCTTCGAGTGATAACTTCATGTGGATACTGTTAAATATTGAAGTGTGGCAACAATGGGTTAACCGAACACTACGAATATACAAGAAAAGTATGAAACAAAAAGTGACTAAAAACAAAAAGGACAGCCTTGTGAGACTGCCCCTTTTCTATTTGGATATTTGCCAACTCAATCGTTGAACAAATCAATATCAGTTAGTAAGCTCTGGCAAACAGTACCCTGCGCGACGATGGCTTACCGGTAACCATACAATTCCCCTGCTCTTCAGGAGCGTCAATTGGTATACAACGTATAGTTGCTTTGGTTTCAGTTTTTATGAGCTCTTCGGTTTCGGATGTTCCATCCCAGTGACAAAGGAAAAAACCGCCCTTTTCATCGAGCAGACGCTTGAACTCTTCATAATCATTCACCACGGTGGTTTTCTCCTCACGGAACGCCTGCGCCTTTTTATAAATATTAGACTGAATATCATCTAAAAGTGCCAGGATGTTGTTCTCAAGGCCTTCAAGCTGCATTACCTCTTTTTGAAGTGTATCACGACGCGCTACCTCAACGGTGCCATTTTCCAGGTCACGAGGTCCCATTGCCAAACGAACAGGCACACCTTTTAGTTCGTACTCAGCAAACTTCCATCCCGGTTTACGCTTGTCATCGTTGTCATACTTCACCGAAATGCCAAGCGACTTAAGTTTGGCTGACAGCTTATCAACTACTTCACTAATTTTTGCCAGCTCTTCCTCTTTCTTATAAATAGGAACAATCACAACCTGAATTGGAGCCAGTTTTGGCGGCAAAACAAGGCCGTTATCATCTGAATGCGACATGATGAGCGCCCCCATAAGTCTGGTTGATACCCCCCATGATGTGGCCCACACATAATCCAGCTTGCCTTCCTGATTGGCAAATGTTACATCAAAAGCCTTGGCAAAATTCTGACCCAGGAAGTGCGAAGTTCCCGATTGCAGAGCCTTTCCATCTTGCATCAAAGCTTCGATGGTAAGGGTTTCCAGTGCACCGGCAAACCGCTCGTTGGCCGTTTTATATCCCTGAACCACCGGCATGGCCATCCAGTTTTCGGCAAAGTTGGCGTAAACCTTCAGCATGGTTTCGGTCTCCTTTATTGCCTCCTCTTTGGTTGAATGGGCTGTATGCCCCTCCTGCCAAAGAAATTCAGCAGTTCGCAAAAACAGACGGGTACGCATCTCCCAGCGCACCACATTGGCCCACTGGTTAACCAAAATTGGTAAATCCCGGTAAGATTGTATCCAGTTTTTGTATGTATTCCAAATAATGGTTTCTGAAGTGGGTCTCACAATATACTCCTCTTCCAGTTTGGCGTCGGGATCAACAATAACCCCTTTGCCATCGGGTGAGTTTTTTAACCGGTAGTGCGTCACAACAGCGCACTCTTTGGCAAAGCCCTCCACGTGAGCAGCTTCCTTGCTGAAAAATGATTTGGGTATAAACAGCGGAAAATAAGCATTCACATGACCTGTCTCTTTAAACATATCATCGAGTACACGCTGCATTTTTTCCCAAATTGCATAACCGTAAGGTTTAATAACCATACAACCCCTTACAGCCGAATTATCAGCCAAATCAGCTTTTATTACCAAATCGTTATACCATTGCGAGTAGTTCTCCTCGCGGCTTGTAAGTACTTTTGCCATAAAAGACCCTCAAATATAAAATTGTCTGTAAAAGTTTATCTGTAAGCCACAAAAATAGAAATAATCACCCGATTAATTATCACCTGACGAAATTTCTCTCAGGATTTGTCTAATTCAAAGAGAAAAACCATATTTAACCCATATTTCAGGTTTTACAAATTTTAATATTTGTTTTATTTTTATTGCAAAAAACGTTTCCAACTACAGTTTTTGGTATAGAATTTGCAACATATAAAGCAAAACCAATCAGGAGGACAGATCATGAGAGCAATTAGCCTGACAACCGCAATGGTACTGATAGTACTTCTGGGCGCCTGTAGTTCATCGCAATTAGCAGGTCCCGGCGTTTATTATGACGACATATATTACGTACCAGGCGTGAGCCGCGACAATATGCATCAGGCATTTTCACCGGTTCCGTCATTAACAAGAGAAGAACAACGGCTTGAGAACAGAGAACTTGCCGCGCAACAAAACGAATACAGAAAAAGCCAACAGGCGCGTGAGAATCAAGATTTGCGCGACTTTTCCGGTATTCAGGAACAATATTCTGCCCTTTTGAGCGATAACAACTATCAGGAGGTAGATACGTTGCTTTATTACAACGATGAGACCGGATATTGGGTAGATGGTTTCAGAGGCTCAAGCATGGATAGAAGCTATGCAGAGCGTATCGTTAGGTTCCACGGCCCAGCAGTAGGAATACCTTATCATTCACCGTTCTATAGCGAAGTGGTTTACTTTAACCATTACGATTGGAATGTGTACGTGGATGGACATTATGCTTATGCTTTTCCTACCTGGACAAATCGTTGGTACGATTACCACTACTATAACAGATGGCATAGCCCCTCAAGGTTCTATTTTGGTTGGTCATACGGATATCCTTATTGGGGATATGGTTTTGGATGGAATTACTACAGTCCATACTACGCATGGAGCCATTGGAACCATCCCTACTGGTATGGATATCACCACCATCATCACTATTATTATAACAGACCCTACTACAGCCATAGACCCGGAACAACAACACCAGTTCACAGGGGCATGCGTAACGGCCTTAGTTCAGACACTCGTGACACTCGTGCACCAAGGAGCGCGCAAGGCGACGTAAGATCATCAACCTCGGATAGGGTACCCAGAGATGGCAGAACAGCTACATCCTCTACCACACAGGCAACCAGACAGCCCAGAGATGGTCAGGTTAGCCGTACCGTAAATGGTGAAGCCACCACCGCCACAAGGGTTCCTCGTACTGGTTCTACTGGGGAAGGTGAAGTGAAATCAACTTCGGATTCACGCAATGCAGCATCCAGAAGCTATGCGCAAGATGCACCAACCAGACGAAGCTATACGCCATCGTATAGTCAGCCGGAAGACAACACCAGGCCTACCTACAACAGGGCATCGTACACAAGAGTAAGTGACAGCCCACGGCCTGCACAGTCAACCGGAACGGTTCAGAGTGTGAATACCGGAACACGACAAACTCAAAGTGTATCAACCAATCAGAGTCAGCAAAACGTGCAAAGCAGACCGGCAGCAGGTAGCGCAACACCGCAACGTGCCACCACTACCACCCCGGCAGCCACACGTCAGCAAACTCCGGTAACCTATCAGCGAGGCAGTAGCACTTCGCCCGCCAGAACGTCAGGCACAAGCACCCAGGGTACTTCTACAGCACCCACAAGGAGCAGTAGCCCGGCACCGGCCAGAAGCAGCTCTCCGTCGGTGTCAAGCCCCAGCAGGAGCAGCTCACCAGCGGTAAGCACACCCAGCTCCAGCTCAGGATCAAGCAGAAGCTCAGGTAGCTCTTCAGGAAGCTCGTCCAGCTCCGGCTCAAGTTCCGGCTCATCATCGCGCAGCAGTGGTAGCGGACGCAGATAATTAATCACAACTATAGCAATGAATTTCTCCTCAGCCTTATTGAAATTAAGGCTGAGGACTCTAAACCTGTCGGAAACCCCCATAACAAAGGGCTTGCTCTCTCCTCTGAATCCTATGTTTCCGCAGTCAATCTAAAAACTGAAACCGATGAAGAAGATAATAGCCACATTAACCCTTGCTTCGGCAGTGATGGTCGCATCAGGCCAAACAACCGAAGACGCCCTGCGCATTTCCCAGGATAAACCCTCAGGAACAGCCAGAAGCATGGCGCTTAGCGGTGCCATGGGAGCTCTGGGCGGAGATTTCACCAGCATAGGCATAAACCCGGCAGGTATTGCCGTTTACCGAAGCAGTGAATTCACCTTTACCCCATCATTACAGTACACCAAAACTGAATCAGACTATTTTGGCATCATCTCATCGGATGACAAATTCAGCCTGCCTTTTCAGCAAATCGGCTTTGTTGGGACCTACAGACCAATACATGAAGTTTCATCGGGACTTATAAGCACGCACTTTGGTATTGGATACTCGCGTAACAACAGTTTTTCGCGCCGAAGCTTTATACAAGGCAACGGCATACAATCCTCTCTGCTCGACATGTTTGTGGATCAGGCCAATGCCGGGATATGGGATGATTTTTACAATGGACTTGCAAATGAGCATTATCTTATTGATGCACATCCCGAGGAAGGATATTCGGGTCATATTCATGGTTTTGAATATGTAGGCGAAAATCCTGACAACATATTTTGGGGCCCCACCAATGGCATTAATCAGAGTCGTATTTTAACCGAAAGCGGCAGTACAGGTGATTTCAATCTCTCTTTTGGAGCAAATTTTAGTCATAAGCTATATGTAGGAGCAACATTGGGAATTGCTACTTTCAATTTCGATAAAACACTTTCGCATTACGAAGAGGTAAATGGCGGATGGCAATCCTACAGTTATAATTATTTATACTTCAGAGCTTTGGACGGATTTGAAGGACGTGACGATTTCGAGTTTCGTGAGAAAATAAAAACCACTGGAGCCGGAATCAATCTAAAAACCGGTATTATTTATAAACCTACAAATGAGTTAAGATTAGGATTAGCATTTCACTCGCCCACTTTTTACTCATTTGATGATGAGTTTACAACAATGGTTGAATCGCAGTACTTTGATATTGAGCTCGAAAACAATGAGCCAGTAGTTTACGATGGTGGAGTTGACAGAGGCAGACGTTACGGGGAATTTTCGTATAATTTCAGAACGCCTCTTAAAGCAGTTGGAAGTTTATCGTATATTTTTGGCACCAAAGGCTTAATTTCTATGGATTACGAATATACTGACTACAGCTCCATGCAATTTAAAAGCAAAAACTCAACTTTAAGCGACATACAATCCGTTAACGCCAGAAATTCAGCCATTAACAACACCTTCCGTGCAACGCACAACCTTAGATTTGGTGCTGAATACAGGCCAACAGAACTCTTTTCGCTTAGAGCAGGATATGGAGTTTTTCAAAGCCCATACAAAGAGGGGCACTTCAAAAATAAGGACAAGCATCAAACCTATTCGGCGGGATTCGGTTTCCGCATGGATAACATGTTCGTTGATTTTGGTTACATGTTAAGACAAGAGAAGGAGACCTATTCGCTCTATTATGCCTCACATCTTAACGACGAGGACCAAATGCCGGCTCAACTAAAAACCAATCGCCACCATTTTGGTGTCACTTTAGGTTGGCGCTTTTAAAATTTATTTCCAATAACAAAAACACAAATAGTTAAAAAGAAACACCCCCGTAGCGATTACGTTACCGGGGTGTTTTGTTGCTATAAACCAATGCTAATGTATCCCTATTTTAACACAACCAAAATACACCGAGCCTAAAGTTCTTGCGCGGAATGGAGCATCGCTACCTGAATTAAGTCAGTCTTTACAACGCAAATGCAAGCCTATAGCTCGTATGTTAATCGTTTCAATAAACTCTTTCAAATCCCAATAGGGAAAATACTTCCAGAGCTTTTTACCAACTATTTTTTGCTATTATACCTCAAATCGCGTCTTCCACACTCCAAACATAGGCTCTTAAGCCCTGCATTTCGGTCTTGCTGTCGAGGTGGCGTAATTTATCCATTAGTTCATTCACCTTTTCATCAGGAACGATGGTGAGAATGGTTTCGTTCATGGCTGGCCATGTGTGGGTTCCCATGTGTGGCTCACCAGTGTGGCTGCCGCGCCCCTGAACCTGGTTCCAACGCGTAAATCCCCGTATGGACATGCGATCGAGAATAAACTCTATCTTTTCGGTAAGTGCCTGGTTATATGCAATAAATACTGCTTTCATTTTTCTCTGTTTGATGGTTAATCATCCGTTTCATGATTATTCGTCCGACGGCACAAGGCCATCGAACGAACACTATTTTGCATCAATGTCTATCTTGTTTAAATCTCCTCTTCCATCATTTGCAAACGCTTCTTCTCGCGTTTCATACGTCCTGCACCAAAGAGTGTGTACACTACAGGAATCAGAACCAATGTGATCATGGTTGAGAACATCAGTCCACCAATGATGCTTATACCCATTGGCTGCCATATTTCGGAACCTTCGCCAATGCCCATTGCAAGCGGAATCATAGCCAGCGCCGTAGTGAGCGTAGTCATAAGTACAGGGCGCAAACGCGACCTTCCGGCTACAATCACAGCCTGAACAAGTGCCAGTCCGCGATCGCGCATCAGGTTGATATAATCCACAAGCACAATTCCGTTTTTCACCACAATACCCACCAGCATCACTGAGCCAATCAATGAGATAAGGTTCAAAGTATGTCCTGTGATAAAGAGCATGAGAAATACACCAGTGAATGCAAACGGCAGCGTAAGCATAATGATGAAAGGTGACCTGAACGATTCAAACTGCGACGCCATCACTATGTAAACCAATATGATAACCAATAGCAGCAGAAGAAGAATGTCAGCAAATGATTCCTGTTGCTCTTCAACCGTTCCACCGATATCCATCCCAACGCCAACAGGCACGTCCATCCTATCGAAGGCAGCCCGTACATCACGTACCACATCTGTCATCGAAGCATTAAAAAGAGAAGCAGTAACACGCACAATACGCTGGCGGTTTTCCCGCTCTATTGATGGTGGCGAGAAGAACTCCTTGAGCGTACCTACTTCGCTCAGACGGATAAACAAACCTTGATTATTGGGAATAAGAATGCCCTCCACATTATCGAGCGACTCACGGAATACCTCATCATAACGAACCACAATGTCATACTCCTCGCCATCCTCACGAAACTGAGCAGCGGTGAGACCATGCATTCTGTTTCGCAAGGCATTGGCAACAAGTCCGGTATTGAGACCGTGCAGTGCCATTTTTTCGCGGTCAAGCACCAGTTGATACTCTACGTTGGATTTATCACGGCTTATTTCCACATCCCTGAGTCCGGCCATGTTAGTCATTGTCTCAGCCATTTCATCGGCCAGACGACCAGTCACATCCAAATCAAAACCAGAGATAATCACTTCGACTGTAGCAGCACCACTACCCATTCCGCCACCACTGCCGCCTGGATCAACCCTAAAATCTTCAATCTCGGGAATAAGAGACAAATCGGCACGCATCATGTCACCTATTTCGTAGATGGAGCGATTGCGCTCTGTAGCCGATGAAAGGCGCATTGTTAAACTAATGATGTGTGAACCATTATCAGAAAATGAAGCAAAGATATTACCCTGGTCGGCAGAACCAGCACTGGTTGAAATCACTTCAACTTCAGGGTACTTCTCCAGAAATATCTGCTCAATTTTACGTGCAGTAACTTTAGTAGTCTCCAATCCTAAACCCATCTGAAGCTCTACTTTGGCTTCGATACGACCATTATCAGCCGGCGGGAAAAACTCTACCCCTACCATCGGTAAAAGAAAGATACTACCTATAAAAATACCGATGGAGACAAACAGCACCAAAAACCTGCGACGGACAGCCATGGCCAAAGTTGACTCATAGAAGTTATCCAAACCAGTAAGAAAACGGTCAATGCCATCAAAAATTACCTTGATGATTCCGGTTTTCCGGGGCGGTTGACGGCGCATCATTTGAGAAGCCAACATAGGCGTTAGTGTAAGCGCTGCTATGGTTGACACAACAACAACCAGCGTCACAATCATACCCAACTGCCGGAACATGATACCACTTAAACCCTGCACCATTGTAAGCGGGAAAAATACTGCCACCACCGTAAGCGTTGTTGCTACAACGGCCAAGCCTACCTCGTTGGTTCCATAAATTGCAGCCTCACGGGGCGATGCACCCTTTTCAATATGTGATGTGATGTTTTCAAGTACCACGATGGCATCATCCACCACCATACCAATAGCTATCGAAAGGGATGATAAGGATATAATATTCAAAGTATTACCCGTAACATACAGATAAATAAATGAAACAATGAGCGAAACCGGAATTGTCAGGATGATGATGAAGGTGGCACGCCACCTCCCAAGAAAAAACAGCACCACCAGCACCACAAAAATTCCCGCGTAGAGAATGGTCATGGCAAGGCTGTTTATGGAGTTCTGGATGAATTCGGATGTATCAAAAATCATCTCTATCTGCACATCAGAAGGGAGGCTGCGCTTCAATTGTGGCAGCACTTTATTTACCTCCTCAGCAATCTTCACTGAGTTTCCACCCGACTGCTTCTGTATAATGATGCGAGCACCTGTGCGACCATTGGTGCGCTCGTCCATTGTGATTTTGGCAATGGTATCCTTTACCGTGGCCACATCAGAAAGCCGCACTGTGCGACCATTGAATGAACCAACAATCAAACGGCCAAGCTCATCGCTACTTTTATATTCACCCTCCACACGGATGGGGTAAGTGTGGCTGCCAATATCGAGCACACCGCCCGGAAGGTTCAAATTTTCCTGTCGGATGAAGTTTCCAAGCTGCTCCACCGAGATATTATAGGCATCCAGTTTAAAAGGATCCACGTTAACCTGTATCTCCCGTTTGGGGCCTCCCGATAATGAGACAGCACCTACACCTTCGATACGGTTGAGCGGATTTACAATGGCCTCGTCCAAAATTTTGGTAAGCGCAGGATAACTCTCTTCAGCAGTTGCCGACAGCATCATAATGGGTATCATACTGGTGCTGAACTTGAAGAGAATTGGCTTATCTACGCCATCAGGAAGAAATGCTTCGATACGCCCCAACACATCGCGAATGTCGTTGGTGGCCTCGTCGAGATTGGAGCCCCACTCAAATTCAAGCGTGAGCAACGATACATTGTCGCGCGATACAGAGGAGAGTTTCTTTAAATTGTTAACTGTGTTCAGGTTATCCTCAAGAGGCCGGGTCACGTTAGTCTCGATGTCGGCCGCACTGGCACCCTGGTAGAACGTGAAAACAGTAACCATTGGCGGATCAATCTCAGGATAAAGATCGATGGGCAGATAGCGCAGCGAAAACAACCCGAATATCACCACGCCCACAAATATCAATATGGTCGTAATGGGCTTTTTAACAGCCGTTTCATATATTCTCATTTTACTTTAGCTTTTTTGCAGATAAACAAAATACTTTTCAACAACTATTTGCTAGTCGTTTACCACATTCACGGCCGACCCATCAAGCAAACGGTTATGTCCGGTTACCACAACAGCTTCGCCGGGCTCTATGCCACTGATTATTTCAAGCTGGCTGTCCACGAGCCTTCCCAGAATCACAGTTCGGCGCTCCACACGGCCATCTTTCTCTACAAAAACAAAACGTTCGTTGGTTCCCGGCTGCCTTAGCACAGCCATATCACTCACAACCACACGATTTGCTTCACCAAAACCAAGCACCACACGTCCAAACATACCTGGACGAATCAACAGATTCTGATTTGGAAATTGCAACTCCACAGTAAATGTGCGGGTAGTGGGGTCGATGGTGGGATATTTGAGAAAAACCGAACCATTAAAATGCTGCCCGGGATATACATCCAATGACAGAACCACATTCATATCCTTATCTACCTTCGGGAAAAACTGCTCGGGCACACTCACGGTGACTTTCACCGGATTGATTGTTTCAACAGTGAAAAGAGCAGCACGACCATCAACCACAGGCGACATGCTGAACATCTCGCCATTCTCGTAGAAACGGCCGGAAATTACGCCGTTTATTGGAGAACGCAGTTGGGTATTTTCAGTCAGATTACGATAAGATGTACGTGCCACTTCAAGTTGCGTCGCCATCTGATCGAGCTGCTGCTGCGAAATACTACCCACTTTAAAAAGTGTATCGAGCCGGGCAAACTCCATCTCAAGATTATCAAGCTGAATCTTTGCCTGGCGATAGTTTGATATATCCATCTGGACGAGCAGATCACCTTTTCGTACAAAGTCACCTACTTCCTTAAAAATTCTCTCCACACGCATGGGTGCCGCCGGACTGATATATGCTTTCTCAAACGGCTCTATGTTTCCGGTTAGGGTAACCTGTTGCTCAACCATTTGTGCAATAGCAATAGTCGTTTTAACAAGTGGCAATTGTTCCTCTGTTTCATCACTTGCTGTTTTTTTACCACCACATGATGATAAAAGTATTAGTACCGAAACCAACTGCAACATGCCTGCAGCTCTATAAATTTGCTTTCTCATATTTGTGAATGAATTGTTATCGTTCTGAATTGTATATTCCTTAAATATTAATTCTTAAAAGTTACTCCACCTGTCCTTGAATCATAATAAAATCCGCTTCGGCAGAGAGTAAATCAAACAGAGCCTGATTAAGAGTTAGTTTGGCCTGCGTCAGTGCTATCTCCGCATCATTGAGTTCGAGCAAAGTACCAGAACCTGTTTGATACCGTGTTCGTGCAATGGAAAAGCCCCTTTCGGCCTGTTTAACGCCCATTTGTCCCGACTCAATTTGCTCCTGGGCACGTTGCATATTGGTATATGCATTACGCACCTGAAGCGTAAGGTTTCTATCAAGATATTCGCGTTGCATAGCCATCTGCTCCATTCCAATTTTCACTTGTTTTTCCTGATGGCTCACTGAGAACCCTCTGAAAATAGGAATCTGAAGTGTTAAGCCCCCAATAAAGGGCTTTGCCCATTGGTAATTACCAAAATCAAAATCATTTGATTGAGCAGTAAATTGGTATTGAGCAAAAGCAGCCAATGTAGGATACCTTTGTGAACGCACCAGTTGAAACTGTGTTTGCATGCGCTCCATCTGTAAATCAAGCTTACGTAAGTCACTGTTGGCCGAGATGTCAAAATTTGCGTCTCCAGCCGAAGCAGTTCTCATCTTCTGATAATCGTCCAGCGAGTCGGTCACCTCTATGTTTATATCCTGGTGAACGCCCAGAAGCACACGCAACATCATCTCAGACATGCTCACGCCGTTTTGTGCCTGTATCAATGATGGCATAAGGTTACGCACCTGTACCTCGCTACGTATAACGTCATACTCGGCTACCAATCCTTGCGAAAAGAGGTTACGCACATTGGTCAGATTCTCATTGGCATTGTCAATACTTTTTCGGATGACTTTATAAGAATCGTTGGCCAATAAAACTGTATAATAAGCCTTTCTCACTTCGGCTGCCATATTGATTTTTGATGCCCTTGCCGATTCAAGTGCAATCTCCACATCGTGATCAGAAATGCGGATACTTTGCAACAAGGAATATGAGAATAAAGGCAGAGATGCAGAAACGGCGCCTGTGAAGCTGTTGTCATATCCCATTTCGATTGGGCCGCCTGAACCCGGACCAAAAATGCCCTCCGGCATAAAAATTACGGGTTTGTTGAAGTTCCTGTTGTAACTGCCTTCTCCGTTTACCGACGGCAGCAGTCCGCTACGCGCCTCCTTACGTGAATAATCTACACGCTTTATCTCTTTCTCAGCGATGCGAATCATTGGGTTATCCGACATCGCAATCTCAATGGCTTTTTGCAGATTCAACTCCAAAACGTTGGATTCACTCTCCTGCGCAAAAACCGTTGTTCCCGAAAAAACAAGTGCCGATAGACCAAATACCAGTCGGCGCAATTTCAGTTGTAGGCTCATACTCATTAATATTCTTAAATTATTGTTGTGGTTTTCTGTGTTATTTTAATTCGTTTCTGTTCAGGAGCAGCTCATCCAGTTTGCGGATTCCTTCAAGCGTACTGATACCGCGGATGAAGTTTAGAAAAAGTGTCTCAAACAATTCAACGGCAGGATACTCATCAGGCGGAAAAACATTGCGATTATTCATCGCATTCATCTGCTCAATGAAAATTTTAGCTACCAGCCGCACATTCAAATCTGCTCTGAACATTCCCTCATCAATACCTCGTGTAATCAGAAGCTCAAAATTCAACATCGATTCCCGTCGGCGTCTTACAATGGTCTCTTCGCATAACACGGGATAGTGTAACTCCAAATCGTCCAAAAACAAAGGACTTACCTGTTTGATAGATGTAACGCCAACCTGCAATACACCTACAATAACCTCAATCACATTCCCTGCATCTTTTTGAATGGCATTAAA
The DNA here is from genome assembly GCF_000517065.1 of Alkaliflexus imshenetskii DSM 15055. Lineage (GTDB taxonomy): Bacteria > Bacteroidota > Bacteroidia > Bacteroidales > Marinilabiliaceae > Alkaliflexus > Alkaliflexus imshenetskii. The sequence continues at coordinate 3,515,617 of NZ_KI912105.1, read as the reverse complement.
CTCTTCGTCATGTTTTCGGGTAAGATACTCCAACGTAGCCTTCACCAACTCTGTCTTATCCTGAAACATCTCATAGATTGTGCGTTTGGATATGGCCAGCTTTTTTGCGATATAATCCATAGTGACCCGACGAATGCCTTCAGTCAGAAACAACTTGCCGGCACCTTCAATTATTCTATCCCTTACTTCCATGGTAATCGATTTTAGGTTAGCAAATGTATGGAGAAAACCAAATAAACCAAAATAGTTTTCTGGTTTTAACCTATATTAACTCACACTCCACTTAACCCTGATTATTAATACGTTAAGCATATATTCAAAAAGAGTAAACCCAGAAACTGAACTGTAAGTCAATACCAAAAATGACTAAAAGTCAATTATCACAATATTTTTAATTAATTAACAACCAAGCGGATGCCTTTGAAATCAACCTATCCCAATTGCTTTTCGGCAGGCTGTAACTTAATTGTGAAGAAGCCACTATTTTAGTACTATCTTTGTGATGGATATTAAGAAGTAAACTCAATGAGAAGAAAAATTCTCTTCATTATAAACCCGGTATCGGGCATTGGTCGTTATAAGTCGCTCGAAGAAATTATCCATTCAGAGATGGATAAAAAAAACTGGGAAGTTAATGTGGCATACACCAACCACAAAGGGCATGCCATTGAGATAAGTCAAAACAATGCCGGAATTTTTGATGTAATTGTGGCTGTAGGCGGCGATGGCACCGTAAACGAGGTAGGCCGTGGACTAATTGGCAGCAGCACAGCATTGGGCATCATTCCGACCGGCTCCGGCAATGGATTGGCCAGATTTCTGAAAATCCCTTTTAAAGTAAACAAGGCCGTTCAGGCACTTAACCAGCTGCAAATTAAGGCCATCGATGTGATAAAAATCAATGAATTTCATTCATTAAATGTGGCCGGAATAGGATTTGATGCATTCATAAGCCATAAGTTTGCCAACCGCAAAAACCGGGGTCCACTGGCCTATATGCAACTCATAACCAAAGAGTTTGCCAATTACAAATCATCAAAATACCGGGTAACCATTGGTGAACAAACCCAAACTTGGGATGCATTTCTCATCAGCTTTGCCAACTCTTCGCAATGGGGCAATAACATCCATATTGCACCCCAGGCTCGTATCGACGATGGATTGATTGATGTTTGTCTGATTCGGGACTTCCCGAAAGTAACCGCTCCTGCTTTGCTTATCAGTTTACTGGATCAAAGTATCGATAAAAACAAGTATGATGTAATTGTAAAGGCTCCAAGCGTTACAGTAGAACATGAAACCAACCTTTTGGGTCATGTAGATGGTGAACCTGTAAATCTTGGCACGCGTGTAGATGTAGAAATTATGCCGCTGGCACTCAAAGTGGCAGCACCTCCTGCCCATCTTAAACAGGCACAAAATATGTTTTCGCCGCTCATTGAAATGCTGCCGGCCATCACACGAAATTAATATCCCACAGGCATTTTAACTGAACAAAAAAATCCGCCCTTAATTTTCAAAGAGCGGATTTCTTATGTTTTATATAACCGGAGGCAATCTATATTATCATCCCTGCTGCTACGGTTTCGTTGGTTCCCTCGTCAACCAGAATCACACTTCCGGTAATTCGATTCACATTATACGCATCAAAAAAGAGCGGTTTGGTTGTTCTAACAGAGATACGCGCGATGTCATTCATCCCTACTTCGATGCTCTCATGGTTCTTCTCCAGATTGTTGATGTCCACCTTGTACTGTACATCTTTAATCATACAGCGCACCTCTGTAGTGGTGTGTTTTAGGACATACTTGCCTCCCGGCACAAGATTCCTCTCATTGAACCAGCATATCATCATTTCAATGTTTTGATCAATACGCGGCTGCTTCCCGTTTGATTCTTTAATAATCATATCACCCCTACTGATATCAATGTCATCATCGAGCGTAATGGTAACAGATTGTGGGGCAAAAGCCATATCAAGTGATTCGTTGAATAAGTCGATACTTTTCACCACTGATGAAAACCCTGACGGTAAAACAGTTACCTTATCGCCCACATTTACAACGCCGCTGGCCACGCGACCGCCATAACCCCGATAATCGGGCCAGTCTTTGGATTGGGGACGAATCACATATTGTACAGGAAAACGGAAATCATCACGGTTTATATCACTTCCTATATGAATATTCTCAAGAAGATACATTAAAGTAGGTCCTTGATACCAATCCATTTTTGTGCTTCTATCCACCACATTATCGCCTTCGAGTGCGCTAATGGGGACAAAACGCACATCTTTAACTGACAATTTGGAGGCGATGGCTTCAAAATCACTGACAATTCTTTCAAACACGTCCTGATTGTATTCAACCAAGTCCATCTTATTCACACATATAATAAGGTGTGGAATTTGCAGCAACGATGCAATATAGGCATGTCTGCGCGTCTGCTCCAGAACTCCCTGGCGGGCATCCACTAAAATAATGGCTACGTTGGCAGTACTGGCACCCGTTACCATGTTGCGAGTGTACTGAATATGCCCCGGCGTATCCGCAATGATAAACTTACGTTTTGGTGTCGCAAAATAACGGTATGCCACATCGATGGTAATACCCTGTTCACGTTCGGCTCTTAGACCATCGGTTAGCAAGGCCAGATTTACCTGTTCGCCACCGGCTTTGATACTTGCCCGTTCAATGGCCTCCATCTGATCTTCAAAGATGGCCTTGGAGTCGTAAAGCAACCGGCCAATCAATGTACTTTTTCCGTCATCGACGCTTCCTGCGGTCGTGAACCGCAGCAGTTCCATATCTAAATAACCTGAATTTTTTCCGCTCATGATAATGGATTCAAACGAGAATTAAAAATAACCTTCTTTTTTGCGGTCTTCCATTGCCGCATCTGAACGCTTGTCGTCGGCTCTTCCGCCGCGCTCAGTCACACGCGATGCCGCAACCTCCTGAATAATATCTTCTAAAGAGTTGGCCGCAGATAGTGTGAGTCCAGTACAGGAGATATCCCCAATGGTACGACATCTTACCTGCATAATTTTTGGCTTTTCAGTATCGCGCAACTTCATAAACGGTGCAGTGGCCATAAGCACTCCGTCCCGCTCAAATACTTCGCGTTCGTGTGTATAATATAGTGAAGGTAATTCTATTTGTTCCATATAGATGTATTGCCAAACATCCATTTCGGTCCAGTTACTTATGGGGAAAACACGGAAATGTTCACCCATATTCTTGCGTCCATTAAAAAGATTCCAAAGTTCCGGACGTTGGTTTTTAGGATCCCACTGGCCAAACTCATCACGGTGCGAGAAGAACCGTTCTTTGGCTCTTGCCTTCTCCTCATCGCGTCGGCCGCCACCCATGGCTGCATCAAACTTCAACTCCTCCAAAGCATCCAGAAGCGTAATCGTTTGTAATTTATTGCGGCTGGCATTGTAACCAGTCTCTTCCTTTGCCCTGCCTTTATCGATGGAATCCTGAACCAATCGCACAATACAGGTAGCTCCGGTTTTTTCCATTAATTGGTCGCGATAGATGAGTGTTTCCTCAAAATTATGTCCGGTATCGATGTGTAACAACGGGAAAGGAACTCTGGCGGGCCAAAAAGCCTTACGAGCCAGATGAAACATCACAATGGAGTCTTTACCTCCCGAAAAGAGCATAACCGGATTTTCAAACTGAGCTGCCACTTCGCGTATCACAAAGATTGATTCAGCCTCCAGCTCCTTCAAATGGTTGATTTGATAATTATCCATGAATATCTGTTTACAAATGAATGTGCCGGCATGCCGGCTTCAGGATTATTCAATACTTCCTTTTAAAACGTATCGCGTTTTTTGGGAAAGCCAAATTTAACGCTTTAAAGGGACATATTGAAATATTGTCCATACAACAACAAAAAGACCTTCCACAAAGAAAGGTCTTTTTATATTATTATCCATCTATTGCGCTAAAAATAAAGGTTTTTTATTCCCATCGCGGGCGTATGAAATCCTTTAAAAGCAGCTAAGAAATCAATCCATCATTAATAAAGATCTTCCACTTCGCCTGCATCGAAACTCTTGTTGTACTGTTTCATGGCAGCAAGGCTCATTCCCATACTTGAGAACCCTCCGTCGTGGAAAAGGTTTTGCATGGTCACCTTTTTGGTAAGATCAGAGAACAGAGTGATGCAATAGCTTGCGCAATCACTGGCATCAGCATTACCTAGTGGCGACATCCGATCAGAGAAATCGATAAGTCCGTCGATACCTTTTACCCCACTACCAGCGGTAGTAACGGTAGGTGACTGGCTAATGGTATTGATGCGTACTTTCTTTTCGCGACCGTAGATGTAACCAAAGCTTCGTGCGATGGATTCAAGTAAAGCTTTGGCATCGGCCATATCGTTGTAACCGTAAAGGGTACGTTGAGCTGCCACGTATGACAAAGCCACAATTGAACCCCACTCAGACATTGCATCCAGTTTATAGGCCGTTTGAATTACCTTGTGAAAGGAAATTGCAGATATGTCCAGAGTTTTTGCCAGATAATTGTAGTCGAGATCGTTGTAGAGTCTATGCTTCCGTACGTTAAGAGACATACCGATAGAGTGCAGGATGAAATCAATCTTACCCCCCATCACCTCCATGGAAGTTTTAATCACATTCTCAAGATCTTCAATACTGGTGGCATCAGCCGGTATAACTTCAGCACCGGTCTTCTGTGCCAGTTCCATAACGCTACCCATTCTACATGCCACATGGGTATTTGACAGAGTAAATACGGCACCCTCAGCGTGCGCCATCTCAGCTACCTTCCAGGCAATTGACATGTCGTTTAGGGCACCGAAAATAATCCCTCTTTTACCTTTTAATAGATTATATCCCATATTAAGTTTTGATTTTTGAGGGTACAAATATACGGCTTAATTATCCAGAAATGAAAATTAAATACTTTTTCGTCTTAATTAAAACAATTTAAGAAAACACGGGATAATTCAATCGAAAATTCGAATGAATCATAACGATTACTGCCTTTGCGTGTTGGTAGAGAAAAGCCGGAGCTCGTGAAAATGTAACACGACATACAACCGCATGTAAAACAATCACATGGTAACACAGCGTAGCTTGGGGTACGCGAAAAGAAACCTACTTTGCCATTAAATCCCGGGCGTTACTTAAGGCAGCTTCCGACAATTCAGCGCCGCTCAGCATACCGGCAATTTCCAACACACGATCTTCATCATTCAATTGCCGTATGGCAGAAATGGTCTGATGATCGGTATCGGTTTTGTAAACTTTGTAGTGATTGGCTCCCTTGCCGGCTATCTGAGGCAGATGGGTAATGCTTATAACCTGTATGTTAAGCCCCATTTGCTGCATGATGCGTCCCATTTTGTCGGCAATTTCACCCGACACACCTGTATCTATTTCATCAAAAATGATGGTCGGCAACCCTTTGGCCGACGACAGTAATGATTTGATACATAACATAACTCTGGACATCTCACCACCGGAAGCCACCTTGGGAATATCGGCCAACTCGCCGTTCTTGTTGGCAGTGAATAAAAATTGAATCTCATCAAAACCGTCATCACGAAATGCCTCAGACGGAGAATGAGAAATACGGAACCGCGCATGTGGCATACCCAGCTGATGCAATTGTTGCTCAATAGAGTGCTGAATGGACTCAAAAACAGCTTTCCGGCTGTCAGAGAGTTTCTCTGCCAGCGTCTCAACAATTGCCTGTTGAGCAGCTATGGCATTGTCAAGCAACGCAATCTCTTCGTCGAAGGATTCCAGACGGGTAAGTTTTTCGTCCAAATCGCTCAATAATGAGAGCAGTGCATCAACAGAATCCACATGATGCTTCTGTTGCAAAGAATAGATGGTATCGAGCCTGTCCTGCACATATCGCGCACGCTGGGGCTCAAACTCAATTCCGGCACTTCGCTCACCAATCTCCCTGGCTATATCCTTTAATTCAATATTAATGATTTCTAACCTGCTCCAAAGTTCATCGCCTCCTGGTAAATACTTGCTGATGCGGGATAGCTCGCCCTGAACCTGATGTATGCCATCCAAAATTGGATACTCACCTTCAGCCATTAACAAATTAGCCGATGACAAAGCTGCCTTAATCTCTTCAACATGGGTCAGTTGCTCCAGCTCCTGCTCCAACTCAGCTTGCTCACCGGGTTGCATGGCCGCTTCACGCAACTGGTTGGCCTGAAACGACCAGTAATCTTTATCAGATTGCTGTTTTTCATACATCTCTAACAGCCGTGAACGCTCCTTCTTTATCTGCTTAAGCTGGTCGAACCCTTTTCTATAATCGCTTTTAAGATGGGCGTTTCCTGCGACAGTATCAACCACCATCAACTGAAAATTAAAATCGCCCAACAACAGATTTTGATGCTGCGAATGAATATCAATGAGTTTTTGCGACAACTCTTTGAGAAAATTGAGCGTCACAGGCGTATCGTTCACAAAAGCACGCGACTTGCCTGATGGCAGTATTTCGCGTCTGATGACCGTTTCGTTATCAAAATCGACATCCTCAGCAACAAAAAGCGGTTCAAGGCCATAGCCCTCTAGATTGAAACATGCCTCAACCACGCATTTCTCCTCCTTATCACGCATAGCCGAAGTATCACTGCGCTGACCAAGAATCAGAGCCAGTGCGCCCAACATAATGGACTTTCCGGCACCGGTTTCGCCAGTTATCACCGAAAAACCATTGTCAAATGATATATCGGCTGAATCAATTAGCGCGTAATTTAAAATTTGAAGCTGTTTTAGCATAGATGACAATTTTTCTTTTCCCTATCCATTCTAATTTAGCCGTCTGCCCTGTTCAACAAACAATCAAAAACATTCATTATAAACAGATTAAAAGCGAAACTAAGAATATTAAGGGTATAACAAAAATAGAAAAGTTGTTTCAAGAAACAGTCATCGGAAGCGAAAGTTTTAAACAATCTACTCCATATCAGTTAGGTGCAGACTCCAATAAATCTACAACACGGACATGTCATCATCAAAAAACAAAATGCATTTCCAAATTTATCTGTTGCCTTCTGAAGTCAAGCGTCGGTATTTATCCGAATTGGATGGGTCTATTTCGGTGAGCAGATTAACCACTCGTCCACGTTCCATGGATGGTGCACCAGAAAAAACATTTACAAGCTCCTCCGTTTTGGCATCAAAAAAGAATCCCAAGGCAAATGAGTTTGGCCGTTGGCGATATACGCGTTGTAACTGCTCAATGGCTGACACAATATTACTCCTGCCCTCTTCCGGCTTGTCGGCCATCATATCCAAACCCCGCCGGTGATACTGATAATAAGCATTTCGCAATGGGGCATGCTGCTCACTAAGAAGGTTTTCGACAAGCCAATAACGGTTTCGGGTACTTTCAAACGAACGCCAACCGGCTTCCCTTGCATTCTGAGAAACGCTGACTATTTGCTCTGCCCTCTGAAAATAGGGTGTGCCACCCCTTGAACTGAAAGTATCATAATCGTAACCAATTATCACATAGGCGTAATAAGCCAGAATAGCAACCAGGTTAGATTCTATATTTGCAGGATTAAAAATCAACTGATCAAACTCAACATATCTGAAGTGCAGGTTCTGATCCTGAAAATTTATAAGTTGTGAATTGTATGATGAGTTATATACCGAACGGCGGGCTTGAATTTGAATGGTGCCCTTATACTCATCACTGCCAATTACCTCACGTATATTGATAAAAATTGAGCAATCAATGCGCTCTTCGGGTTTAAACCGATGCTCAGTCCATCGTTGACCGTTCATAAACTCCATAATGGTAGTTTGAAGGGTTTCATATACCCCCCTGTTGGTTCCCTGCACACCGGGCGCCACTACCTGCACCATACAACGCAGTTCCTGTGCCTGCGTCACCTGGGACAACAGAAAAAACGAGAAGCAAAAAATAACTAATGCGGCTGCTTTTTGTTTCAAGAGACTGCAAATTTGAGACATAGAACAAATATATAGAGAATGAAAAATCAAATCATTAACTTCTCGAGGTAGTCAACGATATCAACCGCAACATCCCTTTTGCTTTTTAACGCAAATTCCTCTTTTTTATTTTCACGATTGAGAATAGTTATCCTATTGGTATCTGTCATAAACCCGGCGCCAGCTTGCGCGAGTGAGTTAAGCACGATAAAATCAAGATTTTTTGATATGAGCTTTTTGCCAGCATTGGCTTCTTCATTGTCGGTTTCGAGTGCAAACCCTGCAAGAATCTGTCCGTCCCGCTTCATTTGACCCATTTCCTTGGCAATATCCGGATTGGCAACCAGCTCAATTCTTAAGTTTTCGCCACTCCGTTTTATTTTAGATGTGTGATATCCGGCAGGTGCATAATCGCTCACAGCAGCAGCCATGATAGCGGCATCACAATATGGAAAACTATTGCAACACGCTTCGTACATCTGCCTGGCACTTTTTACGTCCACCCTGTTAATCAAAACACTGCCAGACAACTCAACATGCACAGGGCCAGCAATTAAATCCACCTGAGCCCCTCGTGCCGCAAGCTCCTCCACTATAGCAAACCCCATTTTTCCGGAAGAGTAGTTACCGATAAAGCGAACCGGATCTATGGATTCATAGGTAGGGCCGGCAGTAACCATCACCCGCTTACCGGTTAGTGTTTTTTTTTTAATCGAGTCAGAGAAAAACGTTTTAAGCTTTTCTACAATAACTTCAGGCTCCTCCATTCGCCCTTTGCCCGATAAGCCGCTGGCCAACGCACCCGTGCCGGGCTCTATCACATGGCACCCCCATTCCTGGAGCGTTTTAATGTTTTGTATTGTGGAAGGGTGCTGAAACATGTCCAAATCCATCGCCGGTGCTATAAAAACAGGACAGCGGGCCGAGAGATAGGTGGTTACGAGTAGATTGTCGCAAATACCAGTTACCATTTTACCCATTGTATTTGCGGTGGCCGGTGCAATAACAAATGCATCGGCCCACAATCCCAAATCTACATGGCTATGCCATGTTCCGTCGCGGTTCTCGAAAAATGCACCCAATACCGGCCTGTTTGAAAGGGCAGACAAAGTAACCGGCGTAATAAACTCTTTGCCGGCCGGTGTAATTATTACCTGTACCTCGGCTCCCTCTTTAATAAGCAGACGAAGCAGAAATGCGGCTTTGTAGGCAGCAATGCTGCCGGTAATACCCAATATTATTTTTTTCCCTTCCAACATGGCATTTGGTTCTAGAACAAACAACGGCAGATATCAATAAAAAAAGATAAAAGAAACAATACATCTCTTTTATCTTTCTAAAATTTTGGCCTGACAGCCAGCAGATGAGCTTGTTTCGACAAATCTATCTGATTAAAACAATCAGGTTAACCGCAAACACTTGTTGCTTGTGGCATTAAATTTTCTCGTCTCTCGAAGGATTTCGGTGGTACACATTATCCTCCACCATAAACTCAGTAACAGCCAATGCTGTAGCCTTAGGAAGACGCTCATAAAAACGTGAAATCTCAATTTGCTCACGATTCTCAAACACCTCTTCCAGATTGTCTGTATAAGAAGCAAACTCTTGCAGTTTCCTGTTAAGTTCCTCTTTCATTTCTACAGAAATCTGATTGGCTCTTTTTGCCACTATCATTACCGATTCGTAAACATTTCCGGTAGGCTCGGCAAGTTTGGCGGTGTCCCAGGTTATGGTATTAACCGGCGCCTTTGATTTTTTGAAGTCCATAGTTACAATATAAATAAAATCGTACTTTACTAAATCTATCTAAGCATTGCGTTAGTCTCTTCAAAAATCCGGTTTGCTCTACGCAGGTACTGGCTTTGAGGAAACTCATTGACAAAAGAATAATACTCGTCTATGGTATCGCGCAACCGCTCTTCCATTCGCTCTTCGATACTGTTAACTGCCTGAATAAATTTGGCATCAAGAATCAGGAATGACAACTCCTCACGATATTTGGTATCGGGAAACTCATCCAATGTGTTACGCGCGGCAATCACTGCAGACTGATAGTTGTTGCCCATGTAGGTTCCAAGGTGGTAATATAGTTTTGCATTTAAATATGCTTTAAATACCAGCTTATTACGCAATTCATCCATCAACACGGTAGCTTCGGATGCACGTTCGCTGTTTGGGTACAGATTGATAAACAGCTGAAACCCATCGAGGGCATTGTATGTGTATGTTTGATCCAGCCTGGGGTTGGGCGACATTTTGTAGTTACAATAGGCAGCCATAAACTGGGCGTCTTCGGCTCGTTCACTGGTAGGATAGTTCTGCACAAACATGCGGAAATAGTGATCAGCCATCAAATAATCACGCATATTGTAAAGACACTGAGCATAAATAAAATGAGCCGTTTCCGAACGCTCAGTACCTCTGTAAATTCCTATCAATTCACCAAAAAGCGTAGAGGCACGCATGTTGTCTCCTTTTTCATAATACTCCATTGCCTTCTGGTACTTCAGGTCATAATCGTTGCTTTTCAGCAATTTTTGATATTCGCTGCAGGAGGTCAGAACCATGAGCATCATAAAAACAAAAAAGAATAATTTCCTCATTTGAAGGTCTTTATTATTACTTATATAAACAAAACACAAACAATGTTTTGCCCGGAAACATCCTGCAAAGATATAGTTTTCATTTCAATTCACTAATAGTTAAAACGATATTTTTAGCAATACTTAGCAGTGGGCTTAATTTTAAACATCTGCTGATACAAAGTGATGCAGAAACAAGATCTCAGGCAAAAACACTTTCTGGCATAAACAAAAATCAGACCACAATCCCCATTTCCATAACAACAAAAAATAACGTACAAAGGCCGTCCTCCCTTTGATGGGAGAAACGGCCTTTTACAATTCAAGTAGAGTTCTTCTAAAAATTATATGTGATTCCGGCAGATATAAAGCGTGGCAAACCGGCTCTTATTCCTTGTGGTCTGCGAGTTACAATATATCGCTCATTGGTAATATTTTTGATGGTAAAACTAAATCCGAGCCCCGACGCTGTATGGTTGTACCAGGCGTTTAAGTTGGTGATAAAATAGGCATCCAGTTTACCAATTCGCCCGTTGGTATTGGCCTGGGCATAACGATAGTCAGAATCGGCTGCATCTGTAGCAATCCAATCGTAAACATTTTCGGTGTTGAGCACATCGGTGTATTGGCTGCCAATGTAATTGCCGGTTATGCTTAAACCAACACCCGCAGGCACCTCCACCTGAATGCCGCCGGTTAGCGTAAGCTCAGGCGCATAAGGTGTTTTATTGCCTTTAACGTTTAAATATACATTCTCAAGACCCGGCGTAATGGCAGTTTTTTGCAACACAAACCTGTCACTCGAAAACTCAGAATGCACATAGGTTCCTCCAACGTATAAATGCCCCAACCAATTGGCTGGTAAAACATCATTGAAACCCAATCGGAGTGATGATTCTAAGCCGTAATGCAGGGTACGTCCACCATTAATATAACCGCTACCAGCTCCTCCTGACGATTCGGATACAGGTATCACCTGATTTGAGAAGTCCATGTGAAAAGCAGTCATCTCAATCTCAAGACTGCCAATGTTTGAACGCAGTCCCAACTCACTGTTCCAACTTTTTTCTGCCTCAAGCTGTAAATCTTCGCCACTGTTGCTTATGGCATCTTTGGTGCGCGGAGGCGCAAAACCTCGGTGGATTCCCGCAAAAACGCCAACCCTGTCCGAAATATTGTAGTTTACGCCCGCTCCGGGAATCAATGAAGTAACATCTGTTTTGGCAACAATCAGCGTATCCCTGTTGCTAATGCGCATAATTTCACGTTCATACCAGATACTTTCACTGCGAATGCCTGCCGTAACTGACAATTTTTCGCTAAGCATAAATTTATTCTGTAGGTAACCACTCAATGCATAACCTGTTCTGATTTCATCCTCCTGAATGTTGCCTGATAAAGCACCTGCTTTTGTTCCGTTCACTCGTTGCTCAAAAGCACGCTCATACAAATATCTGACACCTGCATCCATCTTGGCCGTACGGTCGCCAATCTGATAACGATACTCTACCCTCGGCTCTACTCCTGCAACTTCAAACTGCCGGTTTCTTTGGCCGGTGGTGTTTCGCAGATAAATAGCCCCCTGATTACCATCTGGCGTTCCGTGAACCACTCCAGTAAGGTTAGATGCCGTGGCACTGTATGTAAAATCCTGACGGTTCCAGTTACGGGTGGTTGTATATCCAAAAACGGATGTACTCAACTGCAATCCTTCTGATAAGAGATACTTATGATTGGCACTTATTGCATACCTTCGAATGTCGAGTGCATCATCAGGAGCCAGGCGAAGATCGTCCATGTCGCCCCTGTCATACATGGGTTGCGTAAGTCCAACATAAGTTGAATTTGAGTTTTCATCATACACACCCAATTTCACCATTAATTGGGATATTGGCGAAAAGTTGGTTTGCAACTTGGCATTAAAATCGTGTAGCAGAAACTGTGTAGGGCCAAAATTTTCGGCCTGCTTTCGGGTATAATTGATTGTAAAGCCAGTATTACCAATGGTATTACCGTAAAAAATCTGGCTGTTATTATAGCCAAAATCGCCCGTTTTGAATGAAAGTTTTCCACTTGACTCGGCGGGTGCATCAGCAGTAAGGTAGTTAATTACACCGCCAATGGTTTGAGGACCAAAGAGAATAGAACCACTCCCTTTTAGCACTTCTATACCACTCATGCGGTCAATGTTGGGTGTGAAATACATCTCCGGCTCACCGTATGGCGCCAACGCCACCGGGATGCCATCTTCGAGCATCAGCACAGAGCGGCTTTTGTCGGGGTCGAGACCTCTTATGCCTATATTGGTACGCAATCCGGCTCCCTCTTCCTCAACCACATGAATACCGGTGATGCTGCGTAAAACTTCATTTCCGCTCATTGGCTGTTGACGCGCCAATTGTGCGCTATTTACAATTGATACGGATCCCGGTAAGTGTCGCAACATGCCAATCCTGCTGCCAGAAACCACAACCTGAGCCAGTAGCAGATTATCAGGCTCAATATTGATACTCAAGTTTCCGGGATTTTCGTCCTTTCTAATCTCAACATAAGCCGTTTTATATCCCAAACCTTGAATCCCAAGCGTGATATCAGTATCAGAATTTAATGCCAGAACAAACTGTCCATTTGCATCAGTTGTGGTACCATTGGCTGTTCCCTTAACATACACAGCTATGTATGGCACCGCGTTACCTTCGCTCACCACTCTGCCACCAACAGTAATACCAAACACTGATATGGTATTGAAGATTAGAAATGCGGCCAACAAGAACAATCCGCTTACTCTCCTAAACCAAAAAAAACGTTTCATAGTTTTGTGATTTTATCCAATTAGGCACTTAATTGCTTATTTCAGTTTTAAAAAAATGGAGTTTGTCAACTCCGTCAATGGTATAAAACCATACCAAAATTTAGACTACAAACATAAAGACATAAGCCTGTCCCTACAATCCCAACAATTAGGGGTTTTTAAGTGCCGTATAATTGAACATTAAAGTCGGACATGCAACTTTGTTTAACTCTTACAGCAAAATCATAATCGAAATGAGAGATAAATACCAATAATTTTATGGAGGTTTCTGATACGGATATTCAAAAAAGATTACCTTTGCCCGTGAAATAATTAAAAACTTATTAACGTGGATATTTTTAATAAGATAAGTGCCAACATGGGTCCATTGGGCCAGTATGGCAAAGAGGCTCATGGTTATTTCATGTTTCCCAAACTTGAAGGGGAAATACACCCGAAAATGAAATTTCGTGGTAAAGAAGTATTAACCTGGAGTTTGAATAACTATCTGGGACTGGCCAATCACCCTGAAGTGCGTAAGGTGGATGCAGAGGCCACCAAAGAGTATGGATTGGGCTATCCTATGGGAGCCAGAATGATGTCGGGACACACTTCCAAGCACGAAGAACTAGAAGCTGCACTTGCCGAATTCGTAAAAAAAGAAGATGCATATCTTCTTAATTTTGGCTATCAGGGTATGGTTTCTATCATCGACACGCTGGTTAACCGTAACGATGTAATTGTTTATGACTCCGAATCTCATGCCTGTATTCTAGACGGATTACGTTTGCACATGGGAAAACGTTATGTGTTTCCACATAACAACATCGACAATCTGCGCAAACAACTTGAAAGAGCTACTGCACTTGCCGATAAACAAGGCGGTGGAATCCTCGTTATCACCGAAGGAGTATTCGGAATGGCTGGTGACCTCGGGAAACTTGACGAAATTGTAGCTCTCAAGAAAGATTTTCAATTCCGATTGCTGGTTGACGATGCACACGGTTTTGGTACAATGGGTAAAACCGGAGCAGGCGTGGCTGAACATTTTGGTGTTGAAGATGGTGTAGACATTATCTTTGGAACATTTGCCAAATCGATGGCTCTGATTGGCGGCTTTGTGGCCGGTCGCGAAGATGTGATAAACTACCTTCGTTACAACATGCGCTCACAGATTTTTGCCAAGTCGTTGCCAATGCCTCTGGTAATTGGAGCGCTCAAGCGTCTTGAACTTCTTCGCACAAAACCAGAACTTAAGGAAAACCTTTGGACAGTGGTTAACGCACTTCAAAAAGGATTGCGCGAAAAAGGGTTTAACCTTGGGAAAACTGAAAGCCCGGTAACGCCAGTGTTTCTTGACGGTACTGTACCCGAAGCCACAACCCTTACAATGGATTTACGTGAGAACTATAACATTTTCTGTTCTATCGTAGTATATCCGGTAATTCCTAAAGGACAAATTATGCTTCGCATTATTCCAACAGCGGTTCACACGCTGGAAGATGTTCAGTACACCATTAACGCTTTTGCCGAAGTATCTGAAAAATTAAAAGCCGGAAAATACAAGAGTGATAAAATCGCAAGTTTGTAAACCGGCGAAATAAATACGTAACAAAAAAACCGCTTTCCTTAGGGAGAGCGGTTTTTTTGTTATTTGTATCGGCAAAATTCAATGAAACGAGATTAGCAAAACAGCATCACTTTTCAAAGTTCAGTTGCATCTGCATCTTATCAACGCCTGATTTCAAGGTCTGTTGCACCGGTTCACCTGCAAAATCACTGTAAGCCAGCGTAAACTCACTATTTTGATCTACATAAAAGGTAAGCACATCATTCATATCCTGAGTTGGTCCGCTGGTATAGCCAAAACCAACGGTATCCTTACCCAGCAGTAGTTCAACCCTTGTCCTGACGCGCTCATCGCCACTTCTGGCATTGGCATTGCGAAACATCCTCACTTCGATGGCAACCTTATTAAGATTGCTTGCCTTTAGGGCTTCATCGGCCTGATAAATGGCCAGATATCGTTCCGTTACGTTTAAGCCTGGTACCGAGTGGTTGTTACGAGCCCAGACCAAAGGGAAATGCCTTCCGGTAGTTTTCCACGAACTGGCAAAAATTGATGTTTCAGGATTGTTTGGGTCGGCTTTTCCGGCATCGGCCAGAAACCAACTCTGGTTAAGCCCGCTGGAATAGTACTCGGTGAAATACCACTCTCCTTCTATCCAGACTTCATTCCAATTGTGGTTACCACGCATATCGTGCCAGTTTGGTGTGCCAGCTATCCGCGATGGGATAGCGACCGCCCTAAAAG
The DNA here is from genome assembly GCF_000517065.1 of Alkaliflexus imshenetskii DSM 15055. Lineage (GTDB taxonomy): Bacteria > Bacteroidota > Bacteroidia > Bacteroidales > Marinilabiliaceae > Alkaliflexus > Alkaliflexus imshenetskii. The sequence goes on along the minus strand of NZ_KI912105.1, from coordinate 3,499,955 downwards.
CATCGGTAAGTAAGATGGACAAACCGGAACATGATGCCATATTGATGCGCATGGATTCATACGGGCTTTGGTCCGGCTTATCGCGTTTGGTACTGTAATCGACCAACACTTCATCCCGAATTACCTTATTGATGGTATCCACGGCAGCCTGAATGGTTGTTACGCCCTCCAGATAGTGCGAAAAACGCTCAAAAAAATCCTTCCGCCAGTTGTCACGGGTCTCATTCAGAATCACGTATGGCAACACATCGTTGTAAAATACCGAGTCCGGCAATTCACGCCCCCAGGGAAACACTTCCCGGGCATGGTAAGCATAGTGGGCATTCTCAAGAAGAAACGCTGCCGTGAGCGTTTGAAGATCGTGTTCGGGCATGTGCGAAATGATAAATGCCATGCCCTCGCGCTGCGCGTAGGGACTATCATACAAAGCCCTCTCAATTTCAATGGCATTGGCACCAGCCTTTACAAAAGCCGCTTCAAGCATCGGTAGATAATGAGCTGGTATGCCCTTGTTCTTTGGATGACATCCGCCAAGAACAATTGCAACGAACAGTAACAGTTTTAAAGCAAATGATTTGGTCATACTTATATTATATTTTCAATAAAGATTGCTAAGTTATATTATTTTTTCGCACTTCGAGCTTAATCTATTGAATTTAACACACCTTTAGTTGTGAAGAGTAATGAAACAATCACATCAAACAAATTTTGAATTGATAGAACATTGTGGTTAAATTTGTTTTTCATCAATAAATAAGAATATGAAACGGTTTATGCTTTTCGTTTGCTGCATTGTGCTTGTTCCGGTTCTCACGATGGGACAAGTGAGCAAAGACATCTTTGAGACAGAAAGTTTTGATTTGGAAACATGGTTTGTAGGACATGGCAGTTTGATGTTCAGCTATAACGGAATGAACATACACGTGGATCCCTTCAGTCGTGTAGCCGATTACAGTGAACTACCCAAGGCAGATTTGATACTGATTACGCACGAGCATCAGGATCATTTAGATACGATTGCCATCAACTTAATACGAAAGGATGACACGAAATTTGTGCTCACACCAACATGCTACAATATTCTGAAGGAAGGTTTTGTTTTGTCGAATAACGAATCGCTTAACATTGCTGGTATCCTGATTGAATCAGTGCCGGCATACAATGTCGTACACCTGCGTAACGATGGACAACCGTATCATCCCAAAGGTGTAGGAAACGGTTACATAATCAACTTTGGTGAGTATAGAGTTTATGTGGCCGGAGATACCGAGGATATACCGGAAATGAAGCAGATAAAAAACATTGATGTGGCCTTTTTGCCGATGAACCTACCATTTACCATGACACCTGAAATGGTAGCCAATGCAGCCATGATGATACAACCCAGAGTTCTCTATCCCTATCACTTTCGTTTTGGGCAGACAAACCTGGATGAGCTGGAAGAACTTCTTGAATATGAAGAGGAGATCGAGGTTCGCATCCGAAACTTCTAAATCAAATCAAGCCTTAGGAATGTCGCCAAACAAGGATAACAGCTCCTGTACCTCATCGGCTTTGGACGTTTGGCCTGTGCTTTCATAAGCATACAGAATATTGTTGAGCATACGCTGTACGATGTCTTTATTGCTGCATGGCAGAAAGTAAGAGACTTTTGGCTCCAATTTTTGTTGCTGCACAAAAAACTCGATCTCTTTACGACCAAGAACAGCTCCTTTATTGATGGGATTAATGTAAAAGAGAACAGGCACCTCGGAACCTTTATCGGTTGAAGAGAACTCTGCAGAATCATCGAGATAGGCCAGGATGAAATTCTTAGGCAGATTTACACCATAAACAGGAATTCCAAGACGCTGAGCTATTACAGAATATATGACTGATAAAGATATGGGATTTCCTTTTCGGGTATCGAGCACATCACAGATAAACGAATTCTGAGCCGACATAAAGTTGCTGTTGTTGCGCGAAAAGCCATGCACATCAAAAAGGATGTGATTGATGATTCGCACTTTTTCGAGAGCAGTAAGATGATCATTCAGCTCAAGCCAGACATCTTTACGCAACTGATTAATCTTGTCATTGATGTCTTCATAACGCAGTTCGGGATATTGAAATCTGGACACAAGGAAAGCACCAAAGAGCAGATCATCGTCTGGTGACTGCAGCCAGGCGCGAAGTCTGGATTTTACATCACGGAATTGCAATGTATGAATGAGATTTTCAATCCGTTTCTGATACGCGGAATCCAGGGTCAACTCCCAGGCTTTTTCCAGCTCCGGAACAATGTCGACCTCCTCTTTTAATAACTCGCCTTCAACCGTGCTAAAGATCTCCTCGTTGGGATCATCTAAAAGGCTGATTAAGGCGATGACTTTATTTTTATCCATACAAGCTTAGTATCGGATTAAATCAACAGAAACACATATATATATATCAAACCCTCAGACTTTCAGTTCCAATTAGCCCCAAAAATTTCCCAACCCACCTACTTAGTAAGTGCGGTCAGCACATATTCAATAAGTTCCTTCACTACTTTTTTATAATCTTTACTGTATTCACCAGCCATTCGGTTTGCAATTATGGCACAAACAGTGGCTGCTTTGTGCCCTAGCAATGCCGAGAGTCCGTAAATTGCAGAGCACTCCATTTCATAATTCGTAACTCGCAGATTATTAAACCTGAATTCCGATATTCTATCGTTTATTCCGGGCATTGACAGTGGAAGTCGAATGATTCGTCCCTGCGGGCCATAGAATCCGGGTGCTGAAATAGTAACACCTTTGACTACTTTCTCGCTGTTGAGGCGTTCCAATAAATAGTTGTCAGCATTGACGGTATATGGGGCAGGCAATTCGTGTTTCCAACCGGTATATTTTACAAACTCAGATTCAAAAGGCAGGTCACACACCTCACCTCGTCCATCGTAAAAATTCAATAACCCATCGAAACCAATTGCTTTTTGACTCAGGAGCCAGCTATCCACGGGCAAATCCTTTTGAAGGGAGCCAGATGTGCCAATTCGCACAATCTCAAGTGAAGTATGCGACGATTTAGGCATCCGTGAGTCAAAATCAACATTTACCAGAGCATCCAGCTCGTTTAATACAATATCAATGTTATCAGTGCCTATTCCCGATGACAAAACTGTGACCTCCGTACCGCTGAATCTTCCGGTTTTCCATAGAAACTCACGATTAGCTCCCTGATGGTCAACACCATCAAAAAAACCGGCAACCGTATCAACCCGCCCCGGATCGCCTACCAAAATAACTTTTTTGGCAAGTTGACCTGGTTTGATATGAAGATGAAAAACGCTTCCGTCAGCATTTATGATCAATTCGGAATCAGCTATCCTACTCATACTAATCATTTTTAGTAACTATCAAATTAATAAAAAAAATACGAATTACCAATAAAATTCTTATCAACACCCTGTTAATATTGGGTTAACTCAGTGTTCTGAATTTATTTAACAGGTAAAATTATTTAAATAATAAACACTGAATGCCAATCTACACCTAATTTTAGGTAGTTGGCAGAGAAACTGCAGGCAAAGGAATAAAACTTTCAGATTATGGTGCGCAAAGAGTAGATTAATTCCTTCATATTAGATGAATCTTACTAATTTTGGCAAAAAAAAGATCATGATACAAAGAATCCAATCATTGTTTTTGCTGTGTGCCCTTATTTTAACGGGCAGTCTGTTCTTTCTGGATCTGGCTCAGTTGGCCACTGCCGATTCGCTATACACATTAACCAATAAGGGAATAGTACTCACAGGCGCCGAAGATATAGTGCAAGTAGCTATGCCTGCGCTGGCATTGAACATGCTTTTGATAGTTACCGTTTTGGTAACGGCTGTGTCAATCTTTCTTTATAAAAAGAGATTGCTGCAAATACGGCTGTGTGGCTTAAATATGGGCTTGCTTCTGGGTTTGTCGGTCATGATTTTTTTCTTTGGAAAGATGGCCGCCAGCGAGTTGAACGCAGAACTCTCATTTAACTGGCCACTCGTAGCTCCTCTTGTTTCAATGGTTTTGGTATTTTTAGCAATACGCGCAATTGGAAAAGATGAAGCATTGGTTCGCAGTTTAGACAGAATCAGGTAACAACGGCTCCGAGAAAAAATTAAACCGGACTTTGAAACGCTTAATTTTCAAAGCCCGGTTTTTATCATTCAAATTATTGCCTACAATCCCAAGAGCAATTTATCGGGATTTTTTCCACCAGATAAGAGCGAAGCAGGATTCTCTATCATCCGCTTCACATCCAGTAGAAAGCCAACCGAATCCTTGCCATCAATAAGTCGATGGTCATAGCTTAGAGCCACATACATCATCGGACGGATTTCTACTTTTCCGTTAATAGCCACGGGGCGATCAGTGATATTGTGCATGCCAATAATAGCTGACTGCGGAGGATTAATCAGCGGTGTTGAAAGCATTGAGCCAAACACCCCTCCATTGGTTAAGGTGAAGGTACCGCCGGTCATCTCCTCCAGAGAGATTTTTCCTGCCTTGGCTTTCTCTGCCATTTGCTGCATTTCCAACTCAATCTGAGGCAGCGACAACTTGTCCACATTGCGTATCACAGGCACCATTAATCCTTTGGGTGATTGCACCGCAACCGATATGTCGATGTAGCCCGGTGATAGAATTTCATCACCATCAATCATACTGTTAACCATTGGATGCAACTTCAGTGCATTGGCCGCAGCTTTAAGAAAAAACGAAATCAGCCCTATCTTAAAGCCGTATTTTTTCACAAATTCATCCTGATATTTACGCCTTAAGTTCATGAGTGCAGACATATCCACTTCATTGAAAGTGGTTAGCATGGCCGTCTCATTCTTCACTTGCACCAACCTCTTACTTAGCTGTTTTCGCAACTGCGACATTCGTGAACGATTCATCTCACGGTTTGAGCCAGCACTGTCGCCATTGGTACCGGATTTTTGCCACTCGAGATAGGCATCCACATCTTTAGAGGTAAGCTTGCGCAGACCAGCCAACAGCTCATCCATCTGGATATTCTCAGCATCCATCTTCTCGCGTGCCAAAGGGGTAACTTTTATATCAGGATGCTTTACCTTTGATTCATCGGTGGCTTTTTCAGGTTCGGAAGAGGGCTTCACATCCTCAGTTGCTTTTGCCTCTACATTGGTATTGGCAGCGGTTAACCCAGCATCAGGCGCAGGGCTTTGCTCAGGTACGGCCACCGAACCATCGATGCGACAAGCGATAGAATTGACCTTAACCGTTGTGCCGGCTTCAACTAAGATTTCTATTTTGCCCGATTCGGGCGCTGTGAGAGAGAGCGTAGCCTTATCAGACTCAATGTCAGCCAATTCCTGATTTTTCCTTACCAAATCGCCACTTGACACATGCCAAACGGCAACTTCCACTTCTGCAATTGATTCCCCCGGCGTGGGCACCTTTACATCTATAACCATATCAGTATGTTATTCTATTGTTTTGGTTGCAAGTATGAGCATCGAAAACTTTATTCTATGCATCCTTATTATATTGAGAAACGGGAGGTTTCAACAAAATAGTTATGAGCTTTAAGTATCTCTTCTCTGGTCTTTCCCTCCATGCAGTTAAGACTACAGTAGGGCAGCTTAAGTTCGCAATGACACTTTTTAAAGACCTTGTTGATGATTTCGTTTTGTCCTATATTGTGAAGGCCGGTGAGACCGGTAGCAGGGCTTGCACTTGCGATACGTGCAACCGGCACAAGCTGGTGATTATCCATCATGCTCCGAATGTAGTTCCAGGCGCCCATATTCACCGGCTCCTCCTGCACCCAAAGCGTTAAAAGCGCCTTGGGATAGTTCTTTAAAATTGCCTCCACCTCTTGGGCTGGGAATGGATGCAATTGCTCTATTCTTACCAGCGCAACATCTTTGGCATCCAACTCCTCTTTTCGAGCCAACAAATCGTAATAAACCTTCCCGGAGCATAGCACCACACGGGTAACTAAAGCAGCATCCACATTGGCATCATCTATTACAGGTTTGAATACCCCCTTCTCCAGTTCACTCAACGAAGAAACACATTTGGGATGTCTTAACAAACTTTTGGGCGTAAACACCACCATAGGTACTCTGAAATCACGTTTCACCTGACGGCGCAATGCATGAAACAAGTTGCCGGGAGTCGTAAAGTTTAACACCTGCATGTTGTTTCGCGCAGCAAGAGATAAGAACCGTTCTATTCGTGAACTGGAGTGTTCAGGCCCCTGCCCTTCGAAACCGTGCGGCAAAAACAACACAAGGCCATTCATCAAGCCCCATTTCTCCTCTGCCGAACTTATATACTGGTCAACAATAACCTGAGCTACATTGTAAAAATCACCAAACTGCGCCTCCCATATAGTTAATCCTTCAGGCACACCAAGAGCGTAACCATATTCAAAGCCCATCACACCATACTCGGACAATGGCGAATTGAATACATTGAAAGAGAGCGGATTGTCGTCGAGATGCTTCATTGGCGTGTAGCGCTCATTCATATCCTCCACGGTAAAACTGGCATGGCGATGTGCAAATGTACCCCGTTCGGCATCCTGGCCACTTAAACGCACCGGATTGCCCTCGTTGACAAGGGTGGCATAAGCCAGAAGTTCGGCCATGGCCCAATCCACTTTTCCGGCAGTAAAGGCCTTTTTCCTGTCCTCCAGAATTTTTTGTACTTTAGGAAAGAAAGGCTTGTCATCGGGAAGATGACTCAATTTATTGCACAAATCTGTCAATATTTCGATTGAAACACCCGTAGATACCGGCAGATCAAAATCGGTGCGCTTTGGGTAACGGAAATTATCCCACAAATCGGGCATGAACCGGGCAATTGACATTTTATCTATTTCTCCCGATGCATCATACTCTTTTTCAAGATGATTGTTAAAATCATCAATAAGTCGCTGGAAATCTGACTGATTAAATACATCTTGCGCAATAAGCTGACGTGCATAAAGGTCGCGTGGGTTTGGATGCAAAGCGATGGCCTTATAAAGTGTTGGCTGTGTGAAACGGGGCTCATCGCCCTCGTTGTGCCCATATTTCCTGTAAGATAGAATATCAATAAAGACATCGGTATTGAACCGTTGCCGATACTCGAGCGCCAGCTCAAAAACATACACCACAGCCTCTGCATCGTCACCATTGACGTGAAATACAGGATTATTGGTAACCTTTCCAACATCGGTGCAATAGGTACTTGAACGGGCTTCGAGATAATTGGTGGTAAAGCCAACCTGGTTGTTCACCACCACATGGATGGTACCGCCGGTCTGATAGCCCGGCAACTTGGCCATTTGAACCACTTCATACACCACACCCTGCGCAGCAATAGCCGCATCACCGTGTATGATTACAGGCACAACTTTGTTAAAATTGCTGTTGTAGGCATGATCCACGCGTGCGCGAGTCAGGCCGATTGCCACCGGTGTAACAGCTTCCAGATGCGATGGGTTTGGCAATAGGCACAGCCTCACTTTTTTACCGGATTTTGTATCAATATAATTGTCGTACCCAAGGTGGTATTTCACATCACCGAGTGAAACATTGTCATCATACTCATCGGCCACAAACTCTTTAAACACCTTGCGATATGGTTTGCCCAGAATATTGGTAAGCACGTTTAGCCTGCCACGGTGCGCCATTCCCATCACAAACTCATCCACGCCCATTTCAGCGCCTTTCTGAATAAGCGCCATCAAACCGGGAATAAGACCTTCGGAGCCTTCAAGAGAGAACCGTTTCTGACCCACAAATTTTTTATGTACAAAGTCTTCAAAACCTACGGCACGCTTAAGTTGACGAAATATCTCCAGTTTTTTGGCAGAATCATAAGCCGGAAGGTTACGCACGGGTTCCATCCTGTCTCTTAGCCAGCTAACAACCTCGGGGCGCCGAACATAAAGATACTCCACACCTACCGATAAGCAATAAGTATCCTGCAAGTGCTTAACGATATCGCGTAGTGGTGCCGGGCCAATTCCTATCTGACTACCGGCCTGAAAGACCGTATCCAGTTCAGCTTCTGACAAGCCAAAATTTTCCAAATCCAGTGTCGGAAAATACTGACGCCTAGCCCTTACCGGATTTGTTTTAGTGAAAAGATGGCCACGCTGCCGGTAACCGTGAATGAGGTTGATTACATTAAACTCCTTGCTGATTACCTGCTCGGGTAATGGTTGAAAATTTTCAAGCGCAAAATCAAAACCTTTAAAAAAGGTAGCATACCCTGAATCAACCGACGATGGGTCCTTTTTGTATTGATTGTACAGTTCTTCAATTGCCTGCGGTTCGCTATTGCTTAAAAATGAGAAATCATCCATATCGCTTATTTGTCTGATGCTGATTTGATATAATTTTCGGATATTCACATATCCTGGAACTTTAAACTATCTTTGAACGTCACACTAATTTCGTGAAAATAATGCAAACTTTTCTGGAACAACTGGCAGAACATCACATTCAATATCATTTAACAGAAATAGACGAATTTTGTTTTGTTTTTCCAAGCCGACGTGCAGGTCTGTTTTTCAATAAATATCTTTCGGAAAAAACGCCAAAGGCAGTTTGGGCGCCAAAGGTAATAACCATAAATGAATTTTTCGAAGAGATAGACTCAACCCCTGTGGCCGACCCCATCACTTTGTTATTCAACCTCCACCTTAGTTATCAAAAGGTTATGCAATCGAATATTTCGATTGATGAGTTTTTGCCAATGGGTGAGATGTTACTGAGCGATTTTAACGACATCGATAAGTATCTGGCCGATCCAAATCAGGTTTTTGCCAATTTGGCTGCCATTAAAGCACTCGATATAGATTACCAACATTTGCAACCTGAACAAGTTAAGGCCATCCAGCTCTTTTGGAGCAGTTTTGATCCGGAACGGCTCTCCAGACAGCAAGAGCAATTTCTGGCCGTTTGGGAAAAACTTTATACGCTATATGAAGATTTTCGACATAAACTTGATGCACAGGGTATTGCATACAGTGGAATGGTATTAAGGCGTGTAGCCGAAAAAACCAGAACAGATCGGGCACTGGCAACACCATATAAGAGAACTATTTTTGCAGGCTTTAATGCACTTAACAGTTGTGAAAAAGTCATTTTCAACTATCTAAATATACAAGGGAAAGCAGATTTTTACTGGGATTACCCTCAATGGATATTAAACAAAGAATCAAGTCTTCAGCATGTACAACATGAAGCCACCCGATTTATAAAGGCCAACCTGAATGATTTCCCTGAGCTGAAAAACTGGAAAGCCCCACTGCCAAAGAGTTTTCCCGACATCACCATTGCCGCTGCAGCCAATGACCTTGTGCAGGCGCAAATTGCACACGACTGTTTAAAACAGATCAGTCAAAGGAATGAAGAGCCGGAAAAAACAGCCCTCGTACTGGCCGATGAGCAACAACTGATGCCAACCATGCACTCCATTCCGGACGCTTACCAATCCATAAACATCACACTCGGTTTTCCGCTGAAAAACACACCCGCCTTTGCACTGGTTGAAAATCTTCTGGCAATGCAGAAAACAACACGTGTTACGCGGGAAGGAAAAACATGGTTTTATCACCGTAACGTGCTCGAAGTGTTGCGGCATCAGTATATGGAAGCGATTCTGGAAGGAGAGAATGCCGAACTTTTGCGCGAGCTTATTGCTTCCAACCATCTGTTTGTCGAAGGTCACAGGTTAACCGGTTCACCATTACTGGCCTCCATTTTCATAAAAATTGAAAGTGCCGGCGCCCTAACGGGATACCTGAACAACTTACTGATGTTGATTTATAAACAGCTGGAAAAAAAAGAGGGTACAGAGGTGGAAAGAGAGTTCGTATATTTTCTTTACACAAGCCTAAAGCGGTTGTCAGACATCCTATCAGAACTGAAGCAGGAACCATCGCCAGACACATGGCAAATGCTGTTTAAACGTATGGCAATGCAGCAGTCGGTGCCATTCAGAGGCGAACCGTTGAGTGGACTTCAGGTGATGGGAATTCTGGAAACCAGAGCACTCGATTTTGACAATCTGGTGATTACCGGTCTCAATGAAGGGGTTTTTCCAAAAACCTCTCCTCCCGACTCGTTCATTCCTTTTAACCTTCGTAAAGGGCATGGGCTTCCTACCATCGACAATCAGGATGCCATCTTTGCATACTACTTCTACAGGCTTATTCACAGAGCAAAAAACGTGAAACTGATATATACCACAACCAAATCGCTTACTGAAGAAGCGGAGATGAGTCGTTTTTTGCAGCAACTCTATTATGAGTATCCGGGCAAAATAACCATGGAAACCATGCAGCAACTTGTCACCATTCCGAAGCAACCTGAAATGAAAGCCTCAAAGAATGAGCAGGTGATGCAGATATTGGAGAAATGGACACAAGCAGATGGTCGTGATCTCTCGCCAAGTGCCCTAAGCATCTATCTGGAATGTCCGCTAAAATTCTATTACAGGTATGTTGCCAACATAAAGGAGCCGGAAGAGATAAGTGAAGACCTTGATCCACGGGTCTTTGGCAACCTCTTTCATCAAATTGTGGAAGCCCTGTACAAACCCTACGTTGGACAAACTATCACAAGCCAAGAACTTGAGACAGTTGCGAACAACAAAACGCGCATAAAAGAAGTTATGGACTCCGTGTTTGCCGAAAACATACCCTTTGTCAAGGAAAAAACAAACGTATTCAATGACTTACAGGGAAAAAACACCCTTATCTATGAAATCATTCACAAATATATTGTCCGGTTTCTAAAAGTTGAGGCCGAGGCAGCACCATTCAAACTTCTGGCTCTCGAAGAGAAAGTATCCGGCCGTTTTAATCTGGGCAATGGCCTCATCGTAAACATTGGCGGCACCATTGACCGAACAGATGAGAAAGATGGATATTTAAGGATTCTTGACTACAAAACAGGATCTGCCAAAAAAGAGATTGATGATATTGCCAAACTATTCTCACAGAAAGATCATGCAGAATATAAAGCCATCTTTCAAACGCTCTTATATTCAATGGTTAAAAAGCAAACCGACAACAAATTGCCCATCATTCCTGGGGTAATCACAGTGAAAACACTGTTTAAGGAAAATTATGACAGTAACATCTATCTGAAAGAAAACAAACAGAAAGAGCTACTGACTTTACACACGGTAGAAGACCAGTATGCAGAGATGCTTCAGGAAGCACTCATTCAGCTATTTAACAAAGAAATTGATTTTACACAAACCGACAATACTGACAGTTGCAAATATTGCATCTACAGCACCAACTGCCTTAAGAGTTAATTAAATCGATGCACTTATTGCACCGTCAGCTTCAAAAAAGCATTTTCTAAGATTCATCGGAAAGCAGGTCCGGACGCAGTTTGCGCGTGCGCTGCCAGGCCATATCTTCGCGCCACTGGTCAATTTTGGCCTGGTGTCCGGATAGCAGTACCTCAGGCACCTGCCAGCCGCGAAAATTGGCAGGGCGTGTATAAACCGGCGGAGCAAGCAATCCATCCTGAAAAGAATCAGTAAGTGCCGATGTTTCATCAGAGATAACACCTGGGATGAGTCTCACCACCGAATCGACCACCACTGCAGCTGCCAGTTCACCACCTGTGAGCACATAATCGCCAATTGACACCTCGCATGTGATATAGTGATCACGAATGCGTTGATCAACACCTTTGTAATGACCGCAAAGAATTATCAGATTGGTTTTCAGAGAGAGCTGATTGGCCAAATGCTGACTATGGCGTTGCCCGTCAGGTGTCATATAGATGATATCATCATACTCACGTTCTGCCATCAGTTTATCCATAAGAGCTGCAATCGGGCCAGGTTGCATCACCATTCCAGCGCCGCCACCAAAAGGATAATCATCCACTTTTTTATGCTTATCTTCAGAATAATCCCTAATGTCGTGCAAAAATATTTCAACTGAGCCTTGATCAACAGCTCTGCGGATAATAGATTCGCTAAATGGCCCCTGAAACATATCGGGAAATAAAGTCAGAATATCAATGCGCATCATTATTCAAATTTGTTACAAAGATAGTAAAGAGACCGAGACCGTTAGTCTAAAGGTTTTTTTTAAAAAACTTTGACCATTGGCGGCAATGTGATATATTCGTAGATTATTTTCTCAATAACAGGAGAATAAATTAAAAAATCCCCCCGAACTATTTATGCCGGGAAAAGCCGAGTGTTGGTTTAAATTGGATTTTTTAACAAAACAGAAAATGTTGCACCCCCCAAACACCTGTGGTGATGGAAGCTAATGAACTAAACAAATCCTCCCTGGACGGGTTGAATTTGAACACGGAACACTCTTCCGGCGATACCCCTGCACCCTCTGATAATGCAGAAATGCAGGGCGATAACATTCACGCATCAGAATCCACTGAGCATACGCATGAAAAGCATCAGGAAGAAGTCGCTCCTGTTGAAGATACCGATTACGCATCATTCTCGAGGGAGCAACTTACCGATGCCTTTAAAAAACTGTTACGCAATCATCCCATCTCTGAAATAAAAGAGCATGTAGATGTCATTCGCGAAGTTTTTGATGAGGCCTCCAAAGAGATTGAGGATGAACAGCGAAGAAAGTTTCTGGAATCGGGAGAGGCCGAAGAGAATTTTTCGCCCCAACCCGATATGACACAAAAGGAGTTCTCAGCACTGCTTTACGAATACAGAACCAAGCGAGATGAAGAGCGGGTAACGCAAGAACACGAGAAAGAGAAAAATCTGCAGGCCAAATATGAGGTGATTGAAGCCATTAAAGACCTGGTGAACCGTCAGGAATCTCTTAATGACACTTTTCATGAATTCAGAACGCTGCAACAAAAATGGCGCGAAATTGGACCTGTGCCACAAAGCAAACTTCACGACCTTTGGGAGACATTTCACCTGCACGTAGAAAACTTCTATAATTACATAAAGATAAACAATGAACTTCGGGATCTTGATTTAAAGAAAAACTGCGAAGCAAAATTGGCTCTTTGCGAAAAAGCCGAAGAACTGCTTTTGGAAACATCTCCGGTAAAAGCGTTTAAAACACTCCAGAAATATCATGACCAATGGCGCGAAATAGGCCCCGTTCTGCGCGAAAAGAAGGAAGAGCTGTGGGAACGTTTTAAAGCTGCTACAGCCAAAATCAATCAGAAACAACAAGAACACTTTGAATCCTTAAAGAACCAACTTAAGAAAAATCTTGAGGCTAAAACAGAACTTTGTGAAAAGGCTGAAGCGCTCATTAAAGATGACATTGTTTCGCCACGCGATTGGGAAGACAAAAGCAAGCAACTAATTGACCTACAGCAAATATGGAAAACAATAGGTTTTGCCCCAAAGAAAGAGAACAATCAGGTTTATGATCGTTTTCGCAAAGCATGTGATGAGTTCTTCAACAAAAAAAGGGATTACTTTAAATCATACAAAGAAGATCAGCAAAACAACTTTCAACTAAAGACAGAACTCTGCATTCAGGCAGAGGCGATGAAAGAGAGTCACGACTGGAAAAAAACCACCGACGAATTTATTCGCATCCAGAAAAAATGGAAAGAGATTGGACCGGTACCACGCAAGCAATCGGATGCCATCTGGAAACGTTTCAGAGAGGCCTGTGACTACTTCTTCGATAGAAAATCGCAGTTTTTCAGCTACATAGATGAAGAGCAAGCCAGCAATCTGAAACTGAAAGAAGAGATAATTGAAGAGCTGAAACAGCTTAACATGGAAGAGGACAGCGAAAAATGCTTCTCTACCCTACAGGAGTTTCAACGCCGCTGGTCGGAAATTGGTTTTGTGCCCATTCAGGACAAAGAGCGTATAAACCAAGAGTTCAGAAACATCATCAATCAAAAATTTGACCATCTGAATCTGGATGAAGTAAATAAAAACCTGCAAAAATTCAGAAACAAGCTGGAAAACTGGAAAGCAACCAGCCAGTTTAACGAGAAAATTGGACAGGAACGCAACAAAATAATGACCAAACTCAAGCAACTAGAGAATGACATTGTATTGTGGGAGAACAACATTGGATTCTTCGCCAAATCAAAAAACTCTGATGCTCTGGTACGTGACTTCAAACACAAAATTGAAAACGGAAAACGAAACATTAAGTTGCTCAACAAAAAACTTGATTTGATTGACGAGATGCTATAAATCATCACGAACCATTAAAAAAAAGAAAGCCAAGGGTTGCAGAGAGACAAACTGCAACCCTTTTATATAACCTCTCAGGGTGGTAAAGTTGCAAAGCGTATTGATTGAGTAGCGGGCATTTTTTTAAACTATGACAAAAAATCAAACGGTTTATCATGCAACCTAATAGATATGATGTTTTGAAACATCTGGCAGTGGTTGAAAAATTTTAGAAATGATTTTGTTACCTTTGTCACTTAATTTTTTTTGCATCAGGGGTAAAAACACTCTAACAATCTGTTATCCAGACCGAACTAACAGAACATGCCCCGTGCATTGTCATGTAAAATTTTAAACTGTTTACGCCGTGCCGGATACTCGTTATGTTTTTGTTACAGGAGGGGTTGCCTCTTCATTAGGTAAAGGTATAATCTCCGCATCTCTAGCCAAACTACTACAGGCCAGAGGGTATAGAGTTACCATACAAAAACTGGATCCTTATCTGAACGTGGATCCGGGAACACTCAATCCATACGAACATGGAGAGTGCTATGTTACTGAAGACGGTGCCGAAACAGACCTCGACCTGGGGCATTACGAGCGTTTTCTTAACGTTCCCACCTCACAGGCCAACAACGTTACCACAGGACGAATCTATCAAAACGTCATCAACAAAGAACGACGAGGCGATTTTCTGGGCAAAACCGTTCAGATTATTCCACATATTACTGATGAAATAAAGCGGAACATCAAACTTTTGGGCAACAAACACAAGTTTGATGTGGTCATTACTGAGATTGGCGGAACAGTTGGCGATATAGAGTCATTACCCTATATTGAAGCGGTGCGTCAGTTGAAATGGGAGCTGGGCTCCAGAGCCATCGTGATTCACCTTACTTTGGTTCCGTTCCTTGCAGCCAGTGGAGAGCTCAAAACCAAGCCAACCCAGCACTCTGTAAAAGCCCTTCTGGAAATTGGTGTTCAGCCCGACATACTGGTTCTGCGTACCGAAAAGCATTTGGCTTTAGACATTCGAAAAAAGGTGGCGCTTTTCTGCAATGTGGATAGCAAAGCAGTGATTCAGTCCATCGATGTGAAATCCATATACGAAGTGCCGGTAAAGATGCAGGAAGAGGGTCTGGACGAAATCGTTCTGGAAAAACTACGTCTGCCAATTGATACCAAACCAGAGCTAAAGGATTGGAAAGCATTTCTGTCGAAACTCAACAACGCCAAAAAAACAGTAAAAATTGGATTGGTGGGCAAATATGTTGAACTTGCCGATGCCTATAAATCGATTATTGAAGCACTGATTCATGCAGCCACGTACAACGATCATAAGGTTGAAATAAAATTATTTCAAAGTGAAACCATACAGCCCGACCAAATATCTGAAGCACTAAAGGGTTTGCAAGGCATTCTGGTTGCACCAGGATTTGGACACCGGGGGTTTGAAGGCAAATTGGCAGCTGTAAAATATGCCAGAGAAAACAATATTCCATTTTTGGGTATATGTTTGGGCATGCAATGCTCCGTGATAGAGTATTCACGCAATGTGCTCAACCTTGAAAAAGCCAATTCAAAAGAGATGGATCATACCACTGCCTATCCGGTAATTGACCTGATGGAAGATCAGAAAAACATCACCGATAAAGGCGGAACCATGCGTTTAGGAGCCTACGATTGTAAACTCAAAAAAGGTAGTAAAGCCTTTGAAGCCTATGGTACCGAACAGATAAGGGAACGCCACAGACACCGGTATGAATTCAACAATGACTATCTTCAAGCTTTTGAAGAGGCAGGCATGATGGCAACCGGTATCAATCCGGACACCGGACTGGTTGAGATTGTAGAAATACCAAAACACAAATGGTTTGTAGGCGTTCAGTTTCATCCTGAATATAGCAGCACTGTTCTAAAACCCCATCCGCTATTCATGGCATTCATTAAAGTTGCAATAGCTGAGAATCAAAACGGAGCCAAATAATATCGAACAACAAAACAAAGTATAAGTAACAAGATAAAATGGATAGAAATTCGATAACGGGACTTGTCCTGATAATGTTAATCCTGGTTGGATTCTGGTTTATCAACAAACCATCACAAGAGCAAGTTGAAGCCATTCGTCAACAGCGGGATTCACTCCAGCGCGTGGAGATGCTGAGAGAGCAGGAAAGGCTTACAGCCGAAATCCGCAACGAAGCAGAAAAAACAAGCATTGTTCTTCAACATGACGAAGCGCCGGACACCCTCGTGGAGAACCGTATGCGTCAGATGTATGGACAAATAGCACCATTTGTTTCGGGCGAACAATCATTTCATACCATCGAAAATGAGAATATCGCAATCACCTTTACCAACAAAGGTGCACGCATATACTCAGTAGAACTTAAGCACTACAAAACCCACGACGGAAAACCCCTCATACTATTTGATGGTGATGACAATAAGTTCGGTTTTTCATTTACACACAACACCAGGGTTTTCAACACCAACAATCTATACTTCGACCTTACACAAAAAACTGCGAACGGAGTTGTTTTTACGCTCGGCACTGAGCACGGCGAAAAACTCTCCTTTATATACACTCTGCCCGAGGGGGAATACATGACCAATTTCAGTGTAAAAACTGAAAACCTAACAAACCTCATGGCCACGCCCAGAGGATCTATTGATTTCAATTGGGAAATGAAGATGCCCGCTTTTGAAAAAGGGCGTTCATTTGAACAAGAGCATTCAGGTCTCTACTTCAAATTTTTCCAGGATGAAGTTGATTGGTTAAAGCCAAGACGTAACGACGAAAAAGATTTGCGCACAAAGCTTCACTGGGTTGCTTTTAAAAGTCAGTTTTTTTCATCTGTATTTATTGCTGATGAAGCCTTTGCCAGTGCACAAGTATCCACCCAAATAGAAGAAAACGAAGAGAGCCCTTATTTGAAATACAATAAGACTGAAGCCGTTGTTCCTGTTGACTTTACCACCAACCAGCAGATTGATTTCCGCTTCTACTTTGGTCCAAACCACTTCTATACCCTAAATAAATATGGGAAAGAGCTTGAACTTAATGGATTGATTAGATTAGGCTGGGGTATTTTAGGATGGATAAACAAATTTGCCGTAATTCCGGTGTTCAACTTTTTGGAGCGCTACATCACCAATTATGGAATCATCATCCTTCTGCTTACCATACTCATCAAGATAGTATTGTTCCCGCTCACATATAAATCTTATATTTCATCGGCCAAAATGAAGGTATTGAAGCCACAGATAGATGAAATAAACGAGCGGATACCAAAAGATAAAGCACTGGAGCGTCAGCAAGCAGTGATGGCTCTATATCGCAAGGCAGGAGTAAATCCCATGGGAGGTTGTTTGCCTATGTTACTGCAAATGCCCATTCTGATTGCCATGTTCCGGTTTTTTCCTACGTCAATTGAACTGCGTCAGGAAGCATTCCTTTGGGCCACCGACTTATCAACCTACGATTCCATATTGGATCTGCCCTTCAACATTCCATTTTATGGCGCGCACGTGAGTCTTTTCACTTTATTGATGGCTGCTACAAACATTGTGTACACCAAAATGAACACCGAACTGACACAATCGACCAACCAGATGCCAGGTATGAAAGGGATGATGTATATGATGCCTGTGATGTTCCTGTTCTTCTTCAACAGCTACTCATCAGGATTGAGTTACTACTATTTCATCTCTACCCTGATCACAATAGGTCAAACCGTACTGATTCGTCAGTTTGTGGATGAGAAACTGCTACTCAAGAAAATACAGGCTCACCAAAAGAAACCTGTAAAAAAATCTAAGTTTGCACAGCGTTTGGAAAGTATGTCCAAACAGCAACATCAATTGAAAGGAAGGAAAAAATAACCATTCACAGAAAATCAATTATAGAGCTGCTTCGGAAACGGGGCAGCTTTTTTTGTGCTTCTTATTTTCGAACATAAACTTTTATCAACTATAACGGTGCTAATTAAGTGAACTGAATGGTACTCGTCCAGAAACGTTTAGAGAACCTCATTGCGTTGTATCGTCATACTCCGTTAAAAACAAACAAACAAAAAGGTGCACAAAATGAAAAATTATATTAATTTAGCGTTTGGTCTGAAAATCTCATCTTGAATCATATCGATCCACTCAATCGTCTTTCCGGAACAGATTGAGTGTCTGAGCGTGTAATTAATTGCAACGAGTTCACACAAGTTCAATCTAATATTTATTACACCTATGAGTTCAAAAATCGGAAGAAGGGACTTCCTTCAAAAGAGTGGAGCTGCAGCAGTAGGACTAAGCATTCTGCCTAATGTAGCCATGGCAACCCAGCCGGCACGTCCGGCCAAAAGAGCCCCCGGAGACAAACTGAGAATTGCCGGAGTTGGCGTAGGCGGACGCGGTTTCGCCGTTCTAAAAAACTTGGAAAGCGAAGAGATTGTGGCGCTTTGCGATGTGGATTGGAGATATGCTAAAAACTGCTTCGATTATTTCCCCAAAGCAAAAAAGTATTGGGACTGGCGTAAGATGCTGGAAGAGATGGGCGACCAGATTGATGCCGTGATGGTAGCCACTGCCGACCATACGCATGCAATTATTGCAGCTACTGCTATTACAATGGGTAAACACGTGTATGTTGAGAAACCACTGACACATACAGTTTACGAATCAAGACTTCTTACCAAACTCGCTGAAAAATACAAAGTAGCGACCCAAATGGGCAACCAGGGCGCATCTGAGGAAGGCGTATCACTGGTAAAAGAGTGGATTCAGAATGGCGAAATAGGCGAAGTAACACGAGTTGAAGCCTTTACTGATCGTCCCATCTGGCCACAGGGGCTTAATACTCCAAAACAAGGACAGTGGGTTCCTGATTATCTGAATTGGGATCTGTTCGTTGGACCAGCCAAAATGCGTCCCTACAATGAAATTTATACACCCTGGAATTTCCGTGGATGGTGGGATTATGGCACTGGCGCATTGGGCGACATGGCTTGTCACATTCTACATCCGGTATTTAAAGGTCTCAATCTGGGCTATCCATCAAAAGTACAAGGAAGTTCAACCCTTCTGCTTAACGACAGTGCCCCTGTAGCACAAAAAGTTCGCATGGTATTCCCTGCCCGTCCAAGAGCAGGCAAAGTGCGCATGCCCGAAGTAGAAGTTCATTGGTATGATGGTGGTCTGCAACCATTGAAACCAGCCAACTGGCCTGCCGGTAAAGACATGAACGTTCAGGGTGGTGGTGTATTGTTCTATGGCACCAAAGATATTCTGCATGTGGGTTGTTACGGTCGTCAGCCATGGTTGCTATCAGGCAGAGTACCCAATGCACCTAAAACAGAGCGTCGCATAGCCCTCAGTCATGAAATGGATTGGGTAAGAGCCTGTAAGGAGAGTCCAGAAAGTCGTGTACAGCCATCATCGGCCTTCAACGAAGCCGGCCCGTTCAACGAAATGGTGGTGATGGGGGTATTGGCAGTTCGCCTGCAAGCCCTTAACAAGGAGCTTCATTGGGATGGCGTAAACATGCGTTTTACCAACATCGGCGATGATGAAACCATCCGCACAGTTATCGAAGATGGTTTTGAAATCAGAGATGGGCATCCCACCTTTGCCAAAACCTGGACAGAGCCTGTCAAAGCAAAGGATTTTGCAGCTGAACTAATCAATCACAAATACAGAAAAGGCTGGACCTTGCCGGAAATGCCTAAGTAATATTAAATCCCCAAAACAGATATTTTTATGAAGAAAGTAGTTTTCATGCTGGCAGTAGCTGGCGCATTTGTAATGAGTTCCTGCGGTTCAGGTGCTTCAAAAAAAGCAGCTGAAGAAGCCCCAAAACTTAATGCTCTTACCCAACAAGAGATAGAAGATGGATGGATTCTGATGTTCGACGGCACCACATTTAACGGCTGGCGCGGATATGGCCGTACTGACATCCCAACTGCCTGGAGCATTGATGACGATGCCATCAAAATAAGTGGTTCAGGCGCAGGAGAGGCCGGTTCAATGGATGGTGGAGACATCATTTTCGACCGTCAGTTCCAGAATTTTGAATTGAAGTTTGACTGGAAAGTTTCACGGGCCGGTAACAGCGGCGTATTCTATCTGGCGCAGGAAATTGAAGATTTGCCTATCTGGCGCTCATCTCCTGAATACCAGATTTTGGACAACGTAAACCATCTTGACGCACGTTTGGGAAAAGATGGCAACCGCATGTCGGCTTCACTCTACGACCTTATTCCGGCCAAGCCACAAAATTCAAACCCTTATGGTGAGTGGAATACCGGAAGTGTGATAGTTTTCAAAGGTACTGTGGTTCATTTTCAGAATGACCAAAACGTATTGGAATACCACTTGTGGACGCCAGCATGGGAAGAGATGATTGCCAACAGCAAATTTGCCGGATGGGAAGAGTTTATCAATGCAGGTGGTGAAAACCGCATGGGATATATCGGTCTTCAGGATCATGGCGATGATGTATGGTTCCGAAACATCAAAATAAAGGTACTGGAATAACAACCGGGTAAAAATCCCCACAATAATACCTGAATAGGCCAGATGGATAAAAGTTCTCTCTGGCCTATTCTTCATTTAGCCCTATGAGTAATTGTGTGAATGGTTATACCGGATGCTTTTCGTCTCAACATCAAAGTAGTTGCTCAAAACCAAAACCCTCAATTACTACTGTTTTAAAGAACCGAGAAAGTATATTGCATCAGAAACAGCCATCCCATTTGGGTTGCAACCAGGCAGTCCTTCGGGGATTTCAATGCCTAAACGATCGTAATGCTCAACCCACAAGGTGTGAAAATCACCGGTTGAGGGATCAATAAAAGTCATTGGCTCAAGAGTAAATATGGAATCGTTGTCAAACAATGTATAAATAAGTCCGGAACAGTAATGCCTGTTACCACCAATAATGTATGCTTCGTCGTAAGGCAGGCCTAAAAGGAAGTTACCCTTTTCGATGGCTTGTGGTATATGATGCTCAAACGTGCCCTTTAACCGGTAAACATCTACAAAAGGATGATTCACCAGAAACTGGTTCAAAGGTTGGCGACAAACACGATTTTTAGGGTCGGCGTGAATAACAAACACCTCCTGTTCTGCCACCTCCACAATACCCATGTGGGTGTAGTTTGTGTTCTGATGCGTTTGAGTCACCTCATCAATAGCCGATGACAATTTACCTGCCTCTGATTGTGCTGGCCCTGTGAATAAAATGTCGCCAGATTTTAAGGATAAATGCGAATTAGACGAACCACAAGAGAAAATAACCCCTGCCATGAAAATAAGAATCAGTTTGACGATTAAACGATGCATCTGTTTGTGAATTGATTTCTGTTTGTCTGCCACTTCCCTATTTCAACGACCCGCAGAATGCTAACAAAGTGAAAAGTTCCCCAAAGATAACCATTTATCAAATGAAAATCTTTTAAAAACACTCTCATATCCGTAGAAACAAAACACCCCGAAAGCGTATATCTTCCGGGGTGTCGGTTAAAAATTAAACCTTGCGACTAAAAGAAAATGGCATATAAAACGCCCATAAGACCAATTGCTGCAAGAATGAAGACAATATTACGCGGCATTATACCATTGTTTTCGGCTGTTTTACCAAATATGCCAAACACCAGAGGGTGCACCAGGAATGGCATCGCAAACACAAAAGCGATTAGTCCTGCCGCCTGCTCACCAAACATGCCACCCTGAATGGCAGCAAAAAGTCCAAAGTGAGAAATTGCGGAAGAGTTGGCCATCACAGCATTGTCGAGGCTCATGTCACCAATAATATTGAGAATAAAGAGACCGCCAAACACGGCTACCAACTGCCATCCCAGCGAGAAGAGCATCAAACCGCGAATCTCCTTCTCTTCGGTTCCATTGGCAGTACGCAAAGTTCGCAAGGCAAGGAAGGTGAAAAGAAGTCCAAACCCAATAATTGCAATGGTGTATGGAATCAGCAACTTTCCGGTTGATGCACTTGCAGCCAGAATCGAAAACACAAAAATATGACCTACAAATGGGATGTTAATCATAATTGGTGCTCTCACCTGCGCCTCATAACCCAGGTCACCAGCCGTACAAGCACCTGTTAGTCCTGAGTGCGACAATGAACCGGCCATACCTGGCGCCAGGTTACGCATGTGATTTGCGCGTCCGAGAAGTATCAATAATGTTAATCCTCCAAACATCCAAAGGAGCTGTCCAAAAAAGCCAAAAGAGAGCACTGCATTCATTCCGGTAAGCGAAAAAGCCTCGGCAATGCGCGAGCCGCCTACCATAAAGTTGGCTGCCAGCACCACCGGGATTCCGGCAAAGAGCAATGAACGAATGGTGGGTCCAAACTTCCATTTGGAGAAAATCATACCCAAAGTCACGGACAATATCATGGCAAAGAAAATCTCGGGTAATGCAATTACCGGACGAATCAATTTAGCCACATGCCATGAGAGCACCAGCACGCCAAGAATAAGAGCCGTTTCAATCACACCTTTCCGGATATAAACCGGTTTGTTGGTAATTTTTGCACGATAATCAATCAAGATAATTGAACCAACCAAACCAAGGTATCCTAATAGTGGGTAAAAGCTATCAAGCGGCTCGTTGTTGTTGTATCCAACAATTACTCGCTTCATAGACTCAATACCGATAAGGATAAAAAAGGCACGAATAAGAAACATGAACTGGGTGAATTTAGTACCCAGAAACATCTCGTCGGTTGATGGCTCAACAATATCCGTAAGGTCAATCTTCTGTTTGGAGATGAGTTTGCGAATCTCCTGTCCGCCAACGAAGAAAGAGGCACTTAATGCGGTAATGGTCACCTTGCTGGTAAAGTCAACAATAGGAAACTCACTCAGGCCGGGAGTTCCCATTCCGGTACTCACCAGAACGTATCCCATCAGCAATCCAAAAACCACAATAATCAAGATTGGTGAATAGCGCGTTCCGGCCACAATGGTACGTGACACCAGCACCATGGAAATCACCAGCAAAAACGTCAGCCAAAACTGATTTAGAATATGAGCATTGGCCATCTGGTCAGAAAAATACTCCATCGTAAAATTTAAAAATTTAATGAATAATCAGGTTGAAAGATAAATGAGGGATTTCATAGGATTAGCCAATCATAATATGATTGAGCCGTGGCAAAAATAGTTTTTTTTTTAATTTCGTAATGTAATAATTTAAAAAACCACCATTTATGAGACTATTGCTATCGCTCTTATTGTCACTTTTTTTGAGTGCATGTACGCACTCTCCATCAGAAAAAATCATGGTGTATGCCTGGATGGGAGGCCCAGGAGATGCTACAGACCAGGAGATTGGTGCCCAATTTGCTAATTTAAAGCAGAAAGGCGTGGACGCACTGTTATACAATGGTGGCCACAACCCCGAAGTTTACCAACGTGTTGGCGAAATTGCCAAAGCACAGGGATTGAAATTTCATGCCTGGATTCCCACTTTGCTTCAGGGTAAGAATGACCAGCTTAAGGCAGAATACTACGTTGTGAATTCCAATGGCGAATCGGCATTGGAAAAGCCAGCCTATGTGGGATACTACACCTTTTTGTGCCCCAGCCACGAAGGCGTTTTCCACTATCTTGAAAACATCTACCTGAATGTAGCCAAAGTGCCATCAATTGATGGGGTTCATCTGGATTATATTCGTTTTCCGGATGTGATACTGGCCAGAGGTTTGTGGGAAAAATACGGATTAACAATGGATCGTGAATATCCGGAGTTCGACTACTGTTATTGCAGTAAATGCACCGATGATTTTGCCGAGCAATCGGGCATCAACATAAATGAAGTGGAAGACCCATCGCAAGTGGAAGAGTGGAAGCAGTTTAGGCGCAACCTGATTACCAACCTGGTAAACCGTTTGGCGCAATCCGTGCTTGAATCAGGTAAAGAAATTACCGCTGCCGTATTTCCGGGACCACACTCGGTTGCTTCACAAATTGTGCGTCAGGAATGGGATTTATGGAATTTGGATGCTGTATTCCCAATGAACTATAACGATTTTTATCTGGAAGATGCAGCCTGGGTTGGAGATGTAACCAGAGAGGGTGTTGAATCGTTGGGAGGTAAGTTTCCGCTTTACAGTGGTCTTTTTATCTGCCCCGACCCTGAAAACAGACACAAACAAGCAGACCCTGAAAACCATGGCCTCACACCGGATGAGTTAAGGGTAGCAATTAAAGCATCCATGGACAATGGCGCTGCCGGTATATGCCTGTTTACACCGGGCAGAATGACGGATGCCCATTGGACTGCGCTGCGCGAAACCATTTATGCCAATTGATAAATTAAGGCCGGAAGATTGCAAAAATGCTTCCATCCGGCCTTGTTTTTTTTAGATGCCTAGTGCATCAATAAGGTCATCCACACGCTCGGTATGTATGGAGCAGAGCCTATCAATTTTTTCGCGTATTTTGTGGTGGTCGGTAACATATTGATGGTCATGCGTAATGGGGAAATCCTTATTGTAATACTGCATCTCCTGTTCCTGTACCTTGATACGGTTCAACAATTGATTCAACTCCGTTTCGTGCTCATCAAGCACCATCAGTTCCACGGAGTTTAGCTCCTTTCCAGGCCGACATTCCGAGACTTCCCTGCTCCTCGACTTAATAATCTGAATCTCTTTTATGTAGCTATTCAGCCTGTTTTTCCAGAGTTTGTACTCAAAATCCAGATCTATCAGTAAAACTTCGCCTTTCTTCATAATCATCAGGATTAATAGTTTAGGTATTGAAATCAAACCCGATTTTAAAATAGGCAAAATTAACTACCTCTGCAACAACAGGTCAGAAAAAAGAGAGAGAATCATAAAAAATATACTCTGTCAACCTCTTAAGCACGCTATTCTTCCATCACACAAATATCACCCTTCATAAGCTGGCGTATTGTGTGCCATGCTACATTTTTTTTATTCTGTCCAACAGAAAATCTTTGCTTTTCACCCCCACAAAACGCTCCACCTCCCTCCCATCTTTCATCAAAATCAATGTTGGGATGCTTTTGATTTTATGGTGCTCCGCCAGGTGCTGGTGATTTTCCACATTAACCTTTGCTACCAAAGCTTCCCCATCCAGAGAATCGGCCACCTGACTAAGCACCGGCGCCATCATCTTACAAGGCATACACCACGATGCCCAAAAATCAATGAGCACAACACCAGATGAAGTCATCTTCTTAAAATCATCATCCGTTAAGTTAGCTATTTTTTTGCTATCAGCGAGTGATGCCAAATACTTTACACGGCGGTAGTTTAGATAAGCATACCCCACAAAAATCAAGATAAAGGCCAAAAGGCCATAATAGAAAGGACTCATAAGTGATAAAAAGATGGTTAGATTTTAGATGATGAGATGGATAGAAGTTGAATGATGAGAGGCGTTAAATTGGGTGATATCAAATCATAATCCCAGAGGTGTCTATCTATCAGACTCCTTAAATCTTACTGAATGATACAATATGTGCTATCCGATGAAAAACATTACTTAAGCAAGCACATTTTCGAGTGGTGCTTTCTTTTTCATTTTCATCTGATGGATATAATTGGAAGCCGCCAGCGCAGCCACCGTGCCATCGCCCACAGCAGTAGTTACCTGACGATAGCGTTTGGCTATGGCATCGCCGGCAGCAAAAACGCCCGGAAGGCTTGTTTCCATATCAGAGCTGACCACAATTTCACCCCACTTGTTCAAGTTCAGTTTTCCTTTCAGAAATTCGGTGTTGGGCACGTAACCAATAAATACAAACACTCCATCGGTTTTGAACCGCTCCACCTTTCCTGATTTCAAATCTGTAATATCCACAGCTTCGAGGTTTTCACCACCATAGAACGCAGTCACCTTTGATTCCATGACAAAATTTATCCTGGGATTGGCGCGCGCCTCTTCCACTGCATGTTCGAAGGCCTGAAAATGGTCAAACTGATGCACAATTGTTACTTTTGTGGCATATTTGGTGAGCGACACAGCCTCTTCGAGTGCTGAATTGCCGCCACCCACCACCACAATCTCCTTACCAGTAAAGAAATCACCATCACAGGTAGCGCAGTAAGAGATGCCCTTGCCTTTGTAATCCTCCTCACCGGGAACTCCCAAAGTACGACTTCTGCCACCCGGTGTTAAAACCAATGCATCGGCACTATAAATAGCACCGTTTGAGAGCAGCACCTGCTTCTGTTCGCCATTCAGCTCCATGCGTTCGATGCCGATATTGGATTTGATGTCACAACCAAACCGCTGAGCCTGGTTCTTCATGATGTTTCCCAGCATGTATCCGTTGATTGATTCCACTCCGGGATAGTTGGCAATTTCGTGGGTAAGCACCATTTGGCCTCCCACGGTGCCTTCGCTCAGGACGAGGGTTTTCACCCGGGCTCTCGAGAGGTAAATACCTGCCGTGAGCCCTGCGGGTCCGCCCCCAATCACTATTGCATCGTAATGATTGCTTTGTGCCATGATTATGCGTTTACAGGTTCGCCAAATTTCTCATTCAAGATAGAAGTCACCTGATCGCGCGATTGAATGCTCGATGTAGCTTTAACCACTTTACCGTTTTTGTAGTAAATGGTGAACGGAATTCCCATAAAACCGCGTACTTCAGGCAGGTTTCGTATTACATGGGCTTCGGGGCTGTCAAATGCCATATCGAAGAATTTCACGTGTGCATACTCGCCCTCCAACTCTTCCATAATTCCATAAACAGGAATGCACATGGGACCCATTCTACCGCAACATACCATAACATTCTCGTTCTCATTGATAATTTTTGCGTGCTGCTCGGCAGTGTCGATGTGTTTTAAATTTGTGTACAACATGATATAAAATATTAACTGTTTAACTTATCTGCATTCCCCGTTTGGGATTGACAATACAAAGCTACTGCACCCACCAATTTTTTCGTTAAATTTACCTCTCGACGAAAACAGTGTTTGAGTTGATTTGCATCAACTTTTTTATTGATGCAAATCTAAATCACACGCATATAGCTATCTATCAACAAGATATTCAACGCAAAACCATCGATGAGAACCATTCAGGAACAAGACAACGACTTTATATGCGATGTAAACGCTCCATGCTTTCACCTGCTGGCAGGTGCCGAACTCGATTTGGTGAGAGAGAGTAAAACGCAAGTACTGTTTCGAAAAGGCGAAAACCTCACCAAACAAGGCACATTTGCATCCTACATCCTTTTCATTGTAAAGGGAATAGCCAAACAACACCTGGAGGAAGGAGATAAAAACTTCAATCTGCGACTGGTTAAAGAGGGCGAATTTGTTGGATTATCGACCGTTTTCGGGAAAAACACCTTTAACTATACCACCATTGCACTTACTGATACACAGGCTTTTTTAGTTGAAAAACAAACCATTGAAAAACTCATACAGACTAACGGACAATTTGCTTTTAACATTATTCGTAAGTATTGCGGTCAAAACCAGATGCTTTTTGGCAGCATCCGCAACCTGATGTATAAACAGATGAATGGCAGATTGGCGGGAGCCTTGTTATACCTCAGCAGCGATGAGTTTAGCGCTTATGACCTGTTTTCACATCTCACCCGCAAAGAGCTAGGTGATTTTGCAGGTATATCAACAGAAAGTGCGGTTAAACTCCTCAAGTCTCTTGAAAGAGACGGCATTCTGAAACTGGAAGAGAAACATATCCATATACTAAACCGGCCATTGCTTGAAGAAATTGCCGAAAAAGGATAATTTTACAGAGATAATAACATCAAGTGATAAAATGGTTTATCCGCAAATTCACATGCGAAACTGCACAAAAAGCACAATGGCAAAACGTCTGTTTTATATTCTCACAATGGTTCTGATATTGGCTACCACCAGTTGCGAAAGCGACCTGAGCCTGAAGCTTAAGGATGGTGGCGGCCGATTGGTGATGTTTTCATTTCTGACACCAGATTCAGTCTTTTCGGTGCATCTGAGTCGCAGTGTGAGTCACTCATCGGTTGATGATTTTGAGCGCGTTTATGATGGTTTTATAGTAGTGTATCAAAATGGCGTGAGAGTGGATTCATTTGCCTATCCATTTAGAGATTTATGGGCAAAACGTCCCGATATTCAGATTCAGGAAGGAGATCTATTTGAACTACGCGCACGCGACGGCAGAGGCAATCGCGTTGAAGGCATCACTACAATTCCGCAAGCCATCGAAATAGAAGATTTAAAATATGAAATCATTCAATCGGCTGATGTTGATGGTGCCATACGACCCTTTTTACTTTGCACCATCATCTTTACCGATCCCATCCACACCAAGAATTTCTATCAGCTAATAATAACAGAAACCCTGAGCAATGGAAATGGCAATACCGTGCAACAGGTAAAATACTTTAAAGACGACCCCGTATTTTATATCCGTGACCAGGAAGGCAGCCTTATGGGAGGCATCGATTTTCATGGCTCCTTTGCAGACCACCTGATAAATGGCACCACCTATGAGTTGAAAGTCAGACTGCCCGAAGCCTATACCAAACCTGTTGGTGCAATAGAAAAGCGGGAACTCAACTTTATGTTGCTTAGCCATTCGCAGGACTATTTTGACTATCTGCGCAGTCGGGTAGTGGCTGAATACAATTATGACCTTCCAATTGTAGATCCCATAAAAATACACTCCAATGTAGATGGAGGACTTGGTCTGGTGGGCGGCATTTCCGTTGCCAGTAGCAAACTGGTATTTATTGGAAATGGTTATGAGTAATCAATTTAAGTTATAGGGAAGAGCAATAGCCCTGTGTGCATAGAGCGTATATTTGTGGCAGGCAATTCCAAATCATTTGCGGCTGTGCTGAGGAGCTAAAGCCGGAGGTTTTGTTTATTAAAATTAAAATTGCATTTTTGCATCGTTAAATCAAAACATCTAAATATTTATATATTATGGCGCTTTTTGGAAAAATGGATAACCTTGACAAAGGTTCTAATCAAGAAAAAGAGATTACTGATATTGAAAAAGTTAAGGTTCTGATTATAGGTTCAGGACCGGCAGGATATACAGCTGCCATTTATGCCGCACGTGCCAACCTCTCACCGGTAATGTATGAAGGTTTACAGCCGGGCGGTCAGCTTACCACCACCACCGAAGTAGAAAACTTCCCCGGATATCCCACCGGAATTACCGGTCCCGAAATGATGGAAGATCTCAAAAAGCAAGCTGAGCGTTTTGGCACCTCGGTGCGTTGGGGACTGGCCACCAAAGCCGACCTTTCGCAGCGTCCGTTTAAAATCACCATCGACGATAAAAAAATCATTGAAGCCGAAGCCGTAATTATTGCCACAGGAGCAACAGCCAAGTACCTGGGTCTGGAAGATGAAGCCAAATATGCCGGCGGCGGCGTATCGGCCTGCGCCACCTGCGACGGCTTTTTCTATCGCGGAAAAGATGTGGCAGTAGTTGGCGGTGGCGACACAGCCGCCGAAGAAGCCCTTTACCTTTCAGCACTTTGTAACAAAGTGTACCTAATCGTTCGTCGTAACGAACTGCGCGCCTCAAAAGTGATGCAGGAGCGGGTATTCAAAACCAAAAACGTTGAGATTCTTTGGGAGCACCAAACCCAAGGACTTTTTGGCGATGGCGTGGTTGAAGGCGCTGTGCTGGTGAAGAAAAAAGGTACCCCCGAAGAGGAAGAGGTGAAAATCAAAATTGATGGTTTCTTCCTGGCAATTGGTCACAAGCCAAATTCAGACATATTCAGCAACTATCTGGAGTTGGATAATGTGGGTTACATCAAAACAGTGCCCGGCAGTGCCAAAACCAACGTGCCCGGCGTGTTTGCCTGTGGCGACGTTCAAGACCCGATTTACCGTCAGGCCGTTACAGCTGCCGGCTCAGGATGTATGGCTGCCATTGATGCGGAACGCTGGTTGGCCGAACATGCCGAATAACAACTAAAATATAATTTACCGATAAAGGGCTGTCTGAAAAGATGGCCCTTTTTCTATTTGATGCCTGGTGTAGCACCAATGTGAAAAGCAACCAGCCCGTCCATTGGATTTTGACAGATGGTACCCACTCTAAAGCCGGAAATTTCAGCAGCCTCGTGCAACAGTTCGCTAAAATACCAGGCCGTACTGCCCGTGAAATTCACCGGTTGCTCAATGGCCGATTCATATTGGCTGATGTTGCGCTCAAAAAACTCCACAAAACTGCCACGCACCAATCGGCGAAGAGACTCATCATAAATATTTTGATGAATAAAATGGGCAAACCCGGCTAAAAAACGGTTGGGAAAAGGTTGCTTGTACACCCGGTCGAGTATGTCTGCCGGTGTGCTGCGGTAAAAATCCCAGAACCTGCGACAGACCGACTCAGGAAGCTGTTTTTTTAGCACATCGGCCACCAATTTTCGCCCCAAAACCGCGGCACTACCCTCGTCGCCCAACACATAACCCAAGGGAGACACATGGTTTACAATGGTGATTCCATCATAAAAACATGAGTTTGAGCCCGTACCCAGTATGGCCGCAATCCCACGCTGGCGCTGACACAGAGAACGTGCTGCTGCCATCAGGTCGCTATCCACAAAAACCCGACTAACCTGCCAGGCACGGACAATTGCGTTGCGCACCAACTCCCGCTTCTCATCGTTGGCGCAGCCTGCACCATAAAAAAATACCTGGTGAACTCCCTTTACCTGTAAAGTTACCTCTTTGCTGATGGAAGCAAAAATCTCATCCCCCGTCTGAAAAAAAGGATTAATCCCCGGAGTTGTCTGCCTTTCCACCTCTCCGGATGGGGTTATCAATGCCCAATCCGTATTGGTTGAGCCGCTGTCGGCAATGAGTATCATAAGTTTGCGTATTGATGCATTATCGTTTTCAGAACAGTTCACTGCCTTAACGATACGCTTCTGTGAAAAATGTTATATTTTTGGAAAGCCCTGATGGTTATGGATGACATCAACCAAACATAACCTGACGGCACTAATTTACCTTTTTTTCGAGAATTACATATCCGCAACAAATGGAAAAGCAAATAACCTGTTTTATTGAAGCAGGCAACTCAAACAACATCCGTCAAACCGTTAAGGATCTCCAGACCACAGATTGTGTGGCAGACATTTTTATTGTAGGGCCGGAGGCGCCAGAAGATTTGACGTTGAACGAGATCGCTGGATGGATTCAGCAACCATCGATGCAAACCACCGGTGCCATAAAAGCGATGGCCGAACGGTGCAAAACACCCTACGCACTCATCTATACCAAAAACCTGCCATTGCAAACAGGTTCATTTGCCCTGCACCGCATGCTTCAAGTGGCCGATGACACCTCCGCAGGAATTCTCTATGCCGACCATTACAGGATAAAAAACGGTGTAACCATGCCGCATCCGGTCATTGATTATCAGGAAGGCAGTTTGAGAGACGATTTTGATTTTGGTTCGCTTTTGCTCATCAATACCAAAGCCATGCAGTCTGCTGCGGAGGCAATGACAAACACCTATCAGTTTGCGGCACTATACGATTTAAGGTTAAGAATTTCGCAGCATCACGCATTGGTGAGACTTCCCGAATTTCTATATACCGAAATGGAGACCGACGTACGTTTATCGGGCGAAAAGATGTTTGATTACGTAGACCCGAAAAACAGAGCGGTGCAAATTGAGATGGAAGATGCCTGCACGGAACACCTGAAAGTTATTGGTGGATGGCTGGCTCCGCTGTTTAAAGATGTGGACTTTGACAGCGAATCGTTTCACAACGAGGCCTCTGTCATTATTCCGGTTCGAAACCGCATCAAAACCATCGAAGACGCCATCAAATCGGTGTTGAACCAGAAAACAGATTTTCACTTTAACCTCATTGTGGTTGACAACCACTCAACCGATGGCACCACGGAACTCCTGAGCAGCTACGCAAAAAAAGATGAACGCCTCATACATGTGATACCCGACCGACACGACCTGGGAATTGGCGGCTGCTGGAATGCTGGCGTTTTTCACCCGCTATGCGGAAAGTTTGCCATCCAGCTCGATAGTGACGACCTCTACATCAACGACTTGGTGGTTGATACAATTGTAAAATCCTTTTACGAACAGAAATGTGCCATGGTGGTAGGCTCCTATCAGATGGTCAATTTTAAACTGGAAGAGATACCTCCCGGCATCATCGACCATAGGGAATGGACACCGGACAATGGACGCAACAACGCCCTGAGAATAAATGGTCTGGGTGCGCCTCGTGCTTTCTATACGCCCATCCTCAGAAAAATAAAAGTGCCCAACACAAGCTACGGCGAGGACTATGCGCTTGGTCTTAGAATTTCGCGCGATTACCAGATTGGACGACTTTATGAGCCGCTTTACCTTTGCCGCAGATGGGACGAAAATTCCGATGCTTCGCTCGACATCGGTAACCTGAACGGCCATAACCTGTATAAAGACCGCATCCGAACCATCGAACTCAAAGCCAGAATCGCCAAAAACAATCAGACAAGATGAATAAACCCATCCGGATTCAGGTGGAAGAGCTTTTGGCTGAACAGTGCCAAAATTGGCCGCTGGCAAAGAAAAACTTCGACGGATTGGCGAAAGTCATTACCCGTGAGTGCCGGTTTGCCAATGGCACAGCCCTGCGCATTCAGTTCAACCCGGAACGCATGGTCTCGTCATCGGCCAAAACGGATGCACAATCCATTGCCGCCCGCAAATGTTTTTTGTGTGATGAAAACCGTCCCACGGAGCAGCAGAGCGTCCCATTTGAAAAAAATTACCGGATTTTAATCAACCCCTTCCCCATCTTTAAAAAGCACCTGACCATTACCGGAATCAGTCACACAGACCAGCGAATTGATGGTAGAATACAGGATATGCTGCAACTGGCCGAAACCCTGGATGAATATGTGGTTTTCTATAACGGCCCGGCATGTGGCGCATCGGCACCCGACCATTTTCACTTTCAGGCCGGTAATAAAGGCTTTATGCCCGTGGAAAGCGATTTTGAGAACCTCCCGCTAAATCCCATCACACAAAATGGCAGCTTTACCATGCATTCCATGGATGACGGATTGCGAAAGGCCATCGTATTAAGCAGTAAGGAAGTTGAGCCCATAGCCATCGAGTTCGAAAAAATCTATCACATTTTGGCCAGCATGCAACCATCGCTGCCGGAACCAATGATTAACCTGCTGGCCTGGAAAAAAGAGGGTGACTATGTGTTAGTCATCTTTCCCAGAAAAGCGCATCGTCCGGCACAGTATTTTATGGAGGGCGACGAACAGATTTTATTCAGTCCGGCAGCCGTTGACCTGGGAGGTGTGTTAATAACCCCGCGTGAGCAGGATTTTTATAAGATGGATGAGGCATTAATAAGTGACCTGTTCAGACAAATTGTACCCGATGCTGAAGCGTGGGCATCATTAATCCAAAACATATCCGTATGACCATACAACCAGAGATACAAGTAGGCATCTTATCGGCCACCACCATCCGTTTTCGCCTCAATGGGCCATTTTACCTTAAAAACCACGAAATGGCACTCGAGGGAGAAGGCGTGGCTATTCTGAAAGGCGAAGAGGTGATGCTGCACGTTGGCGATACAATCGTGACAGCCAAACAGCCGGTTGACCTGGTCCCGAAGGAATACAACAGTGCAGATTTTGATTTGATGGGTGTGTTGATTGGCATCAATTTCCACTGGGAAAGGAAGGAAGACCAGAAATTCAGGGGTACGCTGCGCTTTATTGCAGAAAACGATAGGGTGAGAGCCATCAACATCCTGCCGCTGGAGGATTATCTGCTGAGCGTAATTTCTTCGGAGATGAGTGCCACCTCATCGATGGAGCTACTGAAAGCCCATGCCGTAATTTCACGCAGTTGGCTGCTGGCACAAATTGAAAAAGGTGAAGAAGTAAAAAAAACGGGGCATTACACCACCACCATCGAAAAACCGGGCGAACGCATCCGTTGGTACGACCGCGAAGACCACGCCCATTTTGATGTGTGTGCCGACGACCACTGCCAGCGCTATCAGGGTATTACCAAAGCATCAACAAAAGCCGTGAAGCAAGCCATTGAGGCCACATTCGGCGAGGTCTTGCTTTTCAACAATAAAATTTGCGACGCCAGATTTTCAAAATGCTGCGGTGGTATCTCCGAACTTTTTGAAAACACCTGGGAACCGATAAACCACCCATACCTGGCCATGGTAGTTGACAGTGAGAATATTCCGGAAGGCTACAATATGGACATGACACAGGAAATCAATGCCAAGGAATGGATTAGAACCGCTCCGGACTGCTTTTGCAACACCAGCGACAAGCAAATTCTCTCGCAGATTTTAAATGACTATGACCAGGAGACGCCGGACTTTTTCAGGTGGACACGCGAATTATCGCAACTCGAGATAAAAAACCTTCTGAAAACCAAAACAGATATCGATGTAGGCGATGTGCTCAATCTGGAGCCGCTGGAAAGGGGTGTGTCGGGCAGAATCACCAAGCTAAAAATAACCGGCAGTCAATCGTCGTTTGTAATAGGTAAAGAACTTGAAATCCGCAAAGCACTTTCGCCCTCACATCTATACAGCTCCGATTTTGTAGTTGATAAGCAGGACGAACAGAACGGTATTCCAGATAAGTTCATCCTCACCGGTGCAGGATGGGGACACGGTGTGGGGCTTTGCCAGATTGGTGCCGCTGTGATGAGCGCTAAAGGATATGATTACCGGAAAATATTAAGCCACTATTTTAAAGAAGCTATTACCAAACGGGTGTATGGTTGAAACGAATAACCATTCTGAATATCAATCAAGAAAACAAAATCATTGTGGTCAAAAGCAGGCAACTGTAGACCTTCATAAGCATTAAAATGTCATTAATGAAAAAACACTCCCCCTGGGCATGGATACCTTCACTCTACTTTGCACAAGGGTTGCCCTATGTGATGGTAATGACGGTTTCGGTTATCATGTATAAACGACTGGATGTATCCAATACCGACATTGCCCTCTACACCAGTTGGCTCTATCTGCCCTGGGTGATTAAGCCGCTTTGGAGTCCATTGGTGGATTTGCTTAAGACCAAGCGTTGGTGGATTGTTACGATGCAACTGATGACCGGCGCTGGGTTGGCCGGTGTGGCATTCACCATCCCCACCGATTCGTTTTTTCAGTTTACACTGGCATTTTTCTGGCTTCTGGCTTTTAGCTCTGCCACCCACGACATTGCTGCCGATGGGTTCTATATGATGGGGCTTAAAGCGCATGAACAGGCACTCTTTGTAGGCATCCGTAGTACATTTTACCGAATCGCGATGATTTTTGGCCAAGGCATTCTCATTATTCTGGCCGGATATCTGGAAACCACATCGGGCATTAAAGGCGCCTGGCGACTTACGTTTCTGGTAATTTCAGCCGCATTCGTGCTCTTTTCGCTGTTTCACCGCTACATATTACCGCGTCCGGCAGACGACAAACCCGGTAACACAGACACAATAGCAGAACTGGCGAGACAGACCGGTCTGACGTTCATCTCCTTCTTTCAGAAAAAGAATATTGGCGTAGCGCTGGCATTCCTGCTTCTCTTCAGACTGGGCGAAGCACAGCTCGTAAAACTGGCATCGCCCTTTATGCTTGATGCTGTTGAGGCAGGCGGATTGGCTCTTGAAACAAGCACCGTAGGCCTCATCTATGGCACCATTGGGGTGATAGCCCTCACGCTGGGTGGCATTCTGGGCGGTATTGTGATTTCAATAAAAGGGTTGAAATTCTGGCTTCTTCCAATGACGCTGGCCATCAACCTCCCCAATCTGGCCTATGTGTACCTTTCACATGCCATGCCCGAGAGCATGTGGCTTATTTCAGCATCGGTGGCGCTTGAGCAATTTGGTTACGGATTTGGTTTTACCGCCTATGTGCTGTATATGATTTACTTTTCCGAAGGGCCAAACAAAACATCACATTATGCCATCTGTACCGGACTGATGGCGCTGGGCATGATGCTTCCCGGAATGGTTTCGGGATGGATTCAGGAACAGATTGGATACGCTTCGTTCTTTATCTGGGTGATGATTTGTACAATTCCCGGTTTTTTGGTTATCAGATTTCTGCGCGTCAATCCCACTTTCGGCATAAAAAACACTCAATAGAAATACCATGAAGACTCTGTTAACACATTCATTAAAAGTGATTGCAGCACTGACGATGCTTTTGATTGGTTGCGCCCAGCATCCTGCTGCGAAAGAAGTCCCATCGCCCATCACGCCGGGGGCAGAGCGCTTTGACCAGTGGCTACACCTTGTAGAAGGCAAAAAAGTGGGCATCCTCACCAACCATACGGCAGTAATGAATGGTGTGCACCTTGTGGATACTCTTTTGCGGCTTAATGTGAACGTGGATCGCATTTTTGTACCCGAACATGGATTCAGAGGTGATGCCGACGCGGGTGAGCACATAAAAGATGGCGTGGACACCTCCACCGGGCGCCCCATTGTTTCACTCTACGGAAACAGCAAAAAGCCCTCACCAAAACAGATGGAAGGGCTTGATGTGGTGATATTCGACATTCAGGACGTGGGCGTCAGATTTTACACCTACATCTCATCCATGCACTATATGATGGAAGCATGTGCCGAACTTAATATCCCCATGATTGTGTTAGATCGCCCCAACCCAAATGGCGACTATATCGACGGACCGGTGCTGCAACCCGGCTTTACATCTTTTGTGGGGATGCATCCGATTCCCATTGTGCACGGCATGACTGTGGGCGAGCTGGCACTGATGATTAACGGAGAAGGATGGCTTAACCAAGCGGTACAATGCCAACTAACCGTTGTTCCGGTGGCGCACTACAACAAACAGATGGCCTATTCACTGCCCATTCCCCCATCGCCAAACCTGCCCAACGACCTGTCCATTCGCCTTTATCCTTCGCTCTGTTTTTTTGAAGCTACCAATGTGAGCATCGGCCGTGGCACCTACTTTCCCTTCCAGGTCATTGGCTATCCCGATCCAAAATTTGGCACTTTCACCTTTACGCCGGAGAGCATTCCGGGCATGGCAAAGGAGCCGCTACAGCAAGGAAAACTCTGCTACGGCGAAGACTTGCGCCATCTGTATGCAGAAGAGCAGCGATTCACATTGGACTTTTACATCAGGTTTTACGAACTATCCGGAAGAGACAAATCGTTCACATCAAGGCGCCGTTGGTTCAACCTGCTGGCTGGCAACGACAAGCTGTTAAAACAAATTGAGGACGGACACACAGAAGCCGAAATACGACAATCGTGGCAGGAAGAGCTTGAAGCCTATAACCTCAAACGGCAACCTTATCTAATTTATTAAACACGCAATTGCTGAAAAACCTTGCGTTCAACGCCAAAGAAGAATTTATCCCCAACGCATATTCTAACACACAAGACTACGCCAAGCGGAGCTGGTAATTTAGCACGAATCACAGATTCGCACTAACGGATATGGTTCGTTTCAATCCATAAAGAAACGAAATTTAAAACTATATGAGAAATTTTAAATAACCATAAAAGTGAAAACCCGATTATAAGAGAAATACCATACCAAATACCTAATAGTCCTAATCCTACTAAAACCCGAATGATTCTTATCTCTATAGTTACAAGATAATCAATAATTTTCGTTCCAAACTTAAATACAATTACTGATGCTAATGCCAAAGAAACGATTGTAATAATTGGTAATGTAATAAATGGCATATGCAGCCAAATTCCTTTAAACCCATATATCCAATATGCTATAATAAATAATGTGGTTAAGGTTAAAGCCAAATTAAAAGCTAATAATGTAATTGATGGCTTCTTAAAATCAAGATATTTCAATATCTCAATTAATACTATCACCGACATCGACATAAATAAAAATGACAATATCATTGATAAAGCAATGTGGTCTATTAATGAGATTGAAAATATCATCAATGAATTGAATAGACCAAACACTGTTAAAAGGGTAATATTATCTTCTAAATATGCCTTTAACGATGTCTTATCCTTTTGATTTCTTTTCATATGGATTTACTTCTATATTTCTTTGCAAAAACAATACACGTTTATTTCATAAGCCAACAAGCGTAATGCTAATTCTACTTATGAATTTGCTGCTTGAATATTTCTGATAATATAGATCTTCTGTCTCTTGAAACGCCGTTGGCGCGAGTTTGTAACTCGTGCCACTTTCACCTTAAATGCACTCCAACTTTACCGATTCTTTTACAATATCCAAATAGCTACTCAACCCTGCATAATTGCGTGCCGAACTCCATAAATAATCTTCTGGTCTTTCAACGATTTGCTCTGCTACGGGGTTATTATGAGTGTAGTTTAGCTTTTGGTCAAAAAACTTATTGGATTCTATTATCTCTGCATGATTACCATCTTGCCAGAATTTATAATCTTTTACGTTTTTAAGGTTCTCGGCGGTTTTTTTAAAGTAAGATAGCATCCATTCACGCCGACTTTCCGGTTCATTAATTATTGCCTGAACAATAGCTTTAGAGGTGAATTTTTTAAAATCCCGCAAAATTTCTGATAATGTATCCTGCTTTGATGCCGCCTTTGCGATAATATGTAGATGACTTGGCATTAAACAATAAGCATAAAGCTCTAGCCCTTTTTCTTTCTGGCAATACCGTAACGAATTAAAAAGTGTTTGTTTGTGGCTTTTACGAGTAAAAACATCAATCCAGCCAACTACTGTTAAGGTTAAAAAATAGGCTTTGCTATTGTCGTAAATCTTGTATTTATCGGACATAGAATTAAGGTTTGGGTTATACAAGATAAGAATTTCTATAAAAACTATTTGTAATTCGATGATTTAAAGCAAAGCCTGAGTTACCGCTCGGCTCTGCCGCTTTCACTTTAAATACGCGCCATCCTTTCCGATTCCCAAGACGCCCCGATTGCAAATCGGCGCGAACGGAGCTACGTCGATTTTCAATTCTTTGTACGCCGTTGGCGCCGTTGGTGCGAGTTTGCAACTCGTACCTTTTTCACCTTAAATCCGCTCCAATTATACCGACCAAGACGCCCCGATTGTAAATCGGCGCGAACGGAGTAGTCACCCAACGCATATTCTAACACACAAGACTACGCCGAGCAGAGTTATTCAACAGATAAAGTAATTTCTCCAATAAAATAGTCAACTCTAAAGTTTAATGCATACACCTTTATCTTTAATTCTCCTTTTCTTTCTGGTATTATATGTATATCTGATGCTGTATCCTCAACACGTTTTTCCATAACTCCATTATTGATACTATAAGCGGCATCTTCTGGGTGCAATCCTTCAACAAGTATTTTTACACCTGTTGCTTGTCCTGCAGACAACGCATTATTCTTACCAGAAAGAATTATAACTGGTTCTTGTTGATGCACCTCTACAACTCTAAATCCATCCTGATATGCTCCATGCCACTTTTCTTGACCATCAGAATACCATTCTTTCCAGACACCAATTTTTGTACTATCTTTATATTTGCCTTTTGCTTTTAACAACCCATTAGGGTAGTAATACTCCATTTCCCAAATATTATCTCCCAAACTTGTTTTTATTGTTTTTAGACACCCATTTTCATCATAGTCTTTAACAGAACTGCGACATGCCAAAAACAAAATAAACATTGAGAGGATTCCAATCCCTATAATTCTACTCTTCTTCATCGTGATGGATAAATTTTTATTGGTCTATTATTTGTATCAGTAATGTCAACTGTGTCTCCAGGATAATGCAACCTAGACTTGAAATATCCTTCTTTTGCCCAAGCATTATTGTAATAAGATGCAGTATCGTCTGCGATTGTAACAATTACACCTGATTCTTCTTTTTTTACAACTTTCTCTTCCCTCTCCTTCGCTATCTCAATATTCTTTGTTTGACCACTTCCATCGGTCTCTACTGTTTTCTCACCAGTTGTACTTTTCTTAATATCAAGGTCTGAAGTTATGCCAATTTCAGATGCTTTACCAACAGATTTCGATATTCCATCATTAAATCGAGAACCCCTATTAACTCCTTTTGCACTACCAAACCCTCCAATTAGACTAATCAATCTCAAAGCATTGGGCACATACTCTGTGTGTAGCGCTGTAAATGGATTGCTATAATTTGGATTCCCGTTAGGATCTGAAAGATGATATCCTCCTCGTTGACTATAAGTAAAGAAGCTCCAAAGCCATGAAACATTATTAGATGGCGCCGGCGCAGTTACTGTTACCTCCGGTAAACTTACGTGAACTATAACTTCCGGCTCCTCTTCCTGTAACCCATTTGGGTCAATGAATTTCATCGGGTTATTCATCACATAATGGTACGGTGTCATATTATATCGGTATTCAGCTAGAGGATCGCGAGAATGAAAACGCCCTAATTCCGGGTCATACATTCTGGCTCCATAATCATACCAATCCAGCAAACCATTTCCAATCAAGTCTTCTTGTAGTTCTTTACCGTTGTAAAGGAATTTATTGTCGGCACTGCCTGCTTTGTTAAATGCCATGCCAAATGGGTAGTAGTCGGTTTGTTGCACTACTGCGCCTGTTTGGTTCACTACCATGCGGTTGTTGCCCAGATGGTCTTTAAGGTAGTAGTGATATACCGCACCTCCACTCATGTCAACATAACCCTCTTGGTGCTGTATTTGCTTTAGGGTGTTGCCTTCGTAAATAAATCCACCACTGTAGCGCGTTCGGTTACCATTGGCTGTGTAAATATAATTATTTGTGTGATACATTGGCGAAGGTGCAAACCAATGATAGGCCTCAATGAGTGAATGCATTAATCTTCGGTTCTATTGATTAACAAGTCTTCTTACCGAGCGCCTTAATCGTTTTGCTAAAACTTCCCTTTTGACAACAACATTCTTACTTACCACTAACAAAATATCTTTTCCTTCAATATTTTTGATGTAAATATTTCCTTCAACCATTGAAGGAGAAGTATCCAAACCAGGATTATTTTCAAGCTCAACTTCATATAGAACTTTATATTTTTTGCCATTATACACAAAAAAAGCTCTCCCTCCCGAACTCCGGATTACTCTGTTGATTTTTTCCAAAGTATATACAGAACTAATCTCGCAAACCTGGTTATCAAAAGGCTTTTCGTATGAGCCTTCTTGATTTTTAGTATTAATAACTTTGTAAGGTGGGCCTTGGTGGATTAGCTTGATTATAAAACGAACGAATAAATCGGAACCAATTTGTGTTACATATTGGGTTAAAGTCTCAGAAGTCATTAATCCGGATAGAGGAACGCGAAATTGTTCAATAACATCGCCACCATCAATCTCTTTTGTGATGTAGTGTATTGTAAAGCCAGTTTCATTATCCCCCTGGTAAATAATCCAATTAAGCGGCGTGGCTCCTTTATGAAGTGGTAACAAGGATGGATGTAAGTTGATAGTGCCAAACCTGGGAATAGAAAATATCCTCTCTTTTAATATTCTGAAGCTATACACAAAAGCATAATCCACATCCAACTTAACGAGCAAGTCAGCAAAACTCTGATGATTTACCAGAGCTTCAGGCCACACCTTTATTCCATTTTTTTTACACAACCAAAAAATTTCGTAACCGGGCAGTTTAAACAACCTCACAAACAGACCCTTAAAATAGCCCAGCGTTTTGGTGATAAATTTATTTCTGGTAAATGACACTTTGTAGTAATTTGGGTTATAGCTTACTACTATTTCAGGAACCAATCCAGCTTGCAAAATCTTCTCTACAAAAACGAGAGAACCTGTCATTACAACAAATTTCATAATTTTGAGTTTAGAGTTGAAGTTTTAGATTTATATCATCTATGCCAATTAGGGTTTTGATATTGGCAATAAATTATAAAGGAATAGAACACCTTACACAGCAAACCATCCTACATGAATGAGGCTTTTAAAATCTTAGGGATTAATAACGTGTAGCAATTTTAATTTCTCAGTCTACTCTTTCTCTTTTGTAACTGATGTCATTTTAGTAAAAGCAATTCAATTTACAACGTAAAAATTTATATGTCAAACTAATTTACAGCAGAATTACGTTTAAATTGATGAGATATTTTATCTGGCAAAAAACGACCTATTCCCTACCTCTTAATCCGCTTTAAGGCATTATCAGTTTTGCGAATCACTTACAGTTCATGAGGGTTTTAGTTGAATTGATATACTTACTCACGAAGAAACAGAAAAAACCTCCTGCAAAACTATTAAACAGACAGACGATTGACAGTTTCACGCAAGTAGCCAAAGAGGTGGATACAATGGGTTGCCAAATGGCACTTGCACGAGTTATAAACTTACGTCAATGGTAGAATTACAACTCTCAAATTTAGGGTGTCTCCTAACCAACTTTCCATTCATCAATTTAGAAAACAAATAACTCCGAATTACTATCTTTGCACCAACTTATAAAGACCTAACAACAATTTTCAATGAACAAACAGAGAGAAATCATACTGCTAAATATATCGGGGGAGGACAAACCCGGCCTTACCTCTACCCTCACCGATGTGCTGGCACATTACAACGTCAACATACTGGATATTGGTCAGGCAGTGATTCACGAAGACCTGGGGCTGGGCATTCTTTTCGAAGTGCCTGCCAAGGCGGAGTCGTCACCCATTCTTAAAGACCTGCTTTTTAAAGCTTACGAGGTGGGGCTAAATGTGAAGTTCACCCCAATTCCCGAAAACAAATACGATGAGTGGGTAGCCAATCAGGGCAAAGAGCGTTTCATCGTTACATTGATATCGAAAAAACTGACAGCACAGCAACTGGCCGCCGTCACCAAAGAGATTTCGGATCAAGGTCTCAACATCGATGTGATATCCCGATTGAGTGGCCGTATTCCGCTTAACGACAAAAATGGTAACTCCAAGTCGGTGGTGGAGTTTTCAGTTAGAGGCACACCCAAAGACATCGAGAAGATGAAGACTTGCTTTATCGACATAGCAGGCTCCACAGGGGTTGACATTGCGTTTCAGGAGGACAATATTTATCGCCGCAGTCGCCGCTTGGTTTGCTTCGATATGGACTCAACCCTTATTCAGGCCGAAGTGATTGACGAACTGGCGCGCAAAGCCGGTGTGTACGATGAAGTAAGTGCCATCACCGAAGCGGCCATGCGTGGCGAACTGGATTTCAACGAGAGTTTTGTAAAGCGCGTGGCTCTGCTTAAAGGTCTTGATGAGTCCGTTTTAAAAGAAGTGGCAGAAAACCTGCCCCTCACCGAAGGCGCCGAGCGCCTCTTTGCCACCTTGAAAAAATACGGATACCGCACGGCCATACTTTCGGGTGGCTTCACCTACTTTGGCAACTTCCTTAAAACCAAACTTGGTATTGATTACGTGTTTGCCAACGAGCTGGAGATTAGCAACGGTAAGCTCACCGGACGCCATACCGGTGAAATCATCGATGGCAACAAAAAGGCCGAACTGCTTAAACTTATTGCTTTTAAGGAAGACATACAACTGGACCAGGTGATTGCCGTAGGCGATGGCTCCAACGATTTGCCCATGTTGCGCATTGCCGGACTGGGAATTGCATTCCATGCCAAACCTAAAGTAAAAGCATCTGCCCGCCACTCCATTTCAACCATTGGTTTGGATGCTATCCTCTATTTACTTGGCTTTAGAGACAGGGAGATTAACTTATAACTATCCCATTAGATGGTGAGATTTTAGATGAATAGATTTAAGATGGATAGATGCGATTAATCAGAAAGTTCTCATGGTTCAAAATGATTTAATCACGTAAGTATGCCTCCATCTTCAAATTACAAAAATCAAACTAAAAGATGAAAAATTTAAGTCCCGCACCGATTTGGAAATATTTTGAAGAGATTTGCCAGGTGCCACGCCCTTCAAAACATGAGGAAAGAATCATCCGGTATCTGCTCAATTTTGCAAAGGAACACAATCTGCCGGTGCGTCAGGACAAAACCGGCAATTTGCTAATCACCAAGCCAGCCACTGCGGGTTATGAGAAGTGGCCGACTATTATTCTTCAATCACACATCGATATGGTGTGTGAGAAGAACAGCGATGTGGTGCACGATTTTATGACCGACCCCATATTACCTTATATTGATGGCGAATGGATTAAAGCCAAAGGAACCACACTGGGAGCTGATGACGGCATTGGGATAGCAGCACAGCTGGCCATACTGGCAGCTGACAACGTGGCGCACGGCCCATTGGAATGTCTATTCACGGTTGACGAAGAGACCGGACTAACCGGCGCTTTTGGATTGGAAGAGGGCTTTCTGACCGGCAAGCTTCTCATCAATCTGGACTCGGAAGACGAAGGCGAAATATTCATTGGCTGTGCCGGCGGGATTGACACCATTGGATACCTCAACGCAGAGTTTGAAGCGACCCCGTCCAACTCGTTTGCATTCACCGTAAGTGTTTCCGGACTTAAAGGCGGTCACTCCGGCGACGACATCCACCGTGGACTGGGCAATGCCAATAAAATACTAAACCGTTACCTCTGGATGGCAACCAGAGAATTTGGCTTTCGTCTCTCACACATCCACGGGGGCAACCTACGCAATGCCATAGCCCGCGAAGCAACAGCCACGGGCGTAGTGCCATACTCCAAAAAAGAGGACGTAAGAGTGTTGGTTAACTGCCTTATTGCCGATCTTCAGGATGAACTCGGTGCTACCGAGCCGGATTTAAAAATTCAGCTGGAATCAACATC
Source organism: Alkaliflexus imshenetskii DSM 15055 (assembly GCF_000517065.1). Taxonomy (GTDB): domain Bacteria; phylum Bacteroidota; class Bacteroidia; order Bacteroidales; family Marinilabiliaceae; genus Alkaliflexus; species Alkaliflexus imshenetskii. The sequence goes on along the minus strand of NZ_KI912105.1, from coordinate 3,455,087 downwards.
CCTGCCCGAAAAAGTATTCACACAAACCTTGCACAACCAGCTTATCAACACGCTATATGCTTTGCCGCATGGCGTCATTGCCATGAACAAGGAGATTGCCGGACTGGTTGAAACATCTACCAATCTGGCATCGATAAAAATCAATGGTGAAAAAATAGTTATCACCACCAGCCAGCGCAGTTCGGTGGAATCGGCCAAAACCGATATTGCCTCGATGGTAGAAAGCGTACTGCTGCTGGGTGGTGCCACGGTGGAACACTCCGATGGCTATCCGGGTTGGGCACCTGATACATCATCCAAAATTCTGAAACTGGCCACCGATTCGTATGTGAAACTATTCAACACCCAACCCAGCGTAAAAGCCATCCATGCCGGTCTGGAATGTGGCCTGTTTCTAAAAAAATACCCGGGACTGGATATGATCTCCATTGGACCCACCATCAAAGGAGCGCACTCCCCTGATGAACGATTGCACATTGGCTCGGTACAAAAGTTCTGGGACCATCTAACGGATATACTGGCCAAGGCCGGTAACAATGAATAAAACCAATTAATTTCTGTCGCAGAAAAAGCAATGGAGGCAATTAGAACCCTTTCACAACGGACACACTTACAGCCAACACCAGTTTTTACGTGACCAATGCACACTAATATTTGATAAAAAGAGAAGAATAAATGTATCCATTACCTATTGTCTGCGTATATGAGGTCATAGATATTATTTACCATATTAAACAAACAATATAATGGAAAAAGTACTTACAAAACACTTCCAATACACGGGGTTGGATGACTTTGACAAGTCGCTGGATGAGCAGATGAACGAGTTTATTGCTGAGCAGGGCATCAGAGCTGCCGATATCGTTGATGTAGAATATGCAGCCCATTCAAGTGGCGGTATAAACACCTATTCGGCACTTATGATTTATAAGAAATCTTGAATCAGGTAAAACTGTATTGCACTTAAAAGCGTGGTTGTCGGATTTTCGGCAGCCACGCTTTTCATTTAGAATAGTTAGAACAATGAATCAGACTTCATTTTGACTAACACCCACAAAACCTATATGCCAACGAGACAACATTTTAAAATAAATCCTGTACCTTGGAACAAAATAAACATTGAAATATGCACATTCTGAATCGCCTTTTTATCAGAGACTCAAAAAGTGAAACAGATAAGCCAGATACCACTACAGAATATCGTCTGGGCATAGCTTTAAGTGGCGGTAGCGCCCGCGGATTTGCCCATATCGGCGTACTTAAAGCATTGGAAGAAAATGGACTGAATCCGGAAATCATTTCCGGCACAAGCATGGGTGCACTTGTGGGTGTGTTGTATGCAGCGGGTCTCACCCCTGACGAGATTCAAAATCTGGTGAACAAGGAACCCATCATAAAAATGGTGCGCCCTGCGTGGGGTAAAAACGGATTGTTTATGATGGATGAAATAAAGAAAATATTGAAGGCCAACATAAAAAAGGATGATTTCAGCGCACTGAAAAAACCATTTTATCTGGCAGTATCAAACATCAACGACGGCAAAAGAGAGATCATTCAAGAGGGCCCGTTATTTGACTTTGTTATGGCCTCCTGTGCCGTTCCGGTGATATTTGCCCCCCAAATTATTGGTGACAAAACCTACATAGATGGCGGACTTTATGACAATCTGCCTGCCGATGCCATTCGCGATAAATGCCAAACACTTATTGGCGTACATGTAAACTACATAGGAAAGAAAAGTGAATTTAAAAGCATTCGCGACATTGCCGAACGAACTTTCAGTCTGAGCATTGGAGAAAATGTGAGACCATCGATGGACATGTGCGACTATCTCATCGATCCACCCAAAATGTCAGAATTCTCGTTTTGGGATTTTGACAAAGCAGATAAGATTATCGACACGGGGTATCAATTCACGAAGAAAATGATCGAGTCCAACGAATTACCTGCCCAGTCAGCCAAAACAAATTAATAGAGGTTTAGCCAGGCCACATAACCCTGTTTATCAGGCGTAGGCGTAAGAGCCAATGCACCTTTGCCCGGAAAACCATCCCTCGCTTCGAGCGGATAAAGAGAAGTAATCTGCTCCCATTCGGGTTGAGACATGTTCTGTAAACACCAAAATCCGTTGCTTTGCGGATGCACCAAACGACGCAAATAGAGGTTGAGTAATCCCATTGTAAATCTGAGGTTTGCTTCGATGCACGGATGAAGTTTTAACAAACCTTCGTCATCCATAAAAAAAAGCGCATCAATACCCACCGGCCCGTGATACTTTTGTGACAATTGGGTTCTTTTTAGCGCTTCACCTAAAACACTTGCAGCCTGAGACATAATATCATCCAAAGGCAAATTTGAGAGCATGTTGATTTTGGGAGAATTGATGTAGCATCCCGAAAACTGTCCGGAGATATCAGCCTTAAACCATGTGACTCCCTTGAAATCAACACCATGCTCATCGCACCAAAAATGAAACGAAAGGTCCTGAACTTTATGTAGAAATGGCTCGGCAAAAAGAAAACCCTGCTGCTTCAACTTGCTTATTACCCATGGGTTGAGGTGAGCCTGCTCGTTCAAATCACGAATTTTAAAGAGTCCACGACCCGACGCACTCCACGGCGTTTTTAGCAAAACGGGGGGCTGCAACACAGAAGTGACCGATTCCACCTCATTGAGCGTGTTAAGTCTGACCGGGCAATCGACAATTTCAATATGTTGATTCGGTTCTCGCTTCAAAATGTCTGACACATTTGCACAGATATCTGCACCAGTAAGGCGGCTCAATAACTCCCGATGGGTTTCGTTCCAGCGGCACATTGGGTTTTGATTCCATGCAACATCCATAAAGGGACGAAAATCCCTTAGCCGGTGATGCGCCGCAGCACTCCACCCCCATGGACGCATCGATTGAAGCCGTTGTTCGTGCAAACCGGATGGTGAAGTAACAAAACCAGGGACAGGTAGTCCCAATCTTTCAAGGTGGGCAATAAAAGAGTCAGGCACAGAATTGCGAACCAAAACAAAATCATGCGCATCGCAAAACCAAAGCGGCAGAGTTTCGAGATTCTCCTCAAAAGCCTTTAGATGCCTTGGAGGCATGTATGACACCTGGCGATTTGCCAGTGCCATTTCACAAGTTGGATTGAAAAAATAGAGAGACTGCCCCATCAAAAAATATCAGAACGAGTAAATTAACCCTAAACGGAAACCACTATCCTTTATATTTGGAAATAAGAGAATAGAATAGCCCTTATCTATGCAACCCGCAGTAAGGCCTTAACCTTAAGAACGAACATACTGTAAGCCAGCAACATTCTTCAGCAAAGCGAATTAGAATTGCAATAACGAAATTATAGAAATAGATTGATGCAGACAAGAAGATTCGGCTTATTAATATTGATATCTCCACGCTTCCTGCGCCAATATATGGCCGACAAACTTGACCATAGCATACAGTATTTAGTATATTTAAGCTGTAAAAGCAGACAGAATTTAAACCCAGCCGTGGTTTAAATCAAGAATTGGATCATCTGACAGTTGCAGTGAAATGCATCCGTTGAGAGACAAAACAGATGCCATTTGTTGTAAAACCGTCGAATACATGTTCCCTTATCAAGTTTCTGGACTGTTTGCAACTTCTGCAATCTGTATTGAAAAATGGGATAAAACGATACCATCCTCTGAGCAAACAGTTACGCTAACTGTTTGACCATTCTGACCGGCATTTCCGGTATCCGTACCTCGAATTGTAATCCTTAAAAGTTGACACAATGCCACTGCAAGCACTTAAAGAGTATCTGGAAAAAAATGGCGTGCGGTACACCAATATTACCCACTCCAAAGCCTACACCATGCAATCCATTGCTGCACTCACGCATATCTCGGGTAAAAAAATCGCAAAAACCGTTATGGTTGTTGTTGATGGGAAGATGTCCATGGCCGTTTTGCCCGCCTCAACCAGAATCAACTTTTCGGCACTTAAAGAGGCACTTGGCGCAACAGATGTGCATTTGGCCAGAGAAAACGAGTTTAAAGATATCTTTCCAAACTGCGAAGTAGGTGCCATGCCTCCGTTTGGAAACCTTTGGAACATACCGGTTTATGTAGCCGAAAGCTTGACCGACCAGGAAAACATAGCATTTAATGCCGGAAACCATTCGGAATTAACACAAATGTCGTTCAGAGACTACGAGCGTCTTGTTCACCCACAGATTTTTAAATACTCATACGCGCAGCGTAAAAAATGGATGGCATAGTTTAATCAATCAACTAAAATTCTCAAGGCTGTTTCATCATGCCCTTTCGGGCGGATGAAACAGCCATTACTATTTCATAGACCATTATCCCACAACATCTTACCACAAACACAAAATAAACCATATAAAAAAACAGGAAAAAAGAGTTGGAGAAACAGAGAGAATATCTATATTTGTATCGCAAGCGATTTAATCTTTTGCGATTTATAAAATTAATGTGATTAGACAATTGGAGCATTATGAAATTCAAGAAACAAAACTGAAAACCTGATTACTCATAAAGAACATATATCAACCAAAAAACACAAGAAAAGATGAAAAACAGCGAAACAAACATCTACAGCTTTAATGTACTGACACTGCAAGGTAAAGAACTTACCATGAAGGATTTCGAGGGCAAAACCATTCTGGTTGTAAATACTGCAAGCAAATGCGGTCTCACACCTCAGTATGAAGGACTTGAGGCACTCTATCAGAAATACAAAGAGAAAGGATTCGTGATATTGGGGTTCCCGTGTAACCAGTTTGCAAATCAGGAACCGGGCAACGACAGTTCGTTAACTGAGAACTGTCTCATAAACTATGGCGTCAGTTTCCCTATGTTCGCAAAAGTGGATGTGAACGGCGAAGCGGCTCATCCTCTATTTAAATATTTAAAAAAGGAGCTGCCCGGACTTTTTGGTGGAAGCATAAAATGGAACTTCACCAAGTTTTTGATTGATGCCGATGGTAAGCCTTTAAAACGTTTTGCTCCCATCAGTAAGCCGGAAAAAATAGATAAATATCTGCAGAAAATATTGAAGTAAGCAGTTGTGGCAACAAGCGGTTGTTGAAATTTTAATCATTATTGTCCGGTAAAAAAACAAACCTTCTTTTAAGTGCTCTAGCCGCACGGGCTTTTACTTTTTTTCTACAGCAAAAAAAAGTAAACAAAAAATGCCGCCGCTGAAAGTAATTTCCTAAAAATCAATCCTATTGTCTGAAATTCGGAAACTCGCTACGCTCAAACAGTCCGAATTTCTGACGACAATAAAATTGATTTTCTTAACGGAAATTCCTTGAGGCGGAAAGAAAACCCCATTAAAGCTTAAAACTCTTTGAAGCTTCATGAATAAAGACTTCATTGTTTAGTATTAAGTTTTAACCGGACACCAATGAATTTTAATGCAAAAAAAGTTTAGTGGTAGTGCGCAGTAATGCGTGAACAATCCATCAAAAACAATGCGTTAAAAACAGTTTGACTCTAAAAAATGTAACTTTACTTTCAAAATTACATCACATGACTTACGAACAGTTAAAACTGGACAACCAGCTTTGTTTCCCTGTTTATGCTGCTTCCAGATTAATCATCAGGCAGTATCAACCACATCTGGATGAACTCGGCATCACCTATCCACAATACCTTGTGCTGATGGTTTTGTGGGAAAATGACAAAATAGCTGTAAGCGAAATAACAAACAGACTCATTCTCAACACTAATACCATTACTCCATTGCTGAAACGCCTTGAAACAATGGGCATTTTGACACGTCACCGTTCGCCAGACGATGAACGTAAAGTAATTGTCTCCCTGACTGATAAAGGACATGAGTTGCGCCATAAGGCATCACGCATACCGCAACAACTGATTGATGGTTTAAAGCAGGAAGCATTGCCACTGCAAGAGTTAATAGAATTGAAACAGAAATTGGACAAACTGATTCATTACCTTAAAACTGATAACAACGAAACATTAAAGACTGATTACTAATTCCTTAATGCCACATAAACCATATATACCAGGTAAACGCCAAGTAGGATAAAAGCCTCCCATCGGTCGAGTCGATGCTTTTTACCCGTAAACATAGCCAGAAGCAGTAACAACGTACCTGCCACAAGCAACATCAGGTCAACATTGAAAACCGTATTAAAGATTATTGGCGTTATCACGGCACCAGTACCCAGTATAAAAAAGATGTTGAAGATGTTTGAACCTATCACGTTGCCGATGGCAATATCGGTGCTTTTGCGGCGTATGGCCACCAGTGAAGTGACCAACTCAGGCAACGAGGTGCCGGCAGCCACAATGGTTAAACCTATCACCTTCTCGCTTACATGAAACATCCGGGCCAAATCTACCGAAGCTGAAACCACCAGTTTGCCGCCACCAATAAGTCCAGCCAACCCCAGCAACACAAAGAGAATGGCTTTGCCCTGCCCCATCATCACCTCCTCCGATGATGTGCTATCGCGATTCTGCTTCATACTCTTCTTCACATAGAGCAAGAAGCCACCAAAACAAGCTAACAAAAATAGCGCGTCGAACCTGTCAATCATGGGGATTCTACCTGAAATGCCAAAATTATTTGCCAACAGCAGCAATAAAAGCGCTGCCAAAAGAGACATCGGAATCTCTTTGCGTATGATGCCCGAGTTTACTGCCAGTGGCGTGATAATGCCGCTTATTCCTAAAATCACGAAAAGGTTAAAATTGTTACTGCCAATTACGTTACCCAACGCTATTTCAGGATGACCATCAATGGCAGCCAGAATGGTCACCACCATTTCGGGGGCAGATGTTCCAAATGCCACCACGGTGAGTCCAATGGCCAGCTCAGAAATTCCATGCCTGCGAGCCAATGCCGATGAACCAGAAATAAGCCAGTCGCCACCCTTAATCAGCAGATAAAAACCTGCAATAAGCCATACTAAGGACAAAAACATATAGATAGAATTTAATTCTTTATGAAAAGGTTTCTGTGAGACAGAAGCCCACAGAAACCATCTTAAAACAAGAGACATCAAACAAATCAGGCCCGTTTTTGGTGATGTAGTCCAGCCAATTGAGTCTTAATGATTTCAGTCCATTTCTCGGCAACCTTGAGTTCTTCACCCAAGGTTAAGCTATCAAAATCATCGTTGTAAAACTCCAGCACCTCATCTGGTTTGCTGCGATTCACATGTTCGAACACGATTGAAACCGAGTCGGTAACCCTTATATCTTCATGTTTGAACGCTCGCAAATGACTTTTTGACACCAACCGGCATGATTGCATATCAACCAGTTGCACAACTTTGTTGACAGTGCGTTTTTCAGATTGAATTACAAACGCAAGAGTACTGGTCTCCTTATCAATGCCAATGGCTGAATCGTTCCACACGTCGCACACTGACAATGTGGCATTGTTTTGGGCTGCCAACTCGTTTAACGAAGTTAGCAATTTTTTTTCACGGGCTTTTTTATCTCTATCTCTGAAAAATATAAATGGTGTTATGAAGAGCAATGTAAGAATTACCCCCATGATAATCATTCCTGTATCCATGGTAAAACAATTAATAAATGAATGCGAAGCAAATGACCTTCGCCAAATAAAAAAAATACAAACTGGATAAAAGAGGTACTCAATGCCTCATGGAAAGATTATCAGGAATAATAATGGAATGGAAAGAGCAAATCAAATATTTGCGGCTGAATTACAAAAATGGTGGATTGATACAGATAGCCGGCCTGCCCTGAGGAAATGAGAAAATCGGCAACTGTTGCAGCAGTTTGAGAACTAAAAAAAGGAAGCCGTATGGTTACCTGGTTGTTATCAATAACCTCGACTGTAAAATTCTGTGGCTGAAGGGCATTCAGACACCCATCAAAACCATCAGAAAAAAGATAAACCTGCTCCGTACCTGCTGCCGAAACATTATCAACGGAACAGGAAGGCTTCCGCATACCACCATGTAATACCGACAAAAGCAGGTAAAACAGAACAAAACTGATGTGGGCAATATGGAAAGCACATTTAATCACTGATAAAATCTAAAAGGTAAATTGTATTTAGAACATATATAATAAGCTACAATTTGCAGACCAAAAATGCATTAATTACCAGACAAATCTATAAAGATATATAACAAACAACAATTAAACAGGAAAGTATTAGCAGAGAAAAGTATAAAAATGAAAAAGGGTCACATCATCGTTTTGATGCGACCCTTTTAACCTTAACCCTAACCCAATACAAAAATATGTATTACAAGCATACTGTGCAAGTAAAAAGCAATAAAAATGATAACAATTTCATCAGGTTTTTTTAATTTACTGATTACGAATCGCTTTACATAATGGCTCTCTAAGCCAATTTCTGCCTAATTAGGATAAGAATGTTCAGTTTATAAAACCCACTGCAATCAACCCGCGTGGAGACTCACCAACGCAATCAATCAATAACCAAACAGGAAATCATCTCCCAATTTGATAAAAGGACTTGCGTACCCCTTACTTCTTGCACTAAATTGAAGTATGGTAACATTACCCCCTTTGCAAAACTATCAATTTCCAATACAAACCAAATCGTAAATTATCAATCATAAATCCTTAATTTCAATAAATTATGAAACAAATTTACCATTTCTTGCTGGCAATTTGCCTTATGCTCTCATCTGCCACCTTGGCACAACAAAACCCGCACGAAAAAAATAGCGCATTGCTAAAAGTACGCGAACGACCAGTTCCTGCAAGTATTCAGTTGAAGAGAGAGGCGTTTCATCAAACCCATCTCAAAAACGGTAATTCTTTAGTACATCCGACATCATCGTTATATTACCAATGGAGTGCTTCAGATTGGGTGTTGCAATATGAAACTACTTATGACACTCAAGGGCGCGAAATTGAAAAGCTATTTGTTGGCGGCTTTAATCGCATTGTTACCGATTACAACGAGAGTGAAAGTTTGAAGACTCAACTACACCAAACACGAAACAATGACCAATCCCCGTGGGAGACCACCATGAAAGTAATCACTTCATTCGATGACTACTCTAATTATGAAGTTTGGGAACTATCCAATGGCGAGCTTAAGATTTCTCATGGCTGGAAATACATAGAAACTGAAACAATAGATGGAAACACAAAGACCAATCTTTGGGAGCAATGGGCTTACAACCCCGGCACTGAAACCTATATAAAAACCAGCGGTTATAAGAATGTGCTTACCACCAACAACGATGGTAAACTGCTTACTAACAAAGGTTACTCATGGACAAACGATGATTGGGAACTTGAATACGAAGACATTTTTACCTATGAGAACGGGAAGTTGATTGAGATGAAATATTGCAGTTATGATGAACCTGAATGTGAACGGATAGAGTTTATTTATGGCGCTGGTGATGAACCACAAAGTGCTCTTGTATATATTGATGAAGGAGCAGGTTTTGTGCTTGAGGGGAGATACATTCAGTTGGTATGGAAAGATTGGAGCAATGTTACTTTTACAGAGGAGGGCGAAATTCTGCTTTTTGCCATCAAGCAAGTGGTTATTGATCCGGATGGCGACATTAACGACGATGACAACTATGAAAATGAAGAGAAGATTGAAACCGATTTACTGGGTAACTACACCTCATGGATTTGGCTGAATAACGACTGGGTTGAGACAGACAAACGAACCTCAGAAACAATAAATGGCGACGTAAAAGTTACCTCTATATACTTTGAATATGAAGCAGGGTATGACGAAGATTGCGATGTTTTTTTCAATGGCGAAAAAGACATCCATATTACCGGCACAAATCAAACCACAAGAATGAGTTATGTATGGGAGAAAATGGCAGAACCCTGCACATACGACTGGGTGCTTGAATATGAGTCGATCGAGACCAAAACATCAAACTCTACCCAGCTTGTGACACGAAACTTTTCTGATGATGAGGATAGTGAATACATCACTTACAACGAGTGGGATCAGTATAACAAGCCGGTAATTTTTAGAGAATCCGGCTATATCGATGGTATTAGGCAATACTATCATGAATCCAGTTATGAAAACATCTATGACGGCGATAAACTGCTCCAGGTAACAAAATCATACAGAGATGCCCCTGATGGAGCGTATGTATTTAGCGAGAAGATTGTTTATGCATTTGGAGGCAGCACATCGGTACCGGATATTCAGCAAGTCAGAAACCTTGTTTATCCAACTGTTTTTGGCAATGGCTTTAATGTTGTTTTAGCCGAAGCGTGTAAACTTGTGCTCATTAACACCCAGGGCCAGATTGTATGGCAAAAAGAGACCGAATCGGGCAGCCTGTTTGTACCGGGTAATAATTTACCCAAAGGCATGTACGTGATACAGATAACCAACAAATCAGGCCACAGTGAAACTGTTAAGTTGATTAAGAAATAGCTCGTATCAGGGTGATAAAATCAGAAGGGTGATTGCATTGCTGCAGTCACCCTTCACTATTATTACGACATACAAATTGTAAAGCCTATCGCATTAACCGAATAAAAAAGACGCCTCCTGCGATTGAGTTTTCATGTGCTTTAAAAACAATCTCCATTTTTCCGTTGGCATTTTTTTGAACTATTTCGGCAGGAATGGCATAGTCCACATCCACGAATCTATCGCCATGAGAACCGTCAAGATTAACCGTGGCCAACAACTGCTTGTTGAGCAAAACATCAAAATTACGACCTCTGTCACTACCCGAATAGGTAACCCTTAAAGTAGCGGCTTCGCTTTTAGGATCGTTCAGCTCATAAGAGAACCAACCAGCGGCATGTCGCCAATGGCGATCTCTGAAAACGCCCGCCTCGGAGTTGTGAAAGTTGATGTTGTGATCCGACTCCGGTTGCTGTTGCCCTGTATCAATCTGATCGATGGTGATGGCCTCTATGGCCATAGCCTCCTGCTCTTTGAGTCTCAACTCAGCCTGCTTTTCGGCTAGCTCGTCTGAAGAAGAAACCTCCCAGTAGATGATGTACCGGGCATCATGCAAACGATAAAAAGGAATAAGTTTCAATGCGTTGGCACTTTCGGGATGGAGCAATCTATGAAACTCAAACGTTAAAGGCTCATTGCTGACCGGCACAATCTGGCTGGTCCAATTGGCATTGTCAACAATCATCACAGGCGCTTCTTCTCTTGAAATGAGAGCACCGTGAGCCACGTGCCCCATGCGGCTGTCGTTGGCGATGATGCCGTCCAGATTTTCGGTGCCGGTAGCAGCAGCCAACACCACCGGACCATGAAGCAATGCCATATAGGGTGAATTGTCAGGAAAATGTTCGCCATAGGTGTACATATCAAATTTTACATCAATTTGATCACCATTTCGCCATTTTCGGGTGATGGCAAAATACTCTCCGGGCAAACTTTTGCCTCTCACTGTTTTTCCATTCACCTTAATCTGTATGGGTTCTTTATCGTTCCATTTTGGATGACGAATGAAAACAGTAAACTCAGATGGCTCAACCAATTCCAGCGTTACCGAAGTCTCTTCCGATTCGGGATAGTGTGTAGTTTGGGTAACAGTTAATCCCTTTTGCTCCCAGGTTAAAACTGATGGAATAAACAGGTTAATGTAGAGATTACTATTGTCGTGCGCATAAATCAACTCCCCATATTTTGCATGGTTTTCGATGCCTGAACCCACACAGCACCAGAAAGTATGACCCGGATTGGAGTAAACCCGATAGTGCTGCGGACGCACAGGAGTAAAGTAAACCAAACCGCCATGACCGGGATGTTGCGAACCAAGAATATGGTTGTAAAGTGCCCGCTCATAATAATCCACATACTTTAAGCTGCCACCGTTCTGATAGAGCAATTTTGACAGCTTCATCATGTTGTAGGTGTTACAGGTCTCAGGCCCTTCGCGCGTTTCAATCATCGAGGTAAAATTATCGGCCGGATGAAAATGCTCATAGGTAGAATTGCCGCCAATGGCAATGCTTCGATTCTCAACCACCGTGCGCCAGAAGAAATCGGAAGCGTTTTTCCATGCCTCATTTCCTGTAAGTTCAGCAATGCGCATAAAACCTACAACTTTGGGAATTTGTGTATTTGCATGCAATCCGGTAAGACGATCTTCGTTGCTCAGCAAAGGATTCAGAATGGTCTCATGCGACATACGTTTGGCAAGATCGAGGTATTTTTCATTGCCAGTAAGATGATACACATCGGCAAGCACTTCGTTCATTCCACCATGCTCAGACACCAACATGTTCTGCATCTGCTCGTTGGTGAGGTTGCTGCACATATCCACAAAAAAATCGCTTAACCCCACAAGTAGATCAAAGGCCTGTTGGTTGTTGGTAAGCACCCATGCATCGTGCAGTCCGGCAAAGAGCTTATGAATATTGTATAAGGGCACCCATTTTCCATTAAGCGAAAACAATCCAGCCTGGATGTTACCTGCTGCAATCTCCTGCCACATGGCCAGGCCGCCAGGTATGCCACCCACGTAACCATTCCCATTGGCTTCCTGGCAGCGCGCGAGTTCATTTATCATGTATTCGAGCCTTTGGCGAGCCTCTTCGTTATCCTGAGAAGCCACCATCAAAGCCAGAGAAGTGAGGTAGTGACCCGCAGTATGGCCATCGAGTCCGGAATTTTCCCAGTTGCCATATCGCGGGGCTTTGGGTTCAAGTCCGGCATCGATTAAAAATGGAGCCAACAACCTGTCGGGGTCATGCGCCATAACGTAGGCAGCATTTAGCTCACTGGCGTGTTTAAAGGGACTGGGAAGCAGACGCACATTAGTCAAGCTAAAAAGCTGAGGGTTTTGGTCTGGAGATACTCCGGGCTCTGAGCATCCAAACCAGGAAAGCCCTGTGAGAACCAGCAGAATAAGATTTAATTTTTTCATAGTATAATCATGAGTGTTAGAATCAATTCCATAAATTTATAAAATAACCAAGTCATACAACAGGGTATTCGCCTGCTATAGATTAACTTCCCCCAATGCGATGCAGGAAGCAAATCAATAAATCATCTACAACTTATAAAACTCTTCCCAGCCCTTTCGTGGAGGCGCGCCGACCAACAACTTATTCGCAAGTTCATTATTGACAATCTGTTTTTTATCACGGTCAAAAGTCAATTTAACGTTTAGTTGCTGAGCCAAAACGCCAAGCGAAAACACCTGACTCAATGGTCCGGACACTTCAAACGGAGAGCGTGCAACCTCTTCCCCTTTAACAGCTTTAAGGAAATTGGCATAATGATTAGATGGACTTTGGGGTACTTCGGGTAGTTTAGATTCCATTTCTTTAGCCATCTCCTCAGAAACAATGGATAAAGTACTGCCATGGGTTCCGCCGGCAAAAATCAAGTCCTTACTGTATATTTCCTTGCCCGGATTGAGTTTAATGGGTTGGATTGCCCCATTGCTTGGTGGTGGAATATTGGGATCAAGCTCAGCGTTTCCAAAACCTTCGGGTAGAGAGGGAATGTTATCAACCCCATCGTACCAGGTTATATCACACGCCGGCATCTTGCCTCGTTGAGGAAACCGGAATGCAATGGTTGAAGCCTGTGGAAAGAAAAGCCTGTTATGACCTTCAATTTTTATTGGGTCAATCTCGTAAGGCAGCCCCAAATCAAGAAATCGATGTGCTGTGTCAATAATATGTGCACCCCAATCACCTAAAGCACCCAATCCAAAGTCGTACCAACATCGCCACTGGCCGTTGACAAAATCACGGTGAAAGTCACGCATTTCGGCAGCAGCAACCCATCCATCCCAGTCAAGCGTTGAAGGTATTGGGTCTCCTTTTGGAAAGTTGGTCATGGAGGTATCCCATCCATGCCAGCGACGGGGCGAATTCATATGAGCGGTAATTGCAGTTACATCTTTAATGATGCCAGCTTCAGTCCAGGCCTTGAACTGAAAATAATTGGCCTCAGAATGCCCCTGATTACCCATTTGAGTTACCACATTGTATCGTTTTGCAGCCTGCATCATAAGTTCAACCTCCTGAAAGGTACGTGCCAACGGTTTTTCAACAAAAACAGCTTTTCCTAACGACATGGCCAGCATTGTAACAGGAAAATGGGAATGATCCGGAGTGGCAATCAATACGGCATCAATTTGATTGGCCATTTTATCAAACATCTTTCGGAAATCATTGTATCGTGCAGCATCGGGAAACTGATTCATCATGCGCTCCGTATGACGTGCACCCATGTCTGTATCACAAAGTGCTACGATGTTACATAATCCGGTATTATACAGAGCCATAATATCAGTAGCACCTTGATTACCAATTCCTACACACGCCAGATTTACTCTGTCGTTTGCACCGGGTTTACCGGCCAAAGAAGGTTTAAAGCCAACCAGCATACCGCCGATGGTTAAACCTGCAGCACCCATCGATATATTTCGAATAAACTCTCTACGATTACTACTCATATTGATTTGTATTTAATGCTTCTTAAAAAAACTCATTATTAATTCATGGCTATTCGCTTTTGGATAAGAGCCATGCAGAACCTATAACTCTCTGATTTTAATACTTCTGAATTTCACCTCATCCTGATGATATTGAAGCAGAATGGGAGACGCTTCCATTGGTCCAAATCCTTTAAACTCATTGTACTTGCTATGTGCGACCAATACATTGTAGATGCTTGAACCACGCACATACTCAAGCACTTTCACTCCATTTAGCCAATGCTCAACGCGATTATCGGGAAACAAGATGACTTTTCCGTAGTTCCACTCATTGGGTCCATTGGTAAGTTCACCAAGCCTCTCGGCCGGAATCAGATCATACAATGAACTCAGGCGACGGTTGCCAAGCGTTCCGCCATTTGCATCCGGGTGTCTCTTGTCATCAAGAATCTGATATTCCAGACCAATTGTTACCCCGCCATTGCCAAGTCCATACTTAACGCCACTATTGGCACCTTCGGCATAATTAAACTCAAACTGAAGTTCGAATGCTCTGAACTTTTCAGTGGTAACAATGCATGCCCCACGCACCCTGGCATCGGGACGATCTGGTACAGCAGCTATCATTCCGTGCTGAATAACCCAACCCTCTTCGGGGAAACTGCTATTGTTATAAACGTTCACCCATCCATCAGAAGTTTTACCATCAAAAAGGAGCTTCCAACCTTGCTCAACCTCCGATTTGCTGAGCGTATTCGGAATCAGGTTGACGACATATATATCGGGTGTTTCGGTCGGTTTAAGATTGGCTGTTTTTATTCTTATGTTTTTAAATCTTACCTCACCAGAATTTTGCTCAGTCGCATCATCATTATCAACTTGTAAAGCGATGAATCCGGCAACATGATTATCATCAATTACATGAGCAACAGGAACATTGTTTATCCAGGTGCGTATGTTATTGCCAATACGCTCAATACGAAGATGGTTCCATTGGCCGGGTTTATAGGCAGTTGCAGCCATCGGATTCAACTCGCCGGTGTAGAGCCAGCCTCGTCCGGCTTCGCAATAGACGCTACCATTCCAATTGTTCGCTGCGTTGTTAATAATTAGCTTATATCCCTGATTTGCATCTGGTTGTGTCTGAAAACTAATAACACCATTCGCATTCTCAACAACCATTAACTCAAGTTCCAGGATAAAATTTGAGAATTCATTATTGGTTAAAAGTTTACCGGTAGAGGATTTGGTTGATGCAGGAAAAATCAATTCTCCCCGCTGAACTTGAGGGAGCAACTCCCCGTTAAGATGATTCCAGCCGCTTAGATTTCTGCCATTAAAAAGAGAGCTCCACTCCCGTTTATGCTGTGCAGAAACAGACACGTTGAAAATCAATAAAATCAGTAATAATTGCACGTTTCTCATTGTATGTATCATGTTAATTAATGTATTATCTAAAACACAACTCAGAAATAATAAACCACTACAACCAATAGGTAACTGAAATGGCTTTGGAACTTTTTTAAACTAAAAACCAGAGAATAAAAAACACCATCAACTCAGGCAAAGATTCAAATCTACAGAAAGATATTAATCATAATTTCAGTCCCAACTACAGGCCGGATAAATCCTTTTTAAACAGTTCAGCCTTGAAATCATAAAAATAGGCACTTCGCCTGACTGCCATTTCCTATTTCAGCTATTATATTTCCAATTATGGATAATTCTGCAACTTATCCTGTTAATCAAGCGACTTATTAACAGGATTATCGGGTAAAATCGCAAAAAAACGACCTTTTTATGTTGCGGATAGAGTTTACTCTAAAAACATCGAGATAAAAGCAGCAATCATTTTTTATTAGTTTATCCGTACATCTATAAAGTAAAACATACTGGGCTATACAAAAAAAAGAGGGCCTTTCATAAATCATGAAAACCCTCTTTTTGTTTGTACTTCTAATCCAGAAGTCTTTCAACTTATTGCAATCAGGCTGTTCAAAAACTATTCAGTTGCAAATACAACATTGTATGTTTTGACGATTCCGTTAAAGTCGCATTTTACCGTAGCTGTTCCCGATGCGGATTCAGCTTGTGTTACAACCACTTTCACCGACTCATTGTCCGCTGTAGCAGTCACCACTGGCGTTTGACTTGAACCTGCCGGAATTTTAACCACAGTCTCGTAGATATCATACCCTACAATACCGTTGGCATTTGTAGATCTGACGGGGGTTGAAGGAACCTCAACCGCATGTCCGTTGACAGCAATGCTTACAGTTGGTGCAATTGGACGCACAATCTTCTTATTTCTGGAACTGAAACCCAGCCCAATCAAATCAAAAAGCGCATCTTGATCAGTACTTTCAGCCACAAGATAAATCGCGTGTTTCTTATCCAGGTGGTCCACAAACTTTGACACATTGATTGAGAATTGCATTGTTTCCTGTTTTGAATTTGCAGGAACCACAATTTCACCGATTTTAGTACCATTCCACACGTCATTATCCCAAGGCCCATCCATCCACACATTTACCTTGAAGGTCTTCTGAGTTTTTGGTGTAAGAAACAGATTAAAAGCTGTCTTATTTCTCTTTTTAGTGCCTTCAAATGCCTTCAGTCCTTTTTTATTTTCGCTAAGTCCTCCAAAACCAAAGTATTTATACCCTACAATGTTTCCATTTTTCACATTGGTGATGGGCATGTGGTTATCCCAGATATCCCAGGAATCTTGCTGCAGGCTGATATCCGAAAGATAGCTTGCGTATCCGGCAGAATAGTACTGATAAGGATCGAGTCCATAAATGTGAAAACCTTCGGAAGTCACTTCAGCTCCGGTATATTCATATCCCCGGTTGTCTTTTGCTGTCCACACCTTATCTTTCGCAAACGGGTCATAAGCTCTGATTTTAACTTTTCCGCCTTCAGCCACCGGAATGTCATCGTACTCGATAACAATGGGCGCAACCATTGGCTGACGAGCATATCCAAAATTACGTGGCGGCCTGTGATAGAACACATACCACTGATCGTTTATCTGCTCGATGCTACCATGCGTGTTGTGTCCTCCGCCAGTGGCAATTAACCCTGAACCATCCTGATTGGGCACCGGGCCGCGCGAATCGACCAAAACACCGCCACTTTTCCATGGGCCAAATGGGGAGTCGCCATAGCCATAACGCAATGTAGAGTTTGAGCTGCCCATCCCGTAATCAGGACCTGAGTAGCCACTGAAAACCGTTACATACTTGTTCCCAATCTTACGAATGGAGGAAGCCTCAAAATAGTTAAAGCTGCCCAGATCTTGATCAGGATGAATATGCGGATATACTGTTCCCTCAGGATCTCTGAGCACGCCATACCTCGAACTCGAAGGGATGAAGTAATCTATAACTTCGGTGCCGGGCCGTAATGAGTACATTGTGTTCTGATCCAGCTGTGCCGCAAATGAACGTTGAAAACCCCAATAGGCATAAGCTCTGAAACCGATTTCAAAATCGGGATCGTTTGGATCGGTCACATATTCTACATACACTGCCGGGTCGAATCCAACGATGCTGCCGGGAAGCGTGCGCGTACCATCTTCTGTAAGGTTGATAATTGTAAAAGGGCCATCGGGGCGACTGCCTTTGGCTACCATGGCCTCTCTGTACCGACCACGACTGTGCGGATAAAGATAATACTCTTTGGTACCATCTTTTCTCCTCACCTCCACAAGATCAGGAGCGTACATCACGTCCCACTGGTCGTTTACATGATAGGTAAAAATTGGCCCTTCATCGCGCCAACTGGAAAGATCCTCGACCGGAGCTGACCACATTCTAATATCGGGGCCACAATAACTTGTGAATCTGACATCGTGCGACCCAATAATATAGGCACGATATTTTCCGGGATTGTCGGGATCTTCAAAAACGCGCGGTTCGCCATCCGGCAAGTGCTCCCATAAAGGAAGGTAAGGGTTACCAGCTCCTTGATGAACAAACCTGGCGGATATGGGAGTGATTTTCTGCTGCTTGGCAGATTCCCCTGCTTCTGCTGAAACAAACCGTGTCGCAAACAGGATTAACAGTGCAAACATGCATGCCTTGTTTAGCGCGGGTTTAACTTTATTCATTGGTAGTAAATTAGAAGTAACTGATTAATTTTCAATAATTACTTTACAATCACAAAACCGCCACCTGGCTGAATAGTTACAACTATTCGTCCATTGGCCGGCACTCTGGTTGATTCCATAAATGAAGAGCCATCTTTTTTGTCGTTGTAGAGTGTCACTGTTTGACCGGCCAACATGGGTAAATCAAGTGTTACTTTTTGCGCTGTTTTTTCGGCACTAACCCCTGCCACATACCACACATCACCATTTCTACGGGCTATCACGCTATACTTACCCGGCAAACCGGCCACATAGCGGGTTTCGTTCCAGGTAGTGGGTATATTGCGCATAAAATCGATGGCAAAGGACGGCGCATCGGTGAGGTTGTTAGGCGTGAGTGCAAAAAATTGCACCGGATTTTGAAAGAGAATACCGGTAGCAAGCTGAAAAGCATCAGTTGTTAACCGTTTTTGACCTTCTCTATTGCCCCTGTTCAGATATTTATTAAGTACCACACCACCAAATTCCATGCTGGCAACAGTGTTGCGAATGAATGGGTGAAGTGTGGCATAAAAAGCCTCATTATCACGCACGTGTTGGCTAAAGACAAGCATTTCGGATGCCAAAACAGCTTCGCTGCCAACAAAGTTGGGATACATCCTCTCCCACCCTCTTGGAAGAGTGGCACCGTGGAAATTCACCATCAATCCATAATCATTGGCATCAGACAATACATCTTCGTAAAGGCGCATGGTTTCCTGCTTGTCACCGCCCAGAAAATCCACTTTGATACCCTTCACACCCACATCCAGCAACCATTTCATCTCTTTTTTACGGGCGATGGATGTATTCATCTTGTTGATGGGAGTCTGGAATGCATCGTTAAATGAGCCATTTGAGTTGTACCACAGAAACACGCCCACGCCTTTTGAACGGGCGTAACGCACCAACTCTTCCATTCTTTCGTAGCCAATATTGGCATCCCACCAGGCATCTATAAGAATGAACTCAAAATTTAGAGCAGCAGCCAAATCGATATACTTCACCTGATCTTCGTAATTCATACTAGCATCCTGCCAGATAATCCAGCTCCATGTGCTGCGTCCAAACTGGTAATTTTTTGACGGCTCATAAAGCGGATCAACTACATCCCAGGCAATGGTTGTTTCAACAATGGGTTTGAGTGTTTCGCCCACTGTAATGGTGCGCCATGGCGTTACGCCCGGTAAACCAAGTTGTGCACCAGAGCTTCCAAAACCATTGTTTTGCCCAGGATTTGGATAGTCAACGGTAAACACGCCATCGGTATATTTACTTAAGTGCGAGGCACAATAGAGACTGGTCACACCAGTTTCAGAAACCAAAACCCATCCATTGTCACCCACTTGAAAAAGGCCAGGAAAAACATAACCTTCGGAAGAGTTGTTACGGTTGATGGCATAATCGGCTTCGTAACCGGCCTCATAGCTGGGTGATGTGCGAGCAAAGGCCTCCATGGGCTTCATCATGTGCGAAAGATAGCTCTTTGTAAAAGATGGAAACCTGAAACCAGTTGCCTCTTTGCTCACAACGCAGGCGCGGGTTTCTCCCCACATAGGTAGTTCATACCTAAAAGCGATGTCGTTGTTACTAACCTGAAACAGCACTGAAATTTGTCTGTCATCGGCATTGGTAAAGGTGCATGTCAGCGTATTGGCATTGTAAGTGATGAACGAATGCTTAATGCGATCCTGCACATATTGCTTTTTCACTTCACCTTTTGTGGATTCCACAAACTTCATTTTTGAGCTGAAATCCCCTTCATTGGTGGTTAATCCTAAAGGCGAGTTTTCCAGAATTGAAGCGCCCTTGTAGGTGACTGCATACGTTGGCATTCCGTTTTCAACCGAAACAGACAGTTGAAGATGGCCATCGGGACTAGAAACCTTGGCTACCTGTTGTGCATTTAGTGTGGCACCAATCAGGAAGAAGCATAATCCAATAAGCGTAGTTGAGAAAATTTTCATAATAATATACATTTAAACCTATTCGTAAACCTGTAGGGCAAAAGCCTCAACAGGCAGATGCTAAAGAAGCCGTCAAGAAAATGACGGCTTCTGAATTAAATTATTTACGGGCATCGATAGTAAGCACAGTAACAGACTGTGGCTGTACAGTAACAGAAATGTTGTTGCGGGCAACACGTGGACTAATTGCTTTGGGCGACACGTTGTTGGGTTTATCGAAGGTGTTAACAGCATCGATGGCGTTTGCAAAAAGCGTTTCCCCTTTCACATTTGAGATGGAATATCCATCCAAAGTAAGATCGAAAGAAGCAGTGTTTTTAGCGTCGATGTTGGTAATTGCCACATAGATTTTTCCGTCTTTACCTTTTGCAGCAATGGCATCCACACGTGGAAGCGTGATGTCACCAACAGTATATGTGCCCTGGTCAAACTTGATATCCAATCGGGTGGCATCCTGAAATGGCACATACATACGGAAAGCGTGGTAAGTTGGCGTAAGCACCATTTTCTCACCTTCGGTAAAAATCATGGCTTGCAACACATTGATCATCTGTGCAATGTTGGCACCATGCACGCGATCGGCATGGCGGGCAAAGATGTTAAAATTCAATGCAGCCAAAACAGCATCGCGCTGTGAGTTTTGCTGTATCAGGAAGCCCGGGTTTGTACCTTCGGTAGGTGCATACCAGGTGCCCCATTCATCCACCAAAATAGAAACTTCCACATTGGGATCGTACTTATCCATAATGGCTTTGTTATCAATTATGAATTGATCCATCTGGAGGGTTTCCTGTATCACTTCTGCATATTGTCTTTCGCCAAACCCTGTTGCAGGAATCACCGCCGGCCATCCGCCACGGGTGTACATGTGCAACGAGAGTCCCTGAATGTTCCATGTCCAGGTTCTGTTGGCCCATGCCTCCATAATGGCTTCGGTGTAACCAAAGCTATACTCATCAAACGAGTCGGGACCTACAGCAACAAACTGTGTTGGTGTATGCGGATTGTAGTTGTTTGTGAAAGTTGCGAATTTTTTAAGTTCAGTCACGTACTCAGCAGGTGTAAAAGGACCACCACAACCCCATACTTCGTTACCAATACCCCAGAAAAGCACGTCATAAGGCTCAGGATGACCATTACGCGCTCTTTCTTGGGCAAGTGATGAGCCGGTAGCTGTAAGATACTCCAGCCAGTCGGCCGATTCCTGCACCGTACCTGACCCAATATTGGCAGATATAAATGCCTCAGAACCAATTTGCTGAATGAAATCAAAAAACTCATGTGTTCCAAATGTATTTGGTTCAGGAGCCCCACCCCAGCTCACATTGATTCTTGACCGACGTTCCTCCGGTTTGCCAATACCATCGCGCCAGTGATACTGGTCGGCAAAGCAACCACCCGGCCATCGCACATTGGGCACTTTAATCTCTTTAAGCGCCTGAACCACATCATTGCGTATGCCCCTGGTGTTTGGAATATCGGATTCCGGACCAACCCAGATTCCACCGTAAATGCCGAAACCAAGGTGCTCGGCAAAATGCCCAAAAATATGACGGTTAATCACAGGCCCGGTTTCAGCGGGGTTAACGGCAATTTTCACCGCATTACGGCTTTGAGCAAAGGCAGAACCCATACTCATCGTAAAAACCAATACAAAGAGACTTGCTAAAGTAAGCCTCTTTTTCCCTGAAAATGAATACTTCATTGAATTTGTATTTTTAGTTATATAATTATTTGTTGTTCAATACAAAAAAATCTGCGCTGAACTAAGCTTTGATTGTCAACAACAAACCCGGCTATTCTACTGTGTTGTCTGAAATATCGAAGTACCCGAAATCAACATATCCGCCGGCTGATTTGGTAGCATAATTAAACAACCCAAAGCGATAACCCATAAAATGTGGTAATGTGTAAGCCATCTGTAACGATTCGCCAATTTCGGTCCAAACCTCACCATCCAGGCTGTAATAGAAATAGGCTTTATCGGCTCTGTTGTTGAAATCACAGGCGATTTTCAGATATACCTTATCCTGATTCAGCTCAATTCTTACCACTTCGCGAGGCTCTTCAGATTCGTTGGTAACCATAATGATGGACGATGAATTGCCATCACGCGATACGCCAACCAGTCCATAGCGACGTTGTAAGGCAATCATGCCAGCAAAATCGCCATCCTTCATATTGCTTACCTCCACAACGGTGGATGCGGCACTTTCAGGACCAAATGTTCGCTGTGTGAGTGTGTTTCTTGCCTGAAGCACATCTGCATCGACGCGTGAGGTTTTTAGGCGCAAATAGCCACTGCGCTCTTGTAACGACCAGTATTCATTCACCGGATTGTGATTCCACTGCCATGCCAATGGCAATGAATTGTCACCCTGTTCTCTTTCAAAATCATCGGAAGCCACAATGCCAGCAGCATTTATATTTTTAACGGCAATATCAAGCGTATCGGGCACAACTCCGTCCACGCCGAGAACCGGCCAACCGTCTTGCCATTTCATGGGCATCAGGTAAGGGATTCGCCCCACGGAACCAAAATCGCGAAACATATATGCAAACCAATTGCCTTCAGGCGTGTCAATAATCCCACCCTGGGCAATGCCTCTGTCGCGCAAGGCCAGTTTACCCTCATAAGGGCCGGTGATTTGATCCGCTCTGTGAATGATGACCTTTCGCATTCCACCTCTAACCCAGGTGATATTAAAGAGATAGTATTTACCGTGTACTTTAAACATTTGTGAGCCTTCAGCAGGAAGCATAATGTTGTCGCCGGCTGGTGCGCTGGCATTTTCAATCAACAGCTTTTCTGTTCCCGCTTTTACACCGGAGAGATCCTCTTCTAACTCAACCATTGTAATTCGGCCAACACCTGCTATCAGGTACACCTTTCCGTCGTCGTCGAAAAAGAGTGAGTGGTCGTGAATGGAAGGTCTGAATGAGATCTCCTCCCATGTGCCATTTTCGATATCGGTGGTTTTAAAGATGTGCGTTTTCCCTGATGTGGCAGAAAAAGTTGACGCATAAAACACCCCATTATGGTGGCGTAAGCTAGGAGCCCATGATCCATTTCCATAGGCTCGTTCGCCATTATTCAGGCCCATTTTATCATTATCCACCAATACAT
Organism: Alkaliflexus imshenetskii DSM 15055; assembly: GCF_000517065.1. GTDB lineage: Bacteria > Bacteroidota > Bacteroidia > Bacteroidales > Marinilabiliaceae > Alkaliflexus > Alkaliflexus imshenetskii. Next base: position 3,431,453 of record NZ_KI912105.1, on the reverse strand, counting down.
TGTATGCATAACTTACAAGCTCCCAGTTTACCAAATCCTTTGATTTCATGATAGGCAAACCGGGACTCATGTGCATGGTTGTACTTGCCATGTAATATGTGTCGTCCACACGAACAATCGACATATCAGGCACATCTGCCCATATAATTGGATTAACAGCTTTATGGCTGTTCGATTCCGTAACAGGCATTGATTTGCATGCCGTGAATAACATCACAGCCAAAACCCAATAAATAGTTCTTTTCATCTGTTTATAATTTGTTTTTCAATGGTCAGATGGAACTCACCTTAATAATCATGCCCCTTTGCGAGTTATAGTTACTCATGGCTCGTTTCATCTGTTTATAATTTGTTTTTTTATTAATGGGCACAACTTGTCCCGATTTATCGGGATGAAACTCGCCAGTTATTCATTCCCCTGTGTGAGAAAAGGTTTCTCATGGCTCGTATCCTTTAAACTCCCATATTTATCCTTAATAAAATACTCTCCCTACCTTGAAAACATCCACCAATCAAAATTAAATAGTTCACCTTCGCCACCTTTAAATACCAGGTACAGGTCATGAACTCCACCTACTGCTTTTGTTTTGCTTTCAATGGTTCGCCAGTCAGTCCACCCTTTGGTGTCTTTAACTTTGCATGTCCCTATGAGTTGACCATCAGGAGCACCAAGTCTTAATTCAATCTTTCCACCTTTGGCGGCTGAGGCAATAGTAGCCTTGAATGATTTGGCACCGTTGGAAAAATCAACTGAGCGCACTTTTATAAAATCGCCATTATGGATTTTAGTCACAAAAATTCCTCCTTCATTGTCAGAAGCCGTTTTTAACCCCTCCGACCAGGCAATGGTTTCCGCTTCAACCCTTGCAAACGGGTTAAGGTTGGACACACTCTTTTTCACGCCCTCTTTGGAAGGAATAATAAGCGGAATGGAACCATCTGCGTTGTATTCAAACTGCTCCACACTTACTGAACGTTTAAATCCTTCGCCGCCCGAAAGCTCATGGGTGTGATAAAAGAAATAGGAGTTTCCTTTAAAGTCGATGATTCCCGGGTGGTTTGTAAAAGCCAGGTGAGGCGCTCTTTCCATGATGTAACCTCTATAAGTCCATGGGCCTTTGATGGATGGTGCAGTTGAGTAGGCAATATATTCCGGAATACCGGAAGCGGCATAAACCAGATAATAAAGATCATTTCGTTTATACACCCATGGCCCTTCGGTATATTTGGTTCGCATGTTACCATCGCGTCCAATGTGCTCGCCAAAACCCTCGGTGGTCATCTCAACAGCGAATATGCCATTGCTGCCAACGGTTCGGTCATAAGATATCATGTCCTCGTTCAGCTTCACGTAATACAATCCCGGATTTCCCCAAAACAGATACGCTTGTCCGTCGTCATCAATAAAAACGGTAGGATCGATGTCGTGCCAAATATTGGCAGTGCCATCAATCAACCTTTTTCCGAGCGGGTCAACAAACGGTCCTGTGGGAGAATCGGCAACCAGCACAGCCACGCCATCGCCATGAATGGGGCAATAGAGGTAGAACTTTCCGTTTCTTTCGATAGCCTGAGGCGCCCAGGCACCATTGGTTTTATCGCTCCACTTAAAATCTTTGAGTGAAGCCACCACACCATGATCGGTCCAGTTTACCATGTCGGTTGACGAGTAGCACCGCCAGTTGTGCATTGTAAAAAAGTTATCTATCGTTTCATCCTCATCGTGTGTGGTGTACATATAAACCGTACCATTGTGCACCATTGGAGCAGGGTCGGCCGTAAAATAGGTTTGAACGATGGGGTTTTGCGCATTCAAACTCAACACACACATTAACAAAGAGAGGATTATGATTTTTTTAAATAACATAACTATTGAATCTTAATGTTTAGAACTTTCAAATCCTTATCATTTGAACTATTGCCATAAAGCACCTCATATTCTCCGGGCGTAACAGCCATTTGGCGTTTGTTCCAATCGTAAAACTCGAATGATGAAGAGTCTAGCTCTATTACCGCATTCTGGGTTTTACCGGCAGCCACTTCAACGCGCTGAAAGCCTCTCAAAGTTTTTAAAGGGCCATCCACATCTCCAACCTTACGGATGTAAACCTGAACGATTTCAGTTCCGTCACGCTTACCACGGTTTCTTACAGGAATGGTAAGTTTAGTTGATTCATTGGCACTAAGAACCGTTTTACTGGCAGAGGCATTACCCATCTCAAATCTGGTATAACTTAACCCGAATCCAAATGGAAACAATACATCTGTTGTATAACGATAGGTACGACCTTTCATGGAGTAATCTTCAAAATCGCCCAGTTTATCGGAGTTACGATAGAATGAAACAGGTAATTTTCCGGCAGGATTATAATCACCAAAAAGCACATCGGCCACTGCCAATCCACCCATCTCACCGGCATACCAAGCCTGTAAAATGGCATCGCTGGTTGCCAGTTCAGGCTCAAGCGCTATTGCCGAACCGGAGCAGTTAACGAATATTACTTTCTTTCCGGCTTCTTTAAGTGCTTTTAGTGCATTGCGCTGCACGGCAGGAAGTTCAATGTTTGTTCTGTCGCCACCTTTAAAACCCGGAAAAGAAACAGGCATCTCCTCACCTTCCAGATTTCCGGATAAACCACCCACAAAAATCACAGTATCGATACCTTTTAGGCGATTGATAAGCGCCGCATAGTCCACATCCTCCTCACGACCAAAGTCAAACTCTATATTGGCCTGCCAGTTTTCGCGGTGGGCATAACGTATTTTAATGTTATAGGTTTTACCCGCCTCAACCTTTAAAGGTAATTTTGATGAGATTGTACGCCAGTTGGTATAGCTCGTTAAAGGCTCGTCGTTAACCAGCAACTCAAACAGTCCGGTAGCACCACTTTTAAACACAATCTCTTCCGAAACAGTTGGCGTAAATTCGGCCTCGTATATTGCAGAAAAATTTTCGAGCCAAACACCCGGCGCAAACTCATGCTGACCGGCAGCTGTAAGTCTGATTGGATTTGCAATCTGCTGAACAGCTACAGGGGTTCCTTCGAAATTTGGATGATTCCAGTATGTAGCTCTGAATCCTGCTCTGCCATTAAATGATGTCTGCGAAAAGTAGCTTATGGTCACCTTGTCGTCAACCAAATCAACTCCTTTTTCGTAGTAAACCCGGTCTTTTCCTATTTTCGAGATAATTCCATCGAGGATGGTAATCGTTTCAATTGGCGTACCGTTGTAGTTACCCCAAAGCATTTCGGCATCGTCGGCATTTGGCCCAATAACAGCAACCTTTTTCATCGATTTTTTCAATGGTAAGGTATTGTTGCGGTTGTGCAACAGCGTCATGGACTGCTGCGCCATTTTGTAGGTTAGAGCCTTGTGTTTATCGTTGTTGAGCACCGATTCAGGAATTTGCGCCCAGGGCACAATGGCATCGTCGTCAAAATCACCCAAATCGAAACGGCCAATCAATACACGCATCAAACTAATGTCAATGTCTTCTTCTTTTATCAGATCCATTTCCAAAGCTTTGGGCAGATCCTTATAATGGTAGTTATCCCAGATACATTCCAGATCGGTACCGGCTAATAGTCCACGGGCTGCGGCATGTTCGCGGCTCGAAGAGACGTTATGCGTAGTATAGAAGTCGGTTATGGCGCCACAGTCGGCCACCACAAGATGTTTAAATCCCCACTCGTCGCGTAAAATACGTTGAAGAAGTCGGGTGTTACTACAACAAGGCTCATCCTCGAGACGCTGGTAGGCACACATCACCTGACGTACGTCGGCATCTTGCACCAGAGCTTTAAAAGCAGGCATGTATGTCTCATAAAACTCGCGCGGACTCACATTTGTCACGTTTAACTCGTGACGACTCCACTCCGGACCCGAATGCACTGCATAATGCTTTGCACAGGCCAACAGTTTGCGGTAACGGGCATCCTCGGGTCCTTGCAGACCTTTAACCACCTGCACGCCCATACGTGTCATCAGGTAAGGGTCTTCGCCATAGGTTTCCTGACCTCGTCCCCAGCGCGGATCACGAAAGATATTCACATTGGGCGTCCATACCGATAGACTCAAGAACCTGCGGTTCTCCTGCCCCCTGCGCATGGCCTGGTGATATTTTGCACGCGCCTCATCCGAGGTAGCATCAAAAATCTTAAACACCAATTCATCGTTAAATGATGCGGCCATACCTATTGGTTGTGGAAAAACTGTAACACTGTCGTTACTAGCGTAACCGTGTAACGCCTCGCTCCACCAGTTAAATCTCTTTATACCCAATCTTGGTATTGCATCTGACTGGTCGCAAAGCAGTGCCGACTTCTCTTCAATGGTCAATCGGGATATTAAATCCTTTGCACGCTCCTCGGAACTAAGGTTCGGATTTTGAAAAGGGTATTGTTGTGCCGACAAGTTGGCGACAAACACCAATACCAGCGTAATTAAAAATAGATGTCTCATTCGTATATATTTTATCTACATTACTCTGTTTGAAAAAAGTCAAGAAAACAACTCGAATCTTTGTACATTACTAAAGTTTAACGACAGTTTTTCTGCCTCTATATTTCACCTCTTTGTCGATTACATGAGAATCCATGCCTATGCCATTCGACTCATCAACCACTACAACCTTAAAGATACGTTCATTTTGCATGCCAGAGAAAGAGCCTTTGCGAGCATCGATGGTTAAGGTCTTTTTTGACTCGTTCCAGGTAAAATGGATTTGTGAATAGAGTCCATTCTCATAATTATAGTTGTCATTCTCATCCTCATATAGTGTAAACTCACCATTTGCGCCAGGATAGATCCGTATTTCCAAACTGCTCCAATCTTTTTCAGAGGCGTATTGAACATTTGGTCCGATGGGTAAAATTGAACCAGCTCTTATATACAATGGCATGATATCGATGGGAGACTCTTTCGAGATTGTTTTCCCTCCACGGTGCCTTACGCCGGTCCAGAAATCAGTCCAATCGGCACCCTCCGGCAGATATACCGATGATGATTTAACCTTATCAAAGCTTCCGTTTACCTTGTCAGAATACATGGCTTCGGTCACCGGGCTTACCAAAATCGATTTTCCAAACATGTACTGATTGTTGATATCCCACACATTTTTATCAGAGGCAAAATCCATCATCAAAGCCCGCATAAAGCTAGACTGATTGGCAGTGACATCCCATGACGTGGAGTAGATGTATGGTAAAAGCCGATAGCGCAGATTGATATACTTTTCGATTGCATCGTAAATATGCTCACCTTTGGTTCCAAACTGGAATATTTCTCTGGGAGCTTCTGCGCCATGCGATCGCATCATGGGACAAAAAGCACCAAATTGTATCCAGCGGGCATATAACTCGCGATATTCCGAATCATTGAGCTTTTCGGGAAACTCCCAAAGAAAAAAGCCTCCAATATCGCTATTCCAATGAGGTATGCCAGAGAGTGTGAAATTTAGTCCGGCCGATATCTGATTTCTTAAAGTTTCCCATGATGCGATAACGTCACCAGTCCAGGTGTTCGCGCCATAGCGTTGTTGACCGGCAAAAGCAGAGCGGGTAAGGATAAACACGCGTTTATCAGATGTAACGGCACGTTGATTTTTATAAACTCCACCTACAGTCATTAGTGGATAAGCGTTACGAACCCGCCTAAAGGAGCCGAGATACGTTTTAAAGTCGAAATCCTCCGGCAACCAATCAAAATGATCCGGTTCAGTTGAATCCATCCACCAACCATCAATGCCCAAAGAGAAAAGGCCATCGTTCAAATACTTCCAATAAATATCTCTTGCCTCAGGATGATAGGCATCGTAAACCCTAACTCCTGAAGGATAATCAAGTTTTGGAGGCCATAAAGTAGAACCGGATTGCGGCCAGGTAGAGATATTCATCAACATTCCCCCGGCATCTAACTCCCTGTACTGTTTGGTCATTGGTCCAAAAGAAGACCAAATGGTGATTATCATGCGTGCATTAAGCGCGTGCACATCATCCACAAATTTTTGAGGGTTCGGAAACTCCTGATCCAGAAACTCCATTGCATTCCAAAGGTAGTTGCTGCCCCAGTATTGCCAATCCTGAATAATGCCATCGAGTGGCACACCCAATTCTCTGTATTTTCTGACGATTCCAACGGTTTCTTCCTGACTCTTGTATCGCTCCTTACTTTGCCAGTAGCCGTAAGTCCAGAGCGGAAACATTGGTACCTGTCCGGTTAACTCGCGCATTTGCGCAATTACAGCATCGGCATTTGCACCTGCCATATAATAATAGTCGATACAATCGCCCACCACAGAACTAAACGTAGTCACATTCGATGAATCTGAAAAGGTAGTTGGGGAGTAATTATCCCAAAAGAGCCCGTACCCTTTAACAGACTGAAAGAAAGGGACAAAAGACTCGGTATTGTTCTGAATCATGTTCATCACAAGGTTTCTTTGGATCATTCTTCCCTTCTGCTGAAAACCAAGACCGTATATCGCCTCTTCTTCGTCCAGATTGAAGGATTGCGACACACTAAACGTTTTTACTCCGGCATCGTCAAAATCAATAAACTCGGCACCAGATTTTGATTCGCTAAGCATCACATCGCCATTACCACTTAAGAAGGTCACTTGTCCGTTGTCCAGATTTAGCTGAACCATTAACCTGCTGCTTCTTAAGTTAAGGAAATTCCCATCTTGCTGAATTCGAAGCGCCGTTTTTTCCGGCGCCTTGATAACAGAAAGGCTCTCTTTGGTGAATGAAGTGCCATTTGGCCATTTAGTTACCCTGACAATAGAGTTGCTGAAGAATTGAATTTCAACATCAACTGAATTGCAGTGAGCAACAACGCCCTTCTCAGTTTTTTGAAATGGTTGGGAAACACCGGAAAAGCTTATGAATAGAAATATGATAATTAAACCCTTCACCGGAAATTGTCCGGAACGCACTATTCGCCTCATGGTTTCAGTCGCCATCCCGCTAATCTGATTTAAGCATCTTCTGAATGAACCGATTGATTGTTTTTTCATCTGTCTATATTTTTTTTCATTAATCAGGTGAAACTCGCCATAATAGTAATGCCCTTTGTGGAAACTCGTTCTCATGGCTCGTTTCATAATAGGATTAGTTAACTATTCAAATGGTTGTATAGATGCAGCAAACCCTCCTCGACGGAGCATTTTAACATCAACTTTACTTGAACTGTCAACAACGGTATAACTTGTAGAAAACTCCTTATCATGCTTACCATCGGCAATGAGGGTTAGCTTGTATTTAACCCCTTTAGGTAAAAAGCTAAAATCGATGGTTTCAACTTTCTCCTTTTGCTCTGAGTTTAATCCTCCTACATACCAACTGTCACCTTTGCGACGGGCAATTACAATGTCGCGACCGGGATACCCGCTTAACAGTTTGGTATCGTCCCATGCAACAGGCACATCTCTTAAGAATGTTCGTGGCGCATCGGGTAAATTATAATATCCATCTGGTCTGTCGGCCATGTGTTGAAGTGCCGACTCATATACAACGCTTTGCGCAAGTTCGTGACCGTAAGATGTTAAATGCGGATATTGCGAATTGGTAAAAGTAACAGGGGTGTAATCCATTGAGCCAATCACATTTCGTGTAAACGGAATTATGGAATTGTGCTCTGGAGCAGTGGTTGTAAACTCAGGACCATTATTGTACCACTCGGCACCGCGAACGGCCTCAAGCGTCATCAAATGCGGATATGTTCGTGCCCATCCGCGAGGCACAATGCAACCATGAAAGTTAACCATCATCTCGAATTTGGCGGCATCTTCAAGAATATCGAGGTAATAATCAATCATATATTGCTTTTCGCTGAGAAAAAAATCCACTTTTACACCAACAAAGCCAAGGCTTTTTAACCAGGCAAACTCTTCCATACGATTTTCATGCGTTTTCATTCGGTCAATGGGAGTTGCAGTAATCCATTTAAACATGCCCGAATTGTACCAGATTAACGGCTTAATGCCTTTGGATAGCGCATATTTGGCAGCATCTTCCACGTTTCCGCCATTTGTCATAGCATCCCACTCCCAATCGAACAGAGTATATGGCCATCCCATTGCAGCGGCCAAATCGGTAAAGGCGGCCACTGTTTGAAAATCGCGTGTACCGTGGTTGTCGGACCAGTAATTCCAGGAAACCAATCCGGGCTTTATCCAATCAGTATTTTTTATTACCGACGGCTTTGAAACATCCTCAACCAAAGTAGATTCAACAATATCAGCCAATGAGCCCAATATAATAACACGCCAAGGCGATTGCCATGGAAGAGAGATAGTGGGTAGCGCTTCGCCTTCGCCCTCGTGCGGATATGGTAATGTTACTTTATAAGCCGGTTTATCGCCATCGCTACTTAGTTTGGTGGCACAATATCCACGGTCAACATCGGCCTCGTGAATTAAATACCAACAGTCGCCCTCTGATGCATGAAACAATGCAGGATAACCCCAATCGGCTTTCTCAGATGCATCATTTCTTTTGTTGTAGAGCCACTCGTTGGATAAATCGAACTTTTGCAACCATCTGTCGGTACTATCGGGTATAAAAAAGGATGTTAACTCATCGGTAATAGTATATGTACCCGACTTTTCCGGAAACTCATAACGAAAAACAACGCCATCGTTATAAGCTCTGATGATTAGGTTCATCTTTGCCTTTGTGGGATTTTCGAACGACACAACAACCTCGTTGGCAGAATTGCTACGCATACTGCGCTTTCCGTGAATGGCGCTATACTGTTCATTTATCAAACGAGGCTTACCAGTTTTGAGGAACTTCAAGTTACCCGAAAAACTCTGGTCGTTACGCTCCAGCCCAATTTCAATCTTTGGAATAACAGAATAGCGGGTATCAGTTCCCGAATAGGCTACTTCAAGATACCAATTGCCTGTGTGGCCCCCTTGTTGAGAATGCAGAGCTACATTAATATTCTTATTTGGAGAAGTTACAACCGCAGTCTGCGACCACAATGGCAACGCCAAAAATGCTAACAGCACAATAAACAATATCCGTAAAACGCCGTACTTCGTACTCGAAAATATTCTCATCTGAATCAATTTTTTTAAATAAAAATCAAAATTCCACATTAATGCTTTGTCCATTATAAACTACTGTACTATCATACATATCAGACTCATTAATACCTAAGCCATTTTTTTCGGAAACCATCACGATATTAAACCTACGCTCAGTCAACATTCCTTGAAAAGCTCCGTTTCGTTCGCTGATGGCTAGTATTTTTGATGCATTATCCCAAGAAAAAACAATGGTTGAATAACTGCCAGCTTCATAGTTGTAGTTATTGTTTTCATCTTCATATAAAACAAACTCTCCGTCTGCTCCCTCATAAATGCGAATTTCAAGTTCTTCGGCAGGTTTTTCTGTTGAGAACTGCATCTTTTTACCCATCGGAATAATAGATCCCGCTCTAACAAAGAGAGGAATTATATCAAGAGGAGCATCTACATTTACGGTTTGCTCTCCGGTGAAGCGTTCGCCAGTCCAGAAGTTATACCAACCGGCAGATTTGGGCAAATAAACGTAGTGATTAACAATGCCCGATTCGGTAATAGGAGCTACCATAAAAGCTTTTCCAAACATATATTGATAAGGCTGCTCAAGCGCAGAGGCATCCTCCCTAAAGTCCATCACCAATGGGCGCATCATGGTTGAACCATTGCTTGATACCTGCCATGCTTCAGAGTAGATGTAAGGAAGCAAGCGATAACGCAGATTCAACATTTTGCGTATATTATCTTCCACTGTTTGTCCGTATTTCCAGGGTTCAGTTTCGGATTGGTAGCCATGCATTCTAAAAATTGGGTTAAAAGCGCCCCATTGATACCATCGGGTAAGCAATTCGTGGTAGTTCTTATCGGTGTATTGCGAATGCCCGGGGCGGAAAAATCCGCCAATATCGGTAGTCCAATATGGTAAGCCGGTGATTGAGAAATTTAAACCGGCAACAATCTGGCGTCGGTATTCGTCCCAAGTGCCTCCCACATCGCCCGACCAGTTTATGACTCCGTATCTTTGCTGACCCGAAAATGCCGAACGAGTTAATATACAAACCCTTTTATCTGAAGAAACAGCTTTTTGTCCTTCGTAAACCGACTTACTCACCAACAAAGGATAAATTAATCTATAAAAATCGCCAGGGCCAATGTGCGTGGTTACACCTCGCAGCGCATCATTCTCGGGCTCAACGGCATCCATCCACCACGAGTCCACACCATGAACAAACATATTCTCGTTTAGAGTATTCCAATATGCCTTGCGCGTGGCAGGGTTGAAATAATCTAACCAATTGGTGTTTGGTATAAAATGATTGTTCTTTTGATATTCACGGCCAAGCTCTGAGTTAATGTCGGGGTTCGACCATATTGAAATAGAGAAATGTGCATTCAAATCATGAATTTCACTAATAAAACCTGAAGGATTGGGATAGTGGGTTTCATCAAACTGCGGAACACCCCATCCTTTGCTTCCCCAATATTGCCAATCCTGAACAATTACATCCATGGGCAAATTGCGTTTGCGAAATTCTTTCACAGTTTCCACCAACTGGCGGGCAGAGGCATAACGCTCGCGACACTGCCAAAAACCATAAGCCCACTTGGGCAACATAGGCACTTCACCGCTAAGTTGCCTGTATGTGGCAATAACCTCATCGGCCGAAGGGCCATAAAAAACCACATAATCAATTTTTTGAGCATGGGGTGAACGAAAAGTTGTGGTATTTTCTTTTATCTTCCACGATAGAGCCGGTTTATTATCAGCCTTACACACCAACTGCACCTCGTGTTCACCAGCTTCTAATTTCACCAGAGCACCGGCCGTTGGTGGAAGCCACATGTTGGTTTGGTCGATGATTGGGTTTCCATTAATAACCACATAGTGGCGATTACCCATGTCACCCAAATCGAGAAAAATGGAGTACTCCCCATCAGCAGGCACCACAAAACGCCCGGTATAAAGAGACTGATCCTGAGCAACCAGCTGAGTTCCGGCAGTAGTAGTGACTTCGGCCATGTTACTCTCACCATTGCCTGCTTCTTCCTGCTTTTCTAGTGTTATAAAATTATCGGCAGGATTAAAATCTGTTAACCCATACTGGTGCCAAAGCAATCCATATCCTTTACTCGAATAGATAAACGGAATGGCTATCTGGCTGTTTACCTGCGTTAATCTACGAGTCACACCTTTTAGGTTGTAGTTTCCGTCCTGAAACTGCCCTAATCCAAAAATGGCTTCGTTGTGAGGAGAATTAAAAGTTTGCTCCACAAAGACACATGCCTCTCCCATCACCGAGTCCGGCAAAATCTTCCTAGAACCGGCCTTCTCGCTTAAGAAGGCATTCCCTAAATTATCAAGATATACCAGATTGCCGGTTTTCTTATCTACCTCAACCGACATATTTTTAACCGATACAACTATTTTACCGCGCGACTCAGTAACGCGAAAATCAGGAATTACATAGTCTGTGTTAAGGATGAATTCTGGCAAGTCAGCTACGGGTTGCTCTGAATAGTTAATGCGAACAGCATTGTCCGCTACCGGAAAAATGCCAAGAGTTCCTTGCGTCAATGAAACATTTACGCCATTGGGAAGCTTCTCAAAATATACTTTTGAGTTGCATCCCAAAAGGAGAAACAACAATAATCCAAAAGCAAAATAAGTCTTTATCATATACAGTTATAATTATCAGACATTTAAAAAAACAATCACAACAACCTGGCACGGAATTACATCCTTAAACAGACTATCAAAACATCAATTTTTTGATGACAATCCGGATGGTTTTAACACCTTTGCAATCTCTTCATCAAAACGGTGCATCGAGAAATTATCGTTGAGCACATCGCCATTCTCATCGATTAACACATACCGTGGTATTCCGTTGAACTTAAAGAGACCCCTTAAATAGTTAAACTCATCACTGGAGACTCTATATACATTTTGCAGCTTTTGCTCCTCAACAAAAGCGTTATAATTTCTTTCAGGTGAACTTCTTTCGTCGGTAATGAAAACGAAGGTAAACTCTGAGCTATCCTTATACTTTTCTCTTTGTGAAGCACTATTTCGGATGCCTGACAGACAAGGTCCGCACGTTGTTGCCCAGAAATTTACCAAAACCACTTTTCCCTTGTAAGGGGCCATAATTTTGCGAAAAACCTCCGTAACTGTTCCTTCGGGAAGTTTATATGCCTTCTTATCCGCTGCGATGGCAGCCTCGGTGAAAAGCTGGTTTCCAGAAGCTAACAAATATGCATTTGAAAAATCGCTGCGCATGGCATCCCACATTTGAATCCCTAACTTATCGATACTGGAATATCGAGCTTGTACGTTTATACTCCGGAATTTAGCTAGCTCATATATTAGATTTGGTTCTAACTGCAAGTCGCGGGTAAGAATGGTATCACGTTGTTTCCAGCTATAGATGGACTCACGGGCATAGTCGACATTGAGAAGCGGTTGAACATGCTCCTTAACATACTTGTCCAGATGCTCTTTATGCGCCTCAAGGAAGTCCGCCGACTGCTTTTGCATTTCGGGAGATTCCAATTGTAATTTGTCCACATCCTCATCGTCTGATGCAATCTTAAGAAATGCCCATTCTGCCGGTTTTAACTCAATCTTATTCGACTTAAAAAACTCGTAGAGCGAGACTTCCGGCTTAAACACCCGATTGAGTTGCAACGCAACCTGTATATTATAAAATGGAGTACAATACTCGAATCGATTAATAAAGGAACTAAACTGTCGGGTGGCCAGTAAAGAGTTGTCATTTAAATTCATCTCTCTCAGGAAAGCGTAATAACCTAGAGGCACCTCGATTTTCAGAACTTCATTTAGCGAATCGGTTCTGGCCAATGATTCCCGTCTCATCACAAAATCAAACATTTTAGTTGAATTGCCAACGATTAAATCACTCCTGATTAACTGTTTAGCTTTATCAGACAATGAACTCTCGTTGAGCATGTGATTGAGGTTTGAGAGATTACGGCGGTGTTCGTTCATTTGCTCCTCCATAAAATCCATTGGAGCCATTGTTTTAATTTTCTCATTAAAAGCATTGTAATCGAACCATGGCGCAGGAAACTGTTTAACTTCATTGTTTATTGATACCAAACTGCCCCTGAACTCGATGTCATTGAACTTATAGGATATGTGTCGGTTGCGATCCGCAGTCAGGAACTCATCCCAACTAAGTATCATCCCCAAAGTATGCCCTGGCTCAATATAGAATTCAATCGGATATCTATCACCGAAGAATATTGTGTTAATTGTGGGCACCTCCAAAGGCATTTCAAATTCGAAACGTCCATCTGGTGAAATCTCAACCACAATGGGATAATCCTCAACGGTTAAACTGCTTCGTAAATAAACAATTCCGGTAGAGAACCCTACCCGCGGATCGTAGCCTTTGATAACACCAACCAATCGGGCAGGAGCGTTATGAAAGAAATCGGGAGAATTGAAATTTATCAGAGCCTTTTTTGTTGATTTTGATACCTGCGCATTTATCCATATGTCGGTATCGGCTGTAAGCTCAAAAAGGTTTCTCTTCTTCTGATTTCTTTCATCCAATGAAATCCCATAAACATAGTTGTGGTAGTCAATTTTGGTGACCGATGGCGGCAGTGGCGGAAACTTTAATACCACAGCACTATCGCCCGAATCAGGCATCCACAAATACTCATTCAGCACTGCTCCCTTTATGTCAACAATTGGATATTCTGTGCCGGTATCGCAATCGCGAAGAAACACCTCGTTGGTGAACATAACCCACCAACGCGGAACAAACGTACAATTGATGGTAACAAAAGTGGCAGAGTCGGAAAGTTCTACCTTAGCTACTTCATAAACTCCGGTAGAGCGCACCTCGTAAGCCGGGTTTACTAACGTTCTCGTTTTTGCGGACATCGCAACAGAAACAATTAAAAAAAGGGTAAAGAGTAAGGTTGATTTTTTCATTTTAAAAAGGTTTTACAATGAATAATATTAATCTACATATCAAATATTTAGTTACTACTATAAGAATTTCCACCAATCGAAATTGAACAACTCGCCCTCGGCGCCTTTAAACACAAAATAGAGGTCGTGAACACCTTTCGCCTTTTTAATTTTAGCTGATTTCACGTCCCATTTTTGCGCCCCACCGGTATTACCAACATTGCATACGCCTACCAAGGTGCCATTCACGCCACCCAGGCGAATCTCAATTTGCCCACCTTGGGTTGCCGATGCCACCGAAGCCTGAAATCGCTTGGCTCCTTTACCAAAATCGACGTCTCTTACTTTAATGTAATCTCCATTGCTGATATTGGTCACATAAATGCCTGCTTCAGAGTCGCGGCCAATTTTAACCCCCTCGGACCAGGCTATTGTTTCAGCCTCCACACGAATAAACGGATTCAATTTGGCCACGCCATTTACAATGCCTTCTTTGGTTGGGATGATTTCAGGAATTGAGCCATCGGCGTTGTAGTTAAACTGCTCGACGCATACCGAACGGTTAAAACCACCTCCTCCGGGTAACCCTTGGTTGTGATAGAAAAAATATGAGTTTCCCTTATAATCCACCACGCCCGGGTGGTTGGTAAAAGCCAAATCCGGATGGCGACCCATAATTACACCACGGTAAGTCCATGGACCTGTTGCTGTAGGTGCGGTTGAATAAGCAATATACTCAGGAATGCCAATTGCAGCAAATAGCATGTAATACAAATCGCCACGCTTATAAAGCCATGGCGCTTCTTCATAATTGGTTTTGTATCTTTCGTGTTCCACTTCACGTTTGCCAAATGCTTCGGGCGTCATGTCCAATGAAACCACACCAATGTTTCCAATGGATGTATCTATTGAAATCATATCCTCGTTAAGCTTAGCATAGTGCAACCCCGGGTTTCCCCAGTAGAGGTAAGCCTGTCCGTCATCATCTATAAAAACTGTAGGGTCGATATCGTCCCAAACTCTGGGGCCTTCAACAAGGCGACGGCCAATGGGGTCTTTAAAAGGACCGTAAGGCGAGTCGGCAACCAACACACCCACACCATCGCCATGGATAGGACAGTAGAAATAAAACTTACCATTACGCTCTATACACTGTGGTGCCCAAGCTCCATTTTTCACTTCCGACCACTTAAAATCTCCCAATGAAGCCACCGTTCCGTGGGCAGTCCAGTTAACCATGTCAACAGTCGAAAACAACTGCCAGTCGTGCATGGTGAAGAAATTAGACGTGGTTTGCTCATCATGGGTGGTATAAACAAACAACGTATCGTTATAAACCATAGGTGCCGGATCGGCGGTGAACATGGTCTGGAAAATTGGGTTTTGAGCAAACAAATTAAATGCTCCAAGCAAACTCAATGATAAAAAACTAAACTTTTTAAAATTCATCACTCTATTATTAATTTTATAATTCATAATAATTCCATCATACACATAAATAACTAATTATCAATACCTATAGCCAATCATAGCATCCATCTCCCTTTGAGAATTAAACGGAACCAATGTAAAACTGTACTTATGCCCTTTAGCACTTGGTCTTAGAAGATATGGTTCGTGTGGCAGAGAACCCCAACTGTCGTCACCACTAACCCCAATCATGCGGTAATCGATATGCAATTCAACCAGGTTTTGAGGTTTAATATCGTAGGTGTGTCTCAGGTTTTTATCTTTCTCCGGACCTGCATCAAAATCTTCAATGGGATTATGAAGCGCGTTAAACTCAATTAATGAGTCGGCAACAACCAACAATCCGCTGCCATTATTTGCAGATAAAGCCAACCAGCGCACATCGGTACGGTGACCATTTTCCTGCGGACGGATATACGGCACATACATATCGGCCACGGTTGTTTTATAACGCCCTACAAAAGTTGACGAGTTGCGGTCGGAGTAGTTCTCCCATGGTCCGCGTCCAAAATACTCAACTTGCGAAAGTTCAACTGGCAACTGCATTTTCATGCCCATCCGGGGAATAACCGGCATGTCGTCGCCCGATGTAACCAGCTCATTATCGACTTTCACATTGCCATTTCCCATAATGGTATAAAGAGTAGTCCATGTGGATTGCAGAGAATCGAGCTTATAAACCACCTCAACCTGAACAGCATTTCCTATACGGCTTGTTTTCACGCTTTCGGGAGCAGGTGTGTTCTCCGATGCCTCTTTCCACAGACGGCTTCTACGCTGCATGCGCCATCCGTAATCGTTGTCGGTTGTAGCGCGCCAAAAAGCAGGACGGGGGCCAAATTCGTTAAGCAAAAGCTCCTTGCCATTACTTTTGTAGGATGTTATGATTCCTGTTTTGGAGTCGATGGCCAACGAAAAACCGTTACCGGTGATGTCGATTGAAGCTCCTTCGGTAAAAGAGACATTACCCGATTTTGACAAATCAAACTGGGGTTTGGGCGCTTCGAATGGCAGCTTAATTTGCTGCGAAGCTATCTCCCATCCTGCCGGCAATAAGTTCTCAGCTTTTTTGGTTTTGGCCGATATGGTTACAAAATACTCAACTCCCGGTCTGGCTTTTATGCCTTTTAAATCAACCTTCACCGTTTTTGATTGCTGAGGGGCAATGTTCATCTCAGGCAACTTACCTGACTTAACAACCCTGCCATTTGCCGTAATCTCATAACTGAAAGCGTACTTCTGAAGGTTTGTAAAGAAAAACTTGTTGGTGATTTTAACCAATCCGTTCTCTATATTCTCAGGCTCAAAACCAATGTTTTGATACACATGCTTCACTTCAAGACTGTGAGGTTTTAGGCTTCTATCTGGGAACACCACGCCATTGATGATAAAATTACCATCCGAAGGCGTTCCTTCTGGACCAAAATCACCACCATAAGCCCAATATTTTCCATTTTCATCTTCAACAGCAAGTCCCTGGTCAACCCAGTCCCAAATAAAACCACCCTGAAGTTGCGGATACTTTTCGATAATCACCCAGTAATCTTTAAGGTTACCCATACTGTTGCCCATGGCATGTGAGTATTCACAAAGAATAAGCGGTCTGTCGGTATAAGTTTTAGCGTAGTGCTCTATGTGTTCGGGCTTTGCATACATGGGAGCCACAATGTCGGTATTCCATTCGCGACCAGATTGCTCATACTGAACCGGACGCATATTGTCGCGACTTTTCAGAAATAGATAGGTTTGATAGAAATTGTACCCGTTGCCCGCTTCGTTGCCAAGCGACCAAATAACCACCGATGCATGATTCTTGGTACGCTCGAACATGTTGCGTGTTCTGAATAAGTGCGCCTCAGTCCATTCCAGATTGTTTCCCAAACTTTTACCTACCGACCTGTCGTACCCCATACCGTGTGATTCCACATTGGCCTCATCAACCACATAAAATCCATATTTATCGGCAAGAGCATAGAAAAACTCAGGTTGCGGGTAATGACTTAAGCGTATGGCATTCACATTAAGCTCCTTCATACGTTGCAAATCGAGCATCACATCGGCCTCGTTCACCACCTGACCGGTAGTTTCGTGAAACTCATGCAGGTTAACACCTTTAAGCAATACCGGCTTACCATTCACCAAATAGAGGCCATTTTTTATTTCGCTGGTGCGAAAACCAATCTTTACTGACGTTGACTCAGAGATATTTCCTTTATCATCTTTTATGGTAAGCAATAGGGTGTAAAGGTTGGGGGTTTCAGCACTCCATATCGCTACGGACGGCAATTGTGCTTTAAAATTTAAAACTCCAATTGTATCGTTTATAGAGATGGTTTTGGCATCAGAGTGCAGTGTTTTCCCGGCATTGTCGATTATTTCGTAACTGAATTCACTTTTGGCAGTTTTGCCGGTATGGTTTTTAAGCTCCACATCGAGGTCGAAAACGCCGTTTACATAACTCTCGTCGAGCCTGGCTTTGGCGTAAAAATCGCGCAAGCGCACTTTTGGCTGGGCATAAACATACACCTCACGCGGAATACCACTCAATCGCCAAAAATCCTGGCACTCGAGGTATGCTGCATCGCTCCAGCGGAACACCTCAACAGCGATGGAGTTTTTGCCGGGCTTAATGTACTTTGTGATGTCGAACTCCTGTGGCGTTTTACTGTCTTTGCTCATGCCAACCCTTTGACCGTTAACCCACACAAAACCAACCGATTTTATTGACCCGAAAAACACAAACACCTGCTTTCCATCCCAGTCGCTTGGAATATCAAAGTCGCGACGGTAGTAACCGATGTTGTTCTTTTCTAAATCGTTAACATACGGAGGATTAAAATTCCAATGTGGGTAAAACTCATACTGCACATTTGTATAAATTGGATAACCGTAACCCTTCATCTCCATATTTGAAGGCACCTCAATCTCAACCCAACCTGAAATGTCGAGGCCTGTATCGGCAAAATTACTGATGCGGTTCGACACCCCTGTTACAAAGTTGAATTTCCAGGTTCCGTTTAACCCAATGAATCGGGTAGATTTATGTTTGTCATTTTTTAACGCGGCTTCCCTGCTTTCGTAGCTCACAAAATAGGCACGCGCATCCTCCTTGTTGATTCCCTGAATAGCCGGATTTTCCAGCTCGGGGTGAGGCGGGCGGTCTTGAGCGTTTATACCTGTAAATAACAGAACTCCCAGAAACAGTAACATTAATCTCTTCATAATATATTTTGTAATGTGTTATTTATTGAATTTCCACCAATCAAAATCGAAAAGGTCTTTTTCGCCTTTAAAAACAAAGTACACATCGCGTACGCCCTTTGCTTTCTTATTTACAGGTGCAGTAAAAGTTCTCCATATACCGCCTTCGCGCGATGTATTTACATCGACAGTGGCAATGATTGGCCCATCTATTTTATCGATTCTAATTTCGATTTTCCCACCGTAAAGCGAGGCTACACTTACCTCGACCGATTTTGCGCCATTTGAAAAATCGGCACCTTTTACCATAATGTAATCTCCATTGTTTATGGATGTTACAAACCTCCTGTCGGCGATTTTCGCGCCTCTTGCCCAATCAAAATCGCCTTCCCATTCGGTTTCAAATCTGGTTTTAACACCTTCGCTCCAGGCCATCGTTTCTGCCTCCACACGTACAAAAGGATTCAGGGCTCCCACTTGTTGCGCACCATCTATCGTCCAGTAGGGACGGTTTTGTATGGTTCCGTCGGGGTTATAAATCATCTCATCCATCATCACCGAACGGCGCTCATAAAACTTGGTAGTGGTTAGTTTAAGCAAATCGTATGTATGACCAAAACAGTACCATTTCCCTTTAAACTCTATTATTCCGGGATGATTTCCCCGACTAAGTTCAGTAGCATCCATTATCATTCCCTTATACTCCCATGGTCCGGTGGGCGAACTACTCATGGCGTAACCAATCCCTTCGGGACAACAGGTAGAGGCATAAGCCAGGTAATAATGTTCGTTGCGCTTCCACACCCAAGGGCCTTCCTGATAGTTCGCAGGTGTTGTTTCTTCAACCATAATTTCCCCAGAATATGAAATCATATCCTCGTTAAGCTTCACATAATAGACTTTCGGATTGCCCCAGTATAAGTACGCCTGCCCGTCGTCATCGATAAATATAGCCGGGTCAATGTCATGATGGCTGTTTTGAATCAAAGGTTTGCCGAGCGGATCCTTAAACGGTCCATAAGGACTATCGGCCACCAAAACCCCTATTCCAATTCCATTTGGGATGGGACAATAGAAGTAAAACTTGCCATTGCGCTCGATGCAATGAGGTGCCCATGCACCATTATTATAAGGTACCCAGTCAAAATTATCTAACGATGCAACCACACCATGGTCGGTCCAATTTACCATGTCGGTTGATGAATATAGCAACCAATTAAACATTTTAAAACCCATGGCATCGTCCTCGTCGTGCCCGGTATATAGAAACACGGTGTCGTTGTAAACCATAGGTGCCGGGTCGGCGGTGTATTTGGTTTGGATGATTGGCTTTTGAGCATTGCAATTAATCCCAGCCATATTACTAAGAACTAAAAGAACAGCTACCCAGGTGCTAAACAGTTTGAATATATGCATGACAATAAGAATTAATGACTCATTTAAAAAATTAGAAATCGCTTACCCTACTTACCAACATGGAGATACTCTAACACCTACTTTATCTCCTCATCAAACACCACAGCTACTTTTCCGCACTTACCTTCATTCATCAGTTCATAGGCTTCATCAACCTTGTCGATGGTAAACCGATGCGTAACCAAATCTTCAGGATGAATGCCCCACCTAACAAGGCGCTCAACCAATTCTTCCATCCTCCAGATATTTGTAACCCATGAGCCATATATGGTTATCTGGTCGTGAATGATGTCGGGGCTTGGGTTAAATTCCACAGTACCCCCTTCGCCAATCATCACCATTTTACCCCACTTGCGTGTAGCCCTGATGCAGAGCTGACGGCCATGGGTATTGCCGGAGCAATCAACCGTTTTCTCAAATCCCTGTTTTTGATAGGTAGTGGCCACCACCTGCTCTAAAGTGTCGGAACCCGATACAAAAACCTCATTGGCCAGGCCGAGTTTCAGCGCCAAATCACAGCGTTCTTTCACGGTGTCAACACCAACGAGGTGCGTTGCACCAAGGGCTTTTGCAAGCATAAGCGCAGCCAGTCCAACAGGCCCCAAGCCCACAACCAACACTGCATCGTTACCTGAAATACCTATCTTCTCCAGACCTTCGTAAACCGTACCAAATCCGCACGCAATCTGCGCGCCGTCAACGTAAGTGAGTTCGTCGGGCAGCAATACACAATCCTTCTCTTCGGCTAGCATGTATGGCGCCATGCCCCCATCGCGCTGCCAGCCATAAGCTGCACGCGAAGGACTGGTACACGAAATCATGTAACCTCTGCGGCAATCGTTGCAAACACCACAGCCCGAAATATGGTACACCACCACCCTGTCGCCCTCCTTAAACCTTTTGGTTTTGGGCCCGCACTGCACAATTTGTCCGCTTGGCTCATGGCCGGCAATTTTATTCTGATAAGCCTCTGGTCCTTTTCCCAGATGTTCGCGGTAAATGGCACGTATATCGCTGCCACAAATAGTAGAAGCCTTCATCCTGATAAGCACTTCGCCGGGTCCGGGTTGAGGTATTGTAACTTCTTTAAAATCAACGGTGCTATTCCCAGGAAGATATGCTGCTTTCATTATTGTATTCATAATACTCTTTGACTTTAATAATTGATTAACAAGTTATTTCACCATTTAAATCCCATAAATCCTCCCAGCTTTTTGCACCTTCCCATAAAAACACCTGACCTTTAATCAGTCGACAATTTTTATCGATACCGGCAATTTGCTGCATCTCTTCATGGGTGATGGCGTTACTTGTGACAGCTTTGAGATTGTTTACTATTTTGGTTGGTGATACCGAAAAAGGTATGACTACTTCACCTCTTTGCACGCCCCATTTAATACATACCTCAGCAGGATGTAAATGCAATCTTTCTGCTATTGATACTATTACCGGGTCCTCTATATCCACTGTGTCGTCAGACGTTCTGTCACGCTCTGGCCGTTTGGGTGAGCCGATGGGCGAATAGCCAATGGGCTGAATGCCTCTTTCAACCAGAAAATCAAACAACTCCGGCTGCTGAAAATGGGGATGAAGCTCCATTTCATTTACCACCGGTTTAATTCTGGCATCTCTTAAAAGAAGTTCCATTTTTGGGATGGTCATGTTTGATGTGCCAATGGATTTTACCAGACCCATATCTACCAAAGCCTCCATTTGTCGCCAGGCCATCATATACGCATCATGGTTATAAGGCCGGGAGTTTGGGTTTCGTGCATCACCATCGCATCCGGGAGCATGGTAATTCGGGAAAGGCCAATGTATGAGGAATAAGTCGAGGTAGTCAAGCTTTAGGTTTTTGAGTGATTTTTTGCACGAATCAATGACCTCACCTGCTCCATGCGCATCGTTCCAAACTTTAGATGTAATCCAGAGTTCTTCACGTTTTACAACCCCTTCCTTTATCAGCCCTGAAATGACGCTTCCAATTTCGGCTTCGTTCATATAAACCGATGCACAGTCGATGTGCCTATAGCCGTTTCTGATTGCAAAATCAACAGCATCAGCTATTTGTTGCGCACTATAATTGTCAGAACCAAAAGTACCAAGACCCAAAACTGGAATATTGGTTCCATTGTTAAGAGTGATTTTAGGAATTTTATTCCCATTTAAATATTTGTCATTATTAGATTCCATGATTAAACAGATGTTTGTTTTTCTGCCTTTGCAGTCACATAACCAAATCGGGCGATGACGATAAAGCAGACCAGAGGAAGAATGAATGAAAGATTTACAGCAGAAAAGCCGATTATATATTCAAAATCCATTATATAGCCCTGTAGTGGAGGCATAAGCGCTCCGCCAACAATGGCCATAACCAATCCGGCTGCGCCAAGTGTGGCATCCTCACCAATACCTTCGAGGGAAATTCCGTAAATGGTAGGAAACATGAGCGACATAAACGCGGAAGTAGCAATAAGGCAATACAAACCGCCCATTCCCTGAATGAAGATTGTTCCTGAAATGGCAATAACACCGCCTATTGCAAAAGCCATGAGTAATTTGCGGGAGTTAAAGTAGCGCATCAGAAATGTGCTAAAGAACCTGAAGGCAATAAAAAGTGACATTGCTACCATGTTGTATCGCTGCGCGGTTGCTTTTGACAACCCCAGATTCTCGGCATAATGAATAATGAATGTCCAGCACATGATTTGAACGCCTACGTAAAACACCTGAGCGATTACTCCCTGACGGTAAATGGTGTTTTTGAACAGTCGCTTAAAGGCTGCTTTCACCGATGCGTTGGGGTTTTCGTTGCGGGTATTTGGCATGTTTGCGATAACAAAAACAACTATCATAGCAATCACCACCAGTCCCAATGCCACGTAAGGATTGCGAATTACAGCAAGATCGTGGGTTCGGATGGCAGCCTTCTCGGCAAAGCTGAGGGTTTCAAAAATCAGGTTTCCTGAACTGTCGCGCAGTTCGGACTGCAATGATGCTAAAATGACATTTGAAGCCACAAACATGCCAAGTATTGAGCCTAATGGGTTGAACGATTGTGCCAGATTTAACCTGCGGGTTGAGGACTTCTCATCACCCATCGAAAGGATGTAAGGATTGGCTGTGGTCTCCAAAAAAGCCAGTCCAAACGTCAGGATATAAAGCGATGCCAGAAAAAAGCCAAACAACTCGAACTGTGCCGCCGGGATAAAAAGCAAAGCACCTGTAGCATAAAGCGCCAATCCGAGAATAATTGCTTTTTTATAACTGTACTTGCGCACAAATAAAGCAGCCGGAATGGCCATGGTAGCATACCCACCATAAAATGCAAACTGAATCAGAGCAGCTTTGGCATTGGGAATTTCCATTATGGTGCTAAAAGCAGCAACCAATGGGTTGGTAATATCATTGGCAAATCCCCACAGTGCGAACAAACTGGTCACAATGATGAATGGGAGCAGATACTTCTTTTCTACAAGTTTTGGCTTTAACATAGCTTTAAGTATTAATCCCGTTATTTGGCAACAACGGTGTAGACCCCTCCTGCTTCAGTTTGAACATCGTACATAAAAACATTAGGCAGAACAAACTCATTCAGGTTGGCCGATGTGGAAATAATTGGTTGCTTAATCTCAGGCAACTGATAAAACGGATTGCTGTTATTTCCCTCTGCAACAGCCATTTTCCCCCTACCCTTTATCTTAAGCTCATTGCCGGCTCTTAATCGTAAGTTTCCGCCAAGCGACGATTTAACAACCAACTTCGTCACTTTATTATTCTTCCATTCCATCTCTACTATTTCAAAACCGCCGCGAGCTCTCAGGCCGGTGACTCTGCCAGTGGGCCATACATCTGGCAGTGCCGGTAAAAGATGTAGTGCCCCATCATGACTTTGCATCAACATTTCTGTTAATCCCGATGTAAAACCAAAATTCCCGTCGATTTGAAATGGCGGATGGGCATCAAACATATTTGGATAGGTACCACCCAACTCAGAGTGTGCTCTGGCATCTGTATTTCGACCTACAAGCTTAATCTGTTCACGCATCAGGTTATAAGCATGGTTGCCATCGAGCAAACGAGCCCACAAGTTGATTTTCCAGTTGATTGACCAGCCTGTGGATGGGTCGCCCCGGTGAATCAATGTGGTGCGCGAAGCATCAGCCAGTTCAGGTGATTGAAAGGGAGAAATTTGATTGGAAGGAAATAGCCCATACAGATGCGAAACGTGTCTGTGCTTGTCATTGGGGCTATCCCAATCGTGCATCCATTCCTGCAGCTGACCATGCTTGCCAATTTGCATGGGAGGCAGCAACTCAAGTATTCTTTTCATCTCTGGAACCAGTTCTTCGTCAATATCCAGAATTTGGGCAGCCCTAATGGTTTTTGTAAACAGATCAAAGACCAGTTGATTGTCGATGGTGGTACCTGCCGCTATGGAAGACTGATAATGAATTGAAGGCGAGTTTTCAGGTGAGTTTGAAGGAACCACAACCATCCAACCGTTTTCAGGCTCTTCTACCATGAAATCGACACAAAACTCAGCCGCTCCTCTTAATATGTCGTAAACTGACCTCAGATATTCGGTATCGCCGCTGTACTCATACTTATCGAACAGATGCTGGCTAAGCCAGACACCGCCCATTGGCCACATGCCCCAGTATGAACCATCCACGGCACCGGTAATTCGCCAGATGTCGGTATTGTGATGCGTTACCCAGCCGTTGGCGCCATACATTGTTCTGGCAGTTTCGCATCCGGCCTCAGAAAGCTCTCTGATCATCTGGATAAATGGCTCGTGCAACTCCGGCAAGTTGGTTGGTTCGGCAGGCCAGTAGTTCATCTCAGCATTTATATTGAGTGTGTATTTACTATCCCATGCCGGATATAGCTGATCGTTCCAGATTCCCTGTAAGTTGGCGGCTTGCGTACCCGGTTGCGAAGAGGTGATTAGCAAGTAGCGCCCAAATTGGAAGTACATTGCAGCCAGCGAAGGATCATTGCCTTTGCTAAACTGTTCAATTCTCACATCCGTTGTATTCTGAATTGAGTCGGTTTGACCAAGATGTAACGAAACGCGATTAAAGAAACTTTGATAATGAGCCACATGCGACTGTAGCATCTGGTCATAATTTTTTACTATGGCTTTGTTCAGATAATTCTCAGCAACCTGCTGGGCATTCCCGCTTATATCGGTATAATTAATAAAATTGGTGCCTATTGAAACCAGAACAGTGACACTGTTGGCATTCTCAACCTTTATCTGGTTTTTTGCGGCAGTAAGCACACCTCCTTCATTCATTATTTTACCAAGTACCACAAACTCCACTTTGCCTTCCACCGATTCATGGTTGCTGGTAACACCTCTCATGCGTAACACATCGTTACCAACCACATCAAGCACCACATTTCCCGGCCGATCCATCTGTGAGGTAAAAGTTATGGCACCGGGTTTATCAGCTGTTAGTCTGATAACTGTAACCTCATCGGTAAACGAAGAAAAAACCTCACGAGTGTAGGTAACTCCATTCACTTTATAGCGTGTGGTTGCAATTGCACGTTCAATATCGAGTTCCCGGTAAAATTTTGAATAGCCCTCGTGCCCCTCAAAATTAAACCGCAAGTTACCTGCAGTCTGATAAGGCATTCCATGCGATGATTTTGAGATAATTGAGGCATTGGCCAAATCCTGTGCTTCGATGTATCGCCCATCAAAAATCAGTTGCCGTACCTTTTGCAAGGCTTCAAGTGCATTGGGGTTGTCATTTCTATTGGGACTTCCGGCCCAGATGGTATTTTCATTTAGCTGAATCAGTTCGCTAATGGGATTTCCAAAAACCATAGCTCCAAGCCGTCCATTGCCTACCGGGAGTGCCTCTTCCCATTTCTGGGCGGGAGCAGAATACCATAATTTCAGGTCTGCGTTCTTTGGGTTGCTGCTGCATGAACCAATCATCAACCACAACAACACCAAACTAATAAGCTGCTTAATCATAATTTTGATTTTAAAATTATCGTCCTGTTGGAGTTACTCCTTTTTTCAAAATAATATTTCCATACTTTGCCGTTTCCCCGGTCATAACAACTGCAAATGCGCTGCGTGTGCGTTCATAAAACGCAAACCGCTCAATACGTTTAACGCTTGAAATATTGGGGTTCGATATTTGCACGGCCTTCAGATATTGCTGCTCAACAGCCGGGTCGAGTACGTCACCTTCCACCGCAGCCATCATGATTAATGGATTTGGAACATAACTATCGAGTTCGAAGAGAGGCAAAACAGCCTCAAGCAAGTCGGGAATTCTTATTCCGTCGGCACGCAGAATACGGCTATTGAATGATTCTCCGGGGAAATGGGCATCAGCAAACACAATTTCATCGCCATGCCCCATACGTGCCAAAATCTGGAGTAAGTCGGGACTAATAATGGGAGAGATTCCTTTTAACATAAGACCTGATTTAAAGTTTATTATCAATTATCTCGGCTTGAAACTCGATGATTTCAACCTTGTCGGCAGCAGGATTATCAATTGCTGACAATAACAAATCGAGCGCGGCCTCAGCCATTTGCTTTTCGGGCTGCTTAATAATTATTGTGTTTTCGGCATAGAGCGAGAGACATGGATCTCCGCCAAAACTTGCTATACCTAAGTTATCCGTACAGCCAGGATGGTTTTTCTTTAGATAGCTCAAGGCACCTATCGCCAAAAAGTGAGAATCAAAAATCAGTGCATCCGGCTTCTCATCATGCATCCATAACTCCTTTATCAATTCCTGTCCTTTTTGAATGGTGAAGGCTCCAGCTAATGCAACACAGTTGCTGTATGAAGCATTAATCTCCTCTAATCCACCAATATACCCATTTTGTCGCTCCCGAAAAAGTTGAATCGAAGAAGCGCCTGACAGATAGGCAATTTTTGAATAACCCATTGCGCTCAACTTTCTCACCACATTTCTTAGGGTTGCCTCATTATTCAACACAACAGCTGATTTATTTAAGGATTTGGTTACCCTGTCGAAACAAACGATTGGAATCTTATACTGATCCAGCTTATTGAAATGAGATACTTCTTCAGTCTCCATCGAATGGGAAAAAATTACGCCTGCCAGATTCTGCTGTATGATTGAATTTACAATTTCGATTTCCTGAACCAGAGACTCCTCTGATTGAAAGATGGCAACGATGAATCCGGACTCAAAAGCCAGTCGTGTGACAATACTTACAAAATTTGAAAAGAAGTTATGGTGGATATTCGGGACAATTACGCCAATGATATTGCTCCTGACACCCCGAAGAAGTAACGCATTACGGTTTATCTGATAACCTTTGCTTTGGGCATAGTTTATCACCCGCTCTCTTGTTTCAGCATTCACCTCCGAACTAAATCGCAAAGCTCTTGAAACTGTTGAGTGGTGCAACCCAAGGTTGTGGGCAATATCTTTTATTGTAACTCGCTTCATTGTTTTGCACACGTGTGCGTAAATAACTACTAAAAAATGTGAACTAGTTACAAACTTACAAAGGCTAAGTGTATTTGATTTTCAATTCTAGGTAATCCGTTTCTAATTTTGGATAATTCGGCTAATAAATCTTAAAAACGGAACCTTACAGAGTGAAATATTTAACATTTATTTTTGAGTGTGAGACAACTATACATCTCTGTTACAAACGCATAATATTACCATTGCATAATATCGTACAATTTGGTATCTAAAACCAACAATTGTCACAACAATTTATAAACCCAAATAATCACATAAGGCTCATCTCCCGGTTTCAAATCAGGGAATCCAAGGGGGCCGATAAAGATGGCATGATTAAGGTATTCGTATGGACTGTTTATGGGCGCTTCCAAATCAATAACAGAACGACAATAAAAGCCGTTTCCAAAAGCGCCCTCGTGTATGAGCGTCCGGTTGATAATCTGAATGTGAAACCCATCATCCGTTTTTAGAAAAATTTACGAAGCGATAATCCAATGCATCTCAATACTAACTTCATAATCTACAAATTGCATAGAGTTAAAAACTAAATCTGAACACTTCACGCAATATGAAGCGAAAGAAATTTGGGCGTAAACCATGAATCTTTACGCCCAAATTGAAAATTCATATATCTTTTCTATTGTCCGAAAAATATCCACACTTCGTTTTAAGTGCTCAAACGGCACGGACACTTACTTTTTATGATTATCCATAATTTTCTCTGTACATCAATGTAATTGAACCCCTATTTGTTTAACGACTTAAATTTGTCATTGAAAAACTCCACCATTTTATCAATATTCTCTTTCACATGCACACCGGGGCCATGTCCTCCGCCCTCAACCAAAACAAATTCCACATCAACATCTGCCTTCTTTAAAGCCTCATAAAGAATTTCACTTTGACAATGAGGTACAACTCTATCCTTGTTACCATGAAAAATTAAGAAAGGCGGATTGCTCGAGCTTACATATGATGTAGGACTAGCCAGAAGAGTTTTTGCTTTGTTTTCCTGAATTGCACCACCAATATATAGCGAAGCCGGCGACTTAACATCATCGTGATTCATATCGGTACCGCCACAAGAATTCATTATTAGCATATTTGTAGGCGGAAACCATGCAACAACAGCATCTACCGAACTGCTGTAACCAGCGTATGCTCCAACATTGCCTTCAAGATTAGCATTAGCGTCGTCTATCGAAAAATCAGTAACACCTCCTGTAACCCCCATCATGGCTGCTAAATTACCTCCCGAAGAACTACCACTAACACCAATAAAGTTGGTATCGATACTATAATCGTCAGCGTTAGCCCTCAGAAATCGTACAACAGCTTTAATATCATGCACCTGAGCCGGAAAAAGAGCATTATAACTTGCACGATGATTTGGCATAACCACTGCAAAACCGGCATCTAGCAAGGCAGCACCGATAGTTCCCAAATCGTCTCCTTTGGAACGATTGGAAAGCCAGGCACTTCCATAAATATAAACTACCACAGGATACTTATCTTTCTTTATTTTAGGCAGATAAATATCCATATTATGATAACTTATAGTGTCATTTGCATAATTAACATCTTTCCAAGCGTTAGAGAATTCCTGGGCAGAAACCTGCAAGCATAAGAATGATAAAACAACAAAAAACATCTGTTTCATTATTAGAATTTTAGAGGATTGTAAATTAAAATTACTTAGAAAATGTCCATCAATCAAAATTAAATAACTCGTCATACCCTTGTTTGTCAAAATATTCACCAAAGCTTGCTTCATCGGTTTTAAAACTCAATAATTCTACAAACCTATAATTCAACCATTTAAGCAAACAAGAATTAAGCCTTAACAACATAATAAAAAACTTACATACTAATTGTCATGTCCTTAAAGAGATACTACTTAATACCCCTGTTTTGAATTCGGAAATAATCGAACGAAACATCAAAAGGAGTATCCGGTTTTGTGGTATCAGAATCGAACCAAAAAGTACTGGTCATACTTTGGGTAATAATACCGTCACAAGCCATAAGTCCCACTTTAATATCCTTCAATAAAATATCAGACTCACCCAATTTCCCGAAATTCTTACCATCAACCGAATAATAGGCTGCATAGGTGCTTCCCTCTTTTGAAAGGCGTAACACCAGACTGTTGTCTCCTATTATTTCCTCTGGCAAATTAAAGGATGCAATAGATTTAGCAATACCATTTTCTTCGAAAAGCAAGTCGATAGTGCCGGGCTGAACGCCTCTTTGTCGTGAAGTTTTAATAACTGCCCTGAACATAAGCTTCACAAAATTATCGTCGTCCTGATAAGCAATAAGCCCAGCATTTTCGGGTTGAGATGGAGTTCTTGACGCCACAAGCTTTGTTTCGATTGTCCAATCGTTATTTGCACTTTGCAACAACAAGTTACGGGCGTTGTTACTACCCTCCGAGATATCTCCCTTTTCGGCTGTTATAGTAAGAGAACCCGGTGCCGATGTAAGGCTATGATTAGCTTTATTCTCTCTTACCCATTGCCATTGTTTACCCGGTTGAGCACCATTAAACTCATCACTTACAGAAGCTACATCAAAATTTATATAGAATGTATTCTTCTCAAAAGTGTTGTAATCTACAAAGTTAACAATTGCAGTTCCCGGGATACTTGTGGCTTGTGTAATTTCAACAGTTACATCCTTACTAACTGCAGATGCTTGAATAACGGGAACTTTTGCATTGCTTTTCATTAAATAACTATAAGCCTTAGTGTTGGCATTAAATCCCTTTATCGACTTGCCGTTAATTCTAATAGCAGCAGGTGCAAGATTTGGCATAACTTTTATCGGAAAACTATCGGTAACAGTTTTTCCTTTATAAGTTACATTCACAAAAACAGTAGCCACACCGGGTTTAAGAGCCTTAATTCTACCAAAAGCATCAACACTTACAACAGCCGGATTGTTACTTTTATATTCCACCGTTGATTCTTTATTGTCAATAAAACTATCGTCGGAAAGAGAAGCCGTAAAACTTGTGGTTGCATTCTCACCCGGTTGAAGAACTATTTTGTTTGAGGTGGCAACTACAGTTTTTAACTCAGCATTAAACTCACCGCTCATAACAGCTTCAACGGTTCCTTTAATGTCACGCGATGAAGCTCCAATTTCAAAAACATATCTGCCTTTATCAAAAGCCAGTTTGTTATTCACTTCATCCCAAAACCAAAGGTCGGCGCAATTAATTTCTATCGATACTGTTTTAATCTGCCCGGCAGGAATTGTAACCCTTTCGAAACCTTTAAGGCGTTTAATGGGTCGTTGCAACGATGCATGGCTATCAGGCGTAGTTACATAGATTTGAACAACCTCATCGCCATCAACATATCCTGAATTCTTAACATCAACACTAACTGTAACCGTTTCGTTAGGAGTTATTTTGCTTTTATTAATTCTGAAATTACTATACTCAAAAGTAGTGTACGATAATCCAAACCCAAACTCGTATGACACATCCTTATCGAAATACCAATAAGTACGTCCGTTTTTATCATCGCCGCCACGTAAGGTATAATCGTTAAAATCCGGCAAATCATCAGCCGATTTATACCATGTAACAGTAGATTTGCCACCGGGGTTAACTTCACCAAACAACACCTTAGCCATGGCAGCTCCCTGAGCCTGTCCATTATAACCAACATAAATAATTGCCGGAATATTTGGATTGTGCTTTATCTCTTCAACTTCAACCATTCCCATGGTTTGCATAACTACAATTGTATTGGGATTAACTGCTGCCACAGATTGAATAAGGTTCATCTGGTTTCCGGGCAAAGCAAGAGAAAATCTGTCGGACTCTTCCCTTCCGGTAGTTTGATCAGTACCAACAAAAATAATAGCAACATCGGCAGAAGCAGCCAAATCGAGAGTAGCCTGATCGGTTGACTCAGGTTGTGGCTCGCGGAAAACAAAATAAAGATTTTGAGGACCGGCAATACCTAGAGTGTTTATTTTTGACGTAACAGCAACTCTGCTTCCAAAAAAACCACCTGTTGATGCACTTTCAACTTTTTGCGATGCAATAATGTTACCCGTAGGTGAATTTACTCTCACCTCTATTGAGCCACCACTTAACGCAACATTGAGGTTAAACCTAATTGAATCCAGTTCTGTTACATCAATATTGTGATATGCAGTCCAGTCGCCATCCTTAATACCTCTTAAAGCATTAGTTCCAAACCGTTCCGAAGCAATAATACCACTAGCCGACTCATCAAACTTAGTAGCATCGTATTGATTTACTTCGCCCTTAGTAGATATTGTTGAAAAGGCTGATAATGAATAAAAATCGTTTCTACGATCAATATTACCTCCTCCACCATGCACCACTTCAATGCCCAAATTATTATCATCTACATAATTAATTATTCCTTGTAAGGGAGTGCTTACATAGTAATCTTCTACCGGGCCGGAATAATCGCCCAACTCAATTTTGTTGGCCTGAGGACCTAAAACGGCAATTTTTCGAATATTACATGGTTGTATGGGAAGCGCCTTTGCCCCCATTGATGTAACCACATCATTTTTAAGAAGCACCGGCGTCTTTGTGGCAATTTCTAAAGCTAAAGCATTATGCGAAGGGTCGTTAATTACCGAAGGTTTAATACCTGCAAAAGGCACCTTACGTGCAGGGTCGAACTCACCTAAACGCATTCTGATAGTAAACATGTTAATTAAAGCACGGTCAATATCAGCTTGGGTTATTAATCCTAGTTTCAGAGCAGTAAGTGCGTGGTTCTGATATTCTCCACCACAATCGGAATCAACACCGGTAATTAATCCCATGGCTGTTGCTTCGGGACCATCCTTAGCATATTTATGTCCGGTAATAATATCAGTAATAGCTCCACAGTCGCCCGTTACATATCCCTTCATACCGTATGTTCTTCGGGCAATGGTATCGACCAAGAATTTGCTGGCAGAAACAGGAACGCCGTTCACGGCATTATATGCAGTCATTATTGAAGGAAGATTATCGTTTTGAATAAGAGCCTTGTATGGTCTTAAATAAAACTCTCGCATGTCTCTGTCATCCATATCGGAGCTACCGGTATGTCTGTTAAATTCGGTATTATTTGCGATATAATGCTTTCCACAAGGAACAGTTTTAAGATATCTATTATCATCGCCCATCATTCCTCTTACAAAAGCACTACCGATTTGCGACACATGAAATGGATCTTCGCCAAAGGTTTCAGCCGTGCGTCCCCACCTCGGATCGCGAGCAGGCTCAATTACAGGCGACCAATATGTTAAAGTAAAAATAAGATCGTGGTTAAACCCGCGTGCTTCATCGGCTATTACCTCAGCTTCTCTTCTAATTAAATCAGGATCCCAAGTGCTGCCAATAGCGTTACTATTTGGAAACGAAGTGGCGGTCATTCCGCTGTTATTGTTTCGTCCCATAACACCATGCAGAGCTTCTCCCCATACATCGTACTTGTTTATTCCCAGGCGAGGAATTGGCGCCATTGTATTTCCGAGTAAACTTTGTTTTTCCTCGAGAGTAAGACGAGAAACTAAATCAGCAGCCCGTTCTTCAAAAGAATAGGACGTATTAAGGTAAATTGGCTTATTAAAATCATACGAAGTCGGCATAAAGGCTATGAGGCCAACAGCAATAAAAACCGACAAGCCGATAAGGAATAATCTTTTTTGCATTTGCTTACTTTTTTTGAATAATTAAATGATGCACAAAAACTTGCGGATGATAAACGAAGATTTTCTGATAGATTTCGTGCTATTTTTTAATCAAGCATATTATAACAACCTATAAACCCCAATAATCACATATGGGTCTTCACCCGGCTGTAAATCAGGGACCCAAGGGGGCCGATAAAGATGGCATGGTTAAGGTATTCGTATGGACTATTTATGGGCGCTTCCAAATCAACAGCTGATTAACAAAAAAACCGTTCCCAAATACGCCTTCGTGTATGAGCGCCCGGTTCATAATCTGAATGTGAAACCCATCATCCGTTTTCAGTAAAATGTTAGAAGAAATAATCCGATGCATATCAATACTACCTTCATAATCTAAAAATTATATAGAGAAAAAAACTAAAAATTAACACTTTACGTAACTTGAAGGGAAAGAAATTTGGGCGTAAATCATGAATCTTTACGCCCAAATTGAAAATTCACATCGCTATTTTTAAAAGATTGTTGAAGTTATGTATCACTAGAGAAGATTATGGCATATTCTTCTTGTCAACCGTCCAAACCGGAGAGTGCGACAATTGAGAAGGGTTGCCTGTAAACATTTTTCCGGCTTCCTCGTCGCCTTTTAACTGCCACTTATACCAAGCAGTTGCCACAACGGCAAACTCACCGCCATGTGGCTCACGATACGTACCACCATGCCCCACATCCATATTGGCCACAAAAATTGGCACGTGGTTTATTCTGTTAAAATCATCCATTCCGTTATTGTAAGCTATGTCACTCTCACCACCAAGCAGATAGAGCGTTGGCGAGTGTAATTTTGCAAGATGATCTTTGGTTAAGGCCGGCATACCTGGCATGCCACTTCCGGCATTTCCGATGATGCCGCTGTTGCATACAACAGCTGTTGTGATGCGCGGGTCGGGAGCAACCTCAAGTGTTTGCAATCCACCGCACGACATACCACTTACTGAAATTTTCGATACATCCACCTTATTGTAAAACGGACTCGTCTGGTCGCCATTCTGGGCAATAGCCCAATCAATGGCATCTAGCAACTGAGAAGCGTATGAACGGCCACGTCCTTGTTCTCCCTCCTGCGGCATTGGGCCAATGGCAATTACCAAGAAACCATGTGAGGCCACTTCGGACAAAAAGTTGACATGCTCCCAGGGCGAGTTGGCACATGCGCCATTCCCCCATGCTATGATTGGCAATTTGTTATCAGTTCCAAACACCTTCAAATCTTTTGGACGAAAGATGGTGTGGGTTTTTAGAGTGCTGTCGGTGTACATTATTGCACTATAAGCACCTGTTCCGCCGTCCTCCACAACACGTCCCAGCGGATTTGGAGTGGCACAATCCTGTGCAAAAAGCAAACTCTGAAAGCCAAAACCGGCAACTATCAGAACCATAAGAGATATAAAAGTTTTCTTCATCATTAGGGTATTTTTTTTATTTGTGGTTGGATAAAACTCTTAAATATTTAGTAACAGGGTTTGTGACTTGTTGTTTGTCATCCCAACCCTAAACCGTACTAGACTTTACTTGTTGACACCTTGCAGTGATAGCATCCTCTCACCGTACCGTTTTCCCAAAATCCGGTATCCTTCGGCGGTAAAATGAAGTCCATCCTTCATTCCCGGACACCCTTCGGAAGAAATCACGTGTGCATTGGGTATCACGCATGGCAATTGGTGTATAAATGCATTAAACAGATGACATTTGCCTGCAAACTCGGCGCTTAACAGTTCGCCAGCCAGCAAAGGCGTGTTATCGGCACATAAGTTCAAATCAGATAGCAAGTTGTCATATATACCTTTTACTTTCTGCGTCCAGAGTGTATCGTTTGGGTTTGATTCTCCCTGGTGCATTAAAAAGCCTTTGATTACACCATCTTTCTGAGCCAACTTAGCCATCTCAACCAATCGTCCGTAAGGATTACCGCCATAGTTTCTAATCCAGCCGAGCATCCAGTCAGGAGCCGTTTCGATGTAGCTCTGATAATTCTCTTTATCAAACAATTCGATACGAGAACCCCCCACCGACACATTTATCACCCCAACGATTATAGAGTCAGGAAGATTTTCGATAAGCGTGCGGCCAAAGTAATCTGCCGGCGAAAGACCTGCATTACAGTCGCTGATTGGTGGTGTGGCCGTGTACCACTTGCCCTTTTTCCGGTCTTTATCCATACAATCCATGGCACTCATCATTCGGAAACGGGAATCAACCAATGAATCTTGTGCTTCGGCAGGAGCTGAACCCGCCATGTTCGATTGTCCAAAGCATAGATAAATATGGAAATTTGGATTTTGTGAAAAAACCATAGTGCTTAAAATCAGGTACAACATGGTCAACCGGAATCTGATATCTAATCTCATCGCATTTTTTGTTATGGCCGGATGGAAACCCTCAGCCTGTCAGGCAAGCCTGCACAGTTTGTTCTCATCCGGCTTAATTAATACTAGCTTAAATAGATTTAAACAATAGCTCTATTCAGCCCATTCAGCTCCTGCAGTCGAACGGCGCCATTCAAAATAGGCATCCATCACCCAAAGAGAAGCTTCATCGGGCACAGAGCCCAGATAGGCATTTGGCCCCAGGTACATCACCTGCGGATTGTCGTTCCTAAATACCGGCCAGTAGGTAAGGCCATCACCATTGGGATTGCCACGTTTGGCAAAATTGGTCCAATACGTTGCCATAATCTCCGAGATTGCCAAATCGCTCTCAGTGGTATTTGGGTTTGAAGGGTCGATGTGCATAAATACATAAGGTACATCCACCCCGTGCGGTGTGCCGTGGTCAGCTTGAGGGGAGTCTGCTTCTCTAGCCGGATGCTGATCAAAATAGTAGAGGAACACATCTGAATTTCCAGTCTGAGCCTGAAGTCTGGCCCATGCCCATGTTGGCCAACCAAAAGCCGCATCGCGCATAAGGTTACGTGCGCTGCGGGGCACAGAGTTTTCGCCTACGGGATAGGCTTGCAAAAGCTTTTCGGCAAAAGGGCCAAAGCGTCTGTTCACATTGTCAATATACTCCTGTGGTGTGCGTCCGGACGGAAAACTCAACCCTTCATCGGAGTTGTAACCAACAAGAACCGGCACATCATTATACTTGCCCGCTTCGTAAAGTTTAAATTGATCATCAGGAATAACGTAGCCATCCACGATGGGCCAACTTCCTGGCATCGTCCACCCTTGCGGTATTAACTTCTCAGCCTCAACCTGACGAAGCGCTTCAATGGTTGAGAGACCAAATCCTTTGAGGTACTCAATGCCGTCCTGTTCAGCTTGCAAAAGGGTTTTCATGTTTTCTCCAGGATAAGTAGTTGGTCGGGTTGGTCCAAAAGAACCACCGCTTTGAGAAATGGCGCCGTGAAACAGCCCTTTGGCCAGCGGAGAAGCACAAAGCATGCTCACAGAAATACCTCCGGCCGATTCACCAAAGATGGTTACCCTGTCGGGATCGCCACCAAAGGCCGCAATGTTGCGTTGTATCCACTCCAGACCCGCAATTTGATCCAGCAAGCCATAATTTCCGGAAACACCATTTGGATTTTCAGCACTTAACTCGGGATGGGCTAAAAAGCCAATTTGACCCACACGGTAGGCAATACTTACAAGCACCACCCCTTTTCGGGCCAGATGCTCGCCATTGTGTACCGGCTCAGAGGTAGACCCAAAGCTAAACCCACCGCCATAAATCCACACCAAAACCGGTAGTTTTTCCTTCGATGATTTTGCCGGTGTCCATACATTCAGGTAAAGACAGTCCTCACTTTTACCCGAAGGAGGATTGCCACCTTGCATGGGCGCGGGCGCATATTCAGTAGTAAGCTTCACACCGTCCCATTTTTCCACAGGCTGAGGTGCTTTCCAGCGTAAATCGCCTACCGGAGGTGCGGCAAAGGGAATGCCTTTATAGATAGTTAAATCTTCGGTCACAATTCCCTGTATTGTGCCGCCTTCAACCTTTACCTGTCCGGGAGGTTGCTGATTACAAGAACTTAATACAACTGCAAATAATGCAATCAGAGTGAAATAGATTCGTCGCATAATATTTAATGTATTTATGGGTTAGTTTTCTCTCCAGAGATTTGGAAGGAAACGGTAATAGAGCAGATGGCGCCATGTTCCCCAATCGTGGCCGCCGTGGCCCCCAACATAGTACTCGTGTTTAATATTGTGATTGGTTAAGGCGTCGCCTAAAGCTTTACATCGACGATTAAAAAAACTCGTAGCCTCCATCGTACCTTGACCTACAAACAGATAATCCACTTTTTCGTTAACCTTTGGGTCGGTAAGAAAATGCTTGAGAGTGGTCTCAGGATTCTCATCACCCGCGCTAAGAATTCCAAAATTGGCGAATAGATCAAGAGAACGAAATCCGATAAACATACTATGCCGACCGCCCATGGACAAACCTGAAATTGCGCGTCCCTTAGGTGTTTGAATAGTGCTATAGCTTTTATCAACCAGCGGAATGACATGCTCTCTAAGCTCTCTTTCAAAAACATCGAATGTAAGCTCTGCATGTCGCGGATTGTTACGATGAATAACCTGATTATTTGGAATTGCAATAATCATTGGAACAACCTTGCCTTCGGCTAAAAGATTATCCTTAATAAAGTTAACCCTACCATCATAAACCCAATTAGAGGGAAGCTCTCCGCTGCCACCAACAAGATATAAAACCGGATACGCTTTCGATGCATCATAACACGGAGGTGTGTAAACATATAGTTCACGCTCACCATTAGTCACATCGGAACGATAAACATGGCGGGTTACATTGCCATGAGGCACATTTTTGGCATCGTAATAAGCAGGCTCACTGCCATGTACCACCAGCTGACTGTATGGAGGCATCGCGGTAAACGCTGCATAGGTATTACCTGGGTCGGGAACCTGAACGCCATCAATATGAAAATGATATGCATACATATCTGTTTTTAAAGGGCCAATGGTTAATGTCCATACACCATCATCACCTTTTGTAAAAGGTATAGGTTGATTACCCAGAGCATTGGCAGTGTGTATAGCACCCGGAGGCAAAACCACCGTTTTGGCATTAGGAGCCCTCAAGCGAAAAGTCACCGTTTGGTCGTCGTGCACTTCGGGTGAATTAACCGGAGCGCTAAATGGGATAAGTCCTTCGGTGTCTTTTTGCGGATTATAATCGAGATTTACATTGGCTTGTTGTGCCTTTAAAATAAAAGGCACAAGAATAAAGAAACCAATAATATAAATTAAATTCTTATTCATAATAATTAATTATAGTGTCCCTGAATATTTGTGTTCAGAGTAATCGTTATTACACATAATAATAATTGGGCAAAGGTATTCTGCTATTTAAAGACCCTCGAAGCAAAATCGTGAAACGATTTTCTCCACACCTGCCACTCATGGTCACCGGGGAAGGAATTAAACTCGACCCTTAATCCCTTTTCACGCATTGTAGCAACAGCTTTTTTAGTGTGATCAATACGCATATCTTGGTCACCACAAGAGATATAGAACAAATCCAGTTTTTTGTTAAACTCATTTGATTTAGAAAGTAAGCCTGGCATTTCCTTTTCGGCATCGAAGGCATTGGCCGAGGAGGTGTGGATACCTCCAAATAATCCTGAACTAAAAATCCCTACAGCGCTAAAAACATCCAAGTTTTCAAGGCCTGCATAGAAAGATTGTCCTCCACCCATTGAAAGTCCGCAAAGTGCTCTGTTGCTTCTATCGGGTATTGTTCTATAATTCTCATCAATAAAAGGAACAATATTCTGGGTCATCTCCTTTTTGAAACTATCCATTGCTTCGCTTGTGTAACCTGCCATTGTTGCCCTAACATTTCCGTTGGCAATAACCACAATCATAGGCTCAGCCTTTCCCTCGGCAAATAAATTATCAAGAATAAGATTGGTTTTTCCCTGATTTACCCATCCGGTTTCGTCTTCACCACCTCCATGCTGCAAATAAACAACAGGATACTTTTTGTTAATATCTTTGTCGTATCCCGGTGGCGTGTAAACATATAATCTTCGCCAGCTGTTCGTTACTTTCGAAAAGTATATTCTGGAACTCATTGAACCATGAGGAACATCTTTAATATCGTAAAAATCAATCCCCTTTTCAGGTATATCTATTCCGCTGGTCATCTTACCTGTACCAAAAAATGATTGGCTTGCAGGGTCGGCAACCGGCACATCATCAATTACCAGAAAATAATAATGAAAGCCGGGTTCAATGGGCTCAGTGCGAACTGTCCACACCCCACTTTCATCCTTAACCATATCATACTTTTTGCCCAAATCAATCTGAATTTTCCGCGCATTGGGAGCATTCACCCGAAACACTACACTATTATCGGGCATTATGCATGGACATTGATTAAGATTTATGTTTGTAGATGCTGCAACTGAGTCCTCTACCGGTTGTGCTTCGGAATTATTAATGCAAAAAACTGCAAATCCCATTACCAAAGCGCAAACTTTGAACCATCTCACCTTATTTCTCATAATCCAAAACTTAAAATATTATTTAAAAAGCAATTGGGCATATTGATATAAACATCTACGCCAAGTTAACCAGTGGTGACCGGTCTCCTCTGACTCATAAAAAACATGCTTAATTTTCTGTTCGTTAAGCATATCACCAAAAAACCCAATTTGAACACGTACACCTCTTTCGGAGTTTACCGGCGGAAAACTCTTTGTTGGTTTACCTCAGATGGTTTAAATCTTCAACAACCTTTACCGATTGAGCATTACCCATGGCTCCTGTTAACAAGGCAAGAACCATAGGCAATACTTTTATTTAACAGGCTTTTATGAAATTCGCTACTGTTTCTTATTTGAATAACAAAGGAGCCAATTGGTGTAAACTGCGACGCCACGTGTGGAACTCATGAGCTGTGCCTTCTGATACATACGATACAGTATTAATTCGGGCTTTTAGCAATTCATCGGCGGCGGCTTTGATTCTCTCAGGCCGTTCTTTGCTTCCGCAACTCAAGAACACAAGCTTTAGATTTTTATGATCTTTAAGTTCTTCGGGAGAATAGACACCTCCACTAAACAGAGCATAATGTGAAAATACATCAGGACGGTTTAGTGTAACAAGACGTGTTTCAAAAGCACCCATCGACAACCCTGCCATAGCTCTGTTTTCCTGATTGCTAAGTGTTCTGAAATTGGCATCCACATAAGGTATTAACTCATCGATAAGCACAGTCTGGAAAGGATTAATATCAAACTCTCTGATTTTCCCAAACTCCACATGGTTTATCATGCCATAGGTCATTACAATGATGAAAGGTTTTGCTTTACCCTCGGCAATAAGATTGTCCATAATCAGATTGGCATATCCTTGATTTGGCCATGAAGTTTCGTTTTCGCAATAGCCATGCTGAAGGTATAAAACAGGGTAACGCTTTGCGGTTTCTTTCTGATAACAGGGAGGTGTATAAACATAAGCTCTTCGCGAAACATTGGTGCTTTTTGATGGAAAATGAATCTCGTGCACATGTCCGTGTGGTACATTTTTCATAGCGAACATGTCCATGTCGTCAGATGGTATTTCGATTCCACTTCCCCAACGGCAAGCACCAAAATAAAACATACTACCCGGGTCAGGTACGGCAGCACCATCGACAATAAGCTGGTAGTAGTGAAAACCCACATCCTGAGGTGCCGACTCGCCTGTCCACACGCCGGCTTCGTCTTTCACCAGATCGTACTGAATGCCACCAATATCAAG
Organism: Alkaliflexus imshenetskii DSM 15055; assembly: GCF_000517065.1. Classification (GTDB taxonomy): domain Bacteria; phylum Bacteroidota; class Bacteroidia; order Bacteroidales; family Marinilabiliaceae; genus Alkaliflexus; species Alkaliflexus imshenetskii. Next base: position 3,390,445 of record NZ_KI912105.1, on the reverse strand, counting down.
TTGAACAAGGTTTGCGTTAGGAGCTGAAATTTGAGCTCTAACTCTTCCTTCGGAGTTTACTTTTGGATATTCTTTACCCACCTGATTAGAAATGGCGGGTTTAAAATCTTCAATTATAACTGGATTAGCCGATTGCACCATTGCAAAATGAAACGACAATAAAGCAATAGCGATAACTTTGGTAATTCTCATTTTCAATATGTTTTATTATTTACACTGTAATGACATCAAGCTTGTTTTCACCAGATGTCACTCAACGGTTTTTACTTTACATTATATATATCGGCAATCAGTTTTTAAACAATAAAGGCGCAAACTGATACAAGCTTCTGCGCCACGTTTGCCATTCGTGATCTGTCCCGGGCGACACATAATAATGGGTTTTTAACCCTCTCTTATTAAGCTCCTCCACATTAGACTTTGGATCAGAACCGAGATTGTATCGTCCACTTTCAACCTCTTTGCTTCCGAAACTCAGAAAAAGCACTTTAACATTTTTAAGAAACTGAGGGTTTTTCTCCACATCCTCAACCGAGATGCTGCCACCGCTAAACATACCAACATGTGAGAACAGATCAGAATTAGCCAGTGTAATCACTCTTGTTTGCATGGCTCCCATTGACAATCCGGCCATAGCTCTGTTTTGTTGGTTGGCTATCGTACGATAGTTTTCATCTATCATTGGAATAATATCCTTAGTTAGCACATTCATGAAGCCATCAGCCCATCCAGCAGGAGGCCAAGCACCGCGAGGTCTCTCGGCACCGGGAGCTGTCTGAGGTCTCTCCGGCATACGCCATGTTCCGTTATCCATAACAATAATAAATGGGTTGGCTTTACCTTCAGCAATAAGGTTGTCCATGATTAAATTGGCTCTTCCTTGCGATGACCATCCGGTTTCATTTTCGCCACCACCATGCTGAAGATACAACACAGGATAGCGCTTGTTCTGGTCTTTATTATAGCAGGGAGGCGTATAAATAAAGCATCGACGCATACTATTGTCTGTTTTTGAAAAGTAGATATGCTCACGAACCTGTCCGTGTGGCACATTTTTCAGGGCATAAAAATCCTGGTCGTGAGCAGGTATTTCGATGCCACTACCCCATCGGCTTGCGCCATAGAAATAGAGACTTCCGGGGTCGGGTACTGATGCACCGTCAATGTTCAACTGGTAGTAATGAAACCCTTCGTCCTGCGGAGCCGACTCTCCTGTCCAGACGCCGTTTTCATCCTTCACCAAATCATACTTAACAGCACCAATGTCGAGCTGAACATATTTTGCATCAGGTGCTAAGATTTGGACGCGCACGCGTCTTTCGGAATTAACCTGTGGATACTCTTTTCCGGGTTGGTTTACTGATGAAGGTTTAAAGTCTTCAACAACCTGTGCATGAGAGAAACCTCCAATTGCCAGGGTTGATAATGCAATGTACTGGATAAGCTTTTTCATTTTTTTGAAGCTTTTTAAATTGATTTAAGAATTAAGGTATATAAACTGAAAAACAATCAGCAACTCACTAATATTTAATTCACTACATAAAAAAGCGATTAGTACCATGATGATATGGAGACAAACTGTGTTCACCATGGAGACAAAGCCGTAGCATGTTGTTGGTTGAACAGGAACTCCTTATCAAAAATAGATTGAAGTCGGTCAGTTTAATTTCGCTATCCGAAATCAAACTGACCGACTTCCCTTTGACAAGTGCAATAAATGAAGGTTTAATTTACCTTTTTAATTGGTCTTAACCAACTCAATTAACTTAGGCACAACAGATTTTGGCTGGTTGTTTCTATCAAACAGCAGAGGATAATCCGTTCTTCCGCGTACCGGGAATCCATTTTTCCAGGAGTTGCCATCGTTCACGCCCCAAACAGTAACGCGTGTTACATAGTCGTGTTTGAGAAACAGACGGAAAAACTCCAGATATCGCTCTTCCAACTGCTTGTTAACAGATTCTGGCAGTCCCTCGGTATAAGGATTCAATTGTTCGCGGTATGCAATGTTGGTTGAAATATCGGCGCCAAGGTTTCTCACCGGCATTGGCAGCACACTTATCTCCATCTCGGTAATCATCACATTTACGCCCAAAGCAGCGAAAGCTTCCATACTTGCTTCAAACTCTTCCAGCTCGGGATAGTCAAGTCCAACGTGGCCTTGCATCCCAATGGCGTCAATTTTCACACCCTGCTCCTGAAGCTTTCTTACCATATTCACAACACCTTGTCTTTTCCCGGGCAATGCCATCGAGTAGTCGTTGTAATAAAGCTCGGCATCAGGATCGGCCTCGTGGGCATAGATAAAGGCATACTTAATGAAATCTTCGCCTAATATTTGGTAGAATTTACTGTCGCGGAAACTGCCGTCATCCAACACCACTTCATTCACCACATCCCAGCCATGGATTTTCCCTTTATAACGACCCATCACAGTATGGATGTGAGTTCTCATGCGCTCCTTAAGCACTTCGGGCGATACATCGTTGCCTTCGCTATCGGTAAAAAACCACCGTGGTGCCTGTGAATGCCAAATGAGTGTATGCCCCACAATGTGCATGTTGTTTTTTACACCAAACTCAACAAACTTATCAGCAAGCTCAAAGTTAAACTTACCCTCTTCGGGCTGCATAGGGCCGCTCTTCATGCAGTTTTCGGCAACTATTGAATTGAAATGGGTTTTAATAATATTAACCTCATCAACAGCCGTTCCCAAAATTTGTGGTGTATTAAGTGCGGTGCCAATAAAAAATTTGCCTTTATAGGCATCTTTCAAGGTTGATACCTGTGTAGGCAACTCAACCGGTTTAAAAAGCATTTGAACGTAATGGTATAGATCATCCTTCCACACGGCAAAATCATGATAACCATCGGGAATAACTCGATAGATATGCGGTACGTCATTGGCTTTGAGATACTCGTGCGTGCGCTTGCTTACATGAATCAGATTGTCCTTGTCGCCACAGGAAACATACAACAGATTAAGCAACTCTTTTGCACTATTAGGATTGGGCAGCAATTCAGCAGGAGCCTTGGTGTTGGGTGCCGACGAAAAAGCTCCCACCCATGCAAACTTATCTAAATTACCAAGCCCGAAGTTGAGTGTTTGACCGCCTCCCATTGAGAGACCACCAATGGCGCGATTCTCCCGGTTCTTTAGAACCGGATATTTCTTTTCGATGTGAGGGATTAAATCGTTCAGCAGATCTTTTTCGAATCTTGCGAAGGCTTCAACTTTCTCAGGCTCGAAAATATTACCTTCGGCACGGTCATTCTTCATGGCACGTCCGTTGGGCAACACAACAATCATAGGCTCCATCCGGCCTTCGGCAATCAGGTTGTCAAAAATTATGTGTGGAACGCCATTGTTGTACCACTCATTTTCATCGCCTCCAATGCCATGCAAAAGATAAAGAACAGGATACTTCTTCTTTTTGTTGAATCCGGGAGGTGTGTAAACGCGTGCACTGCGGTTAACGCCAACAGTTTTCGACTTGTAGGTGATGAGTTCAACCTTGCCGTTTGGAACATTCGGCCGAGCCTGATCGAACCCCTGTGGAGCGCGTTCAATGTTTATTTGTGCATGTACGCCGTGGCACAAAAGCACGAAAAGAGATAATAAAATCAGGATTTGTTTCATGATATAGATTTGACTAAAAATTAAGGTGTTATATAAATATAAATACGTTCCAGATAGTTAATTGTTGATTTATTAACAGTGGCATTTAATTGTGTTGTGGCGTAATAATTTGGTACTTGCCACTCAGGTGCATGAGGCTAAAGAGATATAGCAAACCATCGTAATAGGGGTCAAAATAGCCGTCCTCGTATGGTTCCAGTTTGGCATTCCAAAGCTCATGAACAAAATCAAGCGTATTCTCATCCTTACTCACCAACGAGGCCGTGGCAGCAGTAGCTTTAAGACCAAGTGAGTGCCTCAGCTTTTGAAATTCGCCGGCCGGAAGTATGTATTCGGGCGTGGTACCATCCAAATTGTACTGATCCAAAAACGAATCAATCCCTTGTGACCTAAGAAATGCCTGAAAACGAGCTGCATAATCTTCCTGCCATTCTGTGTCTTTTCCATACCAGGTGTAATCCATGGCTATGTTCATAGGTACACGCCACGAGTCGTAACGGAAACCTTCGGGCATCCACCGTGTAGGGTGAGGTTCTCCGGTAAATTCAGTATAACAAGAGTTTAGTCCGGTAACCGGATGGCAGGCACGATGAAGGAAAACACGTGAAGTATCGGCACAGTCGCGGTAAAACTGCTCACGTCCATCGTTGGCATACTCTGCCCAAATCTCATAAAAGGCAGCTACATGGTACGATGGGTCGGTCCAGTTATATCCATCTCCATGCGGCACAAAAGAAATTTGTTTATGCTCTACATTGATGATGTTGTAAACGTTGCCTGTGCCATCCTTTGACCACATGGCATCCAAAATACGTCGGGCTTCGCCGTAATAATCAACACCCGTATCGTTGCCCCACTGGTTAGATGCAAACAAAAGGGCTGTAACAATCCAGAACTCACCATCGGAAGCACTTCCTTTTGAGTTAAGCTTTAATGTTTGCGGATTAAAACTCCAACCAAAATAAGCTTCATGTGGCCCATCCTGATGTTGCATATAGTGTTTGGCATATCGCCAGATACGGTCAAACACATCTTTCTTGTCTAATTGTACAGCAGCCATCATACCATAAGAAACCCCTTCAGAGCGCACATCGAAATTCTTTAAATCAGAGACATACCCCATGGTATCGCCCACCTCAAAATAGATTCGATCCGACCCTTCAAACAGATCATAATAAGCCTTTTCTACTTTTCGATCAATCTCTTCCTGGCTGTAACCGGCTTCCAAAAAGAGATTGCGGTAATTGCCGGTATGGTATGGGCTTTCGCTTCCCTTCTCTGTACTGTTATTGCATCCAAAAATCATCGTTAAAACAATTAGAATCATAACCGAACGAATGAAATCGCTTCTTTTCATAGATAAAATAGTTTGTAGTTTGAGAAAATTAATGTGTCAGAAGCGTTTTTATGCAGCAAAAAGAAGATATAAACAATAGCGCAACAACACGCGCTGCACAGACATCCTTCTGCTCAAACATTTAAAGCCAAGTTACGGCATAAAAACTAAACAATCTTAACAATTGTAAAATTAACCAACCACTTCGCTATGGTTTATCAATTTTAGATAATTGATTTATGAGATTAGATATTTTTGCCCGCAGTAAGGATGTTTGGAGCACATCAAACCATTATTCTGGTGACGAAAAAACTGGTACACAAAGAATGTAAAAATCTCAGATTTCAAATTGCTCATTGTTCATCATGTAACAGCGAATAAAAAAACCGGCCTATTCCCAAAATGAGAATAGGCCGGCGCAACAATCAAGCTCAATCTAAAACAATTGAATCAACACAACTAAAAACAAACTATGGAAAAGAAATATATATTATTTTCTCAATAACTATTCGGGTTGTGCATCGTTCACTGATGTGGCATACAATCCAATCAGGTTACCGGTAAAACCACCTGCTACGTTGGTCGACAAAATATCACCTGATACGGTTCCTCCCAAAGTAGTGTAATCGGTGCCATTAAATGAATAGTTGAAATTATAGTTGTCACCATCGGCATCAATCTGCAAGTGGATTGGCTTTTTCACATCAATCTTTTCGCTTGCGATGATTGTTGACTTACCGCGTTCGGTGCGTTGAAGTACCAGGTAAAAGTCTTTTCCTTTTTTGGTAACGCCAAACACATAGTTGAACAACTCACTCTGGTAACATACCATTCCGGCGAGGTCTTTCTCCGACCGTGGGGTATATTCCAAAACAGTAGATGCGGTGAAACGCTGGTGCATTTGTCTCTTAAACAGAGAGGAAATTGGTCTAACTTCTTTGATATTGGTTTCGAACGGACGAATCTGAAGACCACGGCGGGTAACAGAGATGAAATCTTCGCGAGGACCTCTCATTCCAATCCATCTGTAATCCAGCTTTTCGGTAGTGAAGTTTTCGGTAAATGTAAAGTTTCCGTTAGGGAAATAACCTTCGGTTCCGGTTTTGTTTACAACGCCGGCAGGCATTTTTAACTTAGGTTGCATTGGAACAAGTCCATTTTCAAATACAGGAAACTCTCCAGACCAGTCAACAGGCAAAATAAACGTTTCACGACCAATATTCACACGGTTTTTCTCGTTGGGACGGATAGCTAGAAATACGCCATACAGTTTACCACCGGGGCCTTCAACCAAGTCGGCATGACCAGCCCACTCAACTCTGTTTGGACGGTTTGGGTTAAGATACCTCTGGGATAAAATAGGATTGTTAGGCGCAGGCACATAGGGTCCTCTTGGGCTGTCACTTACAAAAATCACTTCGCTATGCCAGCCACCTGTTCCACCTTCGGCACACATCAAGAAGTAACGGCCATCCTTTTTGTAGATATGGGGCATCTCGATCCAAATGGGCTTTTTGGTGATGTCAACACCGCCATCAACAATAATTTTATCCGTACCGGCAATTACCTGATCTTTCTCCAAATCGTAATCCCAGATTTTGATAACACGGTGTCCGCTGTAAAGCTCTTTACCAGCATCTGGAGCATCGTTGTGAACAACGTAAGCTTTTCCGTCATCATCGAAAAACATAGATGGGTCAATCCCTTCAAAGTTCAATTTGTATGGGTCGCTCCATCCTTGAAAAGGATCTTTTGTTTTTACAACCATGTTACCAATACCACCGGCAAACTGGGTCGTAATCATGTAAAATGTCTCGTTGAACGGATTAAATTTAATCGCTGGAGCATAAATACCGGCACTAATCCCTGAATCATAAACCTTTAGCTGAGATTTACGATCGAGAACGTGTCCAATCTGCTTCCAGTTAACCAAATCTTTTGAATGAAAGATTGGTACACCAGGGAACATGGCAAATGACGAATGCACCATGAAGTAGTCATCTCCACGTCGCACAATAGCCGGGTCGGGATAACAGCCCTGAAGGATTGGAGTGTAAAACTCATCCGGTCCCAGTGGGTTGTCAATGTAAACCTGGTCGTTGCCTTCGTAAACAAATTGTGAAAACAGGGGTGCATTTCTGTTTGCATTTCTTTGTCCGATAGCATCGGCAACACCTGCCATACTTAGGAGTATGGTAATTGCCAATAAACTGAACCTTTGAAAAAACAATTTCTTCATCATACAAAAAATTAATTATCAACTAAATACTCATTTATATATTCGTACTAAAACTCAACTAAATCAACAGGTTACACGCCTAAACTTATTACCACCGCTACAACTCACGTGATTGCTTTGCGCTAAAAAGCAGACATTGAAACCAGAACTTTTTTATATCCTGCAACTGCATTGCCAATAACGTAAACTCCTCGCGGCAATCCTGTGGTGGCGTCCTTCATCTGCACAGCGGAGCGAATTTTAACGCCCATGAGGCTGTAAACATCCACAATAAGATTGCCCAAATCATTGGCCAACACTTCTTCGGAAATTGAGGTTGGCGTTAAATCATCTGAATTAGAAAGATAAATGGTGTCGATATAGATAGGTGCGTTGCCATGTGACCAAAACCCAACAATGTAAATTGAGGATGGGTTGGCCGCCACGGTTTGCCCATTCACGCTCTTGGTCATATTTTTAAGTTCAACAACCAGTTGAGTAGCAGACCCCATATCATAAGTAACCGGAGGCGCCCAATAATTGCTTTGGTCAAAAATTCGGAAAGCAGCACCACTGCTGGTTGGCACCTTAAGCCGAACCACCAGATATTTATATCCCGAAAGGTTAAGACCATTGTCATATCGCCAGCCGCCAAATCCCCACTGGCCAGTTCTCAGTTCGCCGGTTTCCGGATTAAACGAGCCTGTTTCCCATATCGATGGATTGAACAATTCGGCCGTGAGCGGAAACATCATGCTCTTAACGGTGAACTCAAGCGTTTTTAAACCGCCCAATTTGCCTTCGTAGGAAGCAGTGATGGTAGTCTCGCCCGGCTTTTTTGCAATGAGCTGGCCATTGCGTATTTCTATAACATCCGGATTCGAATTGGAATAGGCTGCCTGAAGCGTAACATTCTCCGAATGACCATCCTGAAACAAGGCATAAAGTGAGATGGTTTTATTGGTACCCAAAAGCATTTCCACCTCCTCAGGAAGCATGTACAAATAGTCCAAGGTCAACTCTTCCTCAGTGAAACCAGTAAACCGGTCATCATAAAACATATCTTCGTTGAAAACCTCCTCGGTAGTGAACCAATCAATATCCACATACCCACCTGCAGCCTCGGTTGCAATGTTGAAAATTGCAAACCTTTTAACCGATGCAGAAGCATTGAGTTCAACTACTGCATGCTCCGAAACAATATGGTAATTCAGGTTGTCCGGACTATAATAAAAATTGGTGATTCCGGTCTGGCCATTGGTTACTACTCGCAGATAAACCACATCATCATCAATAACAGAACCTATATGTTCCACATTGTTCACATGAACCACAACTTGTTTTACGCCACCTGATGAGCGAACACCCACAAAATCATCTGTTCCATGCATTATTGCCAATCCGGCTAAATCACCTGACAACATTTCACCTGTTTCCAAACGAATGGTTGCGTATGAACTCTTGTCACCGGAATGGAAACCAAACACACGTTGAGACAGAATATTATGGGCTTCAGACAATGAGCCACCCAAATCAACCGTGTGTAATCTTAAAAAGCCGGGACGTTCAAATATCGACCAACCAGATGGTTCTGCATGGTTGCTCCATGCCCACTGTAAACCGAGCTTATAATTACGAAAATTGTCAGTTGTTGGTAAAGTAGTTCCAATGTAGGTACGCCCCACATTTGGTTTTCTAAATGTAGTTCTGGTTTGCCCCAAAGCACCAATCACCGGCCAGCCACTTATCCAACTAATGGTTTGTAAGTTTGGAGTATGACCAAAGATACCGGTCTCGCCCGATAAAACAGCCCACCATTCACCCGTTTGGGTTTCGACCAGAGCTCCACTTTTAAAGGGTATATCGCTTGTGATAGCACGCTCTTCATAAGGCCCTGTGAGGTTTTCAGAACGAAAAACCACCAGCGATGGCTGAACGCCAGAATAAGTAGCAAAAAGATAATAGTATCCACTGTTTTTAAGCATCTGATTAATTCTCAAATCAGACTCCGGACGACTAACCAATTCTACCCCATTGCCAATAAGCTGAAAATCATCATCTAGCTCTTTTATCCCAAGTGAATGAACACCATGATACAGGTAAACCTTACCATCGGCATCGAAAAACAGACCTGCATGCTCTATGTCATCAGAAAGCATTATGGTAGTCCACTCCTTTTCAGGATTGGTTGCGCTAAGCAGCAACGTTTGCCCATTTGAAACACTCACCACAATATAGAAAACCCCCTGATGGTAATTTAGCTTAGACTCAACCGTTCCATTAAGTGCATTGTAACCGGCAATATTCTCTACCGGATTACTCACATACTCCCAGTTTACCAAATCAGGTGAACTGAGCAATGTAACTCCCGAAAAACGATTTCCGGAGGATGATACCATATAATACCTGTTGCCTGCCCGAATCACATCGGGACTGGAAAAATCACTATATATTAACGGATTGGTGAAAGTACCATCCCCATTGTCGCTGCGCGATTGGTAGATAAAATCGGGTTTTGGTTTGTCGTAGTTGGCATACTCCTGCCACCAGATATATGAAGGATAGGCACATGCCTCAGGATCGCCATCGTAAGCCAGTGGCCCATTGGGATCTGCGTCTTTCAAAAGGTTATCAGGCAACAACAGGTTCCAGCTCACATTACCCGACTCATCTGTAATTTTCTTGAAGTTGGCACCAAAGCCCTCCCCTCCGGCCACTCCGGTAACACCAACACCCCATGAGCCTACTCCGTCGGGCGACCAATCTATTTCAGTAATGGCTATTGGTGCAAAATCAGCCACAGGTTTCACGTTTTCGTCCCATGCGCGCTTAAAATCGTTATAGTTTCGCACGCCTCCCCAATATCCCGGATAGATGTGTACCGCATATCCAATGTTGTGACCTTCGATGGGGTTCACAGCAAAACCCTTATAATGCGACTGGTAGGCAGAACCCGGAATCCAAAGAATGTTATCAGCCCCATTGGCGCGAATCAGATCTACCAATGGTTGAAAATAGAGTTTCAAAGCATCGAAATGCGCCTGTGAATTGGAACCCATATTGCCATCGGTACCTTTAATGCGTACAGGTTCATTGGCCAATTCGAACATCACGTGATCTGCATTTTTCAAACCCGGATGTTTCGACAAATAATCCCATATTACCGTGAGGTATTGCTGATAGTCATCTCCAACCTCAATCTCTTCGGGGCATACTCCCGGTGGACGAAGAATCACATACAAACCACGCTCTTTTGCATAATCAATGAGCGGCATAATAACATTGTCCACTGCATACACCAAACGATCATACCTAAACCTTGAAATGTCATGCTCAGGAATGGGCGTACCGGGTAAATTTGTCCAATAGGGGTCTATGTGTAATCTGATGTAGCTCATGAACCAGCCTTCATCCGGATCCGTCAGCTTATCAATTACAGCCTTATTATAATTAAGACATCCTTCCACATCATAATTGTTCCAGCGCCATGTACCAAACTGGCCTCCATTGAACCAAGGACTTGGTGTAACTGCCGTTCCATGCAAATTCACAATATTGCCATGCGGATCCTTCAGATATCGCCCCTCAACGCGTAATCTTGGTGTTGGCATACCCACCCAGGCAAAGGCAGGCAAACCAACTGTAACGAAGAGCGAGAGTAAAATCGTATGTAATAAAAATCTTTTCATTGGTGCTTGTATGTTTTTGATAATCCAACTTCCTACTTTATAAATAAGTATTAATAATGTCAGGCTGCTGGAAAATGATTTTAGAAATCGTTCACACGAAAAAAGCTCAACAATAACTGATGCGATTTTTGTATCGTGCAACTGAACTTCCTTTATTAATTTTTCAAAATAATATACAATAATACATAAGGTCGGAAGATCTGACTTTAGATAATAGATAATCTGGTTGAGATTTTAGATATTTCGCAACCTAAAGGCGAGGAAATATGACTTTTTCAGGTATTTGTGCACCTAAAAAGATTGATTTTACATTCAATGAGGTCAGGAAATAAAAAAACCGCCCCGAACAGCAATGGGGCGGTCTCTTCTTAAACCAAATTACATCTATTTATGAGAAAAATGGATGTCACATTTTTGAAATCAATCAACCGTCATTGGCCTCGGTAAAACTCAGACAAAAGATGGTCTCATGCTCTCCTATCAGCTCTTTCTATTCATCTTTATCATTTTAGATAATCGCTTAATCTCATTGAGAAAAGGTTCATCATCAATTATCGATAATTTGAAAGAGCCAAATGTTTTTCTGAAAGAATCAAATCCATATTAGATTCATCCTAATCACAACGTAAAATTAAGTCAAGAGCCTTCCTTTTTGTTTCTAATTTTAGATATTAAACTTCTGAAATCAGATATATTTCACTCATTTTTGGCTCTGTTGAGCAAATCATCAGAATAAACCTGCTAAAAATTTAGAATCTGTTTCAGATTAATCTTTAAAACATGATATAGATGCAAAGAGGGTTAGATTTTAGATAGATAGAGTAGATGAGAAAAAAGGTCGTTAGATTGATCTTTATTTCTATTGAATTATATCTATCAGTCTAAATATCTAATCCCGCATTGTGGGACATCGCTTTGCTCTGCATCAAATAGTTTAAAAATCTTCAAAGCTGATTTTATATAAAATTTAAACAGTCACTTAGAATTGGATGCCATTTTCATTGCACGGAAATTTATGGATGAATTGATTATTAATTTACCGCACAATAAAAAAAGGGGTCACCTCGCAAAATAAGGTAACCCCTGATTATTAAACCCTTACTTGTCTTTGCTAAGCCAGATAAATAATATCTTACTTACTGCAACAAGCGTTTATTCACCTAATTATTTCAAGCCATCGGCAAATCCACCAAAGGTGTGCTTACGTCTAAATGATTCAAACCATAAGCCGATTGGTTCTCCACCTCTCCACGATGAGCTAGCAGGGCTGTCAACAGGAGACCAATGTGTGATACCATAGCGCTGATTGGCAGGTATAATCTCGAAATACTTTTGAACGATAAACTTGTAATGGTCGCTCATGGCCTTGTGTTGTTCGCTTGTAACATCAGGTGTCATTACAGGCTGACCATCTTCCCCTACAAGTCCCATATCCAGTTCAGTTACCTTAATCAACTTACCGGTAGCAGCCATCAACTCAAACATTTTAACAATGTGAGCCTCTTTTCTGGCCTGAACCACAGGATCCATGTGGTAAGAAACGTGCATTTGAGTACCGATACCATCGATAACAGTTTTGCCGTCACTCTCCCATCTCTGTATCCAATTGATAAGACTCTTGAGTTTTTTGTTGTCGTCCCAATCCGATTCCAGGTTGTAATCGTTGATGAACAACTTCAAATTGTCACCACCATGCTTACGGGCTAGTTCTACAGCCACTCGCACATAGTCATCACCAAGGTAATCCTGCCAGTAGAAGCTGTTTTCCATATCGGCAGCTGATACTGTTTCGCGCACGGCTGATTTGAGATCGTAATTGCCATCACCATCTTTATCCATACCAGAAAGCGCTTCGTTGACCACATCCCACTCAACTACATAACCCTGAGTGGCAGTCATCATACCAGCAATCCAGTTGTCCAGAGCCCAGGTAAGGGTATCTCTTTTCTCCTGAGGAGTAAGAGGAATCTTGTTTCCTGACTCTTCAACTGCCCAATAGATGTCATCAAAATAGTAGGTGTTTGCTTCACCCAACAATGCCAAATTGAAGGCAATGGTGTTCATACCGGCCTGGCTGGCATTGATTGCTCCGGTGAAGGTATGTTCCTTCCAGGCAGTGGTGAAGGCAGGACTTCCCACCATTGACCAGTGCAAATATCCACCTGGCTCATTATGAGCCTGAGACTCTGAACTTGCAGCTTTTTCAGCTCTATATTTCATGCTGAATCGGATTCTGTCACCCTCCTCAAATTTTCTTGGAGCTTTTACAAAAAACTGTGTATCCCAAGGATTTACAGGAGCTGCACCTGATTTCACAACAATTGCACGTCCAACACCATCTGAACCGGTGCCCGGGGCGCCAATGGTTGCGGGAACTGGACCAACCCGTTCTTCAGTAGCAAAGAAGTTTGACACATCATCACCTTCAAGATCACTGTTGTTAAGTAATTCTGTCCACCAGGTAACAGCCATAGCTTCTGAGTGGGTTACTTTCACCCAAGCTACCTCATAGGTTCCCACATAGTGTCCAGATTGCAGCATTACAAAGCTGTTAGTAGTGAGACCATTCAGTTCAGCAGTTACTTCAGCCCACTCCGTGGTAATTGGAATAGTGGTATTTGCAGTTGAACCCCAGGTTCCGAGAGCCAAAGTGATTTGTCCGGCCGTAGTACCTTTGATACGAATTGTCACCTTATGCTTGGTGTCAACAATGGTAGGAATACCGCTGGCAACGTGATACTGTACATCCCAGAAGTTAGGTTGAGCAGTAGGGTTGGCTACAACCAATACGCCATCCTGAACATAAGGTGTCACAGGGCCACCAACCCAACCGGTAAATCCTTCAACAGAATAATCTTTAATTCCATCAACGACCTCTACAGTTGCGTCGGGATCAATCTCTACTTCCTTATCGGCAATAAGGCTGTTCAGATAAACTTTGTTCTGCTGTGAGTGCCACACAAGTGTATGACCATAAATAGCCATGTTTGCAGCTTTGGCAGCATCAACAAATTGAATAACTGAAGCAAAGTTCATTGCACCATTATCACCAACTACAGAGCTGTATTTCATTGCGTTACCCGCAGTCATCCCATCAAAATTGGAATTGATAAACCGATAGTAATGACCCATTCTCAGGTAATCACTAACAGTTACACCAGCGCCAAGTATAAAATGGGGATTTGCTGCCCTGTCAACGTAAGATTTAAGCGGCTCATATTCGTCGAGATACTCCAGCTCAGCAATAGACTGAGGCTTCTCCACATTAAAATGGTCAAGCGTATCATCCACACATGAAACGGCAAAAATCAATAGCAGGGCGAAAGCAGCTAAGATATTAAAAGTATGTTTCATAATTTTTGTTTTACAAAAGGTACTAGCTTATTATTTTAATATGGAAGTAAACCATTCAGGCTTAAGTCCCCTGTCGCGAGTTACCAGAGTATCGGTAATGGCAAACTGTATGTCGCCATAGTTTATAGTATAATCCAGATAAATCGCATCCCGGTCTTTGTTGCCCCAGCTGTTTTTCTCGCCTTTAGACACAAATTTTCCAGTACCACTAACAGTTACACCAGCAGTTTCGGTGGTAACAACACAATTTCCCTGATTGTCGAATGTAAGCAATAACACGCAGCTACGGCTAAAATCATTCATGTCTCTGGTTTGATGTGCCCAGGCAATGGTGTTGAGTGAGCGGGTAGTAATGGCACTTACCACTTCATCTCTCTCCACAAACGAAGCACGACGAGTTTTTGTACCAGTTTGGCTGCCAGAAATTACATCAACACCTCTGCGCAGATAAACGGCGTCGTACTTGTTGATATACTTAAGCGCATAAAACACATAATCTTTAGGCTGAACTTCCCAATCAGAAGCTACGCCACGACGTGGATTAGCAACCAACGGTTTGCCCGAAAGAATGGTGTCGGCACCTGATACACCTGTCATCACAACCGGAATAACATAATTTGTTGTGAGTGCAGCGGGGTCGTTAAAAAACGCTTCAGTAAGTTGAACTACAACTCCTCCAATAATTTCACCTTTCTTGATTGTGATTCTATCAGAAGAGAGTGTGTAATAATTAGCTGGCAACGCTACAATGTCAGAACTGTCGGCAAACGCCAAACCAGTAGTTAAGGAGTTATCAACGCGGAAGCTGATAACAACATCAGACTTATTGGCATAAACACCGCCCATGGTGGCCATGATCTGGGCCTTCCATTCGTTGTCCAATGTGGTGTCGAACACATCTTCACCAAGGCAAATGGTGCGGATTGGGCTCTGGTAGGCAAAATATACCGACGAATATTCATAATCGGGAAATTCCCAATCACCATTCTCGCAGGAGGTAAATAACCCTGTTACCAGCGCCGTTATAAGTGTTATAAATAGTATCCTTTTCATTTTCAATCTTGTTAAATGTTCAAATATGTTCTACCATCCATCATTCTGAATCAGATTACTGAACTTGTTCACTTCTCCGTATGGGATAGGTCCATAATACATATAGTTCTGGTAAGCACGACCTTCTACCTGTGGCAGAACCGTGAAGTTACCTGCACTGATGCTCATACCTTTTGCAGGCTCAGTTAACTCCTTTTTCCAACGACGCAAATCCCAGAAACGGAAACCTTCGAAGCAAAGCTCCAGACGGCGCTCATTGTGAATCAATTCGCGCATCTTATCTTTATCGTTTTTCACAGACTCAAGATAAGGATCGTCTCCGTTTACACCAATTCCTGCTCTCTGACGGATGGCCTTAATCACATCGTACGCAGAGTATCCATGTGTACCGGTTCCTGTTGGTCCCCAAGCCTCATTGGCGGCTTCGGCATAACCAAGGAAAATCTCGGTATAACGGATAAATGGTTTGTAACGGTGTCCGGGTGTTTGTGAATTTGGATTGGCATTAACCGTTTGATTTAACAACTTCTTCATATAGTAACCGGTACGTGTAGATGTCTCAGTTCTGTTAAGCGCGTTGTTATCTGCACCATCAGCAGCTGTTGTAATCGCCGCATTTGCAGGTCCGGCCTGACTTCCGTTATAAATGATGTAAAGCGCCAAACGGGGATCTCTGTTGGCATACGGATTGTTTGGGTTATAGTTACTGGCAGGATCGGTGATTGGATAACCATTAACCATTGGAAAGGCATCAACCAAATTTTGTGTTGGGTTGATACGTCCATTACCAAACAGTGTTGGAGGATAGTTATCCACCTCCAAGTTCACATTGCTCTCTTTGTTTCCACGCCAAAGAATCTCCTTTGGGTTTACACCCGCTGGCAAATCCCTGATGGCTGCATTGTTGGCATACCAACGGTTACCCTGCGGATCCAATTCAGCAACAGGATTGCTTCCCAATCCGTTCAACACAATCGCCATGCTATTGGCAGCATCAGCCCAGGTCACATTTGACCCACTGGCATAAGCAGGACTTGCAGCTAGCAGAGAAGCCTGCGCACGTACGGCTCTGGCAATGCGGGCACTCATACGGTTTTTGGCATTGTCGCCAAATACGCGTGTATATTGACCTGCACTAACACCTTTTGAACGATACTTTTCAGGAACAAGATTCTCATCTTCAATTGCACCATAATCGTCGGGCAGCAATCTTAGAGCAGAGTCCACATCGGCAAACAGACGATCGATACACTCCTGGAAAGTGTTACGCGGCAAATTAAAATCAGAGTTCAGATTTTCAGGCTCCAATACAATGGGTATACCGTACATCTGGCCATTGATAGGACCTGCGTGGTGAAGCAACAAATGATACATGAACAGTGCTCTCATACCAAAAGCATCACCCTTAAGACGATCTCTAAACATCTCAGCCACCAAAGGGTCAGCAGCCCAGTTTACATCGTCAGCAATGCTGATAAATGTATTTAGATACTGCCATGAAGCCCTCATGTATTGCCATCTGTCCATCGGGTTGTTGGTAGCCCGCCACGAACCGGTAGCCATCAATCTGTAACCATTGTTTGGGTTGTTAGATACGGCGTCGTCGGTAGCCACATCGGTGAAAGACCAGGAACCCAGCGGGTTGCTGATATACACGTGTCCCAACAGACCGGCAGCCCATGCCGGCATGTTGTACAAGTCACTGGTTTCTTTGTGATTCTCAATTGCGGGCTCAAACATGTCTTCACAACCTGTTTGAACAAATGAGAACAAAGCAATCAGCGCAATTATGGATAATTTATTTCTTTTCTTCATGATTGAATACATTTTGTTCTGATTACATCATTAAAAAATGCCTTTAACACCGATGTTGAAAAAACGTGTCTGCGGTGCTTGTCCAACATTCATCTCCAAATGCTTACGCTCGTCCGAAATAGTCAACAGATTATATCCACTTACATAAACACTGAGTCCGCTTATGAAAGATCCCTGCAACGCTGTTTCAGGAATATCATACGTTAATTGAACCTGCGACAAATTCACACGGTCGGTTTTGTATAACCAGAAGTCTGAACTACGGAAATTGTTATTGCCATTGGTAGTAGTGAGTCTTGGATATGTAGCTATATCTTTAGTCTCCTCTGTCCATCTGTTGCGAACAATGTCCGAATATTTGCTATCACCGCGCACCCAATAATATGAGTTGCTCTTCAGACCGTATCCGCCAAAGAAACCATCGGCCATGGCAAACAAGGTGAAACTACGCCATTTTGCAGTAAAGTTAACACCTAAACGGAATGGTGTATCCCAACGTCCAAGAAATACCGCGTCGTTGTTATCGATGATACCATCACCATTCTGGTCTTTGTATTTGATGTCACCAGGTCTTACCTGCTCACCAAATGCTTGTTCCGGAGAGTTGTCAACGTCGTTTTGATCTCTGAAGAATCCAAGACTTTGCAAGCCCCAAATACCACTCACATGGCGACCAATACTGGTTTGATAATCATAGCTGATGTTTTCGTCACGTCTTTCGGCTTCGGTATTAGAGTACATACCACTCACGCCCAAAATCATATCCACAGCACTCACTTTTTGGTTAAAATACATGCTGAAGTCAAAGCCGGAACGGTTGTCGATATTGTAATTCACATAAGGAATGATGGAAGATGTTGGGTATCCAACCTGCGTAAAATAGATAGGATAAAGTGAATGTACCAAAGCAAGGTTACCATCCATTTTACCAACGAAATAGTTGGCATCAAATGTTAGGAATCTATCCCAAAGCGAACCCCTTACACCCAAATTCAACTCTTTTCTCTTCACAAATGTCATAGCAGGGTTTTCACCACGCTGGAATGAAGTAGCTGCTTCACCACCCAAATCGGCCCATGAGTACCATCCGCTTCTCTGCACAATAGGCTTATAGAGATAATAACCCATCTCGTTACCATCCACTGATATGTCTATATCATGATTAATGACACCTCCTGAAACGGTCAGCATCAAATCATCAAAAGCAGTGTTGCTAAAGAAATCTTCCTTAACAGGACGCCATCCCAATGTCACAGTAGGAGAAAATCCTAAACGGTTACCTTCGGGAAGCTTAGCAGAATAAGGAAGAGCAGAGCTGAAATCAACATAATACTTATGCTTGAAATTGTAGGAAGCCTGAATACCCAGGTTCACGTTGGTAAGCATGTGATACTCGCCGCTAAATCTTCTTTGCCAGGCATTGGCTACTACCATACCAAACCAGTTGTGGTTTTCGTTCACAGTAGTTGAATAATCAAACTGAGCACTAGTATTATAAGTATACCTGTAAGCAGAGTTATAGATAAATTCAACACCTGCTTTTCTGTCATTTCCGTACTGCGTAACATTGGCAATCATATCAGGCCCGGCGTAGTTTGTCCAGGTAGGCGAGAAAGTCGCATACTCATTTGGATAGGTCTGATTGTAAGTAGAGGCATAGTCAATACCATACTTAGCGCGAAAATGCAAACCATCAAGCAGCGATCTGAGGTTCAGATCAAAACGTGTGTTAAACTGAAACTGGCGGCTAACAAACTTATCGATACCACCGGCATAGGCTGAAGCAATCGGGTTGGTAGGATTTAACTGTGTACCACCCAGAAAATACTTGCCATCAACAATGTGGTTACTGTTAAGCACAGTAGCACGTGAAGGATGATCCATTTCCTCCAGATAGCTCAGTGGAATTAATGGAGAAACACGGTTAGGACGCAATGTAGCAGCATTTCCCCACCAGCTAGTCATGGCTTGCATATAATCATAAAAAGTAACGTTTGCATCGGATTGCACTTTGAAATTCTCATGCAAATCCAAATCGATGTTACCACGGGCAAACATACGGGTAATGTTATCATCGGCTGTGTTGCCTACTTTTAAAAGTGTACCCTCACGTGAATAACCAGTTGTGGTATAATAACGTACACGCTCGTTACCTCCTATGATCTCCACAATACCTTCCGACTGATTGTACATTTTGCGCAAATAATCAGAAGAGTACATATTTAAACTCGGATAACGATAAGGATTTTCGCCAGATGCATGACGATAGATCTGTTCATCGCTAAAACTTGGTGCCAATCCATCATTTGCACGCGCTTCGTTGTAGTAGGTCATGTACTCAGCAGATCCAAGATATTTGGGAAAAGCTTTAGGCACACGCACACCAGTATTAACCCGAACATTGATGGTAGGATCCCCGGCTTGTCCGCGTTTGGTAGTAATCATAATTACACCCTTTGCAGCCCTGCTACCATAAAGTACCACTGCTGCCATACCCTTCAGTATGGTAATCTGCTGAATCTCGGTTGGCAATACGTTGTTCGCATCACGAACATTACCATCTACCACAACCAAAAGATCGTTCATACCCCAAATGCCATTGTTGTAGCCCCCAACCAGGTTCTCAACAAATGCAAAACTGAATGCGGTATATGCCTTTTTTGTCATGTCGTCCACCTCAATGACTGAGATACCGCCCAAAAGGTCCTTTTCGTCCATAGAACGGAACGCGACCTCCACTTTCCTTTGTATTGTATCGTTTGCCACTGTCTCAGTTTCTGAAAACTCAACTTGCGCAGAAGCTTGTAGGACACTGAAAACAAAGACGATACAAATTGCGAGACCAATATATATTTGTTTCATTTTAGTCTTTTTTTTATTCTCAATTTGTTACCAGCCCGGATTTTGGTAAAACTCGGGATACATGCTGACATCATCAGTCTTGAATGGGAACCAATAGTGCCTGCTTGTGAGATTCCGTTCAATTATAACTTCTTCTCTCCAATTCAATACAGAATTCTCCTTAGGATCAACCTTCGTATCAAGCGGTTGTGCACGATCAAAATATTGTCTGGTTTTGATATTGTAAGGTTGTTCTGTTAACAGGAGCCAGCGGCGAAGGTCGTTGAATCGATGTCCTTCAAAAGCCAACTCAACGGCACGTTCTCTGATGAGTTCATCCATAAACGCCGATAATGAACTGGTATATTTTGATGCCATTGGCGCAACACCTGCACGCTCACGCACTGTATTCACGGCTTCGGCAGCTGTTTTTGAGAAAGAGACAGCTTTAGCAGTTGGTGAACCAAATCCTTGAGCAACTGCTTCGGCATACATCAGGTACACATCAGACAAACGCATCCAAGATAGATGTAAGTGAGTGGCATAACTGTATCCATAAGTGGCATCCCAAATGTTAGCTCCAAGTGGAATAAACTTGTAATTCAGGTATCCTGTACGGCTCACACGACGTGGATCCGACACATAGTTACCTCCGGTGAAAAGATTGGCATAGCGCCATACTTCGTCATCGGCGTTTGTGATTGTACCTGATACCATTTTCATACCATCAAAAACAATGTCGTGGTAGAATCGGGGATCGCGATCTTTCCATGGTTGATTCTCGTTGAAACCAGATTCGGGATCATCAAGCGGCATACCATTGGCCATACCATAGTAGTTCACATAGTTGGCAGCAGGTGCCAGCACAATACCATCACCCTGTGCCATTGGCGAAGGCTGGTATGAGTTCATCTGTCTCCAGTATGAATCGGGGCCATACGTTGGGCTTCTGATAATTGCTTCAGTACCACCAGGCATCAACCAGCCTTGCTGAATGGTATAGAATAAGGATGAATAGTTTTCAAATGGAACCAACGCATACTGGGTTTGGCCATTTTCAACCATGCTTAACACTTCACCAAATGCTTCAGCAGCCAACTTACACATCTCTGCATCATACGTGCGGGGACCATTTGGACCATTGGTCATCAGCGGACTGCCGGCATAAAGATAGGTTTTACCAAGCATGGCCTTTGCCCATATCTTATTGATGCGCAACTCATTATTGTTTAGCGTTCTACTACCTGCAGTTGTGTTATCCCAGTTTATGGGAAGCAGATCAGCTGCTTTTTTGAAATCAGCCGCCATCTTCAATGCATTCTCCCTGTATGATTCGCGCGGAAGCGTCAATGGTTGATCACTTGGCAACACATAGTCGATGTAAGGAAGACCACCCCAATACTGGGTTAGTTGAAAATAGAACCAGGCACGAAAGAAATAGAGCTGTCCGGCAATCATATCTCTCTCCTCCTGAGTAGCGTCAACCAACTTACCTTCGGCCAATGCTTCAAGGCCCATGTTTGCTACGCGAATGCCATACCATGAACCACCCCAAATAGATTTCTGAAACCGGTCACCACTAGGACTCCAGTTGCGATCAAGGAAACTGTCTCCCTTGCCAATATAACTGCGGTAGTTACCACGGTCAATTGCAAAACCCATCAAGTATTCACCATTACCAATGGTTACCACTTCGTCTTCGCCCCAGTTAAATGAGCTTACCCAGAAGTGCTTGGCAATATCAGGCGTTAAATGGTACATTCTTTCTACAAACCCCTGAAAGTTGGTGAAGTTTTTAAACGCATCATCCTTCGAGATTATAGATTCCGGAGCTTTGTCCAGATATTCGGTACATGCACTTACACTCAACATAAGTGATATGGCAATTCCGTATAGATAATATATCAATTTCGTTTTCATCATACAGTAGGTTATAATGATATTCTCAATCCTAAGTTAAAACGTCTTTGGGTCGGATAAGCTGTGTTACCACCTGTATTCGACTCGCGGTCATCAGGCATTTTTGTCCATAAAAAGAGGTTATTACCATTTACGAACAATTTCAGGTTATTCAATCCTATTCTTCTAATCCAATCTTCTTTGCTGAATGTGTAAGACACTTCGGCATACTTCAAACGGATGTAAGAACCATCATGCAAGAAACGGGTTCCGCTTGTGTAAGCGCTTGCCTGTGTACCCCATCTTGGGAGTGGCACATCGGCACCATTATCGTCTTTCGACCAGTAGGAACCTTCATCAAATGCTGTATTTCTAATTCCACCAAGGCTTGATAGGTTCACAAAGCGAGACACATTATTTGCGCCATAAAACTGAACAAAACCGCTCCATCCTTTATAATCGGCACCAAACTGGAAGTTTACAGTATTCAAAGGCACATTGGTAAAACCATAAGGTATTTGGTCGAATGATGTAATAACGCCATCACCATCGTAATCGAGAATAATGTAATTACCTGGCATACGGTCTGCATCTAACTGGTCGTGTGGTGTACTTCCGTACAACTCATCCCAACTATTGAAATACCCATAATCAACATAAGCACGGGTTTGATTCACAGGCTTGTTGGCAAGCTGCTGATATTCGGGCTTCAACAGTGGGTCGTCAGCCTTAATCACCTTGTTTTCAGCATGTGTATAGAACACATTACCCCACAAACGCCAGTTTTGAAGAAGTGGCTTGTTCCAACGAAGTTCCAATTCATATCCTTTGGTTTCTACCTCGCCAAGGTTGGCTGTAGGTGCTGTAGCTCCATAGTAGCTTGGTACCGCACGTCTGTTTCCTTGAAGCAGAATATCTGTACGTCTCTCGCTGAAATAGTCAATAGAACCGGCTAGTACGCCACCTAAGAATGCATAATCCAAAGCGATATCCAACTTAGTGGCAACTTCCCATTGCAAATTGGGGTTTCCAATTTTTGACTCATAATACCAACCGTATGGACTCTGGTTGGGATCAATACCTGTGATTCCCTGGTTAAATGCACCACCATAAGCCCATTCATCCATGTGTAGCCAGCGTACAGCGCGATCAAATTCATTCCAACCTATCTTATCATCACCAATCTGACCATAAGAGACTCTGAACTTCAGCATATCTACCCAGCTCAAGTTAAGTTGCTTGAAGAATGCCTCTTCAGAGAACATCCAGCCCACAGCGCCCGACTGAAAAAAGCCAAACCTGTAGTCTACACCAAATTTTTCAGAACCGTTATAAGCACCGTTATATTCAAGCATATAGCGTTTTGAAAAGTCATAAGTAGCTCTAAACACCCAGTTTTCACGGTAAATTGGTAAGTTGTTTCCTCTTGAATACTGCTCACGGCTAAAGTTACCCATACTACCAAAGGTATGTTTACCAAAAGTGTTGGTGTAGTTTATCTGAGCCGAATAGTTCATCCTGCGGAAAGTCTCGTTGTTGTCAACCGTTCCGGCACCTGTCATCCATGCGATGTTGTTCTGGTAGTCAAACTTGTTGTTACCATCCACTGTTACATCGGTATAAACAGCACCTGTTTCAGGGTCAATCCATTTGTGTGGATTTGCTTCCCAGTCATTGGTATCATCAATACCCCTGTTGATTTCACGGAAACTGTTGTCAAATGCTAGTTTGGCATGAGCAGATAAGCCTTTTACAATAAAGCCCAAATCCTGTTCAAGAGTGAAGTCTGTATTTAGACGATCGTTTGTGGTATATCCTACACCATTCACACTCAAATCTTCCATTGAGTTAGTAGAAGCCTGTGTGGGGTTTGGATGATAGTAACCAAATGAGCCATCGCTGTATTTGGGTCTGAAAGCATCAGGTGCAATACCATAAAATGCTGCCCATACAAGGTTCTCATAGTTATTGTAGTTGGTTCCTTTGGTAACAGCATGAGAACCGGACAAGTTCATTTTAAACAGTGTGGTTTTTGTCAGTGAAAAGTCGGTGTTGCTTCGCACGTTAATCCTGTCAAATCCAAAACCGGTTTCGTAACCACGATTGTTATCAAACGATTTGTACAAGTCACCTTCATGTGCATAATCCAAACTCACAAAGTACTTGGCAAATTTAGAACCTCCAGATACGTTAATGTTTGCATTATATGAGGTAGCGAAAGGCTTGAGGAGTTCATCTACCCAATCCACATTGGGATACCTTTCAAACTCTTCAAGATTAGCCGGCCACCGATATTTGTTAATAATCTCTTGTGGCATATAATAACTCCAAGTTTCAGGCTTATAACCCAACTCATGTTCGATAACTCTGTTACGCAACATTAAAGCGTCGTAAGAGTCCATCAACTTAGGCAACTTGGAGTGTGTTTTCAAGGTTGTGGTGAAATTGATGTCAATATTGGCTTTTCCTTCTTCACCACGTTTGGTGGTAATAAGAATAACACCATTGGCACCACGAACACCAAATACAGCAGTAGCAGAAGCATCCTTCAACACAGAAATTGTAGCCACTGAGTTAATATCCACGCTACTCATGGGGCGCTCGATACCATCGACTAACACCAACGGTTCGTTGCCATTCCATGTGCTCACACCACGAATCACAATTTCAGGATCCTCTTCACCAGGCTTACCTGTTGTTGTTAAGGTAACAACGCCGGGAAGGTTACCTGTAAGTGCTTGACCCAAACTTGTAACACCACCTGTACGTTCAAGGGTTTTACTCGTAGTTTGTGCAATTGCACCTACAACACTTTCCTTTCGCTGCTGACCAAAACCAACTACCACTACCTCGTCAAAGATTCTGGAGTCAGATTCCATCACAATGGCTAAAGTACTTCTGCCAGACACACTGATGGTCTGGGTTGACATACCCAAAAAAGAGACAACCAGATGGGTGTCCTCTGGTGCAAGGGTAATGCTGAACTTACCATCAAAATCGGTGATAACACCAACTCCTGGTTTGTTCCTAACCATAATGGTTACCCCGTAAAGCGGTTCCCGGTTGGAGTCAACTACCGTACCCGTCACTATGCGGCCGCTTTGCGCATAAAGGCAGGAACCTCCTGACGAAAGCAGAAGGAGCACCAGTAGTTTAAAACTCATCCACTGTTGAAACAGTGAACATAAACGACTTTTAGTTTTCTTCATTTTTTTTAGATTTGATTTTTTACGTGCCTTAGGCAACTGCTTCAAAAACTATTTCCTCAATCTGATTAAGTTTATAAGCATTGGAAATCATTGGTTTGGTTAAACCGCTTAATACACGACGAATACCCGATTTCCATTTTTTAAGCAGACATCTGGATTCTCGTCTCTGATTCTTCTCATAGATTCTGTTTGTTAAAAGTTTCACAATGTAAATCACCCTTCTTTTTCACGGAATCAAATTTATATCACAACCTCCATAAGCATTTGTGATTTCAGATATTCCATTTTCAATTCCAGATAAAATGCTAATGTTTGTGAAAAACACTCAACAAACGCCAATGAAACAATCCAAATCTGACACATCACTGATTACGTTTAAACATTTATTATCAGGCAAATAACACACAACAACAACTCACTTATACCAAAAACAGAATGTGATGGCAATATCAATTTCAATCAAAAAATTGTTAAGAAAACCGGGAAGATGCTTGTTAGAATTCAAGATGGATCAGCCTAAATTGTAAGTTATACGTGTTGTGATTTTAGATTTTCACAATATCTAAAACTACAACCACTCACCCCAAAAGCCTGTAAACACTAGGGAAACCATAAGAACAAGAGAGAAAAAAAAGGTGTCAACACGATAAAAGCGTTCAATAGCCTCTCAACACCATTAAAAGTATATTTGACACTTTTGTATAGTCAATAAATACAACCAGACTGATTAATGTGAAGATTTCTGCTTAAACCGAAAAAGGAATTAACACTATTGCGTAAAAAACTGATAAACCATCCAAATATTTTATAATAATAACCCCAATCAGATAATAGCAAACAAATGGAGCTGCCTTAAAAATTATTGTACACAACTGAGAATTGAATATCAGAAAAACATCACGGATAGAAATACAAATAAAAAGAGGGCATCTCGATATTATGAGACCCCTCCTTGCTTTGTATGTGTACAATATAACTTAACCTTCAAGCAAATCTGACGGCGGAAAGCCATAGTGCTTTTTAAATACAGTACTAAAGTATCCAATACTTGAGAAACCGCTCATTTCACCTACTTCAGTTACTGTATAATCTTTGGTTTGAAGCAATTCTACTGCGTAGTTAAGTCTAATGCTTTTAATAAAATCAGTGGGTGACTGGTTGGTAATGCTTTTCAGCTTTTTATATAAAAGAGATGCGCTCACATTCATTTCCGAGGCGAAACTATCTTTGTTAAACTCATGATTCGACAAGTTTTCATGCACCACTTCCAATGCCTTTTTCAAAAAGTCATCGTTTAAAACATTGGCGAGAATGGGTTCGCTTTCCGAGCCTCTTTTTATATTCAAAGCCTTTTCGCGCACCACGTCTCTGTTTGAAATGATAGACTTTATGCGCTGCTTTAATAAAGTTGTATTAAATGGCTTTGTAAGATAATCATCTGCACCAAGTCCCAATCCAATTATCTGGTCTGTTTGTTCAGACAAGGCGGTGAGCAGAATCACCGGAATATGGGATGTTTCGTATGTTGATTTGATTAACTTACAAAGCTCAAACCCAGTCATATTAGGCATCATCACATCTGACACCACCAAGTCCGGCAACTTGTCATTAATTAGTCCCCATGCTTCTGAACCATCTTTTGCTGTTAGCACCTGAAAATCATAAAACAGAGATTGGTTCAGGAACCGTCTGAGCTCTTCATTATCTTCTACAACAAGCACGGTAGGCAGTACTTTTGAGCTAACAATGCCTGCTGAGGCATCTATTGCTTCGCTGCGAGGCTGATTAACACGTTCTTCAGACAGACCGGCCAAAAACTCCGTGTTTATAGGTACTTCAACAGTAAAGGTTGTACCCACATTCAACTGACTTGTGTATTCAATCGTTCCGCCGTGCAGCGCAATATATTTCTTAGCCAGCAGCAACCCAATGCCTGACCCAACTACTTTGGAGTTAATGGCATTGTCGCCTCGGTAAAACTCTTTAAACAACTGTTTTTGTGCACTTTTGCTGATGCCTATTCCAGAATCCTTTACTTCTAACTTCCAGTTTTCTGAATCGGCAGATAGAACCACATCAACGACACTGCCATTTTTGGAGTACTTTATGGCATTGGATAGCAGATTGTCCACAACTTTTTCAATCATTGCTTCATCTACGCCCGAGTAGAGCTCACCACACAGATCTTTAAATCGCAGATCTATCTGATGATTGGCAGCTATTGAATCATATATCAATAGTCGGTTGGAGACCAACTCCACCAGATTTACCTTGTTCAAAACCAGTTGTTCTTTTCCGATATCAGCTTTCTGAAAATCCATCAATCTGGTGACTACGGCATTTAACCTCTCTACCTGATTTTGTGCCAAACCCAAATAATATCTGCCCGACTCGGTAAGTCCCGATTCGTCACTTAGCTCATCAATAGGAGCTTTAATAAGCGTTAGAGAGGTTCTCATATCATGGGCAGTACCTGCAAAAAAGCGAATCTTCTCCTGTGAATGCAACTCCCGTATCAGACTTATATAATACTTTAATGAGAGATAGAAACCGCTCAACAAAAAGATGGTAACA
Source organism: Alkaliflexus imshenetskii DSM 15055 (assembly GCF_000517065.1). Lineage (GTDB taxonomy): Bacteria > Bacteroidota > Bacteroidia > Bacteroidales > Marinilabiliaceae > Alkaliflexus > Alkaliflexus imshenetskii. Next base: position 3,362,817 of record NZ_KI912105.1, on the reverse strand, counting down.
ATCAACAAAAACCACCATGTTTCCCAAAAAGGAGGCAGTTTATGAATGGTAATCAACCGCTCATCGATAATATTCAACATTGAGTTGTCATACATCCTGATGCGCAGCACATAATTGCCTGTTGGCAGGTTGGTATAATTCAGGATGCGTGTATTGGTGGGCTGGCTCCACTCGGTGTCAAGCCCTTCGAGCAACCATGAAAACTTGGCACCATAAGGCATTCCCAATGGAAGCACCTCCAATGAGATGGTGTTCTGAACATGGGTAAGTTTCAATCTCTCGATTTGGTCGATTGGTGTAATTAACTCGCCATGTACTTCAGAACGCAGAGACTGCCCTAGCACATTGATATCCTGAAAGAACATTTTTCCATCCACATGCTTTTGAACCAGAGCCGACGGATCAAAAATAACGGCACCGCGATTTGTTCCCCATGCCAATTCTCCATTCTCCTTCCTGAAATGAGCATTGCGGTTATAAGATACGCGTGAAAGGCTTTTAAATGATGGATAGGTTTCTACTGAGAAGTTTAATGGATCAAATCTGCACAATCCATTTTCTGTTCCTACCCAGAAATATCTGCCATCATCCATAATGCTGTTGACAAAATCGGAAGGCAAGCCAGAGGAATCCATCGTAAACTTATCAATGTTACGGGTAACGAGGTTAAACCTCACCAGGCCTTCGCCCACGGTGCACATCCAAACATCATCACCATCCACCAACATGTCATGAATCAGATAGCCGGTAATAAGTATATTAACAGCCCCAGACTCTTTGTTTAGCAAGCTTAAGCCGTATGAACATCCCAAAAGCATTTCTTGTGGCGACAACTCATCAATAACAATAACGGGGTGATTACCGTAACTCCTAAACTGTCTGGTTGTTTGGTCAAACATAAAAACTTCTCCCCTAACACCAACAATCCAGATATTTCCTGAACTATCCTGTCTGAGGTCAAAAACAAACGGATTGTTAAATGGATAGCCGGGGTTGGGGAAATGGTAGAGCTCTCTTCCAGTCCTTCCGTCAATCACATACACACCTGATGAATAGGTACCTGCCCAAATATTGCCTTTTGAATCCTCGCTCAATGAAAGAAATACCTGAGCCTGTTCAAATTCGTTGTGATAAAAGGTTGTCCATCTATCACTTTTCGTATCAAGACGGCTCAATCCATTGTTTGTGGCAAACCAGAGATTACCTCTGGAGTCCTCCCAAACATCATTTACATCATTGTTTACCAACGAGTTTGAATTATTGGGAATATGCATATAATGCGTGATGAGCGTAGGGGTTTTATCAAAATAGGAAACGCCACCGCTGTAGGTGCAAATCCAAACGCGATCCCCATGGGTAGAATAGATGTCATATACACCATTTCCCCTTAATGAGTTTGGATTATCGGCATCCTCCTTAAAGCTATTAATCACTGACATTTGTTGAAGGGATACCTCCCAGAGGCCTTGTCCGTCAACTCCCAGATATATTGTCGAGTCTGTAGCCTGACTGATTGCCAAAATTGGCTGATGGGGAATGCCCTTAAAATAGATCCTCTCTTTTGTTTGTATATCGTAAAGAAACAACCCTTCGGACTCAGTTCCTATCAATAAGGTTTGCAACACCTCATCAAAATACATCTTGGATATTCTAAAAGAACGTGACGGAAAATCAAACAAAACGGCTTCCTGTTGCTCTGTTTTGATATTGTAAACCGTCAATTTATCCATGCCGGCCAACAATATCCGGCTTTCATCCAAAAATGTTATCGTACTAAGTTCGCCTGTCTCAATTAAACCATAAGAACTGGCCTCATCATAATAAAGCAGCCCAATGTTTGTGGAGAACCATAACTTTCCGTTTGGCTCAACAATAACGTTACCAATATAGAGATAGGTAAAATTTAACGATACGCCCAGGTGAATCATAAAATCAAACCTGTCGAATATTTCATTGTACCTGAATACCTGTCCATTATTACTTATGGCATAAAGCGTTGATTCGCTAAAAACCAACCTTACATTAATTACGTCAGAAGTTTGATATGGCAGTTTGTAAACCCGGTAATCGTCATCGGTAAGCCGAAGTACCCCGGTTTTTGAAGAAACCCAGACAAAACCATTGTTATCAGTTCTTACTGAGCTCGTTTCGCGTATAGATATGCCAAATAAATCATTAATATTATAAAAATTAACGCCAGCATTTTGGGTAAATGCCGATGCGCAATGAAGAATTAACGCAACCAGAATAACGGAAAAACGACTACATTTCATATACCAGAATGTCAGTATAAAACCAATTAACATGCGATGTCGGAAGACATCAAAAACTTAAAAACGCCCTTTAATAACCGCTTAATTTGAAATGCGATGTTGATACACTGTTTTAAATATAAGAATAGATGAGTTGACAAAACAAATAACTTATGAGAATATCTAATCTTATATTTCAAAATAACTGCATTCCCCTAAGATGTATTACATTTTCTCCAATTCAATGTACATTAAGAAATCTCTGAACTTGAACCAAGACCCTGATTTATTCTGCAATTACATCAATATATAAAAAATGTTTTGAGCACGGGGGGAGGTTGACAATGCATTTCAATTTTAGCTTGTCGCAATCGCAAAAATATAAATAAAAAATATAAAAATATCATAAACAAAATAACAATGCAACATCCGAATGTAGCAGCAGAGGATGCTGTGCACAAAAGAACATTATCCTCAAAAACGACTATTTAACATTTCATAAAAACTATAAAAATCAACCATTTCGCTTATGCTCCAAATTTAAAGTATTTATTACCTTTATCCGAAATTTGAAATCGATAATTATTGCCATTATATACTTATCAATATGTTTTAAATGATAAATATTTTTAGATAAAATTATTCTGATTTTAATAAAGAATAAATTGCATCTGGCTTACAGTCCAATTCTGAGAAATGATAATATGACTTACTCCAAAACAGTAGGAACTGCTTTAACTGTTGCATGTTTGCCTTTCGATACAAATATGCAACAGTTAACCAAAATGCAGATAATTTCTGTAGCTTACTTAATACCGCTCACCACAACCACCGTGGCACTTTCAAGATAATCTGATTCTACTTTTAATGTGATATTACCGGATTTTCCGGGTATGGCTCTTACGATCGCCAGGCAAAAGCCATTAAATGCACTGCGTACTGGAGCGTGAAATGAGGTCATATCTGTAGGGTCGCCATTGTCTGTTGCAACCAATTCTCCGGGACCATCCACAGTGAAGCGAATGATATTCTTAGCATTTGGCACAACCAGACCATCCTTGTCACGAACAGAAATGGTAATGAATGACAGGTCCTTTCCATCAGAAGCGATGCTGTTGCGATCAGCACTTACTTTAAGCTTGGAGGGCGCCCCGGTTGTTTTCACGACTGTCTCAGCCCAAAACTCACCGTTTCGATAAGCCACAGCCTTTATCTCCCCTGGCTCATATAACACATCATCCCACCTAAGGCGGTATTCAAATTCACCTTTTTTCTTGCGGCCGAGTGACTGGCCATTGAGAAACAACTCCACTTCGTCGCCCGAAGTAAACACATGAACAGGAGTAACCGCTCCAATGCGCTCCGGCCAGTTCCAATGTGGCAATATATGAACCATGGGAAGTTCAGGGCGCCAATGCGATTGATAAAGATAGAAGCGATCTTTTTTAAATCCGGCCAAATCAATCACCCCGAAATAGGAGCTTCGCGCCTGATAATAAGGCGTTGGTTCGCCAAGGTAATCCCACCCACTCCAAACAAATCCCCCAGCTACATATGGGTGTTGAGCCTTCGAGGCAAAAACCTTATCGGCCGACGAACCAAAATTTGCTGTGTATAACTCATACGCACTCACGTATTGCCTCAGAGGATCACCACCAAATCCGCTGCTCACCGGTGCACTAATCTCCGGAGTTACCGGAAACAGATATTCGCCACGTGTACTTAATGCAGCAGCATTCTCACTACTGACAATAACCTTATCGGGAAATTTATCATGAAATGCGGGATAAAGCGGACTAGTACGTATACCTGACAAATGGGCGTAAGCAGGTGCGTCACGTATCCCCTCTCCCTGATAATTAAGATTGATGAGATCCATTGTGGCAGGGAACGGCATGTCAGGTTTGGCAAAGTTCATGGATGCAGTGGTGGGACGTGTCACATCCTCCTCTTTAATAATGCTATGCAACTTGCGTGATACAGCGGCTCCATCCTCTCCGGTATATTGCTCTCCAACTTCATTGCCATAACTCCACATTATGACTGAGGGATGGTTTCTGTCGCGTCGCAAAAATGCTCTCAAATCCTGTTCGTACCAATCGGGAAAAATCATATGAAAATCCAATGGTGCTTTGCGACGCTCCCACACATCATATATCTCATTTACAACAAGAATACCCATCCTGTCCGTCAATTCGAGTAATTCGCTGGCAGGCGGATTATGTGCAATACGGATGGCATTACAGCCCATTTCCTGCAAAATTTCGAGTTGTCGCTCTGCTGCACGCAAGTTAAACGCTGCGCCAAGGGCACCCAAATCATGGTGTTGATTCACACCTTTGAGGTAAATATGTTCACCATTCACAAAGAGTCCATTTACCGGATCAAATATCAACTCACGAATACCAAAGGGCGTCTCGTACTTATCAACTTTTCTCCCGTCAAGAAAAACAGTAGTTACTGCCGCATACCGATTGGGTGCCTGAGTGGGTACTGGCCCCCACAATCGGGGATTTCGTAAAGTAAGTTCCTTTTTTATACTAGTAGATGCACCGGCCTCAACATATGCTTCAACGGCATTAAAAGTGGCAACTGCCCGGCCATTTCGTTTTCCTTGCTCATCCAGATTAAAGATGTCAGTTACAATTTTAACTTTTGCATCTTTATCCGATTTGTTGTCGACCACCACATCCATATCAATCACAGCTGACTCCTTGGACACATCACGCGTGGTAATGAAAGTTCCCCACTGAGCCACATGCACCGGCTCGGTTTTAATAAGCCACACATTGCGGTATATGCCGCCACCGGGATACCATCTGGATGATGCCGGCGGATTATCCAATCGGATAGCCAGTTGGTTGTCACCACCAAAGTTGATATAGGGTGTTAAATCGACACGCCAGGAGTTATATCCATAGGGCCAGCCACCAGCAAGAGTGCCATTAATCCAGACCATCGCATAGGACATGGCACCATCCACATCCAGATAAACTTGCTTGCCTGCATCAGAATCAGCAATTTCAAGTTTACGCCGGTACCAACCTACTCCGGGGCTTGGCAGACGTCCCATACTACCACCAATTTCAGCATCACGGTCTCTGATAAAGGGGCCTTTAATGGCCCAATCGTGAGGCAAGGTTACAGACTCCCATTGGGAATCATCAAAAACATTCTGCACAAATGGAAAATCACTGCCAGGATTGCCCTCAGGACGTTCGAACCTTTTGGAAGGCTCTTTAATGAATGGATTACCGGTAGGCATTATCCAAGGTTTTAGCACCAATTTAGCCGTTGCCAATGTTTCAGCTTCAACCGGCTCTGCATCGGCTTCACGCTCATCCAAAATCTCATCGATAGTAGGACGCACATCGTATATCAGTTTGTCGGCAGCCTCCATCGAATCGTACTTAAAAAAACGCCATCCATCGTTGATGGAGATACGTTGCCGCACCTGCTCATCCTTCTGATTTGAAGATACACAGCCAGCCATCAACAACAAAAAGAATAATAAAGGTAAGATTTTCATGACATAAAATTATGGTCAAAACAACCGATTTTAAAAACTAGTCCACATTCTCCAAAAATAATAAAATTACACTCCGGTTAAACTCTGCGGCCATTTTCAAATTGGCAAAAGATGTTTTGAAACCACATTTTATCACTTGTTTGGTAAGTAAAAAGTAGCTTTTTTTGCAGAGTATTAAGATTATAAAAAATGCAACCTCTATCGGAATCGGAATATGTTTTATGGCTTATTGAATTGCTGAAACAGGGTAAGACCATCCTGGCACCTGTTCGCGGCATGAGCATGTTCCCATTCTTACTTAAAGGTGATATTATAAAGGTGAGTCCGGCCAATTTTCACTCACTAAATCCCGGGGATGTGGTAGTATATTGCATTGACGGAAAACTTGTAGCTCACCGGCTCATTAAACGCGATTTGGCAAAAGGAGTTTGCATTACCCGTGGGGATGGAAACAGCCGTGCCGATTCACCTATACAGGAATCAAGCATTATCGGAACTGTAACTGCTGTTGTATCATCCAGATTCTCCTGGGCCAAAGTAGCCATTGGAAAAGCGGGTAAATATCTGGCATTCACGGCTCCTGTCACAGGCCCTCTTTTTTATATTTCGGGTGTTGTGGCTTATAAGGTTAAAACCTGGATTTCTCCTTCCGAAACAGACAACTGAAACATCATCAGCGTCAATTTATAGAACCCCGAAGGCATAGGGGCAAAAAAAAACGCCGGATACTGCTTTAACAGCAATCCGGCGTTATTAATATCTGTAAAATGCGCTACCTGATGATTGTTTGAGCACGATCAGGTCCCACAGAGATAATGGTGATGGGTACTCCCAACTCTTTCTCCAAGTAGGTAATATAATTTTTGAATGCAGCAGGGAATTCTGCTTCTGTCTGAACATTGGTCAAGTCACATTTCCATCCGGGCATCTCGGTGTAAACAGGCTCAAGATTTTCAGGCAGTTCAAACGGAAAATCGGTAATTACTTCTCCATCCACCTTGTAGGCAGTGGCCACTTTTATTATCTCCTGATCGCTGAGCACATCACTTTTCATCATGATAAGTTGAGTTACGCCATTGATCATTACACTATACTTAAGTGCAACCAAATCGAGCCAGCCGCAGCGTCGTGGGCGACCGGTGGTGGAACCAAACTCATTTCCATTCTTGCGAAGGTTCTCTCCTACCTCATCAAACAGTTCGGTAGGGAAAGGCCCTGAGCCCACGCGAGTGCAATAGGCTTTAAAAATTCCGAACACCTCACCTATTTTATTCGGGGCAATGCCCATGCCGGTACAAGCACCAGCACATACTGTATTTGATGAAGTCACAAATGGATAGGATCCGAAATCAATGTCGAGCAGGGTTCCTTGCGCACCTTCAGCCAGAAGACTCTTGCCTTCACTGATGTAGCGGTTAAGTTCATGCTCACTGTCGATCAGCTTGAACATTTTAATGGTTTCGATGCCCTCCTGTAATCCTTTTTCAAAAGCTTCGATGTCATACTCAAAGTTGTACATACGAAGCATCTGTATGTGTTTGGCTTTTAGTGCCTCATACTTCTCATCAAATCCGCTGAGTATATCACCTACACGTAAGCCGTTGCGTCCGGTTTTATCCATGTAAGTAGGGCCAATACCTTTAAGTGTGGAACCTATTTTAGTTGCACCTTTTGATGCTTCCGAAGCAGCATCAAGAATACGATGGGTTGGTAAAATAAGGTGCGCCTTTTTTGAAATGTAAAGGTTCTTTGTAAGGTCGGTACCTTTTGCCATCAAGCCATCAATTTCACGCTTAAAGGTAATTGGATCCAGCACCACACCATTTCCAATCACATTGATTTTATCGGTATGAAAGATACCCGAGGGTATGTTGTGAAGAACAAACTTCTGGTTGTCGAACTCAAGGGTATGGCCGGCATTTGGACCTCCTTGAAAACGTGTAATCACATCATATTTGGGAGTTAATACATCTACCACTTTTCCTTTGCCCTCATCACCCCACTGCAAACCAAGTAATACATCTACCTTCATCGTAATTCAAATTATTAGATGCTGTATTCCAGCGCGTAAAAATATTTATTCCTGAAGGAGAACGCTGTGCGCACCACCAACAGATATTTATATGTGATGTTTGACAATGCAATTCATCAAGTTTAAAGAATGTACCTGAAGCGGGTCTCTCAAGCTGATTTTTATGCTTACATCAAACAACAAAAAATCGGAAAATCGTCCCCGCTTATAGGGATGACTTTCCGATGTGTAAAAATAGATATTATTAATGGGATAATTTCGAAAAAACGAAATTTAATTTTATTACATCCACACAAACCTTTAAATGTGAAGGCACTTATGAACAAAAGAGCGTTTGAAACAATTCGAACCCAAAACCCGACAGACCTCAATAATCCATATCAGTCTTTGGATTTGCAACTACTGCAAGTACCGTATATATAAAGTGAATGATGCGACACTTCAAAATCCATCACTTTGGCAGCATTGTTTAACACAATTTGCACCGATGGATCACAAAACTCCGTAACATGTCCACAACGAATGCAAATCAAGTGATCGTGCTGTTTAGACTCAAACGCTTTTTCAAACTGAGCAATGTTTTTACCAAACTGATGCTTAATAACCAGTTTGCAATCAAGCAACAAATCAATTGTATTGTAAAGTGTAGCTCTACTTACCCTGTAATTCTTATTCTTCATGAAAATATAGAGCGACTCAATGTCAAAATGACCATCGCGCGAATATATTTCATCAAGAATGGCATATCGCTCTGGTGTTTTACGATGTCCATTCTTCTGAAGGTACTCGGTAAATATTTGTTTTACGATATCTTTATTTTTGGCCTTATCCATAATTAATCCTATTAAAAACAGACTGCCGAAAAATAAGAAAATTTAAACACATTAGAAAGTTTATTCAAAGATAATAATTTAATGATAGATAGGTTTTGATAAAACGGATGCTAAAATTTCTTTTTAATGCGATCCATCTCACGGGATGCATCTTTGGCTTTCAACGTTTCGCGCTTATCGTGTTGCTTTTTACCTTTTGCCAAAGCAATTTCGAGCTTGGCAAAACCGCGATCATTCAGAAATAACCGCAATGGAATTATCGTGAGACCCGACTCTTTGGTTTTGCGCTCCAGTTTGTTAAGTTCTTTTCGTTGCAGCAAAAGTTTACGCTCTCGGGTAGGCTGATGATTGTTAAAGGTGCCGTAAAAGTACTCGGCAATATTTATACCCTTCACCCACAACTCATTGTTTACAAAATAACAATAAGAGTCAACCAAACTGGCTCTGCCCTGACGAATAGATTTTATCTCGGTACCGGCAAGCTGAATGCCTGCCACAAACCGTTCAATAAGCTCATAATCAAAAGTGCCCCGCTTGTTCTTTATATTGATTTTATTTACTGACATATTTTAAAATGCAATCAGTTTTAACAGAAAGTTCTTTACAAAGAAAGGAATAATATGAATGAGTACCGCAACTATCAATGTAATTGTAAACTGCCTCTCCTGCAAGCCAACTGTATTATCGCTGATGGAATACCAAATTATATACAGCGAATATACAGACGCCAATTGGAGAAAGAACAGCTCAGGAAGAAGATTTGTGACAATGGTGATCAGGTAAAAAAGACCTGATGAGTAAGCCACAACTCGAAAGGCAAAGTTACTGTTGCCGGCAATTTTAAACTTTGACAACAAAAAACGGAAAACAAACCATGAAAGATAGAGACTGCCAAACAGGGCCGAAAAAGCCACAACAGCATGTTTTAATGCAAGTTCAAAATTGACCTCCAAGCGGTTGAATACGATATTGAGGAAGGTGGCAATGGCGCAAATACCTATCAACGGCAGAGCAAACTCGGTCAGCACCTCATTCACACTTTTATCCTCCTGATGTATCTTGTGCCACTCCTTTTGGGGTGTCAATACCAGATTTTTCAACCTATAAAACAACCCTTTATACATCAATGCGGTGGTAACATTTTTCTTTTCCTCTGTCATAATAAGTCTCCTATTTCACAATTCATAAACACGACTCAGATCCACTCCACGACATTGCAAATTTATAAAAATGGATGAACCCAATCGGATTCACCAGACTATTTTACCACTGCCTGCAAGTTATTATTTTTGTTAGATGTATCTTTACCCACATCGGAAATCCATAATCATGAAAGCAGCATCATACAATCTGGTTGCCATAGTAGGTCCCACCGCATCAGGAAAAACAGCATTTGCAGCCCATCTGGCAAAAGCCATCGGGGGCGAAATAATTAGTGGTGACTCACGGCAGGTTTACAGGAGAATGGATTTGGGCACCGGAAAAGATTATGATGATTATCTGGTGGATGGCTGCACTGTACCATCTCACCTGCTCGACATTCGGGAACCGGGCTATAAATATAATGTGTACGAGTTTCAAAACGATTTCTTCGAGGTATTTAAAAAACTTCAGGCACAAAACGTCTGGCCGGTATTATGTGGCGGAACAGGTATGTATATCGAAGCAGTTCTTCAACGATTCAAGCTGATACACGTACCTGCCAATCCCTCGTTGCGTGAAATGCTTAAGGATAAATCACTGGCTGAGCTGGAAGAGATCCTCTCCACTTTTCGCATCTTACACAATTCCACCGATACCGATACTGTAAAACGTGCCATTAGAGCCATTGAAATTGAAACCTATTATCAGACACACCCGGAAATTGAAGTTGAACTGCCTGAAGTCAACCCACTAATAGTTGGCATCAACATTGACCGGGACGCACGACGTGCAAAAATCACCAGACGTCTGGAGCAGCGGCTGAAATCGGGAATGATTGAAGAGGTGAAGTCGCTGTTGTCGGAAGGCATATCTCCCGATGACCTAATTTACTATGGCCTTGAATACAAATATTTAACACAGCACATCATTGGCCAAATCAGCTACGACGAAATGTTCAACCAGCTAAACATTGCCATTCATCAGTTTGCAAAACGGCAAATGACATGGTTTCGGGGCATGGAACGTCGTGGTTTCACCATTCATTGGCTCAATGCAGAAAGTCCGCTCGAAGAGAGAGTTGAAATGGTTAAATCCCTTTTACTAAAGTAGTCGGAAGTCTGGCGCAATTTCAACAGTGACAATGACCGAACCTGCTCGCTTATCAAGATAAAGTTTCAACTGGTCAAAAAACAGTTCAACAGAACGATATTTACGCCTCTTATTCCCCAACCAACCATCTACTCCTACTGTCTGGAAATCAGAAACTATCACCACACGATTCAAAAAAAGAGTCCGCACTATCTTCTATAAACCCCATTATTCCATCAATTTAAGGAAACCTTTTAGATACCTCACTACGTATTTTGTAGTAAATTTGATAACAAAGCCCGTGAAAAACCTAGCTAAACTACCTGCTTTAATGGAAGAGCCCGAAAGCTATATAGAGCGCATACATCGATTGGCCGACAGAAACAAAGAATTAAAAAATCAGTTGGACGAGCTGGTAAAACGATTTACCAGCATAGAGATGCAGAATAAGCAATATCAGGACATCGTTTCGAAATACGCACAGGAACCCGAAGAAAAAGTCAGAGATGCCAGAAAGAATGCCAAAAGGCTGAGAATGGTATCTGTACTTTATATATCAGTTCATGGATTTGAAGAGCTATACAGATTGGAAGACCCCTCACCCATGGTCGATCTATTGGATGAACTGTACCTTGCATTGGAGGAGATAGCTTTTATCTATAACGTTGTTAAAATAAAATCGGTAGGTGATGTAATGATATTTGCAGCCGGGCTTCAGGGCGAAAACCGAACCAACCCCATTGATATTGTTCGTGTAGCGCTTGAAATGCAACAAGCAGTTGAGAAGCTGAAAGCGCCCGATGGAAAGCAATTCTGGAGGCTGAAAATGGGCATACATACCGGCCCTGTTGTGGCAATACCCGGTGGGAACTCTGCGCAAGGATATAGTTTCTCAGGCGACAGCATCAACATTGCATGCAGACTTGGAGAGGCATGTCCGGCTTCATCAATCTCAACCTCTGTAATGACCTATGAATTGATTAAGGAGTTTTTCGACAGTTCACTGATTGGCAAAATGCCCGTGAAATACAAAGGTAATTTGGGAATGTACAACATCTCAGGTTACCGACCTGAACTTCAATCATCCGAATCGGATTTGATACCAAACCACAAATTCAAAGTTCAATACCTCACGCTAAAATTCCTGGATATTCAGGAAGAACTACTCGATTATCTTGAATCAAAACTACCTGAAAATCTATATTATCACAACATAAAACATACAATTGATGTGATAACAGAAGTTGAACTCATCGGTTGGGCCGAAGGTGTCTCCGAAGAGAACATCCTTCTGCTAAAACTTGCTGCACTGTTTCATGATGCCGGACACACCATCAGCTATAAAAATCATGAACATTACGGCACGGTGATGGCGCGCGAAAAGCTTGCAAGCTACGATTTTGATGCCGAACAGATTGAGACCGTATGCCGGCTGATTATGGCTACCAAGATGCCGCCTAAACCCATGGATCTGCTCGAAGCAATTATGTGCGATTCAGATCTTGATTACCTCGGAAGAACCGATTTTATTCCGGTATCCAACACCCTTTTCAAAGAGCTGAAAGAGTATGATATGATTGGCTCCTGGAAAGAGTGGAACAAACTTCAGTTAAAGTTTATCAGTAACCATCAGTATTTTACGAAAACGGCGTTACAGTTACGTGAAGTGAACAAACAGCAGCAGATAGATCGGCTTGAACAGCTTATAAGTAACAGTTCAATGATTTAATGTTGTACGGTTTTATTTGAAATAGATATTGATGAGCACAATCTCTGGACGGTTACCAGTTCTGACAGGCGGACCCCAAGTGCCAAATCCGGTACTAACGTAAAAGTGGGTATTCTCCTTTTTTAAATAGCCCCGGCTGAGTTCAAAAATACTTTTCGTGACATAACCAAAGGGCCATAACTGACCGTGATGTGTATGTCCGGATATCTGCAAATCCACTCCGGCGTGCATAGCTTCATCAAGATTGTAAGGCTGATGATCGAGTAAAATAACCGGTTTCGAAAAATCCACATCTGACAGAAGCTCATCAAGACCCATACGAGCCGTGCCCGTGGACCATCTTTTATGTAAATCCTCTCTGCCAACCACATAAAAACTATTGTTTATAAGCAGCGCCGAATCTCTCAGAACATTGATTCCGTTCTGCTCAAGATACCTGATGGAAGGTTCACCTCCGCCAATATACTCGTGGTTGCCGGTTGAAGCAAAAACGCCCATTGGCGCTGAGAGTTTTTGGAGGTTCTCACCAAGGTTTTGCTTTATAACTGGTTTTACATCTTCATCAACCACATCACCAGGGAAAAGGATGATATCGGGCTTTAAACTGTTTATGGTATTCACCAGCTTCTCTGTTTTTCGGGGGCCAATGATGGTTCCCAAATGGATGTCGGAGGCAGCAACCACCCTTAGGTATTCCAAATTACCGGCTCCCTTGGGCAAGGAAATATCGACCCTTGAAATTTTTGGATACCATGCATTGAAATGACCTCCTGCTATGATTAAAACAGAAATGAGCGATACCACGCCGAAAGCCCTAAGCTTTAATGCAGGTATATCTGGCGCACCAAACCTATCAAAAAATGGCAGAAAATAATTAACGATGCGCCCCATATCGGTAAAAAGAAGCATTAGTGTGATGTAAAGCATCCCTGCGAACCAAAAGGCACCCACCCAATGTAGGGTGATTGGTACAGGATGATACCATATTTTCTCGAGCATCCGGCCTGCGGGGTATGCAACTGTTACAATCAACATAAACAGGATAAACCAGGGCCGAAAGCCCGGAGCCGCTTCCAATGCCTGCCATCCCCGTAAGGCAATATAAAAATTCACCAGTGCATGTATGCTGAAAAAAATCACGAAAAACATCATATCATTCTATCTATTAACTATTTATAAATAACATCTATCTCCAAAACCGGGCTAAACCCCATCAATTTATTTGCCAAAGTTCAATCTTTCCTGATAACTGCCAAAATAACCTGAATATCAATAAAAGAGTTTCTTGTCCTTATTGTGTTTTAGTCTTAACTTTGTATCTGGCATCGGGAACAATCCATGCATGCAATCGTTTTTGTTAAAACTATAAGCTATGAATAGAGATAAATATTTGCCCGTTGACCCTATCTTTTTTGATGTTGTAGAATCAGAAAAGTTAAAAAACAAAATCTGTTCGGTGAATTACTTTGGTGAAGCCAATAAGGTTGAAGGCGCAAAGGGACAAATTGCAGGCATCATCTCACCGGATAATTTCTCTCAATATCTTCAACTTACAGGCGCAGATCCAATTCGGGCAGACCGCATCATTACCATTAATGGCATTCCCGGTCCTGCTTATGATGAATATGACAGCTATGCCCTTGCTTGTTTAACCTGTATGGGCGGTATGGACTAAATTCATCAAAGCCCTAACACCCCTCGGGTGAACAATCGCATAATACTTCCGGGAGTGAGTTTGTTAAATACCATCAAAGTTTTAGCCATCACACCCGATGGATAGCGAATGACCGGCCCCTTGCGAATGGTAGCGCGATAAATTGTACGGGCTACTGTTTCGGGAGTAGATGCATAACTAAAAACCAATCCATAGGCGCGATTCACCTTTTGAACAAATCCATTGTAGCTACCATCTTCCGGTGTGGGTAAATCCTGCCTTGAGCGACCGTTAAACTCGGTCTTTACCGGTCCCGGTTCTACCAGGCGCACCCGGATGTTAAATGGCCTTAACTCATAATAAAGACTCTCTGTGAGCCCTTCTATTGCAAACTTGGTGGCATGATACAATGAATATAGTGGCATACCCACCCTACCCGCGATGGATGAAATATTGACAATTACGCCTCCATTTTGTTGCCTGAAAATTGGAATGGCACCCTGAATAACTCTGATAACACCCATAAGATTGGTGTCAATCTGTTGTTGAATCTGTGCCTCACTGGCACCCTCAAACGGACCAATGGCACCATAACCCGCATTATTCACCACGGCGGTAATGGCTCCAAAATCCTTCAGTGCCTGGCCTAAGGCATTTGTGATTGTTTCAGGCACTGTCACATCCAATTGGTAAAGTTTCACCCCTTGCAACTGTTTAAGCCCAGCAGGAGCCTTTTCAATATTACGCATGGTTGCAGCAACCTCCCAGCCTTTTGCTACAAAATATTTCACGGTGGCAAGGCCAATGCCTGAAGAGGCTCCCGTAATAAACAGTACTGGTTTAGTCATATATAGTTCTATTACTTCTTAAAATTTAGGATTGATGATTTGCAATGTGTGGCATATATTTCAAAGTTACCACGCCTGTTGTCAAACAAATCACTTTAGAAACTTAAACAACTTTTCTACCAAATTAGTTCTGGCATTCCGACAATAATTTGCTTCAACACCAAGCGCTTCTGCAAACTGAGACGCAGATGAGAACCGCAATTGAATCCCCGCCTGAATGTTGCTAATAATCTCATCGTGATTCAACAGGCGAGGTGGCAGGCGAAATGGTTGCCGTGCGGTTGCTTTTTCTATTATTCTGAAAATCTCCTGTCGCATGCCAAAAGGCTTTCGCAATGGTGAGTTAAGTTGTAGATGCAACAACATTTCCGGGTCAAAATAGTGAAAGGCCTTTTTGTGAGTAAGCACCTCGTAGAGCGTTACGCCGAGTGCAAACAAATCACTGGCCGGACACAACAACTCACCATAGTTGAGCATCTGCTCAGGCGGCGAATAACCCATCGCAAAAGGCGTCCTACTGCCTTCCGAAATCGAGGGATACTTTCGGCAAAGTTCAAAATCGATAAGCCTGATATGCTTCGGCTTAAACATTCGAGAATCCTCACCATCTGCATATACCACGAGAATATTGGATGGTTTTATGTCACAGTGCAACACTCCATATTGGTGCAGACACTCCAATCCCGAGGCCAACTGAATAAAACCATCCATCCAAAACCGGGTATCAATTTTCCTGTAAATACGCGGATTGACTAATATTTCCTTTATTGTTCTACCTGCAACAAATGCTCTTACAAGGTAGGTTTTACCCTCAAAATGTATCGTTTTATATCGGTTGAGAAGTGCTGGGTGTACAATGCTGCCAAGCTGATTTATAATGTCTGATTTCTCTGTATCCGAAGGAATTTCCTTTACCACCACACTCTTTTGGGAGACCTCCTCGGTTGCGCTCCATACCTTACCAAACTTTGCCGACGAAAGCAACTTAAAATTGCTGTAACCAGCAATGGCGATATGAGAAGAGGTCTGTTTCAACTTAAAATTATGACAATTTACTTAAGTACACCTGTCAAAAAAAAATAGTTAAGTGGTGAAAAGCATTGCAAAATTAAGCAATCAGAAAACATAAAAAAAGAGGCTGTCGTGTATCAACGCAGCCTCTTTCTATGTGTATGCCAGTGGCAAAAATCAATATGCGAAAAGCGGGAATGCTTGCATCATCTCATTCACACGGTTGCGAACACTTGCAATGGTTTTCTCGTCATCAGCATTCGACAACACCTCATCGATGAACCCTACAATGGGAGCAATATGCTGCTCTTTGAGTCCACGGGTGGTTAAAGCAGCAGTTCCCAAACGGATGCCCGAAGT
Source organism: Alkaliflexus imshenetskii DSM 15055 (assembly GCF_000517065.1). GTDB lineage: Bacteria > Bacteroidota > Bacteroidia > Bacteroidales > Marinilabiliaceae > Alkaliflexus > Alkaliflexus imshenetskii. The sequence continues at coordinate 3,346,337 of NZ_KI912105.1, read as the reverse complement.
CTGGAATGGCGAGCGATCATCAAAAGGCACCATGTTTTTATTGATGGTGATATCGGCCAAAACCAGCGTATTTTCGGCTTTTTTACCTGTTAACTCGGGGAATTTGGTACGAAGGTCAACCAGCATACTGTGGTTGTCGGTTCCGCCGGAAATGATCTTATATCCTTTTTCGATGAGGAGACGAGCCATTTCGGCAGCATTCTTCTTCACTTGTGTCTGATACTCTTTATATTCAGGCTGCAAAGCCTCAAAGAAAGAGACAGCCTTAGCGGCAATAACGTGCTCAAGTGGTCCGCCCTGAATACCCGGGAAAACAGCAGAATCGAGCAGTGATGACATTTTACGGATTTCACCTTTTTTCGTTGTCTTACCAAAAGGATTGTCAAAATCTTCACCAATAATTATGATACCACCTCTGGGGCCACGAAGTGTTTTGTGGGTAGTAGATGTTACCACATGGGCATATTTAACAGGATTGTTGAGCAATCCGGCAGCAATAAGTCCGGCAGGGTGAGCCATGTCAATCATCAGGATGGCACCAATTTTATCGGCAATGGCACGCATACGGGCATAATCCCAATCACGCGAATAAGCAGATGCGCCACCAATAATTAATTTTGGCTTATGCTCCAGCGCCATGGCTTCCATCATGTCGTAGTCCACCAAACCGGTATCTTCTTTAACACCATAGGCTAAGGGTTGGTACCACAAACCGGAGCTGTTTACCGGAGAGCCATGCGAAAGGTGTCCGCCATGCGCCAAATCAAGGCCAAGGAATTTGTCACCCGGCTCAAGTACGGTCATCAACACAGCCATGTTAGCCTGTGCACCGGAGTGAGGCTGAACGTTTGCCCATTCAGCATTAAAAAGTTCCTTAAGACGCTCAATGGCCAGTCCTTCACTCTGATCAACTATCTGGCAGCCGCCATAATAACGGGCGCCGGGTAGTCCTTCAGCGTATTTGTTGGTCATAACCGAACCCATCGCCTCCATAACCTGAGGGCTGACAAAGTTTTCGGATGCAATAAGTTCCACGCCATCCATTTGGCGGTGGTGCTCTTTTTGAATCAGATCAAAAATTTTCTCGTCTCTCTTCATTACCTATATTGTTAAATATGCCGTTCGTTATATTTTGCTACAAAATTATCGTAATATATTAAAGATTCACAGTTTTACATCCATAAAAACATGAAGCTGCTACTAATCTTCGGTAAAGTGGATAAGAACGCGTCTGTAAACCGAGAATATTTTGGATTTTGATACGAACCCTACATACTTTCCATCCTCAACCACGGGCAAATTCCAGGCTCCGGTATCTTCGAACTTTTTCATCACCTCATCCATGTTATCGCCCGTTTGAATAAATGCGGGAGGAACAGTCATTAGATGTTTCACCTTTGTGGTGGCATAAAGCTCACTGTTAAACATTATTTCTCTGATATCGTCAAGGATAACAATTCCGAGAAGTTTACGCTCTTCATTCAACACCGGGAAAAGGTTGCGTTTGGCTTTGGCAATAATCTTAACCAATTCGCCAAGAGTCTGCTCCTCATGCACTGTGAGGAAATCAGTCTCGAGCACTTTGTTTAAGCGCATCAGTGTTAAAACGGCCTTATCTTTTTGATGAGTTATCAGCTCCCCTCTGCGCGCCAACCTGCGCGTGTAAATGGTATGGGGTTCAAAGTATTTATTGGTTAAAAATGAGATTGCCGACACAGTAATCAACGGAATAAAAAGCGCATATCCATTGGTAATTTCAGCAATAAGGAAGATGGCCGTAAGCGGGGCATGCATCACACCCGACATTAAAGCCGCCATTCCAACCAGCGTAAAATGTGATACCGGAAGATTGGCTCCGAAGCTATTGAGCAGAAGTGCCAGAAAATAGCCTGTTACCCCACCAAGAAAAAGCGTTGGTGCAAAAATTCCTCCAACGCCACCGCTGGCATTTGTAAAAGTAGAAGCAACCACCTTGAAGGCCAGAATCAGTATCAAAAACACAAGTATGGCCACATTGTTGTGCCTAAACGAATAGAAAATACTGTTGGCCACAATGGCGTCGGAGTTGCCTGACAACATGGCCGTAATGGTATCGTAGCCTTCACCATATAGGGGTGGGAAGATAAAAATCAAAATACTGAGTACCAAACCACCAAACAACCACTTTACATAGGGATTTTGAATCTTGCCCATCCGCCGCTCCAGATAGAGTGTGGACCATGTCATGTGCAACGAAACCAGTCCGCCCACAATACCAAGAATCACATAAAATGGCAGGTTATCCAAATCGAATGGCGCTTCGAGCATGAAGGTAAATTCAGCTCCCTCACCCAGAAAAAAATAGGCAACAGATGCTGCACAAACGGCGGCAAGTAAAAGGGGAACAATGGAGACAACGGTCAGATCGATCATCAGCACTTCAACAGTAAACATCAAACCTGCCATGGGCGCCTTAAAAATACCGGCAATGGCACCCGCTGCGCCGCATCCGATAAGTAAGGTAATGGTTTTGTAGTTCATGTGAAACAACCGCCCCAGCGATGATCCAATGGAAGCCCCTGTGAGAACAATCGGCGCCTCTGCCCCTACCGACCCACCAAAACCGATGGTGAAAGTACTGGCAATAACCGATGTGAACGAGTTGTGCGATTTAAGATTACTATCCTTTTTGGATATGGCATAGAGAATTTTCGTAACACCGTGGCTGATGTCATCTTTCACCACATATCTTACAAACAGGAAGGTGATGAAAATACCAATCATGGGATACAACAGGTACAAGTAGTTCCAATCGGTTAAATCAAAGCCCTCTGTAAGAAAGTCGTGAAGAAAGTGAATGGCATTCTTGAGAATAACAGCCGCCAGTCCGCTGAATATTCCAACAACCATAGCCAGTATTATTAAAAAGTTGCGGTGGGAGATGTTTCGTACTCTCCATACAATGAACCGGCTAAACCACTTAGACGCTAACTCTGTGAGAATCATTTTAAATATTTTGGGAATGCGAATTTAGGGCATATTATGATTTTTATCAAAAAAATAGAAACCCTAAATAAATCATTGGCTGTTTAAATCTCCGAAGCTGGTAAAAATTAAGTTGTCGGAAATGATTAATTCCCTTGCAAAAAAGCAGTTTACATTCAGAGACTGTTTAAATTTATATTAATCTCCTTTGAAGATTTTTAGATAATAGATATTTAGACTGAGAGATAAGATAAATCTAATCATCTTTCACAACTACTCTATCTATCTAAAATCTAAAAGTCTTAACATCCATATCCTGTTTTAGAAATTAAATTTTACCAGTTACAAAATACATCCTAATAAAAACAGGGATTAATATTTTGTCAGGATTTGAAATATGTCAACTGGGTTAATCAGGTGCCATCCGTTTTGATGCAGTAAAATTATTTATCTTTGCAAGAAAAAGCATGTCACTCGGTATTGAAGAGAAAGATTTAAGCCGTTTTATCATGGTGGGCGACAGGGTACTTATTAAACCCAAATCGCCACAAAAGCAAACCAAATCGGGTTTGTATCTGCCACCAAACATCCAGGAAAAAGAGAAGGCACTGGCCGGCTATGTGGTAAAAGTTGGTCCCGGCTATCCAATTCCGGCCATTGCAGAAGCCGATGAGCCTTGGAAATCAAAAAACGATGAAGTAAAATATGTGCCGCTTCAGCCGGTTGAAGGCGATGTGGCGGTATATCTTCAGGGAAGTGCTCTTGAAATAGAGTTTAATGGCGAAAAATATGTCATTGTGCCACATTCTGCCATTCTCATGCTAATAAGAGACGAAGGTTTTCTGGAATAAAAATCCTTCTCACCCACAAAAGAACTCTTTTGATTGAACCGTAAAAGGTTGTTTCAAAAGAGTTTTTGAGTTTACTGTGAGACATGGGGATTAATTAGGCTGTGCAGGATTTAGCAAAACCAACGATGCGTTATTCACAACCCGAAACCTGTGAGGTTCAAGATTTTGCTGGTCGGGAATCATTTCAAGTATTTCCTCCTGTTTTTGTGATACGATGGTGGCAGTGTATTTGCCCGAGAATTTGCGAATAACCTCTCCATGCCCGTTAATTATGCCTTTATACATCAGAAACCGTCCGGCAATAGGGTCCAGATGAATCCTGAAACTGATTCCATCGCAGTCGGCACAAGCAATCACACCTGAAAAGGCTCTTGGATATTCACGTGACACCAGCTCAGGATGTTCAACACCAAAAGCAGCTCGGCGCGACAATACCTCAGATGGCAAATAGGTAAAATCACCTGAAGTAAACACCTCACGAACTGTTGGATATATTAATTCAGCATATACTCGGTTGTTGGCCAAATCGAACATCACAATGCCCAAAGCCTGAATGGCATCATCGGGCAACACACCAATGGAATAAACAACCCGCTCTTTTTTTAATGGGGTGGCCTCCTGCATAAGAAAAAGTAACTCCATGTACTTTTCATCACCCATTAGGGTGGTCATATGATGTTCCACCTCAGGTAACGTCCACAGGCCAACAGCAGATGGCCGTTTTCCCACATACTGATCGATAAGGGAGAGCTCATAGCGTTTTAAATCCAAAGCATTTTGCTGCTGAGAGTCAGACTCTTTAACAGGTCCTGAGACACAAGCTGTCAAACCCAGAAATGGAAGTAGAAGAAATATCCAATAGATTGAACAGCCATTAATTAAATGGGGATTGTTGCACCGCATAAAAGCTAAAAATCGGGATGCAGATAGCAGTAACCTGCCACGAGAATGAATTGAATATCTCATTTAAATCGCTTTTTGATTCATATCTTTGGAGCAGGGCTAATACGCATATTGCAAGTTGTGTGCCAAATAAAGTCACTTCTTTGTGTCAACTTTTTGAAACAAATCGACACTCTGACTGTTTAAGACACATGCCAAATAATTAAACAAAACACTAATATGAGGATAATATACGTTTTAATAATTGCATGCATACTCACTTTTAATTTGGATGTGCATTCGCAAAACGCTACACTTTCGGGCATTGTAAAAGATGCATATACCAACGAGCTTTTACCATTTACCAATATAGTCATTTTTAACACCAATCAAGGTACATCGAGTGACGATCAGGGTAGATTCTCGTTTGAAGGACTTGAACCTGGTTTTGTTCGTTTGCAAGTCTCTTCATTGGGTTATGAACCGCTTGTATCGGAAGAGATTCAAATATTATCCATTCGACGCAACTATGTGGAACTGGCTTTAAAACCCACCAGCACCTCCCTCGAAGAAATACGTGTTGTTGCCGACCCCTTTGCGCGCCGTATTGAGAGCCCCGTTTCGCTGCAACGCATCGGCATAGAAATTATTGAAAAGAGTGCGGGTACAGGGCGCGATTTTGGTAAAGTGCTACAGAGTTTTCCGGGTGTGGGTACAACGGCCTCGTTTCGCAACGATTTGATTGTACGTGGCGGTGGCCCTTCAGAGAACCGCTTTTTTCTGGATGGCATTGAAATTCCAGTGTTAAACCACTTCTCCACACAGGGCGCTTCAGGTGGCCCGGTCAGCATCCTCAATGTGGATTTTATCCGCGAAGTAGATTTTTACTCCGGAGCCTTTCCTGCTTCGAGAGGTAACGCACTAAGTTCGGTATTTGAATTCAGACAGATTGATGCCAACCCCGAAAAAGCCAGCTTTAAAGGAACACTTGGTGCTTCTGAAGTGTCGTTATCGGTAAACACACCCATAACGGAACGTACTGCAGGACTATTCTCTGTAAGACGATCGTACCTCAAATTTCTGTTCGACCAAATAGGACTCCCGTTTTTACCCACATTCAACGACTTTCAGTTTGTGACCAAAACACGTTTCGACCGTCGCAACGAACTCACCATTCTTGGTGTAGGTGCCATAGACCAGTTTAAACTAAACCCATCACCAAAACCATCTGAAGAAAACCGCTATATTTTAAGTTATCTGCCGGTGAATGAACAATGGAACTATACGGTAGGAGCATCTTACAAGCACTTTTTGAGCAGCAGCTACTATCAGCTGTCGCTAAGCCGAAGCCATCTGTACAACACCATCTACAAATACAAAGACAATGACAAAAGCTCACCAAACAACCTTATTAACGATTATAAATCAGACGAGATAGACAACAAGCTACGACTCGAGTATTTTGCCAATCCGGGAGAATGGACATTAAGTACAGGTGCAAACCTTGAATATGCCGAATATTACAACGAGACCGTTTCCAATGTCTTTCGCGATGGAAGTCCTACACTTTTATCTTATGATTCGGGACTTGGACTATTCAAGTGGGGAATGTATGGATCGGTTTCGCGCTCCATCATGGATGGAATGCTGTCACTGTCAGGCGGTGTTCGGATTGATGCCAACAATTATGGCTCATCCATGAATAATCCATTGGATCAACTTAGTCCGCGGGTTTCTGCCTCGTTACGCATCGCACCAAGAGTCTATTTAAATGCTTCTACCGGCCGCTATTTTCAGTTGCCAGCATATACCACCTTTGGTTATCGCAACAATGATGGCGAATTAGTGAACCGCAACAACAAACTAAAATACATACGTGCCGACCATTTCATTGGTGGGTTTGAATGGCGCGCAAACAACAACACACGTGTAACCATTGAAGGATTTAATAAACGATATGCCAACTATCCGGTATCGGTAACCGATGGCATTTCGCTTGCCAGCAAAGGAGCTGATTTTGGAGTGCTTGGCGACGAAGAGGTGCTTTCGGTAGGTGAAGGTCAAAGCTACGGTGCCGAATTTCTGATTCAGCAGCGATCATCCAAGGGGTTAAGCTATATTCTGGCCTATACATGGGTCACAAGCGAATTCACCGACCTTACCGGCAAGAGGTTGCCATCATCATGGGATAGCGGCCATTTGCTCACGCTTACAGTAAACAAATCATTCAAACGCAACTGGGATGCCGGACTTAAATGGCGTTACATCGGTGCGCTTCCATACACACCATTCGATAGAGACCAGTCTGAGCTTGTAGCAGCATGGGATTTGCGCGGTCGCGAATACCAGGATTTCTCACGTTTCAACGGTGAGCGCCTCAATCCGTTTCATCAACTGGACCTGCGGGTCGATAAAAGTTACTATTTCAACCGATTCTCACTGGGATTCTATATGGACATCCAAAACGTCTACGCCTTTCAAAACAAAAATGCACCCCGATTGGTACAGGTACTCGACGAAAATGAGCAGCCTTTGCTTCAGGGAACAAACCCTGAACGCTACGTTTTAAAAGAGTTGAGAACAACTACCGGAACCTTTTTACCATCGGTGGGTGTTATTCTTGAGTTTTAACGACTCGTTAAATTTGATCTGAGGCAATTCAAGCATTTCAACAGAGATTTAAGTAATAATAGATGATATAGACGCAAAAGAGTGTTAGTTTTTAGACAGATAGAGTAGCTGAGAAAGATGATTAGATTTATCTTATTATCTCTTTTATCTTATCTATCAGTCTAAATATCTGATATCTAAAAATCTTCAAAGGAGATTAATATCCGGGAAAAGGTCATGGCCTGTATTTTGTGATCCGGCAACCAAACTTTTATGGTTAATTTCATGTTTTAGAGCAACAGTTGCATACAATTGCCTTGGATAGTGGCACACCATTGTTGCTAACCTAATTAAACCTATCTTTGTAGTTCTAAATAAAAAAAGATGTCCTTATCAAATAATAGAATTACAAAACTGTTCAACATCAAATATCCGGTTATTCAGGGAGGAATGGTTTGGTGCAGTGGCTGGAGACTGGCTTCGGCGGTGAGCAACCAAGGAGGATTGGGCTTATTGGGTGCGGGGAGCATGTATCCCGAAGTTTTGCGTGAACACATACAAAAAATGAAAACTGCTACTGATAAACCATGGGGGGTAAATGTGCCATTGTTATACCCTTCCATCGAGGAGTTGATGCAGATAATAGTTGAGGAGGGTGTAAAAATTGTATTCACCTCCGCCGGAAGTCCTGCCAAATGGACAGCTCACTTAAAACAGCATGGCATCACAGTGGTGCACGTGGTGGCCAACAGCAAATTTGCCAAAAAATGCGAAGATGCTGGCGTAGATGCCATTGTGGCTGAAGGCTTTGAAGCCGGTGGTCACAATGGAAGAGAGGAAACCACTACAATGGCGCTTATTCCCATCATCAGAAAAGCAACTTCACTGCCAATTATGGCAGCCGGGGGCATTGGCTCGGGTGAGCAGATGCTGGCTGCAATGGCGCTCGGTGCCGATGGTGTGCAAATTGGCTCTCTCTTTGCCCTGTCTGAGGAGTCATCGGCTCACCAAGCATTTAAACTCCATGCCATTCGCTCTCACGAAGGCGATACGCTTTTGTCGATGAAAAAAACAACCCCCGTGCGTTTGTTGCGCAATCACTTTTTTGAACAGGTAAAAGAGGCAGAAGAACGTGGCGCTTCACCGGAAGAGCTTCGTGAACTATTAGGCCGTGGACGAGCTAAGAAAGGGATTTTCGAAGGTGACATTGACGAAGGTGAACTGGAAATTGGTCAGGTTGCTGCCATGATCAACGAGATTAAACCGGTTGCTCAAATATTTGACGACCTCATCAACAGCTACAATGGAGCATTGAGCAATCTTGGAAAGTTATAGCTGCCAATCACCTTTACACACCCTATTGGTGAAACTTGCAACGAATAAGCTTTTAGGACTAGGTACAGAATTAATTATCATCTGTTTGCAGAGCCATCTCAGCATTATTCGCCTTTATTAACAACATCTTTGCCAACTAAAAACCAGGTAAAGATGCCGCCTTACATGGTGAATGTATCTGTTTTCATTTGCTGACAATCTGAGTCATTGCTGGCATCAAAAAAACAATCAGTTTCACTCATCGCATTTTTGATATATCAAACCCGAACCAGGCCAAATATAAAAACAGAACATGATAGAAATATATAAACATACACTGGCCAATGGGCTGAGGGTGGTGGTACATCCGGACAACACAACGCCACTTGCGGCAGTAAACGTCCTTTACGATGTAGGTGCCCGTGATGAAGATCCCGGCAAAACAGGATTTGCCCACCTGTTTGAACATCTGATGTTTGGCGGCAGTCGCAACGTACCATCCTATGATGAACCTTTGCAGATGGTAGGCGGCGAAAACAATGCATGGACCAGCAACGACTACACCAACTACTATGTTACCCTTCCGGCCAACAACATTGAAACAGCATTCTGGCTGGAATCGGATCGCATGCTGGAACTGAATTTTACTGAAAAAAATCTGGAGGTACAGCGTAAAGTGGTAATTGAAGAGTTCAAACAGCGCTACCTGAACCAGCCTTACGGCGATATGTCATTGCTCACCAGACCCCTCGCCTATAAGACCCACCCTTACATGTGGCCAACCATAGGCAAGGATATTTCCCATATAGAGAATGCAACATTGGACGATGTACGCAACTTCTTTTTCAAGCACTACGCGCCAAACAATGCAGTGCTGGCAGTTGCTGGCAACGTTCATCCCGACAAAGTGTTTGCTTTGGCTCAAAAATGGTTTGGCGACATACCCCGAAGAGCTGTTCCACAAAGAAACATCCCACAAGAAACCCCTCAAAATGAGGCGCGTTTGCTCGTAGTAGAACGGGATGTGCCTGCTGATATGATTCACATCAATTTTCATATCGGCGGCAGAATGGATGCCGATTTCTATGTAAACGACCTTCTATCCGACATACTTTCAAATGGCCAATCATCAAGGTTTGTGCAAAGTCTGCTGAAGGAAAAACAGTTCTTTTCCGATGTAAACGCATACATTTCCGGCGATATGGATCCTGGTGTTTTTACCGTGACCGGACGCATAATGCCCAATATATCCATACAGCATGCAGAAGAAGCAATATGGCACGAACTGTCAAAAGCAGCCACCAACCTGGTTCCCGAACAGGAACTACTTAAGGTGAAAAACAAAATAGAGTCGAATCTGGTGTTTTCAGAGATAAGCTTCCTCAACAAAGCCATGAACATGGCCCATTACGAAATGATGGGAGATGCATCGGAAATAAACAGAGAGATAGAGCATTACAGAGCTGTTACACGCAACGACATCAGAGATGCGGCAGCCCGGGCTTTTCGAAAAGAGAACAGCTCAACCCTGCATTATCTCAGGAGAGACAAAAATGCCAACGGCGTCAACGGAAACTTTTCCACTGAGGATTAAACACCTCCAAAATGCTCAAAAACATTACACGATAATTCTGAATGATGACAAATATACCTGACAGACTAAATGGGCCGGCATCTGAACCCATCGGTGAAATAGACTTTCTCCCTGTATTGGAAACCACTCTGCCCAATGGCATAGAGGTGACACTCATACAGGCCGGAAGTCAGGATGTAACCAAAATAGACTGGGTGTTCCCTGCCGGAGCAATTCAGGCCGGAAGACCATTGCTCTCGTCAACGGTTGGTAATCTGATGATTGAAGGAACAACCTCCCGCAGTTCGGCACAAATATCTGAAACACTGGACTTTTATGGAGCCTACCTTTCCACCCAAACCTACTTCCACAACTCGGTAGTTTCGCTTGTTTGCCTAACCAAAGAGTTGCCAGAGCTATTCCCGTTGGTTGAGGATGTGATACGAAATGCATCATTTGAACAGCGCGAACTCGAGATATACATCAACAAAAGAAGACAAGAATACATCCTTGAGTCGGAGAAAGTAAAAACCATTGCCGCACGCCGATTCAGCGAATCCATTTTTGGTGCCGACCATCCTTATGGCCGACAATTAAGTTTAAGCCATTTTGACGCCATCACACGTGAGGATGTGGTGAGTTTTCACCGCGATGCTTTTACCCCTCACGGATGCAAAATCGTAGTAGCCGGTCAACCCGGTGAAAACATCGTTGATCTTCTTACCAGGCATTTTGGGATGAACGACTGGCCTAAGGGCCCCTATAACGGTAATGGAGTGGACGACATCGCTCCATCAGTTGAAAAATTTCAACTGGTAGAGAAAGAGGGTGCAGTTCAATCCGCTATTCGCATCGGAAGGCCGATATTCAACAACCACCACGCGGATTTCATCCCCCTCCAGGTGGTTAACACCATTCTTGGTGGCTATTTTGGCTCTCGACTAATGACATCGGTTCGTGAAGAGAAGGGACTCACCTACGGCATTGGCTCCAACATCATGTCATACAAAAACTGTGGCATGTGGTACATCGCATCCGAAGTAATGGGCGAGATGCGCCCCGCAGCTGTAGGTGCCATTTTTGATGAAATGCTGCGCCTTGCCAATGAACCGGTGCCTGATGATGAGCTGGAGGTAGTGCGCAACTACATGCTTGGCGAGTTACTGCGCAATTTCGATGGGCCATTTTCAACCTCCGACATCTACCGTACGCTGCAAGAATTCAACCTCGACTTTGGTTTCTATAGCAAAATGGTTGATGAAATACGCACCATTACGCCTGCCCGAATTATGGAGCTCGCGGCCAAATACCTGCAGCCAGACGACTTTTACGTGGTAGTGGCTGGTAAATAAAGTAAGACACCTTTTGAGTAATCAAAACAATAAACTAATTTAGTGCTTTGATGCATTAATTAAAACATGTCAACAGACTCCGTGATATTGCAGGAAGAGCAAGAAGCCAGACATCAGTTGGACGAAATCATCCGAATTTGCCCAAGATGCCAGTCGCCGGATGATTACCGGCTTGTGATGAAGGCTTACGAAATTGCGATGGATGCCCACAAAGGTGTTCGGCGCAAATCGGGTGAATTATACATATTGCACCCTCTTGCCGTTGCCCGCATTGTAGCCGAAGAGATAGGATTGGGCGCCACAGGCATCTGCGCTGCAATTCTACACGATGTGGTGGAGGACACAGACTACACCGTTGATGACATACAGACCATTTTTGGAGAGAAAATTGCTGCCATAGTTGATGGTCTCACTAAACTGGAAGGTGCCTTTGACCAAACACAGTCGAGGCAGGCAGAGAATTTTCGAAAGCTACTACTCACCATGGTGGAGGATGTGCGCGTCATCCTGATTAAACTGGCTGACCGACTCCATAACATGCGCACCCTCGACAGCATGCCCGAGCATAAAAAACTCAAAATAGCAGGGGAAACGCTGTTTATTTACGCGCCATTGGCACACCGCCTGGGGCTTTACTCCATGAAATCGGAACTGGAAGACCTCAGTCTGAAATATGAGCATCCTACCATCTATAAGGATATATCTGACAAACTAAAGGAGTATCAGATACGTAACGACCATTTGTTAACCCGTTTTGCGCTGCCTATTATTGACAGACTAAAGAACGAAGGTTATGAATTTGATATAAAAGGGCGTCCAAAATCTGTGTTCTCCATCTGGAACAAGATGCAGAAGAAACAGATTCCGTTCGATGAGATTTATGACTTGTTGGCTCTTCGCATCGTGTTTAAGCCAAAGATGGTAATTCCCGAAAAAACACAATGCTGGAGCATCTATTCGGTCATTACCGACATATACAAACCCAAACCAGACCGTTTGCGCGATTGGGTCAGTGTGCCCAAAGCCAATGGTTACGAGGCATTACATGCCACCTTTATGGGGCCGGATGGCAAATGGGTTGAGATACAAATCCGTTCCGAAAGGATGGACGAAATCGCCGAACGAGGATTTGCTGCCCATTGGAAATACAAAGGTAATCAGGACAAAGAGTCGGAACTTGACAACTGGCTGAAACGCATCCGTGAAGTTTTGGAAAATCCCGATTCCGACTCACTGGAGTTTCTCGATGATTTCAAGCTGAATCTCTTCAGCGCTGAAATGATGATTTTCACACCCAAGGGTGATGTTAAAATACTACCCAAAGGTGCCACCACACTTGATTTGGCATTTGAGATTCACACAAACATCGGCTACAAATGCATTGGAGCCAAGGTGAACTATAAACTAGTGCCTTTGAGTCATGAACTCAAGAGTGGCGACCAGGTCGAAATCCTCACCTCCGAAAAGCAGGCACCCAAATACGAATGGCTGAATTATGTAACTACAGCAAAGGCAAAAACACGTATTAAAGAAGCCTTTAAAAAAGAGCGCAAGATAATTGTTCACAGGGGTGAAAAGATGTTGCAGGAGTCGCTCAACCAGAAAAAGCTCACCATCAATGCAAAAATTCTGAAGAAGCTTCAAAACTTCTACAACCTGCCCAACAAAGAGGAGTTATACTTTAAGATTGGCAAGAGTGTCATCCGATTGGACAACCTGCAGAAAATTCTGAGTGACAAAACATCCAACAAATGGGTACGTTACTGGCGACTGTCGTTCGGAAATAAAGACGCACAAAAAAACAATACTGGCAAAAAAGGTGAAGGCACATCAAAACTCACCCAAATGGTGGTTTCGGATGAGATGGATGAGGAGCAATACCTTATAGCACCATGCTGTAACCCTATTCCCGGCGATGATGTGGTAGGATACATTGAAGATGGCGGTAAACTGATACTTCACAGCCGAAAGTGCCCCATGGCCATCCGGCTGATGTCGAGTCATGGCAACAGAATAGTATCCGCAAGTTGGGAATCACACAAAATACTATCGTTTCTGGCTGTTATCAACCTCTCAGGAATCGACCAGATTGGTATCGTCAGCAAAATTACCAAGGTTATCTCCGATGACCAGAATGTGAACATGCGTTCCATCCATTTCGACAGCCATGATGGAATTTTTGAAGGCATCATCTACCTCTACATTCACAACACCGAAGACTTAAACAACCTCATCTTCAACATTTCTAAAATTAAAGGAGTTTACAACGTTACCCGCCAGGAACGCATCACGAGTGGATAAAAAACTACCTTTTTCGTTATTTTCACGCAACCATTCTGAAATCTTGTCATCTATTAGTGAAACGATGTACAAGTTAGTTCCGGCTGTTTTACATATTTTATTGAACTGCCCGGGCGAAATCAAAAATCAGGTATGTTTTTTGTTAACAGTGAATCAAAACTGACATATCCGATTTCAACCTAACATCCGGAATTACCTGTGTTTGATACTGATAAAATCATAGAATTATGTCGTAAAGGCGATCGTTCGGCTCAAAAAGAGTTGTACGAACGTTTCTCCCCCAAATTGTTTGCTGTGTGCCTGCGCTACAGCAAAAACAGAATGGAGGCTGAAGATTACCTGCACGAAGGTTTTATGAAAATTTTCGCTAAAATAGACCAGTTCAAACAGCAGGGGCCACTTGAAGCGTGGATGAGACGCATTATGGTGAACACCATATTGGAAGCATTCAGAAAGAACAGCCGAATGCCAACCACCGATGAAACGCGTATTCCGGCTGATTTGGCCGATGAGGAGAACGAAGAGAATGATTTGCATGAGCATACCGATATCAACGAAGTTCTCCAACTAATTGAAGAGTTACCGGAAAAGTATCGCATCGTTTTGAACCTTTATGTGTTGGAAGATTTTTCGCACGAAGAGATAGCCAGACAACTGGGCATATCAGTGGGTACCAGTAAATCGAACCTGTCGAGAGCCCGGCAATGGCTAAAAAAAAGACTAGGCAAAGAAAAAAAGGATAAAATCACTCAGCTATGGTAAAAATCAGCGAGATAGAGTCATTATATAAAAGCCATAGTGAAAACCTGGAAGCAACACCCCCTGCACATGTATGGGAGCAACTGGAAACATCACTCAATGTAGCACAGAAGCAAAAAAAGTTTCTGCTATTCTGGCAAATTGCTTCAGCAGCAGTTGTTGCAGCTCTGGTAATTGTTGGCGGGCACTATTTTATGAATGAAACTTCCACATCCCATACCCTGGTGGATTCAACCTCATCCTATTCAACCGAAAAAGACGCAGATTCATCTCTTCAACACAAATCCACGCCTGCAACAGAGCTACAAGAGAAATCTGTTTCAAACGAATCCATTTACAATGAGAACACAGCCGATGTAATGTATACTGCAATGGCCGTTGCGGGTATAAATGACATGGAAACAGCCGACAAACAAAACCCACGTCCTGTTCAGGAAAACATACCATTGTTGAAGCACAGACCGGAGCAGAAGTTCTTCGCCACACCAAAAACCGAAGTGCGCAAATTGATTGCCCACAGCAACATTGATACGTGGAAAGACCGGTTCAATGTGAATCAAAGTATGCCTGCCGAATCTGGTAACAGAGCTCCTCTTAAGGTTCAGGTAGGTGGCACGTTGTCGCCAACCTATAGTTTCAGACACACATCGGGACCGCAGAATAGTGTAATGGCTACCGCCAGCAACGGTAGTTTTGATGAGCGGGCGATGATGGCTGCCGGTGGTGGATTGCATGTGAATGTTGAAATGCGTAAAAACTGGTCGGTAGAGTCTGGTTTACGATTTGCCCGTTTGGGACAGGATGTTCATACGCCGGTGCGCAGTGAACGGGTGTATGCCCTTAACAGCGATCAAGCGTCATACGCAAACTTATCTATCAAGAGCCTGTCATTAAATAATACCATGGGTGAGATAAAACAACATCAACCTCCCACCCGTTCGGAAAGCGACAATGCCTATTTTGGTGCCAGTCCCGGAACGATGCTTGTAGATTTCAGAACTGACAATCAACAGACCAGCGGACAAATAGAGCAGATGATTGATTACATAGAAGTGCCAGTTACACTCAGATATTATCTGATAAACCGTGATATGAAACTTTCATTGGCTGCGGGAGTTAGTACCAACTGGCTCATTGGCAACAATGCCTATGTGATTGAAAACAGTAACAGACAAAATATTGGCGAAACAGCCGGAATTTCATCCATGAGTTGGAGTTCGCACGCAGGTGTAGCATTCAGTTTACCACTTTATGGCTCATTTTCGTTAAGATTGGAACCGCGTGTAAATTATTTCCTGAGCGACATTAACGAAAACTATCCGGGGCGCTTCAGACCATACTCTTTTGGCATTTTCAGCGGCATCCAATATACCTTTGGAGAATAGATAAAATACCGACACGCATCTCAATTTTCAAAAGTAGACATCCGAAAGCGATTGTACCATTTGGTGGAGCTTACCTTGGCTGTTCAACATAAGCTCATCAAAAGAGCCCGTTTCTGCAACATGCATGCCATCCAGCACAACAATTCTATCAGCCATCTTGATGGTTGATAGCCGGTGGCTGATTATGATGGAGGTTCGACCTTCGGTAACAGACTTTATGTATTTGAGCAGCTGTGCTTCTGAAAAAGCATCAAGAGAACTTGTTGGCTCATCCAGCACAATAATCTGAGCATCGTTAAAAAATGAGCGAGCCAATGCCAATCGCTGCCATTGTCCCGGACTCATCTGTTCGCTTCCCTCAAACAATGTACCAATGGTTGTATCGTAACCCTTATCGAAACTGCTTATTACGCCATCTATTCCCGCTTTCTCTGCCGCCATGCGAATCATCGAACCATCGTCAGAGCTGCGCACATCGCCAAACCAGATGTTTTCACGAGCTGTAACATTGTAGAGTATAAAATCCTGAAAAACCACACTGATATTGGAGATTCTTTCGCGAGCAGCAATA
Organism: Alkaliflexus imshenetskii DSM 15055; assembly: GCF_000517065.1. GTDB lineage: Bacteria > Bacteroidota > Bacteroidia > Bacteroidales > Marinilabiliaceae > Alkaliflexus > Alkaliflexus imshenetskii. The sequence goes on along the minus strand of NZ_KI912105.1, from coordinate 3,329,775 downwards.
TGCCCCAACGAAACGCCATCGATGGAAATAGTCCCCTCCACGGGCTGATACAGCCCACAAAGCAACTTCACGAGGGTTGACTTTCCGGCACCGTTAACTCCCACCAGCGCCACTGTTTCACCTGCTTTCACATCAAAACTCACACCGCGTAACACCCATCTGGGATTGGATGGATAGTGAAAACCCAATCCCTGGAAAGAGATTCCTTGTTTCATAGGCTTTGGAAAGGTTCCGCCCTGCGTATTGGTAATTGGTATCTCTTGTGATTCCTTAAGGTTTAAGAAATCGAACAAATTATCGAGAAACAATGAATCTTCATATAGGCCAGCCACTCTTCCCAGAAATTCCTGCAAATAGGAATAACCACGCTGCAAGGCCAAAAAATAGAGCACCACAGCACCTATTGATATCTCTCCTGCAAAGGCTCTCCAGGCAATCAGCGCATAAACAACAATAAAAGCCACTGAGGCCGACAACTGCACCAATGCTTCGAGGCGGGTTTTACGAGCGAGCATGCCATATTGAGCCTTGCGCCAAACTCTCTTTAAATCGGTAAAGCGGGCACGAAACAGCTCACTCAAATCGAACACGCGCAGTTCCTTGGCAAAATCAGGCGCAGTGAGCAATCGGTTGTAATAACTCACCTTACGTTCAAGCATGGTATTGTCGCGCTTAAACTGAAAAAGCTTACGCGCATAACGCAAGCGGATAAACGCCACCGGCAGTGTAATTACGAGTAATATAACCGACACCGACCAATGCACCATTAACAGCACTCCTGCCATTACCATTAGGGTGATAAAATTCTGAATAACGCCCAACACACCATAAAAGATACGTGATGGCCGGAATGAAGCCTCGTTTAACGCCCGATAAAACACATTCTGATAATGCGGATGTTCAAAATAACCATACTCCACCCTTGAAGTTTTGTTGTGTATCAGGTTATCGAAAAAGTCGGAGATTACATAAGATTGTTTCTCGCGCACCAATGTACCCAGCGAAGCAGAAACCGCATTGATCAGGAATATGACTCCTGCAGCCATCAAAACCCAGAAAAGCCGGTCGAATGAGCGCTCCTCTAAAGGCAACAATGAAATAGCCTGAATCTCATCAACCAGTAGCTTCACAAGGAAAAGCAACAGAAGCGGCAAAACCCCGCGTATAAGTACCAAAAAAGCATTCAGCACAGTCCATCCGGGAGAACTGTGCCAAATGTATTTCATTATAACCCGGATGTGCCGCCAGGATTGCTGCATGAGAACCCTTTTATAAAATAATTACGAAGTAACTGTTTAAAATCACACTAATCTGCTATGAAGATTATTAGACTATTTGATGCAGAGCAAAGCGAAGTCCCACAATGCGGGATTAGATATTTAGACTGACAGATATGATTGAACAGAAAATAAGGTCACTCTAATCATCTTCCTCAACTACTCTATCGGTCTAAAATCTAAAAGTCTTTTTGCGTCTATTCCATGCTTTATAAATTAAAACAGGTAATAAATCGTGGCCTGATCAAACTAGAATATCTTTTACGCAGGCTTTTGATGTGGATTCTCCAAACCATAACCCTGTCGTTTGTCGGCGATCTTAAGTTGATATGCCAGAAAAATTGATACTATACCTATCAAGACCAACATCAATACAGGTATGGTATAATCGTAACTCATATTTCCGGCATTAATCTCCACAAGGTTGTCTTTATTCACATAATCGAGCAATGCCCCGATACCCCAGAAAAAGGTGAAAAGACCCCAGTTCTGAACTGTAAACATGGTAGCATAGGCTGTTCCAAGCCTGCTTTCGGCCACAATACGTGCCACGGCAGGCCACATGGCAGCCGGAACCAGCGAAAAAGCAATACCCAGACTAAACAATCCCATGTAACCCAGCCAAACATTATTGAACACAGACAACGAGAGATTGGCAAAGATAAGCAGTAACGATCCCAAGATCATGAGCGAAGCTGACTTTCCACGTTTATCTACAAGGCTTCCAAAAACAGGCGTAAATAAAATGGTGCCCATGGGAATGAGTGAAGCCGTTTTTGGGCCATTCCTGAACCATACCTGAAACACATCCTTCAGCGAATAGATAAAAAACCCAAACACAAGCAGTATCAGCGCAAAGCTGAGCATGCGACTCCACACTCTCTTGAATGATGGTGGAACCATTGAGAAGCCAAGTCCGAATAAAAATAGCATCACATAAATAAAAACGGTGCCCATTGTAACACTGCCCATAAGCGCAAACTCCCCGCCTGCTGCCAGTTCATAAGAAAAGCCAAACTTATTCACCAGCAAATCCGGTGTATATTGTAACAGCGGAAAAACGGCAGAATAAAACGCCACACACAACAAAGTGATAAAAATAAAGGAACGGTCGGTAACGAGTTTCAAGAAATCGGAAAGATGAAACTCCTCTTCAGCTGCAATGCTTTCAGTTTCGGGCGATGCACCAGCTCTTTGCCTATCCAGACGAATGTCAAAAAAGAGATAGATGATAAAAAAGAGAATTGATATTCCAATCAGAATTGCAGCAAAGCTCACCGCAGGCGCCACAGAGCCGGCGGCGATATCGGGTGAGATTGAGATGCCGAGAGCCGTGCCCAAACGTCCAAAACCAATGTTTACAGCCATTGCCAGGGCAAGTTCATACCCCATGAACCACTTCACAACGGCACGGGTTACAATTACGCAAACCACCTCCATGCCAATGCCAAACAGCACTCTGCCAGTCATAGACCAAACAAGCATGGTTGATTTATCATCGCCCAATACACCCATTACGGCCAAAGCTGATAAGGATGCCCCGGCAAATGCCAGACCACCGAAGACGAGTCCTGAAATGCGTATTCCCCATTTATCGAGAATGATGCCTCCTAAAATAATCATGCCAAACACGTTGGCAAAAGTTGTGGAAGCAATGATGCGACCAAACTCTTCGCTGGAAATACCCAGCTCACTGTTCATGAGCCCTTTAAGCCCTCCAAAAAAATCGTAAAACCAATAGGTAGAAAACATTAAACTGCTGACTAATACCAACACAAGCCAGCGAACAGCTGCGGAATCACGCAAAGTATGCTTCATATTATATCGCTATAAACCAAATTATTACACTTCACTAAGGGTGGCAGTTAGGAACTGCCAGAATAAGCCAACGCTATCAATATTCACTTTTTCGTCGGGTGAATGTGGATAACGAATGGTAGGACCACACGAAATCATATCCCAATTGGGATAGACATTACCCAGAATACCACATTCCAATCCAGCATGTATGGCTTTTATTTCGGGCGTCCGATTCCACTTTTCACGATAAACTTTCTGCATGGTTTGGAGTATGCTACTCTCCAAATTTGGTTTCCATCCGGGGTAGTGACCGTCGAACCAAACTTCCGCACCCGCAAGTCCGAAAAGACTCTCAAGCGAAGATTCCAGATCATCCTTTGCTGAATCAACGGAGCTGCGTAAAAGAGCCATTACTTTAACTTCGCGGTTGTCGGTTTTAACGATGGCCAGGTTGAGAGAGGTTTCCACGAGACCCTCCATTTCGGTGCTCATGCGTATAACACCGTTGGGACAAGCCTGGATGGCGTTGATCAAATCGTCCTGCACCACCTCTTCCATCACCAATGAAGGAATCGTTGTCTCATCGGCTGTTAGATTTAAATCTGGCTCCACATTGCCAAATTCACTTCGATAGATATCCAGAAAATCCTCAACAGCATCCATAAAGTTTTGTGTCTGATCAGCAGGAATTGTGACCACGGCAAATGCTTCGCGCGGGATGGCGTTGCGTAAACTGCCCCCATCAACCGATGAGAGGCGTGCCCCCAGATTTGCTACCGCATATTTGATGAACCGGAAGAGCAATTTATTAGCATTTCCCCGCCCCATATTGATATCCATTCCGGAGTGCCCCCCTTTTAATCCTACAAGTGCAAGTTTAAACCCTTTGTGGCCTTTTGGGACAGGGTTTTCATGAAACGAAAATACCACATTGGCATTGGTTCCACCTGCGCAGCCCACGTAAAGCTCGCCCTCATCTTCTGAGTCGAGATTTATCAAAATATCCCCTCTCAAAACACCAGGTTGAAGGTTGTTTGCACCAGTCATTCCTGTCTCCTCATCTACAGTAAATAACCCTTCTATTGGGCCGTGCATCAGGTTATCAGACTCCAAAACAGCCAATATTGCTGCCACACCAATGCCATTATCGGCTCCAAGAGTGGTACCTTTTGCCTTTACCCAACCATCTTCGATAAAGGTCTCAATTGGATCCTTTTCAAAATCATGTACTTTACCGCTATTTTTCTGAGGAACCATATCCAGGTGCGCCTGAAGTATCACCCCCGGACGAGATTCATGCCCTGGAGCGGCAGGCTTACGGATTACGACGTTACCAACACCATCGGTAACCACTTCGAGTCCAAGTTTGTGACCAAAATCCTGCACGTATGTCACTGCTGCACGCTCCTTTTTTGAAGGTCGCGGAATGGCAGTTAACGCATTAAAATGCTTCCAGAGCAATTTCGGCTCCAAATTGGCAATTGTATTCTCCATATCTATGTGTATCATTTAAAAGAGATTCTTTTTAAAGCACCTGTGGCGTGGTCAAGTTCAACCTTAACCCCCTGGTTATCGAGTAAATCGGCCGGTAGTCTTAAAGTCTGTCCAAACTGTCCCAGCAGAACATGCTCTGACACCAGAAGGAGTGTGCGATCGATGACACGCACTTCAGCAGGAACCGGTGTGCGATAAACCAAACCACGGGTATTTGTAGATTTGCCATTTTCGGCAGCCACAAAATCGCGCATCTGTTTTTCATCCACTTCCACCTCAATATAGACAGGTGTTCCGCTCACATCCATCTTATCCAAAAAACCGTTTTGATTCGAGAACCTCAAAAGCACAGTATTTAAAGGATTCACCGCATCGGGCACAAAATCATAGAAAGCTGACACCTGCTGAGTTTCCACCTTGCCCTTAAAAAGAGCCAGATAGGCCGATTCCTGACGTGCAATCTCCTCAAGCACCAATTCATAGGAACCCTTATCAGGCGGCAATAGATCCACGTCACCTTTCAGAATATTGGCACGCATTTCGCGTAAACGATAAATCTCTTTGGCTACCTCTTCGGCCATGGCTGTAGTGCTGCTCTTGATGAGCTGCTCTTCGGTAAGCGGAGCATCGTTAAAATTCACATCGCTTAAAGTTATAACCGACTTTGGTTTATCTGCATGTGACAACTCTTTGGTGACATAATCCAAATTCACACCCTGCAAAACACCTTGAGCATTTAAACTTACGGCCGCCAGGGAAGGCGTTCCTGTGGTAGAGATACGATACATTCGGCTTTTATCAGGCTGCCCAACTGTAGTCACATGTGCACCAACGATTTGCCAGCCCTCCTTGTTCTCGGTAATCACATCGGTGATATTTAAGAAACGCTGGGCAAAACGGAAAAAGGGACCTGCTTTCTCCACTCTCTTTTCAGCGATTATCTCAACACGCACCACCGTTTCGGGCAGATAGTACCATACCCCATGTTCAGTGGGGATTTTTGACCCAACAGGCGCCACACTTCCGGTATTAACTGTTCGTCCGGAAGAACATCCGGCCAAAATCACAATCAGCGCAACCAATATACTTTTTGCAAACATAACAACGTACTTTTAGAGTTAAAATTCGGTTTACCCGGCACTTGCAGCAAACAGCCTGCCAGAAACCAGATTGATGGCAGCAGAAATAAAGCAAAATCAATGCAATCTCCAAAACGCTTTACCCAATGACTGAATAAGGTCTGAAGTTGTGAGAGCGTCCTCGCCTTCCGCTTCACGAGCAATGTCTCCTGCCATGCCATGCAAACAAACGCCAAGCACAGCAGCTTCAATTGGTTCCATGCCACGTCCGAGAAAAGCCAGAATAATACCAGTGAGAGCGTCGCCACTACCGGCAGTTGCCATTCCGGGGTTACCGGTTGAATTGAATCGGCAAACGCCATCGGGTGAAACAATCACAGTATAAGCTCCTTTCAAGACCAATATTACACTATACTTCTGACTGAATAACACAGCCTTTTGCAAACGACTGTAATCATCGTCAGAGGCACCCGCAAGGCGTTCAAACTCCTTTGGATGCGGCGTAAGCACAGCATTCGCGGGCAGTTTATTGAGCAATTCGGGATGTTGCGCCAAAATATTCAGTGCATCGGCATCCAAAACCAATGGTTTAGAACCAATAACATCAAGAAGTTCAGAGAGTGCCTTATATGAATTTGATCGCACACCTATGCCAGGCCCAACCCCTACTGCCGAAAACGATTCAAGCGGAGGAAATTCAGTGAACATCAGATCAGAACGGTCGATGCTCACCATGGCTTCAGGAACAGCTGTATGCAGCACATTACAGGTGGCGTGTGGAATCTGAACCGTAAGAAGTCCGGCACCGGCTTTCATACAAGCCCGCGATGCTAAAACCGCGGCGCCCATTCTGCCATAACTGCCCGCTATAAGCAGCGCATGGCCGTTGACCCCTTTGTGATCGAACCGCTGCCTTTTGGGAAGAAATTTTTTGCAGTCGGCTATGGTTGTAAGATACCAATTGGATTGAGTAGCCTCTATAATGGACGGATGAATTCCGATGGGAATAACCTCCCATTGCCCAACATACGCATGGTTTTCAGGAAAAAGAAACGCCAGACGGGGAAATTGAAAAGCATAAGTAACAGAGGCTTTAATAATGCCATCGCGCGCATTGACGCTGTTATCTTCACCCATTAATCCGGAAGGTAAATCAATGGCGATCACCTCCTTGTTTAATCCATTCACAAATTGCACCAACTCTCTGGCTCTGCCCTCAAGCGGACGGTTAAGTCCAGCTCCAAAAAGCCCGTCGAGAATTACACAATTGTCAGGCACCACAGGAAAAGCATCCCCCTTATCCAGTTCTACAATTACAGATTGTAACAGATGTCCAAGACGATCCCGGTTAATTTGTGCATCGCTTGATAACCCTTCAGATTGCAACATAACCGTGGTTACAACAAAACCCTCGAGCAGCAACATGCGCGACAAAGCCAAAGCATCTCCCCCGTTGTTGCCAGGCCCGGCCAGCACAATAAAAGGTCGACCGGCATAGCGTACCTTCAAGATGTCGAACAAGCGTCTGGAGGCCCTTTCCATAAGGTTCACAGACAAGATAGGTTCGTTCTCTATGGTATATGCGTCGAGATTTGCGATGCTATGAACGGGAAAAATCTTCATCGTCAACATAATATTTCTAAACTGTATAAACAAATTTATGAATAATAGTTGACAGAGATGGAACGAAACCCTTGGTTTTTTTAGCTAAAGCATGGAAAATTGAAGTCAGTTTAGCAAAAAATAACCTGCTGTAAGAAACGTAGCAAAAGTAACCCACAAAAAATAGGGCAGATTGAGGTATGCAGCGGCTGGCTTAACTCTGTGAAACAAAAGCAACATTACCACAATACTCAGCCACAGCAATGAAATTTCGACCAAAGCAAGGCCAATCATTTTGAAGTAAAAGAAAATAAAGCTCCATGCAAAGTTTAATAGCAACTGAATGAAATATACAACAACAGCCAGTTGACGATTTCGGCTTGCCCCTTGGTTCCAAATCAGAAAAAATGAGACGCCCATAAGTAAGTACAAGGCAGTCCAAACAGGGCCAAACACCCAATTGGGCGGACTAAACCACGGTCTGTTTAAGGATGCAAACCATTCGGGTACCGCCTGAGCTGTAAACATTCCGGCGATGGCACCCACACCCAATGGCAGTGATATGGAGATTAGCAGTTTTAAAATCAATGTTTTACTCATATCCAGTTCTATATTTTCAAAATACGATATGCTTCATTGGCAATATCAGAGCTGCTAAAAACAATGGCAAAGAGCCAGTCAGATTGGTTAAACCACTTCAAAATTTCCATTTCTTCTATAACGCACCGCAGCATACAGGGGTTGAATCTGTGTTTCGCTGATAATTTCCAAAGTCGCTTTGGTGTTGATAACAAACTCCACACTGCCGTTCCCAATAACTGCCATAGAGGTGAGCGGAACATCGCTCTTACCTTTAAGAACCACTCGATTTGCCTTATCCTGACTGAATATTAAAGTCCCTGATTGCGCCGTAATGACTTCAGAAATAAAGTGATATTTGTTGATGTTTGCACCTTTGTCAAATCCGTGGTCCTTCCAATATTTCTTCAGCTCCTTGTCAACCAGACCCAACTTAACCGAAGATCGCTCAATTTGCTTTAACGAAACAAAGGCACTGTTTCTGGAGTTGAATTTAATCTCCACTTCGCCTTCTGCAACAGCGGTATCTGTTTTGCTACCAAATTTCACTTCAACACCTGATTCGGAAGTGTACTTCAAATCGGCTCTATTAGATTTCTCAATTTTGCCTTTTAACGAAAAACCATCGATGACGTCTTCAATATTGGCCCAAATCAAATGCTGCCCATCATCATTAATTACAATATCGCCTACTCTTAATGGTCGTTCCACAAAATTCCCAATTAACTTTAATCCTTTCAAGATTCTCTGTGTTTTTCTTAAAGATGCCATAACTGAAATTTTAGTTTATGTTTATTCAACGATGGGCTTCCCCCAGATACATCATTGTGAAATTGAGATTAAAACCACCGACGCTTTATTCATTGGAAGTGAACCATACATTCCCTGATTTTTAAGTTATAAAGCTTTCAGGTAGAAATGAAAAAGGTGGCACACATCTGTGCTGAAACTTCATCTCCACTCTGATGCCGGCGATGGTATAAAATGCACGAGAAAACTTTTAAATAAAAAGGTTTTATAACCTCAAATAATCCACAGGCAGCTAATTATTATAATATTTGAGAATATGGCCTTTTGAGTCAACTATCAATGAATCCTTGGTCAGTTTAATAATTGTCCAATTCCATTGATCTGAATCTGTTCCGGGAAAAATTTCAGAATGACGTATATTATCGAAATGAATAGAATCCAAGTCTCCAATCAAAACAGTATCATTATGCAAGTATCCGTACATTGCCCCAATTGAAATCCCTGTTTTTGTAGACAAGAAATCAAGCGCACTGTCATCATTTGGCAAATTTACAAAGGAACTCAGAAAAGTTATTTTGCTTTTGTCACTTGACCACTCACCAGATATTGTTCCCTGTATCTGTATGTTAAATAATGGAACCGTCAATACTGACTCAAAAATATAGGTATTGTCTGCCTTGAATCGAACAGATTCGTTCACTGCGGACGTTGCCCCATTGTCAAGAACCCATGTGCCATTGGTTAAGTAATCAATGGGTTCATTCTTGTTGCATGAGAAAATCATGAAACTACAAACCAATACCAATATTTGCTTTATCATACAATAATGTATTGATGTTATCGTATCAATTATGTCCGTTGGGGTTGCCACAAGTGGCAATATGCGCCAAAACAGCTTTTTAGTTATATACAGAAAGCATGCAGTATTTCTGTCAAAATTATGAATCTAAAGGTAAAAAAACTTTTAAAAATCGCTATGCATTCAGCTAATTTTCAGCTACATTAATAAAAAAACTGAACCACTACAAGGTTTATTGCCAATAAAAACGGGGAAATGCATTCGTTTATCTACTCTATCAATGCGTCTATTTCGGTACCGGTTAATTTCTGAACGTTTCTGGTGATTTTCTCTATATCCCAATTCCACCATTGCAGCTCCAACAACTTTGCAATTTTCTCTTCGGGGAATCGCATTCTAATTACTTTTGCAGGGTTTCCGCCCACAATCGCGTAAGGCTCAACATCCTTAACCACAGTTGCATTCGCAGCAACAATGGCGCCATCACCAATGGTCACGCCTGACAGTATGGTGGCGTTGTAACCAATCCAAACGTCATTGCCTATTATGATATCCCCTTTGTCTGGGTATGCTTTATCTGCCATTGCCATTTCCCATCCATTTCCAAAAATAGCAAATGGATAAGCAGTCAAAGCGTTTGTCAAATGATTTGCTCCATTCATTATAAATTTCACATCAGAAGCAATCATACAAAATTTACCAATTATTAATTTGTCTCCAATAAAGTCGAAGTGATACTTTACATTTTTCTCGAAATTTTCAACGTTTTCAAAGTCATCGTAATAAGTATAGTCACCAACAATAATGTTAGGATTTTTTACAACATTCTTCAAAAAACATAGTCGATCATAATTCTCGAGTGGATATTTCACATCTCGGTCTGGTCCTGTCATCATATTTGAATAAATATTTAATATTGCGAATAATCTCAGAGAATGTTTAAGATTTGTATTAAATATGCTTAGAATGCTTATTAGATATTTAGACTGATTGACCAGATAAAACAGAAAATCTAATCATCTTTCACAACTACTTTATCTGTCTAAAAGTCTTAGCGTCTATATCATGCTTTAAAGATTAATTTTAAACAGTTACTCAGTATGTTTTTAAGCCCCGTTCAATGCACAAATTAGTCATTTGAAGAATGAAACAAAATCTTATTCACCACATAAACTAACGATTTACAACCACTCCCTACAAATTGCCACTACGCTCGCATACGCACCATACTATTCAATATATGCTGATTTAACTCTATCTCTGTATCGACATTAACTATCATACTACTCATTTTCAGTTAAATTAGTATTCATTTAACAATAATACAATTGCGTGAGCTTCGGGAGCTTTCGCAAAAGTATACCAAACTTTGCAAACATGCTATTGGTAAGTATCAGAGCGTTCATTGAGAAGTTCGAACTTTAGTAAAAGTCAGCAGGCTGACATAAATTATTCGCCGATAAACAATTATTTATCAGGCAGCGCAGCAACACACAAACACCTCTCTGATTGTCATTTAATCTCTGCAAAAGAATGATGCAAACTTTGACCTGTTTCTTTTATTATGGAATCCGGCTTTTAGAGAAACACAACCAAATTTCACTAAAATTAACCTAAAAAAACAATCTCTTTCATGGCTTATAACGTATATCTACACACAGAAACTTCTGGTTTTTAAACTACATCCATGAACACTTTTGAAAAAGGCGAAGCAATTAGGAGCACCATTCAGCATCTGGAAAACGAACATCAACTCATACATGAAGTTCTCTCCAAATTAAAATATGCTGAAAGTGCGGGACTCAATAACAACATCCGTGAGATGCTACTGCGTGAATTTTACAAATGCATTGATTTCCACTTTACCAGTGAAGAGAACATCATGTTGATATTTGACTTGGAGGGATATCACGAACATAAAAAAGAACACGATACTTTAAGGTATAAACTTGCAGAACTCATTGGTTCATTTAATACAGAAGAGGCAGATCTATCAGAGTTGGACGTATTCACAACAAACTGGCTGGAAGAACATAACAAAAACTCAGATTCCAAATTAGCAGGCAGGCTGAAGAAAAAGCTGCACTAAACAAAACCCATAATTTCGTTCTCCAGTTTTCGCATCAGATTTTACTCCCGTGTACCTTTAACAATGCTCACGAAGGTTGACACTGTATTCGTTAAGTTGTTTATTGAGTCTGAAGTTAACTTAAACAGCACCATTTACCATTCAATGGTGAAAATTAAGTTCAACAAAAAAACAGATATGATAATGGGATTTCTGGAATAAGAAATCACCTGTTTTGAAACAATATAAGGCCAAGATACGTTTTATATTAGGTTATCTGATAACTTGCTACAATTCAAATCAAGATACCAATGAAAAACAAAACCGCCGTGACCAACACAAAACAAATAATATATTTAATATTATTAATTAGCGTATTGCTTCTAATTGCAGGCAACTATCTTTATAAACACGAAGCGGAGAGAATGCGGCATCAAAAAGAACAACTTTTAACTTCAATCGCAAACTCAAAAATCCAACAAATCTCCAACTGGTATCAAGATGAACTATACGATGCCTACATACTAGCCAAAAGTCCATTTTTAAAAGAAAAAATAGAGAACTGCTTAAATAGTAATAGTTACGAGCACAGGAAATATCTTGAAAGTTATCTTGAACAGTTAAGAGATGAACACGATTACGCCAAAGTACTAATTACAACATTAGAAGGTGAACTTTTATACGCCTCAGATGGGAAAGCCAGAACGCTGACAAATGAGCAGCTTACTGCTATAGGTTCAGCCATTCAAGAAGACAGGAGTCTGACTTCTGAGTTATACATTTGCCACGAGGATAAGTCTACGAACATTGATTTTGTCTCACCCGTGTTCCTATCAAATCAGCAAGAAGACATCGTTGTATTGGTTTGTGTGATGGATATTAGTTTGTTCCTAAAGCCACTTATCGACTCATGGCCGGTTCCATCAAATACAGCTGAGTCCTATATTTTCAAAATATCAAATGACAGTCTGAAGTATCTAAGTGAGTTGAAATATCTGGAAAATGCAACATTAAATTATAAACTACCACTTGACAACACAAAAATAACCTCAATCGCAGCTGCACTTGGGCATACAGGAATAATTGAAGGACTCGATTATCGCGGCGTGGAAGTTTTTGCATACACAAGCTCAGTGCCAGGCACTCCATGGTTTCTGGTGTCAGAGATAGACAAAAGTGAGTTGTTGGAAGGACTGGTTTTTAAGGCTGTAATGATTTTTGCTGTGACCTTGTTATTGATATGTCTTGTGGGTGTGAGTATCACATATTTGTATAAGCGCAATCGTGCTGAGATATACAAAACACTATATATCAACGAAAAAGAACTAAACAAATACAAGAACAACTTCAAAGCCATAATGGATAGTCTGGGGGATGGTGTAATAACAATTGATAAATCAGGAATCATTCTGTATATGAATCCACGAGCTATAGATTTATGTGGTTGGGACGTCGATGAAGCCATAGGAATGAAATTCACTGAAATATACAGAGTTATTGATGAAAAAACTGGCTTGCCTGATGAAAGCCTGATGGAATCAGTTCTGAATGCGAGTCACCAAATAGTCTCATCAAATCCACTTTTACTGTTAACCAAAATGGGAAAAGAGTTACCGGTACAAGACACCCGGGTTCCAATATTTGATGTTAACGGCGATATCACAGGAATTGCCATTTCTTTTCGAGATGAATCTGAAATCAGAAATCACCAAAGACAGCTGATAATAAGTGAAGCCAGCTTAAAAAGAGCGCAAACAGCGGCTAAAATTGGCAGTTGGGAATTGGATTTCAGCACCAATCAGTTGAGTTGGACAGAAGAAGTGTACAATATATTTGAAATTGACAGCCACAAGTTCAGTGCCTCTTATCAGTCGTTTCTTGACTTGGTTCATCCTATGGATAGAGAGCTGGTAAAAACTGCATTTGAAGAGTCATTGCAGAATAAATCCCCCTATCATATCGACCATCGACTGCTAATGCATGATGGCAGGATAAAATACGTTCACGAGCAGGGAGAAACAATCTTCAGTAATGCCGGTAACCCAATTCGAACCATTGGCATAGTGCAGGATATTACCGTAAGAAAAAGAGCCGAACTAAAGACATTGGAAAATGAACGATTTCAATCTACTCTGCTAAATACAATTGGCGATGCAATCGTTGTAACTTCTTTGCCAAACAGGACAATCGTTCATGTAAACAGAGCAGCTGAAAACATGTTTGGCTGGAAGTTAGAAGAGCTTCAAAACCGTAACATCCGAATCTTATATAAAAATGAAGATACTTACACCGTTTACGGAGAAAAAATAGAGCGAATCATTCAAAAAAATGAATCCATTTTAGAGCCGGATCTTGAGATGACCAGTAAAGATGGGAAATCGATTTTCTGCGAAGTTCACAGTACATTTATTCGAAATGATGATGACTCCATCCTAGTAATCAACGCATATCGAGACATCACAGAACGCAAAAAGATAATTCACGATTTAATAATCTCTAAAGAAAAAGCAGAAGAGAGTGATAGACTAAAATCGGCATTTCTGGCAAATATGAGCCATGAAATTAGAACGCCATTAAATGGCATAATGGGATTCTCCGAATTGCTTCTTAACACCTCCTTATCAGAAGGAAAAAAGGTGCAATTTATAAAGATACTTCGTGAAAGCAGTCAACGAATGCTGGATACCATCAATGACATAATAGAAATATCCAGGATTGATTCTGGTGCTATGGATATCAATATTGGTATTGTAAATGTAAACAACCTGATGAATTACTATTTGAGGTTCTTTAAGCCGGAAGCAGAAAAGAAAGGATTAGAACTTTTTCTATCTCTTCCCGAAAACGAACACTCAGTGATGATTCATTCAGATGAAACAAAACTTGCCTCAATAATTAGTAACCTAATAAAAAATGCCATCAAATTTACAGTTTCCGGATCTGTTACATTTGGGTATAATTTAAATCCTGATAAGATTGTCTTTTTCACCAAAGATACCGGGCCAGGTATCCCAAAAGAGAAGCATCAGCACATTTTTTCCAGATTTGTTCAGGGCGACTATTCGCTCTCATCCTCTTATGAAGGACTTGGATTGGGTTTGTCAATTGCAAAGTCATATACAGAGATGCTTGGTGGAAGAATATGGCTTGAATCAAAAGAGGATGAGGGCAGCACCTTTAGCTTCTCAATTCCGGTTAATACCCAAAAAAGAGATTTAAACCTAAAGTTGAACCAACATAACGAAGTTTCGCAAACAGAACAGGGGCAATTAGTACTGATTGCAGAAGATGATAACGCAAACTATTATCTGACAAAAGAGTTGCTGGAGATGAATCACTTTAGGACACTGAGAGCTGAAAACGGAGAACAAGCCGTAAAAACATGTCAGTCCCGAAGCGATATTGACCTTATTCTTATGGACTTAAAAATGCCAGTAATGGATGGCCTTGTTGCAACTTCAAGAATTAGGAGTTTTAATCGTGAAATCCCAATTATTGCGCTAACAGCCTATGCGCTTTCCGGAGATAAAGAAAAAGCAATGGAAGTGGGATGTAATGACTATGTTACTAAACCAATCTCTCCAAACAAGCTATTGGTAACTATCAGAGAGCACATTGAGAAGATTGAACTTTAGCAAAAGCCAGGATTGTCAAAGTTTAAACTCCGGTATAAAATCTAATTAGTCAATTCATACCTTTACACCGGTTAACACCAGAGAGGCGAGAATTTCAGTTGGATTACTTAAAAATTTAAGCTGAAAGGCTACAACCGGATTGGTTGACAAAAAGTCATAATCAACATGTGCCTCATCTTGCGATGAAATATTGAGAGGAAATACAATATTACTCTTGTTCTCAGTTAGGTAGTACTTTTGATTCGAGAACCCGATTCGGCCATAACGCTGTTTTCCGGATAATATGTCATTGTGAATTTCATCAACGGTGGGGTTACAAATGAATTCAAGATTAATCGCTGTCAATTCGTCCGAATCATCCCCCAAAGCAGCAAGATTAAAATTCATGACATCTCCCTTTCGGATGTGCACCAGATGACCATTATCTGGCTCATTCACAGCAGAGTTAGTTTTCTGAGCGAGCCTGAACAAGTAGGATTTTCCTGACACAAAATCCTTCACATACCCATAGCAACCATCAACATCATAGCGGATTACAATTCCGCTGTGTGAAAGCTTTGTTAGATTGTCTTTATCACTCATAATTTCCCTGGTTAAAAACGTTTTGGCATCTTGACTCAATTACCGGTCTTCATTCTAATAGATCATAACCTTTTGATTTGCTGAGAATAATTGAGTTGTTTGATGGATAGGGAAGGTAAGTTAAAGTTGTAATCGTTTTCAGGTATATATCAAAATACCGGCCAAACTCATATAATAGGGAATAACCGTAAGAATTAATTAATTTTGTGAATCTAATCAATTGACGATGCACGCTACTGGAGAAAAATCAGCGAGAGACAGGTGTCAATTTAAACAGTTACTTTGTTTCAAAGCAATCAGAATATGAGATGGCGCAAGAAAAGAACAGCTCATAAATGTCCTTACATAATCATATTGTGACAGATATAACCTACTTTATTATGGCATTCACTAAGTTTATATTTTTTACATTATTCTTGCTATTGGCATCTTGTAATTCGGGGGATAAAGGAGCCATTCACTTTGTAGAGCAGGCACCTGAAAAGGGGTTTAACTTCCCCTATTTTTTATATGTGCCCGAAAACTGTGCCAAACAGGACACTTTGGTACATCTTATTATTGAGCCAAACAATAGCGGCTTTGCACACGATGATTTGGCGCCTCATATAGAGAAAGCGAAACGTATCGCATCCAAAGAATTCTACATCGGAAACTTCGTTGCAAGAAACATGAAATATCCACTTCTGGTTCCTGTTTTTCCAAGAAGTGAGTCCAACTGGCAAGTTTACACACACGCACTTGATAGAGATGCATTGACGATTCAGAATTCGGATGAAGAACGGATTGACCATCAGCTCATTCAAATGGCAAAAGACGCGCAGAATAAGTTAGAGCGTATGGGAATTAACACCAGTGATCAATATATTCTTACCGGCTTTTCTGCATCGGGATCATTCGTCAACAGATTTGCTTTGTTGCACCCACAATTGGTTCTGGCTGTTGCGGCGGGAGGAATAAACGGCGTGTTAATGCTGCCTTACTCTGAGCAAAAAGGGCTTTTATTAAAATATCCAGTGGGCATTGGTGATTTTGATGAATTTTCGGACAATCCATTTCAGGTGGAAATTTTTAGCAATATACCCCAATTCTACTTTATGGGGGCACTAGACACCAATGACGCGGTACCTTACCTTGATGCTTACAGCGATGATGAAAGGGAGCTAATATATGCTGTATTAGGCGAAGAGATGCAGCCTGAAAGGTGGGGGAACAGCCAGAAATTATACGCCGGTATTTGTACTGATGCGTTGTTTAAAACTTATGAAGGCAAAGGCCATGAGCATCCGGAAACGATAAAAAATGACATATTAGATTTCTTCAAAAAGGTAATTAAAGAATAGTCACGAAAAGGGAATCAGAGCAGGGTGTATTTAACATTTTGCCCGGGTTTAAACAGACATCGCAACTTCAATAAATGCTACAATGTAATTGGGTGGGAATAGCTAAGCGTTACCATTAAGGAGATAAATTGCAGCTAAACAGCCATTGTCAATAGTCATTGTCACACAGAAAGCTCTTTAGTCAGCATAATCTACAAATCAAACTCACTATCGTCATCATAATCATTTTGTTTTAGGATTGATTTTTCAAATTGGCCCACAGAAATAGCGGCAACAAATGACATAATAGTTACGAGGATAACCAATGTAAGAAAAACAGTAGCATCAACCTTTTTATCGTAAAACAGCCAAACATACAACCCTGCCAAAGCAATTAATACGCCAAAAATATAGGCACAATCTAAGTACATGACAAAACTTTGACACATTTGTTAAATTCGCTTATATCCAGTGTGTTCGACAATGCATGAGCAATCCGAATTAACCCATACTTGAAGAAACTGAAGGCTCTTCTTCCGTGTTTTTTGACTTTAATTGTGACAATTTTTTCATGTTTGTCTATACCAGCGAGGTAAGCCCAAATAAATGCAATGGAAACAACGGATATCAAGGTAGATAAGCGCTCAAGCTTGTTGAGATGTGTGTCTTCTATGTTGAAACCACTTGTTTTCATGGCCCGGAACATGGTTTCTATCTGCCATCTTTCCTTATAGTTAATCAGTGCTTGGTCCTGTTTGTTGAACGATGCAATGATAACAAATTCAATTTTACCTGTGGCTTTATCAATGGTTTTGATAGCTGACAAATAGACAAGGTTTCCGCCCAAATGGGCCAACCCGCTGTAATGCATGTGTACGCCAACCCGTAGATGGTTGAATAGCCAGAAGACCTTTTTTTTCGCCTTTGCCGGGCACACGGACTTTCATGTTTTCGCGTAACCTGATATAAAATGGCACCTTATTAAGGATTAAATACCCAAACCATTCATCGCCAATAAATTCCCTATCGCCCATGAAACCAGAGATGGACGAACAACCAAATAGCTC
>NZ_KI912105.1:2879683-3311624 GCF_000517065.1 Alkaliflexus imshenetskii DSM 15055 | reverse complement strand
TGTTGATATCCAAGCTCCCAAATTGCCAATTGGTTCTGTCCATGCTCAAGCGGTAGGGCGGTTTAGAGGGCAAAAGAGCAAATATCAGCCGGGCGAGTAAACGCCTCTCTATAAGAAACTCGGCGAAAAATCGTTGCACCCGTCGATGGCTCGATTCGTAGGTTGCCTGTCCCTCAAATCCTTGCGCAAGCTTTACGAACGAAACCGTTTGCAACTTGCACATTGCACAAACAATTGAAATCGTGCACTTTACCCGTGCTTTATGCCATCCGGTCGTTTCTTTAAACAGTTGGATTAATTCGCTATATTTGTTATCAACCTTGGTGTTCACGTATAGTACAAAAGATGTGGTAATCAGCTGTAATATACTGAATATCAAGGTTTTATCCAAATGCTTTAGATTATTATTTAATTGATTTTCAATTATTTAACTGTTTTGTCATGTACTAAGAGGCACAATACCTTATAATTCTTAACGCTTTCAGCCCGTCTGGCGTAAACAATTTATCTTGTTGAATATATATGAACAGATTGATACGTGATACAACCCCACAAAAAAGGCGCTGGACGATGCATATCCGTATAAAACCAATGGATTTAAATAGATGCTTAATAGGTCTAAATTTTGCATTCTTCCCTCAATCAACGGATACTGAATCAAAATATAAATTGCCATAACGCCCATAAGCACAACTATCGACTGAAAAAATATTACTGTAGATCTACTCATATTGATTTTTTGGGTTCAGAGATTTATGGCAAATAAAAAAGCGAAGCAATAGCGGTAAAAGAACATCCATTCCTTCGAATCAGGCAAAATGTTTACACCTTTAATAAACGGTTTTACATTAAACATTTATTCATTAACGTGAAAAATGAATTTTAATTGTGTCTGCTTCGCACTTTAAATAAATCAATTTGAATCAGAATTAAATCACATTAAAAAAAAACCTGCCAATCGCATGATACGCACCATCACGCCTATTTGCCATATACCTTGTTGTGTAGTCGTACATTTATTAATTTGTCAAATATATCTGTCTTTGTTATGTATTTTGTCGAATCAAGCCCCTTCTTATCCTCATCGATTCTGACCAGCCCAAAATAATCCAAGAATCTGTCAAAAATCCGAATTGAATAACACCTTGATGCATAATTTTCCAGAGTTCCGCGAGTTGGCTCAATCGAATCTAATAGTTTTGGATAAGCTTTGAAATATTTCTCAGCGTAAAAAGAATCAAGTTGTTTAGTTTGTCCATATTTTGAAAGCAGAATCAAAGAAAAACCGTATCCAAGTTGTCCGATTTGGTTCTCACCATATCCATCATAATATGCCCAGTTAAACTTGTTTGCAAAAGTTAAAAATATTTGTCGCAATAACGCTTCATTATCCCCAAGAAGCTTTTGGGCTGATTTTGTCAAACTAAGTTTTCCATACCTCTTTTTAGTTAATCCTGCAAGTTCAACCAAAATCCGTGTAAGATTTACAGTCATCGACTCTGTCTCTTTGTATAATTTAGAAATCCCTTTATCGATATATGCATCTTTAAGGAATCCTTGTTCATAAAGATCTGCAATCATTTTTGTCGGCAGAAATCCTTTGTTTGTTAGTTTTATATCACCATTCTTATCAATCAGGTCTGTCAAGTACTTAATCTGGTTGAGAATCGGGATTCTTTTATAATCTGTGTCGGATAGCTTTTGTAATTTCAATGGACTTTCGGCTGCGAAAGTAAAATGCAGAATCTTGTGCATCTCAAAAGGTGAATATCCTTCGAATTCAGGAATAGGCCGATTGTTCTGCTCGTTCATCGCTTGGTTAATATGTCTCTGTAATTCTTTTAAATCCATGTGATTTTGTTGTTATAAAGTCTGTGCGTAAACATGTAGGAATATGGCAAGAGGCGGAATGCGGGTTGCGTCTTTATCAACCGTTACAGTCGCCAGTGCGGAGCAGCATGTTGAATAACAACATAATCCCAGCCCCTTGCTATTTTGCTTGTGCCAACGGGGCATTATCTGAACAAATTTAAATAATTATCAAACACATATACTCTACTTCTTTGTCCTCCAGTCTTTTCTTTCAATATCTTAAGTTTCTCTAAATCTGAAATCAATTTGTACGATGATGGCATAGAAATCGAGGCTATCTTACTAACCTTATCCGCTGTAATCATTGGGCGTTTATACAGGTAGTCTATCACTTTCTTTGCTTTTGAAGCTCTACTTCCTAAAGATTGGATGTCAATATCAATTTGTTTTTGAAGCTGTAGTATATTGTCAAAAGTGACAATTCCATCTTTAGCAGTTTCAATCACTCCAACAAGAAAGAATTTATACCATTGTCCTAAATCATTTTTTTCTCTTACGATTGTTAAGTTATCATAATATAATTGTCTGTTTCGTTCAAAAAAGTCAGACAAATACAATACAGGTTTTTGTAATATTCCTTTGCTAACCAAATAAAGCGGAATTACTAATCGTCCTATTCTACCATTTTCATCAAGAAAAGGGTGAATTGTCTCAAATTGGTAATGAACCAGCCCTATTTTAAGCAATTCAGGTATATGAAATTCTTCGTTGTGAATAAATTTCTCAATATCACTCATTAGGTCAGGTACTGAACTGTGAACTGGAGGTATAAATACTGCGTCATTTATTGTTGCCCCACCAATCCAATTTTGACTAATCCGAAATTCACCGGGTTGTTTTTTTTCTCCTCGCACACCTTGAAGCAACACACGATGAGTTTCTCTTATTAATCGTGACGAAAAAGGAAGTTTATCGAGGTGCTCAACAGCCCATTCCATTGCTTTTATGTAGTTCTGAACCTCTTCCCAATCATCACGTTTATCTAATGGCAAGTCTTCTTTCTCTAAAAGGGCTTCATCCATATTTGTCTGAGTTCCTTCAATTTTGCTGCTCTGTGTCGCTTCCTTCAAAACATGCATACTGATAAACAATTCGATATTAGGAATATACTTTGAATACATGTCCAATCGTCCTAGTTCTCTATCAGCTTGGCTTAACAATTGCAATATTTCCATATTATCAACTTGCAACTGCCTGTTAATAAACTCCGGCTGGAAGCTTTTATAATAACCTTGACTAATATATTGTCCAGATTTAAACTGTCTCATGGTAAAATTTTAAATAAAGATAAACCCTATTTAATTATTTGCCAAATTTCTTAAATAAGAGGCTTAGCTATTTAAGATTTAGGTCAGTTTCTTTCATGTAGGATGTTTCTTAGCCTTGTTGGCAACGACCACATATATGAAATTGGGGATTGTTGGCCGTCATCACTTTCTGCCGTTACAAAAACTGATGCGGGGCAGACGCTTTCAAGCTATCACTGCGCCCGCCATTGGATATAATGCGTGTTAATAGTTCGGACTAGATTCTGTTTATCAATTCCAGATATCATTCATTTCAGTTAAAATTAACGGATATCCATCTGTAACAATTATAGTATGTTCATGTTGAGCCATAAATCCTCCTTTGTTCCCTACCATTGTCCATCCATCGTTTAATGTATCAGCATAGGTTGAAGTTGTTGAGATAAATGTTTCAATTGCTACTACACTGTTTTTCTTAAATCTTCTTTGGTCAAATTGATTTCTATAATTAAGTAATTCATCAGGTTGTTCGTGCAAACTTCTGCCAATTCCATGTCCACAAAGATTCTTAATGACTTTGAATCCTCTCTTTCTTGCTTCGTTTTCTATTAAGTGCCCAATATCAGAAATTCGCACTCCACCTATAATTCTATCAATTGCTAACTTTAATATGCGCTTGGAAGCATCTACTAATTCCTGATGTTGATTAATATCCTCACCAAGAACAAATGAACCACCATTGTCCGCCCAAAATCCATTCAATTCCGCAGAAACATCAATATTAACCAAATCACCTTCTTTCAAAACTCTCATGTCAGAAGGAATTCCATGACAAAATTCATTATTAAGACTAATACAAGTATAACCAGGGAATCCATAAGTTAAAAAAGGAGCCGAGTTTGCACCAAATTCAGAAAGTATTCTAGCTCCAAAATTGTCAAGTTCTTTTGTGGTCATGCCAGCTTGAGCATATCTTGTCATTTCTTTCAACGTATAAGCAACAGCTTCGCTGGCTTTTTGCATTCCAATAAATTCAAATTCTTGTTTAATTGACATGACTTTATCCCATTTTACTTAATTTAAATTTGATCGTGTTGCCTGTTTGTTTTAAGCCTTCCGGCTAACTCTTAGTTGGCTTTCAGTTAAACTCTGCTATGTTTTATTGATTCCAGGATGGATAATTATTGCTCACTATTTTTAAACTTAAAATGGGTGTCATTGCTCCGTTTTTCTTCTGTTCCACATCGTATTGCCTTGACGACGGGTTTATAGCCCAAAAGTAGCTTGTTTTCAACATTTGAAACACAAATACCACTCTTCTCTTAAACCGAAAAGGTTAAAAACAGCTTAATCGCAACATAGGCGATCTTGCCTATAACATCAAAAACCGACAAAAAGTCCATAGTTGCCAGCTGTAGTCCTGACGGGATGTCGTTCAACCTGGAATTATCTCAGAGCGTTGCGACTGCTGATATTCCTATATACTAGCGAACGTATTTCATTTATATTTAAGAGAATAATCAACATTCGAAAAAATCAAGGATTGCAATTTTATAGCAACCCTTGATTATAAAATTTAGTTAACTACCAGTTTCTTATTATGAAAACCATTTTCACTGTCGATTTTTAAAATATATATACCCTTTTTAAGATGCTCAATACTCATTTCATTTTCTATATTATGCTTTGAAAAAATCAACGTGCCATTCAAACTATAGATATTAATTTGTAATATTCTTGAAGGAGAATTGAAATACAAGATCGTACTTGCTGGATTAGGGTAAATCTCCAAATCTTGATTTTTAAGTTTCGTTGGTATTATTGATACGGGTGGTTCTTGAATTGTAAACGAAACGAAGGGAGCAAATGATGATGCTAAGTAAGAATTGTCGATTGATTGAACTGACCAACTGTAGTTACCCGGAGCAAGTTGACTGGTTCTAAAAAACGTTAACATACCAGCATTACCAAATTCAACCAATGAGCGAACACCATAATTGTTACTCAATGAGGGTATAATAATTTGTCCTTCTTTAAGTAAGCTTACGTTATAGGATAATGATTTCGCTGAAGTAGAATTGTCCTCACTTGGATTCCATTTTAATACTGCCTTATTGCCATTGATTTCTACAGCTAAATTAGTGGGAACAGTTGGAGCATCATTTGCCGTAAAAGCATTACTACTTTTTTTATTGTGTCCATCATTCAAGTAAATAGCTCCAATAAGTCCCATATCACTCTTTTGCCCATTAATAATTATATCCAAAAATCCATCATTATTAAAATCGGCCCAACAGCCTGAAGATTGACTAACCCCAGGTCCTTCAAACACTTGTTCAAATTTCAGGGAGTCGTTTGCGTAAACTCTAAAAATACATTCATTTAATTCCTGAACACGTCCTGAGATTAAAATATCCAAATAGCCATCGTTATCATAATCACCAAATTTAGCAAAGCCCTCACCGACATTTGGCAAGGAGGTTTCGATTAAACGAAAATTATTAATATCATTGAGATATAA
Source organism: Alkaliflexus imshenetskii DSM 15055 (assembly GCF_000517065.1). Classification (GTDB taxonomy): domain Bacteria; phylum Bacteroidota; class Bacteroidia; order Bacteroidales; family Marinilabiliaceae; genus Alkaliflexus; species Alkaliflexus imshenetskii. The sequence goes on along the minus strand of NZ_KI912105.1, from coordinate 3,305,984 downwards.
ACCTGTAAAAAACTGATTATCTGCGGTTATCCCTGTAAGTAAAAGGTCAGGATCACCATCATTATCGACATCACCCCATTCAATCGAGCTATAATATAATCCTTCAAATAATGAATCAAAAACCAATGTAAAACCATCTCCTGTATTTTTATATAATTGAGTAATTGGAGGTCCTGTTTCTGGCGCTTGTCCTGTAACACCGGTAATTAAAAAATCTAATAGTCCATCACCATCGAAATCAATCCATGAGGCGCTACCAAACGAGACACCAGTAACTGTTGATGAAATATCTATTTCTGAAAATATAGAGTCTCTGTTTTCGAACAATTTTGTAATTGAATTGCTATGAATATCTTGACCCACAATAAGGATATCTGATAAACCATCATTATTAAAATCGCCCCAATCAATTGCGCCTCTACTGATCCCTGGAAGCTCAATGTTGGAGTTTACAAAAACAGAATCGAATGTCAGAATTTTACTAATAACACCCCCATCTGCTGGAGACCAGCCAATAAGTGCCAAATCCATTTTTCCATTATTGTCATAGTCGGCCCAATCAATAGCACCATCGTATAAATCAGGAAAAGCATCAATTTTAAATTCATTAAAGACTAGATTGTCATTCCTATAGAATGAGGAGTAAACATTAGCTAAAGTATCATTCCCAAAGGTAAGTATATCCAAATCGCCATCAGAATCAAAATCGGTACAGGTTATGCCACCATTCCGCAACCCTCTTAAAGTATCTGTTAGTAGTGTAAATTGAGCATTGCTTTGTAAAATGAAGCAGATGTTAAATAGAAAACACAAGAAAGTAAATTTTTTCATAAATCACTATTATTAGTAAAAAGAATAAATTTCAGTTAGCCGATCACAAACTATATATTTGGTAACTCCTATATATATTATCAATAAACACCAAAATCCACCTCCACCAATTACGTATAACCATGAATTCAGAGATAGATAATCACATTATAATTTCACATTTTAAAACTAAACAAAAAAACTTAAAAACTTTAACAGATTTGACTAATAACCAATCATGTTCGATAAATGACAAAAAAAGCCGGGTTTCCCCAGCAGTATGTGATGTAACGAGATAATTAGTAGAATGGAAGCATTCAAATTTAGAGTGTTTGAGATTAAATGAATTCGTTTCGGTGAACGGACACCGTTTGGTTCACCTAAAAACACCCAAATCATTCCAAACCTAATTGAACCTCACTCGACGAACCTCTTATTTGACGCGGTTTGCAGTAATCTGGTGAACTAAAATTAATCAATCATTTGGTTCACCTTCTGGTTCTCATTTTTGTTGAAATGCGAGGCATTCACGAAGACAATATTTAATAAAACAAAAACGAGTAAATAAATCAATTTGAATTAAATCACAAAAAACAGAAAACCCTGCAAATCATAGGATTTGCAGGGTTTTGATATTCTTTAAACTTGGATTTGTCGGGATGAGAAGATTCGAACTTCCGACCCCTCGCCCCCCAGACGAGTACTCTAACCGGACTGAGCTACATCCCGAACTTTTTGTCCTTTTTAAAGACGGTGCAAAGATATATATTTTACCTTTATCAGCAACCTATGACATCTAAAAAAACAGAAAAAAATGATGAATCTCAGCCATGACTGAGATAACAATTTTTAAATCAAATCTTAAGCATCCCTTATGGGTTTTCAGCATCAATATTTTCCATTCGGCGAAATAATAGATGTGCAACTGAACAAAAAGCTATATTTTTGTGTATTGAATGCGAGGGGCTGAACAGGCAGGATGTATCAATGTCCAAATCGTTTATATCCTCAACAAAACCGACCCATCAACCCAAAACAAAACGTAACTTTGAACACCATTGAAACTGATACCATAAACAGGGAAACCATTCGCATGTCCAAAAGCGCCAACCTTTCTGACGATGCCATGCTTCTTGCCGCATTAAAACGTGGCGATGAAAGGGCTTACCGGCATCTTTTCGATGCTTATTACCGTAAGTTAGTGGCCTTTGCCAATAGGATGCTGACCGACATGGATCTGTCGCGCGGTGTGGTGCAGGATGTTTTTGTAATGCTTTTCGACCGACGGGAAGAGATCACCATCCATACAAGTTTGAATGCCCATCTGCATCAGAGCGTTCGCAACCGTTGCCTTAACCTCATTAAACGCGACAAGATGAAGAAAGAGCATCATCAGCGCATTTTTGATGCCGGCGACGAAATTGAAACACCTAGCTTAAACATTGAGATTGAAGAATTGGAAGCGGTCATCCGTGTCACGGTTGACGAGCTGCCAGACCAATGCAGGCGTATTTTCAGGATGAGTCGGAATGAAGGACTTTCCAACCAGGAGATAGCAGAAACACTCAATATATCCAAACGCACCGTTGAAACTCAAATCAGCAAAGCACTAAAGAAACTGAGGGAGGAACTGGCAAAGAACCAACTACTTCCGCCTGCACTTATTTTACTGGGTGCTCTTTTTGTATTTTAGATTCTTTCTAAAAACACTTTTACACACATTCCGAATACGTGTGACACACCCTTTGGTTGTCATATACTAAGATGACACATATTTTGAAGAGGCAGAAGGGGAATTTAAGCCATTGCCAGTAGGCAATGAAAATGCACAACTTATAAACACTATAAACACAAAAAAACCATATTGTTATGGAATTTTTACTTCAATTAATTGCAGAACTATTTGCCGGAGAGCCAACAGAAGCGCAAACTCCTGTAATGGAATCCGTGCAAAATGAAGAAACCGCTGTTCAGGTGATGGAAGAAACGCCGGTCACTGAACCAAGCATCACTGCTAAGGCTCCCAACTTCTTCAATGTCATTCAGTTTCACTAGAAATTCACTCAAGAAATTGTATTTGAACAAGACTTATGGGTTCTACTGATTATTATAATGAAGATTTGATTGTCAGATATCTGGATGGGGAATGCACCCATGAGGAAGCATTGACAATTGAATCGTTATTGAAATCCGACGCCCGGTACAAGCAGCATTTCAACGAAATCCGCTTCATCTGGGAACAGACAGCCATTTCTTCCACTGAGCTAGAGAAAGACTGGAGCCTGATACGTCAACGTATCGGATTTGGCAAGAAACAAGCCTCACCATTCGCTTTCTTTTTGCGTGCTGCAGCAGTTATCATTATGGTATTCTCGGTTTCGGCAAGTCTATGGGTTTATTGGAATGTGCCTGGCTATGGCCGTTGGGTGGTGTTTGAAACAGGAGCCACCTCCGATTCATTGGTACTCCCCGACGCCAGTATTGTTTACCTCAATCGCAACTCATCGCTAAAGTTCAGGAATGCTTTTGCTGGACCCGAAAGACATGTAGCCCTCAAAGGCGAAGGCTATTTTGAAGTTGCAAAAGACCTTGAAAAACCATTTAAAGTAGAGGTTGGTCCTGTATCGGTAAATGTTTTGGGCACTGCCTTCCATCTTGATGGTACACGCGCCGATGGGCTGATTGAACTAAATGTGACAGAAGGTATTGTTAACCTCTCAAACCGAAGAGAAAGCAACCAAATATATGCCGGTGAATGGGCCATTGCCAATGCAAAGGTTATGGGTAAAGGCGTTATAACCAACAACAATTTCATATCCTGGAAAACGGGTCTGCTCGAATTCAACGAAGCATCGCTTAGCGATATTTCCGTAGCATTGCGTAACCATTTTCCCGAGATCAATGATGTCATTATCTATAACCAGAGTAATATAAAAGTCACAACCCGATTTAAAGGACAGCATCTGGATGAAATCACTGAAGAGTTGTCGGTTCATTTCCAGAAAAATTTCGCTCTAAAAAACGGTACTTTAATAATCTCTGACTAACTTAGGGAGCTAAAATTGAGTTAATCAATGCTCCCGCACAAAACCCGAATATCACATACAATCAAAATATTATGCGGGGTTGTTCTCTTATGGGGAACAGCCTCGCTTTCGTTGTTGGCACAAGGTGACCCTACGCCAACGGTTCGTCCGGACATGATCTCGGGTAGTGGAAGAGACCTCATCCGCCATCTGGAGACCAAATCGGGATGGGTAATCTCTTACAGCACACGCCTCTGCATTGAAGACAATATGACCTTAAGCCGGGAGCAAAAATCTCTTTTGGCGCATTTGCAGGATCTCTTTGCCAACTGCAGCTTTACCTGGGTTATTCGCGACAACAGGATAATTTTAAGGCCAAAGGAACTTAGTGAACGAAGATTTGTGGTGAACGGATATGTACGTGAATCACCCGGACAGGAACGTCTGCCATATGCCAATATCTTTAATCTGCAAACCGGCACCGGCACCACCAGCAACAACTATGGATTTTACAGCATTACTCTGGCGCCCGGCCAACATACACTTAACGCCTCTTTTGTCGGCTTTGGCAGTCAGAGCGTGGAGTTCAACCTTCAAAGAGATACCACCATTCATTTTTCGTTGCAGGCATCCATCGAACTGAGCGAAGTTGCCGTGATTGGGCAAAAAAATTATGAGTTCACCCATCTTACACGAACAGGTGCCATCATGATGCCAATTGAAGAAATCAGGCGCACCCCTGCCCTTCTTGGCGAAACAGATCTGGTAAAAAGCATCCAGATGCTGCCAGGAATACAAGGCGGCAGCGAGGGTTTCAGCGGTTTATATGTGCGCGGAGGCGGGCCGGATCAAAACCTGATATTGCTCGACGATGTGCCTGTATATAACATCGGTCACCTATTGGGATTCTTTTCAATATTTAATGCCGATGCCGTGCGTCATGTTTCTGTAATGAAGGGCGGGTTTCCCGCAAGGTACGGGGGACGACTCTCCTCCGTAATAGACATACGAATGATTGAAGGCGACAACGAGCAAATAAATGGCACGGTAAACCTCGGACTTCTTTCATCGGGCGTATCGGTTAACGGGCCGGTGGTGAAAGACAAATCAGGCTTTGCCGTCTCATTCCGACGAACCTACCTCGATGCCATAGCCGGTCTGGCTCAGCGTGGCCGCGACGAAACCACCAACTACTTCTTTTATGATCTCAATGCCAAATTCAACCACACATTTAATCCCCGCCACAGACTCTATCTTAGCGCCTATCTGGGCAGAGACAAATACTTCACTACTTACAATTATCAGGATGTTTCATCTGATGATACCGGTGGCCAAAACAGTGAAGTAACGACCTCCATCAACGATGAGAACAATGCCGGTTGGGGTAACTTTGTTACGGCACTCAGATGGAACTTTGTCATCACACCAAAGCTTTTCAGTAACCTCACCGCCACATATTCCGATTATCGATTCTTTATTGGGGTGCAGCGCAACAACCAGTTTAACAACCAATGGGATAGCTATGAACAAAGATATCTGAGCGGTATAAGAGATTTAGGTGTGAAGATGGATTTTGACTATTTTCCGGTTGGCAACCATCTTATAAAGTTTGGTTTTAACGGCATCAGACACAGTTTTAATCCAGGCGTGGATATAATAAAACGGAGCGTAAACACCACCTTTCCACTGGATACAACCATTGGCGATCTGAAACTTCTTGGCAGCGAGCTGCACGCCTATGCCGAAAACGAATTTATGATTGGCAGCAGACTGCGAATCAATGCCGGTGGCCGGTTTATCCTTTTCAAAGGCAAAAGTGAATATTATCAATCCATTGAACCCAGGCTCGCCATCAATTACGCACTCAGACCAACATGGAATCTGCGAGGTTCATACAACCACATGTCGCAATATATCCACATGGTAAGTTCCTCAAACGTGGCACTGCCAACCGACTTGTGGTTGCCTGTTACCGATAAAATTCCACCAATGCGTTCACGACAGGTATCCCTTGGCAGTGAGTGGGCGCTTGATCACCAGCAAACATTCACACTTAGCACCGAGATATATTACAAATGGCTATACAATCTGCTTCATTATAAGGAGAGTACCGGTTTTTTTGATTACAGCACAGAGTGGGAAGACAAACTCACCGGTGGCGAAGGCATCTCATACGGTACCGAGTTGTTGTTCCGGAAAAACAAGGGCAGCCTTACCGGATGGCTGGGATACACCTATGCCAACACCACCAACCGGTTTGATGACCTGAACCAGGGACGCTCATTCCCTGCCAGATTTGATCGCAGGCACGATTTGAACCTATCGCTTAACTACCGTTTTAACCTACAGGTTGATGGAGGTATAATGTGGCAATTCGGCAGCGGCACACCCGTAACCTTACCCTCCGAAAAATTCTTCGCACCAGACTATCCTTTTGGTGAACAAACAGTGTCATCGTCAGGATATTCAGAAAATGCCAGCAGTCTAAACGCTTTCCGCATGCCTGCTTTTCACCGGCTCGATGTGGGTTTCAACTTCACGAAAGAGAACCCTTCAACAACCAGAATTTGGAGCCTTGGCATAATAAACCTTTACGGACGACAAAACCCGTTTATACTTTATTTTGCCTCTGATGAAAATGCCGAACCAGGGGCAGCACAACGAAAACTGAAACAACTCAGCCTCTTCCCATTCCCAATACCGTATGTGAAATACACTTTGAAATTTTAATGGCGATAGGGATATCGGCCAATACTTCAAAAAATCTCTAATTCACCACAGAAGAATTGCAGCAACATCAAAACGGCATCATCATTTGTATTTGTTATACGCCATAAAATCAAACAATAAGAATTGATTGATCATCAGATATTTATTTTGAACATTTGTTCTATATTAATTAAATTTGTTAGAACAGTCAAAACCCACTAAAAAAATTAGCGTTATGGAACAAGAACCAGAAGTAATTGCCATGCCACGTATTGGTGAAGATGCACCATCATTTACAGCAGTAACCACCCAGGGCACTATCAAATTCCCAAACGACTATAGGGGTCAATGGGTTATCTTCTTTAGTCACCCGGCCGATTTCACGCCCGTTTGCACCTCAGAATTTATGACATTTGCCTCTATGCAGGCAGAATTTAAGAGTTTGAATACCGAACTGTTAGGTCTTTCAGTGGATGGTCTTTACAGCCACATTGCATGGTTACGCACCATCAAAGAAAAGATTGAATATAAGGGCATGAAAGATGTAGAAGTAACTTTCCCCCTTATCGAGGACATTACCATGGAGATTTCAAAGAAATATGGTATGATTCAGCCCGGAGAAAGTAACACCAAAGCTGTGCGCGCCGTTTTTATTGTTGACCCAAAAGGAAAAATCCGAACCATCATTTATTACCCACTTTCGCTGGGACGAAACTTTGATGAACTTAAACGGGTTATTATTGCCCTGCAAACTGCCGATGCCTTTGAAGTGGCCACTCCTGCCGACTGGCAGCCGGGCGACGACCTCATTGTGCCCCCTGCCGGATCATGCGGTACCGCCAAAGAACGGGTGGAAGGTAAAGATGCCAACATCAAATGTTATGATTGGTTTTTCTGCACCAAACCGCTGTCTAAAGAAGAGGTATTTAAAGCCATACAGAAATAAGGTGCCCAGGCCAAAACGCAAACGACTTGTCACGAACCCTCCACTCATGGAGGGTTTTCGCCCTTTTGGCATACCCATGCAGCAGCTGGAACCCGAAGTATTGCTCTACGAAGAGTATGAGTCCATCCGTTTGGCTGATTACGATGGATTAAACCACGAAGAAGCCGCCAAAAGAATGAACATATCACGTCCTACATTCACACGCATCTATGAAAAAGCCAGAAAAACAGTAGCCAAAGCTTTTGTAGAAGGCAAAGCCATATTTTTTGATGGCGGACATTTTCACACTAATGAGTTTTGGTATAGATGCGAGGATTGCTACAAATTGACCATATCACTGAAAAACTGCGAGTTATGCTACTACTGCCAATCAAACAATATACAACGTATTGACCAAAAAACACAAAATGATGCCCTACAATGAATGCGATGGCAACTGCATTTGTGTGTATTGCCAAATACGCGTGATTCATGAACAGAAAACCCCGTGCCGCGAACACAATTGCCGCCAGTGTGGCAGACCCTTGATAAGAGAAGGCAGCTATCACCACCAACTCTATCTGGAAAAACTCAAAGCAGCCGACAACGCCCGCAACAGCAAATAAATAACCACAGCAAATGTACAACTCTGCCAACCCTACCAACAACAAAGAACTGAAAATCAAAGTATTGATAGACAATGCGCCGCACCCGGAAAAACCGCTTCAAACAGAACATGGTCTTAGCATCTGGTTTGAAATTGATACACAAAAATGGTTGCTGGATTTAGGTGATTCATCTGCCTTTGCTGAAAATGCATCTCATCTTGGCATAAACCTCAGTGAGGTAGATTATGTGCTGCTTTCGCATGGGCATAAAGACCACACCGGCGGTTTGGCACAATTTCTCACCATCAACCACCACGCCACCATCTTTCTTTCAGAGAACATGCCGGGACAAATATACCTATCGCTGAGAGATGGGCTGAAACGGGACATTTCCATTGACCATAAGCTCCTAAAAAAACATCCACATCGTTTTCGATATATTGGAGATAACACAATAGTAAACAGCCATGTTGCAATTGTGTGTAAGTTGCAAGGTGACTTCCCAGCACCCTTAGCTAACCAATCGTTATTCATTGAAAGGGATGGAACCATTATGCCTGATGATTTTACCCATGAACTGGCCATCTCCATAAAGACAGCACAAGGTATGACAGTGCTTTCCGGATGCGCGCACAATGGAATACTTAACACGCTGCATGCTGTTTCTGCTTTTCATGGCCACAACCACATCAACTGCTACTTTGGAGGCACCCATCTGCCCGACAGCCGTGGCGGAAGAAACTACGAAACCGGTGAAGACATTGATTCAATTGCCTGGCATCTTAAAACAAATTTTCCTGAAATGCAGCTTATTACAAGCCACTGCACAGGCAACAAGGCCAAAGAAATATTTAATGACACCCTTAAAAACAAACTCACCACTTTCTACTCTGGTTTTAGCATTGAGCTATAGAAATCTGAAACAAAGGCACAAAAAAACCCGGAAAAGACTGCCTTTCCGGGTTGATGTGAGTAAGTGTATTTTCGTTCCACTTATGAAGCTGATACTTCGTGCACCGATTTGACAATTTCAGTGCCACGTACTATGGCATCGCGATTGAGCGGCAGTAAGTGATGGTGCCGCTCGGGCAGAGACTTTTTCAAACCTTCCATCACATTATCCATGGTAACAATGGGTCTTAATTTCAAATAAGCACCAAGCACTATCATATTAAATGTTTTTGAGCTATTCATTTTTGATGCCTCCTCGGCAGCATCTACCCGACAGATATTGATATCGGTACGCTCAGGGTGTCGGGTTATGCCATTTCCATCATACAATAACAGACCGCCAGGCTTGATGCTTTTCTCAAACTTATCCATAGATTGCTGATTGAGGATGATGGCAGTATCGTATTTCTTGAGTATGGGAGAACTGATTCGGCTATCGCTGAGGATTACCGTGACATTGGCAGTACCACCCCGCATTTCGGGGCCGTAAGATGGCATCCATGATACTTCCATATCCTGCATCACACCTGAATACGCCAGAATTTTACCCATAGATAAAACTCCTTGACCGCCAAACCCGGCTATGATAATTTCTTCATTCATCAGATAAAGATTTTAAGTTCACTAATTCCGCAGATGGTTACCACGGCAAATAAAAATCGCAGTTTGGTGCATTACCAGCCTCCGGTTCATTGCAAGCACTATTTGTCTTTCAGGTCACCCAGAGGATAATACGGAAACATATTCTCCTCCATCCATTTGTTAGACTGCACAGGCGTCAATTTCCAGCCGGAGCTACACGTGGAAACCACTTCGACAAACGATGTACCCTTATTCAGCTTCTGGTTTTCAAAAGCCTTAAAAAGTGCTTTTTTGGTTTTGCGCACTGCCGCTGCTGTGTGCACTGCCTGACGCGTCACGTAACAGGTTCCCGGCAGTTGAGCCACTATTTCGGTCATCTTCAAAGGATTTCCATCACGTGCCAAATCACGACCAAATGGGCTTGTTGAGGTATTCATCCCTTGCAGGGTTGTAGGAGCCATCTGACCCCCAGTCATACCATAAATGCCATTGTTGATAAAAATCATCACAATATTTTCGCCCCGGTTACAAGCGTGAATGGTTTCAGCTGTACCAATGGCGGCCAAATCTCCGTCACCCTGATAGGTAAAAACGTACCTGTCGGGGCGCAAACGTTTGATACCTGTGCCAACAGCCGGCGCACGACCATGCGCAGCTTCGTGCCAATCCACATCAATGTAGTTATAGAGCAGTACCGAACACCCCACAGGCGTAACACCTATGGTTTCATTCTGAATACCAAGCTCCTCAATCACCTCGGCAATTAAGCGGTTAACTACGCCGTGGCTACATCCGGGACAATAATGCATTACCCGGTCGGTTAGCAGGCTGCTTTTCTGATAAACCAGATTTTCCGGCTTAATAATATCCTTTATTTCTATTGACATCGCGTTATCCTCCAATGATTTTTTTCTCCAGCGCTTCCACCACTTCCTCGGGTGAATGAACCATGCCTCCCATGCGGCCGTAGTGCTCAACTTTAACTTTTCCGTTAACTGCCAGACGCACATCCTCTACCATCTGTCCGGCGCTCAACTCAACAGATAAAATTCCTTTAACCTGCCCGGCCAATTCGGCAATTTGTTTGGTTGGAAACGGGAAAAGCGTAATTGGCCGCAACAAACCGGCCTTAATTCCTTTGGCACGAAGCAGCTGAACCGATTTTTGGCAGATGCGGGCACTTGAGCCATAAGCAACCAGAAGATACTCGGCATCGTCACATTCGAAAGTTTCGAAGCGAACCTCCTCCTGCTCCATCTTTCTGTATTTTGCCTGGAGTTTTTTGTTAAAGGTTTCAAAGGCCAACGGATCCAGTTCCACCGATGTGATTATATTTCTTTCTCGCGCAGCGGACTTTCCAGTTGTAGACCAAGGACTTAACTGCTCAATTTCCTCGTTGGTCCACCGCGGCTTAAATGGCTTCATCTCAACCTTTTCCATCATCTGACCAATCATTCCGTCGGTCAATATCATAGCCGGATTGCGGTATTTAAAGGCAAGGTCGAAGGCAAGCTCAACAAAGTCGGCCATCTCTTGTACGGATGAAGGCGCCAGAACAATCAGGTTATAATCGCCATGGCCTCCGCCTTTGGTCGACTGAAAATAGTCGGACTGTGCAGGCTGAATGGTACCCAAACCAGGGCCACCCCTAACCACGTTAACCACAACACATGGCAACTCAGCTCCTGCAAGGTAGGTAAGCCCCTCCTGCATAAGACTAACACCGGGACTGGAAGATGTGGTCATCACTTTTTTACCACATCCGGCACCACCATACACCATGTTGATGGAAGCAATTTCGCTTTCAGCCTGTAACACAACCATGCCAGTGGTTTCCCATGGACGCAAAAGCATAAGGGTCTCCATTATTTCTGACTGTGGCGTTATGGGATAGCCAAAATAACCATCCACGCCACATCTGATGGCAGCTTCGGCTATGGCTTCATTGCCTTTCATTAACCTGACTTCTTTCATAAAATATATGTTTTTTCTCAAAATCTATAATGCCTATCAATGACAGGTTTCAATCGGAATCAATCATTTGTCATCAAACTGCTGCTATCACATTCGGATACAAGATAGAATGCGCATACTATCTAACTGCCATTCAATTCTTAATTTGATTTATGACCATGAAGAAAAGATGCTGAGAGCCTAATTAAATTGAATTGTTAAGTACTCTGTGAATCAGACAGCAGCTTCGGCCTTTACCCTGTAAACTGTGATACAGCTATCGGGACAAACCATCGCACAGTTGGCACATCCGGTGCAGGCATCGGGGTTTTTCATGTATGCATAGTTATATCCTTTTGCATTGACATCAACGGCCAACTCAATTACATCGGTGGGACATGCCACCACACAAAGGGAACAGCCTTTACAGGTTACTGTATCCACAACAATTGCGCCTCTGACTTTTGCCATATATTATTGTTTTTAGTATCAATTTCAAACCAGAATTTGACTTTCCATGCCTGATAATATATCGATTACCAAACCATTATCTTTACGAATTTAATCATAATCCGCAAATTGACCATATTTTATATCACTGAAAATCCGCACCAATAATGCCAAAGCACAAGGTTTCAAATCGTAACCGTTAATTCACACAGTGCGTTTTTGGGCTAATTTTTAAACATTCTATATTTGAGCGTGAGCAAACAAACGAATTCGACTTTCGAGATCTGCCAATCGCTCATCGGTGGCCTGAGATACACAGATGCGAAGCCCTTCGTTTCGAGTGCTACCTGTAGTATCAAGGGTGATGGCGCTAATTCCGAAGCGTATCAATTCACTCAACAGCTCCTCACCGCTCATGCCCGGGTATGAAATGGTAAAATAAAAGCCATCTGCCAGCTCTTGGGCCTCATCCCGGTCGTAAACCAGTTGAAAACCGTTATCAACAAAAATCTGCTTCATTACTTTGGCTCTACGCCCGTATTCGCTTACCACCTCAACAAAATCGTAGTCGCCATCGTTAACGGCTTTCAATATTGCAGCAAACCCGAGCTGTGGCGTATGAGCAGTTCCGGCCGATATGCAATACATGGCATCCTGCAATATGGCATTCCCAAATTTATCGGTATTGAAATAGTTGAGCAGGTTTGGATAGTGCGTATGAAAAAGCTGATCAGAAATCAGCATGGCACCAATGCGCTGTCCGGCATAGCTAAACACCTTTGAACTCGAAAAAAGCAATATGTAGTTTTTGGTATAATGCGCTACAGATGCCTGGTATGGAGGCAGTCCCGGCTTACCAAAGTCTTGTCTGAAATCCATCCCAAAATAGGCAAGATCCTCCAGCACAATCACCCCATTCTTATCAGCAAGTTCCCCAATAATTTTCAGCTCCTTGTTGGTGAAGCAAATCCATGCCGGATTATTTGGATTGGAGTATAAAAATGTGCTGATGTTTCCCTTCTCAAGATAGGATTCCAATTTAGCCCTCAGCTTGTCACCTCTGTACTCAAAAATGTCAAAGCTCTCATACTTCATGCCCAATATAGAGGGCTGGCGCTTATGAACCGGAAAGCCTGGATCGATAAAAAGTGTGGTGTCCTTTGCCGGGTCGCGACGGTTGGCAACCAAAAAAGCCAGGAACGAGGATTGCATGGAGCCAACAGTGGGAATACACCCTTCCGGGGCAATATCCACATTCATAAACAGCTGCGCAAAACGGGAAAGCTCCTTCTTGAGAGGTTGAATACCTTCAATTGGTGGATATACAGAAGCCGCTCCCTTTGTGAGCCCTGTAATTTCGGCATCAATGGCCAGTGATGGTGCAGGCAAACCTGGCACACCCATTTCGGTACGTACAAACTGAACGTCATACATCTCCTGAAGCCGATTCACAAGGTGTACAATCTGTCGGATGGTGGCCTGCGCCAGCGATTTAATACCCAGTTCTGTCCGTATTTGAAGAATAACTTGCTGATCTATTGGAAATGGATTCATCAATTTTGAGTTTGGTAGTAATTAAGAAATACGCCGATAGGCCAAACAAATAAACTTTCAACCTAAAGGGCTGAAATAAAAATTTGCCTGACACCACAAAAATTAACTCCAGACAGCCGGACGCTTGTCAATTACCCGTTTTGCCTTACCTTCGCTACGTTCAATGGTTTTAGGTTCCACCAGTTTCACCGAGACAGAGAGGCCGGTGGCACTCTCCACATGGTTCTGTATTTTCATGCGTAACTTCTGAAGGTCGCTGATTGTATCCTGATAAAACCGATCTTCCACCTCCACATGCAACTCTAAAGAATCCAGGTTATTAACGCGGTCAACCACGAGCAGGTAGTGTGGTGTGGTTTCGTCCATCCCGAGCAGAACACTCTCAATTTGAGAAGGAAAGAGATTAACTCCCCGGATAATCAACATGTCGTCGCTTCGTCCGGTGCATTTGTTCATCCTGACCAATGTTCGGCCACAGGCACAAGTTCCAAAATTAAGCCGTGTTAAATCGCGCGTGCGGTAACGTATTATCGGCAATCCCTCTTTGGTTACGGTAGTGAAAACCAACTCGCCCAATTCACCTTCGGGTAATACTTCAAGGGTTTCCGGATCGATAATCTCCGGAATAAAGTGATCTTCATTGATATGTAATCCACACTGATGAGGACATTCAAAAGAGACACCTGGGCCAATGATTTCACTCAATCCATAAATATCGATGGCACGTATTTGAAGTTTTTTCTCTATCTCACGGCGCATGTTTTCAGTCCACGGCTCGGCACCAAACACCCCAATCCTCAACTTAAGTTCTTTTCGATCGATGCCGCTTTCCTCAATAGCTTCGGCCAGATAAGCCGCGTATGAAGGGGTACATGCCAGCACAGTACTTCCAAAATCCTGCATAAGCTGCAACTGCCGTTTGGTATTGCCACCCGAAATTGGAATAACGGAAGCCCCTATTTTTTCGCCGCCATAGTGCAAGCCCAATCCACCTGTAAACAATCCATAGCCATAAGCAATCTGAATGAAATCTTCCTTTCCGGCACCGGCTCCGGTGAGGGTTCGTGCCATCACTTCTGACCACACGCCAATATCACGTCTGGAATATCCCACCACAGTAGGTTTACCTGTTGTACCTGATGAGGCATGTATGCGAATGATCTCACTCATGGGAACGGCAAAAAGTCCGTATGGGTAGTTGTCGCGAAGATCTTGTTTGGTGGTAAAAGGGAGTTTACTTAAATCATCGATAGACTGTATGTGTTCAGGGCCGATGCCGGCAGCCTGCATTTTGGCACGATAGGAAGGCACATTGTAATAAACCCGCTCAACTACATCGCGAAGGCGTTCACTTTGAACTTCACGCATTTGCTCCCGCGACATGGTTTCAAAATGTGGATTCCAGATAGACTTATTCATTCAGGTTTAGTTTTGAGAGTGTTAAGAATATGATCCGGCAGATACCAGATAGAAAAACAGAATATAAGCAGGCTAAAACTTATATAAATCGTTGGCAGAAATCAGCTCCATTTCATGACGTTGCAGTTCCATTATGGCCTTTTCCACATTGTCGCTTCGAAGGGCAATAAATGATTTTTCACCAACAGAAAATCCATAGAGATACTCGATGCTGATATTTGTATCGGAAAGTACTTTTAAGGTGCGAGCCAGAGCGCCGGGTGTGTTTGGCGTCACAAACGAAATCACCTCACTTATGTTAACTGAAAAACGCTTCTCTTTAAGAATGTCTCTGGCTTTTTCGGGTTCAGAAACAATCATCCGAAGAATGCCGAACTCAGAAGTATCTGCTACGCTACAGGCCGAGACGTTGATATTTGAAGCGCCCAGAACATCAAACACTTCGTGCAAACGTCCGGATTTATTCTCAAGAAAAACGGACAACTGTTTAATTATCATGGTTTTATGTTTTTTGAGTTAGAATCATGCAAAATACAAACATTAACATCCATCAAAAAACATCAAAATATGTTATAAAACACACGCAGACCCAACTTATCGCTCAATTAGGATACGGGCATCCACAACCCGAACATCATCCGCATTACCAATCAGCGGGTTAAGGTCGAGCTCTTTAATTTCAACAGCAAAACGCAACAGTGTTGACAATCGCACAATAATCTCTACAAACCGCTGTTCATTTATCCCCTGCTTACCTCTCATGCCCTGAATAATTGGATAACTTTTGAGACTCTGCACCATAGAATGCGCTTCGTTAAAAGTGAGCGGTGCCAAACCATGGGATAAATCGCCCAAAGCTTCAACAAAAATACCGCCAAGTCCGCACAGGATAACATGACCGAAGCGTGGCTCATACTTGGCGCCAATAAATAGTTCCATGCCGGTTATCATACGCTGAATCAGGACAGAATCCACACCTTTTATCCTTTTCATGCGACGAAACTCGGCCATCAGGTGGGCATCCGATTTTATGTTTAGCGTTACGCCGCCCACATCCGATTTATGAACCGGCCCAATAACCTTCATGGCCAGCGGATATCCCATTTTGCGAGCCAGCCGAAGTGCCTGTCGCCGGGTGGAGACAACACCCTCATCCACCATCGGAATGCCGGCAGCCTTGAGCAAGTTGTTAACGATATCTGGGCTTTGAAATCCGTCCGGTGCGGCCTCAATTATTTCACGTATCTTTTGAATATCGATACCCTCCATGAAAATATCATCCCCTGCAGGTGGCGGAGTCTGATGAACTTTTGTGAGCGCTCGGCCCAGTGTGACTTCATCCGGAAAATTGATGTGTCCCTTTGCCAAAAAAAACGCCACCTCATTTTGCGCACTGCTCACCGACGGCAATATGGGGTAAACAGGTTTACTGCACTCCATCATTTTTTCATGTATCATTTCATAGGCATCGTACACACGTGTTAAGCCTGTACTTCCAAAAATGACAATCATGCCATGAATGTGATCCATACGTTGATCACAATAGGTGATTACATCACCAAGCTGGCTGGCGGTTCCTGTGGCGAGAATATCCACCGGATTGGACGCCGAGGAGCCCGGGTTGAGCATCGCAAGTAAAGTGTCGTGGTCAGCCCCCTCAATTTGAGGAATGCTAAGTCCACCGTGCGACAGGGCATCTGTAAGCATCACGCCTGGACCTCCTGCCTGGGTTATGATGGCCAGATTCTTACCCGTAAGCGCCTTGTACATAAAAACCGACGCCACCGTGGTAAGCTCCTCGCGCCCGAAACACCGCACAATTCCAGCTTTTCGGAAGAGGGCTTCAACAGCCGAGTCGGAACTTGCCATAGCACCTGTGTGCGAGGAGGTGGCCCGCTTGCCGGCTTCGGTAACACCCGATTTGATGGCTGCAATCTTACACCCCTTGCGTATGAGTGATGAGGCATGTTTCAACAGTTTGTCGGGATCTTTAATATTCTCGACATATATAAGTTTGATGCGGGAACTGACACCCTCCTGATAGGATTCGTCCCAATATTGCAAAACCTCCTCAATGCCATTTTGAGCGCTATTGCCTACTGTTATAAGTGAAGCAAAAGTAAGCCCTTTGGGCAATGCCGACTCGAGAATAAAAACAGCTGTGGCACCTGAGCCAGAGACAAAATCGCATCCTTTGGCGTTCAGCTTGGGCACCGGGGCGGTAAATACGCCATTGTAGCGCGGGGTGATGACACCAATGCAGTTTGGCCCAACCAATGATGCACCAACTTTATCAGCCGCTAAACGCAACGCATCCTCTAACTGTGCACCTTCGTGGCCCTCTTCGCTAAAACCGGCTGAAATAACAATAAATGCCTTTACAGACTTAAGTTGACCCAAATCCTCAACGAGCTTCGGACAAAACCTTGCTGCCACGGCCAGAATTGCAAGATCTACATCACCGGGCAACTCATCTACCGATGAATAAGCGGCAACACCCTGCACTTTGCTGCTGCCAGGATTTATCACATACAAATCGCCATCATAGCCTCCATCAAGTATATTCCTGACAATTTTACCTCCCGGCTTGGTCACATTCTCTGAACCACCTACCACCACTATGCTGCGGGGCGACAACAATGCATCATTTATCATTATTGAGTTTTTATCTGTTTGAATTTAAGGAAGCACCATTGATTATACACCCAAAATAGTAAGTGTTAGCATTAATTATGTGCACTTAACGAAGATGTCAATCCAGATTACGAAAAGATCTCATGACATTTCTGAGCAGTCTCTAGATCAAAATTACGCCTTTTGATTGAATTCAGAATTGAGAATTGTCAGTTATTCGATACAAGGTAATCAGAATTGACCCATTTCTGCGAAGCACAAAGCTTCGCGACGGGGTAATCACAACTCAATCATTTTTTCCTACATTTACGGTAAAAAACCAGCGTGAAAGAATTGATTGACGATATCATCCATAAAGGAAGTTTATCCCCCGACAAAATATGCCAGCTGTTGTCGGCCACCGGTTCGGAGCAAAAGGAGCTTCACCGTGCAGCCAACAACGTTGCAGTGACATACCGTGGGAATATCGTCTATTATCGCGGGCTGATAGAGTTCTCTAACATCTGCATTAAAAACTGTTACTATTGCGGCATCAGAAAAGAAAATAAGGATGTTGTGCGATATGATGTTGATGAGGCAGAGATATTGGCTGCCGCCCGATACGCCCTGAAAAACCGGTTTGGCTCAGTGGTTTTGCAATCGGGTGAAAGAACCGATACTGCTTTTGTGGAGAAGATTAACCGCCTAATAACCAAAATAAAGGAAGAGAGTAACGGAAGACTCGGAATCACCCTTTCGCTGGGTGAACAGACTGAAGCAACTTACCAACGCTGGTTTAACAGCGGGGCTCACCGTTACCTGCTAAGAATTGAAACTTCGGATGCCCGTTTGTATCAATCACTACATCCTGATGATGAACTTCACCGTTTTTCGAATCGTCTGGATGCATTGAATAACCTGAAAAAAATCGGATATCAAACCGGCACAGGTGTGATGATTGGATTGCCCGGACAAACCCTGGCAAATTTGGCGGACGATTTGCTCTATATAAAGAACACAGATGTGGACATGGTGGGAATGGGGCCTTATATTGAGCATGACAACACACCGCTAACAGCACAAAAAAAACACCTTTGGCCATTAGAAGTAAGATTTAACACAGCATTGAATATGGTGGCAGTGCTGCGATTAATGATGCCCGACATCAACATTGCCGCTGCCACAGCCTTGCAGGCCATTGACCCAATGGGAAGAGAAAAGGCGCTGAAAGCCGGCGCCAACATCATCATGCCAAACATTACACCAACAGAGAATAGAAAGCACTATCTGCTCTACGACAATAAGCCGTGCACCGATGAGTCGGCAGATGACTGCCTCTCATGCCTAAACATGCGAATTTCATTGGTTGGAAAAGAGACCGGCTGGGACGAATGGGGCGACTCACCCCATTACTTTAAAAGATGTGAAAAAAGCCCGCCACATTGAACCTTAGAGCAGCTTGTGGTGTTCAGATTTGGTAACCATAAAACCATATCCAAAGATTTAGGAAACAGAGTACCATTTCAGTTTTCATGCTGAAAGATTAAAACAACAAAATTTAAATAAACCAGGTAATTGAGTAAGCATTCTAACAACAGTAAGGTGCCAATGCCCGGTTTATTGTACCATCGAAAAACAATGAATAAAATATGAAAAAGCCTAAAAATCATATATTGGTTATTTTTGGCGCATCGGGCGACTTAACCTATCGGAAATTAATCCCTTCAGTCTTTGACCTATACACACAGAATCTGCTGCCGGACAATTTTGGCGTGCTGGGACTTGGACGCACTCAGATGGAGAATGAAGCCTTTCGGAAAAAGATGGTGGAAGGCATCGATAAATTTGCCAGCACCAAAGCCAAAAACGCAGAAGACAAAGAGACATTTCTGAGTAAACTATACTATTACGGTTTCAATACAAAGGAGGCTGCTGAATACAAAGGCTTTGCCGAAGAGTTGCAGCGACTCGACAGCGAACTTAAAACTGAAAACAACTTTATCTTCTATCTGGCCACACCGCCAAACATGTACTCCATCATTCCAAAACAACTCGCAGCCAATGGGTTGAGCGATGAACATGTTGGCTTTAAGCGTTTGATAGTGGAAAAACCCTTTGGTTATGATCTGGAAACTGCCAAAGAACTCAATGAAACACTTCTGAAAGAGTTCAGAGAGGAACAGATATACCGAATAGACCACTATCTGGGAAAAGAGACGGTGCAAAACCTGTTGGTGACAAGGTTCTCCAACGGCATTTTTGAGCCGCTCTGGAACCGAAACTATGTGCACCATGTAGAAATTACCTCATCGGAAGACATTGGCGTGGGAAGTCGTGGTGGTTACTACGAAGGCTCCGGTGCCATGCGCGACATGGTGCAGAATCACCTTCTGCTGCTGGCATCTCTGGTAGCCATGGAACCCCCTGCACTTATCAACGCCGACAGCATCCGTAACGAAATTGTGAAAGTGCTCCAGTCGCTTCGGCCAATTCCCAAAGAAAAGGTGGAAGAGTTTGTCATTCGTGGCCAATATACCGCATCTGAAATTAAGGGAAAACAATACAAAGCCTATCGCGAAGAGGAAGGGGTTAATCCCAAATCGCGCACTGAGACTTTCGTAGCAATGAAATTCTTTATCGACAACTGGCGATGGGCCGGTGTGCCATTTTATATCCGTACAGGGAAAAGCCTTCCAACACGGGTAACGGAAATCGTCATCCACTTCAATGCCACGCCGCACCACTTGTTTATGAATGAGAAGTCCATCATGCGGCAGCAAAACCAGTTGGTTATCCGCATACAGCCTGACGAAGGGCTGCTGCTCAAATTCGGCATGAAGCTACCCGGAGCCGGTTTCAACGTGAAGGATGTCAACATGGATTTTCACTACTCGGAGCTGAACAACACTTATTTACCGAGTGCCTACGAACGGCTTTTGCTTGATGCCATGCTGGGCGATGCCACCCTCTACTCGCGCGGCGATGCCGTGGAGGCTGCCTGGAAATTTGTGGATCCCATCCTGAAAGCGTGGAAAGAACAGCCATGCATCAAAGTGCACGGTTATCCGGCCGGCACCTGGGGTCCCGATGTGTCGGATAAGTTGATAGAAGGCATACAAACCTGGCGCTACCCATGCAAAAACCTCGTGGGTGATGGCGAGTATTGTGAACTATAAAAGATAGATGGGAGATGATTAGATGTTAGATAATTAGATGGATAGATAAGACTTTTTAGAAATTAAATTCTTAAAAATTAATCCTATCTATCTTTCTATCCATCTTATATCTAATCATCTCATATCTAATCATCTAAACCAACAGTGTTACAACAATTAAAAAACGACTCATGAAACCTCAGATAAAAATCTTCTCAGACAAGACAGACTTATCCCGATTTTTTGGCGACATACTTGAAAAAGAGAGTAACGAAAAAGATACGGTCACGATAGCCCTCTCGGGCGGCAGCACCCCAAAAGCCATTTTCGACACATTGGCTGCCGAATACCAAAACCGCATAAAATGGGAAAAACTGCGCTTTTTTTGGGGCGATGAGCGGTGTGTTAAGCCCGACGACGCCGAAAGCAACTACGGCATGACACGCACGCATCTGTTTGACAAAGTGCCCATATCAGAATCCAATGTGTTCAGAGTTAAAGGCGAACTAAGCCCCGACGAAGCCGCATCAGACTATGAAACCATTATTCTTGGCGAATTGCCCAAAGAGAATGGCTGGCCTCAGTTCGACCTGATGATACTCGGCATGGGCGACGATGGCCATACTGCGTCAATTTTCCCCTATCAGATAGATTTGTGGGATTCGGAAAATATATGCGAAGTGGCTACCCATCCCGATTCGGGACAAAAAAGGGTCACTCTAACTGGCAATGTGATTAACAATGCCAAACAAATCATCTTTTTGGTAACTGCAAAAAATAAGGCCGATAAAGCCCACGAAATCATTAACGAGAAAGGCCATTTTAAAACCTACCCGGCCAGTCTGGTCAATAAAAAAAGCTCACTCTGGATGATGGATGAAGATGCCGCTGCCCTGTTATAATCAGGTAAGGAGATCGCGAAACCATTTTCCGGAAGATTTTATCGTGCGTTTTTGAGTTTTGAAATCCACATGCACCAGCCCGAATTTGGGTGTATAGCCATCGCTCCACTCAAAATTATCCACGAGCGTCCAGGCAAAATAGCCACTGACAGGCACACCCTTTTTTTTGGCTTTTAGCACTTGCTTCAACGTCTTTTCGTGATACTTGCGGCGAGGTGCATCGTTGATATTATCGCCTCTCACGAAATCGGGAAAACAGACGCCACTTTCGGTCACAATAAGGTTGCGGATTTGCGGATAGGATGCAAAGAAATCCAAAATTCGCGACATCCCTTTTGGGTAGACCTCCATGCCCATTTCGTTCATGGTAACGGGGCGTATCCCGGCCGGCACTTCAGTGGCAAAGAGCACTGGCGGATTGAGGCTAAACTGCGCCACAATACGGAAATAGTATTGCACACCAATAAAATCAAAGTCGAAAGCCAAACGCTCCTCATCACCAGGTTCAAAAAAGGTGCGTATCACATTCAGGGCAGGCATCACATCCGTTGGATAGCCCATTCCAAGCAGCGGCTCAAGAAAGAAGCGGTTGAGAAGCCCCTCCATCCGCTTGGCAGCGCGGCGGTGCATAAAAAAGCGGCTTACCGGCTTCACATAAGAGCAGGAGAGCGCCACACCAACCAGACAATTCTCCACATTGGCACGCACAATGCGGCCTCCCTGAGCCATACAAAGAGTGGCATGATGCGCTGCTCTTAAGAAATTGCCGATACCCTTGCGACCCGGCGCATGATAACCCATAAAATAGCCCAGACCGGTGAAACTCATGGGCTCATTCATCACAATCCAATACTTAACCCTGTCGCCAAACGCCCGGGTGCAAACATCTGTATAAGTCGAAAACCAGCTTATTATTTCCCTGTTGGTCCATCCTCCTTTCTCTTCAAGAGGCTGTGGCAAATCCCAATGGTAAATGGTCACCCACGGCTCCATGCCATTTTTTATGCAGGCATCAATCACATTGTTGTAGAAGCGTATCCCCTTCATATTAACCTTACCTACGCCATCGGGAAGTATGCGCGACCATGACAATGAAAAGCGAAACACGCGAAACCCCATAGAGAGCGCCAACTCAATGTCTTCGGCATAGCGGTGATAGAAATCAGAAGTATCTCCCGGAACAGAACCATCCTTCACATTTCCTGGCTCTTTCGTAAAATCATCCCAAATAGAAGGGCCTTTGCCATCCGTATCGGCAGCGCCCTCATTCTGAAAGGCGCTGATGGTTACCCCCCATTTAAAATCTGCACCAAAATCTTTCCGCTTAATCATTAAAAAAATGTTATTAAGCCGGCAAACTTAGGCACTACCCATAAACTAAAGGTTAAGTTAACATCAATAAAGTTTAAACTTCATCCCCACACGGAAGAAATTAAACTTTGTGGAATCGAAGTAGTTTTGCCAAGTGTAGCCCACCATGGGACACAACCGGAATGAACCCAGCATGGCCACCTGATAATCGGCCTCCAGATTAAACTCCTGTCTGAAACGTTCGTCGAGTGATGTCATCTGACTCCACCGATAACCACCCTGTACCGCACCATCTCCATTGAAGAGATTCAGTTCCACACCTGCACTCTGCTCAAAATAGGTTTTAGAAGGGCTCCATAGGTGCGTGAAACCAATACCGTACTCCAATTTCACATTCTGGATGGGCAATCGCACCATCAGTACCTGCCAGTCGACCATTTGCATATTTCCCGTTACATCATTCACATGCACCATGCGCAAATCGCTGGCAAATACACCCCAGTTTCCACGTAAGGAGGGAACAGTGGTAAACGCGTTGGATTTGTAATCGTAACCCGAAGAGAGAGCCGCCTGAAAAGAGACCAACTCAGGCCGGTCGGCCTTCTGCTGAAGCGTGTAACTCTGACCGTAATACACACCTTTGAAAGCTCCGGTTAGGGCGTGATAAAACAACTCAAATACGATGAAATCAAAACATCCATCGTCGTCATCAGAAAAAGAAGATGATGAGCCTGATTTTGAGCCTGAACTACCACGAGTGCCCGAAGTTGATTTATCCTTTGCTGCTTTCTGACGCACATCACGAACTTGCGAAACAGCAGAAAACACCGTTAAAAGGAAGCACAGCGTAAACAATATTTTTTTCATGGATTGAGGGTTTAATAGAGTCTGCGAAATTCCAAAAAACATGCCACACCAGAAACGGTAAATGGAAATATCAGAAAGTATGTTTCTTCCTTTTGTTGGCGGAACGGAGGTTAAGTGAAAACTACTTTTACAGATTACACTGTCAGTGCAATTTGAATGTGAGAAAAAGTAATTCACTAAAACCAGAATCTATGCAAAACTTACAGGAGAAGTAATTGAGATGTCAAAAATGCTGGTTGATATCTAAACGAACTTACAAATCTCATCTGTCCCTCTAAAAATCTAACATCTCACCATCTCTAATTCCTTAGTCCGGAACTCTGTTTCAATTCGTCGTCCACATGTTTTGGAAACTAAAAATAGAGGTCGCGCTCACCATTGCGGATGCGTTCAAGCCGCTCCTCCAGCTTGTTTTTAAATGTCTCATCCGTATAATGTTCCAGCGTATCTGAAATAAGCCGGTAACCTTTCTGCTTGTCATCCGGGGTAGCATAATCTTCAAGATATTCGGCCAGGGTGAGCATGGCGTTGGGCTGGCAAAACCGCTTAATAAAGCCGGGGACTGAGAATTCCATGAAATGCTCGCCGGTTCGGTTCAGGCGGTAGCAAGCCGTACAAAACGATGGGATATACTCCTTACGGATAAGTTCGGCCATCACCTCTCTCAGGCTTCGATTGTCGTTAATTTCGAACTGCTCCGCATCCAAGTCCTGTGGTTTGCCTGCGAGCGTATAGCCCTTCATCTCGATATTTGTGCCACCATCAATTTGAGAAACACCAAACTGTAGCACTTCGTCGCGTATGTGAGCGGGTTCGCGCGCAGTAAGAATCATGCCGGTGTAAGGCACTGCCAGTCGCAGAATGGCCACCAGCTTGGTAAAGTCGTCATCGCTCACCTCATATTTTGGATTGATGGTGTATCCGGAGGCTTTTTTGATACGAGGGAATGAGATGGTGTGCGGGCCCACGTTATACACCGCTTCAAAATGATTCACGTGCCTCACAAGCCCCAGCACCTCAAACCGCCAATCGTAGAGCCCCAGCAGCGCACCTATTCCCACATCGTCAATGCCTGCCTCCTGAGCACGGTCAAGAGCCGTAAGTCGCCAGTTATAATCACGCTTTTTACCGCCCATATGCACCTGTTTGTACATTTCGGGATGGTAAGTCTCTTGAAACACCTGGTATGTTCCAATTCCGGCCGCTTTAACCACTTTAAAACCATCCACATCAAAAGGCGCTGCATTGATGTTTACACGGCGTATTTCGCCATGGTTTTTCTTTACGCCGTACACGGTGCGCACGGCTTCGGCAATAAACTCCGGAGAATAGTCCGGATGCTCACCAAAAACAAGGATTAGCCGTTTGTGACCAGCCTCTTCGAGGGCAGTCACCTGTGCCACAATTTCATCGTGATTCAGCGTGGTGCGCAGCTGATTGGAGTTGCCTGTCCTGAAGCCACAATAAGCACAATTATTGGTACAGAAATTTCCGATATAAAGTGGGGCGAAAAGTACTATTCGGCGGCCATAAACAAGCTCTTTCAGGTTTCGGGCGCCATCTTTTATCTCTTCCACCAAATCGGGGTCGGTGGTATTTATTAAAACCGCCGTCTCCTCCAGAGACAATCGCTGTTTGCTTAACGATTTGGCTATCACCTGCCGCACACGATTGGGCGATGGATTTGCGGTAGAATGAATGTATCCCCAAATTTCATCCGCATCGAGAAACGGCTGACCGGGAAGATCTTCAATCTTATATCGTTGCGGATTATAAATCATTGACATGGTAACAAATTTTCAGATTGAAAACAATCGCATTAGTAAAGTTAGCAAGCATTGGCAGACTTACACAAAGAGATTAAGGAAAAATAGCCACACGATGTAAAAAAGATGAAACAAAGCTGACTGTGTTGAATCTGAGATTCCAGACAAAAGCTCCATACTGGATAAAAATCACCCATCCAACAATCTATGACTTTTGACCGACAACCGATTTGATAAATTCATTGGCAATCAATATCATAACACTTCATTTATTGCCATATTTGTGCCGCAGAAATCACACAACTATTAAAATTAAAAGCATACCCATTGAGTATGAACGATAAAAAATATAAATTAGTTGTGAAAACCGCCCATAATGAAGAATTTTCGACCCTTTATTACAATTATTATTTTAGTATCGACATTTCTGTTCACAGGTGAAATCAAATCTGAGATTAAAGATGTTGTGCTTATAAACTCCTATCACCCCACCTTTATGTGGACGCGTGAGCTTACAGAGGGAGTCGTAAACACATTATCAGAATCGGAGGGTTATCGCATCTCCATTGAGTATATGGACACCAAACGCTTTTACAACGAGGCACACCTCGAAGCCGTAAAAGAGTACTTTAAAATCAAATACAGTCCCCTGAATGTAGATGGCATCATTTGCAGCGACAATCATGCGTTTGAGTTCTTTCTTAAATATGGCAATGAGATTTGGGGAGATAAGCCCATGGTATTTTGTGGGGTAAACAACATCAGGGATTTTGCCATTGATTCCTCGAAATACAAAGGCATAGCCGAAGACATCGACATTGCAGGGACTCTGGAGATAATAATGTCCCTACAGCCCAATTTGGAAGAGTTGATTGTGGTATCAGACTCGTCGCTAACCGGATTGCTCTTCATGGATCAATTCAAAAGAACCATCACCAAATTCCCTGATCTCAAATATTCTGCAATACACGCGGTGTCGGCAACGCAGCTTGGCCACGAGTTGAGCAATTATGCCCCCAAAAACAGAGCTATCTATATCCTAAGTCTGTATATCCCAAGAGAAGGCGCCACGCGTGACATGATTGAAGAGGCCGCATTTCTGCAATCTTGTCTCGACATTCCAATATATGGGAACTGGAATTTTCTGTTTGGTGATTTTATTATTGGTGGATACATCATCAACGGACGGGATCAGGGAGTTGGAGCAGCCGGTATTATGCGCTCTATTTTAAACGGCCAATTGGAGGATATACCGTTTTTAGCACCAACGCCCCAACAAATCATCATCGACTACAACCAATTGAAAAGACACAATCTGGATGCATCAAAGCTACCTGAATCAACCCTTTTCATCAACAAACCAATTGGCTACTTCGAAAAAAACAAATCAGAAATATCCATAATTGGCTCTGTATTAGCTTTTTTAATGCTGGTAATTCTGGTTCTCACCCGAATTATTGCTCTCAAAAACAAAGCGGAGAGTAATCTAAAAAAAAGTGAAAGCAGACTTGAACTTGCGTTGGAGGGCGCCAATATTGGTTTGTGGGATGTAGATTTCAGATTTAATGATGTTTATACGAACAATGGTATTGCAGAACTTTTAGGATATAAGAAACCAGCCGATCTTAACTATAGCCTAAAAGAATGGCAATCGATATTTCACCCTCAGGACATCAATCAGATTGAGGAAGCATTTGTAATGCATGCCCAAGATATATCGCCAGCCTTTAACGGAGAGGTAAGACTAAAAACCAGCTCAGGCGATTATAAATGGTTTGCCCTACACGGACGACTTACCCACAAGGAGAATAACAAACCAGTAAGGATGGTTGGTATTTTAATGAATATTCATTTTCAAAAGGAATTTGAAGAGCAGCTGCAACTTGCCAAAGAAAAAGCTGAAGAAAGCGATCGGCTTAAATCTGCTTTTCTGGCCAACATGTCGCACGAGATTAGAACCCCCATGAATGCGATTTTGGGCTTTTCAGATATATTACTTTACGACCAGGCCAACAGAGAAGAGTTCCTAAACTATCTGGGGATGATAAGGAAGAGTGGTGAGAGTTTATTAAACCTTATCAATGACATCATCGACATCTCAAAAATTGAATCGGGTCAAATAAAACTGAAACCCGAAACCTTTGACTTACACAATTTGCTGGATAATGTCGCATTGGTGGCTCAAACACTCATCAAAAGCAAGAAAAAAGATATCACGCTGGTAATTAAAAAAGAGTTATCCCAAAAGGAGTTAATTATCAATGCGGATCCATTCCGGGTGGAACAAGTGCTTTACAACCTGCTAAATAACGCTATTAAATTTACTGCTTCAGGCATCGTAGAATTAAGTTATGAGATTCAACAACCTGACATGCTTACCTTTAGAGTTTCAGATTCAGGACGAGGTATAGCACCTAACGACCATGCCATCATTTTTGAACGCTTTCGTCAGGCTCCCAATGGCAGCAACGATAATTCAGGCGGAACCGGACTTGGACTGGCCATCTCAAAAAGTCTGGTACATTTGATGGGCGGAAAGATATATGTAGAATCCGACATAGATCAGGGTGCTACCTTCACATTCCACATCCCATTTAAGCCAGAAACGGCAAGTTTAAAAACCTTTGCTCAGAAGCATAATCTGTGATGATGGGTATAATAGAATGCAGAACGATAGGACGCTATAATTGTTAATACGCATTGCAATAAAAAAGTCAGCAAACTCAACAAACTGCACGTTTTACGCTGTTGATTAAACATCTGCAATAAATTAATCTCCTGAACTGGAACCAGCAATAAACTGCATCATCATACCTCAGTTACTGTTGTTCATCTTTGAGTAGCCGGGGATAGACGAAATACTCTGCGCGTCCGGTACCCACACTGATGTCGCTCCAAGTTGAAGCAGAGAATGCAATAACCAGTGTGGCTGTGGTTGGGAAGTGGGCAAAAGCTTCACCTGTGAGGCGCATGCTTAGCATGGCAATATCGGGATTGTGCCCTACCACCAGAACAGTTTCTTCACCGCCAGCCATAGACGTGATACCCGACAATAAACCGGCAGTGGTTTCACCATCGTAGATAAATCCTGCCTGTTTAATTTGCAGCGCAGGAATCTCAAAAACATCCGCAAATACACGCGCTGTCTGTATGGCTCTGACTGCAGGACTTGATATGATTGTATCAGGACAAAAACCTTTATCTTTCAGCTCGTTGGCCACGAGACGTGCATCGTTATGGCCACGTTTCTTTAGCTGACGTTCAAAATCTGAAAGCGCATCGGTTAATGGTTCTGTTTTGGCATGTCTCACCAGAATAAGTCGCTTCATTGTAAATAGTTTAATAGAATAGTAGATAAGCACTTAAGTTTAAAAATCATCGTTTTGCAGTGGTTTGGATAAGTCCACAGACTATCAAATCATCTAAACAGCGGCTTAATATAAATCTGAATGTAACACATATTTGCCTTGTGGCTCCTTTGCAGCCAGCAACTTATAGGTGTCATACTGTGCGCGCACTCTGGGAGCGGCATTGGGCCTTCTCTCATTTTCGAGTCGCTCGTTGATATATCGTGCCTTTACATTGTCGTTAACCTGCAATTCAAGCATCTGCAGCAGCTCATTGCGAAGCGCCTCATCCTCAACGGGAAAGGCCGTCTCGATTCGTCGGTTGATGTTTCGGTTCATCCAGTCGGCCGAAGTCATAAAAAGCTCTTTCTGCCCATTGTTTCCAAATACCCAAACACGTGCATGCTCCAGATAACTATCAACAATTCGGATGATGCGAATGTTGCGACTAAAAGGCTGGTTGGGCACAACACAACAAATCCCTCTCACAATCAGGTCTATTTTCACGCCGGCTTCGCTGGCTTCGTATAGTTTATTGATGAAAGTTTTATTTTGTATACCATTCATTTTTAAAAGAATATACCCCTCACCTCCCGTGTTGACAATCTCAATCTCGCGGTCGATACGGCGCACCAGCTCATTTTTAAAATTGAAGGGAGTCACCAGCAGTTTGTTAAAACTAACAGAGTTATCCTGATTTTCAAAAAACTCAAACAACTGCTCCAAGTCATAAAGATACTCATCCTTACATGTAAAGAAGCCATGATCGGCATACAAACGGGCTGTTTTCTCATTAAAATTGCCAGTGCTCATATATGCATAGGAACGCTTCCTCACGCCCCCGGCTCTGCGAATTACCAATGCCATTTTAGCATGAACTTTTAAACCGGGCAGACTATATATAATCCTGATGCCGGCATTCTCCATTAAACGGGCCAAATAGAGATTATTCTCCTCATCAAACCGGGCTTTTACTTCCACAAATACCGTAACTTTTTTGCCATTACGCGCCGCACCAATAAGGGCATTTACCACGGCCGAATTGCTGGCAACCCGATACTGAGTCACCTTTATCTCTTCCACCTTTGTATCTACAGCTGCTTCGTTAAGAAATTTCAATACATAATCAAAGGACTGATATGGATAATGAAGCAATCTGTCCCCTGCTTTTATGGCGGCAAACATAGAGCTATAGCCCTCCAGCACTGATGGATGAATGGGTGTGGGATGATTCAACTGAAGCCTTGGTGCAAAAGGGTTGGGAAATGAGAAGAAGTCCTGAAAACTGAGATAACGTTCACCGGCCAAAAGGTCTTCTTTATAAAGCCCAAAAGCTTCCTTTATAACTTGTAAAAAATCTGCCGGCATCTCCCTGTCGTAAGTGAAGAGAGCTGGCTCACCAACTTTTCGCAGTCCAATGTTGCGCCGTATTTTCTCTACAAGATTGCCACTAAACTCATCCTGAATGCCCAAATCAGCATCCCTGAGCATTTTTATGCAGTAGCTTGAGTCCACATCGTAACCGGGAAACAGCTCTTGCAGATTGAAACGCACCAAATCATCAAGAAACAAAAAATGATACTGACCATTGATATCCGGCAGACGTATAAAGCGGGGCAAATCGTTTGATGGCAGCTTCACAATTGCATAGCGCGGACGACGGTTTTTAAGTTTCTCAACATCTTTCTTTTTACGAAAAAGCCTGATGGCAAGATAGAGGCGGTTATCGCGCAAAAATGAACGCGTACCGCGTGTGAGTAATACCGGCTGCAGATAAGGTATCACCTCGCGGTAAAAGTAATCGCGTATAAAAACCTGATGCTCAGGAGCAGCAGGCATTTCACCCTGATACAACACCAGTCCTTCCCGATACAAACCAGCCAAAATCTCATCGTGAAAAATGCGTCCAAATACCTGTAGCTGCTTGTCCACAATGGTATTGATTTCGTGAAGCACTTTCACGGGTGACGTACCGCGCATGTCTTCCAGCTCTTCAGGATCAAAATTATACTTGTACTCAGCAACACGCACCTTATAAAACTCATCCAAATTGGATGAATAGATGGCAAGAAACTTTAACCGCTCATACAATGGCAGGGACTTGTCATCCGCTTCCTCCAGCACCCGATAATTAAACGAGAGCCAACTTATATCGCGGTTAAAATATTTAGGGGCATTCAACATAAACAATCGTTTAGCGGACCGATACAATCATGTTACAAGCAGTAGACTAAAAATATTAAAAAAAACAACATCAAACTACTTTTTTTACTGACATACAAAATCGCTGATGAACAAAAAAAACAATCCGGAAGTTCAATAAGAGCTCCAAAAAACATGTTGACCTAAGTGATGTAAGATAATAATTATGAGAAAAAAAGACTTAAAATGAATATCAGCTTTTCGAGCCCAACTCAATGACTTCAAGTCCGGTGATATCACCATTGTGAATGGAGAAACGGATTGCTGTGCTCACCAGATGAAACCCATACTTACCCGCTGCTCCCGGATTGATATGCAAAAGGCCAAGTGCTTTGTCATTGATAACTTTAAGTATGTGACTGTGGCCACAAATGAATAGTTTGGGAGGGTTGGCATATATTTCTCTCTTAATCTGCACGGCATACTTACCTGGATAACCTCCAATATGGGTAAGCATCACATCCACGCCCTCGCAATTGAAACGTTGGGTCTCCTTTAATCTGCGCCGAATTGTGGCTCCATCAATATTGCCATAAACGGCACGCACGGGTTTAAAGGCTTCCAGTTTGTCGAGTACATCCTCTGAACCAATATCACCTGCATGCCATATTTGATCCACATCCTTAAAAAAATCATATAACGATGGGTTTAAATACCCATGCGTATCTGATAAAAGGCCTATAAGCTGCATAAACAGGCTATCTTTTGAGTTTAAACCGGATGCGTAATACCCCATCCTCAAATGTTGTAGAGCCAATCACGAAAGCACCGATTTCAGATGTGTTGGATACATGGTGGCCAATGCACGGACATACATCATAATCCCCTACGCTCACAAGCCTGACTGTTTCGCCGGAGGCATCGGGCAAATTGCTCAGATTAAACATGGATGCAGCTTCTTCTCTACTGACGATACGTTCAGAAACCTCCAGATTTTTTAATATCTGCTCATTCACTCTCAACTGCAACTCAATCTCCTCACTTTCGGTTAGAGCACGTTCAAAATGATAGTCGCACTTTGACTTTTTCTTTTCCAGATGATTTGAGAAAGAGCGCTCACACGCAAACATCCGAACCATTGTTTGATTCAGAATGTGCTCGGCCGTGTGCATATATGGATCGTAATTCTTCATAACTATTTGATGTAAGATAGCAGGAAAATCAAACAATAGCCACTATTAATCATCCACATGGGGCATATTTCAATAGCAAGCTATTTCTAAGATATAACACCCGAACCAACCAACTCATCGTTGGTATACCAGGCCGCGAACTGACCTGCTGTGATGCCTCGCTGTGGCTCATCAAAAACGATAAACAAGCCATTTTCACGCTTATGAACCACAGCACCCTGCAAAGGCTGCCGGTATCTGATTCGAACGTTAAACCTGCATTGCTCACCTATTTGAAGTGCTAAATCGGGTCGTACCCAATGTACTTCATCATTTGCCACTTTTAAAACCGAACGATATAGACCCGGGTGCTCCTGCCCCATGCCCACATACACCTGATTGTATTCAACATTTATACCGATGACAAATAGTGGCTCCGGAAACCCACCGATATTCAAGCCTTTACGCTGACCAATGGTATAAAAGTGCGCCCCGTTGTGGTCACCAATCTTCTTTCCGTGTTTTGGATGAAGCGCAAAACCTTGCGATAGCTGCGCCAGCACTTCGTCGGACGGATTTTCTTTAGCCACCTGCCAGTCGCGCGCAAACACTTCACTCTCATCGGGTATCAAAAACACACGACCAGCTTTGGCTGAGAGTTGCTGTTGCAGAAAAACCGGAAGATCGACCTTCCCCACAAAACAGATCCCTTGAGAGTCCTTTTTATGCGCTGTTACCAATTTTAACTCTCCCGCAATGCGGCGTACTTCGGATTTCTGCAGGTCTCCAATTGGAAACAGTGATTTCTCCAACTGCTTCTGCGATAGCTGACACAAAAAATAGCTTTGATCTTTATTGGGATCAGAACCTGCCAACAAGCGATAAACAGGCTTTCCCTCCACCACAATCTCCTCACGCCGACAATAGTGACCGGTAGCCACATAGTCGGCACCAAGGCGCATGGCCTCATCAAGAAACACATCAAACTTTATCTCCCTGTTACAGAGCACATCGGGGTTTGGCGTTCGTCCCTTTTCATATTCAGAGAACATATAATCAACCACCCGTGCACGATATTGTACGCTCAAGTCAACCATGTGAAAAGGGATGTTGAGCTTACGTGCCACGGCCTCGGCATCAAACTTATCATCGAGCCACGGACAATCAGCCTTAAGCACTCCGGTGGTATCGTGCCAGTTTTTCATAAAAAGCCCGATAACATCGTACCCCTGCTCCTTTAAGACATAAGCTGCGATGCTGGAATCAACCCCACCTGACAAACCAATAACAACCTTTTTCTTTTCTGATGACATCTCTATTACCTGTCTGAAATAAACAAATACAACGCAATCATCTAACACATTATCAAGGGCAATGAATTGCATTGCAAAAACTTTACAAATATACGCTTTTAGGCTGTTTATAAAATTAAAAAGGCTGTCATCTGTTTTACCAGATGACAACCTTCCTGTCCCAAATAAAAACTAAACCTAAACCTAAAACTATTTGAAAAAATCTGCATTAATTACACTCCAGTCGTTTCCAAAAAATCCGGAAACTTTAACACCCTCTATACCGTCCTTAAGCATATCGGCAGAGAAAACAAGCACATCCGGAAAACCGGTAATTCCTGAAAAGTAGTTGTTGGCAAATGTGGCTTTCATGCCGGTTAATCCAGTACCGGCAATCACACCAACGCTGGCAGTTTCACTATCAGGACGTGGATAGATAAAATAAGCTCCCAAATCATCGCCCTTAAACACTTCACTGCCAAATCGAATCTCTCCTTTGCGCACCTGAATGGGCGCTTTTCCTAATAATTGACGCCACGCCCTGTTATTGGTTGCATTTCCATACAAAATCACGTTGCGATCCTTATAATCGGCAGGTCTGAAGTCACGGTCAGAGATAACATCCACAGAACCGTTGCCACGATAAAGCCATGTTTCAGCGTCAAAACGTGCCTTGTTGCGATACCACTCATTTTCCTCACGACTACCACCGGTAGCATAAACAAATACCATCCGGTTGTCAAATGCCTGTTTAAAGCCGCCATGCCTCACAGAGTACTTCTCATTTGTATTGATTCTGTCAATAATCTTCCAGCCTTTATCTGTTTTGCGCAATATCACATCCTGGCCGTTGGCCAATTGAATGGTTTGATTTTCCAGAACCAAAAGCGGATTTGACTCAAAAGTCAGTTCTGATAGTTTCAAGGCGAAAATGCTCACATTTTCTAATTCACCCTGAATGGTATCACCTTTAATATCAAAAATCACGTTGGAAAAATCCCATGAACGCTCCTGTTGTTCAATTCTCACCCAGTGATTACTTGCTGATATGGCAGGTGATGCCGTATGAAATTCAATATGTTTAACATTTTTGTTGGCAGGGATGGAGTGCCATTTAAAATAATCGAAGATGGGAAACCAATCCACACTGTGATCGCCATACCAGTGCGAACCTCCGGGATACTCATAATAACAGAAGTTGGGATGAAACTCACCAAGCACCTGGCGCATCATGCGCGCCTGCTCCACACTCACCACCACATCAGCATCGCCATGCAAAACATAAATTCCCGATTGCAGATAGTTACGCTTTAAATCCAACACGCGTCCTGCATTGGCAGCACGGCGAATGTTCTCATAATGCGGGTGCGCCTCCATAGCGCTGTTATTGCCCCGCCGGCCATACCCAATAATGTCGGGATACGAGGCACAAGGCGCAATGGCCGCAAACATATCGGGATAGGTCACTCCCAAATACCAAGTACCATGCCCTCCCATCGAATGGCCAGTGAGATAAGTCTTATGAGGATCTGTTTGAAATACTTTGCGGGCATCTTCCAGAACCTCCATTGCATCCACCCTTCCCCACTCTTCCCAGTTGAAGCCAAATGGACGTCGGTTGGTTGGTGCAATAATGTGTGCCCAATCCTTTTTCTGATAAGCCCGTGCCTGATTACGAGCCTCTACCGAAGCGCCATGAACAGTCAATACCAAAGCCTGTCCTTCAGAACTACTGGTTGATGGTGCCACGCTGTAATATTGCACGCTGTTGTCGATATTGCTAATAAAAGTGCGTTCATGATGTACGGAAGCATCTCGCTGTTCCAACGTGATGGTAGTCCGATCCAACTCTCTCCCATTTCTGTCGCGCAGGTAAAGTGTTGCATTAACCTTTCCATCTTGCTGAATTGTTGCGATGGCAGGAATCTGAAATTTCACTTTACGAACGGCCATTGGCATCACCTCATCTGTTGCAAATTCGGCTGTTTCGCCACTCTCAAGAACACAACGTATAACAAGGTTTTTAAGGTCTGCCTCTGATGCATTGATGATTCGGATAGCACCCCATTTTGTACCCGACTCGCCAATTATCAAATCCGGAAGTGTCATATCTCTACTTGTGAAACTCACCGGTTTATTAGGCATGACAAGTCGTGATGTGACCCGCCCAAAACGTCCGGGTGTATAAACAAACTCATTCACCCCTTTCTTCATCTTAAAGGGAATGAGCGTATAACCAAAATCATAATGATCACCCTCTTGAGGTAATCCATTTATATAAACCCGCGTATGGCCTTTGGCTTCGAGCAATACCACACGCTCTTCAGGCGCCTCAAATGAGGTGTACAGATGTGCGTTTCTTAACTCACGACCAATAAACCGTTGAGCAGAGTCTGCCTCGATGGGCCTCCAAGCCATTGTCAGTTCAGCATCAGGAAATGATTCAGTTAACTCCGTTTTCACAGTAGGTGAAAAGAATTTATTTGTAGCATACTGCCATGCCACAATATCCTGACTGCTAAACAAAACGCCCCCACGAGACGCGCCTTCAAGGATGAATCCATTGGTGAAAATATGAAATACATCACCTTCATCCGTTGTTTCAATCCGCTCCTTACCAAAATACTCAACTATATTACCTTGTTGCTGCGCTGTTGCCTGTATAGCGGTTATACCAGACAATATAACAACCAAACATAAAAATTTTAAATACCTCATCTGTGACTTTATATTATAAACACAAAAACCTTTGTTTTATTTTTGATTAAAGATAAGCGAATTTATTAATTTTTTTTCAAAAGACTGCAAATTATAGTCATAAATTTTTTAGAAATATATAACCGCCCTACCAAGAAGGTCTGTCACTTGGGGAAAAAACACCTCAGCATGGCACAAAAAAAAACCGGCATAAAGCCGGCTTTCCTGATGCTATCAAAATTCGTAACTGGATATTCTTCGTGCTGAAGATTCAGTTTCATTAGTTGTCAATGTGTCGCTTAATATCTGATGCAATACCTGAAAAGCACATCCATACAGAAGAGCAACAGTTTAGTACCCATCAAAATTGTAGTGCGATAACAAAATCCTTAAGCGTTAATCATCATGGGCATAATAAGCATAAGCTCGTCCTCGTCCTCATTTTTATCAAACGGCAGAACAATGGCAGCCCTTGATGGGTCAGACAACTCAATTATAATATCGCCTGATGAAATATTCTCAAGAATATCAGAAAGAAAGACCGATTTAAAACCTATCTCCATCTCATCGCCCTCATACTGACACTTAAGTTTCTCAAAACCAGAAAGCGAAAAGTCGATATCCTGAGCTGAAACCACCATCTCGTCGTTGCTTAAATGTAACTTCACCAGGTTTGAGGCCTGATTGGAGAAAATTGAAACCCGGCTCAGTGTGTTGGCCAAATCTACACGATCTACAATTGCCTTGTTGGGATTGCCCTGTGGGATAACAGCATTATAGGTAGGATAATTGCCCTCAACCAGACGGCAAACCAACTTATAATTTGGAAGATTGAAGAATGCATTCTTATGGTCAAACTCAATCACCACATCACCACTTTCTCGTGGCAACACATTTTTTAGAAGTCCTGCAGGCTTTTTGGGAAGGATAAAAGAGGCCTCAAAATCGCTTCTTGCGTCCAAACGCTGGTATCTCACGAGTTTGTGAGAATCTGATGCCACAAAAGTCAGGTTGTTGGGCGAAAACTCAAAAAGAATACCATTCATTACCGGGCGCAGTTCATCATCTGCAGTGGCGAAAAGCGTTTTGGTGATGCCGGTAAGTAACAGCGATGTGGGAACCTGCAATTTACTTGCTTTATCCTCGTCTATACCGGGAATAACAGGGTAATCCTCGCCAGCCTGAGCCACAAAATTGTACTTTCCCTTCTCAGAAATAATGTCAACCACCAGACTGCTCATCGACACATCGATGGTTAAAGGCTGCTCAGGCAGTTTTTTAAGTATCTCCAGCAACATTTTGGAAGGCAGAGCCACTTTTCCGTCTCCATCGTTGCTGTCTGTTTCCATGGAGGTGGTCATCGTTACCTCCAGGTCGGATGCTGTAATGCTTAGAGTTGTCCCTTTCAGGTCGAACAGAAAACAAT
Organism: Alkaliflexus imshenetskii DSM 15055; assembly: GCF_000517065.1. Classification (GTDB taxonomy): domain Bacteria; phylum Bacteroidota; class Bacteroidia; order Bacteroidales; family Marinilabiliaceae; genus Alkaliflexus; species Alkaliflexus imshenetskii. The sequence goes on along the minus strand of NZ_KI912105.1, from coordinate 3,268,307 downwards.
CAAGTACCGGAAGCTGGCTTTTTGAAGAAATTGCCCTGCTGATGGCCTGCAAATGAGACAGCAGTTCAGAACTGGATACTACAAATTTCATTATCTCAATTTTTTAAGTTTCAATCCAAATATATGAATTATCAATAAATTACGACATCAATACCTGCTATTTTTTAGCGAAACTTTGCGAGATGCCAGCAATGACATTTGCAATACGCCAACAACCAAATCTGTTGAAAAAAAAGCTATTACACCTAACAACTCACAACGCAAAAGTTCCCGAAGATACGAAATTTCGGATTTGTGCAGCGCGCCCAGTAATGAAAAATTGAACGCTTACATCTGCGGTTGAAAAAACTTTTTCTGCTTCAGTAAATTACTTTGTTCGTTGTCTGCCATATCTGTATTTACGCCACAATGGGAGTGTTAAACCCAACAGCAATAAAAAAAACAAAGGCAACGAAACATTTAAAACTTTCCAGTATGTGATTTGCGATGAAAGCTTTTCACGATCGAGCAGGCGCAACTCATAATTACGATTTCGCAACAACATCCATCCTTCATCATCAGTGAGATAGTTAACCGCATTGAGCACAAACTGTTTGTTACCAAACGTTTGATTACTCACCTCATCAAAACCCAGTGGGAGTGGCTGAGGTGAAGCTCCATGACGAAGCCGGACATCGTTGCGTATGATGTCTCCATCGGCTACCACTATCATTCGCGTTTGCTTGCTCTGGTGAAGGATTTTCTCGGGTCGGATATTTACTCCCGGCGGCACAGGACGGTTGGTGAATGCAGATGGAAACTGGCCTTCCATAGACACAGCTACCGGAATAAATGAGCTTGTAAAATCTTCGCGCAGCGGCTGTTCATTAACCAGCGCCAAAGTGATAAAAACAGGAACCGGATTCCGACGCGTAAAACGTCCTGTACGCAGCAGCACGTCGCGACGTATTCCTTCCAGATTGCCAACAGTATCTACACTGCTGACAAACTCACCCCGCACCACATTCAGATTGCGCGTTACAGGATGCTCCATACTAATGTTAAGTAATGGATTGAAAAGCCATGGGACAGGCACCATCTGAGGCTGCTCACCCTGGCGGGCCACATTGATCGGAATCATGGCAGCCTGAATATCCTGCAAAAGTTCATGGTTTATGCGTACGCCGTAGCGAAACAACTGGTCAGAAAGGTTAAAATCGGAAGCCAATCCCACCGTTTGTGTGGTGCGGCGAAGGCTATCGAGGGTTACATTAACAGCATCCAGTAACCAGAGCACCTTACCACCGCGCATAATATACTGGTCAATGATAAATTTATCCTTTTGAGAGAACTGCTCTTGTGGTTTGGCTATGATGAGTGCCTGATAATTATCAAGAACGAAAGGATCATCCGTTAAAACGCCACGATCAACCTGGTAGTAATGAGAGAGCGCATCGGTGATGTCCCACACATCGAGCTCGTCCAACTCACCGTGCCCTTCCAAAAAAGCGATTGCCGGGACCTCATCAATCAACAATCGGCGCATGGCATCGGTAACTTTATACTCAAGCGACTCCATCGAAATATTTAGATTCTCAGCGCCGGAGCGGCCGGGCATGTTTTCTAGCAGGTTGATGGCTATCTCATAACCATCGATATGAAGAATGGCATACGGATATACATTGGACTGAATCTGGCGACCATCAGCAGCCGCTTCAAAAACAGGTATGGGTCGAAGACCATACTCACGCAACTCATCGAGTGCCTGAGAATTGGCTGCCGGATCAATAAACTCATACATAAATGCTCCGCGCGACACCAGTCTGAACTCGTCCATAGTCTCTTTTGTGGCTCGAGCCAATCGTTGGAAGCCAACATTGAGGTCGCCTGCCAGAAAAACTTTGACCATCACATCATGATCGAGGTTGCGCAAAAAAGAACGGGTTACAGGAGCCAGGGTGTATCTTTTTTCTGCCGTTAAATCGATACGGAAAAACCATCTGGTAGAGACCAGATTAACCAACACAATAACAACCAACACAATAGCCAGTTGTATTAAATCTCTTTTCACAGCCCTGTTCTTTAGCATTATCTTTTACTTTAATTATTCATCGAAAAAAAACGGTCCTCGTTTACCATTTGCGAGTGCCAATAACAGTTCGCGTAAGTGCCAGAAAAAAAATAATAACTCCGGCAAAGTAAAAGAGGTCGCGCGAATCCACTACTCCACGACTAATGGATTGATAATGTTCATCAATACCCAGTGTGACCAGAAAAGCACTCATAAAACGTAAAGCTGGCATTGCCGCCAACGCCTGAAAACCACTGTAAAAGAAGTAACACACCACTACGGCCAACACAAAAGCCACAATCTGATTGTCAGTTAACGAAGAAGCAAAGAGACCAATGGCCACATATACACCAGCAAGCAATACCAATCCGATGTATGAGCCCCAGATGGCGCCATGATCAATATTTCCAACCGGTTGAGACAACTGGTTAACAGAATAGAAATAGACCAGCGTTGGCAATAGGGATATTACCACCAGGGTAACACCTGCCAGATACTTACCAAATACCAGCTGCCAGTCGGTAATAGGATTCGTGAGCAGCAATTCAATGGTACCGCTCCTCTTTTCATCCGCCAGCAGTCTCATTGTAACAGCGGGCACCAAAAAAAGATACAACCAGGGCGCTATCCAGAATAAGGAGTCCAGCGTGGCATATCCTCCAAAGGGGATGTTAAGGTTTCCCGGGATAATCCAAAGAAACAGTGCAGTCATCAGCAAAAAAACGCCGGCCACCAGATATCCGGTTACCGAACTAAAAAATGCCATAACCTCTCTTTTCCACAATGCCACCATAATCTTCGTATTAATTCTGAAATTCTACTTTTACGGAAACGCCGTCATCTACCTGTGAGAGCGTCCCACATGGCTTGTGCCGTGCGCTCGCTGCTACCCGGGCCGCCCATAATATAACCTAATTCATCGTACCCCTTCAGCATAAGCCTGCGATACTCCTCGTTATAACAGAGTTTTGACACCTCATCCTTTAATGCATCAAGCGAAAATGTACTCTGGAAAAGTTCCTTCACCACCTCCCGGTTCATTATCAGGTTCACGAGCGAAATATATGGTACTTTGATGATGACTTTTTTGGACATAAAATCGGTGAAACTACCTCCCCACATTTTATAGCAGACCACCTGTGGACAGCGCAACAGGGCCGCTTCGAGCGTGGCCGTTCCGGAAGTTACCATGGCAGCATGGGCATGTTGCAACAAGCTGTAGGTCTCATTGAATACCACTTTAACGCCATCTGTACCTTCCAGATAGGGGGCATAATCGTTCTCATTAAAAGATGGTGCTCCGGCAATCACAAACTGATGATTGGGAAAATGGGAACGCATGGCCAGCATATCGGGAAGCAAACGAGAGATCTCCTGATGACGGCTTCCGGCTAAAAGAGCTATGATGGGTTGTCCGCTAAGATTGTTGCGCACACTAAAACCATCGAAGGACTCCTCTTTGCGGGGGCGGTTGTGTATGGCATCGAGCAATGGATTTCCGGAATATGTAACAGGCACATTGTATTTGGCATAAAATTCGGTCTCAAAAGGCAGTATGGTAAAAACCTTATCAACATACTTTCTGATTTTATGCACACGCCGTCTGTTCCATGCCCATACTTTGGGTGCAATATAATAAAACACCCTGTATCCCGACTTCTTGGCAAACCTGGCCATGCGGAGGTTAAAGCCAGGATAATCAACCATAATCACCACGTCCGGATTATACGATTGAATATCGGATTCACACAATCTGAAGTTCCTGAAAATAGCCGGCAGATTCTTCACCACCTCAAAAACACCCATAAATGCAGTGTCTCGGTAATGCTTCACAAGTTGTCCCCCCTGGGCAGCCATCAGGTCTCCACCCCAATAGCGAAAATGTGCCATTGGATCCAACTTTTTTATTGCCCGCATCAGATTGGAGGCATGCAAATCGCCTGATGCCTCACCGGCTATTAAATAGTACTTCACTCTATCGTTATTATATTTATGATGATGATTATTTATACGCGTTGGCCACACATGGCTCAACGCTTGCAATTACCGATATAAGACGCCCGAATCTTTAAACTCAGAACGGATATAAATAATCTATTCCGTGCCGTGAAATGATAAATTTTTCGGATGAAAATCAACCTATTTCAACATCAAACCCATTGCCAATAGCCTTGCCCAGGCAAATAACGGTATAAATCAAAATGGAATCTGTCTATATTCCGGGCATTGCCAAACTATTTCATAAGAAACATTGCCACCGAAGCCAATGTATATAATACTGTGGCTATCAAAACGCCTCTTGCAGCCAGTAAACGCTCGCTCCATATTCCCAGGAAGAAAAAAAGCAAGTTGGGCAATACACTTAAGCTAAGCAGCTTACCTAAGCTTTCCACTTTAATCATTGCCACAATGAATTCTGTGTAGGTTTCGTCTCCAGGATATCTGGTTGCATATATTAAATAGGATGTGATGAGGGGCATTACCAATCCTATAATCAGTCCAATCCACAGATTGTTAGCGACTTTCTTCTCCATTTCGTTTATATAATGTTATGTGTCGAAACACGATCCAAGCCAATGTTCTTCAACCTGTCGACCGAAGGCAAGTGCGTTGCATCAATGGTACAGGGAACTATTGAGACAAATCCATTTTCAAGCGCCCACTCATCGGTGTCAGTAGCTTCAGGCTCATGGTTCTCAAAATGGCCTGTAAGCCAAAAGTACGTGCGACCACGCGGGTCAACGCGCTCATCAAACTCTTCAACCCAGCGTCCTTTTGCCTGTCGGCATACCTTAACCCCTTTAATGCCTTTACCTTGAGGGATATTCACATTGTAGCACACACCTGCTTCAATGCCATGAGTGATAACAGTGCTGAATATCTCACGGCAAAAGTGAATGGCAGTCGAAAAGTCAGCATCGGCATGATAATCCAACAAAGAATAAGCGATGGAAGGAATTCCATTAAGCACACCCTCACGTGCGCCACCTACTGTACCTGAATAATGCATACTCACGGAGCTGTTTGTTCCATGGTTAATTCCTGACACCACAAAATCGGGCATCCGATCGAGCAAGGAGTTAATGGCCAACTTAACACAATCAGCAGGCGTTCCGTTGCTTTTATATATCTCGAGACCTTTCTCGCTGTGCATGTGTGTCAGGTATAACGGCACTTTAACAGTTATGGCGTGCGACATCCCCGACATAGCCTGATCCGGTGCCACTACTACCACATCGCCATATGGGCGAACCACTTCAATCAGTGCCTTAATACCACCGGCCTGCACACCATCATCATTTGTCACCAGTATCAAGGGTCGGTGATTTGAACTTACTCTCTGCATAAAATCATCAATTTACAAAAATCAAAGATAACGATTCAGGCGCAAAGGACAATGTAAAAAGGTAGTGACTGGTTCTAAAAATCACTATTTTCATCCATATTGGTATTTCATTCCAATTTGGTCAGACTTTTGTGGATTATACCATGATAGCAGCTGCAAATGCTTCCCATCTGGCACAAAACCTATCGAATGTAGTCACGCCAGACTACACGTGCATCTGGCAATCTCGATTGTGGTAAAACGCTGCCACGAGCAGACAAATTTAAAGGTAATGCCCTAAAATGGTGTGCCGGAAAATAGTACGGTCACACTAAATTAACTATTTTTGTCAGTCGATGCAGTATCTGCACGCACATCTATAACAATACATTCGCAATAACAAACGAAAAAATCACATAAAGCATGGACATTTCGTACAATTGGCTAAAGAACTACATCAATACAGATAAATCACCTGCCCAAATTGCAGAAATACTTACCTCATTGGGGCTTGAAGTGGGCAGCATTGAAGAAGTAGAAACCATAAAAGGCGGACTGAGAGGCCTTGTAATTGGCGAAGTGCTCACCTGTGAAAGACATCCCAACGCCGACAAGCTAAGTGTGACCACTGTAAATATAGGTACGGGAGAGTCATTGCCCATTGTTTGTGGTGCACCCAACGTAAAGACAGGCCAGAAAGTAGTTGTTGCCACCGTTGGCACAACCCTCTATAGTGGCGATGAACCGTTTGTAATAAAAAAAGCTAAAATACGTGGCGAACAGTCGGAAGGCATGATATGTGCCGAAGATGAAATAGGTCTTGGCACCAGCCACGATGGCATTATGGTTTTGCCCAACAAGGCTGTTGTGGGTACGCCTGCCGCCGAGTATTTCAATATTGAATCGGATGTGATGATTGAAGTTGACATCACTCCCAACCGCATCGACGGCGCCTCGCACCTTGGCGTAGCGCGCGATTTGGCAGCATCTCTTCAACTCACCAATCCATCGGTAAAAGTGAGTTGGCCATCGGTAGATGCATTTAAAGTTGACAACAACAACTATCCCCTGAAAGTAACCGTGGAAAACGCAGAAGCGTGCCCACGATACAGCGGCCTTACTCTTACAGGGGTTAAAGTGCAGGAGTCGCCCGACTGGTTGAAAAACCGACTGAGAAGCATAGGCATGACGCCCATCAACAATGTGGTGGATGTAACAAACTTTGTGCTGCATGAATGCGGCCAGCCCTTGCACGCCTTTGATGGCGACCAGGTGGCAGGTGATCATGTGATTGTTAAAACACTTCCCGCCGGTTCCAGATTTGTCACCCTCGATGAAAAAGAGAGAGAATTGAACGAACAGGATCTGATGATCTGCAATGCCAACGAAGGCATGTGCATAGCAGGCGTTTTTGGTGGAATAAAAAGTGGCGTAACAGAAAAAACGACGCGTATATTTCTTGAGAGTGCATGCTTCAACCCTGTTTTTATCAGACAAACCTCACGCAGACACGTACTGTTTACTGACGCTTCTTTCCGTTTTGAGAGAGGTTCTGATCCCAATATGACCATCTTTGCCCTCAAGCGCGCAGCTCTGCTTATCAAAGAAGTTGCCGGCGGCGAAATATCATCTGATATCATCGACATTTACCCAAATCCGGTTGCCGATTTTGATGTGAAGGTGACCTGGAAAAATATCCGACGTCTTATCGGAAAAGATATTGAGCAGGCACTTATTAAAAGGATATTGACAGCTCTTGACATTCGTATAGTGTTGGAAGATGCCGATGGCCTGCAACTGGCCGTGCCTCCCTATCGTGTTGATGTGCAGCGCGAAGCCGATGTGATTGAAGAGATTCTTCGCATCTATGGATACAACAATGTGGAGATGACGATGAATTTAAACTCCACCATTGTCTATTCACCAAAGCCAGATGAAAATGAGATACGAAATGCCGTTGCAGCGCAACTTACCGGTGCAGGCTTCATGGAAATCATGTGTAATTCGCTCACCAAAGCTGCCTATTACGATGAGTCGGTTGACTATCCGGCATCACAGACCGTGGTTCTGGCCAATCCGCTTAGCAGCGATTTAAACGGGATGCGTCAAACACTGCTGTTTGGTGGACTCGAAACCATCAGACACAACCGGAATCGTCAAAACCCCAACTTGAAACTTTTTGAGATGGGTAACTGCTACCATTTAAAGGAAGGTGCAGACCAATCGCTACAAAAAAGCTACAAAGAGCAGCATCGACTGGCACTGTTTATCACCGGTAACCGCTACCCTGAAAACTGGAATACACCTGCACAAAAAGTGAGTTTTGCGGATTTAAAGAGTCATTGCGAGAACATTCTTATTCGTCTGGGTATCTCATCAGATGCCTGGCAAACAAAAGGTATCAGCCCGGATCTGTTGTCCGAGGGACTCACCTATAACCATGGAAACACGCACATCTTCACTATAGGTATTGTGAAGCAAAAGCTGCTTAAGCAGTTCGACATCGATGAGCCAGTCTTTTTTGCGGAGACCAACCTCGATGCCCTGATAAAGATATCGGCCAGACAAACCATCAAATTCAAAGAACTGTCTCGCTTTCCCGAGGTAAGACGTGACCTGGCTCTGCTTATCGACCAGTCGGTACAATTTGCCGACATTGAAGCTGTAGCAAAAAAGAGTGAAAAGAAACTGCTTAAGAGCATTTCACTGTTTGATGTATATGAAGGAGAGAAACTGGGTGCAGGCAAAAAGTCATACGCCGTTACTTTTGTTTTGGAGGACACAACAAAAACACTTACCGACAAACAGATAGACAAGATTATGGAGACATTGGTGCAAGCTTTTGAAAAAGAGTTAGGCGCCAAACTCAGAGGATAAATAATTGATGGGATAAAAAGAGTGAATGGCTGCCAGAAATGGTAGCCATTTCTATTTTAATGGAATCACATTGACCATCTGAAACAATGGTAAGGAGCAAATACTGAAACATCACAATCCCAGGCTCTTCATGTATTTTCCGGGCGTAACACCCTCCAGTTGTTTAAATGAACGAATAAAAGAGCTGGCCGACCCAAATCCGGCTTCTGCCGCCAGATAATCTAAGGAATAGTTGCACTCAAATCTGCGTTCCTGCATAATTGCGCATACGTACTTTACCCGGTATCGGTTCACAAAAGCATTGAAACTCTCGCCAAACTCGTCGTTGATTAGACCGGAAATATAAGTCCGATTGGTATGCAGCCGTTCACACAACAAAGAGACACGCAAATCAGGCTGCAAGAAGAGCTGCTCCTTCTCCATCAGTTCAACGAGCCGCTTCTTCAGAATCTCACGGGCATCTACCGGCACAGCATAATGGTGCACATCAGACTCATCATTCACCACGTCCTTGATGGTAAACACCTGTAAATTCCCCTGATAGCCAATCATGAACAACAAAGCACTGAATAACAGAGATGGAAATAACAACATCTCTCTGTTCTCCAAAAAGATACCGCGACCAATGACATTGAAAATTAAACTACTTACAGAAGTGAATAAAAAAATCAGGCTAAGAAGTTTAACCCATAACAGCTGACGATGCTGCATGTTGCTATAAAATGCTGCAATTCGGTCATTGTATCTGTCGGCCAGCCGATATCCGCGTATCAAATAATAAAAAACCTGAACAGCGAAATAGATTCGACTGATTAGAAAAAGCCGGGCCAATGCTCCTGCATTGCCCTTTTCAGCAACAACCGACAAGTCATTATCAATTAGCACTCTTCTGAAATACGACATGCGCTCATCAAAAGTAGATACAAGATGCAGCACAAGCATTGCGATAGATAAAACTATTGCCGGAATGAAATGGAGTAGATTGATATAGTTGTATTCAGCTTCGCTCGTCAACATTTTTACATACCAAAAATACATGGGATATACTGAGAGAGCAGCAAACATATAAAATGCATCCACCGAAAGGTAGGCATTGTAAAATCCAAGGAAATAGAGAGAATGGCTGAGATACAAGCCGGCTGAGAGCACCATAAAAACTCCCAGCGCAAATATAGCCGGGCTTTTAAGCGGCCCTTTACTTAAAAATACGATGCTCCAGAAAAGGGTGATATAAAAAGGAGTGACAGCAATCAGAATATAGAGCATTGCTTTTCAGATTTGGAGTGTGTATGCAATTAAAACATCGTTCTGTTAAAAAGAGAAACAGAAGACGGAAGGATACCGACGAAAAAACAGAAACGGGACCACCTCGTTTGGTGCATCCCGTTTCTAACCTTAACCCTAACCCAAAATTATGAAAAACCTATTTTATTTAAAAACAAATAAAACTCTAAATAGTTCTTTTTGATGATTTTTTTTTACTCTCAAACCTTATACGATTTTCGTTTTACATTCAAATAATCCGTTCGCATGCAAATCTGATTCGTTCATCAAATAGTATTGCAATTTTATCAAAAATACAGCAGACTGCAATGGTATTTAACAAATATTAACATCATTAAAACTGAAGATTTTTTAACCACTTTTTTGACTTCAATAATTTCGGCATTCTTGTAAATGAATACCAAATAGTCTGCCTGTCTAAAAACTAAAAAGTGTTACATACTTTTACACAACACCCCTCATCTAAATTTGAAATTCATCGGAATAATGTTCGCCGCACTTCATTCAAAACACGAAATGAGACAGAATCTCCGCAGCCCTACTTCTATCTCAAAGATATGAATCAAAGTGATTTACACACCATGACTTATCTCATATACAGAAGTAATACAAGTTCAAAAATAGTTCTATTCTTATTCATTCCATATAAGAAGCGCGACGTTAACAAGGAATTAACAGCCTCATTATACACAACAGAAAAGTAATCACAGAAAAAAAAGCCTAACAGTTGGATAGATGACAGTTGCAAATCTGCAGTAGAAGTACGTATGAACAAAAAGCCCCGGGCGTTAAACATCCCGGGGCTTTAATGGCTATTTTTAAGCACTATTGCAAAACAAAATGATAGGTAATAGTTCCCTTCTGAAATGCCGGAGAATTGGGGTCGCTATTAAAGCGGGCCTTCATGGCTGCTTCTCTTGCTACCCGCCACAGATAAGAGTTCTGTGTGGTTGTACCCCTCAAAATTGGTTGTGCGTTGGTTACCACACCGGTACGGTCCACGGTAATCTCTACCACTACAATACCCTCTTCCTGTATGTTATACTCGGGACGCGGGAGAGCGCCAGACAAACTGCGGCCTGAAAGGCTGAAAGAACTTCCACTTTGTCCCAGACCACTTCCTGTGCGACTGGTGGCATTGGGATCTCCGGTGAGATGCCCTTGATTACCAGCGCCTTGCGTTACACCTTCAGACTGGCCGGAACCGGAAGTATTGCTAAACGCACGGCTTGCTGCATCTCTGGCAGCCTGCGCCTGTCGTTGCTGCTCCTGTTGGCGGCGCAGTTCCTCCTGTGCCTGGCGCTGCTTCTCAAGCTCCTCCTGTCGGCGGCGTTCAGCTTCTACCTGACGCTGACGCTCCAACTCCTGCTGGCGGCGACGTTCATCTTCCACCCGTTTCTGCTCTGCTTCCCGGCGGGCTTTCTCCTCTGCCGATACAGCCGGAGCCGCCTCGGTATCCTGAGTCAGCAGCCGTTCGCGGGCGGGCTGAGGGTTGGATGGCGCAGCCGGTGGCGGAGTAGTGGTTGGTGTTGGCCGCGAAGGCGCAGGCGTGGTTTGCTGTGCCGTGGGCATGTTACGCACCGGCTCCGAAGGCCCCATTCCCGTAGGTGAATCTCCAAAGTTAATCAGAATCCCCTCCTCCTCCTGCGGCATGGAGCGCAGCCCCAACACGACCAGCAGCAGCAAAAGCGCCACATGAAACAGCGTGGTTCCAATAACCCCAATGGTTTTATCACGTTTGTTTTCGTTCTCTTCCATCATCATCTTGCTCTGGTGGCCAGAATCATTTTATAACGGTTTTGCTTGGCAATGTTCATCACCTTAACCACTTCTTTCATGGGCACGTTCTCGTCCACATGCAGAGAAATGTACACATCAGTTTCACTTCCAACGCGGTCGCGCAACGCCGACTCAATCTGGTCGAAGTTTACCCTGCGCGTTTCAACATAGTAGCGCAAATCATGGGTAATGGAGACCGTGGTAAGCGGTTTGGCTGCCGTCTGCTGCTGGCTTTGGGGCAACAACAGCTTGATGGCATTTGGATTGACCAGCGTAGAGGTAATCATGAAAAATATCAACAAAAGGAATACCACATCGGTCATTGACGACATGCTGAATGTCGCATTTATTTTACTTCTGGATTTTAATGCCATTTTAAATTCGTTTAGCGTACCGGTTCATTCAGGATATCCATAAACTCCATGGTGCGTGCCTCCATCTTAAATACAACTTTTTCGACACGGGCAACCAGGATATTGTAGGCAAAATAAGCAATGATGCCCACAATCAGACCGGTAACCGTTGTTACAAGCGCTGTATATATACCACCGGCCAACTGATCCACCATGATATTATTTCCTGCGTTGGACATCTCCCAGAATGATTTAATCATACCAATAACTGTACCAAGAAACCCAATCATTGGGGCGCCACCAGCTACAGTTGCAAGCGTGGGCAATCCTTTTTCGAGGCGCGAAACTTCCATATTACCTACATTTTCGATGGCCGTATTCACATCGCTTAATGGCCGTCCGATGCGGGAAATACCTTTCTCAATCATACGGGAGATGGGATGGTTATTTGAACGGCAGAGCGCCAATGCAGAGTCGATTTTGCCATCGTGGATGTAATCCTTGATACGATTCATGAAGCCGGTATCCTCCGAGGATGCGCGTCTAAGTGCAAAATAACGCTCTAAAAAAATATATACCGAAACGATGGACAACAGACCCAGTGGAATCATTATCCATCCTCCTTTCAACATCAACTGAATCAGATTGATACTTTGTTCCACCTGGCCGCCGGCTTCCATGCCGTCAAGTGCTTGTGCCGTAGCCTGCATCATTAAAAAAGGACTCATACCTATTCTAGTTTTTAATTGTTATTATCCTGCTAAATTAATAAAATTCAAAAATAATGCGTTTTGCCAATAGGTTATACGTTAGGGCGTAAAATAAATTACACACCATCCTCCTCGCCATCCTTTCTACCCGAAATGATGCGCCAATATTTGCGCATGAGCTCCCGAAACTCGTCAAACTCCTCCTTAAACGAGAGGCCTATCCCTTGTGTTGTTGGCGATGTTTCGTATATAAGATCTTCATTGGAACGGGTATAGGCACGTGCGCGTATGGTTCCGCTGCGGTTTAGTTTGATGTCCATATCAAAATCACCTACCAGCTTACTGGTGTTGGTATAATATTTCCCGTAGCCCACGTTTCCGTTAATGGAAACACGGTTGTTAAACACCTGTGTTGAGATGGCCAGTTCAAGCTCTTCGCTGGTGATGTTATCTGCCGGGCGGTAGGCAAATCCTACATCCACATCGTTACTGATGGATGAAAACCAGCGGCTGATTTGCGACGACAACATTTCGGTGGTGGTGAGCAGAGCAGTATTGTCGTGTCGTGAGACCGAACTCTCGGACATCCGAAGGTGGTCTGGCGTGTAAAAACGATTTAGTATCAGCAGTGAAAGCACCTGGCGATTCAACTCATCTTCGGAGGATATCATATCCAGGATAAGCGATTCGCGGCTCTCATCGAGTGTTGGCATCTCCAGTCCGAATCTGATAACCGGCTGCTGCAATCTGTCGCTCAGCATCAGGTTACAGTGAATCTGAATGCGACGTTGCAAATCAGAGGAGCGTTCTCCACTGCTCGACATAGGGCCAATAAGCTCACTCAGAGAAGCTTTTAACCGGTAAACAGCAGTAATATCAATGTCGGCATTGTAAGGATCACCAGTCCATTTAACGGTTCCGCCCTGGTTAAGCGTAAAACGCTTGTTTATAAGATTTTGCAACGAGAAGAGATAATCTCCGTCAGAGATGGTATAATCGCCAAAGAACCTCAAGTTTCCCTGGCGATCCATGCGTATTTGAATGTTACCTGCACCAGTACTGCGAAGAATGTCACCAATGCGCTCATCAAAGATAATCTGCACTTGTGCATCGGGCGTTACTTCTATATCCATATCAAGCCGCACACCAGATAAATCGATGGCATACTCCTGAGATACAGGCATCACCCCGCTCTCCGGTTTTTGCTGACCCTTTGACACAAACCTTATGAAATCACTCTCAGAAGCCACCTCTCTCGACTGCATTGGTATGTAAAACATCGTATTTGGACGTGTACGACCATTGATGGCAATGTTGATATTATCAGTATTGCCGGTTATCTGCATAAACCCGGTGCCATATACTGTTCCGTAGTAGTATGGGTTGTCGCGCATTCGGGTGTTCAGCATAAGCATGTTATTGGCATCGAGCCGCAGATTGTAAATCATTTCGGAGAAATTTCCGGCATGGTAGATTGAGCCCCGGAACCTACCTGAGCGCCCATGGCGATCGGTCACAAGCATCTCCTTAAACCTGATTTCGTTGGGATAGAAAATCACCGAGTCGGCGAGACTATAGCCCGTCTGCAGCATATCAACATTGAAACCACCATCATTCAGCCTGACGCGTCCGGTGAGGTATGGTTTGCTGATGGGGCCCTTAAAAAACATGCGACCCGATGCAGTACCTTTCACATTCTGAACCACTTTGTTGAGAAAAGGGTTAAGAAATCCCACTTCGAGACTATCCACATTGAACTGAAAATCGAGAAACTGATCACCAGGATGGAAAAGACCAAAGCCACGCAAGGATTCAGTGCCACCTTTTGAGAGTAGCGTACTTACGGTAAGCGCCTCCAACTCGCGATTCCAATTACTGTTAATTCGTAAAGCGCCATAATTAACCCCATTAAAATAGAAATCGGCAACAGTCAGATTGCTGGTGAGTAGCGGCTCCCTGTAATAATCCCTTAAAGTAAGTTCACCATCCACCTCACCGGCAAATGAAAGACTTCCACTTTCGTTGCCCTTCAGAAACTGCTTAAGATTAAGCCGGTTGAACACAACCTTTAATCCATCGTCCACATCCTTATGCAAGAAACCATTTAGCGTTACAAACTGCCCCAGATGCTCAATTCTAAAATCTCGCACGCTCATACCACGGGCGTAAAATGTGGCCTGTGATTCATATAAATTCCAGATGGTGTCTGCCACAATGATGGCCGATGGGTGCATCCTGACGCTCGTATGGCGGTTTCCGTCCTGATCGATTTTGAAACCTGTGGTAGAATAAAGCGCTCCACTATAAGATACCTCATCCCAATTGTTCCAAAAAACATTTGTCACAAGCGTGTCGTTACCAGCTTTTTGATGTATCGAAAAATTCATGAGATCCAGAAATTTCCCGTAAGCCACACGCTCGGCACGCATTACAATTCCTGCATCCTGTGCCCCTCTGGAACTGGCTTTCACTTCAAATCCACTGGATGAAAAACTTTTATAATTGAGAAAATCGAAACCTGCATCCAACTCAAAGGAAGCGGGTCTGTTGGAAAAATGTCCTTTCAGGTGACCTTTATCACTAACATCCAACTCCTTAACAAAAACAGACATCAGCTCCCTAATTTTTATGAGCTCCACATCGAATTCAAAATCGTTCACAATTCTACTGCCTGCTCTGTATTTCTTATGAGCCAGCGATGGCAGATAGTTGTCCAGAAACATGAACATGGACTGACGGATATTTCGAAAGGAGTAGTTACCGGTTACAGTGCCACGGGCAAAAGCAGACTCGAGCACCAATTGCTTACCGGTATCTATGCGGTGTGCACGAACAGAAACGGAGTCAAAATCGATTGAAGCATTTCGGGTAGAGAGAAGTCCATCCAGGAGCACAATCTCACCCACGAGGTCATCGAGATTATCCCCTTCGAAGTTGGTTTCAATCACCACCGACAATACGCCATCCTCCATATCGGGGAGAAGTTTGAGCCTGTCGAGCTGTGCATTGGCCACAGCTGCACTGAAGTTAAAATGGGGCACCACTCCCGACATGTCAACTTTTCCAATAAAATCGAGCCGTCCGTTGGGGTCGTTTATTCTTACGCTTCCATCAAACATTTGATGGCGCATGAGCCCCTGAACAGCAATGTTGCTGTAGAGGTAATCGTTAAAGTCCAGAGAAGCAATGTTTCCATCCATAAAAAGGAAATAGTCTTCACCGGAACGGCGGTTACCACTAATCTCCATATCGAGCGAAATGCGGCGCATGGCAGGAGCCAGATTCAGCAGCCTGCCCAAATGAAACCTCGAAGTGCGTATCAATCCCGAATAGATCAACTCCCTGTTGGGCATCAGTTTAAGTCCAATATCTGTATTGATGACTCCCAGGTTGGTGGTAAAAGCACCAAAAGCCACCAAATCGTTGATAAACCCGGTGACGTTACCTTTATAACGGATGATGCCCAACTCTTTAAAGGAGGGCGGTAAAGCAGGTGCTTCACCTTCAAAAAGCAGCTCAAGGTCGGCTACTGAAGTTTGAAACGACTCAATATCGAGATAGAGGAAAGCTTCGTTAAAATTGGAGAGGCCATTGATATCAAAACTGGTCACAATGCGCGTATCCTGACCAAAGGAGCCGGTAATCTGCCTTCCCTTAAGATTCTCAAGCGAACCAAATATGAGACCCGACAACCGCAAATCATCTTCGATGTGTGGAAATCCGGAGAAGAGCATCCGAACTTCATCAGGCGCAATCACAATCTCCCTGGCCAAACCCCGAAACGGAATCTCATAACCCGAAGTATCCTCCCGTACCAAAGGCAGCTCAATCTCGGCAAAATCAAACGAAGAGGCAGCTGTTCGAAAAAGCAGGTCACGAATTACAATGCGATCTTTATAAACAAAGCCGGTGGTTCGAAAAGCCTCAATGGCAAGTCCAATCTCCTCACGTACTGCAAAATCAGCCACTTCAAACACCAGCGAATCATTTACATCAGACATTCGACGTACGTCCAGCTCTAAACCGGTAAAATAGAGTCTGTTTTTGATGGCGTTGGGATTTTCGAGTATGCTGTGACTGAAAGAGACCTGCCCATCGCGAATCACCAGGTTGCGAATGGAGTATTTCCACTCGGCACTATCCTTTCGATTGGCTATTAGCGCATCCATCAAAAAAGAGAAATTCATCTCCTCCTCATGCTGCTCAAGATGGATCACCGGCGACTGAAACCTGACGCGACCCATGTAAAGATGTTTTTTACGAAGCGAAAACATATCGACACCTGCACGGACATTTTCGGCATAAAAAAGCGTGTCCTTCAACTGGTCCTTCATTAAAAAACCGGAAAGATGGATGCCGGAAAAAGGAGCAATCCGTACTTTCTGAATGGATATTTCAGCATTTAAATCGGTGGAAAGCCGATTGGTGATGATGCGCACCAACCCGGTTTGAACCGCAGGGATAAGAAGCACTGTGGATACCAAAACAGGAAATCCAATCAGTGCCAAAAGCACTACAATTAATATTTTGTGTATTTTTTTGATAATTTTACCCCCCGGATATGATAGTTTTTGAGTTTTAAGTTTTGAGTTTAGGGTTTTGAGTTTAAGGTTTAAGGTTTAAGGTTATTAGTTTTGAGTTGTGGCATAAGAGGTTTAGTTTCGCCGACAGGGATAATCGGACAAAAAACGAGACCATATTGCACTTTGTACCACAAAAATAATCAACTTAAACCGAACATGCAGCCTGATAACAGGTTTTAAATTAAAATAATTCCCATTATGGAAATCACCATCCTCGGCATTGAATCTTCGTGCGATGACACATCTGCTTCCATCATCAAAAATAATACCATTCTGAGCAATGTGATAGCCTCACAATCGGTGCACGAAGCATACGGTGGTGTGGTTCCCGAGCTGGCTTCAAGAGCTCATCAGCAAAATATCATTCCGGTGGTGGATAAAGCATTAAAGGATGCGGGTATTAAAGCGACAGATGTGGATGCTGTGGCGTTTACCCGTGGCCCGGGTCTCATGGGTTCGCTGCTCGTTGGAGCTTCTTTTGCCAAAGGTTTTGCACTCTCGAGAAACATTCCGCTCATTGAGGTGGATCACCTCAAGGCACACGTTCTGGCGCATTTTATAAAGGAGAATGACGAGGATAAAAAAATGCCCTCATTTCCGTTTCTCTGCTTGCTGGTTTCAGGTGGCAATAGCCAAATAATTCTTGTGCGTACACACCTTGACATGGAAATCATTGGCCAGACCATTGACGATGCTGCGGGTGAAGCCTTTGACAAATGTGCCAAAGTGATGGGCTTTCCCTATCCGGGTGGCCCCCTCATCGACAAGTATGCGCAACAGGGCAATGCCAGTTTGTATGAATTTGGCAAACCCCGAATTGCGGATCTCAACTACAGCTTTAGCGGACTAAAAACTTCGTTTCTCTACTTCCTGCGCGACCGGCTAAAGGAAAACCCAAATTTTGTTGAAGAAAACAAAGCCGACCTATGCGCTTCTCTGCAAAAAACCATCATCGATATTCTGATGGATAAGCTTATAAAAGCCGCAAAAGAGACCGGTATTAAAGAGGTAGCATTGGCAGGTGGCGTATCGGCAAACAGCGGTCTTCGCGCGGCATTAACGAGTCAGGCGCAAAAGCGTGGCTGGCAAACCTACATCCCCAAACTTGCCTTCACCACCGACAATGCCGCAATGATTGCCGTAACAGGTTATTACAAATATCTAAATGGTGAATTTACCGGACAAGACGCAGCGCCATACGCAAGAAACCTGTAAACAAGACTTTGTTCTCACGAAAAGCCTCGTCTATACACCCTATTCATAATAAAATCAAGACATTTCACAAAAAAAAAGTCTGCATTCGTCAAATTACGTTAAAGTGTACCCTAATCAGGTATTGGTATTCCGATTTTTTTGCAATCTTTGCACGTTATAAAAAGCGTAAACAAAGATATTGTGGCTGATATGGATGCGGTTTTCCGGTTGAAAAGTGATACTTTTGTGACCCGGAAAGTAGGCGATGAAATGGTGCTGGTGCCTTTGGTTAACAGCGTGGCCGATATGACCCGCGTGATTACCCTTAACGAGACAGGCGCCGCCATTCTGGAAGCCCTGGATGGAAAAAACACCTTAAATCAGGTGGTTACGCAACTTTTTGATTCCTACAACGTAGAAAAGGAACAATTAAGGGCAGACATCATCCATTTTATTGACGAAGCCATTGAAAAACAACTGATTGAAATAGTTGCTTAACTGAATGAAAATTACTTCACTATATAATATCAAGAAAACCTACCGTAAACCGGCCATTGAGGAGGTGGAACTGGATGTAGCAATAACGCTTACTGGCATAACTATATGTGAAGGAGAGTGTGATGAGCTTCCTGATTTTACTGACAACTCTTCGGAAATGGAAAAAGCAACAAAAAGCCCTGATTACGGTTCACTTAATTACAAGCAAGCTGAGAATCCTTTTGGAAATTCTCCGAAGTATTAGAGGGTTTTAATCCAACAAACATGGATTTGTATATTGCCCCGGTAAAACTCAAACTTCAGTCAGACGAGCGGATACGGTTCAAACTTCTCCCTTCTGCCGGATATCTATCTCCCATCATTCAGCCATCATCTGAATATTTGTGCTGCTTTAACGTATCGGAACACACGCCTTCGCTCGAAGCGTATAAACCAGAATTTGCCGGAAAATCAACAGACAACCTGTTAATGCCATACAACTGGTTTATCTATACGAACAACGCCACCATTGCCATAAAAATTGAATACATAATCCCAAATTTTGCCGACCGGGTGCTGGCCATCATTACACCCTCAGAAAAGCGCATCGACATTTGGATACAGACCAAATCAAATGAGACAATTGTCATTGACCCACTTTTTCAACCACTGGGGTCATTACTTATGGTTTATCTGGCACACTTTTCAGGTGGATTTCTGATACACGCGTCAGGTATTTCACACGAGGATAAAAATTACATCTTTACAGCTGTATCGGGCACAGGTAAATCAACTATGGCCAAAATATGGAAAGAGTCCGGCGCCACCGTCTGCAACGATGACCGCCTCTGGATTCATAAGACGGATGGCAGATGGCACATGTTTAATACGCCCATGGTGTTCTACTCACAGCCGCCACTCGCCTACCCAATCGACAAGATTTTTCTGATTAGGCAATCGCCGGTGAACGAAGTCTCAAAAGTAGAAGGCGTCAAAGGCTCCATGCGGGTTATGGCCAACTGTATTCAGCATCTTTTTAATAAAGAGATGTCGGCTCAACATTTAGATAAGCTAATAGATTTTACCTCTCAGGTACCTGTGTACGATTTGGGTTTTAAGCCTGACAACGAGATAGTGGATTTAATCCGAAAACTTTCCTAAGAAAAAAGGGCATCACACAAGGAGAAGCCCTTTTTTTGTATCGATAGCTTCACTTGGTGTGAAGTCATCAATAGATTCCATCGATTTCATAATTGAGGGCTTCACTTGGAGTGAAACCCTCAATATCTGTCAGTGATTAAATTACCTACTGTTACCAATCACCCGCTCACTCTTAACAGCTCCACCGGCGGCAGCGCGCACAATGTACACACCACTTTCACGCGGCAACATGATAATGGTTCGGCTGTTGCGGGCAGTGGTCTCACTTACCTTACGCCCTTCGATGGTATAAAGTTCGATGATACCTTCGCCTTGCTGAAGCAGCTCAGGTGTGAAGCTCACCAATACTTTACCATTCATGCTCAGGATATTGATACCGGCAGAAGTACGGCCGTCTTCCATGTCAGGCTCTATCCTGGTTGACACCTGATAGAAATGTAGCATGAAGCGGTCGTCACGCTCGCCTGTCTCCGTAACAGTATAGGAATAGCTTCCTCCACGGGTGATGTTGCTATAGGCTCCGGTATCTCTGTCCTCCAAATAGACAGAGTGCATGCCATTGAAATAACTCATGTCGAAAGTCAATGTGACTTCACCTGTTTGACGGTTGCGAACCGACAATGGGATGGTACGATTAGCTGCCACCAGTTCGGGCATGCCGTTGATGGCCAGTTCACGACCACCCACTTTGGTATAAATCTCCGGTACGCGGTTGTCATCATTTCTATACTTCTCAGAGTCACCTGTGTCGATTCCCTCGGTGGAGCGTGCAGAGAAATAGATAACGGCACCATCGCGCGAAACGCCATTGTCAGCCACAATACGCACCACATCGCTATTTCCTGAACTGCCACTTTTTAGTCGCGAAGTAGCATAACCATGCGCTCTTGTTGAGTTGTTAAGGGTAATCTGTGCATTGGCAACACGGGGGCGCACAAACACAGATTGCATCGGAGCAATGCGAGCCATCTCATCCTCATTGAATGTGCTGCTGCCATCAGGGAACAGCGCCACTCTTGCACCCTCATCTGCATCCCAGTTATAGGTCACAAACGCCATAGCCTCGCCCACTTTTGCGCGATACCAGATGGTAGGTTCAAAATTTGCCCGTTCCCAACCGGCATGGTTTTGCCAATCGATAAAGCTTGGGTATGGGTTGGCCATGAGTTGATAACGGTTCTCTATAAAGGTACGTGTTATAGGACCAGAATTAAGCACACCGGTATAAGACAAACTCTTCAAAGTCTCACCAACAGGCAGTACATAGTAAACAGCCACCCCTTCCAACGGACGTAAAGCAGTGTTGCTGTGCTGTGTATAGGTAGAATACCACTTATCACGATACACATTGATAAAAGTACCACTACCATTGGCGCCGGGACTGAAATTGCCAAAAGTTGGGTTTTGGATGGAGCTACCCAGATAGAACCACTGCTCTTTTGGAAGAGTCAGATTAACTCTGGCCACACCGCTTCCAGTTTGCGAACCGTTGTGAATAAAAGATGCCATGCCATTCACCAGATAGGAGTTGTTAAGCACCAGTTCCCCACTGTTATTTAACACTCCATTTAGCGTCACCTTGGCTCCTCCGTTAATGGCGACAGATGCATTTGGCTCAATGGTTAGGTTGGTGATTGTAACCTCATCGTTTAGGTGCGGCTGATGAATCATTTTGGATGAAATCACCAGATTGCTCATGGCAGGCACGCTACCATTACACCAGTTGGCCGGATTGTTAATTTCAGAGTTAACTACACCGGTCCAAATTCCATTTGATGTGTTGGCGTTGAGCACAATTGCAGCTGAAGTAGCCACACATCCCTGTGCATTTGCGGCACGTACAGTTATCTCGCTGCCTCCTGTGAGAGATGATGAGGCAAACAGATTACTCGTACCGGTTAACACATCCACACCATTTACTCTGAAAGTATAGCTTGATAAACCGGGAGTGGCTTCAAACGCCACCTGGGTGCCAAGGCAGAATAGTCCACCTTCTGCATCAGAAATAAGATTGACAACAGGTTGAGGATTAACAATCACCTGAGGCTTATTGGCTAATTCGATTTCGCATGCCAGGTTAAACGCTACCACAGTGAAAGTGTAGGGCGACTGACCATGCGACAAATCACCCGTTGGCAGCAACAAATCAGCACCTGTACCACCTACTGATGGGCCTCTGTAAATGCCGTTTTGGTCTCTTAAGCGATAGGATACATTCAGCTCAGATGCTGCCACACGAATAAAAGTACCAGTTCCATCGCAAACCTGAGCATCCTCAACAGAAACAATGCGGCCATTAATGGCTGGACTAACTACTATATTTTCGGTGGTTTCCCCCTGAACAGAAGTTGTTCCAACACGCTCTTCCACTTTCACACTGCCATTACCGGCTGTATTCCAAACTACAGTAATGCTATTACCATTCGCAGCAATCGTTCTCCAATTGGTAGCGCCTGCAGTTTGAATGGTTCCTCCTGTTACAGTCCAGAGATACTGATTATTTGTAATGGCTGCCGTAGTATATGTTACAGTAGTACCTATGCAAATATTAGGTTCTTTGGGGTTAATATCGGGCACCGGAATATCGGTCACCTCGATGGCAAACACGGTAGAAACCTGACAACCGGTAGCGGTTGTAGTTTCCGTAACCTGAAGTTGATACGTGCCATTGGTAGTACCAAAAGTGATGTTTGTTGATGCGGCATTAGGCGTGGCGATGGTACCACCCGCTGCACCTACCCAACTCCATGTGTATGTGTTTGCACCATTTTGGGGTGTTGAGTATGTACGCACCTCACTACGTCCAACCATTGCAGCACCGGATATTACCGGCACAAAAGCCTGCTGAACAACCAAATTAACCGAGCCGGCATTGGCAATACCAGCAGCCGAGTTATCCGACACCGAAACCAGCGATACCGAGTAATTACCGGCACCGGCTAAATCGGCTCCTGTAAGCTGAATCACATAATTTGGCGAAGTAATGCCCGTTTGTGTAAAGTTACGGGTTACAGGTCCTGTTACACGATAGCTAAGCGTCCATGGCGCAGTACCTGTTAAAGTCACAGGAATAGATGCCACAGAACCGTTGTTACAAATCTCTACTTGCGTAAAGTCACTGATGGTAGCCGTAACACCGCTTAAACCAAGGGTGAAAATATAATCGTTGGTTGTCACCCGATTGGCTGTGGCAACCGTTTTTGCCGAAGCATTAACCGTTTGTCCGCGCTCGCTCCATTTGGTATCGGCATTGTTGTACTGCACAACCCTCAGCCTGTTTCTCAGCGAAGCATCAGAAGTAACACCCGGGTAAGAGTAGTCGTCCCAACGTAATTGAATATTTGCCGAAGCACCTGTAGGACGAGAAACCAGCCAATGCTCGTTATTACTTACCGATGTGATAGGTGTATTTAGATTTGCCTCATTGCGTGGATAAGGATTTTCATTCACATACTTCACAGTCCAGTCGGCTGGAGAAGCTCCTCCCTGGGTATTCAACACAGCCATGCGGCCATATCGGCCATCATTACCTACCTGGAATGTAAAAGATTGACCACTAAAAATACGTTTAGTCAATGGTCCATCCACGTAAGCATTGGCGTTGCCACCAGCTACGGCATCAGCAGCCGTATTGGTTACATGAACCACCTTATTATCGTAACTGCGGATGATACCACGCGACAAACTTAAGCGATTTGAAACAGCCAGAGCAGCGTTGTTGGCGCTCTCTGCCATATCAACCACACCAGTAGTATTCATAGTCACGTTGTAGAAATTCTCAGTTACACGCACATTAAACTTCTGCGTGCGATTGCCATCGAACACCACAGTTCCACGACCGGCAATAAAGCCACCGGCTGATGTATTCTGATTTATCCAGTCGCCACCCACATAGATGGTTCGGTTGTAATTCGAGTTATTGAGTACTGTACCATTGCGGATAATCAGATTACCATTGATTTTCATATCCTCGGCACTGATATTTTTGGCGCCGGTTCCGGAAAGAATTACATTCTGATAGGGTTTATAAACATTACCCGGCTTAAGTGGCAGGTTAGCTGCATTGTTACCTCTAAACTCGATTGTTGTTGACACATTATCAAAGAAGTCATCAAAACGTCCACCGGGTAAAACAAAAATTCCTTCCGATGTTGAGTTTAATGCCAAGGTTCCAATTCCAAAAATATGGCCTAGATTATGGTAAAGCGTTGTGCCTGCATCTAAAGTTCCATTAATTTCAACAGAGTATGAGTAAGCGCTGTTGGAATTTAAGGTAACTGTATGACCTGTAGCAATTATTACTGGATTGCCATTTGGAGTTAATCCACTGGCAGCGCCACCCTGAGTTAACGACCACGTATTACCATTATTCCAGTTGCCAGTTTGACGACTATATAGGACAGGCTTGGTAACAAAGTTGGGCGCATATCCTACTGTATATTCACCAGTAATGTAATCTGCTGTAAAATTGATGGTATTATCAGCAGCGTTAACCACGCTGCCAAGGTTGTACCATGTATAGTTCTCATAATCGTATCGACCACCAACATACTGCAACTCATCAGCATTCACATCGTCCTGCACATAAGTGTAGCGATGGTTAACCGACAAACCTCCAAAACCCTCCGATTTTACACTCCAGTAATAGGCCAGCTCATTAGCAACTGCATCATTCACGGCCGCATGTTTTTCGTTTATTGGGCGCAAGGTGATTGAACCTGCTGCGCTATTGGCCAATATGGTATATGCCGCCGGCGTATATTTACCCTGAACACCTATTGGGAATACAAACTCAGGTGAAGCGCCTGCATTAAACAGTTTGCGAACGCCCTGGTCGGAAAGCACACCGTTGAGCATCACCATTTGCTTGTTATTGGGCGTACCGCCAATGGTGGCACTTTCACCAAACGTAAGCAGATAATCGTTCACATAAAGCGAACCCGCCGTGAAGGTGAGTCGGCCATTAATACGCATGTTGTTCACCACAATGGCTCCATTGCTGTTGTTCATCAAGATATTTCCGAACACAGCATTATTGCCCGATATGGTTTGCGCTTGTGTGCCTTCAACCGATATACCACCGGTTGCAGAACCACTCACATGTGTTGCCACATTGTGAATATTGCGCGACACTGCCACAATGTTACCGCCATCGTTAAACACGCCGGAGAAAAGCGACAAGTTATTATTTACAAAGAGCGCCGAATTAGCCGCCAAAGTTAAATTGGCCGAGCGCACTTCCAAATTGGCAAAGTTGGTCACATTGGTGCCAACACCCTGAATGGTTTGACTTCCGGTTCCGTTGAAACGTGTTACCTGAGTCGCAGTTCCGGGCCGGAAACCTCCCTCATTTACACCACGGTTGGATGAAATATTGTTGTTTATCAAACTTCCTGCAATCTCCACATCAAGACCGTTGGCCATGAATAGCGAGTTATTGCTGATTGAAAGAGCATTTTTAACCACCAATGGCAATACTGCCAATGAAGCTGCTTGTCCGGTATTTGCACCAATTGTGATGTTCCAAACCGGCGCCGACGACTGAACAGCAAAGCTGTAACCGGCAGTGTTACCGGTAGCTCCCAACTGAATGGTACCACCTGTTACATTGTGCGCTTCCGGACGAAGGTATAAATCTCCAAAAGTTGTACCCACAGCAGATGGACGCACCAAAGTAAGCGTACCGCCCGATGTGCTGAACAAACTACCGGCATTGACAACCTCCAGCAAGCCACGCGCCGCCATGCGGTTACGACCGGCAATTATAACCTCACCACCGGTTTGTATATAATTAAGCGAGCCACTGGTTGTTGTAGATGGTCGACGAACTTGACCATTTACATACAATGTACCACCCGACACAAAAATCTCAGGTTTACCGGCAGCAGCATATTCAATGCTATTATTTTGATTTTGAGTTGACTGACCAATCTCCATCAATCCACCCAACACCTCTAACTTACCTGCCAGTAACAAGTTGGCATTGTTGTTACCATAAGCCACACGCACCGTACCGGCATTTACCGACAGTGCTGCTGTTGATGGAATAGAGAAGTTAGTTGTCCCATCGGTAACAGTAACCACCAAACCTTCGCGGTCAACCCGGAATGTTCCATTTAACAAGATTAAGAACGGGTTGGTAATGCCTGTAGTAATGGTCGATTTTAAAGTCAGCACCGGTGTGGCATCTGAACCTTTGTCAACAAACAAACTGTGGAAGTTGAATGTGGCACCGGAACCTTCAATAGATGCGTTTTGTTCGCCTTTGAAATAGGTAGCTGTATTACGTGTACTTCCAACCATATTGAAAGTACCGTTGTTAATAAGGTTACCATATATTTCAAGTGTGTTGGCAACAGCGGTTCCACCATTTAAAACATTGAATGATGCCCCAGATGATATTTCCAAATTGCCTAAAACCCTAATATTTGTAACAACGCCATTACGATATTGCAACGTTCCGGATTCTATGTTCAGGTTTTTATTTACCTGATAACTCCTGGATGTCCCGCCATTTCTTGTCTGAACAATATTACTTCCTTTAATTGTTAAATTGTTCAATACTTCTACATCTGTATCGGGCAATGTAATAGTGCGGCCTGCCGAAACATTTAACACAAGATTGTAATATCTGTTAAGTGCAAGTCCTGTTCCACTGGATGATGTAGGCACGACCACATCAGCTGCAGTTGTATAATATTCTACAGTACCACCATTTGGTCCAATGAAATCACCAAAGTCTCCTTGCGGGAAATAGTTTGTACTGGCAATACGCAATGTTCCACTTCCTGTAACGGTTTCCTCCGGTAATGCGGCAAAGTTATGATTGTTGAAATTTTGTAAATCAAGTATTGCACCTTCCTTGATAAATAATGCACCTGCTGTAGCACCGTTAGCCGTCATGGTGACTGTATGCCCCTCACCTATTACCACAATGGTGTTGGCATTAGGCGTAATTGAGCCAGCTCCACCATCGTGCCCTGTCGTACTCCATGTAGCCGCCTGGTTCCAGTTTCCGGTGGTACGCGAGTACAAAACAGGAATGCCGGTAAAAGCAGCGGGAAGCCCCGCTGTATATTCACCATTGGCATTGCTTTCGGCATTAAAGGTGATTACGTTGGTGGCCTGGTTAACCAGGTTCACATCGTTGATGGTGCGCCATGCAGTACCGTAGTTGTAAACAGCAGGGATATAATTATTCTCATTGCCTTGCACAAACGCATCGGTATAGCTATAAGTATGCACCACCGAGTTTGCAGGAATTCCAGTAAAACCACTGCTGGTTGTTTTCCAGTAGGTGGTAAGAGCATTGTTTGTGCCTTGTGCCAAATGGTGACGACCATTTACCGGACGAGAAGTGACAGCTCCCCATTGAGTTGGTACTGCACTAAAACGAACAGTGGCAGGCATATAATAATTTGTGGTACCTATGGCAAAACCAAACGGATAGAGAAACGCATCGGTGTTTGAAAATTGCTTTTGTACACCACCGTTGGACATTAACCCACCGGTCACAATCATTTTGTTGTTGTTAAATGTTTGTGCTGTTCCTGTGGCGGCACTGTAAATATTGGCATCGGCACCAAGCTTAAGCAGATTGTTGCCAATGGCAAAGCGGTGATTACTCACAAGACGTAAATCGCCGTTTACGGCCATAGTGGCATCCATTGTAACCGAGCCCCCACTTTTGTTAACCGAAAGATTATTGAACACGCCATTGCCATCGCCCGAAAGCAACTGAGCAGCACCTCCGGTAAGCTCAATACGCCCTGCACCCGATACCGGGCGAAAATGTGTACCACTGTTGTTGATATTACCGGCAACAGTAATAACACGGCCGTTGTCACGTAAAATGGTCTCTTTACCCAAGGTTAAGCTTCCGCGTACAGCAAACGTTGCAGCACCATTTAGCGTTAAATCGGATTTGCCGACCAGTTCCAAATTGTTAAAGCCGTCGGTTAGCGTTCCGCTGTTGGTAAACGTTTGTGGTCCATTACCATTGAAAATGGTGGTGTTGGTGCCGGGGGTATAGGTGGTATTATTGTTTATTGTAAAATTCCCTCCTACAATAACATCCGCATTGGCATTGCCTGAAGTAAGCACTCCTCTGTTTACAAGCGTAAGGTTGTTCTTTACAACCAAAGGCTGCACAGCAATACCGGGTATTGTAGCATTGTTGGCGTAGGCTCTGGGTTGTGCCGAATTGTTATTAGATGTAGATATAATATTTAAATCCCATAAAGGAGCAGTAGAAAGAATAAACGCATTTCTGTTATTCGGAACTGTTATATTAATCTCACCACCCGTGATACTTACATTATTGGGATTGGCTCCAATTAAAAGACTAAAATTTGTACCTGAACTATTGCCCAATAGGTTTGGTGATAGAATATTTATTACCCCACCTGAAATATTAACTGTATTGTCAGGATAAGGCAATGTAAATGCAGGATAAACATCCATACCACCAAGATTTGGCAAATTGACGGCACGAACGGTTAGCTCACCTCCAGACATATTAAAAGCACCGCGGTGTACGCCTGTTTGATATGACGTACGAACACATTCGGTAGTGATTTCCCCACCTTCAATAATTATTGCGGCCGTAGCGCGGCTCACTATACCTTGTTTGCTGTTGTCATTTAAAATAGAATTACCCGAAACTTTTAATGCGCCATACAACAAAAGTGTAGTTCCGTCGCTTGTTGTTCCATCGCCAAATGTAACATTGGCTCCATCGAGCCACAACATGGCGTCCTCATCAACTGTATAAGTTGTTCCGGTAGCCAAAGATGGTATAACAATGTTTTGTCCCAATCTGACCGTACCGGTCAGTAGACCTAATGCGTGGGGATTATTAATATTTGGCGCATTTGTACCGGGAACTACATTGTTTATACCAAACAACCTGAAATTTCCAGTTGCAGTTGCATCAATATTCAAAACAAATGTTTGGTCAATACCTTTATCTATCTCGATTCGATAAAAATCGCTTTGCCCTGCCAGATAGAGATTCTGATTGGCTGTCGGGTTATTAAACACCACATCTGCACGACCATTGTTTGGCACAACCGTATAATTTGGGGCATCTTGATTGGTAAACCTTACCACACCATAGTTTGTAAAATCCCCATTTACGATAAATCGGTGGTTGGTATCATTTGTACCAATTTGAATACGACCATTGTTATCAACCAAAACATTGCCATTTATCTGTATAGTTCTTGCGATTGCATTATTTCCTATTTGAAACCGACCCCGAGTTATGTTTAAATTGCCATTTATGTTAAGGTTGCCTGCAAGCGTTGCAGTGCGTGTTGCCACTGCAAAATTAAATGTCAGGTTATTATATTCAAGTTGCTGCAGAGTGAAATTTGCAGCCGGATTGTAATACTCTACAGTCCCCCCCCCTGCTGTCGTAAACACATCAAAATTACCACCCGGGAAATTATTGGTTTGAAGACGCAAAGTACCTTCGCCACGCACTATTCCAAAGTTGTGACCAGTTGAGGTTCGCAAGTCAAGCGTACCACCATTCTGAATCTCCAAAGAAAACACCGATTTGTTGTTGTTTGGAATAAACACATCACGACCATTAAGAATGGTTACAAAATCGTATTGACCCGGTACCGCCGGATTAACGGATAACGTACCCGATGGGTCTTGTGTCCATGTGTTGGCACTGTTCCAGTCGCCCGATTGGTAACTGTAGTATCTGTTTATTACTGGAGCGATGGTTATATCGGTTGAACGAAAAACTGCATTACCGGGACCACACACATTGAGATTGCTTCCAAACCAGCATGCCCCCTCATTTACCACATCAAAAGTTAGATTGTTAGTGCCAATTGCCATTGGCGCTGTTACAGCAAGCTCATAAGTACGTGATTCTCCAGGGGCCAGGTTGTCTGCATCCACACGAATCTGGTAGTCTGAATCGGCATTCCATTTAACTCCGATATTGACATCAGGGTTACTGTTGGTCCATGTAGCCTGTCCGGTATTACGCACAGTTACGGATACACTTCTGGTTTCGCCTGTTTCCCATATATCTGAACCTGTGTTCATCGAAATAAACTCGGCACGGTATGCGGGTACGTAAGATATGCGAATTTGACCGGAGGCTCCGGCGCCGCCAGTATGATTTGAAGCCCCAATTCCAAAAAATCCATTGTTTCTTTCACCACCTCCTCCGCCTCCTCCAGGAGCATCTCCATTACCTCCATTTCCATCGGTATTACCTAAGCCTCCTGTACCACCATTGGCACCATTACCACCGTTACCACCAGAATTGCCACCTTGAACGCCATTGGCTCCAGATGCATTGTCTATCCCACCTGAACCTTCTCCTCCAACTCCAGCAGCACCGGCATTCCCACGACCTCCAGTACCACCATTGGCGGTTAGAGATAAAATTGCTGAGTTACCACCATTACCCGCAAAACTATTATTTGCAGCACCTCCAGAACCTCCGGCACCAACTGTATAAGGAATAGATTGTCCGGGAGTAACCGTAATAGTATAAGTAGCATATCCACCACCACCACCGCCGGAACCACCATTATTATTACTATTGGAACCACCGCCACCACCGCCACCACCCCATGCTTCCACAGTGATTTGAGTTACTCCGGCAGGAACAGTCCATGTGCCGTTGCCGGGAGTTGTGAATGTTTCTACTTTCATGTCCCCTTGCCCAACCATTAGCGAAGGCATAGCAAAAACAGCAAATAGAGTAAAAAACAGTGATGCCACGTAATAACGTTTGTCAGCACTGAAAAGATTTGTAGTGGCAAAGTTTATCATAAAGATATCGTTATGTGAATCAAGAAGATACGCATCAAAAAATATTGCATTCTACTTTCGGTGTACTTTGTACGCAAATAATTGTATTAGAGTTATTAAAATGGAGGGCAAAATTAACTGAATTGTGCTGAGTGACTTCATAATAGTGATGAAAAGAATAAAATATTCCATAAAAGGTATTGACAACTCCCGTGAACTGAGTTATGTCATTATTCAATAGAAAAAAAGAGAGGTGTTAATTTTGGATTAATTTCACAGCCAGAGGGTTGATACTTGCATCAGAATCCATTGGTCATCCGGCACCTTAATTATATAATAGCAGATTAAAATCTGTAAAGCATCAAGTGTAATAGTCATTGCTACATCGAGTAAATAAAATGCCACATCAACATACCTTATGCCTAAAAAACATATAATAGGACAATATTAGTTGAGGGCTTCACTGCAAGTGAAACCCTTAGAATAAGTTTAAAATTGTAGCTAAAACAAAAGTGTATTATACAAATGAGGGCTTCACTGCAAGTGAAGCCCTCATTTGTATATAAATAGAATAATCTATCTGCTAGCAGCAATCACCCGCTCACTCTTAACAGCTCCACCAGCTTTAGCGCGCACAATGTACACGCCACTCTCGCGTGGCAACATGATGATGGTTCTGCTGTTGCGTGCAGTGGTCTCACTTACCTTGCGCCCTTCGATGGTGTAAAGTTCAATGATACCTTCGCCTTGTTGAAGCAGTTCAGGCGTGAAGCTCACCAACACTTTGCCATTCATACTCAGAATATTGATGCCGGCAGATGTACGGCCATCTTCCACGTCTGGCTCTATGCTGGTAGACACCTGATAGAAATGAAGCATGAAACGATCATCGCGCTCACCGGTTTCTGCAACAGTATATGTGTAGCTGCCACCACGGGTGATGTTGCTATGGGCACCGGTATCTCTATCCTCCAAATAGACAGAGTGCATACCGTTGAAATAACTCATGTCGAAAGTCAATGTGACTTCACCAGTCTGACGGTTACGAACCGACAATGGAATGGTACGATTAGCTGCCACCAGTTGGGGCATGCCGTTGATGGCCAATTCACGACCACCTACTTTTGTATAAATCTCCGGCACACGATTGTCATCATTCCTATATTTCTCAGAGTCACCTGAGTCGATACCTTCGGTGGAACGTGCAGAGAAATAGATAACAGCACCATCGCGCGAAACGCCATTGTCAGCCACAATACGCACCACATCGCCATGCTCCGAGCTACTGCTCTTAAGCTGCGAGATGGGCAATCCATGCGCACGAGCGGTATTGTCAACAGAAATCTGCGCATTGGCAGCGAGAGGACGCACAAACACCGACTGCATAGGCGCTATCAATGCGAGTTCTTCCTCGTTGAACGTGCTGTTTCCATCCGGGAAAAGGGCCACTCTTGCGCCCGGTAATGCAGACCGGTTGTAAGTTATAAACGCCATAGCCTCGCCCACTTTTGCACGATACCAGATGGTAGGCTCAAAATTCGCCCGATCCCAACCGGCATCATTCTGCCAGTTGATGAAACTTGGATATGGATTGGCCATTAGTTGATAGCGATTCTCAACAAAAGTTCGACTCATGGCTCCTGTATTTAAAACCCCTGTGTATGAGAGTTGCTTGGTAGTTTCGGCACCCGGAACCACGTAAAACGCAGCGATACCTTCCATAGAGCGCAATGCTGTGTTGCTGTGCTGTGTATAAGTAGAATACCACTTATCACGATACACATTAATAAAAGTACCACTACCATTGGCGCCGGGACTGAAATTGCCAAATGTTGGGTTCTGGATGGAACTACCCAGATAGAACCACTGCTCTTTGGGCAAAGTGAGTTGTATATTCGCATGTCCTGCCACTGCACCATGCGTAATCACCGAGGCCATTTTTCCTTGTCCTGTTTCGTTCTTGATGACCAATCCACCGGGTTGGGCAATATTTAAATTGCCGTTAATGGTAAGTTTACCTCCGGGATTGATGGTGAGGGTGGCGCCGCTGTTAACACTTAAGTCATTGGTTTGTGCAATGACACTGCCCTCAATAACAGGCTGATGTGTTGATGTGGCAATAATGGCATTATTTGATGCTGAAGGCACAGTGTTTCCAGCCCAGTTACCTGCAGTAAACCAGTTTGTGGTGTTTGCAGCGCCTGTCCATGTGTAAGGATCGATGCTGTTTGAACCAAAGGTAAACCTGCGGTTATTGTTGTATGCCAGCGAAACAGTGTTGACAGTACCACCCGACATGTTGCCGGTTTTGTTGGTAAAGTCCACAGCGCTCCAGCCCGAACCTGTTGAGCTAACCACCCTGAAAGCAGCATCATCGGGATTAACACCACTATTGGCATCCCACCTTAGGGTTACAACTGAATTGGCACTTGCCGAGGGGGCAGTCACGCTCCAATATTCGTTGGCACTAACGTATTTAACAGAGCTATCAAAAGAACCCCGATCCGCAGCACCACTATTAAAATACTCGACCATCCATAAACCACCTACAGACACATTGTTTACAGAAAGCTCACCATTGCGTCCACTTTTACCCACAGGATATGCAAAAGCATTTCCGGCATTGATGCTTTTACGTAACGGACCATTCACAAAACTGGTTGCAGATGCGCCTGTAATTGCATTTGTATTGGTATTGGCGATGGTTAGGATGGCTGCATCGCTAGTGCTGATAACACCTTTTACAAATGCCAACTCATTTTTCACCTCTAAATGCCGTTGGAGCGTAACACCTGCACTGTTGTTCACCACAAAGTTATACAAGCCATTTGTTCCGGTAAATGATGCTGTTCCTCCAATTGTTTGCGGACCGGTTCCGGACATAGAGATTGTTCCTTCTTTGGCATTGTAACTACCGCTGTTGAATATGATATTGCCTTTCACAGCATTTATCTTACTAAACTCATTCACCAACACAGGACCTGATAGTTCCATGTTACCATTGAAGATGATGGTTTCCAGATTTGACAATCTTCTTGTGCCGGTACCGGAAAACACTACATTGTTTACCACGGGCAACTCGCTGAGGATGTCGTAATTGCCGCTTCCGGCAAACTCCACCGTACCGCCTGTGGGGGCAAAGAACTCATCATAAGTACCAGCAGGGAATGATCCATTTTGCAGAATTAAACGTCCCTGTCCGGCCACGGTCCCGAAACGGTGGTTAATGGTATTGCCAATATTCACAACGCCCGTAGCATTGATTCGGGTGCGGTAAGCCGACATAAAGTTGTCGGTGATGGCAAGATTGTGATTCACAAACACAATGCTACCACGTGGTCCACCTGCAGGAATATTCTCCCCAACAGCTCCAGTGACATTGGTAATTGGATTATAAGTAGCCCAGGTTGAGGCATCAGCCCAGTTGCCATTATTCATGGTGATGTATGATGGCACCTGGTCGGGAATGGCCGTAGCAACTCCGGCAGTATAATCGCCATTTATCAATGTGGCATTTGTATTGTTAAAACGAAATACCAGTTGGTATGTATCTTTATTAAAACCTTCGATTAGCTCAGATCCCTGAATGATGTTCTCCAGTTTATTCCAGTCGATACCCCCCGCAAGAATACGTGCAGCAATGTAATCGCTGAGCGTATTGGGAGCAGTCACCATTGCATCGGCAGGTATGGCCTGCATCACGGCATTACCCGAGAAGCCCGATACGCCTCCTGCATCCAGCGTCCAGTTATAATTCAGAACGTTGTTGCGATTTGCTTCAAGTACAGTGATATGTGCTTCATTGGCAGCTTTAACACGCACAAAACCATTGTCAGCAGTATTGGCAGTAACATTGAGTGTTACCGGCGTGTACTTGCCTCCTGAACCAATGGGATAGACAACTGTTTGCGCCCCGGCAGGAATATATTTCATGATTCCGGCATCGGTAAAGGAGAGGTTGGTCTGAATCATATTGCTGCTCGAGAATGGATTCACAGCCACAACTGTAGCATTCTTCTCAAGTATCATCAGGTTGCGACCAATATCCAGAACGCCTCGCTTCAGCCTTAGCTGATCACTATAGTTTACCGACGACGACTGCGTAGGCACAATTACCCCTTCGGGATTATCTACAGTTAATCGGGCAAATGTACCTGAACCGGTCAATTGCTGCTGCGTGGCTCCCTGTAGTACAAAACCTTCGCTTGCACCACTGCTCAGGGTTACAAACCCCTGGTCTATTCTTGTATTTCCTAATACGGTGACATTGTTAATGCCAGTATCAAAGCTGCCCGATGTCAATGTCAGGTTATTGCTAACAGTCACAGGCGTTGCACTGCTTAAAGTGAGTCGGGCTGTTCCTCCATTCTTTACAAGGTTATGGAAGGTGGTGGCACCGGTAAGCGTCTGATTTACAATACCACTAAAAAAGGTGGTATTGCCTGCTGCATTATAAGTTCCGGCATTTACCATGTTACCTTTAATGTTCACATCCAAACCATTGGCATTAAAGGTGGCGCCGGTGTTTATGGTGAGGTTACCGTTGAGGGTGAGGGGTAATACGTCCAATTGCGCAACAGGAGCATTAACACTATTGATAGTTAAATCCTGTAATGGTTTGCCGGCATATATCCGGATGGTTTGACCATTTACACCACCACCTATCGCAAAGCCGCTGCCTGTAGCAATAGAAGCCGAGGCCGGATCAAAATAGAGTGCTGCAATGGCTGGCGAAGGTTGTCCGCGCAATATGGAAAAGGATGAGCCGGTTTCTGTTTGTACAAAAGATGAGCCCTCGTTTAGGATTTCAAAAACGCCACGGGCATTAACCGGCGCACTGTTTTTAGCTATTTGAACAGTGGTATTGGCATTGGCCTGTGTAAATTTAAGTGTGCCTGCTGTTGTGGTAGTCTGACGTCGTATTTGTGAACCCACATGCAACTGGGCACCATTACCTATCCAAATAGAAGCATTTCCAGATGCGGTATATTGTATGTAGTTATCCAGAGCACTTCCTGTGCCACGGTCGAAGTTTGCTCGTGCGCCATTGTTGAGTATCAGGCTGCCATCGAGCCATAAACCTGTATTGGTGGCACCTCCAATATTTACTTTGGCACCATTGTCAACGTTCAGCACTGTATTTGATGGAATTCTAAAGTCAGCACCTCCCGTTGAAAGATTGATGTCAATACCGGAATTATCGAGATGTGCCATACCCGACTTCAAAACAATGGCTTTAGTAGCACCATCGGTTGCAGCTCCCAAATTAAACGGTGCCGTAAAATGCACTTTTTGCCCTTCCGGCTTATCAATAGTTACCCTGAAGATATTGGCAGTTCCCGAACCTTTTGAGTAGGTTACAGAATTATTGCCTGTAAATACCAGATTAATCTTTTGAGTGTTGTTAAACTGAATGGTTCCGTTACCCAAACTCAGATTACCTTTCAAAAACAGGTTTTTATCTGCTGAACCTGATTGACCATTGAAAGTACCATTGCCGGTGAATATTAAATCACCATTTATGGTCATGTGATGATTATATCCGGTTGTAAAGCCAACTGTACCATTATTAATAATAACATTACCATCAACCGTAACCATCCCGTTATTTATAGCAGGCAAATTAAAAGTAGTACTGGCAACAACCAGATTACCTTTCACTCTTAAGTCACCACCACCATTAAACTGAGATGTTCCGGCTGTTCCGGTAATATGCAAATTAGGATAAACAGGAATAATAGTATTGGCAGGCATTATTCTGGGGCCTGCTCCGGTACCGGTAAACTCCAAAATAGCTTCGGTGCTGTTGCAGAACTCTGAATAATCGCCATTAATACGTGGGTAATCACTATTATAAGTAAAGTTATTCTGATGCACTATCCGCCCATGTCCTTTAATCAAATCGATATTATGTCCCGATGTGTTATGGGCAATGGTTAATGTAGGTGGCGCAACTACATCATTACCAACACCAATGTTGGTTACGGATTTTCCTTTGATGTAAACCTGTGAGGCAACTGCTCCATTGGCGCTGATGGTTACGTTATGGTTGGTAGCTCCTGCACCACCAATTATAACCACATCGTACGATTTGGGAACAGAACCGGTGCCTGTTGTATGATCGGCATTGGTTGTCCATGTAGCTGCATCATTCCAGTTTCCTGATGTTTTACTATACAAGCGAGTAATGCTGTTAAAAGCTGATTGGTTTCCACAAGTGTAATCCTGCTCTAAAGGTGCTCCAAAATCGAAATTAATGGAAGTATTTCCTGGGAAAGAAGCACTTGGTTCTGCCCAGTTAAAATCAGTTAAAACTCTGGCTTTTTGCAAATTGTTATCAATATTGCTACCAAACAAAAAGTGATAGCGCAAACTACTAACTGTTACATCAACATTATTCCAAACACGCCAATAAAAAGGTATCGCATCATTCTTTTTACTATCATCAACTGTTGGGTGCTGCTTATTCACGGGAACAACACGCACAATACCAGATGTATTTAATGTATTTCTGGCGTACAAAGTCATCGGATTATAGCCCGCATCAATACCAACAGGAAATACTTGCACGATTGTTCCAGTTGAATTATTTGAAGCTCCGTAATTACCATTTAACACCACAGGTAATGTCAATCCACCATCGGAAGCATTTCCGGCCGTACGGAACATCCTGTTTGCTGTCCATGTTTGGTCTTTGTAGGTGCCGGCCTCTTCTATTTCGAGGTTATGGATGTCCAGATTCATAATTTGATTTCCGGTAAAAATTACCTCACTGGCTTTAGCTGCACTTGTAAGTGTGATGTGAGGAGCCGAGGAAGTTTTGTTGAGTTCAATCACCCCAAAGGATAAATCTTTACCTCTTGCTGAGAAGAGGTTCCTGGATGTATTACCCGACAAAACCAGTCGCCCGGAACCGGAATTTTGTATGCTGCCGTTAAATAGGGATATGTGACCTTGTGCAGGCACCTGCTTGCTGCCCATGTTTAAATTACCACTAACCAATGTAAGACTGTCGGTAATTGCAAAATTACCAGTACCGGCAAGGTTTATCAATGCCGAAGGTTGCTCTTTCTCAACAAATAGTTTGTTGATAGTAAAAGTAGTACTGTTATTGGTAACTGTACCATTTGCCGAACCATTCAGTGTTATTTTACCTCCTGTTGCAAACGTTCCGTTTATGGTTAGATTTCTGCCCAGAAACAGATTATACGAACCCGGATCAAAGGTGGTTCCGGCAGCAATATTCAAATCATTTAAAACAACGAGATTGCCATCAAAATAGGCATTGTTATCACCATACAGATTGGTCATCCAAACTTTTTGGGTTGAGCCGGTTGAAACGGTACTGAGGTTGTAGAATGGTGCTTTAGACAGAATCTTAAAATCTCTACCTATTGGAACCCGCACTTCAATTGTTCCACCGGTAACAAAGTAATTACCCTCTTGCGACTCAATATTAATACCACCAACGTGACCATCGTTCGCAATCCCAAATACCATGGAACCACCGCTCATTTCAAAAACCTGACGATTATCGGGCAATGAGAAAACAGCATTTTGACCATTATTGGCCCAAGTATTATGGTAGTATCCAGCGGTAAGAAAGTTTATAGTACCACCCGATTGAGAGAAGTTTAACAAGCCTTCCGTATCGCGACGGCGAATATTTGTAAGATTAAGCGTTCCTCCTTCAACAATTAATGATGCAGGAGTAGCAGCGTTATCACTATAAGTTATCCCCGAAGAGTTGGCAGGCGTAGTTAAAACTCCCGCCGAAACCCTAAGTGTACCACGTACTGTGACACCGCTCCATTCCACTCCGGCTCCCAGTGTGGGTGCTGATGTAACACTTGCTCCATCAATCCATAATCGAGATGTTGGAGGTATGGTAAACTCCCTTGGGTTATTACTTCCCCTATTGTGTCCTAAAATTGGAATAACAATGTTACTACCTAACTTAAGTGTTCCATTGCGCAGTACAATTGGTAGCTGTTCCCAGCCCAAAGTTCCATCAGAAGCATCGATTCCGGTAGTGCCGGTTACAGGACCAAATAGTTTGAAATTGTTGGTATTGTTAGCAGAAAATGACAACACAAAGGATTGGTCAACACCTTTGTTCACAATCATTCTATAGAAGTTGGTAGTGCCGTTGGCCACCAAACTATTATTAGAAGCTCCTCTAAACAGCACTTTTACAGCCCCATTATTGGCAGCTGCATATTGTGCCGAATTGGAGAACTGCACAGTTCCATTGTTGGTAAAATTGCCGAAAAGTTCGAGAGAGTGGGTGGCATTCGCAGATCCCACCCCAAAGGCGGCACCATTATTAACTGTAACATTTCCGTTCACAATCAAAGTGCGAGCGGTAGTGCTGTTACCAATATTAAGTGCCCCGGTAATTACATTCAGGTTGCCGTTAAGAATCACATTGGCACCAAGTGCAAGCGATTGTCCTGCACTCATTTCAACTTCCATGTTATAGAAAGTGCGTGTGTTGGTTATGGCAAATGAGTTGCCCTGAAAAACCACAGTTCCTTCTCCTTGTCCTTTTGTGACAAAATGAGTTGCATTACCGGCAGGGAAGTTGTCAGCCTTCATCAGGATGCGTCCGCTACCACGAATGACAGCAAAAGCATGCCCGGTGGTAGTTCCCAAATCGAGGCGCCCATCAACGGTAATAGTGCCACAATTTAGCACAAGCGCCGGGTCTTTAACAGGAACAGTAATGGTTACACCGGTTTTAATAACCACATTGTCTGTGGTTAATTGCGGAAAACTATTGGATGGGTTGTAGTGTATTGCCGCTGCCGGATCCAGCGTCCAGTTATTGGGATTGTCCCAGCTACCTGTGTTTAATGCATACCAGGTGGTTTGGGCGTTGATGGACAATGCTGCTACAACAAACACCACCACCATCATCATTGTCCTTCGCGTGTATATCTTCCTCATAAACCAACAATTTATTCGATTCGAACACTTAAATACCCGTTTACGAAAACGGTAATATCAATTTTAAACGTTTAATCTTCAGTTTGGTTTTATTTGAAATGAAGCAAAAACAGCGGCTTCACATAAAATAAAACAACAAAAATAGTTATTAATATTGAGTTTTTATACGCCAACAAGCTCAATTGGTTGCAGTTAAAAAGTTAAAAAAGACTCAATAATAAACATATTAAAATTGGTGATAAAAAATTCGGGAAAACCCATATAACAGTGAGTCTATAGCATCTCATGAATAGAAAACAGACAAGCCACTGCGCATAAACTGTTAAAATTTAAATCGGTATGGTTGAAGGGCGTAAAATATCAACGGGGAATTCCCCAGCAACAATTGTGAATTGAATCAAGAGATGGTTTAAACTTAACCGCAGAAATAGCAATTACATATCATACAATGCATTTGTATGTCGCACACGCTGATGGAGTATTCATTTTGAGAATAAGTAGCCCAAAGAGACCAACAATGTGATGTTTCTTCTGCGCTTTCGGGAGAATCATAGTTAAAAGCATGCACCAACCTAACTTCTGTACCAAAGCACGCCTCTTTCCACGTTCAATGGCGACTCCACATTGTTTGTGAACACCTGCCCGGTGCCAAGCCCCTGAGGCATGGCATTGTGGAGCGTAGCCGTCCATTGTGCAATGGCGTTGAGGCCAAGATTACTTTCGAGGGCAGAGGTGACCCACCACTCACATCCTGCCTGAGATGCAAGGGTAATCCAGTTTTCAGAGGATAGAAACCCGCCGGTGAGACTTGGTTTTAGAATGATGTATTGTGCCCGGATGTAGTTGAGCATCTCTTTGCGCTGAGATTCATTGTGGATGGAGATGAGCTCTTCGTCGAGGGCGATGGGAATGGGTGTATTGCGGCAAAGTGTTGCCATAGCCTCCCACTGTCCATGTTTTAGGGGCTGTTCAATGGAGTGAATCGATAGTTTTGCCAGATTCTCTAATATAGCAGGTGCGGTTTCAGGGGTGAAAGCTCCGTTGGCGTCTACGCGAAGTTCGAGTGTTTGCGGGTCAAACTGTTTGCGCAGCCCTTTTAACAACGCATGCTCCTCCTCAAAATTCAAGGCACCTATCTTCAACTTTAGGCAGTTATACCCATCATTGAGTTTTTGGCGAATGCGCATGGACATCTCCTCGATGTTGCCCATCCAAATAAGCCCATTTATGGAGATGCCTCGACTACCATTCAGAAAATCTGAATCAAAATAGATTCTTCGACCACCCAACTCCAAATCCCTGAATGCCATCTCGAAGGCAAAACGGATGGCTGGCCACTCCATTAGTCTGTCGTGAAAATCACCTTCAATCTCATTTACATTGTTGCAGCACCAATCCAACATCTCCGTAAGATTCGGTTTGTCATCCGGACTAAGCCCTGGCAGGATGGAACACTCCCCTACACCTCTAATTTCAGGAAATCCGGTGCGCCACACCGTAACAAAGTAGCTCATCTTAGACAACAGAACGCCCCTGGAAGTGCCGCCAGGCTCCTTAAAATGAAGCTGGTAAGCTTGATACGATGCCTGGTATGTGTTGGGTAGCATTACTTGTTTTTTAATAAAGAGACATTATTGTCCGGTAAAAACACACTCTATCTTTTAAGTGCTCAAGCCGCACGGGCTCTTCCTTTTTGGCTACAGCCCCAAAAAGGAAGCAAAAAAGGCCGCCGCTACAAGTAATTTTCTAAAAATCAAATCAATTGTCTAAAATCCGGGAAACTCGCTACGCTTAAACAACCCGGATTTTCAAACGACAATCAATTTGATTTTCTTAACGAAAATTCCTTGAGGCGGAAAGCAGTCCCCAGGAAAACAAAAAACAACAGGTTTCCTTGTGTACAAACACATTCAAGTAAATTCAAAATTATAACGGATACTAATAGAAATTTATAAAAACCTACCTGCACACAAATCAAAGAAACATTACAGACAGTGCACTTAAAACCACAAAAATGAGCGTTGAAAGGGCCAGATTACGCAGTTCTCCATCTAGTTGAGAAGGTTGATTATGCCTGAAAACAACCAGAATATTCCGGGCAAACAGCGGCAGCGATAAAACCACTGGCCAAAATATGCGCCATTCGGAAAAGAGAAGAATATACGTAGCCATCAGCACCCAGCCACCGGCTATAAGACCAAGATGATACCAAACAGCAGCTTTAGCGCCCATGCGCACCACCAGCGTGATTTTATTGCTGTTACGGTCTGATTCAATGTCGCGCAGGTTATTCAGGTTAAGTACTCCGGCACTAAAAAGACCAATGGTAGATGCCGGTAACAGCACGCCCCACGACCAGTAGTTGCTATGCAGGAAAAAGGTTCCGGCCACTCCCAGCAAACCAAAGAAAATGAAGACATACACATCACCAAGTCCCCGATAACCGTAAGGACTGCTGCCAACCGTGTACTTTACGGCAGCAGCAATGGCAGCCATTCCCAACAATAAAAAAAGTACCTGAAGCCAAACGCCTTCAAATGATATCCATA
This sequence comes from Alkaliflexus imshenetskii DSM 15055, assembly GCF_000517065.1. GTDB lineage: Bacteria > Bacteroidota > Bacteroidia > Bacteroidales > Marinilabiliaceae > Alkaliflexus > Alkaliflexus imshenetskii. The sequence goes on along the minus strand of NZ_KI912105.1, from coordinate 3,226,231 downwards.
GCAATATCAGACCGGATGCAAAAGCACATACACCACAGATATACATGGCCATCTTCATCTGCGCAAGCGAAATCACCCCGCTTTGGATCATGCGCTGAGGTCCTACACGATCGGCATTGTCAGCTCCGGATACCGCGTCGCCGTAATCGTTTGCCAAATTGGATAAAATCTGTAGAAAGAGCGTTGTAAGCGAAGCCCATAGCATTACGTTGGCATTAAAAAACGCCATCTCAGCTGCGAGCACGCTGCCCATGAAAATGGTTGAAAACGCAAGTGGTAAAGTGCGAAGTCTAAACGATACAATCCAGGCTTTGATGTTGGTCATAAAATTAGATGGCAAAATGCAGAGAAGCAAAGTGACTAAGGAATTACCTGAGATGACCTTATTCTTTCAGCATTCTATGGTTTAAAAATGGTTGATTAATACAAAAATAGGATAATCTGCTATAAAAATTGAAAAACGATAGTTTAAACCAACATTAGAGGAGTTTGTTCTTCAGCTCTCCCACATCATGCTGAATGCCGTTTAATGTGCGCAGTATCTGATCCAATTCAATATGCCCTGATGGCAATTCGGAGCTTATGAAATGAACGAACTTCCAAATCTCACGGATATCGGACACAGACACATCGTATGGTTCAAAAAGCGAGTTGAGCGAATGGCATCGGAGCACACCTTTTTCCTTAATATGATTTTCCACTATTTTAAACGACAATCCATCGTTCAAAGTGAAGATAATACAGGCTTGTCCATCCTTAATTGTGAGCCAGTCGCGTACAAACTCACCGGTAATATAAGCACCCGGTGGAATGGGCAGCATGGAATCGCCGCTTATCTGAAACGTGCGATACTTTCGGGCATTATCGAGAAATGGCAACCTGAAAACCGGCAGCGACACGATGTATTCAGGATCAGAAAACCCGGTAAGATAGCCGGCTTTTGCTTTCTCGGGTACCAGTTCAATGTTCTCTTCGTTGTCGTTGCCAACCGTGGCAGTTAGTACGCGAAGCCTGGCGCCTCGCACAAATACATCATAGCCATTTTCAAGTTCACCCAACTGAGAGCCGGAGAGTAACTCCAAATTAATCCGAACCAAAGTGTCGATGGATATGCCAAAATAGTCGGAGAACCTAACCAGCATATCCACTGGCGGCATCGAAATCTGATTCTCGTAATTATTTAATGTTGGCCGCTTAATTCCAAGAATGGAGGCGAGATCGTCCTGTGTGAGACTTTTACGCTTTCGCAGGAGTCGTAAGTTTGAAGAGAAATACATGGCATACCGGATTATATTTGAAGCAAAAATATGATTAATTTTTATAGTTGTCCAATAAAAAGAAGCATCATTTTAATTAAAACCATACATGCAGATTATAGAAGGAGATGGTGCTATATCAAATTTTCTCGGTGTTTGGCACTAAAAAGTGACTCTGTTCTTCAGCAGTTCTCAACTTAAAAAAGGTATTAAAAAGCCCTACTACCAATCGTTTTGACAGTTAATGTACATACCACACATAATACTGCATCAATAAACAGTATGATTCTTTTTCATAAGAAAAAAAATGAGTCCGATAATAAAAAATCGATTATTCAAAATAAAAATAGTTGACATTGGATATTGACAATTGTCACCTATTGTATTAACTTAGATTAACATGCCCTATAAAAACAGGCAAAACAAAATAAGGAATGATATCCCAAACCGACTAAACCAAATCCGAACGAATTAAGGGGCTTTACCAAACAAGTTATATAATAACCGAGACAGGTTTATAGCATAATATAAATTTATTAACGAATAAAGGTTATTGAAATCAGAACCGCAGCGAAAGCCAATCATAGGTTTTTGTTGAGATCAATTACCAACAATCATTGTATGTATTACCAGTGAGTTTGTTTATCAATCCCTTATCCAACAAAAAATGATGAAGTTTGTAATTAACAGAAAATCGGAAGGAGGATACCAGTTCTTCTTGAAGGATTCCGCGGATCGTCCTGTATTGTGGAGTCCGCGCTTTGAAACCAAAACTGAGTGTAAGGATGGCATTGCTGTATTGCGGCGTCAAGTCACCGGCCATATTGAATTTGATAAGTGGCAAACAGAGAGCGGCAGATATGTTTTTCATTTGCGCAGCAAAGAAGGGCATCTGTTGGCCATGAGTTCACCATTTGGCAGCAAAGGCGAATGCGTGCGCCACATTTACGAGGTGCAGCAAAAAGTACCTGTTGCCGGCGAAGAAGATTTGTCTTTTTAATTTGAGGTTTGTTTAGAGTTAGAGGGTTTTTAATTGGGTGTTGCGCAGGGACTGTCTTCATAGGGCAGTCCCTGTTTTTTATCCCGTATCGTTTGATGTAAATGTGTGCAAATTGTTGGTGATTTACTACCTTTCAGGCCAATTCAAATGTATTACAATGGCTGAGACAAACAACTCTTACGAACAACTCTTTTTTAACGATGGCTACAACCTTGGCAATGCCATAACAGATGCATCAAATATGTCTGCCATCACACACACCACACAGCAGCTTTATGAGCAGATTGATCTATTGACATCCTCCTTTCTGGAACGATGCAACCGCAACGGTGTATCGGTGGACTGCAAAATGGGCTGTGCCTGGTGTTGTCATCAACCGGTATTTGCCCTCACGCACGAAATACTTATCATAGCCGAATACATCAGGCAACGCTTCTCTAAAGAAACGATAGCGCTCATCACAGAAAAGGCTGCAAAAAAATCGGCCTACACGCGCGCGCTAACAGGCAAGGAACTTCTTACTGTGAACCAGCCTTGCCCCCTGCTGCAAAACGGTGCGTGTTCGATCTATCAGGTGCGCCCAATGGCTTGTCGCATATACCTCTCGTCGGATGTTAAAACCTGCATACAAAAGTACAACACACCTGCCAATCCAAAGGTGAAACCTGCGCTGTTTGGTTTTATGCTCGACGCCGGTCGTCACCTCAATCATGGTTTTGTCACCGCGCTGGATGAAAAAAAGATCGTCTCAAAAGAGGCTCCACTGGAATGGATGCTACATGATTTTATTCAAGATGCATCACTCATCCAAAAATGGCTCAATGGCGACACACTAAACGAATCTTACCACTTTGATTTGTAACATCAATTGCCAACGGCTGCGGGTAATTCATAAAAAAGCTCTGCGCCCGGGCCAAGCGGCAAACCAGTAAGTATCCAAACAATCAATAAAATTGACCATCCGATAAAAAATGCGATGGAATAAGGAATCATGGTGGCAATGATGGTTCCCAATCCGGCATTCTTATCATATTTTTGAAAATAGGCAATGATAAGCGCAAAGAAGCTCATCATGGGCGAGATGACGTTGGTCACAGAATCGCCAATACGGTAAACAGCCTGCGACAACTCCGGTGAATAGCCAAGTAACATAAAGATGGGCACAAAGATAGGTGCCATGATGGCCCATTTGGCCGAGGCACTGCCCATAAGCATATTGACCATGGAAGCCAGCAGCACAAAGAGAATCATCAATGGAATTACGCCCATATTTGCCTCTACCAGAGTCTCGGCGCCCGTGATGGCCATGATAACGCCCAGATTACTCCAACGGAAATAGGCAACAAATTGGGCTGCAAAAAACACCAAAACAATATAATGGGCCAATGTTTTTAAACTTTGCGCCATGCCGTTGGCCACATCGGTATCACTCTTAAATTTACCCACAATAACACCATAAACCACCCCCATGCTTCCGGCAATTAAAAACAAGAACGTTATAATGCCCCTGATAACAGGTGAGGACAACAAACCACCGTTTTCGCCTCGCAAAATACCGTCGGATGGCAAAAGCCCGAGTAATATCACAGCAATCCAGCAAACCATTACGGCCAAACTCCATAGCACTCCTTTTTTTTCCTGCTTTGAAAGCGGCTCAATCACTTCCTGCTTCACCTCACCTTCATATAGCCCGAAGCGTGGCTGTATGATTTTCTCGGTAACCCATGTACCCACAAATGCAATTAAAAATGTGGAGACGACCATAAAATAATAGTTGGCCGTGGGATTCACGTGGTAGGATGGGTCTAAAATATGTGCTGCCTCCTCAGAAAGGCCAGCCACAAGCGGATCGATGGTGCCTATGATAAGATTGGCACTAAACCCCCCGGAAACACCGGCAAAAGCAGCAGCCATTCCCACATACGGGTGTCTGCCCATGGCCTGAAAGATGACGCCCGACAACGGAATCAACAATACATAGCCAATGTCGCTGGCAGCATTGGACATAATGCCGGCAAATACAATTACAAAAGTAAGGATGCGCTTGGGAGCCGACAGTACGAGCATACGAATAAATGCCCCAATGAGGCCACTCGTTTCTGCAATGCCAATACCCAACATGGCTACCAACACAATTCCAAGGGGGGCAAAAGAGGTAAAATTATTCACCATCTCGTTTAACACGCGGCTCAACCCTTCTTTGGACAGCAGGTTTACCGTTTGTATCATCTCACCTGTTGCCGGGTGAGCAGCCTGCCAATTGAGCCAATGTCCTATTACTGAAAGTGCCAGTACACTAAGAGCAAACAAGGCAAAAAGAGTAGCCGGATGTGGTAGGGCATTCCCCCCCCTTTCCAGAAAATTCAGAAAATAGTCAAAAAAACTCTTCTTCTTTTTGGTGGTAGATGTCATATTGTAATGTTTTGCAGGCACAAATATGCCCATTTAGACTCTGTTATGGGGTGAGGATTGTCAGCTTGAAACGAAAACCAGAAATGTATGGGCACAAAAATAAATAAATAGAACTCAATAAATGGCTAATTTTCGTAACTTTTACGCTTCAGGCGAGTATCACACACCTTTATTTGACTAATTTTGCGCACTTTAAAAATGGATGATTTGGTGTAAAACAGCACCACAAAAATACAAAAACGCAAATTTCTAATAACAGAAAACATAACAGCCATAGCAACTAAATGGCAATTCACCAATAGGCAACGAGCTTTATCAGAACAAAACAACATTATGCTGAAAGACACTTTTGTTATCAGGCCACGCTACGATGAAGTGGATCAGATGGGATATGTGTACCATGCCAATTATGTGGCTTATTGCCACCAGGCCAGAACTGAACTGTTGCGTAAGTTTGGTATAAACGACAAAAATCTGGAAGCATCTGGTATCATGATGCCCGTTATTGGAATGAACCTCAAGTACCATCGACCCGGACACTACGACGAGCCTCTGACAATTACCACCATCATTCATGAAATGCCCGCCGTGAGGTTTAACTTCACATTTGAGATTAGAAACGAACGTAACGAGCTGGTTTGCAGCGCAGAGTCCACCGTAGTATTTGTGGACGCAAACACCCGCAAACCCATGAAAGCACCTGAAATGGTCATAAATGCGCTCGCACCAGTATTTGAGCCGGCTATATTGTAGAGAAAAGATGTTAGATAATTAGATGTTAGATAACTAGATATTAGACAACTGGATTTTATACATTTAAATATCAGGCGCTTAGATGCATTAAAGTAGAGAAATTCTAATACGCTTTACGATCTAATTAAATTCTTCCATCATACAAAATCCATTAATTTAAATCAGGAATACAACTTCAACTCAAAAAGCCGGAATTCCAATATTGGAATCCCGGCTTTTGATATTTGATGACACTATAGGGGTGCCAATTCACAATCTCTATTTATCACCGTACAACTGGCGTCGCAGTTCTGCAATGCCTTCATCGTTCACATAATCGTCATAACTCATTAGCTTATCGATGGTTCCGTTGGGCGTAATCTCAATGATACGGTCACAAACAGTGTTGATAAATTCGTGGTCATGCGAACTCATCAGAATGTTTCCATTAAAGCCTGTGAGGGTGTTGTTGAATGCCTGAATGGTTTCCAGGTCGAGGTGGTTCGTAGGATTATCGAGCAGCATCACGTTGGCATTGCGAAGCATCATGCGCGCAATCATACAGCGCATTTTTTCGCCCCCAGAGAGCACGTTCACCTTTTTGTAGATGTCCTCTCCTGAGAACAACATTTTTCCGAGGTAACCGCGTAAAAATGATTCACTGGTATCTGCCGAATACATACTCAACCACTCTACCAGCGTCTGCTTACTTTCAAAAAAGCGGCTGTTCTCCATTGGCAAATAAGCGGTGGTGATGGTCACTCCCCACTTGTAATGCCCTTCATCGGGCTGATCGTTGTCGCTCAGAATCTCAAAAAGCGCGGTTGTCACATGCGGGTTACGCGATAGGAAAACCACTTTTTCGTCCTTCTCAACGGTAAATGTAACATCTTTAAACAGATGTGTGCCATCTTCGCTCTTTTTAGCCAATCCATTCACATTAAGAATGGTATTACCCGTTTCACGTTCTGGCGTAAAAATAATACCTGGATAGCGGCGTGTAGAGGGTTGAATCTCGTCCACGTTAAGCTTCTCGAGCATTTTACGACGGCTTGTGGCCTGTCGCGACTTGGCCACGTTGGCACTGAATCGCTGAATAAACTCCAAAAGTTCTTTTTTCTTCTCCTCGGCCTTCTTGTTTTGAGCCGATTGCTGACGCAGAGCCAGCTGGCTACTCTGGTACCAGAAAGTATAGTTTCCGGCAAACAGCTGAACTTTTCCAAAATCGATGTCCACAATGTGCGTACAGATAGAATCTAAAAAGTGGCGGTCGTGAGACACCACCAGCAGTGTGTTGTCGAAATTGGCCAGATAGTTTTCGAGCCAGCGCACGGTTTCAAGGTCGAGGTCGTTGGTAGGCTCATCCAGCAGCAGGTTGTCGGGCTTTCCAAACAATGCCTGTGCCAGCAGCACTTTCACCTTCTCTTTACCATTGAGTTCGCTCATCTGGCGGCTGTGCAGCTCTTCCCTGATGCCCAAGCCGCTGAGTAATGACGCTGCATCACTTTCGGCGTTCCAGCCGTCCATTTCGGCAAAACGCTCTTCCAATTCGGATGCACGAATGCCGTCCGCTTCGGTAAATTCCGTTTTGGCGTAAAGCGCATCCTTCTCTTTACTGATTTGCCAAAGGTTTTCGTGCCCCATGAGCACTGTATCGAGCACATTAAAATCGTCAAAAGCATGGTGATCCTGACGCAAAACCGACAGACGCTCGCCGGGTGCAAGCAACACAGAGCCGCGGGTAGAATCAAGCTCTCCGCTTATAAGCCTGAGAAACGTGGACTTTCCGGCCCCGTTGGCACCAATGATGCCGTAGCAGTTGCCGGGAGTAAACTTCACATTAACGTCCTGAAAAAGAAACTTTTTGCCAAACTGAATGGCGAGATTGGATACTGTAATCATTTATTGACTTCCTTGGAATGAGTAAGAATGTAACCGTCTGATTATAAACAATATTTACAAAACAGCCGTAAAAAGGCCACAAAGTTACCCATAAAATGTGGTGAAACCTTGCAAAGGGTGTTAATGAATGCAAAGAGTAGGTTTAAAACAGATATTTATGGCTTATGTACAAGTATATACCCAACTACTTTCAGGCAAACTTCTGTGAGACTTTCCACTGCCAGGCGCAGGTTACTTAAAAACTGCTCGTGGGTGGGATGTGCTGAATCAACCAAATCGGTGACGGATTTCACACAAAACATTGGCACCTTATGCAACGACGCCACCCAGGCCACGGCAGCCGCCTCCATCTCCTTAATTTCTCCTCCTATTGCCCGGATGGTTGCCTCATCCGTTTCGGGCATGTCGAGCGAGTTTCCGGTTGTGACCACACCCGTTTTCAATTTCAGGGTAAGTGCCATTTCGCGCACATCATACACAGGGAAACGCCCCACACCCATCTTGTCCCAACCCGGGATGTCCACACGACGATCGTGAAATACCACATGCGGATAACTCAAATAGACGTCTCCAATATTTGCGCCTTTGCTTTGAAAAGCACCTGCTGTTCCGGCACTGATAATCATATCGGGTTTAAAGTGGTTTATGGCCAGATGGGTTGACAAGGTAGCCGCTTGCGTTCCAATTAAATCCAGATTGTAATCGGCATCCTTGCCATTCACAACCACAGAAATTTGGTCAGCACCTTGCAATCCGCTCCAGGCCCACATAGGCAGTCCGGATGCAAAATGAGTTACCTCATCCAGTGAAAATTTTTCTATTAGAGAAGCGGCTTCGGCCTCCATTGCAATGATGAAACAAATGTGCATAACTGACGATGTTTGATATTCAAAAATGCTGAAAAAAAAACGAAAAAATCGGCCATTTCACATTTTTTCATTCTCTTTGCAAATATCATTAAAAAGAGAGATGAAAAAAGATGATTAGATGTAAGATGATTAGACTTTAGATAGTTAGAAAAACAGATGTAAGATTGTGAGATATGAGACAGGTGAGACAGGTTTTCCTAAACGTGTGAATCATCCTCGCAAACTTATTCTGAAAAAGTCACACAAGTCTTACAATCTGAAAATTCACTTATTGCATGAGACATCAAACCAACAATTCAGACAAAAAGTAAGAAGTTACTCAGCATATAATCATTAACAACCAAATATCAATAAAACAAATATGTACGGCATATTTATCATTTTTCTGTTTTACACGCTGGGAACAGTTATTAGCATGGTGATGGGAGAACTGATACCCGGCAGCGTTATTGGCATGGTTCTGCTGTTCGTCAGCCTGTTGGCCGGATGGGTAAAACCCGAGAAAGTCAGGCAAGTGGCCATATTCTTAACCGGTAACATGGCACTTTTTTTTGTGCCGGTAGGCGTGGGATTGATGGCCACCACACACTATTTCAGTGGGGCATTGCCAGCCATCGTCACCACAATTGTAATAAGCACCCTATTGGTGATGGTTTCTGTGGGCTGGATTCAACAACTACTTGAACGCAAGAAATGATGAATACACTATTTACCATGCAGCCCTTCACTTTAACATTTGTGATTGGCATCTATCTGGCGGCAGTATGGCTCTATAAAAAGACCCGTTTGAGCCTGCTTCACCCTGTGCTCACCAGCATTCTGGTCATCATTGCCATTCTGTCGCTGTTACAAGTTGAATATGCCGCTTTTGAGCAGGGTAGTTTTTTAATTGATTTCATGTTAGGGCCATCGGTGGTGGCGCTTGGCTACGCGTTGTATGAGCAGGTAAAACTGATACGCAGAAATATGCTTTCAATACTTACGGCCATCGTTACAGGCAGTGTCATAGGAATTGTATCTGTGGTGTTCATTGCCCGATGGATGGGTGCAGATGAAATCATCATCGCTTCCATGGAGCCAAAATCTGTGACCACACCCATTGCCATTGCCATATCGGCAAGGTTTGGCGGATTGCCATCCCTCACAGCTGTGGTGGTTGTGGTTACGGGAATTTTTGGTGCAGTTGTTGGTCCTTTTGTATTGAATAAAACCGGCATCAGAAGTAAAATAGCCCGTGGATTGGCCATGGGCAGCAGCGCTCACGGCATAGGCACAGCACGTGCCATCGAAATAGGGGCCATCGAAGGCGCAATCAGCGGCCTGAGCATTGGCTTAATGGGACTGGCTACGGCTATATTAATTCCACTTTTGCGATTGATTGTGACCTAACCTGTTTTGTTTGACACTTTGTGATACTATTAAATTAACCGCACAAATTTTATACATAAAATAGGCTATGCTGGTGCTCCTTATATTATTCTATTTTTTAGCGCCAATCCTTGTACTGTTCCTTTGTCATCGTTTTAAATCTCTGGAAAAGATTGGCGCGGTGGTGGTGGCATATGCATTGGGGTTGATACTTGCAAATACAGGCCTCATTCCTGCAGGTGGCGCTGCAGTGCAGAATCTCATTATCAGTGTGACCATTCCTCTGGCAATTCCCTTAATGCTATTCTCAACAAACTTAAAAGAGGTATCCAAACTAGCCCGAAAATCATTTTTTAGTCTGATGATTGGAATAGCCAGCGTAACCATGATGATAACTGCAGGATATTTCATTTTCAGGGAAGCTATTCCGGAAGCATGGAAAGTAGGCGGACTGCTTGTTGGGGTTTATACAGGCGGAACCCCAAATCTGGCAGCATTGAAAATGATTCTGGATGTGGACGAATCACTCTATCTGGTAACCCATTCGGCCGACTTACTGGTTGGGGTTTTCTACCTTATGTTTCTGGTATCGCTGGGGCAAAAGGTTTTTGCAAAAGTTCTGAGGCCATCCATCTCAGAAACATCAGCCCAAGCTGAACAAACAAATGACACATCAGACCATTATGCAGAACTTCTAAAGAAGGTAAATATACCTCCACTTTTGAAAGCACTTCTGGCAGCTATACTTGTTGTGGGAGCCTCCGTAGCGGTGTCATTGCTGGTTCCGGAGAGTATGCAGATGGCCATAATTATGCTACTTATCACCACACTATCACTCACCTTATCGATAACACCAAAAATAAACGCCACACCACGCACCTTTGAATTTGGGATGTACTTTGTTCTGGTATTCAGCATTGTGGTTGCATCAATGGCAAATGTTCAGATTTTAATGACGGCTGCTCTGGAGGTGATTTTATATGTGGCCTGGGTGGTATTTGGATCACTTGTGGTTCAGGTAATCCTCTCAAAATTATTTAAAATTGATACTGACACGGTAATAATCACATCCACCGCGTTAATATGCAGTCCGCCATTTGTACCAGTGGTGGCAGGAGCATTGAAGAACCGTCAACTGATTGTACCCGGTCTCACCATCGGCATCATAGGTTTTGCCTTAGGGAATTATTTGGGATTCATTATGGCACAACTTCTTAAGATGATTGGCAACTAAAGCGTTCCTGCGTTTTGCAATGCGTTGCGGATGTCTTCTGATACGGCCAGCCGTCCATTCACAATACTTGTAGTGGTAATGATGCCTTTGAGGCAGAGTTTCTCATCGGGCAGGCGGTAAATATCCTGATAAAAGATGTACTTCACCCCTTCATGCTCAACGCGGAGGCGTACCACAAACTTGTCGCCGCTTTTCAGAGGCGTTTTGTAAGACAAATCGGCACGAGCCACAACTGCCACAATGCCGCGGCTAAAAAGCTCGGCAAAATCGAGTCCTATACTCAGTAGAAATTCATGCCGGGTATGTTCCAGATAGTTCTGATACACTGAGTTATTCACAATTCCCTGCAAATCGCACTCATAATCGCGTACTTTAAACTCCAGTTGGTATTGATATTTTGTTGTCATAGCCTAATGGTTGTAACAATGATGTAACATCATCAAAAATACCAAAAAAAATGTATTGAAGCCAAAACCCGAGCAAACGCCATGCTTCACCCTATCTCAAAAACATGGTTTCGGTTGTTCAACACATCAAAAACCATGAGTTTACCAGCTAGCACTTCGCCCTGACCAGTGATGATTTTTATTACCTCTAACGCCTGACGCGTGCCAATAAATCCTGGCATCGGGCCCATCACTCCCGGTGGCTGGAGGCTTTGCGGAGGACTTTCGGGATATAAATCACGATATCCGGCAGCCCCGTTAAAATGAAACACGGAAATTTGCCCGCCCCACTGCTCCGCGGTTCCGTAAACAAATGGCGTAGAAAGTTTTCGACATGCCTCATCGATGGCATAGCGCACAATGAAATTATCTGTGGCATCGGCAACCACATCGAACCCTCTAATGGAATCCACGGCGTTGTCGTCGGTAATCTTGCGGTTTAGAACTGTGACCTTACAATCGGGATTGAGTTCACGTACCCTGCGTGCTGCCTCGTGCGACTTCAGATTATCAATAACCCCGGGATGATACAGAATCTGGCGATTAAGATTGCTCTCTGAAACCACATCAAAATCGACAATTCCCAGGTGCCCAACTCCCGAAGCAGCAAGATATAACAGCAATGCAGAACCCAATCCTCCTGCACCTACTACCATTACCGATGATTTGGCCAAACGCTGTTGGTGCGAGGCATCAAACCCATTAAGCAACATGTGACGAGCGTAACGCATATCATCCAATTGATTTATCAATACACATAAAAAAAATCCAAAACCGATTATATAGAGAAAAATCTACCCTATCAGGATACAATCAACTCCCGCCCGGAAGTTGCAATCATGCCATCTGTAAGAACATAGACCAATCCTTCCATACCGGTTCATAACCTTTACAACGTATCACATCGGCCACCATATCGGCAGAGCGGTTATCGTTAACGGCAAATTGCTCTAACGCTTCACCATTGGAGTAACCACCTGGTCCGGTTTTGCTTCCGGCACTCATGGCTGTGATGCCCAACGACATCACATTGTCGCGATACATTGGCCGCTCACGTGTGGAAAGAGACAAATCCACTTCATGGTCGAAAATCCGATAGGCGCAAATGAGTTGCGTCAGGTTGCGCTCCGTAGTTTCATAATTTGGCTGAAACCCCTCACCGGTAAAAGGCCGCAATCTTGGAAACGAAATAGAGTACTTTGACCGCCAATACTTTTTGCGAAGATAATGCAAATGAAGCGCCGTGAACCAAGCCTCAGTGCGCCACTCTTCCAATCCAATGAGGTTTCCGATTCCAATTTTTCGAACGCCGGCAGCGCCGAGTCGGTCGGGCGTCTCCAACCGATAACGAAAATCAGCTTTGCGACCCGCAGGATGATAATTAGAATAACGCCTTTCATTGTAGGTCTCCTGATAGACATAAACCCCATACAAGCCTTGTTTCACCAACAACTCATATTCAGTAGTTGAGAGCGGTTGCACCTCCAGCGATATCTGGCTAAAAGATGACTTTAGCTGATTAATTACGGCAATAAAATAATCGGTACCAGCTTTAACCGGGGCCTCACCCGTAACCAAAAGAATGTGCTTAAAGGGCTGCTGCCGTATGATACTCACCTCCTGCTCCAGTTCATCCAGCAAAAGCACCTTGCGCCTCAACCTGTTTGAATTGCTAAAGCCACAGTAAACGCATCTGTTCTCACAAAAGTTTGAAAGATAGAGGGGAATGTATAGCTGCATCACCTTACCAAATTTCTGCCGTGTAAGCGCGTAACTTTTGCGTGCCATCTCTTCGAGGAGAGCGTCTGCTGCCGGTGACACCAGAGCCATAAAATCCTCCAGACCGGGCTTATCTTTGGCAATAGCAACGCGCACATCTGCCTCCGTCTTGGTCTGTATGCAGGCAGCCACTTCATCCCAGTTATATGCACTATAAAGATTGTAAAACGACATATACAACGAATTGATAGATAAGAAACAGAGAATTATAACGACGATAAAAAAGCCGTGAGCGGGCTGGTAGGCGAAGCCTCGTTACCTCTTGACAATGCCGGCAACCCGGCCTCATAGCCAGCGCGACCAGCCTCCACTGCCATTTTAAATGCCTTTGCCATACTCACAGGATTAACAGCCGAGGCAATGGCAGTATTCACTAAAACGGCATCGGCACCCAGCTCCATAGCTTCAGCCGCATGTGACGGCGCTCCAATGCCCGCATCAACTATAACCGGCACGTTTGATTGCTCAATAATAATACGCAAGAACGCTCTTGTTAGAAGGCCGTTGTTGCTGCCGATGGGCGAGCCAAGTGGCATAACAGCCGCGGCACCCGCATCTTCGAGACGTTTGCACAAAACAGGGTCGGCATGGATGTATGGCAGAACCACAAAACCCATTTTAGCAAGCTCTTCTGTGGCTTTAAGCGTCTCAACCGGGTCGGGCAACAGGTAACGGGCGTCGGGATGTATTTCCAGCTTAAGCCAATTGGTACCAAGCGCCTCACGGGCCAGCTGCGCTGCAAATACCGCCTCAGCTGCCGTTCGCACACCCGATGTGTTTGGGAGTAAATTCAACCCGGGCATCTTCAGATGTTCAAGCAAATCGTCGTGAGGTGCATCCAAATCCACTCGCTTTAGAGCTACCGTAACCAACTGACTACCACTCTCTCTGATAGCCTCGGCAGTAATCCGGTTGGAGCTGAATTTTCCTGTGCCGGTAAACAACCGACTACTAAATGTTCTATCTGCAATAATTAATGGCTTCATATAACTATTCTCTTTACTGTATGTCAATTTGAACCAACTACTTAACTGCAACTTCTGAAAGCAAACTAAAAAGGCGTGCGGTATTCTCTTCAGCCATGAATATGGTTCCAAGGCAGCCTGAAACCGCTACGCCATCCACCCCGGTTGCCACAATATCAGGCACATCCTCGGGCAGAATACCGCCAATGGCAGTAACCGGAATTTTGCTGCCACGGCTCCTGAAAGCTTTCATAATGTGGCTGTACCCTTCTATGCCGATTATTGGACTGAGATTTTTCTTAGTACTGGTGAAACGAAACGGGCCAAGACCAATGTAATCCACTTCAACATTTGCCAGAGCCAACATATCATCCAGCGTATTGGCCGTGCCGCCAATAATCATCTCATTGCCAACAATTTTTCTGGCATCGGCCACAGTCATGTCGTACTTTCCCAAATGCAGGCCATCGGCACCGGAGGCCAGTGCTACATAAGGGTTATCATTTACAATGAAGGTAGCACCAAAACCATGACACAACGCACACGCCTGGGTAGCTGCATACACCCAATCTGATTGGACGCTATTCTTTATCCGCAACTGAACCCAGCGTCCGCCACCCTCCAGAAACGCCTTAATGAGCAGTAGCAAATCAGGCAGTGGGCTTTCAGGAGTGACAAACATCAAGGGGCTATACCGTTCATTTCGCATAAGCAACTATTTAAATTGATAGTTTAACTAACTGTTTAAACTTAATTTATAAAACATGTTATAGACGCGAAGACTTTTAGATATTAGACAGATAGAGTAGATGTGAAAGATTATAAAATCGAACTTATTTGCGGTTTAATCATATTTATCATTCTAAGTATCTAATATTCAAAAATCTTTAAAACAGATTTAATGCAAATTTCTAACAGCCTCGATGAATCACATCATCCAAACAAATGCCATCCCAACAACCCATCATCAGAAAGGATAAAAGACTCGGTGTACCGTTTGGCCAACTCACAGGCATTGGACAGAGATGCGCCTTTGGCAAGCGCAGCGCACACAGCGGCAGAGAACACGCATCCGCTGCCATGTTTTCCATTACTGTTGATAAATCGAACGCCTTCGATTACGGTAATCCCCTCAGCATCGATTAAAACATCATTTGCGTGAGAACCCGCGTGTCCTCCTTTCAGCAGCACCTTACAAGAAGCATTTCTGCGGATAATCTCTTGTATGGCAATGGGCTCCGTGGAACCAAACAAACTCTCTGCCTCATGCAAATTGGGCGTAAGTAAAGTTATTTGCCTTATAAGGTCAAAAAAGCGACCGGTATCTATCCTGGCATGAAAGTCATGACCGGCAGAGGCTTTCAACACCGGATCCCATACAAGATTAACAGAATCATTGGTCTTTTTCAGAATATGAATCCACCTAGAAAGCTGGTCTATCGATTCAATAATTCCAAACTTTACAGCGTCAAAATGGTAATTGCCAAGAAGGGTACAAATTTGCGATTGCACCAAGTCAGAGTCCACCCATTTCAGCGAATTAAAACTATCCTCTACCTGTGAGGTAATTGCCGAACAAACACCCATACCCCTTACGCCATTGGCCTCAAAAGTTTTTATATCAGCTGCCAGTCCGGCACCTCCACAAGGATCCCATCCTCCAACGGAGAGAACTACAGGCACCTGCTTTCCCATTGTAACTTTATCTGCTTAAATCGTTTAACCGTATTTGCATGATTCACCTTTCCTTCACAAATATCCCACACCCCACCCAGCAAAGCCACGCCATCAAAGCCCATGGAATATGCCAAATCCACATTGTTGTAGCTTACACCTCCCAATGCAATCAACTTTGGTGCTGACTTCGCTCTGCTCTCCATTAACGTACTGATATCCATAGCATCAAAACCAGACAAATAACCACTCTTTGAGATGCTATCAAATATGGGGCTTAAAAAGAGGTAGTTAAACCCTTCCCAATCAGCATTTAACTCCTCAATGGAATGACAACCACCACTATACCTAAATCCCACGCTATCTGGAAGTATAAAACCTTTACTTTGATGCATCCCTCCCAGCGAAAATAACTTAGCCAATTGGTGGTGGTAGTGCATTGAAAGCGCAGAATAACTAGCAGGAGATATGGATTCAACCAAACAGGACACCTGCTCTGTAGTAGCCTCCGGCTTGCGAATATGCACATAAGTAGCGCCGGCCTCAATCAGAGCCTCAATGGCACAAGCCTCTCCACTTGCTATTTCTGGATGCGTAATGACAATCAGCATGGCATCTGTATTTTGGCGATATAATAAATTGAATTAAACTTCGCTACCCTCACGTATTTTACGATTGGCGCGCATACTGCAAAAATGCTCGCCACACATACTACAGAAGTGGGCTAACTTGTCATTTTCATCAGGCAAAGTGGCATCATGAAATGCATACGCCGTATCAGGATCCAGAGCCAGGTGAAACTGGTCTCGCCAACGAAACTCATACCGGGCTTTACTCATTGCGTGGTCGCGCAACAGAGCTCCCGGGTGCCCTTTGGCAATATCAGCAGCATGAGCAGCAATTTTAAATGTGACTACCCCGGTTTTCACATCGTCACGATTTGGAAGTCCCAAGTGCTCCTTTGGCGTAACATAACACAACATCGAAGCCCCCATTTGAGCAATCATGGCACCACCTATGGCCGATGTTATGTGGTCATAACCAGGTGCAATATCCGTAACCAGCGGCCCCAGAGTATAAAAAGGTGCATCAAAACAATGGCGCAGCTCCATCTCCATATTTTCGGCAATAAGGTGCATTGGTACATGTCCAGGCCCTTCAATCATCACCTGCACGTGCTTTTTCCAGGCTCTTTGCGTCAATTCACCCAATGTAATTAACTCCCCAAACTGCGCCTTGTCGTTGGCATCATACTGCGACCCCGGCCGCAGACCGTCGCCCAATGAAACGCCCACATCATAAGCCGCTAAAATGTCACATATCTCATCAAAGTGCGTATAAAGAAAGTTCTCCTTTCGGTGAGCCGTGCACCAGTTAGCCATGATTGATCCACCGCGTGACACAATCCCCGTCATCCGGTTAAACGTGTGAGGAATATGCTCACGCAGCAGTCCCGCATGAATGGTAAAATAATCCACCCCCTGCTCTGCCTGCTCAACAAGCGTGTCGCGATAAATGTCCCATGTAAGGTCTTCAGCCTTTCCACCAACTTTTTCCAGTGCCTGATAGAGCGGCACGCTGCCTATGGGAACAGGCGAGTTGCGCAAAATCCATTCGCGTGTTTCATGTATATTGGCACCAGTGCTCAAATCCATCACCGTATCGGCACCCCAGCGTATGGCATGCACCGATTTACTCACTTCCGATGCAATGTCAGAAGCCACCGGACTATTGCCAATATTTGCATTAATTTTCACCAAAAACTTACGGCCTATAACCATGGGTTCGCACTCCGGATGGTTAATATTGGCAGGTATTATGGCCCGTCCCGCTGCCACTTCTTCGCGCACCATATCAGCCGTAATCGGTGTATAATCCAGTGCGCCTTGCAACTCAAGTCGCTGATTTTCACGTATGGCCACATACTCCATTTCGGGCGTTACAATGCCCTGGCGCGCATAATACATTTGCGTCACCGGCTTTCCAGCCGACTTACGCGGCTTTTTGTTCGCGTGCCCAAAACGCAGATGGTTGAGTGCTTCATCTGCCAGCCGTGCCCTTCCGTACTCGGAGCTCAAACCCTCCAACTTAATGGTATCACCTCTCGCCGCAATCCAATCTTCACGCAATGGCAATAACCCTCGTGTTAAATCCACAGTAGAGCCTGCATCACCAAATGGCCCCGAGGTATCATAAACCGTTACCACATCCGGATTTGTAACCGGACATTTACCTGTAGAAAGCACTACCTCGCGCATACCCACCCGAATCGGGAACAAGCTGCCATCCACATATATTTTTCTTGAACCCTTCAGCGGTTCACCATTCACAATATATTGCATATCTTCCAAATTAATCCACTTAACTCAAAACAGATAAAACACTAACTATCAACCACCTCTGGTTGCACCAATAACCATCACCTCCTCACCACCCTGCAACCGAAAATCATCCCATTGCGAGCGCAATACAATTCGGCCATTCACCGCAACTGCCACACCCTCAACAGGTAAACCTAAAACAAACACAAGTTCATTCAGCGTATTGGCATCCACTTCCCGAACTTCCCCATTTACATTAAACACCATAAGTTCAGAGCATTAAATAAAACATCCATTTTCAGGGCGTGTCCGCAGAAGCGGACCGGGCTATCCGCTACAACTCCTCTCCCGCCAAAAAAGGCGGGATTCGGGGTTTTCGCTTCTATCCCTCACGCAGCAGCAAAAAACACTTTGCCCAAAGACATTGGTAAACAACTCTCTAAGCACCAAAAAAATCAACAGATAAACAGTGGAAAAACAATCAGAAAGAAAACAGACTCCCTTCGCCGGTATTATCCGTATCAGGTTCCAGGGTATGATCTCAGCCGCTTATAGGCACCCCTGTCTTACATGTTGATGCAACAAATATATGAATATAAAAAAATACAAAACAAGCCCAAGTATGCAATTTAGAATCTGTTTAAATATAAATATTGTGTAACATATTCTGAACAGTTGTGGCCATAACACGCCCTAAAAAGAAAACACACATCAATATTCAAAACATACACTATCAAAATATTATATCAACACAAGTAAGCCAAAAATAAAAAATAATAAAGTCAACATATAATTTATAACTTAAATCATCTATAAATACAAGTTACAGTACTATTTACCAATAAATGTATTTTATAGGTAAATATACCTTTAAATTACATTTATAGTTATATTCGCATGTATTTATAAATTAAAGGTATAATTAGCTATATTTGTTTTCACCCCTGCGTTGCATAACGCTAAAACAGAAACTGAATTATTTCAAACCATGACACAACCACATTACCCATACACACTCTATAGTTATATATCAACACATCAAACAAATATCCGGTCAATTCACTATATTTAAATCCCGAAAACCAATAACCATGAAAGCCACCATATCTGGCGACATAATTGCATCTACTGCGCTAAGTACCAAGGGGCGCGCAGCTCTCGAAAAGCGGTTGAAAAAACTCATACAACTGCTCAAAAAAGAGTTTGGCATTTATGCGCGTGTCATAAAGGGAGACTACCTTGAATGTTACATTCCCGACCCGGAAGAAGCGCTGCGTGTAGCACTGATAATCAAGTGCTTCATCAAATCGCATCCAATCGATGTCAAATCGAAAAAAAGAGAGATTGCCTTATTTCGAATGCACGGCATACGGCTTGCCATTGGCCTTGGCCCCATCACCCGTTTTAATCCGCGAAAAGGCATCATCGATGGAGAAGCCATTTACCTCTCCGGTCGTCTTATAAGTCGCCAGAGCAATCCACACGGCGAACGCATGGTAATCAAATCCACACTTTTTATTGATGCCACAATACGCCCCGTTGTAGATGAATTTGAGCCGGTGCTGGCTCTGCTTGATGTGCTGCTTGCCAAATGTACTGCCCGGCAATGTGAAGTACTTACGCTAAAACTAACGGGGCTCAACGAAGAAACCATTGCGAGCCAGCTAAAAATAACCCAGGCCACAGTGAATCAGCATTCGAGAAGTGCCGGATGGAATGCCATCGAAAAAACTGTTAACCGGTTTAACCAAGCCATCAAAAACCTCCCAAAATGAATTTCCTGCAACTCTTAACCCTACAGCTCATTGCCCATTTACTTGCCGATTTTTTCTTTCAAACCGACAAATGGGTGGAAGACAAAAACAGTTCAGGTATACGAAGCCGGTATTTTCTGATGCATCTGGCACTTGTGTTCATCACATCGTGGCTCTTGTCGTTTCAATGGCAATTTATTGCTGCAGCAGGCACCATAACCCTGCTTCACGCCATCATCGACATGCTTAAAAGTATGCTCAGCCGAAGCTACAAAGTAAGGCGTTACCTGTTTTTTATTGACCAGATGTTACACCTTGGTGTATTGGTTGGTGTAACGTGGTGGTACTGCAACACTTTTCCCATAGAACCCTGGTTTAGAATTGTATTTTCAGAACGCACACTTTTTATTGTTTTTGCATTTTTGTTCTGCACCAAACCCGCCAACATACTCATCCGCGAGTTGTTCAACCTTTATCGCATTTCAGCGCCAAAAACTGAGAGCTCATCCAAAGAGCTACCCAACGCCGGAAAACTTATAGGCAATATGGAGAGACTGCTCACCCTAACCTTTATGCTAATTGGCCGCTTTGAGGCGGTTGGTCTGCTAATTGCAGCCAAATCCATCCTCCGTTTTGGCGAAAAAGACACGCTTAAATCGGAATATGTGGTGGTAGGCACACTGCTGAGTTTCGGTATTGCTATCTTTATTGGCGTTATTTTAATGTTTGTATTTTAGCCAAAGGATGACCGACAATCAAACATACCATTCCATCATCATCAATGGAAAGAGTTATTCTGCCACTAGTATTACAGAGCTTTCAGCAAGTGGACACCAGGAACTCTCAATGTTCCTGAGCCAATGGTGGAACGATTCTCCATCTATTACCGTTACCACATCCGGCTCTACCGGCACTCCGAAACCAATCCAGGTGCAGAAAAAGTCGATGCTCTCATCTGCTTTACGCACCATTCAATTCTTTGAACTGCAACCCGGCATGTCGGCATTGCTTTGCCTTCCGGTATCATTTATTGCCGGTAAAATGATGGTAATACGTGCTTTGGCAGGACGCCTCAACCTAATTACCACTGAACCATCGGGGCATCCACTAAAAAACATTAACCAGAGGATTGATTTTGCTGCTTTCACACCCATGCAAATGCTCAACGAAATTCAGTCGCATTCACCAAGACTTCATCACCTGCAAAAAGTAATCATAGGCGGTGGAAAGGTAGATGAGACGCTGGATAAATTACTGCAAAACATGCCATTTGAAGCGTTTGAAACCTATGGCATGACTGAAACCCTCTCCCATGTGGCACTGCGACAAATTAACGGAGACAGAAAGCAAAGCAGCTTTGTGCCCCTTCAGGGAATATCCACCGAAAAAGATGCACGTGGTTGCCTGATACTGCATGTGCCGGACATATCAGAGCATAAAATAGTAACCAACGATTTAGTAATTATTCATCCAGATAAAAGTTTTAATATTTTGGGACGTGTTGATAACATCATCAACAGCGGCGGCATAAAGATATCGCCAGAGCGGATAGAAGAAAAAATCAGGCCGCTCATGGATATCCCATTTGTCATCTCAGCGGTGTCTCACCCATCGCTGGGACAGCAGGTGGTGCTGGTTATGGAATATCCACCTCCAAACCCAACAAAGCTATTGGAAGCAATCAAAACAGAACTGGAAAAATTCGAAATCCCCGCCAGAATTTATGTTCTGAATCCGCTTCCGAGAACTGAATCGGGAAAAATTCAACGACAAGCCATTTTGGAAAAAATAAGTGGGATGTCCGGCATAAACTGAAAAGGTCTCCTCAACAGCTGCGGACAGTTTTATACCTGCTAAACCCCGCCATCTGCTGAGAAAACCTTTCCCTGAACAAGAACAAACAAAAACTAAACCCTATTTATTTAACCCTTAATAACTTTCCATCAAGTTTACCAATTCCGGTGATGAACTGATAAAAGATGATTCGTGAATCGCTGGCCGAACCGGAATATTTCACCCGATAGGTTTCACCACGCTTAATAGTTCCATCAAACAAACGCGCTACAGCAGTGCCATTCTCGTTATACAATACGAGAGAACCGGATGTATCTGCCGAGGAAACAAACTCAAACCAAACATCTGTAACAGATGGGTTTGGAAAAACATTCAAATTCACATTGCCAGGCTCAACCATCATGGTTGTACTTATGACAAGATTTGATATTTCGAGACAACGTCCGGCCTTTAAAGCCACCAGTACACTTTCAGCATCAAATCCAATGGCATTGCACATTTCAAAAGAAACAGTGAATCGGTCGCCTGCTTTCTTCCCAAAACCAGAGATGTCATCCACTTTGATGCCGCGCAAACCAGATTTTGGATCTGTTGAGTTTACCTCTAACTTCCAGCCCCGCGAGTTTGAGACATTATAAGCCACATTACCATTTAAATCGATGACCAGATGTGATAAGGCGTAGCGACAAGATCCATCTGTGACAAAAGTGTATTCATATTTAAAGCAGTCTGAACCAACCTCGGTAATCACAAGCTTATCTATAAAGATGCAACCAATGATGCAATTGTTATCAATGTCATCGTTGTCATTGTTGTCATTGTTGTTACCATCTCCCGGATTTCCTTCAATGGTGTTACCGTCAGAGTTGTCGCCATCCTGATTGTGGCTGCCATCGTCAGCGTCACCATCATTCGGATTATTACCGTCAGGATTTTGTTGATTGTCATCGTTATCCTGATTGTCATTGTCCATGTTGTCATCACAATAAACCTCTACTGTTGTTGATACAGAACAACCATTGGCATCAACTACAGTTACCAAATAACTGCCCTGTACCAAATCGGTTCTGTTGAATGCCCCCTCCAACCCGTTCCAGTATAACACATACGGTGCAGTACCACCAGATACTTGAGCCGTAGCAGATGTCAGGCCAGTGGTTATGCAGTCGGTGCTGTTAATTGTTACATTAAGCGACAGAATCTGCTCTTTATAGGCAACAACGATATCTTTCCCGTCAGAGCAACCAGACTCGTCCCTGACTTCTACATGGTACACGCCCTCAGAGTTTAGAGTGAAAGATTGCTCTACTATTTGGCCATCCAGAAAATAGGAATAAGAACCCTCTCCTCCGGAAGCGCTTAATTCAACGTTATAGACAGCATCAACAGGACTACAGCCTGAAGATGATACGGAAGCATTTAGTTTCAAATTGGAGCTTGAAGCAACTACCACCTGTTGCAAAATGCGGCAGCCATTGGCATCCGTCACCAAAACCGAATATGCCCCTGCATCCACATCATGAAGCTCGAGTCCGGAAGCGCCATTGCTCCATTCTACCACATAAGGGCCGGCACCATTATTTGGTGTAAGCACCACTGTACCACCCTCGCCGGCACAATTTGCCGGAGTTACAGCGGCCGACATGTAAAACACTTTTCTGTTTATTGTTACGTTACGTATCAAGGTACATCCGGCTGCATCGGTAACCGTCACCCTGTATGTACCGGCATCAACACCTGAAATATCTTTTGTATTGGCACCGTTTGACCACTCAAAAGTGTAAGGTTCGGTGCCGCCAAACACCTCAAGGGTAATATTTCCGGATGCACGTTCATGACACTCAACAGTGTTTGTAACGGCATTAATTTTTATAGGACTTTGGCTATTTATAAAGAAAGGAATTCGGGATTGGCAACCTCCTGCATCGGTAACAGTAATACTATAACTTCCCGATGGGAGGCCTTCAACATCCCTTGTTTGCGAGCCATGAGCCCATAAATAGGTGTAACCGCCCAATCCACCTGTCACATTAAGGTTAATGGCTCCATCGGAGTTGGCGCAAGTGGCATGGTTAATATGTCCGGATATGATTATGCGTGAAGGTCCGGTAACATCTTCAGACAGGAGAATCTCATTCCCTGAAGCGTCGCGCACTAAAACGGAGTAATTTCCAACAGCAACATTTTCGATACGTTGGGTTTCGGCACCATTGGTCCAATAAAAGGAGTATGGCGCTGTTCCGCCGGTTACAGAGACTTCGACAGCACCATCGGAGTAGCCGAAGCAGGAAACGGGTTGAGCTGCAATTGCAGCCTCAAATGGTACCACAATCACATCCGGCTGAATCTCCTCAAAAAAGATACATCGAGCAGCCTTATATGCTAAACGATACACTCCATTCTCAATCAAATCAAGGCATAGATTGTCGATGGCACAGACTGTATAGGTCACCTGAAATGAGCCAGGTTCTCCATCTTCGCCAAAACCTTTTATGTCGTCAACTTTTAAGCCACTTATACCCGTAGTTGGATCAGTCACATTCAGCTCCATTTTCCAGTTTCCGGTATTTTGAGCAGATGTTACTACACCACAGGGAACGGCGACCATTAAATGCGATAAGGCAAATCTACAGCCGGGTTCAGCTACAACTTGTATGGTGATGGTGATGCAGTTGTCACGCGTCGAAACATCAACAATTTCGGAAGTAAAACAATCAGTACAGGTTAATGCTGAAGCCTCAGATAAGTTTTCTGAATGCGAAAGCACAGGAAAAATCAGGAGTATTGCAGAAGCAATATAAACGATAATGTTGGCAGAAATTGTAGAACTTCTCATAGCATCAGGTTTTAGTTCCATTTTCTACGAGAAGAAATCAATTCTGTTTCGTTCGTCAGCGATTTTAACTATTTCGTCAAAATAATTTAACCTTTCGTCAATATCAAAAAATTATTCAACCCCCTCAAAAAACGCATTTTGCTGGACTTTTCCAGCTTTCAGGTCAGGCAGAAGCTCATCTTTCACCCATTTAAATCCGGGCGCTTTTCGAAGCAACTCAAGATATATTGCTTCGGCCCTTGCCGTCATACCCTGGTTGGCATAAACTTGTCCGAGCCAGGCACCTACGTTGTAACACATCCAATGATCCGGCATGTGAGTTTTATAATACCTGTAAGCCCCCTCATAATACTTCAAAGCTTCTGACTTGTTGCCACCAACAATAGCAGGTCTGAAATAGAGCGAATTGGCCTGCTCGGTTAGCGGAAGACCTAATGCAGGCCCAAGCTGCACGGCCCGCTGCACATTGTCGTTGTGGCTCCGGCTCAAAAAGGGCGCCCTCCAAGGACTCAATGCTATTTTAAATGCCACAGATGCAGCGGCAAAAGCGTGCAAATCCGCATCATTGGGACGGCGACGCAGCGCCTCAGAAATGCGACTCTCAAAAAAACCAAGTTCAACCCTTGCTTCGTCGGTGCGGCGAGCCCCCACGTAATTGCCCACCAAACCATATTCTGCATAGAGAAGCACCTTTTCTTTATCAGCACTTAACCTATGAAGACGCAGACTGTCAACCAATGTCTTCCAGGCGGGAATATCACCGGAGATAAAATAGTTGGTAAATCGTTTATTTAACTGTTCCACTGTAGCCCCGGCGATAACGTCAGGTATCAGAATAAACATAATCAGAATAAAACCAATACGTATTTGTCGATTGCTCTTTTCCATAATAGTGAAAGTTGTATCAAATGCACCCTCCTAAAAACAGACATACTACATCGAAAAACTGCCCAAACAGCTGCCACCAGTTTTCGGACATCAGTTCTCCACATTGTTACAATTCTTGTTGTGGCGCAAAATAGCCCAAGATGTTGATACCATTAAAACAATCTAAAACTCAAAATGGCTTACAACAGGCTCAAGATTTTACAAAAATAGGTTTGTTTATGGCATATCTTAGAAAAATGCCGTCTCAACGATGAAATCTCATAAAGTTTTCAACGCATATTGTCAGAAAGTATTACATTTATATCACATATAACATAAATTTTTCAGGCGCAATAAATATTGCCGACCTTACAAACCCTAATCTTATCTATTATGAAACAGACATTCGGCACGTTTCTTCTCCTAATGCTGCTGTGGCTCCCTGTATGGAGCGAAACATCCACATCCACCTCTCTGAATCTTATCAGCTACAAACTTGAAAACGGACTCACAATTTTCTTGAACCCTGACTCACAAGCATCAACGGTTTACGGAATGGTAGTTGTAAAAGGTGGCAGCAAACGCGACCCAAAAGATGCCACCGGCATAGCCCACTACTTTGAACACATTATGTTTAAAGGTACCGATGTATTGGGCACCATCGATTATCAAACAGAAAAGATTTATCTGGACAGCATTGAAGTTGAATACGATAAGCTTGGAAAAACCATCGATGCTACTGAGAGAAGACAAATACAGCTGAAAATAAACGAGCTCTCACTCAAGGCAGCTGAATTTGCAATTCCCAACGAATTGGACCGCATCATACAAGAGATGGGTGGCTCCAGCGTGAATGCCTTTACCTCTTATGATTGCATTGCCTATTATAACTCATTTCCTGCCGGGCAAATGGAAAAATGGCTTGAGCTATACAGTCACCGGTTTATCAACCCCGTATTCAGGATGTTTCAGAGTGAACTGGAAACAGTATACGAAGAGAAAAACATGTATGCCGATGATATGGGTACGCCATTTATTGAAACACTTTTAAAAGAGCTCTTTACGGGCACTCCATACGGCGATCATACCATACTCGGAAAGGCTGAACACTTAAAGAACCCTTCGTTGAGTAAAATGCGCGACTATTTTGAGACGTATTACGTACCCAACAATATGGCGCTGATACTTACAGGGAATTTTGACCCCGACAGCGCTGCCCCTATGATTGAGGAAAAATTTAGCCGACTGCAATACAAACCATTGCCAGAGCTCCCAACATACCAACTCACACCATATAAAGGACGCCATCAGGTAAAAAAACGATTAATGCCAATCAAAATTGGTGTTATCGGGTTTCATACCGTACCAGACGGGCATCCCGACAGGGTGGCATTGGATGTATGTAGTAACCTGCTCTCAAACTATTCAGAAACAGGACTGCTCGACGAACTCACCAATAACAACAAATGGCTGGAAAGCACCATACAAGGGCTATACTTTGAAGATCTTGGTGGCCATTTTTTAATATTCGTACCCAAATTGGTTGGCCAGTCACTCAAAAAAACTGAAAGAATGGCTTTCAACCAACTCGAAAAACTCAAAACCGGAAAGTTTGACGATGATCTGCTTGAAGCCGTTAAAACTTCGATGATAAAAGAAAAACAGTTGGAAATTGAAGAGCCCGAAAGCAGGGCTTATGCCATACTAAATCTCTATCTGCACAACCAGAGCTGGGATGATGTGTTATCCTATAGCGAACAGGTTAACAGCATTACCCGTGAAGATGTTATGCGCATTGCATCACAATACTTTGGTGAAAACCATCTCGTACTTCACTCACGAATGGGGTTCCCCAAAAAAGATAAGGTAGAAAAGCCTCCCTACAAGCCCATTACGCCACAAAACACCGAGGAAAAATCGGAATATGCCCTACAGCTTGATTCCATAAGAGTGATTGATGCCGCTCCGAAATTTATTGAAGAGAATGTGGACTATCACTACGGGAAACTTGCCGAAAACGCAGACTATTACTATGTTAACAACCACGTCAATAAAATATTCGACCTCCAGATAAAATTTAGGCAAGGCACCATTGAACGACCAGAGATGAATGTTATTGCCAATGTTTTTGACAATAGCGGCAATGGCGTACTTGGTTTTTCTGAGTTCAGAAAAGAGCTTCAAAAACTGGGTGGTGAAATAAATGCATCGGTAGACAACAACTTCTTTACAATAACCCTCACAGGCCTTGAGCAGAACATTGAACCAACCCTCGAACTGGTAAATACACTGCTGGAGAACCCCGTTTTAACAGATGAAGCGAAGAAGAAAATTGCCAATAGCCGCAAAACGGAAAGAAAATTGCAGCAAAAGGACATGTGGAATCAACATGCTGCACTTAGAGATTATGCCCTCTACAACAGTAGATCGAGGTTTATGCAATACACAACTTACAAAGAGATTAAAAATAGCACACCCCTGCAGCTCTCGAACCTTCTTAGAGAAGCCATGCAACGAAGTGCTGATTTTCACTACACAGGCACTATCGGGCACGAAAGAATGGCAACTCTCTTGCTTGAAAAATTCACGGGAATAAACAACCTGCAACCTGTTGAACAGTGGTTCTCGTTAAAACCAGAACTGCCTGAGACGCCCACTGTATATTTTATAAACAACAAGAAAGCTGTCCAAAGCAGGATAAACATTTTGATACCGGCAACTACAAACAATCAGGAGGATGAATTTGCATGCCTTCTGTTTAACGAATATTTCAGTGCCAACATGAACTCCATCGTGTTTCAGGAAATCAGAGAGTTTCGTTCATTGGCCTATGCGGCTACCGGAAGGTATGGTCTGCCATACGACAGAACCAACCCGGGACTATACATCGGATTTATGTCTACTCAGGCCGACAAAACCATTGAAGCGTTGGATGCCTTTACCTCGTTGACATCCGAATTACCATTGAAGCCGGAACGTGTTGAATTTATCAGAAACAATCTGAAGCTTACAATTGGGTCATCCAGGCCGCCATTCAGAAGCCTATCACATCAAATTCCCATGTGGAAACAGAGAGGGTTTAGCAGTGACCCCAATAAGTTCTTCCATGCTCAGATTGATGATGCTGCCTTTGACACAATCGAGGAATTTCACGCCAATTACATGAAAAACAGGCCTGCCACAGTTGTTATTGTAGGTGATAAAAAGCGGATAGACATGAAGGCACTTGAAGCACAGTTTGGCTCAATTACCGAATTACAAGTGAAGGATGTTTTCAGGAAATAACAATTAAGAACTTGGTTCTTATACACAAACTGTGAAATTGGGTTTAAACCTGGTTTCACAGTTTTATTTTATCTGATACTGGCGTCCTTTCCACTCAATCATTCCCCGATGCGATAAAGTGAGGTTTTCCTTGGCCAGTTTCCATAAAAACCAAAGATGGGTAAAGTGGTTTCCGATAATCATCCTGATCTCTTGTCGGCTGATTTGCGCCACCATTACTTTCATCATAAAAACCATGACCACACCTACTGCAAAATAAGTCCACTGTTGCATCACTGCCAGCAAGGGCAATCGCAACCACTCCATTGCCACAAAAAAGAGCATCCAGACTCTGTTACCACTAAAGTAATGATGGATGTTACGCGCAAACCCTGCAACAGCCTCATCTTTATTGCCATACATACGGCAAAACACATCCCCATTGCCAACCAAAACGGCCATTTTCAAACGCATCTTTTTCATTAGCCGTGCAATCAAAATGTCATCCACATTGTTGCCTTTCACTTTTAAGTGCCACTGATAACGCTTGTAATCATCGGCTCTAAACATCATAAACTGACCATTTGCTGCTGCAAGAGAACTAAACCAGGGTATCCGGACTGCTATCAATGGTAACATGGACAACAAAATCCAGTTCATAAGTGGCACAATAACCTTTTCACCTGCCGTTTGCATAATTTGCTGAGGAAACAGAGAGAGTAAACTTAACTTTTTGCGCATCATAAAATCAGCAGCACGCTGAGCCACTCCGGCACCAATGCGCACATCGGCATCCAAAAAAAGTAAATACTGCCCCGATGCTTGTTGAGCTAATTGGTGACATGCATAGTTTTTACCCACCCACCCTTGGGGCAGCTCTTTTCCATTGAACCATTTAAGCACCGAAATTTGAGGCCGAAACAACTCCAACACTTCAGCGGTGGTATCGGTGGAATTGTCGTTACATACAATGATTTCAAGATTTGGATAAACTTCCTCTTTTAGTGCAGACAAAAGTACTTGAAGATTGGCTGCCTCATTACGGGCAGGAATAAGAATGGATACCATGGGCTGCGAAGCATCACCTTTTACCGTAGGCAAAAATGGCTGGGAGACATAATTTACCCAAACCACCAAAAAGCGGATAAGCAACATGGCCATCAGTAACATGGAGATATAAAAAAAGATGCCTGTCATTTAATTATGGTTGGTTAAATCAACTGATTCTTTGCGCCTGTCTGGCCACCGCGGCATGATAAAACTCGCGGTACATATCTTCAACATGCGCAACACCATCTACGTGGCAACAACCAATATAAAAGGTGAGCACAGGCTTTTTCTGCGAGAAATAATCGGTAAGCGCCACATAAAAGAGTACGCTTTTCACGCCCGATTTGGAAATGATGTGGTCTAAACCCTTTTTAAAGGAAGGAACGCCTGCATAGACAGATGTTATTACCCCCTGCGGATAAATCACCAGTAAATTCCCTGCCTCCTTTAGTTTATCAGAAGCGTAAGCGAGACTCTTCACCACCGATCTGCTACCAGGGTCTATCGAGAATGCACCAATACGACTCAAAATGCTATTTCGTTCAAGTTGCTGCTTAAGCATCATCACATAAAACCGCTTGCGCAGTAACTTCTTATTGAGATAATAGACCCAAAAGCCATCCCACCAACTCACATGGTTGCCAATAACCAGTTGGCTTTCATCAGTGACTGGCCAAATACCCTCCACCTCTATTTTGCTGAAATGTCTATTCAACAGAAAACGGATGTAAGCATCAAAAAACTTATCAACAAACCAGTGGTGACGGGCAGGAAGCATGGTAAATAAGTATTACAGAAAGATGTTAAGCACCAGGAAAAACAGTAACTGCACTCCAAAAAGCCAGGCAGCAACCGGCCGAATGGTTTTCACGTTAAGCAATTCAAATATCCCTGCAATAATCACGGACACAATGAACCACATCAGATAGTTGCGCAGCGGAATTACGTCATGAGCCCAGCCCCACATTCCGGTTTTCATGGCTACAGGCTCCATCACCACATCAAAAAGCACCATAAGGGCTGCTGCCGAGAATGGGACCCATTTTTTAAGCACATCGAAAGAGCGCACTATGGCAGTGGCGCCATAAATCAGTACGAGCCAGTTAGCCCCAATTAACAGAGGCGTATCAAACACCTTAAAACCCAACGAGGGGCCGTAAAAATAACTTCCGAACAGCAACCCAGTCTTGGTTCCAATGGCCTCTATTGCTATCGTAAAAAGTGCCACACCAATAAAAACCAAAGTATGCAACCTGTTGTGGGGTTTATGAAAAAGCATCAGCAAACCTAAATTAATCACAACCGACAAAGGAATAAGCAACTCAAATAGCGGTCGCGTAAAGGGCACAAGAAAACCAGCTATGCCAACCAGATAATAAATTACGAGAAACTTTTGAGTCTCCTTCTCCGTGAGGTTTTTCAGATGATTAACAATCAAACTCATATAAAAAAATTAAAGTCATAAGTAAAATACAATACGTATTGAAACAGCAATAAAACCTGATGCAAAGATTGTTTTAGTTCCGTACGATTTCATAAAATTTTTTCTTGATTTAAAGCCGCAACCCATCAATAAGGCCATCCACTATTTTGGCTGAAGCCAGACAGAGGGGAATACCACCTCCAGGATGCACACTTCCACCGGTAAAAAACAGGTTGCTAAACTCACGACTAAAATTGGGATGGCGCATAAAAGCCGATAATGGAGAGTTGCTGCTGTGTCCGTAAATTGAGCCATTAACAGAACCAGTGCGCTCTTCAATGGCCTCTGGCGTTAAAACATGCTCAAACTCGATGTGCTTCTCCACATCAATGTGCAGCATCCGCTCTATTTTCTTAACAATAAGTAAGCGGGCACGATAAACCTCATCTTCCCAATCCTGTCCGCAATTTTCGGGTGCATTTACCATCACAAACCAGTTCTCGCAACCCTCGGGTGCATCTGCATCAACCACTTTATTGCTAATGAATATATAAACGGTTAAATCATCGGCAAATCTCTTTGTATCAAATAACCCTTCAAACTCAGCCTTGTAGTCATCACTAAACAATATGTTGTGAACATCCAAAGGAGAAGATAGTTTCATTCCCCAATAAAAAATAAGTGCGGAAGATGACCGCTCACGCTTCATTAATTTATTGAAACGGGATTTACGTGGCAGTATGTCACGGTAGAATAGTGTAATGTCGGTATTATTAACCACTACAGATGCAGGTAAAGTGCAATCTGCGGTACGTACACCAGTTATTTTGCGACCGGATGTAACCAGACCAGTCACAGCCGTATTAAAAACAAACTGAACACCCTCTTCGTGAGCCAGCCTCATGAGCGCATTTACGATACCAAACATGCCATCCTTAGGAAAATAAGCTCCAGTATTGTGCTCCAGATGCGCAATCATATTTAGAGTTGCAGGAGCCCGATAAGGATTACTACCATTATAAGTAGCGTACCTATCAAACAATTGTACAAGATTGCTCTGGCCAAAAGTTCGGGTGTTACGCCGGTGCATGGTGGTAAATGCATCTAAACGATGCAATGCCTTTAAGCTCTTTTGCCCTGCCGGGCCAATATATGTGGATGGTTTATGAATGGAATTGAACAGAAAAAAATCGGCGGTATGTGTGTACAAAAAGGCCTGCTTCTCAAGGTAGGATTCAACCGCCTCACGCGAGACATTGCATCCGGCAAGTTCATCCAGAAATCGAACTTTGTCACTCCAGGCTTTTATCGAGTGGCCATCGGCAAAATGGTAACGACATGTAACGGGTAAAGAGACAACTCCCAAATAATCAGCCAGACGCTTATTAAAAAGACCAAACAACTCATCCACCAAAAGCGGCATGGTAAAGAGCGATGGCCCCATGTCAAAACGATATCCATTATGCCGTAACTCTGCAATCTTACCTCCTGGACTCTCCGACTTCTCAATTACGGTTACTGAAAAACCACGGGCTCGCAAACGCAAAGCAGCAGCAATGCCACCTATTCCGGCGCCAATCACACAAGCTACAGGTTTTTCATCGCTCATAAACACATGTTTTTAATATCGCATTGATAATAAGACTACTGACTAAAACTCAATCAAAAACCGCCTAACCAACAGATAATCTCTTAGGGCTGTTTAATCTTTTTCCTGATTTAGTTAAACATTTTATTGGGAAATTAGTTTACCTATTTGTAAATATACCTTTATTCAATCAGTTTTTACTGTTAACTTACACAAATATTAATACCCGTTTATGAACTCAAAAAAGGCACTTATTGTTGGGGCGGGACTTGGCGGACTGGCCACAGCTCTCAGACTCTCGTCGCTGGGATTTGAAGTTGAGATTATTGAAAAGCATCATAGAGCAGGTGGCCGACTCAACTTATTGGAAAAGGATGGTTTTAAATTTGATTTGGGACCAACCTTCTTCAGCATGAGCTATGAGTTTGACGAGCTGGTAGAAAGTACCGGAATAAAATATCCATTTGAGTTTATTGAACTGGAGCCACTATTTACGGTAAGTATTGATGGCCTGTCAAAACCATTTACCATATACAAAGATCTGGATAAACTGGCCGAACAATTTGAAGGCATTGAACCCAACTTTCGTAAAAAAATGCTTGCTCATCTGCATAAGACCGGCACACTTTATCACGATACAGTGAATCGCATAGTACATCGTAACTTTAACTCATTTGGCGATTACCTCTTACAACTCACAAAAGTGCCGCTTAAACACAGTCCGCTGCTTATGCGCTCTATGTGGAATGAGTTATGTAACAGTTTTGAATCCAAGGAAGCCAGAATGGTGTTTTCGCTGGTTGGATTTTTTTTAGGCGCAACGCCCTTTGATACGCCAGCAGTTTTTTCGTTGCTTAATTACATTGAAATGCGTCACGATGGCTACCACAATGTAAAGGGCGGGATGTACAAAATTGTTGAAAGTCTTGAAACTACACTTAAAGACAAAGGTGTGAAATTTCATTTTAACACTGAAATAACAAGTACAGTTCAAAACAAAAAAACGCTAACATCGCTTATCGACCAAACAGGAAAAGAATGGAAGGCCGACCTTTTTGTTATCAACGCCGACGCAGCCTGGTTCAGAGGAAAGGTGCTCAACAGACCAAAGTACAACGACCAGCGGCTCGAGAAAATGAAATGGACGATGGCGCCGCTCACAATTTATCTTGGAATAAAAGGAAAACTTGACAATCTCGAACATCATAACTATTTTTTGGGTAACAACTTTGACGAGTATGCCAAAGGTGTTTTTAAAAACCAGGTGTCGTTCCGCAAGCCCTATTATTACGTAAATGTGCCCTCGCGGAACAATCCCGACTATGCACCCGAAGGTCACGAAAGCCTATTTATACTTTGCCCATCGCCCGATCGTCGCTTTAAACCCGATTGGAACGATCGCGAAGAGATTGCGCAAAACATCATCGATGACCTCTCGCAACGAAGCGGTTATAACATTAACGAAATGATTGTGAGTAAAACCATCCTCTCGCCAGAACACTGGGAAAACATGTTTAATCTATATAAAGGCAGCGGTTTGGGCTTGGCGCATGATCTGAATCAGATTGGCTGGTTCAGACCGGCAAATAAAGACGAAAAACTGAACAATGTGTATTACGTTGGTGCGTCTACAATTCCCGGCACCGGATTGCCAATGACCATCATCAGCAGCAAATTAACCACAGAACGAATCCTCTCGGATTTGGCCTGAGAACCTAAAAACCAAAAGCCATGGACATTTTCAGAAAAAACAATCTCAGATGCAGCGTAAACACAACGCGGCTATACAGCACATCATTTTCGCTCGGAGTTCGTTTGCTCGACAAACAATACAGAGACCACATTTACAGCATATATGGATTTGTAAGATATGCAGATGAAATAGTGGACACCTTCCTGCAACACGATCGCGCCACACTGTTAAACGAGTTTAGGGACGACACCTGGAAAGCCATTGAACGTGGAATAAGCCTCAACCCTATTCTCGACAGTTTTCAGAACACTGTTAACAAGTGCCGCATCGATCACACCTTAATCACGGCTTTTCTCGATAGTATGGAGATGGACTTGAATTACAAAACCTACACAAGACGGGATTTGGAGAAGTATATTTTTGGTTCAGCAGAGGTAGTGGGATTAATGTGTTTGAGGGTTTTTTATGTGAATGATGATGATGCCTATGAATCATTGAAATATCCGGCACGCAAACTTGGTGAAGCTTTTCAGAAGGTAAACTTTTTGCGTGACGCGCAGGATGACTATCAAAACAAAGGGCGTATCTATTTTAAAGACATCGATTTTGAAAACTTCACACCAGAAGCAAAACGCAAAATTGAAGCCGATATACAGTTTGATTTTGACGAAGCCTTCAAAGGCATTGTGCAGTTGAAACCACAAGTGCGATTAGGTGTTTATCTGGCATACAGGTACTACCTCAATCTGTTTCACAAAATAAAATATGCTCGTCCGGAAGCCATTCTGAAAGAGCGGTACAGGGTTAGCAATCCGCAGAAAGGGGTGCTTATGTTTAAGGCATCGCTCCGAAATGCTGTGGGGCTGTTCTAACTAAGAACATGTACGATTTTTGCGTGATGCAGGTTTGCCTGGCGGCAAATCCGACACATCAGAACTGGAGCTAAAACAGATAATTTAGCCCCACATATACACCTGAATTGCCATCCTGACTATCTACAGCGCGACCGTAATCCACTGCAAGAATAAAGTTGCGGTTCATTGCCACACGTATGCCAAGACCATAACTCATGTGCCAATCCTCAGCTCCAAAACGGAAGTAATCAGTCACATCTTCGGCAATCTGGGGTAAACGACTTTCCACTTCAATAAGAGAAGTAATTTGGCCAACGTCTAAAAAGGAGTTTACGCCAAGATAAAACGCCTGGTCGAACAGATGAAAATAAACCGGTTTCCATCTCATCTCAAAATTGCCAAAAACCATCCCATCGCCAACTATCCTGTTGCGCTTCACGCCTCGCAAACTGCGTGCTCCGCCCAAACCTGTAGATGAAGCTCCTGACATAACCGAGGTAACAATTTGCGACTGATAATAGAATGGCACATGACCAGAGAGCGTTTGCTGCCATCCAAGCCGATAGGCAAACGACAAGTCATCGGGAATCAAGGTAAAATATTGACGATGCGTGATGGATATTTTCGTGAAGCCCGATTCGGCGCCTAAAAATTCGGGCACCCCCACCAGAACAGCTTCGGTCCAGATGCCACGCATGGGGTTGGGTCTGTTGTCACGGGTATCATAAACCAAGCCTGCCTTTATTTCAGGTATAAAGCCGCCATTGGCCTCGTTTTGAGAAATAAGCCCCCAATTAATGTACTTCTCGTACAATCCAGGCTGTTCAGATACAGGCGGCAGTTTGTCCGCATCCTTCTTACCCCTGTTTAACTTGTCAACATCCACCGACCCAATTCTAAAATTGAGCAGGTTGAATCCGGCAATCCACCTGAAATTTCCTTGCGCAATGGCACCCTGTATATCGGTTTTGAAGCGAAACAGATTCTGCTGCATTTTATAGAACATGCGGGTTCGGTAATCCTCATGCGCATCGTTTTCCCACACTTTGTTATACACCGATTCAAAGCCATTGAAGCCATAAAAATCATAAGCCTGTTCAGGGATATAGGATAAATCCGTAGTTACGTTTAAACCTTTCAGCAATCTGTCTGAATCATAATAAAAACGATATATACCACTCCCCTTTGTAAAGCGGGACAGTTCAAAATAGAGCGAATGGTTATACACCGGATAACGAGCACCATCGCCGTAATCAAAAAAGTTAACCAAACCACCATACTGAAAGCCTAAATCAGAATCGAAAGAGATGGCGGGTAGCACGCCGAAATTCCAGCCCGTTTTTGCATTCTCCTGACCTTTTAAATCAAAGAAAAGCATAAGAGCAACCACAAAAAGAGAAGTATATCTATTCATGTTCAACCATATAACCATCAAAACACAAGATACAAACCTGCCACTAAATGTAGCATTTTACACCAATAAGGTCAACACACTAAAATCCGAGCCGATCCTTTAGTTTTTTATATCCGGCACGGCTGATTCTAAGTTTATGGTCAGGAGGAATAAGTGCCATATAGCTGTCCTTATCGTATGGCTCTAAGCGGGTAATCTTCTCAACATTTGCCAGATAGGAACGGTGTATGCGTACAAAAGTATCATCGGGCAGATGGCTTTCAAAAAAGTGCATGGTCTGATTCTTCATAAAACGCCCTTGCGTAGTATGCACCATCACATAATCCTCCTGAGCTTCGAAAAAGAGCACCTCCTGCACCGGAATAACAGACATGCTGCTACCTTTTTTCACCACTATGCGGTTTAGCAATTCGGCATTTTCAGCGCGTATCTTTTGATGAATCAGGTTGTCGTTGGGTTCACCTTTACGAATTTTATCGAGCACCTTTTCCACAGCTTGTCCAAACCGCTCTCTGGAGAATGGTTTAAGCAGATAATCTACCGCATTTAATTCAAACGCTTTTAGCGCATACTCATCGTAGGCAGTTGTAAAAATTACATAAGGTGCATTATCCAATACTTCGAGCAGTTCAAGGCCATTCACCTTTGGCATTTGAATGTCCAGAAAGATAAAATCGGGATTCAGCTCCCTGATAGCTTTCATAGCCTCAAATCCATTGGCACACTCGCCAATTATCTCAATATCCGAAAAATGCTCGAGGTAACTTCTGATAATGGTGCGAGCCGGCATTTCATCATCTACAATTAACACTCGATTTTTTGAGCTATCAGACATCGTTACAAAGTTTGAGGGATGGTTAGTCTTACTTCAAAAAAACCATCGCAAGGTATGGTTTTCAGCAATCCTTCGCGATTATAGAGGTTTCGCAGGATGTTAACAGTATTTTTAATACCCAGACCGGCACCTGTCGGCGAGCCATCAGATGCATCACAATTGTTTACAAGCAGCACATCAAGTGAATCGTGGCTCATGGCAAATTTTGCTTTCACAGTTACCGGAGTTAAACTCTCATAAAGACCATGTTTGATGGCATTCTCGAACAATGGTTGAAGAATCATTGCCGGTAGCTTCAAATCCAGACACGCTTCATCAACCTCCTCTTCATAAATAAGCAAGTCACCAAACCGAACCCTCTCAATGTCCATGTATCTGCGTATATTTTGCAACTCATCGCGAACAGATATTAAATCGGTATGCTTGTTTTTAAGACCATAACGCAACAGTTCCGAAAGCTGGTTTATCATATTTCTGGCACCTTCCGGGTTTGTGATGGTGAGTGCACTTACCGAGTTTAGGCTGTTAAAGAGAAAATGCGGATTTAGCTGTGCTTTGAGAGATTTCAGTTCCGACTCCTTGATTTGCTTTTTCAACACTTCTTCCTGCAACCGTTTCTGTTCAAGGTCGCGATAAAACACAAAAAAGTGATACATGCCCATTATCATTGCAAAATGATCGATACCCCAAACCACCCGTAATGGCAGTATACGTGAGGCAAGCGCTACATACTCAGGATTATCGCCGAGCCACAGTCGGGACACAACCCCTGACACCACCAGCCAGATGACAATTGCGCCGCCACCTACCATCATATTGTTGAGCACCAATCGGGGCACAGTGCAGTTTCGGCGCGCATAACCAACCGGAAACCAGACAGCAAAACCCAGCACCACCAGAACTGCATTGTACACTGCGCCATCCACAGCACTTTCATACCAGGGAAGGTCGCCATACACATGCAACAAAATGGCCATAACCGATGCATGAGTTACCCAGAATCCGACAAGAAGCAGGGTAGAGTGCCGTTGGGCCAATACCGGATGTAGCATTGGTTGAAGAGTTTAAAATCAATAACTAAGAAGTTCTCCACCACCAAAAATGGTAACCCCTTTAATAATTAACACCTTTGATTTGTCGCCATGCTCGCTTCCGGGTACACGCTTATCGGTGAAGCCGCCCAATACGCTTGCCACTTCTATTTTTATGTGCCAATCGCGCGGAACAATCAATTTCACTCCACCAAATATGGCAGTCATCTCGATAACAGCACCTTCATCTGCCAATGACGCATCCACAAAATTTACTTCGCTTCCACCAAAGATGGAAGTGATGGAGCCACCTTTAAATTTTTTGGATTCGATGCGTGTAACGTTACCGCCGAAAATGGCAACCTCATCAATTAAATCTTCGGAGTTGGAGTGATAAACCATAGCCGGTTTTTTGGGTTTTTTACCCTTTAAAATGGCAAAACCAAGCAGAATAAGCAACACAGGCCAAAAGCGCCAGATGTTGTAAGCAGAAAAATTATCGATGTGACTCACCGCCATAAAATAACCACCAATAAGCGATAAAATCAGCCCTCCAATAAATTCCCCATTGATAAAACTCACAAGGGCAATGGCTATAAGTATCATAGGCCAGCTGATGATTACGTCATAAATATTGGCCGGGATAAATCCAAGGTTGCCTCCCAGGAGAACCAAGCCAGTGAGTAACACCACAATGCCAAAACCATAACGGCCGGACGACTTACAATTCTTCATGTTTGATATGTTTTTAAATAACCATGATTACGTTAATTATGAATCAAAATTAAATTTTCAATCCATATCGGCAAACCTATTTTCGATGAATTGCAGTTTTAAAACTGTGAATAACGATTGAAAGGAGCAGTTAAAAATGCTTAACCATGGTGAACCTTCGAGTCTATTTATTAGTTTTGTTGTTTAGAATGATTTTAAAATGCGTAAACACCTGAAAAATATTGCCCCCCTAATGGCAGCTTTGCTGCTATGGACACTGGCATATCAGTCTGTGCACCGCATTGAGCATCATACAAATGAAAATGCACAACACACATCGTGCTGTCATTCCCACCATTGCGAAATTCCCTCAAAAACAAATTCCGATGCCGACACAACCATTGACGATGATCAACTGGTTCATTGCCATCTATGCGAGTTCGAATTTGTTTTATTTCCGGATAATGTGGTGAATGAAAACCACAAGCCGTTGATGCTTCCAAAAGATGAAATCATTGCTCCAACCCGATCACTCCACAGCAATTTTGAAGGTTGCCAAAAACAATTACGCGCCCCTCCTGCAACAACTCGCGTATAGCCACATAACCGCTTTTTCGAAGCAAGCATTTTAGTGCTGATTTGATGACTTGTTGCCTATTTAGGCACTATGCAGTGTTGTCTGCTGTCATCGGAAAAAAATCGTCAGCACAAAGCTTCAAGCAAAACGCATTCAGCCAGATGGCTTTTCACGCCTTCTGATTCACAACATTTTTTAAGCACCACATGCGCCACATTTTCATATTGATGCTTTGCCTTTTGTTTACATTAGCAAAAGGACAGACATCATATCATATTGCAGGTCTGGTATTGGACGAAAACAATCGCCCAATGCCCGGCTGTCATGTGAAAACGGAATCCGGATTTACCGTTACCGATGCCAACGGACGTTTTATATTCAACCAGATACCGGCATCATCAACCAGTATCAACGTAACTTTTATAGGTTTCCAGCCATTTGACACCACTTTAATTGTTTCAGGACATCACCACCTAAGGATAAAACTGAGCCCGGAGGATGTCAAATTAAACGAAGTAGCGATAAACGGAACCCGGCTAAACACAGCGCCGAATCTTACGCGGCAAACCATTTCGGGCAATCAGCTATCACAACAAATAAATGGCACGCTGGTTAAAACGCTCGATCGTCAGGCGGGTTTCAACACAATGGATATTGGTGCCTCGGCATCAAAACCTGTCATTCGTGGAATGGGATTTAACCGTGTGGTAGTGGTTAACAATGGCGTGAAACAAGAGGGACAGCAATGGGGTGCCGACCACGGATTGGAAATAGACCCATTTTTATCCGAAAGAGTTGAAATAATCAGAGGTGCAGCATCCATAGAACATGGAAGTGATGCCATAGGCGGCGTGTTGGAGATAAGCTCAAACCGGGTGCCACCTTCCGGATTCTCAGGCTCATGGCAGCTTCTCGGTAAAAGTGTTAACGAAACGGCAGGAAGTTCGTTGCTTTTACAACAAAACAATGGCAGTTATTTTTTTAAAGGACGTATTTCAGTGCTCGATTATGGCGACTACCGGGTGCCAACCGACAACATCCTATACCTTACCAGACGCGTACCTATCGAAAATCGGCGTTTAAAAAACAGTGCCGGCAAAGAGCAGGACTTATTTCTACAGGGCGGTCTTGTTGGCGAAAACTGGCGAAGCAGTGTTTCGACCAGTCGTGTGTGGCAAAAATCAGGTTTTTTTCCCGGG
This sequence comes from Alkaliflexus imshenetskii DSM 15055, assembly GCF_000517065.1. Taxonomy (GTDB): domain Bacteria; phylum Bacteroidota; class Bacteroidia; order Bacteroidales; family Marinilabiliaceae; genus Alkaliflexus; species Alkaliflexus imshenetskii. The sequence continues at coordinate 3,185,380 of NZ_KI912105.1, read as the reverse complement.
GCACATGGCATCCCCGATAACAACAGAGTGAAAGACGACGGCAACTACCGTAACATAGAGTTGCCATATCAAAGCGTGGAGCACTGGAAAGCCACTTCCAACACAATGATTCAAACACCACACTCGGTAATTACCGCAGACATAGGATATCAGCTAAACCTGCGTCAGGAATGGTCGCAATTTCATACCCACTTCGGAAATCTGACACCCCCTGCTGTTGATCCTGACCTGGAGCTGGAGTTTAAGCTGCAAACATTGAGTGCCAACGCAAAATGGAACTTCCGCCTAACCAACCAACATACCCTCACCGCTGGTACTCAATGGCAGTGGCAACACAACCGAACCGGAGGCTACGGATTTCTACTACCAAATTATGACCGGTATACAACCGGTATCTATGTGCGACACGACTTTGCTCTGAACAGAAACTGGCACTTTAACGCGGGCATGCGTTACGACATCGCAAACGTTGAAACGGAGGCATTCTATGACCCAATTCTCTACAACTACATGCTTGCCAGAGGAGTGAACGAGGAAACATCGGCCTTTTATGCGCAACGGGCGATGGAAGTGAGCCGCAGTTTTGACAACATCAGCTGGCTGGCTGGGTTTAGGTATCATTCCGCATCATTTTGGAGTTTATCAATGAATTTTGGAAAGAGCTTCAGAGTACCCACCGCGAGCGAACTTTCGGCCAATGGTGTGCACCACGGCTCTTTCAGACACGAAGCTGGCAACCAGCATCTAAATCCCGAACAGAGTTTATTTGCCGATGCTCAGTTAACCATTACCGCCGACAAACGTAAATTGTTGATATCACCATACATCTACTTATTCTCGAACTATATTTTCCTGAGCCCCACTGCCGAATGGAGTCACCTGCCGCATACCGGGCAAATTTACCGGTATATGGAATCGAAAGCACTTCTTGGTGGGATGGAAATCTCATACAATGAACATTTATCATCCCACTGGAGCATCGAAATAAATGGCGAATGGATTTACAACCGTCAAAAACCGGATGAGCATGTCGCTGCATATCCATTGCCATTCTCGCCTCCGGCCAATCTTTTCACTGAGATTTCATACGCACTAAATCCAGCGAAAAAAGAGCAGAGTGTTCAACTGATGGTTAACAGCAAGGCAGTAGCCAATCAAAATCGCATTTCGCGAAACGAGGAGAGAACAGCGGGATACATTCTGCTTGGAGCCAGGATGTTTATCCCTGTCACAATCGGTAAGCTTCCGGCCAGCATCAACATTCAGGGGCACAATCTTCTAAACACAAAATACTACAACCACATGAGTTTTTATCGGAAACTTGAGATTCCGGAGCCAGGCAGAAACATTCAGGTAATGCTAAACATCACATTTTAACAGCATGATAAAAAGAAGAGAAATAGTTGTACTGATTATCGCATTTTCGTTTTTAGGAACGGAAGTGGGAAAAGGAGTGCATTTCTCTTTCTTTCACACCGAAAAGGAGTCGCATCAGGAGTGCGGCCACGACTGCATGGAGGAGGAAGCCAGCTGCCCCTACGAAAACCTACAGTTTCTGCCTTTCGACCTGCCCTCTTTCTCATTCAGACCTTATCTGTGCAGCAAAATTGAATCCATCGCCCTGCGACTTATTGAAACAACCAAACTCTATCGAATAACGCACTATTTGCTGAGAGGGCCACCAACACTTTCCTCTTATTAAAACATGATTTATTCAACAACAATTTAGTGCCTATGTGGCTTTAATGTGATTTACCATTATAAATTCTAAAAAAACAATAAAATGAAACTGAAATATATTTTCCTTTCACTTTTGGCAATAGTAAAATTCTCGGCTTGCAGCGACGATGACAACATTGATACAACCAAACCCGAGATTGAAATTGTTACCCCTGATGACGATGAACATTTTCACCCTGGCGATACCTTCGAGCTGAGAGCCATACTTACCGACAATGAAGAGCTGGCATCATGGAAGGTGGATATTCACCACAATTCAGATGGCCATACGCATAGTCAGGTTATCAGATTAAAACATGGCGGTGAACACAGTCACGAAGAAGAAGAGTGGCACTTTCACAAAGAGGGCTCCATTGAGTCAGGAACCAAACAGTATGTGTTGATTCTCGAAATAGAGATTCCGCATGATGCAGAGCATGGAGATTACCATCTTGGCATTTATGTTACCGATAAAGCCGGCAATGAAAACAAGGCATTTATCACTTTCGAAGTTGAGGACGACCATCACGAACACCATGATTAAGCATCCATAAATTATAGTACAAAAAAGGGAGTCTGATTTTTCAGCTCCCTTTTTTTTGCAAACATGGCATCAAAAAAACAAACATCCACTCATTGGCAGATGAACTAAAAACCTTCTTTTTTTTGGCTATCTTTGTACTCCTTTTTTCATAGGTTTGAGACACCAAAAGAAGCATGACAGAAGAACTCAAAAACCAGATTGACAGACACCTGAGCGAGCAGAAAAGCTTCACAGTTTTTCGCTTGCCCAATGCATCTGACATCACTTGTCTGGAAATTGACAAGGCTCTTGAGTTTCATTTCGCGATGCTTGACACACCCCCCTCGAACCAATCTTTTGTAGTATTCCCATTTAACGATTCAGAAATACCCGGCTGGTGGTTCAATGTCAGCTCTCAACAAACTTTTAAATCCATAACAGAAAAGGCATCCAAGCTCAACTTCAACATCGAAGAGGAGGATGACAATTTTGGATACGAAGCATACAGCAATCAGTTCAAGGAGATGATGACAGCCCTTAAAAATGGGGCGGTTGAAAAGGTGATACTCTCAAGAGAAATTGTGTTGGATGAAAATCTTACATCACTGCTTCCCGACATCTTTTTATCGCTACAGAGGCATCTGCCCAATGCTTTTGTATATCTGCTGTTTACCCCACAAACAGACATTTGGATTGGAGCCTCTCCCGAGATTCTGCTAAAACATGCAGCTGGTATATGCACCACCGTTTCACTTGCCGGAACACGAGATTCTGCAAGCCTAAAAACAGACAACTGGTCGGAAAAGGAGATAGAAGAGCAAGGTATTGTGAGCAACTACATCGATAAAATTCTGGAACAATTCCGCATTGCTCCCGTTGATAAACATGGCCCGGTGATTGTAAATGCAGGAAATGTGTCGCACCTTAAAACCAGCTATCAATTTCCGTACAGCAGTGTGGCTGGCAGTATGAGCCAGCTGGTTGAACAATTGCATCCCACACCGGCATTGTGCGGTGAACCCAAGCAGCAAGCATTTAACCTAATCAGGCGTGTAGAAAAGCACAAACGTTACTACTACGGGGGATTCATTGGCCCAGTGGCCGAAAATGAGATGCATCTTTTTGTAAACATACGGTGCATGAAAGTATCGAAAAATGAGTCCACTCTTTATGTAGGCGGGGGCATTACCGCCAGCTCCAACGAAGAAAAAGAGTGGAAAGAGACAAAAGAAAAAAGCCGCACCCTGCTTTCAGTAATTTCACAGGTAAAGAACGAAGCCCATACCGGGCTCATCAATCAATAATTTTAATAATGAGTAAACCCATTTCGGATAAGCCTATTGTAAAGGCGTTGGTAGAATTGTGTCACCTTCATGGTGTTGAACAGGTAATTATATCCCCCGGCTCGCGCAATGCACCGCTGATTATCTCGTTTTCGGGCTGTGGAAAATTTGAGTGTCTTAGCATTGTAGATGAACGCAGCGCAGGCTACTTTGCCCTTGGATTGGCACGCGAAACGCGCAAGCCGGTAGCGTTGGTTTGCACCAGCGGTACGGCAGCACTAAACTATGCACCGGCGGTGGCAGAGGCCTATTACCAGCAGATTCCGTTGGTTGTTATAACTGCCGACAGGCCTAAAGAGTGGATAAATCAGGCCGATGGCCAGGCAATTAACCAACCGGGCATATTTAGCAATTACATTCGTTACCAGTGCACCCTTCCACTTTCAGGAGGCCATGCCGATGACGAATGGTATATGAACCGAATGCTCAATGAAGCCTTCCAGAAATGTACTGGAGCCACACCCGGCCCAATCCACATCAACGTACCAATGCGTGAGCCCCTATATGGGAAAACTGTATATCCACCAAAAACAGCCAGAAAAATTGATGTGATAAGCGGCGACTCACTCCTTTCAGATGAGGCCGTTGGCACCCTCATAACCGAAATTGAGCGCTACGAACGGGTGATGGTTTTAACAGGAGCCATGCATCAAAATCAACAGTTGGCCGAAGCGCTAGACCTTTTGGCCGGCAAAAATGTGGTAGTGCTTACCGAAACTCTTTCAAATCTGGAGAATGAGAAATTCATCGGAAATATGGATCGGGTGGTATCCACCATTACCGAAGATGAGCAACTCATGTTCAGTCCCGATCTGCTTATCACGCTCGATGTTCCGGTGCTTTCCAAAATGATAAAAAAAATATTGCGAAACCGCGCCCCACAAATACATTGGCATTTTTCTAATCAGGAAGAGATTACCGACACCTACCAGGCTTTGTCACGCATAATAAAAGGCAATGCCCCACAAATATTAAAGCAGGTGGCCGAGAAAATGGAGACACGCGAAAAACGCTTCCGCGACACATGGGAAAAACGCGCATCATTCTCCAACGAGCGTCACGAGCAATATTTCGACAAACTGGCCTGGTGCGATCTTGCCATGTTTAAAACGCTGAGCGAATGTCAATTTCAACCCATGCAGGTGCATCTTGGCAACAGCACGCCGGTGCGTTATGCCCAGCTTTTTGACTGGCCGGCAGGGCAAACATGGTACGCAAACCGTGGTACCAGTGGCATCGATGGCTGCGTAAGCACAGCCGCCGGAGCTGCTTACACATCCCAAAAACCAGTATTGCTGATAGTGGGCGATTTGTCGTTTTTATACGATTCTAACGGCCTCTGGCATAAATACCTTCCCCCATCATTCAGAATATTGGTTGTAAACAACGGCGGAGGTGGCATTTTCCGATTCATTCCCGGCCCTACCGATACCGATGAACTGGAGCAATACTTTGAAGCAAAGCACGACACCAGATGTGAAGGCATCGCCAATACTTTTGGCTTGAATTATAGCGCCTGTCACAACAACGAGGAGTTTAAACAAGCCATTGACAGATTTTTTGAACCCTCCGATAAACCTGCAATATTGGAAGTGTTTACACCCAATGTGGAGAATGGTAAATTGCTGAAGAAGTATTTCAAATATCTGAAGAACGAACTTTAGCAACAAAAGAAACCTTTCATCCAAAACGCTGTTAACCATACAACAAAAAGTAAAACCATAATCTGACATACTATGACACTCAATTGGAAATCAGAAAAAGAATATCAGGACATACGCCTCGAAACCTGGGAAGGCATTGCAAAGGTAACCATCAATCGTCCACGTGTTTACAACGCCTTTCGCCCGGAAACCGTTAAAGAGCTTATCGATGCTTTTGACATCTGTCGCGAACGTCAGGATGTGGGCGTCATCATTCTCACAGGTGAGGGCGACAAGGCATTTTGTTCCGGCGGTGACCAAAACGTGAAGGGACATGGCGGCTACATAGATGAAGGCGGCGTACCTCGTCTGAATGTACTCGATTTACACAAACGCATACGCTCCATGCCTAAGCCGGTGGTGGCAATGGTAAATGGATACGCCATTGGTGGCGGCCACGTTCTGCATGTGGTTTGTGACCTTACCATTGCCAGTGAAAACGCCATATTTGGACAGAGTGGCCCAAAGGTTGGAAGCTTTGATGGCGGTTTTGGTTCCTCCTATCTGGCACGCCATGTGGGACAGAAAAAAGCTCGTGAAATATGGTTCCTGTGTAAGCAGTATTCGGCAGCTGAGGCAGAACAAATGGGTCTTGTGAACAAAGTAGTGCCCCTCGAAAAACTGGAGGAAGAAACCATCGAATGGTGTAAAATTATGCTACAACGCAGCCCAATGGCACTTAGGATGATTAAGCGCGGACTAAATGCCGAACTTGACGGACAAACCGGAATCATGGAGCTTGCAGGCGATGCTACGCTTATGTTTTATTTGATGGAAGAGGCTCAGGAGGGACGAAACGCATTTCTTGAGAAAAGAGATCCCGATTTCAAGAAATTCCCAAAATTCCCATGAACAAATAAACAAACCCCTGTTCGAATTGCCGGACAGGGGTTGTTTTTATATGATAGAGGTAAATTCAGAAGCCGTTGCGCTTGATGAGAGGAGGCGAAGTTAAGGTACCATCCACTCTCTAATCCATTTTTGATAATCAACATTTGGAAAGTCATGCAAACGCACCTCTGTTTCAGCAGACTCGTCGCCAAACAAGAACTTATCAATAAATGCCTGCACAATAGGGAATGAGTTTTGATGAAGCACACAATGGTTTGGAGCCGATTTAAACACGAAACCAAATCTATCCGGAATATCAAACGCTTTATATACCTGCTCTACGGCACGACTGGCTACATAACCAGCTTCATCACCAAGCCAGGTCCATGGAGGGTTACCCAATACCAAAAGGGCACGTGGCGCAATCATGGCCATCAACTCATGATGATCATAAGGCAATGTTCCCACACGGCCATCAAAGTTGGTTTTAAGACTTTGCATAAACCACGAGTAGTTGGTATTACCCAATTTCTCCACGTTGCCTAATGTTTCGGCCACACGCCAGGCGTTTACACCCCCTCCTCCCGACTCATGTGCGATGGTTAAAGCAATGCGCTCGTCAAAAGCGCCAGCGAAAAGTGCCATTTTTCCTGCGTAGGAACAACCACTAACGGCAATTCTCTTAGTGTCTGCTTTAAGTTGCCACTGCACCATCTCAATGCCATCAATAAGACGGCTAATACCCCACGACCAGGCACTGTAATAACCCACATGCTTAAGGTTCGGATACAACTTAAAATAGGGTGCATCATCATCCCTTACCCCTTGATGTGAACTGGTTACAACTTGGTTGTGCATAAATGGAATCTGAATAACACCTTCGAAGAGTTCAGCAGGTAGGCTACCAACTCCAGTATTCATGCCTATAACCACCGGGAAAGGCCCATCTCCGGCAGGTATCACCACTGATGACGTGAGCACAAGCGTCTCTCCGTTTTCAGTAATTTCAACCGTTAAGGTGGTACCATTCAGAGTTGCAGATATAAGCTCCGGCCGGTCGGGCTTAAGGCCAATCTCATAATGCTCAATTTCCTTCTTAATCTCATTTCTGCGGCATGCCCATTGGTCAAATGTTTCAACCCTGCCACTGCCATCTGACCAGGCAAAAGGGTCGGGCAACATTGGGTTATTAGTAAGATGGGATGGGCTGGGCAAAGGTGGCACTTCGCATCCCGCACCAGTGTTCTCAACCTCGTAAACGAGAGGGAGTCCACTTTGAGCGTTAACCCCAAAACACCCAATAAAGAGCAGGATTAATAGGTTCGTACAAAATTTTCTCATAAACATCGACTTAAGAAACTGACACAATTTTACAGTTTGTGTAATAATACAGCTTCATAAATTTATAAATTATTATCCTACAACAACATATAAGAATCTTTCAATTTATAATTATCATCAAAATCAGGCAAAGAAAATATCACTCATAGAAAAAATATCACCAATAATTACTAATCCCAAATCGAAGAGAGATAATACAATTCGAAAACAGAATGTGCATGCAACCACCGGCAAAATCTGCAAAAATAATATTGAAGAAATTTGCCCTTCAAACGAAAATCTCCCAAAAACATACCAGATATCCATCCGGAAAAATCGTTTAAATAATCACGTGACTCACCGATAATAGAAAGCTGGAGCCCCAAATTATAATTGCTAAAAAGCTTTATTTTATTTACTTTAGAGAAGGTAACGGAATAATAGAAAAAACAATTTTATGGCAGAAATAAAGAATGTAGAGCTACGTAACCTGAACATTGAAGATTATCAGCAACTCAAGACATCAATGACAGAGGCATATAGCAACTGGCCCGGTTCATATTGGAGGGAACATCACATACAGACGCTTCTCAACATATTTCCCGAAGGACAACTTGCTGTGGTAGTTGACGGAAAAGTAGCTGGCTGCGCGCTTTCACTTATCGTGAAATATGAATTGTTTAGCGATGAACACACTTACGAGGAGATAACCGGCAACTATACTTTCAGCACCCACAACCCCAAAGGCGATGTGCTTTATGGCATTGATGTATTTATCACACCTGAATACCGAGGATTGCGACTGGCTCGCAGGATGTACGATGCCCGCAAGGAATTGTGTGAACAGCTTAATCTGAAAGCGATAATCTTTGGCGGAAGAATCCCCAACTACTACAAATATTCAAATGAGCTTTCGCCTAAGGATTTTATCCAAAAGGTTAAGTTTAAAGAGCTTTATGACCCCACCCTGACATTCCAGCTATCAAACGACTTTCACGTTAAGAAGGTACTCAAAGGCTATCTTCCCGGCGACAAAGAATCCAAAGAATATGCAGTGCTTCTACAATGGGATAACATTTATTACACAAAAAAGACAAAGTCGCTAAGCCAACAAAAATCAATTGTAAGGCTGGGACTGGTACAATGGCAGATGCGTCATTATGCCACGCCTGAGGATATGTATGAGCAGATAGAGTATTTTGTGGATGCCGTATCGGGTTATAAAAGTGACTTCATTCTGTTTCCCGAGTTCTTCAACGCGCCACTGATGGCTAAATACAACCACCTTTCGGAACCCGAAGCCATTCGCAAACTGGCCGAATATACCGAGGACATACGCGATAGATTTACGCAGCTGGCCATCAGCTACAACGTAAACATCATCACCGGAAGTATGCCTTTAATGAAAGGGGACACACTTTATAATATAGGATATCTGTGTCGCAGAAATGGCACCGTTGACAGTTACGAAAAAATTCATGTAACACCCGATGAAGTGAAGTTTTGGGGACTAACAGGCAGCAATCAGGTTAAAGTGTTTGAAACCGACTGCGGCAAGATAGGTGTACTCATCTGCTATGATGTAGAGTTTCCGGAACTGGCACGCATTTTAGCCGACCAGGGAATGAAAATTCTTTTTGTGCCATTCCTGACCGATACTCAAACCGGCTACAGTCGGGTGAGATATTGTGCCAGGGCACGTGCCATCGAAAACGAGTGTTTTGTTGCCATTGCCGGATCGGTTGGAAACCTGCCAAAAGTGCACAACATGGACATACAGTATGCCCAATCAGCTGTGTTTACGCCATGCGACTTTCCATTCCCTACCAATGGTGTTAAAACTGAAGCTACACCAAATACCGAAATGATTCTTGTTTCTGACGTGGATTTGGATCTGCTGTCGGAACTACATACCTATGGCAGCGTGCGAAACCTTAAAGACCGACGCAAAGATGTATTTGACCTGCGCTTGAAGGACTCGGAAAAATAAAAAACTACCGATCCCAAAAAAGGCTGGTGAACAGAATCAATACCGTAGTAAGTTCCAAACGGCCAATAATCATTAAAAAGGAGAGTACAACTTTTCCGGCATCGTGGATGTGGGCGTAGCTGCTGGCCGGCCCAACAGAGCCTATACCAGGCCCCACACCACCCATGTTGGCCGCTACAGAGCCTACTGCTGTTAAAATATCCTCACCCAAAAATACCATCACAATGGAGCCAAGGGTGAATGTAAAAATATAGAGAACAAGAAATGAGATGAGGCTCACAACCTTGTCATCATCAATAACTTCATTGTTAATTTTAAGGAGGCTCACACTGTTTGGGTGAAGCATACGGCGGAAATTCAGAAACACATTTTTAAAAGAAACCACGTGGCGTATAACTTTTACCCCGCCACCGGTACTGCCCACGCATGCACCCACAAACATCAGCAAAAAAATCATTGTCCATGCCGGAACAGGCCACATCAAATAGTCATAAGTAGCAAATCCGGTGGTGGTAATGATGGAGACAACCTGAAAAAATGCATCGCGAAGGGCTTTCTCAATGGTCAATCCACCCTCCCTGTAAATGATGATTGCAATGCCAACAGCCACCAAAACAATGATGCTGGAATAGGTACGGAGCTCAACATTTTCAAATACCCGCCTGAAACGCCCCTTCACAAAATGGTAATGGAGATAAAAATTGGCTCCTGCCAAAAACATAAAGAGGATAATTGTGTACTGCGAAAATGTCGAGAACCCTGAAATACTATCATTTTTGGTAGAAAACCCTCCGGTTGACATGGTACTGAACGCATGGTTCATGGCATCATAAAAGCTCATGTCGCCTAACATTAACAGCCCCATTAAAATAAAGGTTAGCACCACATAAATTCCCCAAAGTCTTTTGGCCGTACTTGCCGTTTTTGGTGTTAGTTTTTCATAAGAGATTCCTGATGCTTCATTTTTAAACAGGTTATATCCACCAATGCGCAACAATGGCAGAATGGCCACTACCAGAACGATGATGCCCATACCACCAATCCAATGGGTGAGGCTTCGCCAAAACAGCACGCTCTTTGGCAATGATTCAATATCAACCAGGATGGACGATCCCGTGGTGGTAAATCCCGACACCGTCTCGAAAAGTGCATCGAAAACATTGGGAATGGCACCTGTAAACAGATATGGCAAAGCACCAAAAAGTGAGATTATGACCCAAGTGAATGTAACGGTAAAGTAACTATCCTTTAAACTTAGCTCTTTTTTGAGGTTTCGGAGCGTAAAAAGATACATAACTCCTCCTGTAGCCATCGTAATTACAGATGAGAGCAGCAGCTCATCTACCACATGCTCGTGATAAAAAAGCGCCCAAATGATGCTGGAGAGCATAAACAGACCAAGTAGTGTGAGTACCCGGCCAAAAATATTCAGTATAAACCGGAAGTTCATTTCCGAACGGAATTAAAATAAAACGATTAAGAAGGATGAACCTAATATAAACCCTTCATTGTGAATCCCAATTTTAAGATTCTCACTTTAAAAGAGGCGCAAATGTATAAAATTTATATACACCAAACACACTATTCGGGTAGAGCCATACGAATACGCCATTCGGATGGATAAAGATTGTTCATACGGGTCCCGATATTCTTGACAAAACCAAGAGGTAAATTTTTGTAAGCAACTATTACATACCCCCTTTCAACCATCTGACCAGACAATGACTCTCCCTTTAAATATCGCAATGCCTCTTGCTTTTGTAACTCAGCAAAAATAAAAGCATCTCTGTTTAATGCTGTAGAGAGCGCCAACTCATGCGCCGGAATCAGCATGTTTTTCATGGGCTGCCCCAACAGCACACCATAATTAAGGACGCCAAGAGCAGACTTTAGCATCTGCAATTCAGATTTAAAATGCATGGGAAACGCGCGCCAACCAGCCCGCTCTTCATAATAGCACCATTCCCGGCTATTTTGAAGCCATCCTGACACATCAACCGGTAATTTACCAGCATTACCTTTTCGTTTGTCGCGGCTCCGCTCTTTGCGACCAGTATTGGCATCTGTCGCAGTTTTTTGAAGTACTGCGATGAAAAATCCCTCACCTTTAACCCTGTTGGGATAAAATGCCAGACCATTCCCATTCCCGATGGCGATTGAAGTAAGACCCCATGCTTCGGGAGCAATAACGCTTTGTACTTCGGCGCCAAACTCGTTGGAAAACCATGACACATTCTCCTCATTTTCTGCAGGATTAAACGTACACGTACTGTAAATGAGATAACCACCCTGTTGCAAGGCTGGCCACGCTTCGGTCAGTATCCGCCGTTGACGCTGCGCACACATGGCTGCATTGCCTTCACTCCACTCCTCCACAGCTCTGACGTCCTTCCGAAACATCCCCTCGCCGGAACAAGGCGCATCCACAACCATCAAATCAAAAAAAGAATCTAAAACAGCAAAGTCTGATGGCTCGTTACGTGTAACAATACAATTTGGTGCTCCCCATTTTATCATGTTTTCCGAAAGAATAACCGCCCGGTTACGAATCACCTCATTGGCCACCAACAATCCGTTGCCACTTAGCCAGGAGGCCAACAAAGTACTCTTACCTCCAGGGGCACCACACAAATCAAGCACCTTCGGATTCTCGGGCAGTTTGCAAACATCACGCACCACCCAATCGATGATCATGCTGCTGGCTTCCTGAGGATAGTAACATCCCGCGTGAAACAGCGGATCCAATGTAAACACAGGCTTTTCAGACAAATAGACACCTGCATTGCACCACGGTACATTGTGCGTTTCACTTAAATCAACCGGAGCATGTTTCATTGTATTTTTTCGCACCGATATGGCAGGGTCGGCCGATAAAGCGTTAAGAAACTCAGTAGCATCAGTGCCCAGTTGCGACGTGATGCGTTCAATGAAAGCAGTATGTTGTTTAAATTCCATTTTGGTGATAACGCAGATTAAGAGAAATCTGCCGGATAATATTCATTTAAAACTAAAAAATAAGGCTACACAAAACAATACATATTCAATGCAACATCCCATTTCGGTATAAGCATCGACAAATAAGGCAGAGTGTACATGGCGATACTCACTGTAAAAACAACCACCTCAAACTACATCTCCTGCTCATAAAACAGCTTGTAGTAATTCATTCCCTTTTGGGAGTCGAAGCCCTTCTCTATAAATTCGCGACGGCCATGCACATATACATGAAAGTTTTTATCCAATTTCAGAATCGACTTAAAGTACTTTTTTTCAGATTTAACAGCACTTTTGGAGATATCAAAGCTGTCGTTCATCGGGATACCCCTCTCCTCTTCAAACTGATGTCGGTAATCGGTAAATGCTTCCGATACTTCGGGAAACCGAACCACCTCACGTTCAAAATCTTCCTGCTTAAAAGTCCCTTTTTTATCAAAAAAATCGAGCGAACGATTCAAGAAATCAAACTGCTCAGGCTTATCCACCTGATTTTGTTTGTTATAAACATCCTGCACGAACCCTTTGCAAAGATTGAGATAGTTTTGTGTGAAATAGTAACTGTCTTCACGTGGCTGGAGTGCCAGGAAATCTTCTTTCCAGAAACGGGCCTCATTACCCTTATTGATGTTGTCAACCATCACCACTTTATATCCAATTTCGCGCTCGGTATTGAAAATGATGCAGCCCTTATCGAGTTTCCGGATATTTATCCCATCATGTGACCCCAGCTCAAAATTTTGGTCTTTGAGATAAACTTTCAGGAAGGTCTCTTTATTTTCCGATTTAAACAGCCCCAACGCATCCACTACTTCGCCATCGACCACGCAATTTCGGAACAGCGCCAGATAAAACTCACCTCCCCGAATCTTGGGATGGTTACTCTGCTCATGCAGAAAGCCGGCCATCTGTAACGAGGCATTATAAAAGTTTGATGCATCATTGAATACCTCCTCGGCCAGGCGGTAAATCAACCCTGCAGCACCCTCTTCAGCTCCAATGAAATTATAGTAAGCTTCCGATTTAAAGGCGCTGAAGAAGTAAGTCTTGAGCAGGTTTCCAACCAAATCTTCATCCTGAAGGCGCAACTTGTCCTTTGAGTATCGTACTTCCTGCCCTTCGGCACGGGAACCGATGTGGTGAACCACCACACTTTCAATAACCACCTGTGAGCTATCAATCATAATCCAAAAAATTTCAAGTATTTAGGGACCAACTTAATGTGCATAAAATAGTAACCAGCAAACTTACCACAAAAAATCCATCTTAAAAAGCAGGTTCGTGGCATTACATTATGATTAGGGATCATTGTTGTCCGACAAAAAAACAAACCTTCTTTTAAGTGCTCTAGCCGCACGGGCTTTTACTTTTTTTCTACAGCAAAAAAAGCAAACAAAAAATGCCGCCGCTACAAGTAATTTCCTAAAAATCAATTCTATTGTCAGAAATTCGGAAACTCGCTACGCTCAAACAGTCCGAATTTCTGACGACAATAAAATTGATTTTCTTAACGGAAATTCCTTGAGGCGAAAAAATAGCCCCATTGAAGCTTAAAACTCTCTGAAGCTTCATGAATAAAGACTTCATTGTTTAGTATTAAATTTTAACCGGACACCAATGATTAGGGATAGAAAAAACAGCCATAAGTTCCAGAATTACAATCTGGAAAAAACTCAATAAAACAGATGAACTAAGTAAAAAGTGCATAAAAAAACAGGACAACCCAACAATTAAATGTTGGTGTATCCTGCTTTAATTCTTTACAATAGAGCAGCTTTAAAAGCCGGCTCAGATTATGCCGCTTTGCAGTTCCTCACATACCAGCTCACCGGATGGTCATGGCCTTTAATCAACTCTTCGATAATTTTCTTGTCGTCCCATTTATTCTCGAAACTGCAACACTGGTCGAGCGCGCGCGACAGGAGCATCCATTCGTCAACCATTTTCATGGTGAGTTTTCCTTCAAACTCCTTAAGCAGCTCTAAAAACTTTGGTCGGATAAGATGAACCTTTGGCTCTTCTCTGCTCAGCGTCTCGCGTGTGGTAAAGAGGTGGTCATCAACTCTGATAAATTCGTCCTCGTCAAGTGTGATGTTGAAAGTGAAATTTACTTTTCCCATGGCGCTTTTTCTTTAAGGTTTCAGGATTAGCTCTATGGAATATACAAACAAAATGTACCAATGTAAAGTAAAATTCATCTGTTACATAACCACTTTTTGGTTTATGACGAGGAATCTGAAAAGCAGTTGTAAGCACTTCATGCTGAAATCACTGTGCCAACTGACCGGTCAGCTCATAAATTGCTGCCGAAAAAGGTTCAATTTTGCCTCCAAACCCGCCATTCAAGGCTACTTCACCGGGAAACTGAATACCTTTATTCATCTGCAATAAATCCTTTCCATAATAAAATCTGGCCGAATCCATTCCGGAAAGATTCATGGCATCCGAGGGGATGCGCAACTTATAGGATTGCATTTGAGAGCTGAAATTGGCCAGCACCAAATAAACGTGACCCATATCGTATCTCAAAAAAGCAAAAATTGCATCACTGTTGAAGGCAGCATTCTCTTTGTTAGCCCACATCAAGTCGTAAAAACGGCCTTTGAAAAACGCCGGATACTCCTGAATTAGATTGAGCAAATTACAGTAAAAGCCTCTGAGGTGCTTTGCCCCTTCGGGGAGCGCTTCACCGGACCAGCTGCCATCGCCTTTCCATTGATGCATGAGCTCCAGACTCCAGTAATCAAAAATCGTTGTTCGGCCATCACACCCGCTAAATCCTTCGGCCTCCATACCGCGCTCACCAAGCTCCTGACCAAAATAGATTAACAAAGGATTGTTGAACATGGTGGCAGCTACAACCATTCCTGGAATCGCCTTTTCAGCCGAAGCAGCAAAAAAATCAGATGCCAGCCGCTGTTCATCGTGATTCTCCATAAAGTAGAGCAAAAAATGGTGTAAGCCATCTGTTTTTTGCCAACATGATGATATGGATGATGCAGATGCCTTACCTTCGACAACGGCTCGTATACCGTCATAGAGCACCACTTTGTCATACAAATAGTCAAACCCGCCCTTAAAAATAAAATCGTTGTATTCGTCGGCATTGTAAACTTCAGCAATAAAGAGCAGTTCGGGATAGGTACGGCGTACCTCTCCAATCATCCATCGCCAGAATTCGATTGGCACCATACCGGCCATATCACAACGAAAACCATCAACTCCCTTTGCTGCCCAAAAAAGCACAATGTCGCGCATTTTCAGCCAGGTATCCGGTTCTGGATCAAATGAAGCTTGGGTATTACCCAAATAGTCTATACCATAATTGAGTTTAACTGTTTCATACCAATCCGTGATAGCAGGAGCGGGTGAGAAGCAATCGTTGCCGGTTGCGCGGGCAGGTATCTCATGCCAATTGTTGTCTGAAAGGTTTTTCACAGGAGCAACAAACTCTGTATCCGGCAGATAATAGAAATTATTGTCTTTATGAAATGAGCGCGAAGGGTCGTCGTTGGCACCAAAAGCAACTGCTCCATCAGGAGCCGAATCAGACTTATAATTCCGGGCAAGATGATTGGGAACCAAATCGATGATGGCCTTGAGACCATTCGCGTGTGTTCGGGCAACAAGCTCTTCAAACTCCTGCATACGGGCATCCACATTCACTGCCAAATCCGGATCCACATCGTAATAGTCTTTAATGGCATACGGCGATCCGGCCAATCCTTTAACCACATCGTGAGAGTCATTTGGTATGCCAAAACTACTGTAGTCAGTACAAGTGGCGTGTTCGATGATGCCGGTGAACCACACATGCGTGGCGCCGAGTTCTTTAATTGATTGCAGCGCCCCATCATTGATATCGGCCAGTTTACCACAACCATTCTCATCAATAGTACCGTTAACTTTTCTATTTTGATTGCTGTTACCAAACAGTCGTGGTAACAACTGATAGATCACCATTCTATGCTTATCCATTCTCAAAACACCCCTTGATTAAACCACAATAATACGGCGAATTGACGGGAAAGTTAGAAAAAGAGTCGGTCTATTTTATCTCTGAAAAGTACATTTCACTTTTTACGGCTTCTATTTTGAGATACCGGGCGATGCGAATGCTCTATTTGACACGGAACTAAAGCCAGGCAGGTGTAAATTTTGACACTTTAAATACGGCAGGCCAATCAATAATCAATATCTTCGTAAATAAATCAGTCAGTAAACCTTATGAGATTAATCAAGCTTCTTCTGCTTCTCTTTGTATCAACCCATTTATCAGCACAATACTACATTTCGGGTTCAGACCCTGCACGGATAAAATGGCTGCAGATTAAAACGCCTGTTGCTCGAATTGTATTTGAAGAGAGCTTCAAAACAGAAGCGCTGCGTCTGGCGGCATTTATGGACAGTATGGCACCCCGCATTTCAGGTACCATGAGCCATTCGCCACGAAGGGTTGACTTACTCATTCATAACCAAACGGCCTATTCAAACGGCTTTGTCACCTGGGCACCACGCAGAACCGAGTTTTATGCCATGCCGCATCAAAACATCCTCTCAACCGACTGGCTTGAACATTTGGCCATTCACGAATACCGTCATGTGGTACAAATAGACAAATTAAACCAGGGGTTCACGAAGATACTATCCTATCCATTTGGACAACAAGCTGTAGGCGGCGTACTTGGCTTACATCTGCCCATGTGGTTTCTGGAAGGAGATGCCGTAGCTACCGAGACCACTCTTACACAGAGCGGACGAGGGCGTTCGTTTGAGTTTAACCGTGAACTGAAAGCGCAGCTGGTTGAAAAAGATAAATATACGTTTGACAAGGCCTACCTTGGCAGCTACAAAGACTATACGCCCGACTATTATAAGATGGGCTATTTATTAACCGGCCTGGCGCGCCGGGAATTTGGCAGTGAATTATGGGAAAGAGCAGTAACTCACACAGGACGCAAAAGCTGGCAATTGCGACCATTTTCCCGTGCAATAAAAAAGGAAACCGGATTAAACCAGAAAAACCTCTACAACAAGCTCTTTGATGAGTTGAAACACGACTGGAGACAAGAAACGCATAACCAAACAGTTGGTAACTTTTATCCCATTGCGGTACCGGAAGATGATTATTTACGCTATTTGCACCCAACGGCCATTAACGACTCCACACTCATTGCCGAACTTAGAGGTCCCGGTATCCGGGCTCAGATTGTTTCCATTCACATTCCTTCCGGAAAGACCAATACACTGACATATACAGGCATACGCGAAACCGAGCCGGTGACGGCCAATTCGAACCTTGTGGCATGGGCCGAACTTCAGTTTCATCCCCGATGGGAAAATGCCTCCTGGTCGGTAATTCGTACCCACAACTTAAAAACGGGAAAAACAACCACCCTCACAAGCCAGTCATACCTTTTTGCGCCCACCATACATCCGTCCAACAACATCATTGCAGCCGTTGAAGGAACCACCGGTTATCAGTTTTACATTACTTTACTGGATGCCCTCACAGGCGAAACCATCAAACAAATAGCTCCACCCAATCAACAGTATATACTCACGCCCTCCTGGAATCAGACTGGCGAAAATCTGGTTTGCGTTCTTCAGTCGGAACATGGAAAAGCAATCTATACCCTAAACCCCATGGATGATGAGTGGATACAAATCACAGACTATGAAACGAATGAGTACAGACACCCCGTGCAATCAGGCAACAACATCTGGTACACCGCCAAAGGCAGGTTTAGTGATGAGATTTTTCACATTGACCTCACGAACAATGAGAAACAGCAGATAACCTACTCCAAATTTGGCGCTTCACACCCAACTGTAACTCCGGATGCACAGTCGCTCATTTATGTAAACTATTCAAGCAGTGGAACCAGACCGGTTTTGCACCTCAATACAGAAACTCAACCCGAAAAAAACAAAGCGGTCTCAGTTGTTGATAAACTGGCAACGGAAATATCGCATCAAGACACCATTGCAATTGCGTCTGAAATACCGCAAGTTGATTACAAAGTGAAAAAATACAGCAAATGGAACCTCATCAACCTGCACAGCTGGGCACCCGTTTTCGCTGATTTTGATGCCGGAAATGTGCACTCAGGCTTCACTTTGATGTCTCAGAACCTCTTGGGAACGATGGTTGTTACAGCAGGATACAATACAGACCCGTCGGCACGTCAGGAAAAATACAGAGCAGATGTGAGCTATCGGGGATTTTTCACAATTATTGATTTCTCGGTGCGTAAGGGAGATTCACAATTTTCAAGAAATGGCATTTACATAGGTCAGGCAGACACGTTTCGATTGAACACCAACCAACGCATTGACCATCTGCATATAAAAACAGGACTGCGAGTGCCAATAAATATTAGCAGGGGGGCATTTGCCAGAACAGTAAGTCCATCAATGAAAATCACATACCAAAACAGATCCGAAATAAGTTACCCTAAGGAGCTATATACGGTTGTAAACCAAACGTTGGTACCAACCGGTGTAACTGTCATAGAGACCATACAGGCGCTCAATTTCTATGGGATGGAATACAGCCTCTATCTGCATAACCTGCGGCGTGGAACATCAAGAGATGTAGGCACGCGGATGGGCCAGGCTGTAAATGCCACATACAGGCATTCAACCGGGGGTAACTACAAAAACGGGAGTATCATTGGACTAAGCACAAGAGCCTATTTTCCGGGTATCATGCGATACCACTCGCTTTCACTGGGCAACGATTATCAGAAAAAAAATCCGGGAAACAGATTTAGCGCTGGTAGCGATGAATATTACAGAGATTACAGATATGGTGATTTGGTAAGCTATCCGCGTGGTTACACATCCATGTATAATGACGATATGTATGTTTTTAGATCGACTTATTCACTGCCATTGTGGAATCCCGATTTTTCGATTGGTGCACTTGCCTACCTAAAAAGAGTAAGGCTATCTCTTTATTACGATGCAGCCGTTACAAACTACACTCTGACACGAACCGACAACAATGTAAAGGAAAACTATAGAATCACGCCAGCATCATACGGAACAGAAGTTCATGCCGACACGCACTTTTTAAGATTTGTACTTCCCTTCTCAGTAGGTTACCGAATTGGGGTGCGCACCTTGGACAAAACCGTGTTTCATGAATTTATTCTGCGCAACTCGTTCAGCGGATTTCTGGTGAATTAGACTATATTGATTCTGCACCCACTGGTCCACGGCTAAGCTCAAACACTGTGATTTCCGGTGGCATACCCACGCGTGCAGGCAAACCATGATAACCCAGACCACGATTTACATAAAGAAACTTATTGCCTTCGCGATACAAACCAGCCCAACGCTTTTGAACGTATTGAGCCGGACTCCAGCGAAAGCTACCCCGCTCAATGCCAAACTGCATGCCATGCGTATGTCCGGCCAAGGTAACATCAAATATATTTTGTGGCAGCACTTGCTGATCCCAATGGTCAGGGTCGTGCGTCATAAGTAGCTTAAACGGCTGTTCATCAATGCCATTTGCCGCCTTGTCAACATCTCCATTTTGAGGGTATGATGCCGTGCCCCAGTTTTCAACACCAGCCAGCCCAATGGATTGCCCATTGCGAGACACCACAACCGACTCATTCCGAAGAAGCTGAAAACCCAGCTTGGCATAACCATTCACAATTCCGTCGAAGTTGGCCAATTTGTCTGCCTTTGACGACCAACGGCTGTAATTGCCATAATCGTGGTTGCCAAGAATTGAGAACTTGCCCATTGGTGCTTTTAATCTGGCAAAAATTGGCTCCCATCCATTCAGTTCTCCGGCAAAGTTATTCACCAGGTCACCAGTAAAGAGAATCATATCCGGATGTTCCCGATTGATGATATCAAAAGCATCGATAATGGGCTGACGATTACCGCCAAAACTCCCAATGTGCAAATCAGAAATCTGTACAATGCGCAATCCGTCGAAACCCTCTGGCAGATTTGGAAATGAGAGTTTGACGTGACGTGTGTAGAAAGCATGCCTGCCCCGAAAGGCACCAAATAGCAAAGAGACAAATGGCGCTGTGGCCATAATAATGCCCACCTGACTTAAAAACTTACGCCGCGACAAACGGGGATAATGCCGAACTTTCTCCTTCTGCTTCACTGGAATTTTTGATAGTACAAGACCCAAACCGTGGAAATTGGAAAAAACCAGTTTTGACGTATAAACGAGAAGAAAGGAATACAACAGCCAGCCAAAGTTTCGATAGATAAGGGAAGATGTTGCATCGAGAATAACATTGCCAACATAAAGGAATCCACCAATAAAAAATGCGGGCATTATAGCAAAGAATAAAAGTGCGAGAAGTTTTCCGGTAATGCTCTCTGCCCAACCACTCTTCTTCCATCTCCAAAATAAAAACAAATCGATGATTACCACCATTGCAATCATCAGGAAAACAAAACCATACTGATACTTCATCTCACTTCTCCTGCAAATTAATAACTATATCAGGACCTCTCCTTACATATTTTGTACCGAAGCTGCTACGCAACCTGAAAATGTTCCAACTGTTGACCGCAATCCGGCCTTCGTACTTCAGATAAATCTGACATAATTTTGGTTGCAAAGTTACAACAACTTTCATTTATACAATGAAATAACAGTTAAGGTTACGTTAACGAGAGGTATCAAAAACTAAAAAACAACAACCATTTTTCACATGAATGGCGATACAAAACAGACCCAGCAAGCGGCAATAAAACCAGCTGGAACCGCAACCATCATTCCCCTCTAACCTCGTTACGAAGTGAAATTGCGTGGTAATGGCTCTATCATAAAAAAGGTAATGCAGCAAAAAAAATATCTATATCCCAAAGTCACCAAAAAGCTGCAATTCATCAAAAAAAGCTTCTCAATTCATATATTATATCAACCTGCATCATCCCTTGAAATAACCCAAAAACACAGCATACAAACAACTGTATTACAATAAATTCACACATAAAACCATTCTGCCAGAAACTTGACTTTATCCGACATTTTTTGTTTCTTGTTATTAGAAATGTGACAAACTTCCTGCTTCAAAGCGAAACATCTACCCTACTTTGGCCAGCCTGCCTTCCAACAGGATGTTAAAAGATACTAAAACAGACGATTGATAAAAGCATTTGGTATAATTCAAAAACTGCAATAAAATGATACTGAATTGCACGGCAATTGATGATGACATCCTCTCTCTGGCAATTTTAAAGAAACATTGCAGCAAAGTGCCATGTATAGAACTGAATGCCGCATTTACCAGCCCAACTGAAGGAATCACCCATCTGAAAAGCAACAAGCCCGACATTGTATTTCTGGATATCAACATGCCTGGGATGTCTGGAATCAGCATTGCCAGAGAACTTGACGAACACATCGTTATCATCTTCACCACCGCACATAAAGATTTTGCATTTGAGGGTTTTCAACTAAATGCCGCGGACTATCTGCTCAAACCAATCGATTTCGACAGGTTTTATCAAGCCGTATGCAAAGCCAGAGACCGTGTTGAACTGGAAAAAATAAAGCATGACCATTACCATGACGAAGATGGCTACATCATCATAAAAGCCGACTATAAGAAGATAAAGATCAATCTATCGCACATTCTCTATATCGAAGCATTGGATAATTATGTGAAGATTCATACCCAGAAGAAAACCTATGTGACGCTTCAAAATCTGAAGTCGATAGGAGAACAGCTCGATGAAAAAAACTTCATGCGGGTGCACAAATCCTACATTGTTTCGCTACCTGTGATTGATTATTTTTCCAGAGAACATATCCACATCAATGGTTTAACCATTCCGGTAGGACGGGCTTATGCCAAAAACTTCATCAGCAGGCTTCAGGACTAACTCTGCAATTCACACCCAGATTTCTGCCGTTAACAAATTTCCTCAGATTTTCGCTTCGTTATAATCTACCTTTTATCTCAGTGGAATTACCCCGGCATACCTCTGAGATGAAAGGCTTTCTGTTTGGCCATCTCTAAGTTAAATTTTTACCAACCTCGGTTTGTATGAAAACCATGCAACAAATGGCTGTTCTAAAAACAGTCAAAATAGACGATACAAGCTGAAACCTGCTCCACAGCCTATGTTGATTGGTTGATTGAATCACTATAGGATTCAGCTTAAAACAGGTCACACCGTATTATAATATCAACAAATTAAACATCGAGAATATGAAAAAGATTTTCACACTGATGACATTGCTCTTTTGTTTGATGGTGTTTGCTTCGGCTCAGAACAATGCCACTGTAAACCAAACAGGCAATGACAACCATGCAAATCAGGAACAACATGGTGACTTAAATAATGCCCACATCAATCAAAGTGCGGATAACAACCATGCCGCTCAGCTGCAAAACGGTTATCACAACGAGGTGGCGATTGCTCAGACAGGCAACAATAACTTAGCCGAACAAGAGCAAGATGGTCGATACAATGATGCATCAATAGCTCAAACTGGTAGTAACAACAGTGCATTTCAGAGTCAGGAAAGACGGCGCAACGAAGCGCTGATAGAACAAACAGGCAGTCACAATGATGCTGAACAGTGGCAATACGGCCTGAGAAACAGTGCATCGGCAACTCAAACAGGCGAACTAAACGATGCATTTCTGAATCAGGATGGGGAAGACAATGTGGCTGCAATAACTCAAACCGGTGATTCTAACGATGCCAACCAAAGGCAGGATGGTGATAACAATATGGCTTCGACAGTTCAAACCGGTTACAGAAACCATTCTTATCAGTGGCAGGATGGCAATGATAACATGTCATCAACTACTCAATCCGGCAATAGAAATACATCATTACAAGACCAGGATGGAAACAACAACCATGCAACTGTGACCCAAATTGGAGAGTACAATTTGGCATCGCAAGACCAAAACGGAAACAACAATCAAGCTGTAGTTGAACAAGACGGTTACCGAAACCATGGCGATCAGGATCAGGTTGGCACCTCAAACGAAGCACACATCCATCAGGTTGGCAGCAGAAACAGTGCCGACCAGATGCAGTGGGGAAGTTACAATGAGGCCTCTGCCACTCAAAGCGGATACCGAAATGAAACAGACGCCATTCAGGTTGGAAGCTACAATTATGCCCGCCAGGAACAGGCAGGAGAACGCAATGAGGCCGAAATTATTCAGGATGGCAACAGAAACCGCGGAGTGCAATTGCAAACCGGCGACAACAATGAAGCCACAATAGAGCAGGATGGTTATCGTAACAGAGCCCGACAAGTGCAGAATGGTGACGATAACTTGGCAAGAATTGAACAAGAAGGAACGCACAACATAGCACGCCAGAGACAAAACGGAGATGACAACGAAGCCTCTATTTTACAGGATGGCCTGAGAAACTATGCCCGCCAACGACAAAATGGCAACAACAACCAAATTGAGACACTGCAAATTGGCAACGACAACATCTCAACCCACTTGCAAAATGGAAACGGAAACCATCAAAATGTAAACCAAATAGGTGATAACAACGTGGCCCATGTGGTTCAAACCCCATGATGTAATGGCTCTGCAAAAAACATAAGAAATCAATCTGAACCTCTAAAATGCGCTTCGAAGGCGAATGTGCTGATGTGTTGGATTCAATGTGCAATGGGGCTTCCGAATCAACATAAAATTTACATTCGCCTTTGAGGATGCAAAAAGAAGCTGTCGAACGTCAACGTTAAATCATCAAACGAATATGCTAACCAGGTGTATATTTTTAGAGATATTAATCCTGTCTCTGCTGACGACTTTACTGCCAGCTCAAAAAAACATCAATAACAATAAAATTGATGATGGCAACGAGCCTGTGATTGTTTTGGAGCAATCACCCATTATCTCCAGCGACCAGGGAAACAGTATTAACAACCTCATCCTCAATAATGCTAAAAGCTTAAACCTTCAACAGATTCAAACAACCGCCGAAAACCAGTCGGTAATTGCACAGGTAGGGTTTTCAAATCAAGCCAATATTACTCAGCGTGGCCACCAAAACCTGATTGAATTAAGGCAAATTGGCGATTTCAATCAATATGACGGAAGCCTCCGAGGCAATGAAAATCTTATCCGTATTCTTCAGATGGGCAATAACAACCTGTTGCTGCAACAACTCATGTTTTCGGGTAAGGAACGAGAAGTGATTCAGGAAGGCAACAACCATCAGTTATTTCACATCGAACACAATATTTTTACTCCGAATAACATCCGCATTCATCAGCAAGGGCAAAATGGCATGAGGGTGATTATTGAGATGGAATAGAAACGTATATCTCCCTTCAGCGCAGCGTAGTTGTGGTCTCAGCCATCGATACAATCACCATTTCACGGCATAAAAATCGACTCTTCTGCTGGCATCCGTTGTTTACGGATGCTTTTTTGTCGTTGGCCACTTTCACCTTTGATATCAGAGAATAAATCATGAAATTTCTATATGGAGGACGACACAACAACACAAGGAATGGCTGATGCCAACTATCAGTTACAACCAACATCTCCCATAAACACATACAAACCCATCAATAGTCTATGAAACGCACGATGCTTGCCATCATGATTTTGCTTACGGCTTATTCATTCAGTGCAATCAGCCAGAACAAACCTGATAAAGACACCATTTCCGACGGCGTTGAGTTCATTGAGTTTGTATTTGACCAAACCATCACCAAAATAGGAAGCGATTTTTTTAAGCTGTTCTATAGCGAATGGGAGAATCCATCTGGCATAAGAGGGCTCTCTGTATATGTTGGAGAAAAGCCGATGCCGGGTATTGGCACTCAAATATGGGTTAAAGTAGAAAATGAGTTCACCTTCATTGGCTTTGTAAGACCAAATCTGGAACTGCTCCAACAAAGTGTGAACAGAGCCTTGCAACAAACAGAATCATACTTTCTAAACTATGAACTGATACAAAGCGACCTCGAAAGTGAAGATTTCAGTGGTACAGGCCTTTTTTAGCTACCAACCAATTTCGAACTAAAAACATTCTGGTTATGAATACACGAGATAAAATAACAGGTTCATCCAAATCCGGCCTCCTTAAAAGAATGGCACTAATTATATGGCTCTTGGTGGTTCACAGTTTCTGCATGTTGGCTCAGGATTTTGTCTATCAGCCTATAAACCCTGCATTTGGCGGTAATTATTTCAACTATCAATGGTTATTGGCCTCTGCGCAAGTGCAAAACAGCTATGAAAACAAAAAATCTGACACAGCACAAAGAGATCCTTTGCTGGAGTTTAAGGATAACCTGAATCGTAATATTCTGGGGCAACTATCCCGCAACCTGATGCGCAACTACTTTGGGGAAGGTATGACTCAGGGTCAGTACAATGTGGGCAGCTATGAAATTGAGATTGCACCGGGCCCTGATGGATTAAACATTGTAATTTTAGACACCACTACTGGCGACAAAACCACAGTTACCGTGCCATACTATTAACCGTAAGTCGCTGAATCCAAACCCGCAACGCCATGTTTGCACCATTCCATATAAAAAACAGCTTGTTTACCGGATTCAATCTGCTAATGCTGCTGTTTATCTCGGGCTGTGCCAGCACATTCAGGCATCCATTTAGTCCGGCACCGGCACGTTTTGGCGAGTTTTCATCGGTACACAAAAAAGAGATAAGCCAATTGCCGCAGCCTCGCGAAAAAGTTTACGCAGCAGTATATAGCTTCCGCGACCAAACAGGACAATACAAACTCACCGAAAATGCTGCCAGCTGGTCAACGGTGGTAACTCAGGGCGCCACCTCGGTGCTTATACAGGCGTTGGAAGAGTCAAACTGGTTCATTGCCATTGAACGCGAAGGATTGTCCAATCTGCTCAACGAGCGGCGCATCATAAGGCAAACCCAGGAACAGTTTCAGGGTAGCGGCACTTTATCGCCATTGCTATATGCCGGCATCATCATAGAGGGAGGTATAATAGCTTATGAAACCAACATTCGTACTGGCGGAGCAGGCGCCCGCTATTTTGGTACCGGCGCCTCGGGCCAATACCGCGAAGACCAGGTCACCATCTACCTTAGAGCAGTTTCGACCAGTACCGGCCGCATCTTAAAGACCGTTCATGCCTCAAAAACCATACTGTCGCAAAAAATGGACATGGGCATGTTTCGCTTTGTTTCCCTTCAAAAGTTGTTGGAAGCCGAGACCGGATATACATTTAATGAGCCTGCTTTTCTGGCTGTGCAGGAAGCAATAGACAAGGCTGTTTTTGCCCTTATTGTGGAAGGCATTGCAGACGAACTATGGAGTTTGAAAACACCTGGCGACATAACCCTCCCAGTAATTCGCGACTATTTTGACAACCGCGATAACCAGTATGACACTGATTATCTTGGAAATATTCAAGTACAACGCACCAAATGCATGAGCGTGGGATTGGATGCATCGGGCATACTTTACGATGGAGATGTAAAATCAGAAAAACTGAATCCTGGTGCTGTTCTAACTCTTGGATTCATGAAACGGAAACAACTGAGTCTTGATTGGGAACTCGGGATATCAAATTTCAACAATGAGTTAAAAGCCAAAATGGCATTTTCAGGTTTAAACCTTCAGTACACGGTATTTAATCACTTCGCCAACAGCCCCTGGCTCACATTGGGATACGGTGTAAGTTACCACACATCCGCCGATTGGTTTTCGACCAAAGCAGAATGGAATGCCAACACATTCCAATATATACAGGCAGGTGCCGGTTACCGTTGGCAATTGTTAGAAGATAAACTGGGCATCAGCATTTCTGCAAAGGGAAGGTTCTATATGAATGATGAATTTGATGGATTGGTGCAAGGCAAACTAAACGACAGACTCTGGTATTTCAATCTGGGAATTGATTACCGGTTCAATTTATCGAAATACAGACAGAGAGCCATTAAAATATAGCGGTTAATTACATGCATGGGAACAAACGCACAAAAATTATGAAGCCTCAAATCACCATACTTGTCTGTCTGGCAGCATTGATGCTGAACAGCTGCGAAGACAAACTGGAGACCAACCTCACGGGTTCGCTCTCGGGAGTTGCACTGTTTAAAGATAGTTACCATCCGGTTGAAGGTGTTCGTATCACTACGCATCCATACAGCTCGGCTGTTGTCACAACCGATGACGGGCGCTTCAGCATCGATAAAATTGCGGTGGGTGAGTATAACCTTATCACAAGTAAAACAGGCTATAAATCGCAGAGTATCACGTTGAGTGTTAAACACAACCAAGCCACTGAAGTGGAAATTATTCTCGAAAAAAGCATCTCTTCGGAAAACATACCAACGTTTACGGCCAATTTTTACCCACCTGACAAACAAACAGTTAACGACATCAATATTACTTTCAGATGGCAGGTTACAAATACCAACGACTCCATAAACTATGGCTTTCGACTCTTTGAAGCGGGCTCACCAAATAATCCGATGGCGCTTACAAACTTAAAAGACACCTTTCTGACGGTTAATGCACTAAAATTCGCCACATGGTATTACTGGCAAATTGAGGCTACAAACAAATCGGGACAAGTATATTCAGAGGTTCAACAGTTTAAGACGCTTACATTTCCATCCAATCAAATAATGTACACAAACCTGGCCGAAGAAACGGCCCACATCTATGTGGCTGATACACTAAAATTGCTCTCGGTAAAACTCATCTCCTTTTCACACCATGTCTGGAACGCAAAACCAAATCACAACCGCACTTCCATAGCCTTTGAATCGGCCAAAGAGCTATCTCCTCAACTGTATGTCATGAAAACCGATGGCACATCGGTCACAAGAATTACCACATCCACCATTGGCAGTTACTTTCATCAAAACATAGAATATGACTGGGCTCCAAATGGTTCCCACCTGGTATTTACGTCATACGACAAGCTCTACAGAATAAACCCCGACGGCACAGGTTTAACAACTATTGCCACGGCTCCCGAAGGAAAACATTTCAGAGAGGTTATCTACAATAAAACAGGCAACAAACTGTATGTTCTTGTTGTTGGTAATCAAGCAAAAGACAGAAAAATATATAGCATGAATACGAATGGAACAGGTATGGAATTGATTTACGAAAACCCATCCTATGCCATTTCAGGTCTGTCACTGCATCCAAACAACAATCTCCTGCTTATTTCACTGGATATAAGCGGCTTCTCATCTGACATGGGGCGCATGCTGGATGCCAGAATCCATCAGCTAAACCTCACAACCAAAGAGATCACCAATATCTCCATCGGAAAATCAACGGGAACAAATGATTTGTATGCGAAATACTCGCCCAATGGCGGAAAAGTCATTTTCGTGAATGTGTCCAATTCCGCAGGCTCTGAACCCTCAATATGGATGATGAATACCAATGGAACCAATCGCACACGTCTGTTTCAAAACGCATCATTTCCATTCTGGTATGAATGAGTAGTTTAGCTTACTCTCACTGTTTATGTTTATGCTTATGAACATCTGCTTAAAATCGCATTGATACTATCTAAACAACCGGATTAACTGATAAATGAGTCATTGTCCGGATAATGGTGAACGTTTCAACCCTCAATAAACGCATCTCAGCTATTAATCCTGTCACATTACGATTTTGATTGCTATTTTTGCCTAAATTACAGGTGTGTAGAATTGGAAGCAGGATAATGACGAATAAGATGCAAGATAATCAATCCTCACCGGAAGATTTTTTGAGGATTCATGAAGGTTTGATGAACAACAGCGTATTGGCCACGCTCCGACGTATGATTTATGTATCGGCGTTGGCCATTGTGTCAATGCTGTTTCTTGGCGAGATACTCGATGTGAGTGACATATACCACAAGCCGGTATCCATCATACTCGCAGTTATCGGAATCAATCTGTTGAGCGAAGGAAACTTTATAATCAACCGCATCCTCGATTTCAAAATGCCATGGTTCAGTATGCTTACCAAGCGCATCTACACACAACTCGCCCTAAGCTTTGGGTGGCTGCTTTTTATCACGCTGCTCTTTTCTGCTCTGGCACCACGTACGCTATCAAAAGAGGCCATAATGACGTTCATCTTCGGAACCATTTTCATCCTGGTGTTCAACAGTGTGCTGTTTATGCGAAGCTTTGCCTACAACTGGCGTCTGTCTATTATTGAAAACGAAAAACTGAAGCAGGCAAAACTACATGCCGACTATATGGCTTTGCAAAATCAGCTCAATCCACATTTCCTGTTTAATAGCTTTAGCGTGTTGATATCTGAAATACAATACAATCCGACAGGCGCAGTTGAGTTTGCCCAAAAGATGTCAGACGTGTACCGATATGTATTACAGCAGCGAAAAACCACCACCGTACCGCTAAAAAACGAGTTGGAATTTCTGGAAGATTTCAGATATCTGCACAAAATAAGGATGGGTGATGCGCTTAACCTTTCGGTTGATATCGACACTGGTCACCTGAACAAACAGTTGCCGCCAATGACCCTTCAGGTGCTTATCGAAAATGCCATTAAACACAACAGGGCGACTGAAAAACAACCCTTGAATATATCCATCACCAGTAAGAGTGACGGCACCTTATCTGTAAAGAACAATTTAAACCCCAAAGCCACCACCTACTCTACCGGCACAGGCCTCGAAAACATCGTTCAACGGTACCAGCTGCTAACCAACGAAGTTGTATCCATCAGCAACGATGATGAAACTTTTGAAGTGATACTTCCACTACTCGAGATAGAAAACCTTTAGAAGCAAACCCCGCCATGCACAAGAAAATTTCAGTACTCATTGCAGAAGATGAAATCCCCACCCAGCGTTTACTCAGAGGGATGATTGAAAACCTGCGTCCCGAATGGGAAATTGTTGCCTGCACCTCGGGCGTGGAGGAGACCACCGAGTGGCTTAACAACCATGAACATCCAAGCTTGATGTTTCTGGACATCCAATTGTCGGACGGATTAAGTTTTGAGATTTTTGACCACACAGAGGTAAACTCCATCGTGATATTTACCACCGCCTACGATGAGTATGCCATACAAGCATTCAAGGTCAACACCATTGATTATCTGCTTAAACCCGTCAGACCCGAAAACCTTGAGAAAGCCATTCTCAAGTTTGAGAAACTCAATGACTCGCTACATGCCACAGATGCTGCTGATATTAGAATGCTGGCTGCATCACTAATAGATGGAAAAACAACCTATCGATCGCGCCTGCTGGTACCCATGGTGGATGGTTATGCCAAGCTAAACATTACCGATGTGGCATGGTTTCACAGCTCGCAAAAAGTAACCACTGCCGTTACCCACGATGGAACAAACCATGTGGTTGACCTAACACTCGAAAAGCTGGAAGAGGAACTCAATCCGGAAACCTTTTTTCGTGCCAACCGACAATACATTGTCAACATTGAAGTGATTAACCGGATAGAAAACTGGTTTAACGGCAAGCTAATAGTAAAAACCAAACCCGAAACCCCCGATAAAGTCATTGTTAGCCGCGAACGCGCCCGACATTTCAAGGAGTGGATTAACCGATAATCACTTTAAACCGACTCAATACTCACCGAGTATTTTCTTTACATCCTCAGCCGACACACGCCCATAAACACGCTCGCCGATGGTAACCACAGGCGCTAAACCGCAGGCACCTACGCAGCGCAGGCAGCTGAGCGAGAACTTTCCGTCGGGCGTGGTTTCTCCCACCTTCACTTTCAGCAACCGCTTGAATTCATCAAGCACCTTCTCGGCACCCCGCACGTAACAGGCAGTGCCCATGCAAATTGAAATGGGATGCTTTCCTTTGGGCAACATGCTGAAAAAAGAGTAGAAAGTAACCACACCATATACATGCGCCAGGGATACGTTAAGCTCTTCGGCAACCACCTCCTGCACCTCGGCAGGCAGATAACCAAACAGTTGCTGCGCACCATGAAGTACATTTATAAGTTCTCCCTTTTCGTTGTTAAACTGCCTGCAAATTGCTCTGAGCTCTTCAATCTTGCTCTCTGATAACTTTACACTTGCCATATTATTATCTCTTAATTGCATTTTTAAATAGATGGATAGATAATGAGATATGAGATACTGGATTTACCAACCTCCTCTTCTGGTTTATACATCTCAATATACATGTATCATCCGGTTAGCCTTACCGCCTAATTCCGGTAGAGAACGGAAACAGTCTCTGTTACGCGTCTATAAAACCCAAACTCATATAGATATACTAAAACTTCGTGCACCAAAATCAACTTATTTCCACCCGCTTCTTTTTGTCGAAATAGTGCGTATGCAACAACTCATGGGACTTGTCGCTCAACGGTTTACCCAGAAATTCTTCGTAAAGTTTAATGATATATGGGTTTTCATGTGATTTACGTATCGGCTTTCCTGCATCCTCACGATAAATGGCACGTTGGCGTTTTTTTAGTATTTCTACATCACCGTGATGATAAGGCTGACCACCGCCTCCGATACATCCACCGGGACATGCCATGATTTCGATGGCGTGAAACACAGATTTTCCGGCTTTAATATCCTCGAGCAATTTACGGGCATTGCCCAGCCCATGAGCGATACCAATGTTGATGGGAAGCCCATTAAAATCGATGGTAGCCTGACGAATACCTTCCATGCCGCGCAGCTCCTCAAAATCAACTTTTTTGAGTTCCAGCTTGGTAAACTGCTCGTAAGCGGTTCGCACTGCAGCTTCAATCACGCCACCGGTGGTTCCAAATATTACAGAGGCACCGGTAGATGAGCCAAGCGGATTGTCAAAATCCTCGTCGGTCAATTTATTAAAGTCGATATTGGCATTTCGGATGAGTTGCGCCAATTCACGCGTTGAGATAGACATATTCACGTCAGGATCGCCCCCAACCGAGAACTCCTCGCGTGTGCATTCATATTTTTTTGCCAAACATGGCATTACCGAAACAACCACCATGTTTTCCCGTTTGATATCCAGCTCTTTGGCAAGATAAGATTTGGCAATGGCTCCAAACATCTGTTGAGGCGATTTAGCCGTTGAAGGAATATCTTTCATTTCCGGAAAGTGATGCTCTAAAAAGTTCACCCAGCCCGGACAGCAACTGGTAAGTATGGGCAATTTCACATCCTTATCTCCATTAATGTGCTTGGAGAGACGATCCAGAATTTCAGCTCCCTCCTCCATAATGGTGAGGTCGGCAGCAAAATCGGTATCAAACACATAGTCGAACCCAAGTTTACGAAGTGCGGCCACCATTTTTCCGGTTACCAGCGTCCCCGGCTCCATACCAAAGGATTCGCCAAGGGCGGCACGCACGGCGGGTGCCGTCTGCACCACCACTGTTTTGTTTGGATCCACCAGCGCTTCAATCACCTTCCAGGTATAATCACGCTCGGTAAGCGCGCCGGTAGGGCAAACTGCCACGCACTGTCCGCAATATGTACAAACAGAATGATCCAGATCCATCTCAAATGCCGGAGCCACAACCGCCTCGAATCCTCTGTTGATAGCTGACAGCACGCCTACGGTCTGCACATCGTTGCAAGCAGTTTCACACCTGCGACACATGATGCACTTATCCATTTCGCGAATGATGGCCGGAGATTTATCGCCCTTGTACCTTGATTGCTCACCCTTGTAGTGAATTTCACGGATGCCAAGATTTTGAGCCAGTGTTTGCAGCTCACATTCGCCAGATTTGGCACAGGTGAGACACTCTGCCGGGTGGTCAGAAAGGATAAGCTCCATCACTGTGCGGCGCGCATTCACCACCCGCACGGTATGCGAATGTACCACCATGCCTTCGGAACACTCCGTTTTACAGGCAGGAGCCAAATTACGGCGACCTTCCACTTCCACCACACAGATGCGGCAGCCGCCGGGTTTATTCTCAAAATTTAAATCTTCCAGCTTCATGTAGCAAAGCGTGGGTATATTGATTCCAATGGTTTTAGCAGCTTCCAGAAGCGTAGTTCCCTTTTCTACCACCACAGGCTTGTCGTCAATGGTCAATTTTACGATTTCCATACTTTATCTATTTTGTTCAGATACGGTTGGTTTCACTCTTACTGCACGCTGATGGCGCCAAATTTACATTTCTCGAGACAGGCGCCACATTTGATACAAATGGTGCTGTCGATGGCGTGAGGTGTCTTTTTTTCACCGGAGATGGCATCCACAGGGCACACCCGGCCGCACAAGGTACAGCCTACACACAAATGAGAATCTATCACATAGTGCATAAGCGCCTTACACTGACCGGCGGGGCATTTTCCGTCTCTTACGTGAGCAAGGTACTCATCAGAGAAATTATCCATGGTGGAAAGCACCGGGTTTGGCGAGGTTTGACCCAGCCCACACAATGATGTATCCTTTATCACATTTGCCAAATTGCGCAGTTTAGTAAGCTCATCCTCATCGGCTTTGCCAAGGGTAATCTTATCGAGCATTTCATGTAATCGCTTGTTGCCAATGCGGCAGGGCGCACATTTTCCGCAACTCTCCTCCACTGTAAAGTCCAAATAAAACTTTGCCACCGACACCATACAATCGTCCTCGTCCATCACAATCATTCCCCCCGAACCCATCATGGAGCCACAAGCCAGCAAATTTTCATAATCAATTGGGATGTCGAGATGCTTATCCGTTAAACAACCACCGGAAGGCCCACCAGTCTGCACAGCTTTAAACTTTTTACCACCCTTAATGCCACCGCCAATGTCAAAAATCACCTCTCTGAGGGTGATACCCATGGGCACTTCAATCAACCCCACATTGTTCACCTTACCCGCAAGGGCAAACACCTTGGTTCCGGTACTTTTAGGTGTTCCGATTGCGGCAAACCACTCTCCGCCCTTGAGGATAATTGGTGGAATGTTGGCAAAAGTTTCCACATTGTTCACATTGGTGGGCTTATCCTTATATCCTCGCTCGGCAGGGAATGGTGGTTTCACGGTAGGCTCACCGCGAAGTC
Organism: Alkaliflexus imshenetskii DSM 15055; assembly: GCF_000517065.1. Lineage (GTDB taxonomy): Bacteria > Bacteroidota > Bacteroidia > Bacteroidales > Marinilabiliaceae > Alkaliflexus > Alkaliflexus imshenetskii. Next base: position 3,150,992 of record NZ_KI912105.1, on the reverse strand, counting down.
CCTCCATCGAATGTATCAAGGCCGTCTCCTCACCACAAACAAACGCCCCGGCACCATATCGAATCTCCACATCAAAATTAAAGCCGGTGCCAAAAATATCCTGTCCCAGCACGCCATATTGCCGCGCCTGGTCGATGGCAATTTTGAGCCGCTGAATGGCCAATGGGTATTCGGCCCGGATGTAAATCAGTCCGGCATCGGCACCAATACAGTAGCCGCAAATAGCCATTGCTTCGAGCACTGTATGCGGGTCACCTTCCAGAATGGAGCGATCCATAAATGCACCCGGGTCGCCCTCATCGGCGTTGCAAACCACATATTTCTGGCTGGATTGCGCCTTACGTGTGAACTCCCACTTGAGGCCGGTAGGAAAACCGCCTCCACCCCTTCCTCTCAAACCGGAATCCTTAATACATTTGATGGCATCTTCGGGAGTCATTTCAACCAGCACTTTTCCAAGCGCAGAATAGCCATCGCGTGCAATATATTCATCAATATTTTCAGGATTAATGAATCCACAATTGCGTAAGGCAATGCGAATCTGTTTTTTATAGAATCCCATGTGTTTGGAGTCCGACACCCGCTCCTTGGTTTCGGGGTCAAGATAAAGCAAACGCTCCACTTTACGCCCTTTTACCACGTGCTCCAACACCAGTTCATTGGCGTCCTCAGGAGTTACCTGTACATAAAACGTGTTGTCGGGAACCATTTTAACCACCGGGCCCTTTTCACAAAAACCGAAACAGCCGGTGCGCACCACCTGAATCTCCTGTTCAAGGTTATTCTCTTCGAGTGCAGTTATAAGGTTTTGCACAATCTCCTCGCCCAGGGATGCTCGGCAACCAGTACCCCCGCAGACCAATATGTGACTTTTGTACTTTGCCATATCTAGTTATGCTTATCGTTTATTATCAGAGTGAACTAAAAACTGCCTATTCAATAGTCTCATAGTTGTCGGGAATGATGCCATCCACCAGCTCCCCCTCCTTGATGTATTTTTCGATAATTTCAGAAGCTTTGCTGAAGGTTACATTACCAAACACCAGAGGCTTTTCGCCAGGAAGTGTGACTTCGATGGTGGGTTCGGCATAGCAATATCCCATGCAGCCGGTTTGTGTCACTACCGCATCGATGTTTTGAGAATCAAACTCCTCGATGAAATAGTTCATTATCTCTTTGGCACCGGAAGCAATACCACATGTGGCCATTGAAACCTTGACCTGCACAAGGCTCTCGGGATTGTCACTGTTCTCCCGTAGCGAAATCCTGCTCTTAAGCTCGTCCTTCATCTTACGAAGGTCATCCAAAGTCTTAACTTTAGCCATAGTTCTAGTTTTGAATATAGGTGTATAGGTTGTTCTTCAATAAAACTCTCAAAAACAATCAATTCATTCTGAATTTAACAAATTTTATATCCATAAAAAATAACATTTATCATACCGATGAGTGGGTTTCCTGATATCATTGCAAATCAGACAACAGGTTGGTATCCACCATCTCCGCAATCATTTTTGCCACCGATGGATTTGCAATACTGATGCCATCGAGCGCATCCTTTATCTCTGTCGATTTCAGAGCAAAGACTGATTCATCCTTACATATCTCAAATTCAAAATCCTGATTTGGATTACCACTCATGATAAGTGCCACGGTGCCTTGAATATCACCCAAGGGAACACAATCGATGTGTGAATAATCGAATGTTGCTGTAACCACTGTTCCTTCGCCGGGCTGCGACTGAATTGACAATGCACCTCCGGTTTGCTCCGCATTCATTTTTAAAAAAGGTAATCCTAACCCAACTTTTCGGGTAGTACGAGATGTTACAAAAGGGTCTGTTACGCGCAAAATCATCTCCGAATCCATGCCACAACCATTATCTTTAATGGTCATCTTCAACAGTTTTTCTGTTTTGTACACGTCCAGACGAATACCAATTAGCGATGCGCCGGCTCTCACCGAGTTTCTGGTAATATCAATTATGTGCATTGCCAAATCCTTCATCTTAGCATAATTACAATCAACAACGCCCTTCAACAAACGCCAACCGGCCATTGACACCACCCAAAGCCATCCTCAACTCATTAAAATTTAACGCCTCCATTTTGAGGCAGGTAGTTCGAGCTGCAATCTGCTCGGGAGTGTGCGCATCCGAATTACTGATGATACGGTACCTGAGTCTTAATTCATCCATAGTTGCATCGTTTCGCAAAACTTCAACTGTCTGTATGGGCAAATCAGTGGGTATAAATCCCAACTGGCGCAGAATACCATTTACCGGCCTATCGATGTGAGCCGGAAAAAAAACACCGCCGAGTGATGCTACCATAGCAATTACCTCATCCAACGATTGGTTTAGTGCACTCCACAACAGCCGATGCTCCTCGCCCAAAATCTCCTCCGCAGCATTAACCCACACCTGGTAGCCAAATCGCTCCGGTTTGTTGGGGATATTCGGCAGCCATTTATCCAAATACAACTGAAACTGCTGCAACAACTCCAAATTCTCAAAGAGCGCTATGCCGTGAACCTCTTCACGGGTATTTACTTCGGCTCCGCCAATTACCCATAATCCCTTTTCAGTTCCCACACGAACCACCTCACTGCATTGGTGTGTCGAATTGTGATCGGTGATGGCAATTACATCAAGACACTTTTCGATGGCAGCGTCCACAATGCGTCGCGGCGACATCTCCAGACTGCCACACGGCGATAGCACCGTGTGAATGTGCAAATCGGCGCGATAGGTGCGCATACCATCAAGGGTGTAAAAGTTTAAACAGGGCGCCGGCAGTTTCAAATGTTTCAGCATCGGTTCCCAAAATCGGAAGATTTTCTTCGTTGCTATGCATCATGGTGGCCTCGTCGGGCTTCAATCCTTTCACCAGAATCACAGCAGCCAAATCCTTGAGCGAAGCCACCGCCATTATGTTTTTGTGATTCTGCAGCGTTATCCATGCCTGACCTTCGTCGGCATTACCCATCACATCGCTCAGCAAATCAGACACATAACCTCCGATAACTTCGTTGTCGAGACCGGAATGACCGGAATACACCGTCAATTCAAGTTTTTCAGCTATTTCACGTACCTTCATCTTTTGCTCCAAGTTTAGTACAATCTTTATCCAGACGATCCTTGCCCCACGTTTTTTCGATGATACGGATGGCATGGTCGCCATGAAGTTTTTTATGCTTTTCCATGGTTCTTTGAATGAATATGCAGCTGGACAACTGCGCCTCCTTCTGCACAATATCACGAGCCAGGCTCTCACAATTAGGTGCGCCACAGGCTGCACAATCAATGCCGGGCAGATAACACATCAACTTTCTAACCTGCTGCATTTTACGAATTGCCACTGCCCTATCCTCATCAAGCACCAGCATGGAACGTGGCTCAGGTGTAGGAATCGTGAGCCGGTTCATCAAATAATCATGATATGGCTCCAAATCCTCGGGAATGCCGTGTATATCCTTAAAAAGTGCGGCACGCTTGCGAAGCCGTTCCACAGTAAGAAAGCGATTACCCACCACAAGTACACCGCCGGCACAACTTTCGTCACACGCCCGCAGCTCCAGAAAATCCACATCCGTAATCTCTTCGCTCTCTACACGTTCCAGAAAATCAATCACATTATGTATCTCATCAATTGCCAGACATCGCCCCTTCATATAGGGAGCCTCACCGTTTGTAAGACTCCAGCTGATGTGTTTGGGTCCCAGATTAGGGAGATTCTCACCCGGAGAGCGCGAACTGCGTCCGGCACGATTTTTTATGCCATGATAGACCTTATTGTATAGAAAATCCATGTTTATAACCCCATTCAAAGGGGATTTCCGGTCGCTCACCTGACTTTTAATGCCTGCAATTTTTGCCGCACAAGGCGTTACGTAAAATATGCCAATCTCCTCGTCCGGAATTCCGGCATCCTGTAGCTTTTTCCTGAAAAATATGGCAGACGCATCAACAGGCGACATTACCCGAATAATTTGATCCGTGAGCGATGGAAACTTCACCTGTATAAGGCGCACCACCGCAGGACAAAACGACGATATCAAGGGTTTATCCTCAGCCATACGAGCCTGAAGCAACATGGCATCGTTAATTACATCTACTGTGTGCTCAGTTTGAAAAACATGTGTAAAACCGAGCTCCCTCATCACAGAGAAAATCTCTGACTCAGATATATTAGAAGGGAACTGACCAATCATCACCGCAGGGACAAGCGCCACCCGATATTTAAAATCATAAATCTTATCAAAGTCGTCCTGTTCGATGTAAAAGGCGTCGACGGGACAACTCTTTTTGCACTCTCCGCAATCCACGCACCACTCTTTTCGAATGGAAGCCTTGCCGTTACGTATGCGAATGGCACCGGTGGGACACACATACATACAATGTGTGCAACCGTAGCAAAGCGATTCATCCACTTTTATTGCATGATAAAATTGCTCGTATGCCATTTGCTCCTTTCAATTATCATTAACACATCTGCCTTAACCGAAAAATTTATGAAAGACGGGTAGTCATTCGCACGGTGGTGCCAACACCAACCTGACTTTCTATCTCAAAGTTGTCAGTGTTCTTTTTCATGTTTGGCAATCCCATACCTGCGCCAAAACCCATTTCGCGCACTGCTGCTGAAGCCGTGGAAAACCCTTCCTGCATAGCCAAATCGATATCCGGAATTCCGGGTCCCTGATCTATGATGCTGATTCCAATCTCGTCTTCGTTGATATTCACCAGAATATGCCCTTTGTGTGCATGTGCCACCACGTTCACTTCGCCTTCGTAAAGCGCCACTACCACACGTTTGATGATGCGGGCATCCACGTTGAGCTGTTTCAGGATTTTCTTTACAGCGCTGCTTGCGTGACCTGCCTTCGAGAAATTTCCGCCTTCAACCTCGTATCTGAACTCCATGGCTCCCATCAATAAACCGGTTCTAAACCATTGTCGTGCAACACTGAAACGGCTCTGAACATTGAATAAGGCGTCTCGAGCAGTACGATGTGATTTTCTGTGGCAAGCTCTATCATCTCGGGAGATACCTTCTTATCCCTCACAAAAGCCACACACATGATGTCTGCCATTTCAGCAGTTCTAATCACCTGTAGGTTGGCCAAACCGGTTATAAGCAACAAGTGATCTGTATCAAGGGTAAGCACATCACTCATTAAATCGCTGGCAAAACCATACTGCACCTCTCTGTCCTGCATATCAGAACCTGCCACTATTCGCCCTTTCAGCAGTTGAACAATATCTCGAACTTTCACAGGCAATATTTTTTTGGATGTTGCATTTTAATAAATGATGTAGACAAACCTCACCGAAGCCTCCTTTGGTTTAGTCACTTACATATATAAATCACACTTTATTATGTGAAGATAAGTGATTGCTTAATCTTAAAAAACTTTAAAACCCAATATCAATTCAGGTTTCAACAATATGTATCTAATCTAAATTAAGCAACTGTTATACCGATATAATCCGCTTAGAAGATTATTAGATTATTAGACTATTAGATGCGGAGCAAAGCGAAGTCCCGCAATGCGGGATAAGATATTTAGACTGATAGATATGATTCAACAGAATTAAAGATTAATCTAATCATCTTTCTCAGCTACTCTATCTGTCTAGAATCTAACAATCTTCGCATCTATAACATATTGTATAAATTAAGTTTAATCAGCTACTAAGAGACTCGTTAAACTACAAATACTCAACGGTTACCTCTTTCAGAAACTTCTCTTCCAATACCCGCACAATGCGCTTCACCACGGAGCGCCGAATCTCGAGTTCTACCGGCAGGTTTGGATCCTGGTGGGCTACATTGATGCGTGTGCCATTGATAATGTGAATACGGTCGCTTTCGAGAAAATGCTTTACAATTAAATCGGCAGGCCCCTGCCCCAATTGTGAATCCTTCTTGAGGTTTTCCAGTATTCGGGCAGACTTTCCCAAAGTGAGTATTCCCTCCGTAACAAGGTTAATACCCTCCACAAAGGAAATGGGCGGTAACTCAGGATCCGTCTGATCCATGCCTGCATCGAACCTTAGAGCCAACTCCCGAGCCACAATTTCTGCGGTAGTGCCACCTGCAATGATTTTTTTGCCTGAAAACTTTTGAACCTTCATGGCAAAATCAAGGTCTTTGCGGTCGTCAAAAGGCGGGCCTGACACCAACAAAAGTTTTCGCGGTTCCCTGAAATAAATAACGCCGCAGGATGTATCGTCCTTGGGCTTTCCACCGTCGTGCTGTAATGCGGTGCTCACAATTTTACGGGCAAGTTTTGCCGACGAGGTGAAAGGATTATTCTTCAGGATTTTAATTACCTGGGTAACCAAAGCATCGCGACCCCAGCCAAACGGAAACGAACGGGATCCCATACCGGATTGGATGATACCATCAGACCAAAACAGTATTCTATCCTCCTTCTCGGCTCTAAAACTGCATGTTTTTATCTCTTTTGACTGATACTTTTCCGACTCCAGAAATATGATGTCCCATCCCGGATCAAAAATCTCTTCCCCCCTCAATATCAGACAAGATGGATTATCGTACTCCACAATGGTAGTGTAACCATCGTCCTCAATATCAATAATGGTAAAAGTGGAATAACTGATTTTACGAACCGAACAAACCGGCAGTGTATTCATGATTATCTCAGCAGTTTTACGTACTTCACGGTGTTCGAGCGTAAAGTTCACTGCCATTGACGAAGTTAATGATGCCAGCACATTGGCTTTAATGCCTGAACCCATACCATCAGACAAGACCACGATTGTGCGACCTTCCTCTTTAACCCTGCGCGTTAAAAACACATCCCCACAGATAGACTCTCCGTGATGATTTGCCTGATGGCAAAAAATATCAATAAATATGTTGCTTTCGGGTAAGCGCATGGTCGAGCATTGAGGTTTATAAGAAAAATATTGGATTAATGGTGAAACAACCTTCCGCCTGTGTAATGAGATGTTGAAATACTGAATAGAGAGTGCTTTCAGACAGCTGAATCATCCTCCTCCACCTCACTGCCCAGTTTCTGTGCTTCGATGATGGAAGTGAGAATTTTCTCCGTTTTGGATGCGCTCTCGCCAAGCAAGAATGCAATTTGCTGCACCGTTTCAAGATTTTCGCGAATAACGGCTCGTGCGCGGTTAATAATCTCCTCACGGCGCACATCAGGTGATGTAAGGTCACGAATGATGCCTCCAACCACCTTTTGTTTTTTAATGGTGAAAACGGAGACATTGAAAATGGAATCGCCAAAGGGCGTATCCCGGTTTAACAGATCCTGGCCCGATTGAAGCACAGTGGCAAAAAGGCGGTAAAACGGCACCAATGAGGCTAGCTCAGCTCCTTTAAGACCGGGTATCAATTCGTTGATGGTTGCCGCATCCTCTCCCAGCATGTGCACAAAAGCACGATTCGACTCCATCACGCGCAGGTTTTCATCCACCAATACAACGCCCGAATTGATCTTATCCAACATGGCCGTGGTAATTTCTGCAGCCTCTAATGCGGCCATCTCTCCTGAGCGGGCTTTCTCCTCGCTATCCTTGAGGGCTTCCTTGGTACGTTTAAGCTTATCGTTGGTGGCATTTACTTTGCTGATGAAGGTGTGCAACTTGTTTACCGAATAGGAATAGCACATCTCGTAATTGGTAAGTCCCTGACAGCAGGCAATGGCAAACTCCCGACACGAAGGATAACCGCAAGCGCCACATCCCAACTGATCCTCTACTTTACTTTTACCCAATTCGTGCAGCACCCGTTGAATATCCGACTCAGGTGGCTGAGGCAGACGACGATCCTGCGCCTGAAACTTCCGCGACAAATCCAAATCGTGAAACATCTCGATCTGCTCATGCCAGTTTACCAGATCAATACCTTTCAACCGTTTGTTTACATACTTAATAACCTCCGAACGGCGTAAGAACTTCTTTCCACCGGGACTCATACCCGGTCCCATCACGCATCCTTCGCAATAGAACAGATCCAGATGTTGACGTAATCCGGTCTCCTTTTTAAATTCGGCAATAGATTGCAAAAAATCACCTTTGCCATTGGCGCTGATGATGTCTCCCGATAACAACTCCTGATTGATGTCAACAGCCTGTAACATCCCCCGGCGGATGGGAAATAAACCTCCTTTACGACCCACCGGTGGATCAAAATCGCTAAACTCCACGTTAAACTCCGTTACGCCATAGGCTTTAAACATTTCGCGCAGTTCCACAAAGGTGAGTATGCCATCGATGCGGCCATCGTCCTTAAAAGTGCGGCCATCATCTTTAGCTGCCACACAAGCCGTGATGTAAACCACTTTCACGTCGTTGCCATACATTCGCCTCACCACTTTGGCCATCGCCACATAAGGAGGTACAAATGGCGCCAGATTGTCTACCAGTTCAGGCTGAAACTTTTCGACGTAAGCAGATACAGGCGGGCAGACCGTGTGTATATAGTATTTTCCATGAAAATCGTTGAGCATGTCGCGGTACCTGAAAGCCACCAAATCCACTCCAAAAGCCGTCTCAACCACATAAGTAAAACCCAGATTGCGAATCATGGCTACAAATTTGCGGTAGTCGGTAATGTCCACAAACTCGCCAGAAATGGAAGGGTCGCACATGGCTACAACCTGAGCACCTGAGGCCAACAATACCTTCACACGCTCCTTCTCATCGCGATAAGAGATGGCATCCTGCGCACATACAGTCACGCAATGGCCACAGCCAATGCATCGGGAAGCAACTACTTCAGCATGCTTCTCCTCAATTTTGATGGCCTTAACGGGGCATGTCCTGATACAGGTAAGACTCAGGTTGCATTTTGCGGGATCCACATACACTATCTGGCTCATTATCTTTAACAGTTTTCTTTTATAATGCGACAAAAAACAAGCAATACGGCACTTTTACTCAATGCCGAAACACTCATTCAAAATATCATAAATGTTATCGGACGATACCGATTTATAAACCCTGTCATCAACCTTTATTACAGGCCCATACTCACACAAACCGGTACACAACTCCCCATTAAAAAAAACTTTCTGCTCAAGTTGATGCTGACGAAGATAGTCCTTAACTATCTCAAGAATAGCTTTATTTCCTCTTGAAAAACAGGAACTTCCAAGACAGATTGTTATCTGATGCTCGTAATTCATCTCCGTTGGGTTGTTAAACTATTTGCCTGATAATCAAACACAAAAACATCACTCAAAACAGGATATCAAAAACCACTGCGTAAGGTTGAACAGCATATCAAAAACGCTCACCTTCTATCATGTGGAGTCACATGTACGTTGAGTTCAATTTACACAAAAAAAACAACTTATGGTATTTCTCTCCATTCAAAATCAGATGAATGATAAGCAGATGTATCGCACCGCCCAGGTCTCACCGCCTGGATAAGATGTGCTAATCCATCGCCAATGCACGGGAAAACTGATAAAAAAAGAACTGCATGGATGTAATATCTTCAAATCGGGTTCTGAAAACCATTTCTGTTTCCACGCAACAGAAATTTGTTTTAATCATTTTAGCCCTGAAGTGATTACGCCCATGCAGCCATGCCGCTCTAAGGTTCAGATTAGTAGCGCTCTCGTGCCGTATATTTGGTGTGCAACAATTTGTGTGATGTATGCCCAAGCGGTTCAATCAAAAACTCTTTGTAAATCTGCACAATCTCAGGATTTTCGTGCGACTTACGTATAACCTTCTGGGAATCTTCCTGATAGATGGCCGAGCTACGGCGTTTTCGTATATCAGATGAAGTTGGAATGGGTTGTCCACCACCTCCAAGACAGCCGCCCGGACACGCCATTATTTCAATAAAATGGTAACTGGCGCTGCCATCCCTGACAGCTTTCATCACATTGCGGGCATTGTTAAGACCGTGAGCCACGCAGGTCTTAAGTTCCACACCCTCCAGGAAACTCCATTCAGGAAGGGTTTTATTAATCAGGATAGAGGCTTCACGCACGCCTTCGACTCCCCTCACGGGCGTAATATTAAGCCCGTCGAATGGCACTTCACGACCAGTCACCACTTCGTAAACAGTTCGCAAGGCAGCCTCCATCACGCCTCCGGTGGCACCAAAAATAACGCCTGCACCCGAACTTTCGCCCATAATACTGTCATAGTCATCGTCGGCCAGAGAGTTGAAATCAATACCTGCCTGCTTAATCATCAACGCCAGCTCACGAGTTGTAAGTACATAATCCACATCCTGATAACCACTGGCATACATCTCCGGACGATTGGCCTCATACTTTTTAGCCGTGCAAGGCATGATTGAAACACTTACCATTGAGGCAGGCTCAACACCTATTTTGGATGCATAGAATGTTTTTGCCAACGCACCAAACATCTGCTGCGGAGATTTGGCCGTGGAGAGATTCTCCATGAACTCGGGAAAAATATGCTCCAGAAACTTGACCCAGCCGGGCGAGCAACTGGTGGTCATTGGGAGTTTCACATCTGGGTCCTTATCCTTTAGGGCACGTTTTAGTCGCTGCAGCAACTCATGCCCCTCCTCAATAATGGTAAGGTCGGCAGTGAAATCGGTGTCCAAAACAGCATCAAACCCCAGCCGACGAAGCGCAGCCACCATTTTTCCGGTCACTATTTCGCCAGGCTCATGACCCAAAGCCTCAGCCAAAGCCACACGAACAGCTGGCGCTGTTTGCACCACCACAAATTTCTTCTCATTATAGATGGCAGCCCAAACCTCATCAATGTAATGCCGCTCAACCAAAGCACCGGTTGGACAGCGGTTCACACACTGTCCGCAATTTGTGCAAACCACCTGATAAATGGGCTTATCCATAAAGGTGGAAATCTTCATTTCGCTACCTTTATGAGACACGGTAAGTGCGCCCACCCCCTGAAGTTCATCACATGTTCGAACGCAGCGCTGACAGCGGATACATTTTGAATCATCCTTTATGATGGAGGGCGAATAGTAATCGATGGTGTACTCTTTGAGTGGAATGAGATTGATATAACCATTTTCCCCGATGATGTACTCATGAGAGAGCGCCTGAAGCTCGCAATTCCCGTTTTTATAGCAAGTGGTGCACTCTGCACGGTGCTCCGAAACCAGCAGTTCAACAATCTGTTTGCGGGCATTGCGCACTTTCAGACTGTTTGAATGTATCTCCATGCCGTCGGCTGCGGGCATGGCACAAGCAGGAATGAGCCGATCCGTGCCGGTTTGCTCCACCACGCACACACGGCAGTTGCCTGCCACACACAAATCTTCGTGATGACAAAGCGTTGGAATGCGAATGTTGATGGTTTTGGCAGCATCCAGCACAGTAGTACCCCGCTTCACGCTTACGGATATACCATCTATCTTTAATGTGACCTGATCACTCATAATCTACTGATTTTAAGCATGCGGTTATCTCAAACAAACTCAAAATTCTATTCAGACATCAGACTAACAGATGTGATATCTTGCGACTCTTCCCAAACTAATCCATCTCCCAAAATCATTATTTCTGCGTTGTAATTTTGACAGTCCACTACCGGAGCGGCGTACTCCGCACTTCGATGGGTCTAATAAATCATCTCCTCTCTGAAATTCTCCACGATGGAACTGAACGAGTTGGCTACCGACTGCCCCAACCCACATTTGGCTGTAAGGCGCATGGTTTCGGCAAGTTCCAGCAATTTATCCAGATATCCGGAGGGCTTCTCGCCACGCTTCACGGCTTCAATGCCCAAGAGCAACTGCTGAGTGCCCACGCGGCAAGGCGTGCATTGCCCACAACTCTCTTCCACAAAAAAGTCGAGATAGTTCCGAAGTACATTGTACATGGAGCGGGATGAGTTAAAAATCATCATCGACCCACCGGTAGGCAACGAGACGCCGGTGAGTTTGCCCTGGTAACCAATAATGGTTTTCTCAAACTTTTTGCGCGGCACACAGAATCCCGACGCGCCACCCACCTGCACAGCCTTTGAGTCCCCGTCACCAAAATCATCCACAAATTTTTGCAGCGTCATGCCAAATTCCAATTCATAAATTCCCGGAATAGGCGTATCGCCCGACACGGAGAAAACCTTACTGCCACGGCTGTCTTTAATACCTAAATCGCGAAACTTGTCGGGGCCATACTTAAAAATAGAGTATGTATGTGCCAGCGTCTCCACATTGTTGATGACGGTGGGTTTTCCCTTATAGCCAAAATTGGTAGGGTATGGCGGCTTATTGCGCGGCTCGCCCCGTTTGCCCTCCATACTCTCGAAAAGCGCACTCTCTTCGCCGCAGATGTAGGCACCGGAACCCATAAAAATGGCCACTCTGAACTCAAGGTTTAGCCTATCCATCAATTCATGAAACTCGCTTATAACAATTTCCAATCCAGGCACCAGAAACTTGTACTCGTTGCGCAAATAGATAAATCCCTGTTTGGAACCGATGATGCGGGCACACACTGCCATTCCGGCCAAAACCTTATTAGGTACGCTTGATAAAATCTCCCTGTCCTTAAAAGTGCCCGGCTCCCCTTCATCGGCGTTACAAATAATATATTTCTCATCCGCCGGATCATCGGCAGCCAAACGCCATTTGAGACCCGTAGGAAAACCGGCACCTCCGCGCCCTTTAAGCCCGGAATCAATCAAATCATTCACAATCTCCTCGTTGCTGCGAGCCAGTGTTTTCTCAAGAATGGCTTCTGTATCCTGCTCATTCTTGAAAATCAAATCGAGACGTTTCAGATTCTTAATCATTGCGTACTATATGAATGATTAAAAAACAAACCAAAACCAACAACACACATATAAAACTTACTATCAATAGCTTAAAGCCTCTCTGCGGTAACTGTCGATTATCTCCCTAACCGATTCAGGAGTGAGTTGGGTATGTGGATTATCGTTTACCAGCATGGCAGGCCCCTTGTGACATTGCCCCAGACAGTTGGTCTCCTTTAAAGTAAAAAGACCGTCGGGCGTAGTTTGCCCGGGTTTAATCTTTAGGATACGCTCCAACTCCTGCAACACTGGGTTTTTGCCATGCATCATACAGGTAATGGTTTTGCATAGCCTGATGATGTATTTTCCGCTTTGCTGAGTCTCCAGAAAACTGTAGAAAGTAGCCGTGCCATATACATGCGCAGCAGAGATATCAAGTTCTCTGGCTACATTAACCATATCTTCATCTGAAATCACATGCTTAGCCTGATAGATATCCTGAAGGATTGGCAGTAGCGCCTCCCTCGAACGGCCATGTTTATTGGCCATATCAGTAACGGAGTATTGTATCCTGGTCATTTCTCCATCTATTTGAGTTCAACCAATAGGGATATTTTTCTTTAAATAAGTTACAACAATAAAAAAGCCCGATTTTATGATTTTTATCATAAAACCAAGGCTTAACATATCTGAATATCAATTTGTAATGGGTCTAAAGAGACCTATTGAACAAGTACTTCAAAACAACCATTGTCTATCACAGAAATTTTTATCCCTTCACCCTCACATAACTCAACACATCCATATTTTTTTGGATGGCAAAAACTTCGTAACCCTGTTCCTTCAGCATATCGAGAAGCGGTGCAGGCACAAAAGGGGTTTTCAACTCATAAATGTCGTCTCCGGTAAGCTTTTTTACGGCACCAAGCACCACCGCCATTGGGCTACCGCCGGAGTTAATCAGTTCACTGGCCTCGAAGCTGTAAACCACTGTGCGGGCATCAAACCACTCTGGCGGCGTATCCACAAGATAAGCCAATTCGTCTGCTGAAGTGGCATCGGCAGAAATTCCGGCCGCAAGTCGTAACTTGTTCACCAACTCATCTACCTTTAAATTGCCAATGGCAGCTGCCTGCTGTAAGGTGGCAACCTTGCCAACGGTTTTTCGCAAAATGGGATTCCTGAGTTTTTCAAAAGCAGGAGCAATTTCAATCAGCACAGATTCAAGATGAGGGAACGCATCGAGCAGTTCCCCCACTTTGGTTTTTGGTGTTATTTGCATTTTAATTAAACTATAAACGCATGGATGCAGAAATGCAATTTCTAAAGATTAAAGAGGAGGCTACTTGGAATAGTTCAGCAGTCGCTGTTCACCTTCAAGTTGTCGCAGCTTGGTCAAATCCTGAGTAAATTCTACTGTTCCCAGGTACTCACCATCTCTGCCACGCATGGCAAAATACTCGATATAGATGAAGCGTCCCTGAAAATTTATCCAGAAAGCTGCGCTGCTTTCCTTACCGCTCTTAAAATCGTTCACAATTTCATCCACAATATGCACACTGCCGGGTGGATGGCACATGCGCACATCGCGACCAAGAATGGCGCGGTTACGGGCAAAAATGCGGCTGGGGCCATGGGAGAAAAACTTCACCTTGTCATCCTTATCCACAAAAGTGAGGTCTATGGGTAATGTGGTAAAGAGCGATGCCAATTCATCAATATTAAATGCCCCGGTGGGCAACCGTACGCTGTTATCCACGCCATAAACCACCTCGCTGGCGGTGACACCTTCGGGCTTCCATTCCACTTGTGGGTCGTAAAGGCAGAAGCCATACTCAGGGGTTTGCTGATGCACTTGGTACCACTCCTCGTCGGTAAGCGTATCCATGCTCATTGGCAAAAGAATCTCTTCCTCCTTCATAATCATGTCGAGCACCGACTGAACGGCCGGTTTCACGGCTCCCTCCACCACCAGGGGAATTTCATCCAGCGAAAGCGCCTCGTGGTTACTCACCGCCTCAATGGCAGCTTTAAGCACCTGGCGGGTTTCATCGTGCTTGCCCCACATCACTTTTGGCGGACCGGTAATACCATGTTGTTCCAGAAATGGAAACAGCAAATACTCCTTACGCAGGTAGTGCTTGTCCACATCCATCAAACCGTTGAGTTTGCCATGTACACAAATGAGCCATTTGGGCAACTCATCTGCTTTCAGGTCGGCCACACGCTGAAAAAGCGCTTTTAGTTCGTCGGCAACTTTTTCCAACTCACGGTTCTCCTGTTTAAACACATCTACCGGATGACCCGGAGGAATTGGTTTTGCGCCACTTTGGTCGATGTGACCATCGAGCACCATGGTGTGAATGTCGCACAATTTAAGCACCTCCTCTACGGGCAACCCTTCCGATATCAACTCCTGCTCCACCTCCACCACCTCATCGTAGGGAATACTCTTGAGCAGTTCGATTAATCTCTTACGTACCTGGTCGGGAGCGTGACCGCTGTGAAGCTCAAGAATCATGTGCTTGAGCAACTCTTTTCGTTTTCCTGAGTTATTGATTAATTCACTCATAACCTATATTTTAATTACAAAACACCATAAATTCAAAACCACAAAAACCATGATGACAAATAAAGTAAATAATAAAAGATAAAAACATCCTTATTTATTAGTATTTTAACAGCCGAAAATGATTTTGGTTGAGGAGGGTTGTTAAAAAAGAGATATTCTCCTTAAATTGAATGAAATAAAAAAGTTACAAACTATGTCGGAATTAATCAACAACCAAAACGACCGCCTCGCACATTTGCTCGCATTTGCCAGAGGCATGGTGAAAGGCGAAAATGGGCATCAACTGGTATTGAAATACAAAGCGTGGACAGATTCTGTGACACCATTTGAAGCTATGGTTGTTCTGGATGTGCTGTTGAAGGAGGGCGTTCCTGCTGAAACAGTAAAGGCTTATGTGCCTAAAATTATCAACGTGTTTTATAAATCGCTCAAGGATTTTACATGGGAAAAACCGGCAGCCGGACACTTCATGCATTACCTCATGGAGGAAAACCGGGCGGTGGAGCGTATTATGGACGAAATAAAAACCATCTCAAAAGCCTACTTTGCCAATGAAGATAGTGCTACTCGCAGGCAGCTGCGCCAAAAAATAGAGGAGCTAAAAACGTACGAACTGCACTACATCAAAAAGGAGAATATTCTTTTCTCTTATATTGAGCGCGCCTTCCCCGACTACCGCTGTCTGGCTATCATGTGGTCGTTTCACGACGATTTTAGACGCAGCTTAAAGATTCTGGATAACATTTTGGCATCGGAGCAAGTGGACCGCAAGGTTTTTAGCAACGAACTGGGTAAGCTCTTTTTTGTGGTGCTGCCAATCATCTTCAGAGAAGAGCAAATTGTTTTTCCGGTGGCCATGCGTGCCATTCCACCTCACCAATGGAATGAAATGCTGGAAGAAAGCCACGAAACCGGCTGGTGCTATATCACACCGCCATCAAGCCCAACAGCTACAAAAGCCACAGCAGATACTGCGGCTGCGTATGGGCGCATCGACCTGGAAACAGGTATTCTCCTGCCCGAACAAATCAAGTGGATACTCAACACCATTCCCGTTGATGTCACCTTTATCGACGAGAATGACGAAGTGAAATATTTCTCCGGGGGGAAGCATCGTATTTTCAACCGTTCCAAAGCCATCATCGGACGAAAAGTGCAGAACTGCCATCCGCCGGAGAGCGTGCATGTGGTTGAGGAGATTGTGAATGCCTTTAAGGATGGTAGTCGTGATAACGCCGACTTCTGGATAACGCTCAAGGGGCGATTTTTGCACATCCGCTATTTTGCGGTACGCAGTGAAGCCGGCCAATATCAAGGTACTCTTGAAGTCAGCCAGGATGTGACAGAAATAAGAGCGCTGGAAGGCGAGCGGCGGTTGCTGGAATGGAAATAGTCCCTACCGCATGTTTTCAACATCTACATCGATGAAATAATGCATATTTTCGCGGGTTATGATGTCGAGGGGCAGGTACTTTAGCGGCGCCACCGGTTTCTGAAAAATGAGATGGTCCACCAGGGTGTAAATTCCGTAATATCCTTGTCCACGCGGATTTTGATTGATTATAAACTGAATGAAGCCATTATCCAGATAGTACTGATTTTTCTTAAGCAAGTCGTATCCAATAAGCTTAATGTTACGGATGCGTTTTTTCTCGAAATAATTGGCAATGGCATAGGCCCGCGAAGTGGTTACATAAATGCCCGATATGGTTTGGTGATTGTTTAGCAATGCATCCAACTGAGCAAAAAATGCGGCCTCATCGCCACAGTTTTTGAGGTTCACGGTAAGTGTGGCGTGTCCTTCGTGTGCAATGGGGGCGAAATAGTCGATAAACCCCTGTTCCTTCCTTATAAGGTGCGAGGAGTTAGGCACATCTTCATCGATATGAGCAATGACAAATACACCGGCTTTTTCCATGCCGTAATGCAGCAGTTTACCGGCCAACACGCCACTTTGGTAAGAGTCCTGCCCCACGTATGAAAGCGGCCCATAATCCGGAATATGGGTATTGAAGAGACTGAAAACAATGCCTTCGCGCTTCCATTGACTCAAAAATGCCAGAGACTCCTTATAGAAAATGGGTGCGGTTAAAACCCCATTATATCCAGCCTCTGATATATTACTTGCAGCCTTCTTGTAGGAGTCCACATCGGCAGGATTAAACAGATACTCATGCAGTGTGAGCCCGTATTGCCTCAGTTCACGTTCGGCCTGACGCACACCTTCTCTGGGAGCCGACCAGTATTCGTCAAACACCGGGTCGGGAATAACAGCCGCAATTTTATAGCTACGCTTTGACACCAGCGCACGTGCAAGGATGTTTGGCTCGTAATTCAAATCCTTTGCAATGAGCAACACTTTTTCGCGTACGTTGGCAGATACACGCCCCCGGTTATGCAAAACACGGTCCACCGTACCAGTGGAGACACCGGCCTTCTCAGCAATATCCTTTATGCGGATTACATGACGCCTTTTATCTGCCTGTTCGTGCATTCTGATGAAATTTTATCAAACAAAGATAAATGGATAGATAAGACGATTTAATTTTTGAAGAATGCGAAAAACTATCTGTCCCATCTATCCATCTAAATATCTTACATCTAAATTCTAATAATATTTAAGCACCAGTTCGGATTTTATGTCCTTTAAGCGCATAATAAAGAATATACATAAAACAAGGCACGCAAATCCAGTAAGCACTCTGTGCACCAATGGCATCTTTAAGGAAGCCATAAGCCGTAGGAATCAATGCCCCTCCTACAATGGCAATCACCATAAGTGAACTACCGGCTTTTGTGAAACGGCCCAAATCAGTCATCGCCAATGGCCACAATGCTGGCCACATCAATGAGCTTCCCAAGGCAATAACGGCCACAAAGTAGATAGAAAACGCTCCCGGAGCAAAGATAACCATGAATGAACCTGCCAAAGCCAGCACGGCACAAATCACAAGCGCTTTTGACTGGCTGATGTACTTAGGTATTAGAATAATGCCACAGATGTATCCAATCACCAGACCAATGGGGCCAATCCATGCGTATAATTCCGGATTTGGCAATCCCTGATAATTGGCATAATCCACCAGTGTACCGAGCGAAATGGTCTCTACACCTACATAAAGGAACAACGCCAACACGCCCAACAGCAGGTGTGGAAACTGCCATACCGAAGTTTTGTTGGCTGCATAGGGGCAGTCGCCGGCACTCTCTTCGTCTTCGCCTACGGCTTTAACTTCTGGTAGAGGTGCAAAAAATGCCATCACCCCTAAAAGCAGAAACACGCTTATGATGATTGTAAAAGGGAGCATTGTATCTCCCAAAACCACATCCGACACCTCCTTGCCAATCACCAGGCTTAAAAACAATGGTGCTATTGGCCAGGCCAGTTTATTGGCGATGCCCATGAAGCTGATGCGTCGCGCCGCACTCTCAAGTGGTCCAAGTATGGTCACATAAGGATTCACAGTAGCCTGCAGAAAAGTGTTGCCCATGCCACTGATGAAGGATGCCACCAAAAAGAGTGAAAGACTCTCTGCTTTGGCTGAAGGGATGTAGAGATAGAAACCGATGGCAAAAAGCAAGAATGAGAGCGCCATTGTTTTTTTGTATCCAATGCGATTAATGACGAGCGATGCCGGATAGCCAAAAATTAAAAATGCCGAAAAAGTAGCAGCCAGCACCAGGTATGACTCACCCGAAGAGATGCTCAGTTCCTTTTCGAGCAATGGAATCAGGTAACTGTTGATGCCCAGTGCAAAACCAATGGCAAAAAACATGGTTCCGATTATAACCAACGGAAAAAGATACTTTCCCGCATCTGCTGATTTTAAATGATTACTCATCTGATTGTAGTTTAGTTAACAAAGATTACTATTTGTGTTTCAACTGTTGAATTAATTGATGTGATTCATATTGGTTATCAGGAAAAACGAATCAGGCCAAACCATTTTGGCTGATGGAAATCAGGTTGCAAAGTTTCTATTTTCTGCCAGCTCAAAAAATGAGGCTTCTGCAAATCATCGCCACATTTATAGAAATTTGCCGTGAGTTGCATCCCTGAAATATCACTCACCCTGTCATGAATAAACACCGAAACGGGTATGTAAAGATTTAGTGTCCAGTTTGTCAATCCACTGCTGCGTAGCTGCGAAGTTCGGTTGATGATGGTTCTGGACTCAATGCCGCTCAGAGCCTGGTCGGGCAGAGGTATGCGCTTCTCCCTGCCACTTCCCCATGCCGAAAGCGTGGTTCCTAAGCTGTTAAATTCCAGATTATAATAATGTTCACCCTGGTCGAAACTGATGAACATCTCCACACAACTGTCGCGGTACACGGGCTGCTGGTTCTGATTGAACCGGGCTAAAACCTCCGTCTCAACCACATCAAAAGCGAGTAATAGCGCATTACGCGAATGGGCAATGCGAAAATTAACTGTCACATCGTCCGGCACCGAATCCCAGGATGCAATACCAATCGGATTGGCGGCTATCTGGTCAATGGCATCTGCCACCTCGTCCACACCCGAAGCTTTAATAAATGGAATACTAAGAAAATCGCGCTGCATAAATCACCTGTTTATCGAAAATATAAAATCAAAAGGAGTTACAATCTATTTTGCAGAAAGATTTTCACTGTAAGCATCCAAAATGATGCGTTTCATACTATCATACTGCTCCTCCAGTTTTTCGACCAGACGAATTTGAGCTCTTGCCCGTTGCAGATTATGCTCCGGAAATTTAACCTTATAGTAGACATCTCCGTTGATATAATCGGTGAGAAAACGCATACCCATAATATATGGCAGGAGCAAACAGCCATCGGCAAGAGAGTCAGCCTCTTCGCGGGTCAGATTACCAGATGCCGCTTTGATGAACCCCCTCGCAAAAGCCTCAAAAAAATTCATGTTAACCTGAATTTTATCCAGCTCTTTCTCGTCTTCCTCGGCCGAGTTCACAATGGTGCGGATGGCATCACCAAAATCATAAGCCACATATCCCGGCATAATGGTATCCAAATCAATTACGCACTGGGCCATGTCATTGGCATCCAGCAACACATTGTTGAATTTGGTATCATTGTGCGTGGTTCGTAACGGTAGTGCACCAGAAAGACCCATCTCCCTGATTTTGCTCATGGCGGGCACACGGCTGAGTATGGCACTAAGTTCCACCGCTACATCTTTAACTCTGTCAACCGGATTTTTTGAGATGGCGTCCTGAAGCTGATTGTGCCTGTTGCCAATGCAATGAAATCCCGGAAGCACTTCGCCCAGCTGACTGGCATCCAAATCAGAAAGCAATGCATAGAAACGGCCATAGCCAACACCTCCCTGATAAGCCTGTATTTCTGTCTCTACCAAATCGTAACTTCTGGTATCTTTCAAAAAAAGAAAAAACCGCCAATAGGAACCGTCCGCTTCAACAACGTAACTTTTGCCATCCACAGCAGGAATAATGGTAAGCACCTCTTTGTCAGGATTTGAACCCGGCATTTGGCTCAGCTTCGCTTTCAGAAAATCCGTGACAACAACCATGTTGCGCATCAGCATATCCACCTCCTTAAAAATGGATGTATTGATTCTCTGAAGGATGTAATCGTCGCCCCCAGGCAATCCGTTTTTTACTCGGTATGTATCATGAATATGGCCGGAACCAAACTTCTCAACAGACTCAACATTGCCGCGAATCTGGAACTTTTCAATAATACTAAGCAGATTTTCACTGTTCATAGACTTCTGTTTAAGGAGTTGGCAACACTGCTCAAATTAACAATTGACAAGGAATCAAATTTCCCGGTTTTGTAATTGTACCGTCCCCCAACACCTAAAGTGTCAGGGAACGGTACTTACACAAATCACAATCAATCTAAACCAAAATCAATTTCAAAAATGGTATCTTTTAAAAGCCTCTATGGCTTCATACTCGGTAAATCCCAACTCATCATAAAGCCGGGCTGTGGCACGGTTTCTATCCTCTGCACGCTGCCAAAACTCACGTTTGTCCTTCCCTGGAAACACGGGTGAATCTTTTTGCGATTGGTGTTTAAATATGGCTTTGCGCTTCTTCATCAGCTCCTCAGGGCTTAATGGCACAGCCATCTCAATGTCCTCTATGTCCCACTCATGCCATGCACCACGATAAAGCCACACATAACAATCGTTTATCCATGATTCACCTTTTAGTTGCTCAATGGCTTCAAAAATGGCATTTAGGCAAACCGCATGCGTACCGTGTGGGTCGTGCAAATCGCCGGCGGCATAAATCTGATGTGGACGCACCTCCTGAAGCAACTGCTTAATGATATCAATGTCGGCCTGTGATACGGGACTCTTCTTTACGCTACCAGTTTCATAAAAAGGCAGGTTCAGGAAGTGGATGTTTGACTCTTCCACCCCGCAGAAACGACAAGCCGAAATGGCTTCGCCCTGACGAATAAGCCCTTTAATACCCAACACCATTTCATGTTCTCCACCTTTGCGGCGGGTATCTTTAAGTAAACCAGTTACTTGATGATACAAACCTTCAATCTCCTTCTCGGCCACACCAAACTTTTTGGAAAAGCCCAACATAAAATCGCTGAAACGGTGTGCATCGTCATCAAAAACTGCAATATTACCTGAAGTTTGATACGCCACATGCAC
Source organism: Alkaliflexus imshenetskii DSM 15055 (assembly GCF_000517065.1). GTDB lineage: Bacteria > Bacteroidota > Bacteroidia > Bacteroidales > Marinilabiliaceae > Alkaliflexus > Alkaliflexus imshenetskii. The sequence goes on along the minus strand of NZ_KI912105.1, from coordinate 3,129,068 downwards.
CTCATGACCCTGCTCTACCAACCTGAGAAATGTACCACCCATTGAGATTACATCGTCATCGGGGTGTGGACTAAAAACAATAGAACGCTTGGGAAACGGATTGGACCGTTCCGGACGAGTTTTATCATCAGCGCCGGGTTTACCGCCGGGCCATCCGGTGATGGTACGCTGCAATTGGTTGTAAATACTGAGATTTAAGTCGTATGCAGAGCCATAAAGCCTAACCAGAGAAGTAAGTCCTCCTGCCTTGTAGTCCTCCTCGGTGAGTTTCAAAACAGGCTTTTTGGTTTTGCGAGCCAGCCAAATCACGGCTTTCTTTTGCATATATGGGTTCCAATCACAAATGCCCGTGAGCCATGGATATTCAAACCGGCTCAACTTTGAGGCAGAACCTTTATCCAAAAGAAACAACACATCCTCATGATGCTGAAGGTATGATGCAGGCAACTCATCGGTCACCCCTTCCTCCACTGCCTTGCGGATAACATCTGCTTTTGGTTCGCCCCATGCCATCAAAAACACTTTTTTTGACTTGATGATAGATTTAACACCCATGGTGATGGCTCTGAAGGGCACATTGTCCTTATGGCCAAAATCTTTAGCCGCATCCTCAATGGTCACCTCGTCGAGGTTCACGAGGCGGGTTTCTGTGGCAATGGTTGAACCAGGCTCGTTAAAACCTATATGTCCGGAACGGCCAATGCCTAGTATCTGTATATCAATGCCACCCAACGCTTCAATGGCAGAGTCGTAATCGGCGCAGAAACTGTCAATATCATCAGGCGCCAGAGTTCCATCGGGAATATTCACATTTTCACGTGCGATGTCGATGTGATTAAATAAGTGTTCGTACATGAAGCGACGATAGCTTTGGTCACTATCTGGCTTCATTGGATAGTATTCATCTAAATTAAAGGTAATTACATCCTTAAAAGAGAGGCCATCTTCTTTATGAAAACGGATAAGCTCCCTGTAAACTTCCAAAGGTGAAGAACCTGTGGCAAGACCTAAAACAGTCTTTTTATTGCTGGCATTTCTGCTTCGGATGAGCGATGCTATTTCGCGGGCAACATATTTTGAGCCCTCCTCTCTCGATTTGAATACCCTAACCGGAACTCTCTCAATCTGTTTGTTATTCATACTATTACCCATAAAATTTTGTTTTATGATACCCGTGAACGGGCTTCATTTTTGTGTGTTTATAAATGCCGGATATGAAATTACTATACAAACATAAACATTGTAATCTTCTTTAAAAAATTTTCAAAAGAAAAAATGTGTTCGAACACGCATTTTAGTCAAAACAATCACAATCGCGTTATTCAACCCTGAATACCAGCTCATAAAAACAACAAAAGAGGCCACCAACAAAAGCAGGTAGCCTCCTTAACAAACAACTTAATTACTATGAAAAAACAAATGATTGCGTAATCGCCTATGAGATTTTAGTTTTGGGCTCAAGTGATGTAAGCCCCTTGATGTTAACCGGAACGCCTTTGGCCACACTCTGCCGTGCAGCAATACCACATAAAATAGACATAACACCATCACGCAACGTTGCCTGTTGCCTTAACGGATCAGACATTGAAGGATCTTTAAACAGCTTGTCCATCATGAGTGGATCTCCGCCCCAATGGCCGCCGCGAGCAAAATCAATTCGGAAAATTTTCGGCTTCTCATCGGTGTAACGATCGATGGGAGTAAAAATTAACTCCGCAAAACTCTTGCCCGGATACCCTTCGATACGCGCCTCCAGCCGACCTTTGGTGCCGTTGAAAGCAATCCAATACCCGTCATAATCTGTATCTCCCGTAAGTGAGTAGTTTAACACAGCGCCATTCATATATTTGACTACGGCAGAATGCTTCTCGTAAATGTCGATATTCTCGCGAAACACGCAGTTGTCACGTATATAGCCGTCGTGCTGTTCATTGTCGGCATATAAAGATTTCAGGATTTGGTTTTTATTGATATCCCAATAGTAAGGACACTTTGCAGTGTGCGCACAACTGCGACAATTCTTACCACGGAAGGGTCCTTTTTTGCCAAACCGATCCAATGACGCATACGCAAAAACTTGTTGCGGCTCTGAATCGAGGAACCAGTTTATCATGTCAAAATGGTGTGTGGATTTATGAACCCATAAGGAGCCTCCTCTGTCACTCTCGCCATGCCAGCGCTGCATGTAATACATCAGGTGGCTGTGGTGAATGTTCCAATGAAAATCAACTGTATTGATGTCACCCACCAGACCTGACATTATCAACTCTTTCATTTTGGCACGGTAGGGCGGATATCTGTAGTTAAAGGTTACAATGATATTGCGACCGGTACGCTCTTGTGCATCAAGAATAGCCTGTGCTTTTACCTCATCAATGGTTAGTGGTTTCTCTGTGATGATGTCGCACCCCATCTCCATCCCTTTTATTATCACTTCGTGGTGCGAAGAGTCCTCCGTAGTAACAATCAACACATCAGGCTTCTGCTTTTTAATTAACTCCTCCAGATTGGTAAATGTAGGGCAGCCGGCACCAATGTAGCCATCGGCAAACTTTAAACGCCCCGGATTGGTATCGCACAAACCAACCATATCGATATACTGGCCATAATCCTTCATCAAATCCTTACCAAACATATTCACCCCCCTAATGCCAGTACCAACCAGGGCAAATCGCCTTTTGCGGGTGCCCGACTTCCTGTTTGTGGCCACTGAAGTTGTCGGATTTACGAGAAGTGCTCCCGCCGCAGCGCCGGTACTAGCAATAAATTTTCTTCTGTCCATTTTTATATGCTTTTATGAGTTCAAAAAATCTGTTTTATCGTTTGAAAAATCTCACCACTCAACCAGTGTTTAAATTTATTAAAATCAAAAGATAAGTGTTAATTGCGCAGTTTAAAACCATAGAGACTATTTGCCGCATTTAGTCAGACAAAATGACAACACTGCCCCTTCTGTGCAAATAACTCCTCAAAAAACCAACTGATAACATCAACTTATTCAATGACCACGACCACTACGAAGATTTTTTCATTTTTTTTGCGAAATTTGAACTATTAATAAACGCAATACAGTGAGCCGATATCTTAAAGAGTTAATTGCCGAAGGTGAACACCAAAAGCAGGACTTTAAATATGCCATCAACGACTCCCGAAAAATAGCCCGCACACTGGCCGCTTTTGCCAATACGGACGGTGGACGCCTGTTGGTTGGTGTGAAGGACAACGGCAGAGTAGCCGGCGTTGCTTCCGATGAAGAATATTATATGGTAGAGGCTGCTGCCAACATGTACTGCCGTCCTCCCGTTAAATTTGAAACAAACATAATCGATTATGAAGGAAAAACGGTTCTTGAAGTACTCATACCCAAGAGTCAGGACAAACCACATAAAGCGCCCACCAAAGAAGGAGACTATAAGGTTTATGTGCGTGTAAACGACCAGAATATTCTGGCGAATTCGATTCTTATAAGAGTATGGACCCAACAAAAAAGAAAGGAAGGCACCCTGCTCAAACTCTCCCAGGCAGAAAACCTTCTTCTCGCCTATTTAAACGAAAACTCTTCCATCACATTATCAGCCTTTCAGAAATTGGCAGGCATCAGGCGTTGGACTGCCGAACGCATCATCATTAACCTGATGGTAATTCAGGTATTGGAAATGGAGCTTTCGGAAAAGCACTGTGTTTACAGATTGAAGAAACAGCCCAAAAAATAGCGATTTCACTTTGCAAACGCTCAGGATAGAAACTCATCTATTATGTATATTTGCCCAAAATAATTTACGCCAGCATGCTTTTTCATTCATCCGGAAACGTACTTCCCATATCAGAGATTATACCCGATATACAGCGTACACTCACATCAGAAAACACTCTGGTTGTGGCTGCCCCACCCGGTGCCGGAAAAAGTACACTGCTGCCACTGGCACTGCTAAACGAACCCTGGCTTGCACGCAAAAAAGTCATTATGCTGGAACCTCGTCGACTGGCGGCACGCACCATTGCCACGCGCATGGCTTCGCTTATAGGGGAGGAAGTTGGGCAAACAGTTGGTTATCGCATCCGATTCGACAACAAAATATCAAAAAGCACCCAACTCGAGGTGGTAACCGAGGGTATTCTAACCCGCATGATACAAAGCGACAACGCCCTCGAAGATGTTGGCATGGTAATTTTTGACGAGTTTCATGAGCGTAGTCTGTTTGCCGATGTGGCATTGGCACTGTGCCGCGATACTCAAAAAGTTTTGCGTCCGGACTTGCGCATCGTCATCATGTCCGCCACCCTCGACACCGAGAAAATAGCCACTCTGTTAAAAGCTCCGCTTATCGAAAGCCACGGGAAACAATATCCGGTAGAAATAACATACAAAGGCCCTTCGGATGTATCCATCCTTCCCGAATCGGCAGCCCGCGCTGCGTTGGATGCACTAAAAAACGACGCGGGTGACATTCTGGTTTTTCTCCCCGGAGAGGGGGAGATTCATCAATGCGAAGAGATACTAAGAAAAAATACTGATGGCATCTCCATTCACCCACTTTATGGCAGACTTACACCGTCGCAACAAATGGCTGCCATCATGCCGCGCCGCGATGGCAAAAGAAAAATTGTGCTGGCAACTTCCATCGCCGAAACCAGCCTCACCATCGAAGGGGTTTCAATAGTTATAGACTGCGGTTTTGGTCGCAATCAGCGGTTCGACCCCGGAACCGGCCTCTCCAGACTGGAAACAGCTCTGATCTCAAAAGATTCGGCCGACCAGCGCGCAGGAAGAGCCGGGCGCCTCGGGCCGGGAAAATGTTACCGGCTTTGGAGTCTGGCCGACCACCACAGACTGGCCAGTCACCGCACCCCAGAAATCAGCGATGCCGACCTTTCCGCATTGATGCTTGAAATGGCCAGATGGGGCGTGGAAAATATTTATGAACTTACATGGGTAACTCCACCACCGCAATCGCACATAAGCCAGGCTACTGAACTCCTGCAACAACTGAAAGCTCTCGACAACGGCAAAATAACCCCACATGGACGACAAATGGCCGACCTCCCCTGCCACCCCCGGCTGGCGCACATGCTTATTAAGGCGCGTGAATCAAACCAACTTGCACTTGCAACCGACATAGCGGCCATTCTGGAGGAGAGAGACCCAATGCCCAAAGAAACCGGTATAGACATAAACATCAGAATTGAAGCTTTGCGCCGAAGCAGACGCAACGACAGGGAGAGCAGACTATGGAGCAAAATTGAGCGGTCGGCTGCATCGTACCGAAGAATTTTCAACATTCAGGCCAACAATGAAACCTTTGATGCCTTTGAAAGCGGCCTACTTCTGGTTTATGCCTATCCTGAACGCATAGCCGGAGCACGACCCGGCACCAATGCACGGTTCCAGATGGCAAACGGCAGTTATGTGATGGCTTCACATACCGATGACCTGGCACATGAACCCTGGCTGGCGGTGGCACACATGGATGCCCGGGGTGGCGATGGCAAAATATTTCTGGCAGCACCGCTTAACCCCAAAGACCTCCTGCCGATGGTTGAAGAGCGGGAGAATGTCACTTGGGACACCCGAAAAGGCGGCGTAGTGGCTACCAAGGACTTAAGAATAGGCACCATTGTTTTGCAATCCAAACCGATAGAATCTCCCAATCAGGATAAAATCATCGAAGCACTGTGCGCAGTGATTGAGAAAGAAGGTATGAATCTCTTAAATTTTAACGATGAGATAGCGCAATGGCAAAACCGCGTTTTAAGCCTTCGACAATGGTACCCCAACGATGAATGGCCCGATGTAAGCACAGCCACATTGCTGAAAAATTGCCACATCTGGCTTGCACCTTATCTCACACAGGTAAAAAGAAACGATGATTTGAAGAAGATAAACCTGCTGGACGTGTTACAATACAGTTTGCCAACCGATAAGCAACTTGCGCTCGACAGGCTGACACCGCAAAAAATAACGGTTCCAAGTGGCTCATCCATAAAGATTCAATACCAGCCCAACGCATCAGCTCCGATACTTGCGGTGAGGCTTCAAGAGATGTTTGGTCTGGCCGATACACCCACCGTAAACAATGGCACCACGCCGGTTTTGCTCCATCTGCTTTCACCGGGCTTTAAACCCGTTCAAGTAACGGCTGACCTACGCAGCTTCTGGAACAACACCTATTTTGAAGTGCGCAAAGAGCTCAAAAACAGATACCCTAAACATGTTTGGCCCGATGATCCCTGGACGGAAAAAGCCATTAGAGGCGTAAAACGAAAACAGTGAGTTTTTCTGATTATATCAACCCCAAAGCAATGGCAATAAACGCAGGGCCATTTAACCCTCCGTGCATAAGCACGCCAACCCATGAGTTTCCTGTTTTTTGAACAATATAGGATTGCAAAAACATGAGCGGAAGCAGAGATAGCATGAGCTGCCATCCAAACGCAAAATGAAAGATACTCCATCCCAATCCATGAATCAACCAGGCATATCTGCCAAATGACAATTCCTGACGCGGCAAAATCACCCCACGCCAAATTATCTCCTCTCCCATAATGTTTAGTACCCAATAAGGCAGCCAAACAAGCAATAACCAATACCGGCCTGTTGTTAAAGGTTCAAACGACATAAAAACCGGACTATGGTCAAATTCGCCCCAGATAAGGGTAATACCTTCAAGAATTAGTGCGCTAAATAATCCAACAATCACAAGGCCTGAAAAACTCCAAATTAAATCACGGCGCGTTAGCTTCCTGAATCGCATCCGTACACGCCAAGTATCAATGTCGGTAATTTGACGACCTTCATTTCGGAGCATTACAAAAGCCAATAGAATTAGTGGCGTAAAAACGATTAGCCCAGCCACAATGAACCAAAATAAAATCATCTCCTGACCAGTCACACTCGCCAAAAAAGGGATTAAATAGTGAGAAGAGAGATACAAGAGAATGGCAGCACATGTAAATATCAATGCTGAAGAAAGGATACCGAGTTTTGGCATTTGTCGCATCGGAATCATAAGGAATTATTTAAGTGATGAATGAGTTACATCCAGTAAAGACCCTTGATTTGATGATTGATAAAAACAAGCATCATAAAAAAACAAGCGCTATAGCAATCCTATTTAGGAATATTAATACCATCACCTGCATTAAACAGCTCACCCACAGAAACCGGCAACTGACCATTGGCGGTTATTTTACCTTGCAGCAACTGCATAACCGCACGTTCGGCAAACACATTGTTTTGATAGGAAACGATTAAGGCGGTTGACTTGGTTAAACCGCTCCAGCTGGCGAGATGGTAAGCATTGCCCATGAACACAGAAACAGACCGCCCCTTTTCAGCCAACCGCATCAATCGCATTTTACGTGCCTGATTAGCCGCAAGTCGTCCCCATCGGGTATCGGCCACAACAATCACAAATCCATCATAGCGGTCGAGCGAAGAAATAACACGGTCAAAAGCAGCACCATCAGAAGTTGAGAGTTCATACACCGGCAGCTTAAATTGAATCCTGATATCGGCCGATAAGGAAGGTGCACTCCCCAAAACCACACAGGCATAATTACCTGAAAAGCCCCCAGACAAAGGAAGTGCTTCGTTTTCATTTCTTAATACGGTGAGTGCTGCATTGTGTAACTTCTGGTTTAATTCGTAAGTTTCGACACTATTCAGGCATTTAACGATATCCTCCGTGCAGTGTTCGCCAGATGGCAACCGTTCAGTCAGCCAATACTTAAAAGCCAGTGACCGCCGGCATTTATCCTCAATTTGTGCCCAGGATAACTGTCCTGATTCAATAAACTTCAAAACCTCTTCGATGGCGGCAGGCAAGTTCTCGGTAAACTCCACTATGTCGTTGCCAGCTGCAAGAGCAAGTGCATCAACCACTCCCGGACGACCCATTACTTTCGCTCCTTGCATGTTCACAGCATCAGTAATTACCAAACCATTAAAGCCCATTTGCTTACGTAAAAGATCCTCTATCACACCCTTTGAAAAACTGCTTGGAACACCTTTTGTTGCCTCCAGTGCCGGTACTTCAATGTGTGCAGTCATAACCGCCCAAATGCCGGCATCGGTCAGTGCTCTGAATGGCGGTAAATCCATCTCATTAAGTCGATCGAGAGTATGGTTTACGATGGGCAGCGTTTTATGTGAATCGGTGTCGGTATCACCATGACCGGGAAAATGCTTGCCTACAGCCATCACGCCGCCTTCCTGCAATCCTTGCATATATGCCACCGCCTTTCGCGAAACGTTATCGGGAATCTCTCCAAATGAGCGATGACCAATTACAGGATTATTGGGGTTGCTATTCACATCAGCCACAGGCGCCATATTCACATGTATGCCCATCAGCCGGAACTGACGAGCCATTTCCAGACCCATACGGAATATCAGGCTGTCATCCTGAATGGCACCAAGTGTCATGGCATAAGGGAATGGTGTTACATCTGCAAAACGCATGGCCAATCCCCACTCTCCATCAATCGAAACCAGCAGACGCAATTCGGATTCAGACTGCAAATCGGTAATCACCTGTTGGGCTCTTTCGGGACGCATGCGAAAAAGTAAGATACCACCCGGCTGATGCTCTTTCACAAGAGATTTCAACCGGCCGTAAGCTACCTGATTGTCAACATTCTCCACGGCGAGCCAAAACAGTTGCGCAATTTTTTGCCTTTCAGATAATGATTCATACACCGAATCGACCCATGCCCGACTTTCGTCATAAATCATGTCAGGAAAAATAATCCTGGAAGCCTCCTCCTGAGCAGGAGCAGTTATCTGACTGCATCCAAGCAGCATAAGAAAGATAAGAGGCAATAAGCGTCCAAAAAGCAAAGAAACCATAATCCAGAAATATCTAATTATACACGAAGCGGCTTAAACAATATACATCAACGCATTATGCCTGACCTGCAGGTCCACCAAATGCCATCGGATTGAAACCACCCTGTCCGTCCTCGATGTGTTTTATGGGACCAAACTGCTGCTCATACCGTACAATATTATCTTTTAATGCATTAAGCAAACGCTTGGCATGTTCAGGTGTTAATATCACGCGCGATTTTACCTGAGCTTTTGGTACTCCGGGCATGATGCGCACAAAATCGAGCACAAATTCAGAAGGCGAATGGCTGATGATGGCCAGATTGGAATAGATACCTTGTCCTATTTCCTCGTTAATTTCAATCGTTAATTGCTGTTTGTTCTTAGTATCTTCCATGATATATGAATTATTCAATTTTCGGTTAAAGATATTCTTTTTGACAGGAAAGCAACAGAATTCAAAGCCGGTTTTTGCACTCGTTTAATAGAAACAAAAATAGGGAAGCACAAGCTCCCCTATTTTCTTCTATTTTGAGTCGATATTTACTATTCGTAAACCCGTTCGCTCTCTTTTTTATTACCAACCAACTTGTCGTACTCTTCACGAGAACCAACCACCAGTTTATCATACTCACGTAAACCGGTACCGGCAGGAATAAGGTGTCCGCAAATAACATTCTCCTTAAGACCTTCCAAGCGGTCAACTTTGCCCTGGATAGCAGCTTCGTTAAGCACTTTGGTTGTTTCCTGGAACGATGCAGCCGACATGAAACTCTTAGTCTGAAGAGCTGCACGGGTAATACCCTGTAGCACCTGACTCGATGTTGCTGGCACGGCTTCTCTGGCTTTTACCAATTTAAGGTCACGACGCTTCAGCTGAGAATTTTCATCGCGCAAACGACGGGCTGTGATAATCTGGCCGGGACGCAATGACTGTGAGTCACCAGAATCTTCGACCACCATTTTACCCCAAATCTCATCGTTCTCTTCCATGAACTCAATTTTATCAACCACTTGTCTTTCAAGGAATCTTGTATCACCTGGATCGTCTATTTCAACTTTCCGCATCATCTGTCTCACAATGATTTCAAAGTGCTTGTCATTGATTTTCACACCTTGCAAACGATACACATCCTGTACCTCGTTCACAATGTATTCCTGAACAGCTGTAGGCCCTTTGATAGCAAGAATATCAGCAGGTGTTGTAGCGCCGTCGGACAATGGTATACCAGCACGCACATAGTCGTTCTCCTGAACAAGAATCTGCTTTGAAAGCGGCACAAGATACTTTTTAACTTCACCATTTTTCGAAGTCACAACAACTTCGCGGTTACCACGCTTAATCTTACCAAATGCAACCTCACCATCAATCTCCGAAACCACAGCCGGGTTAGATGGATTACGAGCTTCGAACAACTCGGTAATACGTGGCAGACCTCCGGTGATGTCACCTGCACGACCCATCGCACGTGGAAGTTTCACAAGTATCTGACCTTGTCTTACCTTGTCACCTTCGTCAACTGAAACGTGGGCACCCACAGGTAAGTTATAAACCCTAAGTACTTCACCATCCTCAGACAGAATCTGTACGCCTGGGTTCTTAGTCTTATCTCTGGTTTCGATGATTACTTTTTCACGGAAACCGGTTTGTTCATCCGACTCCTCTTTGTAAGTAACACCTTCAATAAGGTTTTCAAAAGCAATTTTACCTGTCTTTTCAGATATAATCAATGCGTTCCATGGATCCCATTCACATACAAGGTCTCCTTTGGCTACTTCTGCACCGTTTTTGATAAACAGCTTGGCACCATAAGGAATTGGTTGTGTAGTGAGTGAAATACCTGTATTCTTATCAACAATACGCATCTCAGCCAATCGGCCAATAACCACATCCACATCCTGACCATCGTCGGTTGTATGAGGAACAGTACGTAATTCATCAATCTCAACAATACCATCGTAGCGCGCAAGCATGCTGCTTTCAGATGTGATGTTTGACGCAGTACCCCCAACGTGGAACGTACGAAGCGTTAACTGAGTACCAGGCTCACCAATAGACTGCGCAGCAATTACCCCTACAGCCTCACCATTGTGCACCAAACGGCCGTTGGCAAGGTTACGTCCATAACATTTTGAACATACACCTTTTTTTGATTCACAGGTGAGCACTGAACGAATTTCCACTCTCTCAATGGGCGATTTATCAATAATTCGGGCAGACTCCTCAGTAATCTCAGAACCCGATTTAATAATAATATCTCCGGTTGTTGGATTGTACACATCATGTACTGATACACGTCCCAGAATACGTTCATAGAGAGAGGCAACAACCTCTTCATTGTTTTTCAGGGCAGTAGCTGTAAGTCCACGTAAAGTACCACAATCTTCCTCAGTGATAATCACATCCTGTGACACATCCACCAAACGACGGGTAAGATACCCGGCATCTGCTGTTTTAAGAGCCGTATCCGCAAGACCTTTACGGGCACCGTGCGTTGAGATAAAGTACTCAAGTACCGACAGTCCTTCTTTAAAGTTTGATAAAATCGGGTTCTCAATAATCTGTCCGCCTTCAGCACCAGACTTCTGTGGTTTCGCCATCAAACCCCTCATACCTGACAACTGACGAATCTGCTCTTTAGAACCCCGGGCACCGGAGTCAAGCATCATATAAACTGAGTTGAAACCTTGTTGGTCAGAACTCAACTGATCCATCAAAATATGAGTCAATCGGGCGTTAACGTGCGTCCAAATATCAATAATGGCATTGTAGCGCTCATTATTGGTGATGAAACCCATATTATAGTTATTCAATACCTCTTCAACTTCATCATATCCGGCCTTTACAAGTTCATCCTTCTCCGCCGGAATAATCACGTCTTCCAGGTTGAATGACAATCCTCCCTCAAAAGCCATTTGGTATCCAAGGTTCTTGATATTATCAAGAAAGTCTGCGGTTTGTGGTGTTCCACATTTTTTATGTACATCACCAATGATGTCACGCAGAGCCTTCTTAGTAAGAAGTTCATTTACGTAACCTGCATCGTGAGGAACAACTTCGTTGAAAAGGATTCGCCCTACGGTTGTCTCAATAAAGGTAAGTTCTCTTTCACCTTTTGAATTGATATCATAGGTTTTAACCTTAACCTTTGCGTGAAGTTCTACCTTCTTCTCATTGTAGGCGATTTTAGCCTCCTCGGGAGAATAGAACACCAATCCTTCACCTTTAGCACCTGGACGCATCTTGGTCATATAATATAACCCAAGTACCATGTCCTGTGATGGAACAGTAATAGGCGCTCCGTTTGCAGGGTTCAAAATATTCTGAGAACCAAGCATCAACATTTGTGCTTCAAGAATGGCAGCATTGCCCAATGGCAAGTGTACCGCCATCTGGTCACCATCAAAGTCGGCGTTAAACGCAGCACATGAAAGTGGGTGTAACTGAATAGCTTTTCCCTCAATCAACTTTGGCTGAAACGCCTGAATACCCAAACGGTGAAGTGTTGGAGCACGGTTTAACAGCACCGGGTGTCCCTTCAATACATTCTCAAGAATATCCCAAACCACAGGATCTTTGCGGTCTACAATCTTCTTGGCCGACTTAACGGTTTTCACAATACCGCGCTCAATGAGCTTACGGATGATGAAAGGTTTGTATAATTCAGCGGCCATATCTTTTGGAAGACCGCATTCGTGCATTTTTAATTCAGGTCCAATAACAATAACCGAACGGGCTGAATAGTCAACACGCTTACCAAGCAGGTTCTGACGAAAACGTCCCTGTTTACCTTTCAATGAATCAGAAAGCGATTTCAACGGACGGTTGGCGTCGGTTTTAACTGCATTGGATTTACGAGAGTTGTCGAACAACGAGTCTACAGACTCCTGAAGCATCCTTTTCTCGTTACGCAAAATCACCTCTGGTGCCTTAATTTCAATCAATCGCTTCAAACGGTTGTTACGAATAATAACCCTGCGATATAAATCATTAAGGTCAGATGTTGCAAATCGGCCACCATCCAATGGCACCAAAGGACGCAGTTCGGGTGGGGTCACCGGAACAACTTTAACAACCATCCACTCGGGACGATTCACTCCTTTAGACTCACGGAATGACTCAACTACCTGAAGACGCTTCAACGCTTCGTTTTTACGTTGCTGTGATGTCTCTGTATTTGCCTTATGTCTTAAATCATAGGACAAATCATCCAGATCAAGACGGGAAAGCAGCATGTGTAATGCTTCAGCACCCATCTTAGCGATGAATTTATTTGGATCCTCATCATCAAGCATCTGATTGCCTTTGGGCAGCGCATCAAGAATATCAAGATACTCTTCCTCAGTCAGGAAATCCATTGTTTTAATGCCATCCTCAGCCTTTACACCAGGATTAACAACAACATAACGCTCATAATAGATGATAGCATCAAGCTTTTTGGTTGGTAACCCAAGCAAGTAGCCAATTTTATTTGGTAAAGAGCGGAAATACCAGATATGTGCCACAGGCACAACCAGTGAAATGTGCCCCATACGCTCGCGTCTGACCTTTTTCTCGGTCACTTCCACACCACATCGGTCACACACAATACCCCGATAACGGATACGTTTGTATTTACCGCAATGACACTCATAATCCTTAACAGGACCGAAAATTCTTTCGCAGAACAATCCGTCACGCTCAGGTTTATAAGTTCGATAATTGATAGTCTCCGGTTTGAGAACCTCACCACTGGAACGTTCCAGTATCTCTTCGGGAGATGCCAAACCAATAGAGATTTGGGTAAAATTACTCTTGACTTTCTGTTCTCTCCTGAATGCCATATATAGTAGAGTATTAGATAATTAAAAAAGAGGCCTGGTAAACTCCCACTCCTGGGAATTTACCCGGTCTAAACTATTCAAGGTTTACGCTCAAACCAAGGCCACGCATCTCGTGCAACAACACGTTCAGCGATTCCGGTATACCGGGCAATGGCAGCGGATCTCCCTTCACAATGGCTTCATAGGCTTTTGCACGGCCCATCACGTCATCTGACTTCACAGTAAGGATCTCCTGCAGGATGTTGGCAGCACCAAAAGCCTCAAGAGCCCAAACCTCCATCTCTCCAAAACGCTGACCACCAAACTGCGCTTTACCACCCAACGGTTGCTGGGTAATAAGTGAGTACGGGCCAATGGAACGGGCATGCATCTTGTCTTCAATCATGTGACCAAGTTTCAGCATGTAGATAACACCTACCGTTGCTGGCTGGTGGAAACGCTCACCGCTGCCGCCGTCAAACAGGTAGCTCTTACCAAATTTGGGAACACCTGCCTTACTCGTGTAATGCTCCAGATCCTCTTCCGAAGCACCATCAAAAATTGGCGTAGCAAACTTCACACCTAACACCTGTCCTGCCCATCCAAGAACAGTTTCATAAATCTGCCCCAGGTTCATACGCGAGGGTACGCCCAGCGGGTTAAGAACAATATCAACAGGTGTTCCGTCGGCAAGGAAAGGCATATCTTCGGCACGCACGATACGTGAAACAATACCTTTGTTTCCGTGGCGTCCTGCCATCTTGTCACCAACAGTAATCTTACGTTTTTTGGCGATGTAAACTTTTGCCAATTGTACAATTCCGGCTGGCAACTCATCGCCAATGGTCACATTGTACTTTTGGCGTTTCTCTTTCGCCTCCAACTCTTTGTATCTCAATCTGTAATTATGAATCACAGCGGAGATCAGATCGTTCTTATCTTTGTCAGTGGTCCATTTATTTGGGTTCACATTAAGATAGTCCACATCCTGAAGCACTTTTTGTGTAAATTTTGTGCCTTTGGATATAACATCAACACCCATATAATCTTTTACACCCTGACTGGTTTTACCATTAATCAGCGCAAATAACTTGTCTACCAAACGGTTCGTCAAATCGGCCACAGATCTGTTAAACTCCTCATCAATTTTAGCGATGACCGGTTTCTCTGATGAACGCGCCTTGCGATCCTTGATTACCCTGGAAAACAGTTTCTTGTCAATAACAACTCCCGAAAGTGATGGCGTAGCTTTTAGCGAAGCATCCTTCACATCACCGGCTTTCTCCCCAAATATGGCTCTAAGCAGTTTCTCTTCAGGCGTTGGGTCGCTCTCACCTTTTGGAGTGATTTTACCAATAAGAATATCACCAGGTTTAACGTGGGCACCGATGCGGATGAGTCCATTTTCATCCAGATCTTTGGTGGCATCCTCACTTACGTTCGGGATATCAGCGGTTAGCTCTTCCAAGCCTCGTTTTGTATCCCTTACTTCGAGTGAGTACTCATCAATATGCACAGAAGTGAATACATCCTCACGAACCAATCGTTCATTTAGCACGATTGCATCCTCAAAGTTGTAACCTTTCCATGGCATAAACGCCACTTTCAGGTTCCGACCCAGTGCCAGCTCACCCTTCTCGGTAGCATACCCTTCGGTCAGAATTTGACCGGTAGTTACCCTGTCACCCTTGTTAACCATGGGTTTAAGGTTGATACTGGTATTCTGGTTTGTCTTGAGAAATTTTGTAAGTCTATATCTTTTTGTCTCCGGGTCAAAGCTTACGAAACGCTCTTCCTCGGTAAGGTCATAACGAATAACAATTTCATCGGCATCAACGTACTCCACTACGCCGTCGCCTTCAGCAACAACCTGAGTTCTTGAGTCACGGGTTAGTACGGACTCCAAACCGGTACCAACTACGGGAGACTCAGAACGCAACAGCGGCACTGCCTGACGCATCATGTTCGAGCCCATCAACGCACGGTTTGCATCATCATGCTCAAGGAACGGAATAAGAGAAGCTGCCACAGAAGCAATCTGATTAGGAGCTACGTCCATCAGGATAACCTCTTCTGGTTCAACCACTGGGAAGTCACCTTCCAAACGGGCTTTAACACGCGGATTAACAAAGTACCCATCCTCATTGAGTGGGGCGTTTGCCTGTGCAATTGTCTTAGCCTCTTCTTCCTCGGCACTCAGGTAAACAACTCCTTCGTTGGTCAAGTCAACCTTTTTGGCTGTAACCTGACGGTACGGAGTTTCAATAAACCCTAGTTCATTAATTTTTGCAAATACACATAGGGAGGATATCAAACCAATGTTAGGTCCTTCAGGTGTTTCGATAGGACACAAACGCCCATAATGCGTATAATGCACGTCACGTACCTCAAATCCGGCACGTTCACGTGAGAGACCTCCGGGCCCGAGAGCAGACATACGTCGCTTATGCGTAATCTCAGCCAATGGGTTTGTTTGATCCATAAACTGTGACAACGCATTGGTTCCGAAGAAACTATTGATAACAGATGACAATGTCTTACTGTTTATCAAATCGATAGGGGTAAATACCTCATTGTCGCGCACGTTCATACGTTCACGAATGGTACGAGCCATACGTGCCAACCCGACTCCAAACTGATTGGCAAGCTGTTCGCCCACAGTACGCACCCTACGGTTACTTAAGTGGTCAATATCATCCACATCCGTTTTTGAGTTCACTAACTGAATCAAATACTGAATAATGGCGATCATATCATCCCTGGTAAGAACTTTAGTTTCATAGTCCGTATTCAGTCCTAACTTTCTGTTAATACGGTATCGGCCTACGTCACCCAAGTCATATCTTTTATCGGAGAAGAACAACTTGTCGATTACATCGCGGGCTGTGGCCTCATCTGGCGGCTCTGCGTTACGCAACTGCCTGTAGATATGAACAACAGCTTCTTTCTCCGAGTTACACGGGTCTTTTTGAAGAGTATTATAAATGATGGCATAATCGCTGACATTAGAAATCTCCTTATGCAGAAGAATGGTTTTAGCACCAGAGTCAACAATTTCATCAATGTGTTCATTTTCAAGAACGGTTTCACGATCGATAATAACTTCGTTACGCTCAATAGATACTACTTCACCAGTATCTTCGTCAACGAAATCTTCGATCCATGATTTAAGCACACGCGCTGCCAGCTTACGACCAACAACCTTTTTAAGTGTAGCTTTTGATACTTTTATTTCATCGGCCAGATTGAATATTTCAAGAATATCCTTGTCAGCTTCGAATCCAATGGCACGTAACAATGTCGTAACCGGTAGTTTCTTTTTCCGGTCGATGTAGGCATACATCACATTGTTGATATCGGTAGCAAATTCAATCCATGAACCTTTTAACGGTATGATACGTGCCGAATAAAGCTTGGTTCCGTTGGCATGAACACTCTGTCCGAAAAATACACCCGGTGAACGGTGCAATTGTGATACAACAACCCTTTCGGCACCATTGATGATAAAGCTTCCCTTATCGGTCATATATGGAACAGTACCCAAATATACATCCTGAACAACGGTATCAAAATCCTCATGTTCAGGGTCAGTACAAAAGAGTTTTAGTTTGGCCTTTAAAGGTACGCTGTATGAGAGACCACGCTCGATGCACTCTTGAATGGAGTATCGTGGCGGATCAATATTGTAATCGATAAACTCGAGTACGAAATTATTTCTGGTATCGGTAATGGGAAAATTCTCCAGGAAAACCTGGTTCAACCCTTCCTTTTTCCGCTCTTCAGGTGTGGAGCCCAACTGAAAGAATTCACGGAAAGACTTCAATTGAACCTCAAGAAAATCAGGATATGGAAGCTGATTCTTGATGGTAGCAAAGCTAATTCTTTCGGCAGTATTTGGAGTCATCTATCAACTTATTTATTGAACTTAAAAAGATATAAGCATGAAAAGGTTTAGGATTCCGCAAGGCGGATTCCTAAACCGTTCCCTCCTAGAAGGGTATGAGATTACTTAAGTTCAACTTCTGCTCCAGCTTCTTCTAATTGAGATTTAAGTGCTTCGGCTTCTTCTTTAGAAACTTTTTCTTTGATTGGAGCGGGTGCTTTGTCAACCAATTCTTTGGCTTCTTTAAGACCTACACCAGTCATTTCTTTAACCAGTTTCACGATGGCCAATTTGGAGCCACCTGCAGACTTAAGAATTACATCAAACTCAGTTTGAGCAACAGCCTCTTCGCCAGCACCAGCGGCAGCAGGAGCAGCAACAGCAACAGCTGCAGCAGCTGGCTCAATACCATATTCGTCTTTCAAAACGTTAGCAAGTTCAGTAACTTCTTTTACAGTTAAATTCACCAATTCTTCTGCAAGCTTTTTAATATCTGCCATTTTTGTAAGTGTTAATAAATTTCTGTTAGTAATGTGTTAGTTTCTTTCTTCCAAAGTTTTCAGGAGGCCATGGATTGTTGAGCCACCAGATTGAAGGGCCGATACCACGTTTTTGATCGGCGATTGAAGCAATCCGATAACGTCTCCAAGCAGTTCCTCTTTGGATTTGATGTTGGTAAGCGCTTCAAGCTGATTGTCTCCAATATAAACCGACTCTTCCACAAATGCACCTTTAAGTGCAGGAATGGTTCCTTTTTTGCGGAATTCCTTAATCAGTTTGGCAGGTAGATTTCCTGTATTGCAGAACATGATAGCTGAGGTACCTTTAAGGGCCACATCCAGACCTTCAATATTCTTCTCACTTGCTTCAATAGCTTTTTGAAACAGGGTGTTTTTAACAACCATCAGTTTCACATCTTTTTTGAAGCAAAGACGACGCAGTTCACTAGTAGCACCTGCATTCAATCCTGTAGTGTCAGTCACATAAAAGTGGCTGTATTCACCAATTTTTGAAGTCAGGTCGTTTATTATAGCAGCTTTTTCTGTCTTTTTCATGATTCCAAATTTCTCATTAAATTAAACATTAAACCTCAAGAGATTTGGGTTCAATTCGAATTCCCGGACTCATGGTGCTCGACAGATAAATGCTCTTCACATAAGTACCCTTAGCAGATGATGGTTTTAACTTTTGAATTACGCTAACGAATTCGCGAACGTTTTCCACAAGTTTATCAGGACTGAAAGATACCTTACCTACGGTAGAATGCACGATACCGTAACGGTCAACTTTAAAGTCGATCTTACCGGCTTTCACTTCTTTAACGGCCTTACCAATTTCCATGGTTACAGTTCCGCTTTTGGGGTTTGGCATCAATCCGCGAGGACCTAATACCCGACCCAATGCACCCACCTTACCCATTACACTGGGCATGGTAATAATAACGTCTACATCAGTCCAACCTTCTTTGATCTTCTCGATGTAATCGTCAAGACCTACAAAATCGGCTCCAGCGCTTTTTGCCTCTTCTTCCTTATCGGGGGTACACAATACCAATACTCTGGTATCTTTACCTGTTCCGTTTGGAAGTGTAACAACACCGCGCACCATTTGATTCGCTTTACGAGGGTCAACACCCAAACGGATGTCGATGTCCACTGAAGCATCAAATTTGGTATAGGTGATGTCTTTAACAAGACCAGCTGCCTCTTCGATGGTGTAAGACTTGTCGGTATCGATCTTTGCTAAAGCTAACTTCTTATTCTTTGTTAGTTTTGTCATTTTTACAAACAAGTTTAATTGTTACCAGGAAATTCACCTTCCACGGTAATTCCCATACTTCTGGCAGTACCGGCAATCATCCTCATTGCAGAATCCAACGTAAAGCAATTCATGTCAGCTATTTTATCTTCGGCTATGGTCTTAACCTGATCCCAGGTTACTGAACCCACTTTTTTACGGTTTGGTTCAGCTGAACCACCTTTTACCTTAGACATATCCATTAGCTGTACTGCAGCAGGAGGTGTTTTTACAACAAAATCAAACGATTTGTCTTTGTACACCGTAATCACCACAGGTAAAACCTTACCGGCTTTTTCCTGCGTCCTGGCATTGAATTGCTTACAAAATTCCATAATGTTCACCCCTTTAGAACCTAAAGCAGGTCCTACCGGAGGTGATGGATTTGCTGCACCGCCTTTAATCTGAAGCTTAATAAAATTTTCTACTTCCTTAGCCATTGTAGCAATTCATGTTGGTTATTAAAATTCACAATAGATTGGGATTCGTATTTCATTTGTAGAGATATACCCCTAAGGGAAATATCCTGGAAGCCCCGCTACTAAATGATTCGTTACTCCTTCTCTACCTGTAAAAAACTTAGTTCAAGAGGTGTTTTACGCCCAAAAATCTTTACCATTACTTTAAGCTTGCGTTTCTCTTCATTCACTTCTTCAATGATGCCTGAGAATCCATTAAAGGGGCCATCGCTCACCTTAACGGTTTCGCCAACAAAGAATGGTATGTTGATCTCTTCAGCTGTTTCAGAGAGTTCATCTACTTTACCTAATATCCGGTTCACTTCTGATACTCTCAGTGGTGTAGGTATATCGTTGCGGTCGCTCAAAAAACCAATAACATTGGGGATATTCTTAAGAACGTGAGGAACCTCACCAACCAAAGCGGCCTCTACCAACACATAACCAGGATAATATGTGCGCTCTTTGCTGATTTTCTTCCCGTTACGAATCTGGTATACCTTTTCCGTGGGAATCAACACCTGCGTCACATAGTCCTGCATTTTCATGCTGACGATTTCGCTTTCTATGTACTCCTTAACCTTCTTTTCTTTTCCACCGATGGCCCGGAGCACATACCATTTTCTTTCAAGTTCACTCATTCTGTTATTGTTCTCCGGGGATTAGTACAATTTTTTGTAGAACCACTCCAGTAAAGTATCAAAAGAAAAATCCATAACGTAAACAATGCCGGCAATGATGAGCGAAGCCACCATTACAACAATCGCACTATTTTGAAGTTCAGCCCATGTAGGCCAAGAAGTTTTATTAACCAACTCGTTATGAACTTCCTGAAAGTATGCTTTAATTTTTTTCATGCTAAAATTCGGTTAAACCGGATTATTTATGATTTTGCACGGGAGGAGAGACTCGAACTCCCGACACCTGGTTTTGGAGACCAGTGCTCTACCAACTGAGCTACACCCGTGTAAAAAGTTGAGAATGGTTTAACCCATTCCCAACCTTAGATATTTCTCTCGAATTACTATTCAAGAATTTCAGTAATCTGACCAGCACCAACGGTACGACCACCTTCACGAATAGCGAAACGAAGACCTACGTTTACAGCTACAGGATAGATAAGATCTACAGTGATGGTTACGTTGTCACCAGGCATTACCATTTCTGTTCCTTCAGGAAGGGTAATTTCACCGGTGATATCGAGGGTACGGATATAGAACTGAGGACGGTACTTGTTGTGGAAAGGCGTGTGACGACCACCTTCTTCTTTCTTCAACACGTAAATCTCAGCTTTAATTTTGGTGTGAGGCTTGATGGTACCTGGCTTAGCCAATACCATACCACGCTTAATTTCATTTTTGTCAACACCACGCATCAAAAGACCTACGTTGTCACCAGCCTGACCTTCGTCAAGAATTTTACGGAACATCTCAACACCGGTACATACGGTTTTCTTACCTTCTGCGCCCAGACCGATAATCTGCATCTCTTCACCAGTTTTGATGATACCGGTTTCGATACGGCCAGTAGCCACAGTACCACGACCAGTAATAGAGAATACATCTTCAACAGGCATTAGGAAAGGCTTGTCGATATCACGTGGAGGAAGTGGAATCCAAGTATCCACTGCATTCATCAGCTCCATAACTTTTTCTTCCCACTCAGCTTCTCCGTTAAGAGCACCAAGAGCAGAACCAAGAATTACAGGGGTATTGTCACCATCGAACTGATAGAAGTTCAACAGGTCACGAAGTTCCATTTCCACAAGCTCAAGTAGCTCGGCATCGTCAACCATGTCCACTTTGTTAAGGAACACTACGATTTTAGGAACGTTTACCTGACGGGCCAGAAGAATGTGCTCGCGGGTCTGAGGCATAGGACCGTCAGTAGCAGCACAAACAAGAATAGCACCGTCCATCTGGGCAGCACCGGTAACCATGTTTTTCACGTAGTCGGCGTGACCTGGACAGTCAACGTGAGCGTAGTGACGGTTCTCTGTTTGGTACTCTACGTGAGCGGTATTGATGGTAATACCACGCTCTTTTTCCTCGGGAGCGTTGTCAATAGAATCGAAACTCTTAACTTCGGACAAACCTTTTTTTGCCAAAACTGCAGTAATAGCAGCAGTCAAAGTGGTTTTACCATGGTCAACGTGACCGATGGTACCGATATTAACGTGAGGCTTCGTCCTTTGAAATGTTTCTTTAGCCATAGTACGAAATTATTTAAGACAATTAGAACAATATTGAAACCGAAAACATTCTTTAGTTTTGAGCCAATGATGGGAATTGAACCCATGACCTCTTCCTTACCAAGGAAGCGCTCTACCCCTGAGCTACATCGGCTTTTAAATGAGCGGGAGACGGGACTCAAACCCGCGACCCTTAGCTTGGAAGGCTAATGCTCTATCAACTGAGCTACTCCCGCATTATTTTTAAAGCCTACAAAGTTAATGAATTTAATGCAAAAAAACTCAAAAACAACTGTTTAAAAAAACGCCTCCTGCGGCATTGTGCAATCCAAATTTTGACCAAACCCTGATTTCGCTTATTTACAAACACTTAAAGCGAATCAGGCCAATTAAAAACCAACCTTTATTTCATTTCAATAGGCTGATCACCTTTGATAACCAGCCTATTGAAGCATTCATTTTATAGCTTATACACTAAAAATGGTGTGCAAATGTATAATATTTTTCAAACAACACAAAATATTGAATTCTTTTTTAGTTTATTTGGCTTTAATCTTTTCTTTGCGTTTAACCAGTTGTTTACGCAGGGCTTCGCAAGCCAAATCTACGGCCTCTTCAAAAGTTTTATTCTGCTTTTTAGCAAAGGCTTTGTTACCTGGAATGTCAAGTGTGATTTCGGCCACCTTGTTCTCCAGCGTTTCAGATTTGTCGAGCCGCAAAATGACTTCAGCGCCTAAAATCCCATCAAAATACTGATCCAGTTTTCCTACTTTCTGGTTGATGAAATCTTCCAGATGATCTGCAGCATCAAAGTGCACGGATTGAATCGTTATGTTCATAATCACTCCTCCTTTATTTTAAGCTCGCGGATGAGCTTGTTTATAAATAGCGTTTAATTGCTTAAAAGTATTGTGTGTATATATCTGAGTGGCATTCAGGTTTGAATGGCCAAGCAGTTCTTTAATTGCATTTATATCGGCTCCCCGATTCAGGAGTACGGTTGCAAAAGTATGACGCAGCACGTGCGGACTTTTTTTCTGCATGGTAGTAGCCAAATGAAGCGAGGCGTTGACGATTCGGTAAACCAATTTGTGATATATAGGATTACCGCTTGATGTAAGAAATATCCATTGAGGCGAATCGCCACCAAAAGTTGCCTGCTTCACTACATTGTACCGCTTAAACATGAGGATGGCCTCGTTGGTGAGTGGGATTAGGCGTTCCTTATTTCGTTTGCCCAACACCTTGACCAATCCGGCTGAAAGATCAACATCGCGGTTGTGTAAACCCACCAACTCTGACAACCGCATGCCTGTTCCGTAAAACAACTCCAGAATCAACTTGTTGCGTACACCTTCATAGTCTTGTCCAAAATCAACCTGATCCAATAAAAAATCCATATCCTTCTCCTGCACAAAGGTCGGAAGTTTTTTTGGTATTTTTGGAAGAGTTACAAGGGTGGCCGGATTATTATCGACCAACTCCTGAACCTGAAGGTGTTTGTAAAATGTTTTTAAGGAGGATATTTTTCGATGGATGGAACGTGAGCTCAGCCCCTTATTGCTCATGTCAATAACCCAGTTCCGTATTTGCTTTGGGCGCACAGATGCCAGAAGCGAGAGTTCATCGCTCCCCAAAAAGTCGAAAAACTGTTTTAAATCGCCCTCATAAGCAGTAACGGTATGTGGCGAACACCGCTTTTCGTATGTCAGATATTGCAGAAACGTGTCTGTATGATGCATGTACAAAAATGTCTTACTTGTCTCCTCTTCCTTACGAATGTAAGAAAAAAAAGGAGAAAAGTAAGACACTTTTTTAAAAATTATGTAGCGAACTATTCTTCTTCGCGTTGCAGCTGCTGAATGTAGATCGCTTTCTTTTTTTGCTCTCTGTTAACTACAGAAGGCTTTGTGAAAGCCTGACGTGAACGCAATTCACGCATTGTTCCTGTTTTCTCAAACTTCCTTTTGAATTTCTTCAAAGCTCTTTCAATGTTTTCGCCTTCCTTGATGGGTACAACTATCATAACTTTTGTTTTTAATATTTTTTTCGGGCTTGCAAATGTACAACTTTAAAAATGATTCCAATAACAGAAAATCAAAAAAAGCCATTCACTTCTTTTTTTCAGGTTGCAAAGAAAATGAAGTTTCGGGATTATGGCAAATTTTGCATCATCTTTTTTTTAAATCGGATAACATTCAATCTTCTGCAACACTTAAATATGGTAATAACCTGTCCCAGTCAGCACTTTCGAGCGACTTTATTCTCATGATCTGTTCAGTACTTTTTAACTTACCATTCTCATTTCTGAAATCGACAATGGCCTTTGCCTGATAAAAATCCAGGTATGGATGATCACGCAGCCTTCTTACTGAAGCGGTATTAATATTAATGGTGGTAACTGGTAATGTATCCAGTGTCAATCTGGCCTTCAAATCATTCAAAAGCACAGGTGAGATGCCCTCCACTTCGCCAATCTGCTCAATAGAAACAAAACCACCCAGCGCCTTTCGGTAAGCCACAATACGACGGCTCAATACCGGCCCTATACCTCGCAAACTGGCCCAATCGGCAGTGTCTGCTGTATTAATTCCAATTGTAAAAGTATTTGATGCCCTGTAAGCATTGCGTATTTGTAAAGTGGGTTTAACCGCAATTAACGAATCCAACGTCCAGGCTTTTAAACGTACTGAAGCGTATCGCTGCGGAAACCAGTGTGTTTTTTGCCATACCATTAAGGTATCGCGCATGGGTTTACTCCAGGCCAATCCATCAACCGTTAGAGAGTCGGCACGGTTGAGATCAAGATGAAAATCAGCCACTCTATTGGTGTGTGCGCTCATTGAAACCTCATTATCAATCTCAAAAGCCATAAATGGGGAAATGCGCTCAAGCACCGCATAATCCATACCATAGACTCTCCCGATGTCGGATTTTGAGCGAAAACGACCACCTCTTTCGAGATACCGAACCCAATTTCCGGCAGCTGATGCGGGCACACCAAAACCGATAAGCTCCCTATAACTCACCTCGTTGGGGTTAAACATATAAAGCCGGGTCTCAAGCACATCGGACATGCCGATTGATTCCACAACCATCGATATGGGTTGGAAAGCCGGTAATGAATCCCTTGTGATGGCAAGGTGGTGATTGCTACTCATTACCACCGGTAACATAAAGCGGGTGCCGGTAAGTAACAATATCAAAGTACAAAGAATCAATATACCGCGTTGCTCTTTAGCTGTGAACGAAAAGTAATCTTTCCACATGCATTTTTTAGCACAATATTATGCACTAAGCATTAGAATGTCAAGCACCTAAAACTTTAACAATCCTATACCATTCAGAAAAACCAATGCTATAGCGATGGGTGCAAGGAACCTGATTACAGGTACAAACATCTTGAAGTAAAAGGCGACACGACCATCGGCTTCAAGTTCCGCTTTAACGACGCGTTTTCCGAGAAACCATCCAACAAAAATGACAATAAACAGACCGCCTAATGGCAAAAGAATGTTTGATGACGTTTTATCAAAAAGATTGAAAATTGCACCATTTAATGCGCACAACACCCCAAGCAGCGACATGATACCTGCAGCCACCCATGTTGCAACAGGCCTTTTCATCTTAAGCTCTTCAACAAAATAGGCAACAACAACCTCAAGCAGCGAGATTGAGGAGGTGAGGGCTGCAATAACGAGTAAGACAAAAAAGAAGACAGCAAAGAAATAACCTCCCACCATCTGATTGAAAATGCCTGGAAGTGTAACAAATACCAGCCCGGGACCAGCGCCGGGTTCTATTCCAAATGCAAAAACTGCTGGAAAAATTGCCACACCCGCCAACACCGCGATAAAGGTATCTGTCAACGAGACAGAAATGGCCGTCTGCCCCAGTGATTCAGACTTTTTGATATATGAACCATAAGTAGCCATAACCCCCATTCCTAAGCTAAGCGAAAAGAAAGCCTGACCCAGCGCCTCAAGAACAGTATTGGCATCAATGGCAGAAAAATCAGGCCGAAAGAGAAATTCAAGGCCTGCATAGGCACCTTCGAGGGTAAGCGAACGGATGGCCAGACCAATTATGATAACCAGTAAAAGCGGCATTAATATTTTTGTATATCGCTCAATGCCTTTCTTCACACCGGAGCGTACAATCAGCGCAGAAATTGCCATGAAAATGAGCATAAATACAACCGGGCGCCAGGTTGCCCCTGTAAGCTTGTCGAAAATTAACGAAAGTTCCTCGGCCGATTTCCCTGCAAACTCATTGCGAAGAGCATAGAATGAATATTCGAGCGTCCACCCAGCAACTACCGCATAGAATGAAAGAATCATAAATGCTGCACCAACCCCCATCAGGCCAACCAAATACCATGGTTTACCGGGAGCAAGTTTTCGAAATGCACCAAAAATATTTAGTTGTGCTTTTCGTCCGATGAGCAATTCGGAAAGCATTACCGGCACACCTATAGCGAGAATAAAGGCCAGATTAAGCAGAAGGAATGCACCTCCCCCATTTTCGCCTGCCACATACGGAAACCGCCAGATATTGCCCAGACCCACTGCTGAACCTGCCGCGGCAGCAATTACGCCAAACTTACTTGAAAAACTATCTCTGCTATTTAATTGATTGTTATCAGCCATGCGCTATTTATGAATTAACTTTCGTGTTTTCGAAGAGACAAACACCATGAATAAACATCTAAAAAAATATAACCGGCATGAAATCCAAAGCCGGATTTTTCAACTCTCTGACAGACTGCAAAAATAATGTTAATTTTTACGGCAAAAATGAGAAAAATTCACATACAAAGTTAAATTTTACTTATAGAATCACAACTCCGCCACTCCTGGTGAGCAAAAATTGTAAAAGTTCATATCAATGACTATTTTTGTATCTGATTTTACGACAAGTAAGATTCAGGATTCTTTAAAACCAACAATTAAACAATAAAAAAAATGGCAATTAATTACAAAGAGTTAGGCCTGGCTAACAGCAAAGAACTGTTTGCTAAAGCCGTAGCCGGCGGTTATGCCATCCCGGCCTACAACTTCAACAACCTGGAGCAACTCCAGTCAATCCTTATGGCTTGCGTGGAGACCAAATCTCCGGTGATTCTTCAGGTATCATCAGGTGCCCGTAAATATGCCAACGCTACTCTATTGCGTAATATGGCCAAAGGAGCTGTTGAATTTGTGAAAGAATTGGGTTGCGAAATACCCATCGTGCTTCACCTTGACCATGGTGATTCATTCGAACTATGCAAAGAGTGTATTGATGCCGGATTTTCATCAGTAATGATTGATGGTTCACACCACTCATACGAAGAGAACGTTGCCCTAACTAAAAAAGTAGTTGAGTACGCACACGCACATGGCGTATCTGTTGAAGGCGAATTGGGAGTGCTTGCCGGAGTGGAAGACGATGTGGTTGCTGAGCACTCTACATATACCCGTCCTGAAGAGGTTGAAGATTTTGTAAAACGTACTGGCGTTGACTCATTGGCAATTTCAATTGGTACTTCGCACGGTGCACACAAATTCACACCAGCTCAGTGTACTGTTGATGCTGATGGAAAACTTGTTCCCCCAATGCTTCGTTTCGACATTTTGGAAGAGATTGAGAAACGTATTCCTGGTTTCCCCATTGTGCTTCACGGCGCATCGTCGGTACCTCAGGAGCATGTTGATACCATCAACAAATATGGCGGTTCAGTAAAAAGTGCCGTTGGTATTCCAGAAGAGTGGTTGCGCAAAGCTGCTAAATCAGCAGTATGTAAAATCAATATCGACTCTGATGGTCGCCTGGCAATGACTGCTGCCATCCGCAAAGTAATGGCTGAAAATCCGGGAGAATTTGACCCACGTAAATATTTAGGTCCTGCCCGCGATGTTCTGAAAGAACTTTACAAGCACAAAAACATCAACGTGCTTGGTTCTGCAGGTAAAGCTTAATAAAATAGCTTACATATACAAAACCGCCTTCAATATTTTGAAGGCGGTTTTTTTTGTGTGGTATCAGAACGGATAACCAATGGCAAAATTAAAACCTACATCGTTCCATATATATGGACGCGCAAATGGAATCCACCTCTCACCAGAAGGCGCCGCCGGATCATGGAGCTTAAGCCCGGTATCGATACGGAAGATGAAATATTTAAAATCGAAGCGTGTTCCAAACCCTGTACCCAGAGCTAACTGCTTATAGAACTCATCAAATTTGAAGAGTCCCTCGCTACTTACTCCGCGTCTTAAATCCCATATATTTCCGGCATCCAGAAAGAGGGCGCCTTCGAGGAGCCAAAACAGCGGAAAACGATACTCCACATTAAGTTCGAGCTTAATATCGGCAGTCTGGTTATAAAAAGTAAGCTCCTCCTGCTTGTAGGAGCCAGGTCCAAGTGCGCGCACCGGCCAGGCCCTTATGCTATTTGCTCCACCGGAATAGTAACGTTTTTCAAAAGGGAGTACATTCAGATTGCCGTAAGGAACACCCACTCCGGCAAAAAAGCGATAGGTCATTGAGGTAAACCTATCAATTGGATCATGAAACCTTAAGTCCACATCGCTCTTTACGTATTGTGCATAACGGATACCAAGGAATGTATTGTATGCTTCTCTTTTTTCTGTTAAGGGCGAAAACAGTTGCAGAATATTTCCTGCTGACTCCACGTTGTAACGAAAATACCAAAATTCCCGATTGCGGGTTCCCAGTTCCTGCTGATTGTATAGATAGCTGTAATTTGAACTGGCAATAAGGTGATCCTCATAAGTATACCGAAGGAATGTATTGCTGATAACATCCCAGAAACGTGGATCTACATTGGGAATATTCACCAGATTAAAATCAAGCGGGAAAAATGTATGGTTGCTATATCTTGATGCACGCCAGGTGTAACCCATCCGGGCATTGGCGATGGTTCGGGTATAATCGGGTCTTCGTTGATAATTATATGCCAGGGCGATGGTTGTTTTTGGATTATATCTCTGCCGAAACTTCTCGATTCGCGCAGGAAGAATAAACTTGGGAAAAACAACAGATGTTTCTCCTCCATACTCAGCTGTGTTAAACTGTTCCCGCGTACCACTGCGCACAACAAACTGATTCTGACGAGCCAGACGGGTGCTCAGGGTAAACAATTCAGCACCTTTAAAGATGTTTTTATGCTGATACTTGATGTTTCCGGCAGCCCCAAGGTTCCCGGATGAGTTTGTGCCCTCTATTTCAAGCGCATAAGACTGGAATTTTCCCGGCACAACATGAACCACACAGTCGAGGATCTTATTTCCATTTTCATCCGTTTCATGTTCTACTTCGCGAAAACGGATGTTGATATATTTAAATATCCTCAATCCGCTCAGTAGCATTTGAGTTCGTTCGACCAATGCAGCCTGATATATGTCTCCGGGTACGATGTAATTGCTGTTTACCAATACATCGGGTTTAAAATCCAACTCGTCCTCAAAAACAATTCTATACCCCTGATGCCAGATGGTATCCATAACAATGCCCAGAGTTGCTTCCTCACGCGCCAGCTCCTGAGAATCGCCTCCCACCTGAAAAACTACACTTCGGATGGCGTATCTGGCATGGTTCCCATCTGGATTGCGTCCGGTGGCATTCAATGGAGGCCTCATAATCACGAGGGTATCATTAACGCGGTAATTTCCAAGAGAACTATCGGCTAAAAAATAGATGTACTCCCGGGAGAAGTTATAATAACCATGATTTCGTAAATTTTGAGTAATACGCTCACGTTCGCGGTTGTGCATTTCTGTGGTAAATCCCCTGCCCTTGCGCATGGCAGTATTTATGGTGTCCTTAAGAACCAGATTGGTAAGAGTGGAGTCTTCGATACGGTAAAACAGATCATTCAATCTGTATCGTGGCCCCGCTGTGATATTATAGGTAACACGCGCTTTTTTGTCGGAAGGGAATGTAACAGTATCCTTAACCTGCGCAAGGTAATAGCCTCGGTTGCGCATATAAAGCCCCATTTGTTCAACGGAGCGATCCACCAGTGAGGAGTCATAAATAACGGGAGCTTCACCTATTCGTCGTAACCATCGGTTAAAGCCCTTTGAATCGTCACGACCAGAGAGGTTATATAATCCAAGGTGCAATCGCCAAACGCCCAAAATCCTAAGGTTTTCCTGTTGGCGCAAATACAACTTGAGGTCTTCGCGCGACATGTCACGGGCATCGTGATTAATACGGACACGGGACAATAGCCGTTCCCCCTCGGGAACATACTTGGTTGAACTACACCCCTGCAAACCCAGTTGAGACAGGAATATAGATAAAAAAAGCAAGAAAACTACGGCTATTTTACGTATCATTTATCTTCTTAATATTGCTACTTTTGCAGACAAAGGTAAAAAATTAGATCATGTTAAGTAAGAATCAGAAAAAACTGATTGCTGCCATGGCACAAAAAAAACAACGTGACGTGCACGGACTGTTTTTGGCCGAAGGCGATAAAATTGTCAGAGACCTGCTGGCAGCAGGTATGACACCTCAGTTGCTGGTTGCTACAGACACCTGGTTGCTACCTGCAAATCTGGTAGCCGAACATTTCCCGATGGTAATCACGAGTCGCGATGAACTGGAGAAAGTATCACTGCAAAAAACACCACAAAATGTTTTGGGTCTCTTTCCTCAACACAAACATCATCTCAAGAATAGTGCCATTAAGAATAATCTGACCCTGCTGCTCGACGGTGTTCAGGATCCCGGAAACTTGGGAACCATAATCAGGCTGGCCGACTGGTTTGGTATTGGTGATATTGTTTGCAGCACCGACACCGCAGATTTGTATAACCCAAAAGTTATTCAATCCAGCATGGGGGCAATTGCCCGTGTGAGGGTACATTATACCAATCTTTCCGGTTTTATTGAAATCTATAAGAAGGAAACCGGAAATCCGGTTTACGGCACTTTCTTAAAGGGCGACAATGTATACCAGGCAAAACTGTTAAATCAGGGGTTGCTGATAATGGGAAACGAGGGTCAAGGTATACGGGATGAAATAGGTTCGATGGTGACCAACCGCATAACCATCCCGAGTTATCCGGCCAATGAACCCACCTCAGAATCGTTGAATGTGGGTGTGGCCACGGCCATTTTATGTTCAGAATTCAGGCGACAGGCATCCCTTTAATCAACCTTTATGCCCAGTGCGTGTGCCACCATAACGGCACACCTTTCGCCATCGAGAGCCGAAGAGGCTATACCACCGGCATAACCAGCTCCCTCACCGCAAGGGAAAAGATGGCGTATCTGCACATGTTGCAATGTTGCCGGGTCTCGAGGAATCCGAACCGGCGATGATGTGCGCGACTCAGTTCCCAGAACCACAGCATCATCGGTTAAAAACCCTCGTGCCCATTTGCCAAAATGACGAAAGCCCTCACGCAATCTTCCTGAAATAATATCGGGCAGAATAAAATGTAAAGGTGCTGCAATTGTGCCAGGCACATAAGATGTTTCTGGCAAATCGAAAGATAAACGGCCATTCACAAAATCGGTTAACCGCTGTGCCGGAGCAATTACATTTTTGCCACCATTCACAAAACAAAAGTTCTCCACTTCGCGCTGAAACATTAGCCCGGCAAGCGGGCCATACTTTTTGAAACCAGTAAGATCATCGGGGTGAATTTCAACCACCATACCGCTGTTTGCAAAGGGCGAATTTCGGCCGGAGGCAGACATGCCATTGACCACCATCTCATTGTCGCCAGTCATTGCAGGTACAATAAAGCCGCCCGGACACATGCAAAAGGAATAGACGCCCCGATTTTCGACCTGACAGGAAAAGTTATATGATGCCGCCGGAAGATGCTCACCTCGACCATCGGGTGAATGGTACTGAATCTGATCGATTAACGTTTGCGGGTGTTCAACCCTAACGCCCATAGCCCAGGTTTTGGCTTCGAGCAGAATGGCCCGATGATGAAGCAACTCGTAAATGTCGCGTGCCGAATGCCCCGTAGCAAGTATTACAGCCTTTGCGTAAACTTTATCACCCAGATGCGTTACAACACCGGTTATGGTGTCGCCATCAATAATTAAATCATCCACACGGGTATTGAATCTCACCTCACCACCCGATGCAATAATCGATTCACGGATGTTTTTGATGATTCCCGGCAAACGATCGGTGCCAACATGTGGGTGCGCATCAATCAACACATCTTCTGAAGCACCATGGAAATGCAGCACTTCCAGGAAACGTCTGAAATCGCCCCTCTTTATGCTTCGTGTATATAATTTGCCATCTGAAAAAGTGCCTGCGCCGCCTTCGCCGAAGGCATAGTTAGACTCAGGATTAACAGGATTGTTACGGTTGAGCAGAGCCACATCACGCTTGCGCTCGCTTACCGCTTTTCCTCGTTCGAGCACTATGGGTTTTAAACCCAGTTCGATGAGACGCAATGCAGCAAACAGCCCACCGGGACCAGCACCTACAATGATTACTTCGGGCGCCGAACTTACATTGGGATAACTAAAAGCAACAGGCTCATCCTTTGGCTTTGGAGCATTGGCCCATGCAATGATATGCAACTGAACCATTACGGGCGCTTTTCGGGCATCGATGGAGCGCCTCCGGATATGAAAACCGGAAACTTTAGATGGCGCCACTTTCATCTCCTTGGCAATAATTGGAAGCAGTTTGCTTTCATCGGCAGCTTCGGCCGGGGTGAGTCGTAATGCAATCTCTTTCTTCATGCTGACACAGGGAAATTATTCAAAATAAAACGTGAGCACAAAGATACGAGAAGTTACCCGATCCAACACATGTGTATAGAGTACATCTTCGGGCTCTCCAGTTCCGGATGGATTAAGTACGTTGAGAAGTCCTACGGAGAGCTTAAGTTCAGTAGCAAAACGGAAATAACTCATATAAGAATCAATACCGCCACCTATTTCCCAATAGAGATCAAAGGGACGCATCAAAATCCCATCTTTCTTACTTTTGGCCAAATCAAAACGCGGGTTGATGCCGGTAATAAGAAACGGCTTAGCATTGGTCATGCGTGCACCGTTGAACTTAATCAATATCGGACTTTCGATGAAAGTGGACTTTACTTCGAGTGGCAATCGGTCCTTCTCTCCATCCTCGCTGATGAACAACAAATCGCGCTGTCCGAAACTGATGCCAGGTAAAACCCTCAGATTAAAATATTGGTTCAGTCTAAAACTTGTAACCATTCCAATGTTTATTCCCGGATTGAGTGAAACCACGTCGGCATAACGCACCTGGGCATCGCCAATCAGCCCCGGCTCTTTGTGAACCACCCTAAAATCCATCGCATTAAAACCTATATAAAAGCCAAAATGCAAAGGACGATCATCAAAATTCGGCAGATTGGGAACCCCCTTTTTGAGCGGCTGCGCCAAACCCACTGTTGACAAAACACAAAAGCATACGATAAAAGAAACCAATTGCCTCATTGAGAGATAAACTAAAGATTAGGCTATATGCCAAAAACGAAAAAAAAGCTGTTTTATTGCAATGGTTTAAGTGCGACGTAAATTGTGGCGATACCAAAAGTTTGTCTGATGGATTTTTCAGGATGCAAACCAGCATTTACAAGCTCGGTTTCAAATATCTCGCCTTCGGGGAATTCCATCACCGAGGCGGGCAGATATGTATATGCCTCTTTGTCTTTGGAAATGAGCCCTCCCCACAACGGCAGAATCCGCTTAAAGTAGAAATTATAAAGTTGCTTCATCGGGAAATTTGCGGGACGCGAAAACTCAAGAACAATCAGTTTCCCACCGGGTTTCAGCACACGTCCCATCTCTGTGAGACCAGCATTTAAGTCTCCGAAATTACGCACGCCAAATGCTACCGTAACCACATCAAACGTATTACGATCGAATGGCAAGGCTTCAGAATCAGCCTCTTTAAGTATGATGGTATGCTGTAATCCCAGTTTCTGCACTTTTTGCCGTGCCTTTTCGAGCATGCCCACCGAAATATCAACGCCGTACACAGCAGATGGATGGGATTTTGAAAGTGCAATGGCCAAATCGCCAGTTCCAGTGGCCACATCCAGTATTACAGGCGCTTTCATGCCTTTCACCATTTTGACCACACGTTTTCGCCATTTGCGATCGATGCCAAATGATAAGAGATGGTTTAGCAAATCGTAGCGGGGTGCAATGCGGTTAAACATTGTTTTGACCTGATCCTTTTTGGTTCCATCCTGAGCAGAATATGGTGTTACTGACATAATTACAATATAAAAGTTGTTTGTAGTGAAGTGTAACTCTGAAAACTCAAAAATAACCAAAAACATAAAGAAAGGGGCATTCGAAACAGATGAACACCCCTTTAAATATCGTACAAAACCGTTAATTAAATCTTCTTGCCTTCAACCCAATCCTTAAGGTGATTTTCAAACGACTTTTTTAAATCCTCCACAAACCCATAAGACTCATCGTCGATGCGGAGTTCGCCTTTGGTCACATGACCAAGAATACTGAACGGAAACTCCTGCTCCACCATATAGTCGACAAATAGATCCTGTTTTTCGGCAGAAACGGACACAATTACGCGGCTTTGCGATTCACCAAACAGGAAGGCGTCCTTGCGGATTTCAGCATCGGTGGTGATGTCAAAACCAAATTCGAGCGGAATGGCACACTCGAGCAACGAAAAGAAAAGACCTCCATTAGACACATCATGAACCGACCGTACCAGACCTTTGTCAATCATTCCTGACACAACCTGCTGCATCTCCTGCTCTTCGGCTGCATCGTAATAAGGTGGTAATGATGAATTGATTCGATGTACTTTACGCACATACTCTGAGCCATTTACATCGTTACGTGAACGACCAACCAAAAAAATCATATCTCCTTTATGTCTGAACGACAGCGTTGTATGATGTTTTGCATCTTTTAGCAAACCAACCA
This sequence comes from Alkaliflexus imshenetskii DSM 15055, assembly GCF_000517065.1. Taxonomy (GTDB): domain Bacteria; phylum Bacteroidota; class Bacteroidia; order Bacteroidales; family Marinilabiliaceae; genus Alkaliflexus; species Alkaliflexus imshenetskii. The sequence goes on along the minus strand of NZ_KI912105.1, from coordinate 3,094,179 downwards.
TCCCAATAATTGGCGACGGCGTAACCGGAATAATCTGCCCATCGACCGAGCGTTGATTGTAAAAACTCACATTACCACTGATAACGGGAAGTTTGAATAATCTGCACGCTTCGGCAACACCTTTAACCGATGCCACAAAAGCACCATAGGCTTTTGGGTCATTTGGACTTCCAAAATTAAGGCAATCAGATACTGCCAATGGTTTGCCACCGGCACAAACGATATTACGTGCCGCCTCGGCCACTGCAATCTGAGCCCCCTTGTAAGGGTCAGCATTCATGTATCCGGGGTTACAATCCATGGTGGCGACCAGAGCCTTTCCGTTTTCTACCACCTCAATTATTGACGCATCGGAAGGATATTTTGTGCTTAAATCTTCGGCGCGCAGTGATTTTGAGAACTTACGGCTCAACCATTTTTTCGACACCAGATTTAAAGAGCTCATCATGGTTTTAACTGTGGCAGGATAGTGGTCAGGCTCCGGAAGCGTATCCACATCACAATCTACAGCCTGTGCACCATCGAGCTCAAAAAGCGGCTCGTAAACCGGAGCTTTACCACCCAATCCCAGATACTCAACTGGCAAAGACACTTGTACGGCTCCGTTGTTATTAAGCGTAAATAAGCCGTCGGCAGTAACCTCTCCCAACAGGCCAAAATGCACATCATTTTCTTTGGCCAGTTTTTTTATTTCAGTAAGATGCTCAGGCGCAAAGCACACCAACATTCTACCCCAGGTTTCAGACACGAGAATGTCTCTCGGACTTAATGCAGCATCTCTCAATGGCACCTCTTTGGTCGAGATTTTCACGCCCGATTTTCCGCGGGCAGCCATTTCAGTAACTGCTCCAACAATTCCTTGTGCGCCAATGGGCTGAATACCCACGGCCATTTTATCCGCAATAAGCTTTTGAATCACTTTAAACAAGGCTTTTTCAACATCTACGTTGCGCAGATAGTCGAGCGCCAATCCTTTTGTACCATTATCGCTGATAATATCTGAATTAAAAGCATCCCCATCGATGCCCTCATTGCCAGTTTCGACACCAATAATGGCAATCAGGTTGCCTACACCTTTTGCTACGGCAGAAATCAGGTCATCCTTAGGCGCCACACCCACCACCATATTATTTACAATTGGGCTGGAGTTAAAGGCGTCGCAGAAAAATGTTTCACCACCAACAACCGGTACACCAAACCCTTTTTCAAAATCGGCCAATCCGGTTACCACCTCCTCGAACAACCAACGGGCCGTGTCGCGCTCGCCGTTGCCAAACCTCAGAGAATTAAGAAAAGCCAGTGGCTTGGCTCCCATTGCAAAAATGTCGCGGGTAACCACTCTAAGCCCGGTTGAAGCCCCCAAGCGGGGTTGAACAGCACAAGGATGGTTGTGTGATTCTACTTTAAAAACACATACCTGCCCATCGCCAATATCAATGGCTCCGGCACTCTCCTTTCCGGCCTCCACAACAACCCCATCGCCCTTCTTGGGCAACAGCTCAAGCCATTTCAGCGAGTTTTTGTAACTGGCGTGCTCCGACCAAAGGATGGAGAATATTTCCAGTTCCAGGTGATTGGGCTTACGCCCTAAAATATGTTGTATCTGTTCGAACTCCTCAGATGTAAGATTGAAGACTTCGGCATCATAAATGGTAGTTTCCTGCATGGACATAGCTCACAGTTTATAAAATCAATCCGACACTTCTTTAAAAAAAACGTAATTTTACCAATCGCAATAGTGCCGTAAATACATTGCTGAAAGTAATAAAAAACAACCAGATTCCAAACGCATTTATCAAAATAGGAAGCACCATCATAAGCCTAAGCAACCTTAATAAAGAGATGCAAAGAATTGATAATTAACAATATGACACCATCAAAAAATATTACAATGAGAAAGCGTGCATTGATTACCGGAGCCACATCGGGTATTGGGAGAGCCACAGCCCACAAACTAGCTGTGCTTGGATACGATTTAATAATTACGGGTAGGCGAAGTGAGCGGTTGCATGGGTTGAAAGACGAGCTGATAAACCTTGACATTGAAGTAACCCCATTGGTATTTGACATTCGCGACCGCGATGCCACGATAAAGGCATGGACAGAGTTACCGATCCAGAAAAAAGTGATTGATGTACTCGTTAACAATGCCGGTTTGGCCGCAGGCGCCGATCCCATTAACCAGGGCAACTGGGCCGACTGGGAACAGATGATTGATACAAACATCAAAGGATTGCTGGCCATGAGTCAACTGGTTATACCGGGTATGATTGAGCGTAAATCAGGCCACATCATCAACGTTAGTTCCATCGCCGGAAAAGATGTGTATGCCAACGGCAACGTGTATTGCGCTACAAAACATGCGGTGGAAGCCATCAGTAAAGGAATGCGCATTGATTTGTTGCAGCACCACATCAAAGTTTCCACCATATCGCCGGGAATGGTGGAGACGGAGTTTTCGATTGTGAGATACCATGGTGATAAAGCCAAAGCCGACAATGTGTATAAAGGTCTGACGCCCCTCTACGCCGAAGATGTAGCCGATGCCATTGAGTTTATGGTAACCAGACCGGCGCACGTAAATGTAAACGACATGCTGCTGATGCCTGCGCGCCAGGCTACAGGTGTTTACAATTATCGGGATTGATGCGCAGAAAGCAATTATTTTCTGCACCTAAGCAATAAAAAAAGGGATGCCACTGTAAAGACCAACAGATAAGGCATCCCTTTTATAATTATATCATTATTGTCCGGCAAAAGAGATATCTCTTCTTTCAAGTGCTCAAGCCGCACGGGCTCTTACTTTTTTTCTTCAGCAAAAAAAAGTAAGCAAAAAATGCCGCCGCAACAGATAATTTTCTAAAAACCAGATCAATTGTCTGAAATCCGAAAACTCGCTGCGCTTAAACAACTCGGATTTTTTAACGACAATTTATCTGATTTTTTTAACGAAAATTCTCTGAGGCGGAAAGTAAGCCCCCAAAGAGAACAAAACCTTCTAAAGACCTCATTAACTAATGCTTTATATAATTTCCGATTTTTTTTTTCGGACACCAATGTAATTATATAATGAATCCGCTATTTCAAAGGATTTTCAATTTTACCGGCAAACAAGACCGCACCGCTTTCTTTCTCAGAAATCACAAAAACAAATGGTCTGTCGAACCGAAACACCGGCGGAGTTGGACCCACGCTTGTTAGCTCAAAGCCGATGCTGGTAACGGCAGCCGCTTCGGTACCCCGTTCATCCACTTCGATGAATGTTTTGTGCACCACATCGCTTATGTGAATGGGGCCATCGGTAATGTTACTGAACCCCGACCCGGGAGCAAATGCCATATTCATGCCCAGAGAGTTCATCGACGGAATCAGGTTAAATTCACACTCCGTTTTAAATCGCGGCAAATAAATCTCCAATTCACGCGCATGCTGCTGGCTGCGCAACGCCTTCCAGGCTTCAGTGTTAAGCGAGTTGATTATGTCATCGGCCGTTTTACCACCATCAGGCAGAAGCAGGCTCATGGCGAAAGCATCATTGCCATAGGGCAATCTCACGCCTGAAAACCCATCACCATGGAGGGTGGCAAACTTCTCCTTTTGATACATCATCTTAACGTTAATCTCGCTACCATCAGACAAACGGAAAGGCTGATCGCTGGTTTTGCCTTTGTCGAAACGCGAAGCCCACTCCCCATTGAAATAAACTGCATTGACCAGAAAAAGAAAATGGTCCGCGGAAATATTGTCGATGATTGATGGAATTTTACCCCGGGTTTTGCCATTTACCCAGTCGTTGATAGCCTTAATGGAGGCTTGCTTGTTATTAAAATCAAGCGCGGCAATTTCCGCATCATAGTAGGTTTTGAGCGCATCGAAAAAAGGCGTTTTAATAGCAATTTCCTTATGATACCAGGCTGAATTGGCAATGCCGAGCTTTACTTTTGGGTCGGCTGTTTGCAAGGCGCCCCGAATATTCTGGTATGCCTCGTTCATGCCATCACTATTGTCAAAACCCATCACTGAGAGCATCTCGGCACGATTGTCGCCAGAGGCACCGTTGATGGCCATTCCAAACGCCTGCGTAACACTTATTGGGGAAACCACCACATTGCTACCCGCATCTGCCTCCTGATTAATGGTTCGGAACAGATTCCAGCCAAAGGCATCACCATCCTCAATCAGAGAGAGCGATTTTTGCGTAAACTCCTCTTTTGGCCATTGCACTTCAGACTCCTTATCTTTATCGGTACAGGCATTCATCAGGAACATGATACCTGCAAAAAAAAGCAAACTCTTCATAACTTCAAATTTTTAGGTTGTGTTCCCTTATGATGCAATAGATTGAAAAGGTTGCCTGCATCGGCAGATATTAATCCAATCCAAAACCAAAACCTTGCGCCTTCAGAACATCGACAAGCATTTTCGAGAAATGTTCATTGTCAGCTTTTTTGTAGCGTACATCGGTAAAAACCTGGGCTAAGGTCTCCTTGTTGTTCTCCTTCACAAAACTTTGATACAGTTCCATGGACTCTTTCTCGCGATAAATCCGGTCGATGTCGGCAGCGGAATAGTCTTCATACGCTTCATAATGCACCACGGCATTGAGCGGCAGGCGGTCGGTCAGTGGCGGAGATTCATCGGGATAACCGATGGTAACCGTTGTAACAGGCACGACCCCTTTGGGCAGTTTGAGCGTTTCAATAATTTTGCCCGCATTGTAGGTAGTGGTGCCAAAATAGCATATTCCCAGCCCTTTGGCTTCGGACGCTACGCAGACATTTTGAGCCACCAGCAAAGCATCGATGGCCGCTGTGAAAAAAGAGAGAAAATTGTCATAACCCGGCTCGGCATTTCGGGCATGGCACCATTTGTTAAACCGGTTAAAATCGGCACAAAAAGTAAGTACCACCGGCGCTCCGGTTATAGATGGCTGGTTAAAATGTGCAGGAGCCAAAGCTGCCTTCCCCTGGTCCGATGTGGTAACAACAATGCTATAAACCTGCATATTGCCTGTGGTTGAGGCTCTGCAACCAGCTTCCAGTATTTCATTGAGCAGTTCGTTACCAATCGGTTTGGACATATATTTCCGGATGGAACGGTGCGACATTAATGTGTTGAGGGTATCCATAGAGTGGGTGTGAATGAGTGAGTGAATGAATTAACAAACAGTAGAACAGATGAGATAATGATTTTAATGAAAATTAGGGTTTCACTAAGAGCAACACCCTAATTAAATATACGAAAAAATGTTACTGAACTACTAGTTTTTGGCTAAGCTTCTCATTTTTGAAAGTAGCTGTAACAATGTAAATCCCCTTCTCCCAACCAGAGGTATTAATAGTATGCGACTCGCTATTAAGATTAACTTTACTCATGACAAGACGTTGACTTTGATCATGTATCTCAAATGACCATAGAGGGATCTCAGAGTATAGTTTTTCATTGGAACCAGCAATAATATTAAAAGTTGTTTCGCCTGAAACAGGGTTAGGGCTTATCGACAAATAATAATGCCCCGGAACAGCGTAAACAGAGACATAACGCACCGCACCTTGATTACAGGGAGATAATTGCTCTACTGTTAATTGATAATTCCCTTCATGGACAAACGAAAGCCATATTGTATTTCCAATGCCGGAAAATGTACAACCGCGACCACTGCATGGGAATTGTGGTGTAAGTTCCCACCTGTAACTACTTTGAGCCGGAGGATTCAAAACTGAAAAATAATACTCCTTACCAGTTTGTGGCAGTCCAATTACCTGATGAGTTGCAGCATCATGAGGGCCTGAAACATTTGGCAACGGGTTCCCTGCATGCGTATTAAAAACAGGCAGGGTAATCTCCCCGCAATCTGCAACCAGCCTTGCCCTTACCCAACTGGCACCGGTACCGGTGGCTGAGAAAGTGCAATTGGAGGTGTTTTGCCCTGCGGTAATAGCAAGGTTAGTGCCATGTGTCCATACAATGGAATTTACCGATTGGGGTAAGTTGTTGATGGTAAAGGTGGCACCAGAGGAGCAGACGGTGGTGGGGCCGGAGATGGAAGGAGCTATAGCTTGAACAGCAGCATGAGCATTTACGAGACCGTAACCATAAGTATTATCAAAACCTACAGGGCCTAAATCGCGAGCTGTATTTTGCAGTACAGTCCGCACCTGTGTTTCTGTTAAATCTGGTCGCAATGACAGCATTAAAGCAGCAACTCCGGAAACCTGGGGACATGCAGCTGATGTGCCATTAAACTGGAAATAGTAATTTGGATCAGTGCCACTGTTGTATCCTAAAGCCCCCATTCTATCTGTTGTAACTATATCTCCTGGAATGCCGCCTGAAAGTGCCACAAGGTTCATCTAAGGTCCTCTGCTGCTGTAATTATGGATATTGCCATTGCGATTAATAGCTCCTACAGTAATTACACCATTTACATTAGCCGGGAAAGTAACACCGCTAAATTGTTGGTTTGAATTCCCTGACGCGAAAACAACAATACTGCCAAGTCCATTACGACCTTGTGTTCTGGCATTATTTATTGCTGTCGTAATATCGTTAGAAGGGCTTCCTCCACCCCAGGAACAACTGAGCACATCGGCCCTACTCCATGCCCAATTGATGGCTTCGGCAATTTCAATGTTAGTTCCGAACCCCTCAATCCGCCCTCCTAGCCAATCAATAAAAGTTTCATCAGGGACAATATTTACAGGTAGAATATTTACATTACTGGCAACTCCCCTGATGCCAATTGTATTATTAGAAGCAGCTACAATCCCGGCACATGCCATGTGCTTTGGGATCTAAACTATTGGCGTTTTGAGGAATTCCTACTCCAGTGACATTCCTTATGGTATAACCTTCCAAAACACGAACCCCCATATCTTCATGATTTCTGTCAACACCGGCATCTATTACAGTAACTGTAATACATGCGTTACCATTTGTTAAATTCCAGACAGGTTCAACATTGATATCAATTCCAGCCGTACCCCCGTTTTGCCCTGTATTTTTCAAATAGTATTGTTGTGGATAGAATGTATTTTTAGTTCTATAATCAGATAAAAACTCCGGCTCACACCACATAACATCATCCCTTGTGTCTAAATCATTGACTAGCCTCAGCACTTCTCCTGATTGGGCAACATTACACTTTAAAACATATCTCTGATTACCTCCACTCTCTTTAACTAATTTCCCTTCATATTTATCCAAAATCAACTGTAATGTAGCATCTGGTTTGAGCATTACCACGATACGTGGCAAAACAATTACCATACCGCTTCCATTATCCCGATAAACAAATGAAAAAAAATCATAATTTTCAGCTTTCAATTTGGTCCCTCTTATCAAAAAGCGGTTACCGGGCATCACTTGAAAAAAATCAATTTCACCTTTTCTATGTTTTTCTTCAAAAACACTATTCTGTTTCTCTACAAACTGGTTACTTAGCTGTATAACAAACGCCGTACTATCTATTTTCAAATCAATCTTCTCCCCCTGATACCGATAAAAAGACTGGGAAAATAAAATAGTAGAGATAAAACCGATTACGATTGTTGTAAAAAACCTTTTCATAATTTGAGATTTCAATTGTTACAGAATTCAATACGAGCTGTGAATTTTGGCCATAGACAATATGCAGTGGCAGGACCTTCCCAATCTTCGTATTGGATGATTTTAAAATATACAACATCACCTACTTTTAATGTACCCCCGTATAAATCCGGGTCAAATGATATTGTATTGCCTACTTCAAACTCACTGTCTTTAGTGCTTTTTGTAATCTTAATAATATTCTGGCAACCGTCTCCCTGATTAAGACTTATCACCTCTCCTTGAAAACACAGGGAATCCCGTTTCTCATCTTTTTCACACCCTGCCCCCATTAAACTGATGAGCAGGAGGAAAACACTAATTTTTGAAATTGTTATTTTCATTTTTATATGTTTTTAAATTTTACAATTGAGATTTTTCCGGATTGTCCGGTAAGCGAAAATTGCTTAAGGCGGTCGAGGTTTCATTACTTTGGGTTTTAAAGGGTGCAATACAGGTGTTTTAGCTTCCCTTTTCCAAAACTTTGGAGGCATTATGGAAAAGTTTTGTAGCTGAACTAAATAGCTTTCATAACTTATTGTTTTAATAGGGTTAAACTTAACTTAGTTTTCAGAATCAATTCTGTGGGAATTATTAATGGGATGTCAAAATAATCATATACTTCGGCACAGTTCGAATATCTCAACTCATCAATCTCCGATTGTTGTGGATCTCTATACTGGAAATATACAGTTCGTGAGAAAGGAAAGTCAGCTCCCGATTCCATAACTTGAATAATCGGGATCTCAACAATATTCTGATATTTTACAGCGATTCCTTCTCCTCCCGGGTAGAAAGATGGCATAGGAATATCAACTCCTAAAGTATCATTATTCAAAACCTGTACTCAAATGACTTCATTAAAACAATCTTTATAAATTGCTCTATACAAAGTATCATTTGGAACAAAGGCTTTGATAAATCCGTCAGGGATTTTTTCTTCATCATTATTACATCCCATCAATGATAAAAGCAAGACTATAAGAAAGACCCCAATTTCAAAAAATAATATTTTCATAGTGTTAGATGTTAAGTGGATAAAAACCGGTGGCAAAAATGGATATTCAATGAGACAACGCCGAAAAAACACGAAAGAAATATACCATTTAAACAATGATGTTAAATTTACGAAAGGGTTGCGAATCAAGTCTATGTTTTTGAGCAGATTGCATTTTGTGATACGGAAACTCAGAGCTGTCGAAAAAAGAACAAAAATTCCTATGTGATGCTCCGCACGTTTTGTGCAACCTATTCTTATTTTACCATAAGTTTAATACTGATGTTTTATTGGCGATTCGAGAAGTGGCTGTAACCTATATCAAAAAGAGCAGCCACCTCAGTTTAATATCTGAGATGGCTGCTCCATTAGTTTTTTTGATACAAAATTTATACTAACCCCAGCTTCTTCAGCTCATTTTCGAGTGATTTTCTGGTGGCATCCTCCATGGTGCAAAGGGGAGAGCGGAAAACTTCATTTACTTTACCCATTAATGCAAGCGCAGTTTTCACCGGAATCGGGTTTGACTCAACAAACATCAAATCCATGATTCTCTTGTATTTATAAAACAGTTTGCGTGTTGAAACCACATCTCCATCGAGCGAAAACTTCATTAATTGATGAAATTCAGCCGGTATAACGTTGGCAATTACCGAGATACAACCATCGGCGCCCAGCAAGTTGGCCGAGGAAGCCAGAAAATCGTCTCCACTATATACGTTAAAACCTTGGGGACGGTGAGCGAGCAGGTTGGCAAACACCTCCATGCTGCCTCCAGCCTCTTTAATGGCCACAATGTTTTTATGCTCTTTAGCCAACTGGATGGCCAAATCCCAAGCGATGCAACTGCCCGTACGGCCTGGCACATTATAAAGTACAATGGGAATATTCACAGCTTGAGCCACACTGGAAAAGTGCTGGTGAAGCCCTTTACGGGTAGGTTTATTATAATATGGCGCCACCACCAAAAGGGCATCAACCCCAATGCTTTCGGCTTTTTTGGAGTACTTGATACAATCCTGAGTTGAATTGCTGCCGGTGCCTGCGATAACCGGAATGCGGCCATTGATAGTCTTTACGGCACGTTCCATCATCATCGCATCTTCTTCTTCGGAGAGGGTGGGTGTTTCGCCGGTTGTGCCACATACCACCAGGCCGTCGGTTCCTTTGGCTATGTGCCACTCAATAAGTGCATCAAAAGCATCAAAATCAATTTCTCCACTCTCTTTAAAAGGGGTAACTATGGCAACGATTGAGCCACGCAGGTTCTGAATTTTAGACATATAATTCTATTCTAAGATGAACTTTATCAAACATAACGGCTGAAAATGCATTCACACAACCGGTTACTACTAAATTGAGATGGTTAGATTTAAGTCTGATGGAATTGTAAAGTTAATCTTTGAAGATGCTTTGCCCTTCATCCAAACTTGTAAATCACTACAATCATCTAACTTATTAACATCTAATTTAATAAACAGAAATAAACGAGCCAGTACCAAATGCATCCTTGAAAAACCCTACTTAAAAGTCAGGATTGATGTTCAGATGTGTAAAGATATTGAAAAGATAAATAAGTGCAAAAAGATTATTGACCAGCGAGAGATTCAAAGCGACTAACATCTAAAGCTTCATAACAAGCGGGTTAAACGCCTTTGAAAAGACCATCACACGGTCGCCTTCGGTGAGTTCAGCAATGTCGCTTTCGAAAGCGGTTACTTTGATGATTTGATTCATTCCGGTAACCACCGTAAGTAAATAAAAAGTGTCTTGTGTCTCTATCTTCACGATGGTGCCCGTGATTTGTACTTTGCCGCTAATTTGATTGTTGATGAAGATGTCATCGGGACGTCCAAACCCCTTAATTTTCCCATCCTGGATAAGCATGACCTTTTGCGCCAGGCGAAACACCTCGGCCAGGTCGTGGCTCACCAACAACGTTGTGGTATTACTAATTGAGTGAGCCTTCAGTATTTCGTTTTGCAAGGATGTTCTAATGCCCGCATCGAGTGCCGACAAAGGCTCATCGAGCAACATGAATTTAGGTTTGCGAGCCAGCGCACGGGCCAATGCCACGCGTTGTTTTTGTCCGCCCGAGAGTTTTTCAGGTTTACGGTTGGCAAACTCTGTTAACCCAAAGTTTTGCAGCAACTCATCAATAAATATCTTATCCCTATCTTTTTGACCATAAGCCACATTGTTGTAAACACTCATATTCGGGAAAAGTGCATAATCCTGAAAAACGAAGCCAATGTTTCGCTTCTGTGGCGGCATGTTTATTCCACGGGCCGAACTAAACCAGACCTCATCGCCCACCTTAATAGTTCCATTATCGGGAGTGGTAAGCCCGGCAATCATCCTGAGCAAGGTAGTTTTGCCGGCACCCGACTCGCCAAACAACACCACCAGTTCGCCGGCGGAGATGGAAATCTGTATAGACAACACCATCCTGCCATAAGCAGAAACAAGTTCTTTTTGCACATCTAATTCGATTATATCATTTTCCATGCATCGCTTTTTCTGTTGACAGTATAAATTAGGGTAAGTATGACAAACGAAGTAAGAAACAACGTGAGTGCATACTGGTTGGCAGCATCGAAATTAAGCGCCTGAACCTCATCGTAAATAGCAATTGAAGCCACACGGGTTTCGCCCGGCATGTTGCCCCCCACCATGAGAATGATTCCAAACTCGCCAATACAATGGGCAAAAGTGAGCGCTATGGCTGTGATTAATGATGGCTTTATATTTGGAATTAACACCCGGAAAAAAGTAGTAGTTTTTGATTTCCCCAAGGTGTAGGAAGCTTCGCGCAGATTAACCGGAACAGCCCTTAACCCATTCGTGAGCGGCTGCACCATAAAAGGGATGCTAAACACCACTGAAGCCAAAAGAATTCCCTCAAACGTAAAAGCCAGTTGCACATCGAACCATTCACTTAAAAGTTTTCCGAACCAAAAATTGGGACTGTATGCTACCAAAATGTAGTACCCAATTACCGAAGGCGGCAAAACGAGCGGCATACTCACCAAAGCTTCGAGCACAGGTTTGAACCGAAACCGGGCGTAGGCCATGAAATAACTGAGCGGCAATCCGATTACAAGCAAAATTGAGGTGGTGTAAATTGCCAGCTTTCCGGTGAGGATGAGGGTTTGGATGAATGGGCTTGGCATGTTTAAGTTTTGAGTTGAGGGTTTATAGTTTGAAGTTGAGAGTTGATAGTTGATAGTTTATTGTTGATAGTTTTGGGTTGATAGTTTTGGGTTGATAGTTGTATTAGGGATATTTCGTTGGCTTTGATAAGAGCCAGGACTTGTGTTCCGGTTGTTAGTTCGAGTGCATTTACTGAGCGGGTTGTGATGGCAGAATGTATAATATGCTCACCAAATGAAAGTTCGACCAAACTAAGTAATTCGCCACGGTTAATAGACCTAACAATGCATGGGAAACGGTTGCGAAGACTTATTTTTCCAGATAGGTCAACCGCAATTGAGAGTTCAGACTCTTTAAAAACGGCTAACACTTGCTGGCCAGTCGTGAGCCATGCGGGCAATTTATCGGCATCGACAAGAAGAGCCGACAATGGACAGTCGCCACTGTGCAAATCGACCAGAACAACGCCACCCGAGGTGGTGATGGTTTGGATTATAGCCGGGATTATATTCATGATTTAGTCGTTTTTAGGTCATCCAATGAGTTTTAAGTCATCCGATGACTTATGGATATTTTTGCATTAGTCATCGGATGACTAGTTACAAACGAATCCGTATTTTTTAAAAATTTTGATGGCTTGGGGTGAGGAGACAAACTCTGCAAAAGTCAGGGCAAGAGAATTATCTTTGGCTCGGTTCAGAATCACAAAACTCTGTTGAAGCGGTTTGTGAGTGACATCATCAATTAAAAAGTAGCTGCCTTTTGACTGCATGTTTGGCGAGAGTGCCAGAGAAAGTGCAATTATTCCAAATTGTGCATTACCGGTAAGGCAGAACTGCGCCGCCTGAGAGATGTTCTCGCCATATATTAACCGAGGTTTCACGCCATCAAAAACACCATAATGGCGAAGGGTTTCCTCAGCTCTTAAGCCATAAGGTGCATGAGAGGGATTGGCAATGGCAATTCTGGCTTTGGGATATTCTGACAACACGGAAATACCTTTGCTAACATCAACAGAAGCGCTCCACAAAACGATTCGGCCAATGGCGTACAGCACCGGCTCGTGAATGGTGAATCCTGCCTCATGCAGTTTTTGCGGATAAATAACATCTGCCGAGAAGAACAAATCATAAGGCGCTCCATTTGATATTTGAGTAAATGCATTTCCTGATGAGCCGTAGATGACTTCCAGAATGGCTTGCGGATTTCCGGTTTTGTATGCCGCAACGACTTCGTCCATGGCATAGCGCAAATCGGCAGCAGCAGCAATTCTTACTTTTTGAGCGTAAGAAAAAAAACTTCCTGCCAACAACAACAATATCAACAATATCCTCATAAACAATCAGTTTCAGATTACAACAATTTCTACAACCAAGCTAATTCTATGTTTACACCAAACTCGTTATAAACCGAACCAGATAACGCAAGGCAAAAAAAATCACAAAGAAACTTCCACGTTTAATTTTTTCACAAGCGAAATCACATGCGATTCTATATAGACATACTCTTTTATTACACGTTTCCCGTATTCAGAAAGCTGAGTTCCACCGCCGTTGGAGCCACCTCGTTGCTTAACAACCAATGGTTGAGGAGCCAAGCGGTTCATTTCATCAACCATATTCCAGGCATGCTGGTACGAAATTTTAAGTTGTTTTGCTGCGCTGCTAAGACTCCCAAGAGCGTTAATTTGCTTGAGCAAAGAAGTTTTTGTACCGTCTAAAATGGCAGTCCCATTCTTCAAAATATCGATATGACATATAATTTCAATCATAGTTATTTGCAACCGCAACCACACTTCTCACCGGGTTCTTCCTTTTTACATTCACACGGTGTACCTATAATAACTTCTGTGGATTTAATGACTGCAATGGCAGTTTTACCTACCTCTAGTTCGAGGTCGGCAATGGCATCTTTAGAAATGATGGCCGATATTACATTGCCGCTTCCTAAATCAAGGACCACTTTTGAGTTGATTAAACCCTCTTCCACTTTTACAACCTTTCCTTTGAGTTGATTTCTGGCGCTTAGTTTCATTTTTAATACGTTTTAGAATTATTGGTATTGATAAAGGAGTTAGGGACAAGGCCGTTCTCTTATATTAGGTCACATTCAATGCCCCAACCATTCATTCTCAATTTTTGAAAGAGATGTCTGCATTACCAGAGCTGTATTTGACTGAAGCAAATCTTTTTCACTTTGCATTTGGTTATACAACTCCAATATCTCGGATTCTGAAATTGCCCGTTTTAGGTTTTCTGATTGCCATTTAATCTGGTCCAGCAATATGCTGCAATCCATTTCAGAAATCTCTGTATTTATGCTATTAAAAAAGTGTCTGATGCTTTCCCTGCCGCTGTGCTTCCCAAAGACAAATGGCATGTCGTTGCGGCCAATATCGGCAGCGTTAAGCAATTGATAAGTACTCCGGTTTTTAATGATGCTGTTGGTGTGCATCCCGCTTTCGTGAGCCAAGGCCATTTCCCCGGTAATCGGTTTGGCCGCATGCAATGGTCTGTTGGAGGCTTCTGCCACAAAACGGGATAATTTTGAAAACACTTTGGTACTGATGCCGGTGTTGATTTTCTCACCATATTCAAAAGCCATCACCACCTCTTCCAGTGCAGCATTACCGGCGCGCTCTCCCAGTCCGTTAACAGTCACACTAAAGCAGTTGACTCCTGTATTTGCGGCAGCCAGCACATTACCGGCAGCCACACCCAAATCGTTATGGGCATGAAATTCCAAGGGAATGGTATAATCCACCTGCATTAAGTTGCGAAACAATCGGGCAGTTGTGTTTGGGGTTAAAAGCCCGACCGTATCGGCAATTCGCACACGTGATGCGCCACAGAGGGCGGCATACTGGGTAAAGGCCCGAAGAAAATCGGGGTTGGCACGAGAGGCATCCTGAGCCCCAACGGTAAAAAATGGGAATAAGTCAGATGCAAGTTCAACCAATGTTTCAAGCTGCTCCACAATCCAATCACGATGCTTACCAATAGATTCAAGTAAAATATCAGAAACCGGAAACGAAAAATGCACGCCATGGCATCCGGTTTTTGACGCTGCAATGATATCTGCCGGAAGCGCACGGCACCAGGCAGTGGTAATGAAACCAAATCCGGCCCGGTTGAGCGCATTTAAATCATTCACTTCACGGGCTCCCATAGCAGGCGTACCCAGCTCAACTTCCTGAATCCCGGCTTCGTCCAACATGCCACAGATGGTCATTTTATCAGCCAGCGAAAACACCACACCTGGCGCCTGTTCACCATCGCGCAATGTGGTATCAATCAAAACGGGTGGAGGATGCAATTTCATAACGAACAGATTTTGTATAAATCCTTTGCAGTTGTGGGCCGCTGCATGTTGCAGGCACATAGCGCTTAATGCAACACGACTACCCCCTACCATGAAATTAGAGTCGGCACCACAACATGCAAAGGACATTTGGGTTAGTTGGATATCAAATACTTTTCACAGGCTTCCCCATCTTCCAGGGCATCCAGTATTTCGTCGATGGCTGCTTCGTTTTCCACTTTTCCGTACCATAGATTGTTAGGATGGATAACGATGACAGGCCCTTCGGAGCAAACATTAAGGCATCCGGTGGATGACACGGCCACATCGAGACCTCGGTCGGTAGCTTCTTCGGTAATATATTGTATCAATCCGGTAGCTCCTTTTTTATTACATGCTCCCTGGGCATCGCCGGCAACGCGAAATGAGTTGCATACTAGAATGTGATAGGTTGGTTTTTTCATGATTGCTTAGTTTAGTTGATGAACTGTTGAGTTGATGAGTTGTTGAGGTTGTTCTATAGTTTATAGTTGATTGTTTGGGGTTGATTGTTTGGGGTTTTGAGTACTATGCCATCTGAACTTGGAACCTACTTACCTTCCAACCATCAACTCAAAACTTCCCAACTAATGACTGAACACTGTTATCTGTTTTCAGGCACATCCCTGAGCGTTTCCTTTGCAGTTGCTGCCGCAACGGAAGGCATCCTGTTTGGCGATGCTTCGGATGGGTTTATGGTTGTAAATGCCATCCAGACCTTCGTCGATGAGGCCGGTCATTTCGATGATGCGCACCCCACAACTGCCAATAATGGCTTTTGGGTTCTCGCCTATACCGGACACCAGCAGGGCACGACAATCCTTAAGTATTCGTGCCATATCGAGCCAGCGGTTATCGCCCGTGCCGGCAGGAGGCGCTTCGCGCTCTTCCACAAACTGAAACCCTTTGGGCGATTTGCGAAAGATGTAGAAGGCTTTTGTTTCGCCCAGATGCATATTCACCAGCAAACCTTCACGGGTGGCCACAGCCACATAGGGGCGCTCTTCCTCGGTAAAAGGTTCTCGTTTGGCAAATTCTTTCAACATAACATGCGTATCCTTTAAATCTTTTCCCAATAAACCGGCGGCATCGGCGCGGCAACGGGCACAGTGCGACATCAGCTTCAGATATTTCGATGCCTCCATGCGTGTTTTAAAAACCATTTTGGAGTCAGGTTGCTCCATGTTCTCGAAAGCGGTTCCTTTGGCGGCAATCATGGGGATGCAGTTAATCACATCGGCACCCAATGCAGCGCAAACCCTGGCCACCTCAGCAATGTGGTGGTCGTTGATGCCCGGCATAATCACCGAGTTAATTTTAACCGTGATGCCCCTCTCCTTTAGAGCCGGAATGCACTGCAACTGCTCGCGCAACAGCACTTTGGCGCCTTCCTCACCTCTGTAAACCTTTTTATTGAATCGCACCCATTTATATACTTTTGCCGTAATGGCAGGGTCGATGGCATTGATGGTTATGGTGACATGCGACACGCCAATTTTCGCCAGCCTGTCGATATACGGATAGAGGTTTAACCCATTGGTAGAGACACAAAAGAGCTTATCGGGGTAACTATCCTTTATGCGTTGCATGGTTTCCAATGTTTCATCGGGGTTAGCAAACGGGTCCCCCGGCCCGGCAATACCCACCACCGAGAGGTTGTCCAGCTTATCGTCCAACGCCCTGAAATACTCATAAGCCTGAAAAGGTTTCAGCACCGTAGAGGTTACCCCCGGCCGGCTTTCATTAACGCAATCGTACTGACGGTTGCAATAGTTGCACTGTATGTTGCAGTTTGGAGCAACCGGTAAGTGCACCCTGGCGTGAGAATGTCTGGCTTCTTCATCGAAACAGGGATGAGCTGCGGATGTGTTGGGTTTGTTTATCATGGCGGTGTTTTTTAGTTGATGAGTTGATGAACTGTTAAGTTGATGAACTGTTGAACTCGTTAGCTCATTAGCTGTACATTTTATAGTAGTTGAGGTGATGAGCTGTTGAGTTGTTAAACTATTGAACTCATTAGTTCATTAGCTCACTAACTCATCAGATATACTTATATCCTACCGGGCTGTTTTCCTGTTTATATTCGATGAGGGCATTTACAATGCGGTCGAACAATTCCTGGGTGCCGCGGTAACCGATGTGATGGATGCGCGATGCCCCAAAGCGGTCGTGTATGGGAAAACCAGCACGAACCAGAGGTATTTTCATCTCCCGGGCAATGTAGTAGCCTTTGCTGTTACCAATCATGATGTCCGGCTTGAGCTCCTGCATGATTTCACGCATGGTGGCAAAGTCGGAACCATCGGCAATGCAGATATCGTTGCCGGGGCCAACAATCTCATCGAGGGCGCTTTTTAACACGCCGCTTGCTGCACCCGAGGCTACCAAAACCGGCTTCATACCTATCTCGTGGAGAAAAGCAGCCAGCGCAATCACAAAATCCTCTTCGCCATATATCACGGCACGTTTGCCAAACACATATTTGTGAGCGTCCACATAGGCATCAATCAGGCGTCCACGTTCCTTTTGGTGTTTCTCAGGCATCGGACTTTGGGTTAAACCGGCCAGCACGTTAAAGAATTTATCACTTGCATCAATGCCTATGGGAAAACCAATCTGATTATTTGCCACAGACATTTTATCGAGTAACCATTCTCCGGCACTCGCAATGGAATTGCCAACCGAATTTTTCACTCCCCTATTGAAAACAGTCCCAAATTCTATGGTTGCCAATGCCGAGCCAGTTTTTTCGAGTTCAGCAATGGTTGTCCCACCCGAAGGAACCAATTGGTACTCTCTGGTGTGCACATTGTCGAGCGTTTCAGAATAATCCGGAAAAAGGGTTGCAGTTATTTTAAAATCGATGCAGAGCTCTTTCAGATAGCGAATGTCGGCCGGCGATACAAAACCCGGAAAAATATTGATATGGCTACCGGTTTTGCCCGACTTTGCGAACCGCGCCACAGCGGCAATGGCAGCCTGATGAAAGCCATTCATGTGCGTGCCACAATAGCTGGGTGTGGAGACATTAAAAAACAGTGGCGTATGTTTGTTCTGCCCTGTATAATCACGTATCAGTGCATCCACGTCTTCGCCAATGGTTTCGCTCAGGCAGGTTGATGCAACGCCTATCACGGCAGGATTGTATTGCTTGATGATGTTGTTGATGCCCGTCACAAAATTTTGTCCGCCACCAAAAACCGCAGCCTCCTCGCTAAAGTTTGTGGATGCAATATCCACCGGCTCTTTGTAATGGCTTATCATGTACCGGCGGATGTATGTGCTGCATCCCTGCGAACCATGAATGAGCGGCACACATCCTTCAATCCCTTTAAACACCAGCGAGGCACCAAGAGGCGCACAAAGTTTGCAGGCATTGCGAGTTGATGATATTGGTTTTGATATGGTGGCCATTTTTTTAGATTTTAGGTTTTATGTTTTATATTTAGGGTTGAGGGTTTTGAGTTGAGGGTTTTGAGCGTTATGGGTTCCCCCTTTAGTCAGGGCTGTGTCCGCCTCCGGTGGAGTTAGGGGGTGTGGGTTGGTTTTATGTTTTAGGTTTAGTTTTAGGTTTAGAGTTGAATGTTGAGGATTATTGGTTTGTTACATGGTAAATTTCCAGATGGGACTCATGGTGGTGGCATAAATCTCTTTGGCAAAATTCATCATGCCCTCGTAGCCTGCCAGTGCTTCTTTGCGCTCGTGGTTATGGTCGCAAAAGCCAATGCCTATTTTATGGGCGATGGGTCGCTCCTTCACGCCACCAATAAATACATCGGCCTGCTTCTCCTTCACAAAGTTGGAGAGCTCCACCGGGTTTGAGTCGTCCACAATGATGGTGTCCTCGTCGCTCAGTTTTTTAATTACCTCATAATCATCAGCATTCCCGGTTTGCGAACCCACAATCACGGTTTTCACCCCAATAAGGCGAAGCGCTTTGATAAGTGAAATGGCTTTAAACGCTCCACCCACATAAACCGCAGCCCGCTTGCCTTCCAAACGCTCGCGGTACCATTGCAAAGCCGGCATCAATCGCCCAACCTCCTCGCGTACAATGTCGCGAGCCTTTGCCATCAGTTCATCGCTGTTAAAGAATTTGGCCACCTCATACAATGCATCAGACATATCTTCAATGCCAAAATAAGAGACGTGCATAAACGGCACGTTGTACTTCTCCTTCATCAAGCGGGCCAAATGCGCCATGGAGCCGGAACACTGCACCACGTTAAGGGCAGCATTTTGCGCGTTGCGTATGGCATCCACGCGTCCGTCGCCCGTAATGGTGGCATTGATGTGAACACCCATCCGTTTGTAGTAATCCATCAGAATCCAAAGCTCGCCGGCCAGGTTAAAATCGCCAAGAATATTGATGCTGTATTTGGGAACCGGCAAATCCAGCGTTCCCACCAGGTTAAAAAGCGCCTCGCAAGCCACCTTGTAACCATCCTTCTTAGAGCCCTGAAAGCCGGGCGCCTGAACGGGCAGTACCGGTATGTTTTTCTCCTGAGCAACCTGCTTGCAAATTTTCTCCACATCGTCGCCAATGATGCCCACAATGCAGGTGGAATAAACAAACGCAGCCTTGGGATTGTACTTTTCAATAAGTTCGGTAAGTCCTTGATAAAGTTTTGGCTCTCCGCCAAACACCACCTCCTTTTCGCTGAGGTCGGTGGAAAAGCTCATGCGGTGCAGTTCCGGCCCCGACGACATGGCCCCGCGGATGTCCCATGTGTAGGCGGCACAGCCAATGGGTCCATGAATAATATGGAGCGCATCGGCAATGGGGTATAAAACCACCCTTGAACCGCAAAACACACAGGCCCGCTGGCTTACACTCCCGGCCACGCTGGGTTTGTTGCATACCATCTTTCCGGAATCGGAACCGGAACGGGCAACCTGCTTTTGTCGTTCGGTGAGAATGTAGTTGGCCATAGTGAATAGGTGTAGATTAACAATAGGTTCACTATGGTATAGATAAAAACCATGCCAGTAAAACGAGTATTAGATAAGCCCTGATTATTGCTTATTATAAAGCACTTAGGGCTATTTAAAATCAATAAAAACAAGCAAACTATGACATTCAGGTAACTCGGGTAAAAAAGAGCTACATTTTAGTAGGATATGGTTGTTTTAGCCCGAAAAGAGTCAATATTTTCAAGGGATTAGAAGATTGTAATCATTCTAAATAAAAAAAATGAAATGTTATGGAAGAAATCAAATTGAGAATCAAGATTGTCTATACACATAAAAGTCTCATAATCTATATTTTAAAAACATATAGCTAACTAAAGTAGGGGGCTGAAAATCTCAGAAATCGTACCAAAATAAAAACAACTGCCTGTTAAAAAATAAACACTACAGTTTATTTTTTTTGTGTGTAGTAACACGATTAAGCATTTTACTGTTCTAAACAATATGGGTATATCTACTATGACTTCACAAAAAACGCAGAGATTAAAATTGCAATGCAATTATCAACCTCTGCGTATGCTCTATATATTATCGCAATAAATAAGATAATTAACTGTAAGAGGTAAGAGGTAAAAACTCAATTGCTTTTAACCTATTATTTACAAAAAAAACTGCGTTAAAAACAATGTAAGCTTTAAAAAAGCTTAATAATCTCATTATGAGCCGAATAAGACATAATACTTAAAAATAAATTCAACCTCATAAGCAAAATAACTCAAAACCAATTCGGAAGTTTTAATCAAACTGACGCTTAAGAAACCATGATTCAGAAAAAGATATTCCAAGTGTAAAGTTAATAGAAGAAGTTTGTATACTATTATTCCGGCTCGCCATAGTATCATATTTCCAAGCTACAGCCAAATTCAACATAGAAGAACCACGAAGAGGAACCCCAAAACCCGCGGTAAAGTTATATATAAGAGGGTTTTGACCCCTGATTTTCAGATAAGAATTCTCAATTGAAAAACCTGCTCGATAGCGTATTTGTTCAAACATATTAGCAGCATTACGTGGACTAGGGACATATTGAACTCCGGCATTTAGCTTTTTCACTTCAACAAATGAGATGGAAGATACTCCACTGATATTTCTACTCCAATCCTGAAATAAAAAGTCTGAACCAAATTGCCATTTTTCACCATAGCCACTATAAACCCCAATACCTATATATTTAGGTAAATATCCATAAGATGTAGGCAGCGACTCCTCAAGTATTGTTGTAGCTCCATCAGACCCATAAACTTTTAGTTCGTTGTCCTTTGATAATTTCTTACCACTACCATATATTAAACCAAAAGTAAGTGGCATATTATCATTGAAATGCTCTTTAAACTGAAAACCTCCTTCAAAATAGAAATCCCGCATATAAGATGATTCAGCAACCGTAATCATGGCTTGTTGTTCACTATTTTTAATTGAACCGAACAGTAGAGAAGTTGTAGCACCTAAGCTAATTGCAGGCGAAAGCTGCCATCCTCCTCCAACAAAAAATTTGGATATCCCTCCTCCACCATTAAAAGATATGCTTTCTGTTTGAGAAGTTCCCTCTATATATTGCTGGGTCTTTATTTTATACCCAATAGATGTTACAGGCAAAAAACCAATTGAAATCCCCAATCTATTTGTAGGCTTAAATCCAATAGCCATTCTGTTAAAATTTCCTTCTGTAACACTTTCGGTATTTCCTCCTGAGTAATAAATCGAGTTTTTCAAGGTTACTCCCATATCAAAATAAAACGTTTCCTTTTTAAGAGAAGCCAAACTAGCAGGATTTACCAAATTAAGTTGTTCGTCAGAGAACATCCCAATACCGATTTCACCCATCGAAGCATTCTTTCCATTACCTGCTGTCTCATATTGACCAATTCCGTACATTGAATAAGGAGATGATGATAATGATTGTGCCACTGTATTAGCAGAAACAACATACACCAATAATATTATCGAAATTTGAATTAAACTATTCATACACACTATAGATTATGTTTACTTTTATACGTTGATTTGGATGTTGTCTGTCACCAAACAGCATACTATTAAAAGATTGATTCATTTCACTTTCTGGCAATGTGAGATGTAGCTTTTTCTTGTTGAAGCCGATTGCAGGCAACTGCTCTTGTAAAAATGATGTGATTGAAAAACTATAATGCGTATTCCCAGAAAACAAATCATCATCAACCAGATTCCCTGTTTGCAATTCAGTTCCATAGGAATTTGTAATTGCATCAACATTTGAATTTGTATCATCCGCTATATACAAGTATAACTGGCTGGGCAATTTATGTTGTTGATTAAAACTCTTTTCAATAGGATAAATATACATTTGGGCAGAGATAATATTCCCTGCTTGACCAATTGTAAGCAAGTCGCGTAGATAGGGAAATTCAATTCTGGCATAGTACCCTAAAGCGCCATATAAATAGGTTATATTATCACTTTTTGAGGAAGATAATCCCTGGTAGCCATCTTGAAGATTTTCTAATGGGGAGTTTTCGCGGTTGTGATTAACAGAAAAGAAATTTGTAGATGTATTTGGTGAAATAGTTATTTCATACTCCTTTTTTTCCACCTCCACAAAATGGTAGTAAAGCTTTATAATGGTGCTGCTTTCGCTTACATCATACCCAAAAATTGCCTTACTATTCTCATCGGAAACGAAGGCAAATCCTGTAAAATAATTTTGAAATTTTTCATCTGTTTGGATTTCGTCAAGATTGTTTGCCAATTTTGAAAGCAAATCCTCTCCAAAAGTATTTGACAATTTAATTCTCAAAGCATCCCCCCTACTTGGGCGAGGGGTAAAACTTATACTTGCGTAAACATCCTCCAGATATGAAACGACAGATGTATTATAAAAAGCATCGGAACTGGGCAGTTCCAATGCTTTCTTTAAGAGGTGCAAATCCAATTTATGGCTGCTCAGGGTGTCGCCATAAAAACTGGAATTAAAATTCATTTCCATCACTAGTGAGTCAAACACTAGAGGCGTTGTCATATTTTTTCGATACTCTGTATACGAAGGACTTAGAAAGGATACAAAAGATGTAGAACTTACTTTACCTCGAAGTTCAGAATCAATTTTTCCATTATAGATAACTCCCTTTCCACTTGTAATTAAGGAGTCAATTTTCACGGTGGTTAGCGTTACTGTACAAGTATCTATTAGTACAGTTCGTGCACTGCTCTCAACCATGCTTGAACCGATTTCCATCCCCTCATTACTACAGGAATATACCATCACAATTAAAACTACATATGTCCAAAGTTGTTTCATACGAAATCGTTTTATTATACATGCAAAATCTCACATCCTAAACAGCCCCATAAATACAAAATATGCAATTGCACAAAACAGAAACCGGAGAGGATTACCCATACCAACTAAATCGGTAACGAGTTTTAGTACTGCAAAAGAATTGAAATCCACATCCTCAAAAAAAAATAATAGCCGACTCTCAGGTTTTTACCGATGAATGTGAATAATTCATCGCTAAAAAAGTGTCGGTATTTGCAAGGCTCAGCGATTACCTCATAATATTCATCGGTTAATATCACCCGTTTATCGACTTTCTTTTCTATATGCGCCCGTTTAGAATAGATTTGCTGAGAAGATTTGTTTAATTTAAAATTTAGAACAGTTATGAGATTGAAGCAGATGTTATTAATATTAATGACGACCATTGTTATTCCATTGATATCTTACGGATGCAGTGATGACGATGATGATGAACTATTAGGAAACTGGGTTCGCATGTCTGATTTTGACGGTGCTGCCCGAGGAAACGCCGCCGCATTTACCATTGGCGAAAAAGGATATTTATGCACAGGATGGGATGGTCGTGACCGTTTAACAGACCTTTGGGAGTATGACTCCAAAATGAATTATTGGGTACAAAAAGCGAGTCTCCCGGCAACAGCTCGCCATTCGGCCGTTGGATTCTCTATTGGAGAAAAAGGATATATATGTACGGGAAATGATGGTTACAACCATTTGAATGACTTGTGGGAATACAACCCTGAAAGTAATTCATGGAGTCAAAAAAGCAATTTTCCGGGGTCCTCAAGGTATGGAGCTGTTGGGTTTACCATATCAAATCGCGGGATTGTCGGCTCTGGTTACGACAAAAATCACCTTAAAGATTTCTATAGTTACAATCCAGAGTCAGACACATGGGAGCAAATTCCATTTCCAGGAATGAAAAGACTCGGGGCATCTGTCTTTGTTATAAACAACAATGCATACCTAGTTGGTGGAGTTAACAATGAACAATTGGTATATGATTTTTGGATGCTTAATGGAGATGATTTTACCTGGACTCAGAAAAGAGACATCACCAATACCAGTGACGAAAGTTATGATGATGATTATACCATAACCCGTTCTTATGGTGTAGCATTTAACATCAATACACTTGGATATGTTACTACCGGGGAACGAGGATCGTTAAATACCAATACATGGGAATACAACACCCTAACTGACTTATGGGAGAAAAAGACCTCCTTTGAAGGTGCTGCCAGAAGTGGTGCTGTTGCATTTTCATTCGACAACAGGGCGTTTGTTGCTACAGGACGAAGCAGCAGTTACAGATTTGATGACATGTATGAGTTTCTTCCATATGACGAGTATAATGAAAAGGACTAGTGCAGGTATTTATATTCTAACATTCTTGTTAGCTTTTTTCTTTCTTTGGTTATTGTATGGTAAGGCAGTTCCTAAAACGGACTGCCTTACCATCGAAACTTATGCCGTTAATGATGGGTTTGGTTATAAAATCCTATGCGATAAAGAGACCTTTATAAACCAACCATTTATTCCAGCTATTGAAGGGAATCGCCCATTTGCAAGCGAAACGGATGCTCACCGAATTGCTAAGCAAGTAAAAAACAGAATAAGAAAAGGAGAAACGCCGACCATCAATTTAGATGACTTAGTCCAACTTGGAGTTAAATTTTGATTTGACACATAATTATTAGGGATTGCAATCAACCAGAACGATTAACTTCAAGATTCCAATACGCCAAGATTAAGCTCCAAAAATCCACACAAATTATAGAATTAGTTTAAAAAAGCAAATCTTATTGCATAAACAAATCTAACATTGGAGCCAATATAAACTTGCACACTCCTCCACATATTGTTTTTTGATTCTTCGATTCAGAAAACAAACATCCGGAATTACTTTGCCAATTAAGTAAGTTGAATACTCGATAAAATAGTGTGAACTACCACTTTGTTACTAACACTTTATTACAACTTCAGAACTAAGACATAACACACCTTAAAACCCTCTCATTTACACACATAACCAATACAAACATCCTTGATTCTACTTAATCTGTCGGTAATTTCCTCTATCCTATCGATTATATTTCAGTACCAGAGAATCAATAATGAACTTTGACGCATAAAATCACATAATATGATACTGACAATTAGAACCATCAAATGGCATTTATCCCTTCTGGCATTAACAATAAGCATCGCAAACACATATGGGCAGAAAAACATGATCGACTCCTGGAGTCTAAACGATTGTATCGTATGCATTCGGTCTGCCACGTATTGTAAAAGTAAGAAAAATCCCTAAGCCGGAAGGCCGACCTAGGGTGGTGAAGTGTTCTAAAGTGTAGTGGAATCTATTAGAATCTTTTGGAATAAGTTGGATTTAGTTGGAATCCTTTGGAAAATTCTGACACTTGTTTGAGAGTTTCCAATTGTGTGGCAAAAGATCTGCTAAGTCCAGTTCATAATTGTTGTTGTACAAAGCAATCTTACTAAAGACATCCGTTAACCATTCTCTGGGGTTCACATCGCAGGCCTTGCAGCAGCCCAGCAACGAATACATAATGGCCGCATTTTCGGCCGACTCGTGGTTGCCGCAAAACAGAAATCCTTTTCGACCCACAGCCAAAGGACGGATGGCATTTTCGGCCAAATTGTTGTCTGGAAGGTATCGACCATCCAAGTGATAGCGAGATAAGCGCTCAAAGAGATTGTAGGTATAGCTCAAGGCCTTGCTCATGCGGCCACCGGGTATGGCTTTGGGGTGATAAGCCACAATCCATTTCTCAAATCCACGCATGATTGGGTAAGCCAACCTTTTTCGCAGCTCTGAACGTTGTTCGTACGTCATGGATTCATCGTTGGCCATTTGCTCCACCTGGTACAATTTGGCAATTTGTGCCAAAGCATACTCTGCTCCGTTTTTGTCTTCCAGGAAGCTTTCGGTGAATTTACGGCGTGCGTGTGCCCAGCACCCAAGCAGCAAAACACCTTTCTTTTGCTCGTAGATGGAGTATGCCTGGTACCCGTCAGTTTGAACGGCTCCCTGAAAATGCTTTAAGAGATCCACGACTACCTTTTGGGCCCGGGAGCCTTTGTCGTAGTGAAAGAATACAAGGTTGTTCATAACGGAACGAACCATCCATAGATAGGCTTTAGTGGCTTTGTGTTTTTCATTGTCTACCACCGGTATGGTGCTCTCATCTACCTGAATGTAGTCCGATTCTAAAACAAGATCCTTTAAACGAAGATAAAGGGCACGAAGTAAATCACTCCCTCCTTGGAACCAACCATTAACCGTTGATGCAGGCAGCTTAACATCGACCATTTTGAGCATAGCAATCTGCCGATGAAATGGCAAATGATAAAAATATTTGTTCATCAACAGTTCTGCCAACAAAGAAGCACCGGCATTGCTGCGGGGCAACGGCAGCAAAGGCATAGGTGCGATACGTACGGCAGGTGCTTCTTCTTGTTCGGATTGGTCTTGTGCCCGGGCGGCTATGGGTTTAACGGCGTATTTGGGACGCTCTATGCGACGCACATACAGCTCTCCGGGCTTAAACTCGAGGATTTCAGTTGCTTCTATGCCAATACGAACCCAGTTGGCTCGCAGGTCTTCGGGCTCTATGACTTCGATCTCGCGTCTGAGATGCTCTGGCAAAGGAAGACGAACGGCGCTCTTCTTTTCCCGAACAACTTTACGACGCTCGTACTCGATCAACTCCATTTCAGCTTTTTCAATAGCGATCTTCTCTTGGGGCAGAGCATCAATCCCATCAAAGTCAAGCTTTCTTTGGTTGGGGTCTTCTTTTATGAACTTCTCTGAGGACTTGCTAAAAAACTTGTGGCGAAACCAGGCCAGTTGATCGGTGAGCTTCTTAATTTCCTGATCCTTTTGAACGACTTCAGAGCTCAGTTTTTGGTTCTGGGCTTCGAGGGTGTCCAGGGTACCATTGTCGATTTTTCGCAGCCGGGAAAGCTCCTGGAAGAGTTCGTCTCTTTCCTGAAGAAGCGCCTGAACCAACTTGTCGTTGTCGCTTGATAAATCGCTCATTATCCCTGTTTGATTACGAGCTTAAAGGTAGTAAAACCAAGGCTTGCAGCCAATTTTAACAAGCTAATAATCCTGAAAAAGTGCTTCTTTTTGTCGCGGTTTCAAACGTCGTTTTCTGGGGGTAACATTTTTCACTATCATCATTAAATCCTGCCAGTCGATAGCAACAGAAGGCAAGCTGTCATCAAAGGTGGGCAACTTAAAAACGCCACTGTCGAGCTTCTTGTGATAGATTACTAAACCGCCATGCTCCAGGTGCAGTATCTTCATAGTGGTAAGTCGCTTGTTGACGAAAATAAAGACCTCGCCACTTTGTACCTCACGCTTCATTAATGAGGTGACGATACCGCTGAGGGTGTAAAAACTCTTGCGCATATCAACGGCTGCAGGATATAGAAAGTATTTGAGTTTTCCATGCAAATGAAACATCGGCCATTAATCAAAGAGGTGAACAATTGCTTTTAATAATCGCAGGTCGATGTTTTCGCGGATTACCATCTTTGTTCCGTTGGGAAAGACAAGTTCAACAGGTGCCTGTGAAATGCTTAAACCATCGGTTTTGTTCGTGGCTATCGCAACGTGCTTGTTGTGTTTTGTTTTTTGCGTCGGTGCCGAGTCGATTACCAGTGGAACAAAGCGCTCAGGTGCTTCTTGCGCTGTATTCCCCAACTGCTTTCTCCAGTAATAAAAAGTAGAAGGGGATAAAGCCTGATTGGAGCAGAAGTCTCGTACGCTTAAACTGGATTCCTGATACTCTTGATAGAGTTGCTTGAAGGTCGTATGTGTCATCCTCATTTTTTGCCTTCAAAGAAACGACTGCTTAGCTTTGATGACAATATGTACTAGGCCGAATGCTTACATTGTATCAACTACGCTATTGATAATAACATTCAAGTAAATCAATCAAAACTACAGGTTCAATCTGCCGAAGCCGATTTAGTACAAGCCAAAGGCAGTCGTTTACCAAACCTATCAGGCTCAATATCCAGCTCAATACAAAATGAGAAGAAATTTGAAACTGATAACACCATTGCCGGTTGGCAATCAAATTTTGGCAATTCCGCATCAATCAATAGTGGTGTTGTTCTATACAAGGGAGGTTCTATCACTCAAAACATAAAAAAGAGTGAACTAAGTAAGGAAATAGCGTTACTAAATGTCTCACTGGCTGAAAAGGATATTACCCTCGCAGTAGTGCAGGCCTATCTAAATATACTTTATGCTTTTGAAAATGTAGAGTACTACAAAGATGTAGTTCTGTTATCTCAGGAACAATTTAACAGGGCAACTTTACTGCATCAGGCAGGCTCCCTATCACGTCGGGATGTGGCCGACATGAATGCCCAGCATGCTTCTGACGAATATATGCTAGTTCAAGCTGAGAATAATTTAATCCTTCGTACTACCGAACTCAAACAGATATTAGAAATTCCTGTAGAGGTTAACTTTTCTATAGAGGTTCCGGATAATTTACTATATCAGATGGAACCTCTCCCCCCTATCGAAGTCT
Organism: Alkaliflexus imshenetskii DSM 15055; assembly: GCF_000517065.1. Lineage (GTDB taxonomy): Bacteria > Bacteroidota > Bacteroidia > Bacteroidales > Marinilabiliaceae > Alkaliflexus > Alkaliflexus imshenetskii. The sequence continues at coordinate 3,065,279 of NZ_KI912105.1, read as the reverse complement.
TATTCGAGTTTATTCTATTAACAAGGCCTGAAATGGACATATCCAATCAACAAAAGCGCATTTCAGAAATATCAGTCGCAGAAGCCCGCTCAGGGTATTTACCGAATTTAACTCTTAACATGTCTGCTGGCAGCAACTATAAAAGCAATTATGCATCATCCTATAATCTCCAAATGTCTAACAACTTTGCGCAAAGCATTGGCCTTAATATGACAATCCCCATATTCTCCAGATATGAAAACAAAACAGCCGTATCAAAAGCAATTATCAACGACCAAATATCACAATTAACGATACATAAAACCAGAAATCAACTCTTGCAAATAGCTGAACGTGTATATGACGACACCAGAGCAGGACAACAAAGATACATTTCTGCCATTGCTCAAGACAAGGCCATTTGGGAAAGCTATACACTTGCTACTGAACAATACAACATGGGAATGATAAACACTATAGAACTTTTACAAATCCATAACAAGTATTTAAGTGGCAGAAACGAGTTGATGCAGTCCAAATACACTGCTATTCTTTTCAAGAAAATCCTTGACTTCTATATGGGAATACCTGTTTCACTTTAACTTTTAAAGAAATGACAAAAAAAATAAAACTACTACTCATTGCCATGTTGCTACTTCTAATTGTAGGCATTTCAGCTCTTCTATCAGGTAAAAACAAGCATGCGTCCATAAGTATTACAACTGTGGCACCTTCAATTGCTACAATCACAAATTCTGTAACAGCCACTGGAACTGTTGAACCAATAGAAAAAGTAGAAGTAGGCACACAAGTTTCAGGGGTAATAAATCAAATCTACGTGGATTTCAACTCTTATGTAAAAAAGGGTCAGGTGCTTGCAGAATTGGATAGAAGCACACTAAATGCACGACTATTACAATCCCGTGCCGGACTATCCTCAGCAAAAAACGAATTAGACTGGCAAACTCAAAACTACAACCGAACTAAATCACTTTATGAAAAAGAAATGGTTAGTGATGTTGATTATGAGTTGGCTGTTTATCAACTTAACAACGCCAAATCTCAAGTAGAGAGATTAACATCTGAAGTAGAACAAGCCGAAGTTGACCTATCGTATGCAACCATTTATTCACCAATTGATGGGGTTGTTCTTGAAAGGACTATAGAAGCTGGACAAACAGTTGCAGCAAGCTTTAACACTCCTACGTTATTTACAATAGCGCGTGACTTAACCCAAATGCAAGTTGAAGCGGATGTGGATGAAGCAGACATTGGACAGATAGAGCATGGACAAAAAGTGCATTTTAAAGTAGACGCATATCCAGGGCGAACTTTTGAAGGTGTTATCACCCAGATAAGACTTATACCAACAGTTACAAGCAATGTAGTGACATATAAAGTAATAATTGATGCACCAAATCCAGATTTAAAATTAAAACCCGGCCTTACTGCAACAATAACCATTATTACTGCTGAAGCTTCTAACATTCTGGTCATACCTACATCAGCAACAAATATCAACCACCATCAGATAATGACCTTGAGCCATCAGAATTATATTATCACAGATAAACAGCCGCCCGGAAAAAAGCTTAAAGACTTAGCCGACAACGAAAAAAAGATTTGGATTGTTACAGGCAATAGCATTTCAGAGAGAATTATTCAAACCGGAATAACTGATCGCGTAAACATTGAGGTTAAAGATGGCCTCGAAAAACATGACTCAATCATTCTTTCGATAGATACAGAATCTGGCATCAAAGAAAATGAGAATTTAAACAGTCCATTTGTTCCAACACCCCCAGGAGGCAGGCGTTAATAACCTACACCATTAATCCATAGTTACTTTATGAATAACACATCAAGTATAATTAAAACCGTTGCTTTAACTCGGGAATTTATAATGGGTAGCAGCGTAGTAAGAGCTCTAAGAGGCGTATCTTTACAAATTGAGAAGGGTGAATTTGTTTCTATCATGGGAAGCAGCGGCTCTGGGAAGTCAACCCTATTGAATTTATTGGGTTGTCTTGACAACCCAACTACTGGACAATATTTTCTGGATAAAACCCCTGTTGCTCAACTCAGTAAAAACCAGTTAGCTGAAATACGAAACACAAAATTAGGCTTTGTATTTCAATCATTTAATCTACTTCCCAGAACATCAGCTGTTGAGAATGTAGAACTACCCCTGATATACAACAATAGCATTAAACCAAAAGAAAGACGGCAATTGGCAATTGAGGCGCTGCAAACAGTTGGCCTTGAGAGCCGAATACACCACACCCCGTCTCAACTTTCTGGTGGTCAACAACAGAGAGTAGCCATAGCGCGTGCTTTAGTTAACAATCCGGTGCTCATCCTTGCTGATGAGGCTACAGGTAATCTTGACACACAAACCACACATGAAATAATATCACTTTTTCAGCAATTGAATGATTCCGGAAAAACAATTGTTTTTGTTACCCACGAACCTGAAGTGGCCAATTTAACAAAGAGGATAATTCTCCTTAAAGATGGCGCTATCGTGAGTGATACACTGACTGCTTCATAGTTTAATGGAAATACAATCAGATTCGCACAAACCTACACCATAACTAATTACAAATGCGCAACTTAATTCTTATTATCCTGGCACTAAAAGCCATTTCCCGCAATAAGACACGATCCTTTCTTACCATGTTGGGAATTATCATAGGTGTGGCATCCGTTATTACAATGCTTGCAATTGGACAAGGTTCTAAACAAAGCATAGAACAACAAGTTTCAGAAATGGGAGCTAACATGATAATGGTTTTTCCTGGTGGTGGACAAAGAGGCGGGGCGAGACTCGGAGCTTCAGACATGCCGCAGTTGACCTGGAACGATGCAATATCAATTCGTAATAATTCCAGATATATCTCGCACATATCCCCACTCGTTTCTGGGAACGGACAAGCAATCGCAGGTGCAAATAATTGGCCTACATCCATACAAGGTGTGTCAACAGACTATTTGACCATTAGAAAGCTAGACATATCACAAGGAAGTTTGTTTTCTGAATATGATATAAACTCAGCTGCAAAAGTTTGTATCCTTGGAAAAACGGTAATAAACAATCTCTTTAAAAATGGAGAACAACCTCTTGGTCAAATCATAAGATACAATCAAATACCATTTACGGTTATTGGTATACTTAAAGAAAAAGGAGTTAATACCTTTGGACAAGATCAGGATGATGTAATTATTGCACCATTTACAACAGTACAAAAGCGAATCCTTGGAATTAACCATATTCAAAATATATATTTGTCTGCAATAAACGAAGAGTCCTCTCAACTTGCAATTGAGGAAGTAGAAACCGCTCTTCGAAAAAACCCGAAATTAGTATCGGGTAATACGAACAAATTTGAAATACGCTCACAACACGAGTTGCTATCAATGATGGGCTCTACGAATCAAATGATGACACTCCTGCTTGCCGCAATTGCCGGAATTTCATTGCTTGTTGGCGGAATTGGAATTATGAACATTATGTTTGTATCAGTTACTGAGAGAACTCGCGAGATTGGCCTAAGAATGGCAGTTGGAGGCAAAGAGCGCCACATATTAACACAATTTTTAATGGAGGCGATAATTGTAAGTGTTGGAGGTGGTTTGATTGGAATTTTTTCTGGTATTTTGGCATCATTAATATTAGGAAAAATTGCAGGATGGCCAATGATTATAACGCAAAGTTCAATTATCTTGTCATTTTTTGTCTGCGCCATAATAGGGGTATTCTTCGGTTGGTATCCTGCTCGTAAGGCTGCTTCATTAGATCCGATTGAAGCCTTAAGATATGAATAGACTTTTTAATAACTTGCTTCCATGAAAAACTTGCCTTTCAAACATGTACTAATTCATATAATCGTATGGTTCTTTTGGTTTGGGGTGCCATTTATATTCTCACATGGCTTGTTTAAAGAACCTCTACTCATATTTCCTCATTTATGGGTAACTATGTTATTATCCATTATTCTTTTCTATCTAAATTACCTATTCCTAATTGAGCGTCTGCTCTTTAACCATCGAATCACAACATTTATCATAATTAATGTTGGACTGGTTGCATTGTGCATTTTGGTATCTGAACTTTTGAAACCACTCTTATTTAATCCATCTTTTGATCCCCAGATGAGACCTGAAATAATGATGCCTGGCAGGCCTCCTCGTGGGCGGTTTATAAACAGCATGGCCATCTCATTTATACTAACAATTTCTGTTGCTGTAGCAATAAATACAACCAAACGGTGGTTAAAAATTGAAAATGAACGCAGCAAACTGGAAATGGAGCATTTAAGATCAGAACTTAACAACCTGAAAATGCAGCTAAACCCACATTTCTTTTTCAATACTCTTAATAACATATATGCGCTAATTCAACCTTCACCTGAAAAAGCCCAACATGCCGTACATGGTCTGGGAAAACTAATGCGATATCATCTATATGAAACCAATAGCGAAAGAGTGCCAGTAAGTAATGAATTGGAATTTATAAAAAATTATGTCGCAATTATGCAACTTCGCACAACTCCATTGGTAAAAATAGCTTTGGATTGTGACGTTAAGAATCCCGATGAAAGAATCGCGCCTTTGTTGTTTGTTCCATTAATAGAGAATGCTTTCAAATTTGGTGTTGGAACTGATATTAATAGTTACATAACGATAAAAATTTCAGGAGAACACAAAACCATAAAACTACTAATTACCAACACAATTGCCACCAACCCTTCAAATAGTAAATATCATAAAGGTATTGGAATTGCGAATCTTCAAAAGCGTTTGGATTTAATATATAATGAAAATTACATATTCAAAACCCATGAGAAGGATAACATTTTCACTGTGAGCTTATTGGTAAACCTTTAAAATTCTGTAATGCAAACTATAAAATGTGCCATTGTTGACGACGAACCACTTGCTCTTGATCTTATCGAATCATATATTAAAAAGACTCCATTTCTTGAGCTAGCTGCACGATGTAGCAATGCCTTTCAAGCGATAGAAACATTAAAAGATCAGAAAATCGAACTCCTGTTTCTAGACATCCAAATGCCCGGACTCACAGGTCTTGAACTTTCTAAAACGTTGACGTCAGAACCTCGAATAATTTTCACAACAGCATACGGAGAGTATGCACTTGAAGGCTTCAGAGCCAATGCATTAGATTATCTTTTAAAGCCTTTTGATTACACTGAATTTTTAAAGGCTGCCAACAAAGCTCACGACTGGTTTAGTTTAAAAAGTACATCATTAGAACCAAGCAAACCAGAATCCATAATGGTTAAATCAGATTCTAAGCTAAACAGAATTTTAATAAGCAATATCATCTATATTGAGAGCATGGGTGATTATATAAAGATTTACTGTGGAGATAATCAACAACCAATTATCACTCAAACTACAATGAAAAGTATTGAAGAGAAGCTACCTGCATCAATATTTTTCAGAGTCCATCGCTCATATATCGTAAATATTAACCATATTCAAACTATTGAACGAAATCGAATTGTCTTTGGGAAAACCTATATACCTATATCAGAGTCGATTAAAGGCTCATTCTTCAAATTACTTTCAGATGAAAATCTCTGAAAATCTTACACATTTTTTAAATGAATGCTTAAATCAGCATTGAAGAGTTTTAGACCGAGTAGATATGATTAAACAGAAAACAGGCTAAATCTAATCATCTTTCTCAAATACCCTATCTGTCTAAAAAATAACAATTTGCGCATAAAGCAAAATAGTAGATATTAATCTCAATAATTACTAGACTATCGTTAAGGCTCATAATATCTACTAACAAATACAATCTGCCCCAAACAGCATCCTTACACATCACTACACACAATACTCATAGACAGATAATTACGCCGCACTTTTCTTTTCTTAAGACGTTGCTCAAATAAAGGTGGATTAAATTATAATACAGAAAAACTCACTTTTCGGCTCCCCAAATGACGAAATATTTCTAGTTTTACCATCTATATTATATTAAATCCCTGACTGCGTTATGAAAACACTTCTACTTGCTACCCTTGTTCTATTGAGCTTCATTGTTAATGTGAAAGCCACAATACACACAGTAACCCACACAGGTGATGACTTAAGTTCTCCGGAGGAAGGCATGCTCCGATACTATATTAATAATGCAAAAAATGGGGACACCATCGTTTTTGATGTAGAGCATATTACCCTTGCAGGCCGGCTTACCATCTCATACAAATCGCTTACAATACTTGGTGGAGAAGGTGTGGTGATAGATGGCGATTCGAAAGACAATGTGTTTAGCATTTCATACGACAGTTCAAAGAAAGTTACACTGAAAAACCTCACCATTCAGAATGGAAAAAAAGAAGGTTCTCTGGCAATGGGCGGCGGAATGTATGTTTTTGGTTCTGGACCAAAAGAGAACGTTTGGGTTGAAAACTGCACCTTTTTAAACAACAAGGCAGAAAGCAACGGAGATGGTCAAGGAGGGGCATTGCGAACCATGGGGGGCACTTATGTAAATTGTAAGTTCATAAACAACTCGGTTACCGGTAGTGCCTATTCCAACTCGGGAGGTGCGGTGACATCCATTGGCGGTGTTTTTATAAACTGCCTTTTTGTAGGCAACAGCGCCAATCATGGCGGCGGCATTTATGCAACAAACAATACTCAAATCATAAACTGCACCATTACCCAAAACAGCACACCAGACGCTGAGAATGGAGCCGGTATAGTTATTGAAACGGGCAGTTCATGCGTCAACTCCATTGTTTACAACAACTTCTCAAACGGAACAATCAGCAACCTGAAGTTTTACGATGGCACATTTAGTTACAATGCTTTAAACCCAGGAGATGAAAGAGTGGGCACAAACAACAATATAGGTCTTTCACAATCACCATTTCAAGATGCCGCGAACAGCCTTTTCATGCTCACAGAAAATACACCTGCCATTGATGCCGGTCTGTCCACTGTGGATGGCATAACAGAGTTTGATTTAGCAGGTAATAAGCGAATTTCAGGCAGTTCCATTGATTTGGGTGCATACGAGCTATTTGTACCAACAGTTATTTCGGGCGTGGTGAAACTGGAAGATGGAACCTTATTGGCCAACTACATGCTTCACGATAAGATAACCACCGACGAGAATGGAAATTATAGAATTGAGGTAGGGAAAGACGGAATTTCAGAGAATGAGGAGTTGGTTTTAAATGCCGCACCTGAAGGTTTTGAGTTTTATCCGAAAATAATATTGGCAAACAGTACAAAAACCACCCACATCACTGCTTATAACGGCATAGTGGTTGAGGGAAATTATGCGCCAGACAGCGAAGTGGAATGGGATTCCGAAATAGTTAACGTTTTTGGAACGGTAATGCTTAACAATGTGTCGCTCACAATTGCACCCAATACAACTGTAAAATTTCGAGGGCACTACGGTATACGCGTATCCGGCAAAGGACGAATCATCGCGCTTGGCACAGTTAACGAACCAATCATCTTCACCTCGGCAGAAAAAGAGAAATACATCCTCACTAGCTCAAGTACAGCTGGTAGCTGGAACAGAATTGTGTTCAACAACATGAGTACGGAAGCCGATTCTTCTAAGTTCCGCTTCTGCACGTTTGAGTACAGTAAAGAAGTACAAAACAGCCAATTTGGAGGAGCGCTTTCTGTTACCAGATTCGACAAACTGGGGCTGACCAACTGCACTTTTTATAGTAACAGCGTACACAATTTCACATCGCCTCCAGGCGGCGGAGCAATTTTCATAAACCATTCGAGCATCAACATTGTTAACTGCGTAATAAACAACAACTACTGTACTTATGTAAACTCAGGTGGAGCTATCTTCATAGAAGCAAGTAATCTTAAAACCGTTAACATTATAAACTGCAACATAACCAATAACAGAGCTGCAGGCAATGGAGGTGCAATTTATGCACGTGGTGGTATATCAAACACACCTTATGTGACCATTTATAATTCAATCATATCAGGAAACACTGCAAACGATAGAAAAGAGCAATTATATGGCAAGTTGATTAATGCATACAACAGCTTTATTGAAGAAGCATTTGTTGGAGAGTTAAATGCGCAGGAAAACCTTATAATTCAAGGTGTAGTTTTCTCAAACCCAGGTGGCACTGATTTTCAACTCGCTGCCAACTCTGTTGCCATAAACGCTGGTAATCTTGAATATGTTGCAGACTTATTACCAAAAACAGACATCCTTGGAAACCCCAGAATAAATCAAAATAGGATTGATATCGGCGCTATTGAATATCAAACAGATATCATTTCAAAGGTTACAGGAAAAGTAATTGATGAACATGGTGAAGCAGTTACAAATTTTGAACTTTATCCGGGTATCATCACAAACAGTGAGGGCGAATATACCATAGTTGCTAACCAAGTCAACATTTCAAATAACGACAAACTCGCACTCAACGCACCAGAGAGTAAATTCATCTATCCCCGAAAAATTGTAGTAGGTGAAAACATGAATAAACAAATTGACATCACTGTTTATGACCATTTGGTTGTGGATGATGAAACCCCTTTTGGCGAAACCGAAAACTGGAGCAACCACATAAACGTTTTGACCAACATAACCCTGAACAATACAAAACTTACAATAGCTCCCGGAACAACTATTAAATTCTACAACCAAAGCCATCTGAAAATTACAGATAAGGGCAGCATATTTGCAAAAGGTACAAGTGAAAACCAAATTACCTTTACTGCGGCAAATATCGAAAAGATAAACTTATACAATTCGAGCAAAAAGGGCACCTGGTCGGGAATTATATTCGATTCCATGCATGCCGAAGCAAGCACCTCAATTTTTGACCATTGTAAAGTAGAAGGTGTGAAAAACTTATGGTCAGGTGGCGCATTCACAATTAACAACTTTAACAGAGTAGATATTTCAAATAGCACAATTCGGAACAGCAGCGGATTAGATGGTGGCGCTTTATATGTGTCAAACTCAACATTAACAATAAGAAATACAATATTTAAAAACAACGGTACTATTAGCCGAAGCAATTACGGTACTGAAGGCGGTACAATCTACGCAAGGATGTCAAATGTTAATTTGATTGGTTGCATTATAAGCAACAACACCACTTTTGGCAGCAGTGGCGGTATTATAACAATTGGTGGAAATTTAACCATCATCAACAGCAACATCATTAACAATGAATTTGGATTTCCAAGTGTTGATTTAAAGACGGTGGCAGCCAGCAACACGCTGGTAAAAATATACAACTCAATCATTTGGGGCAACCGACGCAGCTCCACTTACACACAAATCACAAACGCGTCAAATGCATTTATATACAACAGTTGCATTATGAATGGAAGCAGTTTGGCTGCTGCCGCATACGTTGACTGTACTGAAGAAGATCCAATGTTTGTGGATGCAGAGATTGGAGATTTCAGATTAAAAGCCGAATCCCCTCTTATTGATGCGGGCACTCAGGAGATACCCAACAACCTGTTTCCCGAGGTGGATATTGCGCAAAACAGAAGAGCAATGGGAAAGAATGTGGACATTGGCGCTTATGAACATATTGAACCAACGCTTTACATATTTGCACCTAAAGCACATCCTGTAAATGAAGTTTTAAATGCAGAAGGCTTGCTTCATTTGGCCAATGCCACATCCTGGAGTTGGGATTTTAACAACGACGAAAATGAAGATGCCGATACGCAAAATGCTACTTATACTTTTGCTGAGAAAGGGATTTATACCATCAGACTTACTGTCATTGATGACCTTTCGAAAACCTATACTGTGCTTCATTCAGCCAACATAATGAGCACCCCTATAGCTGATTTTAAAGCAGATACAACAGCATCAAACAGAATTGTGAATTTCACCGACAAATCGGATAACGAACCTACTCAATGGCTCTGGAGCTTTGGTGATGGCAACACCAGCACCAATCAAAACCCAACACATCATTACACTCAGGATGGCACATATACTGTTACGTTAACCGCTTCAAACATTGCCGGCACCCATACTGAGACCAAAACCAGCTACATCACCATTAAAAGGATTCCGATACCAGTGTTTTCTGTGGATATAACCGAAGGTGTCGCACCATTGACGGTAAACTTCACTAATGAAAGTACCTTCTTTCCAACCAGTTATTTATGGACATTTGGGAATTTAAGCACCAGTACTGAGGAGCATCCAGCTTTTACATTTACAACACCGGGAACATATAGCGTAACACTAAGAGTGAATGGCACTTATGGCTCAATATCTGTTGTCAAAGCAAATCTTATAAAAGTTTTGGCTGCCCCCACATCGGCGAATGATGAGGCATTTCGAAAATTGAAACTCTATCCAAACCCTGTTAAATCAACACTCGTTCTGGAATCGGACAAAACGTATCATGTGAATATAAACGACATCACCGGAAAAACAATTTTGCAAACCAAAATTTCTGCATTCACCGAAACGATAGATGTTAGTGCATTGCCCAATGGTATTTACCTGATACACTTTTACAACGATTCTGAATCATTTACTGAAAGAATAATAAAAGCAGAGTAAAAAACATGCCTGAAATCTCTTATTGTGTCTTGAATGCTAAAATGTTAGCTCACAGCAGGGATTAAAAACATAAAGCATTGGGATATCAGAGCCAACAATTAACAACAATGGTATTCCCTTCAAAAACGAAGATTTCACAGAGTTTTTGAGGGGAATACTATTATATCTTAAAGAACCAACCTGCTTACAAAAATCTATTTCTTAAATAGGAAAGCAAGAAATTGCAGCTTAATTTTCATCAAAACCCCACACTATCTTTTTGATGTTTTGGCAATTAAGCTTTCTAGTATGGACATGAGTTTCTCTTTGGCAATTGGTTTTGAAATGTACTCATCAAATCCAGCGTTTAAGAAGCGCTCCGCATCCCCTGTCTGAGCAAAAGCAGTAGTAGCAATTATTGGTAAATCATGTCGAAACTCCCGAATAGCCTTAGCGGCTTGTATTCCATCCATTACGGGCATCTTTATATCCATCAGAACACAAGTGATAGCACTGTTTTGTTTACAGTAATTAACCGCCTCTAATCCATCACGGGCATGTAAATAGTTATAACCCATAAGCTCTAGCAAAGACTCAATGTAACAGAAATTTAATTCGTCGTCCTCGGCAACAAGAACCAGTGCATCGCTGTTGTTCGGTGAGGCAACAGCGCATTGTAAAGCAATATCTTCCACGTTATCCATTTTTTCGATGGGAATAGATACAATGAACATAGAGCCTTGTCCCTTTTCAGATTCAACCATTATTTTCCCATCAAGCAAGTTAACCAAACCCCGTGCAATGGCCAATCCCAGGCCACTGCCTTCATGAGTGCGCGTATTTGAGATATCCTCCTGAGTAAACATCTCAAAAATAAATTCCTGCTTGCTCTTCTCAATTCCAACCCCAGTGTCTTTAATAGAAAAATCAACTGCATTATGACTTAAGCTGCATTCAAGTAAAACTGAACCTCTATTGGTAAATTTCACCGCATTTTGAATAACAATCTGTAAAATCTTTTTGAGCAATTCTGCATCTGTATATAGCTGACAATCTTTTGCATTGCCAGATGTTGACGCTTTAAAATTCAGCCCCTTAGTATTACACAAACTTTCTGCCCATGTTGAAAGCTCATTGATCATCGCATTAACATCAACGGCCTGTTTGTTGATAGCCATTGAGCCAGAAACCAACATTGCCATATCAATATAATCAGTAACAGTATTCAACAATCTCTCGCTTGACGACTTTACAAAATCATAATAAAGTCTCCTTTTTTCGGGAGACAGGCTTGGATCAGCCAAAAAATGTCCGAAGCCAAGGATCCCATTCAACGGTGTTCTTAATTCATGCGAGATATTGTTTAAAAATGCCGTTTTCAGTCTGTCGCTCTCCTCAGCTTTTTCTTTAGCAATAACAAGCTGATGATGTATGCTTTTTTTCTCTGTGATATCCTCCTTGATGGACACATAATTTACAGTCTCACCCTTCTCATTCCTGATAGGCGATATGTGTGCTTTAACCCAGTATAACTCACCATTACTTTTTCTGTTTAATATTTCACCTTCCCAAACATTGCCCAAAAGCAAAGTCTGCCAAAATTGCTCATAAAACTGTCTGGAATGATAACCTGACTTTAAAAAGCGAGGGTTACGTCCAATTACATCATTGCTTTTGTAGCCTGTCAACTTCTCAAAAAAAGGATTAACATAAACAAGGTTTCCAAGTGAATCGGTAATATTGATGGACACATTTGCAGCTTCCACAGCTTTTTTGAGAAGTGTCATCTCCTCTCGAATCCTTATTTTATCAGAAATATCGTGAATTATCGAGTGAAAAAATACTTCTCCTCCCAACAACACCTTACCACTAAAAACCTCTACATCAACAACTTTACTGTCAGACCTTCTGTGTTTGGATTCAAACTGATGGCTCCCATTTTGCATTACCATAGCCATATCGCGATTCACCTGTTCCGCCTCCAACATACTGATTGACGAAATTTTCATATTTAGCAACTCATCAACAGTCCATCCATAAAACTGGGCTGCCGCATTATTAGCTTCAACAATATCGCCATTTAGAGGGTTAATAATAAGTTTGACAGCTGAATGTTCCTGAAATAGTAAGCGAAATTTCTCTTCACTCTCCCTAAGATTTGACTCCATCCTCTTTCTTTGGGTAATATCCTGAAACGACCCACGCACTTTAATAACCTTTCCATTTTCAATTATAGCGTGACCTATGGTGTGAACCCATTTTTCAACACCCTTAGCAGAAACAAGCTCTAACTCGAGGTTGTATGGTTCACCAGTTTCCAGAATATTCTTTATAGCTTCTTCTATGATTTTGCGCGATTCATCCTTGTAAAATGAGAGGCCTTGTAGCATTGAGGTTTCATCATCGGGATCCAGGTCATGAATTCGGGCTGTTTCTTCGGTCCAGGTTCCTTTTCCTGTGACGGCGTCGAACTCCCATCCTCCGATTTTCGCCATCTTGCCCATCTCGGTAATCAGCTCAAGCTTTTCATTGAGTAAAAACTCAATTTGCTTTCGCTCTGAAATATCAATTATATTAGTCACAAAATGCATGGGACTTCCATCCAAATCCAGTACCATAGACACGCTCACATCAGCCCACAAAATAGCTCCGTCATTACGTATCAATCTCTTTTCCAATCTGGCTGATTGGTATTTACCATTTAAAAGATCATCGGTTACCGAAATGCTATAAGGTATATCGTCAGTGTAAGTAATTTCGTGCCACTTTTTGCCATTTAAAGTTGCAGGTGTATATCCTAACATACTGCACAGCACTTGGTTTGCAAAAATTTCACCAGTAGGGAGAGTGATTGATTTGCCCACGCTTGCCGACTCAAACACAGATTTAAACTTCTGTTCACTATTTAACAGCTCTTTGTTTAATTCTATTTGCTCGTGCTTTTGAATAGCAAGCTCCACGACCAAATGTAAAACATCAACCAATAAATCCAAAACCTTGACCAACATCTCCTTGGTGACAACAGGAATTACCCCGTGGCTTAGTATTTCTCCACACAATGAGCGATAAAGTTGACTTTCATCATCTGCTTCAGACTCTTTTAATAAAAAAAGGCCCGAAACAATATTGGCGATATGGACATTGTTGACTACAATGGGAGCTACCACCTCAAATAGTCCATTTACACATTTGTAAAAATGAAATGTAGTATTAGGACTTTTGGATGGTAATATCTGATTACACCTCTCTTCGATAGGCAGTTTTCTCAAAGGATCAATGCAATTCAGATCAATCACGGGCGGTTTCCATCCTCCATTGGATAACACATTCCCATTAAGGTCAACAACGGCAAATGCATAGCCCATCGTGTTATGAAACCCATCGAGCACATTATTTACCCTGTCAAAGTCGATATATGATAACACATCATTGTTCATAACCATACAATTAACCCAATTTATAAACTGAATTAACATACCTTACACACAAAACCGTTATTGACTTGATAGTGAGGTTTATACCAATCGCTTTTGAATCAGATTTCTATTAAAACGGAGAATACAATTTAATTCACCTCAAACCCGGTGTCATCTTAAATAAAAAAATCCTAATTAAATCTGTTTTAAATAACGACTTATGGTACTTTTCAACACATCAACGCTAACAGGTTTGGTTACATACTGGTCAAAAACCGCTTTATAGTTTTCCTTTTCGACCTCGGTAGCGTAAGCGGTTTGGGCAATGATGGGCAAATTAGGGCGCCACTCCCTTATGGCTTTTGCGGCATTAAACCCATCCAACTCTGGCATTTTAATATCCATCAGAACCAATTCAACATCATGCCTCTCAAGACAAATTTTTATAGCCTCATTTCCATCTCTGGCCATGAAAACCTTCTTACAACATCCTTCTAATAAATGCACTAAAAACAACAAAGAAACCTCATCATCATCCACAACTAAAACGTTTATATTAAATTTACCATTGTCATGATAAGAAGGTTTATTAGGTATCTTCTCAACCTTATACTCCAACTCACTTAAAACTTGTGGTAACTTAAAGAAAAAGCTGGTGCCCTTCCCCTTTTCCGATTCGAGCCAAATCTTACCCCCAAGCATCTCCACAAAACCTTTGGATATTGATAAACCTAAACCTGCACCTTCATTAACTTCGTTATCGGCTGGTTCGGCTTGCACAAATCGGTCAAATATTATTCTCTGTTTGCTTTCAGCAATACCAATTCCTGAATCTTTCACAAAAAAAGTATAATCCCCATTCTCTAATGAATACCCAAAATCGATACCCCCCTCTTTTGTAAACTTCAAAGAATTCTTAATTAGGTTTGTAAATATTGCCAGAAACTTTTCTTTGTCAGTTCCAATTTTTAAATCAGTTGACAATTCAGGCATAATCAGATTTAGCTTCAATCCTTTTCGAGTGGCTTCTATTTCAAAAAAGTCATATAAAAATCTTAACTGCTCATTCACAACAATCTCGACCAAATTCACCTCCATAAGTCCGGATTCCAGCTTGGAAATATTTATTAAATCATTGATGATATTTAATAACCGTATGCCGCTCTGCTCTATTATCTGAACGTATTTTTGCTGTTTATCCGGAGTGAGTTTAGGATTTTTAAGCAATTCGGCAAATCCCAGAATGCCATTCATGGGGGTACGGATTTCATGGCTCATATTTGCCAGGAAGGCTGATTTTAACCTATCGGCTTCTTCGGCCTTATTTTTGGCCTGTATCAATTCTTCTTCGGCTCTGACTCTCATGGTTATGTCTTCGTGCATCACTACAACAAACTCTAGTTTATTGTTTGATGAAGTCACTGGGAAAATTACAGAACCCAGACAGATAGGTATATCCGGATATTTTGGATCTACCCAATTGGCATTATACCAAAAAGGAGGAGTTTTTATGATTTCTCCGTTGTACACTTGATCTACTAAACGAGATATTCCACTCTGCTGTATAAGCGGATCGTTGAAGATTGACCAATTCTCATCCGGTACAGATTTAAACATGTGAATAAATGCGCTGTTATGACGCACATGTCTACCCTCTTCGTTTAGAATTTGGATGCTATATGGATTATTCTTTATTATGCTATCGAGAATATCTGTTTTCTTTTTATTCTCTATCTCTTTATAGTACTCATCGGTTATATCCTGAGTGTTTCCAACCACTTCAGTAACCAAACCCTTTAAATCGAATGTAAGAGGCGAAAGAATGGTGGAATAGTAACGACCATTGAATAAAAAGCCTCTATACTTAACTGTTTCACCCTCAAAGGCTCGAACATAATAAGGTTTCAATGTTGTGAATAGTTCTGCGCCCAAAACCTCGGATACTTTTTTACCTGCAACATCCTTCGTTTGCAATCTGTTTTTTATGGCTATCTGTCCTTCACTAAATGAAATGACATAATCCTTTTCAGAATCGAGGCAAACCACAAACATTTGAATATCCTCCTGAGCTGAAATCAACTTTTCAAGATATTCTGCCTTGGCTTGAAAGTCCAAATTATTGTTGGTTGAGCGTGCGCTTCTATCGTTGTGTTTTTTATCTGCATCCATAGAATCAAACATTTGAATTAACCAAAGTCGTCATCTATAAATATAATTAAGATAATCACCTAAATCAATAAGAAAAATCCGATTTACACTTATCAACTTAGAAAATCCGATATTTTTTGGCGATAGTCAGAGCTGTTACTAAAAATGCGCATATAGTCTGACCGTAGTATTAATTTGGGTATTTTGTTATCAACAAGGTAATTGGATATTCCGGAAATTTTCTCATCCATTTCATTGCATCCATCAAAGTTAAAGCATATAACAGCTTCGATGCTGTAGTCACTTATAGCCTTGGCAATAGCATCTTTATCAAAACATCTAAAACTGGATGCCTGATTACAATCAATTTGTTCTACCAGGTATTTGACTGCGGCAACCGGCCATGATATCTCATCATCAACAAGCTCAATCAGACTATCAACTTGATATTTAATATTATAAATACCCATATCTGTAAGCTCATGAACTATAAGCCCACCACTTAGCTCTATTAAACGGTAGATTTCGGTGAAAGGCGGCATTATTCTGGGGCAGATAAGCAGAACCCGTTTCCTTTTACCTTCAGGATTGTATCCTATCCCGTCTTTAACGTGCTGCAACAATTCAGAATAAAGGTTTTTAAGAGCTTTAAGCAGAGTAACCGGTTCCTGAACAGAGAAAATCTGTTGCGTCCACAGACTGTTTCTTCCATCGATTGGGGGATTTGGTAAGGCACGCAGTTCTGAGATTTTATGGTACTGATTTCTAATTTCAGAATACAACATGCAATATTCCGAGAATCGCTCTCTATCCAGACCTTTATTGCCAGAAACTTTGTTAATCCATATCAGCAAATCGTTTAAATCAACTGTTACATTCTCATTGTGCTTTTGATATTTTATATTAAAAACGTTAAAGTCAGATGAACTCTTTTCAATAATTTCAGAAGCCTTAACTATATCAGGACACAAATTGGTTCCAACCACAAAATCTGCCAAATTAAAAAATACACACATGCCGGTTTTCAAAAAACCAATCATCGACTTCACTGGTGTACTTAAACCGTGTGCAATATCCTCAACATACTCCTCAACCTCGCCTGCCCCCATACATATACCAACAGGTATAAATCCATTAATCCCATATATCAACTCATGAGGAATGTTGCTATCAAGCATAGCAACTACATGCATTCCGTTGTTTCGATAATTATACAAGTCCTTAACTCGCTGACCATGCATGTCGTTCATCATTGCATCAAACATTTTCATGGTTTCCGGTCGTTGAGGCTGTGACTGAACCTCAGATAAAAAGCGCAAAAGGTTATTCTTTAAAATGGTATTAATGCGCATTTGCTCATTTCGGGGAAGAAAATGCTTTTTGCTTTTATTAAATGCCACATCCGTGATTATATCAGATTTTTCAAAGTTCTCCATAATATTTAATTAGTTGAGTAACTGTATAATTTTAATTTATAAAACATGATACAGACGCTAATAATGTTAGAATTTAAACAGATAGAGTAGTAGAAAAAGATAATTAGATTTATCTTATCTATCAGTCTAAATATCTAGCATCTAATAATCTTTAAAACAGAATTAATACATTTTTTAAACAGTCTCTATTGATACCAACAAAAAATAGGAACCATGCCATGTCACCAATTTGTTATAAATTGATATCACACTGTAAGCTTTCTTCGGCCCAAAGGGGGCATTTCATCCGGATCAATTACAACATCAATAACCACAGGACTATTAAGATACAATGATTCCTGCAAGGCGATAGAAAGATCCCCTGGTTTTTCAATTCTGTATCCCTTTAGACCATAAACTTCGGCCAGCTTCGAGAAATTAATCTCTCTAAAATCCACGCCAATGGTGCGATCAAACATCTTTTTTATGGAATGAGACGGTAAGTTATATCGTGCATCATTTAGGATAATCCAGATAACGGGTACATTGTAATGACCAGCAGTTGTTATCTCATTTCCATACATTAAAAAAGAACCATCTCCACAAATACACACCACAGGATGATCAGGTTTTGCCAACTTTATTCCTACTGAGGAGCATATAGATGCGCCCATTGAGCCCAAACCCAAGGTAGGGTAAAACCCACCCCCGTGATGAACATGCAGATAGTGCATTGCCCATGCCCAATGAGCGCCTGAGTCGGCCAAAAATAATGTATTGTCAGGTGTATTGTCACGAATTTCCTTCATGACTCTTTGAGGTTTTAACGGAACTTGCAAAGAATCCATCAAATGAGGGTTGATAACACGACCAATTCGATCAATCATCTCCTCCACCTGCCTTCCCGAATTCTTTGGCGAAGGATTGATTCTTTCCAACTCAACTTTTAAAAGCCTTGCAATAACGCTTGCATCGCCGTTTATCCCAAGTGTTACCGGATAGTTTTTGCCTATTTCTCTATGGTCAATATCGATCTGAATCATTTTTTTATTGGATACCACCCTGTCGTCCCAATTAAAAGTAGAAAACTCACCAAAGGTGGTACCAACCGCTATCACCAGGTCGGCATGTTCAAAAATATAATCAGAAGCCATGGAGTGACCGCACACGCCAAATATGCCTAAACATAAGTAGTGATTGGACGGAATCCCTCCTTTCCCTTGAATCGTTGTTGCAACAGGAATATCATAACGTTCAGCTATACTGATAATATCCCTGTGAGCTCCTGATAATACAGCTCCCCATCCGATTAAAAAAACCGGATTTATTGATTCTACTAAAAGCTGAACCGCCTCAATCACATCACTATCAAAACATGCATTATCCTTATTATGATTAGTAGCAATGGAGGTTTCAACATCTGGTATAGGTAACTCTGCCAATTGCAAATTAAAAGGGATGTTGATATGTACTGGTCCCATGCGCCCGGTAGTGGCCAGTTGAATGGCATGATCTATTTTTTCACGAATATTGTCCACGCTATCAATAAAAATACTTGCTTTGGAAATGGATTTGAAAAAATCAACCGTATTTATAGACTGCCCCTGACCAGTTGATTCCTGAAAGGCACCCTTACCAAACTCAAAAGTTGAAACCTGACCAGTAACAACCAGTAAAGGAATTGAATTCATAAAAGCAGTAGCCACTCCTGTAGCCAAATTCGTTGAACCTCCGCCGGTTGTGCCACAACAAACTCCAATCTTCCCGGTTCCTTGAGCATATCCATAGGCCATTAATGCAGCACCTGTCTCATGTTTGGTTGCTATAAACTGTATTGAATCAAAATCGATTAAAGCATCAATTAATGGGGAGATAGCTTTTCCAGTTACTCCAAACACATAATCGACCCCATGTAATACCAATTGTTCAATAATCATGTTGGCTGCTCGCTTTTTCATATACTTGATGCTAAAAAGTGATTAAAAAAAAGTCATACTTATTTGGACAATTATCATTAAACGCCATAATTTGCTATCAACCATGGTTTAAACCTAAAGATCTGAATAACAGATAGCATTGTACAATCGTCGAATCTGGAATGCCTGACTTAAGCAATGTTCACCAAAATCCAAACAAAACACCAATACAATCAAGTGTTTACAAAATACACCAACTACAACCGTCTTTTTTTTAATAAACTCAGAGTTAAGACTTGACAGATAAAAGTTAATTAAAAATCACATCTGTTTAAATTATTAGCTACAAAAAAAACGCGCCATTAAAATGTCATCAAACTAATAGAGCAACACAAACTCATTAAACACCCATCAAGACATGACACGCAAATCGCCAGACTATCAAAATACTATATCAAAACAGCATACATTACTATCATTTATCTGAATAACATAATCAAATATTCTCTACTATAGTCGATTTCATCAGCCCATTTGTATATAAACAGAAAAGGCCACCAGAGTTATACTCCAGTGACCTTTCAAAGAAAAATTATCAAAAGATAATTGATTCTTAAATCTGAAACTCCACTTTCTCTTCGGGACAGGTACGGTCTTCATAATCGAGAAAGGCGTTGAGAATTTGAACCAGTAAATTGGCTGCGCCCTGGTAGCCGGTCTTAGGCATATAGTTATGCCCCGGACGGTCGGCAATCGGAAAGCCGAAGCGCACAAATGGTGTGTCCTCATCACGGGCAATATATTTGCCATAGGTGTTGCCAATGAGCAAATCCACGCCTTCCTGCTTAATCCACTGGTGCATCATAAACATATCGGCACGCTCACCACATTTGTATTTTGCCTCGGGGATATTCTTTAATATTTCACCCATGCGTTCATCAAAAAGTTTTCCTGAAGTGCCACTCACCACATAAACCGGTTTCATATCCAACGACACCAGAAACTCGCACAAAGGAATAAGTGTGTCGGGGTCGCCCCACAATGCCACACGTTTGCCATATAGATTTCGGGCGCTGTCGGCAATTAAATCGACCAAACGGCCACGCTCCAGCGTGATGGCGTCGGGCACCGGAACGTTTGCGTGACGGCTTAACGACATGATGAACCGGTCGGTGGCCTTCAAACCAATGGGTATATCCACCACCTCGAATTTCACTTTACATTTATTCTCGAGGGTAATGCAGGCATCTTCGGTGGAATAGGGGCCAATGCCAATGGTGAATTTACTGTCGCCAGTGGCTTCCATATCGGCGGTGGTGGTGCCACCAGCCGGATACATTTGAAACTTACCATCAAGGGGCGCATCCAGCACATCGCTCATATCGGGAAACAGGATGGTGCGGGCTTCCAACTCCTTGGCCAGACGCTTAATCTCGCGCATGTCCGAAGGCTCCATCCATCCCGCCACCAGGTTCACCACATTTTTCTTTTTCAGGGTGGCCTTTGAGAAGAATTTCACAAAAGCACTCACCTGATTGGCATAGCCGGTTACGTGCGTTCCCACATAGCTTGGCGTGTTGCAGTAAATCACCTTTTTGCCCTCGGGTATCATACCATCATCGGCCGCTTTTGCAATAATTGCTGTCATATCGTCGCCAATGGTCTCTGAAAGACACGTGGTGTGGGCGGCAATTACGTCAGGGTTATACACGGAGAAGATGGTATTGATGGATTGCACCAGGTTGGCCGAACCGCCAAACACTGAAGCACCTTCGGTAAATGAGCTGGTAGCAGCCATCACAGGCTCCTTGAAATGTCGTGTGAGCATGCTGCGGTGGTATGAGCAGCAACCTTGCGAACCGTGGCTGTGGGGCAAACAACCATGCAGTCCCAGGGCTGCATACATTGCCCCCACAGGCTGACAGGTTTTGGCCGGATTGATGGTCAATGCCTTCCTGTCTATCTCTTTGGGTGTTGTGTGTCGTAATAACATAATTAATCAGGTTTAGATTTTACTGAATAACAGAAATATAAATCACATCAAACTAATGCTCAACTATTTCTGCCATTTAAAGGTTTAGGAGGCATAAACTGCTTCAATAACCTCCTCACGCTCCCACGGTGCCTTCATCTCTTTCCAGATGGATGTAGACATCATCATGGCAATGTCGTTATAGAAATTGATGGCACCCTGAAAACCTGCATAAGGACCTCCGGAATCGTAGTTGTGAAGCTGTTTGAGTGGCACTCCCATTTTCTGAGCTACGTACTTCTCTTTGATGCCGGCACAAAAAATATCCGGTTTGTACATTTCAATCAGCTTGTCCATCTCATAATGGCTCAGGTCATCAATCACCAATGCTCCCTTTTCCATATCGGCCATCAAACCGGCGTACTCGTTGTATTCAAAACCAACTTCCTTCTCCAAGGCTTCGATGCGTTCTTTTGAAATGCGCTCCTTGTAACGCGTTTGATCCTTACTCACGGTAATTTCTTCGATGTTACGGGTATCGGCATCAATCTGAATGGTTGGAATAACGCGGCGTCCTTCATAATCGTCGCGGTGACCAAACTCGTAACCGGCAGCCAGAGTTTTAACGCCAAGCTCGTTAAAAAGCTCCTGGTAATGGTGCGCCCGCGACCCACCTACAAAGAGCATGGCAGTTTTGCCTGTAGTTTTGGGTATAACAGCGTTACGAACAACCTCCACTTTGGCCATCTCTTCGACAATCACCTCTTCTACTCTGGCTTTAAGTTCGGCATCGTCGAAATAGGCAGCTGCTTTGCGCAAGGCTTTGGCAGTAGCACCTGCACCAATAAAATTGACCTTTATCCATGGAATACCAAAAGATGTTTCGAGCATCTCGGCCACGTAATTGATGGAGCGGTGGCACATCACCATCGACAAATCGGCTGTGTGGGCATTTTCAAATGAGTTCACAGTTGAGTTACCCGAAAATGTGGCCACCAACTCGATGCCGCATTTTTCAAACATCTCCTCCAACACAAACGCGTCGCCGCCAATGTTGTACTCGCCCAGCAGGTTAACGCGGTATTTAAACTTGCCATTTACCGAATCATCGCGACCAATAAGGTGCTTGTAAAGCTGGTTGTTGGCAATGTGGTGACCAGCAGATTGTGATACGCCGCGGTAGCCTTCGCAGGAGAATCCGAAGATGTTGATTTTGTTGTCATACTCTTCCATCATCTGTTTCGCAACCCGATGCACATCATCGCCAATTAGCCCTACGGGACAAGTAGAAAAAACGGCGACTGCCTTGGGATTAAAAAGCTCCACAGCCTCACGTATGGCCTGTTTAAGTTTCTCCTCACCACCAAAAACAATGTTAGAGTCCTGCATGTCGGTTGAGAAAGCATACGGAATGAAGTTCTCCTCCATATCGGATTCGGTACGGGTCTGATTTCGACGTGTGAGCCAGGAGTAGAAAGCACATCCGATGGGACCGTGCGTAATGTTTACAATGTCGCGGGTTGGGCCCAACACCACCCCTTTGCATCCCGCATAAGTACATCCTCTTTGTGTGATGATACCCGGCACAGTGCGGATGTTGGCCTGAATCTGCGGAATATTATCCGGGTCGTTGTTAATGATGGCTTTGGCCCTTTTACGGCCTACTTTGGTGGGATACTTCCCAACCACTGCCTCCCGGAACTTGTCCAGTTCAATTTTTTTTGTCTTTCCCATAATTACATCCTCCTTTAATCAAGCGTTTTATCACCGGTTTCGCCCGTTCGCACACGTATTGAGTCAAAGGTATTGACCACAAAAACTTTTCCATCGCCACTTTTACCGGATTGGTTGGCTTTGATAATGGTTTCAACGGCCAGATCTTTTTTGTCATCGGTCACCACCAGCGTGATCAGCCGTTTTGATTTGAATCGGGGCACTTCGGGAATCAGTTCATGGAGCTGGGGATTTACCTCGGCCGCCCGCTCAAGGTCGCCATGCCCCTTTCCACGACCGAACACCGGCATTGCAGTGAATGATGGCAGACCCACATCGGAGAGTGCCAGCTTGGTTTCCTGCATTTTGGCTATTCGTATTATTGCTAATATCAATTTCATCTGTTATTCTTTTATTGGTTTGGTTTTAGGTTGTTGGTTTTTGAGTTGTGAGTTGGTAGTTAATGGTTGTGAGTTGAGTGTTGAGAGTTGGTAGTTAATGGTTAAGAGTTGAGAGTTGTCGGTAAAAGCCAATAACTGCATCCATAACCATAAACTCTGAACCCTAAACTTTGAACTATAAACTCTGAACTATAAACCCTAAACTTTGAACTCTGAACTACAAACTTCAAACCTCCTTAAACCCTGATGAGATGGTATAGGACTCTTCAACCGGCGTGACAAAAATTTTCCCGTCTCCATACTGTCCGCCATCATCTGAGCGTGCAGCACTCATAATGGTTTCAACCACAAAGTCCTTGTCTTTATTCTGAATTACCAACATCAACATCTCTTTGGGCAGTTCATCATAAGTCACAGCGCCCACTTTTAATCCCCGCTGTTTGCCACGTCCAAAAACCGGCAACTTGGTAACCGCAGGAAAACCCGCATCAAACAGTGCTTTAAGTACCACCGGTGATTTTTCCGGGCGTACGATTGCTCTTAACATATACATATTGAATAGATTTAGCAGATTAGTAGATTGGTTTAGTTAAGTACCCCAAAGTCGATGAGTAGTTTTTCGAGGTCGTCGATAGAGAGCGGGGTTGGCAGCACCATCATTTTGTTTTCGTCGATTTTTTGTGCCAGCTGGCGGTATTCATCGGCCTGCACATGTTCAGGAGCATGGTCAATTACCGTTTTGCGGTTTATTTCGGCATGTTGCACCATATTGTCGCGCGGCACAAAATGAATCATCTGTGTGCCAAGCTTGCGGGCAAACTCCTGTATCATATTGGCTTCGTTATCCACTTTTCGTGAATTACAGATAAGACCGCCCAAACGGACATCACCTGCTTTACCAAACTTGGCGATGGATTTACAGATGTTGTTGGCAGCATACATGGCCATCATCTCACCAGAGCATACAATGTACACCTCCTGGGCCTTACCATCGCGTATGGGCATAGCAAAACCGCCACAAACCACATCGCCTAATACATCATAAAATACATAATCAAGCTTTTTGTCCTCATCATAAGCCCCCAACTGTTCCAACAGGTTTATTGAAGTGATGATGCCTCGTCCGGCACAACCTACGCCTGGTTCGGGGCCACCAGACTCCACACAGCGTGTATTACCAAAACCAGGCTTAAGCACATCATCCAGCTCAATATCCTCGCCCTCATCGCGCAAAGTATCCAGCACGGTTTTTTGTGCAAGCCCGTGAAGCAACAGACGGGTTGAGTCAGCTTTGGGGTCGCAGCCCACAATCATCACTTTTTTGCCCATCTCTACCAGTCCGGCAACAGTGTTTTGGGTTGTGGTACTTTTTCCGATACCACCTTTCCCATAAATGGCAATTTTTCTCATTGCAGTAAAGTTTATGTTGGTTAATCTGGATACACCTATTGAAAGAAGTATGCCGAAGCAGAATAAACATAGTTCCTAAGAAAAAATAATTTGCGCTAACTCCTATTATACAACTACTTACAATAACCCACAAGCAGCTATTTCAATTAAGTTTAAATAAGCAATCATCTGATTTACAACATTCCGGTATTTGAAAAACCGGCATCATACATAATCGTAGGATTTTAGTGCCCGTAAAAATGGCTTTGCAGATACCACAGGAGACCAATCAGAAAAAAAGACATCCCTATGTCTTGAATAACAAAACATTAGCAACACAATTAAATATCAGGTTGCTCAAAACAAAATCATGGCCTGATTTCTGATTTACCCTGATTTGATATGACATTTAAAACTGACTTCCAATCAAAACCCACCAATATGGAACATGCAACTATTGACCATGATTATATGGTTTTGGCATCAAACACTTTGCAAGAGGCCAACCAGTTCTTCGACATTCTCAAACGAAGTATCAATGAGCCATCGCGGTTTAACAACGACCTGAAATACAGCATCACGCTGATGATGGTTGAAAAGTACTTTGTGGCATTAATGGCCTGTTATGAAGAGTTGCCCACACACCATGTACCATTGGGGCTTTATCGCGAAGCAGAACAGTTTGAGCCTGAACTTACGCCATCCATCAAACAGACCTGCATTTTAACAGGAAAATTCGAAGGCATTTGTTCGCTAGAGGATTTTGGCTACCGCACACCCACTAATGAAGATTTAAAAAACATGATAGAAGGAATCAAGGAAATCAAAACTTTGGTTGAAAAGCGTGTCGCTCTAATGGCATAAAAAAACATCAGACGAATAATATAAAATTCATCTGATGGCATTTTTTTCATTTAAAACAGAAGTAAGCAAAATAGCAGTTCAGTTGCCGATAACTAATTTCCAAGCATCTTCTTCACCTCATCCAAAAAGATAAAACCAATCCTTTATATTCTTCACATAGCCGGCCTGTTCGTAGGTTTGGCATTTGACCAGCAAACTGTTGATTACCTCATCAAACTCAAATTCGGTAAATGGCAGCCCCATACCAGAAAGTAAGTCCAGAAGTTCTCCTCTGGACTTACAGCTGTTGCACAGCTTTCGCATTTGGGTGTCGGTTTCAAAATTTCGGATAAAACTTAACGCATTTGAAGTGGACATAATTATACGTTTCTGATTTTTTACTGAAAAGCCATCTTTTTAATTCCAAGTAGCCATATAATAAAGTTGGTTTAGGTTGGTTTAGATAAAAACAACTGGCTACCCTAAGCAAAGCGCGGCATTTGAAACATTCGGAATCAGTTTTGGCATAATGCCGAACTGCATGAAGCACATGAAGAAGCACAAAATGAGTGAACTTCACTCAATGCCTCCTCATATCCATACAATGGCAGGCAGCGCATTTTTAATAATTCCAGATTGGTGAGTAAATCATTGCCCACAGAGCGGTAAACCCTAAAACCACCGTTACTAAATACTTTGAGCGCCATTGGTTGCATGGCTGTGGCAATCACGTTGACCACCCCATTGAGTTTCAACTCTTCGAGCATCTCCGCAAAATCAACCGGTAGTCCCGAAGGATCGTACCAAGTCACATGGTTGTCAGACGTATCAAAAATACAGACGGAACAGGATGCGCTAAACCCGCCGGCAATCTCATACCGGTGAGAAGCACTGTCGATTACGGGTACAAAGACTTTCATGGCTTAATGTTTTAATAGGTTTATAGTTAGATTAATCAGGTAGGTTAATTACCTCTACTCAACCTCTGTACCAAAAAATGCATTTCGCAGACTATAAGACACTTATTAAAACAAAACAGTCGTACATCCTACATTTATGTAGGACTAAACCAGTCGCTCCCAAAAGTGCATGGGTGGTTCGCATTCGGCAAATCCCAAACCGGCATACAATGTTTTTGCCCGAGAATTATCCTCCCTAACTTCCAGATTTACTTTACAATAGCCACGTTCAGAAGCAATCTGAAACAGCTTTTGAAGCATGGCCTTACCTAAACCCTTGCCTCGATAGGTGTCCAACACAATTAAATCATGGATGTTGATATAAGGCGCCAACTGAAAAGTAGAGTAGTTTACAAAACAGGTAGCCATTGCAGCAAACACATTATCACAAAGGCCAAACAACACAAAACAGGATGAATGAGATGCCAGCCCCTTTATCAAAATCTGTCCTTCCTCATCGGAAAAAGGAACAGAGCCTCCCATGGGATCCTGCTTGTATGCATTGATAAGTTGCACAAGAGCTGCAGCGTGCGTGCTGTTATTAAAGTCACAAAATAAAAATTGGAATTGATGATTACTCATAATATCAGCGTAATTTAAACCGTCTTGGATCGATGTCATACTTTTTAATACGGATGCCCATCATCCGTTCGGTAATTCCCAGAACCTTTGCAGCTTTCACCATATTGCCCTTGCTCGCAACCATTGAATCAATTATCAGTTGCTTCTCATGCTTCTCGAGAATCATCTCAAGCGTACCGCTTTCGGTGGTTTTGCTAGACACAGCAGTTTGAAGCGTAGGAGGCAGGTTATGCGCCCGAATCACCCCATCGGTACTAAGAATACAGGCCCTCTCCAGACAGTTTTCCAACTCCCTGATGTTTCCTGGCCAGTGATAAACCATTAACATATCGATGGCCATTGAAGTAATGCGTTTAATGTTCTTGTTGTGACGTTTGTTAAACTTCTCGATGAAATAATTTGCCAGTACGGGAATGTCGTTTATCCGCTCACGCAACGGCGGCACATACACAGGAAATACATTTATCCGGTAATATAAATCCTCGCGAAATTCCCCATTGGCAATAAGCTCTTCCAAGTTTCGGTTTGTGGCACAAATTATCCGCACATCCACTTTTACCGGCTTGGTACCTCCTACCCTTTCGATTTCGCGCTGCTGAATCACGCGCAGCAACTTAACTTGTGTGGATAAGGGTATCTCACCAAACTCATCCAGAAAGATTGTGCCACCATGCGCCGCTTCAAATCGGCCAACCCGCTGGTTAATAGCACCTGTGAAAGCACCTTTTTCATGCCCAAACAACTCGCTTTCGATAAGATTTTCGGGCAAAGCGGCACAGTTTACCTTAATAAAGGCGTTATTTTTTCGCAGACTGTTCTGGTGAATGGCATCAGCAATAAGCTCCTTACCCACACCACTTTCGCCACGGATAAGTACTGTGGCATCGGTACCTGCCACACTTTGAAGCAATGCAAAAACATCGTTCATTTTGCCGCTGTTGCCAATGATAAAATCAGTTTTTATCTGTTGGTTCAATACCCCGCGTAGCTTTTGGTTTTCGCAACGTAACTGCTCCAGTTCCTCGGCATACTCCTGACGACGACGTACGGCGCGCCCAATCATAGTACCTACAATTTTCAGGAGGCGAACGTCTTCATCAAACAGTCGCATGCGGCCATACACTTTGTGAAAACTCAGTGAACCAATGATTTCATCCTTATACCGAATGGGAACACAGATAAAAGAAATATCCTCACCATTCACTGTCACTGGTGACTTGGTTCGATTCAGAAAATCAGGTGCATCACCAATTTTTGGCACCAAAATTTGTTTGCCACTTTTGATAACAGAGCCTATGACCCCTTCGCCCGGTCGGTAGCTTAACACCACATTCTCCTCCTGCTCGAAACCAAATGCCCCTTCTACAAATATTTGCCCACTCTCGCGGTTTAGAATGGCAAGAATAATTCGTTCGGCAAGCAAATGCTCACCAAGTCTGGCAATTACAAGATTGAGATCTATCTCCTTGTTGCTCAGCAACTCACTAAAATCGAGCAGGAGATTAAGTTCCCTCATGCCATAGCAATCATTCGCTGAAGATTCAAAAAAATCGGGCATAGTGGTATTGTGTTATGGTTTAGGCAAGATTGTGTTGAAAATACAATGCTAAAAATACGAATTTTAATATCCACCCCCTATCAATAACACCACCAAATCAATTATTTTATAATAATTTCACATTAAACCCGTAAAATAATTCACATTTCATAAAAAAGTATACTATTTTTACAGTCACACCATAAACACAAAAAAACATCCTACTAAAAAGTACTTTTTGTGAATATACACTACAAAAAAGTAGGATTTAATTAAAGTACACTATGACTAAACCCATCAAACCACTTAAAAAACACCACTAATGCAAAAAAGGAATCAAATTTGCTTCACAAACACAAAAAACAGGAGATACACATAAAATATCAATAAAAAATTCCCAAATCAAAAACGGATGAAAAACAACTTCAACTTAAACGGAAACATAACCATTCATTACAACAACGAAGTTTTAATGGATGCCTTAAATTACCGCTTACTAAATCTCATCCTCACCGATGAACAGATGGCAGGACTGGTAAAAGAGCTGCACATCTCACGTAACAAGGCCATGCAAATAATCAACCACATGAACCGACTGGCGCCGCGTCCGGTAGTTGAAATCGAGAAAGACAAAAATGAACCAACCTTTCGGGTAAGTGATTTTGGGATGATGCTCCTAAACAGCTATGCACAGAAAGAATTTGAACTATACATTTTTCTGAATAAGAGCAATCAACATTTGAATAACTCGTTCATGATGATGAATGAAACCAGAAACAACCTGATGGCAGTGATGCATTGAGGAAGATTTTTTCGATTCAGAAGTTCAATCCCTTTTAAGGCGTTACGTTGACACTCGCCTGTTTTTTGCGTGTGCGGGAGCCAGCAACGTTAACCTCCTTGCACTCTAGCATCACCTCTGCCAAATCTCTCACAGGCAATGTACTCTGACGCGACAATGTGTTTTTACACATTGGACAAGCCGTGACAATATAATCTGGGCTATTCTCAGATAAAACAGTCAACGTATTGGCGGTAATTTTTTGCTTTTGCTCTTCGGCGAGTGTCAGCGAACCGATATTATTTCCACAACAAAGCGCTTTGTTGCGTTCACTTGACAAAGCCACCAACTCACCCACAGTGTAAAGCAGGTTACGTGGCTCATCGTAACAATTTGCACCCCTCCCCAACTCACAAGGGTCATGATAGGCATAACGCAAGTTTCCTTTATGACGATTCAATTTTTGCGTTTCAATCAATTGCCAAAGAAACTGAGAATGGTGCAACACCGGAATATTTAAATCATATTCGGAAGAAAAATAGCGGTAGCAGATGGGACAGGTCGTCACGAGCAGTTGTCCGTTTTGCCCATGAATCAATTCACGGTTTCTTTGGATGAGCATTTTAGCCTGCTCTGCAGCGCCAGCCAATGCCATTGGGCGCCCACAACAGATGGATTCGTGCTCATCGAGATGAATAAACTTCACACCCGCTTCGTGAAGTAACGATTTCACAGCCTGGGTGGTCTTGGGATTGATGCGCCCCATACACCCTGTATAGAGCACCACTTCGGTTGTATCGCGCCACAGCGTCATGGTTCCGTGAAGATACCGATGGTCAAAATTTGCTTTGCGATGTAAATGACTCCGTGCATCCAGCCTCAGGCTTTCAAGGCTGATGCCCACTGGACAGGCTTCCTTACAAGCACCGCAGTTGAGACACATATCGGCAATGGTCTCATAATTGTGCCCGGCACGTACCTGCCGCACAAAATAGGCTGATTGAAACGAGTTAATGCCGGCGCCCATGGCCGGACAAACATCGAGGCAAACACCGCATCCCGGGCAGGAATGCACTTCAAAGGCCTGTACGCCTTTCTCAGGGTTAAATCCCGGCTCAGGTTGCACCCCCCATTTTTTCAACAGCAACATCACCATCTCGGTGGGGATATGCAGATAACGCGAAAATGGCAATGCCAGAAAGAAGAGTCCCAAACCAGTTGAGTAAGCCCACCAGAGCGGCAATTCAAGCCATACAGCCCAATCATGAGAGAGAAAGAGTGACGAAGTAACCGTAGTTAAAAAACTGCCACCACCATGCACTGCCACCGTGGCCGACTCAGCCATCAACCGCAACGGAAAAACCATCCAAAGAAAAAAAAGTGCTATGCGATTGGCCGGATTGTGCCTGGTGGTATTATTCATACCAACCACCTTTTTGCGGATGCGCTTCACAACAGCTATCGACAATCCGGACAACACAATCAACAACGAAAGCTCCATATAAAACAGCAGTACCCCGTTCATCCAAAAACCTTCGGTGAGCGGCTCAAAATAGCGGAAAAATATTGCATAGTAAGGTGGGTTGAAAAAATTGCCGGTATAGTACCATGTTTCCAGTTTTCCGCCAACAATGAGCATAAACCACCCAAATGCCAGACTAGCATGCATGAAACCAAGGAGCGGATTCACCCGGAAAATTTTCAGATGCAAAAGAGATTCTTGCAAAATTTCTTTCACCGCCAACAAAGTACTGCGAGAAAAAAAGCCCCACAGAACACGTTGCCTGTTGCCAGGCGACATGCCCCTGAGCCAATAAATATACCTGGCTACAAGTACAACGCCCATCACTGAAAAACCAACAACAAAAGGCAATACAAAAGGATGGTACATAATCAGTTCAATTTTTATCACTACACCAGTGTTTAAAAACCGATAAACACTAAACATCCAAAACGTCTGTAATCTGGCTCATCAACAACACCCCGTGCCGAATGTTAACGCCCTTGGGGCAGGTCATTTGGCATTTTCCACATAACATGCAGGCTCTGGCTGCTTGCTTCATCTCATTAATGAGTCCTCGGTGAGCCATCAAATTTAAACGATAAAACTGCATACCGGTAAAGTAACCAGCCGTGCATACTGCGGCACACCGGCCACATGCAATACACTCTTTAAGTGATGGTTCACGGTGAAGCATCTTCTCGATGGCCGGATGCAGCCGTTCATCCATATCGATATGACGGGACTCCGAAGCAGTATATCCAAAATTTATCATTATCAAATAATAGTCTATGAATCAATTAATTTGCTACCAGTAGAAATATATTACTTCAACTTTTTGTTTTTAAAAAGTTATATACATCCACAGAAACAGCTTTGGCATCCTGAATGGTATCAGGCAGAGATGCAGGGCCTTTACAGGCACCGGCTACAAACAATCCCGGCGTCACCTGAAGGTATTCAGGCGTATTCAGCTCTCTATCTGCCATAAAACCATCGCCAAACCCGGGCTTACCAAGTGCCAGATGGTTGTTTTGGGCAGTTAATTTCACGGCAGGCTCCATGCCAACCATCAATACAAGCATATCAAGTGTAAGTTTTAAGGGGCGCCCCATTAGCGTATCTTCGGCCTTTACTTGAATTTTGCCTGACACTGCCGGCGATGCCTCTGACAATCGGCCACGGATAAATTGCACCTGATGGTTCACCTGCGCTTCGTGGTAGAGCTCCTCAAAACCAAGACCATACATTCTCAAATCCATATAAAAACATGTAACTGCTGAGTCGGAAAACCTCTTTCTGATTTCGATGGCCTGTTTCACCGCCGTAACGCAACATACCTTACTGCAAAAACGGTTACCACATTTCACATCGCGTGAGCCAACACAATGCACAAACCCTATTTTTGGTGCCGCCAATGATTTATCAAATGGCCACGGCCGTTGACCATTAAACATCTCTTCCAGTTGTGCCGAGGTGACCACGCCCGGATATACGCCATAACCATACTCCTCTTTGCGCGAGGCATCAAAAAGGTTAAAACCGGTGGTGAGCAACACCGCATCTGATTCATATTTAAGTCCGTCGTCAGATAGCAGTCGCCATGTATTTCCATTATGGGAAATCTCAGAAACCTTACTCCCCAAATGCATGGTAATGCCTTTAACACCATTCAGCAAAGGATTTAATGCATGGGTTGCATTCTGAAAGTGCGGAAACAAGGCATGCCATTGTTTAAGGTGCCCTCCGGGAGAACCATTTCTCTCAAAAATCTCGACAGAAACCCCCAGACTTACCAGCGTGGCGGCAGCCTGCAAACCGGCTGGACCGGCACCTACTATGGCCACTTTTTGTTGCGACATATTTTCAGACTTTAAAACTTATCTTTTATAGATGAGAAGATGGATAAACGTAAGATGATTAGATGTAAGATGATTGGATTTTGAACCAGCTCTGAAACCAAAAATTCAATTCAAACCATTAAAACCGATGGACGCGCAGGTGGTTTTATGTCCACTCCGGCCAACCGATATTTCTCAATTGGCGCATACAGTATGCCCAATTTATCGAGTAACGATTCAACCTGTACCTGATGCATCTGCAAACCCAGTTTCCATGGGTCCATGCCAAGCATCAGCCCTGCCAGCTCTTCGTGGGTTAATACTGGAATGCCGTGACCATGTGCGGAGAAAGTTTTGCCCGTCATCTCGGCAAGTGTGTATTGCCATTTATCCAAAAACATGGCGCATCCGGGGCAATTGGCAACAATAAAATCCGGTTGAAAGGGTGCCATGGATTCAAATTTCACTTTGGCATTTGACACAGAATAACCGCGATTTTCCTGTATCAGATAGTGCCTAAATCCAAAACCGCAGCAGTGTCGGCGCTCCGGATAGTCCACAACCGTGCCACCCCAGGATTCAACAAGCCCTGACAAAACAGAAGGGAACTCCGCTCCACCAAAACCCTCATGTGGAAAAATCTTCGCATAATGACAACCCACATGCTCCACCACTTTAAGCGGCTCTCCACTTTTACAATTCATCAGCCGAACAGAAGAACGCTTCAAAATCTCATTGCGAAAATGAAATACCACATCCGAGGCGTGTACCACCGATTGAGGCAACTCAAACTCCCGCCCGGTGGTTTTCCGTAAAGCATCCCTGGTTTGTTCCAACTTTTCAGGAAAATGTTTCCACATATCCAACATCTCAAGATATATCCCGAAAGATGTCACACATGAAACCAACAGATTGCGATACCCGGCCTCCGTCATCAGCGACAGTTGACGCGCCACCATAGTCATGATTGTTTCCAATGGAATGATGTCTGAATGGTAACCTATGCCGGTGCAGGTTGTGTGTCGGCTGTCTTCAAACACATCCTTCCCAAGCTCGTTGCGTAAAATATTCAACAGAGCTGTCTCTGCGCCCGGGAAAAAAGTTTGCCGAATGCAGCTGCGCACATAAAAAAAATGGTCGTCGGGCACCCGCTTTTCATAATCTTTCCATGATATATTTGCCATCACCTCAGAATAATGGATTGTTTTAAATAGATGTTAGATGTTTAGATTTTAGATGAGCAGATGAGAAATTCTCATATCTGAATGGTTCCAGCCCTCTAAAATCTACAATCTTCCATAATAATCAGACGCTTGTATGACTTAAGTAACTATATAATGCTTAAAATGTAGGATTTACTTGAAATCAGAAGCCGATACTACTTCAGAACCGGCAGTCTCCATGGCTTTCTCTATCTTTTCGAAAAGGCGAATGGCTCCGGTCTCTTCAAAAATGCGGCGCAACTCCGCCAGGGTTTCCGAATCCATCTGACGAACGCCACCGTTTCCCGGCTTATAATAGTTTGAGCCTAAATGTGGGAACAATTTCTCGCCATTGTCAACGGCCCATTGCCATACAGGCCCTTGCTCCGGATGAAGTTCCGGCTTGACCAATCTGGGATGCACACAATAACCGGTTTCCAAAATGCTGTGACCAATGGTTCGCTTAATCTGTAATTGCTGACGCCCCAAGCGGGAATTCACAAAGAGCCCCGACTCCTGACTCAGCCTTCGCAACACCTGAATCACATACCCAGGTGTATTGCCGCGCGGACAGCGGGTTTTGCACGACAGGCACTGTCCGCACATCCAAATCTCTTCGCTGCTCAAAATATCTTTAAGCGTGTTCTCGTCAGCGGATTGCACCTCCAGACAAATCTTACGCGGGTCGTAATCAAAGTAGGCGGCTGCAGGGCAAATTGCAGTACAAACGCCACAACTCATGCAAGCGTTCAGCCCTTCCACAAAGCGTATGTCAGACCGTAGTTCGTTTAATAAAGAGGTCATTACTTCTGAATCAGAGTTATTTCTTAATCAAAAGTAAACACAATTTTTCCTACTTAAATAAGGGGAAATACGTAAAAACCAGGTAGTACTAATACGTAGTAATTTCTGTCAGGCTACATTTCGATGAGTTGATTTTTGATGGCATACATCACCAGACTGGCAGTATTTTTACATTCCGTTTTAAGCAGCACATTGGCGCGGTGCTTTTCAACGGTGCGTTTACTGATAAACAATTTGTCAGCAATTTCACTGTTTGACAACCCCTGGCAAATTCCAATCAGAATCTCCAACTCACGTTTAGAGAGCTGCTCATCATCGTTTTCGGGGTGTGACTCGGCCTTTTGGGAGAGTATCAGGTTACGCAACAGCTGATGCGAGAAATAATTCCCTCCTTCGGCCACAGTGTGGATGGCCAGTTTAACTTCCTGTATGTCGCTGTCTTTCAACAAAAAACCTTTCACTCCGCACTCAAGCATTTTGGTGTAATACTCCTGTTCACCATACATCGAAAGCGTGATAATTTTTATATCAGGATACTGCTCCAGTGCACGCCGCGATGCTTCAATGCCATCCATCTCAGGCATTGCAATATCCATAAGCACCACATCCACCGGGGTGTGCTGTAGCTTCTCGAGAAAAACTCTGCCATTGCCGGCTTCAGCGGCCACTTCCATGTCAGGCATCGACGACAACAACATGCTCAATCCATTTAAGAACAAACTGTGGTCATCCACCAAAAAAATCCGAATTTTACTTTTACTATCCATTTACCGGTATTGAGATGGTTACAATAACACCCTTATTTACATCAGACAGCACTTCGATGTGTCCTTTCAGCGATTTCACGCGGCTAAACATATTAAAATAACCCGTTCCAACGCCTTGCTTGTCGGCGCAAAGTCCATCGGTATTAAACCCGACACCATTGTCCTTATAGTTTACCTGGATGAGCTCTCCATTCAGCTGCATGTCAATATCCACCCGCGAAGCGCCCGAATGTTTGATGGAATTATTGAGCAATTCACACACCATCCGGTATAGCAATATTTCAACGCTTTCTGAAAACCGGTCATCGATGGCATTGGATTTAAACACCACTTTTAACCCTTTGC
This sequence comes from Alkaliflexus imshenetskii DSM 15055, assembly GCF_000517065.1. Classification (GTDB taxonomy): domain Bacteria; phylum Bacteroidota; class Bacteroidia; order Bacteroidales; family Marinilabiliaceae; genus Alkaliflexus; species Alkaliflexus imshenetskii. The sequence goes on along the minus strand of NZ_KI912105.1, from coordinate 3,029,207 downwards.
TCTGATTAATTTTATTGACAAAATTGCGAATGGCCTTTGCCACCCCAAAATTCTTTAAAACATGCGGGCTCAGGTTGTTCGAAATCTCCTGCACACTCTTTATGGCCTCACTGATGACCATGTTGGTATTTTTAATGATGGACAAACTGGAAGGGTTTGTTTCCGCAGCAGCCAGAGACGAAACCGACATCTTAATGGTTGACAAAAGTGGCCCCAGCCCATCGTGAATCTCTGTAGCAAAACGGCGCCGCTCACGCTCCTCGGCCTGAATGATGGCATTTAACAGGGCTTTCTCCTGGTTGCGCGTTTGTTGCTCCACCTGCTTAATGTGCTGAAAAATCTTCTGAATCAGAAATACCCCCGAAGCAAAAAAGAGACTGGCGATGGCACCTAGCCAGGTATAAAAAAGTTTGTAATATTGAGGCTCTATGTTGGTAACAAATGGTAAGAACTCTGCACTGCGCTGAACAGCCATGATAATCAAACCAGAAGAGATAAGAATCCATGAAAAATTGTATTTGGTGACCTTCATGAGCTTTACTGCCACAAGAGCCGCAAAAAACTGCAAAATAATGGTGATTGCCAGCGTTATTATAAGTGCCATATCTGGTTTTTATTTAACAGATGCTAGATGGATAGAAATGAGACTCTATGAGATACCGAATCAGTTTTCGAAGATATATAACTTTTTCTGATGCATCAGACATCTATCATCTTAAAACTATAATGCAACTACCCCCAAAAAAGGTTGTTTGATTACAAATCAGCGCCAATCTACTTCTTACCCAGCTGCCCTCTAAGTGACTCAACTCGCTCTTTCAACTCCGTTTCCCTGTTTCGATGCTCCAACGAAAAAGTTCGTGAAAGCTCAATTATAGACTGTATCATTAATAGAGATTTCTCATAGAATTCAAGGCTTGCGATTGGACTATTTTCAGCCTCGGACAATTTTCCCTGCACAAAGAACAGTTCGGCCAATATTTCGAGATGGCCATGACTGTAATTGTGCTCTTGTAACAACACTTGGGTAAGTTCATTCTTTGGGATGGCAGAAAAAAATGCGGCATCCTTTTTCAGCATGTCATAATAAAGCCGGTCAATATGTACCGATGCGTCATGTAATTGACCTTTACGGATAAGACCTAAAATGCCGGCAATAAGTTCACCAAGCATTTCTAGCATTCGCATTATGTAGTCTCGCTGATACATAAACCGCTGTTTTCGATGATGAAACGAGCCATGTGAAAGTGGTCTCACACATGAACATAGCCTGTCCCGATTTATCGGGACAAGTTCTGGCCGTTAAAAACAAAATATAGTCAGATGAAAATTACAACATTTCACTCAAAAACAAGCCAAAAATATAAAAGAGCTACCGGTTTAGCAAAGCGCCTCGTGTAATGCAGTTTCGTTTTTCGAGAGTGAATGGTAGATATCCTGTACAACCAAACCAGCCAGAGTGAAACCAAAAATGGAAGTAATATGCGCTACAGTGCCATTGATAACTGCTTTGAGACTGCACCATTCATGATTGGCCAGTTCGGGGTCGCCGGGTGCATTTGTTGATTTGGGACACAAGCAGGCTGAGGTGCCACATGATGCACCAGCTCCTGCATTTTCGAGCACCTCATCGCTGTATACGCACATAAACTTCTTAGCGGGCAAGTCGCCTTTGCGCATCATCTTTCGAATGCGCGAACCAAGCGGGCAACCATTTACTTTCCAGAACTCTGCCACCTTCACGCGCGTAGGATCTACTTTTAACGATGCGCCCATCGATGAAAACAACACGGCATTGGTGCGTGTAGCCTGGCGTATCAGATGCATTTTACTTCCCAGACTGTCGATGGCATCAATGATGTAATCATATTTCTCCAGCTCAAAAATATGGTGATTGTCCTTGTTGTATATCTTTTGAATGGCAGTAATCTCAGCATTGGGGTTAATCTCAAGTAAACGTCTTTTTAAGGCATCCGTTTTAACTTCGCCTACCGTTTGCGATGTGGCATGTAACTGGCGGTTTACGTTGGTAATGCAAACGCGATCCGAATCAACAATGGTAAGATGTCTGATTCCGGTACGAATGAGACTTTCGGCACACCAACTGCCCACACCACCAATTCCAAAAATAATGACACGCTTTTGAGCCAACGCCTGCATTCGCTCACTGCCCATTAAAAGTTCCGTACGCTGGAACAACCCCTTTTCGATTCCCATTTACAAGAATATAATTAAAACGACAAAAACATCCGCAAAAATCGGAATGTCAGTTGAATTAGCCAATTGGTTTCACAAAATTTAAGACTTTAAGTGCGTAAATGGTTTTTGGAATCCTTGTAGGAGAGATCTAACTTTGTTAACAATAATCCCTTACCAGCGTGATAGGTATGAAAACATTGAAATTTGAATCTGTTCAATGATTGTTTTTAGTAACTTTGATATTCTTGACCACATAAGATGATTAATATAGAAAAGCAAATTGACTATTGCATTAACGGAGCTGATGATGATTTATTAACAGCTAAATTGTTAATTCAAGAAAAACGCATTCTACATGGATTGTTTTTTTGTCATTTAGTGATAGAAAAAGCCATTAAAGCCCATGTTGTTAAGCACACAGGTGAGATAGCTCCTAAATCACATAACTTAATCTATTTATCAGAAAAAACCAACTTGACTCTAGACAGTGAAACAGAAATATTTCTGGGGATATTAATGAAGTATCAACTTCAAGGCCGATACCCCGACTATAATCCTATCGTTCCAGACATATTAAAAGTTAATGAATACCTTGAAACAACTAATACCTTATTAAAATGGCTAAAAGAGAGATTGTAGATTTATTGAAAAAATACATTTTAGTTTTACGTTCCGAAGGTATAACCGTTGATAAAGCATATCTATATGGCAGTTATTTGTCGAACACAGCCACAGATGAAAGTGACATTGACGTAATGATAGTCACTGAAAATGAGGACGATTATGTAACTGGGAAAGTTTGGAGTCTGACAAGGAAAGTAAGCTCAAAAATAGAGCCCTATTTGGTAGGGAAAGGCCGTTTTGTTAATGACAATGACTCTCCCTTAATTGATTTAGTAAAAAGAACCGGGTTAGAAATATCATAAAATCACATTCAACGCACTCCACAATAAAACTTACATCTTTCATCAAAAAATTGAAACCCTACCATCCTCTTTCTCGTTTTTAGGGTATATCGCACAAGATTATCTGGGCATATAGTTGTTGAAATAAATCATTTACCCTATTTTTACAAAAAAAAGTGATTATGAAAAGAGTTGCAACCATTGCTGTAGTTCTCGTATTTATTGCGCTGGCTTTCTCGTCATGCAAAAGTAATTACGACTGCCCTGCATATAGCCAGGCCGAAACAGAACAACCGGTTCATGCCTAATCTTTGAAACAGATTATATGATGAATCAAAAAAGGGGGATTAAAAGTTTCCCTTTTTTTGTTGCATAAACCATCCTCTTACACCACACTTCAGTTTTCGCCCCACCTTTAATTTTCATAATGAGCAGGTTACAATTACCGAAATTTAACTTCATTTCACATTTACAGCCTCAAATGAAACAAATCATTCCTTGAATCTTTGACATTGTTTTTATATTTTTGTACCGCTTTAAATAAAAAGCCCTTCTTGAACATCACTTTAACCAAAATAATCACTTAAAACAGAGATAAAATGTCAAAAATTAAAATTGGTATCAACGGTTTTGGCCGTATCGGCCGTCTGGTGTTCCGCGCCGCTCAAAACTTCGACAATGTACAGATTGTAGGTATCAACGACTTGATTGACGTAGACTACATGGCTTACATGCTTAAGTATGACTCTACTCATGGTCGTTTCAACGGTACTGTTGAAGTAAAAGACGGAAAACTGGTTGTAAATGGCAACGCTATCCGTGTTACTGCTGAAAGAAATCCAGCTGACCTGAAGTGGGATGCTATCGGTGCAGAATACGTTGTTGAGTCAACTGGTTTGTTCCTTGACAAAAAAACTGCACAAGGCCACATTGATGCCGGTGCAAAAAAAGTGATCATGTCTGCTCCTTCAAAGGACGACACCCCGATGTTTGTTTGTGGTGTAAACCTTGACAAGTACACAAAAGATATGCAGTTTGTATCAAACGCTTCTTGTACTACCAACTGTCTTGCCCCCATCGCAAAAGTATTGAACGACAAATTTGGTATTGTTGAAGGTCTTATGACTACTGTTCATGCTACCACTGCTACTCAAAAAACTGTTGACGGTCCTTCAATGAAAGACTGGCGCGGTGGACGTGGTGCCGGCCAAAACATCATTCCTTCTTCAACCGGTGCTGCTAAAGCTGTAGGTAAAGTAATTCCTGCTTTGAACGGCAAACTTACTGGTATGGCTTTCCGTGTGCCAACTCCTAACGTATCTGTAGTTGACCTGACTTGCCGTTTGGAAAAACCTGCTTCTTATGCTGATATCTGTGCTGCTATGAAAGCTGCTTCAGAAGGCGAATTGAAAGGTGTACTTGGATATACCGAAGATGCTGTTGTTTCTAACGACTTCGTTGGTGAAACCAAAACTTCAGTATTCGACGCAGAAGCTGGTATCTCTTTGAACGACAACTTCGTAAAAGTTGTTAGCTGGTACGACAACGAAATGGGTTATTCAACCAAAGTTGTTGAGCTGATTCAGCACATGTACAAAGTTGACAAAGCTTAATTTTTAAGCATCAACCATATTTAAAAGCCCCTTCGATTCTGATGGGGCTTTTTTTTTACCAATCAAACCAATAATCTGCAACCGCTCCAATGACGGCAATCAGCAACGAAAAAAGGGATATAAACATCATATCATCTCCATTACAGGGATTCACCGACTATAGGTTCCGAAATCTGGTGAATCAGCATTTTGGCGGTATTGATACTTTCATTGCACCTTATATCAGGTTTCAGGGCGGAATGGAAATCAAGAAGAGCTATAAGAACGACCTGTTACCAAGCCATAACGAAGTAAAAAACCTTGTGCCCCAGGTTATGACGCGTGACAGCAAGGAACTTTTGTATGTGGCTGACTATGTGAAACAACTGGGCTACAAAGAACTAAACTGGAATCTGGGCTGCCCCTACCCCATGGTGGCCAAAAGGGGCATGGGCTCAGGACTCATTAAGGATTTTGACAAAATTGACTCCATCCTGCAAACAGTTTCTGGTGAAGCCGATTTAGACATCTCAGTAAAACTGCGACTCGGGTATGAGAGCAATCAGGAAATACTAAAGCTGCTGCCGGTGCTCAACAACCATAAAATCAAATATCTCATTATACATCCTCGTATTGGCAAGCAACTTTACAAGGGCGATGCAGATTTGGAAATGTTTGAACAGTGCATGGAAATCTGCGACCTGCCAATTGTTTACAACGGCGACATTGATACGGTTGAAAAGTTCGTTTACCTCAAACAACGATTTCCACACATAAACCACTGGGCTATAGGCCGCAGCGTTATTTCAAATCCGTTTTTGGCAGGCATGATAAAAACCGGCTCCTGCCAACTTCCAGAGGATTGGACAGAGCAGTTCAAATCCTTTCACGAAGCCCTGTTTCAATCTATGAGTGAGTCACTCTCGGGACCGGGGCATTTACTGATAAAAATGCAGAGCTACTGGGAATATTTCAGCCAAATGTTCTCCGATGCGCATAAAACTTATAAGATTATCCGAAAAGCAAAATCAATAGATGCCTATCAACAAGGCGTTGCAAACATCCTTAAACAGAAATAGAGTTTTTGCTTTGGTGAGAAAACATGAAATTTTTAGAATGGACAAATCTGTAGAGACATTAAACCACTTAGCAGTATCAATATATCACTAACAAAATTGCACAATCATGTACAAAATCAACGAGTATTTTAATGGTAATGTGGTCTCCATAGCCCACAAAGGTGCCGAAGGAAATGCCACCATCGGTGTGATGGCTGCCGGAGAGTATGATTTCGGCACCTCATCGGTAGAGATAATGACGGTTATTTCGGGAGAGATGAAGATTAAACTGCCCGGCGCCACCGAATGGACTACCTACAAGAAGTTTGATTCTTTTAGAGTAGAAAAAGGAGTTACATTTAAAGTAAGTGTGAATGAGGATACGCCGTATCTGTGCCTTTATCTGTAACCAGAAAAAACGGACGGCCCATTCGCCATAAAAAAGGGCCGTCCGACAAACATAAAAGCAAGATTAATTTAACTAAAAGAAACTCTAACTAAAGCAGGACTTCAACTCACCTATCCACGCCTCCAGACGTTGATTGGTAAGATTACTCTGATTGTCCTCGTCGAGCGGAAGCCCCACAAACACGCCATCTTTTACCGCCCGCGACTCGGAAAAATTATAACCATCGGTAGGTACCTGCCCCACAACTTGAGCACCGCATTTAAGCACGGCATCATAAATATCAGCAATACCATCCACAAAAGTATCGGGGTATGATTCGCCATCTCCCAATCCAAACAAGGCAACTCTTTTCCCATTCAGGTCAGCCTTTTTAAGTTTCGGCAGAAAAGACTCCCAATCGTCCTGAATATCGCCATATCCCCAGGTTGAAGTACCAAATATCAAACAGGAGAATTCTGTCAGATGTTCGGCAGCAGCATTGGAGATATCGGCAAGATGCACATCACAACCAGTTAATTTATCTGCAATTGAGTGGGCAACCGTTTTGGTATTCCCGGTGGATGAGCCATAAAATATTGCAATCTTCTTCATAAGTATAGTATTCAGCAATCGTTAAACATAATGCTATGCAAATCAATAATTAACTGCATCTCCTATCATCGAAGTTATCCAGGTTCAGAATAATTCAATTTAATACAAGCTCCCAGTTAATCAGGTCACTATTATTAAGCAACCGGGGATTATTCTTCAGCTCCAGCAGTTCACGTAGTTCAAGAAATTCAGATGACGAAAGGCACAAATAAGCTTTTGACGCGCCAATGTTGAGCAGCAGTTTGCGACGGTTAAATGAATCTTTGTTAAGCCTTAGATAATGCGTATAATCAATATTTCGAACGTAATCTGAAAATCGCTTTAACTCTTCATAATTGAGATTCAGAAGTAGGTTGCCAAACTCCATGTGGAAAACATTTTGGCAAGGACAAAATGCGATTTGTCCATTAACTGATTTGCTTATCAACTTCATATCACCAAATTGAATTTGTCTGGTACTCTATGTCTACTCATTGATGACGTAAAGAATGTCACCTATTTAATTCATCTCTCTAATTCCATCTACTTGCACCAGAAAAAAAGTGTTTATTTAGAAAGATTCTATACAAAGGAAGAGATTATTAACTATCAGCACAATCACAAATAATGGGGTTTTTATTCGGCTACTGGAACGATCAAAAAACTTCTAACCTTTGAATTAGAGCACATTAAAGAAAATCTGCATCCCAATAAGTTGGGATGCAGATTCATTGAGTAATTAAAGAATCGATTTTCTGCCATAGAAACTCATACCAGTGCATTATTCACCAAGCAGCCATCACGAAAAACATTCACTGTATAGCGGTCTGCTCCTGACACGGATTCCTTGATTTGCTGAATAATCTCATCTGTATGCAAATCAGGAATAAAAGTTGTTCGGAACTCAGAAACAACAGAAGCGTTGATTAGCAAATTGATGGAGTGTTCGATATTTAATCTCACTTTGGATGAAAGGTTTATGCCAACAACCTTCTGCCAAAAAGCCCAATCTCCGGGTATGCCCTTCAAATCCATCGCGATATAATCAACCAATCCATTGTTTAAAAGATAATTAATCATAGAGGAATTCGTACCATTGGTATCGAGTTTTATTCGAAAACCCAAAGATCTAACTTGCCTTAAAAAATTCGGAAGGCTCGGATGAACAGTTGGCTCTCCGCCTGTAATTACCACTGCATCAAGCCACGATTTTCTTTTCTCTAAAAAACCGACTATTAGCGATTCGGGTAATGCATTACAGAATAGAGCTGGAAGAACCAGAGTGGGATTGTGACAATATCCACACCTAAAATTGCATCCCTGCGCAAAAACTACTGCAGCCATGAAGCCAGGATAATCAAGCAGGCTCTGCTCTAAAAAACCACCAATCTTCACTTCAACATAGCGTTATCAAACAACTTGCGATCAGTAAACTCTTCTTGTTTGCCATCATTCCATTGCTCAACAGGCCTTAGGTATCCAACAATACGTGAATATACTTCGCAACTAGATTCATGCCCCTCATTTGCGCACGAGGGACAAAACCGATGCTCCCCCGCAATATAACCGTGCGAGGGACAAATACTAAATGTTGGCGTTAGTGTAACGTAGGGCAAATGAAAGTTATGAGTTATCTTGCGAATCAACAGTTTTGCCGATTCGGCTGAAATATGGTTTTCGCCAAGAAAAGTATGGAACACAGTTCCTCCTGTATATTTTACCTGAAAGGCATCCTGCATCGATAGAGCTTTGAATAAATCATTTGTATATGCCACAGGCAGATGCGTTGAATTAGTATAATAGGGTTTATGTCCATTTTTGACATCCTTTTCGTTAGCCACAATGATATCCGGATAGTCCTTTAAATCAATACGAGCCAATCGGTAGGATGTTCCTTCGGCTGGAGTAGCTTCCAGATTGTAAATATTCCCACTCTCTTCTTGAAATAACTCAAGCTTTAAACGCATAAAATCCATTACACGTAAAGCAAATTCACGCCCCATATCAGAGGTAATATCATGTCCCATAAAGTTCTGGATACATTCATTCATACCAATAATCCCAATGGTAGAAAAATGATTCTTCCAATACATACCAAACTGATTATAGATATGCCTAAGGTAGAATCTGGAATATGGATACAAGCCCTCTTTTGTAAAGCGTTCAATAACTTTACGCTTAATTTCCAGACTATCGCGAGCAATTTCCATCAATTTCTCCAGTCGCGAGAAAAAATCGTCTTCATTCTCACTTTCATATCCCAACCGCGGCAGGTTTACAGTTACCACGCCAACACTACCGGTAAGAGGATTTGCGCCAAACAATCCTCCCCCTCGCTTTTGTAACTCTCGCTTATCCAATCTCAAGCGGCAGCACATGCTGCGCACATCATCAGGGCTCATATCAGAATTCACAAAATTAGAAAAATAGGGGATGCCATATTTTGCTGTAATTTCCCAAATCTGGTTATAATCGGGATTGTCCCAATCAAAATCAGAAGTGATGTTATAAGTTGGAATTGGAAACGAAAACACTCTTCCGTTGGCATCTCCCTCAGCCATAACGGCAGCAAAAGCACGGTTGAAAAGATTCATCTCAGGTTGAAACTCGCCATAAGTACAATTCATTGGCACACCTCCAATTACAACCGGTTCATTCTTCATGAAATCAGGCACTTTCAAATCCAGTGTAACGTTCGTAAATGGGGTTTGAAAGCCCACCCGCGTTGGCACGTTCACATTAAACATAAACTCTTGCAAGGCTTGTTTTACCTGATCAAATTCAAGTTTGTCGAAACGGATAAATGGAGCCAGCAAGGTATCAAAATTAGAAAAAGCCTGAGCCCCGGCTGCTTCACCTTGCATGGTATAGAAAAAATTTACTATTTGCCCGAGAATCGTTCTAAAATGCCGGGCTGGTTTGCTTTCCACCTTAGCTGTAACACCAGTAAAACCAGACATTAATAAGTCCTGCAAATCCCATCCGACACAATAAACACTCAAAAATCCTAAATCATGGATATGCAAACGACCTGACAAATAAGCATTCTTGACTTCATCAGGATAAATACGCTCAAGCCAGTACTGCGAACTAATTGCCGTTGCTATGTGCTGGTTTAAGCCTTGAAGCGAATAAGAAGAATTCGCACTCTCTTTAATCCGCCAGTCGTTAAGATTAAGATAATTATCAACCAAATCGAGGTTCGACATCAGCTCACGTGCATTCCTCATTGACTCATGCTGCTTACGGTAAATGATGTAAGCTTTAGCAACATCAAAAAGGCGGCTGTCAAACAGCATCATCTCCACTTCATCTTGAATTTTCTCTACAGTCAAAATAGGTAATTCACTCGCGAAGAGGTTGAGTCTTTTAAGTACATCCAGCATTAAATCACCAGCGAGTTCCCGATTGGGTTTGCCACAGGCTCGCAACGCTCTAAAAATAGCATAGGAAATTTTAGCAGCATCAAAAGCCACCATTCGCCCGTCGCGTTTCCGAACAACGAGCTCATTAAAAGCACCATTTAACTCCATAAACATCATTTTTTTGGCTCACAATACAGCAAACCGGTTAAAAAAGAAAAATGGTAGCACGGAATAGAAACAGGAAAAATAAAGAGAAGCCATTACTTCATTCTTCGCCTTTCACCCGAAAGCTACAAAGTAAACCAATGGCAGGTCTTCTGGCTTGTCCCAATTCGAAAAGGCCTTCCCATTTATCCTCGAAATGGATTGAACAGTGGCACATAAATTTCGAATCACTAAAATAGGATTTACAGCTACGGGGATAGCTCCTGATTTTCACAGGATTCCCTTTTAATCTGGTAATATAAAAATCACCAGAACCTAATGGTTTTAATAAATCAAAACTAAAGTAATATTACTTAATTACTATAGGTATTTGGAATTAGATATTAACAATGCGTGTTGAAAAGTGATTCCAGGAGGCTTTTCCATGGGGATATTTTCTTGGCAGGTATTAACTAAGGTCAGATACAATGTTTGGAAATTAATACGAAGAGCGACTTGCAAATGCAAACCATTATTCCTTATATTTGCAACACTGTTGCATTTAAAATAAAGTTGCATCCATGAGACCATCTGACATTTTATCCAACCACAATTTAAAACGAACGAGCTGTCGCGAGGGCATAATAAAAGTGATTGACTCAAACGAAGTAGCCTTATCTGAGCAGGAAATTCGCCAACAACTTGAAGGCAATTACGACCGAACTACCTATTTCCGTGCGTTTAAAACACTTGAAGACTCCGGCATAATACACAAAATAGTAATTGACAACCAAACGATTAGGTATGCACTGGGAGCTTACAACAAAGGAAAAAGTAAACATGCACATTTTTATTGTAGCAAATGCCAAAAAGTAAAATGTATGCCTACCGTTTTAACGCCGGAAGTTCCCTTGCCCGATGGATACAAGATTTCAGAAACGAACTTAATCATTAAAGGAACCTGCAACAATTGCAACTGCAAAGAGTAACCTACCATGAATGAGAACGCAACACCAATTCCTGTGACCATCGTTACAGGATTTTTAGGAGCCGGGAAAACGACATTTCTAAATGGCCTTCTTAAAAAACATCCCAAAAGTAAATTTCTGATTATTGAAAATGAAGCCGGCAATATTAACATTGACGGAATGCTGTTGGAAAAAAACGACAACAATGTTATTGAGTTAACAGATGGATGCATTTGCTGTTCTCTCAACGCAGAGCTTGGAACGCTTTTGAACAGTCTGATTCTGGCCGGAGCAAAATATGATTACCTGATTATTGAAGCCACAGGCATGGCTGACCCATCGGAGGTCATTCAATTGTTTATGGGGAACCGGGCGCAGCAATATTTCAGGTTGGATGCAGTGGTTGCACTTGTGGATGCCGGATTGTTCCTGTCGCAATTTATAAAATATGAAGAGATACGCCGACAGTTGGCTCAAAGCGATATCATCCTTATTAATAAAACCGATTTGGCAACAGAAGCGGATATTAAAAAAATAACTAATCAGGTAAAAACGCTTAATCCCTTTGCGTATTTGTTCGAAACCAAATTTGGAGAAACGCCTGATATAAACATACTGGACAGCTGGTCTTACCAACCCGGAAAAATTGAAACGTCAATAATTGACTTTTCCTCATTCAAACCAGTTGCATCCAACACAAAAAAACGCCATGGCATTAGTACGTTCGGGTTCACCATTGAAGGAAATCTCAATGTAGAAAGATTCTCATACTGGCTGGAAGATTTTCTAATCACTCATTTCGATAAAATCCTGAGAATAAAGGGACTGCTAAGCATTCATGATATGAAACATAAGATAATTCTGCAATCCGTTTCGGGAAATTTCCAGGTTTTAAACGGGTCGGTCTGGAATGATCTAGAAGCAAGGAAAAGCCGTATGGTATTTATTGGCACAGGAATAGACGAAGTGGCTTTAGAAGAGGCATTACAAGCATTAACAGTTTAAATAGTCTTTATAAGAAAACGCCAAACACTACGTTATTCTCGTTTTTGAAACAGTCATTTACGAAAAGTAAACTCCTTGGTTTCAAAACCTTCGAAAGCCTTATCTTTGACGCTTTCTTAAAAAAGACTGAAAAATTTGTTGTTTTCTTAATAACACTAAATAATATTTAGCTATGGATAGTAACAAACTACCGGTTACAGTGTTGAGTGGATTTTTGGGTGCAGGTAAAACCACTTTGTTAAATCATATCCTACATAACAGGAACGGACTTAAAGCTGCTGTAATTGTAAACGACATGAGCGAAATAAACGTGGATGCAGCGTTTATTGATAACAATGGAGGCTTGTCGAGAACCGAAGAGAAACTGGTGGAAATGAGCAACGGTTGTATATGCTGCACCTTGAGAGAAGATCTGGTCAAAGAGGTTGAAAATCTGGCACGACAAAACCGATTTGACTATCTCTTTATAGAAAGCTCAGGGATTTCTGAACCAATTCCTGTGGCACAAACATTTACCTACGCGTTTGATGAACTTGGAATTGACCTGTCACGATGGGCTAAACTTGATACCATGGTTACTGTGGTAGATGCTGCCAACTTCGAGAAAGATTTTGAAAGCCTAGTCTCCATCGGAGACCTCCAGACTGAAGATGATGTTCCATACGACGACCGCTCAATTGTAAACCTGCTGACCGACCAAATTGAGTTTGCCAATGTGATTATCATAAATAAAACTGATTTGGTATCGCCATCAAAAACCGAACAATTAAAGGCCATCATCAGGAAACTCAATCCGGAAGCCCGCATCATAACTTCTGTTGAAGCTCAGGTGGACATTAACCAAATTGTAAATACCGGGTTGTTCGATTTTAACAAGGCTTCATTGGCCGCCGGATGGATAAAGGAACTGGAGGGAGAACATACGCCGGAGACTGAAGAGTACGGAATATCGTCGTTTGTATTTCGTGACAGGAGGCCATTTCATCCATCCAGATTTTGGAAATATGTAAACCGGGATTGGGACTCGTCCATTCTAAGAAGCAAGGGATTATTCTGGATAGCATCTCGTGCGGCTGATGCACTTAACTGGAGTCAGGCCGGCGGTTCACTAAGAGCCGATAAAGCCGGCGTTTGGTGGGCATCACTCGGCACAAAAGAGAGAAACCAAAATCCCGTGTTTCAGCAAAATGAGGAACTTATTATGCAAAAATGGGATAAAGAATTTGGCGATAGGTTAAACGAATTGGTTTTCATTGGTCAAAACATGGATGAAACTGAAATTCGCAAAGAGCTTGAGGCATGTCTGTGTTCGGAGGATGAAATAAGGGGCATGCAACAGGGTACATATGAGTTTCTTGATTCCTGGCCAATTTAATTCTTATCTCCTGATTAAAACAACTTAAATGATACATACCAACGCGCTTCAATTTAAGTACCCGGATGCCGGCATGCTCGGCTTCCGGGATATTTCGCTTTTAACCGGTGAGCAAGGGTTGATAAAAGGGATGTCAGGCTCAGGAAAAACAACCCTTTTGCATCTTTTATCCGGCATTTTAACACCCGAATCAGGAACCATACTTATCGACAATGTCCCTGTTAACAAACTATCGGGTCAACAAAAAGATCTATTCCGTGCCAAAAACATCGGACTCATTTTCCAACGTAACTTGTTTATTCAATCAGTCAGTATGTATCAAAACATGCTACTGGCGCAAGGCGTTGCTCATAGCGGAGCTGACAAAGAGATTCTTATAGAGATTTTTGAGGAGCTTGACATTGGCAATCTTTCCAACAAAAAACCACATCATTTGAGCCAGGGAGAACAGCAACGGTTCTCTATTGCCCGGGCGTTGGTTAATAAGCCAAAAGTAATTCTTGCTGATGAACCAACCTCGAGTCTGGATAATGCAAACTGTCTCAAATTTACACAAATGCTGAAAGGAGTATGTGAAAAATACAATATCACACTCTTAATCGCCACCCACGATTCTCGACTGGAACAACAATTCAACTGCGTCATAGAAATAAACGAAAGCAAATGAACATCATAAAGTTAGCCTTTGCACAACTATCCGGAAAACCGCTTCAATCATTATTAAGCATCGCCCTTTTTGCTTTGGGCTTGTCGGTTGTTTCGGCGCTGTTGCATTTCGAACGGCAAACGCAATTTCAGTTTCACAACAATCTGGCCGGAATTGATTTAGTTGTGGGAGCCAAAGGAAGTCCTTTGCAATTGATTCTTTCGTCGGTATTGCATGCCGACAATCCAACCGGAAACATTCCTTTGCACGAAGCGGAAAGAATATCGCGCAATCCCATGGTGAAAGCAACGATTCCTATTGCTCTGGGTGACAATTATCTTGGATACAGAATTGTAGGTACTACATTGGATTATGCCGCACTATATGATGCCGAATTGCAAACCGGAGATTGGTATAAACACTCAATGGAGGTGGTTATGGGAGCTGTTGCAGCCCAACGAACGGGACAAAAAACCAGCGATGTTTTTACCGGGGTGCACGGTTTTATGGAACACGGGCATAGTCACGACGATCACCCATACACAGTATCCGGCGTGCTAAAACCCACCGGCACCATCATCGACCGACTGATTCTGACCCCCTTGGAAAGCGTATGGGAAGTGCACGAACACAACCATGATGAATGCGAAGACCCTCACTGCGAACATCATCATGAACATGGGCATAATGGAGAAAAAGGTGAAATGGCGATTATTCTGGAAAAGGTTGAAAAACAAGAGGACCTCTCAGCACGTGAGCTCAACCTCTACAACCAACATATGGGAGAACTCAGCATTGCAACCAATTCAGAACAAGAAATAACCTCTTTGCTTGTTTTTTATAACACTCCAATGGCAGCTGTGATGTTGCCTCGTATGATAAACGATAACACGTCCATGCAGGCAGCATCGCCGGCAATGGAACTTAACCGCTTAATGGGGCTATTGGGTTTCGGTATGGATGTAATAAGAGGATTAGCCTGGATCATCACCCTCTTTTCCGGTATCAATATAATGATACTACTTTGGAGTAGTTTAAGCCGGGAAGTTCACGAACTGGCTCTTCTAAGAAGCCTGGGAACATCCAGAGCAAAGGCATTTATGCTTTTGTTAACTGAAGGTACCATGCTTGCAACCTGCGGATGGATAGTCAGCTTGATAATAACCCGCATTACAGGCACAGTTCTTGCTGCCAATTCCGACTGGCTTGCATTGAGTGCAATGCAAACCATTTTGCCGGAAGAGATGTTGATGTTGATTTATGCAATTTTAGTTGGCATAGCCGCAGCACTCCTCCCGGCCATTAAGGCATACAGAACAGATATTCATTACCTATTGCAAAAATTATGAAACGGGCATGATTTATCAAACACGTACAAAACCTGTCATCATTCTATTGCTAACAATCATTTTGGGCAGCTCTCCCACATTCGTCCATGGTCAGAACATGGCCTACCGTAAAGAGAATCTTTGGGATTTTTTGATGTACGATGTAAAAGTAAGATATGGCTACGCGATTAACTACAACACCTATTTTCCGCGTCCCCGCTTTGGAAAGGACTTAAAAACCCTTGATGGGGAACCGGTTTCAATTAAAGGTTTCTTCCTGCCTGTGGATGTTACCGGCTCTGCATTTGTGCTATCCTATTATCCTATGAACATGTGTTTTTTCTGCGGTGGCGCCGGTATCGAATCCATAGTAGAGATTATCCCAAAGCCGGATCATGTCAGGCGGTTTCAACGCCTCAAAACAGACAACTACATCAACATCAGGGGGAAACTTAAACTCAACGAAAGCAACTACAACCACTTAATATACATAATCACTGATGCTGAGTTGGTAGATGTTTTGAAGTAAGGGAGTACAAATTCTAAATTCATTTTGCTATGGTGAAAAAAGTAACTCAACTAAATTCTCACCACCCTGTCAACTTCATTCTCAAAGCTTTTAAGGTGAGTAGCCATAAGAATTGTGATGAGTGGGTATTGTTTTTTTATGTTTTTAAAGATGGTGATTGCATTTTCGGTGCTGATGCCGGCAGTAGGCTCATCCACAACCAGAAGTTGTGGTTTTTTTAGGATAGCTTGTGCCAATAAGAGTTTTTTGCGCTGGCCTCCGCTCAAGGTTTCGCCATTTTCGCCCAGCCAACTGTCTAACCCTTTTGGCAGTAACAAATACCAGCTTACAAGGTCAACCGTTTCGAGTGCTGCAAGAATATCTTTGTCGGCATAGCCCTGAAAATTCTCACGCAATGTGCCTGTTAGCAAATATGCCTTTTGTGTAACATAAACAGCTTCTGGGACAGGCAGTTGTGAAATTTCAGTAGCACTATTCCATAATAACGACCCGTTTAAACGATATTCGGGATAAAAAAGAGAGTTCAGCAAAGTGGTTTTTCCCTTGCCTGTTTCGCCGTAAAGAGCAATCCAGTCGCCTCGCTTTATTTCTAAGGATATTTCGGACGTAACAATAGATGTTTCAGGGATTTTGGCACTTATATTTTTTAAGCACAAGCTTTCAAGATTAGAATCAACATTTACCTCAACCATAGGTTCTTGCCCCTGTTTAAGAATTAAATCCAAATCATTAATCTGATTGGCTACTGAACTTCTTTCCGATTTTCCTGAGAATAACATCTCCGACAGTTCGGCTTGTGCCATAATGCCAAAGAAAATACCAATTGCCAATGGTGCGGTTAGCTGGTAATTGCCAGATTGCCATAGAGTGAAAATAGCAATGCAGCTGAAACCAAATCCCACAATTAATTGCAACGAAAACGAATTATTTTGCAGCTTACTTTCCAATTGTTCCAGTTTTGCCATTCGCTGTTCCTGCTGTCTAATTGCTTTTTGCTCAAGATTGTATTTCGATATCTCGATTCGACCTCTGAAGCTCTCAATTAACAGCTGATTATTTTCTTCTTTAAGAGTTTTAAGTTCGGCATATAGCTTTCGGTTTTTTATGAAAATAAACTGAGGCACTATAAACAAAAGAACTGCCGATGAGATTATAAACTCAATGGCAATTTGTGGCGAAAAATATTTGAGAAAAAAGAAGTAAAAACTTAACGAAATAATGAGTGCGGCAAAAGGCAAAATCCAGAGTAGGATATGATTTAAAACCAAATCGATACCATAAGTACTGTTCTCTAGAATTGATGAATTATTATTAACCTGCTTTTTAAAATAGGGAAAACGAGCCACCGAACTAAAAATGTTTAATTGCAGTTTACGTTGAGCATCGAGAGTTGTTCTATGGTTATTTAATCTTTCGAAATACCTTGTTGCAGTGCGCATTAAGGTAAGCAAACGAATAATGGCAGATGGAACCAAATACGAAAACAACGTATTGGCAGTAATAAACACCACACTGCAAATGGCAATAAACCATCCCGAAATAGCCGGCAGGGCAATAAATGCTACAGTCCAGAATAACAGCAGAGAAAACCCGGCAAGCCATCGGCCTGCCATAGGTTTAAGTATGTGTTTAAAAATAAATCTGTTCATATTATATCTGCTCTCCCCAGTTTAAATTCAGAATTGTTGTGGCATTGGCCTCGAACTTCTCTTCGTGCGAGGCAACAATGCAAAGCGTATGCTTCGATAAATCAGATATTTGCTCAATAATAATATCCGCTGTATCGGGGTCGAGATTTGCCGTTGGCTCGTCGAGAATTGCTATTGGTTTAGGATACAACATCATCCGCGCAAGCGTAACCAACTGCTTTTCGCCACCCGAAAGCTGTTTTCCGTTATGAGTTAACATAGTTTGCCAACGCTCCTCTTTTTTAGCAAGTATCTTATCTAAAAAACGAGGATATTGTCGGTTGAAATCTGATTTTTCATCGAGAAAAACATTGTAATGCAATGTGCCATCAAAAATAAAAGGAAACTGATTCATGTACGATGAATTGGCCCGCAACCACTGCATCGACCAATTATTTGTATTCTCGTTTACCGAAATAGAGCCATCCTTTATGGCGAGATTTCCAGACAATATTTTTAATAAAGTAGATTTCCCAGAACCTGAGATGCCTTTAACCAAAACCAATCCCTTTTGAGGCAATGTAAGACAAATATTGTTCAACACTTTTACCATCGAATCGGGATAGGCAAAGTTAAGATTGCTTATTTCAACAGTGCGTAGCTCCGCATTGTGAGTAACAACACCATCTTCACTATTTTCGCTAAACAGTGGCATAAGCAGTTTCGCCGAAGCCAAGGCCTTATTTCTATCATGATAGGCACTCACAAATTTTCGCAGGTAGAAGAAAAAATAGGGCGCCAACATCAGCAAAAACAAGGCAATATGAAAATCGTAACCCTTACCGTAGTTGGCTCCGGGCATTATGCCCAGCAAGCTCATTCCCAAATATATGGCCACGGCAGCAATGGCAATGGAAACAAATAGTTCCAGCACGGCCGACGAAAGAATAGCAACGCGCATAACATTGGTAGTTGCGTTATTAAGCGAATTGCTTTTATCAGAAAGAAAATCGTATTGCGGCTTAAAGTTGTTGAGGTTAACAATTTCGGCAATGGTGTGAAGTCGGTTGTAAAAAACAGCCGAGTATTTCATAAAAAGGTTGATGTGCTTTTTGTGTAACGACTCCGCCCCTACACCAATCATTATCATCTGAAAAGGAATCACCAAAAACGAGATAAGCAGCGTAGCCCCTACCCACACCTCGAACCAAAAACTAACAACCAACAATACTATGGCCACCATAACCGAAGCAGTGGCATAAGGTATAAAGAATGAAAAGAAAGGTTTTAAATCGTCGCTCACCCGCGTAACCATTAAGGTGCCCGATATTGAATCGTGCTGATTGTTATTCAAAAGTCGCGGATAAAGTTTCTTTTTTATTTTGGAGACAATGATACTGCCCGCACTGTAGTTAATAACAGACGCGAAGTGGCCAAACAAATACCTGCCTGCAATAAAGAGCAATGCAAGCAGCAAATAATTGGGCAATAATCGGTCTGCAGTAAGCCAGGTGGCAGCAAAAAACGAGAGGTACCAACTAAACAAAACGAAACACCCGGCGCTTGCGAGTGTTAATACCAATGCAAATATATAGTGTTTTTTGGCCTCACCC
Source organism: Alkaliflexus imshenetskii DSM 15055 (assembly GCF_000517065.1). GTDB lineage: Bacteria > Bacteroidota > Bacteroidia > Bacteroidales > Marinilabiliaceae > Alkaliflexus > Alkaliflexus imshenetskii. The sequence continues at coordinate 3,009,873 of NZ_KI912105.1, read as the reverse complement.
ATCCACTTAAAAAGCCAGCGTGAGGCATTATCCTGATTTGAACTCATTAGTTTAAGCTATTCCTTTTACTCAATAATAACTGTTTATAATGATAATTGTTTTTAGTGAATTATTATTTGCTTAGAATGTTAGGCTTTTAGTTAATTAGATGTTAAATATTCATATACTGGCAATTATCAAAACAATTAAATCTAAAAAATGAAACCATTTAATAAACTATTGGTAATTAATATGTTTCACTACTATCCGGGAAAAAGAAGTTTTGTCCCTAACGGGACAATAAATCAATCCTCAATTCAGTGTTTTACCGATCTATAGTCCCTAACGGGACTGTGCTGTCAAGTACAGAATATCGGTAAATATGAATCGACCCTAATTTTCAGCGTACTGTAGGGACACCACAATTAGTCGGCATTATAGCATCTTATCCAAAATTTTATCGGACAGTAGTGAATATGTTTATGGTAATCTAAAAAACGCAATTTGTAACATAGTTATTGCAGTGGAGGAATAACAGTAACTTATAATTAAAAACTTAATCGCCACAAACTCCTTTTAAAAATATATCCCCAAAAATAGTATCACTAATAATAGGGATAACAGAAAAAGCCTAATTAAAACTACTACATGTTTTGTTATTTCACAATCGTTTAAAGAAACCCAAGCCCTAGAACCCAACTCTTTTAGCATGAAAAAAAACACAACAATTTGGGATTGTAGGCGCATTTTAGAGTAAGTTACTTTGCCTTTGCTAATTTTTATTTGGTGAAGGGATGAAAAAATATTTGTTGATTCTATTGTTGTTATCTATAACAACCCATAGTTTATTGTTTGCCGAATACGTTTCAAACAATGTAACATTAACAGGCAAAGTAGTAACCTCAGATGGTAAGCCTGCCGAGTTTATTCAAGTTTTTTTGCAAGGAACCCGCTATGGAACACAAAGCAATGCTGTTGGAGAGTTTTCTTTTTCAGCTCCTACTGGAGATTACACCCTTATTATACAGTCTATAATATGCCATAGGGTTGAACGAGAGATATCATTAGATGGTTCAGAATTCGTGAATTTGGGAACTATAACCATTATTGAGAATTCTCGCCAATTAGGCGAGGTTGTAGTAACTGGCCAATTCGTACCCCAATCGTTGCAAAACTCTGTTTACAGAGTACGTACCATTAACAGTGAGCGCATAATGCAGTCGGGAGCCACACAGCTAAAAGGTCTTCTGGAGTCTGAGTTAGGCATTAGGTTTAGTAACGATCTTGCAACAGGTGAATCTGATATCCAATTGATGGGCATGTCGGGGCAAAATGTAAAAGTGCTTCTCGATGGCGTTCCGCTGATTGACCGTGGCAGTAACCGACAAAGTTTAAGTCAGATAGATTTAAACACCATTGAGCGTGTAGAAATAGTAGAAGGCCCCATGTCGGTTCAATATGGTACTGACGCTCTGGCCGGAGTCATAAATCTTATAAGTAAAAAGGGTAGTAAAACAGGCAGGCCATTATCTGTAAATGCCCGTATTATTGAAGAGAGTGTAGGTAATGAATATAGTTTTGGCGACGGTAAAGGCTCACATAATCAACACGCAGGTATTGTTTATAACCACAAATCGGGATGGTTTGCCGAAACCAATGCCACCCGCAATAATTTTGGAGGATGGCAGGGAGCAAACACTGGTCGTGCAAAAGAGTGGAAAGCTCGCGAGCAGCTTATGGCACAGGTTGGTACCGGTTACAGGGGAAAGAAATCGGAGTATTGGTATCGCCTAAACTGGCTCGATGAAACAATTATCGGATTGGGTGACGTCAACCCCAACACCTTTTCAGCTACCGATAAAGATTTCCTTACAACCCGACTCACCCATCAACTCCAAGGCTCCTACAAAGCAAATAGCAACCTTACTATTAACGCTATGGGGTCGTATCAGGATTATGAACGAAAAACACAAACCACAACTCTCAATACCATTACAGGCGACCGAAGACTATCAATGGCTCAGGGAGATCAGGACGTGTCAGCTTTCGAAAACATCTTTGGGCGAATCACAGCAACTAATCGCTTTACAGAAAAAATAAGTTTTCAGGGTGGTTATGAATACCGTTACGACAAAGGCAATGGCGACCGCATTCAGGGAACTCCGTCTATCACCGACCAGTCTTTATTTGTTGCTGCAGAATGGAGTCCTTTAAAGCAAATTCAGATAAGACCCGGGGCACGCTTCAGCAGTAACTCGGTGTATGACGCCCCTCCGGTAATCCCTTCGGTGAACACAAAAATATCGCTCGGCAATCGTAGCGATTTAAGACTAAGTTATGCTAAAGGATTTCGTGCTCCGGCATTAAGGGAGCTGTACTTCTGGTTTTTTAATGCCAGTCACTCAATAAAAGGAAACACAGACCTTAAAGCCGAGCATTCTAACAGCTACACAGGCTCATTCACATTTCGTCCTGTCCATAATCAGAACATGCGTATAAATGTTACTCTATCGGGCTTTTATAATCAGTTTAAGGATATGATTTCTACAGCACGTGATGCCAATGAGCCCGATATAACAACATATGTAAATATTGATACGCACAAAACGACCGGCGGAACACTTGAGGCATCTATTTCATTAGCAAACTTGCAAGCGGGAGCCGGTTTTTCACAGGTAGGGCGGTATAACAGGTACTCAGAAACCAGCAACACCCCTGATTTTGATTGGTCACCTGAGGTAAATGCCAATCTGCTATATCGATTTGAAGGCATTAAAGGCACCTTAGGTCTAAACTATAAATATACAGGCCGCAGACCATTTCACGAAATAACCACAGTCAATGGACAAAACACTATTAACAAAGCCTATATAGATGAATATCACTATACTGATATCACAGCTACGAAATCAATTACTCGTCACTTAAATATGCAGTTTGGTATTAAAAATCTTTTCGACGTCACCTCAGTTCGAAATACCACACTGCTAAGTGGCGGGCACAACACCTCCGGACCCATGCCGCTTAGCTACGGACGGTCCTGGTTTGCAGGGCTACATTACAGTTTTTAACAAAAAACAATCTCATGTTTAACCAATAAAACATATAAAATGCAATACAAATTAATTCTATTACTGGCAGTTATATCTGTTTTACTTTTTTCTTCATGCGAGAAAGACACACCTGCCTTGCCAGACAATTTGGCAGAATTTAGTGTAACTCAGTTGGGCTTTGAAAGCACCGAAAGTTCTAAAACCATAGAAATAAACTTCTCCAGAGCAGTTGAAACTTCAACTACTATCATTATAGGAGTTGAATTAGAAGATTTAGTTTATGGAGAGTCTTTTACTACAACTCCTGAAGTCGTTGATGGAAAAATCAATATCCCTGTTTCTACAGGACAAACCAAAGCGGAAATCACAATCAGAAAAAAAGACGATGTTTTCCTAAACGGCTCTGAACGGATAGTCCTTACGATAGACCAAGCAGGCGAAAATCTGGTAAAAGGAGTTCGCAGCAGTCTCGAAGTGCTTTTCTCATCCATCGTTTCAAACGGTGGAACAATGACCCTGCAAGGTGGTGAAGGTGGGGCTAGTGCGGTAAACTCAGTTTTTGTAAACTTCAGAAGTAACCAACAAACACAAATCAGAAGAGACTCCTGGGACTTGGCATTCTGGTGTGGCGATGATTTCAAAGTCATCCTAAACAATACAGCCGCCACAACAGCAAAAGGTTTAGACAAATTCGACCTCTCGCAAGTAGGTGCATCGGACACAATGAACCTTGACCTTTCAATTGCCACATCAAACTCAAACGCATTAAACTTAATTGATGATGTGAATGGAAACCTCGATGTAACAGTTATTGGTAGTATCTCATCTAACGTAAACGAGAACAAAGTTTTCATTGTTAATCGTGGAACCGGTGGTGGAATAGCTGCAAGAGCATGGAAAAAAATTAAAATTATCCGTAACGAGAACGGTTACACACTCTATTATGCCAACATAAATGATGCTAACTATCAAACCCTGAATATCCCTAAAAACAATGACCACAACTTTATATACTTTAGTTTTGACAAAGGGATTGTTGAGGTAGAACCCAAAAAGCAGAACTGGGATATTGTATGGACTGGTGGTGTTTTAACCACGCTCAGCAATGGAACCCAAATCCCATATTATTACTCTGACCTTGTTCGCACAAATGATTATGGCTTAGTAACTGTATCTGAAGTACTGGTAGAAAACATTAAGTGGAATGAGATGAGTGAAACGCATTTGCAAACACTGGCTTTCAGCACTGACAGACACACCATTGGAGCCAATTGGAGAGTAACAAGAGGCAATATTGGTGTTGCGCTTGACAGATTCTATGTAGTTAAAGATGCCTTCGGAAATTATTACAAACTAAGGTTCTTAAACTTCACTACAGATGATGGCGGAACACGCGGCTATCCGAATATTGAGTATGCACTTATTAAAAAAGGAGAGTAAAGAGTCCGATGACAACTAAAAGATGCTAGCCTGATATAAAGGAGTAGCTTCTATCATAACACTTAAACTATCCTTAACCCATAGTTTGTTATCTTTTTCTCTATGTAATGATGTCTGACCAATACTTATCTGGTCAGACATTTACAGTATCTAAACCAACCCAATACAGCGTGAAGTTGAACGTTTTTCTTAAAACACATCCTTAAAGAAATGAAAAAACATCAGAAAAAAATAGTTGGAGGCTTATTGGTGTGCGCTTTTGCTATTATCTCTTTCATATTATATCAAAAATCAGCCTCAACCACCAATGTAGCTCTGTTAAACTTTCCCAATTTTCAGGCTGCAAGTATTGCCAAATCAACCGATGATAAATTTATTTCGGTTAAGAACTATAGCGAAAAGGAAATTAGCAAGCTTAAGAGTGCTGATTTTGTACTAGTTTTTGCCATGGGATTAAATATAAATGCCGAGGAGCGCGAGCAATTACAAAAACTTGCCGATAGAGGCATCCCATTTTACAGTATATCGGTCACCAATCCGTCCAACAATATTACAAATATTGATAGTGTGCATATTAAAGTGCTAAGTGAATATCTTGGCAATCGTAACAAAAGCAATTATCAGAACATGCTAAGGTATATTCGTAGCCAAATTGATAAAAAGCGTTTTTTTGCCCCTGCACATGGTGATTTGTTGGTTATTCCACACGACGTGTATTATCATTTAGACGAAAATCGAAGTTTTGAAACTCTGGCAGAGTATGAATCCTATTTAAAAAGCATAAACAGTCTTAAACCGGAGGCTTCAAAAATAGCAGTAGTAGGAAGCATTGGAGATCCATACGCGGGCAATCGCGGGCATATAGATAGTCTTATTACCGCTCTCGAAAACAGCGGGTTAAATGTTTATCCTATCCTTGCGCGTAACAAGCGTCTCGACATGATTAAAGAGGTTAATCCGGATGCTGTTATTTATATGCCTCACGGACGTTTGGCAATGGGTGGCGGCGATGCTGCAGTAGAATGGCTTAAGAATCGAAACATCCCACTTTTTACCCCTACTTCAATTCTTAAAACAGAGGAAGAATGGCTTAACGACCCAATGGGGATGATGGGAGGGTTTTTATCGCAAAGCGTGGTTATGCCCGAACTCGATGGTGCTATATATCCTTACACTCTAATTGCTCAATATATTGATAAAGACGGATTTCATCTGTTTAAAACCATTCCCGACAGGTTGCAAAGTTTTGTTTCGATTGTAAATAATTTTTTAGAGCTTAAAAAGAAACCCAATAGTGAAAAAAGACTGGCTATTGTTTATTTTAAAGGAGCCGGTCAATCGTCATTGGTGGCTTCGGGCATGGAAGTTGTTCCTTCATTATATAATTTTTTAAAGAAACTAAAAAGTGAAGGATATAATCTGGAAGGGTTACCATCAGACCTTAAAACGTTTGAGAAAATGATTATGCAACAGGGGGCTACTTTTGGTGATTATGCGCAGGGAGCAATTAATAAATTCTTTGAAAATGGAAATCCTCAGCTTGTATCAGCCTCAGAACTTAACATGTGGATGGCTAATTCTTTGCCTACGGAACTTGTTGCACAACTGCAAGACAGTTATGGAGAAGCTCCGGGAACAAAAATGACAATTGTAAAAAATAACGAGCCCCACATTGCTGTATCACGGTTGCAGTTTGGGAATGTGGCATTACTGCCTCAGCCTGCTGCAGGTGGTGGCGATGACCATTTTCAGATGGTACATGGCACCGACAATGCCCCTCCTTATGGTTATGTAACTGCATACTTATGGGCTCAACATGGCTTTAATGCCGATGCTATGATGCATTTTGGTACCCACGGAAGCCTGGAGTTTACTCCGAAAAAGCAAGTTAGTCTTTCATCATTCGATTGGCCCGACCGACTTGTAGGCAGTTTGCCTCATTTTTATTTGTACACAATAAGCAACGTGGGCGAAGGTATTATTGCCAAGAGAAGAAGTTATGCCACTTTAATATCGCATATTACGCCTCCTTTTATGGAGAGTGATTTACGTGAACAGTTTCGTTCGCTCAACGAAAAAATAAAGATTTTCTATAATCGCGAAGGCGCAGGTCAGGTTGAGGCATCGCTGGAAGTAAAAAAAATGGTTGTAAAACTTGGTATTCACCGCGATTTGGGGCTCGATAGTATTTTAACAGTTCCTTATACAGAAAGAGACATTGAACGAATAGAAAATTTTGCCGACGAACTGGCAAACGAAAAAGTTATTGGGCAGTTTTATACTCTGGGCGAACCATACAACCGTGAGCGAATAAGGTCGTCGGTATTAGCAATGAGCACCGACCCTCTGGCATATAATGTGGCAACACTCGACCGTTTAAGAGGTAAAGTCAGCGCTGAACAGTTGCAAAACCGCAACTTTTTTACACGTACTTATTTGGAGCCTGCCAAAAAGTTTGTTGAGCAGGTATTAGATGGTAAGGTTACTGCCAATCATCAATCAATTGCTAATTTAACAGCAATACCAATGGACGAGCTCATGCAAATGCACAGAAAAATGCACCCGACAGTAGAAAAAGAATCTGCCCATCCGGCTAATAGACAGGGAGTGCGTCCAGAGGGAAGCCCGGCAGGCCGTCCACGAAGCTCTGAAGGTGGCAGTATAGGTGCACAACTATCCGGAAGTACCGGGGGGTATCCGGCTGGCGTTTCGCGCAATAGCGAGGATACTAAAGAACCTTTAACCGATTTTGAGAAATCATATATAGAGGCTCTTAATAACATAACAACAACTGTTGATAACATCTTAAACTATCAAAATCATCTGTTAACATCCCCACAAGGCGAATTAAACGCCCTTGTTAACGCACTAAATGGAGGCTACATTGCTCCATCGCCTGGTGGTGATGCCGTGGCTAATCCAAACACATTACCTACCGGGCGCAATCTGTTCAGCGTTAATGCCGAGGCAACGCCTTCGGAAAGTGCATGGGATAAAGGTGTTTTACTGGCACAAAAAACGTTAGAAACATACATAGAGCGCAATGGGGAGTTACCTCGCAAGGTGAGTTATACTTTTTGGAGTAGCGAATTTATTGAAACAGAAGGCGCAACAATTGCTCAGGCGTTGTATATGTTGGGGGTTTCTCCTGTTTGGGATGCCTTTGGTCGTGTTGGTGATTTGCGCTTAATTCCTTCCTCAGAGCTTGGGCGTCCGCGAATTGATGTTGTGGTTCAAACATCAGGTCAGTTCCGTGATTTGGCAGCTTCGAGGCTGGCTTTACTAAATCGTGCCGTAGCTATGGCTGCCAATGCAACACACGATGAGTTTACGAATAACGTAGCCGAAGGTACTGTTGTAACTGAAAGGTTGCTTGTTGAGAAAGGTGCAACTCCGCGTGCAGCTCGTGAGATGTCTCTTTACCGAGTGTTTGGAGGTGTTAATGGCAGTTATGGCACCGGCATAATGGGAATGGTTGAGAGTGGCGACCGTTGGGAAAATGAATCGCAAGTGGCCGAAACCTATTTGCACAATATGAGCGCCATTTATGGCAATGAACATGAATGGGGCGAGTTTCGCGAAGGTTTGTTGGAGGCGGTGTTACATAATGCCGACCTGGTGGTGCAACCGCGTCAGAACAACACTTGGGGCGCCATCAGTCTTGACCATGTATATGAATTTATGGGAGGTTTAAATCTTGCCATTCGCCATGTAACAGGTAAGGATCCCGACGCATATTTTAGCGATTATCGTAACCGCCACAATCCGCGTATGCAGGAAGTGAAGGAAGCTATTGGGGTTGAAGCCCGCACTTCAATATTTAACCCCGCATATATAAGTGAACAAATGAAAGGTAGTGCATCTTCGGCCGCCAACTTTGCCCAAATTGTTAATAACATATACGGCTGGAATGTGATGAAACCAAAAGCTATTGACAATGAAATGTGGGATAAAATTCACTCGGTTTATGTTAACGATGAGTACAACCTAAACATTAAAGAGTTTTTTGAGAACACCAGTCCGGCAGCTTTGCAAGAAATTACCGCCATTATGCTTGAAACAGCTCGTAAAGGATATTGGCAAGCGTCGCAGCTACAGCTCGAGTCTATTGCCCAATTACATGCCGAACTAATAGAGAAGCACAACCCTGCATGTAGTGGTTTTGTCTGCGACAATGCTAAATTGCGTCAGTTCATTGCCACAAATCTCGATGCAGATAAGGCTCCGGCATACAACCAACAAATGAGCAATGTTCGCAACGAAAATGCGCAAACCGATGGCACCGTCATGAACCGTGAGCAATTATCACAAACAGCAACTGCAGAGAAATCCCCTCTTAGCGCATTGGCAGTGGCGGTAATTGCCATTATCCTTTTATTAGCTTTGGCTATTTGGTTACGTAAACGAAGAAAATAATATAACCATGGAACATCTTATCCATTTGGTAATGATATTGCTGGTCTTGGTGTCTATTCTTCGCCAAAGTTTTAGCAATCTTGTCGCAAACATGGTAATAGCATCGCTAGCGGCTTTAACACCCCTGGCGATGCAGCCATTTTTAATCGATATACCCAAAAGTGAAATTGTTTCAATTCTTCAGGGTTTTGATACAATGACCAACATGGCCATTTTGGTTTGTTTAGAAATGATAATTCTTATTGCCTGGTGTTTTTCTGGTTTTAAGAGTTTAAAATATTCAAGTGTTTTAAAGCTTTTTCCGGGCATTATGTTTTTACTTGTAATCTGGTATCTGCAGGCACAAAGTTTTTACTATTACCCGGGCATTAAGTTTGAACAGATAACCTATGTTATAGCAATTGCAACATTCGCAATTGTCTTGCTGGCTCCGATCGCCATTAGGTATATAATACCAGAGAGTGAATTGCGCAGAGAATTAATATTTATCGTAGCACTTGTAACGCTTATGCTGGCAGCTATTGCTCCTGCTCAAGACACACCGTTGTTTCACAATCCGCAAAATCCACAATGGTTTAGTTTGCTTGCTTTACTAACAATTGCAATATTTCTTGGTGGGCTGGGGTATCTGCTTAAAAAACTAAACATTAATCCTGTGGCGCAAGTTGGCAAACTGCTCCGGCTTTCGCAAAGGCATGTCCCGCATCGCAAAGCAGCTTAGTTAAAAATAAATCATTATCAATTATAAAAATGGAAACAATCACCAATACTCTTTACTGGATTTCAACAGGTCTTCTAGTTCCTGTGGTAATAACTCTTTTGCTGCTTTTTGGCAGGTCATTGGTTTTAATAGGTAGCTTTTTTGGTCATTACACTCAAAAGGTTAAAACCGATGTAGCCATTCATAAAACAATTGAGCAGATAAATGTAAACAACCTCTCGTCAATTGGCGACTCTTTGCCCCATAATAATAACTCTTTGCTTGTAAATTATATACGGAAAATATCCGAAAACAGAGGTAACAAACCGCAGTTGCAACGTCTTTTGGCTTGTTTCGAAATCGATGCTGATAAAGATTTAGCTCTGTCAAAAACATTAACCAAATTGGGTCCAATACTAGGTTTAATGGGAACCCTAATTCCGATGGGACCTGCATTGGTGGGGCTTGCCACTGGCGATATAGCTTCAATGGCACATAACATGCAAGTAGCCTTTGCAACTACTGTTATAGGACTGCTTACCGGTGCCATAGGTTTTATTACACTACAAGTTAAACAACGATGGTATCTACAGGATTTTACAAACCTGGAATATCTAGTGCAACTATTGTCGCAGTCGGTAAACCATCAGAAACAATAAATATTTTAAAAATGAGAAAGCACCTTCTTAGGCAAACCGATGATAACGACCCCATAAGCGTTGTGGCAAATCTTTTTGATGTGGCTATGGTTTTTGCTGTTGCTCTTATGGTAGCATTGGTTACCCGCTATCAAATGACCGAAATATTTTCAACCAACGATTTTACTATGGTGAAAAACCCGGGCAAAGATAATATGGAAATCATCACACGCGAAGGAAACACCATAAACCGATACACTCCAAGCGAAGACCAAAACGCCACCGGAACAATGGGCAAACGCGTGGGCGTTGCCTACGAACTCGAAAACGGAGAAATTATATATGTTCCCGAATAAATTAAAATTTAAATACATTGAAAAAGGGCAATATACTATTGCCCTTTTTCAATGTATATGTAAGCTAATCAACTATTCTTACATTTGGTTAAATCAACAATTTATCCTAAAATTAAATCAAATGTTTTAAATAGGTGCTGCATAACAAAGCAATATCTAATTAATCATTTTAACAATGAAAAGGCTAACCCTCATTAAAACTAATTTTACTTTTCACTTTAAAATAGTTTTAATATAATTACAGAACGGGTCTTCTTATTTTATTTCAATAAGCACTGCTCCTTTTGCCACATTCTCGTCTTTTGCCACGGTTATTTTAACCACCTGTCCCGAAACGGTTGAAAGAATACTGTTTTGCATTTTCATGGCTTCAAGTATTAGCAGTGGTTCGCCTTTCTGAACTTGTTGCCCCGCCTCAACCAGTATGTCCAGCACTTTACCCGGCATTGGCGATGTAATTGTTTCGACTCTTCCCCCGGGGTTGAGCGATGCAAGTAGTTTGTTTCTGTTTAGTGAAAATGGTGTTTCTACTGCAAAAGAATAACCAACCCCATTTACCAGTACTTCGTAATGGTTTTGCCTACGCGATACAATCTCAACCGGATATCGCACCCCGTTGCATGAGAGTATTGTGAAACCGTCCGGTTCATCAATGAGTTCTACTACCAGTTTCTCTTTTTTATAATTATACTCGTACCGATTTTTAACGGTAAAGCTGTATCGTTCTTTGTTTTTACCTGTGGCTATAAGCCTTTTGGTGTTTGTTGTCTTCATCCGTTAAAACTAAAAATTTCTAATTCGTTTTTTAAGTACCCATGGGTCAATTTGCACCTCGTCGGAAGTAATGGGCGTGGTGTTGTGCGTTTGTGCATATACCGACAGCAAGGCTGCCAGGAACTCTTCCTGAGGCTCGCGGTGTACGGGCGAATCCATGGCTGTTTCAACAAAAGAAGTGTCGAAATATCCCGAGCGAAACAAGGGGTTGTGCAAAACAGCTTTGCAAAAAGGAATGGTGGTTTTAACCCCTTTCACATGAAACTGACGCAAAGCTTTCAGCGTTTTCTCAATTACCTCGGCCCGCGAGTCGGCATGAACAATAAGTTTGGCCACCATGGAATCGAAAAACGGTGTGATTTCTGAACCCGGACGCACACCGGTATCAATGCGGATATTATTTCCCTGTGGCAATCGTATGCCGCGAATAATTCCCATTGAAGGCACAAAACCAGCCTGCACATCTTCGGCGTTGATACGGCATTCGATGGCCCAGCCCTGAAATTTTACCTCTTGCTGTTTAACAGGTAGTTTGGCGCCTGAAGCAATTAAAATCTGCAACTCCACCAAATCGAGCCCGGTAATCATTTCCGTTACCGGATGTTCCACCTGCAAACGGGTATTCATCTCCATAAAATAAAAATCGCCGTTTTTATCGAGCAAAAACTCAACAGTGCCGAGGCTTTTGTATTTTATCGACTTAGCCAATGCCACTGCTGCCGAAGTCATCTTCTTACGCAAACGGCTGTCGAGCGCCGGCGAAGGGGCTTCTTCGAGCAATTTTTGATGTTTACGTTGTACCGAACATTCGCGCTCGCCCAAATGAATCACGTTGCCATGATTATCGGCAACAATCTGAACTTCAATATGCTTTGGATTCTCGATATATTTCTCGATATACACCGAAGCATTACCAAAAGCGTTCTGAGCCTCAGAGGTGGCCTGAGAGAACATCAACTGCATATCACCCGGGATAGAAACAATTCGCATACCCCGACCACCGCCTCCGGCAGTGGCTTTAATGATAACAGGGTAGCCAATCTTTTCGGCCAAAGTTTTGGCTTCATCCACACTTGTGAGCGGTGTTTTACTGCCACCGGGCACATTTACGCCACTCTCCATGGCATAGGCGCGGGCTTTAATTTTATCACCCATGGCATCTATCACATCGGCCGGTGGCCCTATGAAAATAACCCCTGCTTTTTTACAGGCAGCAGCAAATCCGGCATTTTCAGACAAAAAACCATAACCGGGATGTATGGCTTCAATCTCATTGTCAACAGCCAATTTAACCAATGCACCTATATCTAAGAACTCCGAAACCGGCAACTCTGTATCCGGAAAATCAACCACCACATCGGCAGCCGACAGATATAAAGCATCCGGCTCCTTCTTGGTTCTTACAGCATAAACAACTACCCCCATACGGCGTGCCGTTCGTGCAATACGAATAGCTATTTCTCCGCGGTTGGCTATTAAAAGTGATTGTATCATATTAACTAATAAGTTTTTGAGTTTAGAGTTGATAGTTTTGGGTTGAGGGTTAACTATAAACCATGAACTATGAACTATAAACTATAAACAAAAATTTCTACAACGGCGTATTCCCATGTTTACGACCGGGCAAACTCACCGATTTTTTCTCCAATATTTTAAGTGCTCTGTAAATTTTTGTACGTGTGGCTGCGGGGTCAATCACCTCATCAATAAAGCCCTTTTCATCGGCTATGTAGGGATTGGCAATTTCGTCGCGATATTTTTTCACCAGCTCCTTTTTTAATGCTGCCGGGTTTTCCGATTCGGCCAGTTCTTTGCGGTTTACTACTGCAATGGCACCTTCGGGGCCCATAACCGCAATTTCGGCTGTGGGCCATGCAAAGTTAAAGTCGCCGCCAATGCCTTTACTGTTCATTACAATGTAAGCTCCCCCGTACGATTTACGAAGAATAACTGTAATTTTTGGAACGGTGGCACGCGTGTAGGCATAAAGTAATTTTGCTCCATGACGAATAATTCCATCATGCTCCTGGTCGGTACCGGGCAAAAATCCGGGCACATCTTCGAGCGTGATAATAGGGATGTTAAAGCTATCGCAAAAATTAATGAATCGGGCTCCTTTAACAGAAGCATCAATATCCAAAGCACCGGCCAGCACATTGGGCTGATTGGCAATTAGGCCAACTACATATCCACCCAACCGGGCAAAACCAACCACAAGGTTTGGGGCATAATTTTCGGCCACTTCAAAAAAGGTATCCTTATCAAAAACAAGGTTCACCACATCACGCACATCGTAAGGCTTGTCGGGGTCGTCGGGTACAATGCTGCGCAGCAACTCATCGGCACGGTTCACCGGGTCGCCGGTATTTACAAAGGGTGGGTTTTCTATGTTATTGGATGGCAAATAGGATAGCAACATCTTAATGCCTGCAATGGTGTTCTCATCATCGTTATAAACAAAATGCGCCACGCCCGATTTGGATGAGTGCACGCGTGCACCACCCAGTTCGTCGGGTGTAACTTCTTCGTTTAACACCTGTTTCACCACATCGGGGCCGGTAACAAACATGTAGCCGGTCGAGGCTGTCATAAAAATGAAATCGGTAAGCGCCGGCGAATATACTGCACCCCCGGCCGCAGGTCCCATTATGGCCGATAACTGTGGCACCACGCCCGACGAGAGCACATTGCGACGGAAAATATTGGCATACCCGGCCAAGCTGGCAACTCCCTCCTGTATGCGAGCACCCCCGGAATCTATTAATCCTATTACCGGCGTTCCGGTTTTTAGTGCTATATCCTGTATTTTAACAATTTTAGCAGCATGAGCTGACCCAAGCGAGCCTCCCAGAACATTAAAATCCTGAGCAAAAGCACAAACCTGACGCCCATTCACCGTCCCAAATCCGGCGATAACACCATCGCCCATCGATTTTGACGATTTGCCAAACGATACGTTTGCCGGAGGCACAAAAGCATCCATCTCTTCAAACGAATCTTTATCGAAAAGCAAAAGAATACGCTCGCGAGCCGTTAGCTTTCCCTTTTTGTGCTGCTTGTCGAAGTACGTTTTATCGTACTGACTGTTAAGCAATTCATTTCTCTCCTGAAACTTGTCGAAGGATCTTCCCATAAATCTATTTTAAATTCATCACAATGATTTACAATCACATACTCTAATGAAAAAGCTCTTAATCCGATTTTAAAGATAATCAGATAACGACTTTCCCAAACCTAATATGCCAATTATGTTCCATCACAATCGTCGTCAGTTCAACTGAAAAAAACTATTCGTCAGTGGATTGTTATGTAAAAAAGCATTGGTTGCAGGAAATTTGACAATAGAAATTCCTGCAACCAACTAATTGTAACAAACATCAGCTGCTTTTGTTCTGTTCTCAACACACAAACTCATAAGCAGCTAACTATCAACAAACAGACATCTGCTTAAAATGAAATTTTACTAAGCCAGACATCCACCACAGGAACAATTTGAGCCAAAGCAGTTCTGTTTACCATCACCTCAAACCCTTCGGATTCGAGAAGTGTTTTCCAGCTATTAGGTTTATCTCCGGCCATGTCGTTGATTACATGATCGCCTGCAATTGTCAGAAAAGGCATCAGCCAAACACGTGAAGCCTTTCTTTGTTTTAATTGGATAATCACATCTTGAACAGAAGGGAACGCCTCAATGGTACCAACGAGAATTGAATCATCCAATCTTCTGAAATACTCCTGAAGTCCGGCATAGCAAATATTGGCCGAATGACTGGTTCCATGCCCCATGAGCACCAGCACATCACCAGAATTAAGAAATCCGGATGAAAAATCTTTGATGGCTTTGGTCACATTCACATAGTCGTCGTGTGAATTGAGCAACGGACCTCCCACAGATATGCTATTAATGCCTTTCGGCACTCTTCTAAAAGCATTGGCTATCATCAGCAAATCATGATACTCATAACCCGGAATCACATGCAGTGACAATACGGCCACATGCGTAAAACCGTCATCGGCCATTCCGGCCAATGCAGACGCAGGCGACAGAATCGAAATTCCTTCGGATTTTAATTTGCGGCGTACAAAGTTTGAGGTATACGCTCTTCGGATTTCAACATCCGGAAACAGGTTCTGAATTTGTTTTTGTAAGGAATCATAAGCGTTACTGGCACCAGCAACAGATGTACCAAATGCCACCAGCAAAATGCCTCTCTTTTCTGTTTGGCCAATCATAAAATGATGAGTTTAATGAATCAGGTGGTTGAATCGCAATCGATGCGAACCAGTTGAGAAAACAAAGACATGGCAACTATTGTTTTTCAATGCATCTCTGAAAATCTTAAAATTCAGAATAAACTATCTTATCTCTCCCCTTATCTCCAAACCGAGCAAATCGCTCAATCGGGCCAATTCGGCCTCAGCCTCTTCGCGCTTCTTAAAACGGCAAACGGCATTCCCTTTGCGGCCGCTCTCCTCATAAATATAAACTCTGAAATCGGAGCTCTTCATATCCACAGAACGGTTACTCATGCTGTATACCCTATAAGTCATTTTTGAATTTGATAGGCCCAGCTTCATTCTTGGATGCACATAATGCCACGTCCCTATTTTTATAAATCCAAATAAATTATTAGAGAACCGAATCTTAAAGTTTTCCACATCAATGGAGCATCCGGAGGCAGAAAAAGCCATAAAACAACCCAGCATAATCAAAACCAATCCGGAGAGCGACAAATGAATGGTAGAAATGCCAACGGCCATTAAAAAATAACCAACGATGCTTCCGGCCGGACCAAAGCTTTTATCAAGTGTATAGTTTAAAATCATATCTGCGGATGGTTACACAATTCCTTAATGTACTAAAGTTACAAAAAACGAGAAATCTTTTAGCCACAATTGATCATTCCCCTCCCCATATCAGATTAAATTCAGTTATAACAGACCAAATAAAAAGGTGCAAATTCACTAATCATTACCAATTACATGCTAGATTCTGATAAGGTAAAAAAAGCAATTTATCAAACAAAACCTTGACAAACAAAGCCATAGAACAACACCCACCATTGAACATTCGCCCACCAATAACTGTTTAGATAATGATATCCCTTTTTTTTCCTATTTTTGAACATCCATTTATCAAACTGACAAAAATCACATTTTTATTATGGTTTTCGACATTGACATGATTCGCAGGGTATATGCCGGTTACGGCAAAAAAGTTGAGCAGACACGGCAACTCCTGAACCGTCCGCTTACTCTCACTGAAAAAATTCTCTACGCCCACCTGGCCGGAGAGGTACCCAATAAAGTCTTTGAGCGCGGTAAATCGTACGTGGATTTTGCTCCTGACAGGGTAGCCATGCAGGATGCCACGGCCCAGATGGCGCTCTTACAATTCATGCAAGCCGGTCGCAAACAAGCGGCAGTGCCCACTACGGTGCATGCCGACCACCTAATACAAGCAAAAATTGGGGCAAACGACGACTTAAAAACAGCGAAAGACAGCAACAGTGAAGTTTATGACTTTCTAAGTTCTGTATGTAATAAATATGGCATCGGCTTCTGGAAGCCCGGTGCAGGTATCATTCACCAGGTAGTGCTTGAAAACTACGCCTTTCCCGGTGGAATGATGATTGGAACCGACTCCCACACCGTAAATGCCGGCGGACTTGGAATGATTGCCATCGGTGTTGGTGGTGCGGATGCAGTGGACGTAATGGCGGGTATGGCCTGGGAGTTGAAGTTTCCAAAACTGATTGGCGTAAAACTCACCGGAAAGCTTAATGGATGGGCCTCTTCCAAGGATATCATACTGAAAGTGGCAGGAATTCTTACCGTAAAAGGTGGAACCGGATGCGTAGTTGAATATTTTGGTGATGGCGCTGAATCCATCTCCTGTACAGGTAAAGGTACCATTTGCAACATGGGCGCCGAGATTGGGGCCACCACATCCACCTTTGGCTACGATGTATCGATGGAACGATATCTGCGTGCTACCGGCCGTGCCGAAGTGGCAGATG
This sequence comes from Alkaliflexus imshenetskii DSM 15055, assembly GCF_000517065.1. Taxonomy (GTDB): domain Bacteria; phylum Bacteroidota; class Bacteroidia; order Bacteroidales; family Marinilabiliaceae; genus Alkaliflexus; species Alkaliflexus imshenetskii. The sequence goes on along the minus strand of NZ_KI912105.1, from coordinate 2,992,497 downwards.
CGGCAAACGAAGTAAAACAACACCTCACCGCAGACCCCGAGGTTTACGCCAATCCAGAGAAATATTTCGACCAGTTGATCGAAATCGATCTTAGCACATTGGAACCTCACCTGAATGGTCCTTTCACCCCCGACTTAGCTACTCCGATATCCAAAGTAGCAGAAGAAGCGCGCAAAAATGGATGGCCACTAAAAGTTGAAGTTGGACTTATTGGTTCCTGCACCAACTCAAGCTATGAAGACATTGCCCGCGCTGCCAGTATTGCCAAACAAGCTGTTGACAAAAAGCTAAGCGTAAAAGGTGAATTTACCATTACCCCAGGTTCCGAACAGGTTAGATACACCATTGAGCGCGACGGTTTCATCAATATCTTCGACAAGATTGGAGGCAAAGTTTTTGCCAATGCATGTGGCCCTTGCATAGGTATGTGGGCTCGTATGGGAGCCGAAAAACAAGAGAAAAACACCATTGTTCACTCATTTAACCGCAACTTTGCCAAACGCGCCGACGGAAACCCAAACACCTATGCTTTTGTGGCCTCTCCCGAAGTGGTAACTGCGCTGGCTATTGCAGGTACGCTGGAATTTAATCCAATTACCGACACCTTACTGAACACCGACGGACAGCAGGTAAAACTCGATGCCCCAAGTGGTGATGAGCTGCCAACAAAAGGGTTTGCTGTGGAAGACAACGGCTATCAAGCACCTGCCAGGGATGGTTCGGATGTGGATGTGGCAGTGAGCCCCACAAGCGACCGTTTGCAAATTTTAGAACCCTTCAATCCATGGGATGGGAAAAATATAACCGGGGCTAGATTGTTAATTAAAGCACAGGGCAAATGCACGACCGACCACATTTCGATGGCTGGCCCATGGCTTAAGTATCGCGGACACCTTGACAATATCAGCAACAATATGCTGATTGGTGCTGTAAATGCATTCAATGGCAAAACAAACCTGGTTAAAAACCAACTGACCGGCGAATATGGCGAAGTGCCAGCAGTACAAAGAGCCTATAAGGCTGTTGCCATCCCATCCATTGTAGTGGGCGACCACAACTACGGTGAAGGTTCATCACGTGAACATGCGGCCATGGAACCACGGCATCTGGGTGTGAAGGCTGTGTTGGTGAAAAGCTTTGCGCGCATACACGAGACCAACCTGAAAAAACAAGGTATGCTGGCGCTAACATTCGACAATGAAGCCGACTACGACAAAATACAGGAGGATGACACCATCAACCTCATTGATTTGGAGGCGTTTGCACCCGACAAGCCATTAAACATTGAGTTGATTCATGCCAATGGTTCAAAAGAAACCATTAAAGTGAACCACTCATACAATAAGCAACAAATTGAATGGTTTAGAGCCGGCTCGGCACTCAACCTCATTAAACTGCAAAACAAATAGTTATCAAATCAACGAAAAAGCCGGACGATGAAACCCATCTTCCGGCTTTTTCTGTTCTATCAAAGCAATTATCCTAAATTAAATGCACAACAGTTCATAAGAAACTATTTGCAGGACAAGCTTTAGCAACCCATATAAACTCACAACTTCTTTAAAACGATGTTGGCATTGTCAAGTTTTCCCACCTTATCAAAAAAGTCATACAACTGAGCGTACTCTTCCTTCTTAATGGTTCCGCCGTAAACTATAAGTTTTCGATGATATATTACTCTACTTTCAATCACCTCACAAGTAAATGAATAATAGCCGTAGGGCGATTCCAACACTTCGCCTTGAGGAATAAAGCTTACTTCATAATCTGATGGCAACAAATACTCTACATTGGCCTCATTGGTAACGCCATACGGAAAATAGACATCCGTACCTCTGTCACTACGGCTTTGAAATAACACATGTGATTTGTCCAGTTTATTGAGCGGGATAAACATCATATTTCCTGATATATTTGCGTATCTGCCTGCCTTAAAATCCACATTCAGAAATGCCACAGGGGAAGTCTCGCCCTCATTCCGAAAATTAAAACTGCTGATTTCCAAATTATTTATAGGTAAGCTCTTCAATAAAAAATCCCGCTGCTCCCTTTCAGGAGAGACTCTTTTATATCCCAAACCATCAAAACGCAATCCCGAAGCAGAAACCTGAAGTGCACCAACTGCATCTCCACGCGAGTTGATATCCATTTTCATGACCTGTGAAAAAAGATTATCTGCCTCCGAGAAGTAGGGCATATCAATTAACCGTCCACCCTCCTGAGTTATCATTACGGCTTTACGGTTTGAATTTGCGACACCCAAATATCCAAAAGGAGCGTAAGGATTGGTGCACTCAAGTAAAACAGTATCGTTTTGAAGTGGCACGGTGAGAATCACATGATTTGTCTGATCCTTTGATGCAAAATCTGCATCGCGAATGGAAACATTATCGGCACCAATGGTTGTGTAATATGATTGAATGCCGATTGCCTCCAAAAGTGAACGGGTGTAATTGCTAAGTGCTTTGCAATCTCCATAAGCAAACTTATCCACATCAGTGGCAAGCATTGGCTGCAAACCACCAATCCCCTCCATTACGGCAACATAACGTGTTCTGCCTTGAACATACTGGTAAACGGCCTTTACTTTCTCTCTTTCGCATGACAAGTCTGCGGTAAGTTCTCTTATTCTTGTTTTGGTTGGTTCAGTAAGTTCAGTTCGTTGCGCCAACAACGAATTTACCCATTTACCGTATGTACCCCAGTTGGTAAAATCTCCTCGGTAACCCTGATACTCAAACTCTACAGGCGAAAGCAAAACATAAGGCAGAAAAGAGTGAACCGCCGGCATCAGACTCTCTCTTTTAATTGCTTTATGACCTTCCATCGACCATTTGTGGGTAACAAAGCCTTTATCGCCCCTACTCTCCGCATAATTAAATGGGTAATTATCGGACTTGAATTTAAAACTGATGGATTCGGGCGTTTTAAATACTAACGTTGCAGACTCCACTGCCACATGAAATCCCGGTATCGGAAACCAGGTTTCAATATGCACAAAACCATTTACCTGAATTTCATATTCATATTCAACCGTATATGGGTATTCTCTCATGTTGGGTGAAAACATCTTGGCACGGTCGTCACTAAAAAAGATAAAATCCTGATAAGAGGAGGAGTCATAAAAATCCTTCATTTTTACATCCTTAACCAACATCCCCAAGTTGTTATACACTCTCCCACGCAGATTAAGCACCTTAATATACTTGTCATAAGACAGATACATACTGGCATCGCGATTCCCCTTTTCATTGAGAACCGTAATGGCAATGAACTCTTTCTGAGTTAAACGCCCTAACGAAGTACGCTCAATTTCAGTGAAAAATTTGCGAACAATCACATTGGCATCTTTTCTAAGTGAATCCGGAACCGAAGCATATTCCGGCTTAAACTTTTGACCATGTGCCGCCGCACACAACAATATCGTCACACTCAACAAAACAAATCTTCGATATAAAGCGACCATAATGGTGAATATAGTTATCATGAACAAAATAGATAATGGCTAGCACACATCTCAAAAAGTTAGTTGGATAACTTCTTCAACACAATTTTCTCACCATGCTTGTCAATTATTCTGGCATAAAATGACTTTAACGCATCGTACTCGTTGGGTAAAAACATTGTTTTATTGATGGAAAAATCATGAACCACATGTATTGTATTACCCAATTGCGTGATGTTGTACAAAAACGTATAGCTTCTGTCTTCAGCCAGCATACGCTGGGGAGCGGGAATGCTCTCAACTTCGTAACCTTCAGGTATAGTGTACGTCAATAAAACCCTGCGTCTCGACATGTAAGGATACTCAACCGGATAGTCACGATTTTCGAGTTTAAATGGATTGTCACTGTGTGCAAAAAACAATAGCGGATTAAAAATCAGCATGTCAGCTATTTGCTCCGTTCTATCTTCAATGGATACCTGATACATGCATTTCAAAGCGTCGTAAACACTATCAGCTCCGGAAATTGTGATGTCAGAGATTTTTACACCTCTGTACGCCTTTTCCACCTCCTCTTTATAAGCCTCTTCGTTGCTGTGCTTTTTAATAGCAGAACGACTGCTCCAGGCAACGTAACCGTTTTCACTTATCTCTATATTGCCATTAAAACCACCTTTAGAATCTACTGTCAGGTTTCCAGAAATAACTTGATTAGATAATCCATTGGCATCCAGCGTCACCCATTTAGATTTATGTTCATCGATAACTCGTCCCCGATCATTAAGGCACCTCTCGGGCAACATTTCTACTCCTGCAAATGAATCGGTAGCATCCATCAAAATCTCCTTGTCGCCAACCATTGCCATAGCAATCACATAGTTAAAGCCGGAGATGGAAGGGTGCGACAGTGGAATCATGCCGTTGGCGCGGGTGCTTAAGGCTACCGGGTAGGACTCAATGCCCATGGCAGTTAAAAATGAAACCAGAGTCAGGTTAATGTCTGCGCTATTTCCTGTACCCTTATTCCACGACTGTCTTAAAGTGGGATCACTTGCAAACAAACTGTTAACCCCATTCCATTTCACTTTCTCTTTCACGCGCTCAAAAACAGCAACAATCTGCTCTTCAGCAGTTAAATCGAGACTTTTAATGGCTTCTACCTCATCTTTCAGAAATGTGTTTCGAGTAAGTACCCTTCCAAAACTCTCATATTTCATCAGCTCCTTACTCACATCGCCCCAACTATTACTGTAGTTTTTATAAGGCGACCGTGGAAACTGAACACCGGTTAACTCAAATGTGATTTTTGAAAGATAGTTGCGTGGCGTTCTTAAAAAACTCTCGACTTTAAATGCCGGCACATCTCTTGTATAGTACTTGGTGATGTGTTCCCTATAATCCTCCTTAAACGAGTATCTTTCGGTATCTCCAGTTCTCGGATCTTTTTCTATTACTGTTAATACAATTGATTTGGAAGCCGATGACTTTGCATGGTCAATACTCAAATATCCCTGGTTATTAACGTTGTAAAAAAAGTATTGAGGAAGTGCTACTTTGTACTCGCTATACATTACAGGATACAATCTCTGGAATTGCCACTCCTGCAGGTTAAAAAAGAAATCACTTAATATCTGATACGAAACTTCAAAAACAGACCCCTCACGCACATCGGGCATGGCAAACTTCACAACTATCCAATTATCATCCTTTCTATCAGTTATTATCTGTTTTGAATCTAACTTTGTTTTGACAATTTTGCCATCCACCAGATTATATGTAAACCCTTTTATGAATACAATCTGCTCCTTATCCTGACCATTGGTATAAAGCGGCAATTCAAAATCAGCCAAAGCAGAAACAGCTGCCTGGTCAAGTATCTTCACCCTAAGATGACGCTCATACTTCATTTGAAATCCTTTTCCCGATCCGGCTTCGTCGGTACGTATGGTGGTGCTGTAATAAACAAAATCGGTTTGTCCTTTATCAAAAATATAATACGCCTGTGCTTCGGAATCTATAAGACACTCTGTAGCCTTTAGCTCATCCATAGAAACCTTGCCAAACGCTGGCAATTTGGCAACCTGAGCTTCGCCACCAATAAACCAAAAGCTTACGAATAAGCTGAATACGATTAAGCGTTTAACATTCAGAAAAGAAAGAGAAGAGATGCTGAGTTTTAACTTCAGAAAAAAATCAACACAGAGGGAGTGAAAGTAAGATAATCTCATAATTTGGGAATTAGGTTTAATTTAAGCTAAAGTAAAAAAAAATACTATAAACACAAATGATGGGATATAGATATTTCCTATTTAAATATTCTGTTCAAAATGTCTATATTTGAAGTAGGAAATAACCATTAAAATTATAAAGCGGGCATGTACGTTATTTATTAACCACAATTGTGTTTCAACATGCTGAAACATAAAAAAACAGACTGACATGAAAAAGATAAGTGAACTATTAGGACTAAAAGCCGAAGAAGCAGCTCAATTAGGAGGAAAGCTTAACGAACTTTTAGCTAATTATCAGATGTTTTATCAGAATCTCCGCGGATTCCACTGGAACATCAGAGGAAATAAATTTTTTGAGCTACACGCTAAGTTTGAAGAATTATATGACGATGCTGTTTTGAAAGTTGACGAAGTTGCTGAGCGCATTCTTACACTAGGAGAAACTCCATTACATACTTTTACCGACTATCTTAAAGTTTCAACAATTAAAGAGGCCAAAGGCATAAACGATGGCACTGCAACTGTTGAAACAACTCTGGAAAACCTATCGACACTAATCAGATTGGAGAGAGAGATACTTCCATTGGCAAACGAAGCAGGTGATGAAGGAACCCTTACCCTGCTTACCGACTATATTTCTCAGCAGGAGAAAGTTGTATGGATGCTTTCTGCATACCTGAAATAACCAAAAAGATTCTACCACAACAAAAAGGGGAGAGCCAATCGTGTGCTCTCCCCTTTTCTGTTAAATTTCAAATCCACTCAAATAACGTTCTCCCGTGTCGGGCAGCAGCACAACTATTCGCTTGCCCTTCATCTCAGGCCGTTTAGCCAGTTCAAGAGCAGCCCAAAGAGCAGCGCCCGAAGAGTAGCCCACCAGTAATCCTTCCGACTTTGCAGCGCAATTTGCATAATTTAAGGCATCATCATTCTCAACCGTAATTACCTCGTCAATCACACTGCGGTCGAGTATGTCAGGGATAAAACCAGCACCGATACCTTGAATCTTGTGCGGCGAAGGTTGTCCGCCCGACAATACAGGCGATGCTGATGGCTCAAGCGCTACAATGCGTACATTCGGATTCTTCTCCTTTAAAAAACGCCCTACTCCGGTAATGGTTCCTCCGGTGCCAACACCTGCCACAAACGCATCAACCTGCCCGTCGGTATCATCCCAAATCTCCTGAGCTGTGGTTTTATAATGCACATCCGGATTGGCTTCGTTCTTAAACTGATAGGGCACAAAAGATTTAGGATGCTCATCAGCCAGCTCCAAAGCCTTGGCTATTGCACCCTTCATGCCCTGAGCGGCTGGTGTTAAAACCAATTCTGCACCATATTTTTTCAATAATTTACGGCGTTCAATGGTCATACTCTCAGGCATGGTCAAGATAAGACGATAACCACGCACAGCAGCAGTCAACGCAAGCCCAACCCCCATGTTACCGCTGGTAGGTTCAACTATCACAGTGTCACGATCCAGAATCCCGGCGTTTTCAGCAGCCACTATCATGGCATAGGCAGGCCGATCTTTCACAGAACCTGCAGGATTAAAAAATTCAAGCTTGGCTACAACCTCCGCATTTGCTCCTTCTGCCATCTTATTTATGCGAACCAAAGATGTGCGGCCAATAAGCCCCGTAATATCATTTGCTATTTTTGTCATATCACCAATAAATTAACTATGTAACCAACTATTATTAAAATCATTATTTTCTCTAAATCAACTAAGCAACTGTTTTGGTTTAATTCATAAAACATCCTAAAGACGCGAAGACTTTTAGATTTTAGACAGATAGAGTAGTTGAGAAAGAGGATTAGATTGATCACACTTTCTGTTTAATCGAAGCTATCGGTCTATATATCTAAAAAGCTGAACCAATATAAATTTAAGCAGTTACTAAATGTAGTAAAGTATAGAGTTGTCTTTCTGATAAAGCGCCAGCAACCTATCCAGCGAAACATCTCTCAAACCACTCTTCACACCTGCATAAACTTCATTTACCAACAAATCAACCGCCTTTTCGTTGCCAGATAACTTCTGCGGTGAATTGGTAACTGAATCCGGATCAGGCTCCAACACTTCAGTAACATCAAAAAAAGATATTTCTTTTAAGCTTCGCGATAAACAATATCCGCCACCTGCGCCTCTCTTTACTTTTACGAGGCCGGACTTTCGCAAATCAGCCGCTACAGCCTCCAAAAACTTCTGGGGCAGATTCTCCTTTTCACACACATCTGCAACAGGTATATAACGTGGCCACTGCAATCCGAGATGCAATAAAAACTGTAATCCATAACGTGTCCGTTTCGAAAATTTCATCTGTTTATAATTTGTTTTTATTGCCAGAACTTGTCCCGATTTATCGGGATGAAAATCCCACAAAACCTTTTCCTGTATGAGAAGGACTTTCCTATGGCTCGTTCATCTGATTAAAATATGTAAACTTAAGCCGGACTGTATGTTGATTTGAGAATCACAGGCTCAACATAAAAACCATTCATTTATCCTATTTCAAAACTAGGGATAAAACAAAACTACATAGATATCAAATGAAACACAACAAAATAACAGGATTAAATTACACAAACCAAAACACACTCCGATGGTATGTTATCATTCAAAAGGATGTTATTCCAATCATCTTTAAATAATAAGAAAAACACATTCTTAACCGTTATCGGAATGGAATAATGAGATTTAGGGAACCTAAAATGCTTCTTTGAGAGAGATAAAGAATCCTGTTGTGCCTATGGTTGAGACCGCGGCATCAAAACGAATGTGCAAAGGTTCACGTGGCAGAATTCGGAAGCGCAATCCTCCGCCATAGGAACCTATCAAATGATTTAAATCAGGCGATGGATTAACGCCAGCATGTCCTAGTTCGCCAAAAGCCACACATCCAAAGCGCCACCATAACGGCATGCGCAATTCGCCTCTCAAAACAGAGATGCCATTATGCATCACCCGTTGCGAATGTCCAATGCCCCGAAGTCCACTCTTACCTCCCAATGTAGGCATCATGAATGCAGGAACCTCATGTCCCTCAGCAAACATCCACAATGCCTGCATGGCCAAAACATTCACGCCTAAAGAAAAGTATTTTCGTGCATCAACCATATAGGTGTTAAACTGAAAATCGCCTGCCGACAAAACTCCAAACCGCGTCATTTGAGCCGTGACAAAATAGCCTTGCTGCGGATAAAACACATGATTGCGACTATCGAACAGCAGCACCGGCCCACCTCCAATGGAATAACCTTTGGCCATATCATAATCATCATCATCTAAAAGTCCACTGAAAGAGAACCCATCACCACGAAACAGCATCCCGGCATAGAATTTTCCACCAAGCTGACGCATGAAACGCATCGAGCCGGCCGTGCGTCTGGAAATATAACTAACACCATCACCATTGCCATCAGCATCATAGATGCCCCAGAAACGATCATTCACCCGCTGATAACCCAACCCGGCCTGAATCTGCCATTCGGCACCCTGATACCAATCCAGCTCACTTCGCAATTCTAACATCCCGTTGGTCGAAAACTGAATAGTTCCCAGCAGCGAGCTCACGAACCCATCAGTGTTCTCCGAAGCATGCCAACTGAAAACAGGCATCAAACCAAACTCCAGCCCTGTTCGTGAAGAGTACCCTCCGGCCGGGTAAATCACGAAAACCCCTTTTTCTCCCTCATAAGTAAGAAGGTCTATTAGCTGTTCACCAAATTGCGCTGTACGGTCAAACAAACCAAGAGAATCTCTGTTGTTTTCGGGGGTGAGGGAAAACAGAGAAACAAATGGCAGCAAGCAAGCCCACAGCAAAACCAATCTGCTACAAAACTTCATAAATCAATTCAAAACAAAACACCTTATAGAATCAACAAATCTAACTTTATTATTTTTCAACAACAAAACGAAACTTTCGACCATTTTATATCGTTATTGAACAAATATACCAATAGCACCATTATATAAGTATTATCTTTGCAAGCATAAACATTTCATTTTTTATGATCTATTTTTTCAGAGCCATAAGTAACGAATCAGATGATTTCTTGATAGATATAGCCATCGATAGTGGCTCCCGGTTTCTTGATCTGCACAACTTTATACAGCAACGTCTCGATTATGACAACACCCAAATGGCGTCATTCTTCGTGACAGATGACGAATGGAATAAGGAGCAGGAAATCACGCTGATAGACATGATGGAGGAGGCGAGCGGCTGTTTGGTTATGGACAAAGTAGCGCTTGAAGACCTTGTGCGTGACAAAAAACAAAGATTGCTTTATGCATTCGACCTTTTTGCCGAAAGAGTTCTCTTCATGGAACTTACACAAATTGACGAGGGCTCACTCAAACAACCTGTTTGCACCCGACAGGAAGGTACACCGCCTCAGCAGTTCCTGGAAGAAGGTTTCAGCCTAGACTCATTTGAGGAGGAAGAGCTCTATAACGATGAATTAGACGATTTTTACAATACGGACGATGAATTTCCGGATCAATACTCCGACGAAGATCTGGATCCGGACAATTACTATTAGAAAAAATGTCGAAACTGATGGTGGTGATTGCCGGTCCCACCGGGATTGGCAAAACGCGGACGGGGATTCATCTGGCACAACAATTTAACAGCAGTATCATCTCAGCCGATTCCAGACAGGTTTACAAGGAAATACCCATTGGTACGGCAGCGCCAACTGCAGAAGAACAAAGCCTTGTACCACATTACCTGATTGGTACTAAATCAATATTCGATTATTACAGTGCCTGGGAGTTTGAACAAGATGCCCTGAGTATTGCTGCTGAATTGTTTAACCGATATGACATCGTGTTCATGGTTGGTGGCTCCATGATGTATATTGATGTATTCTGCAACGGCGTGGACGACTTGCCTACTGTGGATCCACAATTACGTAACGACCTCATGGAAAGGCTCGAAAATGAAGGACTTGATGCCATTCGTCTACAGCTAAAACTTCTCGACCCTGTTTTTTACGAGCAGGTTGACCTGAAAAATCCCAAGAGAGTTATCCATGCGGTTGAAATATGTCTGATGACAGGCAAACCCTACTCATCGCTTCGTACCAAAACAAAAAAGGAACGGCCATTTGACATTCTTAAGATTGGTCTTAACATGGAGCGGAATGAGCTATACAACAGAATAAACCGTCGTGTTCTGCAAATGATGGACGACGGACTCGAATCCGAAGCCCAACAACTTGTCGACCATCAAAATCTTAATGCTCTAAACACCGTTGGCTTCAAAGAACTGTTCGCCTGCTTTAACGGCCATCACAGTATGGAAAAAGCCGTAGAGCTTATTCAACGCAACTCCAGACATTACGCCAAAAAACAACTTTCATGGTTCAGACGCGACGAGCAAATGCAATGGTTTCATCCCGAAGACACCACTAAAATTTCAGAAATTATCAGAAACCATTTGTCAGGCTATTGAATGGATTTAACCCAGAAATTGTATCGGCAAGACAAAAATTAAACACTTTACAATTATTACTGAGAATTTAATGAGGTTTTAATATTAAGCATCATTAAACCCAAAAAGTAAAGTAAACAGATACTCAAAAACAACTATCTTTGTTTAATGAGTGAAGCCGGAACCAACTAATTTCTTTCTCACGGTTTACAAACTAATCTGGTGCCGGCTTCCTCTTTTTTTACTTGATATATCAATGCAAACCCCGAATAACAATCAATCTCCCAGGTTCAACATCCGTGTTTACGGAATATGTATAAATGATGGTCATTTGCTATTGTCGGATGAGATTTTTAATGGGATACGAATGACGAAATTCCCTGGTGGAGGGCTTCACTTTGGAGAGGGAACCATTGAATGCCTAAAGCGAGAAGCGTTGGAGGAATTTAACTGCCACATTGAAATATTGCAACACTTTTACACCACCGACTATTTTCAACCGGCAATGTTTTTCGAAAACACACAGCTGATAAGCATCTACTATACCATATCGATACCCGGACTACCGGCGCTACCAACATCCGAAACTCCCATTTTTAATGAGGCAAAAAGCACTCAGCACTTGCGATGGATGCCCATTGTAAAAATGCAGCCAGACAACCTCACCTTCCCCATCGATCGAAAAGTTGCTGAAATGATTGTTGAACAATACAATGGGTGACCTAATCGAGGCGAGCAGAAACAACCAGCGGTAGTGATTGAGTTGTGAGACGCGAACCATCGAAACCTCCAAAGAAATGAATCTCGCCAAAACCAGCTTCATCGAGCAACACACGCAACAAATCACGACGTATCGGAAGTAGCGGCACGCTGTTACGAATCTCTCCCCCGGTCTCTTTTACGGTTAAAACAGTTCTGAAATTAATCAACTCGTCCTGTTCTCGCAGTTCATAAAAACGCTCAAAACGTATCTGTTCATTTTCGATAAGAGGCAAACGCTCTAGTCCACTGTCCAGCACGTAATCATAATTGATAACTTGAAGCAACAAGCTGCCCCAAGGCTTTAGAACCCCGGCGCATTGATTGAAGAAAGAGAGAATTTGTCCGGGCTTTTGCAGATGCACCAATGTGTTGCCAAAACAGGCTACCCCATCAAACGAATGCGGCGCAAAACACTTGGCTACTTCGAGCATGTTGACTTGTTGGAAACTGACACCTGAGTAATCAGTGGCTTTATGAGCGCCCATCTCAAGCATCTGTTTATCCAAATCGATGCCGGTAACAATGGCTCCCTGAGAAGCAAGTGACAATGCCAGATTACCGGTTCCGCAACCCACATCGAGCAGGTGCTTTCCGTTTACCCCGTCGGTCTGATTTTTTATAAATTCGCCTTGTACGGGCGAAACCGGAAAAATAAAATCATACCACGGTGCTATACTCTCATAAAATGCCATCAATTTGTCCTCCTGTTTTCTCTCTTATTTGATATTGATTGCGATCCGGGCGCATACGCGAAACAAGTTCGGCAATAAAACCGGTCATAAACAACTGCGTTCCAAGAATCATGGAAACCAGACTTATAAAAAAGTACGGGCTATCGGTAAGCAAAGGCGCTTGAATCCCATGATAGACAAACCAAAGTTTACGAACCCCCAGCCAGAGTGCAGAGAAAAAACCTACCACAAAGGTGAGTGTGCCAAGCGAACCAAACAAGTGCATTGGTCTATTCCCAAACTTAGAGATGAACATCACAGATAATAAGTCCAAAAATCCTTTGACAAACCTTTCAATGCCAAATTTGGTCACACCATATTTTCGTTCACGATGATGCACCACCTTTTCGCCAATACGACCAAAGCCGGCACGCTGTGCCAGAATAGGTATATAACGGTGCATTTCACCATACACTTCTATGCTGTCAGTAACCTCCTTGCGATAAGCCTTTAAACCACAATTAAAATCGTGCAGTTTAATACCTGAAACCAGACGTGCCGTGAGGTTAAACAATTTACTTGGAATGGTTTTTCCGAGCGGGTCGTATCGTTTTTTCTTCCATCCGCTTACCAAATGATAGCCATCTTCCAAAATCATACGCCTGAGTTCGGGTATCTCATCCGGACTATCCTGCAAGTCGGCATCCAGAGTAATCACAACTTTACCCCTTGCCTCGCTAAACCCACAATGCAAGGCGGCTGACTTTCCGTAATTTCGACGGAAACGCAGCCCTTTTACTTCAGGATAATCAACACTGAGTTGTTGAATCACATCCCATGATTTATCCTTACTTCCATCGTCGACCAGCACAATTTCAAATTCCGACGTAACAGGGCGAACCACCCTGCATATCCAATCTACAAGCTCAGGAAGTGATTCCTCCTCGTTGTATAACGGAATAACCAATGAAAGCTCAAGTTCTGCAGAGTTATGATACATCTTTCATAGCTTCTTGAAAGGGATCACCTTTCCGTTTGGTAAAAATGGATACAATCAATGATACTATAAAACCATATAACAGCCCATTGAGTATCGATGAAAAAAACAGCACCCACGGGTTGGCTGCACGTTGTATGGCATCTTGCATCGACTCCACATAAGTTTCGGAAAGTCCCATTGCCAGATAAGCTTCTTCGGCTTCAGCAATCATCGAATCCGCCATTGAAGGGTCAAAAACCTTTATCATTAAAAAATAGAAGAAGCCTACAATCACGCCCGACCACATTGAAATACGGGTGCCAAACCCTACCCCCTTCCAATAGGTTACATACCCATCCATAAACCTGTCACGGTAAATTTTAAGGGTATAATATATCACTGCTGCGTAGATTAGCCAGCTAATAGCTGACAGACCCGATTTAAACATTGTGCCTGTTAAGTATAACAACAGCAACAGAACTGTCTGAGCGATACCCAGTTTTGCTCCGCTCGATAAAATGTATTGAATTTTAGAACCGCGATTCTCGTTCATAACTAACATCATATTTATTTCATTTCAAAAATATCAATACTATTGTATAAATCCATACGCACATCCCGAAATGTTATCAAACATGCGAAAAAAGCTTGTAATCCGTTTGCATGCCAAACAGAATTACTATGCCATAATACGACCAAAACACCAAGCGAGGCACTCCCAAAATTCAAACTGCGATAAAACAGTACCACACAGCAATATTTTGGAGCAACATAAATATCTGGAAATGCGTCAGATGAAATAACCAATCAAAAAAAATCAAAAAAAAACACTCGAAAACCTTGCTGTGAAAGTAGAATTTTATACTTTTGTCGCCGGGTAAGTCCTATACGACCAGCTCCTGCTGAACTCCCCCAGGGTCTGACGGCAGCAAGGGTAGGCGGTTGAAGCGGTGCGATGTAGTGCACTTACCCACCTGCCAATGTAGCTCAGTTGGCCAGAGCAGCTGATTTGTAATCAGCGGGTCGGGGGTTCGAATCCCTCCATTGGCTCTCAGGTTGTGTAAGCAACCATAATTTTATTGACAAACAGATTTTGGGGGGATACCAAAGCGGCCAACTGGGGCAGACTGTAAATCTGTTGTCTTACGACTTCGGAGGTTCGAATCCTCCTCCCCCCACGCAATCAACCGACAATAGTCGGTTTTTTTGTGCCTTACCGCTTCTGACCACACACGCAAGCACCTCGTAATAAAACAGATAACTTAGCCCACCAACAAAACTACAATTACCCAACCAAACAGAGTTCACGCCAGATTACCTTACCACGTTTAAAAATCTCTATCTTTGTTTAAAATGCAATGCCATGTTAATCAAAATCTACCCTGAGAATCCAAATCCCCGCGAAATTCGCAAGGCAGTTGAAATACTGCAATCAGGCGGACTGGTTATTTATCCTACAGATACGGTATATGGACTGGGCTGTGACATAAACAACAGCAAAGCCGTAGAGAGAATTGCACAGATTAAGGGGCTCAATCTTAAAAAAGACCACCTTTCCATCATTTGTCACGACATGAGCCACCTTTCAGAATACACCAAGGCTCTGGACAATCACACATTTAAACTACTTAAACGCAACCTGCCCGGACCATTTACTTTTATCCTTCCAGCGAGTTCAAACATCCCAAAACTCTTCAAAAACAACAAAAAAACCGTGGGTTTTCGGATTCCTGACAATCCGATAATACTGGAGATTGTGAAAGAATTGGGCAACCCCGTATTAAGCACTTCAATTCGCGACGAAGATGAGATAATTGAATACACTACAGATCCGGAACTGATTCACGAGAAGTACAACAACTTGGTTGATGCGGTTATTGATGGTGGCTACGGAGGAAACGAAGCATCAACCATTGTGGATTGCACAACGTTTCCGTTTGAGATAATACGTCAAGGAAAAGGCGATTTAGTTGAATAGATACCAACCTCTACAAAAACATTTTTTCGACCTTTTTAATTCCCGAGGGTAGTGCAAACACCACCACCTTATCACTCGGCTGAATACGTGTGCTGCCGTTAGGAATAATAACCTCGTCGCCTCTGATAACACCTCCAATATTCATATCCTTTGGTAAGTCAAGCTCTTTGAGTGTACCGCGGGTAATCTTCGAGCCATTCTGAGCTATTAGTTCAAGCACATCGGCATCAGTGGCAGTAAGACATTTTACGTACGACACATTGGCTTTAAATGTGTGCCGGTATATGTAGCTGGCCGCAATAAGTTTTTTATTGATGATGGTGCCAATGCCAATGTTCTCGGCCAAATCGATATAATCCATATTCTCAACCTCGGCCACGGTTTTCTTAACGCCCATTTTTTTAGCCAGCTGGCATGCCAGAATGTTTACTTCCGAATTGCCGGTTACTGCAATAAAAGCATCCGTTTTTCCGATACCTTCGTCTTTTAAAAGATCCAGGTTTCGACCATCGCCATTTATTACCAGGGTATTTTCAAGATAATCGGCTAAGCGCGCACTTTTTTCACGATTAATCTCGATAAGTTTTATATGGTATTGGTACTCCAGTTCCTTGGCCACTTTTTTTCCGATGCGACTGCCCCCAAGTATCATCACATTGCGCACCTCATACTGAACCTTTCCGGCATCGTCGAGCAGCTGTTTGGCACCCGATTTGGTGGTAACCACATAAGCCAGGTCGTTATGCTGGAACATATCGTTTCCGCGCGGAATAATTGTTTTGCCATCGCGGTTAATGGCAACAGTGAAATAATCATTGGTTTCGTGCATGGCAGAGGCCTGCGAGAGAGTAAGACCTACGATGGGTGCATTATCTCTAATTTTTACAGCATACAGCAATAGTCTGCCATCGCTGAATTCAAACATCTGACGTATACCTACCTGTTTGAGCGATGCCATAATTTCGCGTGCACCCAGGTGTTCGGGGTAAATTATCTCATCTACGCCCAATTGCCTGAAATACTCTTTGTTTTCGGGCTGCAGATATTCATTGTTATTAATGCGTGCAAAGGTTTTGCGAGCGCCTAACTTTTTGGCGAGCATAGCCGATAGAATGCTTACTTCCTCGTAAGGTGGCACAGCGATAAACAGATCACACGACTTAACCTGTGCACTTTTAAGATCTTCGATTGAAGTTACAGACCCTACTACGGTCATCAAATCAAAATGAGATTCCGCCTTGCGCAATTTCGTCTCATCGCTATCCATAAGAATAACATCGTGATCCTCATTGCAAAATAGCTTTGCAAGATGACTCCCAACCTCTCCGGCTCCGGCAATCAAAATCTTCATTTCCTAATTTTTTGAACAAACAGGCAGCAAAATAAGAGAATAAAAACCAAATAGCGAAACAAAAGCACGGGAATCGGCAACAAGAAAAAAGGTATTCTAGTTAGATGCTACAAACGCGCCATGTTTACGTACATTGTGGAGATTTACTCCCTTCTCACTGCTCATCGCCTCCCACTTCACCAACATCCAGGGTGGACAATCCGTTGCCAACACAACCCTGCTACACTCAACAGATGACAAAAGCACCTCAGGTTCGACCCGCAAAGCCCCGTTTAGGATGAGGCAATCAACTCTGTATTTAAACGTTTGAGGGATGGTAATAGTTCCGTTTCCATTGACAATCATATACGTTAACCCAACTGCTTCGAACTCAATAACCTCTGCACTCTCCATTGCGCCGGGAGATTTCAGAATGTGTGTATCGGCATCCCGCAATCGCCGAGACCTGATAAAACCATCACGTGCATAACGTTTTGCGCGATCATCTAGTCCCTCAGAGTAAAACTGACTTACACTCCCGTTCTGTACTATATCTATTAGGATGTGTTTTCCGACATCATACACAACTAACGTATGGGCAGATGCTTTTGATACAAATTGAACATTGGCAATAACGCATACGAACAGAGCAGCTACCGTTAACCTTAACCATCCTCCCCAGGATGGCCTGACATATAAACGATATAAGAAAAACACCAAAGCATAAAGCGCCACCATGAGTGGTAAAGAAAACCACAAATACTCTGCGTAGGCACCCGGTAGTCCTTCGATCCATGAAACCATCGCTACCATAAAATCGATAAGCGCATTGAGTAAACCACCCGCCACATGTGCTAAAAATGTGAATGGTTGCAACATCAGCACCAAAAAAGAGAATATCAAAATAGGCGCCACAACAGGTAATACAAACCCATTGGCCAAGAGAAAATAGAGTGGAAACGCACCAAACATATAGATGGAATAGGGGAATGTTGTAATCTGCGCTGCCAGCGAGACCGAAAGTATTGACCAGAGCCAGCGCCAAACAATAAATCGAAATGTGACCAATCCATTGATAACCGGATAGAATGCTACAATACCTGCCACGGCCAGATGACTCAGCCAAAAGCCGGCATGAAACAAAAACATTGGATTACATATCAGTAAGATAAAGGCAGAAACACAGAGTAAGTTATACATGTTTGCTTCTCTGTTAAAAGCCTTCCCAACCTGTAAAATTGCGAACATAAGCACCGCACGCGAAACCGATGGGCTAAAGCCGGTTATAAAGGCATAGATAAAAAGCAGCGAAATAGAGATAACAATGCGTGCCGGATGACGTGAACTAAAAAACAACGAGAGCACCGCATTTATCATGAGAAAAAGAATACCCACATGCAATCCTGAGACCGCCAGAATGTGTATTGCACCACTCCGTATAAACTGTTCCGTCGTTTCCCGGTCGAGCCCCTGACGATTGCCAAGCAAAAGCGCGCTAATCACCGGTAAATTTGCATCAGAAACGCCATACCTATGCAATGTTTGTGATACGCCCTCCCTCACATCGGCTGCGATAAGCCTGAATGAAACTGCTGGTGTACTTTCCAATACTTGTAAGTAATTTGAACGGATAAACATCTGTCCGGAAAAGCCATTTCGAGCAAGATACTGACCGTAGTCAAAAGCCTCGGGATTAGATGCGGCAGGAAATTCCCGGAGTGTTCCCGATACAAAAACCAAAGTACCAGGCTGAATATCGTTTTCCAACTCTCCCTTTACCATGACCATCCATAAGCCATCGGTAAAACCATTCACCAAATCGCCCTCCAAAAACACATTCAAAGGCTTCATTATCATACGACTCCATCCGTTTTCGCGAACCTCAAACGATTCGGCAATACCATGCGCTTCGAGAGGATGCTCATCAGAAATCAGTTTTGGATGGCTTAAATCATAAAGCAGGAAACCACAAAAAAAGAGAAACAGGAACGCGATGACTCCATACATCCATCGAAGTCCATAATGCTGTCGCGCTTTGGTGTATAAACTGATAAGTAAGATGAGCAGGACACTTATTACTATGGATAGAAAAAACGCTGAAGGCCGAATGCCACTTAGCCAAAAACCAGAACCAATACCGGTGGCCAACGGCACAAACATTCTCAAAAAGGGAGTCTGTCGAAGAATTGACATAAAGACACAGGATTAAGGTATAAATAGTGATTCGTTTAATTTACTGAAAATAATCTTTAATAACAACAACAACAAACATACACTCAAAAGAATTTGACAAACAAACACTTGAAACACCATCAAATAGCATACATCAGAAATGAAGAAGATTAAGACATCTATAAAAATACGTATTCTAAAAAATGAAAACACAAAATTTAAAGACTAAAACACTCGTATATAATTTGACCAACTAATGCAAACAAGTGATAAAACCACCATAAATATTTGTATCACTTAACATTCAAATCATTAAATTGCACATGCATAAATTGATATTGGTATGAAACTAAACCGTTACTCCATTTTAACCATCTTATCCTTACTGATAGGCTTTTCGTCTTGCGTTCCCCTGAAGGAATCGATATATTTACAAGGTGATATGGCGAGGAAACTCGATGAACTTGAAGGACAATATAAAATTGAGAAAAAAGACTACCTGGTAAAACCCAACGACCTTCTCTACATTAGGGTTACGAGCTTAGATGAACGCTCTTCAGCATTCCTAAACAACGAATCCGGATACACAACCATGGCCGGCAACCCGATGTCAGCAAGCCTTCTGGGATATCGGGTAGGATTAGACGGCGCCATCGACTATCCATTTATTGGAAAAATTTATGTAGCAGGCCTCTCTCTGAATGAAATTGCCAGAAAAGTAGAGCTGGCAGCAAGCAAATACATAGACCAGAGCGGTGCCATTGTTAAGCTTCTCAACGACAACATCACTGTAATGGGTGAGGTAACCGGTCCCGGGCGATTTCTCATGAACAGTGAAGAGATATCCATCATCGAAGCCATTGCCCTTGCCGGAGACATGACCGACTTTGCCAACCGAAAAAGAGTGAGGCTAATACGTAAAGATGGTGACATACCCCAAATGCTAATCATTGATACAACCGACGAGCGAATCATGTATTCGCCTTATTTCTATCTCAAACCAGGCGATATTGTATATGTGGAACCTAGAAGGTTGAAGCAATGGACGCTATCATCCATCCCGCTATCCTTTGCTATGAGTTTTATGAGTGCTTCACTCCTTATCTATTCAATTGTTACAAATTAACCCCTAATTGTATATCATGAAGAACGAAGAAGTTGAATTGGAGCGTAATATTGATTTTAAGAAATTATTCTTCAAAATTTTAAGATACTGGTACATATACCCAGTATTTATTCTCATTGCCCTGATTGCAGCATTTGCTTCATATAAGACAACCGTACCGCTTTATCGTATCAGTGTGCAGCTACTAATTTCTGATGCTGGTGAAGCTGCGCCTCGCGTTGGTGTTGGCGACAATGCGTTGCCCGGTATCTCTCTGGGAAACCAGAGCCACATGGAAAACCAACTGATTATCCTTACCTCGCGCCGACAAATAGAGCGTACACTCAGACAGCTTGACTTTGAAGTGTCCTATTTTAGAGAGAGTATATTCAGGCCTCAGGAGATATATAATTATTCACCATTTAGAGTAATTATTGATTCTTCAGAGGTAAAACCAACCGACCTGGCATTTAAAATTAAGTTTCTCTCGCGCGACCAATTTTTGCTTACCTGGGAGAATGGTGGTGAATTTTCGCGTAAAGTAAACTTCTTTGAAAAGGTTAACCATCCACGATTCTCCTTCACCATTGTACCTATTGAGGAGAATATTCCCGGAAGCAACTATCATGAAAACACCTACAGCTTCACCATCAACAACATAAGACGGATGGCAGGGCAGTATCAGTCAAAAATATCCATGCGCAGGGTTCAATTTGGAGCATCCATTGTTGAACTCTCCATCATGGAAAATAACATACAGAAAGGGGTCGATTTTCTAAACAAGTTGGCAAACAACTCCGTTAACTACACTCTGGATAGAAAGAACCAGATAGCTCTCAACACTATTGATTTTATTGAAAAACAGCTTATTGGCGTTGCAGATTCACTTGGTGCAGCTGAAAACATATTGGAGGATTTTAGATCGCGTAACCAGGTTATGGATGTCTCCTATCAGGGACAGATGATTATCAGCCAATCACAAGACCTTGAGAATCAAAGAGCTGGAATACTAGCTAAAATGGACTATTACAATTACCTGATTGACTATATACAAAACAACAGAGATGTAAAAAACATAATAGCACCATCCTCTATGGGCATAGAGGATCCTATTTTGAGCCAGCTCATTGGGCAGCTGTCGGCACTAAATGCCGAGAAATCGGCGCTATTGTTTAACGCCACCACGGATAACCCAAACATTACAAGGATTAACGCCAGCATTGAAAACCTTAAAGTAAGCATCATTGAGACCATCCGAAGTGTGATTGCCACTACAAACCTCACGCTAAACGATGTAAATAACAGGCTTTACAATCTCAGCCTTGAAATTCAAAAACTTCCAAAAACAGAGCAGCGTCTCCTTAACATACAGCGCACACGGGAGATGAACAACGAAACATACACCTTTCTTCTAACAAAACTGACCGAGGCTCAGTTGGCCAAAGCAGCCAACATGCCCGACAACGAGATTGTTGAAGAAGCCATATCACGTGGAAAGGTGGTGCCAAACACAAAACAATATCTGTTAATGATTTTGATTATAGGCTTGCTAATTCCTTCGGTTATCATTTTCATGATTATATTCCTAAACAATAAAGTTCAGGAAGTTGAAGATGTGAAGGAGATATCAGATCTCCCAATCATTGGCCAAATACCTTTACACAAGACCCTTTCCAAGGAGAATAAACACGCCAATCAGGCCAATACAATGCTTGCAGAGGCCTTTAGAAACGTGCGCACATCTCTGGGCTATTATGCAACAGACAAGAAGTCGAAAACAATATTGCTTACCAGCACTTTGCCATCAGAAGGCAAATCATTCTGCGCTCTAAACCTTGCGCGCTCATTTGCACATCTGAACAAAAAGACAATCTTAGTTGAGTTTGACCTGAGAAGACCATCTTTGGCAAAACAAGCAAAAATATCGGTCAACGGACATGGCTTAAGCAGCTACATTTCGGGTAAAGAGAGTGATTTGGGCACGATTATCTTCAAAGATAGCAGTCAGGCCAACCTCCACATCATATTTGCAGGCAGTATACCTCCAAACCCGGCCGAATTAATTGCCAAACAGGGGACAATTCAATTCATTGAGCAGCTTCAGGAAGATTATGACATTGTAATTCTGGATACGCCACCCATTGGATTGGTAGCAGATGCCCACCTGCTTGTTCCTTACGCCGATGTAAACATATTGGTTGTAAGGCATAACACTACGCCAAAACCGATTTTAACAATGAACCTGAAAGATGAAAAGAGCAAAAACATTCCGCATTTGAGCATTCTAATGAACGGAATACCTTTCCATAGAAAAGAGTACAGCTATAACTACGGGTATAATGTTAAGAATAAGTACTTTAACTCAGTAACTACCTCAAACTAAACAAAACAGTGCTGAGAAAAAAGCACAGAAACCAAAACAGGCTGGTGAAGTTGATTCATCAGCCTGTTTTGGTTTCATATCAAACTTTATGTCACGGCTTCATGCCCGGCAAAGACTCTTCAGTTAATTCCATTACCTCAGGAACCAGGTTGATGGCAAAATCACGTTTAAGTACCTTACAGGTTGCCGATTGGTTTTTGCCATCGGAAATAACCACCAAATAGACTCCGCCGTGTAACGAAGCCAGATTGGTAACGTAGGAATTATCGCCGGGAGTGGCATTGTGAGTATCTCTCATAACCATACGGCCGGCACTATCAATAACATCAATATTCAGAACCATGGCAGCCGGTGATTTATACTCCACAACCAATAAATCGACCGTAGGATTGGGATGACAAGCAGATATTTTCAGAGGTTGCTCTTCATTGATAACATCACCAATGGAAACATTCCCATCGTTAGCGGATGACGTAACAATAAATACTCCGAACTCGGGGAGGGTATGACGCAAAATATCTCTGTAGCTATCTGACCGTATTGGCAATTCAATCTGAGTAAGCTGTAACGGAATCTGCACATTACCTCCGGCATAAACCCCTCTAACCAAGGGGCCTGCGGCTATATTTGTAGCATCCCAAATCTGAAACTGTGAACCATTTCTGACAACGGAACTCAGGTTCACCAATCGATTGGTCTCCCTGCCCCAGTTGTAAACAATAATGTGTCCTCTTCCCTGTTCATATCGGTTTGGTTGCAATATCACACGTGTTTGAGAAGGCACTGAACTCGAATAAGTGCTGTTGGCATCCTGCCGGCTAAAAGTTTGCCATGCAGTGAATGTACGTGTAGCCAAATTGCCAACAAAGTACTGGTTGTTATTAAATAATGGCGTGGCTATATTGCTATAATTATCGAAAGCAATTAACTGCATTCCCGAGTTTCTTGCAATAAAACTGTTGTTGGTCACCTGCAAAGAGTTCCATCCACTCATCATATACAAGCTACCATCGACAATATAATTGCCAGAGAACTCAGCATTTCGGTTTACGGCCGAATAGCCTAGTTGCACACTCGCCTTTGAAGTAATATTGGCTCGGTTGTAAAGATAGTTGCCAACAATTGAGATACGATCTGCTGGCTGAAGTCCTCCAATAATAATGTTACGGTCGATGGCACCAGCACCAGGAATGCCACTGTTAAAGATGGTATTTCCTTCGATGAGATACCCCATAATGGATCCACCTTCGGTATAAATCTGAATACCATTTCCATGTGAATGAAACAGAATATTCTCCCTGATAATTTTAGTTCCTGTCTCATTCTGCGAATAAATACCATGACCGTGTCCTCTGGTTGATCCACTAAATCCGTTATTATATATCACACAGCCATACACTTCTGAATTCAGGGCTGGCCGCCAGAACCCCACGCCATTGCCTCCATTATTATAGATGCGGCAATTGATTAATTTATTGTTAGGTCCCGCAAAATAGACTCCATCCTTATAATAATTATTTCCGGTTGCATCGCTGTTTGTAATGGTCAGCCCCCAATACCAGGCATGTTGTCCGGTGATATTTAATACTGCCGACTCAACTGTATTCACATTTCCATCAAGTACAACCTCTTGCCCGGGAAATGCCCGCACAAAAATCGGCGCACCTTCTCTACCGCGAATTACAGAGGTAAACTCACCCCTGTAAGTACCTCCCAAAATCCATATTGTATCACCCGCCACCACTGAGGATGGATGATTTAGTGCTGTTTGTAGGTTCCACGGATTCGCCCTCGTGCCGTTGCCTCGTGCAGTCCCATTTACTGAAACATAGAATCCTGCTGCATAGATATTTAACACAACAAAAAACACTGTAACCAAACTCAAAATCGCTCGCTTCATAATTAACTACTTATTAGACAACCGAAATTTACGCCAGTAAAAATTCAATGTAAATAGTAAATTCTTCAAATTATGCTTGCAAAAAAAATATCTTTTTAAATCAGCAAAACCCTGCATGGCTTTGAGACAGGTGAAATTTCTGGATTACTTTAACAAGAACCATCCGAAGGCCGATGACAGATGTTTAGATGATAGATATTTAGATGGAAGATGTTTAGATAGTTAGATGAAAGAGGATGAAATAAGAAAAATTGGTATGTATCAACATGCGACTCCGACAATCGGAATTAACACAAAGTGATACGAAGCTACATGTTATAGAAACAGATAGGTTACTCCTGATACTATCTGCAGATGTTTCCGGGCTTAGTGAGAATGTCCGGAACTGCTTCAAATATAGCTTCTCACCTTATTACCATATTGAGCAGAAACCTGGATAAAACTTTTACAGACTAAAATGTTACGAAAAAGAGAGGAGGCACTTTCCTTTACGGGTAATAATTTGTAAATTAATCTTCAATTAAATGTATGTAATGGCAATGATATCATCCTTCGGAAAAAGCCATAGAACAAAACACCACTGTAAGCCTCTGACAGTGAACCATTGGCCCCTACATCTGTTATTATAACACCATCCAATTACTGAGTTACATTTCCACGAGATACAAAACCCTTAAAATTTCTGCTATGAATTTATCAACCAATTATCTGGGTATCAAACTTAAGAATCCCATTATCGTGGGTGCTTCAAACCTGTCCCTCGACTCTAAACTGGCCATAGAACTTCAGGAAGCAGGAGCTTCGGCTCTGGTATTCAAATCGCTTTTTGAAGAGCAACTAAATCTGGAAGCTGCCGAACTCGATGAGAACCTGCATCAGTATGACGACAGAAATGCCGAAATGGTCAACCTTTTCCCAAAAATAGAGCATTCAGGGCCCAAAGCTCATCTGCTTGCTATCAAAGAATTGAAAAAAGCACTTACCATTCCGGTTTTCGGAAGCTTAAACTGCATTTACAACGAAAGTTGGGAAGAATATGCTATTCATCTGGCCGAAACCGGTATCGATGGGTTGGAGTTAAACTTTTACTCAACTGTTTCAGATATTGACAAGCAAGGTCAAGCCATTGAGCAGAACCAGTTAGAAACACTCAAAAAAGTTCGGGCTGCTGTTAAAATACCCATCGCAGTAAAACTGAGCCCATTCTATACCAACCCGTTGGCGTACATAAAAGCATTAGACGGAGCCGGAACAAATGGTTTCGTGCTTTTCAACAGGCTGTTCCAACCCGATATTGACATTTGGGAGGAAGCATTGCAAATTCCCTACAACCTAAGCCACAAAGGAGATGACCGCATGACGATACGCTATATGGGATTGTTATCGGGTCAGGTAAAAGCATCGCTCTGCGCAAACACCGGAATTCTGGAGGGCGAAGATGTAGTAGCCGCTCTGTTGGCCGGAGCAGACGCCGTGCAAGTGGTAAGCACCGTTTATAAAAACGGCACTCAAAAAATCACTCAAATGCTAAATGTCATAACCGACTGGATGCATCGAAAAGGATATAATTCAATCGATGACTTTAAAGGCAAAATGTCGAAACAAAATCTTAAGGATCCGCATGCGTACAGAAGAGCACAATACGTTGACTACCTCATGCGGTCCAAAGAATTCTCAAACAAATACCAGATAAGGTAATTCACTCGATCATAAATAATTAACAAAGGGGGGCTGTCAGATAAGACAGCCCCCTTTTATTTTACCATATCAGACACCAGATATCACTCTACCAACCCTGAAAACAGGCTTAAAAAACCGGAATCGGGGTAACTCCTCATGAAACAATCACACCATAACTTCCGAACTTCACCGACAAAAAATCAACAAAATTTAACGTTCTACTATTTCAATATCTGAAAATAAAACCGCATCTTCATAGCAAAATAGCGTCATTAATACACTATTAAGCAATTCACATCGCCAAACGTTAAACAGTAATTATGAAAACAGAATGAAATTAGAGAAAAAATCTGTTAATTTGTGAATAGCGTAAAATAACCAAATAATAATACCAATCAAATCAAGAAAGAATCGTTATGAGTAAAAAAAGAGTTTACACCTTCGGAAATGGAAAAGCCGAAGGAAAAGCAGACATGAAGAATCTGCTGGGAGGAAAAGGAGCGAACCTGGCTGAAATGAACCTCATTGGTGTACCGGTTCCTCCGGGATTCACCATAACTACTGAGGTCTGTACAGAATACAACGACCTGGGTCGCGATAAAGTAGTTGAGCTACTAAAACCAGAAGTAGAAAAAGCGATTGAAAATATAGAAAAACTTACAGGCACAAAGTTTGGCGACGCCGCCAACCCATTATTGGTATCGGTACGTTCAGGCGCACGTGCATCCATGCCCGGGATGATGGATACCATTCTGAACCTGGGTCTTAACGACGATGCCGTTAAAGGAATTGCTGCCAAATCGGGCAACGAATGGTTTGCATGGGACTCATACCGTCGATTTGTTCAGATGTTTGGCGATGTGGTACTAGGCATGAAACCCGAATCGAAAGAAGAAATTGATCCTTTCGAAAAAATCATGGAAGAGGTTAAACATACCAGAGGCGTCGAACTCGACACCGATTTAACCGTTGAGGATCTTAAGGATCTAGTTAATAAGTTTAAAGCAGCTGTTAAGACACAAACCGGCAGAGATTTCCCAACATGTGCTTGGGAGCAGCTATGGGGTGCGGTGATGGCGGTATTTGACAGTTGGGGTAATCCACGTGCCGTTTACTATCGTCGTCTGAATAACATCCCGGATGAATGGGGTACTGCGGTTAACGTACAGGCCATGGTATTTGGAAACATGGGCAATACATCGGCCACAGGGGTAGCATTTACCCGCGACGCAGCTACTGGCGAAGACTTATTTAATGGTGAATACCTTATTAATGCACAGGGCGAAGATGTTGTGGCCGGTACCCGTACCCCACAGGAAATTACCAAAGAGGGAAGTTTGCGCTGGGCAAAACTTCAGAGTGTATCTGAAGAAGAGCGTGCGAGCAAGTTTCCATCGCTGGAGGAGACCATGCCTGAACTCTACAAAGAGCTGCGCGTTGTAGAACAAAAACTGGAAGACCACTACAAAGATATGCAGGACATGGAGTTTACCATTCAATCGGGAAAACTGTGGATTCTGCAAACACGTAACGGTAAGCGTACCGGTGCTGCCATGGTAAAAATTGCCATGGATCTGCTTCGTGAAAGTAAAATAGATGAAAAAACAGCCCTTCTGCGACTTGAACCATCCAAACTGGACGAACTACTCCACCCGGTTTTTGACTCAGTAGCCATACGTGCTGCCAATGTGCTGGCAAAAGGTTTGCCTGCATCTCCTGGTGCTGCCACCGGACAAATTGTTTTCTTTGCCGATGAAGCCTCAAAATATGAAACAAGCCTTCTGGTGCGTATCGAAACATCTCCTGAAGACCTTGAAGGGATGAATATTGCCAGAGGTATCCTTACAGCCCGCGGAGGTATGACCTCTCACGCCGCTGTTGTGGCCCGTGGCATGGGAAAATGCTGTGTATCAGGTGCCGGAGCGCTTAAAATTGACTATAAGGCGCGCACCCTTACCATCGAAGGAAAAGTGTTTAAAGAAGGTGACTGGCTTTCGCTCAACGGGTCAACCGGTGAAGTTTACGAAGGCAAAGTACAAACACGCAAACCTGATTTAAGTGGTGACTTTGGTCTGATTCTGGAACTTGCTGAAAAATTCACCAAAATGTCAGTGCGTACCAATGCAGACTCGCCAAAAGATGCACAAGTGGCACGTGAATTTGGAGCCAAAGGTATTGGATTGTGCCGCACAGAGCACATGTTTTTCGAAGGTGAACGCATCAAAGCCATGCGCGAAATGATACTTGCCTCAACCACCGAAGGACGCAAACGTGCCCTTGCCAAGCTACTTCCGTATCAAAGAGAAGACTTTGAAGGCATCTTTGAAGCGATGGCCGGCTATGGCGTTACTGTTCGTCTGCTCGACCCACCATTGCACGAGTTTGTACCTCATCAACTTTCAACACAAAGAGAACTTGCTGAGGAGATGGGTGTAACAATTGATGTAATCAAAGCAAAAGTGGATTCACTCGAGGAGTTCAACCCGATGCTTGGTCACCGTGGCTGCCGATTGGGCAACACCTACCCGGAGATTACAGAGATGCAGGCCCGCGCCATTATTGAAGCAGCACTAAACCTAAAAGCCAAAGGTGTAGATGCCCGTCCGGAAATAATGGTACCACTAACCGGTACGCTTAAAGAGTTCAAACTACAGGCCGATATCATAAGGGCTACAGCTGAGAAAGTTTTTGCTGAAAAGAATGATAGAATCGACTATCTGCTTGGAACTATGATTGAAATTCCACGCGCAGCACTTACAGCTGACCTTATAGCCACCGAAGCCGACTTCTTCTCGTTTGGAACCAATGACCTCACTCAAATGACATTTGGCTACTCTCGTGACGATGCCGGAACATTCCTGCCAATATACATCGACAAAGGTATCCTGAAGCACGACCCCTTCCAGGTGTTGGATCAGGAAGGTGTTGGCCAGTTGGTGAAAATGGGAACCGAAAAAGGTCGTTCGACCAAGCCCAACCTGAAAGTTGGAATTTGTGGTGAACACGGTGGTGAACCCTCTTCGGTAGAATTCTGTCACACTGTTGGTATGGATTACGTAAGTTGCTCACCTTACAGAGTGCCCATTGCGCGTCTGGCAGCGGCTCAGGCAGCCGTTAAAGGAAACAAATAAGTGCTTGATAATTTGTTCGCAAAGCCACTCTCTGCAAGGGGGTGGCTTTTTTTTGCGCCCGAAGGCACCAAATAGGTTGTTGCAGGCATTCATCAATCATACGAATATTTTCAGTAATTTTGCACCCTAAATTGCAAATGTGGGACGAATAATTGCTTTTGACATTGGGAAAAAAAGAGTTGGCATAGCTGTTACCGATGCATCCAAAATTATTGCCAATGGGTTAACAACCCTCATGGTACATGAAGTATTGCCTTTTCTTGATAAGTACATGGAGAAGGAGTCAGTGGAGCTGTTTGTTGCAGGCTATGCCCGTCAGACAAACGGAGAAGACTCTGAATCGATGCGATTTATACAACCTTTTGTACAGAGTTTAAAAAACAAATATCCCAACATACCTGTTGAATGGGTAGATGAACGTTTTACAAGTCAGCTGGCATTTCAAACCATGATTGATTCAGGAATTGGAAAAATGGCGCGCAGAAACAAGGAGTTGATAGATAAAATCAGTGCTACCATTATTCTGCAATCCTATCTTGAAAGCCTCAGACCTTAGTAAACCCAGTTTGCAGGAAAAAAATTAAACCCGGAAAAAAATCGGGATTGAAACTCAAAAAAACGACGAACAAGAGATGATACTACCAGTTGTTGTATACGGACACCCAGTGCTGCGAAAAGTTGCCGAAGACGTTGATTCAAACTATGAAAACCTGCCGCAGTTACTCGAAAACATGTGGGAAACCATGTACCGGGCCGATGGTATTGGATTGGCTGCACCTCAGATTGGCCTGCCTATACGCATTTTTGTGATTGATGGCAACGAGTTGGCCGAAGACTATCCTGAACTGGCAGGTTTTAAAAAGACATTCATCAATGCAAAAATCACTTTTCCTGAGAGTAACAAATGTACCGAAGCCGAAGGCTGTCTGAGTCTCCCCGGCATACGCGAAGAAGTCACCAGACCCTCACGCATTGTAATAAGTTACGTTGACGAGAATTTTCAACCACACGAAGAAGCGTATGAAGGATTTGCAGCCCGCATCATCCAACACGAGTATGACCACGTTGAAGGCAAGCTGTTTATCGACTACCTTTCGTCATTGCGGAAACGACTGATAAAAGGGAAACTAAACTCAATAGCTTTAGGAAAAGTGAATGTAGACTACAAAATAAAACTACCAAAATAAGGACAGGCTTAACGCTGCGCTCACTTAGTTTTTCTTGAGGGAACGGATGAAACGCACCAGGCGCGAAGCCATCGAATCTTTTCTCAGATGCCCGGATGCCATTTGCATTAAAGCTGCAATTAATTGGGATGGAAAAAATGTGTATGTGCCTGGATAAAAACAGACCTCTCCGCCAAATCGCGTTTTGTAGAATGTGGCTCCGAATGATTTACGACTCTTAACCTCATCCGGCACCACATCACCAGCCATAATTGCCCTTATTGATACAATGTCTAACTGAACAAAATCAAAATAGGCAAAACCCGACTGTTTAGCCCATAGTATCAACTTCCAGGTAATTAAATCAGAGATGTTTTCTGCAGCATACTCGCCACTCCAACCCCATACTGTATCACGATAGGTATCCCCAAAAACATACCCCAACGACGCACTCACCGGGCGTCCATCCATTTCGGCAATATTGAATGCAAGCCAGCCACGAGGTGCCATCAAATCCCAAAGCATATAGAAATACTCCACATTTGGATATCCGGAAACGACACCCTGACGTTCGCAGGTTTGATCAACCAAACGGTGCAGCAAGGGAAGGTCATCGCGACTTCCGGATCTAAGCGTTACGGAAATGTTTTTAGCTGCCAGGATACTTTTGCGGCGATTTTTTTTGAATCCGGCAAAAATCTGCTCCTCCGACTGCTGAAGATTTACGATTAATGTAGCTTTTACATGGGGCATCGGAGGTGTATTGTCCGGATGCTTACGAAACCTACGCCGGGTTAAAGCTTTAACAACCTCTGGCAGGCGATAATTTACATCAACAGTAACATAAATCAGCTTGTTTCTTCGGGTAAAAACTTTGAGAAGTGAAATAAAATAATTGAGATTGCTACAATTCTGGTTGCCAAAACAAGGGCCTTGTGAAATGTAACCAATTCTCCCGATTACCGGGATTTCCATAAGAAAAATCTGGGCTCCGCCAATAATATTACCTTCGGCATTTCGTAATATCAGTCGCTTGGCTATCCATCCATCCTTTCCTTTTATTATGCCCCAAACAGATGTTTGCTGATAATTATTTATCCCACTGTGATGTAAAAATGAGTCCCACTCGTCATTCATCTCAGCATCACATACCTGATAAATCACTGACTGACGAAATGGCATAACAAAGCGACGGCTCCGAATAAGCATAGGTTAAGTGTATTTAAAGCATTTTCAAAATTAGCTTTTAATAACCTAACAACAATGATGCCTTATGGTTTAAAGCCTGATTAATTTTCACGATTGGCTCTTTTACGAACAAACTGAATTGCTTTTTTAATAAGTGTATTGTTTAAAACAGTATGCGCCATAAAAATAAAGAGCGATTTCTTCAACTTTGATGGGAAATAGGAATAGCTACCCGGATAGAACATCACATCTCCACCAAAACGCATTTTGTAAAAAGTAGAGCCGTAATGTGCGCGGGCTTTAATTTCGTCAGAAACATCGTCGCCTGAGAGCAGTGCTTTTGCTGAAACAGTATCAAGGTGAACAAAATCATAGTATCTGAATCCGTTCTCTTTTGCCCAGCAAATGGTTTTCCAATCGATAACATCTGAAGCATTTAAATGCACATAATCACCAGACCAACCCCAAATGCTATTTCTAAATGTATCACCAAAGGTGAAACTAAGCGATGCACACACAGGCTTTCCTTCGGTTTCGGCAATATGCAGCACAATCCAGTTGTTAGGGGCAAACAGATCCCACAGTCGAAAAATGAAATTGACATTTGGATACAATGGCTTGGTATTTCTCCGTTCGCATGTTTGCATTATTAAATCGAAGAGCATTGGAATATCGTCCCTGGTACCTGTGCGTATTTCGAGATTATGTTTTAATCCGGCGCGAATGCTTTTTCGTCGACCTGATTTGAACTTTGTCATTATGGTATCCAAATCCTGCGACAGGTCGATGAGCAAAGTGCTTGTGATTGTAGCTTCGGGAGGCAATCGGTCAGGGTGAAGTTCAAAGCCTGATTTTTCAATGGTCTCAACCAACTCAGGCAGATTATAGGCCAGATCCACTGTCAGATACTGAAACTTTCTGCGCCTGGCAAACAGTTTCATTTCGTTCAGAAGCATATCTATCTCACTGGGGTTTGCACCATTCACGCATGGCCCCTGCTGCACATAACCAAATTTCCCAAGGAAAGGGAAGCTCAATATTATAATTTGCACCCCACAAACAATGGTGCCGTTGCGTCTGAGATAAATTCTTTGCGGTTCCCATCCGGCCATTTTTTGCGCTTCGGCCCAAACAGATGACTGTTCGTGGCATATTGATGATATGGATGCTATAAAATTATCCCACTCGGGGCTTAATGGTGCGTTACAATAATCCAGGCAAACATCAGATGATTCAGTCATAATAGAAACGGCTTTTTATCAGATAAAGGAGAATTTTAATCAATGATTACAACCAAAATTAAGAAGAATAGATTCTGCGGATACGATTATTATTTCAATAAACTCTATTTTTTGATTAACGCCGTTAAATGAGTGTCAAGTAATATCTATGTAAAGCAAGATGTGGGATTTTTTGCTGCACAATGGATAAACAGATAGCATAAAGCGTTAATCAAACAAAACCTCGCGTTGATAAACGGATAGAACCAAATGGTGTAAAATAAGGATGAAGGCGGCTTGTAAAGCAGTAATTTAGTATTTAATTCCGATTGTGATAAACAGATACGCCCCTTGAAAAACGACAACTTCGCGTGTTTTTAACATATAAGTATGAAAGTAACGGAGAAACCACTACATATTACAATAAATGAATCTTCAGCCTCAGACTGGAAAAAGAATCTGAGTGAATTTCCGCATAGCTTGTTTCTTAGTTGTGAATGGATATTGTCTCTACAATCGGAGCATTACGAACCTGTTTTTATTGATTTTTTGGAAGATGAAAAAGTGGTTGCCAAACTATCAGCCATTGTAAACAAGAGAAATTCCCTCAAAGGTCGTCAGCTCTATAGTTTTGCAGCGCCAGCGCTTAAACATCCTGATGAACAAATTCTAAACAGGTGTCTGGATGCACTCAGGCGTTATGCCATACAGAAACGATACACCAGAATCATTTTCTCATCGTATGACCAGCAGCATCAGTTACGCTGCAAATTAAGCGGTTACTACACCACGCAAAGAAGCGAGTACATTGTTAGTTTCAATGACTCAAGCGATATACACTTTAGCAAAGGATTTAAGAAAAATGCCGGCAAGGCTGTTAAAAGCGGTGCATCATTTCACACATCCACCAAAGAGGAGCATCTAAATGAACTCTTCAGACTTATTGACTCTACCCAAACATACAGAAAAAAGAAGTATGGTAGCGATTACGATCCTTATTACCTGCGCGGACTAACCGATGATTCTCTCAAAAAAATAATGGCCAGTGGGCTTGGTGTAATCTATTACACCGAAACAGAAGATAAAAAAATACATTGTGCGCAACTCAATGTTGAGCACAATGGCCAGGCATACGGATTGTTGATGGGTTCTGACCCGGAGGCCTATCAGAACGGGCACCCCTCATTCATCGACAAGGGTGTGATTGAAAAACTTAAAGGACTAAACTACCAATACTATAATCCGGGAGGCAACACAAGTGACAATGGCGGTGCCGGACTCGAAAAGTACAAGGCATCCATGGGAGCTGAGAAGCGCGAATTTTATGGTGCAACCACAAATTTTCTGGTTTATCCTCAAAAACTTCTCAACCCTTTACTGAAAGCCGGCAGACGACTCCCGTCAACAGAGGAGGGGTTTATCGGACTTCTAAAAAAGCTTATCTGATAAAATAAAACAGTGATGAAACCAAACAATATCGTTAAAGCAGTTGCCGTATCGAGAGAAGAATATGACAAGAATTTTCACAACTTCACTTACAGTTTGTTTCTGCAATCAGGTTTTCTGGAGTCTGTGGCGCCCAATGGCAATGCACACTATTTCAATTTTATAAGGAATGGCGAAGTTGTTGGCAAAATTGCAGGTGTTGAGGAAAACGAATCGCGCTTCATGGGGAAATATCTGTTTGTGTACGCCGGACCAGCATTAAAAGAGGTTGATGAAACATTATACAATGAGTGTCTGGTTGCTCTGAAAAAATGTGCCCCAAAACACAAATTTTCACGGTTAAACATACTTTACTATGATCAACAGTATCAGTTTAAATGTAAAGCGAAGGGTTACTATGTGCGCACCAACCGGGAGTTTGTCAGACGATTAGAGCACGAAGAACAACCTCTTACGTTCAACAAATCATTTATGTACAATGTACGTAAGGCCTCCAAGCTAAACCCGGTATTCTACGAAGAAACGTCAGAGCGCATGCTCAACAAACTGCATGAATTACTGCAAAAAACCTGGGAACTGCGCAACGATAAGTTCAAGGGCGGATATGCGCCCTATCCATACAAGCACATGGATAAGGAGGCAGTAGATAAAATGTTTCATGCAGGAATTCTCAAACTTTACGCGCTTGAAACCGACGGAGAGATACACTGCGTAAGATGCGCCATTGCGGGTGAAAAACGCATGTATGGTATCATGATAGCATCTGACGAATTTGCCTATAAAAATGGCCTTCAACACTTTCTTCAGCACAAACTTATCACGCACCTTCATCAGGAAGGCTATAAATATTACAACGTTTCCATTGTAGACTTTGGCGAAGACGGACTCGTTAGCTACAAAGAATCGCTGGGATGTAAACTATATAAAGTGCATGGAGCATATACCCACTACATTAAATATCCCCAAAAAATGATTAACCCATTAATGGATACGGGGCGCTTCATCGCGAGAAATCCATTTATGAAGAAAATTGTGAAGTTCGGTTCTAAACTTATTGTTGGCCGGGATTTATAAACCACCATGATTTTATGCCGGATAGTTGCACTGAGATACATCTGAATTTTTGATGCAAAAGATTTAATCATCTTCTAGTGCAAATTAAACACCTGTTTCATAAATCAATGATGATACTTTATTTGAAAAACCTGGCAAAAGAGCTGATCTCTAACATTTGCGCCAGGATTTGACACAAACTGAACCATTTGAACCTGTTCTGAAATCAGAACTGAGATGGAAACACAAAACTGTTGGATGTAATACTTTTGAATGGGTCAATTAAGAAAATCTGAGCGTTAAAAAACAGTGTAATTTTAGTTTTTCAGCAATATTAAGAATGGAATTTACAGCCAAAAAACGGAGGTTTTCTTTAAAAACCTGGTAACAGATTTGTCTTACAATTCCTTGATTTTAGCAACTATTTCGCACAGTTGGTCATAATTCGAAAAAACAATAGGTGCGGAATACTATTTTTAAAGTCGTACAGTCCAAATTGCCCACCTCAGTTAGTCCATATTATGGGACTGAGGGAGGCGAAGCATTGAAATAAATCAGAAAGATTCGCACCAAAAACACACCGTGCGCAAGTGTACATAAGATTTAATTAAACAGTAGAACAACTCGCTGCAATGATAAAAGCAATTATAAATCATCTGTCAAACCTCAATCAATTTAAATACTTCAGATTCTACTACAAACGTCTGGGTTTGCGCATTCCTGTGCTTTTGATTTTAAGTGCCGGCGTAGCCTTTCTTGATGGTATTGGTCTGGCACTTTTCATTCCTCTGTTTCAGGTAGCCGAATCGGGCGATACTGAAGCAGCTGACCTGGGAAACCTCGATTTTGTAATAGATTTTTTCCATAAGCTTAACATTGACATCACCATAGGGTCGATTCTTATCTTTTTACTGCTGCTCTTCACTTTTAAAGGGCTGCTGAGTTTTGTGAACATGTTTTTTTCGGTCACCATCAGAGTAAGGTTTATGAAAATGATGCGTGTACAACTCGTAAATGGGTTGTGCAACCTCTCATTTCCGGCATTTGTAAATACCGATCTTGGGCGCATCCAGAACGTGATTACAACTGAAATTGGGAAAGCCGGAGGCGCACTCCTCTCCTACCTGAGCACCATGCAAGCAGCCATCACACTCTGCGGATATCTGGTATTGGCATTTGTTGCCAACTTTAAATTTGCACTGCTTATTACTCTGGCTGGGGCCCTAAGTGGCTTTTTATACCGCTACATCAACAAAAAAGTTGAGACATCATCATTAATGCAGTCCTATATTGGCAATGGGCTGCAATCAAAAGTTCTGGAAGCCGTTTGGAATTTCAAATACCTAAAGGCCACCGACCTCATCTCAAGTTACCGCACCAAACTCAATGGTTTGGTAGATGATGCCGAAAACCTGACATTAAAAATGGGGAAACTCAATGCTGTATCAGCTGCATTGCGCGAACCCATATCCATTGCAATGGTGGCACTGGTAATTTTTATCCAGGTGAGTTTTTTTCAGGTATCGATGCTTAGTATAGCGCTAAGCCTTCTGTTTTTTTACCGTTCACTGGTAAGTTTGCTCTCGTTACAAAACAACTGGCAGGCATTTTTGGTAAACTCGGGCGGCATACACATGGTAAAAACACTTTACGATGAGTTTGATAAAAAAGAGGAGAGTAAAACGCACGAACCGCTTGATGCGTTCCAGAACGAGATACAATTTGACAATGTAAGCTACAGATATCCAAACAACCCGGTGCCTGTGCTTAACAACATCTCACTTACCATATCGAAAAACCAAACCATTGCCTTTGTAGGCGAGAGTGGATCGGGAAAAACCACTTTGGTGAATATGCTTGCCGGACTTTTATTGCCCGAAGAGGGCTACATACGAATTGACAATACCCCATTAACAGCCACAAGGGTTCGGAGTTTCAGGCGCATGATTGGCTATATTACTCAAGAACCGGTAATTTTTAACGATACAGTGTTTAATAACGTAACTTTTGATGCCATCAAGAATCAAGATACCCTCAAACGTTTTTGGGAGGTGATGGAGAAAACAGCCTTAACTGATACCGTTAAAAATATGCCATTGAAAGAAGACACCTTGCTGGGCGACAATGGCGTGCTGATTTCAGGTGGCCAAAAACAACGCATATCAATTGCCCGTGAGCTTTACAGAGAGTGTTCACTTTTGCTCATGGACGAAGCCACTTCGGCACTCGACTCCGAAAACGAAGGCATCATCCAAAGCAACATCAATGCCCTAAAAGGGAAATATACCATCATAATAATTGCCCACAGGCTGTCAACCGTGAAACACGCCGACATTATCTATCTGCTCGACAAAGGTAAAATTTCAGCCTCCGGTTCTTTTGCTGAACTTCAGGCCAGCTCGCCCCGATTCAGAAAGATGGTTGAACTTCAAGAATTTTAATAATGGAAAGACTTATTGATCTGCCGAAAATTCCCGATAAACGGGGAAACCTGACTTTTCTCGAAAACCAAAAACAGTTTCCGTTTACCGTAAGCAGAGTATTCTGGACTTATGATGTACCCGGTGGTGAAATGCGGGGCGGTCATGCCTTTCATCTCCAACAGGAAGTTATCATTGCGCTATCGGGAAGTTTTGATGTGGTGGTGAAGGACAAGAGCGGAGATGTCAGAAGATACCACCTGAACCGTTCCTATAAAGCGCTTTACCTTCCGGCCCTCACATGGCGCCACATGGAAAACTTCAGCACCAATTCATTGTCACTGCATCTGAGTTCACACCCATTTTCCGAAACAGATTATATCCGAGATTATGAACTATTCTGCAGCCTTGAGCAGTAAAAAAAATCTGCCTACAGTATTCGACTGTCACATTTACCAACTAAGGCAGATCTCTGCCGTTTCGGGACGTATTACCCCCATCGAAAACGGACTGGATCTCCCTTTTGATGTGCAACGCGCATTCTATCTGTATGACATCCCGGCCGGCGAAAACAGAGGAGCGCACTCACACCTTAACTGCCACCAGTTTTTAGTAGCTGCCAGTGGCAGTTTTGAAGTAATGGTTGAAGATGGACAGCATCGTAAAACACTTTTCCTGAATCAGCCTTTCATGGGTTTACACATTCCTCCGGGAATTTGGGCCCGGGAGCAAAACTTCTCTTCCGGCTCCATCTGTCTGGTTTTAACATCTCATGCCTATGATGAGTCAGACTACATCCGCTCTTACGAAGATTATTTGAAATACCGTGGATTGGAATAGTGGCTATATCATAAACCCGGATCCTTTCAGAAATGGGTTGCTATATATGTCGCCATTTATGACTGATGACATCATAAAAAACCATCAGATTTGGCGAAAATATAACGACAGCAGCCCTTCATACGTGATGCAGGGCGAACAAAAACTTCACCTGCAACAAAGTGGTACCGCTGCCTTGGAGGCAGTTCTTAAAGTATTAAAACTCACTCCAAACAATGAGATTTGGATTGTAACAACCACTGGAAACCGATATATAAGTGGCTGTGTAACTCGTACCATCGAGAAATATTGCAAGTGGAGCAGACAAAAATCATCAAACACAGCAGCGATACTGGTAAACCATGAGTTTGGTTTCGTGTACAGAGAGATGGATGAAATCCTCAAGCACAACCTGCC
Source organism: Alkaliflexus imshenetskii DSM 15055 (assembly GCF_000517065.1). Taxonomy (GTDB): domain Bacteria; phylum Bacteroidota; class Bacteroidia; order Bacteroidales; family Marinilabiliaceae; genus Alkaliflexus; species Alkaliflexus imshenetskii. The sequence continues at coordinate 2,953,560 of NZ_KI912105.1, read as the reverse complement.
GGTTATTGAAGATTGTGCATACGCCATGTTCTCTTCATACAAAGGCAGGCAGGCAGGCACTATGGGAGATTTTGCCATATACAGTTTGGCAAAGATGTTTCCGATGCAGGCAGGTGGATTGGTTTGGATGAAGCACCATGCACCGGCCAATGGAAATAAGGATGATGAATCAATCTCCTACTTTAAGGCTTGTTACCACTACTACATTCAGGAAAAAGACGAAATTGTTAAGCAACGACTTCAAGCTTATGCACATCTGGAAAATGCACTTGGTAATCTGGGTCTAAAACCGCGATTCCCGATAACTAATGGCGAAGTTCCCGGCGCATTTGTATTCAAAGCTCCCGGCTGGCAACTTGATGCGCTGAAAATATTTATGCAGAAACAAGGCATAGAGTGCTCAGTTTTTTATGGTGAAGATGCTTTTTACATTCCGTGCCACCAAAGAATGACGGCGCAGCATGCCGACTATCTGGCAACATTGCTAAAACACTTCAAAAAATGATACTATCCAACCTCAAATTTGGAGAAAATGTGGTAATACACCCCTCCACACACTTCAACAATGTCTCATTTGGCAACAACGTAAAAATTGCTAAGGAGTGTACCATTCAAGGAAGTGCGCATCACATTGTAAAAATTGGCGCCGGCACCATATTTGGGATGTATGTAACCCTTGATGGCAGCCAGGCCGATATTGAGTTGGGTGAGAATGTATCTATTGCCCAACACAATGTAATTGTATCCAATTGGGGTTTGACAGAAAACTCTGCAATTAACACCCTATTTGATAAAAAAGCTGCTCCCATCCGGATAGGTGACCACTCCTGGATTGGCTCCGGTTGTGTGATTGCTCCGGGCGTAACCATTGGTAAATGTTCCATTGTAGCCTCCAACAGTTATGTTGACACCGATGTACCCGACTTTACAGTTGTGGGCGGCAACCCTGCCCGCTTTATCAGAAACATTGACCCGGCAGAAGTAGGGATTAACAAATAGAGCCATGCTACATTCAAATATAACCACCGGCATAAATGTCTCTGTTGATTCATCCGTTTCGCTTAACAATGTGAAGATTGGAGATGATGTAACCATTGGAAGGCGTACCACCATTTTTGGAAGCCCTGCCAATGTTTTGGAGATTGGTGCAGGTACACGCATAGGCAGCAACACCATCATCAACGGATTTGCTGCTCCACTAACCATTGGCGCAAGATGTGCCATTGGCTCTTTTTGCCATTTTATTGTAGACACAGGACCAACTGCGAGTCCGCAAATGTTGCAGAAGTTTCCCATTAAAGAGGCGCCCATCAAGGTAGGAAATGATTGTTACATTGGACACGGCACCATGATTATTGCCGGGGTTACCATTGGTGATGGGGTAATCATTCACCCCAAAAGTTTTGTAAACCGTGACATCCCTCCTTACTGCGAAGTAGGCGGCTCCCCGGCAAAAGTGATTAAAACACATAATCCCGGAAAAACGATATAACCATGGAAATATCAAAAGCAGATACCAACACCCCTAAAACAGAAAGGCTATATTGGCCCGAGCTTGACGGAGTTCGCTTCTTTGCATTTCTCTTGGTTTTTATTCACCACCATCCACTGTTTAAGGATGTGCCAGGATTAAAATATATTTATGAGTACGGCTGGATTGGTGTTGATCTGTTTTTTGTGCTATCGGCATATCTCTTTACAAAACTTCTGGTGGTTGAGTACCAAAAAACCAATACCATAAGTTTTAAGAAATTCTACATAAGACGTGTTTTCCGAATTTGGCCGGTTTACTATGTGTTTGTGGCCATTGTAGTTTTATTGGCTCTTTATGCTAAGGATTTTGAGGTGAGCCGATATATGTGGATACGTATTGCCGGATTGTTAACCTTTGCAGATAATATACTTACAGCCAATGCCGGTTATAATCCAATTGAAATTACTTCACATCTGTGGACCATAGGTTATGAGGAGCAGTTTTACGTTTTCATTCCGTTAATAATTTTCTTTTTGGTTCGTAAGCCCATAAAAGTACGGTGGCTGTTTTTTATCTCGGTTTATCTATTGTGCAGTATCATTCGGTTAATTATAATCGTAAAACAAGTTCCACACCCAGCTTTGTGGGTTCTGCCCATAACACATTTTGAGGCCATATTTATGGGCGTAATTATAGGTTTTGGCGGAGCTGATTTTATCTTAAAAAAAATCAAACCCGAAATCGTAGGCGTCATCGGACTGCTCTTCTTTGTCTTAATCATACTGATGCCCAATCTGGATATTATTTCAGGCTGGCTGATATTGACATATACGTTTGTTGGATTTTCAACAGCTTTAGTGTTTTATGCCGTATTATACAGCCCACCTTTGCAGCGCTTTTTCTCAAAGGAGTTGTTTGTGTTTCTGGGAAAACGATCCTATGGGCTTTATGTTTTTCATCTGGCAGCAAATTCACTGGCTTTTATGATTGTTAAAAAAGCAGGATTCTCAGATCCCAATGTGCTCTGGATATCATTTATTGTATCGCTTCTATTAACCATTTTAATGTCAGTAATTTCATATCAGTTTATCGAAAGACCATTCCTGATTCTTAAAAAGAAGTTTGAAATAGTTGTGTCACGGCCTGTTTAAAAGGCATGCAAGTCTACACCATTCTATATGCAGTTCGAAATTATCAGATACACCCCCGAAAAACAGAAAACCTGGGACGAGTTTATAGGCCATTCGTGGAATGGCGTCTTTCTTTTCTACAGGGGATTTATGGATTACCACCAGGATCGTTTCACCGATCACAGCCTGATGGTATATAAAAACAACAAACTCGCAGCAGTGCTGCCTTGCAACGAGCAGGAGGGCGTGCTAAGTTCCCATCAGGGACTCACCTATGGAGGGTGGGTGCTGGCGCCACGTTTTGCCGCTGCCGATATGGAAGTTTTGTTTGACGAGATGGAGGCCTACCTGAAAGCAAACGGAATACGGCAAATAGACTACAAACATAAGCCTCCGGTATTTGAAAAGCATACCAATGATTATGATTCGTGGGTTTTATGGAAGAAAGGCTATAGTTTATGGAGACGAGACCTTTCTTTTTTTATTGATTTAAAAAACTTTGCAGGGTTTGCCAGAGATAAAAGATATCGTTTTAACAAAGCCGGTCGCAACAATCTGAGAATAGTCGAAAATGGAGATGTACACACTTATATGACTTTGGTGGCAGAAAACCTCTCCAAAAAATATAATACGAAACCTGTACACTCGCCCAACGAAGTTCTGCTTCTGCAAAGCCGGTTTCCCAAAAACCTGCAAACCCTGTTGGTTTATCATGATGACACATTCTTAGGTGGCACATGGCTATTTTCCGACAACGATTTTATTCATACACAATATCTCCATTTTAACGATGTAGGACGCGACTTATGTGCAGCAGAATTTCTCGTAGGTTACCTCATGGAAAAATACAAGGAGAAACGATATTTGAGTTTTGGCACTTCAACTGAGGCAAACGGCATGGAACTAAACGAAGGGCTTGCCTCCTTTAAAGAGGGTTTTGGAGCGTCTGGATTCTGTCACGATTTTTATAGAAAAGAGCTATGCAAATAAAATTTCTGGATTTGAAGGCCGTTAATCAGCCATATTTTCCTCAATTTATGGAGGCCACACAGAGGTTTCTGGATAGTGGCTGGTATGTTCTGGGCAATGAAGTACAAGCCTTTGAAAACGAATACGCAGCATACTGCGGCACAAACTTCTGTGTGGGCGTAAGCAATGGACTGGATGCCCTTCGCGCCATTTTTGAAGGCTACAAAATACTGGGAAAACTAAAGGAAAATGATGAAGTCATAGTGCCGGCCAATACCTACATTGCATCCATACTGGCCGTAACTCAAAGCAGGCTTACGCCGGTGCTTGTTGAGCCTGACCCTGACTCATACAACATCTGTCCGGGTAAAATACAAAGTGCCATTACATCCAGAACAAAAGCCATTCTGGCTGTTCATCTATATGGGCAACTGGCCGACATGGACGCAATTAATGACATTGCAAAAGCCAACAATCTGATTGTGGTAGAAGATGCAGCGCAGTCGCACGGTGCCGCATTGCGCAACGGCAAAAAAGCAGGCAACCTCTCTAATGCCACCGGACACAGCTTTTATCCGGGAAAAAATCTGGGTGCACTGGGCGATGCAGGTGCAGTCACTACCAACGATGCCGAGCTGTTTGAAGTGGTAAAGGCATTACGAAACTATGGCTCGCAAAAAAAGTATTACAACATGTTTGAGGGTTATAACATGCGGCTTGATGAGAATCAGGCTGCATGGCTCCGAATCAGACTTAAAGGGCTGGACAGGGAGAATGACCACAGGCGTCAACTCGCGTTGGTTTACAACGAAAACATCAAAAACGCAAGTGTGACTCTGCCAGTTGAAAAACAATATGGCAAACATGTTTACCACATCTATCCAATTCTGCATCCCAACAGAGATGCTTTGCAAAAATATTTGGCCGACCATGGTGTTCAAACCCTAATACACTATCCATTACCGCCACACAAACAAGAGGCATTTAAACATTGGAATCATCTGAGTTTTCCGATTACGGAACGCATACATGAACAAGAATTGAGTCTCCCAATGAGTCCGGTACATACCAAAGAGGAGATACTTACCGTTGCAAACCTAATCAACAACTTCGCCTAAAATGACCCAAACACTTAACCCAAGCATTTGCGATAAATATGTCACCGTTGTGGCACTATGCTACAACCAGGCACGTTTTCTCAAAGAGACGCTCAACAGCATCATGGCACAAACATGGCGCCCCGGCCATTTCTATATTATTGATGATTGCAGCACAGACAATTCAGTGGAGGTGATAAATGAATGGCTCGAAGAGAACGGACATCCTGCCACTTTAATCTGTCACGAAAACAACATGGGCATCACCAACACTATGAACCATGCCCTCTCATTGTGCAACACCAAGTATTTCCATCCGTGGCCTTGCGATGACATTCTGATGCCGGATAAAATCGAAAGCCAGGTAACCTACATGGAGAGTCTGGACTGGCATCCCGGTTTTTTATATGGCGATGTGCAATGGATTGACAATGATGGCAATCTGCTTCGCGACTCAGTAATCAAAGACAGAATTAAGCACTTTGGAAATGGCAGCATGCCATCGGGCTTTATCTTTGGACAACTTGTAAAACATGGATGCTTCATACCAACCGCATCCGGATTGTATGTGACTGCCCCGTTAAAGGAGCTCGGCGGATTTGATGAAGATCTCTATGCTGAGGATTGGGACATGTTTATGCGCATCTCTCTAAAACATGGCATTGCATTTAAAAATCAGGTATTCAGCAAGTATCGCCGACATCATGGCAGCACCGAAATGAGCCGTGGAACCCGATACTGGGATGGGCATTTCAAAATTTTACCACGCTATTTGGGCATCAGTAAGGAGTATGACCAGCTTATACATCAAAAAATGTCTGAGGATGCCCTTGTTGCATTTCGTGAGGGCTATACAAAAAGTCTTAGTATAGTTCGAAAGCAAGCCATTAGAACCAAAAACGTGAAACTGCTTTTCACATGGCTTAACTGTTACTTAAAACCGCTAAAAAGAAAGTAACCATACAGTATCAATGCCAAAAGTCTCGGTCATCATACCTACCTATAATCGAACCGATTATCTGAAAATAACACTCGAAAACCTGCAAAAGCAAACTTTCAGGGATTTTGAGATAATTGTTGTGGACGATGGCACACCTGGTGAGGCAAACAAATTGGTGTGCAGTAATTTTAACAACGTAAGATATCACAGAATAGCCAACTCCGGTGGCCCAATGCGACCTCGCAACACCGGCTTTAAACTTGCCGAGAGCCAATACATCGCCCTGGTTGATGATGACGACCTCTGGCTCCCCGACAAACTTGAAAAACAGGTGGCCATATTGGACAAAAATGAAGATTTTGGATTGGTGCACAGCTATTGCCTTGTGATAGATCACGAAGGGAATCAAACCGGCGAAACCGTTGGCAGATTATCTGACCCTTTAAAAAAACATGGCTACGTTTTTGATGAAATGGTAGGGTCGTTTACAGTTATGACGCCCACAGCCATTTTCCGAAAAGAGCTGCTCTCTCAATGCGGTACTTTTAACGAAAACATGAAGGCGGCAGGCGAAGATACTGAGTTCTTTTCGCGTATGGCATTCTACACAAAATTCCACTACATTGATGAACCCACAGCCTATTACCGGGTGCATCCACAAGGAATATCGGGAAACCGAATTGCCTATCTCAAACTCCCACTGGAGTTATTCAGGATGTTAAAAGGACTAAAAAACAAGGAATCGTTCTCGAACAAAAGATTTGGAAAAATACGGAAACGCCTGCTATTGAAACAGGTATCCATGATATATGATTCATTGTCGTTAAAAACATCCATAAAAAATTGCTTTTCGATGCATCTCTTCTTTTGGCTGATTCCCGTTGTGTCGTGGGGAATACTCCTTAAGATGAAAGAGATGGTTAAACCCACAAAATCCTTAGCTTAAATGAGAGTAGGCCAAAACCCGCTTAAAACGGATATACAAAAGCTCACACACAAAAAACATCGTGTGATAATGCCTTTTTGGATTCCCAACACCAATGATGCCTATTTCAAAGGACAGCCTGCGGTATTGGATATGTGTCTGAAAAGTCTCACCGAAACCATTGACAAAGAACATACAGCTATCACACTCATAAACAATGCATCGTGTAAGGAAGCCACTGATGTTGCCAACAAATATTTTAAGGATGGGCTAATCGACAAGTATGTATCGATGAACGAGAACAGAGGCAAACTCGAGACCATCTTAACAGAAGCCCGCGCATCGTATGAGGAGTATATAACCATTGGCGATTCCGATTTCCTCTTTTTCCCGGGCTGGGAACAGCAAGTGGCCGAAATAATGAATAACTTTCCTTTGGCAGGGATGGTCACTCCATTTCCGGCGGCTCACCTGGCATATTTTTTCAATTCAAACATCATCACTACATCTTTAAAAAGCGGAAAAATAATTGACGATGCAGACATCGACCTGTTTGAACAAGGAATAGGCCATGCACCCGATAAGGGGCTCTATTCACGTTATGGGTTTAAGAGAAAAGAGAGCTGGCGCAATTGCCACTATTATGTAGGGAGGAACAATCGTCAGGCCATAGTAGGTGCCGTACACGCACTTGCAACTTATCGCCGGGTTGTGGTAGATGGTTTTAATCATGATAAAGTGGAGCATGTGTTCAGAAATGGATATGAACATGAATACATCGATTTTTCTGCCGAGCGACAAGGGCTTTTGAGACTTTCTACAAAGGAATTGTATGCCTATCACATGGGAAATACCATACCCGAAAAGCTGGTGGCATCCTATCAAAAAATGAAAGAAACGAACCCTACACCGCCCATCGTTGATTGGAAGGAATCGGCAAAACAGCCATTTTTCCGAAAAGCGGCATACCCTCTCACCGAGATTTGCTTCAGAGCTTTTCGTAAATTCAAGATAATATAGCAACGGTACCTATTAAAACACAGAGATTAGATTTACACATCTGGCAAACAAGTAATTACACAGCCATTGTGCGTAAACAAGTCTCTTTGTTAGACACATTTCAAATTAAATTTTAAACAATTTCTAAACACATAATCATGGAAGCACCTAAAATTATTGCAGAAGTTGGTTGTAACCACAAGGGAGACATGGACATTGCCCATGAACTGATTGTTACGGCATCTATGTTTTGTAAAGTTGATGTGGTAAAATTTCAGAAACGCACCAACAGAGAGCTTCTCTCTGAAGAAGAGTACAACTCGCCGCACCCCAATCCCATTAATGCCTACGGGAAAACCTATGGCGAGCACCGTGAGTTTCTGGAGTTTGACATGGATCAGCACCGCCAGCTGAAAAAATGGTGCGAAGATGCTGGTCTTATTTACTCTACTTCGGTTTGGGATGTGACCTCAGCCAAAGAGATCACCTCACTAAATCCGAAACTGATAAAAATACCTTCGGCCTGCAACCTTAACAAACCTATGCTTACTTATCTCTGCGAAAATTATGCAGGTGAGATTCACGCTTCGTTTGGAATGACAACCAAGGAGGAAGAGGAAAAAGTTGTTTCCTTTTTTGAGAAGATGGGAAGGGCTAATGATTTGGTAATTTACAGCTGTACATCGGGCTATCCGGTTCCTTTTGAGGACATCTGCCTGTTGGAAATATCGCGCTTAAAAGAGAAATTCGAACACCGGGTGAAGGCTATAGGCTTTTCGGGTCACCACCTGGGTATAGCGGTGGATGTGGCAGCCGTTACGCTTGGTGCCCAGTGGATAGAAAGACACTACACATTGGACAGAACCTGGAAAGGAACAGACCATGCCGCCTCGCTTGAGCCCGATGGAATGCGCCGTTTGGCAAGGGACTGCAGAGCCGTAAGCAAAGCGCTCACATACAAATCACACGATGTGTTGGACATAGAGAAAGTTCAACGAGACAAACTTAAAAAGAATCAGGTTAAATGGCAGTAGTTGCATTTATTCCGGTACGTGGAGGAAGCAAATCGATTCCGGGAAAAAACATTCGCGAATTTTGTGGCAAACCCCTGGTATATTGGCTTGCAGAAGCCTTGTCGGGCTCAGATTATGTGGATAAGGTGGTAGTGGCTACCGACAGCAAAGAGATAGAGTCTGTGGTGGCAAACTTAAACCTTTCAAAAGTTGAAGTGTATCAACGAAAGCCGGAAAATGCCACAGACACAGCTTCCACCGAAAGTGTGATGCTCGAATATCTTCAGGCATATCCATTGGATGAAAATGACCTGTTTGTTCTTGCCCAGGCCACAACACCTTTCACCCAAACACGCCACATTGATGATGCCTTCAGATTACTTAACCAAACAGGTTTTGACTCACTTTTAACCTGCGTACGACAAAAAAGGTTTTTCTGGAATCCAGACGGCACACCGGTCAATTACAACTACAAAAGCAGGCCGCGAAGGCAGGACTTTGATGGCCAGCTGATGGAAAATGGCGCCTTTTACATTAACCGTGCAGGCAACATTCTCCGCGATAAAAACCGTCTCTCGGGACGCATTGCCATCTATGAAATGCCAGAATATTCGGCCATCGAAATTGATGACCCGGATGATTGGCAGTTGGCGGAGAATCTTTTCAGGAAGCACGTTCAGAAGAAAAGTCCAGAAAAGAAACTACCTCACATCCGTCTCTTTATTTCTGATGTGGATGGCGTGCTTACCGATGCCGGCATGTACTATTCGGAAAATGGCGATGAACTTAAAAAGTTCAACACCCGCGATGGCATGGGTTTCAACCTTTTATCGGAGCAAGGTATTAAAACAGCAATCATCACATCTGAAAACACCAAACTGGTAGAAAGAAGGGCTGCCAAACTCAAAATCGACTTTTTACGTCAGGGACATCGACATGGAGGTAAACTTCAGGCTGCCATTGAGATATGCAACGAACTTGGCGTGTCGATGGACGAAACTGCTTACATTGGTGATGACATCAACTGTTTTGAATTACTTAGCCACGTGGGCGTTGCAGCATGTCCCGCCGATGCTACCGAAAAAATAAAAAACATAGAAGGAATCCGCATCCTCACAAAAAAAGGTGGTGAAGGGGTGGTTCGTGAATTTATTGAATTGATACTTAACAGAAACGAATAAAGCATTATTTACCTAAGCCTTACGTTATATGAGAATTTGTTTTTTGGTGCCCGACGGCGTAGGACTACGCAACTATCTATACAGCAGCATACTTGACAAATTTCCTGAGCACGCCGAAATTGTGCTCTACACCACATTGTCAGAAGAGATTATTGAGGAAGTAAAAAAGCTGCATCCCAAACGAAATGTGGTTTACAAAAAGATGGAACTCTACCGGGAGTCGTTAATGGGAAAACTGCTGAAAGAGGCCATTACCTATGCCAGGTTACGCCATTATACAAGCCTTGACAACAATGATACCACCATGATTAACTGGACCCGAAAGAAACAAAGGGGCTTTTCCAGATTATTCTTTGGCCTGGCAGCATTCACCGGCAAGTTGTTTATGAAAAACTACAACTCGATAGTAAAATTCGAAAAAAGATATAGCAGGGTTATCGGAAGCAGCAGTTATGTAAAAGCACAAAAAGAGATTCTAAAATCGATGGCGCCATCGGTAATCTTCTGCACCCATCAGCGGTCGATGGATGCCGGAGCCATTGTGGAAGCAGCCAATCAGCTCAACATCCCTACCATTGGCGCAGTGTACTCATGGGACAATTTGCCAAAGGCGAGGCTTCTGGTGCGCTCACACACCTATGTGGTATGGTCGCAAATAATGAAGGATGAAATGCTTAAATATTACCCGGAAGTTCCCGAGAAGGATATTATCATTACCGGCACGCCGCAATTTGAGTTCTATTTCAACCAAAAGCTCCATCTGTCAAAAGAGGAGTTTTGCAGTAACATTGGACTAGACCCGAATAAAAAGATTCTCTGCTTCTCAGGCAACGACCTTACTTTCCCTTGTGATGAGCTCTATTTAAAAGATTTGGCCGAGGCATTGATGACACTCCCTGAAGAGGAAAGACCGCAGGTATTGTTACGTCGCTGTCCGGTGGATCTGTCAGGCCGGTTTGATGCCATCGTGGCACAACATCCCCATTTAATAAAAACCTCAGACCCGATCTGGAAGTCATACAAAGGCGGATGGGATGCCATTGTTCCCACACCTGAGGATGTGGCGCTTTTGGTTAACACCTCATTGCATGCAGATGCTGTAATAAATGTAGGCTCTACCATGGCGCACGATTTTGCCGTATTCAGCAAGCCTGCAATTTATATAAACTACGATCAGCCGGAAATTACCTACTGGTCGGCAGTAACCAATAACCACTATCAGCACTTCAGGAGTATGCCCGCCGAAGATTGCGTTATCTGGCTCAACAACAAGGAAGAAATTCTGAACACGGTAAAAAAAGCATTAAACGGAGACCTGCCGGAGAATATCAAATCAGGCCGATGGTTCAATGTAATTGCCCTTCAACCGGTTACTGAGGCGTCTGAGAATATAGCCAACACAATTATGGATAAGGCACAGGCAAATTAATTTCAAAAATCAACAAACATGCATATCTGTTACATATCAAATGAATATCCACTTTGGCAGACAGGCGGAATAGGAAGTTTCATTCAAACAATAGGCCGGGGGCTGGTAAAAAAAGGACATAAAGTAAGTGTGGTTGGAATTGGTGGCGCTGATGAGGAAGAGTTGGTTATTGATGAGGGCGTTGAAATCCATCGTCTTCCGCGACCCTCATTTTTAAGAAAACCCGCCTTTATTGAGAACAGCTTGCGAATACGAAAAAAAGTAAAAGAACTTCATAAGAAAGATCCGATTCAAATAGTTGAAACGCCCGAATCGGCAATGTTTATGTTTCCAACCAGAACACCATATAAAAAAGTTGTAAGGATGCATGGCGGGCATCATTTTTTTGCAGAGAGCGAAAACCGGAAAATCAATAAATGGAAGGGCTTTATTGAAAAACGCTCTTATAAGAGTGCCAATGCATTTGTTGCTGTATCTGACTATGTAAAATCACATACCGAAAAATACCTTTCAACCAAAGGGCGACCAGTTGAAAAAATACGCTATCCTGTTGACGAAAAACTCTTCAGGCAGGCAGATTTGTCAATAAACATTCCCCATCGTTTGGTTTTTGCAGGCACCGTGTGTGAGAAAAAAGGCATCCGCCAATTAATTCAGGCACTGGAGCTTATAACCCCTGAATTTCCCGATATACACCTGGATGTATATGGCCGTGACTGGTACTTTCCCGATCGCCGTTCATATACAGAATTTCTCAAAACCTCGTTTAGCCAGGAGTTGCTGGGTCATGTAACTTTTCATGGTCCTTTGAAGCTTTCCGAAATACCCTCAAAATACGAGCAAGCCGAGCTATGCGTATTTCCCTCACACATGGAAACACAGGGTCTGGTAGCCCCGGAAGCAATGATAATGGGCAAACCGGTGCTGTTCTCAACTGCCGGACCTGGGCCGGAAACCATTAAACATCAGGATACAGGTCTGCTATGCAACCCTCTGAGCCACGAAGATATTGCCGCGCAAATATTGTTTGCCTTAAGAAATCCGGAAAAAATGAAAGAAATTGCTTTACGAGGGCAAAAATCTGCAAAAGAAATGTTTAATATTGATGCCATCATCGAAAAAAACATTGAATTTTACGGTACCATTTCCAACGGAGCCATGAGCCGTTGATAGCAGGAGATAAACATGCCAAATGACACAACGTTGTATTTCAGATTCAATGAATTTCGCTTAGGCCATTACAAATGATAGATCTCTTAAAGACCAAAAAAGGACACCTTATGCTTATTGCCATTCACCTTGCACTTGGGGTGATGGTAAAGTATGCACCATCTCTTGTGTCACTAGCTTATGTTGGCCTGTTTGCTTGGTCGGCATTTGATGTGATATATACAAGAGATCGCGGCAGCCGGGCCGGCTTTTATGCCATTTATCTAATGGGGCTGGAGATGATTTACCGGATGGCGGGGGCTCACTTTTCATGGGAGATGGGTAAATACGTTTGCATTCTGATTTGTTTAGTTGGAATGTTGTCAGGCCAAAGACGTTATATAGCCTGGAACTTTTTATTTCTGCTTATCCTTCTGCTGCCATCCATCTTTTTGGCTGATGGGCCGGATTCGTTAGATATACGCAAAAAAATATTGTTTAACATCTCGGGGCCATTGTCACTGGTTTTTACAGGTTTATACTTCTATCGCCGTCAGGTAGATGAAAACACCTTTTACCATTCCATGCGGATGGCTTTTTTACCAGCCTTCACCATAATTGCAGCCCTCTCGGTGGTGGCCAACATCGCCACACTACAGTTTACCAGTCTGCAATCGAACCCCGAAGCAGCAGGAGGCTTTGGTCCAAACCAGGTTTCGACTGTTCTCGGATGGTTCATACTGTTGCATCTGCTCTTTAAAGTGAATAAGCAACAAATTACGGCCTATGAGTGGCTCGACTGGGTCATTCTTTTCTACATTGTGCTGAGGGCATTGCTCACCTTTTCGCGCGGGGGCGTAATGGGAAGCCTGCTTTCTCTGGCAGCAGCTGTGCTGGTGCTTACATTTGCCTACCATAGCTTCAGGAAACAGCTGATGAAAAAAATCCCTTACATTTTGGCGGGTATGCTATTCTTTGTGGGCGTGTTTTTTGTTGCCAACCGCATTACCAATAATTTTCTTCTTTACCGATATCAGGGATTAACCACAACCGAAGTACGCACAGGGGTGAGACTTGAAGAGAGAAGCATTCTCACAGGTCGTGACCAGATAATGCGCGGAGATATTGAAGCCTTTTTTGATAATCCACTATTTGGCACCGGATACGGTATGGCAGTTGAATACCGGGCCAAATATTATGGTGCGGCGGCTGCGCACACAGAATTTGTGAGGCTACTCTCCGAAAACGGAATGTTTGGACTATTATTTATGTTAATAGGGATGGTGTGGCTGCCTGTTTATTTCTTCGTTCGCTCCCAAACACCATTGACACGCTTCTTTTTTATTGCATTCTACCTGCTTAGTATGTTCACGATGTTCCACGCAGCCATGCGACTGGCTCTGCCCGGGGTATTGTTTGGAACTGCTTTTATGCTGGTAAAACCCACGCCAAAAAATACCGAAGAGAAAAAACAACCTCAATTGGCTTCATCCCAACTCGAAAAAACAGCCTGATTCAGGCGTTAACAATCCGCAAATGCACTTTTTAATAATATCGCCTGTCATCCATAAGAAAGATGAAAAAGGCTATGCCGGTTACGCCCCATATATAAAGGAGATGAACCTCTGGCTAAAGTATGTTGATAAAGTAACCATTCTGGCACCTGTAACACATGCAGCTCCCGATCCGCTTGAGAGTCAATATGTGCATAACAACCTCAATTTTGTGGCACTGCCCTCATTCAACACCACCACTATTGCCGCAACCATCAAGACCATTGCCATTCTGCCCGTAATCATTGTTAAAATGATTTATCACATGCGCAAGGCTGATCATCTGCATCTGAGATGCCCATCTAATATGGGATTGCTGGCATGCCTCTGTCAAATACTTTTTCCGGCCAAACCAAAAACGGTAAAATATGCCAACAACTGGGATCCGGAAAGTGCACAGCCATTGAGTTATAAACTTCAACAAGCTATACTCAGAAGTACACGCTTCACCCGCAACGCAAGAGTTTTGGTTTATGGCGACTGGAATGAGTCAAGTAGGAACATTCATCCATTTTATACCGCATCCTACTTTAAAAATATGCAACTGCCGGTGGCTCCCCGGCGCCTGGCAACTGACGATTGTATAAAACTCCTTTTTGTTGGCACTCTTACCCCAAACAAACGCCCGCTTTTAACACTCGAAATTGCTCAGAACCTCATCAAAGCAGGATACAACATAGAACTCAATCTTTTGGGTGATGGAAACCAGCGCCAAGAGTTGCAACAACTCATCAACGACAACCAGATGAGCCAGAACGTGGTTTTACGCGGCAAAGTACACCCCGATGAAGCGATTGAATATTTCAAGGAAGCACACTTTCTTGTATTTCTATCGATGTCGGAAGGATGGCCCAAAGTGGTTGCAGAAAGCATGTGGTGGGGCTGCTTGCCGGTTACGACAAAAGTGTCGTGTGTGGCACAAATGATTGGCAATGGCAGCAGAGGCGTATTGGTGCAACCCGATGCCACCCAGGTAACAAATGCCATCACTTCAATGATAAACAATCCGGAAAAATATACGCAGATGTGTCTTGAAGCTATTGAATGGTCCAGACAATATTATCTCGAAAAGTTTGAAGAGGACATCGCTACTTTTATTTGAGATGCACCGTGAAGTGAACCTATTCTGTTTGTGACACAAAAACATCCATCTTTCAATCCTACCCATTAAAAAGAATTACGCGAACAGCAGACACTTTCCGGATACATCGATAAATATCTCACCAAAAATCAGATGAAGGTAATAACACTAATCGATTCACTTATAGCAGCAGGTGCCGAGCGCATGGCGGTAAACATTGCCAATGGCCTCTCCGAAGCCGGAATAGAAAGCCACCTGTGCGCCACACACTCAGGAGGGCCTCTCGAAGAGTTTATTGCACCAGATGTCAGGATTTTGATTCTGCAAAAGCGGTCGTTTATGGATTATAAGGCCTTGTGGAAACTGCGCCGTTACATACGCACTCACAGAATAGAAATTCTGCACGCCCATTCGTCGTCGGTATTTTGGGCTGTATTAATTAAGATGCTGACACCAGGGTTAAAAGTTGTATGGCACGACCATTATGGATACAGCGACCAGTTGAATGAAAGACCCCGATTGGCACTCCGTGTTTCAGCACCATTCGTTGATCACGCATTTGTAGTAAACGATAAACTAAGGGATTTTGCCATACGTAGCCTTAAATTCCCGCCAGGGAAAGTATCATTCCTGGCAAATTTTGCCGATATAAACACCTATTCGAGCCAACTGGCCCTACCAGAACTGCCATCACCTGAAGCATATCCCAAACTGGTCTGTTTGGCAAATCTAAGACCACAAAAGGACCATCACAACCTCCTCAACGCATTTTTAGTTGTAAAACAGGCCTATCCAAACGCGGCACTTTATCTGGTTGGCGGTCATTTCAACGACGATTACCACAACTCGATAGTAACCCGGATAGAGAACGACAAAGCTTTAAATGGCTCGGTACATGTGCTGGGTTCGAGAAACGATGTGGCAGATATTCTGACCAACTGTCACATCGGAATATTATCATCGCTATCCGAAGGTCTGCCGGTTTCGTTGCTGGAGTATGGGTTGGCGGCGCTGCCGGTTGTTTGCACCAAAGTTGGTGATTGCGAATTTGTGCTCGATAACGGAACCTTCGGAAAACTGGTAGAGCCTTCCAATAGCCAGCAATTGGCTGATGCCATAATCCGATATGCAAGCCACAGCGAAGAGATGACCTCATCCGGACAGCAGTTGAGAACACATATTCTGCGTAACTTCTCAAAAGAGGGCGCCATACAGAATATTAAAGCAGTGTACTCTGCACTTTATAAAACCAATTAACCCTGCATGAATAAAAGGAATACACTATTTATTGGTCCATTCTCGCCTCCATTTACTGGTGATAGCGTAAAAAACAGCTGTTTAAAAGATGGCTTTATAGCTTCAGGAACTGATTCAATCCAATGGTTTGACACCATTTGCAGAAAGGGTAACAGATACCTCCATCGCCTGAGCCTTATCCCTTTGATGTTCAAAGCCGACCAGATAATTCTGTCACTCAACCGCCAAGGCCGATATGCCATAATATGGATATTCTACTTCCTGAAGATGTTTACCGCTAAACGTGCACTATTGTATGTGGTAGGTGGCACTTTTGACCAACAGGTTCAGGAGATGAATCCCTTGAGCAAAAGGCTCTATTTAAAAGCCATCAGACGGCTGGATGGTATATTTGCTGAATCAAAAGCTTTAAAAAAAGGGCTGCTGGAACTTGGATTAAAAAATGTAGAACTGGTTTACAACCCACGCAACGATACCGGAGCCCGCTGGCAATTTACGACTGAAATATCACACAAGGCCGTCTTTATATCGCGCATCACCGAAGATAAAGGGGTTGGCGTATTACTAGATGCGCTTAAACAAATCAACGACGAAGGCATGGAAATCAACATTGATTTTTATGGCCCCATTGATCCGGATTATGAAAAGGAGTTTAACCAAAAACTGGAACCCCTTGGAGCCAAAGCCAAATATTGCGGCCAACTATCACCCTCCGAAGTTCAAAACACGCTCGTAAACTATCACTTTCTGGCACTGCCAACTTTTCACTTTGGCGAAGGGCTACCCGGTATTTTAGTGGAGGCGGCCATGGCAGGCATCCCAATAATCATCACACATTTCAATGCCTTGCCCGAGTATTTTGAACATGAAAAAAGTGCTCTGCTGGCCAGGCCACACGATGTGTCAGACCTAAAAAACCTTATCATGCAACTCATACAAAATGAAAATCTTGCAAATGAGTTGAACCACGGGATACTAAAAGTTGCCGAACCATTTAAAACCGAAGCCATCATCAGCCAATCCAAAGAGCTGATGCATTTATACGGCTGGACACTTTAAAGTAACCACAGGAAAACCGAGACGAGAATGAGAATTGACTTTTTCCGCGTGCTAAAGATGCTGAAATTCCCTGTTGAGGAGGCGCGTAAGGAATTTGAACCTGCAACAACCGACCCTTCGTGGCAAATAAACAAAGCCTGGGAAATCTTTAACTTTCACTATCAACATAACCCATTTTACAGAGAGCTGGTAGGTAAGCCCCCCTTGAGATGGGAAGATTTGCCGGTTATTACCCGAAACCATTTAAAGGGTGATTTTACAACGAAGCTCCCATCGGGATTAAATCCCAAAAACCTTTATTGCAGCAGCACTTCCGGGTCATCAGGTGACCCGCTCTATTTTGCACGTGACCGTATGTCACATGCACTTGTGTGGCTCAATGTGGAGCACCTTTACAACAGCGCAGGAATTTCGGTTAACAACCGTCAGGCTCGTATGTTTGGCATCTCACAAAAGCCTGTTGCAAAATTGAAAGCCCGCCTAAAGGACTTTTTATCCAACCGCTATCGGTTCAATGTTTTCGATTTATCGGATGAGGGGCTTCTGAAATGGGAAACACGCTTCAGACGCGATAAATTCTCCTATATTTATGGATACACCAATTCGCTGGTGGCTTTTGCCAAGTATCTGAAAAACAAAGAACTGACTCTAAAATACATATCTCCGTCTCTTAAGGGATGCATTGTAACCTCAGAAGTTTGCACCGATAAGGACGCAGCAACCATCTCAGAAGCATTTGGTATTCCCGTTTACAACGAGTACGGCTCATCAGAGCTAGGCGTTATGGGCTTTAAAACAGATGGATACTGGATTGGCTCCGATTCATTGATTAAGTATGAAGTACTTGATGAAAACAACAATCCGGTGCCGGAAGGTCAAGCAGGTTACCTCACGTGCACTGCGCTTTTTAACAAAGCCACACCCTTTATTCGTTACCGGATAGGCGATTTGGCTTCGATACGGCACGTGAACGGGCAAACACACATTGAGACAATAATGGGCAGTCTCAACGACATGGCCATTCTGCCTTCCGGAAAAAAAGTGCCGGGAATCTCATTCTATTTCGTGGCAGAGCCTCTTTTGTCAAAAGCTCCGTTTATAAAAGAGTTTTTGGTGAGACAAACCAAAGAGTGGTTCGAGTTTGAATATGTGGCCGAGAAAGATTTGTCAGCATCAGACATAGCCCTTCTGACAAAAAGCTTTGACTCCATGCTCGAAAAAGATATACCACTGAAAACCTTACGTGTAGAAAAGCTCCAAAGAGGCCGCAACGGAAAGTTCAAACACTTTATCTCTGAAATTTAAAACCCCTTGATTTACAATGGAAAACCAACCCTATGTATCTGTTATTCTACCCATCCGAAACGAAGAAAACTATATAACTGCCACGCTTGAAACATTAGCCCGGCAGGATTATCCCACGCATAAACTGGAGATAATCATTGCCGATGGCATGTCAACGGATAAAACACGTGAGCTTGTTGCGGCATTCATTGACAAAAACCATCAATTGGCAGTAACGCTGATTGACAACCCCGAACAGACCGTCCCTTTTGGTCTTAACCGTGCCATACGCAGCAGCAAAGGCGAGGTTATTGTCCGTATGGATTCTCATTCGGTTTACCCTGCACACTACATTTCCAGACTTGTAGATGCCCTATTCAAATACAACGCGCACAACACAGGAGGAACAGTTAAAACAGTTGCAGCAAAAGATACTTTGAAGTGTCACGCCATAGCCACAGCGTTAAGCCATCCGGTAGGTGTAGGCAATGCCTATTTCAGAATTGGCAGTAGTAGGGTTAGGGAGGCCGACACGGTTCCGTTTGGATGTTTCAGGCGCGAAGTTTTTGATAAGATTGGACTTTTTGATGTAGAGATGATTCGTACCCAGGACAGCGAATTTAACGGACGAATGAAAAATGCAGGGTTAAAAATACTCCTCATTCCCAATGTGGAAGTTACCTATTATGCCAGAGACACTTACCGGAAACTTTATAAGATGTATTTCCAGTATGGGCTTTATAAGCCGCTTGCAAGTTTAAAGCTGGGAGGCGTGCCAACCGTAAGACAGCTCATTCCTCTTTTCTTTGTTCTCTTTTTGTTTTCAGGGCTTATATGGACGTGCATCCTACCCATACTAATCATACCCTATCTGGCTGTAATCCTGCTCTACACCGGAGCCATCGGATATGCTGCGATAAGAGAAGCATCAAGGCAAAAACGGCCGTTTGTGCTACAACTCATGTTGTCGTTTCTCATACTACACTTCTCTTACGGTACAGGGTATGTAAAAGGTATAACAGCACTGCTGCTCAACAAAAGATCTGTGTTTACAGGAAAAATATCTATTAGTCGCTAATGAGTGATAAAATATTAATAACCGGCGCATCCGGATTTGTGGGAAGATACTTCGTTGATTTTCTGAGCCAAAGACACCCAGTAACCACCCTTGGCAACCGCGGCGAAGAGATAATCTGCGACCTCTCGACAGAGGTTCCGGCACTGCACGAACAGTATGATACAGTTATCCATCTGGCAGGAAAAGCACATACGGTACCCAAAACAGAGGCCGAAGCAAATGCATTCTTTGAGGTGAACGTCACCGGCCTGAGAAACCTCCTCGCAGCGCTGGAGATGCAAGGCCGATTGCCAAAAAAAATAGTATTATTCAGCACGGTAGCCGTTTACGGACGCGAGTCGGGAGAGCTCATCAATGAGGAGACACCTCTGAAAGCATCTGACCCTTACGGCAAAAGCAAGATACAAGCAGAGCAAATGCTGCATGAGTGGGCTGAGAAAAACAGCGTCACACTTACCATACTTCGTCCGCCACTTATTGTTGGTAAAAATGCTCCCGGCAATTTGGGCGATATGGTCAGCGCCATCCGAAAAAAACGTTATTTCCAGATTGGGGGTGGAAAAACAAGACGTTCGATGGTTTTAGCCGATGACATTCCGCCGTTTGTAGAAAAAATTTGGGACAAAGGAGGGTGCTATCACATCACTGACGGGCATCACCCCTCATTCAAGGAGCTGTCTGAAACCATTGCCGGAATACTCAACAAGTTACCCATCATCAACCTGCCCTATTGGCTCTTAAAACCGGTGGCGCTCTCGTTTGACATTCTGGAAATCATCACCAGAAAAAAAATGCCTCTTTCGGGCTATAAGCTAAAGAAACTCACCAATTCATACACCTTTGACGATACACACGCTCGACAAAATGGGTGGGAAAGTCGCAAGGTGATTGATTCGGCAAATTTATGGATAAACTAACTTCACTATGATACTGACACTTTTAACGGCATTTGTTGTTTTTGCACTTCTTTTGAAAGGCTATTTTAAACTGGCAGAGCGATTTGGCATTTTTGATGTCCCCAATAGCCGGTCGTCGCACACGCATACGCCGGTGCGCGGTGCAGGCATCATCTTTATTCCGGCCATTGTTGCAGGCTTTATATTGACCGGCATGGCCATTCCAATTTGGTTCATCTGCGGCTTGATGTTACTGGCAGTGGTTAGTTTCTGGGACGATGTGAAACCACTCCCGGCCTCGGTCAGATTTCCGGTACATCTTGTGGCAGCCGGATTGATGGTGATTCAACTTTGGGGACTGATGCCCTGGTTACCACTTTCGGTGTTGATAATCCTCTTAACAGTTGTGTTTATCAATGGCTTTAACTTTATGGATGGAATAAATGGGATAACCGGTTTCTATAGCATCGCAGTAATATTGTCGATGGCTCTCACCTATTATCTCGTATGGCCATTTTCAAGTCCGGAGATATTCATTGTATCCATATCCGGTTTGTTGGCCTTTGGATTTTATAACTTCCGTAAAAAAGCGCTCTGTTTTGCCGGCGATGTAGGCTCAGTTACATTGGCATACTTCATCAGTTTCATGTTGGCAACATTAGTTTTAACGAGTGGTGAATGGTATTACATTCTTTTTGTGTCAGTATATACCATCGATTTTGGCATCACAATATTACACCGAATCCTTCTGAAAGAGAAAATATGGGAACCACACCGTAAGCATCTCTACCAACTCATGGTAAACGAACACGCCCATCCGCATCTGCTTATTGCAGGTATTTATGGGCTTGTGCAGTTCATTGTGAATGCAGGTCTTATCATCCTTATCTACAAATCACATCCGATGCTCTCTCCGGGCATATATACCCTTGTAACACTGATTATCCTCTCCATTGTTTATCTCACTCTTCGGTATCGTTACTATCAGAAACTACTTCTAAAATAAAGTTTCACTCTCCTTTACCTATTTATTCCAACCATCTAGCGGATTGTCCTGAAAAATAGTCTCCCTGAAAGGACTCTCCTGATTCACCTGACCAAAAGAACCGCCAATGGGCGGGGGCGGTGGTGGAGGCGACGACTCATTTAAAAGAGATATAGAGACATCCAGTGGATGCACATCCATGGAAGGTCTCATATATCTCTTTTTTGCTGTAAAATTCATGCTTTCCTCTCAAAAGAATCAATTCCCCATCAGAACACAACCTTTACCGTCCTCATTCCCGCCCTGCTAAGAACAGACAGCAGATAAACGCCCCGCTCGGTCAGAGGAATTATATTCTCCGAATCCTCGAAAAGCAATCCGGATGCAACTCTTTTTCCTGTCACATCATACAGTTCAAATGATGGGGCATGCATATTTATAGGCTGCACAACAATGCCATCGCTGAAATTGTAAACGACAACCTCTGCACCACCTGCCGTTGAGCCCGGATTAGCCGGATGCTCCTCAACCGATGTTGGAGTGCCTGATGTGAGAATCAACTCAAAACGGTCTTTTATGTGTGTTACATGTACTTCCCTACTCTTTCCGTCCATTCCACCATCGTCAAGCTGTATGTAAACCCTTTTCCGGTCGCCGGCTGTTAAATTTGTAATTTCACCGGTTGATTTATCTTTAAGCATCACAACCAGATTATCAGGAATAACACTATCACCTAATCTAAACACGACAGTACCCGATTTGCGCACAAGCAGCCCAACCGGAACAATATGCTGTGGCTGCTGAGGCAATGAGTTAATGGCTAGTTCTCTGTTGGCCGCAAGGGTATAAACCTCACCCATATTGGCATTCGAACCAAAAATCTTATCACTGTCAAAAACATCAGTGGCTCCTACTGTGGCATCCTGCACAATGGCTACGGCTGTCTCATCCATCATTCCGTTAAAAATAGTCTGCAACTTCACATGCGGATAATTACCCTTTTTGCCTGATTTGAGATAAGAGAAAGAGTTGTGAACAGTAGATGCCGGTGTAAATGAAACCGAACCGTTTGTTCGCCCTTGCGTAACTCGCACCCAAAAAGCGTGAGACGACGGAATGAGGTATGGCGGACTGTTTAATCCTACACCCACGCCTGTATGGTTGTTATACACGCCATAAGCACCAATATCATTTCTATATATCCAGAACACATCATCGATGTTACTCTTATTTACTGAGCGCCAATCTACTGTTGCGGTATAGGGGTTTCCAATCAAATTCCAGCCAAACCCTGCCGACGAACGGTTTACCGGCACAGTAATCAAACCAGTATTGAGAACACCTGAAAAAACGATTGATGTGTAATTACTTAAAAACATGCCTGCTCCGGCATTAAAAGGCTCATCATCACCCAACGATTGGTATTGGCCGGTGGCATTGTTAAATATAGAAGCCGTACCTGTGATGCCTGTGTTTGCCTTGGTTGCCAATTCGCCAGTTACGGGTGAACCCATGCCGTAATTGTAATTTGGCCCCGAAATGGCTTGTTCAATTTTCACATGTGAGGGCAGTACAGATATTGAACCACCCTTCTGTACAAAAGAGGCATTTACCTCGGCAGACGACTTGAGCCTAAACTCACCCTCAACCGTAAACACACCGCTATGCTGAACCAGTCGCGCGCCCGGCTCTATTGTCAGATTTTGAATGGTCACATCACTGTGTATCTCCGGAAAATTTGTTGCCGGAGCAGTGATATGTACACTCATGCTCTGCAGCGGCACGCCATGACTCCAGTTTCCGGGATGGTTCCAATCACTGGAAACACTGCCCGTCCAAACATCGGTAACTTCCGGATTACTCTCTACCACAACAGTTACACTATATTGCTTTTGGGTGCCATTTTGAGCTGTTACTGTATATACCACCGGACTGGTAAAATCCTGAACCACACCTGAAGCAGGGCTAACCACGGCATATACCGACAACTGAATGTCCGGAACCAAAGCAGCTATATTACTGCCAGGAGGCACCACTACCTCAATGGTACCTGCATCGCTATCAATCACCGAATTTACCTGACCAGGAATCTCAAATGAGGTTATCAGCTTTTCATCACTGGGAATGGTGGTGACGTGCACGGTATAAACTCTTTGACCTGAATTAGCCCCAGTTACAGTGTACTGAACAGGAGATGAAAAATCTACTGCAGCCCCTGAAACAGGTGAAACCGTAGTATTAGAAGTAAGAGCTATAGTAGGATGCAGTGCCGTTAATACTGTGCCGGCAGGCATGGTTAAGTTTATGGTACGTTGAAGTTCATTTATTACCGTAGAACCAATCTGACCCGGTAGTGTAAAAGATGTGATTCTTGGAGGTTTTGGTACAGATATCAAACCATCGAATTTCACAGACCGAATAAGCCACTGATCAGGGTCAACGTGCAGATTCCATGCCTCCTGACCATGTTCAAAGTGGTAGGTTTGAGTCATCTGGTTGTTAAACACCTTCTCCTCAATGACCACTCCTCCCGCAAACGAAAACCGCAATGGAAGATACATGTCATAAACAGGTCTATCATTATAATTTGGCCCCTGCGTTTGTTTTACAGTAACGCTGTTTATCCC
This sequence comes from Alkaliflexus imshenetskii DSM 15055, assembly GCF_000517065.1. Classification (GTDB taxonomy): domain Bacteria; phylum Bacteroidota; class Bacteroidia; order Bacteroidales; family Marinilabiliaceae; genus Alkaliflexus; species Alkaliflexus imshenetskii. The sequence continues at coordinate 2,929,434 of NZ_KI912105.1, read as the reverse complement.
GGTAGCCTCATCATACTCGTAGTTAAACTCATAATCAGGATATGAAATATCATACACCCACTGATCAAAGAAATTATACAAATCCTTACCCGACATCTCTTCCACATAAGCACGAAAAGTTTCGGTGTCGATATATTTATACTTAAACTGTGGATCCTGAGCATAGGATTTTACTATATCAAAAAACAACTCCTCGCCCAGATAATATCTGAGCATGTGAAGTAACCATGCCCCTTTTTGGTAATAGTATGTTACAAATACCTGCGAGGGGTTACTGTCATCCGCCAAATAGAGAGCTTGTGAAGCATTATAACGAGTCCCCATGTCTCTCATCCATGTGTGATAAGCAGTCTTCCCCTTCACAAACTCCTCGTAAAGCGCTTCCCCATATGTAGCAAATCCCTCATTAAGCCATACATGGTTCCAAGGCCTGTTTGTGATGGAATTGCCAAACCACATGTGACCCAACTCATGAACAACGAGCCACCAAACGCTGGGAGCAACAGACCCCATGACAGAGTTTGTCTGATTCTCAATATACCAAGGATGTGCTATTTGGGTCATTCCATAAGTTTCACTTTTAAAAGGATAGTCGCCAAAATAGTGGATAAAAGCATCGAACAATACTGGGACACCACTGAAGGTACCAAGCGCCGTAGTATAATTATTAGGAAAGACATAGTAGGTCAGCGGGAAATTATGCCCGTTACGGTTGTACTGCTCTCCAAAAACCCGGTAGTTGGAAACTGACACAGTCACATAATAGGGCACAATGGGATAATTGTGCTGCCAACGATAGGTGCGCTTTTCGCCATCTATTATGGTATCATACAACATGCCGTTGGAGACACCCATAAGTGGATACCCTTGTAAGGTTGTGTCAGGAACTGTTATGTCCACTTTTATGCTGTCAGCTTTGTCATAAGGGCCATCTTTACAGGGAAACCAGTAATGAGCAAGATAAGGCGTGCTTAATGTGGTAACAGAAGGAACCGTTGTGGAGTGTGTATCAAATCTAAACCCTTTAATCGTTCCGCTAGCTAAAACAGGTGTTCCGCTGTAATGAATGCGCAGTCGCACCGTTTCACCAATATTATAAGGGCGATTAAGCGTAACATTCAACACACTGCTACCTGAACGGCTCCATGATGTGGCATTTTCGCCCACAGCAGAAACCACCATTGATGTGTGAAGGTTGAGCCTTAACTGTGACAGATTGTTTACCACTGGCTTTAGTTCGATGTAAGTGTTTCCGGCAATTGTTTTTTCAGTAGTATTTACATCGAGTGTGATGTGGTAAAAAGTTATATCAATGTTGTGGTCGGTTTGCAGTGTGGCTGAAGCCGATTTCAATGCCATTCTCTCAACCATCTCCTGCTGGTAAAACGCTTCGCGCGCCAGTGAGACGGAGTCAGTAGGCGGTTGCCAGGGCTGATCCTTTCGCTGGGCGTTGGCAGACTGAAGCACCAGCATTCCCACTGTGTAACATGCCAGCAAATACCAGAAGCGTAGATATATTTTCATTACTATTTGTTTTAAGAGAGGTACACGATCCTCGCGGTTAAACGGACAAACAGATCACATTTCCAAAAAAGGTATAGAAGGTGGGCAAAACCATTTACTCAAGAACACTCTAACCATAAAGGCTGCCACAGGTCGGGCATCGGCTGTCAAATATGGTTACAAGTTAAACCTATATGAGAGATATTGCCTCTCCTTTTTTATGGGCAGGGGCTATAATTACACTGCCGGATAGTTTTTGAGGACGAATGAATCTGAATTAAGGTTACCGGTTAACCTATGCCTTCGAACAATAAACCCGGACATTCAAGAACACTTGAAACATCCGGGTTTAATGATACAAAAACAACTGTTTTACAGAAATAATATGACGACTTCGGCGTGGCCACGAATATGGCAATTTCCACCTCCTACTTAACCAACACCACTTTGCTGTACAAATATGTTCCGCGTGCGGTCTCAATTCTGATAACATACATTCCTGTATGGAGACCGGACATGCTCAGGTAGCCATTTGCGCCTGCTGCTGAACGAACCACCCGGCCATCCACAGAGATTACATCTACCGTTATATAATCAGGATTAACCAGCCAAAATAACTTGTCGCGTGTGGGGTTCGGATAAAACAGCGGATTGCTTAAATTAAGCTCCCCACCCGTACCTGATGACACCTCATACAGAACCCTAACAACCCATTCGGCGGCGATGCCACTTTCTGAGGTGATGGTGAACTGAACATCGTTGGAATAATCAATAGGCACAGATGGATCAGGAGATATTTCCGCATTCTCTGAAATAACGATGTCCGGAATAATGGCTTCAAGGCTCATACCAACAGGAACGATGGCTACAACAGTTTTCTCCTCCACATTGATAACCGCAGGCTGTGTCTCACCGGAAATGCTAAAACTCACAATTCGATTGTCGTTGTTTGGAACCGTGGTTACAATTATCAAATAGTTTCGTGTAAGCCCATTTCCTCCTGTTACCACATACGATACCGGCAGTGAAAAGTCTTGTATCTGAGTTGAAGGCGGCGAAACCATCGCATTAGCCGAAACCAGAATTACTGGCGCCAACTGCGTCAGGTTGGTGCCAAAAGGCATCGATACCGTCACTGTTCCTTCAGCGTTGTTGATCACGCTTTCACCTATTTGGCCGCTTATGGTAAATGATGTGATATGGTTCTCAAAACTTTGAAACAGTGGTACTGTTATATTGGTGTCCAATGTTCGGAATCGCCGTATAATCCACTCGTCCGGATCAAGTACGATTTGAGTAACCTCCTTATCGATGTCGAAATAGAAATACTGGAGCTGTTTGTTGTTAAAAACCCGCTCCAAACGCTCACTTCCATCGTCAAAGGTCAATAAAATATCCATATACATCTCAAATACGGCGCGCTCCTGATAAACAATCCCCTGTGTTTGCTTAATGGCAAGACCTGCTTTGCCTGTCTCAACATCAGAATAGAAATTGTATTTATAATCGGGATAAGAGCGATCATAAACCCATTGTTCAAAAAAGGCAGACAAGTTCATATTGGTAATCTGCTCGCAATGCAGACGAAAATCCTCTGTTGTGGCGTGTCCATACTGAAAGGCAGGCGACTGCGCATAGGTTTTCAGACATTGAAAAAACAACTCATCTCCAATGTGATTTCTGAGCATGTGCACAACCCAGGCACCTTTGTCAAATACATACTGACTAAACACCTTGTTGTGTTGGGCATCATCTTCGAGGAATAGTCGTTGAGAGGCATTAAACCGTTCGTTAAAACTTCTAATAAACGTGAGGAAAGCCTCTTTTCCCTGTTTTGCCTCAATGTAAAGGGCCTCGGAATAGGTGGCAAAACCCTCTTGCAACCACACATGTTGCCAGGTTTTGTTAGTAATGGAATTTCCAAACCAGGCGTGCGATAATTCATGTGCAATGAAACCCAACCAAGCCTCGGACCAGGTGCCGATGACATTGTTGGTCTGGCTCTCAATAGCCCATAAAACTGGTATTTGTGTCAATCCGTAACCCTCTTCGGCAAAGGGATAGTCTCCATATAAATCAATAAAGAAATCCAACATTTCAGGAATATTGGAAACCAGTGTGTTGGCAGCGGGCACATCCTGCGGATAAGCATAGTAAGTTAGCGGAAACTGCGTGCCATTGTTGCTATAAACCCTGTTTATTACTGTATAATTGGAAACAGCCACCAACACATAATATGGGGCGATTGGATAGCGGTGTCGCCAATTAAAGGTTTTCATCCCCGATTCGGTAGTAGTGCCCTCGAGCTTACCATTGGATACAGCCGTAAGTGCAAATCCATTGTATGTTTCGGGAACGGTGATATTCACATACACACTGTCGGCCTTATCCGAAGGGCCATCCTTACATGGATACCAATAATGTGAAAAATAGGGTGTACTGAGATTCACGATGGCAGGTGCACCATCGGCGCGTGTCTGAAACCTAAGCCCTTTGTTTACGCCTCCTGAAGAAATTAACTCAGGCTGTCCATTGTATTCAATCTCCACTGAGGAAGCCGAACCCAAAGCCAATGGCTCCTCCAGAACGATGGTAAGAATATCGGACGTATGCGTCCAGGAAGAAGCACCATCAATTGCGGTAACAGTAAAGAAATTCTTTAAGTTCAAACGTATGGATGCCAACCCCTCAGTGAGTGAGTTAAAGCTTACATTCACCTTCCCAATAATAGCAGTGCCGGCAATGTCAAGTTCTATATCGATATGATAAAAGGTAACATCAATATTGGTATCGGTCTGCAATAAAATCGATTGTGCCGAAGATTTGAGTTGGTCCTCCGCCGCTGTCCCCTCTCCTTTTATCTGTTGGGCAGATGCTGTAGAATAAGCAGTAACCAACATACAAAAGAACCATAACCCGAATAATACGGGTCGTGAGTTTGTAATTGTTGTTTTCATAATAAGCAGATTAAGGTATTAATACAAAAAGCGCATAACAAATTTAATCATTTATCGAGCCCATTTACATCTAAACAATCAAACCCGTATAAAATGATTCCAAATAGTGTGTTTTTTTTACGAAACGTGTAAATCCATTGATTAAAGGCAGCTCTCTTTGCCATTCAAACACAAAATCATCTGTATATCAACTACAAACAACAAAAAATCAACTTATTCATCCCGCTATTGCATACAATAGGTGTATACTCGTAACACGATATCAGTGTTTAATGTAAATATATATGATACTCATAAAAAAGGATTTGTTAAAACAAACTCTGTGGCAGATATTTGGTATAACGAAGCAGCGTTCTGCGCTACTAAACCTCCCAACCCATCCCTCTCTTTTTGAGACAACAAGAGCAACAATTTTCACCCAATCGCTCATTTCGACCACAGATAATGAGACAACAATATCAATAGTATGAAAGAACTTCTACTCAAGGCTTTTAACGGAAGAATCATCTCCCCGTGGTGGATTTTTGGCATTGACGTGATGTTGGTGGCCAACGCCTTTGTTTTGGCCTATATTGCCAGAATAAATGTAATGCTTCCCGAATATTCGGTATGGGAGTTTGTGAGAAGCGGTGGCTATGTAATCCTTGTGTATGGTGTTACCTTTTTTCTGTTTGGCATTCACCGGGGCGTCATCCGCCACACCAATTTTTCCGAACTTCGTATTTTAATGATTGCCTGCGCCGTGGCAGTAACTGTCATGCTCGGAATAGATACCACCATGCGCCTCATGAAAATACAGGTGCACCTGGCGCCACGTCTGGTATTGATCTTTCATTTCGTACTTGTGGTGTTTTTCTGTTTCGGTTTTAGATTGGTGGTTAGGGAAACCTATGCGTTTCTGACCCAACGTAGGGGAACCATAAAAACTGTAATTTATGGTACCGACGACCTGGCGCTGATAACGCTCGAAGCCATCCGCAACGACAAAGAGAGTCAGTATGAAGTGGTTGCTTTTACCGATGAAGACTTGTCCAAATGGAATATGAACCTGCATTCATTACCCGTGGTGAGCTGGCAGAAAATACTGGAAGGCAGTTGGAAAAACAACGACATCGAAGAGGTGATTCTTGCTGTCACCAACATTGAAATAAAGAAAAAACAGTCGATAGCAGATGAATGCCTAAAAAGAAACTGGAAACTGAAAGTGATGCCCTCTGTGGGCAACTGGGTAAACGGTATTTCCAACATGGGGCAGATACGGGATGTCCGTATCGAAGACTTACTTGGCCGCGATGAGATACAACTTAACCAGAAACAGATTCTGGAAGGACTGGAAAATAAGACCATACTTGTGTCAGGTGCCGCCGGCTCCATAGGCTCCGAAATTGTACGTCAGCTATTGCGGTTTCCCATTCGCGAGATCATCATGCTCGATCAGGCCGAATCGGCACTTTACGACTTGCAACAGGAGATCATCCTCCGACACTTTGATGCACCTTTTAAACTCGTGTTGGCAGATGTGACAAATTACCAACGGATGCGCCAGGTGTTTGAAATGAACAAACCACAGATAGTATTTAACGCCGCAGCCTACAAGCATGTTCCAATGATGGAGGATGCGCCATTTGAAGCTTTGCGAGTGAATGTAGGCGGCACCAAAATACTCTCCGACCTCTCGGTGGAGTTTGGCGTTGAGAAATTTGTGATGGTAAGTACCGATAAAGCGGTAAACCCCACCAACGTAATGGGCGCATCCAAACGCATGTGCGAAATATACATCCAGTCCATGTCGCAAATTCCGGGAATAAACACGGCATTTGTCACCACCCGTTTTGGGAACGTGCTTGGGTCAAACGGTTCAGTAGTACCACTTTTTAAACGTCAGATTGAACAAGGCGGCCCGGTAACAGTCACACACCCCGAAATAACCCGTTACTTTATGACCATACCCGAAGCTTGTCAGCTTGTACTGGAGGCATCCTTTATGGGTAAAGGCGGCGAAATTTTTGTGTTCGACATGGGTGAACCGGTTCGGATACTTGATTTGGCTGAAAAAATGGTGAAACTATCAGGTCTGAAAGTAGGAGAAGACATAGACATTGTATTTACCGGACTCAGACCTGGTGAAAAACTTTATGAAGAACTGCTGGCATCCAAAGAGAGCACAAAACCCACTTATCATGAAAAAATAATGATTGGCCAGGTTCAAAAGTGCAAATATGCGGATGTAAATAACCACATTACAGACATTCTGGGTAGAATTTATAAAGAACGAGAGGAGTTGGTAGTGGCTCGTATGCGCGAGTTGGTTCCTGAATTTATTCCTCAAAATGAACGTTACCGAAAAGTGCTTATGGGCTCACCGGCAGAAACAGTCTGAATACAATACTTTACTTGATATAATTACAAAAGGGGTGCTCATTTCAGAACACCCCTTTTTATTTATCCATAAAAGTATGTTACTTCACTACGGCATAATCAACCTCAGCAAGTCTTTTATAGGTGCTGTAACGCCATTTGGAGTTTTCTTCAGCAGCCAGGAAAAGTTCCTTAGCTTCAGCAGGGAATGCTTTTAGCAACGAAGTGTAACGTACCTCTCCTTTAAGGAAATCCTGGAATTTACTCCATTCAGGCTCTTTTGAATCGAGCTGGAATGGATTTTTACCCTCGAGTTCCAACATTGGGTTGTAACGATACAGATGCCAGTAACCACATTCAACAGCACGTTTGGTCTCGTCCTGAGCATTGTTCATACCTCTGTGCAAGCCGTGGCTGATACAAGGAGAGTATGCAATAATCAATGAAGGACCCGGATACGCTTCAGCTTCCTTGAGTGCTTTGAAATACTGAGCCTGATTTGCGCCCATACCAACCTGAGCCACGTAAACGTAACCATAGGTGGTGGCCATCAGACCAAGGTCTTTCTTACGAATGCGCTTACCTGATGCAGCAAACTTAGCCACTGCACCAACAGGAGTTGATTTAGAAGCCTGACCACCGGTGTTAGAATACACTTCGGTATCCATCACCAGAATGTTCACATCCTTGCCGCTGGCAATCACGTGGTCAAGACCACCAAAACCTATGTCATAAGCCCAGCCGTCACCACCAAAGATCCATACCGATTTCTTAACCAGATAATCCTTAAGGGCAAGAATCTCTTTTGCAACTGCATGACTCTCTTTTTCAATGGCTTTGAGCACACCATTTGAAACTTCACGGGTTTTATTGCCATCATTTTTAGCCTCAAGCCATGCTTCAAAAGCAGCTTTGGTTTCAGGCGCCACTTCGTTGAGTGTCTCATTCATGCGCTTCTCAATACGGTCGCGCAATACATCCACTGCTGTGGCCATACCCATACCATACTCGGCATTGTCCTCAAAAAGTGAGTTTGCCCAAGCTGGTCCACAACCATTTTTATTAGTTGTGTAAGGCGTTGCAGGAGCTGAACCACCATAAATTGAAGAACATCCGGTAGCGTTGGCAATCATCATACGGTCGCCATACAACTGGGTAATAAGCTTAATATAAGGCGTTTCACCACAACCGGCACAAGCTCCGGAGAACTCAAACAAAGGCTGAGCAAACTGAGATGCTTTCACGTTAAGGTCTTTAGCCTGAATGGTATCCTTAATGGTTACTTTATCGGCCATATAGTCCCAACGATCCGTCTCAATCATCTGACTTTCGAGAGACTTCATCACAAGCGACTTGGTTTTTGAAGGACAAACCTCAGCACAGTTTCCGCAACCGGTACAGTCAAGTACGCTCACTTGAATACGGAATTGCAATCCGTCGAATCCTTTACCGTTTGGCTTGATGGTTACTGTATCTGCAGGTGCACCGGCAAGTTCCTTCTCATCCAACAAAAATGGACGGATGGCTGCGTGAGGACACACATACGAACACTGGTTACACTGAATACAGTTCTCAGATTGCCATTCGGGCACGTTCACAGCGATACCACGTTTCTCATAGGCAGTGGTTCCGTTGGGGAAAGTACCATCTTCACGACCAAGGAATGCGCTCACCGGCAGGTCGTCACCCTTCTGTGCGTTGATGGGGAATACCATGTTTTTGATGAAATCGGGCACTGCTTTTCCGTTGGTGCTCTCATCGCCAAGTTTTGCCCACTCGGCAGGTACTTCCACTTTGGTAACATCACCACCACGGTCAACCGCTTTGTAGTTCATGTTAACCACATCTTCACCTTTACGGCCGAACGACTTCACTATGAATTTCTTCATCTGATCAACAGCCTGTTCGTAAGGAATAACGCCGGAAATTTTAAAGAATGCCGACTGCATGATGGTGTTGGTACGGTTACCAAGCCCTATCTCTTCAGCAATTTGAGTGGCGTTGATGATGTAAAACTGAATGTCATTTTCAGCCATGTAACGCTTCACATCATTGGGTAGCTTCGATTTTGTCTCCTCTGAATCCCAGTGACTGTTAAGCAGGAATGTACCTCCTTTTTTAAGCCCTTTGAGCATGTCATAACGACCCAAATAAGCAGGTACGTGACAGGCTACAAAGTCTGGGGTATTAACCAGGTATGGCGAACGGATGGGGCTGTCGCCAAAACGAAGGTGAGATATTGTGATACCACCTGACTTTTTGGAGTCGTAAGCAAAGTAAGCCTGCGCATACTTATCGGTGTTGTCACCAATAATCATGATGCTGTTCTTATTGGCACCCACGGTACCATCAGAACCAAGACCATAGAATTTACCCGCAAAAGTACCTTTTGAACTAAGATCAATCTCAGGCAACAATGGCAACGAGGTAAAAGTTACATCATCTACAATACCCAAGGTGAACTTGTTCTTAGGCTCGTTCATCTTCAGGTTGTTGTAAACAGCCAGGATTTGTGCAGGCGTAGTATCCTTTGATGACAAGCCGTAACGTCCGCCGATAATCTGAGGTGCATTCTCCTTACCGTAGAATAGTTCACACACATCCAAATAAAGTGGATCGCCATTGGCACCCGGTTCTTTGGTACGGTCGAGAACGGCAATGCGTTTACACGATTTTGGGAATGCCTCGAAGAAATATTTAGCTGAGAATGGACGATACAGGTGCACTGCAATCATACCTACTTTCTCACCTTTTGCAGTAAGGAAATCGATTGTTTCACGGATGGTATCAGTGATAGAGCCCATTGCCACGATGATATTCTCGGCATCGGGAGCACCATAATAATCAAACGGACGATATTTTCTTCCGGTAATTTTTGAGATGTCATCCATACACGAAGCAACCATGTCTGGAATAGCCAGGTAGAATGGGTTTGATGCTTCGCGTGACTGGAAATAAATATCGGGGTTTTGTGCAGTACCACGGGTAACCGGACGCTCAGGATTCAACGAATTGTCGCGGAATTTCTGAAGCGCCTCTTTATCAAGTAGAGAAGCCAGGGCGTCCTGCTCCATCAACTCAACTTTCTGAATTTCGTGAGAAGTACGGAAACCATCGAAGAAATGAAGGAAAGGCACACGCGATTTGATAGAAGTAAGGTGAGCCACACCGGCCAAATCCATCACTTCCTGCACGCTACCTGTTGCAAGCATCGCAAATCCGGTCTGGCGTGTTGACATCACGTCACTGTGGTCGCCAAAAATCGAAAGCGCTTGTGCTGCAAGACTCCTTGCACTAACATGGAACACACCGGGCAATAATTCACCGGCAATTTTATACATATTGGGGATCATCAACAATAAACCCTGAGATGCAGTAAATGTAGATGTTAAAGCACCAGCCTGCAATGAACCGTGCACAGCACCTGCAGCACCGGCTTCGGATTGCATTTCCTCTACCTTCACCTTCTCACCGAAGATGTTTTTTCTTCCGTTGGCAGCCCATTCATCCACATACTCGGCCATGTTGGAAGAAGGAGTGATTGGGTAAATAGCTGCTACCTCGCTAAACATGTAAGCGATGTGGGCCGCAGCATAGTTACCGTCACAGGTAATAAACTTCTTTGCTTTTGCCATTTGTCTATTCTCTTTACGTTAAAAAATAAAATTAATTCTATCTCGTTATATCTCTGTTCTATCTAAAAATCACACAGTTTCGGGTTAGTCCAAAAAGCCAAACAGCCACAGTGGCACATCGCGTCCCGAACCAACCTCCATCATTTCACAAGCATGCCACACCTCGCCCAATCTACTCTTGCTTCCATTTACTCTCCGGCCTACATTAAACAGATACTTTCCTTCAATCGTAAAATCCACATTTCGATTATATCCAACGCGATGACGGTATGCTACCTGGTTGCAAAAAAAAGTCTTATTCAGAACCTCCTGCTCCACATCGCCTCTGCCTACCGAATACAACAAGTTGGGATTCTGCATATAAATTTCAGATGGCTTCTTGAGCATTTCGGTATTGCCCTCATACAGCAGATGAATCAACTTAGCCTGCTTTAAATATTTCAGGTAATTGATGATGGTGGCCCGGCTGGTTTCAACTTCGGCACTCAACCTGCTTACGTTTGGCTGAAAGGGGGCAGAACAAGCTATAAGATAAAGCAGTTTACGTAGTTTTGGCAAATATTTCAACTCAATTTGCTGCAGGTAACTGATATCAATTTCGAGTACCAGATTGATGTTTTTCACCAGGTTTTCGAGGTAGTTGCTCTTCTCTAAAAAGAAGGGATAATAACCATGATGCAGATAGTCGTTATAATAAGCTAATGGTTTAACCTTTTCAACTACTGAGGCTGCAATACGCTCATGATTATTAAGAATATCATCAAGAGAAACAGCCTTGAAACTGCCATTGGTTTTATGGTTTACAAACTCTCTGAACGAAAATCCTTCGAGTGTATATATTGCAGCTCTTCCGTTTAGGTTTAACTCTTCACCGGCATTGTACATTAGTGGCGACCCACTGAAAACAATCTTAAGCCCGGGAAAATTGTCATAGCAATATATCAACTCATCCATCCACCCGGGATATTTAAACACCTGATCCAGAATAAGACGCTCACCACCGGTTTTCTGAAACTCATCGGCAAATGAGATGATGGTTCGCTCAGAAAAGTATAGATTATTCAGGTTAACGTAGAGGCAGGCTTTATCAAAGCCGTATGTAGCGTTTACATAGTCGAGGAGAAAATTGGTTTTCCCAACACCACGGGCACCAAGAATGCCGATCAACCGGTCGTCCCAGTTAATCTTGTCCATCATTCCACGGCGAATCGGCACATTTAAATGATCGAGCAGGAACTTGTGCGTTTTAAAAAAAGCCTGCATCATAATTAAAAAGTGTTTCTTTATTATTGCAAATTTAATTTTTTAGGTCTTCATTTTGCAATTTAAAGATTACAAAACGACGAGATTAGTGTTATTTAAAACTATTAAAAATAAGACCGTGCATCCAAACATCATTCGTGAAAAAACACGGACACATCTTCATAACCACATGAAAACCCGACCGTTTAAGGACATCAAACAAAAAAAAGGGACAAAATAAGTGACAAAAAAAAGTCGCAAACCGAAAGAAAATGCTTTCAGCTTGCGACTGTTAAAATATATTAAGCAAAACTACCCGAAACAGCGCATTTTTCTTTTTAAAAATGAGATGTCATGATAAATCATCAGCGGGTAAATTAGCTGTTATCCGTCATTCATCGATATAAGAAACTCCTCGTTTGAGTTTGTTTTCATCATTCTGTCTTTGATGAACTCCATAGCTTCCACCGAATTCATATCTGACAGGTAGTTACGAAGAATCCAGATGCGGTTCATAAACTCTTTGTCAAGCAGCAAATCTTCTCTTCGGGTGCTAGACGACATGATGTCGACAGATGGGAATACGCGTTTATTGGCAAGCTTGCGATCCAACTGAAGCTCCATGTTACCGGTTCCTTTAAACTCTTCGAATATTACGTCATCCATTTTTGAGCCGGTTTCGGTAAGGGCAGTGGCCAAAATGGTGAGTGAACCACCACCTTCGATGTTACGGGCTGCACCAAAGAACCGTTTGGGTTTATGCAGTGCATTGGCATCCACTCCACCCGAGAGCACCTTACCCGAAGCTGGCGACACGGTGTTATAGGCACGTGCCAAACGGGTGATGGAATCGAGGAGAATAACCACATCGTGTCCACACTCTACCATGCGCTTAGCCTTCTCGAGAACAATATTTGCAACCTTTACGTGGCGTTCAGCCGGTTCATCAAATGTGGAGGAAATCACCTCTGCATTCACACTGCGAGCCATATCGGTCACCTCTTCGGGACGCTCATCAATCAGAAGGATAATCATATATACTTCCGGGTGATTAGAAGCGATGGCATTTGCCACATCTTTTAGCAATACCGTTTTACCTGTTTTAGGCTGTGCCACAATCAATCCACGCTGCCCTTTTCCAATTGGCGAAAACATATCAACAATGCGGGTTGAAAGGTTCGATCTGGGGCCACCGGTAAGGTTAAACTTCTCGTCGGGGAAGATTGGGGTAAGATGGTCAAATGGCACACGGTCGCGCACAAAATCGGGCGTACGGCCATTTATTGACTCCACTTTGATAAGTGGGAAATACTTTTCACCCTCTTTGGGTGGACGAATGGCGCCAAGCACCATGTCACCGGTTTTAAGACCAAAAAGTTTTATTTGCGACTGAGACACATAAATGTCGTCAGGGGAGTTGAGATAGTTGTAGTCAGATGAACGAAGGAAACCATATCCATCTTGCATAATTTCGAGCACACCTGAAGCAGATATAATACCTTCAAACTCAAAAGCCTTCTCTTCCTTGCGCTGTTGTTGTTCGGGGCGGGTCTGTGGTCTGTTCTCGTTTCGGTCGTTAAAACGCTTTTGCGGGCCTTGTCCCTGCTGGCCTTCGGGGCGCTGCTGACGTTCTTCGCCACGGTTCCACTTGCGATTGTCATCCTGACGGCGTTGTGGTTGCTGTCCCTGTCCCTGTGGCTGTGGCTGTGTTGGTTGTGGTTGAGAAGGCTGTGATTGCGCCTGCTGCTGAGGCTGTTGTTGTCGGGGATGCGGCTTTCTCTGCTCGGTATCGTTCTGCGGGGCAGCAACAGGTTTTTCAGTTACGGTGCGATCGCTTGTGCGTTCGTTAGGCTTATCAGCCTTTACCTCTTTAACCGCTGGGGTTTCGGAAACCGCTGGGGTGGCTTTGCGCTGCTCCTGAGCCTGCTCAGGCTTTGCAGAACGCTCTGTTTCAGGCTTTTTGGATTCTTGTTGTACAACAACCTTCTCTTTGGGCTGGCTTAACTCTTGTGCCGCCTTTTCGGCCTGATCCTTAATTCTCTTTGGAGGACGTCCTCGTCTGCCGCGTTTCTCATCGTCACCATCAGCAGTGCGTGGCTCTCTCCCTTTTCTTTCAGAAGCTTTAATTGCTTGTGCATCAAGAATCTGATATATCAAATCCTGTTTCTTGTAGGATTCAATACGTTTGATATCAAGCTCCTTGGCGATGGTTCTTAAATCCATCAGCAGCTTCTTGTTTAACTCAATAATATCGTACATGATTGATAAAATAATACTTTGTTTTTCTGTTAAAAACGATTGTTTATGTATTGGCTATAATTTTCAGGAAATAACTCATGAAAGTGGGTAAACGGGATGTTGATGAATCAACCGGGAAGTAACAACATCAATAAGCATGCAAGAGACATAACCAATTGACTGTATTCACATTAATAAGGTACAATTGTAATAAAATAATGAAACCTGTCAGAATAATCACACATATTTATCCGGCCAGTTTAGCCCGCTTATATCTTCTACCACAATAAAAAAACAACAGGCTGCTCTATGAGAAAATTACGGCATTTTTTTTGCCATTAATCTTAAACCGGAAAAGAAATGTTTTTATTTTAGAACGGTACTTTTGAAGAAACCCGAATGAATTTCATTTGCAAACTTAAACATTCCATTTTTACCAGCAAAATTTTGATTCGCTTTTTCATGATTAATCTTAAAAAAGTTGTATATCAACACACATTGGAGAAAAAAAGATTAAAAAATGAAACATCACTTGTCTTTTTTTTGTTAATATTACATAACCTTTGAACCTATTCTATACCTATTAAAAAACATGAGACAACTCAAGATAACGAAACAAGTAACAAATCGGGAAGCACCATCACTGGATAAATACCTTCATGAAATTGGTAAAGTACAATTGATTTCTGCTGAGGAGGAAGTGGCGCTGGCTAAAAAAATCAGACAGGGCGATGAGGCTGCACTTGAGAGGCTAATCAATGCCAACCTGAGATTTGTGGTGTCCGTTGCAAAACAGTACCAAAATCAGGGACTCAGCCTTCCCGACCTCATCAACGAAGGTAACCTGGGCCTGATAAAAGCAGCCCAACGATTTGACGAAACCAGAGGTTTTAAATTTATATCCTATGCCGTGTGGTGGATCCGACAATCCATTCTGCAGGCATTGGCCGAACAGGCTCGCATCGTGCGTTTGCCTCTAAATAAAATCGGCAGCATCAATAAGGTCAACAACACCTTCTCACGTTTGGAGCAGGAGTTTCAGCGTGAACCAACATCCTACGAAATTGCCGACTTACTTGATATGGCTCCCAAAGAGGTGAAAGAAGCATTAAAAGTATCGTCGCGACATGTATCGATGGATGCACCACTTAAAACAGATGAAGAAAACACCCTTTACGATGTGTTGCTTTCTTCAGATGCTTCCAGCCCCGACTCCCAATTACTGGATGATTCACTCAGACGCGAAATAGAGCGCTCACTTTCAACCCTATCATCACGAGAAGCAGACATTGTTAAACTCTATTACGGACTGAATGGCGAACCGCCTTATTCGTTGGAAGAAATTGGAAAACTCTTCAATCTGACACGCGAACGGGTGCGACAAATAAAAGAAAAAGCCATTAAAAGACTCAAGCACACCTATCGGAGTAAAATATTAAGGTCCTATCTGGGAGAGTAATCCTTCGTTTGTAGCAAAAATTAAGCACTTTGCTGATTGATTTCAGTTAATGGGCTTATGCATTATATCACAGATACTGCTAAATTTGCAGCATCGTCACAACAAAACTTTAATGATGAGGCAACACCTTATTGCACCTTCACTTTTGGCCGCTGACTTTGCCAATCTGGCAAGCGAAGTTGAAATGATTAACAACAGCGATGCCGACTGGCTGCATCTTGACATCATGGATGGCGTGTTTGTGCCCAATATCTCGTTTGGCATTCCGGTAATAGAGGCCGTTAGCGCCATCGCCAAAAAGCCTTTGGATGTGCACCTGATGATTGTTCAGCCGGAACGGTATGTCGAAGCTTTTAAGCAGGCAGGAGCCCACCTGCTCAATGTGCATTACGAAGCATCCACACACCTGCATCGCACCATTGAATCGATTCACAGCGCAGGCATGAAAGCCGGTGTTACACTCAACCCCCATACACCCGTTTCGGTGCTTGAGGAGATAATCCCAATGCTGGATTTGGTGCTCATCATGTCGGTTAATCCCGGATTTGGCGGACAGAAATTTATTCCCGGCTCGTTGGACAAAATCAGTCGTCTCAAAGAACTTATTCAAAAAAAGAATAGCTCTGCGCTTATCGAAGTAGATGGTGGCGTAGACCAGACCAATGCGGCTGCACTGGTTAATGCAGGCGCCGATGTGCTGGTGGCAGGAAGCTACGTGTTTAAATCAGTTAACCCACAGGAAGCCATTAAAAGGATTAAATTTTTTTAGTAGATGATTAGATGAAAGATGTTTAGACTGATAGATATGATTCAATAGAGAATAAGATTAATCTAATCATCTTTCTCGGATGGTCTATCTGTCTAATTTCTAAAACTCATCGCGTCTATATCATATTGCATATATTAAATTTAAACAGTCTCTTCTAAGAATAAGCCATCGTAATGACCAGCTTTTAGTACTTAACGGCATTACACTCCCTAAATGTCGCATATCTGTATTAAAAATGAACAACCGCCCCCTCTCCCGGGTTTATTGATAGAAATTCCTAATGAAGCGACAAAGAAGAGGCTGACATTGGGAAGGCTTATCAAAAAACCAAACTGATATGAAGACATACACTGCAAGTTTAATCAATGCACTTACACTGATTTTTTTTAGCGTCTGGGCTTATGTGGCATCGGACACCCCTTCGGTTACGGCTCTCATTCCGGCTTTCTTCGGTGTTGTTATTACCGCATTATATCCCTTGTTCCGGAAATCAAATAAAATTGCTGCCCACATTGTGGTGCTCCTAACATTTTTAGTTATAATTGGCCTGACAAAACCCTTGTCAGCAGCCATATCTGCCAACAATGGATTGGCTCTCTTTCGCTTGTCGCTGATGATACTAACGTCGGTTTTCTCATTAGCCATCTATATCCGAAGTTTTATTGAAATCAGGAGACAAGCCGCAAATGATAAATAAATTGCTGGCTACACCGTTCCCGTTAGGGCGAGTTTTATTGGTTTCTAGCACAGGTGTTTTTGACGAGGATTATTCAATCGCATTGAAATTTTAATCTCTGCATTTAACATCCATGAGCTACTCACGAGATTTTATCATTTTCAAAAAACAGTAATAATTATAAGCCCTAATAAAGCACTCGAAATATTATCATTCGACTCATCCTACAAATAATGCTAAAAGCACTGGCAGCTTTACGCAATACACTAATATATTAACAATAAGATGCTTACACACGGCTGCTAACTACACAAAATGTCAATGTTTACTAAAAACTTAAAATTAATACAAGTTTCTCCCCAATGATTGATATTGCTGCATAATGCATTGAAGTATTGCAATCATCTCACCAAAAACAACTAAATCGCATTAAAATCAATCAGTTAGGAGTAAAATACATTGTAATTACTTTTTGGTTCTTTCGCTTCCAAAAAAAGATAGAAATTACGACCAGATAGAAAGCTCCGAAAAATTCAAATTTCTAGTTGCAAATTTCAAATTTTAAAATTTATTTTGTGCCATTAGTTTAGCTTTTTTGCTAAAGCGTTCATGTGTATTTTTAACCACCTTAATCCTAATACCAATGAAACGTATCGACAATTCATAAATTTCTTTCCAAAATACTGAAAACTCCTTTCAGTAAAGTCAATTATGCTTAATTGACTGCGTGATTCTCATTAAAAAAATCGTGATAGTACCCTAATTTAACAGACCTCTCTAAAATATATAGAGTTAGGAACTGTTAGTACACACAAGGTTTTTCATAATCCTCATTAAATTCAAACAGTTTAATATAGAAATATTATGAAGGACCCAAAAACTCAACCAATAATAATGATATGAATAAAATATTGTTGACCACATTCTTTTTCTTCACTCTTGCACTCGTCAAGCTTCATGGGCAGAATATTGCCTTTACATATGACAAAGCCGGAAATCGCATAGAAAGAAAGACAATTCCTCTCAAATCATCTTCATTTAGTGAAGCTGAAACAGAGCAAATCTTTGAGGACAGTCTTTCAGACCAGAAAATCCAAATCTTCCCTAATCCCACTAGAGGACATTTAGTTGTCAGCATCAAATCCCTGGAAGACAAAACCACTGGGAAAATTACAATTACTGACATTAATGGAAGATTAATTCTGACCCAAGAAATATTAGAACCCAATACATCTTTAAACTTGAGCAATCAGCCTACAGGTTATTATTTAATGACTATAACACTTGGTGAAGAGTCGTCTTTTTGGAAAATCGTAAAAAACTAAAAACCTTAACCTTTATCATTTTAACCCTCATGAAAAAACGTTTACCAATAGCATGCATATGCGCTATTCTATTTTTGGCTACTTATAACATGGCCTTTGAAGTAAAGGCACAGAAACGAAGTCAAACATCTGGCCCTGATTGGAAAAACTGGAGTGACGAACGAATTACCCAATGGGAAGATTCAGTAATTAACGCTCAGTATCCTGCACCGGAAATTGAGCAATACACTACCACATATGCCATCCCAAAAACAGAAGTCCCCGAAATATCTCAACCGTTACCTACCCCACAGCTAAAATCTTCAACAACTGCGACTCTATCCACAAATATTGATAAATCAAAGGCTTTTGGCGAAATACCAGTCATCCCCGGACATGGATTAAATGGAGCAGCAACACTACAGGTTCCAATTCAGATATAACCCGGCTCCAATGGCATACAGCCTCAGATATCGCTATTTTATAGCTCAGGCGGTGGAAATGGAACATTAGGTGCAGGTTGGAGTTTGACTGGGATTTCAAAAATTACCCGGATAAATAGAAGTGGTTACTATGATGGGCAATCCAATGGTGTTAGCTTAACAAATGACGATGCATTTTCTTTGGATGGAATGCGTTTAATCAAATTAAGCAGCAATGCTTCAAGCATTCGCTATGAATCCGAACAAGGCAAAATCATAGCAATTGCTTATTTATCAAACAACGTGATATCTCACTTTCAGGTACTCTACCCAAATGGCAACAAAGGAATATATGGCTATACAACAAGCACCGGAAATAGCTTGGAGTATCCCCTTATCAATATGACTGACCCATCGGGCAACACTATCAACTATACATACAAGGAACCCATCAAAAACACATCTCGCGCATTACTTATGGCGATAATAGTAGTGCGAGCATAGATTTTGTTTATGAAACCACCCGTCCAGATCCAATACGCCTTTATATCGGAGGATTGCAAATCACCGAAAATCGCCGATTGGTCAGAATCAACTGTAAATACGGCAGTCATTTGTTACATAGTTATGAGATAGCCTACGCCATGAATAACTACTCCTTAATTAAGGAGATAAACTTCTCTGCTCAAGGAAAATATTTCAACCCTCTGAGATTTAATTATGGTACTGGAAATACAAATTCAACATATAACAGAAGTATAGTCCAGCTACTGGAATGGTATAATTTCGGAGACTCCCCAAATGCGATAAGCGTAAGAAAAGGCAAATTCGACTATGGATCAGACGATGAAGGGGTGATAACTTACCCCACAAAGGAATCGTATTACAATCATTATAGGAATAAAACGTTATTCAGACATTCACAAAACCGGTATGATAATAGATATGATGGCACCGAAAAAATCTTCCTATACGCCGGCTTGTCAGGAAATATGGCCGCCCCAATGCCCAATTTATTAACAGAACCTGGTTTCGTCGATATTTTCTGTGCTGATATAGATGGTAAGAATGAAGAAGAAGTCATCAAAGTTAACAATACAATTTTCAATGGTTACGATAGAGTGGTTTTTAAAGTTTATTCCGGCAATGTATATTCCGGGATAGGCTTAAGATACACACGTACTTTTGACTTCACAACCGTTCTTACGGATGCAGATGGAGGTAAAAGCATACACCCCAAATTTTACTTCACGGGGGATTTTAATGGTAATGGAAAAATGGAGGTTTTGGCTGTTTCTGCCCACAACCCAATAGGAAAATCTGACATTACATCAAAATGCTATTTGTTTGACCTTGAAAATGGCACTAAACTGTATGAAAAATATGATTTCCCCCATGTAGTAGATTTTTTCGGCACAAGACAAACAAATGCGCAAACGGCGTTTTACAATACCGACCGTATCCTAATATTAGACTATAATGGAGACGGCAAAAGCGACATATGCCACATTAATGATTCAGGAACAAGCATATACACCTTTGAGGGGAGTGGAGTAACCTACTCACTAAAAAAAATTGCCACCTATTCCAACTTAAAAAAATCCACAATAGCGGGACGTGATTTAATGGTGGGTGAATTCAATGGCGATGGTCTACTAGATCTCCTAATATCACCTAATGCGGATAACAGTAGTACCTGGAATATTTACCATTCGAATGGTAACGGAAGCTTTACCATGAGCAGCTTCACAGGGCCTCAAAAAACAACTAGAGAAAATGAAGGTTTTATGTTGCAGGATATAAACAGCGACGGATTAACCGATCTTATTTTCTATAATTCTATAGGATTTACAACCTATTTAACTAAAAACGGAATCCCCAACGCCATAACACCCTCACCATCAAACTCGTCATTTGGAAGGGAGAACAATGATGCCAAATTGCTACCGACGAACATAAACAGTCGTAACGTTTTTTGTCAGCTGTTGGCAATAAAAAATGGAAAAATTTTAAAATATAGCTTCCCTAGAGATGATACTCGTGAGCACATGTTAAGTTCTGTTGTGAACAGTTTTGGAGTGGAATCCCGGTTTGACTACGAAAAGTTGAACGGTAATGGCTCAAACAATAGTGGACCACTTTACAACAAAGGCTCCGGAGCCGCCTTCCCTTATGTGAATTTCAATGGCCCTTTATGGGTTTTATCCATCAGTGAAATTTGGCATAACGGAAGCAAACTGGAGTCTGTTTCATACAACTATCATAATGCCGTTATTCATAAGCAAGGACTAGGCTTCAGAGGTTTTGAGCGTATCAGGGTGAATGACAATATTAGAAATAGGCATTATACCAAGGAAATTAATCCTTACTTATATATGATTTCTAATTACGATGAATCTCCTACCTGTAAGACTACATATCAATTTTCAGTTAGCGTGCAAACCAATAAGGTTCTTAATCTACGATTAACAAGTGTTACAAATCTTGATAAGATAAAGAATCTCTCTTCGTCCTCAACCTATACACATGACTCTTATGGAAATGTAATAACTGAGAACACCACCCTACCAGGTGGAATAAAAATTACAATCACTAATAAATATGCCAATTACACTACCGATGCGGCTTATCTTTTGGGATTTCTGTACGACCAAACCAAGGTTACAACACGTAATGGAGGAAGCTCAACCATTCGATTTTACTATCCATCCTATAGCAATAAAGGCTTACCAAACAGCAAAATCAGTATGGTTGATGGAATGGTTGTAAAACAAGAAGCTTATCTGTATGACATATTAGGCAAGATCACTACGTTAACTGAAACCACCTATAATTCAGAACCTTTAACCACAACATTCCAATATGATGCTTTCGGTAGAATGATAAAGAGCACCAATCCCATGGGCTTCTCTAGAGAAACTCATTATACTTCCAGTGGAATGGCTGATTACAGCCTAAATTACAAAGGACAAAAAACATCCTATACATATGATGAATTTGGTCGGTTGCTCTCCTCTATAAATCCTGCGGGGCAAACAAGTACGACTCTCTTCGCTTGGAGCGAAACTGGCAATAACAGTCTTTACTGTGTAACACAAACCGATGCTGGTCAGCCTACACAAAAGATATGGTATGATGCTTTAGGGCGTGAAAAAAGAAGTGCACAACAACGGTTTGACGGTTTTTGGACGCAGATAGATAATCTTTACGACACCTATGGCCGATTACATAAAGCATCTCAACCTTTTACCGGAAGTGCAGGCTCATTATGGACTACCTATACTTATAATGTATATGACCAAATATTATCTGTAACTCAACCTTCAGGTAAATCTACTACTTATTCATACAACGGATTAACAACTACCATCACATCTGACGGAATAACCACGGTGCGAACTTATGATGCACTGGGTGGGATGGTTTCATCAAAAGACCCTGGAGGAACTGTTACTTTTTTGCTTCGCGCTGACGGACAACCCTCTACAATTGAAGCTCCGGGTGGCATACGAACTACTTTCACTTACGATTCATTTGGAAGACAAATTAGTATGGTAGATCCTTCTGCTGGAACCATTACTTATGGATACGACAATTCAGGGAATTTAAACAGACAGGTAGACGCGGAAGGCCGGGTTACCACAATGGTATTTGATAAGTTCGGAAGAATCACCTCAAAAACAACTCCTGAATTCTCCACTAACTATGATTACAACGCTTATGGTTTAATTGCAGCAATTACTAGTAGTAATGGGACATCAACAACCTTTTCCTATGACACTTTCAATAGGGTGAAGACGAATAAAGAAATAGGAGCTGATGGAATATGGCTGCAAAAAGATTATAACTATCGTGCTGATGGAAGTATTGAGTCACTAAGTTATTTAACTCCAACTGGCACTATTGCTACAGAGACATATGTCTATACCAACGGTACACTTTCGGAAATTCGGCTGAATGGCACAACCTCAATTTTCAAACTTTCTGCACAAAATGCAATTGGGCAACCTACAGCAATTACAACAGGTCCACTTACCAGAGGATATAGCTACAATAACTTTGGCATGCCAACAGGTAGAACAACCTCGAACTCCCAAGGACAACTACAGAACTCTACATATCTCTTTGATACTGTAACTGGTAATCTAATAAGTAGAAAAGACGGTAGTAGGAACATAACTGAAAATTTCGGGTATGATAATCTTAATAGGCTAATTACTTTTGGTAATCACATGGCAGAATATGATGGCATCGGCAATCTTACCAGTAAATCGGACATTGGAACCTTCAACTATAACAACATCTCAAAGCCCTATGCTATCTCAGCAGCCCATATTACTAATGGCTCGGTACCTTTGCGACTACAAAAAGTGAATTACAACTCCTTTAAACAACCTTCTTCTATTTCAGAAAATGACTACACCGCTGATTTTACATACAACTGTGATGGGCAACGGGTAAAAATGTCTTTGAAAGAAAATGGCTCTTTAAAACTTACGCGTTATTATTTAGGCGGTTCTTACGAAAAAGACCAAGGTGTTGCAGGAACTAAAGAAAAGCTTTACCTTGGTGGCGATGCTTACTCAGCCCCTGCCGTGTATGTAAAACAGGGAAGCGGAAATTGGCAACTATTTTTCATTTGTAGAGATTATTTGGGTAGCATCACCCATTTGGTCAACAGCAACGGCTCTTTGACTCAGGAGTTGAGTTATGATGCTTGGGGGCGCTTGCGCAACCCGAACAATCATGTAACCTTTACCTCCGGGAATGAACCTGAACTATTTTTAGGCCGTGGCTTTACCGGACATGAGCATTTGCCTTGGTTTGGACTCATTAATATGAACGGCCGGTTGTATGACCCTGCCATTAGCCGCTTTCTCAGTCCTGATAATTATGTGCAGAGTCCGGACAATAGCCAGAGCTATAATAGATATTCGTATTGTATAAACAATCCACTGAAATATACCGATAAGAACGGTGAATGGTTTGGAATTGATGATTTAATTGCCGCAGCTATAGGAGGCACCATAAACTGGGCAATGAATGGTTGCAGATTTGATGCCAAAGGTCTAGGATATTTTGGGGCAGGTGCTGCCGCTGGCACTTTAGCATTATATGGTCCTGCAGGATGGGCAGCAGGGGGAGCAATATTAGGAGCTTCCAATACTGCGCTTGGAGGAGGAAACGGAAGCCAGATAATACAAGGCGCTTTAGTGGGGGCATTCTCTGGCCTCGTTGGTGGTGCTGCTGGTCAATGGGCTGGACAAGGTTTAGGCGGCCTTATTATAAATGGGACAAATGTTACAAGTCCCATTATTAAAGGAATGGTAACAGGTGCCATTGGAGGCATGGCCGGAGGATATGCTGGTGGGTTTACCGGAAACCTTATAATGGGAGGAGACCTGAAATCTGCCAACAAAGCTGGGTTGAACGGCATGAAAATGGGAGCTTTTATCGGTGCAGGGACAGGAGCTTTTGGAGGTTATCGATATGCTAAACAAAATAACATAAATCCATGGACTGGGAAATCTTTAACGCCTAAGAATAGCATCGAGTCTTTAGGTCTAAATAAAACAATGGACAGAATTAATAATG
Source organism: Alkaliflexus imshenetskii DSM 15055 (assembly GCF_000517065.1). Lineage (GTDB taxonomy): Bacteria > Bacteroidota > Bacteroidia > Bacteroidales > Marinilabiliaceae > Alkaliflexus > Alkaliflexus imshenetskii. The sequence continues at coordinate 2,905,276 of NZ_KI912105.1, read as the reverse complement.
GAGAGAGTTATCCACATCGAAATGATGGTTCTACATTCCAAAATAGAGAAGGTTTCTTACCTAATCAACCAGAGGGGTACTATAAAGAATATGTACATCCAACACCTGGAGTTAATGGGCCAGGCCCGCAAAGAATTATAATAGGATTTAATGGAGAGATTTATTATACACCTGACCATTATAAAACATTTATTCAAATAGACCAATAAGTAGAATATGTTACGATTTGTAAATAATGTAAAAAGTGATATAAATACTGATGCATTTGTAGCAATTATCACAGGTATTAATGAACAGAAAGAAGATTTACTTAATGAACTAAAGGAAAAACTTTTGTTCCCGGACTATTTTGGCAATAATTGGGACGCATTATATGATTGCCTTTGTGATTTAAGTTGGATAAGTAAATCAAAAATTAGTTTATTACATAAGGATTTACCTAAAATAGATAATAAATCCCTCGTAATATATCTAAATATCTTAGTAGATGCAATTGCAACATGGGAGCCTAACAAGAATAAAATATTTGAAGTAATCTTTGAAATAAAAGATGAAATAAAAGTAAAGGAGCTATTGTGTAATAAATAATAGCCTTATTGTCCTATATCTTTGAGTAGCATATTTACACTTAAATATAAGCTCGGTTTATTGCCGAGCTTTTTATTTTTGTGCTAGCCGCTTTTGCGTATCTCTTTGAAAAATAAATGTGCTTATTAGTTCTGTAATAATATGCTTGTCATCCCCCGCTCGGCGTAGTATTGTGTGTTAGAGACTATGCTTTGGCAGACTACGTCGAATGCTATTCGGCAGTTTGTAACTGCCATGGAGCTGGTTCATCATCGATTTTGTGTAACCAACCGAGATTTCAATTAGATGTAGTCAGGAGACTACAAGGGTTTAGACGACGAAGTCACAGACTTCGCCGAGCGGGGGTTCACCGTTCCCGTTAAGGCGAGTTTCTTGGTAAGCCAAGCGGCAATTCGTGCTTTCATTCCCATTTATAACTGCTAACGCCGGAAAACGAAGCTGAATAACCTCAAGTCAGGCAAAAAAATTAACTATGCTTTAAAAAACGGCAATTTTTTGAAAATAATCTACTAGCTTCGCTTAATAGAAAAACCATAGCAATACAATGACAAGTAACGTGTTAACTCAAGCGTAGTTAAAAACTACGCTTAGCTGTGAGATTATTCAATTGCATTGAATTTTAATCTCTGCATTTAACATCCATGAGCTACTCATGAGATTTTATCATTTTCAAAAAACAGTAATAATTATAAGTAGTCTCTAAAAATGCACTATCTTTGCAGAGTTACACAACCCTTTATCGGGGCTGACCTGGATTTGACAGCAAGGTAAAGTGGTATGTAAGCATGCCGAGCGATGGAATCACGGCTCGATAATCCCGGATTCTGACTTTATAACTGGCGAAACTAATTACGCTCTCGCAGCTTAATCGAAGTATAGTAGATTAGCGTAATCCTTGCTCCAGGAGCTTGGACGAGACATCTCCCGGGTGCCATTTCCTGAAGCGGCCCGAACCGGAGGTGTAGGTAAATCGGGAATAGTCAACAGCTGCCTCGCTCTGTTGGCGAAAACAAAGAGGCTAAGGAGACGTCCGGGTGTCTGTTCCCAAACGGCTCACGAAAACCAATGACAGAATAAGCATGTAGAAAGCATATGGCTTACTTGTTTGGACCGGGGTTCGATTCCCCGCAGCTCCACAAAATATGAATCCCGCGAGAAAATTCTTGCGGGATTCGTATTTATATAATTTGAAGTGCATTAACCGGATATCACATTAATAAGATTAAGCAGCCTGCTATTAATAGGCTTTTCATCTTTAATTGCCTGAGAAAGTGGCACGTGTACTATCTCTCCATTCACAATGCCCACCATCACATCCCTTTTGTTGGTGAGTAGCGCATCCACTGCCGCCACACCCAACTCGCTGGCCAGAACCCTGTCGGTAACGGTTGGCGAACCACCACGCTGCAAATGCCCCAATATGGTAACGCGCACATCATACTCGGGATGCTCCTTTCCAATGCGGTCGGCTATGTCGATGGTCTTTCCAAGTTTTTCGCCCTCGGCTACCAGCACAATGCTACTCGACTTGGAATAGCTGTACTTCTTCTGCAAGAACTCCTTTAACTCATCGAAACTGGTTCTTTTTTCGGGCAGTAAAACCACCTCAGCACCACACGCCACACCTGCATTGAGTGCAATAAAACCGGCATCGCGGCCCATCACTTCAATAAAAAAGAGGCGACTGTGAGATGTGGCCGTATCGCGTATTTTATCTACGGCTTCGGCCACAGTATTTAGCGCTGTGTCGTAACCAATGGTAAGGTCGGTGCCAAACAAGTCATTGTCGATGGTACCGGGAATACCAATTACCGGAAAGTCATACTCATGACCAAAGATGGATGCGCCTGTGAACGTGCCATCACCACCTATCACCACCAGACCATCGATACCCTCGCGCTTTAAGTTTTCGTAAGCCGTAGCGCGCCCTTCAGGGGTTCGAAACACATCGCTGCGTGCCGACTTTAAAATGGTTCCCCCCTCTTTCAAGATTCCACTTACCGAAGCCGCTTCCATTGGAATAAAATCCCCATTCACCATGCCATTGTAACCTTTTAAAATACCGACTACCTCAATGTTCTCATGAACAGCCTTACGTACCACCGCCCGGATTGCAGCATTCATCCCGGGTGCATCACCTCCGGAGGTAAGTACACCTATCTTCTTCATCTCTCTCATTTTATGTAATTTGATTTAATTGACAAGCAACAACTTGAAACCGCAAAACTGTTGGTAACACACCGCTTTACATATTCCAACATTACCGTAGACACTCTCATGATAGAATAATTGTGCCCCACAGATGAGGTAAATATAATGATTGATGCGTTACCGTGTGCGAACACGGACGTAAATCTTGCCGGTTTTCACTATATTTAACGATGTTTGAGAGAGAGAAACATTTTTACCTCCTGAAAATTGTGCATGGCTATAAAATATAAATAGTCTTGCAGAACCAGGATATCGATTGAATTGTGAGATGCTGTTAATCTCTATTTCAGAGATAATTAAGAATTGGAAAGCACCTAATTATCTGCCGCGCAGTGCATACCGAAAAATAATCTTTACTGAATTCTTTGCCTAAAGAGTGACATAATTTTTATAACAGTTACTGAGTTAACAAATTGAATAATTACAATTTTCAAACCGAAGATTATGAGATTTAAACTTACCCTCACAAGCAGCGGATCACAAAACCTTCTGCCCATGAATTATCAATACTACATCAGCGCCTGGATATACCGTGTATTAAAATCAGCTGATGAAGCTTTTGCTACATTTCTGCATGAGAAAGGATATGGTATTGGAGACTCAAAACTGTATAAACTATTTTGCTTTTCACGACTGGAATTTGGAAGGCCCAGGCTGCTTAAGGAGAAACAACTTTTTGAATTGAATTGCAAGCAGATTCATCTGCAAATATCTTTTGACATACCCGAAGCAGCAACAAATTTCATTAAAGGACTTTTTGCTTCCAACAGTTTCTATTTGGGGGACAGAAACAATGGAATCGATTTTATGGTAACGGGAATCGAAGCCTCTTCACCACCTGATTTTAAAACAACATTGAATTACTCCCTATCAACTCCATGGGTAGTTAGCATAAAGGAAGAGGGCTCAAAGCACGCCCGCTTTATATACCCGGACAACCCAGACTTTGCCACATTTGCCACAAAACACATTCGTGAAAAATATGTTAGCACCAGACTACAAGACCCTGGTTTAATAAAGCTTAAGCCATACGCTCCTTTCAAGCGTTCAGGTTATTTGATTAAACCGGGAACCGCAGAAGAAACCAGAATTGTAGGAAGCCTCTTTGACTTTGAACTTACAGCTCCCATTGATGTGCACCAGATGGTGTGGAGTGCTGGTATCTGCGAAAAAAGTTCAAATGGTTTCGGTTGGATTGAGGTTTATGAATGAAAACGCCTGCCGTTAATATATCTATCATTGTTAGGACAAAAGTTAAGTGCTATATTAAAATTATTGATTTACTCGTTTGATTTTATTAGTTTACAGTTTGAACTATTTAGTCGATTTGAGAGAATTGTGAATAGCCTGTTTGGGGTGCAATAATTGATTCAACCTATTTTATATTAAGATTCAATAAGAGCTGAAAAGTCTAGTGTTATTAGCAGGAGTTTTTAAACATACAAATATGATAAAAGAAATCGTACAATTTACAAAGGCATTGCCGGAAGAGACATTCAGCAAGAACCTTAAGTTGAAAGAGGGGCTGTATATGTTTCTGGCTTATGAAAATGAAGAGTTAGTAATAAATCCAAATCGATATCTGTTAGTAAATAACAAAACAGAAGAGACGCCATTATACTATGAGTTTCTTGAATTGTATTCATGTTCTAGTATGATTACAAATAAAAGCATGAACTCCAATGAAAAGATTTTTATTGATATAGGCAGTCCATTCGCGATATCAATTTCAGGTAAAGGATTAAAGCCTGATGAAACAAAATCTGAAACACCCGCAAGCCGAAGAAAAAAACAAGCAGATGCTGTTAATGCTTATTTTAAAGCGGTAGCTAGCGTAGTTGATTTTGAGGCTGAAGAATATACTTTGCAGAAGCAATGGTTTAAAGACTTCCAATATTTTGCAAAAGGAAAAATGTTTGATTTTTTTGACTCTAAAGGAAAACTCGAAAAAAAAGATAACAAATGGGAATTTGAATTTGAATTTGGCAACATCCAACAGAAAATTAAAGATACGTTTTCATTTTATTTTTTCATGGATGCTCCCAAGATGTCTGATTACAATTTGTTTTATGATAAATATATAGAGTCAGGTGTGTTTTTATATCCTTTAAAAAAGAATGAAACACATGGCATTAGCAATGATATTACTGTTGGTAATGTTACAAAGAAGCCTTTTATGCGGCATAAGACTGCAAGTTTTGAGGTGAACTTTAAGGTTTCAGGGGATGAGGCAAAGAGCATTTATAAGTTTTTTAGGTTGAAATCAGAAAACAAAATTTTACCTAACCCATGTCCAATATTTGTACAACAAGATGAATTGAACGAAGATATCGTTCATTTTCAAATTGAAGATAAGACTTTGACATTCCCGAAATTGATAAATCAACTAACCTCAAAACACAATGCTGATTTGAAAAATTACTATTTAATATATTTTCAGAAAGGCTTAAAAGGTAGTCAGATTATAGATATTGACTTTGTGCCTCATTTTAAATACATGCTTGATAGTATTAAACTTACAGAGGTTTTTTGGTTGGGAGGGAGATTTTCTGCAAACGTAATAAGCAATGTATTTGAATTACAGGGTAGGGTGTTTAATTCAGTTTTTAACGGACAGTTATGCCCATCGGATACTTGGGTTAAATATTTTGACGAAATTGAACCGAACCCGAAATATCAATTTACAGATGCAATCTGTAACCTCATGCTTCAATATCGGAAGTCTATCTACGATTACATCTACAAATCACGACACCAGAGCATTACTTGCGCTATGTTCGATAGAATGATGTCCGTTTCTATACTTGAAGATATACGTATTGATGAATATCGATATGACAATCATTCAAGGGGTTATCATATTAAAGAGAAACTAAACCTTTGGTTTAGCCTATATACGCATTTTAGTCAAAATCAAAATAGAGAGAATATGGCATCACGAATTCCCGAATTAGTAGAGAAAATGAAAGCAGTAGCTAATGGCGATTCTGTATCATTTTCGGAAGACCCCGCTGAATTTGCATTCGGTGCAGGGCAAATAGTTTACTTTCTGCTTACAAAAAGTGCAGCAAGTAATAAAAGCTATGCAATGCTCGAACCTTTTTTACAAAAGACCAAGGTGTCTCAATTACAAGACGCAATAAGCAACAGCATAGCAATGTATAAGCACGAAATAGACGTTTCAAAAGGGCGGTTTGAAAAACTTGCTAGTGAGGTTCTTGGATATAATTCAGACATTAACATGAAAGACTATCTCCGCTATTTTCTAGCAGGCTGCTTTGCGCAAAATGTGATTTACGAGAAAAAAGATAAATCAGAAAACGAATAATAACCACGTAATTTTTAAGACTATGATATTCAGCAAAAGAGTTTTCGGAGCAGCTATAGTAAAAGCCATTAACTCCAACTACAATGCCGACTTTAGCGGCCAGCCACGCACATTACCCGATGGTACGGTATATGCAACCGACAAAGCATTCAAATATGCAGTAAAGAATTATTTGAAAGATGTGTATGGGAATGATGAGCGGATTTTTTATTTCAAACGCCTAAATGAAGAATTTGTGCCGTATAGCCTGGATGATGCTTATGCTGCAATGTTTCCAATCAATAAGGATACAAAGGAGAAAAAAGTTGTAGCAAAGGATATTTTAAGTTGCCTTGATATTAGACTTTTTGGTGCAACGTTCGCAAAAAAGGCAAAAGCCGGAAATATTGCGATATCTATTCATGGCCCGGTACAAATAAATCATGGTGTTAATATTTGGGCAGAAAACAATATATTTTCTGAACAGATAATGTCTCCATTTAGAAATCCTGACGAAAAAAGTGAAGAAAAACAAGCCACTACGCTTGGTCGCCAATCAAAACTACAAGAAGGGCATTACTTGCACCACTTTTCGGTGAATCCATCAAATTTAAGTGAAGTTGTAAAACTGGCAGGAGAAGGAGCAAAATCTTTATCAGAAGAAGACATTACCAAACTTAAAGAAGCCATGAGCCGAGGAGTTACCTGGTATGATTCGGCATCGAAAGCTGGTTCGGAAAATGAAGCTTTGATTTGGATTACCTTAAAAGAAGGCTCAAAACTTGTTCTGCCCAATCTTACTCAATTAGTAAAATTGAAGCAGGTAAAGGAAAATGGTCTGGTTGTGCTTGATTGCGAAAAACTAAAGGCAAAACTGGCAGATTTTAAAGCTGAAATAGAATCGGTGGAGATAGCTTACAATAATGATTCAATGAAACTTGAAAACATAGAATCCGGTTGGACGATTCTCAATTTATAGTTGCAAAGTATGACAGCAATAAAAAACTACAACCAACAATTTTCCGAAATTCAAAGCTTAATTATTACGACTAAGCAACGGATTTACCATTCGGTAAATACCGCACTCATTGATTTATATTGGCAAATTGGGGCTTATGTACATAATAAAATTAAGTCAAGCGAATGGGGGAAGTCGGTTGTTCAGAAATTGTCTGATTATATTTTAAAGAACGAACCCGATAGCAAAGGATTTTCTGCTCAGAACATCTGGCGTATGAAACAGTTTTACGCTACATACAGCGATAATGTAATTCTCTCACCACTGGTGAGAGAATTAAGTTGGACTAATAATTTGCTTGTTTTATCGAAATCAAACAACAATCAGGAACGGGAATTCTATTTAAGGCTAGCAATTCAAGAAAAATATAGTTCTAGAGAGCTCGAACGCCAGATTGATAGCGGTTTGTTTGAGCGATCAATCACAAACAATCAATTTCTCTCAGCAGTGCTGAGAGAATTGCATCCTGCTGCTGAACGTAATCTTAGAGATATCTATTTGCTTGATTTTCTATCATTGCCAAAACATCATTCCGAGAAAGATTTTAGAAAAGCTATTGTGAAAAACCTAAAAGAATTTGTTATTGAATTCGGGAAAGATTTTGCATTAGTGGGCGAAGAGTACCGTTTGCAGGTTGGTAATAAGGACTTTTATGTGGATTTGCTTTTCTACCACCGTGAATTGCAGTGCCTGGTGGTTTTCGATTTAAAAATAACAGATTTCAAACCGGAATATATGGGCAAAATGGAGTTCTATTTGGAAGCATTGGACAATGATGTGAAAAAGGAACACGAAAAACCAAGTGTTGGTATTATTCTCTGTAAAAACCACGACACACAAGTTGTGCAATATGCTCTTAATAGGTCTGTTTCACCAACAATGGTTGCAAAGTACGAGACACAGCTAATTGACAAAAAGCTGCTTGAACAGAAACTAGATGAGTTTTTTACATTAGAAGAACCCCGTGTTGAATATCAATTAACAAGAAAATAATGAACAAACTTCTTTCATTCGACCTAAGAGCCGATTTCGGGATGCTGAAAAAACCCGATACAAACGAACCAGTATATCTTACTTTCAACATGCTTCACAAACCCGCATTGCTGGGAATACTCGGAGCAATAGCAGGAATGAAAGGCTTTATGAAAAACGGTGAGTTGCCTAAGTATTACGAAAAATTGAATCATGTTAAGCTTAGCTTTATGCCATTGAACGATGATACGGAAAAGAAATATCACGAAAACGGCAATTTCTCGAAAACCATAATCAAGTACAATAACAGCACAGGCATGGCAAGTGAAGAAACTGGTGGAAATCTTATGGTTTCGGAACAAACTCTTATTGCTCCAGCCTTTAGATGTTTTGTTTTGCTTGATACTGAAATAGAAGAACAGAAAATACTGTATGATAATATACTGAGCTACAAATCTGAATATGTTCCGTACTTGGGGAAAAATGAACATTCGCTTTGGTGGGAGAATGCCCGTGAGCTTGCATACTCTGATTTCAAACCAGAGGGTGATTTTATTATTAATTCTTTGTTTGTAAAAGAAGAAGCGGTAAAAGATGGAAAAGCAAGGCCGCGTTTTATCCCGGGCAAAAGGAAAGACTTAAATAATTTACCGTTTATGTATTTTGAGAATTTGCCTCATTTATACTTGGGAGCTCCTTTATTTCAATATGATTATAAAGCTTTTGCCTATACAAACCATGAACTAAGAGAAGATTATTCTCCAACAGAATCTTTCCAATTATTAAGTACAGAGAAATATGTTATACAACTCTTTTAGTAATATAACTAAAAAAGCCTTGAAGCTTTTTGATACGGCAGGGGATAGGTATTTGGCTCATATTTCTGACTCCAAACGTGATGAAACTTTAAAGGAACATTCAGAGCTTGTTTTAAAATACCTTGGCAAAATTGCAGTAAATCAGAACATTGAAACTATTGCAGATAATGCAATAAAGGTATTGTGCGAAGCAGCCAGCATAAACAGCACCGAAGTTAGCAACTATTGTAAAGCTATTTTCTTTAACTCTGTCGTTTTACATGATTTGGGAAAAATTAACCCGAATTTTCAAGTTGAAAAAATGCAGAACAAGGATTTCCAAAAACAAGCTCTTGAACAAAAGCACTATCATTCATTTTTAGGCAGTTATATTTTTAGCAACTATTATTTCGAACAAATACTTGAAGATGACAGTGTTAATGAGAATGATAAGACTTTTTTGTATTTCATAGTTATTGCTTTTGGATGTTCAATAAACAGTCATCATTCACCATTTATAGGTTTTGAAAAGGAGTTTAACATTAAGATTGTTGAAGAATCATATCAATTTTTAGATGTTTATAAAATTTTGTTGAATTCTGATTGCAGCATTAGCTTTTATGAAAGTTTTGACGATATAATAAATGAATTCACCGCTAAAGCAGATACTAAAACGTACTTTAGTCTTTTCGCGCTCCTCAAACTCAGCTACTCACTTCTTACAGCCTGCGACTATTATGCAACAAACGATTATATGGCTGACATGCAAGTTGATGATTTCGGAGTTTTAAATAATGAACTCAAAGAAAAAATAACAACCAATTTCTATTCAACCAAATCCTACAATAAGGAACTATTTGAAAGGTTCGAGGAGTTTCAAAATAAACCATTTACAGAACTTCAGGAACGAAATAGGGCAAACCTAAATTTTTTGCGGCAAAAGCTCAATGCAGAAGTGATTTCTTCATTAAAGCAAAATTCCGATAGCCACTGGTATTATATAGAAGCACCAACTGGGGCTGGAAAAACTAATCTTTCACTGGCATGTATTACCGAATTGTTGAAAACAGATAAAAGCCTGAACAAAATATTTTATGTGTTTCCGTTCACCACGCTTATTACACAAACCTTTCAGGCAATTCAAGAAACTATTGGGCTGACAAACAATGAAATAATTCAGCTACATTCAAAAGCCGGTTTTCATGAAAGCAATAGAACATGCGCAGAAGTAGATGCCACGTACGGGAAAGAAAAACGCTTATACCTCGATAATCTATTTGTTAATTATCCATTCTGCGTTACTTCCCATGTGCGTTTTTTTGAGATTCTGAAAGGCAATAGCAAAGAATCTAACTATCTTCTTCACCGATTGTGCAATTCTGTGGTAGTGATTGACGAGTTGCAGACATACAACCCGAAACATTGGGACAAAATCTTGTATTTTATTGAGCATTATGCTCCCTTATTCAATATAAGATTTATAATAATGTCGGCAACCTTGCCAAAGATTGATGCTTTAAGTGAAACAGCAAAAGGTACATTTGTGAGTCTTACTCCGAATAAACATCATTATTTCACCAATAAAAATTTTGCCGGACGTATTGAATTTGACTTTTCGCTGCTCGATAATGCTGATTTTAAGAACATCGACAAACCAAACTATATAAGTATGCTTGCAACCTTTGTGAAAGAGCAGGCAGATGTCTATTTTGAAAAACATGGTAAAGCTAGAGTGCTTGTTGAATTTATTACTAAAAATACAGCGTCTCAATTTTTTAAGCTCGTGGAAAACGAGAAAAAATTTGAAGGTTATAAGCTGTTTATTATCTCCGGTGATATTTTAGAACCCCAGCGCAAAACAATTATCAACGAACTTAAAGCTGTGAAATACGATAAAGTTTTAGTCGTATCAACACAAGTAGTTGAGGCTGGTGTTGATATAGATATGGATTTGGGCTTTAAAGACCGTTCGTTGCTCGACAGCGATGAACAACTTGCAGGACGGATAAACCGCAACGCCTCGAAAGATGATTGCAAGGTGTTTTTGTTCGATTGCGATAGTGCCAAAGTGATATACGGAAAAGATAAACGCTATATACAGCAGCAAAAAGATAAAGACCTATTCAATAATTTCAGGGAAATATTACAGAATAAAACCTTCGACAAACTGTATGAAAAGGTGTTCCAAGAAGCATTGAAGCCAGACTGGACAGATGGCGACAAATTAGACAGTTATCTTGACAATTTTAAACAATTTGATTTTAAGAATATTTCAAATGAATTCCGTCTTATTGACGAATATGAAAGCGAGCAATTATTTATTCCTTTGGATGTTGAACTAGAGAAAGAAGATAAACTTGAATATTTAGAAAAAATTAATGTTCTTAATATAGATAAGAAGCTATCCGGTGAAATGCTGTTTGACCGCTATATTTCAATAATCAAGAACAAACATAGTGATTATACCTTAAATCAAATTGAACTCAAAATACTTACAGGGCTAATGTCCAGGTTTACCATATCTGTTTATCCCAAAATGATAAAAGCCCTTTCATGCCAGTTTGATGCAGAAAAAAGCCAGTATGGTTACAAATATTTTTCTCATTGGAAAGGTAAATATGATCAGGTGGCCGGGTTTGATATGAAGAGCGTTACAGAAGATGTTTTTTTATAAAAAGCTCTTAAACAATTCGTTTGAAAACATTAGTATTGCCAGCGCTTTAAGAAATGTTCTATTTGATATGGATATGATGGATAACATTTATGCAAATCAACATTGCATGTGATTATTTCAAAATTAAGGAATTGTAAGTGTAGGCTTAGAATAACCTGTTGTAAATTATTAATTGCGCTTTTGAAAGTGTAGATAAAGCATATATAACATTACATGCATTATGCAAATTACCGGAACCCACTTCAACTATTACTATGTGTGTCATCGCAAATTATGGCTATTTGCCAATGGCATAAACATGGAGCATACCAGCGAGCTGGTGGCCGAAGGGAAGCTGATTCATGAAAATAGCTACCCGTTCCGGTCGGAAAAATATACCGAGATTGAACTGGATGGTATAAAAATAGACTATTATGACGCCCGAAATCGGGTGGTACATGAGATTAAAAAGAGTAAAAGTCACAAAGAAGCTCATGAATGGCAAGTAAAATACTATCTCTATGTACTGAAACAGAATGGGGTGCCCGAAGCCAAAGCTATCCTGGAATATCCAAAACTGAGGAAAACGATGGATGTTGATCTTTCCAACGAAGACGAAGCTTTAGTTGAAAAAATGAAATTGGAGATAGAGTCACTTCTTACATCTGAAGTATGTCCGCCTCGCATAAACCAGAGCAAATGTAAAAACTGTTCGTATTTTGATTTTTGCTTTAGCGGGGAGGATGAATAGCTGATGAGGTAGAGAGTTGATGAGCTGATGAGTTAATGAACTGGCGAGGTTGGGAGTTCAACAGCTAATCAGCTTATGAGGTAGTGAGCTAGTGAGGTGATGAGTGGGAAGTAAAGAATCAGAGCAACCTGAACACTGTATTACTCAACACTATTTAGTTCATCTACTCATTAGATCAACAGTTCAACAGCTAATCAGCTTATGAGGTAGTGAGCTAGTGAGGTGATGAGTGGGAAGTAAAGTATCAGAGCATCCTGAACACTTTATTACTCAACACTATTTAGTTTATCTACTCATTAGCTCAACAGTTCAACAGCTAATCAGCTTATGAGGTAGTGAACTGGCAAGGTGGGAAGTTCAACAGCTCAACAACTAAAAACACTTATTATGAAGAAAACCTTCTATCTTTTCAATCCGGGCGAGTTAAGTCGCAAAGACAATACTTTAAAATTTACACCAATTATTGACGATAAGGTTGGTCAGCCCAGATATTTGCCAGTTGAAAACATCGAAGATTTTTATGTGTTTGGCTCCCTAACAGCCAACAGCGCGCTATACAACTTTCTGGGACAAAGCGGCATTGCAGTTCATTTTTTCGATTACTATGAGAACTATACCGGTTCGTTTATGCCTCGTGACCAGCTACTGTCAGGGAGAATGCTCATGGCTCAAACGTCACATCATACCGATTTGGTGAAACGGATGAGAATAGCCCATGCGTTTGTTGATGGGGCATCTTCTAATATTCTTAAAAACCTGAAATACTACCACAACAGAGGCAAGGATATGACTGAGATTATCGAAAAAATTGAAAACCTACGACAATCGATACCAAATTCATCGGCAATTGACCAATTAATGGGCGTTGAAGGCAACATCAGAATGACATATTATGATGCGTTCAACCTGATAGTAAATGATTTTGAGATGGGCAACCGTACCAAACAACCTCCCCAAAACGAAGTGAATGCGCTTATCTCATTTGGAAACATGATGTGCTATAGTCAATGTTTGCGGGCTATACATCAAACGCAACTCAATCCGGTTATAAGCTACCTCCACACGCCCGGTGAACGTAGGTACTCCTTGGCACTTGACTTGGCAGAGATATTCAAACCGCTACTGGTTGACAGAACAATTTTTAAAGTGCTCAACAAAAAAGAGCTGCAAGAGAAGCATTTCGACCGTCACTTAAACCGTTGTCTACTCAATGCCAATGGCAAAAAGGTATTTGTTCAGGCCTTTGAAGACAGGTTAAATGAAACCATCAAACATAGAAGTCTTAATAGAAATGTGAGTTACAAGCACCTGATAAAGCTGGAATGCTACAAACTTTCAAAGCACTTTCTTGGCATTGAAGAGTATAAACCTTTTAAAATGTGGTGGTGAGGTGGGGAGTTAGTGAGCTAATGAGTTAGTGAGTTGATTAGTTCAACAGCTTAAAAACTCAACAGTTCAACAACTAATGAACTAGTGAGTTGGTGAGGTTATGAGCTAATGAAATTGTGAGATGACAGGTGGTGAGTTAAACGGCTCAATAACTCTTTCGTTCATCAGTTCAATAGTCCATCAGTTCATCAGCTCAGCAGTTAATCATCTAGTTCAATTAATAGCATATTATGAGTGATTATAACAAAAAGTACGAGGAACGAACAAAGTTGTTTGCGATTGAAATAGTAAAGTTCTATTCCGGATTATCGAAATCAACGGAAACGCAAGTTATCGGTAAGCAGCTATTACGCTCAGGGACTTCGGTAGCTGCCAACTTTCGGGCAGCATGCAGAGCTCGTTCCACAAGGGAGTATTTTTCAAAACTCTGTATTGTTGTAGAAGAGTGTGATGAAACCCTATTCTGGCTTGAATTACTTTCAGAATGCGCTTTACCCATTAACAATCAGACTTTAGGCAAATTACTATAAGAATCCGAAGAGTTATTAAAGGTATTCTCAATAACACGTAAAACATTAAAAACTAAACTCTATAGCTAACCAGCTAATGAATTAGTGAGTTGATGAGTTGATGAGTTGATGAGCTGATGACTTAATGAACTGGCGAGGTGGGAAGTTCAACAGCTAATCAGCTTATGAGGTAGAGAGCAGATGAACTTGTGAGTTAGCCAGATTAACAGCTCAATAACTCAAGAGTTCAATAACTAATGAGCTAGTGAGGTGATGAGCGGAAAGTAGATTATCAGAGCGAGCAACCTGAACACTCTATTAATCAACACTCTTTACCTCATCAACTCATCAGCTCACGAACTCAACAGCTAAACAACTACCCCTATGTATATAATTCTCATGTACGATGTAAACCAAAAACGAGTAGCAAAAATGCTGAAACTCTGCCGGAAATACTTGAATTGGATTCAAAATTCGGTTTTTGAAGGGGAAATCACAGAAGTGAAATTACTCGAATTAAAATATAAAGCGGAAGAAATAATGGATTCGGAAACAGATAGTTTAATTATCTTTAAGAGTCGACAGGAAAAGTGGCTTGACAAAGAAATCATTGGCAAGGAACGCTCTGAAATTGATAACTTTATATAACCCTTGGTTGTCGATGTGAAATTTTCAGGCTCTCAATTGGCAAACTATTTTCATATTGTGCACCAATAAGTTCTTTGACATACTAACAATCAAAACCATACACCATATTGTCGATGTCCGGTACTTTTTAAACAATCGGACATCGACAACCTATTAACATTAAAAAGAACAAAAACATAATAGTAAACCCCAAGAAAACCGTTGTTTTTTTTATTAATTTCAACGGCTCCCAACCGCACCATAGTGGAATTGAAATGTTGTAATATCTGAGGTATTACAAACTTCGGAAACTCCCAACCGCACCATAGTGGAATTGAAATGTATTGAAACTAAGTCTTCCTGAGTGTTTACGATTCTCCCAACCGCACCATAGTGGAATTGAAATAATTTGAACCGCCAGTTCATTGAAGCAAATCCAACTCTCCCAACCGCACCATAGTGGAATTGAAATGAGGCTCAAATGCAGCGTTTGGTAGCTGCTGGTCCTCCCAACCGCACCATAGTGGAATTGAAATCAATCTGGATATAACTATCAGGCTCGATTAATAACTCCCAACCGCACCATAGTGGAATTGAAATGGGTTATTTAACGATTTAAAATGTAAAAAATTAACATCTCCCAACCGCACCATAGTGGAATTGAAATGAATGAAAAAAGGAAGCGAAAAATATCCCCAAATCTCCCAACCGCACCATAGTGGAATTGAAATAAATTTTGTGCAATCTCAAAAGATTCGTTTATCATTCTCCCAACCGCACCATAGTGGAATTGAAATTTAGTATTTGAATATCAGTCGTAGGACTTGATGTTTCTCCCAACCGCACCATAGTGGAATTGAAATTCAAGTAATTAATGATAAATCCCACTTTGATTTTACTCCCAACCGCACCATAGTGGAATTGAAATAACATTTCAAATCTAAAATGCTCACCGCAATGAGCTCCCAACCGCACCATAGTGGAATTGAAATGTATATATCCCCCTGCTAGATTTGCCTCATTGTCCTCCCAACCGCACCATAGTGGAATTGAAATTGTCTATCATTCTTTGAACCTGTACCGGATTTGATCTCCCAACCGCACCATAGTGGAATTGAAATAATAAATCTACAATGCCTTCTGTAACCTCTTTGCCCTCCCAACCGCACCATAGTGGAATTGAAATGTATGTAGGTGTGTTGACCGGATGAAAGCCTTTTGGCTCCCAACCGCACCATAGTGGAATTGAAATTAATAATTTGTGGGTTTTACAATGCCCGCCCAGACTCCCAACCGCACCATAGTGGAATTGAAATTCAATGATGTAAAACAAATCATTATGCCATATACCACTCCCAACCGCACCATAGTGGAATTGAAATGTCTTTAGGCAGAACTAACCAATCACCCTCTGTCACTCCCAACCGCACCATAGTGGAATTGAAATTTATCAGAATACTGTTTAATGAGTTGTATTTGCCTCTCCCAACCGCACCATAGTGGAATTGAAATTTAGGCACAACTTTCTCTATCGGTATCAACTCAACCTCCCAACCGCACCATAGTGGAATTGAAATTTACTTTCCGTGGTCAGTGCGGCGAGCTGTGGTATCGCTCCCAACCGCACCATAGTGGAATTGAAATACAGCTTTGCACGTGGCAAAACAGAGAAAGAACTGCGCTCCCAACCGCACCATAGTGGAATTGAAATATACATCGGTTATCTGAATACAGCCGGTTCAGATCCCTCCCAACCGCACCATAGTGGAATTGAAATACGAAATTGCCAATCTGCGCAAACAAATCCACGAACTCCCAACCGCACCATAGTGGAATTGAAATAAAGACTATTGCGTTGTAATCCTGCAAATTCAAGCTCCCAACCGCACCATAGTGGAATTGAAATGAGTGTCTATATACTTTGCGTAAATCAACACTTTCTCCCAACCGCACCATAGTGGAATTGAAATACAATAAGAAGGTGACGCTGCTCAATGTCATCGACTCCCAACCGCACCATAGTGGAATTGAAATAACCTTGTGTGAGCCTGCTGATTTTCCTATCGGTTCTCCCAACCGCACCATAGTGGAATTGAAATTTAGTTGCACCTGTTATGCATAGAGTAAACGTATTTACTCCCAACCGCACCATAGTGGAATTGAAATACACTTTACCTTCAATTGCTAAAACACCTTATTATGACTCCCAACCGCACCATAGTGGAATTGAAATACAAGAACAAAGAATCAAGGTCAGGAGGCTATGCAACTCCCAACCGCACCATAGTGGAATTGAAATCTTTTAAGCCTTTCAATAAAGGTTCAAAATAGATACTCCCAACCGCACCATAGTGGAATTGAAATAATTAAAGAGAAAGGACAAAAAGTAATGAGAAGAAGCTCCCAACCGCACCATAGTGGAATTGAAATTAAAATCGTGAGCATTTAATGAGGTTGTTAAATTACTCCCAACCGCACCATAGTGGAATTGAAATCAATAAAGAATTCATATTAGTAAAATAAGTTTCCACTCCCAACCGCACCATAGTGGAATTGAAATCCGTTACATCCTTTGTAACTTGGGTTTTAACCAAACTCCCAACCGCACCATAGTGGAATTGAAATATTGTAATTTCTGAGGTGCTTCAAACTTCGGAAACTCTCCCAACCGCACCATAGTGGAATTGAAATATTTAAAAGGTTCTTTGAAGAGCATGGTTTCGTCATTCTCCCAACCGCACCATAGTGGAATTGAAATAAAAATCAAAGTTGCATTTCAGAAAGCAAAAATCCTCCCAACCGCACCATAGTGGAATTGAAATGCATTTTCAAGAGCGTATGTGAGCTCCTTGGTCTTTCTCCCAACCGCACCATAGTGGAATTGAAATGATAGAGCTGGCTAGAATGGGAAAAACGGAGGCCGCTCCCAACCGCACCATAGTGGAATTGAAATCAAAAAAATAAACGTGCGCTTTGCCTTCGCCTCCATCTCCCAACCGCACCATAGTGGAATTGAAATTTGTATTTAACCAGGACAACCGCGAAGGCGACATCTCTCCCAACCGCACCATAGTGGAATTGAAATAAAACAGGGGCTTTTTTGTTGGCGCAAAAAAAAAAGTCTCCCAACCGCACCATAGTGGAATTGAAATTGTTTATCGCGCGCCTCACCTCTTCTAATTTTACGCTCCCAACCGCACCATAGTGGAATTGAAATATGATCCGGAATTGTTCGACAAGTTGCTGGATGACTCTCCCAACCGCACCATAGTGGAATTGAAATTCCTTCAAGGAATAGCGTTCTGGCGGCATCTCTGTCTCCCAACCGCACCATAGTGGAATTGAAATTATTAAGCCAGTTTACATTGTATTGCTCCACAATCTCCCAACCGCACCATAGTGGAATTGAAATCTCCATTTCACGGCCCTTAACTGTTGTGAAAAGCTTCTCCCAACCGCACCATAGTGGAATTGAAATAACCAAGCAGGTTCAGCAGGCTGGCGAAATCAACACTCCCAACCGCACCATAGTGGAATTGAAATTAATGTGATGAATCCCCTGCCGCTTGGGGTCGTCCGGCTCCCAACCGCACCATAGTGGAATTGAAATTTCACTTACAATAATTTTACCGTTTAAAGCTTGTTCTCCCAACCGCACCATAGTGGAATTGAAATTGATTTCCATCTGCCATATCTTCAGAGAAAAAACCCCGCTCCCAACCGCACCATAGTGGAATTGAAATTGGCTCCAAAAAACCTCTATTACGCCAAGGGAATTCTCCCAACCGCACCATAGTGGAATTGAAATACATCTATGCGTTCTGTATTTTCACAGCTACAAACTCCCAACCGCACCATAGTGGAATTGAAATTGAGTAATTGAATGGCTGGTGGCGTGTGCACATGGTGCTCCCAACCGCACCATAGTGGAATTGAAATATGTGCAGGCAAAGGCAGAGGCAAAGGTAGAGCAGGCTCCCAACCGCACCATAGTGGAATTGAAATGCTCTGCCTCATTAGTGCGCGTTATCTCCCACGTGCTCCCAACCGCACCATAGTGGAATTGAAATAAAGACTATTGCGTTGTAATCCTGCAAATTCAAGCCCTCCCAACCGCACCATAGTGGAATTGAAATGATTCTGAGATTTTTCAAAAAGAGAAACCTGCCGCTCCCAACCGCACCATAGTGGAATTGAAATACTAAAAGCACCTAATTTTAATCAAAACCGCAAAACTCCCAACCGCACCATAGTGGAATTGAAATATACTCAGGACCTTATTGGTGAGCTGGGGCGCGGTCTCCCAACCGCACCATAGTGGAATTGAAATGATTTAGAAACTTTGTCGAGTTTCATGTTTCATTTTCTCCCAACCGCACCATAGTGGAATTGAAATCTGTTTTGGAGTTCTGTAAATTATTTGATTATTCGCTCCCAACCGCACCATAGTGGAATTGAAATACCTTTTAAGCACGGTCTTTAAGCTTGCAGTTAACCTCCCAACCGCACCATAGTGGAATTGAAATGCGCCACAGTGCTGAACTATGACATGCTGAACGATCTCCCAACCGCACCATAGTGGAATTGAAATATTGCATAAACATAGTGTTATAAACCGTGCTTTTTCTCCCAACCGCACCATAGTGGAATTGAAATTTCAATATTATCCGATAAGCTGATTTTTCAGATAACTCCCAACCGCACCATAGTGGAATTGAAATGGTACCTTCTTTGGTTAAGAAACCATGAATGGGAACTCCCAACCGCACCATAGTGGAATTGAAATCTCAATGAAACTCCATTTGATTGGATCTGAACCGGCCTCCCAACCGCACCATAGTGGAATTGAAATTGATAGCACAAGAAATAAACATGTTTGGTGCTGCCTCCCAACCGCACCATAGTGGAATTGAAATGATATTTTTGGGCGGTGACAGAAGCGAAAGTGATACTCCCAACCGCACCATAGTGGAATTGAAATAACGATGAAGAGCTAAGAGGCACAGGTGAAATCATTCTCCCAACCGCACCATAGTGGAATTGAAATTGTTATGGCGTACCGTTGAAGTTATCCTATCCTGCTCCCAACCGCACCATAGTGGAATTGAAATAAAGTCAAATCATGCGTAAACAAAGAGCTTGAGCACTCCCAACCGCACCATAGTGGAATTGAAATACCTTACCAGTGGATTCAATCACAGGAAGAAGAAGTACTCCCAACCGCACCATAGTGGAATTGAAATTTGATACGGACAAGTATCGCCTTGCCAGTATCGTGCTCCCAACCGCACCATAGTGGAATTGAAATACCTATTACCACTTCATTTTGTGTTACAGAGAAGGCTCCCAACCGCACCATAGTGGAATTGAAATGTGTTTCGCTGACGGCTGAAAAAGCCGCCAGACTCTCCCAACCGCACCATAGTGGAATTGAAATTGCGGATCAACCGAATGGAAGAAGAGCACGAAGGCACTCCCAACCGCACCATAGTGGAATTGAAATTCCAGACGGCGAGGTCGTTCCTGTTTTCAGATGGGTCTCCCAACCGCACCATAGTGGAATTGAAATTTTTTCAAAGCAGAAACTACTTTATCCCAATTAACTCTCCCAACCGCACCATAGTGGAATTGAAATGGCATTACGAAACAACCGAAAGACTCGAAGGAATTCCCTCCCAACCGCACCATAGTGGAATTGAAATATTTAATTAAGACGTGCATCCTGTTTGACACATTCACTCCCAACCGCACCATAGTGGAATTGAAATAAAAAAATGCTACAAGTGAATCAATTCAGCTCCCTGCTCCCAACCGCACCATAGTGGAATTGAAATGAGGGCACTGTTGGTGTCTTGGATTGGATACCTGTCTCCCAACCGCACCATAGTGGAATTGAAATAAATGTACTCAAGATGGATTAAAGAATATGAAAATTTCTCCCAACCGCACCATAGTGGAATTGAAATATGGTGGTGTGTTTCAGGGCAATAGTTTTTTTAATGCTCCCAACCGCACCATAGTGGAATTGAAATTATGTTTTTGAAGCATCCTCAATAGATGTTGCTTTTCTCCCAACCGCACCATAGTGGAATTGAAATATTCTATTCAACGTCGGAGCTCCCTCTAGCTCATTAACTCCCAACCGCACCATAGTGGAATTGAAATGCATTGAGACGCTTACTTTTGGAACCGGGATTACCGCCTCCCAACCGCACCATAGTGGAATTGAAATTGAGCGTGATAATTGCATGATCGCGCAATCCCTTCCTCCCAACCGCACCATAGTGGAATTGAAATAAAAGTATGAAAAGAAAGTCGCTCGTTTGCTTAAACTCCCAACCGCACCATAGTGGAATTGAAATTCGTGTTTAGTCAGATGAAGGTCAACGGCGATGTGCTCCCAACCGCACCATAGTGGAATTGAAATCGCCTGCTATGCGCTGCACATCCTTAAGATAACGCTCCCAACCGCACCATAGTGGAATTGAAATAAGCCTTCTGCCATCTGGCCTCCGCGGCTTTTGCTGCTCCCAACCGCACCATAGTGGAATTGAAATGAACCAAAATGAGTATCAAGGATCTTATCACCTTCTCCCAACCGCACCATAGTGGAATTGAAATAGCAAAAGAAAGCCTTACTATGTATGTGAATATATCTCCCAACCGCACCATAGTGGAATTGAAATAAGTAAAAAATAAAAGTTAGGAATTTTTCCTAAGAACTCCCAACCGCACCATAGTGGAATTGAAATACAATTACCTCACCGGATAACGGTATTCTACTCATCTCCCAACCGCACCATAGTGGAATTGAAATCTTATTTATTTTAGTAGATGTACATAATTGAGTTACTCCCAACCGCACCATAGTGGAATTGAAATGACTTTCAGTGCGTTGGTGTAATACATCTCGCCCAACTCCCAACCGCACCATAGTGGAATTGAAATCTGATCTTTCAATTATTTCATTAAATTTTCTCATTTTCTCCCAACCGCACCATAGTGGAATTGAAATATCTTACTATTTACATTATTAATAATTGTTTTTGATTCTCCCAACCGCACCATAGTGGAATTGAAATTCCGAACGCCTCCACGTTAATGGTAATACCCTAATCTCCCAACCGCACCATAGTGGAATTGAAATGCCCATACGTGTCATTTTGTTAATTATCTGCTCCCTCTCCCAACCGCACCATAGTGGAATTGAAATAAACGCTTTGGCATTGAAGTAGTTGGCCTTGCATACTCCCAACCGCACCATAGTGGAATTGAAATAAACGCTTTGGCATTGAAGTAGTTGGCCTTGCATACTCCCAACCGCACCATAGTGGAATTGAAATTGACGCTCAAAGTGCATATAAGCGCGAATCTGACAGACTCCCAACCGCACCATAGTGGAATTGAAATTCTTGTATCGGTTCGGGCAGGCAACAAAGCCACCACTCCCAACCGCACCATAGTGGAATTGAAATTTTGTTTGCGCTCACGGTTAAATACGTACAAGTCGGCTCCCAACCGCACCATAGTGGAATTGAAATTCACGAATGAATTTATGTTTCGAACATTGCAATTCCTCCCAACCGCACCATAGTGGAATTGAAATTCAGAAAAAGCGGTTTGGGATAAATACATTGACAGTCTCCCAACCGCACCATAGTGGAATTGAAATTCTTTAATTGTCCAAAAGAAATCAGACATTACACCCTCCCAACCGCACCATAGTGGAATTGAAATACTCAAACGATAAATTCAAATTTAACTGCTGCGTTCTCCCAACCGCACCATAGTGGAATTGAAATAAGAAAAACCTGTTGTAAAGCGTGGGCGCAAGCCGACTCCCAACCGCACCATAGTGGAATTGAAATCAAGGATGTGCACATTCCGGGGATTTGGAATAAATCCTCCCAACCGCACCATAGTGGAATTGAAATCCTTCGGAGGCAATCTAACATTTAGCTCGGGAGCTCTCCCAACCGCACCATAGTGGAATTGAAATCATGAATGCGGATACGCAAGGGGCCACGCTTCATACTCCCAACCGCACCATAGTGGAATTGAAATTTGCCCGACAAAGTGCCTAAATCAGCGTCAACAATACTCCCAACCGCACCATAGTGGAATTGAAATTTCTTCTGTCAGATGGGAAATTAGAGCGACGCTCTTTCTCCCAACCGCACCATAGTGGAATTGAAATTTCATACCACATCTCCAGATATTCATCCGATGTCATACTCCCAACCGCACCATAGTGGAATTGAAATGAAGGTACTAATCAATACTTTACTAATGCGCGCGCTCCTCCCAACCGCACCATAGTGGAATTGAAATTTCAACACAGACACCAAAATATAAAAAGCTATAATTCTCCCAACCGCACCATAGTGGAATTGAAATTCATTACAATAGATAATCGTTCCATGTCAATTCCCTCCCAACCGCACCATAGTGGAATTGAAATATCCTCATTATCACCTGACTGACTTTCAACTGAATACTCCCAACCGCACCATAGTGGAATTGAAATTCTTGTCAAACTTGCTCACATACTTGCTTTGTGCTCTCCCAACCGCACCATAGTGGAATTGAAATGTCGTTTTGCGAAGCATACACGCCACAACGATTAATCTCCCAACCGCACCATAGTGGAATTGAAATGTGGACACCCCGTCGATATTGATTGTCGTCTGATTCTCCCAACCGCACCATAGTGGAATTGAAATTCGATAAAACGCACATTATGTCCCGCAGGAATGGCGCTCCCAACCGCACCATAGTGGAATTGAAATCGTGAAATCTCCAGCAAGGAGACGGGAGCTTATCCTGCTCCCAACCGCACCATAGTGGAATTGAAATTACGCAGTTGCGGCGTCAATGTGTCCTTACGTGGCTCCCAACCGCACCATAGTGGAATTGAAATATTATTGTGAGTGAGAGCACGGTGATGAATTACATCCTCCCAACCGCACCATAGTGGAATTGAAATCACTTCAACGGCAATTTTTTATAACGCGTGTTGTCTCCCAACCGCACCATAGTGGAATTGAAATTTACATATTGGCTTCTGTTGATTGTAGTCTCGCGCTCTCCCAACCGCACCATAGTGGAATTGAAATAAGGATCCGATGTTTAACCGAATATGGCAACGCAGACTCCCAACCGCACCATAGTGGAATTGAAATATACTTTCAATATTCAACAGATGGTAGGATCGCACGCTCCCAACCGCACCATAGTGGAATTGAAATGGGGAGCCGTGAAGGGGATGGCGTGTACATGAAGACTCCCAACCGCACCATAGTGGAATTGAAATGATGGAACAAGCTTGAACCCTTCTACCGTGACAACTCCCAACCGCACCATAGTGGAATTGAAATCTGTGTTCAATACATGCACATACTTCTTTTTGTAGGCTCCCAACCGCACCATAGTGGAATTGAAATATGGAAGTCGAGGTTGAGCATCACATAGTGAATAACTCCCAACCGCACCATAGTGGAATTGAAATAAGGATCCGATGTTTAACCGAATATGGCAACGCAGACTCCCAACCGCACCATAGTGGAATTGAAATGCGGATTGGCAGGCACTGTAGGAAGCTTCACCTTCGCTCCCAACCGCACCATAGTGGAATTGAAATCTAATAATCCATCAATCAGAAGAAAATGAATTTTCTCCCAACCGCACCATAGTGGAATTGAAATTGGTGTTCATCTCCTCATATTGCCGCGCCTCATCGCTCCCAACCGCACCATAGTGGAATTGAAATAAAGTCTTTTTATCTTCAAGCATTTGTATGTAAGTTTCTCCCAACCGCACCATAGTGGAATTGAAATGAACTATCTCAAAAAATGGCACTTGAAGCGGAAGAGACTCCCAACCGCACCATAGTGGAATTGAAATAAGGTTCTCTCTATGCTGACATATCCACTGTCACTTCCTCCCAACCGCACCATAGTGGAATTGAAATTTATGCATCGTGTCAATGTATTTACACATTTCTTCTCTCCCAACCGCACCATAGTGGAATTGAAATATGCCAAAAGCTTTTAGATCCTCGTCGTCAAACCCGCCTCCCAACCGCACCATAGTGGAATTGAAATGAAGCCAGACCACTGCGGATAATTATCTAACGGTTGCTCCCAACCGCACCATAGTGGAATTGAAATTTTTTGAAAGTGATGTAATTGAAAATATGCAAGGCTCCCAACCGCACCATAGTGGAATTGAAATCTAATAATCCATCAATCAGAAGAAAATGAATTTTCTCCCAACCGCACCATAGTGGAATTGAAATTGGTGTTCATCTCCTCATATTGCCGCGCCTCATCGCTCCCAACCGCACCATAGTGGAATTGAAATAGTTCAACAATGCGCTTTGTTCTTTTAGCCGTCCAGCTCCCAACCGCACCATAGTGGAATTGAAATAAAGTCTTTTTATCTTCAAGCATTTGTATGTAAGTTTCTCCCAACCGCACCATAGTGGAATTGAAATGAACTATCTCAAAAAATGGCACTTGAAGCGGAAGAGACTCCCAACCGCACCATAGTGGAATTGAAATAAGGTTCTCTCTATGCTGACATATCCACTGTCACTTCCTCCCAACCGCACCATAGTGGAATTGAAATTTTTTGAAAGTGATGTAATTGAAAATATGCAAGGCTCCCAACCGCACCATAGTGGAATTGAAATCTAATAATCCATCAATCAGAAGAAAATGAATTTTCTCCCAACCGCACCATAGTGGAATTGAAATTGGTGTTCATCTCC
>NZ_KI912105.1:2815663-2879583 GCF_000517065.1 Alkaliflexus imshenetskii DSM 15055 | reverse complement strand
CAACCTTAAGATATCCGATATTGACTTTGAGCGCATGGTCATCCACATCCGCCAGAGCAAATACAAGAAAGATCGGATTGTGCCTTTGTCCGCCATAATGGTCATCGGGCTCAAAAAATATCTCAGAGCCGAGAATCCGCATGTTTGGCTATTTAATGGCAAAGAGGCTGATGGTCGCTACAGCGTCAAAGGATTATCCTGGGTTATGCGGGAAAGCCTTAAGAAAACCACCATCTCTAAAAACGTGAACCTTCACTCCTTACGCCACACGTATGCAACCCATTTATTGGAGCAGGGCTTAAACATTGTAACCTTACAGGAGCTTTTGGGTCATGCCGACATCACAACAACCATGATTTATCTTCACACAGCCCAGTGTCAGCATATCACTCCTCACAGCCCCTTAGACACACTCTATGGAAAAGCCATACAAAAGCAAGCATGAACTGGCTGATGTTGTTTGCCAATTTGGAGGAAGTTTGTTGCAGAGCGGGGCGTTATCGCCCAGGCAGATCAAAGTCTTTCACAACCTTGTGCAGTGCCGTACGGCCGCTTTGGGTGGACATGAGCAGGTGTGTGATGATTGCGGAGTCATACACTACCCGTACAACCGCAGGTGCCACCCCCCCCCACATATCCTTGCGATCTCCCAACCGCACCATAGTGGAATTGAAATGACGACTTCAATCTATTGAGAGATGCTGCAACTAACTCCCAACCGCACCATAGTGGAATTGAAATGCGGAAATGTGGTGAAGTTTGTTCAGGAAATTGAGCTCCCAACCGCACCATAGTGGAATTGAAATTGCACTATACATAGTGTTGAACTAAATCCCTCCGGGATAGCCTCTTTCAAAAATAGCATTAATCTTTTTAGATGCAAGCCGTTATAACTGCATTACTCACTTTTAAATTATGCAGTTATGAGAAAGAAAACAACCTTAACGATTGTAGAGCGCGCCCTCGTTCTTGTTCCGGAGTTTAAGGCCAGGGCTTTAAAGATGGAGCATCAGGTGGTACTTCGTGGACAGAGTCAGAGCACTCTGAATAATTACATTCGGCGCATAGCGCTGTTTGTTATCCATTTTAAACAACTGCCCGAAGACGTCACCGAAGATGAAATCAACGAGTATCTGGTGGCTTTGGCACGCGATGTCAAGGCTCCTTCGCGGAGCAGTTTCAAGCACATGGTTTATGGCCTAAGGTATTACTACCGTTTGCTGGGCATGAACAAAAAGGCCATTGCTTTGCCTTCATTAAAGCAAGAGAGCAAGTTGCCGGTTGTGCTGAACCGCCAGGAGCTAAAGATGCTATTTTCGGCACCTACGCTGCTTAAGCACCGAATTATCCTTACGCTGATCTATTCTGCCGGATTACGGGGGCAAGAGGTCATCAACCTTAAGATATCCGATATTGACTTTGAGCGCATGGTCATCCACATCCGCCAGAGCAAATACAAGAAAGATCGGATTGTGCCTTTGTCCGCCATAATGGTCATCGGGCTCAAAAAATATCTCAGAGCCGAGAATCCGCATGTTTGGCTATTCAATGGCAAAGAGGCTGACGGTCGCTACAGCGTCAAAGGATTATCCTGGGTTATGCGGGAAAGCCTTAAAAAAACCACCATCTCTAAAAACGTGAACCTTCACTCCTTACGCCACACGTATGCAACCCATTTATTGGAGCAGGGCTTAAACATTGTAACCTTACAGGAGCTTTTGGGTCATGCCGACATCACAACAACCATGATTTATCTTCACACAGCCCAGTATCAGCATATCACTCCTCACAGCCCCTTAGACACACTCTATGGAAAAGCCATACAAAAGCAAGCATGAACTGGCTGATGTTGTTTGCCAATTTGGAGGAAGTTTGTTGCAGAGCGGGGCGTTATCGCCCAGGCAGATCAAAGTCTTTCACAACCTTGTGCAGTGCCGTACGGCCGCTTTGGGTGGACATGAGCAGGTGTGTGATGATTGCGGAGTCATACACTACCGTTACAACAGCTGTCGCGACCGACATTGCCCCAAGTGTCAGGGAACCAAACAGGCGCTCTGGATTGAAAAGCTGATTAAATCAACACTTGCAGTCAAACACTACCATCTCATTTTCACCGTGCCTCATGAGCTCAACCAGATTTATCTTTGGGACAGGAGACTTTATTGCAATATTTTGTTCCACGCCACCAGAGGTATACTGCGCAGCTTTGGGTACACGCATTACGGTTGTGAAACCGGAGCCGTTGCGGTGTTACACACTTGGGGGCAGAACCTTTCATTGCATCCGCACTTGCACTGCATTGTTCCGGCAGCAGGATACTCGTTGTCGGGAAAATGGCGCCACATCGGCAAATATGAAAATTATCTCTATCCGGTGCACCAGTTGAATGCTGCCTTTAAAGGTAAATTTCTGGACAGCATAAAAAGGGAACTGCGAAGACGATCTGCAATGGATGGCTTCAAAGTCTGCATTGAAGCCGCTCATCAAAAAAAGTGGGTCGTTTATTGCGAACCCTCAATGGCTGGCGCCGAACATGTCATCAGGTATCTGGGGCAATACACCCATCGCATTGCCATCAGCAACCAGCGGATATTGAATGTTGACTCAACAAATGTCACTTTCGTGGCTAAAGACTACCGCGACCGGGCACAAATAAAACCGGTATCCCTGAACGGAGAAGAGTTTCTGCGTCGATTCTCTTTGCATGTTATGCCAGATGGTTACGTGCGTATCCGTCGGTTCGGTATTTATCATCACACCACAAAACTCCATCTGGATTTGCAATTTGTGCCCGATGAAAAGCCTGACATTGACCAGATGACAGCTAAACAAAAGCCCGAAACGGCTCCAGAGCGCATTTTAAGATTGACAGGATTTGACATAACCAAATGTCCGCATTGCAAAACGGGTCGTCTGATTGTCATCAGAACCCTGCCCAGGATTCGGTCACCCGCAGGGCATCTGCCTTCTAGGCTTTTTGATAAGTTGCAGTAACCAACATTACATTCCCTTTAAAAACTTCATTCACATGAGGTTCGGCATCGTATTGCCTTGACGGGGAGGGTTAAGCCCAAAAGAAGCTGGTTTTCAACATTTGAAACACAAAGACCACTCATCTCTTTAACCGAAAAGGTTAAAAACAGCACGAACGCAGCATAGGCGTTCTTGCCAAAAACATCAAAAACCAACAAAAAGTCCATAGCTGCCAGTTGTAGTCCAGACGGGATGTCGTTCAACCTGGAATAATCGCTGGGTCGTGCCGACCGCTCATATTCCTATATATTGTACGCAGGGCTTTTGATGCTCCCAACCGCACCATAGTGGAATTGAAATTGCAGAGTTGTATCTCCCTGTTCGCGGTGTCGCTCCAGCTCCCAACCGCACCATAGTGGAATTGAAATTGCGAGTAGGATTTACCTTCGAACACGTTAACAATCTCCCAACCGCACCATAGTGGAATTGAAATTTGAAATTGATGACGAACGCTTTGTTTTTGATGATATCTCCCAACCGCACCATAGTGGAATTGAAATGAGTTAATACTAACATATTAGAAACTAACGGTTTAAGTCTCCCAACCGCACCATAGTGGAATTGAAATATATTATAGGTGAATTATAATTATATGCAGAACGCTCCCAACCGCACCATAGTGGAATTGAAATCACTAAGAACTTGAATGTCTGGACGGATGCTTCGGAGCTCCCAACCGCACCATAGTGGAATTGAAATTGATGCCACCGAATGTTTTGATAGCCTCTTCGAGCACTCCCAACCGCACCATAGTGGAATTGAAATGAAACACGAACCTCAGATGTTACTCCTACATAGTTAACTCCCAACCGCACCATAGTGGAATTGAAATCCGGCAATGATGGCAACAACTACGGCACAAAACATGCTCCCAACCGCACCATAGTGGAATTGAAATTCTATCTTGAGATGCGTGTAAGCGATGAATATTTCAGCTCCCAACCGCACCATAGTGGAATTGAAATTCCTCTACGAAAATGGCGTTTTGATTACGCCTTTCCACTCCCAACCGCACCATAGTGGAATTGAAATTAAATACAGTTCGCAATTTTCATCAGCCAATCCAGCCTCCCAACCGCACCATAGTGGAATTGAAATTTAATTGATTGTCGATTCCTTATCTGGCACTACCTCCTCCCAACCGCACCATAGTGGAATTGAAATAACGATGAAGAGCTAAGAGGCACAGGTGAAATCATTCTCCCAACCGCACCATAGTGGAATTGAAATGATTTAAATTTCTTGCTATGAAGATAGTATATAAACTCCCAACCGCACCATAGTGGAATTGAAATTTGTTCTATAATGCCTTTCTGCTCCACCTCTGTGTCTCCCAACCGCACCATAGTGGAATTGAAATTTCTAAATTTCGAGGGTACATTTTTGCCGTTGCAACTCCCAACCGCACCATAGTGGAATTGAAATTAAGGACTGTTAGTGTTATTAGCATTTTATCTTAAAACTCCCAACCGCACCATAGTGGAATTGAAATTTAGGTGAGTAGACACAGAAAAACATATAATTCCCTCTCCCAACCGCACCATAGTGGAATTGAAATCACCCTTATACTTATCATACATACTATGGATTAACTCTCCCAACCGCACCATAGTGGAATTGAAATAATGATAATTATCATAAATACGTGTCAGACGTTAAACACTCCCAACCGCACCATAGTGGAATTGAAATATATGGGTGCAAATACTGCCAAAACTGAATTTGACTCCCAACCGCACCATAGTGGAATTGAAATACTTTTCGAGCGATTCGAGCGCATCGGTTAGTGCAACCTCCCAACCGCACCATAGTGGAATTGAAATCAGGGATGGTGGCATTTCTCCGTTATCGGCAAAGGCTCCCAACCGCACCATAGTGGAATTGAAATTCACATCAGGCTCCACCAAGTCGATAAACTGCTCAACTCCCAACCGCACCATAGTGGAATTGAAATAGTTGTGTATCCGTTACAGCACTTACCGCCACCTTTCTCCCAACCGCACCATAGTGGAATTGAAATTTTATAATGAATATTATCGTGACCAAACCCTTTGCTCCCAACCGCACCATAGTGGAATTGAAATAAACATGACTTGTACGAGGGAATTAAAAGAACGACCTCCCAACCGCACCATAGTGGAATTGAAATCATTTAGTTTTGTGTAATTCGACAGGGTTGTTTTCCTCCCAACCGCACCATAGTGGAATTGAAATTCTGAGATAACCTTGTTGTCTCGTAGTATAAAATAACCTCCCAACCGCACCATAGTGGAATTGAAATATTGCTGGTGAAGCAGATGTTAAATATAGACATAATCTCCCAACCGCACCATAGTGGAATTGAAATGGCGATTCCTTTAGGTTAAACACAGAGGTATTTCTACTCCCAACCGCACCATAGTGGAATTGAAATATAGTAATATCTGAGGTGCTTCAAACTTCGGAAACTCTCCCAACCGCACCATAGTGGAATTGAAATGTATTTGGACAACCAGGTTTAATTGACCACGGATACTCCCAACCGCACCATAGTGGAATTGAAATACAAATCGTCCATCTTCTTAATGCCGTGATACACTGTTCTCCCAACCGCACCATAGTGGAATTGAAATCAGGGATGGTGGCATTTCTCCGTTATCGGCAAAGGCTCCCAACCGCACCATAGTGGAATTGAAATTCAGTTAATAAACGTGATGTACAACTATTTCTTAACTCCCAACCGCACCATAGTGGAATTGAAATGTATTAAAGACTTCAAATTAGTATATGTTTTATCGCTCCCAACCGCACCATAGTGGAATTGAAATCTGGTAAGATTGGCTTGGGCATTCGATACGGCAACTCTCCCAACCGCACCATAGTGGAATTGAAAATCAAATCGTGATTGCTTGCTGATTAAATTTTCTGGATTACCCAAATAGCTTAAACATTTGGTGTATTTACAACCATCACGTTATCGTCTTCAACAAAAATAACCTGTGAGTTGCTAATGGGAGATAACTTCAAAAGAGAATGATACTTATCGATTATGCGCTCCACTGTTTTCTTAAAGGGGAAGTTTGTGAAATGTGGTAAGGGATAGAAATCGACCATATTTAAAGCTGAAAAAGTTTCCAGATTTGATGCTTTCTCAGAATCATCCAGCATTTTAACATACTCTATATCAGGTGCCATAACAATGGAGCCGGCCGATTCACCAATGTATATCTTCCCCTTCTCTATCTGATTGATGATTTCTTTATCAGCACCCGTTCGTTTTAACTCCTGAAGCAGATAAAATGTATTGCCGCCCGAAACGTAGATGTAGTTGTTGCGATTCAGCTTTTCGGTGATAAGATGAAAATCGGCCTTCGACACATCCAACTCATCTACTACCATGCCGAGTTTTATAAATGCTTTTCTGGCCGAACCAACATAAAATGTAACAGCTTCCATATTACTTGCTGTGGGAATAAACGTTACGGTTTTTCCATTCAAATCCTCGTTTGCAAAATCTGCCAATAGCGCCGCAACATCCTTAAATGACGACGATAAAAATAGTTTCCTCATCAGAAATAGATTAAAAAATAATGAACAAAACTATTTTGATTTTATGGCAGATAATTGTAAAAATCGGTCGTTCTCGTTTTTCTGAAGCTGACTGGGAGCATTGGCAGTATATTTTTTAATCTCCTTGATGTAATGGGCCTGATCTGTGTACGCTTTATCAGGATAAAGCCTTCCGGCAACAATGTCTGGGTATGTTGCATTGCAACGAACCACATTCAGGAGTGTTTTTAGTGACAATCCAAATTGCTGATTAAAATATCGGTTTATCTGTCTGCTGCTCCAGCCAACCTGCTGCGATAACTCCTTAACGCTAATCACGTTCTCACTATAAACCAGGTTGGTAAGTTTGATTTTTCGGTTATCAAGATTGGAGAGTTGATTTATGGTGTCTGTAAATAATATAGATAATTCAGCCACAAACTTCTCAAACTCAAAGCTCCTGACCAAATGAATGTCCCAATACGCCCGAGGGAGAATGGTCATGCCATTTAGCAATGTCTTTATTTCCCGCTTAAGCAAATATTCTGATGCCAACACTTTAAAACGGACGGCCATGAGCGTGGTTCCCTTTGTGACTGTTAGTTTTATGGGTTCAGTCCAAAGCCCCGTAAGATAAATGTTTTGCAATATATTGTACTCATAATCCACAACCAAATCAAAACACGCATCAGGCAAAATTGTATATTCAACATCATCTTGCTCATGCTCATACGTCCAAAAATACTTAACAAAAGCACTTAACATCCCAGACGTATGTATTTCTTTATATTTCACCGGAGCAAACCATTTATAGAGTATCGCAACATTTTGGATGTAAGATAGAAATAAGAACGATGGAATAAAAAATAAAACCATCGAATTAAGGCTTGACAACATCAAAACTCACAGGCTTAAATCTATTGTTTCCAGTGGGTAATGCTTATCACATCACCCATCAAATACAAAAACAAATTGTGCGCTCATCGATGCAAAAGATGCCTGCCAACAATTTAACCCATTGCAGTCATCATTTTGATTCGCTTAACCAATTTCATACAAAAATTTGTCTTGAAAAGAAAGTAGCAGCCGCATTTCACGAATTTATTCCTAAAGATGACATATTTTCCGGGATACTTAACAAGCTTGCCGCCCCATTTAACCTTAAAATCGGTCACGCCATAATCCTGTAACGATTTGAGCTGGTCTGAGAGTTCGGCACCTGAGAGTATTTTCTCTGCTATCACCGGATTTACCTGCACGCAGTCATATTTCTTATAGCCCATATTTTTCGCCAGCAGAATATCCTTCCAGATAAACGATTCAGCTATTCTTTCTTTTGAGAACTCTCTGGTCCAACCCCAATGTTGAGAGCGATAGGTATCTCCCAAATGATAGCAAAAAGTTGAACAGATGCATCTATTTTCTACCTCAGCCATGTGCAGGGTAACCCATCCTTTGGCATGAAAAAGATCCCAAACCGAATAGAAATAATCGACGTTCTCAATTAAGGGCTCAACACCACGCTGGTTGCAGGTATGAAGCATGAGACTGTAAAATGTGGAAATATCCTCGCGCGTTCCCAACCGGGTATCAAACTTAAACTTCTCACCTTTACGCACGTTGCGTCGGCGTCCTGCATCAAGTTGCTCAAAAAGTTCATTTTCAGAAAGTGTTAAATCCAATAAAACAGTTGCCTTGGTATTTATAATAGGTGGCATACCCGTAAATGCTTTAAAAAACTTCCTGGATTCAAGGTGCTCTGCCAGTCCGGTGTACGCATAGTTTAAGCAAATGGCCAAATACAACAGATTCTCTGACTTAAGCAGTTTCTTCAAACTTGCTGCAATCAAGTCATAATATTTTGGCTCGGGATGACGCAAACAAGGGCCTTGAATTATAAATCCTATATTGCCCACCTTTGGATACCGTCTTATTGTAAGTTGAAAACCAGCTACAACTCCTCCTCCTTCTTTAATAACAACCCTCGTATAACTTTGCTGATGAGGATCATTGTCATTTACCATGGACCAGGCAGAAGTTTGGAGATAACTGACATCCGGAAGTTGTGATACAAAATTATCCCAATCAGGATTGGGAACAGAGCCTTTATATCGCTCAATGGTGACATCATTTAAGAGAGTCTCTGAATACATAATTTTGAGCAAAATGAATGGGTTTAGAAAAATATAGAAAACGATCAATCGCCATTCAAATTACAAAAAAATCACAATCAACATGCTTTCAAATCAGACAATTAGACAAATGCACCAATTTAGACTATGAAACAAAAGAATTTGGTGCCTAATGCATTTATTTGTTGGGTGGAGACTCTGATTCACGAAAAAAGCTACATTAAATGTGCCCTAAAGAGATTGGACAACTCTTTTCAGCACCCCGCTGGCAATTTGTTCGAGTGGGAGAATGATGGTATGGGCGTTGAGTTTGATGGCTTCATGGGGCATACCAAAAACCACACATGATTTTTCATCCTGGGCAATGGTATATGCGCCGGCGTTCTTCATTTCGAGCAATCCCTTGGCGCCATCGGCTCCCATCCCGGTCATTATAACACCAACCGCATTGGCTCCGGCATTTATGGCCACCGAACGAAACAACACATCCACACTGGGACGATGGCGGTTCACGAGAGGCCCGTCGGTTACTTCCACATAATAGCGGGCACCACTACGTTTCAAAAGCATGTGTCGGTTTCCGGGTGCTATCAATGCGCGTCCGCGAATTACTGTGTCATTATTTTCGGCTTCCTTTACCGTGATGGCGCAAATATCGTTCAGACGATTTGCAAATGAACGGGTAAACTCTTCGGGCATGTGCTGAACAATTACAATGCCGGGACTGTCAGGCGGCATTGCCTGGAGAAATAAAGAAAGAGCCTCCGTTCCACCGGTTGAAGCTCCCAAAGCAACTATCTTCTCCGTGGTTTTTATCATGCTGCTTCCACCCTTGAGAGCAGGAATAACCGCATCGGCAGAATATTTTGGCTCAACCTTAATTGACGTAGCACCAATTCCCTTTCTTTTCAAACGTGCTCTTGATGCTGCTTTAATGGCATCACAAATACGAATGCGCGACTCTTCAATAAACTGTTTGGTATCCATGCGGGGTTTGGTAATAATCTCTACAGCCCCATACTCCAGCGCTTTCAGACCGGTTTCCGTTCCTTTTTCGGTGAGGCTGGAGATGATTACAACCGGAATGGGATGCTGGGTCATGATACGCCTCAGAAATGTTAACCCATCCATTCTGGGCATCTCCACGTCGAGGGTGATTACATCAGGCACCTCATCAAGCATCTTTTTGGCAGCTACATAAGGATCAGAGGCAGTACCCATCAACTCCAGCGCTGCATCGGTGGAGATAATAGATGCCAGTGTTTGGCGCACCACTGCAGAATCGTCAACAACTAAAACCCGTATTTTATGCCTGGTTTCCATTCATTACTTTTTGATGTCAACAATCATTTCGTGTAAAGTGCAACTCATCATGCCTAAATTCGCCGGAAAACGGTAGGTCTCACATTTTTAAGAGGTAAATTCATGCCAATAAGGGACTCCGAATGCCCATGAAAAAAATAGCCTCCCGGCTTAAGATAATTACAAATTTTACTTACCACAGCCTCCTGAGTTGGGCGGTCAAAATAAATCAGCACATTTCGGCAAAATACCACATCATACTTCTCAGGCAGATTATAACTGTCGTCCATAAAATTGAGCCTGCTGAATCTCATTTTTTGCCTCAACTCGGGTACAATACGGTAGGTTTTTTTTGTGTCATCCTTACTTCGCATAAAATACCGCCTTAAAAGCTCGTCGGGCACCGCAGGCGACACACGTTCATGGGTAAAGATACCATTGTTGGCCATTTTAAGTATGAGGGTTGAGATATCGGTGCCATGAACCATGAAATCAAATCCGCCATGTTGTCTCACAAACTCATTTATGGTAATGCCAAGCGTGTAGGGCTCCTCACCGCTGGAGCAAGCTGCACTCCATACCTTAAGTAAACCACCGTTACTCTTCTCCAGAAACTCCGGCAAAACTTGTCCTTTTAAAAAATCAAAATGAACCGGCTCCCTGAAAAAATCTGTCTTATTGGTACTCACAGCATCAAAAATATGGATCACTTCCGAGACCTGACCTTCAGGGCTAAACACAAAATTCACATAATCATCGAAAGAAGACATATCCAAAACACGAAGACGCTTTTTCAACCTGGCTTGCACCATAACCTTTTTAATAGGCGGCATTTTTATCCCGGTTTCACGCATAATCAGCGTCCCAAGCCTGTCAAACTGGGCATCTGAAAGCTCAGCTTTGTAAATATCACGTAGATGTTCGAACGACATAAAAGAACAGTTAATTATACCTATACGGAAGCTATGTGTCTGGGTTACCCAGGCAGGCAAATAATAAAGAGCCGGGGCATGAAAATTGACAAATCCTGCCCCGGCTCCTAAAGGTAAAAATAAAACACCATCAAAAACGATTAAAACCGCTGATAATCATCGTCATTAATTTCGCCCACACTCATTTTAAGATTCACACCTTTTGCCGCCTGCACCTCTTTGGCATTTGCAACAACCACGCTCTCAGACCGATTGCGATTGCCATTTTTTATGTGATGTCGCATTTTGCCGTTGCGCGATTTCTTCTCCTTATTCTCGATGATGAAGAAAGAGACCACATCCTTCATCTGCTCAGCCTGACCCGACAACTCTTCAGAGCTGGATGCCATCTCCTCCGATGCCGCCGCATTCTGCTGTATCACTTGGTTTAGTTGCTGTATGGCATTATTCACCTGTTCGGCACCCGAATTTTGCTCCATGCTGGCAGCAGCAATCTCCTGCACCAAGCGGGCCGTTTTCTCTATCTCGGGCACTATAGCAGCCAACTGCTGGCTGGCATCTTCTGATACTCTCACGCCATTTTCTGACAATACATCAATCTCCTCGGCAGCAATCTGACTGCGCTCGGCAAGTTTCCTTACCTCCTCAGCCACCACGGCAAAACCTTTACCTTGCTCTCCGGCACGAGCAGCCTCAACAGCCGCATTAAGCGCCAACATATTGGTTTGAAAAGCAATATCTCCGATTATTGACACCTTGGAAGCAATCTCCCGCATGGATCTCACCGCAATATCGGTGCTTTCGGTACCTCTGCGAATGCCTTGCACGGCCTGTATGGCAATTTTCTCCGTTTCAAGAGCATTGTCGGTATTCTGTTGAATGTTGGCCACCATCTCCTCCATTGATGACGAGACTTCCTCGGCCGATGAGGCCTGTTCACTGGCACCCTGCGACATTTGCTGTGAAGTGCCGCTCATCTCCTGACTGGCAGCTGCTATATTGTCTGCGCCAGACAGAATATCACCTATAATTTCTCTGAGTTGTTCAGTCATCTGCTGCAACGAACGCGCCAATTGCCCAACCTCATCTTTTTGAGCAAGCAGCTCAATATCAGCCTCTATGGCAAGATTACCAGCCGCCACTTGTTCAGCCATGGCCACTCCCTTCTTTAAACCTCCGGTTATTGCACGGCTAATCAACAGCGCCAATACACTTGCTACCACCAGACCTATTAAAATCGCAAGAATCATCATAATGTAACTTGCCGCAATGGCTCTGTCTCCCCCCCTTACTTCATTATTGGCGGCATTTAAATTGTAATCAATAATTTGATTGATGCCTGCAATTACCTCATTCAAATATGGCATCACATCAACCATCTGAACGCGTTCCATGCGTGTAAGAATCTCAGCAGCCTGATTTCCCTGTTCATTCAACACCACAAAATACCTGTTTAATGCCTCTACAGATGTCATCAACTCCTGCTGGTAAATACCATTTGCTGCAGCACGATCGCCTCTTTGAACTGCATTGTTTATATCTGAGATGGCACGATACAATCGCACATGGTATTCGCGCATGCCACTTATGGTTGCATTGATTGTTGGGTTGGTTGTGGCATGAATCAAAAGCCATCTGCCAAAGTCACTTTGCGCATGATCATTCTGTCCGGTAAACGGACGCCCCGTTTGAATGGCTGTTAAAGCACTCAACTGCATCTCGGACTGAGAGCGATGAAAGCCCTCAATATCGCGTAAAAACGCCATCGGATAGTGTATATCCAAACGGTTGAGCCGCTCAATGTCGCCTTGGAAACCCTCGTTCATCTGCCGCCACTGGCTAATCGCATCCCTAAAGCGCCCCCAAAGAACAGTCGCTTCGGCCGACATTGGCAACTTCTCATACGCTTCGATGGCATTGGTATATCGCTCCCTCATCTCTCCAACTATCCGCAATTGGGTCATCCTGTCATTACTGGTTAAATTCGGATTTAAAATGGTACGCATTGCAACCATTAAACCCTCCAGACTTGTTTCTATCTCCATCAAATGCTGTACGCTTGGCATATTTACGTCCGAAACCTGATGGAACGAACGTCCCACACTCCGAAGACCTACCAATCCAACGACTCCTACTATCAAAGCGATAGATGCTATTAAGGCAAAACTAGCTATAAGCTTTTGTCCTATTTTTAAATCTCTGTATTTCATATTCATTTGAATTTTATCTACCACAATAACGATCCACCTTATTAGGCTGAAACACTATGGCAGAATGGGTTGAGTATTATCACTTAATTTCTGAATTAACTTCACTTATCTGAGACACCTGACTTTTAATTTGAGTCAGTTCAGAGAGGTCAATCTGCTCATCCGACGAAAAAAGAGCATCCATGTTGAGCACGATGTAAAACCTATCCTTCACTCTGGCCATGTTGCTGATAAACTCCGAGCGGTACTTATCACCAATACGGGGTGGCGGTAGCAGATCGTCCTGTTCCAGTTTCAGGACTGAATGCACCGCATCAACCATCAATCCAACCAAAACATTTTCGCCGGAAATATTTACTTCCGTTACCAATATGCTGGTGGTTTTGCTCTTCTCCACGGCCGACATACCGAATTTTACACGTGTATCCACCACTGGCAGCACATTTCCCCGCAAATTGATAACCCCTTTCATGTAATCAGGGGCGCACGGAACCTCTGTGATACCTGTCATCTCCAATATTTTATGCACCCGGCCAACATGCAGTGCAAAAATCTCCTCTCCCAGACGAAAAGAGAGGTATGAGTTAATTTTCAATTCACTATCCTGGCTCATATTTTCATTTTTATGGATTAGTTTAAAAGTTGCTTAACAAACGTGTTCACATCCAGCACCAGAGCAATAGTTCCATCGCCCATGATGGTGGCTGCTGATACCATTTTCTGATCATGATAGAGTCTGCCCAAAGGCTTAAGTACCGCCTGTATTTTTCCGATGACCTGATCGACCGAAAGCGCCATTCGGATGTTTGTATGGTTCACCACCACCATTTGGCACCGAGCAGGAGCCTCACCTCCTATTCCCATTTCACGACGCAGGTTGAAGAATGGAACCTGCTCATTATCAAGCGTCATTACCTGGATGAAGTTATTTTCCAGCAGATGGGACTCCACAGGGTAAATCCTGTCGGTAAGTGACAACGGAATAACATATTTATTCTGTCCGATACGAACCAACAGACCATCGATAATAGAGAGAACGAGAGGCAAAGTAATGGTGATTACAGTACCTTTATTAACTTCTGAGGTGATACCTACTTCGCCGCGAATAGCGCCAATGTTGCGCTTGACTACATCCATACCCACACCGCGCCCCGACAATTCGGTAACAGAACCCAAAGTAGAGAATCCGGGTAAAAAGACCAGGTTTAAAATCTCCTGTTCAGTGAGCAAATCACTCTCTTTAATAATCTCTTTTTCGATGGCTTTTTGACGAACCTTTCTCACATCAATGCCAGCCCCATCGTCAGAAATGGTTATTACCACATTGGCACCCGAATAGCCGGCTTTCAAATGAATAGTGCCTTTAGCAGGCTTTCCCTTGCGAAGGCGCTCATCCGGCATTTCGATACCATGATCAATGCTGTTGCGTATGATGTGCAGAATTGGATCCGTAAGACTGTCGATCATGGTTTTGTCCATCTCCGTCTCTGTACCGGTTGCTGTAAATACAATCTGTTTTCCCAAATCGCCACTTAGGTCGCGCACCAAACGCTGAAACCGTGTTAGCATATTCTCAACCGGGATGAGACTGATGCTGAAAGCACTGTCGCGCAACATACCTGTGAGTTTCTGCACTCTCTCAGTAACCATTTTTAACTCCGGAATCTGGTAGCGTGAAGCAATAAGATTGAGCCGCTCCTGCGTAATCACAAGCTCACTTACCAGATTCATCAGCCCGTCAATCTTTTCTGAAGAGACCCGGATTGATGAGCTTGATCGCCCGTTGGCATTATCTTGTTTTGACACAATCTCTGGCGTGGAGTCCGCAGCTTCTGATGGCACCTCCTCACTTCCCATAAAATCGGCAAAATCGGAGAAACCAATATCATTCTGCTTATCAGCCAATCCATTGAGACGCTCCATGAAGTGGCTGTTTTCAAACAAACTGGAGTTGCTCATTTTATGCATCTCAACCACAGAGTCGTCCTCAACAAAAATGAAAACATCCTTAATGGCATCTGCCCCCTGATCGGTAGCAAGAAAAAAATCCCAAAAGAAAAAAGAATCTAATGGAGAAAACTCTTCTAAAGCAGGCAGGTTGCGTACACCGGCAATAGAATACATCTGACCCAGCGCTCTAAGTTCATCTATGAGATACAACAGATTGGTTCCGTT
Source organism: Alkaliflexus imshenetskii DSM 15055 (assembly GCF_000517065.1). GTDB lineage: Bacteria > Bacteroidota > Bacteroidia > Bacteroidales > Marinilabiliaceae > Alkaliflexus > Alkaliflexus imshenetskii. The sequence continues at coordinate 2,864,271 of NZ_KI912105.1, read as the reverse complement.
CTGCAGGATATGCGTTCCCGGATAAAAATGGATGTAATACGTAGCCATTCCAACTGTATGCTCATCCGGCTTCTCTGATTTTTTCTGATGAAAAGAAGAGACAGATGCTATCACCTTATGGGCTTCATGCTGCATCGCTTCTTCGATGGCCAGAGACAGCTCTTTATAGCGGCTCCGTATTTCAGTTGAATCCACAGCATCAAGATTTAGCAAATCTCTAAGTAAATCAACCGACTTAAGCGTTACAGAGAGTAAGCTTGACGAAACACACAACTTACCTGATCGAATGAGATCATAAATACTCTCCAGACGATGCGTAAACTCACTTAACTGGTCAAAACCAAACATTGCTCCACCGCCTTTTAATGAGTGCATTACGCGAAAAACCCTCTCCAGCAAATCTTTATTGCATGGTGACAATTCCAGCTCAAGCAGAGCCTGCTCAAGGTCATTGATGTTATCGAGTGCTTCCTCGATAAATTTTGATTGAAAATTTTCAAATGAAGTAAGCATCGTAGGTGGGTAAAAGAATTTTATATTGTAACAAAGGCATAGAAATCCCATGCGCACCCAGGCATAAAACCCAAGTCACTAATTAGCAATCAATTAAAAAACTGTATTCAAACTGTTTTTTCTATAAAAACAGCTCCTCCATTCATTTAATCACCAACCGGTTGTTATGGTTATACGGATTCCGGTCGGGGATAAATCTGGGCTACCCTGCTTAGCAGCCCCTGAATATTAAGAGGTTTCGAGAAGAAGTCATCGGCTCCCATTTCTTTAAGGATTCGAATGGTATCCGGTTCATTAAGTGCAGAAACAACAATCACAGGAATTTTTGCGTATTCTTCTTTCGACTTCATGCGCTCCAGCAAATGAAAACCGGAGATTTTTGGCATAAGCAAATCCAGAAGAATAAGTGCAGGTTTACGCTTGTATATTATGCTCCATGCCTCAGATGCAGACATGGCTGTTTGCGTTGGATAATCCTCCTCAGACAATACGGCTTCGAGTAGCACATTGTTGGTCTGAGAATCATCTACAATTAGAATGTAATCACCTTTTTCAGTCATACAATCGGGATTTAGGGTAAAAATAAGAAAAGATTGATACGTAACAATTTTTCTTTTTCGCCGGCTAACGAAATACATACTTATTACGCCAAAGATAAAAGGTGGTTATAATATTTTGGGTGACGATTGTTATCAAATGCGGTGATATATATCACCAGTATCGATAAAATAATAAAAAAAGAGGTGGCGCAACCAAAAACGGAGATAACTAGATAAGAGATTCAATGTAGCGCCATTCATCTTTGAGGGCACTGAGCAACAGTTCCATCTTTTGCTTATCAAAATCGAGCTCTTCCATTTGACTGGAAATCAATTCGAGCTTATAAAAGCATAGAGTGCCACTTGTGCCTTTTAGAGTATGTGCCACATCAGAGAAAGCTTGACCATCATTCTGTAAAAGACTCTCCTCTAATCTGGCTATGTATTGTGGTATCGAAGCTTTCGCCACATCGAGCATGCGGTTTACTGTAGCCATTTTCAGGCCCGTTTTTTGAAGCAGACACTCCTTGTCGAAGTGCCCCTTCAGCTTATCCGACTCGATGGCAGACAACACTTTGCGGGGCTGCTTGGTGGAATCAAAAAACCTGGCCAACACCCTTACAAAATTATCGAAGAGTATCGGTTTTGGCACATAATCATCCATACCGGCCACCACACATTCGTCTGCACTGCCATCCATTACCTTGGCAGTTAATGCAATGATAGGGACGCGTGTGGCTGTCTCCAGTTTTCGTATCTCCGCCGTTGCCTCCAAACCATTCATGATGGGCATATTCACATCCATAAGCACCAGATTGGGCTCTTTCTCCTTAAAAAGTGCTACTGCGCGGCTGCCATTATGAGCTTTGAACAGCCGAGCATTTGGCATAACCCGGTAGATCAGTTCACCAATGAGCAACATGTTCACATCATCATCTTCGGCAACAAGCACTTTAATAATCTCTTCGGAATAAAAGGAATTGCCGGCATCAGACTCAAGCACTCCATCAGCAACGATGGCTTGTGGATTCAGGCTTTCATTTATTACTGTGAGCGTTTGGAAAAACTCAGACATCTTCACCGGCTTGATGTATCTGTAACGGATATTCAACTGTTCGCACTCATCAAAAACCTGAGACTCTTCAGATGAAGTGTATAAAATAACCTCCGGCTGCTGCATTTTTCCGCCAGGGGTCATAGCCCGCATTTTCCGAACCACGTCCAACCCGTTGATATATGGCATCTTGTAATCCAACACAATAAGGTCAAAATCAGATCTGTCTTCAATAATCTTAAGCGCCTCAATGCCGTCTTCGGCCTCTTTTGCAGCTATACCCATGTAGTTGAGCATGTCAACAAAAATCTTACGGCACTCCTTATTATCGTCCACTACAAGCACGTTCTTTATATGCTCTGATTTTTGCTGTATCTGACCATTCTTAGTTACCAATGGCAGATTTATCTCAAAGAAGAAATTACTTCCTGCACCGGGAGTGCTTATGAGTTCTATACGGCTTTTCATTTTTCCCAGCAACATATTGGAAATTACGAGCCCAAGACCTGTGCCACCGTATTTACCTGCCGAAACGGAATCTGCCTGAGAAAATGCCGTGAAGAGCTTTTTGCGGTCGGCATCAGAAATTCCGATGCCCGTATCCCGGATGGAGAATAAAAACCGGGCCACGTTGTCTTTCTCTTTTATCAGCATAAGCTTTACCGAAAGTTCCACTTCGCCGCGATCGGTAAACTTGATGGCATTGCTAATTAGGTTTATCAGCACCTGGCGTAAGCGCAATTCATCGACCATCACATTTACCGGCATATCAGGGGCAACCCTTACCAACAGCTCAATACCCTTTTGATGGGCATTGAAACGAACAATTTCGGCAACGGTCTCTACCAATGACAGCAGGTTTGTTTTATCAGGGAATATTTCGAGCTTGCCGGCCTCAATTTTGGAGAAATCCAGAATGTTGTTTATGAGCTCCATAAGCGATTTTGCCGACAGATTGACATTTTCCATATACTGGCGCTGCACTTCAGAGAGTTTTGAGTTAAGCAGCAACTCCGAAAAGCCTATAACCCCATTGAGGGGCGTTCGGATTTCGTGACTCATATTAGCCAGAAAATCTCCTTTAGCCCGACTCGCAGCATCTGCATTCACTTTTGCCTTGAGCATCTCACGTGCCTGCTGCTTCTCGCTGGTTATGTCAGCAATGCCAGTTATCAAATTGTTTCTCGACATGAAACAAGTCACACGAAACCACCTGTTTGCAGAAAGAAAAAAACAATCGAACGAAGTAGGGTTGCCAGATTCATAAACCTTCAATGCTACCTGTTGCCACGTAATATCGCGGACAGACAGATCATTGAGAAAATCTGTTACCATATCAGAATTGGGAGAACAATTGTCTATCAGTGATAACAGAGCACTATTCCAATGCAACACTTGAAATGTTTCGGCTTCAGATTTTCCGCACACAATAACGGTGTATGGCAAATCATCAGTCAACAACCATTCGTAATTATTCTCGCTCATAACCGGCTGTTTTGAATCGATAAATACAAATAACGCACCACAGTTATCTCTCTCTTCTGCCTCCAATGGCACACCCATTTCAAAATCTTGTTTGTCATACTAAAATAGCGATAAACTGGCTAAATCCAGTATCACTATTCAATTAACAGTGAGATTTAAACCGCTATTCGAATTAAATTCTATGCACTGGTAGCGAACAGAGAAAAGATTATCACTTAATGTGCAATACGCTATACGCAAAAATCATGCTACCTGATACATAATTTATCATTGTGTTTAAATTAAAGCAGTCTCATCATTTTCACAAAATCAGTTCTCAGATTCAGCTCATTGCAGATATAGACAATCTTTAATCCATTGAATTACAAAGTCAAAGAGCACAACAACATCGATTTTCAAATTGCATATATTTTTTTGATTATTCAACTGCCCCGCATAATTTAACAAGATATTTTGCGAAAAACTCTTTTTTACTTAACTTTCATTCACAAGCCATAACCCATTAACAAAAAGAATATGCTGTACCAGATTAACCCAGACCCCAATATCAACCAAAATTACCCAGCTGCAACCGAATTACATTCAAGCGAGTTAGACCTTTTGAGAAAACAGAGCCATTCGGTATTGTTTAAAGCAGGTGATTGGATAACAAAACCTCACACACCCGCAAGTCATACCGTTTTGATAGAAGATGGACTGGTTAAAACAACTCTGGATTCGGCAAACGGACGATCAAATATACTGGAGATACACGGGAAAGGGCATTTTGTGGGATTAATGCAACTGCTTTCCAATGAAGCTAATATGTTTACCACCATCGCGCTCACCAATACCAGAGCGTTGCTTACACAGGCAAGCACTTTCAGAGGACTGATGCAGGAAAACCATCAATTTGCCAATAAAATTATGGCGGCCCTTTGCCGGCAAAACACATCAACCATTCACCGTTTGGTTACCATCAACAACAAACAATTACCCGGACGCGTAGCCGATGTAATACTCTATTTTTATACGCTGAACCAGCAAAGCCTGAGGTTTGAATTGCCTTTGAGCAGAAGCGAACTGGCTCAGTTTGCCGGCACCACCAAAGAGAGTTTTATCCGAACGCTGGCTGAGTTCCGCAACGACAAAATCATTGATATTGCCGACAGGCATGTTTGTATCAACAGTCTCGAGATAGTCAAGACACTCAGCAGACTCGGCTGAATTAGCATCCGTATTGAGAAATCTCACTCACACTTCGGGAATATATCCCAGCCCAGTTCAATGCCTCTTCCATACTTTGAAAATAGCCAACAGAATCGCTGTTAATACCCTCATCAGCAAATTTCTTTAGCGATATGCGGGTGAATGCGTCGCTGGGTATCACAAATGCCATCGCCTTCAATCCATCTGCAAACATTTCGGTAAGCTTTGAGGCGGCATAAAGCGCATCGTTTTTGCGCACCACCTTCTGCATAAGGGTGTCCGAAATAAGCATATCCACCTCGTGTTCACGAATAAACTGAACACTCATATCAATTACCCTTCGAAACAGATCCGAAGGCACATAGCCCTGCCACTTTTGCAAAAGAACACGATCATTTGGTTCGTAACAAAGGGATACAAACTCGTTTCTAAATATTTCCATAGCGATATAATGATGCATTATAAAATTTAGTTGTCACAAACAGCATGTATCAAACTGATGACTGTTTCGGTCTTAAACTTGAAACCAAGACATCCATTGCGCTTATCAAAACCTAAGTTGATACCGTAACCAACATCGAGAGGGAGTCCGGTGAAATTATCTATGGTTTTAAAGCCATTCACAGTCAGCTTCTCGGCCCATCTAAATGAAGGCTCATGCTTTTCGAACCGTTCAATATCGTTTCCGCCAATTATATCTTCAATTTCACGACCAAAAAACATCTTTAATCCATTCTTCTCCTTGGACGTAACAGGCAGCAAATCCACAACCTGAAATATGTGGTAAAAATGATCATAACAATTCTGGAATCTTCGGTAAAAATCGGGCTCAAAATGATCCACATTGGGCTCGGTAAGGAAGAAAGATGCCGGGTTTAGTGCACGTATGGCTGAAATAACGCGATGGCGGTTGGCCAAATCCTGGATATGATGTAGTGCCAAAGATTCGTTGACTATAAATATGCCGCCTTCACGTTTCACGACATTGCTAAGCGCGGCAAAATCACAGGCCTCGATAAAGTCCAAAACCGGAATAAACTTTACATTGAAGTGATAAGTTTGAGCCAAAATATTGGCCTCAGCAGCCACTAATGCTTCCTGAAAAGGCTCAATACCAATTATTGTGACCTCCTTTAAAGTGTAACATTCAGAGAGTTCATTAAGAAGAGCCACAGTTTGAACCCCTTGCCCGATGCCTACATCTAAAAAAGTAAGCTTCTCATTGGTTCCAACCGTATTAACTATCGATTTATTGATAATCTCATGGCTGTAACGAACAAAAGGAAACTGCTTAACAAGGAGATTGAATAGTTCAATTTGCGAAACCTCGAACTTTTTGAGATAGATGTGCTCCGGGGGATTATGCGGATCAATGTGTTTGCGGATGGCTTTGATAAAAAGTGTAGCGAGAAACCGCTCTGAACACTCATCGAGGCCTTCGAGGCAGTAATCCAGAAGAGCTTCAATTTCGAGCCGAACCTCATCAGAGAAATTATCAGGATAATTTCTCATAACAAGATCCAATGCCTCGAATACAGTAGGTAGAGGAAATGATTTCATGTGGGTTAAGTCATTGGGACGTATCACGTAACTATTGCATGACACGTCCCTGATTTTGTTGATGCTAAAGAAATGTTGTTAGAAAGTAAATAACCACTTTTCTGCTTCAGGGATGTTGTCAAAATACATCACATTGGCTGGCAGTCCCTGTTCTTTGGCAAAAGAGCTTAATGCCAGTTTGGTTATTACATTCTTTGGCATGATGAAGGCCATAGCTTTTATGCCGCTGCCGAAAAGACTAGGCATCACAGATGCTGCATATTTGGTATCCTCCGGGCCTACAGGCTTCTGTCCGCTTGTATCAGATATTAGATACTTAACATCGTTGGCTTTTACGAACTTCACTGTTTCATCGATGCCTTCCCTGAACTGGGCAGAGGTAGAAAATCCAGTCCAAACCTGTCTTAAAACTTTTTTAATCTCATCAAACTCGAGAGATACAGTAGAAGAAGAAAATACTTTCATAATCCGGTTGTTGGTTTTTTGTTTTTATTTATCTAAATCATTTTTATGACAATGTCCCTACAAAACACTGAATCATCATAAACAACTATCAGAAACAATAATACAAAAAAGAATCTTCAATAAGCAACAACCCAACGATTAAATTTCACTGTACTAAACCAACAATTTAAATCTTATGTTATAAATAAATCCTATCTTTCAAGTTATGAACCGGGCTTTAAAACAACATTCGACCGGATTTTTAAGGATAAAAAAAAGCTACCAGAATAATTCAGGTAGCTTTTTTTTTGGTAAGAATTAAAAACCCGGTAAAGGTTTATCGGGAAAAGTTAGCCAATTGACGGCTGATGATAAGTTTACGTTGCTCAGCAAGCTCCTCATCCAAACGAAGTCCAAGACGCTCATTCTCGATGGAGAGATTGATGATTGAACCAGCCGGTTGACGACCCTGGTTCTCAGTCACTACCAATACAGGCATGTTAGCAAGTTTCTCGTTAGCACGAGCCAAATCCCTTAATCTGCTATTGGAAACAAATAGAATGTGGCAGTACTCCAACTCTTCGATTGAAGCAAATTCTTTTACTTCAATGCTTCTGCTACCCACGTTACGATCTGCCGCACTGGCATTTAATTCATTTAATAAGGCTGCATTACGGCCAAGAATACCAATCACAAATGTTGGTCGCTCGTGCAAATTTGGCCACTGCACCAGTCTTGTAAAGTTGTAAACAAAAGTAGCTTGATGACGCTCAACTTGAGCATTTGCCTGGTTAGCGAACAAAATTGTAATAATCGCCGTCAGTACAAAAAACGATTTCTTCATGTTTGAAAGATTATTATTTCGACGACAAAAATACAACGCTAAATTGTTGATTTTATGAGATTAATAATTATTAACTCGCTAAAACTTATAAAAAATTCAAAACAGGCACCCATTTAAAACATGTATCGCCAATACATAACACACCAAATTGACGAAACCCCTTATTTTATTGACGAATAAATCATACGTTTTGGCAAGCATTGTTAAAATCTATACTAAAAAAAATAGTCAGACAATTGTTAATGAAAACAAACAATCATCTGACTAAAATTAAAATAATATAAATATGTAACCTTTTGAATCACGTGTTAAAACCCTGAAATATAAAACACGATATCAAGCAGTTATCATTTTAAGGCAAAGCATTAAAGAACCCTATTCTTAACGCGAAAAGTTGAGTAACTGGGTACTGACCTGAAGGTTTCTTTTGCGGGCATTCTCCTCGTTTAAACGAAAGCCCAGACGGGAGTTTTCGAGATACATATTAATAATGGTCTCATCCGGTATGCGACCCTGTGATTCAGTAATAATTAAGGTTGGCTGACCCGTGAGCGCATCAGAAGCACTTTTAATTTGGTTGAGACGATTATTGGGTACAAACAGCATGTGGCAATATTGCAAATCTTCCACACTATTGTGCTCTACAATTGCGATTTCTCTTCCTCCAACATTTCGTCCTTGAGCAGCTGTCTTAAGTTCGGCTGTAAGTGGATGGTTTCGGCCAAGCACGGCAATTGTAAAAACTGGACTGCTATGTATGTTTGGCCACTGTATTAAGCGCGAAAAATTGAAAATAAATGTAGCCTGATGTGTTTCTATTTGTGCCTGAGCGGGCATTCCAAGCATGATAAGAAATAAAACGGATAGGGCAATTGATTTCATAACATTAGAATTAGTGTACAAAGTACAAATCTAATATGTTTAACTTAAACAATTTATTTGTTAAAGCTAATTAACATTATATCGACACTTTGATATGGACTTTGACCAGAAAAAAGTATATACAATGAGAAGTTATTCAGAAATTGAAAGCAGTAAAAAATGTGTAAATCAAACTATTTCAACACATTTAGCACTAAAAACAGAATAACATCTGCTATTCAACAGCCAATCCTAATTAATATTAATAACCATAAAAAACAGAACATTTTTGTAACATCGACCCAACTTAGATCTGATTTAAGTCAAACTTTTCAGCAACAGAATCGGAATAACTTTTGGAGACTGGTATGTTGATGGCACCCAAATCGTCCATACAGAGTGTGAATCGTCCTTTTTCGCGCTTCAAAATCTTTACTCGGTCAATGTTTACCATAAAGGAGCGATGGCATCGCAACAATGGAAAGCCTTCAAGACTGGTTTCAAGATTCTTTAGCGTATTGCGGAGCAACAAGGACTTATTCTTCTCTCCTGCCTGAAAATGAATGACAACGTAATTATCACTGGCTTCAAGATAAATTAAGTCAACCGCTTTGATGGTATATCGCAACACATTGTTCTCATCTTTAAAAGAGATAAATTGCGGTTTGCTCCTTATTTGTCTGATAAGCATCTCCAGTGTTACCTTCTTTTCCCTCCAGGCAAAATAGAGAAGACTCATGGAGTAAGGTATTAACAAAATGAGTGAAGTGTTTTGAATGGCCAGATAAAACAAGACTCCAAAGGGACGTATATCACCCAATACCATGCGCTCGAGAACAGCATATAAAACGCCCATGAAAAATACCTCACCAGCCACCATTACTACATAATAGAAGAATGTAACCGGCTTTCGCTGCTTAACAGCAAACATTACCAGACGGCTGAGAATAACGACAAGCATACCAGCAAGCACCAGCAAACCGGATGCAACAAAAAAGAGCCACCAACTTACATCGTACCATTCACGTGCGCCAAAAGGCTTGTAAACATTGATAAACAGATAAGCAAACAATGTGGTGAAAAGCACCTGTCTCATCGTATTGCGACGACTTACAAAGTACTCTGGTACAAGCTTTATCCTTCTGACCATAACATTACATATCTGTGATTAATGTGTTGAAACCTTGGCCTCTCGACCACAAAAATAACATTAATTCGGCGTAAACGAAATTCACCCCATAAATCTCCAAATCACCCCAGAGAATATTTCATTCACCCCAGAGAAATAGCAAACACGGCATTTTTCAGCAACTTATCAAACAAATATTTTTCTTTGCAATGCCAACGAAACGCCTAAATCCAGACGTTATGAATCTAAGCGAACTGCACAAACAAATGTCTGCCGGATTCGATTTGAACAGACACTTTGTTCACTTAACCGAGGAGGTAGGATGTTATACGTTCGAATTCAACTCTGACTTTAGGTTTAGTCACCGCTCAATTGGTGCAAACGTGACACCAGAAGAGAAGCTTATTTTGGCTGAAGGTGGTGAAAAAGATAACAACACATTCCGATATGCCGTTTTAATGCCAAAAAAAAGGCCGGCTCCACAGGTTATTATACTGTTTCACGGACTGAATGAACGACATTGGGACAAGTATCTGACATGGGCACACCATCTTGTTTGCGCCACGGGCAAAGCAGTTATACTTTTCCCATTGGCATTTCACATGAACCGTTCGCCCGAACAGTGGAGTTCTCCGCGCACGATGTCAAAAGTGGCATCTATTCGAAAGGCTAAATCAGAACAGTTGGAAAACTGCTGTTTTGCCAATGCCGCCTTAAGTCTGAGAATGGAATACACACCCGAAATGTTTCCAATATCAGGCATACAAAGTTATTTTGATGTGATAAAACTGGTTGCTTCGATAAAATCGGACAACCATCCGCTTTTAAGCAATGTTAGCAGTGTTAACATTTTTGCTTATTCAATTGGTGCTCTCCTCGCAGAAGTTTTGCTCATAGCCAACCCCGCCAGTCTGTTCTCCGGTGAAAGGGCATTTCTCTTCTGCGGGGGCGCAACTTTTGATGAAACCAATGGCAACTCAAAAGCTATTATGGATAGTAAAGCCTGTGAAAGACTAAAGACCTACTTTAGCAATCTTACCACAGTAGACTCACAAATTGCGATTCCGCACCATGTGGCACATCTTTTGCCTAACGCCTGGCAGGTTTTCAGGTCGATGATACGGTATGAAAACGATAAGGAATATCGCAGGGAGGCTTTCGATAATTTGGAAGGACGATTGATTGCAGTAGGTCTGAAAAAGGATAAAGTAATTCCGGCCGACGCCATCGTAAAATCGCTCTCACCCGGAACAGCATTTGTTGAAGATTTCCCTTTTGAATACTCACACGAAAAGCCATTCCCCATTTCAAAGGATAAAAATGAAGAGGTAGTGCAGAAAGCATTTGTGCAAATTCTATCCCGAGCCGCCCTTCACTTGGGCAATAATCCAAAAACCACACCGCAAAACAATCTGATTCTGAACCACAAGCCACACCACTCCTGAAAAACTTATATTTTTTGATGCGAAAAATTTTGGACAGGCTGATTTTTTTATATTTTTGCACCGCCTGAAACAAGCGCTTCCAGTTGCAAAATGGGTTAACCGGGATAGCAGCGTTTAGTTTTAACAAACAGATTGGACGCTCAATTAACGATAAGAACTAACGATTCTTTATCCGTCATTAAAAAATGCGAAAGTAGCTCAGTTGGTAGAGCACGACCTTGCCAAGGTCGGGGTCGCGGGTTCGAGTCCCGTCTTTCGCTCAAAGCACACAATGAGTTTAAAAGCCGATGTAGCTCAGGGGTAGAGCGCTTCCTTGGTAAGGAAGAGGTCATGGGTTCAATTCCCATCATTGGCTCTCTTCTATTCTATCCAGCATTAGCCATTCCACAAAAAAAGGCAGCCAGATAAAATCCAACCACCTTTTATTGTTATATCCACTTAAATAGTTTTATCGTTTCATCCCCTTTAGGCGCTTCACCATTTTTGCTGTTCTAACCTCAATCACATATATACCCGGAGCAAAACCACTGGTGTTTATAGTAATCTCAGATGATGCAGCCTGACGCTTTTGAAACACCATACGGCCTCCCACATCAAAAACAGTTACAACAACCTCCTCATCGGTATCAACCCCTGAAATGCTTAACCTATCAACAAATGGCATAGGATAGATTTCAATGGTATGTTGACTCACTGAATCTTTTTTTACTGTAAGCAAACTAATCAGCACCTGCTTGCTGCCGCTCACATCCACAGCTCCCGTAAATATTTCGTAACCATGAAGTAACACATTGTATATAAGCCCTTCTGCGCCCCTTACAGAATTAAAAACAGCTACACCATCCACATCGGTATATTGCGCATCCTGATTAAACTCAACCAAAGCGCCACCAATTGGCTTATTGTCACCCGAAACCACCAAAAAGGAGACTTCGTAACACGCATTAAGACTATATACGGGCGACCAATCAGAGGTGATTCCAAAATTATTATAAACAATCCTTGTCCTGTAAGAATATGTTTCACAATCTTCCGGAATAAAACCATACACATTATTGGCAAAACCATTAAACGTTAATGTATTGCCACCAATTTGTTCCAACTCGTAACCGATGCCACCTTTGGGAGTAGCATCACTTCCGGATGTAAATGTTTGCGTGCTCTTTTTATCCAACTGTAATGCCTCTACTTTGCGCAACAAATCACTGTTCAAAGGCAAAGTAAGGTTTGGGGTTGATACACCTGAAGGATTCTCATCTAATGAGCCCACATTGATTCTGTCGAGCAATAATACAAACACATCATCCGATGTATGACGAATGGCCACTTTCACTTTTTTGCCAACGTAATTGGCAAGCGAATAGGCATACCGAGTCCATTGAACCGGCACTGAAACGCTTGAAGCGGACAACAACTCAAAATTGTCGGAAGCTCCGCTTTGCTCAGACACTAAAACCTGAAAGGTTTCCAATCCATAATTGGAAGATAACGATCGCGCCATAAACGAAAAACCATCTCCCTCCATCACCTCAAATTGCGGTGATATAAGCCAGTCGTCGTTGGGTGCATTTCGTGATGCAAAGCCAGCCAACAAGTGACGTCCTGAATAGGCTGTGATGTCAAAATTTGCCTGAAGCATACTCTCATGGAGCGGATCAAACAGTATAAACGCCCCTGTATAACCTTGTTCCGGAAATGTGTGGTTGTTAATTGCCCATGTTCTTCCTTTATCCTTATCGAGCATAGTCCATCCTGGCAGCGAAAGCGAAAATGCTTTATACCCATCAAAATCCTCATCGATAACAGGATTCCATGAAAGTGAAACCTCTGAATAATTAGCAGAGTGCGACATACCGGTTACATGCTTTGGTTGAAGCAGTTCCAGATTGATTGAGACAGACTTGTTTCCATCAGGTATCAATCGTCCCCAAAAATGTCTGTATCCGGTTGATACTGCCGAAAAGGACAAATAATTTTCATCATGTAAGCGTTGCCAAACAATACGTCCGTCGGCATCGGTTGTAAAGATCTCTCCATCCACAGAAATAGATGCACCAGAAACAGGCAAACCATCCGAAGTAACAACGAAAGTGATATCGTGTATTCTAAAGTTAGTTGAAGAAACAAACATCTGCGGCTCAAAGGCATAACAGTAAGTCTCTGAATAGGGAAAAACAGCCACATGATATTCGGTAGAATGCGAAAGACCTGTCAGGAGCAGCTCATCGCCAGGACCTGAGAAAACCACAAACGCATCATTACCGAGCTGTTGACCCTGTGGGAATATGGAGTTGGCAGAATAGCTTTGACTTGGCGTTGGCAGTTCTGTAACTTTTTTACCCTGACGCACGGCAACAAGAACCGGAAGTTCATCAGCCACGCTCCACCTTATTCGCATAAAATCGAAACCCTTCTCAACCACTTCAAATGATGTGACCTGAGGCGTTTGAGCAAAACAGTGGTTTGCCTCATACACCATTACATCATCAATGCCTATTCCATAGCCGTATCTGCTCCTTCCTTGAAACGCCAACCGCACCGGCTCTGAATATGGTATGGCAATACGCCGCGCCATCCACTCCGTTTCATCGTCAGTATAAAGAGCTAAAACCTCCCATTCGGTGGCCGATTCTCGTTTAACAAGTACGGATAACTCATCCTGATCGCCATTCCATGCGGGCTGAATATGCCTGAAATCCAACACATAACTACTCTCTTGGGAGAGCATTAACAAAGGAGACTCAAGTCTTGTGACAGCCCCGGAAAAAGATTCTGCAAAAAAACCGGCAAAAGCCGACCCGCTATATGCTTGTTCAGGTTTGTTGGCGGTTCCAAATTCTTTAGCCTCCCAATCTACAACAGAAAGCAGATAGGTTTGAACCCAATTTGAAAGCCCGTCTTCAAAGCCATCTGACCAGGGGAATGAAAGCACTTCACCCAAGTCTGTTTTGGCATTGGCACTTAAAGCACCTGACCATTCGCCGCCTACATCGCTCCAGATTTTGTAATAGTATCTGGTAGCCGGCTCCAACTCACTATGAGCAAAAGCAAGAAGATCATCACCATAATAGAGCACTGTGCCACCGCCGGATATTGGGCTTCCAGATGTATATAATTGTCCTGCAGCGGGATTTCCAAACACGCCATCATAAGACCAGGCTATTAAAACAGGGTAATTTTGCAGAGAAGGCGTCCACGCCAGCTCTATTTCAGAAGCCCCGGCTGGTAGCGCCGTAAAGGCAATTGGACTGCCATTTTGAACAGCCATGAAATCAAACACCACATTCTCCTCAACCAAATTTATGCCGGTTATACTACGATTAAAAGGCTCACCCGTCCAGGTTCGCATGTCAGGCGTTGTCTCATCGGTAAACTGCGTCACCACCATCGTGCCGGGAAATGGCGCAGAGGCAGAGTTTACTAAACCTGAGGATGGCTTAACCATAAGCCCCTGATGTGCCTGTGTATTTATGTTGTTTGCCGCTCGTCGAGAGGCGATTCGGTTGGCATCTACGTGATAAACAATCATTCCCTGTCCGGGCAAAGCCCTGTCGAACCCTACCCTACGACGATTTTCGAGCAGATAATATTCATGATCCACCGGACTTTTAATCTTCAATACTTTTGCAGAAGCGATAACCGGTTCAAGTGTTTGCAGCGCGGGTGTGGAAATTTCGAGCTGCTCAACCCATCCAAGCTCATTTTTTGTAAACGCATTGTGGTGAGCGGGAGCTGATCCCGACGGACTACCATTGTAATTACCGGAGGCCATGATATCCCAACGTCCGGTACCATCATGCCGTCCATCCTCATCTCCATTGGTATCATAATAATCGGGCGCACCCAGATTATGCCCGAACTCATGAGCTATTACACCGATGGTATTCATTACACCGTTGCGTGTGCGTGTTTCCGGCTGGGCTGTGTATCTGTCAACCAATACGCCGTTAAATCTTCGCTGCGTCTGCGAATAACCTGCAGCCGACAAAGCCCATGCATGCGACCAGATATCCGTTTCGTCACTTGTAACTTCCTGGCCAGGGCCGTGATGTATAATTGCAACGCCCTCAACAACACCATTTCCGGTATTGTCGAACTGGGAAAAATCAACTCCTGCCGCAGCAGCAGCTTGCACGGCGTGGTAGGCAAACTCACCCCACTTTTCGCGCGGGCCATAATATGCCCGTGGATTTGGTAAAGTAACCCACTGCGTAACCACAGAGGTTACATCCAATTTACCACCGCTATTCTCCAGATAATAATCACGAAAACTACCTGTGCCATTGTAGTTTTCCTCATTCATGTAACGATCAAAATCGGCCTGAGTGTATGTAGGTTGAGTATCACTAAAATTGGCAAGTATCACCAGAAGCTTTCGTTGTCCGGATGACGGAAAGAGATTGTTGGTATTTTTAAGAAGGGGCGACACAAACAAGCTGCGTGCTTCATTAATTACTTCGGGGCTCACACCGGGTCCGGGCTCTATCCTATCTATAAATTCCATCTCCTCGGCGGTTCTACGTTCCGGATCAGATGCTCTCACTCCAGAAGGTCGTATCTCACCTGATTTCAAGATGGAAACATATTCAAAAACGCCGGCCTCATTTCGAACAATGCGGTAGCCATCAGACGTGGAAACCCAGTTGAACCACTCATCGCCATTCATCCGGATATTTAGAAAAGAGCCATCGGGTTGCGTGATTTTCTGGAGAAATGGATAAGCTCCTACAGCAGAAACATCAACATGCAAAAATATTACCGACAGGAATATAAAACTAATTTTAAGGAAAGAACTCATTCTGTGCATCATATCAATATTCAACAACCGCCCAATATCACTATATTTCTACTTAAACGCAATTTGATTAATTAGGTTGTTGATTGCACTGGTTATTTTAACTGTTGCAATTGATGATGCTACAATAACATCGCAAATAAACAGGGAACCGCGTGCGATAAATTATAGCAGTGATCCCCCGTGAAAATCATTAAAAATGACTACTCCAAATCAACAACAGTGATACCTGAACCCCCAAACTGTACATGCTCATCGGTAAACTTCTTCACGAAAGATATTGCTCTCAGCTGCTCCCGAATCATCTGCCTCAGAATACCGTTACCTTTTCCATGAAGTATCTTCACCTGATTCACGCCGCACATCACGGCTTCATCAAGGTGCACTAACACGCGATCGATGGCCTCTTCGGCACGCATCCCTCGCAGATCAATATCGGGTGTAAAGTTGAGTTTTTTCTCACGTATACGTTCAGCAAGGCCGGCAGTCACGCTACTCTCACGCCTCATCTCTTTTTTATAGGTGCTTCGACTAATTTTCTCGAGTCTGCTGATTTTTACCTTAGTAACCAACTGACCAAATGCAACCAAAGCATCCTTTCCCTTCACCTCCATGACTTCGCCCGGCACAGGCTGCCCGGCAAGCTTCACAAGGTCACCTTCTGCAATCACATCCGGCAACAAAGGTTGCTCTGAATTACCGGCTACAGGTAAAGGATTCTCGCTGTTTGATTCGGCTGATTTAGGTTCTTTTCTCTGCTTTCTATTGCGCAACTTTTCCATTTCGCGCGCCAATTTCTCCTGGGTGGCCACGTCACCCGCGGCATCCATTCCATCTTTAAAATCATCCAGCTCTTTACGTACCAGTCTGGTGCGCTCCTTCTCAGCCTGCGACTCCCGAATTTCGCGTATGGTATTCTCAATTTGCTTATTGGCACCCGCTAAAAGTGCAGCGGCCTCATCACGTGCCTTTTGTAAAATCTCTTTTCGCTCTTTTGTGAGCTGCTCCAGCTCCTTCTCATAACGTACCGATACAGAATCGAGTTTACGCTCCTGCTCTCTTACGGCGCGTCGTTTTTGCTCCCAATACCTTTTATCGCGAATGATTTCACGCAAGTGCTTGTCAAAATTGATGTGATCCTCTCCCAATCGCTCCTTTGCTGCGTTAAGGATTGATTCGGGCAATCCGATTTTTCGTGCTATTTCAAAAGCGAACGAACTGCCGGGAGAACCAACTTCCAGCTTAAACAACGGTTGAAGTTGATGTGTGTCAAATTGCATGGCGCCATTGACAATGCCCGAAGTTTGCGAAGCGTAATGCTTAAGGTTGGTGTAGTGGGTGGTTATCACCCCATACACTCCCTGCCGGTTGAGTTGTTCAAGAACCGCCTCGGCAATAGCTCCACCAAGCATGGGCTCGGTTCCGGTGCCAAATTCATCAATAAGTACCATGGTGCGGTCATTACTATGCCGCACAAAATTTTTCATATTCAAAAGATGTGAGCTATAGGTACTTAAATCGTTTTCGATGGACTGTTCATCACCCAAATCAAGAAATATATGGTCGTAAAAGCCCATGCGGGAACCCTCCTTAAGCGGAACGGGCAAACCACATTGAAGCATATATTGCAAAAGACCAACCGTTTGCAAGCATACAGATTTTCCGCCGGCATTTGGTCCTGAAATCAACACGATACGATCATCCTCTGACAGCTCCAGATTCAGCGGCACCACTGGCTTGTTTAATGGTTTATTTTGCAGATAGAGCAGTGGATGATACGCATCGAGCCATTTAAAGCCCGGCTCGTTACGCACCTCGGGAAGCACCCCATTGATGCGTTGTGCAAACCTCATTTTGGCTCTTATAAAATCGATGATGCCAAGAAAATCATACGCATAAAGCAACTCCTCAAGATAGGGGCGAATAAAAGCAGAAACCTCAGTCAGTATGCGAATGACTTCCCGCCGCTCGGCATAGGTTAACTCCCTGATTTCATTGTTAATTTCCACAATTTCGGCCGGCTCAATGTAGGTAGTTTTACCCGTAGCCGATTCGTCGTGCACAATTCCCGGCAATTTACGTTTGTTGGCTGAAAGAACCGGAATTACAGCTCTCCCGTCGCGAATGCTGATGCTTACATCCGGCTCAACCAGTCCGGCCTGTTGTGCTTGTTTCAGAATGCTCACCATGCGGCGCGATACACTCTGTTGTTGTGAGATTATCTCTTTGCGAAGCCGACCCAATTCGGGCGATGCGTTGTCTTTAATTTTACCTTGTCGGTTCAATATCCCATCTATGCGATCGATAACCGCCGGATAAACCATCACATTGGCTGCCAAATCATGTAAATGGGGATACTCCTCTGGATTTTTAGATTTTATGAAACGGATAATATCGCGAATGGTGCCTAAAGAACGCCTCAGGTCAAACAGTTCGCCCTCCTCCATGAACAAACCTTCGACCCTGATTTTTTTCAATGGCTGACGCACGTCAATAAAGTAAGAAACAGGCATTTCGCTCCCATCAAGCTCAGCTTTTAGCATTTCATGAGTTTGCCCCAACCAGGTTTGCACCTGCTCAAAACGGGCTGAAAACTCCATCCGCTCAATCCACTCGCGTCCCAGACTGCTCAAACAATGCTCAGCCAATAGCTCGCGAATTTTTGCGAAATTCAACTTTTGCTCAAATGTATCAGGATATATCACGTCCGAAATAATTATTTATCATACTATTCAATCCGAAAGAATAACCGTAAGTACTGAAAAATCATACAAAAATAAACAAATTGTGGTTACCACTCTCCATCGCAAATAGCAGGTTCCTTTTTTTTCCAATTATATAGAATAGAATTAAAAATAACGCCAACGAAAAACGAATATTTATACAAAGACTGGTCGTTTTTATAAAAAGCGTTGATTGTTCATCACCACTCTCCGAACCATTTTAACAGCACATTCAAAACATCGGCAAAAAACCGGTTACAATCACCCCAATCTCTCAATTTTCGCCCCAAATCACGAATAATTAACAGATTTAAACACTCTACCCTAATGTAAAGAATTAACTTTGACCAAGTAGAACCAGATGTGCATCATAAAGCATGCAGAAGCAAGTAAATGTAACTGCAAGGCCACTATTCTGAGCAATTGCATTGCGCCAGCTTAGCAGAATAGATCTGACACATGCAGCCTTAACAAACTTTGAGACCTACTTCAAATCAAACACCACAATATCAATTTTTTGAATTAATATGCAATTACACTCATTTCACATTCCTGTAATGGGAATTGGCTACACCATTGACACACCGATTAAAGTAGCACATTTAGGTATCGCTTCGGCCATTTCGTTGGTAGATGATATTCTTGTAGAACGCATGCGCGAATTTTACAGTACCAAACACGATTTGCCATTTTCAGCCATCAATAATAAAATTGAAGATTTCAGAGCCAAACGCATCACGGCCTATCTCGATACAGTAAACATCATTGTTAACCAGAAGTATCAGGATTTCAAATTGGCTTTAACAGAAAAGCGAAATGAACTGAATCGGTTTTTGAGTCTTTTGCCAGACACTTCGGAACTAAAACTGAAACTCAACCAGATTATAGAGAGCGCATCAACTGTTCAGGTTAAGGAGATTATCGACAAATACCTTCATCCTGGCAGTATTGATGTAAACATCATGACCAAATTGGACAAAGAGAACTACCGCGATGGGGAAAAACTTCCATCTGAGTTTAACGATGCACATGCCGCTTTAAGGGGGTTTGCCAATAGCACGCTAAAATCTTCAGTGGTTCTTTCTGCCGGCATGAATGCCCGTCTCTACACCTATCTTGAACAGTTCGAAGATTTCTATCCCAACGCAGAGGGAGGCTTCAATAAAAAGATCATCCTGAAAGTGTCTGATTACCGATCGGCCATTGTGCAAGGAAAAATATTTGCAAAAAAAGGACTCTGGATATCTGAATTTCGCGTAGAATCAGGTCTGAACTGTGGTGGTCACGCATTTGCAACCCAAGGCTATCTCATGGGTCCCATCCTCGAAGAGTTTAGCAACAACCGTGAAATGCTGGTTCATGAACTTTTTGACCTCTATTCCAAAGCTCTTACAGCAAAGAACAAGCATGTGCCTAAGTCGGCACCTGCCATTCGGTTGACTGCACAGGGTGGCGTAGGCACTGCTGAGGAGCATAATTTTCTGATGAACAAATACAAACTCGACAGTGTGGGCTGGGGTTCGCCTTTCATGCTGGTTCCCGAAGCAGTATCCATCGATAAGGCCACCATTGACCTTTTGGCAAATGGCGGTGAGGAAGATTATTTCCTGAGTCACGTATCCCCGGTTGGAGTGCGCTTTAATAACATTAAAGGCGCATCAGCCGATTTGGAGCAGCAACAACGAGCCAAGGCCGGTAAGCCAGGAGCACCCTGTACAAAACAATTTGTGCTTCTCAACACCGAATTTACCGAGCGCCCAATCTGTACGGCTTCGTCAAGATACCAGAAACTCAAGATTGAAGAACTCAACAACAAAGGGCTTTCGGGTGATGCATACAACAAGGCTTATCAGCGCATCATAGATAAATCATGCATTTGCAACGGACTTGATGTAGCCACGCTAAAATCGCATGGAATGGATACATCCAAAGAAGGTGAAGGCGTATCTGTGTGCCCAGGCCCCAACCTTGCTTATTTTTCGCGTGAGGCTTCACTTAAGGAGATGATTGACCACATTTGCGGGCGTGCCAACCTCATCACACATCCCGACCGCCCAAATTTGTTCATCAAAGAACTCTCCATGTATCTGGATTACATTGAAGAAGAGATGACGGGACTGACTTCACCCGATGCCAAACAGTTAAAATCATGGGACGAGTATCTAAAAAACCTGCAAAACGGCATGAACTACTACGACTCAATTTTTACCCTGGAACAGGGGTTTGATGATACTACAAAAGCCCGCTCCATTAAAAAACTCAACGACTGCAAGCAACGTCATGAGCAAATTCTGAATGAAGTGGGGACACGCAAAAGTGTTCTTGAAACAAAAAATGCTTAATTCTATAAACTCATCCGATGGCACAAAACCATCGGATGAGTTGCTTTATAAGGCAATGGTGCCAATTTCTACAAATCCTGCTTTTTATTACTACCTTTGCTCTTTAAAATCAAACTACCATGTCAGTAGCAAAGGAACAACGCCCCAAAAAGATAACCACTCACGTATTGAGTGAAATGAAAATGAAAGGTGAGAAAATATCCATGCTCACCGCATACGATTATTCCATGGCTAAAATCGTTGACAGAGCCGGAATTGATGTCATCCTTGTAGGAGACTCGGCTGCCAATGTAATGGCCGGATGGGAGACAACACTTCCCATCACCCTGGATCAGATGATATATCATGGCGCCTCAGTAGTTAGAGCTGTGAACACTGCCATGGTGGTAGTTGATATGCCGTTTGGCTCTTATCAGGGGAACAGCAGAGAGGCCATTGTTTCCGCCATCCGCATCATGAAAGAGACTGCAGCAGATGCCATCAAGCTCGAAGGCGGCAGTGAAATCATTGAATCGGTAAACCGAATCTTGTCAGCAGGAATACCCGTAATGGGGCATCTGGGACTTACCCCACAATCTATCCACAAATTCGGAACCTATACAGTACGTGCCAAACAAGAAGAAGAAGCCAACAAACTTATTGAAGACGCACATCTTTTGCAGGAATCAGGTGTTTTTGCCATTGTTCTTGAAAAAATACCGGCCACATTGGCCGAGAAGGTAGCCAAGTCACTCACAATCCCCGTAATAGGCATTGGAGCTGGCGGTGGTGTTGACGGCCAGGTTCTGGTAATTCATGATATGCTGGGTATTAACCAGGAGTTTTCGCCACGATTTTTACGCAGATATCACAACTTATACGCTGAAATCACGGGTGCAGTTAGTAATTACATCGAAGATGTAAAATCACGCGACTTCCCCAACTCACGCGAACAATACTAACAAACCTTTAGCACGCATGCTAAAGCATGTTTGAATAAACAATAAGAGTAAATAAGAAATGAAGATAGAGATTTTATACGAAGACAATCATCTGATTGCTGTTAACAAAACCGGTTCAGACCTGGTTCAAGGTGATGATACCGGAGACGAACCATTATCTGACAAGGTAAAAGAATATATAAAGAACAAATACGAGAAACCCGGTGACGTCTATTTAGGTGTGGTACACCGGTTGGATCGTCCTGTGACAGGTGTGGTTCTGTTTGCCCGAACCAGCAAAGCCTTAAGTCGTATGAACAAGATGTTTCAGGATAAAGAGGTTAAAAAGACCTATTGGGCCATTGTGCAGGAATTACCTGAGCAAGATGAAGCCACACTGAAACACTTCATCCTTAAGGATAGCAAAAAAAATAAATCTTATGCCTTCCCAAAGATGCGTTCAGGCGCCAAAGAAGCCATTCTTACTTATAAATTGATATCGAGTTCGGCCCGATATCACATGTTGGAAGTAGATTTGCAGACAGGGCGTCATCACCAAATAAGAGCCCAGCTGGCAAAAATAGGCTGCCCCATACGTGGCGACCTGAAATACGGCTTTCCCCGCTCAAATCCCGATGGCGGCATTTCATTGCATGCAAGGCGCATCAGTTTCATCCACCCCGTAAAACAGGAACGTGTCGAAATTGTTGCACCATATCCAAAGGAAGATAAATTATGGAAGGAATTTGCCAACGTTACCCAAGGCAAATAACACACACAATCATAAATTGTAAAGAGCCGGATACCATTTAGTACCCGGCTCTTTTTCTGATTATTAGTGTAGGATTTTAGAAACGTAGAATTACCTGCCCCATAAAATGGCGTCCGGCCTGGGGGAAATAGCCATCCAGAACATCCCTGTCGCCATCATAAATATAGCTATAAACCCATGCATTAGAGATGTATTTCTCATCGAGCAGGTTATTAATCTGGGCTCCGAGCTCAATCACCGGCATACGCTTGCTGTTAATCTTATAACGCAACACAAGGTCGTTTACCAAATAACTTTTCAGTTGCCTGTCTGAACTCGATGTATTGTCGATATACTGCTTTCCAACATAACGGCTGTTAAGCGCAATGGTGAAATTATCCATCGGCAGAAGCTCAAAACGGCTGGCAGCAGTCACGTTGGGGGAGAAAGCAATATCAGTAGTGCCAAGTGCATTAACCACCTGTTCGCCTGTACTCCAATCATCAACAAACTCAAAGAAATTCTTGATTTTATTGGTTGACAAAACCACGTTACCACTCCACATCAACCGTGGCAAAATTGCCGCCTGACCAGCCAATTCTATCCCTGAACGGTAACTTTTGGGTACATTGTTCATGATATAAGCCCCCACATTGTTGATGCGCCCGGTGAGTACCAACTGATCTTTATAATCCATATAAAAACCATTTAACTGCACTCCCCACTTTTCACCAAACCAATCAATGCCGGCTTCATAATTAATAAGTCTTTCGGGTTGTGGAACCACCTCATCATCAGCATCGCGAAAATCGCTGCGCGAGGGCTCCCTGTTGGCCACAGCAACAGAGGCATAAACTCTTTTACCCTGACCTATTTCATAATTAAGTCCAAATTTGGGATTGAAAAATCCATAGCTGGTTGAGCGTGTTAAATCCCTTTGGTTATCGTGTACGCCACGGATGTCATAAGAGACATGGCGCAACTGCAAATCGGCATAGGTAGTAAAGCCGGGAGCCAGTTCAACAGATGCCTTACCATAATAATTCAAATCTTCCTTGGTTCCATCGTTCTGATACCATCGGTAGTTGGCAGGTACACCGGCATTTATGGCCGACCAAATCACATTGCCAAAATGGTCGCCGTCATAACGGTTCCATGCGCCACCGGCTACCAGATGCAAGATGCCTTGTTGTAAAACCACCGATGCAGTAACGCCATAGAAATGGTTATCGAGCCATTTACGGGCGATTACATCTGTGCGATTATAAGTAACGCCATCAATTTCAACAGGATCAATTGGAAAATTGTATTTGGTGAAACGCTCCCTGTATTTATAGGATTCATAATACCCCTCTCCTCTCGTATAATGTAAAGATGTATTTAAAAGCAGGAATGAGATGGGCTTATGCGAAAAATGCAGCTGGTAGTGATCCTGCTGATAGTTATCGGTCTGGTTATCG
This sequence comes from Alkaliflexus imshenetskii DSM 15055, assembly GCF_000517065.1. Taxonomy (GTDB): domain Bacteria; phylum Bacteroidota; class Bacteroidia; order Bacteroidales; family Marinilabiliaceae; genus Alkaliflexus; species Alkaliflexus imshenetskii. Next base: position 2,840,218 of record NZ_KI912105.1, on the reverse strand, counting down.
TAAAGATATCGGTTAAACGTACGTGGGCTTGAATTGTAGAGATTCTCCGCTTCGGGAGCCGACCATCCATCCATTGCCACAAGTTTCTCCATTCCTGCTACATCATTATCCAGCTTTACTTTGGGCACACCATTCCAAGCTTGGTAGGTACGCTCCTTACCTGAAAAAGTCACAAACCGCAAGGTGGATGCATCGCCAAAATATCCGGCAGAGAAATAGAAAGATTTAAGGTCAGAGAAGGCTCTGTCCACAAACCCATCGGAGGTGATGTTTGACAAACGCACATCAAAAGCATACTTGTTGTGAAGCAGTCCGGACTGCACCTGCACCGAATTGCGCCTGGTATTGAACGAGCCGTATCCATTATCAATAACCACCTGCTGCGTTCCGGGGCCATCGAGCGTGCTAAAGTTAACCGACCCCCCAAACGATGCCGCCCCGTTGGTTGATGTTCCCACGCCCCGCTGAATCTGCACTTGACTCACCGAAGTGGCAAAGTCGGGCATGTTCACCCAAAAAACACCCTGCGACTCGGCATCGTTCAAAGGAATACCGTTTACCGTAACATTGATTCGAGTGATATCGGTACCTCGCAGCCGCATACCGGTATAGCCAATACCTGTTCCGGCATCAGAACTCACAACCATTCCGGGCGTGAGGCTCAACAGGTATGGCAAATCCTGGCCGAAGTTATTTTTCTGAATCTCTTCGGCCGTTATTTCAGTGTAGGCCACTGGATCGGTTTTACGGGCCCGGATGGCAGCCACTGTAACCTCCCCCTTCAATATAGACATCTCATTTAAAACGACATCCACCACAAGATTACCACTCACAGCAATCTCCTTTGAGAACAACTCATAGCCAATGAAAGAAACCCTTAGCAAATAATTACCTCTTCCTAACGCCTCCACAGCGTACCGGCCATCGGCATTGGCAATAGCCACCTTATCGGCCACACGAACCACGGCGCCCGGTAACACCGCTCCATTGCTATCGGTCACAGAACCTTGAACGGTGTACTGCGCCATCAAAAAAGAGCTTGCCATAACAACAAAACCCATCAACAACAAAAACTTCTTCATTTTTTAAGCAGTTAAAATTTAAGAATTAAACAAAAACTGCAATGAGGATAAAACAGGAGATTTACACTTTCCCTTGCCGGCATTACCCGACCAGGTTCAGAGGGTCTGATCTCAGCCCGTAATTTAGGGCACCCCATTGTAGATAATAATAAAATTGCGTTTCAAACAGTTGCCATACTCAAAGCCATAAAAACGACCAGGCTTTCAGAATCAAAACAGACTCCGGACAACTATACAAAAACCGAATTATGACAATGGGAGATTAAAAACGGAGAGAAATTCAATTTTCCTGCACAGCATTACCTGCTCAGGTTCAAAGGGTTTAATCTCAGCCAGCTTAAAGGCACCCCCAATTGTCGCGACAAATATAGACAAAATCTAAATAAGCATCATGCTACTTAAATAAATTTATCCTTTAAAAACGCGAAAAGCCGCTCCTGATTGGAACGGCCTCTCTAAACTAAACTATCTTTTTACTACTTTTTCACTTTCAGAAAAGTCTCAATTATTCTCTCCAGCTCCTCTTTTGGCAGTAAACCACGCGCACCAGCAGGATCAGCATCCATCGGTATAAATACCATTGTAGGATATGCAGACACGCCAAAAGCAGCAGCCAATTCACGGTTCTTCTCAGCATCTACCTTGTAAATCTGAATCTTATCTCCGTATTCTTTCTGTAGTTCCACGAGGATTGGCGCCAGTCGCTTACAAGGGCCACACCACTCGGCATAAAAATCAACAATAGCGGGACGATCGCCTTTAAAAGACCAGGTTTCATTGTTTTTGAAATCAAAAACTCTATCAATAAACTGCGCCTCGTTAAGCTCAATCACACTGCTTCCACCTTGTACATTTTGTGCACTGGCCAAAAGCTGATTATTGCGGCTCTCACCCTCCTTGTTACCTGCAGTGCATGCTGTGGACTGGACCAAAAAAAACAGGGCCAGAAGTCCAAATAGTAAATGCTTCATAATTCCATCAAATTTGACATTCAATCGTTGCTTGAAAATGTCTGTTTAGATATAAAACGTGAGTTTTCCCAAAATGTTTGCTTAATTTTAGTTCTGTCAAAATTAGCAATATTGATTAAACCGCCAACTTATTTCTCAACGCTCAACACATCTTTAATAGCTTTCTCGAAAGTATCCTTTGGCAATGCCCCCATTGCCATTTGTGGCTGCCCATTCATAGGCACGAACAGGAACGACGGGATACTCTGGATACCAAAAACCGCTGATAATTCGCGCTCAGCCTCAGTATCTACTTTGAAGATATCCAATTTATCTCCATACTCTTTTGATAGCTCGTCCAATACAGGCGCCACCATTTTGCAGGGACCACACCAATCGGCATAGAAGTCGATTAAACAGGGTCTGTCTCCGCTATATTTCCAATCTTTATTGTTTACGTAGTCAAAAACTTTTGCCTTGAAAGTTTCAGCTGTCAAATGCTCAACCATAATAGTAATGTTTAAATGATTTATTTCTGGTACAAATATAAAAAATACAACTCAAAAATACAAATATCTAAATTTGTAAATACATAAATACAATGATTGTGCCAAAAAACAGCCTGTAGTAACACATTACACAAACCATTAACAGACAGGGCATGACACCTTTCCACTGCCCATTCATAGAATGATGTCCCATACAGCAAGTAAGGCCTCCTTATGACAGAAAGAGTACTGACAGATGCCAGATTCGGGTAAATATTGTAATTTTGTCAGCTAATAATTCAATCAGCCGCTGTTATATCAAATTTAAAGTGACATAATGGCTAAAAGCGAAACGATGCAAGAACATCTGAAACATCCTGTATTCAAAACCATATCAGAAATAGCTGACCGTGAAGGATTGGAAACCTATGTCATAGGCGGATTTGTACGTGATATTTTTCTGAAACGAAAAACCACCGATATCGACATCGTTGTAATAGGCAGTGGTATTGGCCTGGCCACCAAAGTAGCTGCCCGGCTTGGCAATCTAAAAGTCTCTGTTTTTAAATCGTTTGGAACCGCCATGTTTCGCTATCGTGATACAGAAATAGAATTTGTAGGGGCGCGTAAAGAGTCGTACAACAGAGACAGCCGAAAACCCATAGTAGAAGATGGCACACTCGAAGATGACCAAAACCGCCGCGACTTTACCATTAATGCCCTTGCCATCAGCCTAAACAAACACAACTATGGCAGTATCATCGACCCTTTCAACGGACTACTAGATATTGAAAACCAAATTATACGCACACCGCTTGATCCGCTCATCACATTTTCAGATGATCCGCTGCGTATGTTGCGTGCCATCCGTTTTGCCTCGCAGCTGAACTTTCATATCGAAGAGGAAACCCTAAAAGCCATCATACAAAACAGGGAGCGCCTTTCGATAGTTTCCGGAGAGCGCGTGGCCGAGGAGCTGAACAAAATCATGATGTCGGCCAGACCATCCATAGGCTTCAAACTGCTGGACAAAACAGGTCTGCTTACCGACATTCTTCCGGAACTACAGGCTATGAAGGGTATAGATACTGTAAATGGCAAATCGCACAAGGACAATTTCTATCATACGCTGGAAGTGCTAGACCAGATTACGCCCAACACCGATGATCTCTGGCTGAGATGGGCTGCCCTGTTGCATGACATTGCCAAACCTGTGACCAAACGATTTGACCCTGTTCATGGGTGGACTTTCCATGCGCACAACCATGTGGGTGAAAAGATGGTGCCACGCATTTTCAAACGCCTGAAATTACCCCTCAACGAGAAAATGAAGTTTGTGCAGAAAATGGTTTATCTGCACATGCGCCCAATTGCGCTCATTGAGGACGAAGTATCTGATTCGGCCGTGCGCCGCCTTTTGTTTGAAGCGGGAGATGACATTGACAACCTCATGACGCTGTGTGAAGCCGACATCACATCTAAAAACAGGGAGCGTGCCGACAGGCATTTGAGGAATTTTAAAATCGTTCGTCGCAAACTGCGTGAAATTGAAGAAAAGGATAAGGTAAGAAACTTTCAGCCGCCGGTTACCGGTGAGATGATTATGGAAACCTTTGGTTTAGCTCCCTGCCAGCAGGTTGGCATCATAAAAACGGCCATTAAGGACGCCATTCTCGATGGCATCATCCATAACGATTATGCCGAAGCTTATCAGTTTATGCTGGAAAAAGGTCGTGAGTTGGGATTAACTGAAGCATCCAAGAAATAATCAGCATGACAAGTACTGGTGCCATAAGTTTTTTTCAATCTCTTGATTATCCGAAAATTGCTTTGGATAAGAGACCAATCATCATTACCGACAACTTAAAAACGCCTGAAAACATAGGGCACATTCTCAGATTGGCTGGAAACATCGGGTGTAGACAAGTATTTGCAGTAAACGATGGCGAATTGCCACGTAAATCAAAGATTAACAGCGTGGCACAGGTGAGCGGATACGTGGTTGATTGGCAATTTTGTTCTACGCACGAACTGTTGAAACTTATTCCACAAGACTATACCCTTGTGGCGCTTGAAACGATGCATGGGTCGCAAAACATTTTCGAATCAAAACTCCCTCAAAAAATGGCATTGATGGTGGGCAATGAGATCGTTGGTATATCCAAACCGCTTCTGGATGCTGCCAACATGTGCGTTCATATTCCTGTTCCAGGGACTGTAAAATCATTAAATGTGGCACAGGCAACCGGCGTATGTCTGTTTGAATGGGTTCGCAGACAACTCATAAACGCACAAGATTTGGAATAACTACTCTTCGACTTCACAAACAATCAAATCAATCCACACCGGAAGGTGATCGCTGTAGCCGCCAGTGTACTTAAATCCCTCGTAACTTCTGAATAGTTTCGTGCCGCCATGTACATCATCGGGCTGAAATAAAAAGGGAATTTCCACAATCCGCATGGATGGTTTGTTCATTTGAACAGGTGACTTCTTCTCAAAAAAAGGTCGCGATATCAAAATCTGATCAAAAACCTCCCAGGCATGTCCATGCTTTAGCGTGCCTTTGCCCGGTGGTAAATAGAGCGCCGGACTTATGAGCCAAACATCATCCTCCAGCTTACCTGCTTTTAAATCATTCAAAAATATTGGCGAACGAGGCGGCTCATTGAAATCACCCATTACAATCAACAAAGCATCAGGATTCACATTACGAATGGAATCAGCAAGGTTTTTTACCACCGTAGCGGCATGTCGGCGTTTAGGTTGAGATGCAGCAGCACCGCCAAGACGCGATGGCCAATGGTTCACCAAAACGTGGAGCGTATCGGCATCATCCAAAACACCTTTCACATATAGGATGTCGCGGGTGGGACGTTCACCCGGGCCAAAATTCACTTCCACTGGTCGTGAGGCATAAACTTTAAAGCGCTCACGCCGGTATAGCATAGCCACATCGATGCCGCGTGAATCGGGCGAGTCAAAATGAACATACCTGTAACCGAGGTTATAGAGTCCGGTTTCGCGAAGCCATGCTGACAAAACCCAGCTATTCTCAACTTCACACAGTCCGATAACTACCGGGAGGTTCCATCCTCCGGCATTTAAGATAACACGGTTCAGATTTGAAAACTTCTGGCGCATCCTGTTATAGGTCCATCTGCGGTTTCCGTCAGGCGTGAACTCATCGTCATTGGTTTTAGGATCATCAACCACATCAAAAAGATTCTCGACATTATAAAACATGATTCCGGCAGTTGAATCACGCTTTGCAGCACCTGTCTGAGCTGATGTGTGAAGATGTATGGAGGTGAAAAAAAGCAGGCATCCAAAAACAGCTAGTTGGTAGAAGGCACAAACCCGGTGTGAATGATTGGCGCGTTTGCACATAAAACCAATATCTTACTGACGTTCAATACGCTCAATAAATCCTAGGTCGGGACCTTTATCGTTCAAACGGCTGTTACCATTAAAATCCTTAGGAAAACGGCGTGCTGCGTTAATATCCCCGGCATCTTTGGCAACTGAGAGTGTGTCGAGCTGATAATTTGAATTAACTGGAGAGATAAATGAAGGATCGCGGTTTATGATCACATCCCTGAAATGCTTTGGATCACTCAAACGCTCATTTTTGAGTGTAGTACGAATAAGAGAGTGGTCGAAACGATAACTTACAACTTCATTTTCAAAATCATCGCTATTGGATTTAAAATCCAGACCAATTTCATTGTCTGACAGTCCATAGATGATGCAATTGCTAAACAGAGCCTCCTCTAAATTATTGGTACGGATGGCTCCATCCTTATCCAGATAATAATTTGACAAAACAAGAGCCGGCACGCCACGAAAGGCCCAGCGATAATAATTGGCAATTGTACTGTGGTAAAATTCATAATGCCCACCCACGGTGAGCGCCACTGCTGCACTTCCACAATCGGCAAACAGTGAATTACTGGCAACAATTGAAGAGGCTTGTGCCACCAATCCCTGACGTGCCTTGTGTTCAATTCTTGTATTGGAGATGTAGAGAGGTGGATCGCCATCAACCCCAACGGAATCGACGACAAGTCCCATCGTACCATTTCGGATGATAGCATAATCGATGACATGATTTGTGCTTCCGGGCATGAGATAGATATATCCCCACTGGCCAGGTTTATCGGCATACCACTCTTCGAGACGCGAACCAGCAAAAAGAACCGGTTCGTCGCGGGTTCCTTTTACATTGAGCGTACCAAAAACAAAGAGACTGGCATTTTTATAAAAATGCAATCGTGCTCCCGGGTCAACCGTAAGCGTTTCAAGGGAATCAACAACAACCCAGTCATAAATTAAGTAAGGCCTATCAGCCGTGAAGCGCTGGGTTTTTAGGTTACGTTTACGTAAAACAACCACATTTTGGCCATAGGCCACCAGTTGAACACTCTGAATGCGTTCTCGGGTGTAGAAAATCACAGAGTCGGTCACCACAAAAGGTGCATCCACTTCAGAAGGATCGATGGTAACCTCTACAAAAACAAACAGACTATCGCCCGAACGCAGCGGCACATCATTTACTGTATGCTCAGAAATACCGTTAATATTGATGCGAAACTTTGAGTTTTCACCACCTGCCAGTCTGATGCCATCAATAAGCATATCACTTCCATAGTGGTTATAAACCCGGAAATGCTTTGTAGTAGAACCGAATGATGTAAAGATGGTATCAAACATTACGGTGTCAACAGAGAAACGAACCCCGTCGTTACCACCGCGAAACATATAGTCACGTTCACACCCCCAGACTAGCCACACTGCCAAAATTGGCACTAATATTTTAAAAACGCCTCTCATCCACGTACTTATTCATACAATCTATCTCACCTATTTTTGTGCAATTTATTAAAACATAGTGAATCTCCCAAGTTAATTTTTACGAATGGTAAACTATTTTTTACAAAAATTAACTGCAAATGGAGATTATGAAAAAAATATCCTCTCATAAATTATAAAAGGATGTTATGAAACCATTGTAATGCCTGAAAAACACTTCAACATATAACAAACAATCATGACCCAATTAAGGTTCAACTTGTTTTACTCGCCCGATACCCGAAATATTAGAAAACAGGTTTTCCGGACTCCCTTTATAAGTAACACTACAGGCGCCTGCAATGTTTACCCGCAGTTCCTGAGATGCATAAACCTGAGCTTTGCCGGCACCTGCCAGGTTCAAATCAACCTTTTGTGCAATCAAATCGTAAGCCAACAGTTTGCCGGCACCTGGCATTTCAACCAAAAAAGAGTTAACAACCCCCTGAGCTTTGACCGATGAAGCACCCTCAAACAAACCCTTAAGGTAATTGCCATCAAGATTAAGGTTTAAGTCTGCAGCGCCTGAAAAATTTAAAGTGAGCGTATCAAAACGAAATACATCAGACGTTATCATTTTAATTGCGTGCCTGCCAGTGATTCTACTTATTTCCCGGGCTGTAATATTTATTACAATGGGGGATCGACGACGACTTGATCTGACCTCTTGTTCCAAATCGGTGATTTTTAGCACCTGATTATCCATATCTACAATAATCATATTCAACCTTTGTTGGTCACCATTTAGAACAACATGCTCGCTGTCACCATTCTGAATGTAAACAATAAAGTTTCCATCTAGTTCCACCTGATTAAAGAAACCGGCAATCATTTTACCAGACCCATCCACAGGCGTCTGAAAACGGTTGGCTCCTGTTTCCAGACGACACGCTGTGAATAGGAAAAGTGATGAAATCAGAAAATATAATATCCCGCGTAACATAGTGGTATTGTTTAGAGAATTAAAGCAAATATGGCAGCATGCCATTGTCGGCATCGAAGGTTATTGAACCGCTTGCAACTACAGCAATTTCATGGTTAGCATTAGCAGTTGAAATCATCCACTCCTCGAGTTCTATTAGATCTTCGCCGGGGTAAACAAGGGTTGCGGCATAGGCAGTGGTGTCGAGCCATTCTTCGGAAGACAACATCCAATCTTCTACGGGCAACAACTCAAGTTGAGATTGGGCAAAGTCCGGATTCAAGACATCTGCATAAAGCATCCAGTTTTCGATTGGCATCACTTCTTCTCCTGCATACAAGTTGCTGCTATCATCAGCAAACATCCAGTCTGAAAGAGTAATTACTTCGTCACCGGCATAAGCCAATTCGGTAGCAGCAGCAACTTCTACCCATGTTTCGGTTGAAAGCATCCATCCAGCCAAAGGTAACACCTCTTCACCTGGATACACATTTCCGGCCAGACCTGATTCATTCCAGCTTGAGTGAAACATCCAGGCTTCCAAAGCCAGAAAACAATCACCAGCATAGCAATTTAAATCAGCCGCCCAACTTTGAGTGGTGAACATCCAATCTTCAATGCTGATGTATTCTGTAGGTGTGTTCAACACATATATTGGTGTAAGTTCATACATCCATGATTCAATTGCAAGAAAACTCCATACATCGTTTGAGACAACAGGAATATCAATTACTGCAGGTGCGGTAGCATTTATAATATTGGCGTTGGTCTCGGCCAAATGCTTCTCAATCGCCCAAGAAGAAAGTGTTAACTCATGATTGCTACTTTGCGCAAAATCCAAGTTGTTAAAAAGCAGGCCTCTTTCGGATACAAAAAGAATTGTGAATCCAGTTATGAGTAGCAAACCCAACATTAATAACGATGGGGTAGCTATCATTCTGCTTGTGTGTTTTACGTTAGTTTTCATTTCTGCTCCTCCTATTGATTGATGAATACAATCTGACTTTAACAGGAATAATGCCAAACGTTTCATTACGCTTAATTACAGTTAGTTAAGTCGAGGCACATAGAGATGCCAAAGCAAATTTATGACCGTTATCAACAATAAACTGTTCACTTTCGAACACAAAAAAGCCCGAATAAACGGGCTTTAAGAGAATAGAAAATATAACGCAAAAATTTATTTACCCAAACGATCTAAAACGTTCATAACATCAATCACATGATCACGACTGGTACGCAAAAGTTCCATTTCGTCATCGTTAAGAGCAAGCTCAATTACTTTCTCAACACCATTTTTACCAAGGATAACCGGTACGCCAAGGTAGCAATTCTCGATACCATATTCACCATCCAAACGAATACATACGGGGAATACTCTGCGTTGGTCGCGTACGATGGCTTCAACCATCTGAGCGGCTGCTGAACCAGGTGCATACCAGGCTGAGGTACCCATCAGTTTCACGAGCTCTCCACCTCCAAATTTGGTTCGTTCGATGATTGCATCAAGCTTGTCTGCATCAATCAACTCGGTCACAGGTATGCCACCAACGGTAGTGTATCTGGGCAGTGGCACCATTGTATCGCCATGTCCGCCCAACAGCACTGCTTGAATATCCTTTGGAGATACATTCAGTTCCTGAGCCAAAAATGCACGGTAGCGAGCGGTATCTAGAATTCCGGCCATACCCATAACTTTGGTTCTGGGCAATTTGCTGGAAATATGCGCCTGATAAGTCATCACGTCGAGCGGGTTAGATACCACGATAATAATTGCATCGGGAGATTGTGCAACGATTTGCTCAGTAACAGATTTAACAATTCCAGCGTTGGTTTCAATTAAGTCATCACGGGTCATACCGGGTTTACGTGGCAATCCGGATGTGATAACAACCACATCGGAACCAGCTGTTCTGGAATAGTCGCTGGTAACACCAACCGTGCGGGTGTCATATAAATCGATTGGAGCTTTTTGCCAGATATCAAGAGCCTTGCCTTCAGCTACACCCTCTTTAATATCAATAAGCACTACCTCATTGGCAATCTCACGGTAAGCAAGAATATCTGCACATGTGGCTCCGACATTACCCGCTCCTACAACTGTTACTTTCATATCAGCAAATTTTTTAAATAACTAATATATATTATATTTTCATGATAAATACATTCTGCTTCAAAATAGGGATAAATACTGACATCCCAAACCAATTTAAAGGTCGACAAATATATATAAGTAACTTGAATTGCAGAAAAATTTCTTCATATTTTACAAAGAATTAACAGTAAAATTTTAAACACCTGAACGACAATATGGTTCACCTATCAACAAAAAGAAAATATAGCTGACATAAATCAGAAAAATACCCTGAAGAAACGTTATTCTCCAGGGTATTCTCAACTTAAAACAAAACAGAAACTTAGAGACTTACCATGCGCAGGCCGTCAGCTTTAGAGGGAGGTTGAATAAAAACCCGATCCCCTGGCTTCAATCCAGCTGTCACACGGTAATTCAAATCATTTTCGCCGGATGTTTCAATCTGCTGGCGTACAACAGACAATCCTTCGCGTTTATATACATACATGCCATATTCATCGCTTTTAAAAACAGCCAAACGTGGTATGATTACGGACTCCCGCAGCGACTCAACCACAATGTGATTAGTGGAGCTCATACCCGGCAGGAGGGTTTTACCTTGCGGATCCACTTCAATTTCAACCTTAAAGGCATTAAAAAACTCACCCGGCATCTCTTGTCCTACATTGGCTACCCGCTTAATGACTCCTCTAAACTGCTCCTCGGGAAAGGCATCGATACGGATTCTCACCGGTAAACCTTCACTAATCTTAGAAATATCAATTTCTTTAACATATACCACAGATTGCAGTGTTGATAAATCGGGTAATGTAGCTATTAATGGTGCCCAACGACTTACATGAGAGCCAATTCGTATTTTTTGACCGTCGTTACCTCTGGCATACACCACCAACCCGGGTCCGGGAGCTGTTACGCGTAAATCGCGTCTGAGCTGCTCCAGCATGGCTATCTCTTCCTCTTGGTTTTCAAGATTATCGAGCGCTCTCTGAATGCTTAGTTCGTGTCTGCGTTTGATTTGGGTATAGTTACGCACTCTTTGCCCATGGGAACGTTGTGCTGTCTCCAGATTTATCTGAGCTTGACGCTGCACTGCGCCCGATTCATAGACCGACTGCTCCACCCTTATTTTGCGATCTTCAATCAAATCTAACGCTTGCCGTATCTGATCACGGGCATCGCTTAGTGCCAGTGAACTATCAATTTTTGCGCGTTCCAGGTTGTTAAGATACATTTCAAGTCTATCCTGAGCTGTACGCAACTGCTCCTCCACATCGCCGGGATCAAGGGTTGCCACATAATCACCACGTTTTACTACGGTACCTTCACGCACAATGTCAGTTATTGCCAGGGAACGTATTCTGATAGAACGATTTGAAAGGACATCCGGAATCATTATCTGCGTGGATTCCAACGCTTCCAGCTCACCCATCCCTGACACTACAATCTCGAAAGTGCCGCGCTCTACCCGAACAATGTCTGGTTCCTTATCCGTTTCTCTGGTGGAAATCGCATAAACGATTAGCGTAACCACCACAAGAACCAGAGGTACTATTAATTGCCATAAATTCTTCTTCATAATCCTTCTCCTTAACGTTGAAGTAACTCGTCCAGATTCTCCATCAACGGTCTGTCAGATAAAAAATCGTACAATGTAATTTGTCGTATTCCATAATAACTCACCCAATAGCGGCGCAATGCACTGATATAGTTTCGGCGGGCTGCATCGAGCGAGTTACGCGCCGAGTTAAGTCGTATCACATCCACTTTATCAATCATAAACCGCTGCATGGTAACTCTGTAACCCATTTGAGCAATTGTGTCAGCTTTGGCAGCAATGGCTACCTGGTCTTCCTGCAAATTAAAATCGAGGAATGAGATGATAGCATCCTGTTCAAAATCAAGTACCGATTGCTTCACAGTTGCCTCGGCTACATCCTGGTTGGAGCGAGCCATTTGAATCCGACCACGACGTTGTCCCCAATCTACAATAGGAATACTTACTCCTACTCGTATCTGTTGCTGCTCAAGAAAAGGTGATTGATAGGCAAGCGCCAAATCGTCGGCTGTTCTATTAAGACCCAAATTGGCTCTTATGTTGGCATTTAATCCGCTCTCGGATCGGGTTCGCGCCACATTCTGCTCAGCCTCAAGCAATTGCCTTTGATAACCCAGTATTTGAGGATTGTTTTCGATGGCCATGGTCAAAGCCTTCTCCACATCGATTGAGATTTTTGGTATTTCTGTTGGCACGACACAATTTATACGAACATCATCACCTAACACAAGAAAAGAGTTTAAGGAAGCGTGAGCCTGCTTCAGGTCAATTTCGGCACGGCTTACGGCCAATCGTGCATTCAAAAGCCCCAATTCCAAATCGAGCAACTCATCCTGAGTGACCGTTCCAATCTCAAAACGACCACTACCAATACGGTATAATGTGTCAGCATTGGCATAGTTGGTTCGGGCAATGGTCATGTTTATTTCAGCAGTTGCTACGTTAAAAAAATGGTTCGTAGCTTGAATTGATAATGTTTCCAACGATTGCAGATACTCAAGCTTGGCTTGCTCAAATTTCAATGGCTGAATGCGTGCTTCCCATCTGAAACGGTTGTAGCCGTTGAGCGACTGTGTAAAACCAATGCTCACAGGATATGAGGCATAATTAACAGCTTCAGTATCCATATTCTGAATCCGGCTTAAAGATGTAGTGACATCAAACACACCACCTGTCATTGTCACATTCTGGCGTACAGAGAGAGCCGCATCCGAAGTAAAATAAGAGCGGGAAATAAACCTGTCTCCTTCTTCTTCAGAGATAAACTGGCTACGCACCGAGCGGTCATAGTTTATCGGGGTGGCACTTAACACCAAACTTGGCAACCTATCGGCCTTAAAACTTCTGAATTCCCAATACCTAGACAAGTACATATTCTTGGTTCTGAAACCATACAAGGATTGCTGATGGGCCAAGTCGATGACTTGATCAAGCGTCAAATCCACCACAACTTGTTCTCTCTGAGCCTCACTTACTCTAGGAATGAAAATTGTCAACACAAATGTTAACAGGATTATTCTACTCATATATCTTTAATATTCAATTTCTGATTCCAAAAATCTAAACTTCATTTTACGCGGCACATCAATGTCGCAATGATTCAACCGGATCCTGATTGGCTGCCCGCTTTGCAGGTATGTATCCGAAAACAATGCCCACTGTGGCTGATACGCCAAATGCAACCAACACAGAAAACAGACTAACAATGGTCTGAATATCAGCCATCACATTTATCAGTCGTGCCATTATCACGCCTAAAACAATGCCTATCATCCCGCCGGTAACACTGATAAGTGTAGATTCAGCCAAAAACTGCACAATGATATCTTTGCGGGATGCGCCAATGGCCTGACGTGTACCTATTTCGCGAATACGCTCCCAAACAGAGGCAAGCATGATATTCATTATCCCTATGCCCCCCACAATCAGAGAGATGCTGGCAATGGCTCCCAATACGATGTTGAAAATATCGTTGGTCTTTTGTTGCTGCTTGAGCAACAATTCGGGAACTGTCACTTCAAAATCGTAAATATCGGAATGTCGGCGCAGCAACATGCGTTTAATAATATCTGCTGTGGCACTTAAGTGTTCAGTCTCTTCTACTTGAATAATTATTTTATCCAACTGATGTGTAGCCGAAGTAACAGCTTCATCACTGGTAGTAGTTGCATTGCCACCTCCGCGTGCGATGCTCTCCAACACTTCGGGATCGATACGAGCCTTGTCCTTAAAGCGCAGCAACATGGTTTTAACTGGCACAAAAATCTTATTGTCGGTACTGCTAATACCCATTTCATCTGAGGCAGAAGCTGTAAAGTCACGGCGTTCAATCACACCTATTACCTGAAGCCAGGTATTTCCGGCCTTTATATACTGCCCGATGGGATCCTGCGTACTAAAGAACCGGTTGCGAATGTTATCACCAATCACACAAACCGGCAATCCACCTTCGCTTTGCAGCTGGTTAAAAATCTCTCCTCCAACCAGATTGATATTAAGTAACTCAAAATAGTTTGATGACACCCCTTCGAGTACAACGGGATAGCTCCTACCCTGCAAAACAGCATGATAATTCAGGGAGATTACCGGACTAACCTTTGACACTGTGGGGATGGAGGATTCGATGGCCTCGGCATCGAGCAGCGTAAGTCCGGGTGAAAAGCGCCTTACATTTGAGCCGGATGCACCCACATCAGGGGAACCCAAAGACAGTTCCGTTGGCGTAACAATTATGTTATTGACGCCAACGAGCTTTATCTGCTCCAACACTTCCTGTTGCGCACCCCGTCCTATTGCAAGCATCGAGATAACAGCAGCCACGCCAAACATGATACCCAATGCCGTGAGCATCGATTTCATTTTATTGGCCAGAATGGCTTCAACAGCAATAATGACATCGTGAAAATATCGTGTAAACAATGCAGTAATTCGTCTCATGAAATTGATTTTTTAGAGTGCCAAAGGCACCTTAGTTTCTCACCTAGGATTACCCTTTAGTTACCCTGTTGCTGGGGTCTTCGTCGTGGCATATTCTCACCACCGCCTTCGCCACCTTCACCATCAGCAGCCGGACGACGACGCCCTTCTCCGGGTCGTACACGCGGACGTTCTTCCTGTTCAGATTGATTCGCCTGTTCTGCTTTCGCTTTTTCAGCCTTTTGAATCATATCCAGATAAATCTCCTCTCCAAGCAGTGGTAGCTCATCCGCATTGGATGGCGCGTTCATCAGAACCACCTGGCCTTCTTTTAAACCCTGACTGACAACCACATGATTGGCATTTTCAACATCTGTTTCTATAATTTGTTTTACCAACTGGTTTGTGTATGTGAATACATATCTTGAAGAGTCTGTTCTAAATACTGTTTCGAGTGGGATATACAACGCATCATCCAAGCGATCGATGGTAATCACATTGCTTGTAGTCATTGCTGGCCGCAACTCAGGATCAGAGCCGAAGAGTTTGATGTTTACTTCAAAAACTTTGGTATCGCCATTTGGCAAAGTCTGACCTATATTGGCTACTGAAATCACCTCGCCATCAAACTGTTTGTCAGGAAATGCGTCCACACCAATCTTAACTTTCTGTCCCACTCGTATCCGTGAGATATCAATCTCATTGATAAACGTACGGGAAATCATCGATGACAAATCGGGAAGTTCAGCAATTCGGGGTGCCCATCGGCTCACGCTGCTACCAACCCTGATTTTACTTCCAAAACGGTCGTAACTATAAATAACCATGCCTGGTTTTGGTGCCTTTACATCCAACGCCTGAAATAACTTCTCAATGTCAGACACCCGCTCCCTGTTTCGGCGAACCTCTTCCAGTGCACGCTCTACACTATGCACAGCCTGACGCTCACGCAAATCATAGTTGCGCGACAATTGCAACAGATTTTGCTCAGCACGCTCAAGTTCAAGAGCTGCCTGACGCTTAACTGCCGGCGACTCATATATCGACTGCTCAAGTACAAGCTTTCGTTCCTCAACGGCAACACGGGCATTGAGCAATCCATCGCGTAAGTTACTCATATTGATATTGGTGTCGATACGGGCATCTTCGAGTGCCTGTAACGACTTCTCCAGCTCTTCCTTTCCCTGTGTTAACAGCTCCTCAATGGCACTGTAGTCCAACGATGCCACAAAATCGCCCTCATTCACCACGGTTCCCTCTTCAACCAAATCGGTAATTTTTATCTCAAAAATATTGATGCGTCGGCTCGAAAGCTCTGATGGCACCTCAATAAATGTTGCATTTTCAGCCTGCAACTGCCCGGTTGAATGCACTTCGGCCACAAAGGAACCACGCTGAACTTCCATCCTTATAAGGGTCTCGCCGAGCATTGTGCGGCTGGTAATTATCCAAATTCCCAAACCCAGTACCACAACTACTGCAACTCCAATTGCAATAAGTCGATTCAGATTCTTTATTCTCTGCATTTTTCTATGATGATTTTTCTTTGAGACAAAACATACCAGCGAAAGTTTAATCCACAACCACTATTATCGTGTTTTTAAAGCAAAAAAGAGGGAAAAATGGTGAAGACCATCAAATCCCCTCTTTTAGAAATGCCTATCGATAAAAACAGTTTTATCAGAAAAGCGTGCGGATAACCCGAATCATATCTTCCGCCAAATCAGCCGCTTCTTTCTCTGTAGGAGCTTCGGAGTATATTCGGATGATTGGCTCAGTGTTCGATTTGCGAAGATGTACCCAACTATCAGAGAAATCAATTTTGACCCCATCAATATCGGTCACCTTTTCCGAAGTATAGAGTTCTTTAATTTTAACAAGTATGCCATCTACATCAATATCCGGGGTTAGTTCAATTTTGTTTTTTGACATAAAGTAGGCAGGATATTGCTTCCGCATCTCTGAGCACTTTAATCCGGATTTGGCAAGATGTGTTAAAAACAGAGCAACACCCACAAGCGCATCGCGTCCGTTATGGCTTGCGGGGTAAATCACACCTCCGTTGCCTTCGCCCCCTATTACGGCATTTACCTCGCGCATTTTCTCAACCACATTAACCTCCCCTACCGCTGCGGCGTAGTAGGTTCCACCGTGTTTGGCGGTCACATCGCGCAAAGCCCTTGAAGAGCTTAAATTTGAAACTGTGTTACCGGAAGTTTTTGACAACACATAATCGGCCACCGCTACCAATGTGTACTCTTCGCCAAACATTGCTCCATCTTCGCTGATGATGGCCAAACGATCCACATCGGGGTCGACCACAAAACCCACGTCGGCTTTCTCTTTTTTTATCAACTCAGAAATATCTTTCAGATGTTCGGGCAATGGCTCCGGATTGTGAGGAAACTGGCCGTTTGGTTCACAATACAACTCAAGTATGTCTGACACTCCCAAAGCTCTGAGCATAGCCGGAATTGCCAATCCACCCACAGAATTCACACAATCAACAGCTACTTTAAAACCCGCCTTGCGAATCGCTTCCACATCCACCAACTCCAATGCCAACACGTCATCCACATGTTTCTGAAGAAAATTTGAATCCTCAGTAATTTTGCCCAAATTATCTACTTCGGCAAACTCAAATAACTCGTTTTCGGCAATGGACAAAATCATCTCACCATCGGCAGCACTAAGGAACTCACCCTTTTCGTTAAGTAATTTCAACGCGTTCCACTGTTTGGGATTGTGACTGGCCGTGAGAATAATGCCGCCATCTGCCTGATGATGAACCACAGCAAGCTCTGTGGTGGGTGTGGTTGCAAGTCCAAGATGCATCACATCAATACCAAGTCCCTGAAGCGAGCCTATCACCAGATTTTTCACCATTTCACCGGAGATACGCGCGTCGCGACCTACCACCACCTTTGGTTGTTGCTTGCCGCAGCGCTGCTTTAACCACATCCCATAAGCAGATGAAAAGCGCACCACATCAATGGGGCTTAAACCGTCTCCTGGCTTTCCGCCAATGGTTCCCCGAATTCCCGAAATAGATTTTATTAAAGTCATTACAGATAATTTATAAGTGTTTTCAATATTTTCAATAAGGCAGATTGGCACTTTTTCTACAAGCCACACAAAGATAAATCAAAAAGCTTTGGCAACCCATAAATTTTGCACTTCCATATTTAAACCAGAGAAAACCACCAATGTCAAGCCTAAAACTCTTTACAATAACAAAAACAAACAACGCCAACAAAGTGCATCATGCTCCTTTATTGGCGTTGCAATATATTTAAAGACGTCTGTTTACTTTTCGATGCTCCAGCCACCCTTCAATCCAAAAATAAACCATGCCAAAGCCAACACACCCAGGCCAAACATCGTATCACCAATTGAACGAAGCCATTTTAGAACCATTATATAATCTTGCTGAAGAAAATCTGCTGAACGGGCGTACCAAAGCCCCTTTTATCCAAATTGACGAAAGATTTTAAATCCAGATCATACAAACACAAGCTAAAACACTGATAGTATGGAAATATTATTATCAACACGCCAACAAAAAATGTAATTATTTAGTATTATTCTACGTTTAAAGCTTGTTTAAAAGTCATTTTTAATGCAGAGAGTGCTTAAATTTGTGACCTGGAAGTTTTGATTAATTCTACCAAAGCAACCGGAAACAAACAGGATAGATTTCAAAAAAAAATCGCAAAAGAACAGTCACATCCCATTTACCTAAAAAAATGAGGCAGTCGGTAAGGGATAATCATTTACACATATAGACGACATGGAAAAAAATCGCAATAAAAAACAACGAAACCATTACACAGAAGGCAATTCAAAACCCCAGGTTGTAAAAGAAGATAGCAAAAGGCGCTTTGACAATGAAAAAGGCAAATCAGCTCCAAGATTTAAAAAACCAGCCCCAAAACCTGTGATAAATGAAGAGCCTAAGGCTGAAGACGGACTTCGGTTGAACCGGTATGTGGCAAACAGTGGCGTATGCAGCCGGCGCGAAGCCGACGAATTAATTGCCAAAGGATTGGTTACAGTAAATGGCGCTGTTGTAAAAGAGTTAGGCACCCGTGTGAACCATGGAGATGATGTGAGATACGAAGGCAAACGCCTGAATCCTGAAGCCAAAGTGTACATTCTTATCAACAAGCCAAAAGATGTGGTAACTACAGCTTCAGATCCGGAAGGAAGACGCACAGTGATGGATATCATCCAGGATGCATGTGATGAAAGGGTATATCCTGTTGGTCGCCTCGACCGAAATACCACAGGACTGCTATTACTCACCAATGATGGTGATTTATCAAAGAAACTAACACACCCATCATCCGAATGCAAAAAAATATACCATGTGTATACCGATAAAGCAGTAACCAAGGCACATCTGGAAGATATAAAAAAGGGAATAAAGCTTGATGACGGACAAATAAAAGCAGACCATGTAAGCTATGCCGATGCTGAAGATCGATGTCAGGTTGGCATTGAACTCCACTCAGGTCGCAACCGCATTGTGCGGCGCATCTTTGAACATCTGGGATACAAAGTGGTAAAACTTGACAGGGTCTATTTTGCAGGTCTCACCAAAAAGAACCTGCCTCGCGGAAAATGGCGTTTCCTCTCGCGAGATGAGATTAAATTTCTTAAAGCCGGCCTATTAAAATAGATGACTCCATTACGCCACACAGAGATACCATGTATCCATCGCCTTATCATTAACCTTATGTGCCGATATTCAGGGTCGGTAAAAAAAATGATATCTCTGTGTGGCATATTCATCCTCTCTCCTTTTTGGCTGGGTTCACTTCCACTTTCACTGTCGCTGAGAGATAAAACAAGTGGAGAACCGGTGGCTTTTGCAAACATTCTGTTCAGTGAGAAACAAGAAGGTACCATAAGCGATATTCAAGGCCAGTTTTTAATACCAGACGTTGCAGGTGTAGAGTTCATTCGTATCAGTTGTCTTGGTTACAAATCTGAAACACTCGCCACCAACACGCTTAAAAACAATCAAGAACTGTTTCTCGTTTCAATTTCGGTGGAGTTGTCACAGATAACAATTCTGCCAGGTAAAAATCCGGCCATCCCAATAATGCAAAATGCTGTTGCCAACCGGTATAAAAACAACCCCGACCAGAACACGGCATATAAATGCATCATCTATCATAAGATGTCATTTGGGATGGAAACGCCAGACACACTCACCACCTTGGACAAATCGCTTGAGAAACTCTGGAATTTTAACAGGGATAATGATTTTCTGCTCATCGAGTCGGTGTCAGAGAAAAAGCATCTGCCTCCCAATAAAACCAACGAACGCATCATCTCTGGACGGGTGAGCGGCTTTCAGCAACCTGCGCTTGCTATGCTACCAACGCAGCTTCAACCATTTACTTTCTACAACAATTACATCCGCTTACTCGATAGTGAGTTCCTAAATCCGGTTTCTCCCGATGGCCTTCGCACATATCTTTTTATTCTCGAAGACTCCATCATCAATAATCATGGAGAAAAAATCTACTACATATCATTCGAACCCAGGAAAAATGCCCCAATGCGAGGCTTGAAAGGCTCTTTGCACATTCACACGCCCAGCTTCGCCATACAATCTGTGTCAGCCACTACCATCGACCATCAATCTCCCATATCGCTTTCCATACGCCAAAACTACGCAATACACGATGGACTTCACTGGTTTCCGGAGCAACTGGAAACAAGACTCCGCATGAGCAGAACCGTTACAGGACAATCGTTTCCATTTCCAATAATCGGTGAAGGGAAAAGTATGGTTACCGCAGTACAGCTTAATCCACCACTATCAGAAAAAGACTTTTCGGCCATTGAGCTAATTGATGAAACCGCCTTTAGAGAAACACCTTCTATCGAAAAATGGCGTTATCAACCACTTACGGCGCGTGATTCTGCAACATACAGAATGATTGACAGTCTTGGTAGAGCACACCGATTCGACCGTTTCATCACCCTTCAAAAAAATCTGCTGAATGGCTATCTCCCATTGGGCAGTCTCAACTTAAACGTCAATAAACTACTGGACTACAACCACTATGAAGGTATAAAACCCGGAATAGGCTTGCAAACCGGCGATAGAATATCAAAAAAAATAAGTCTTGAGGGTTTTTACAGCAGAAGCACCAAATCGGGAGATGACAACTATGGCGGTAGCCTCAGAATAAATATGGCGCCATTAATGGAACAATCTCTAAAGTTTTTTGCCGAAAAAGACCTTTATGAAACGGGCGGATTTTCATTTCTGGATGGTTTTCCACCATTGTCAGACGAAAGATTTAAGCGTTTTGCCACTCAAACCGTAGATCGGGCTACAAAGTATGGAGGAAACTTCACTAGCAGAGTGGGCACAAAACTGAAAACCGAATTCAGCTACGCCTATAATGATGTGACACCGGTAATCCTTTATCCTTTTTTCACAGATGCTTTAACCGAAACGGTTACGCCTTTCCAAACTCATGAAGCAGCTATGCGCGTGAAATGGCAACCTCTGTTAAGAGTCGCCCATTCCGGATTTGGGCTGACTCCCCTTGGGAATGAATTTCCTGCCTTCTGGTTAAACATTCGAAGCGGAATTGGTAACGAAACAGAAAAATTCAATTATACTGCTACAGAGTTTCAATTTGAAAATAACTTTAGAGTGAACCCTTTAATCGCGGCAAGTGTGCGTATTACGTCCGGAAATATATGGGGAGAACCCACTCTTACTCAACTTTACAGCACTTTCGGCACAAGCAGAAGAGGGTTAAGCCTTGAATCGCGATACAGTTTCGCCACCATGCGCCCCAATGAATTTGCTGCCAGCTCGTTTTCACTGCTATTCATCCGCACATCGATTCCAACCCGAATCAATCATGCCGGAAAATTCAAACCCGTAATCACGCTCTCGTCGTCAGCAGGTTGGGCCGATATATCCAATCAATACAAACCAATAGTTCAGACTTTTAATAAAGGTTTTTATGAGTCGGGAATCTACATCGGTAACATTCTCAAACAGATGTTTTTGAAATATGGGTTAGCCGTTCATTACCGATACGGGCCATATCAACATCAGCGTGAGATAGACAATTGGTCATTTAAGATAGGTGTCGAGATCGGGATTTAATCTATTATTCCAATTTTCCGCATCAATACCGAAGCGTTAATTTTTTTGCTGATACCGTGCTTCAATTTGTAGTCAAACACAAGTTCGTCATCTTCCAATTCAACCTCAAAACATCGGTTTAATACAATATCAGGATACTTATTCTCCAACTCGCCAATAACCAAATCGTGCGTAGCTATAACCACAACAGCATTCAACCCAATAAACTTCTCCAGTAGTCCAAGCGACCCGGTCTGTTTGTCTTTGGTGTTGGTTCCTCGCAATATCTCATCCAATACCACAAATGTTCTGGGCATTCTTTCCACAGAATCAATAATCTCACGTATACGCAACAACTCAGCATAAAAATAGGACGCTCTTTGAGAAAGCGAATCACGGATATTGATGCTTGAAAGAATTGCACATGGTGAAAATCGAAAATATCGGGCACATACGGGAGCTCCATTCATGGCAAGTATCAGATTCACAACCATGGTGCGTAAAAAAGTGCTTTTACCTGCCATATTAGCACCAGTAATCACCAATACACATGGTTTTCCTCCGAATACAATATCGTTATTTACCCTGCTTTCAGGTATAATAAGTGGATGACCCATTTGTGAGGTTTCAAATATAAAATCTTCATCCACAACCTCGGGATACACAACATTATCCCTATTGTTCATAGCAAACCGGGAAAATCCTATCAGAGCATCAAACTCAGAAAGAGCTTTAAAATAGCCGGCAACAAATTCACGGTTCTCATTTCTCCATCGATCCAATCGCACTAACAACCAAAGGTCATACAATACCAAAGTATTCAGCAATACTGACACAACCATATTGTATCGGTAATCGAACCACTCCAGAATGCGATACAATTGATTTAATGAACTTACGGCTCCTTTATCCCCCTTTTTAAATTTCTCTGTAATTTGCTGTAGAAACTCACTTTCAAATTCACCATTCTCAACAACAGCGATAATCTTTTCAAATTGACCAAATAGCTTTGCGTTTCTACCCAATTCATCATGCACCCTGTTGACGATGCGAACCTTACGACTTGTAACCCAAAAGGAATAAAAAACAGGAAATAAAAGCACTGCAGACGAAAATATACCAAGCGCTGAGGCTACAATAAACAACAATAATGTTACGGGGTAGATATAAAGTAAATTGTGCGTCCATCTGCCACAACTACCCGATTCAGACAACCAATTTAATAAACGTTCCTGTTCATCTCCCTCTTCGCATATATCTATTCCAAGGCTCTGATACTCCTCAAGCTGTTCAGGCCGTTCTGCCAATTCTGCTATTGCCGATTGGTAACGAACAATCTGTGAGATATCATTGCCTTGCGTTAAGAGCCTATGTGCAAATTTCTCTCTTCCCGACTTTGTAATTGACCTATTCAAATATTGATACAGCGAAGATTCTCCAAACAAATCAAAATCATTTGCCAATGCCGAATTTAGATTAATAAACTCCCTTCCTTCGCCAAAACTTTGAAAGCTAAAAGTGGAAAACTGCACTTCACTTAAGTTAACCTTAAGTCGACTATTCAAGTCCTTTTGCTTCAGAATCAAAACAGTATCCACTTTGATTGCCACCAAAAAAAATAAAAGGAAGAAACAGGAGACACAAGCCAAATAAAAATTATCCTGACTTACAGAAAACCAGACTAAAAAAGCCACAAAGCCAATAAAAGAAAAAAGGCGAATTGCATAAATGAGATTAAACAACTTGCGTAATCTACCCTGTTTAGTTTCGATTTGAAAAATGCGTTCTTGGTATAAATCTTTCACAATAATAATTTTGCGTTAGAACATCAATACATATAAGGTCATGCTAAAGTATTACATTTATAAGAAATTCATTATCCAATCAGCCAAAAACCATACAAACACAAACCCCTTTGCGCCCTCAGCGCCATTGTGGTTAATCCATAACAAATGCAGCAGCAGAGTCAATCAATGCAAAAATAAAGGATTTCAGAAGACAATTCAGAGGTGTAACGGATGTGAAATTTTTCCTTTACAGATTAGCTGAAATTTATGCGTAGACCCAGATTTTAATATGACCCGTAAAAAGCAAAATTAACGCGAGTACCATAAACCAAAATCAGAATGGAAAGTATTAAAACCCCTTTGCGCCCTTTGAGTCTTTGTGGTTAATTATCGAAACCCCTTTGCGCCCTTCGCGCCTTTGTGGTTAATTGCAGTTTCACTGCATACGCACCAACGGGCTTAAACACAAAAAGGAGTAGCTGATTGCTCAACTACTCCTTTGTCTTAAAAAATCGGCGGCGACCTACTCTCCCACTGTTACGCAGTACCATCGGCGCTGTAAGGCTTAACTTCTCTGTTCGGAATGGGAAGAGGTGGAACCCCTACGCTATAGCCACCTGAATACCTTACCAGATGATTAAAGATATAGATTTTTAGAGGTATAGATGAAGCGCTTTATCTCTTTCATCTTATCTATCTGTCTTAATATCTCAATATCTAATTCTATGTTATAGATATATTGACCTCGAAAAAGAAACAGCCACAAATAAACCTTGCTCAGAA
>NZ_KI912105.1:2680435-2815563 GCF_000517065.1 Alkaliflexus imshenetskii DSM 15055 | reverse complement strand
ATAAATATTTACCACTGCACCATGCGATGCCGTAGTCTTATGCGGTGTTAATTCCCCTTTCAGGGAGCTATCCCCCAGTTACAGGCAGGTTGCATACGCGTTACTCACCCGTGCGCCACTCTCAATAGTATTGCTACCATTTTACCGTTCGACTTGCATGTGTTAGGCCTGTCGCTAGCGTTCATCCTGAGCCAGGATCAAACTCTTCGTTGTAGAAAAGATTTTAATATATTTTCCTGTGCTCCTCAAAGAAATTTTCGAAAGGACGTTGCTTGTTTTAACCTTGTTTCTTTTTTGGTATTGCATCAATATTTTCAAAGAACTTTTTCTTCCTGTTTCCCCACACAACAAACCGATGTCTGTCCTGCGTTTCGGGGCTGCAAAGATAAAGGATTTAATTTCTAAACTCCAAATGTTTTTCAAAGTTTTTTTGAGAAATGTTTTTCCTCTTAATAAACCTCTAAACCTTGCCGCTTGCTTCAATAATTGTCAGTACTAAACTGACTACTCTTGTGCCTTTCCCCGTTTGGAAAGCGAGTGCAAAAGTAGACGTTCATCCTTTACGCTCCAAACTTTTTACGCACTCTTTTTTGTTAAAAAAAATAACTCGCTAAAAGCCAGCTGAAAAAACGACAACAAACATCTCATTTTTCAAAAGCCGGAACTATAAAATTACAACATTTCTCAATACCAACCAAATTTTGCCTCAAAAAGATTAGTTAAAAATAATAGCCAAAATATGTATCTTCGCATCTAAACATCAAACTCAACAAACCATTACGAATGAAGTGCATTGTATTGATACCGACTTACAACGAGAAAGAGAATATTGAAGCGATTACACGTGCAGTGCTTTCTCAGCCAAACAACCTCCACCTTCTGATAATAGACGATAACTCTCCAGACGGAACCGCCTCTATTGTCAAAAAAATGCAAGCGGAGTTTCCCGAACGTTTACACCTACTGGAACGACCAGGCAAACAGGGATTGGGAACGGCTTATATAGCAGGTTTTAAATGGGCACTTAGCCATTCGTATGACTATATTTTTGAAATGGATGCGGATTTTTCGCACGATCCCAAAGATCTGGAAAAACTATATTATGCATGTACGGTGGAACATGCCGACATGGCCATCGGTTCAAGATACAAGTCGGGCGTGAACGTTGTAAACTGGCCAATTGGGAGGGTTTTAATGTCGTATTTTGCATCTGTATATGTGCGCATCGTAACGGGTATGAAAATAATGGATACCACTGCTGGCTTTAAATGTTATCACAAAAGCGTGTTAAAGACGATTGATTTAGATAAAATCAAATTTAAAGGATATGCCTTCCAGATAGAGATGAAATTCACTGCATGGAAGTATGGTTTCAACATTATTGAAGTGCCAATTGTTTTCACCGACAGGCGACAGGGAGCTTCAAAAATGAGTGGAGGGATTTTTAACGAAGCTGTTTGGGGGGTGATTAAAATGAAGGCTGGCAGTCTGTTTAAACAGTACAAAATTAAAACAGACGAATTGATTTAAACTTTAACCCTTTTACAGCGCGCATTAAGAAATACAACAATCATTAAGCAATCCTCTGGTTTGGCACAAATTTCAACCAATACACCTACAAAAATTGATGTAATTTATCCGCTATAGTATGCTGCACAAATTAGCATGAGCGGGAAGTTCAGACAACAAAAACAAAAAACAGATGAAAACCACATTGATAAAAAATGCCTCCATCATAAATGAAGGCACAGCTTATACGGGCAGCCTTCTTATAAAGGAAGAGATTATTGAGCGGATATTTCGGGAGGGAGAGGAACTTCCGGCAGCCGACCGTATTATAGATGCGAAAGGGTATTATCTGATGCCAGGAGTAATAGATGATCAGGTTCATTTTCGGGAACCAGGATTGACACACAAAGGAGACATCTACACTGAATCGCGGGCAGCTATTGCCGGCGGGGTTACCTCATTCATGGAGATGCCAAACACCAATCCCCAATCTGTAACAATTAGCGCTTTGGAGGAAAAGTACGCTATTGCAGCTTCCAAATCGCCGGCAAACTACTCATTTTATATGGGAGCCACCAACGATAATCTGGAGGAGATATTGAAAATTGATCCACGCAATGTATGTGGCGTAAAGGTATTTATGGGCTCCTCAACCGGCAATATGCTGGTTGACAAACCACAAGCACTAAACAACTTATTCAGGGAGGTGCCGGTTCTTATTGCCACACATTGCGAAGATGAAGCTACCATCAAACACAATCTGGAATTATACAAGCAAAAATACGGTGAACATACTCCGTTCAGCGTACATCCGGAGATACGAAATGATGAGGCCTGCTACAAATCATCTTCAATGGCTGTGGAACTTGCGACTAAACACGGAAGCAGATTGCATATCCTACATCTTTCCACAGCTAAGGAACTCTCACTTTTCGACAACACTTTGCCACTATCAGAAAAACGGATAACAGGAGAGGTATGCGTGCACCATCTATGGTTCGATGCGGATGACTATGATCGCCTTGGGTCAAGAATAAAGTGGAATCCGGCAGTAAAATACAGGGAAGATCGTGATGCCTTGAGAAACGGGCTCATCAACAACTTTTTGGACGTGGTAGCTACCGACCATGCGCCCCACACGTTGGAGGAGAAGAATCAAGACTATTTCAAATCCCCTTCGGGAGGTCCACTGGTGCAGCACGCATTAACGGCAATGCTGGAAATGGCGCACCAAGGAGTATTCACCAAAGAACTGGTAGTGGAAAAAATGTGCCATGCTCCGGCCACGTTATTCAGAATAGAAAAACGAGGTTTTATCAGAGAGGGTTACTATGCCGATTTGGTGATGGTTAATCCCAATGGCAATCAAACTGTTACCGACGAGTCGGTATTGTACAAATGCAAATGGACACCTTTCAACGGAACGAAACTAAAACACACAATATCACGTACATGGGTAAATGGTGCGTTGGTGTATGAAGAAGGAACAATCAACGATTCCATCAAAGGAAAACGCCTGCTGTTTAATGTATAATATCCTGAAACAGTCCATAAAGAATGTTTCGATGCTCAGAAGCATGATTATTGGCGAGTTCTCAAGATAAATCGGGACAAGCAATGCGGCATTTGAAAAACAAAATTATAGACACATGAAAACTCTTTCTCTGTTTGTTCTTACATTATATCTAATATTATCAGGTTGTACTTCAAATGAGCCGAAAGTAAAAACCATTGTCATCTCAGATAACAACCTTACTGAAGAGACGATTGTTGCAGATCCCATCATCTATGCCGTTGACATAATCAGCTATGACCCAGACGATGAATGGATGAATGAACGTCTGAAACACGTGCAGTCTAAAAAGATGATATCTGAAATATTTGAACAAGTCTATACCGGCCATCTGGAAGTGTTTGATTATTTCACAGGCCAATTATTGACTTTAGATGACGTAAAGCGGATTGAATCGGCTCACGATTATTCAAGAGGACGCATAGAAGAGCTTTTGTTTGAAGAAACATGGCTCTTCTCAGCAGAACAAAAGGTATTTCAGAAACATGTACACTCAATGGTTTTAGGCTATGCCGTTTATGCCGACGATGGATACCGGCGAGGTGTTAAACCGGTATTTCGGGTAAAACTAAACTAGCTAAAGATTTATCTCAGCACAAAACGCGCAACCTTACGTGTTACCTGTGAATCCAGAACTTCTCGTCCTGAAGTCATCTCCTCGATGGCCTCGGGTGTATATTGTCTGATGGTTATCAGCTCTACATCCTCGTTGTAACGAACAGAAAACTCTTTATTGAGCGCATTCAAAAACGCCTCTGTATCACGTTTACGGTCGAAGCAGGCAGAGAAATTCAGTGCTGAATTCTGCATCAGATTCATCTTTACCCGATACTTACGAAAAATAGATATTATCTCAATGAGTTTATCCTCCATAATAAATGAAAAATCGAATGGAGAGATGGTCACAAAAACCTGATTCGTTTTAAGAATGTAAACCGGCACCATTTCGCTAATACCTTTACGCTCACATATAATTGTGCCTGTGGCTGTTGGGTCAACAAATGACTTCACATACATCGGTATGTTCTTGTTTTGCAGCGGCTTTAGTGTTTTAGGGTGTATAACCTGAGCCCCGTAAAAGGAGAGTTCTATGGCTTCGAGGTAAGAGATTTCATTTATTTTCACAGTACCGGCATACCACCGTGGGTCGGCATTTAAAACGCCTGGCACATCTTTCCAGATGGTTACATCCTGTGCATCCATCACATGACCAATTATGGCCGCTGTATAATCAGAACCTTCGCGACCAAGCGTGGTGGTCAGATTGCTGATTGTTCCGCCTAAAAAACCCTGTGTGAGATACAAACCGGCATCGGCAAACTGAAACGCCTCTTTCATATATTTTGTTGTCAACTCCCAGTCCACATTGGCATCGCGGTATAAATCATCTGTTTTTAGCAGATTGCGCACATCCTGCCAACAACAATCTAATCCCTGACTTTCCCAATAATCAGCGATGATAGCAGTGGAGAGCAATTCGCCATAGGAAACGACCTGGTCATACTCATAATCGAAATGCATTGATGAAACCCCGCACAAACGATTCTCAAGCTGGCTAATGAATTCATTGTAGCGCACACTTGCCTGTGCCGAACCAAAAAGATCCTTTACAATCTCCTCATGGTAATTCTTGATTGGAACCAGAGCCTCCTGAATCTTTGCTTCGTCTTTGTTAAACCAGGCATCGTTCAGTACTTCGAAAGCATTGGTCATTTTGCCCATGGCAGAAATTACAACGATGAGTTGTGAGTTGGCATTTCGAACAATAGAAGTCACATTACGAACCCCATCCCCATCTTTTACCGATGCTCCTCCGAATTTATATACTTTCATTTTTTGGCAGGTTTAATATACAACAGACATAGATTATGACTTATGACAACAGTGCCATCAGTCGACCTTTCGATTAAAATACAAGTAAAAACAACTGATTATAATGTGCAAATTTATGGATTTATTATAAACAGTTAATTTAAGGTATGATGACATTAATCAGAAAAATGAAAACAATTAAAAGAATAAAATGCTGCCATAATAGATCTCCACGGACTCTTTGCCGACTATTTTAATCCTCATTATCTAAGAGACTGTTTAAATTTATATTAAATCTGCATTGAAGATTTTTAGACTATTAGATGCGGAGCAAAGCGAAGTCCCGCACTGAGGGATAAGATATTTAGACTGATAGACTAGATTAAACAGAAAATAAGATTAATCTAATCATCTTTCTCAACTACTCTATCTGTCTAGAATCTAATAGTATTCGCATCTAAAACCTATTTTATAAATTAAATTTAAACAGTTAATAAAAATCTGCTCGTTTTTCAACTTCTGTAAGTTTCTACTGCATTTGCAGCACTGTATTTCACAATGAATCCAAAATCTTTCCCCTCAATCATTTTCATGATTTAAACTACACATAGAGACTAATAATAAACCCAATAGCTAATGTTCGGTAAAAACTCTTCTGAACTAACTCACATTTTAAATAATTGCCATTAATTTTGTCGAAAAAAAAGATGGATCTATCCAGCGCACCTGCCGATAAATATCAAAATCATCCAAATATCCCCTTCATAAAAGAATGGTTGACCGGGCAAAACGGCATTCTGAGTCTAAAAGGATTGGCTGGCTCTGTCATCTCCGTGTTGATATCCACGCTAAAAAAAGATAAACCACACCTTATTATATGTAATGATAAAGAGGCATCGGCATATCTTTATCACGACTTGGCTCAACTCAATGGCAACGAATCAGTCTATTATCTGCCATCATCATACAAACGTTCACCAGAATTTGGCCAGCCCGACCCCAACCAGATGATATTACGAACGGAGGCACTTCAGGGCTTAAGGCAAGCCAAAGCCGGAGAGTTTTTCGTTACTTATACCGAAGCGTTGTTGGAAAAAGTGCCGGGCGATACCGTTATTGAACACCAAACGCTCAATCTCCGAAAAGGAGAAAAAATTGACCTCTATTTTGTTGTTGACTTTCTAAAAGAGCTTGGTTTTCAGCGAGCCGACTTTGTGTATGAACCGGGAGCTTACTCAGTTCGTGGTTCAATTCTGGATGTATATAGTTTTTCCTACGAAGAGCCATTTCGCATCGATTTTTTTGGTGATGAAATAGAGAGCATACGTTCGTTTGACATTGAAAACCAACTATCAAAGACATCCTTTGATGAGATAACAATTATCCCGGAACTCACCCCCTCTGATACCTCAGATTATATCCCATTTCCGGAATCATTAAAACATGACATTGGAATTTGGATTGATGAACCATCAGTTATTATTGAGCGGATGAACAGAATCTACGACAAGGCCGAATCCTTATCGGGCAACAAACCCGAACCGGATGATGAACGTAAGATTCCCGGGGTTGAACAATTAATCACAGGTTCGCTATTTAAAACGCTTCTGGAGCAACGACCGCTTATAATTTGGGGCAATACTCAGGGATTTGCAGCCAAAGACGAGATTCGGTTTAACACCTCTCCCCAGCCTTTGTTTCACAAGCACTTTAATTTGGTTGAGGACAACATACGCGAAAGGCAAACTGAAGGCTATGAAGTAACTGTGCTGTCAGACAATGATCGACAACTGGAGCGACTCAGACAAATCTTTGCCGACCGTAACAGTCACATCCAATATGAAGAGTTGAACCATGCACTTCATGAAGGATTTATTGACCACGACCTCAAAATTTGCATCTATACCGACCACCAGATATTTGACAGATATCACAAATTTAGCCTCAAAACGGATAAAACCCGGGCAGCACGTCAATCCATAACACTAAAAGAACTCACAAGACTGAATCCGGGAGATTATGTGGTACATGTTGATCATGGAATAGGTCGATTTGGCGGACTGGTAACTCTGGAGGAGAATGGTCACCGGCAGGAAGCCATTCAGCTGATATACAGGGACAATGACATTCTATTGGTGAATATTCACTCTCTACATCGCATCAGCAAATACAAAGGACAAGAAGGTGAACCACCCAAGGTGCACAAACTCGGTCATGCTGCCTGGTCGAAGATGAAGGAGAAGACCAAGAAAAAAGTTAAGGACATTGCCCGTGAGCTCATTGCGCTATATGCCAGACGAAAAGCAGAACCTGGCTTTGCTTTTTCTGCCGACACCTTTATGCAAAGTGAGTTGGAAGCATCGTTTATATACGAAGACACGCCCGACCAGTATAAGGCCACATTGGCTGTAAAAAAAGACATGGAAGATAAAAGCCCGATGGATAGACTTGTATGTGGCGATGTAGGCTTTGGAAAAACTGAGATAGCCATCAGAGCTGCTTTTAAGGCTGTGAGCGACAATAAGCAGGTTGCCATTCTGGTGCCAACAACCATTCTTGCGCTTCAACACCACAACACATTTAAAGAACGACTAAGTGATTTTCCGTGTAGAGTGGAATACATCAGCAGACTTAGAAAAACGTCGGACATAAACAGAATTGTATCAGAAACCAAGGAGGGTAAAGTAGATATCCTGATTGGCACCCATAGGATAGTAGGTAAAGATGTGGAGTTTAAAGATCTTGGTCTGCTCGTAATTGATGAAGAGCAACGTTTTGGTGTATCGGTAAAAGAGAAATTAAAGAATATCAAAGTAAATGTAGATACCCTTACACTTACAGCCACACCCATACCCCGAACCCTTCAATTTTCGCTTATGGGAGCGCGGGATCTGTCCATTCTGAATACCCCGCCGCCCAACCGACAGCCCATTTTCACCGAACTGCACACTTTTAACGAAGAGATAATAAAAGAAGCAATCACCTTTGAGGTGGAGCGTAATGGCCAGGTCTTTTTTATAAACAACCGGGTTCAGAATATTCTGGAAATTGAAAATTTTATCAAGCGGGCACTGCCCCACATCAAAACAGTTGTTGCTCACGGACAGATGGAAGGCAACAAACTTGAAAGCATCATGCTCGACTTTATAAATGGTGAATATGATGTATTGATTGCAACAACCATTATCGAATCAGGTCTTGACATTCCAAACGCCAATACCATTATTATCAACAACGCACACCATTTTGGACTGAGCGAACTACACCAGTTGCGTGGTCGCGTGGGACGCTCTAATAAAAAAGCCTTTTGCTATTTATTGGCGCCACCGGTAAGTACCCTTACTTCCGACGCACGCAGAAGACTTAAAATTCTGGAAGAGTTCTCTGATTTAGGCAGTGGATTCAACATAGCCATGCAGGATTTAGATATACGGGGAGCAGGAAACCTTTTGGGCGGCGAACAGAGTGGCTTTATTGCCGACATAGGTTACGAAACCTATCAACGCATTTTGGAGGAGGCACTACTGGAACTACGTGAAGCGGAGTATCCTCAACTTATAGACTATACTCCTGAAGTGGCTGCACAAGGAATAAAATACGTAAGCGACTGCCAGATAGAAACCGATGCAGATGTGCGGTTTCCCGAGGAGTATATTGCCAATATAGCTGAGCGAATGGAGCTTTACCGTGAGCTGGACAATATAAAAGATGAGCCCAATGTAGACCGATTCCGCAGCAACGTGATGGACCGCTTTGGCGAGCTGCCCCCCGAAGCAGATGGATTACTTGAGATAGTGAAAATACGAATTGACGCTGAACATCTGGGCATCGAAAAACTCATCTACAAAAACAACAAGTTGCGCTTAAATTTCATAAGCAATCAGGATTCGCCATTTTACAAAACACTAACATTCAGCAATATCCTAAACTGGTTGCAAAAGAATCACAAAAAAGCCAGGATGGAAGAGAAACAAAATAAACTGTTTATGTCCATTCCTAACATCAATGCGTTATCAGAAATAAGGGTGTTGTTTAAAGAAATTATGACTGTAGAATAGATTCATGCTTTAAATTGCGAATACGTAAAATAAGCTCCTGATTTCCTTCACACGGTTCGCCTGTAAGACATCCTGTGACGGGAAAATGTTTCTCTGAAATTTGAAAAGAGGTTTCAAAAAATGCTTTCTCCTCATTGAGTGCACCAGATAGAAACGCCTCATCAAACTGAAACAGGTGTTGCCATTTGGCAACATTCTGATGCTTCATGTCAGATGAAGGTTTCACAAGCTGCTCAAAGGCCTCGTTGTACTCAACCACGCTAAGTTCATTGTTGAGAATAACAACCGGTTCACTACTCTCAATAATTGCCTTGCGCAGACGCTGGTAGTTTTTAATGGCATTTTTCTCTATTGAGATATCGTTAAGCACCAATTGATGAGCTTTATGTCCCGAAAACTTCACAACAGAACCCATCATGGCTACTTCAAAAGGCATGCCGTGAGCCGTTTTCATGGTTACATTGATGCGTGAACTCTTCTTCTCATCCGGCATATCGTCGCTGATGAAATCAGCTACCTCCATGTGATTGGCATCCGCCACAAAATTCAGCAATGGAAGTCCAATGATGTCTTCCATATAATGCGTACGGAATAAATCCAGAGCATTCATGTTCAGATATCGGATGCTTCCTTCCTGAATGATGATAACAGGCATTGGTGATTCAGACAGGTAAGCGCGATAGCTTTGTTCCCGTCTTTTTTGCTCCACAGCCAGCTTGTGCTTATAATAGGCCAAATCAATGGAAATGCCCAATTCATTTTTCTGAACGGGCTTAACCAGATATCCGTATGAATTGGAGATAATGGCACGCTCTACAACACTTGTACTGGTATCACTAGAGACAAAAATTACCGGGATATCAAAATCCCTTTGTATGCGTTCAGCCGTTTGAATGCCATCCATTTCACCCTCGAGGTGAATATCCATGAGCACCACATCAGGTTTCTCATCCTTACAAAACTCGAGCGCTCGTGGCCCGGTTTGACAACGCCCTGCAAGGTGATGTCCCAAATCCTTTATGAAAAAAGAGAATATTGCTGATATAAATATGTCATCCTCAACGATTAAAACCTTACGCATTACAGATAATTTTATATATTAAAAGGGATTGAGTGCTAAATGTTCCATCTAATTTTAAAAGCGAATCATCTGATTCATTCAGAAATAGATTAAAAAAACTACTTTTGTAAACCATCAATAAAAAAGTCAGATTGGGAACGAAATCTATGCTCAAATTAACAATAGATCGGGGAAACAGCGCCACTAAAATTGGTTTTTTTGACCAAAGCAAGCTTGTGGCTGTCCACAGTATCCCAAATGACGATAAAGAGTTTATCACCACTTTTATCGGCACCCATCAACCGGAGGCAGCAATCATTTCATCCGTTGCAGACGATTTCGATCTTGGGTTGATACAAAAAAAGGTGAAAAACATAGTTGTTCTGGATCACCAAACACCACTGCCTTTCGCAAATATGTACCACACCCCCGAAACATTAGGAAAAGATCGCATTGCAGCTGTGGCCGGAGCTCAACAGCTATATCCTCAAAAGAGTGTTTTTGTGATTGATGCCGGAACAGCCATCACCTACGATGTTTTATTAGGAGGAAACAAGTATGCCGGAGGCGATATTTCACCCGGCATGGCAATGCGTTTCAAGGCGTTGAACACCTTCACCAGCAGGTTGCCATTGGTCACAAAAGACGAACCCCATCAGTTTCCCGGAAAAAAAACAACACATGCTATAGCATCAGGTGTAATTAATGGAATGATTTTTGAAATCGAAGGCTACAGGGCTTTCTGCAAAAATAATTGGGACATTGACATAACCATTCTTACAGGAGGTGACTCAGATTTTTTTGCCGGAAAATTAAAAAAGCCCATCTTTGTAAACCAAAATTTGGTATTGGTCGGACTAAATCGAATACTCGAATACAATGCATAAAAAAATCGGAATCCTGCTTTCAGGGTTAGTTTTGTTCTCTTCTGTCAGCACAACTCTTTCTCAAACACGCACATCTTCACCCTTTTCCAGATTTGGAATTGGGGAGATTAATTATGGTGGCTTTGGCCGCAACAATGCCATGGGTGGCACAGGTATCGGCATCAGGTCGTCACAACACCTGAATAATCTGAACCCGGCATCCTACACTGCCATTGACTCGCTCTCCTTCTTTTTTGAGGTTGGAGTAAGTGGCAACAGGCAAACCATCAAAACCGGAGGAGGCTCCCAGTCGTTTTCGGATATGAATTATGACTATTTTGCATTTGGCTTCCCCATAAGCAGAAAAATAGGCCTGTCTTTTGGATTAAAGCCTGCGAGTAATGCAGGTTACAATTTTGAAACCATCCACAACCGAGAAGCCAATCCCACCCTTCAAACAGCAATGGGAACAGGAAACTTCTCAAATCTCTATGGTGGCATAGCCTATAAAGTTTCACCAGCCCTTTCGGTTGGAGCACATGCCTCCTTCTGGTTTGGAAAAATAAAACACTCATCCTTTCATGAGTTTTTGGCCGACAGAACCAACACCTTTACATACGGTTCAAAGCATGAACATCACATGAGCAATCTGTTTCTCGACTTTGGCGTTCAACATACCACAACACTCAGCGAAAATCAAAAACTGGTATTGGGCGCCACTTTCCGTCCATCACTACCTGTAAATGCTGAAACCACCAGCATCAAGTCAAAAGGAATGGATTTCACAGCATCTGAAAATTTATTTGCGTTTGGTGATACGCTTTCGTACTCGTATGTATCGTGGGGGGATGAATCATTTAAAATGCCAACAAGTTTCGGTGTAGGTGCATCGTATGTGATTGATGGCAAATTAACCCTCGCAGCTGATTATTCATCACAACTTTGGGGTGAGAATAAATTTCCGGATGACTACACCCAAACAGCCAACACATCAATGATGGCCTTTGGAGCAGAGTTTATTCCAAACGAACGTACTGCCACACGTTACTATCAGCGCATCAGATTCAGAGCCGGCGCATATTACAACGAGGACTACCTCATGATAAACGGATACCAGCTAAGGGACTTTGGCATGAGTTTTGGATTAGGTTTACCACTGAGGCGCACCAACACATCCATCAATGTAGGATTACAAATGGGTAGCAAAGGCACAGCCCAAACTGGTCAGCTTTCAGAAAATTATACAAGATTCACTTTAAACTTTACCATGCATGAATTTTGGTTCATGAAGCGTAGGTTTGAATAAAACCTAACAGGTTGATTTTAAAAAAACAATTAAGTGAATTATATTTGCAGCCGAAAAAATAGCGTAAGCTAAAAAAAGACTGGTAGAAACCTTCACCCACGCTGATATACCACAAGCGTATCGGCCCAACAGACAGAAAAAGAAATAATCGTACGTTAATTAAAAATAAGCAAGATGAGAGCGTTAAAATTACTTGCCTTAGGTCTGATCATCTCCTTACAGGCAGCAGCGCAGACCGGAGTTGCATCCGGCACCAGATATGGGGTGGGAGAAGATAGTGTTCGTTGTGTACGGAATTTATCACTCTATACAGAAGATTTCCGCAACCGCAATTTCAAAGAAGCGTTCCCGGCTTGGGAAGCAGTATTCAATGAATGCCCGGCAGCCAGCGTAAACATTTACATTGATGGTGTAACAATGATTAAGCAGCAGATAGCTGCCAACCGCGATGCAGCGAAATTTGAAGAGTTGTATCAGTTGCTGATGAAAGTATATGATCAGCGTATGGTTCATTTTGGCGACCATCAGCGCACACCAACCCCTGCCATCAAAGGTAGCAAAGCTGTTGACATGCTTCAGTATAAACGCGACGACAATCAGGTTATCAGAGAAGCGTATGAACTATTGAATGATGCGGTTACAGGACTTGGTCGCAGATCACAACCAGCATTTCTGCTTACATTTATGAATACTTCGGTAAATATGTATCGCATGGGCAATCTCGATGCTGAAACACTGGTAAAAAACTACACCCTTGTTTCAGATGTAATCGATTTTCAGTTGAAAGACCCGGGTCATTCCAGATTCCACGATACACTTGAAGAAGTAAAAGGCGGCGTTGAAGGACTTTTTGCATCAAGTGGAGCTGCCAGTTGTCAAATTATTGAGCAGATTTATGGCCCGCAATTGGAAGAAAACAAGTTTGACCTGGCATGGCTCAAGCGTGTTAACCAACTACTGGCAAGAGGTTTGTGTGAAGATACCGACTTACTTTACAAAGTCTCAGAATATCAGCACAACATAGAACCTTCGAGTGCCTCGGCCTACGGTCTTGCGAGAATGTACCTTAAAACAAGAGACATTCCAAGAACCATTGAGTTCTATAACGAAGCCATACGACTTGCTGAAAACGACACTCAAAAAGGCGAATACCTGTATCAGCTGTCGATGATTTACCTTACACAGGACAACTATGTTGCTTCGCGCACACACGCCCTGAGAGCCATCGAAGCCCGCCCGAACTGGGGAGCACCTTTCCTTCTGATTGGTCGCGCTTACGCTGCAGCAGCCAATAACGTTGGAGCCGATGATTTTGAAAAGAAAGCTGTTTATTGGGCCGCAGTAGACAAATTTATGAGAGCCAAATCAGTAGATCCATCTGTTACGGATGAGGCAAACGAGCAAATCAGAATTTATTCAGCCCACTTCCCTGCATTGGACGAGATTTTCTTCAGAAATATGCAACAAGGACAAACCTACACTGTAGGAGGTTGGATAAACGAAAGAACCACTGTACGTGCAAAATAATATCGTTTTGAAAACGAATTGCAATAGTAACTCATTCTGGAAATTAACAGGGGCAAGCAGTATCATTTTACTGCTTGCCATTGTTGTTTCTTTGCCCTCCTGTACACCAAACAAACCAGAAGAAATAAAAGCCCTTACAAACCGTGAGGAGCTGCCTAGTATATCCTTGATTGATTTGACGTCGACCATCACCGACTCAGGCAAAATAAAATATAAGTTCCTTACGCCGGAGATGCTTCAATTCGACCAAAGGAAGGAGCCAACCATTGAGTTTCCGCAAGGCCTGCACCTCTTCATCTACGACCAAAATGAGGAAATTGATGCCCAGATAAAGTGCAATGCCGCCATTTACTATCAGAACGATGAACTATGGGAATTGCGCAACGATGTGGAAGCAGTAAACACAAACGGTGAAATTATCAATACAGAACTGATGTTTTGGGACGGAAAAAAACAGACCATCTATTCTGACCAGTTTATCAAAATCACCACCGACACCGAAATCATTACCGGCTATGGCTTTGAGTCGGACGAAAGACTCGAGAATTACAAAATCAGAAATATAAGCGGGATCCTTCAGATAGAAGATCAGGCGGCTAAGCCTGATGAATGATTTTTACTATCTTTAAGTCAGAATTATCAAACAATAATGGATCAACTCTCTGTCATTCTGCTTTCACTTGTATTGTCGGCCTTCTTCTCCGGAAGCGAAATGGCCTTCCTGTCGACGAATAAACTTCTTATAGAGCTTAACCGCAAACGCCATCCTGCATTAAGCAAAATCACCGACCGATTTCACAAAAATCCGGGATTGTTCATCTCCACCATTCTCATTGGTAACAACATTGCGTTGGTTATTTACGGTCTATACATGGCCAGACTTATTGAACCCGCAATAGGCAATTATTTAAACTCAGATTGGGGAATATTGCTAACGCAGACCATACTCAGTACATTTATTATATTGATAGCGGCTGAATTTTTACCGAAGATTCTGTTTCGTCTAAATCCGGGTGCTGCGCTAAATCTGGTATCCATACCACTAACCATCTTTTATACAGTATTTTACCCCCTTTCAAAACTCACACTTATTTTCTCAAATTTTTTTATTCAGAAAATACTGAAAATAAAACAATCCAACACAAACGAACCCATTGTTATAGGACGTATTGATTTGGATCATCTGATATCGGAACATCAAAACAAAACGCAAAATGAAAACTCCATCGTTCAAGAGATGAAGTTTTTCAGAAATGCGCTGGATTTCTCAAACCTAAAAGTAAGAGATTGTTCAGTGCCGAGAACTGATTTGGAAGTAGCAGATATTGATGAGGATCTTGAAATAATCAGAAAACGATTCGTCGAAACCGGATACTCCAAAATATTGGTTTACAAAGACAACATCGACAACATTATAGGCTACGTACACGTGTCGGCCATGTTTCGAAGTCCGAAGCGACTGCGGAATGTCATTAGTCCCATCTCGATAGTTCCCGAAAGCATGCCCGCAGCCAAATTATTGGAGATTTTCACAAAAGAGCATAAAAGTATTGTGCTGGTTGTTGACGAATTTGGCGGTACCGCAGGAATTGTAACCCTCGAAGACGTATTGGAAGAGATATTTGGAGAGATAGATGATGAGCACGATGTGTCCGATTTGGTAGAAAAGCAGATAGCGCCGGATACTTACCAGTTTTCGGGGCGGTTTGAAATAGACTACCTGAATGAGAAGTATAACCTGAATCTTCCCGAATCGGACGATTATGAAACGCTGGCAGGTCTGATACTATATCACAACGAAGCCATTCCGGAAGCGGAAGAAGAGATAGAGATAGGTGATTTTCGCGTAAAAATACTAGAAGCATCCAAATCGAAAATAGAATTGATACAAATAACAACCCATATATCTTAAATGCAATGCAAAAGGCCGGTAATATTTGCAATCATGCAATCGGTTTAAGATGTGATAATACAATTTTTTGTATATTCGTAACCTGTTTTAAAAAAGCTAAATATTAAATCATAAAACGAATGGCAACTTTAGAGAAAATACGAAGTAAAGGAGGAGTTATTGTAGCCATCTTCATTGGCTTTGCCCTTTTTGCCTTTATCATGATGGATTTCATGGGTTCAGGAGGCTCATTTTTTTCGGGCTCGAGGATGGAATTGGCCAATATTAACGGTACAACTATAAACATTCAGGAGTTCCAGAATAAAGTAACCGAGATGGAGGAGTTTAACAAACTGAATCAGGGCGTTAACACTCTTACAGAGGAGGAGGTTTACATGCTTAGGGATCATACCTGGAATCAACTGGTAAATCAAACGCTGCTTGAAGAGATTTATGACCAACTCGGTCTTAGAGTTACTTCTGAAGAGTTGATGGATATGCTAACAGGAAGAAACATTCACCCCGCCATTCGTCAGCATCCACTGTTTACCAATCCACAAACCGGAATGTTTGATCAACAGCAGGTACTTAACTTCCTGTTTGCCAAAAATCAGGATCCTACAGCCTATTTCTACTGGATGGTGATGGAAGAGCAGCTCATAAATGAGCGTTTGTTCAGCAAATACAAAAATCTGCTGATGAAAGGGATGTACATTCCCACCATGTGGAAAGAGAGTGAATTGGCATCTCGCAGCAAAATGGTAGATTTCGACTTTGTGGTGGCCAGATACACCACTGTGGATGACAGCGAAGTAGCTGTATCCGATGCCGAAATCAGAAACTACTACCGTGCCAACCAAAACCTTTTTAAGCAAGAAGCGTCACGCGAAATCGAATACATCACCTTCGACATAGTTCCAACTGAAGCCGACCGTCAGGCTGCGCTTGAGTGGGTAGAAAAGATGATGGAAAATTTCGCTAATCCGGAAATTGATGCCGCTCAGTTTGTAAACCTGAACTCAGACGAGCCTTTCATGGGCAGAAACCGTCGTGCAGCCGAGTTTAGCTCAGCCATCGAAGCCTTTATCACATCGGCATCGGTTAACGCAGTGTATGGCCCCTATTTTGAGGATGACAGCTACAAAGCTGTTAGACTTGTGGCCATCAACAACATGCCCGACTCGGTTCGTGCACGTCATATTTTAATTCGCGAACCAAACCCTGAAGCAGCAAACAAATTGGCCGACAGCCTTATGACCGTTGCCCGAAGAGGTGGTAATTTTGCAGAATTGGCACGTACCTATTCTGAAGATCCAGGTTCTGCGATAAATGGTGGTGATTTGGGTTGGTTCCGTGAAGGAATGATGGTTGCCCCATTCAATGACGCAGTGTTCAATGGAAAAGCAGGTGACATTGTAAAAGTTGAAACCCAATTTGGTATTCACATCATCCATATTCAGGAGCAAGGCCGTCCGTCACCAAAATATCAGGTAGCCACGCTTGCCCGTAACATATCTTACAGTTCCAAAACATATCAGGATGTATACAGCGCAGCTACCAGGTTTGCAGCCTTAAACAACACTGCAGCCAAATTCAATACTGCCATCGAAGAGAACAATCTGACCAAACGTTTTGGCCGCAACATCAGAGAAAACGACCGTAACGTTGGGCCTCTTGAATCATCAAGAGAGTTGGTAAGATGGGCATACGAAGCAAATGTAGGAGCATTGTCTCCAGTGTTTGAATTTGGCGACAGATTTGTTATTGCCCACCTTATCTCTTCTTCGAAAGATGGCGTGTTACCGCTGGATGCTGTACGCGCCCGCATCGAAAGAGAGCTCATCAATGAAAAGAAAGCAGACCTGTTGATTTCCCGTGTGAAGGAATATGCAACCGGTGGTGCCAGCATGGAAGCCATTGCGGAGAAATTGAATTCATCCGTACAGTCTGCCAACGATATAACCTTCGCATCGTTTCAGGTACCAGGTGCAGGTGTTGAACCGGCATTGGTTTCTCTTGCCGTTCATTCGCCAACAAACCAGATTTCACAACCTGTGAAAGGTAACAACGGTGTTTATCTTGTTAAGGTAACAAATGTTGACCAAAACACTGTTGTAGCAGACAATGTATCTCGTGAACTGGTTCAAAACCTCGTGATGAAGGTTGAATACCAACTTATGGAAACCCTCCGCGAAAATGCAGTAATTGTAGATCGCAGAGCACAGTTCTATTAATAGTTGATACAACAAAACACACAAACGAAGGGCTGCCTGCAAAGGTGGCCCTTTTGCTTTTCTCAACCACACCCACAACGGCACAAAAAAACCTGCACATGGCAGGCTCAATGAATTTTTTGGGATGATGCTGCTTTTATTGTCAGGATAGTAATTTCTTCACCATTTGTGATATATCCTTTCCTTCGGCTTTTCCTCCGAGTGCAGCAGTAGCAGCGCCCATCACTTTACCCATCTCCTGCATGGATGTAGCACCCTGAGCAGAGATAATTTCCTTAACAGCAGCCTCCAGTTCCTCGGGCGACAATGGTTCAGGCAGATATTCAGAGATGATGTCAACTTCCAGTTCCTCCTTATTGGCCAAATCAGCGCGCCCCTGTGCATTGTAAATGCCTGCGGCATCGCGACGTTGTTTCACCATTTTTTGGAGCAAACGAATTTCATCCTCATCAGACACAACGCCTCCTGCATTCTTCGCTGTACGGGCTTCAATCAACTCCTTTTTGATACCCCTGAGGGTATCAAGGCGAATCTGCTCTCTGGCCTTCATAGCGCTCTTTATATCATCGTTTATTCTTTCGAAAATACTCATATCGGTTCAAAGTTATAATATTGTATTTAGTTCAAACATCAACTCACCATCAGCTAGAACAGGCACAGACTTGCCTTAGTCTACATTGTCGTGCAAGAAGCGGTTGTTTGGACTTATTTTAGGTTTTCCGGAGCCATTGTCAGAGATAGAGAACCTGGAAACCTTATTACTGTCAGTTTTCGCCACAGTATCCGAGCCAGTGATGGCCTTACGACGTTTATAGGCCGGAATATTCTCTATTTCCTCGATACGCTTTTCATCCATCAAATCATCCGGATCAACCTGTACCATTAATCCATCAGGTTTTCTGATAAAAACCTGTGCTTCGGCATCAGCAGGTAGGGTAAAAAAGTCATCCTCCTTAATTTTATCCCTTTTCTCCTCTTTGCCTGAATCGCCATAAAGCATGCTAATACGCTTCTCTTTCTCCTTGTCGATGTCGTTAAAACGTACCACACGTGGCGGTAAATCAGTCATATCAAACTCCTCGTCCGGCTCGCTGTCCTCAGTATAACTAATAGGTGTACGAAGATTACCTTCCACGTCCATTTCGAGGCGGGTGATTTTTTTCTCCGCTACAGCAGCTGAGGCCTCTACCATCATGTGATTGTAATCAAATCCGGTGGCAATAATGGTTACCACCACCTCATCCTTAAGCGACTCATCCAATCCGGTACCCCAAATAATGGATGCAGAATGCCCCACCACCTCTTGTACATAATCTGTTATCTGCCCTACCTCATCCATGGTAATCTCATCTATACCGGAAGTGATATTAAGCAATATGTTGCTGGCGCCTTTGATGTTATTGTTATTGAGCAAGGGAGACTCCAGTGCTGCCTGAATGGCATCGATGGCCCTATACTCACCCACGCCGGTACCTGAACCCATGATTGCCACGCCGCTGTCCTTCATGACCGTTTCCACATCGGCAAAGTCCACGTTGATGTAACCGTGAACAGTGATGATTTCAGCGATTCCCTTTGCTGCGGTAGCCAACACATTATCGGCTTTGGCAAAGGCATTGCTTAGCTTCAGGTCGCCATACATCTCGCGCAATTTCTCATTGTTGATGATAAGGAGAGAATCCACATACTTCTCCATCTCGGTGATACCATCAATGGCC
This sequence comes from Alkaliflexus imshenetskii DSM 15055, assembly GCF_000517065.1. Lineage (GTDB taxonomy): Bacteria > Bacteroidota > Bacteroidia > Bacteroidales > Marinilabiliaceae > Alkaliflexus > Alkaliflexus imshenetskii. The sequence continues at coordinate 2,796,009 of NZ_KI912105.1, read as the reverse complement.
TGATTAACGCGAACCATGCCCTCGAAGCGGAAAGGGATTGTTACAATACCCACTGTAAGAATGCCCATCTCCTTGGCCGTTTTAGCGATTATTGGAGCGGCACCGGTGCCTGTACCACCGCCCATCCCAGCTGTGATAAATACCATTTTGGTATTGTCCTCCAACACGCGTGCTATCTCCTGCACACTTTCAATGGCAGCCTGCTTGCCTCTTTCAGGGCGGTTGCCGGCGCCACGGCCTTCGGTAAGAGTTTCGCCAAGCCTCACTTTGATGGGAACCTGACTATTTGCCAGCGCCTGTGCGTCGGTGTTGCATACAACAAAGTTTACATCCTTGATACCAAGGCTGTACATGTAATTTACCGCATTACTGCCACCTCCACCTACACCAATTACTTTTATGATTGAAGAACGGTGCCCCGGAATCTCAAAATTCATCAAATCCTCTGTCATACGCTTTACATTTAGGCCATCAGGATGCCGGTGATACTACATTTCAACATCTTTCTCGTCAAAGATACCGGCAATGGTCTTTTTGAAATTATCAAATAAATCGCCGGTAGTATATTTGCCTTCCCTTCCCTCTCTCACTCTGGGCGCTTTTTGTTTTACCTGTTTTTTAACCGATGCCTGTTTCTTCACCTCCTCTTCAGGGGTATCAAACAATTTTTGTTCAACCGCACGGTTTGACGCGTAAACGCCCGCACTTACCAACAGACCAACTGACGTTGAATAGAGTGCCATCTCCTGGCCGGGAATCTTTTCGGGCGCAAGAAATTTATCCGGACAACCCATGCGCACATCGAGTCCGGTTTTTAGCTTAATGAGTGGAGCCAGATTCTTGAGCAATGAGCCACCTCCGGTAACCACAATGCCGGCTCCCAACTTATCGTAATACCCCGACAGTTCGATGTGATGCATCACATACTCGATAATCTCCTCCATACGAGCCTGAATGATACAGGCCAAATTTCGGAATGATATCTCTTTTGGCTCCCATCCTGCCATGCCGGGAATTGCCACAACCATATCTTCGCGTGCCATACTGCCCATGGCAGAGCCAAATTGCACTTTAAGTGATTCGGCTTGTTTGGTAAGTACTGAGCAGCCCTCCTTGATGTCGTTGGTTACCACGTTACCTCCGAATGGGATTACAGCAGTATGACGGATAATTCCATCGTAGTAGAGTGCAAAATCAGTGGTGCCGCCGCCTATATCAATCATGACCACACCGGCCTCCATCTCCTCTTCAGACAACACACCGTAGGAGGAGGCCAATGGTTCCAGTATGACACCCATTAGTCGCAAGCCGGCACGATGGATGCACTTTTCAATATTTTTAAGCGACGCCATACGGCCAATAACCACATGGAAATTGCCTTCGAGTCTGTGACCAAACATACCCACCGGATTCTTCTCTCCCATCTCATTGTCCACACTATACTCCTGCGGAATCACATGAATCACCTTTTCGCCGGGTTCCAATGATATGCGATGGCTATCGCTGAGCAGCTGCTCCAAATCAAAAGTGGTAATTTCATCATTGGGGTCGATGAAGCGATAACAACGATTGGTAATACTTTTCATGGAGTATCCGGCCATGCCAACATAGACATCGGAAATACGCATTTCAAGACGGGCTTCGAGTCCGGAAACAGCTTGCCGAATGGCATTCACCGTCTCCTCAATATTAAGAATAACGCCCCGTTTGACACCGGTTGAAAGCGCCTTTTCGATGCCCAGCACCTGAATCTGGCCATTGGCATGCTTACGTCCAACAACGGCAACAACTTTGGTCGTTCCAATGTCAATGGCAGCAATAATTTTTGATTCCTGATTCATATTACTCGTTGTTCAGAATTGTCATTACATTAAAAATCGCGTTTGCGTGAACATATCACCTGTCCTTCGTACTTAAGGTTTATCAACTGATAATTGTTCCATTCGCGTGGGTCGAGCCCTCTGTCATATAAGGCTCTGAGGTTTCGGAGCTTCTCTTCCACCTTTTCGGGTTTGCCAAGAAGTATCAGCTGATCCCCCACTCTGGGCACCAGCACATAATCGTTGTTTCGCCTTATGTAAATCTGCTCCATCTGTGCCTTCCAAAAGGGATCAGAATCAATTAATCCAGCCACTCTCACCAAATCGGTTCTATCGGCAGGTATATTTCCATTGGCCACCAATACCCGGGCCGAGAATCTTTTTGACACCGGAATTTTTCGGCCGGACTCGTCAAGATAATAGGTTCCATCAGATGCAAACACACGCAAAATAGGTTGATGCTGCTTTACCACCACATTTAACACCCCTGATGGCGAGTTAAAAATCTGGCAATTGCGCACAAAACTACTCTTACTGACAAAAGCCTCCATTTCGTTCATATTCAGCCCCTGCATGCGCGAACCGAGCAAATCAGGATACTGGTTGAGTATGGATCTACGAATTTCGGCAGCCGTGATAAATCCGGTTTCCAGACTATCCCGAACCACCACCCGAACATCGGAGCAGATTACTGCCCGGTTGCTTGCAGACACAAAGGCAAGCATTACCGGAAAATACCCCAGCAACAATACCCATTTCAATATGTTAGCGATCCGCCTCATTGTACTGAACAAAATCCCTTTCCCCGTTTAAATATATACATTTCAATACGATTACCTTAAACAACAATCGCATTATTTATCAACAACTTCCAATCTTTTTTGAACAACTACATTTTATTGATTAACGACATTAAGCGTTTCTTGATGGCAGCCACTTCCCGGTCGATGTCGCCAGCCCCCATCGATAAGAACACTTGCGGCAGTTGCAGCGACAGCATTTCCGGCAAAAGTTCTTTGGAGCATAAATGAACCGGTATGCGTCTCACATCGCTGCCAATTAATGCCGAATCGACCCCCGCCACAGGCAGTTCCCTCGCCGGATAGATATCCAGCAAAAAAAGCTCATCCAACAACTCCAGAGCCACGGCAAATTCTTTTGCAAAATCCTTGGTACGGCTATATAAATGAGGTTGAAAGATGCCAGTGATGCGGTGGTTGGGATACATTGCCCTCACACTGTTAACAGTAGCCCGAATCTCTTCAGGATGGTGGGCATAATCATCGATATAGATTAAATCACCCGTATTGATATGCGTCTCGAAACGGCGGGCGATGCCGCTGAACAACGGAAGAGCCTCCTGAATCTCGTCGGGCAATACACCGTTGATAAGTGCGAGAGCAGCCGCCCCAACAGCATTCTCAACATTTAACAATCCCGGAACTCCCATCTTTAAATTCTCTATTTTGTCTTCTGGTGTCACAAGGGTAAAAACATAATATCCATCCTCCATCCTGATATCGGTGGCATAAAAATCGGCCTTTTGAGCAGCCGAATAGGTGTAAACTTTTACCCCTTCTGCCAGTTGCCAATCAACTGTTAGTGCGGCATTGACCACGAGGCATCCGTTTTTACAGATTTTACGGCCAAAATCGATAAAAGCTTGTCTAAAACTCTCCCGGTCGCCATATATGTCGAGATGGTCAGGATCAACAGCAGAAACGAGGGCTGACGCAGGGTTCAGCCTCAGGAATGAACGGTCGAATTCATCGGCTTCGAGCACGGTGAATGGGGAGTTGCCATCCCACAAAAAGTTGGTGGCATAATTTTTTGATATTCCACCCAGAAAAGCCGTACAACCTTGGCGGCTTTGACGAAAAAGATGGGTGGTTATGGTAGAAATGGTAGTTTTACCATGCGTTCCGGCAATACATATAGCCTTGCTTTCACGGGTTATGAGCCCCAAAACTTCGGCGCGCTTCAGCACGGAAAAACCATTTTCCCGAAACCAAACCAGCTGTTTTTGGGAATGTTCCACTGCAGGAGTGTACACAACGAGTGTGGTTGAAGCGTCACGAAAAACCTCATCGATTAATTCACAGGCATCGTTAAATACCACTGAAACACCTTCCTGTTCAAGGGCTTCAGTCACTACCGAAGGTGTGCGATCGTAACCGGCCACCAGAATTCCCTTCATGTGAAAATACCTGGCAATGGCACTCATTCCAATGCCCCCTATCCCTATGAACCAGACACGCTCTATTTTTTCCTGTTCAATCATCCTATATCATTAGCATTAAAACGTTTACCCAAAAACAAGAACCTTGAGCAATCCACTACTTTAACAACCTCATTACTTCATGGGCGATGTCAGCATCTGCATTGGGTCGGGCAAACTGTTTGATGTTTTGCTGAAGCATTTCGATGCGATGACTGTCACCAAGCAGCTCTACTGCTGCGGGTAAGAGTTTCTCAAACGCATCAGCATCCTTTACCAAAACAGCAGCACCGGCATCTACCAGTGCCATGGCGTTTTTGGTCTGATGATCTTCTGACACGTTGGGCGATGGTACCAAAACAGATGCCTTGCCCAAGAGAGCAAGCTCGCTGATTGTTCCTGCCCCTGCGCGCGACACCACAACATCGGCCACAGCGTAAGCCAGATCCATTCGCTGAATAAAGGGCATTGCATGAACATTGGATAGGTACATAACAGCCAATTCGGCCTGCAACTTGTAAAAGTAGAATTTACCAGTTTGCCATATCACTTGTATCGGTTCATCCTTGAGCATGCCAATACACTCAATCATTCCACGATTGATGCTACCAGCACCGAGACTTCCACCCACAACCAGGATGGTTTTGTAATCCGGATTAAGGTTGAAATGGGCATAGGCCTCAGTACGGTTCACTGTATCTAACAAATTACTGCGGACCGGATTCCCTGTCAGTATGATTTTTTGAGCCGGAAAGAACCGCTCCATGCCGTGATAAGCCACACAAATGGCAGCCGCCTTTTTCGCAAGAATCTTGTTGGTTACTCCGGGAAAGCTGTTTTGTTCCTGGATAACGGTGGGAATGCCTGCCGCAGCAGCAGCCCTAAGAACAGGCCCGCTGGCATATCCGCCAACACCCACCACCACATTGGGCTTAAAGTGTCGTACCACCTTCCTCGCCTGAAACATACTGGCCGCCAGTTTAAAAAAGAAGGTGACGTTCTTCCAAGTAATACGCCTTTGAAACCCCGCAACCGGCAGCCCAACAATTTCATAACCGGCAGCAGGCACACGCTCCATCTCCATACGGCCTTTGGCACCAACAAAGAGCAGTTCGCAATCGGGCATCTCCCGTTTAAGCGCATCTGCAATTGAAATAGCCGGAAAAATATGTCCTCCGGTTCCTCCTCCGCTAATAATAATACGTGGTACCATAATCGTCAAGCTGAAATTTCGTTAGTTTGAAGGCTAGCCTCATCCACAGCCTCCTTTTTTGATGATTGTCTGGCCAAATCGGCCTGTTCCATATTGTGACGGCTCACACCCAAAATCAATCCAAAAGCCACACATGTGAAGAGCACAGAAGTAGTGCCAAGACTCACAAGCGGCAAGGGCTGTCCCGTAACAGGAAAAATACCCACCGCTACACCCATATTAACAAATGCCTGAGACACAAGCATCAGCCCCAACCCAAATGCCATAAAGGCCGGAAATGTGCGGTTGCTGGCACGCACCATTGTACCAATGCGTCCAAGTAGCAACAGATAACAGATGATAATAATAAAAGCCCCAAAAAATCCGTACTCTTCGGCTATAATGGCAAAAATAAAATCACTGTATGGATGGGGAATGAAATTACGCTGCACGCTGTTACCAGGGCCTTTACCAAAAATTCCACCACTGGCAATGGCGATCTTACTCTGATCAGATTGATAGGTAGATGATTTTTCTGCATTTTCGGGGTTGAGGAATTGCTCTACCCGTGAAGACCATGTTTTGGCACGGGGCAGGAACGATACTTTGGGAGCAATCACTATGGAAAGTGCCACCAGGCCAATTGCAACCAAACCAGTACCTGCCAGATATTTAAACGGCACGCGCCCAACAAACATCATGGCCACGGTTACAGCCACCACAAGCAGGGAGGTTGAGAGGTTTTCCGTAAAAATAAGCCCTGCCACCAACACCACATGCACCATTGAAGGCCAAAAAGCCTCTTTGGCAGGTTCATCTTCCTTCTGATGCTGAGCCAGCATTTTAGCCACATAAATAATGATAGCAAGTTTGGCCATTTCGGAAGGCTGAAAAGTAATGCCTATGCCCGGTATGGTGAGCCAACGAGAGGCATTATTAAGGTTTACCCCCGAAAACAAGGTGATGAGCAGCAAAAAGACCGAAAAATAGAGTCCAATGTAAGCAAAGCGAGCTATCCACACATAAGGTATGCGGTGCACAAACAGAATTACGCCGATACCAAAAGCCAGCGAGCCCATTTGCTTAAACATGTAATATGAGGTGTTACCTCCCTGATATTTATATGCAAGAAATCCGGTGGCACTATAGACCGACAAAAGCGATGCTATTGAAAGGATTATTATAACAAGCCATATAGCTCTATCACCCTTGGCATATTTACGAAAAAGATTTCCCATATCACATCATTTGCATAACAATCTCTTTAAACAATCGTCCACGGTGCTCATAATTCTGAAACAGATCGAAACTGGCACAGGCAGGAGATAAAAGCACCACATCACCGGATTTGGCTATGGCACGTGCCTGCTGGAGCGCCTCATCAATACTTTTTGTATCACAAACTTGCGGCACCACCTCCCCAAAAACCGATATCAGTTTGCTGTTGTCAACGCCCATACAAATCAGAGCCTTCACCTTGCTTTTCACAAGCGGCATCAACTCCTCATAATCATTTCCCTTATCGGTACCACCGGCAATCCAGATAACCGGTTTATCCATACTCTCTAGCGCATACCAGGCCGAATTCACGTTGGTAGCTTTTGAATCGTTTATATATGTAACGCCATCTACTATTCCGGCATGTTCCAAACGGTGCTCAACCCCTTTAAAGGTGCTAAGACCCAGCATCACGGCTTCAAGGGAGGCTCCCGCTTTAAGCGCAGCCAAACCCGAAGCCAATGCGTTAAACAAATTGTGTCGTCCTTTTAACGCCAGTTTTTCCACCGGCATACGCACCCTGCGCTCATCGGCAGCAATTATCAGGTCGTGACCATCAACATAAGCTGCACCATCATCATCCGAGGAGAAAGGCAGAGAAATTGCCGGAGTCATGCTACGCTCGAAATGCTTTTGCACCACCGGATCGTCGGCACACCAAATGAAACTATCCTCCTCTGTTTGGTTTTGAAGGATGCGAAATTTGGACTGTATGTAATTCTCAAATTTATAATCATATCGATCCAGATGGTCGGGTGTAATGTTTGTCAGGATGGCCGTATTGACTCTGAATTTGAACATGTTGTCGAGTTGAAAACTGCTCAGTTCCATCACAAAAACATCCGGATCGCGCGCCACAAGTTCACGGCAGGGGCTCACACCAACGTTGCCAGAAAGCACGGCATCCAAACCGGATAACGTCAGGATGTGATGCAACCACAGCGTGGTGGTGGTTTTTCCGTTGCTGCCGGTGATTCCAATCATGTGCGCCTTTGAAAACCTTCCGGCAAACTCAATGTCAGAGATTACCGAAATACCCTTGTTACGCAAGGCAACCACCAGAGGAGCTGAATCAGGAATGCCCGGACTTTTAACCACCTCAGCTGCATTGAGAATGCGCTCATTGGAATGCTTGCCCTCTTCAAAATCAATGTGATTGCAGATGAGTTCGTCGCGATACTTTTGGGGAATATCACCCTTATCGGAAACAAACACCTTTAAGCCTTTCGCTTTTGCCAGTAAAGCGGCTCCCACGCCACTTTCACCTGCACCCAGTATGACAAACTCCTTTATCATTGGCATTATCTGATTTTAAGCGTAACAATGGTTAAAACAGCCAGAATGATACTCACAATCCAGAATCTGGTCACAATTTTTGATTCGGTATATCCTTTTAGTTGATAGTGATGGTGTAAGGGAGCCATTTTAAATACCCTTCGACCTACGCCATACTTACGTTTGGTATATTTGAACCAGGAAACCTGAATCATCACCGAGAGGTTTTCGACGAGGAAAACCCCACATAGAATGGGAATGAGCAGTTCGATGCGGATAAGAATGGCAAAAACGGCAATGATACCCCCGATTGTAAGACTTCCGGTATCGCCCATAAACACCTGTGCAGGAAACGAATTGTACCACAGGAAGCCGATACATGCACCTATAAACGCACTCATAAATACCACCAACTCCTGAGAGTGTGGAATAAACATAATGTTTAGATAATCAGCATAAATGGCGTGTCCGGAGACATAAGCAAATATTCCCAGGGTGACTCCAATGATGGATGACACCCCGGTTGCCAGTCCATCGAGGCCATCGGTCATATTAGCGCCATTTGATACGGCTGTGATGATGAAAATGACTACCAGTACAAATAATACCCATCCCCAACTTTTGGCTTTTTCGCCCAGAAAGCCGACGAAAGAGGTATAATCAATGCGGTTATTTTTAAAGAATGGCACATTGGTAACCGGTGCTTTTATGGTCTCAACTTTTACGGCAGGCTGCTGTCCGGCATCCGTTGAAATATACTGGTCAGGAATAGGCGTTTTGATACGTGCCACCACATCCTCGTTGAAATACAATGTTAAACCCACAATCACACCAAGACCTACCTGCCCAATAATTTTGAAGCGTCCGGCCAATCCCTCCTTATTTTTCTTGAACACCTTTATATAGTCGTCGAGAAACCCGATTATACCTAGCCAAAGGGTAGTCACAATCATCAGAATGACGTACACATTGTTCAAGCGGCCAAACAGTAGCACCGGAATCAGTATGGATGTGATAATGATAACCCCCCCCATGGTTGGTGTACCCTTCTTCTGATACTGACCCTCAAGACCAAGGTCACGAACAACTTCTCCTATCTGTTGCTTTTGCAGCATTTTAATCACCCTTTTTCCCATGATTGTGCCAATGAGCAGGGCTAAAATCACTGCCATTCCCGAACGGAAGGAGATATACTGAAACATTCCGGCTCCGGGAAAATTAATGGATTGCAGATATTCGTATAAATAAAAAAGCATGTCAGATAATATCGTTTAGTTGATTACAGATTGGAATTCTTTACTTTATTGATTATCGATTTGATTAAAAAAATCACGTACAATTTCACGATCGTCAAAATGCGTCCTCACGCCTTTAACTTCCTGATAGGTTTCATGCCCCTTTCCGGCAATAAGAATCACATCGCCACGCCTGGCCATGGTACAGGCGGTACGAATCGCCTCCTTTCGGTTGGTGATGCACAGAACTTTGATACGATCCTTAAACACTACACCCTCCATCATCTGTGAGATAATGGTCTCAGGGTCTTCAAAACGCGGGTTGTCGGATGTGAGGATAACACGTGAGCTGTACTTTACAGCTTCGGCTGCCATCACGGGCCTTTTGAAAGGGTCCCGGTTACCGCCTGCACCAACCACGGTAATAAGTTCATTACCCGGCTGCCGAATTTGGTTTATGGCTTCCAGCACATTTGTAAGCGCATCCGGTGTATGGGCATAATCCACCACAGCCGTTACACCGCCAGCTGAACGAATGGTCTCAAATCGGCCATCAACAGGCATAAGCGTGCTAAGTGTAGTTAACACCAGTTCTTTGTCCCACCCCAGAAGTATAGCTGCACCATAAACAGCCACAAGGTTTGAAGCATTAAAAATGCCAATAAAAGGTGTCCATAGCTCACGTCCGTCCATCTCGAGATGCATCCCTTCAAAAAGACTCTCAATAACTTTCACCTTGAAATTGGCCATTTCGCGATGGGAATAGGTGTGTTTTGATGCATTACAATTTTGAAGCATCACACGGCCGGTTTTGTCATCCAGATTGGTAAGAGCAAAAGCAGATTTTTCCAATCCATCAAAAAAACCTTTTTTGGCTTTCAGATAGGCATCAAACGTACCATGATAATCCAGATGATCGTGCGATAGATTGGTGAAGATGCCACCGGCAAACCTCAATCCGGCAATACGCTTTTGAACCACCGCGTGCGAACTCACCTCCATAAAACAATAGTCACAACCAGCATCCACCATTTGGCGCATCAAATGTTGCAGTGTGAGCGCATCGGGGGTTGTAAGCATTGTATCAATACGTTCTGTATTCACATAGTTGGCCACAGTAGAGCACAAACCGGCTTTATAGCCCATGCCCAATGCGAGCCTGTAGAGCAAAGTGGCGATGGTGGTTTTTCCGTTTGTACCGGTAACGCCAGTTAATTTTAAGGCGTGCGAAGGATAGTCGTAATGAAAAGCAGCCAGAAGGCCTAATGCCTCAGCTGTATCTTCAACTTGCACATAAGTTACTTGTGGCGAAGTAACTTCAGGAACCGCCTCACAAACCACTATCTTACATCCGGCTTCAATGGCCTTTGGAATAAACTCATGGCCGTCGGCACTGGCGCCACGCATGGACACAAACATGCTCCCGTCACCCGCTTTTCGGGAATCGAAAGTGATTTCGCTGACAGGCACATTGGTTTGTCCCAACACACCCACGGGTGTAATAACCTCAAGATATTGATTAAGTTGCTTCATATAGGGTTTGTTAATCCAATCTCAAAAAAATTGTACTGCCTTTTCGCACAGGCGCACCAGCCTGAATGGATTGAGAGACCACCCGACCCACGCCCTGAAAATGAACGTTAAGACCAGCATTCTCAAGAAGAGCCACCGCATCTTTGGCACCCATACCAATAACCGAAGGCACCAGACCAGACGGTACCGGTTTGGCTCTGAAAACAACACCACTCTCCCCAGCTTGCGTAGATACCCAGCCGTTGATTGGGTTCTTCTCCTTCACAGGAAAATTAAGGGTTTCAAAAATGGTTGTAAGATCTTCAAATGTACCACCTTTTGAATAAGGAAATACCTCACTTGTAAAAACTTTTTCGGCTGCCGGCGGATCAAAAAAGCCATATCCTGAAGCATACACCCGGTCAGCAATCTCTTTAAATACAGCACCTGCCACCACATTGCCATAATAGACGTTGTTTGATGGCGCTGTAACCACAACGATACAAGAATAGCGCGGTTTATGTGCAGGAAAATATCCCACAAAAGAGGCCTGATACTCTACTCCGCCACTCTGATAACCTTGTGTGCCTTTGGCCACCTGTGCGGTACCGGTTTTGCCTGCTATGGAGTAGCGGCTGTTACGCAGGTTCGTTGCAGTGCCGCGCTCCACAACACCAACTAACAATTGGTGGGCCTTTTCAATGGTTTCACGCGATGCGATGGACGAATTCAACACATGCGGAGAATAACGCTCCACCATTCGTCCATGGCGACTCAGTCCTTTCACAAACATCGGCTTCATCATGGTACCTCTGTTGGCTACTGCATTATAAAAAGTGAGTGTTTGCAGTGGCGTCATCTGCACTTCGTAACCAATGGACATCCATGGCAAAGTTACACCCGACCATGAGTTATCGCCCGGATATTTTATTACCGGATTGGCTTCACCAATGATTTCGATGCCTAAAGGTTTATTTAAACTCATGGCATAAAGTCTATCCACAAACCGTCGGGGGTTATCTTTATAATTCTCAAAAATAATACGTGAAATGCCAATGTTCGACGACTTTTCAAACACCTCCTGAATGCTCAATCGGCCGTGCCCACCCTGTTGACTATCCCGCATGATACGGTCGAAAAAGCGATGCGCCCCATTGCCTGTGTCGATGCTGTCAGTTAACCTTACCACACGATCTTCGAGCGCAGCCATCATGGTTGCCAATTTGAAGGTAGATCCCGGCTCTGTAGATTCGCCAATGGCATAATTAAAATAATCCTCCACATACACACCCCGGCTTTGGCGGTGAAGGTTCACGATGGCTTTGATGGCGCCAGTCTGCACCTCCATGAGTATGGCCACACCGTGATGGGCATCGTGGCGGATGAGCTGATTGCGCAGAGCGTGTTCGGCCACATCCTGAATGGCAATATCGAGTGTGGTAACCAAATCAAAACCATCCACCGGAGGCACAACCACTTCGGGCACCCAACGACCCGAGATGCGCTTCATTGCGCTGGTTCCGGGAGTTCCGCGTAACACATCATCGTAGGCACGCTCAAGTCCAACCATGCCCCCTTTGGAACTTTCGCCAAAGAGTTTACCTATGGTTCGCGATGCCAGCGAGCCAAATGGCTGCTTGCGTTGATCGTACTGCTCGGGGATAAAACCACCACGATTTCGTCCCAACCTGAATATTGGAAAATCCTTTACAACCTGAAGTTCGGTATAGGATATACGGCGCGGATGCACCATGTAGTATCTGCGTCCTTGCTGGCGTGCTACTTGCAGCTCACGCTTATAGGCGGCGGCACTTTTGTCACGAAAAAAACGGGAAAGCTGAATGGACAGAGAATCCACGCTGGCATTGAACACCCCATCGGTTAAACCCTCGGCCAGCATATCCATATAGAGCCGATAGCTGGGCACTGAGCATGCCAGCTTGCGACCATTGATATCGAGAATGTCACCACGATTGGGTTCGACAATATTCTCGCTGCGCTCGACCTGTCTGGATTTGGATTTCCATTTATCAGCTTCAAAAGTCTTCAGCGCTATCAACTCAAACAACAACCACAAAGCAAGTCCAATGAAAAAGAGATAGACAATCCCTAACCTGAACATTATGCTTCTTTTTATGGCCATAAACTCCCTCCCCTGTTAATCCACTTTTAAAACTCTAGGTGGTGTTTTCAGCACCTCCAAACCCAATCCGGCTTCCTGCACCCTCCGTACAACTTCCGACTGACGACTCATCTGCATCAAATCCGATGAAGTAGTGATGGCTTCATATTTCAAATCCTGCGTTTCGGCAGTAAGAGCTACCTGCTCCTTCAACAATTTCTCAACGCTGTAATGGTTATTGATATAGATAAATGCCAGCAAAACCAGAAACAACAAATATGGCCAGTGTTTTGTCAGCGAGCCGCTGCTAAAATATTGCCCATTGATAAAGTCCTTAAAAGTATAGCCTTTAATATCCTGAATGGCTTCTTTACCAGAATCAAAATCATTGATATTCTTATTTTTGCTCATATCACATTACTGACAATAGGTTGTAACAATTCATTCATCAATACACAACTCCTCTATATTCAGTTTTTCTCAGCAATTCGCAACTTGGCACTCCTAGCGCGCGGGTTTTGTTCAATTTCCGAATCGGAGGGAACCACCACTTTGCGGGTAATCGTTTTCAGAGGCACATCGGCATGCCCATACAAATTGGTTTCCACTTCCGATTTTGCCACGTCACCGGTACGAAAGAAGTTTTTAACCAGGCGGTCTTCCAAAGAGTGGTAAGATATTATAACCAGGCGACCGCCGGGCTTCAGCACGTCGAGGGTACTTGTGAGCATCTCCTTCAACACATCCATTTCACCATTCACCTGGATGCGCAACCCTTGAAACACCTGCGACAGAAACCGTGCAGCATCCTTTCGGGGTGCAAACTTAGATGCCACCTCTTTAAGCTCGCTCGTGGTTTCAAATGGCTTGCCAGCCCTGAACCGCACTATTTCATTTACCAAACGACGGGCCGACGGCACTTCGCCATACAAACGAAACAATTCCGTGAGCTGCTCCTCACTGTAGGTATTCAGTATGGTTGCGGCAGTGAGCGGGTTTTGCCGGCTCATGCGCATGTCCAAATCCCCTTCGAAGCGAAACGAGAAACCCCTGTCAGCTTCGTCGAAGTGGTGAGACGACACACCCAAATCGGCCAAAATGCCATCCACCGGTATGGCATCCAAATACTTCAGAAACCGATACAGATACCGGAAATTGTGCCGGACAAACTCCACCCGTTCATCATCTATGCGATTTTCCCAGGCATCCTCATCCTGATCAAACACAATCAACTTTCCTTCGGGTCCAAGCTTTTCCAGGATGGCACGGCTATGTCCCCCACCTCCAAAAGTAAGATCCACATAAGTACCATCCGGTCTGATGTTAAGACCATCGATGCAAGGTTGAAGCAAAACCGGTATGTGATAGGCAAAACTCATGTGCGTTGAGAATATATTAAAGAAACACCAATTAAATCAAAAATAACAGACTTATCGCTGAAGCAGGGAGACAAAATCACACCTCTTTATCGGGTTGACCAAGAATCGATTCTGCCAGGTCAGCCAGTGCAGCAGGGTCATCAGCAATGGCACTATAAGCATTAACCGACCAGAGCTCTATGTGCCTATCCACCCCTACCAACACCACGTCTCTGTCGGCTCCAACCAGATCCATCAACCGGCGGGGCACCAAAAAACGGCCATTGCCGTCGAGCGTCACCTCGGCCGAACCACGAAAAAAATCACGTAAAAAGTGCTTGTGTTTTCGATTATAGGGATTGAGACGCCTGCGCAAATTCTCCAACTCCTCCTCCCAATAATCAAACGGGTACATCACCAGGCAATTCTCGAACAGATCCTTTCGCACCACAAAGCGCAACTCATCGGCTCCGGCTGCCTTTTTAAAGGTGGCCGGAAGCACGATGCGCCCTTTGGCATCGGCCCTACACTCAAAATCGCCTATAAATGTGATCATTGCATATTTACACTTCTGCTCGTAAAAGTAATATATTTTTAACCCACAATCAACCACTTCAACCCACTTTGTTGTTATTTTTTATTCGAGAATAGGCGGAAATAAGAAAAACCTATGTAAACCAACCCTTCTGTCGCACATAGCATTAAAAGCAGATGCTTACAAAGTTGTAAGAAACTGCAATGCAACAAAGCCATGCAATAGCGGTTAATGTCGCAATTGCAACAGGCAACACTGCAACTCACGTTGAAACAAGTTAAACCCGGCGTGAGTAACAGATAAAAACCCATGGTGACATTAAATAGGAAACCATTTACCTGTTTTTTTCGTATAATTGTTGTTCGTTATCAGAAAAAAATAATCAGAATCAGAAAGTGGAAGCAACCGAACAGATAGAATCTCTTGGCGAAGAACAAGCACTTCGTATTGATATCGAGAAAGTTATTGCCAGCAAAAATCCAAAACTGCTAAAAATAATCCCCGGGTTTATCATCCGTTATCTAAAACGCATAACTCATCAGGAGGAGATAAATCAATTTCTGAAGGAAAACCACGGTAAAAAAGGGCTCGAATTTTCACAAGCCATACTGGATGGTTTTGGCGTGAATTATAACACCATTGGTCTGGAGAATCTGCCAGAAGATGGACGTTTTTTGTTTGCATCAAACCATCCGCTGGGTGGCATGGATGGCATAGCCTTTCTCACGGCTGTAGGAGAGCGGTATCAAAACCTGAAATTTCCGGTTAACGACATATTGATGAACATTAAAGGTCTGGATACCATTTTCCTGCCCATAAACAAACACGGAGGACACTCAAAAAATGCCGCACTGGCGCTGGAAGAAGCATACCGTTCCAACGCACAAATACTTATGTTTCCGGCAGGCCTTGTAAGCCGAAAGCAAAAACATGGCATTATGGATTTGGAGTGGAAGAAAAACTTTGTGAAAAAAGCAATACAACACCAGCGCGACATTGTGCCGGTGCACATAACCGGACGTAACTCAAACTTTTTTTATAATCTGGCCAACTGGCGCAAACGACTTGGCATAAAAGCCAACATTGAAATGCTCTATCTGGCCGATGAGTTTTACAATCAAAGAGGCGAAAATCTGACCATCCGATTTGGCAATCCCATATCATGGAAAACCATTGAAGCAGATGCCAATATTCCGTTATGGGCTGAAAAAATAAAGCAAACAGCCTATGACTTGGTAAAAATCAACTAATTTTGCATCAAATTACAAATCAATCAATTTAAATGAGTTCCATTAAACAAGTAATCCCCCCGGTTCCCACCCATCTGTTGGAAGCCGAACTGACCAAGGAGATTTTTGTGAGAAAAACCAACAAAGGGGATAATCGCATTTATGATTTTTCTGCCGAGCAGGCGCCAAATTTACTACGCGAAGTTGGTCGCTTAAGAGAATTAACCTTTAGGGCAGCAGGCGGTGGCACCGGCGAAGAGATAGATCTGGATTACTACGACACAAGTGAAATCCCTTACAGACAATTAATTGTTTGGGATCCGAAAGAGAAGGAGATACTTGGCGGCTATCGATACATCATGTGCGATAACCTAAAAAAAGATGCCAATGGCGAATTGGAAATTGCCACTGCACACATGTTCAATTTCTCGGATGAGTTTATCAATGAATATCTTCCCCATACCATTGAGCTGGGTCGTTCGTTTGTGCAGCCGCTTTACCAGTCGAGCAAAATGGGTGCCAAGAGCCTCTTTGCCCTTGATAACCTTTGGGACGGATTGGGCTCTTTGATGGTAAACAATCCCCACATGAGTTACTTCTTTGGTAAAGTTACCATGTACACGCAATACAACCTGGAGGCCAGAGACCTTATTCGCGCATTCATGGAGCTTTACTTTGGCGACAAAAGAGGATTGGTAACCCCAAAAACACCTGTGAAATCAACCGTTAGTCCGGAAATGATTAAGGAGATGTTTCTAGGCGACAATTTTACCGAAGACTACAAAGTATTGAGCAAACGCGTGCGTGAACTGGGCGAAAACATCCCGCCACTGTTCAATGCATACATGAACCTCTCTCCATCCATGAAAACTTTTGGTACTGCCGTAAACGATGAGTTTGGCGAAGTGGAAGAGACCGGTATTATCATCACCATTAAGGAAGTATATCAGGCCAAGGTAGATCGTCACGTTGAGACCTATAATCCCAACGATTCGCACGATTAATCACAACCTGAAAAGCAATAAAATATCGAAGCCGCATGGAATAATTAAAACAATCCGTGCGGCTTTGCCGTTTTTTGGCTAATTTTAAGTGATGGTTTACTGAAATGTCAGATGTATCGTGCAAAAGACACAAGAGATGTAAGTTTTTGAAGAAAATATGAAAAGATTTGATTTGGTTATAATCGGGAGTGGGCCTGCAGGTTTTTCCGCAGCGGTTCGCGGGGTTGATTTTGGCATGAATGTATGCATGATTGAAAGTGGTAATCTGGGAGGTGCTGGCATCATGAACGGCGCACTCACATCCAAAACCATGTATGAGCTATCGCTCGATTACTCCATTGCAGCACGCGTGGATCGTGGATACCGCGCCGGCGGCTTAACAGTTGACTACAAAAAAGTGCGCAACACGGTTATTCAGGCAGCAAAAGAAAAGCAGTACCAAATGCGGAGCCAAATCGAGACTTTTGCACGGAGCAAACACCTAAAAGGCGGCATCACACTTGTGCAGGGGATGGCATCATTTGTGGATCCGCACACAGTGAAGGTTGTTGGCGCTGCCGATGAAACGCTGATACAAGGCGATAATTTCCTGATAGCCACCGGCTCCAAGCCACGCGAATATCCAGGAATTCCTGTAGATGGGGAGCGCATCATCGACTCCAACGGCATCTTATCGCTCAAACAGTTCCCTGATCGCATCCTCATCATCGGCTCAGGTATCATAGGTTGTGAATTTGCCACCATTTTTTCCAACTTCAAACAAACAGAAGTGCACCTGCTTGACCGGGCAAACCGGGTTTTACCTTATGAGGATGACGACGTGAGCGACTATGTAGCTGAGAACCTTACCAAAAATGGCGTGACCATTCACCATACCGCACAACTGCGCACACTGGTGAAACACCCCTCCCATCTCGAGGTAATTCTGGATTATGACGATGGGCACAGCAAAGTACTTGAAGTAGATGTAGCCCTCATCTCCATAGGCCGAGATTCAAACCTCTACTCCATAAAACCCGAAAATGCCGGACTCGAACCATCAGACAAAGGCACCCTTATCATTAACGACAACTGCCAGGTTTTGATTGATGGTAAACCGTCACATATTTATGCTGCGGGGGATGTAACAGGTCATTCTCAATTATACAGTGTTGCCGAGTTACAAGGCAGGAAGGCCGTTGAACGAATGGCCGGAAAAACAGGTTATCCGCTGGATTACTCCCACATGAGCACCTTGATGTTTTTTAAGCCGGAAGTGGCAGCTGTTGGTGCCAACGAAAAAATGCTGCGAAAACAAGGTGTGGCCTACAAAGCAGCCTACTACTCCAACAAGCTCATAAACAGAGCCATTGCCATGCGCAGCACCACCGGATTCATCAAAATACTTG
The DNA here is from genome assembly GCF_000517065.1 of Alkaliflexus imshenetskii DSM 15055. Lineage (GTDB taxonomy): Bacteria > Bacteroidota > Bacteroidia > Bacteroidales > Marinilabiliaceae > Alkaliflexus > Alkaliflexus imshenetskii. The sequence goes on along the minus strand of NZ_KI912105.1, from coordinate 2,777,843 downwards.
TGAGCAATGATGAAACTCAACGCATTTTAGGTATGCGTGCATCAGGGCCGCAAGCATCGGCCTACATCGTTTCAGTGGCGCACCTCATCAATCAGGGCAACAGTCTGGGCGAAGTATTGAAAATTTTCTATCCGCACCCCAGCGTGGCCGAGGGCATTCAGGAGTGTTTGCGTTCCATTGGTAAGCGCTCAATATACAAGCCAGAAGCGTTCCCCGAAGACATATACATCAGAGAATGGAAGCCCGAATAACCAGTTGTGTGGTTATTGGTTGATGATGTGACATTGCCCTGCTTTAGTAAAAAAATGAAACGATCAAGATTCGTTTAACACAACATGTCCCGACTAGTCGGGAAACACGGACAAATTGAAAATCGGCGGAGCCAAAATTCATCTTGCGAGTTACCCCGATAAGTCGGGGCTGGTAATCCTACATTAAACTAAAAACCATTTACAGATGAAAAGAAAAATTCAGATAACCATAATCGTTGTATTGCTCATCCCGGCTCTGAGTTGGCTTTTCATGCCTTACTACCTTAAAAAGGCCATCATTCACCAGCATCCGGGCATTTTCGATTATCAGATTTTTCACAACCGCACGGTAGCAAATGAAAATCCCCGTTTGTGGCCAAAATCGGCAAACTACAACCTTGCCCAGATGCAGCGTCATATAATAGACTCACTGGAATTGATGCAAACCACAGCCTTTGTAGTTATCCAAAACGACTCCCTTCTGTTTGAATATTATGCCGATGGCTTTAACGACACCCAAATTGTAAACTCCTTCTCTGTTTCTAAAAGCATTGTAGGACTGTTGGTTGGTTGTGCTTTGGCCGATGGCTATCTGCACGATATAAACCAGAGTATCGACGAGTTGCTTCCCGACTATCCAAACCTGCATGGCAAAGGGCTTAAGCTTCACCACCTGCTCACCATGAGCTCGGGCAGCAATTGGGACGAAACATACAGTTCGGCCTTTAGCATTACCACCAAAGCTTATTACGGCAACAACATACCACAACTCATGAAGCAGGTGCAAGTTGTTGACAAGCCCGGACAAACTGTTAATTACCGAAGTGGCGACACCCAGCTTTTGGCACTGATTTTAGCGGAAGCAACCGGAAAAACACTATCCGAATACCTGTCGGAGCGGTTGTGGCAGCCCCTGGGCGCTGAGAACCCTGCACTCTGGTCGCTCGACCAAAAGAATGGTACTGAAAAAGCGTACTGCTGTTTCACCAGCCAAGCTCGTGATTTTGCACGCATAGGTCAATTGGTTTTAAACGACGGGCAGTGGGAAGGACAGCAACTGATACCTGTCGATTACGTTAAAGCCACGGTTAGCGCAGCAACCCATCTTACAGATAAAAATGGAAAACCAAACAACCATTACGGATACCAATGGTGGATAATGCGCATCAACAACATGCAGATACCCTATGCACGCGGCATTCTGGGTCAATATATTTTTGTGGTTCCTGATAAAAATGCGGTAGTTGTTCGTCTGGGGCACCTACGCAGCGAGCAGCGGATAAACGAACACCCCGTTGATGCCTACACCTGGTTGCAGGCGGCATTACACATCGTGGAGCAAAACAATTAGCCATAAAAAAAGAGGCTGACCCTAAAGGGGGCAACCTCTCCTTAACTTCTTAATCTAATAAACCTCAGCCTCTAAACTTATCAAGAACCTCTTCCCGGATACTAATATGCCCTTGCGTTTTTGCCCTCAATATAATTTATGAATGCTGTATTTACCACTTTGTTTCCACCCGGCGTGGGGTAGTTTCCGGTGAAATACCAATCACCATGATCGTTAGGACAGGCAACGTGCAGATTATCCACCGTTTGAAATACAACTTCCACCTCCGCATCAATACCCACAGGTTTCAACATCTCAGCAATTTTGGCCGAAATCTGCTTGTCGGTAAAAGGCCTGTAGATGTCCTTCACATAGTTAACCATCTCCTCTTTGGGCAGGTTGCGCTGTGATTTGCATTGCTCGTACACATTCTGAATCACATGCGCCATGCCATTCTCCTTAAGCAACTCAATAGCGGCCATAAACGCACAGAAATCGCCAAGCTTGGCCATATCAATGCCGTAACAGTCGGGATAGCGTATTTGCGGTGCCGATGAAACAATGATAATCTTCTTTGGGTGAAGACGGTCAAGTATTTTGAGGATGCTCTTTTTAAGTGTGGTTCCCCTAACAATTGAGTCGTCAATAATAACCAGTGTATCGATGGTGTTGCGCACAATGCCATAGGTCACATCGTACACGTGAGCCACAAGGTCATCGCGCGAGGAGTCAGCGGTGATAAATGTACGCATTTTCACGTCCTTAACTGCGATTTTTTCCATGCGGGGCTCACGTGAGAGAATCTCTTCCATGCGTTTGAGGTCAGGGTTTGGCCCTAGTTTTCGCATCTCCTCTATGCGCCAGTGCACAAGATGCTCCCTTATGCCTTCCATCATACCAAAGAAAGCCGTCTCGGCAGTGTTTGGGATATATGAAAACACCGTATCCTCGAGATTGTGATCAACCATGTCGAGAATGGCAGGTGCAAGAAGGCGCCCCAACTCTTTGCGCTCCTTATATATGGATTTGTCGCTGCCACGTGAAAAGTAAATACGTTCGAAGGAGCACGAACGTCGCTGCTGTGGTACACTCACCATCTCCTCGGTAACCCTGCCATCTTTTTTAATGATGAGGGCATGCCCGGGCTTGAGTTCCACCACATCGTTGGCCCTCACATTGAGTGCCGTTTGAATAACCGGCCGCTCAGATGCCACCACAACTATCTCATCATCATAATAATACGATGCCGGACGAATACCCCAGGGGTCGCGTGTCACGAATGCATCACCGTGCCCCATCAATCCACCAATAACGTATCCACCATCCCAGCGGCGGCTTGAGCGCTCCAGAATTTTACGCACATCCATGTCGCGCTCAATCAGGTTGGATATCTCCCTGTTTGTGAAACCTTCGTTTTTAAACTGACGGAATAGAAGCTGGTTTTCATCATCCAGAAAATGGCCGATGTTTTCGAGAATTAATTCGGTATCGGTATAATCTTTGGGATGCTGCCCCAATTCAACCAAGGCAGTATAAATTTCGTCCACGTTGGTGAGGTTAAAATTGCCTGCCAGCACGAGGTTTCGCGAGCGCCAGTTGTTTTCGCGCATCACCGGATGCACATAGTCGAGAGAGCTGTTTCCGAAAGTACCGTATCGCAAGTGGCCCAGATAGAGTTCGCCGGCAAAAGGCAAATTCTCCTTTGCCCATGCAGGGTTACAAAAGAGTTCGTGATTGTGTCCGTCGTCGTAGGCAAAATGCTTAAAAATGCGGGCAAATACATCCTGGATGGGATTACTCAGGTTTGAACGCTCACGGAACAGGTATTTCTTTCCGGCCGGCTGGTCCAGCTTCAGATTTACCACCCCGGCGCCATCCTGGCCGCGGTTGTGTTGTTTCTCCATCAACAGGTAGAGCTTATTAAGCCCGTACCTCCAGGTTCCATACTTCTCCGCATAGTATTCCAACGGCTTAAGCAGCCTAATCAATACAATTCCACACTCATGTTTAACCTGATCACTCATATCGCAAAATTGAACTTTAAAATGGTATGCAAATTTAGGTCTATTTTTCTATCTGATAACAATTTGTCTGAATAAGCTACTGATGAATTTTGTTCAGAATTATGGCAACAAAAAACCCGCTTGAATCCAAGCGGGCTGTATTTTATCTGAACTCCTCAGGTCTGATGGCAGGATCCCGAACAATGTAACTGTTAGGGAAAGGGGCTTTTACTCTTCTGAGTAAAGGCAATGCTTCATGCTTGTGACGAAAACTACCCACGCGCACCCGCCAGAACGGCGCATTGTATTCTACCACCACTTTCTCGTCGGGAAACAGGCTCAACAGGCGTGTTCTTACCTCTTGTGCTTCCTGGCGGCTTTGTGCACCCGTGCCCGAATAGAGCTGAATACGAAAACCTTCGACGCCGGGATTGGCTCTGTTATTCTGTATGTGGTGGTTCAGTAACTGTTCGATACCGGCTGCCTGTCTGATTTCAATTTTCCCATCGCTGAAATTACGTTCCCTCACTTTTTCGAACGGGGTGGTATTACTTCTGTCCTGCGCCGAAAGCTGGACAACTGATAAAAAAACAACCAAACCAAATATCAGTCTCATCATATTGATTAATCTTTTTCAGACACTCACTCTTTTTCAAAATCACAATCTCCAATTCTATTCAGAAATCAGAAACCTTTTAAATAGCCTTAAAATTCAAACGTGTAAAAGTCTATCCAAAATCGTGCCTTTATTATATAAAAAGAAAAAGCGTCAAAAATCCTCCTGCAAATATACAAGATTATTCCCTTTCAGGAACAACTAATATTGGAAGATCAGAAAGATTAAGCAATTCATTGGCAAACGGATGAAAAACGCTCTCGAATGGGTTTAAAGAGCGCCTCACAGGTAATGCAATAAGCGTAATGCCCTTTTCGTGGGCAAAGTTAAGCATATCCTGAGGCCCTTCGGTTCCATCAATTTGCGTAGTGTGGTAGGTAACGCCACTGCTTTTTTTCATGTAACGCTCCACTTGATGCACGTATGCCGTGATTCGCGAAGGTATTAACCAGCGCGAGCGCTTAAACACGCCTGCCACATAAACTTCGGCATTTATCAGCCTGGCAAATGCGGCCACATGAGGCACAATGCGGCGACTCACCTTCTCCGTATCAATTGGCAGAAGAATTTTGTGCGCGCGGTTGAACTTCATCTCTTTGCGAACCGTAAGCACCGGACAGGGAGCATTGGCTACCAGGCGATAGGCATTGCTACCTAGCCATCTGTCTTCAAATCCGGAAACGCCATGTGTACCCACCACAATCAACCCGGAGCCGTCGTAATGGGCCTGATTGGTTATTTCGCGTACCACGTTGCCTTCACGTATTTTAAAATCCAGCTCACCATTCTCAACCTTGTACTTCTCCTTGGCCCTTTTCATCAGATACTCCATAAAATCTATGTCGTGATCGGACAAAAGCAGTTGCGGGTTATCCTGTGCAAAAAGCGGGTGGTAGCGCTTACCTGTACGCACGTGCATTAACCTGAGTTTGGCTTTAAAATAATTGGCAACATCCACACCTACGTCGATGGCGAAGACGGAATCCTCAGAAAAATCGACAGGAACCAATATGCGTTTCATGGCTTGATGAATTAAATGGTGGTTATTATTATTTGGTTAAATATCAAAGTGGCGATGGTTAAACAATAATCCAATTACATCAAAAATTCAGACAATTGGACTATATAAAAATATTTAATTATTTCTAATTTTTACGAGCCTTGCATCCAAAAGGTTATTGAAAAATAAAGAACAGACAACCGTCTTCACTTTGCACATTATCAACGCAATAGACATATCGAACCAAACCAACCTATTTATATCAGGCAGTGAATTTGTTGATGAAAAGTTCAAAAGCATTGAAATTTGAACCAATAAGCACACTCGGCCACGTACGGTATGGCATAGCACAGTACAATCCATTCATAGTGACTGTTTTAATTCATATCAATCTGATTTAAAGATTACTAGACTATTAAATGAAGAGCAAAGCGAAGTCACGCAATGCGGCATAGGATATTTAAACTGATAGATTTGACTAAACAGACAATAAGATCAATTCAATCATCTTTATAAACTACACTATCTATCTAAAATACAGCAGACTTAGCATCAATACCATGTTTTAAATAGTAAATTTAAACAGTTACAAAGTCATTCCGAATATCATAAAACTGTATTGTGAAAGACAAACTATTTTTTTACATCAACCATGTGTTGTTGTTTGGAAAATAGAAGGCAAAGCATCACTTTTGCATGATTCTGCGGTGGATTTGCTGCGCCAATAATTTTACCATAAAATATTCACATCATGAGTAATCAGATCAACGAGTTTAGGGAGTATCGGGCCAAGATGAATGAACGAATCCTCTCAGCCGACAACCTGGTAATAAAAAGGCTGTTCAATCTGGACACCAACACCTATGCCGAAGGGGCACTTTCGACAAGAGTGAAAGAGATGCTCGGGCTGGTAAGCTCCATGGTTCTGCGCTGCGACGACTGCGTGAAATACCATCTTGAAAAATGTTATGAACAAGGTGTAACCACCGAAGAGATGCTTGAGATATTTGCTGTGGCCAATATTGTAGGTGGCACCATTGTAATTCCCCACACACGTCGCGCTTTGGAATATTGGGATTTACTGAACTCAGGCCAATAAATAAAGGCTCAACAAAGGCCTGAACATGACTTTTATTATTCGGATAAATTTCTTAAACTTGATAGTTTAATGTAATTTTGCACAAATTTGTCAAAACAAAAAATGGTGAACGATCAACAATTGGACTTTGAATCCATCAGACCATACGAGGATCATGAGATTCAAACAGTATTCAATCGTCTAAAAAATGAGCAGTCGTTTTTAACGCTACTGGGTTTTCTGTATCCACATCTTCCGCCTACTCATTTCATGGATAAGTTGATGCACATGACATCTATCCAGCAGTTTCAGAAAGAAGTTATTTCGGCCTACGTAAAAGAAGTGATTAACGGCACTACCAAGGGCGTTACACTCGAAGGTTTGGATAAACTTGATCCGGCTGCATCCTATCTTTTTATTTCCAACCACCGCGACATTGTTTTGGATCCTGCCATCCTGAATGTGTTGTTGGTTGAAAACGGTTTCAACACCACTGAAATAGCCATTGGTGACAACCTGCTGATTTTCCCCTGGATTACCGATCTGGTTAAGCTGAACCGTACTTTTATTGTGAAGCGTAACTTGCCCGTGAAGCAGATGATGGAAAGCTCCAGAATGCTATCATCCTACATCCGTTATACATTAAACTCGAAAAACCATAGTATCTGGATTGCCCAGCGCGAAGGTCGCTCCAAGGACGGAAACGATCGCACCCAGGTAAGTCTCCTGAAAATGCTTAACATCAGCGGAGAAAATGCGTTGATTGACAATTTCAAGGCGTTGCGCATTGTACCTGTCTCCATCTCCTATGAGTATGATCCTTGTGACTATCTGAAAGCACTCGAGTTTCAACAAAAACGTGACAATCCCAACTACCAGAAGACCAAGGATGATGATTTGCGCCACATGGGAACAGGTCTGAGAGGCCGGAAGGGACGCGTACACTTCTCGTTTGGTCAGCCCTTGATTGATGAGTTGGATCCCATTTCGGCACTTACGGTGAAGAACGACCAATATACCGCTCTTGCCGAAGTGATTGACAAACACGTGCATAAAAACTACCATCTTTGGCCCGGCAACTACATCGCCTGGGACATCCTAAATGGTTTTGACGAATACAGAACACACTATTCAGAAGCAGAGAAAAACGTGTTTCTTGAATATATCAACGACCATGTGAACCGTGCCAGAGGTGGCGACAAGGAGTTCATTTATCAGACACTTCTGGAAATGTATGCCAACCCACTTGTTAACAAGCGGTCGTACTCCATGGTTTAGAACCAAAAAATTCAAAATAAAAAAAAGACCCGAAGCTGCTGAATGAGTCGCTTCGGGTCTCTTTTTTGTATATGTGGTGAAAGCATTGCTATTGCGGGTTGTTTTTTACATCCAGGCGAATGCTTAGCTCCTCCAGTTGATTCAGATGTATGGGCGAAGGTGAATCGATCATCACATCGCGGGCAGCATTGTTTTTGGGGAATGCAATCACATCACGTATGGAGTCCACACCGGCGAAGAGAGATACCAGACGGTCGAAACCAAAAGCGATGCCACCATGCGGCGGTGCGCCATAACGGAAGGCATTCATCAGGAAACCAAACTGCGCCTGAGCCTCCTCATCGGTAAAGCCCAACACCTCGAACATGCGACGCTGCAACACATCATCGTGGATACGGATGGAACCACCTCCCAACTCCACACCATTTATCACCAAATCATAGGCGTTGGCGCGCACTTTGCCGGGATCACTATCCAACAAGGCCACATCGGCCTTTAAGGGCGAGGTAAACGGGTGGTGCATGGCATAGAAACGTTTGGTGTCGGCATCCCACTCCAGAAGCGGAAAATCAACTACCCAAAGGGGTGCAAACACATTTTTGTCGCGCAGGCCAAGGCGGTTGCCCATTTCGAGGCGCAACTCACACAGCGCGTTTTGTGTTTTGGTTTTGACACCGGCAAGAATCAGCAGCATGTCGCCCTCTTTTGCTCCCATGCGTTCAGCCCAGCGCTTAAGCTCAGCCTCATCAAAAAACTTATCAACCGATGATTTCAGGGTGCCATCGGTGTTGTATTTCACATAAATCAAACCTTGGGCACCAATCTGTGGGCGCTTCACAAAGTCGGTGAGTGCATCAATATCCTTTCGGCTATATGCTGCGCACCCTTCGGCACAAATGCCGCCCACATATTCGGCATCGTCAAACACCTTAAAGCCTTTGCCTTTAACCGCATCGGTAAGTTCGATAAACTTCATACCAAAGCGGATGTCCGGCTTGTCGGAACCATAAAGCTCCATGGCATCGGCATAGCTCATACGCGGAAAATCACCTTCTATCTCAACGCCTCTGATGGTTTTAAACATGTGTTTGGTCAATCCTTCAAAAGTATTGAGGATATTTTCCTGCTCCACAAAGGCCATTTCACAGTCTATTTGGGTAAACTCGGGCTGACGGTCGGCACGTAAATCCTCATCGCGGAAACACTTCACAATCTGAAAATAGCGGTCGTAACCTGCCACCATCAGCAACTGCTTAAACACCTGTGGCGACTGCGGCAAGGCATAGAACTGCCCGGCATGAACGCGCGATGGCACCACAAAATCTCTGGCACCCTCCGGCGTAGATTTGATCAACACCGGCGTTTCAATATCCAAAAAACCCTTCTCATTAAGGTAGTTGCGAATCACAATTCCCATCTGGTGACGCAGCTCCAGGTTGCGGCGCACGGGGTTACGGCGCAAGTCAAGGTAACGGTATTTCATACGCAACTCGTCGCCACCATCGGTGTCATCTTCGATGGTGAATGGCGGAACAGCCGACTTGTTGAGGATATTCAGTTTGTCGAGAATAATCTCCACATCACCGGTTGGTATCTTGCTGTTTTTGCTGCTGCGCTCGGCCACAGAGCCAACCACCTGAATCACAAATTCGCGACCCAGCTCGCGGGCAGTGCGGCTCAGGTCGGGCTGCGTTTCGGTGTTAAGCACCAACTGCGTGATGCCATAGCGGTCGCGCAGGTCGATGAAGGTCATGCCGCCCAGGTTACGCACACGCTGCACCCATCCGGACAGAGTCACCTGTTTGTTTACATCAGAAATCCGTAGTTCACCACAAGTATGAGTTCTGTACATATTCTTTATATTTTCTTTATGAGCAAAAAAGCCCGTTTTCACCGATTTGTATAAATTCGAATATCTTTGCGAAAATAGGAAGAAAAAAAATGATACACATAAAATTGGATAGATTGATTTTAATGTTTAATAAAACATTGGGGGATGTACCTTTTTCTGTTATTTGAACATGACATTCTCACATTAGACCAGACGTATGCTATTCCGAATTTTAGCGACTAAAAAACTAAAACATCATAAAAACCAACACATAAACTCTGACATCTAAACACCTACACAACTGAATGAATAAAATAGACTTCACCGACCGCTACTTTATGCAACAGGCCTACAAAGAGGCCAAAGAGGCATTTACCAAGGACGAAGTGCCGGTAGGGGCATTGATTGTGAGCGAAGGACGCATCATTGCCCGGGCACATAACCTCACCGAGACGCTCAACGATGTAACTGCCCACGCCGAGATGCTGGCCATCACCGCTGCCACCGAAAACCTGGGCGGCAAATACCTCAACAACTGCACGCTCTATGTCACACTGGAGCCCTGCCCCATGTGCGCCGGCGCACTAAACTGGGCGCAAATTGGCCGCATTGTGTTTGGCGCCGCAGACGAAAAACGCGGATACCTGCGTCTCAGTCCCTCACCACTGCATCCCAAAACGGAGGTTCTAAGCGGCATAATGGCAGATGAGTGCAGCGAATTGGTGAGAGAGTTTTTCAAACGGAAGAGGTAGGAGGTTTGTTAGTTTTGAGTTGGGGGAGTTTTGAGTTGGGGAGTTAATAGTTGAGGGTGGGGAGTTGAGGGTTGAGAGTTTTGGGTTGGGGGTTGGGAGTTGGGGGTTGAGGGTTTAGGGTTTAGGGTTATTAGTTGAGGGTTTTGAGTTGGGGGTTAATAGTTAGGGTTGAGGGAGAGTGAGTTGAGGGGTTAGGTGATTCATATTTTGCAGATGTGATAAGTGGTGGTGCGGTAACAGAAAAACAGTATTAAACCTGAGGTGCGATAGATAATTACAACAACCTTTTTCAAATAAAAACCTTTGCGCCTTCGCGTCTTTATAATTAATTACCTGCGCCTTTGTAGTTTACAATTTAAGCTGCCCCTTCAGGGCGCCATGTATTTCTGCAATTAATCACCCGGGGCGCTGCCACCGGGCTGAATTAAATAAGGCTTTCAGCCTATACAACAAGACAATTCACTCTTCAAAAAAAAACTTTGCGCCCTTGCGCCTTTGCGGTGAATCACCCGGGGCGCTGCCGCCGGGCTGAATTAAATAAGGCCTTCAGCCTATCCATCAAGCAATTTCATTTTTCAAAAAAACCTTCGCGTCTTCGGGCCTTTGCGGTTAATCACCTGCGCCTTTGCGGTTAATTTCTTGCGCCTTTGCAGTTCACCAAAAACGGCTATCTTTATAGGACAAATTTGAGCAGCATGTCATTAAGTGAAACAAACACCTTTTCCCGGCTCGACCTGGCCCGCCAATTTATCGAATTCACCGGCAAGAATCTCTTCTTAACCGGAAAAGCCGGAACGGGAAAAACCACCTTTCTTAAGAAACTTCGTGAGCAATCGCCCAAGCGAATGGCTGTGGTGGCGCCCACGGGCGTGGCTGCCATCAATGCGGGAGGTGTAACCATCCACTCCTTTTTTCAGCTGCCGTTTGGCCCACAGATACCCAACCAATACCTGCCCCAACAGGAGCAGCAGCCCGAAAACAGTTACCGTTTCAGCAGGGAAAAGCTGAACCTCATCCGTAGCATCGACCTGTTGGTGATTGATGAGATTAGTATGGTACGGGCCGATTTGCTGGATGCCATTGATGGCGTGCTGCGCCGCTTCCGCAACCGTGCCCGCCCCTTTGGCGGGGTGCAGGTGTTGATGATTGGCGACCTGCAACAGCTGGCTCCCGTGGTAAAAGATGACGAGTGGCGACTGCTTCAAACCTACTACAAAGGGCCATTCTTTTTTCAGAGCAAGGTGCTGGAGCTGTTTCCGCCCGAGACCATTGAGCTGACGCACATTTTCAGGCAGAGCGACACCATTTTTATCGACCTGCTGAACCAAATAAGAGAAAACCGCCTCACGCCTGTGGGGCTAAACATATTGCAAAGCAGACACATCCCCAACTTTGAAGCGCCCAAAGGATACATCACCCTCACCTCGCACAACCGACAGGCCGAATCCATCAACCGGGAGAAACTGGATGCCATCCCCACCAAGCCACACACGTTCCGGGCAAGTACCGAAGGGGAATTTCCCGAATCATCATACCCCAACGAAGCATCGCTGACGCTGAAACCGGGCGCCCAGGTGATGTTCATCAAAAACGATGTGTCGCGCGAGAAGCTTTTCTTCAACGGAAAAATTGGCATTGTAGAGCGCATCACTGACAATACCGTTTACGTGAAGTGCGACGACCTGGAGGAGCCCATTGCCGTGGAGCCGGTAGAGTGGCAAAACTACAAATACACCATCAATGAAGCCACCAACGAGATTGAAGAATCCATTATTGGCAAATTTGTACAGATGCCGCTCAAGCCTGCGTGGGCCATCACCATCCATAAAAGTCAGGGGCTTACCTTTGACCATGCCATTATTGATGCCAACGCTGCGTTTGCCCACGGACAGGTTTACGTGGCGCTGAGTCGCTGCCGCACCCTCGAAGGAGTGGTGCTCGCCTCGCCCATCAACGAAAGAAGCATCATCAGCAGCCAATCGGTTAACAGCTACATTGAGCAGGCCAGCAACCACTCGCCCACCCCGGAGCGCATCAGACAGTTGAAGGTGGAATACGAGCAGGAGCTTATCACCGAACTGTTTGACTTCAGTATATTGTGGCGACAACTGAGTTACCTGCACAAAGAGGTGGCAAATCACAGTCAGGTGGTGGTTGGCACCATGCCCGATGTGCTCAACGAAACCATCCTTCAGTTTAAGGAAAAAATCACTGCTGTGGCCGAGAAGTTCAAGTCGCAGCTGCAAAGCCTCTATCATCAGCAAACACCCGTAGAGGAGAACCTCATGCTGCAAGAGCGCGTGCAAAAAGGAAGCGACTACTTTTTGCAACAGTTGAATGCCACAGTAGGCAAGCTACTTGATGAGCCAGAGCCCGAAACCGACAACAAAGCCATTCGCAAAACACTCACAGACACGCTGGAGCGCATCACCAAAAGTTACGAAACCCACCGTGCCTGCCTCTTCGCCTGTAGCGGCGGGTTCACCATTAGCAGATACCTTTCGGCCAAATCGGTAAGCCAGATAGAGAAGGCCGTGGCCAAAAAAGCTGCCACCCGCAGCACCCAGACAAACGTGACGGCATCGGCCCATCCCGAACTTTACGCGCTGCTACGCACCTGGCGCAACAACAAGGCCGATGAGGCCATGATGCCCGTTTACATTGTGATGGCCACCAAAACGTTGATTGAGATTGCCGACAAAATGCCGACATCCATCAAAGAGTTGCTGAAAATTAAAGGTTTGGGCAAACGAAAGGCCGACCACTATGGAAAAGAGATTCTGGAACTGATTCAGACCTACCGGGTAGATAAAAAGATGGCTACCACCGAACTCGATTTCTCACGTGAGCCGGATAAACCCAAGGAGCCAAAAATTCCCACCTGGAAAACAACACTCGATCTGTTTAAGATGGGACTCTCAACCGATGCCATTGCGCAAAAACGCGGCCTGGCAACCACCACCATTGAAGGACATCTGGCTGTAGCCATTGAAAAGGGCGACATTGAGATACAAAAACTGATGCCTCGCGAGCGGGTAGAGCTGATAAAAGAGCGATTGAACAACCAGCAATTTGCCAGCCTCACCGAAGCCAAAATTGCTTTGGGCAATGACTTCTCATTTGGCGAGATACGCATGGTGATGGCCCACATGCGGCTTGATGGTTAGATGGTTAGATGGTTAGTAATCATTTATTGAGGACTTCACTTCTTTCTTTTTATTGAGGGCTTCACTTAGAGTGAAACCCTCAATATGTTTATGGTTAGATGTTATATGGTTAGAGTGACAGATGTAATAAAACGGAAGAAAAAAACAATCTAATCATTTATTGAGGGCTTCAAATGTTTCTTTTATTGAGGGCTTCACTTAGAGTGAAACCCTCAATAAATAATATATCTCAACATAAAGAGTTGGTTCAATTCATCTTTTTACTATTTTTATACCTAATGTTTGAATTATTAATAATTCTATAAGCAGAGAGTGAATAAGTTGTCAATAGTGCAATTCATGTTTTTGGCTTGAGTACACAAAGGGATAATCAGTTATCTATTCGCAATGCCATAGAGCGCCAAAACCGTTTCGCGATGAGTTTGGCGGCCGCTTAAAACCCAATGTGCATGGCGTGTACAGCAGCTTTGACTTTAATGCATTAAAATTATTCAGCAACAACCTCTGCAAAAAAATTAAGAATAATTCCGAACAGATATTTTTTAAACTAAAAACAAACCCTTATGGCAAAAGTTACCATCTACCTGAAACAGGTAAACGGGAATCTTGAGTACCGTGACTCGGAAGGGCATTGCGGAAAGAGCATTGTCTCACATGCAAAGCCCGGCTCCAAGATTGTTTGGAAGCTCGACAAATGCTCAGGACTCACCGAAATTACCGGCATTATCATTAAAGGTGATACCTCTATTATCAACGGCAAACCTCGCAAAAAGGATTTTGACCATTGGGAAGCACGCGCTGCCGACCATGGCGAAGGCGAAATATCTTACGATGTGAACGTGTTGAAATGCGAAAATTGCGCCCACGAAGAGGATATGACGGCACAGAAATTGGGAGACCCACCACCTCCTAGATTAAGAGTACCCTAAGTATTAAAAATCAAAGCCGATAGAAATCAGTCAAATTGCATTTGAATGATTGACAATTCAGCCATTCTGTTTAGCCAAAATGGCAAGGGCTTTTAGATGCGTGCATGATACGTATTAAACCTTAATCAGGAACAAACACTCATCATGCGAGTGTGCTCCGTTTGATACGGACAGTAAGTTCCACCTAATTTAAAAACGTTAACTTAATGAAAAAGTTCTCATTGTTTTTTGTTGCTTTAGGCCTGTTATTGGCAAGTTGCTCTCAGCTTTCTGAACATGAAATCAGCGATGCGGCAGACTTTGCAACCAGCGAATCCATCATTGGTGACATTGATACAATTTATAAATCAGTTACCATCACGGTATCGATAGTAGATGGGGAATTGGTTTACAGTGATGGCTCAGGCCAACAGGGACGAAGCATATTTACTCGTGCAGGGTATGGTGCGGAAATTGTGTGGCAGGCAGACCCCAAATCGGGTGTTAAAGATATAACCAACGTGAACCTGAACGGTGATTTGTTTCTACTTGCCGAAAAACCTCAGCAAGTAGCCAGGGGCACCTGGGTGGCGAAAGTAGGTTACAAAGGTGAAGGCGAAATCTCATATTCTGTTGAGATACCTGACACCCGCAAACTATACGAAAACCCTGACATTAAAGGCATTGACACAAGAGACCCTCTACCTCCTTTCATTAGAGTGCCCTAAGTCTTTTGCATTAAAATTCAAAGCAGCAATACATTTAATTTTATATAAAGTCCTGTAAAAGTAAAAATTACAGGACTTTTTTTATATTTTTAGATACCAAATATCCTGTTATGTATCGCATTGTCATCATACTACTTTTATCATGTGCTGTTGGGCTAACCGCCCATGGACGGGATAAAGCTGTGGCCGACAGTTGCATTTGGGTATTGGAAAACGAAACAGAATTATCAACCTTACGTCAATGTGAATTATTGCTATTAGCCATCCACAACACTTCTGACTTCCAAACATGTCTTGAACTATCCGAAAAACTGATTGAAAAGGCCGAGAAGGCCAAGAATCCATATTATCAGTATTATGGCTTCTATGAGAAAGGACAGTCTCTTATTTTTCTAAACAGTTCGGAAGAAGCGCTTACCTATTTGCAAAATAGCCTGCAAATTGCCCTCGATAATAACTTTCAAAAAGAGGTAGGATATTCTTATTATGCATTATCTGATGTATTTAGATTGAGAAATAATTATGAACAAGCCATACAATATATTAAAAGTGCTCTCCCTTTCTTAGCATCTACTGACAGTCATAGATATTTATCTGTTTATTATTTGCAACTTGGAAACATATATTATCAAATCTCACAAAACGATTCATCAAAACTGTATTACAAAAAAGCCATTAAGTATTTTGAAGCAGGCAATCATTTAATTGAAGCGGCATACACATATGGAAATATTGGAGCATTATATATCAGATTAAACGAACCTGATTCGGCAAGATTCTTCCTTAGTAAAGCCTTTAATATATTAGAAGATACCAACGACTATTATACGCTAACAACTTACAACATATATGCATCAAAAAATGAGCTCCAATCAGGCAATATGGATATGGCCGCCAATTATGGACTAAAAGCGTTGTCGCTGGCCAATAAATTACAAAATGCGGAAAACAACAGGGATATTTATGAGCATCTTGCCCTGTTATACAGCTCAACCGGCGATTACACCAAAGCCTATCACTACCTGAAAGAGTTTTACACCTTGCGCGACAGCCTTGTAAACATGGACGTAATCAACCGCATGGCCAACATGCGTACGGAGTTTGAAGTAGGACTTAAACAGGCTGAAGTAGATAAACTTACCACCTACAATCTGGTGGCTAAAAGAACAATATACCTCATCTGCGCAGGGCTACTCATCATCAGTGTGCTTCTGTTCTATGTAATTCGGGCATACCAGCGCAACAACAATCTCAACAAAAAACTGATGCGCCAAAGGCGTGAACTTGAGCGTAACAAAAAGAATCTTGAAATAGCCAACCTCTCCAAAGACAAGCTCTTCTCAATAATATCACACGATTTGCGGGGTCCCGTTGGCACCATCAGCAGTCTGGCCGATATGGCAAACATCCTCATAAAGGAGAACGAAATTGCCGAAGCCACAGAGATAAACAAATCCATCTATACCACCTCGCGCGAGGTGGAGTCGCTGCTCAACAACCTGCTGCACTGGAGTGTGAACCAACAAAACATTTACCAGGTGCGCAACGAGCCTGTGGAGTTGGTGGGGCTGGCCAAAACTGTCATCGGCGTGTACGGGCAAACGGCCAAGTCGAAAAAAATAGACCTGTTGCTCAACGCACCCCAACCCGAAATAGATGTTGAGGGCGATAGTAACTGCTGGGGCACCATCATTCGCAACCTGGTGAACAATGCAATAAAATTCACCCACGAGAATGGTCAGGTGGCCATAAATCTGGATTACACCAACAATCACGTAACGCTTGAAGTCACCGACAACGGCATTGGCATGACCGAAGAACAAAAATCGAAGCTCTTTGTGTTCACCGGCACAAGCCGCGAGTGGGGTACACGCAACGAGCGCGGCCAGGGGCTTGGCTTATCGCTCGTAAGCGATTTTGTGAAAATATACAATGGCCGCATCGAAGTAGAAAGCCAACTAGGGCAAGGCTCTACCTTCAGGGTTATCATGCCTGCCACCGCCATCCAGAAACAAACACAGGTAACCATTGAGCAGGAGCAGGTTAAATAATGGGTAGTCGCCCGCCCCATCGGGGCGGAACAGCCATCATGTGCATCTCCTTGCTACCGAGCGGTGACCCCTAAAGGGGTCTATGAACATGGCGCAACATAATTGTTACAACCTTCTTTAAAAAAACTTTGCGCCTTCGCGCCTTTGTGGTTATTTACCTGCCTCTTTGCGGTTTAAAGTTTAAGCTGCCCCTTCAGGGCGCCGTGTTATTCTGCAATTAATTACCCGGGGCGTTGCCGCCGGGCTGAATTAAATAAGGCTTTCAGCCTATCTAACAAGACAACTTTTTTCAAAAAAAACTTTGCGCCTTCGCGCCTTTGTGGTTATTAAAAGCGCCTTTGCGGTTAAAACCGCTTCACCACATACCGCACACCAAAACCAATCAGTAGAAGTCCCACACCCGAAGCCATCACAGTTATTGGCAACGCCACCGACATGGCCAAACAGCCGATAAGTCCCAGCACAGGCACTGCCTTGCCATAAAACTGCTGCGTCTTTGGCTGTTTCAGCGCGGCAATGTTAGTAATACTGTAGTAAAGCAGGATGGTGAAAGTAGCTGCCCGTACAATGAACTCAAAAGTTCCAAACAGCGTCAGCATCAGAATGATGAATCCGGTGATGAAGATGCCAACGTGTGGCACTCGGTTCTTTGGGTGGATGGCCTCGAAGAATGCGGGCAAATCCCTGCGGCGCCCCATGGCCAGCATCATCCGGCTGATGCCGAGTATCTGGCTCAGTAAAACGCCCAACATGGCGGTGGAAGCGCCCAGCGTGACTACCAGCGATACGCCCGGTGTTGTGAGCCCATCGGCCACACGCTGCAAGGGCGAGGCCGTACTGGCCATTGCGCCGGCACCAATCACACCAATGGCCACCAGCGACACGGCGGCGTAAAGCAGAATGGCGGTTGCAATGGTGATGATGACTGCTTTTGGGATGGTCTTTTCAGGTTCGCGCACCTCCTCGGCCAAGGTGGCGATGCGTGCGTACCCCGTAAAGGCAAAAAAGAGCAGCGCCGCCGACTCGGCAACGCCCATGAAGCCAAAAGGCGCAAACGGCTTAAAGTTTTGTACATCAACCGCCCCGATGCCACTAAATACCAGATAGAGCAACGACAGCAGCGTGACCGACACAATCACCAGATTGATTCGTCCGGCCTTCTGAATGCCGATGTAGTTGGCCAGGGTGAGCAGAAGCACGGCTGCCAAAGAGTAATAAACGGGTGAAACCAAAGGCACCAACTGGTGAAAATAACTTCCAAAGCCGATGGCCACCACCCCTGCTGCCGACAGCTTGCTAATCAAAAACATCCATCCTGCCGAAAAGCCAAAACCGGGAGTCAGCAACCGGTAGCCGTACTCGTAGGTGCCACCCGACTGTGGATATACCGCAGCCAACTGGGCCGAACTCAGCCCGTTAAAGGCGGCAATGAATCCGGCAATCACCAGTCCCACAATAAATGCAGGCCCCGACACGCCGGCAGCCACGCCGGTCACCACAAATATGCCGGCGCCAATTATGGCACCTAATCCAACGCCCACGGCATCTTTCAAGGTGAGGGCGCGAATGAGTTCTTTGGTCTTTGTCATGTTGATAAATATTTCATTTGAAAATAAAGGGGTTTTAGATTAAGGGCTTCGCTTAAAGTGAGACTGTAAATATGCAATTTCAACGGCAAAGGCGCAAACCATTAACCACAAAGGCGCAGGAAATTAACCACAAAGACGCGAAGGCGCAAAGGTTTTAATTGAAAAGTGAATTGTCTTGTTGTATAGGCTGAAGGCCTTAGTTAATTCAGCCCGGCGGCAGCGGTGCATTATTTACCACAAAGGCGCGAAGGCGCAAAGTTTTTTTTGAAAAGTGAATTGTCTTGATGGATAGGCTGAAGGCCTTAGTTAATTCAGCCCGGCGGCAGCGCCCCGGGTGATTAATTGCAGGAAAACATGGCGCCCTGAAGGGGCAGCTTAATTTGTAAACCACAAAGAAGCAGGTAAATAACCACAAAGACGCGAAGGCGCAAAGGTTTTTATTGAAGAAGGTTATTGCAATTATGTTGCGCCATGTTCACGACCCCGTCAGGGGTCAACGCTCGGTAGAAAGGAGATGTACATGATGCATGTTCCGCCCCCATTGGGGCGGGCGATTGGCATCGAACATGTTTTCTACCGAACGTTCGCACCTAACGGCGCGGATTTTGGCTGAAAAATTTTGCCACATCGTGGCGCAAACCCAACAACATTATACGATAAAAAAAGAGAGACCATCTGCGCGACAATCTCTCTCTTCTCTTGTGACTCAGCTGAGGCTCGAACTCAGGACCCCATCCTTAAAAGGGATGTGCTCTACCAACTGAGCTACTGAGTCATCCCTGTTTTGCTTAATTGCGTTGCAAAAATAGGTGCTTATTTTTAATCTCGCAACACAACAAAATAAAAAAAATGAGTTTTTTTCTGACACCCTACAACCTCATCACCCTAACCATCGCATTTAAAGCAATTTGAACATGATAATTTTTTTAAGCAATTCGGGTAAATTTTCCGTAACTTTAATGAAAGATAGATAAAACCTACAAAAAATGTGTTTTATCGGACTTTTGAAGGGTGGCGAATTACGGCACTCAGACTAACAGTATCTATAGTATATTTGAATAAGAACAACTTTTTTGATAACAAAAAATCAGGCCATGAAGATAATACGAGAACCTGCTGTTTCGGGATTATTTTATGACGAGGATCCATTGAAGCTTCGTGCGCAGATAGCGCTTTTGTTTGATGATTTGCCCGAGATTAGCCATCCGATAGAGTTGCGAGGGCTGATACTTCCGCATGCCGGCTACATCTATTCGGGCAGGGTTGCGGCGGCAGGCATCAGTCTGATTGAGCCAAACAGTGGGTTTAAGCGGATTTTCCTCATCGGTTCGAGCCACCGGATGGGCTTCGATGGAGCATCAATCTATCTTGGCACCGCTTTCAGGACACCATTGGGCGAGGTGAAGGTAGATACATCCACCGCTGAGCAGTTGGCATTGAGTTCGCCATTCTTTGCCTTTAACCCCATGGCGCACGAAAAGGAACATGCCCTCGAAGTACAACTACCACTGCTGCAAT
Organism: Alkaliflexus imshenetskii DSM 15055; assembly: GCF_000517065.1. Taxonomy (GTDB): domain Bacteria; phylum Bacteroidota; class Bacteroidia; order Bacteroidales; family Marinilabiliaceae; genus Alkaliflexus; species Alkaliflexus imshenetskii. The sequence goes on along the minus strand of NZ_KI912105.1, from coordinate 2,757,743 downwards.
ACCATTTAAATCAACCATTTAACATTATTCCCATACTGATTGGCACCCGCGACCCGGCCACCTGCAAAGAGATGGCGCAAGTATTGAAGCCTTGGTTTACGCCGGAAAACCTGTTCATCATCAGCACCGATTTTTCACACTATCCCACATACGATGATGCTGTGGCAACTGACAGGGAGACTGCCAATGCCATACTCAAAAACGACCCTGACAGTTTACTGAAAACCCTTGAATTGCATAAATCGAAGCACATTGAAGGGTTAACAACCTCGCTATGCGGCTGGTCGGCGGTATTAACAATGCTTTACATCACCACAGAATGCAACAACATTGCCTTTGAGAATGTGCTCTACGAAAACTCTGGGGACACTCCCATAGGCGACAAAAGCAGTGTAGTAGGTTATCACGCCATTATGGCTGTTAATAAACATGCAGCTGATTTTTCATTGTCGGTTGCCAACCGAAAGGAGCTGCTGGTGCGCGCCAGGGCAAGCATTACCTCCTATTTTGATGGCACTGCCACAGATGATTTACCAGTCTCAGAAACTCCGTCATTGCAAAAACCAGCCGGGGCATTTGTGTCGTTATACAAAGCAGGAAAACTTGCAGGATGCATCGGCCATATTGGAGAAGATGAGCCTCTCTGGCGTGTGGTGGATCGATGTGCGAGAGCCGCCGCATTCGACGATAACCGGTTCAGACCCCTTCAAAAGGAAAAGCTACCCGATGCCACCATCGAGATATCTGTTTTGACGCCGCCTGTAAAAGTCAACAGCGTTGAAGAGATTATACCGGGAAAGCACGGCATCATTGTAAAGAGCGAACACGGACACGGTACCTTTCTGCCGCAGGTGGCCGAGCGCATGAACTGGGACAGGCTGGAGATGCTGCGTCGCTGCGCACGCGATAAGGCAGGCATTGGTGTTGATGGCTGGAAAAATGCAGACATTTACATCTATGAAGCCATCGTCATAAAAGAAGAGAGTTGAGTATATATCTTGAGTGATGATGGCCAGCCGACTCAAATCGTACGCAACAAGTCAAACGTATAACAATGACGTCACAAAGTTATAATGATGCTTCATGGTGGCGGGTTGAGAACCACTCAGTGCGCTGTCTGCTTTGTCCTCACGCCTGTTTGCTCGGTGAGGGAGATACTGGTATTTGTCGCACCCGCAAACATGTGAATAAAAAGCTTGTTACAACGGCCTATGGCAACCTATGTGCCATAAACATCGACCCCATCGAGAAAAAGCCCCTTTTCCATTTCCATCCCGGCACATCCACATTTTCAGTTGCCACCAACGGCTGCAACCTGCGCTGCCTTAACTGTCAAAACCATACCATTTCACAGTCGCCACCTGACGGCCTAAATGCGGTTTGGCTCACAAGCGCGGAACTGGTTGCCGCCGCTAAAAATCAAAACTGCACCTCCATATCCTACACCTATACCGATCCGGTGGTTTTTTATGAGTACATGCTCGACACTGCCCGCATAGCGCGAAATGCCGGATTAGCCAACATTCTTGTATCGTCGGGATACATCAACACCAGGCCATTGAGGGAGCTTTGTCAGGTGATTGACGCTGCCAACATCGACCTCAAATGTTTTGACGATGCCATCTATCACAAGCTGTGCAGCGCATCACTCAGACCAGTGCTAAAAGCATTGCAAACCATAAAAGAGTCCGGCATATGGCTCGAAATCACCAACCTCATTGTTCCGGGCTGGACGGACAACATTGAGATGATTGAGAAGATGTGTTGTTGGCTGGTTGACAACGGTTTTGAGGACACCCCGGTGCATTTCAGCAGGTTCTTTCCGTCGCACAAATTGAACCATCTCTCCCCCACTCCTGTTGAATCCATAGAAAAGGCTGCCATAACTGCTACCCGCAGCGGCCTAAAATACGTTTACACCGGCAACATGCCCGGAAACGACCTGGAAAAAACCAGATGTCACAACTGTAACACCAACCTCATCATCCGAAGGGGAAACCATCTGATGGAAAATCACCTTCGGGTAAACACCTGTCCGGTATGCGAAACCATAATTCCGGGCATATTTGATTAACAGATGAGCAAACAGTTAGAAGTAAGCTATACCAACGCGTGTTAACAGCGCATTTATAGCCAAAGGCATGGTTATGGATTCCGGAAAACAGATAAAATCTCTATCTTTGAACGTAGAGTGATAACTGTTCAAAAATAAGCATACATAATTGTTTAACACAACGATTTTGATGGTCTATTTTCAATACCATTGAAACGGATAACGAAGCTTTCAAACATTCAATTTATCTCTGCATTTAAATTTAAAAGTCTCTGATAATTAGCTTAATTTTAATCCATCATTAAAAACCAAATTTGATTGAAACGTCGCACCCTTAAAATATTCACAATTGCATTTCTGACCGCCATCTGTTTTAACATGAGCGGCCAAGTTGACCCTGAACTAAGAAAATTGAAGTTTAGTGGCAACAAAACCTACAGCAACAAAGAATTATCTTCCGAAATATCGTTTACTGCAGCAACCTGGACCGGAAAAAAGCTCTTTGGAAAAACCCCTTCGTACTTCAACACAGACGCATACAACATGAATGTGAGGGAGTTGAGACATTTCTATCAATCCGAAGGTTTTATCCACATACAAATTGGGGAACCGATTGTAAAACTGCGCAGAAATGGTCGCAAGGCAGAACTTACCATACCACTTACCGAAGGCGAACCAGTGGTTATTGATTCGGTAGCATTCACCGGCCCCGACACACTCATGAACAAGCGGTTGCTGGAGCTGTCGACGCGCCGGCGTAGTTTGCTTCAGGTGCGCGTAGGTCAGCGTTTTCAGGATAACCTTATTTGGAACGACCGCGATCTCATCACACGACGCATGGTGGAGAATGGCTATGCATACGCTGAGCTGGAGCCGGAAATTATCGCAGATACTGCGGTCAATACAGCGCATGTAATTTGGAATTTGAGCCCCGGGCCAAAGAGCTATTTTGGCGAAACCACCATCAGCGGACAGAAGCGGACACCTGAACGCATCATCAGGCGGCAGCTTGCCTACAAACCGGGTGATGTGTACAGCAGAGAGAAGCTCAACCGATCGCAACAACAGATATATCAGCTGGGCACATTCCGTATTGCTTCGGTGCGGGCCATGCTTTCGCGCGACATGAAAGACACCATTCCAGTGCAAATCAACATCACAGAAGCCCCGCGCACTTCCACGCGTGTGGGGGTGGGTTATGGCAGGGAAGACCAGTTTCGCACGTTTGTAGATTTTCAGGTGCTCAACTTTACCGGCGGCGCCAGACGACTGAATCTCTACGCCAAACACTCGGCTTTGGAACCATACCGGGTGGAGGCCACACTGACACAACCGGCAGCTTTCAGCCCCAACTCCACCGTTGCTTTTTCGCCATCCATAAAGAAACAAAAAGAACCCGGCTATGAGCTTTTCAGCTACAGCTCAAACCTGATTCTGCTCAACAAAATTACCGATAAGCTCAGCGGCTCACTCAACTTCTATTCAGAAACAGTGCGGTTAGACACCACCTCTCTGGCCCTCATTGAAGACCTGACAATACTTAGCCGCACATACACCAAAACAGGTGCGGCTACCGGATTACTCTATGACAATGCGCGACCACGTTTCGACCCTGCAAGAGGGTGGACTGTAGCCGTAAATGCCAAAGCGAACACCTCTATATTCAGCGGCAAATATCCCTTTCTGAAATATCAGTTTGAAGCAAAAAACTACCAAAGGCTTAGTGACCATCTGATACTGGCCATAAAACTAAAAGCAGGTACGGTAAACCCAACCGGCTCCGCAAAAACGATACCCGTTGAGGAGCGTTTTTTTGCCGGAGGCAGTCGCTCGGTGAGGGGATGGGGGCGTCAACAGCTGGGGCCAACCGATGAATTGGGCATTCCGGCCGGTGGAAAGAGCATGATAGAAGCCTCTCTTGAACCGCGCATCAAGATAGCAGGGCCGCTGAGCATCGTTGCCTTTCTGGATGCGGGAAATGTTTGGAGTCAGGCGTCGCACTTTACGCTCTCGGAGATACGCTATGCCGCTGGCGGTGGCATCCGTTTTGCCACGCCCATAGGCCCCATTGGCATTGATGTGGCTCGTCCCGTATGGGACGATTCCGCAAAATGGCAGTTTCACCTGAATATTGGACACGCATTTTAGTCCCTATGTTTTAGATTTAATTTACAGATGAGAAAAGCGCTCAACATCATACTCTGGTTTTTTCTTTCACTATTCTTACTGGTGATGGGCGCCCTGGCCGTGACTCAAACAGCGTGGTTTCGTAATTTTGTAAAGGAAAAAGCCATTGAAATTGCGGGCGAAAACATCAATGGGGCGATACACGTTGACGAGATAAGAGGTAACTTCTTCACCAACCTCGAAATCAGAAACCTTTCTGTTCTTTTTTTGGATGGCGACACGCTCATCTCCTTTGATGCCCTTAAGCTAAGATATACCCCACTCGCTCTGCTTAAAAAACAGATTAAAATAGATGAAATAGAACTCCTCAGGCCAAGGGTTAACATTGAACTCGACCAAGACTCCGTTTGGAACTTCTCGCGGCTCATACGCCCTTCAGAGACACCTGCTGATACTACTGCTGCTGCGCCATTCCCCTATTCGGTAAGATTGCAAGCCCTGCTCATAACAGAAGGAGAGGTTCATCTCAACATTCCGGAGTCGTTGGCTCCCGGGAGGATTGATAACCTCACACTTAACCTCAGCGCTTTTTATTCGTCCAATGAGCTGGCACTAAATCTAAAAACCTTCAGCTTTGAAAGCCATGCCCCCAACCTCATCTTGAAAAATTTCACTGTAAACATACAGTCTGACTTTGAGCAATGGGTCATTAGCGATTTTAGGCTGACAACTGCACTCAATGAGATTAATCTGGATGCGCGTTACAAAGACCTCGACGCGTTTAACGCTCAATTGGAGTGGCCAGACATCCACATGAAGGAATTTGACTTTATTTTGCCCGACATAAAACTGCCGGCCACCCCAGACTTACACTTTGAAGCCACAAACCAGGACGACACGTTGAAGTTCCGAATAAGAGTTGCCCACAGCAATGAATCCATCGCCTTAAACGGCATGGTAAAACAGTTTTCGGCACTGCTTAGCGATTCACTGCGGCACACAGTACCCGTTGATTTAAACCTCGACATCCGCAATCTGCGACCAAATAACTGGATAGAAACAGAGCCAATACCTCTGGTGCTCAATACCCAGTTGAACATCCGCGGCAACGGCATCAAAAAGTCGTCGCCACCACTTACTATTTCGGGTAACATGCATGGCACCAGTTGGGAAAACTATTTTCTGGAGAGGGGTTTGATGGAACTGCGTTATGCTGCGGGCAAAACCAATGCAAACATCCGAATAAGCGGTGTTTTTGGCGCCCTTGACCTGCTTGCCGACTTTGACCTGAACACGCCCAATGGCCCTTTTAAGGCTGAGCTTTCCACCAAAAATCTGGCGCTACACACCATTGTGCCGCAATATGCTGACAGTACGCTTTTGACTTTATACCTCAATGCCACGGGGCAGGGTATTGCTTCCGAACAGCGATCGGCAAAGTTCAACGCAAAAATATCCCAGTCCATCATTGAACATATCCCGGTTGACTCGCTGACTTTTTTCGGGCATTACGAAAATAAAAGGCTGACACTTGACACTTTATCAATTTCAAACCAGTCGCTCACAGCACAACTGAACGCCATCTACGATTTTGAGGGCAATGTACGCGCGCATCTTAAAGGCAAAATTGCCAACACATCGGCATTTGAGCACTACGTGACACAGCCGGTTAGCTGGGACACGCTCACCGTTGACGCTAAATTGGGTGGCAGAACAGATTCACTCACGTTCAACCTGCACGCCATTGCTTCGCACATTGAAATGGATACAACGCTCACTGTTAACCATCTACACCTAAACTCAGATGGTTTATGGCAAAAAAACACGCCGTTTGTTAATGCATTGATTAATGCCTCAGGATTTGAAATATCCGGATTTAAGTCGGACTCCCTGCGAATAAATGCCTCGCTGGCAGACTCACTCTGGGCTACAGAACTTATAGCCTACCTGCCTGCCGACTATATAATTGATCTGGCTGCAAGGGGAAACCTTGGCGATGTGATGGATGTGATGTTGGAAAAACTATCGCTGACAACACCATTTGCCCATTTACAAACTTCAGACACACCTGCCCGCATCACATACTCCGACAAACGTGTTGCAGTTAATGATTTTATTCTTAACGACAAACGCGACGCTTTGTTTCAATTGGGTATTGATGCCGTTTACCAACAGGGAGACTCCATAAGACTCAATGCCCGCATCAAGGATTTTAACATGGAGATGCTTTCAATGTTCGGCCTTTCGGAGCAATACATGAAAGGTCGTGCAACCCTAAATCTTGACGTTAACGGCAACCACCAATCCTTCACCATCAACGGAAACACGAGCCTCGTCAACATCGAAGCCGACCCCCTGGCCATTTCCGGATTTAAGGCAAATTTGCACTTTCCGGGCGATACGGCCCACATTCGGGCTGCCATCTACAATGCTACTGGCGATTCCATCCAAATCAGAGCCGCATCGCCACTGACCATCTCCCTGAACGACAGCCTTCTCATATCGTGGCCCAAAACGTTTAAAGCACACCTGTTGGCCAGCAATACCAGGTTGAGCGGCTTCTTTCAAACCATGCCTGGCGTGCAGCAACCAAAAGCATTGCTCTCCTTTGACATAGCCGGTGAAGGGCATGTGAGCAGCCCCATCATAAAAGGAAAAATCGACATCACAAATGGCGAACTACCTTTGCCAAAATATGGCATCGACTACAAGGATTTGCACCTGAAGCTTTCAATCGACGACACCCAAATCCTTATTGACACGATTTTTGCGCGCCACTTCAATGGCACACTTCTGGCCAGTGGAGTTGTAGAAATGGACTCTTCACTCTTCACAGGTAAAATGAAGTCGGCCAATATGAATCTGCGTGCCAATCAATTCTACTTAACCCGTCATCGTGATTTTCAAATTCAAATTGATGCCGATGCCTTTTTCAGGGATGTGGATCACAACCCGCGCTTTGGCGGAAATATCAAAGTGTTGCGATCCAGCTTTAACCTTCCGGCCATCATGAAACTAGCCCATGAGTCAGCCGACTTGAATGACCCATTGTTGGTTCAGGCACTTAAGGAGCGTTCGGGTGATGTGATTTTAACAGATACCACCCTTACAGTGCGACAACGCACCGAACCTAAATCGGGCATCATGGAACAGGTTACCGGCACCATCAGACTCGATGTGCCGCGCAACACCTGGCTGCGTTCACCCGACATGCAGATGGAGCTCTATGGAAACCTCGACGTTGTTAAAAACAGTGAGGCATTCGAGCTCTTTGGCACGCTGGGGGTTCACCGGGGTTTCTATACCCTTTATGGGAAAAAACTCAATGTGCGCGAAGGGGAACTCACTTTTACAGGTGGAGATGCCTTTGATCCGCAGCTTAACCTGCGGGCTGCTTATGCTTTCAGAACCCGTGACAGATTAAAGCGCGAATTGATGCTCATTGTAGGTGGCAGAGCATCCGACCCCGACATCCAGTTTGAACTCGACCGGCAATCCATACCCGAGGCCGATGCCATGGCCTATCTGCTTTTTGGGCAACCCTTTGACGAGCTAAGCTACGGCAACCAGGAGGGGGTATCCAACGCGGTACCTTCGCGCCTGCTCACGGGGCTGGTTTCATCACAATTGAGCAAAACCATTGGCTCCACCTTTAACCTCGACATGATTGAAATTGATGCAGGAGATAACTGGCAAAACACTACCTTTATGGTTGGAAAATACATCACAAACAACCTTTTTGTCACCTACCAGCGCAGCTTTGGACAATCGGGTCAGGACGCCATCACACCCGAAACCATAACGCTGGAGTATGAGTTGAGCAGAAGGCTCTCGCTACGGTTGATGCATGGCGATGTGAAAGACTCTGGTGTGGATGTAATCATAAAATTTGAAAGGTAAAAACAGATGGAACACTCAGCAATACGTAAAAAACAATCAAAAACTTACACTCTGCTTAACCTTAAAAGGCTTAAAGAAGCATTGGATATGTTGCGCGAGGTGGTAAAAGACACCCACAAAAGTGAGCTGATTGATACCCATTACAACATCGAGATGACCTACAAAAGCCTGTTGCATTATACTGTAGAAGGCTTCACCGATCCCGAACGTCAGAAAATATATAACCATCTGGTGGCCGACATCTTCAAACTTGCCGACGACATTTTCCTGACCCTTTTCACCAGATATGGGCAGGGGCCTTTTTGCGAATTGCGCCGCAAGTACGAATCTGTTCCGGCATCACTATTCACCGATACACTGGCTGCCTGCTTTGCCGAGCTCGACAAGCGCGCCCTAATGCACGAGGAAGAGTTGCCCATCTCAGAAATTCTCAGTGAAGGATACCAAACGCTATTCTCACTTCTTTTAACCGATGAGAAGGTTTACAAATTCGCAGATGATACCAACACCCTCTTTTCGGACAAAGGATTGCCATGGGACAGGCAATGTGTGATGGTGAGCGCAATCACCATCCATCTGATGCATTACTTCAACATTAAAGCAGTTGAGCTGCTTTTTGATTTGACGGGTCACGCCAATCCGGAAGTAAAACAAAGAGCGTTGACCGGTCTGCTTTTAGTGCTTTACAACTACGACAAGCGGCTTCACCTATATCCCACTGCATTACAAAAACTCGAAGCCCTCAAATCGAACAACAAAGAGATTCAGATACTGCAATCCATCATCATTCAGCTTACCCGAACGCGAGAAACAGAAAAGCTTGCCCGCAAATTGACCGATGAAATATTACCGGAAGTGGCCAGAATCCACCCAAACCTCAGAAACCGGCTTGATTTGGACAATATTTTAGGCGAAAGCTTCCAGGAAGGCAAAAATCCCGATTGGGAAAACATCCTCTCTGACTCACCCGAACTGATGGGCAAACTTGAGGAGTTCTCCAAATTGCAGATGGAAGGAGCCGACCTGTTTCTATCCACTTTCAGGATGCTGAAACACTTCTCTTTCTTCAACCTCATCGACAATTGGTTTCTGCCTTTTAGCTATCCCAGCCCCATTGTAAACGACATACTGAAGCACGAAAGCGGGCCATTTCGCAATCCCGATTTGCTTAAGGGAATGGCCGAATCGGGAATACTCTGCAATTCCGACAAATATTCACTCATCCTGAGCATACCACAAATGCCTTCGGCTCAAAAGGAGATGATGGGACAGATGTTTTTGGCCGAACTGGGCGCCATACGCGAAATAGAGAAGAGTGATGAGCTGATACAGCACGAAAAGCAGGCACTCGCCATCTCAAACCAATACATTCAGGATCTTTACCGGTTTTTCAGGGTACACAGACAGCGCCACAGCTTTGAAGATCCCTTCTCGTGGAAAATGGATTTTCACAACCGCTGGTTCATTCAGTTTCTGTTTCCGGGAGATGACCTTTTATTGAAACTGGGCGAGTACCTTTTTGAAAAAGACCGCTATGCCGAAGCATTGGAAGTGTTTAATCAGCTGGCAAAAAAGAGCACCCCATCGATGCAGATACTTCAAAAGCAAGCCTTTTGTTACCAACAGCTGCAACAACATGAGCAGGCGCTGGAGCTATACCTGCAAGCCGATTTGTTTAACCACGGCCAACTGTGGAACCTGAAAAAAATTGCACTCTGTTACCGCCATCTGAAGAATCCTGAAAAAGCCCTTGAGTACTATCTGGAGGCCGAACGGGTAGCGCCCGACAATCTGCACACCCAAGTGAGCATTGGTCATTGCCTCCTCGAAACCAAGAACTTTACCGATGCTTTGAAATACTATTTCAAAGTGGAGTATCTGGATCCATCAAACAAAAAAGTGTGGCGCCCCATTGTATGGTGTGCGCTGGCGTTGGGAAAGTTTGATCAGGCCGAAAAGTATTGTCAAAAACTGCTGAACGACAACCCAAATCAGCACGACTTCATGAACATGGGGCATGTGAAATGGTGTGAAGGCAAGCGTCAGGAAGCGCTAAACTGGTACCAGAAAAGCGTGACGCATCCCGGTCATTCGATCAAAGAATTTCTCGATGCTTTTGAAAATGACAGGCAAATACTCATTCAGCATCATGTGGATGAAACAGACATCCCAATAATGATGGATCAACTCAGATATTATCTTAACAACCTCTAGAACAATTATGCCAAAGAAGAAGCCGCAAATTGAACTCTACAGCTACGGGATATACGAAACATGGGACAGGGCGTCGCGGGAATTGCCAAAATTAAAAGAGATAACAACTGTGATTCCGGTTACTCCTGAAATAGAATTTGGATACGTGTTGAAAATTAAGAAAGCCAAAGGCTCAATACTGTCCTTTACAATTAACCATCCTCCATTTTTTAATGAGGAAGGAGATATTGCTCCGCCATTTGACGGTGAAGAATTTGTAAATAGTAACGATTGGTCTTTTTTTCTGGGAGATACGGTGTGGCCACCCTACGAAGATAAAGCCGGAGAATGGGAATTAATTTCCTGGCTCGACGGGAAGGAGATTGCGCGAAAAACATTCTCCCTGCAAATAATGGAATAGGTTAGGAAAAACTACGAAAGAGTGATGCTAAACAGGAAAGTGCCAAAAGCTATCAACACCAAAACAATTACAACTTCTACAATTGAATAGATCAAAATCTTTCTTTTTAACCTCGCAATGACCTCAGTCTCTTTCTCCTCCGTTTTAAACATATTAAATCTCATCACTCTAATTATTAATCTTTCTTTCTCATTAACTTACAAACTGTTATTAAAATATGCCACTAAATGTACATTCAACAATTACTGTAACGATACAAATAAAGAAAGAAATTGCTATTTCACCAACAGCAAAAACTCTGTTTATAATTATTTAACTCTTTTTTTTCAAGACTATGAGCCATTTAAGGCTTCAATTCGGATGACTCATTAGCGCTGTCAATGCAAGATAAATGTTACACATTAAACCTGAAGTGCATGATGTCGCCATCGCAAACCACATACTCCTTCCCTTCCACATTCATCTTTCCGGCCTCTTTACAGGCATTTTCCGAGCCATATTTCAAATAATCATCGTATTTTATAACCTCAGCACGAATGAACCCTTTCTCAAAATCGGTATGAATAACCCCTGCCGCCTGCGGAGCGAGTGATCCTTTATGGAAAGTCCAGGCACGTACCTCTTTTTCACCTGCCGTAAAATAGGTTTGAAGTTCGAGCAATCGGTATGCTGAACGAATCAACTTGGCTACACCCGACTCCTTGAGGCCCAAGTCTTCGAGGAACATCTGGCGCTCTTCAAAAGTCTCCAGTTCAGCAATGTCAGCTTCTGTTTGTGCAGCAATCACCAACACTTCGGCGTTTTCGTCCTTAACGGCTTCCTTAACAGCTTGCACGTGTTTGTTGCCCATTACAACAGAGGCTTCGTCCACGTTGCACACGTACATCACCGGCTTATTGGTAAGCAGAAACAACTCGCGTGACACCTTTAGCTCAGGTTCGGTGAGTTCAACGGTGCGGGCAGACTTGCCTTGCAACAAAGCCTCGCGATACTTCACCAGCACTTCATATAGTTTTTTCGTATCAAAATCCTTACTGGTTTTGGCAATTTTCTCAACTTTTGGAAGGCGGGCTTCCACTGTTTCCAAATCCTTGAGCTGAAGCTCAATATCGATCACCTCTTTGTCTCTCACCGGATCCACAGAACCATCCACGTGAGTTACGTTGTCATCTTCGAAGCAGCGCAGCACGTGAATAATGGCGTCGGTCTCACGTATATTGGCCAAAAACTTATTGCCAAGCCCTTCGCCTTTGCTGGCACCTTTCACAAGACCTGCAATATCCACAATTTCGACGGTGGTAGGAACCACACGCTGCGGTTTTACCAAACGCTCAAGTTCTGTCAACCGCTCATCGGGCACAGTGATAACACCCAAATTGGGCTCAATGGTGCAAAAAGGAAAGTTTGCCGACTGCGCTTTGGCGTTGGATAAACAGTTGAAAAGAGTTGATTTTCCCACGTTGGGAAGACCTACGATACCGCACTTTAAGGCCATGAGATTAGATTGTTAAATTTCAGCGTGCAAAAGTACATCAAATTTTCAGCATTTCGGGCATCAATTATATTACTATTGCAATTCTTAACAAAATGCCACTCAGGTTCAACAGTGATATCCGAATCAAACTTCACGTCTCCAATAACTTTTTTGTACATTCGCACACTGAAAGCACCATTCATGCATCCAACCGATCAGGAAATATTAACCATGGCGCAGATTCCGCGGCAACGCGAAGAGGCCTTTTCGATGCTGGTAGAGAAATACCGGCAACGTCTGTATTGGCATCTGCGAAAAATGGTCATAATTCATGAGGATGCCGATGATCTTCTTCAAAACACCTTCATCAAGGTTTGGAAAAATCTGGGAAACTTTCGCGGTGATTCCGCATTGTTTACCTGGCTCTATCGCATTGCCACCAATGAAGCGCTCAACCATTTAAACAAAAAACGAACAGAACTGCTCAACTCATTCGATGATTTGGAGTCGGTGATGTCTGGTCAACTGGACGAGGATCCGCTATTCAATGGCGATGAAATTCAAAAAAGACTTCAGAAAAGTATTCTTACTCTGCCCGACAAGCAGCGACTGGTATTCAACATGAAGTATTTTGATGAGATGAAGTATGAAGAGATGGCCGAAATCCTGAACACCTCCGTAGGAGCTCTAAAAGCCTCCTATTTTCATGCAGTGCGTAAAATTGAAGCACTCATTGATAAAGAGTTGTTTTGATGTTGAGATGTTTAGATATTAGATGTATAGATGGGAGATAGAAAGATGTTGAGATTTTAGCTAAAAAGGTGTTTGGATGTAAGATGGTGAGGGAGCCAGGTGGGTAAGAAGATAGTTACAGACATCTTCACGAGTGAACCACACACATCTAACCATTTCAAATCCAATTACCTCACATCTGTTTTAAACATCCTGATTACAACAGATTAAACTTTTTAAATATAACATGGTCTAAAAAATGCAAACCTTCCGGAATTGCGTTTATCAAAGATTACCAACATGAGTGAAGACATACCAAAATGGAATACCAAACATCCTTTTGAAGTACCTGATGGCTACTTCGAAGGGTTTGACGCACGCCTGATGCGACAAATTGATTTGGAAAGCCCTGAAAAGCATAAAATAGGCTCCAAGCTATCGCTTATTGCCCCATGGATAGGCATGGCTGCTGCATTTCTTATCATTGCACTGCTTTATAAGCAACTTCCGGAACGCATTTACCCCGGACAGTTTAATCAGGAAACCATCAGCAATGGTGGATTTTTCAACTTCTCGCCCGGCGACTATTACGGCGAGCACGAGTTGCTTGAGATAATCACCGAAAAAGGGATCTCAAACATTGAAATTATGCCCGACAGCATCCTGTTCAAAGGCATTGATGATGAAGATTTGATTATGCTTACCCTGTTTTATTGAAATTCCCCAACTAATTGACATAGCTTATGAAAAGCTTAATTATTACACTATTCGCCATCATTTTATCGTTTAGCATAGAAGCGCAAACCAAATGCCCAAAAGCTGAACAAATTGAGCGCATAAAGGCACAAAAAGCGGCATTTATTACCGAGCGCATTGGTCTCACCAGTGCGGTTGCGCAGCGCTTCTGGCCGGTTTACAATGAATACTGGCAAAAGAAAGACAGCCTGATTACCCGTCGCAGTACTGCACGTATTGAGTTAAAAGAGAACATGGAGAAGCTCACTGCGGCACAAAAAGAGGCATCGCTCGACCTGCAGATGCAACTGCGTTGGGAAGAGGCACGGCTCGACCGGCACTACCACCAGAAATTCAAACAAATACTGACCATCGATCAGGTGATATTGCTATACGAAGCCGAGCATGAATTCAGAATACGTCTGATAAGAGTCATCCGTGAGTCAAATGCCAGCATAGAATCTCAGGAAGAAAAAAATCAGTTTATCTCGAGAATATAAGGGAGTTAATTGTTTATAAGCAAAAGTCCGGATGGCTACCCAATAACCATCCGGACTTTTTTTATCTCCTAATAACATTAACCGATTAAGCTTAGAGCCTCCTCGGGTGTGAGCGTTTGTTGTTCGCCCGAAACCATGTTTTTCAGGGTTATTTTATTGTTGTTGATTTCGTCCTCTCCCACCATAGCTACGAAACGGATACCCTTTTTATCGGCATAGGACATCTGTTTTTTCATCTTGGCCACATCGGGATATAGTTCGGTGCGCACACCTTTGTTGCGAAAAAAGGTGGCCAGTCCCAAGCAGTGCGCTGCTTCCTTCTCACCAAAGTTAACAAACAGCAGCTGCGTGGCAGCCGTTACAGTGTCGGGATAAAGATTCATCTGGTTCATCACATCAAAAATGCGGTCGGCTCCAAAAGAGATACCAACGCCCGACACCCCTTTTAACCCAAAGATGCCGGTAAGGTCATCGTACCGTCCACCGCCGGTGATACTTCCAATCTCCACGTCAAGAGCCTTCACCTCAAAAATAGCGCCTGTATAGTAATTCAGTCCCCTGGCAAGCGTTAAGTCAAGCTCCACAGGTGTATGCAACTTAAGCGTGTCCACCATTTTCAAAACCGTTGTAAGCTCTTCAACCCCCTTTAATCCGGTGGGCGATTGGCTTAGAATCTGCGAAAGCGATTGCAGTTTCTCCCCATTGCTGCCAGACAGAGCAAGAATTGGCTGAAGTTTATCAATGGCCTCCGGTGTAAGGCCACGTTCGTGCAGTTCGGCATTTACTTTGTCGAGGCCTATCTTATCAAGTTTGTCGATAGCCACAGTGATATCAACCATCCGGTCGGCTTCACCAATAATTTCAGCAATGCCGGCCAATACCTTACGGTTGTTCAGCTTCACCACCACCCGGATATTTAGTTTACGATAAACCTCATCCACAATTTGAATAAGTTCCACTTCGTTGATAAGGCCATCGCTGCCTACCACATCCACGTCGCACTGAAAAAACTCGCGGTAACGGCCTTTCTGAGGACGGTCGGCACGCCAAACGGGCTGTATCTGATAGCGCTTAAAAGGCAGTGTGATTTCATTTTGGTGCTGTACCACAAAACGGGCAAACGGCACAGTCAAGTCATATCGCAGACCTTTCTCACTTATTTGGCCAGTGATGCGGTTTGAATCTCGAGCAGCTAAAAGTGCCGCATCCGACTTGGAAAGAAAATCACCTGAATTAAGGATTTTAAAGAGCAGCTTGTCCCCCTCTTCGCCGTACTTACCAAGCAATGTATCGAGGTTTTCCATGGCAGGGGTTTCAATGGGCATGTAGCCATACATCTGAAACACCCCTTTGATGGTATCAAAAATAAAATTGCGCCGCACCATTTCGGCAGGTGTAAAATCACGTGTCCCTTTGGGAATTGATGGTTTCTGAGCCATAAAAAATGAAAATATTTACCGGATCAACCCGGGCCATTTATTCAGAATGGCCGGATGCATTAATAGAATATTATTGAAAAACGCAAAGGTACAACAGATGGATCATTTTCCGACTACTCAGAGGAGATTTGATTTCATGAAGCCATCAGTTAAACAACCTGACCCCAAGACCATACTCAACCCAATCGGCTTTGAAGCCGGCCATCGTTTTAAGGCCAAGTTGCGCAAAAAAACGTTTGTTGATGTCATATTTTAGCGCCGGACGGAAAAAGAAATTGCCTTTCATATCAAAGGCCTGGTTGTGTAAATATGTTCCAACCTGTACCCGAAAGCTGAAATTCCAGAACATGAAATCATATCCGGCATGCACACCATAAAAGTGATGCGAATATGCATCATAACTGCTCACAAGGCTCCCATCATAAAACCAGTTTACGCCCGCAGCAAAACCACTTTTCATATTGAGCCGGTAATTATACTCCGCAAATGAAGTAAAAGTGCCATGTTGTTTGTTGGTTCCTTTATCCTCATCATTTTGCACAATGCCGCCAGCCGCATAAACAAGCATCTCACCCTTACGAATAGGGGTTGCCGGATTAAAATGTGTCAACATTGGGCGACTATCGAGAATCACTTTCGGAAAGGCTGAGTTATCAACTTTGTTCTGTTTTGTATTGAAATGGTATCTGAACCCGACGTTTGGCCCCCACATATTAAGACCGGAATTGGGTCGGAAGGAACGGCCGTTGCTAAAATGGGTAAAATCGAGGCCATAGGTGAGATCTATCTCTCGGTTTAACCGATATCTGGCTCCTATATTGAAGTTGAAATACACATTGAACCGTGACCCGATGGCATCGTTATGGGCATTGGTCTCTTCATCATAAGGTTTCAGATCATAGCTGAGCCCAAAAGCAGGTTCAATCATCATCTGGTGGCGGTGGTGATTAAACAACGGAAAAGAGATGAAACCATAAACGGCTCCGGGTTTACCCAGTTGCTCAGGGTTACCCACAAAGCCACTGTACCAACCCAATCCGTAGGCAGGGTAAAGATACATGCTCTGCCAGCCATCGGGGTTGGCACTCTGCCAGCCGTAACGAACCTCAACAGATCCATAACCGTTGGCCAGCACATCCTTCAACTCTTCGCCGGTGTAGAGATGATTGCCGGTATGGCCACGAATTTCGAGAAATCTGAAGTCTCTGAAACTGCTTTGATACTGACCCGTTGCCGGTAAAAAGCAGAAGCCTAAAACAACTAGAATTAATGACAACCTCATAAAATGGAAAAACTTGGGTTAGAAAACTTATAAATATTTGGTTTGGCGAACAAAAATAGTTCCAATACCTCACACCAACAAAACGGTTGGTCGCCAAACACCGTGAATTGATACCCGGGCATCGTAAAGTGTACGCAAAATGTGGCAATGATTTTACGACCACACGATAAGTGGCAGTGAAAATTGAAAAACATTGTTTCGTTGAAACATCTTTTTAACAACTATTACATTAGATTTTCCCTCCAAACATAAACCCATTGGCACCTATCATTGTTTGTTAGGAATGTAATCACACGTTTTGAATGAAATAATTGTAAAATCAACAACTGTTTATGTTGTTTGCCGATGGTTAAAACAGTAAGATTTTCGCCGACAACAATTATCACCAACTGCCGGAAAATCAAATTTTGCTATACAAACCTTGATAAACAGTTCATTAATCCAGATTTTTTATGCGTTATACCATCCATTTAATTATTGCTGCAATTGCCCTTGTTGCAACCTCATGCGGCCCCTCCGGCGAGGAGGTGAATGTTTACTCAGGTCGTCATTACCGTACCGACGAAGCTCTGTTTGCCGAGTTTACCCAGCAAACCGGCATACGGGTAAACCTCATAAAAGCCAATTCGGATCAGCTTATCAACAGACTTCAGATGGAGGGCGAGCGATCGCCGGCCGACCTTATTATTACGGCCGATGCGGGGCGCCTGATACTGGCACGCGAAATGGGTCTTCTGCAACCTTTTGAGTCGCAAAAAATCAAAGAAATAGTACCCTCTCATTACCGCGACGACCAGGATTTCTGGACCGGATTCACAAAACGCGCCCGTGTGATAGTATATCACAAAGAGCGGGTGAATCCATCGGAGCTGGACAGTTATGAGCAACTGGCCGACCCCAAATGGAATGGACGGATTTTGGTACGTTCATCACAGAACCATTACAACCAGACACTAATGGCATCCATCCTTGCAGCGCTGGGCACCGATAGTGCCACACAATGGGGACACAAACTGGTTGCCAACATGGCCCAAACGCCACGTGGCAACGATCGCGACCAGGTGAAGGCCATTGCTGCCGGAGTGGGTGACATAGCCATCGTCAACACCTATTACATAGGTCTGCTGGTGAACTCTTCCAACGCCGAAGAACGCGAAGTAGCCGCTCAGGTGGGCATCCATTTTCCCAACCAAAACGGTCGCGGAACCCATGTAAACATCAGTGGTGTGGGAATTGCCGCCAATGCCCGCAATTATGAAAATGCCAACAAGTTAATTGAGTTCCTGCTCGAAAATCGCGCACAATCTCTTTTTGCCGAAGAGAACTTTGAATATCCTGTAAATCCGAATATTGAATGGCCTGCATTGCTTAATGATTGGGGCACATTTAAAGCTGACACACTGCCGTTGCACAAACTGGGACAGCACCTGCACCAGGCAATGGTTATTTTCAACACTGTGGGCTGGGAATAGACCAGCCCCTCCAAAAACCGCTTACTTGCGGACAAACAGATCAAGATGTTCAGATTTTTAACCGAAAAATTTAATCCTGCCCGAAAGCAAAACTATTTCAACCGTTGGTCAGTAGCCACTTTTATCATTGGCATGGCTGTGGTGTTCCCATTGCTGATAATTTTCACCCATCTGCTAAAGGCCGGTGATCATGCATGGGGTCACATCACTTCCAATCTGTTGCCCGGCTATCTGGCAAACACCCTCTATCTGCTTCTCGGGGTTGGATTTCTGGTGTTTTTAATCGGTACATCCACGGCCTGGCTCGTAAGCACGTACCGCTTTCCGGGCAGCAGAATTATGGTATGGGCACTCATTTTACCCATTGCCATTCCTGGATACATACTTGGATTCACATGGGTGGCGATGCTCGATTACACTTCGCCACTTTATGTGTACCTGCGAAACAACATGGGTGTTGAAACGGGACAATTCCTCTTCTTCAACATACTCTCGCTTCCGGGTGCAATCGTGATTTTGTCCCTGTCGCTTTATCCCTACGTATTTCTGATTGCAAAAACATGGTTCACACGCCAATCGGCATCTATCAGCGAAGCCGGAGCCTCGCTTGGGCGCTCAACTTTTGCCGTATTTTGTAAAATTGTGCTGCCGCTGGCGCGTCCCGCACTGGTGGGCGGTGTCTCTTTGGCACTCATGGAAGTACTCAACGACTATGGCGTGGTAAGCTACTTTGGCGTTGACACCTTCACTACCGGCATTTTCACTGCGTGGTTTGCCTTTGGGAGTCCGGTTTCAGCCATCAAACTGAGTGGCATACTTATGTTTTTTGTCCTCTTGCTGATGTTAACCGAAAGGGTTCAACGCGGCAATCGCCGATACGACATGGTAAGCGGCAGTCACAAGCCCATCCTGAAAAAACACCTTAGCGGGATGGCTGGCATGATGGCGTTGATTGTTACAACGCTTCCGGTGCTTTTTGGCTTTTTGCTGCCCGTGGCAATGTTGGTATATTGGACGTGGCAAACAGCCCATTTGGTGCTCGACAACCGCTTTTTTGCGTTGGTTCAGAACAGTTTTTTGCTGGCAACAATCTCCAGCGTTGTGGTTGTGGTGGCAGCCATTTTAATTGGATTCACCATCCGCACCTTTCCATCTAAACTCACGCGCTTTTTGGCGCGTATGGCTACTTTAGGCTATGCCATTCCGGGGGCTGTTGTGGCCATCGGCATACTGGTTCCCTTCATCTGGCTCGACCTGCAAATTTCCACAGTCACCTCCGGAGCCATACGTATGTTGATAACCGGCACATGGTTCACCTTAATTTTCGCCTATATGGTGCGCTTTATGGCCGTAGGCTTCAACAATGTGGAGAGCGCCATGGAGAAGACATCTCATTCGCTGGATGAAGCATCGCGCTCACTTGGCATGACGAATTTTCAGACACTTCGCAAAATCGTGCTGCCACTGATTCGTCCCGGCATATTGTCGGCTGCGCTTCTGGTTTTTATTGATGTACTTAAAGAGCTGCCGCTCACCCTGATACTGCGCCCGTTTAACTTTGACACACTGGCCATCAGAGCCTTTGAATTTGCATCGGATGAACGTGTTGCCGAAGCAGCACCAGCGTCACTCATCATCATACTCATAGGACTTATAGCCGTTTTCCTGTTAAACCACACTCTGAAAAACAACAAACTATGAAGATTCTTCATGCCGATAACATCTCAAAGACCTATACAGGAACCAAACATCCGGCACTGGAAAATTTCAGTTTAACCGCCAACAAGGGTGAGATTGTGGCATTGCTGGGAGAAAGCGGATGTGGCAAAACCACAGCCTTACGTATCATTGCCGGATTTGAAACTGCCGACAAAGGCAAGCTCACCATCAACGACCAGACACTTTTTGATGACAACCGTATGATGCCTCCCGAAAAGCGCGGCATTGGCATTGTTTTTCAGGATTACGCACTTTTTCCTCACAAAACCGTTTGGGAAAATATCACCTTCGGACTCTTCAAACTGAGTAAAAGTGAAAGCACCAAAGCCGCTGAAGAGGCCATTGCGTTGACCGGTCTCACAGGATTTGAAAAACGCTATCCCCATCAGCTTTCGGGTGGACAGAAACAACGGGTGGCGCTGGCGCGTGCTCTGGCGCCCCATCCGCGCATTCTCCTGCTCGATGAGCCATTCTCCAACATCGATACGATGAAAAAAAATGAAATTCGGGAAGATGTGCGTGCCATTCTGAAAAAATCGGGCACTACAGCCATATTCGTCACCCATGACACCAAAGATGTGCTTGCCATTGCCGACAGGGTTGTGGTGATGCAAAATGGCCGTAACATACAAAACGGCACACCCCTGCATGTGTACCATCACCCTTGTAACGCTTATCTGGCCAACTTCTTCGGAAAAACCAACATCCTTCAGGGAACAATTGTTAACCAAAAGCTAAATACACCGCTGGGCGAGCTTCAATTACCGGAGGGAATAAAACAGAGTGCCGATGAAACTATCTCTGTATCAATTCGCCCCACAGCCTTTAAGTTGGCAGATGCTGACACCGATGGTGCCATCCCTGCAGAAATAAATAAGATTAGATTTATGGGTGAATACGTTGAGATTATTTGCACAACGGCACTTCCTGATAAACCAAGCGCCGAGATATTAGTGCATCTGGCCACCGAGCCCGCCAATCTGCAAAAAAAACAGTATTTAAAGATAGGTGAGAACGGCTATTCGGTGCTGAATAATGATTGATGCGATTTTAATTTCTGTAGTGAAATACTTAAATTCGCATGAAACATAAAAACCACAAAAATGAATACAACAGACGCCATTTTAGATGCAATGAAGAAGGCCGGTAAACCATTGAAAGCCGGAGAGATTGCCGAACTCAGCGGCATCGACAAAAAAGAGGTTGAAAAAGGGATGAAGCAACTGCAGAAAGATGAAAAGATTGTTTCGCCCAAAAGATGCTTCTGGGAGCCTAAATAAAAAAAACACCCCCCTACTGCCACAGTCGGGGGGATTTTTTTTATGAATCGTTCAGAAACCTCTAAAGCCGGCATCATTATTTAAAACACACATTTGTTTAACCTCACGTGTACCGCCAATCGCTCTGCTCCCATCTATCAGTCTCGCACTACCCAATGAGTTTCTCCAAACTGGCCAGATATGCTGCGGCCTCAGGAGCTCCTTCTTTGGGTGCCCATGCGGCAAAATTCTTATCGCTTAACGGCTCATAAGGCCCGTCTTTAACCTCATAGACCACGGAGCCCGGAGCCAGTGAAACAACGGCATGCCATGTGCCGGGCAGAATTTCGATGCCATAAACGCCCGCATCGCGATCCAAAACAGCCGTTTCGATCACGTTGCCATGGTCATCAAAAATAAAAACCCCCATACGGCCGGTGAGAATCACAAACACTTCCCGCTTATCGGGATCTTCATGTTTGTGTGGCTGCACATAAGTTCCAGGCTCCAGCGCATTGAGCATCCTGTTAATTGGATCGGAAAGATGCACATGGTAGTTAAAATTTTTACGCTTGCGGCTACTCACCCGCGCCTCCTCCACTACCATGTCAATGGTTTTCTGTTCAATCAGCTTCATGTGATTTGGTTTAGGATATAACATCCATCAGGCTGTTACAATTATATATGCCTCTATTTTATCAATTCAAACTTGAAGGGATATTTATACGGACGGCCATTTGATGTTTCAACCGATGCAAGAATTACAAACACCAGGTTTACCAAAGGAATCAGAAGAGCCAGGCGGAAGCCAAGAATAAAAAATGCAGCAAAGGCGATGATGGTTAAAGTTATCTGAAAATTCAGCGACTCCTTGCCCTCTCTCTCTACCTCCGGCATTTCATCCTTCTTAAGTAAATAGACCACCAACGGGCCGATAATGTTTCCCAAAGGGATAATAAACCCGGCAAGAGCCGACAAATGGCATAGCATTGCGAAATTTTTTTCTGTCATTGTTCAGATTTTTAAAATAATTGAAACTGTTTCTACCTCTTGTTACGTTTAAACCCTATATAACACCTTTTGGTTTTTAAATGTAATAAACTTAAATGTCAGATATAAAATGATGTGAGACAGTATGGTTTTAAGATAGCCAGATTTTGTAGAGCATTTGAAGATAAAACCTCTTTTCTTCTGACTCATCTGCACATCTCCTTATCTAACTTCTACACATCTAAAAAACTACTTTACTTATAATCAGACAACACCTAAAACTCACACTCCCATTCTATCATTAAGCTCAAAAATAGTGTTTTAATTAAACAAAAAACATGCGGGCAAGAAAAGAAACAAAACGTTATAAATGATTAAATTTTATTAATTTCGCCTGCTGAATCAATAAACACAATGAACCAACCAAAAATACTCATTGCCGACGACGTGGACTACCTGGTGGATTTTATGATAAGCCATCTTGAAACCATGTTTAATGGTGCGGAATATTTCCGTGCCCGCAACGGCTATGAAGTATTTATGATGGCTATGAAGTTGAAGCCCGACCTCATTCTTTTGGACTGGGAGATGCCTGAGTTTTCGGGTATGGAGGCGCTGCAAACGCTTAAAGCCAATCCCAACACATCTGAAATACCAATTATTATGGTATCCGGATTCTCGAAACCGGAGCACGTAAAAAAAGCGCTGGAGGCAGGCGCAATCGACTATCTCAAAAAGCCCATTGAACCTCAGGAGCTTCTGGCACGCGTGCATACGGCCATGACTTTGGCAGGCACCCTGCACGAGCTGAAGCACCAAAAACACCAACTGGAGGAAGAGAAGAAAAAAAGCGACCAACTGCTTAAGGGACTGCTGCCTGCCGAAATTCTGGACTCCATGAAAAACTATGGTGACATAGCCCCTAAACGGTTTAAAAATGTGACAGTGATAATGGCCGACCTGGTGGACTTCACTGTAAAGTCGCAAAAGATGTCGCCCAAAAGGTTGCTCGACGAGTTACAGACCATTTTCACGGCCTTTGATCAGATAACCGAGCGATACAACTGTACCCGAATAAAAACCATTGGCGATGCCTACCTGGCGGTGAGTGGCATGTGGCACAACCCACAAAATCACGCCCTGATAGCCGCTAAAATGGCCGAACGCATGCGACAATATATTGTGGAGCACAACCAAAAACATCACATCGACTGGCAAATACGTATCGGCATAAACTCGGGCGACATTGTGGCGGGTATCATCAGCGAAAACAACCTCTCTTTCGATATTTTTGGTGATACCGTTAACACCGCATCGCGCATGCAATCCTATTGCGACCCGATGCAAATCAACGTATCACACTCCACCTACCAGCTTATCAATGATTACTACGTTCTGGTGCGCCGCATCTCCCGCAAAGTAAAAGGCAAAGGAGCCGTAAACATGTACTATCTGCACAGACCCCTCCAATCAAGGGCAAACAAAACCAAGGAATTGCAGACAGACAAAATGTTGTAAACACCTCGGATAACTCCTGAAAAAACTGGGCTGACGATAAGAAACCACCAGCCCGGTAAATCAACTAATCTTTTTTAAAAGGCCCTTATTCGTTTAGTGCATGCAGCAAGATATCATCAAGCTCAAACATTGCTGTCTTCATTCGGGTTAAATCCTCCTGCCTTTCATAAACCACCACATGCCAGTGCTTTATAGCTGGATGATTGGGAGCGTACCTATCGGCCAGCACCAAATTTTCATGCGCCTGCCTGTACTTCCTGGTCACCCTGTGTCGGTTTATATCAGGATTAAGACTTAGCCAGTCACCCCGATTACACTTTCGAATTGCCACCAACAAATACTTATTGGCCATCTCCTGGTGTGTGCCATTGCCACGGATATCAAAATTCACTTTCACCCTGCTTTCCATTGGCACCGCCACACCATTTACCCTGCCAGGCAACCATTGCCCGGAAGTAGATGTAATACATCGTTTCACACATCTGTCGAGTTCTCTGGAGACAGAGTTTTCAATCACCACATCAGCAACCTTTCCATCGGGATCTACAACAAATATGGCAACCACAACACCCTCGTTGCCACACTGTTGCTCCTCTAAAGGATACTCCAAATTGCTTTCCATGTAACAGCATAATGCCGGTTTTCCGACCGTTTCAGTTCTCCTCACGCGCTCTTTTGGATTGAATCTGGGAGATTCAACCACTGTTTCGGGTAGCTCCTGACACTCTGCCGCCAGATGAAAAGCGCCCATAAACAAACACAAAACCAACCATCTCCTTTTCATCTTAATGAATTTGCATTGGTAAAATGAAACAGGTCATGGATTAATATATTTTTAAAATCAGTGTAAATCGAAAGAAACAACCTTTTTATCATGACGCGTTTATCATACCAAAATGTTGAAGACTAAATCGATGACAGGTCTAAATGGAAGTCAACAATAGCCTCCATGTATCATTATTATTATAACAAACATTAACACAGGCACATACAAACTATCAACGTATTAAATAATTAATTACTGCGAAGGGGAATTGCTGATAACAATGTGAGTGTGGTAACAATAGTTGAGGTAAAACTTGGAAATCTTCACCAGTTGCACACGGCTCCCAATTAACGAGAACAATGGGAAGGCTCTTCAGTAGCGTAGAGTTTGATAACCAAAAAAGAGAGATAGTCATAGGCTACCTCTCTTTTTAATCGGGATTGTTGGCAATACGCTGGTCTTATTCAGCTGTCAGTGTCCCTCCTCCCGCGGTTAATGGCACTTTCTTACCCGCATTACCAACTAGCACAAATATATGGACAATAACCGATATGCCAACATTTTGAGAACTTGAAAAATGAGTGGAACAACCGCCTAACAGGATGATGAAGGATGTGACACACTTAGCGGAAGTATGCATTGCTTTGGCTCCGCCGATTTCCGCTGCGCTACAATTCAAATTGTACCTTTGGTGGATTGCTAACAACGATAAAGTGATGTTGCGGTGCGGAAAGCAGTTGTGAATTGCTTTCAAATTGTACCTTTGGTGGATTGCTAACAACACATAAATTTTAGTCGCTATATGTCCACTAGTTGTGAATTGCTTTCAAATTGTACCTTTGGTGGATTGCTAACAACTGTCTTGTCTGTAACACCATCGGCCTTTAGGTTGTGAATTGCTTTCAAATTGTACCTTTGGTGGATTGCTAACAACTTCTGTTGTAATCATTTTTGACATCGACTAGTTGTGAATTGCTTTCAAATTGTACCTTTGGTGGATTGCTAACAACCCACCGCATGCAGGTCAATGCGGTCATATTGTTGTGAATTGCTTTCAAATTGTACCTTTGGTGGATTGCTAACAACGACCCTAAAAACACGTGCCACCGTGCCACGTTGTGAATTGCTTTCAAATTGCACCTTTGGTGGATTGCTAACAACTCATATCGGTGACATAGTTCACAGCTACCTGTTGTGAATTGCTTTCAAATTGTACCTTTGGTGGATTGCTAACAACCTGATTATGAAACGGCCCCCAAAATTTTTAGTTGTGAATTGCTTTCAAATTGTACCTTTGGTGGATTGCTAACAACATTGTATTCACCCTCACAGGCAAATCCATGTTGTGAATTGCTTTCAAATTGTACCTTTGGTGGATTGCTAACAACATGGGTTGAATTGCCTGGTAGACACATCCTGTTGTGAATTGCTTTCAAATTGTACCTTTGGTGGATTGCTAACAACATATAACCCAATCTGGTACAAGATTTATAGTTGTGAATTGCTTTCAAATTGTACCTTTGGTGGATTGCTAACAACCTCTTTTTTCGTTTAATCATACATCCTTGGGTTGTGAATTGCTTTCAAATTGTACCTTTGGTGGATTGCTAACAACGAATGCAGAAACTTTGAAAAGTCCGTAATGTTGTGAATTGCTTTCAAATTGTACCTTTGGTGGATTGCTAACAACTTTATCTCCACGTTTGAAGCCATCCACCGCGTTGTGAATTGCTTTCAAATTGTACCTTTGGTGGATTGCTAACAACGGCACAGTTACGACGGGGATGGTTTCAACTGTTGTGAATTGCTTTCAAATTGTACCTTTGGTGGATTGCTAACAACAACACTTTCCCCGATTGCCCCCGAAAATTAGTTGTGAATTGCTTTCAAATTGTACCTTTGGTGGATTGCTAACAACCAATCGCAGTTATGAACTTGAAACTGCATTGTTGTGAATTGCTTTCAAATTGTACCTTTGGTGGATTGCTAACAACCCATATCGTTAGTTCCGCCTCCGTTACCAAGTTGTGAATTGCTTTCAAATTGTACCTTTGGTGGATTGCTAACAACTCCATCCGCCATCCATGTAATGCTTTTCCGGGTTGTGAATTGCTTTCAAATTGTACCTTTGGTGGATTGCTAACAACCTACGGCTGGGTTCAATAAACTTGGACCATGTTGTGAATTGCTTTCAAATTGTACCTTTGGTGGATTGCTAACAACTAAGGCATTAAAATTATTAGGTGCCTCTTTGTTGTGAATTGCTTTCAAATTGTACCTTTGGTGGATTGCTAACAACGCGGGGGTGGTTATATTTCAGGGCTTCTTGTTGTGAATTGCTTTCAAATTGTACCTTTGGTGGATTGCTAACAACATTGGTATCGACATTAAAGGCAATAGAGCAGTTGTGAATTGCTTTCAAATTGTACCTTTGGTGGATTGCTAACAACTTAACCCTATTTGATGTAGTATATCCTATAGTTGTGAATTGCTTTCAAATTGTACCTTTGGTGGATTGCTAACAACGAAGCCCTTTCCTGAGCTTCAAACACATCTGTTGTGAATTGCTTTCAAATTGTACCTTTGGTGGATTGCTAACAACAGTGTTCAAACTCATCCTGAGTAATCTTCAGTTGTGAATTGCTTTCAAATTGTACCTTTGGTGGATTGCTAACAACCTTTGCCTTCGCCTCCATTTTTAATGAACGGTTGTGAATTGCTTTCAAATTGTACCTTTGGTGGATTGCTAACAACTTGTTATTCGCAAATACGAAGAAGAACATGTTGTGAATTGCTTTCAAATTGTACCTTTGGTGGATTGCTAACAACTTTCAGCTTCCGGGAGATGTAAGTCATCAAGTTGTGAATTGCTTTCAAATTGTACCTTTGGTGGATTGCTAACAACGTCCAAGCAAATACCCCCACATTACATTGAGTTGTGAATTGCTTTCAAATTGTACCTTTGGTGGATTGCTAACAACATCACTTCTTTCATTGGCAGCAGCGACATTGTTGTGAATTGCTTTCAAATTGTACCTTTGGTGGATTGCTAACAACTGTTACCACTTACCATCCAGACGGCGAGGTGTTGTGAATTGCTTTCAAATTGTACCTTTGGTGGATTGCTAACAACGGCCGCTACTTCTGCCGACCTGTTTGTTGAGTTGTGAATTGCTTTCAAATTGTACCTTTGGTGGATTGCTAACAACACGACAGGAGCTTTCAGTGAGCAAAGAATTGTTGTGAATTGCTTTCAAATTGTACCTTTGGTGGATTGCTAACAACATTGAAAAAGGCGTTCCGGTGTGTTCATGCGTTGTGAATTGCTTTCAAATTGTACCTTTGGTGGATTGCTAACAACAATCTGATAGCGCCTTACATATTGAGCAGTGTTGTGAATTGCTTTCAAATTGTACCTTTGGTGGA
Organism: Alkaliflexus imshenetskii DSM 15055; assembly: GCF_000517065.1. Classification (GTDB taxonomy): domain Bacteria; phylum Bacteroidota; class Bacteroidia; order Bacteroidales; family Marinilabiliaceae; genus Alkaliflexus; species Alkaliflexus imshenetskii. The sequence continues at coordinate 2,729,737 of NZ_KI912105.1, read as the reverse complement.
TTGCTAACAACATAATCACGGCAACCAACAACACGCAAGGAAGTTGTGAATTGCTTTCAAATTGTACCTTTGGTGGATTGCTAACAACATTTACACCTGTAATAGTAGGAGCCCCTGTGTTGTGAATTGCTTTCAAATTGTACCTTTGGTGGATTGCTAACAACCGCGGGAACCATCAGGCATCTTACGCGGAAGTTGTGAATTGCTTTCAAATTGTACCTTTGGTGGATTGCTAACAACCTGACTAATCCGAGAAATGATGTGCTTCTGTTGTGAATTGCTTTCAAATTGTACCTTTGGTGGATTGCTAACAACTCGGGTCTGTTTCGGGGTCATAAATTTCCTGTTGTGAATTGCTTTCAAATTGTACCTTTGGTGGATTGCTAACAACCGCTTGTACCTGAGCCTCTGCCTGCACTGTGTTGTGAATTGCTTTCAAATTGTACCTTTGGTGGATTGCTAACAACTTCATTTTTGGTGAATAGACAAAGAACCCTGTTGTGAATTGCTTTCAAATTGTACCTTTGGTGGATTGCTAACAACTAATTACCTGATAATCTTGCAGTTGGTACGTTGTGAATTGCTTTCAAATTGTACCTTTGGTGGATTGCTAACAACACAAAAAAGGGATACAAACTGAAAAGTTTGTTGTGAATTGCTTTCAAATTGTACCTTTGGTGGATTGCTAACAACATTGCCGACAGATATAGCATGTCCAGCCATGTTGTGAATTGCTTTCAAATTGTACCTTTGGTGGATTGCTAACAACCCATCACGACAGACACCACAACCGGGGTCAGTTGTGAATTGCTTTCAAATTGTACCTTTGGTGGATTGCTAACAACACAGCTTATCAGATTCAGCACCCCATTCTGGTTGTGAATTGCTTTCAAATTGTACCTTTGGTGGATTGCTAACAACACATAATAGTCGAAGAGCTCGACCAAGAAGTTGTGAATTGCTTTCAAATTGTACCTTTGGTGGATTGCTAACAACGATTACATACGTGCAATTGATTCAGCAGAGTTGTGAATTGCTTTCAAATTGTACCTTTGGTGGATTGCTAACAACATTCCTAAAACGCCTCTTTGACCGCTTATGTTGTGAATTGCTTTCAAATTGTACCTTTGGTGGATTGCTAACAACTGCTTGTACTTTTTGTGATAACACAAATGTGTTGTGAATTGCTTTCAAATTGTACCTTTGGTGGATTGCTAACAACAGACCCCAACACAATCGCCTGGATGTTTGTAATTTACCTCGAAAATTAGGATTGAAAAATGTTGTTGGCAATTTGGGAAACAGTACTGGTAAGGAACTGTTTTTAAATTGAGGGCTTCGCTTAATGCGAAGCCCTCAATTTGCTTTATGATTTGATTACTATTTAGAACAACTCAAGTTGCAAATATGGTGTTTCAACTTTTTCAGGCGATTTGCCAATGAATAGCTCCATCTCACCAAATTGTTTGTCAGTTACCCTGATAATGCCCACGTGGCCCCTTTCGGGCAGCATCTTTTTAACCCGCTTTATGTGCACATCTGCATTTTCGCGACTAGGACAATGGCGTATATATATCGAAAACTGAAACATAACGAAGCCATCCTTCAGCATTTTCTTTCGAAAGTCGCTATAGATTTTCCGATCCTTTTTGGTTTCGGTTGGCAAGTCAAAAAACACCATTACCCACATAACCCTATACTCATTTAATCGTTCCATGGTTCAGGAAATTGAGGATAGGCAATTTTACGGATGCTGCCTTCAAAACAAGCATAAACCGATGCTGTTGTTTGCGACACACCCACCATGAGTGGACTCCTTTTGCCATTAATAATCACATCGAGCTGTGGTATGCTTAACAACTTCCACTTTATCTCTTTGGTCAATTCGGTATAGTTGGTAGCAGTTTTAACTATTTCAAGAACCACTTTATCAACAAAAGGCCGATAGGGTTCCATCACATCATCGGCCAAACAATAGGCGTTATATCGGTTGTGATGATGTATACCAAGCGTGGGCATAAGACCGGAACCCACCAATGCTCTGGCCACAACTGCTCTTAGAATGGCATAACCATAGTTGAGCAAATTGTTTGGCGGATCTTCCTCTCTTCCTCTTTTAAATCCGGCAAAAGGAAACAGATTAGCCCAATAAAAAGCGGCGGCTCTGGCCTCATGGTTTTCGCCATCGCCAGAGGAAACGCTTCCGGCCCAGTGCATCATGTTATCCGTGGCAACGCCACACAAGTTTCGGAGCAATTCGGCCTGATTCTCGATTTTTGCCCTGATGGTTTGCTGCCACATCTGCTTTTTAAGAGGCACTGATGCTTGTAACTGGTGACGATACCGCTCAGACTGCACACTATTGCCGTCAAGAGGCAGTAACAAACCATGCGGATGGTGTGAGCTGTTACAAGTTACTATAGCACAATTATTGGCTACCAGTTTATCTAACAGAGCATGCGTAATAGTTATTTGCTGATGGTCGGTAATAAGCACGCCAATATCCTCTATGGGAATGGTGTTTCTATTACTCGAATCATCAAGCCCATTGGCTTGCGGGAGATTGATTACAAGCTGATCGTTACGGGTACTCAGGTACGCCGGGTTGCCAAAATAGAGTGTTTTCTTAATCATGATAGACACATTCATCAAACGACTTTGAGGCATCCGTCGAATATTTATCACGGTAAGCTCAAAATCATCAGTTAATAACTAACCATTCCATATAACAGGAATGGTATATGAACTACAGAAACTTCAAATTGTTAAAATTAGTTACGTAATTGATGCGCAAATGGTTATAATCACTCTGTAGTTTTTAGTAAAAAAACTGCAACACCAAAGCCCTGATATACATAATGGCATAAAAAAATAAAAATAATTCCTCCCTACTATACAATAATGAAACATATTTGCGTTATAAGCTACATGAAAAGATATACTACCTGACTTTACCGGCATTCAATATCCCGAAACCCATTGAAAGAGGCTGGCAATCAGGTTTTCCATAAACATAAAGCAGTCATTTTAAAAGCCCTGCGATATTTTTAAATCCTTAATTCTAACAATTATGGCTATTGATTTTAAACCAGTTGAAAAAGGTCAACCCGGAGTTATAGGGGGTGGCGACAAAAAGTTCTATGCACAGATTGTGTTCGGAAAAGAAGCAACTATTGACGAACTTGTTGCTGATATTGAGAAATTCAGTGCCCTTTCAGAAGCCGATATCCGGGGCGTAATCATTGCACTTGAAAATGTGATTCAAAACAAGCTGTCGCAAAGCAGGGTGGTCAGGCTCGAAAAACTCGGAAGTCTATACCCTTCAATAAGCAGCAATGGTGCTGACACGGCCGAGAAACTCTCTGCTAATTCTATAAAACGAGTAAGCGTGAACTATCGACCCGGGAAACGCATTGTTAACGCATTAGAAAATGCCGGCTTTAAAAAGGTTTCCCAGTAATATTTATCTACTACAAATGGCAAAACAAAACATGCTGCATGTTTCACCCTAAACATGCTGTGATCTTGGTCAAAACATGCTGTGGTTTTAACCAAAACATGCTGTGGTTTCGATCAAAACATGCGCATGTTTTAATCCAAATATGCTGCATGTTTTTTAAAAACCATTTTACAATGGTTTTAATGCCGGTAGAATAACATTTCATTATAAGTTTTTGTAATAGTTAACCGCAGGATTTTAAAATGGCTATAGGAGCTTCACATGGTGTGGGGCTCCTATTTTTTATTCATCCGATGACCTTGAGTCATCAGATGAATGATTAGGTTAATATACCTTTTACATTCATGCACTATTCATCCGATGACTTTGAGTCATCGGATGAATGATTAGGTCAATCTACCTTTTTACATTCATGCACTATTCATCCGATGACTTGGAGTCATCGGATGAATGATTAGGTCAATCTACCTTTTTACATTCATGCACTATTCATCCGATGACTTGGAGTCATCGGATGAATGATTAGGTTAATCTACCTTTTTAGATTCTTGCACTATTCATCCGATGACTTGGAGTCATCAGATGAATGATTAGGTTAATCTACCTTTTTACATTCTTGCACTATTCATCCGATGACTTGGAGTCATCAGATGAATGATTAGGTTAATCTACCTTTTACAGGAAGCTTCACTTTATTGAGGGCATCACTCAAAGTGAAACCCTCAATAATTTAACAACTACAATAAAATGCCGAGCAACGATGCTAACTCTTTACTCACCAAACTCCCTTTCCGGTTGTCATAAAAATCGGGTGCTGAGGAGAATTCCCACTCCGCAATACTCCTAACTAAATTGGCTTTGACCGGATTTTGATGTATGTAATTGAAACAGGTTTGCAAATAATCGGGCAATAAGTCGGGGGTGTAAATCAACGTGCCCTGGTGGCTGTTAAAAAACGATGGGGTAATACCGTTGTGATTCGTAAGGCATTCAGCTTTGGTCTTTGCCCTAAACAAACTTCCTGAAAAATTCCTTGATTTGTTAATTGCCCTGGTGTATGAGCGAAGCATGATGGCAATGGATTGGTTTAATGATGCTGTTTTATTGATAACTGATTGAGCGTTATAACTCATCCGATGACTTGAAGTCATCGGATGAGTACTGGCAGGACTTTCAGTTTCTATCTCAACAAAATTTACCCTCACCATTAAATGAAAGTGATTTGGCATTAGGCACCATGCCAATACATTGGCATAAGGCAAAATGTGCTGGCGAATTTTGGTGAGAAAATAGAGATAGTTCTCCCTGTTAAAGAATATCTTTTGGCGGTTATTACCCTGATTATAGATGTGGTAGCAGTGATTGGCTTCGAAATGCATGGGGTTAGGGGTTTACAGTGGTTATATTTTCTTGTCTGGTTGTTTTATATTGAGGGTTTCATTTTCTTTTTATCGAGGGCTTCACTCAAAGTGAAACCCTCAATAACGCGGCATTTCTGCTTTAATTCTAATATAAAATAGAGCAGTTTTTGGTTTGTTTTATTGCACAACACCTATTATATCACCCAAATTATTTAGCCTAACTTTTATTGGATTAGTGGAAAAAAAAGAACTAAGACTCTTAAATCTATAAAATCTGTTACTTTCTTTTGCTCCAACAACACTCTTTAATTCTGAGTTTTTAGTTTCCAAATGATGTCTAAACCAATAGTCATTATCGGAAAGGCTCCAGACCAGATATAAATAATTACTAAGTGTGCTTTTTTTATTTAGATCTAAGTTTTCTTTCAATTCTTCTGGCATATTCAATAAAAACATCTCATTTTGTTGCATACTAACCAGTAGTTTAAAATTCGGAGGCGGAAGCATTTCTAAAAAACTTGTCGGGTATGTCCCTTCAGGTTTGGATTGAATTAAATCCCAAACCTCGTTTGTGTTTTTTATAATTACAGGTATCCCATACTTTTTGCGTTCAACAGCATGCCAAAACGTGGAAATATGTTGGTGCTTATTTTGTTCAGCATTGGTATATATGGCAATGTGATGATTGTTTCCAGGTTTTACAAATCCTATATCTTTCCCATTCTCATCCTTTTTAACCGGAACAACGGCCGCCAAACCTGTAAAGCAACGAACGGATTTAATTGGTCGTTCCAAGCCTTCGTGCTCATACCATTTAATTATAGTTTTATCCTCAAGCTGAACATCTTTAAAAGCTTCTTTTTCTTTTTCTCCAAATTTTAATAGGCGGTTTTGCAGTATTTTTTTTATTTTGGTGTCAACAACTTTATCTATTTTGTTGAAGTTAATATCTACAGGGTATTTTAAAACATACTCATCTTTCCAACAGGTAGCCTTCTCCAAAACAACCTCTTTATTTTCATCAAGATAAACAGGATCGTTTTTTAGGGATGCTAAAGCCTTTCTTACATCTCCATCAAATATTGATAGTCTTTCTTCAACTTTTGCTTTTATTTTTGGCTTGAAGATTAAATGTGGATTCTCAAATATATATTTTATTGGTCTATCTGGCTCTTGCCTTTTGATTTTTCCATATACAAATTGTTCACTCAAAGCACCACGAGGTACAATAATTCTATCTTGAACAACTTTTTTATTTCCTCTTTTCCCAGCTTTTCGTTTTCCCCAAACTGCAACTTTCTTACCTGCCTTGAACGATACAAGAATACTTGCTACCGCTTTTTCAACATCTAATACTGAAAACGGTTGCTCTCCTATAATATATTTCTCCAACAGTGAGCGTTTCTCCTTAAATTCAAGCGAGCGTTTCTCAATTTCAGCAAACATATCCTCTCGCGTTTTAGATGCGCTTAATGTATTAAATCGTTGAATATATCCTTGTTTGGTACAGGCAATTGTTAATGCATCAACTGCATGGTGTCGGTGGTCGTCTCTTTTTGTCCAATCAGTAATTACTTCTTTTTGATGTTTGTTTTTTCCATGGTCGCTTTCCCATTCTACAAAATGAGTTAATCCAAGTTCACGGTATTTATCAATTTGTAGATTCATTGTCACATCATCCCATCCCCATAAATGACGAAGTTCAGCAGTGACGGTGCCACTGGTTGACCATACGTTATAACAGATCGTTTGCAATATCTCCCTTGCTTTTTTGGCAATATACTGGCTCTCGCGCAACTGACGGTCGATAAAATTATCCGGAATTTTACTTTCTGTCATTAAAAGCTTATCTCGCTTCGACTTATTAATGATATGATTTGCATATAAATAATTAACTCGTACTACATATTCATTAAAAACAGCTTCTGGTTTACTCTTCATGAAATCATAAGCTGTAAGATCATTTTTTGTCTTATTACAGTGTCTGTGCGCTAGTGTTTTATTGCTTTGCGAATCGTCGAACAGTTTTGATTTTGGTATAATGTGTTCAATATCCACCTCATCGCCTCTAATTGCCTGTGTTAATGAGATAGGCTGACCACAATACACACATATAGCATTTAACTTTTTATCCTGATTATCCATTTCTTCGTACAACCGCCACTTTATTATGTTGTTTCTTGTCGCACGCAGCCCATATTCTTCAAGACGCTTAGCAATGAATTCATTCTCTCGTTGTCGTTTGCTCATTGACTTATCAGCATCATTCCGTTCTTCTTTACTTTGCTTAAGTTCCCGGGCTAATTCTATTCTAATTTCATCAGGTTTACCATATTTCTCAATTATTGAATTTACAACATTCACCATTTGATTCAATATCTTTTCAACTATTGGTTGGCGCAACGAGTTTTTTTGAATTGGCTTCAAATAATCTAATAGTTGGCGCTGCAAATTTTCTTCTTTGGTTTGTGAGGCTGAATGATTATATCCAGCATAACTCATTGCATCTGTGTAGCCGTCGCCATCCATCAAGTATGGCAATATCTTACGTATTACTTTTGCTGATTTATTCCCAAATGCATGCTTTGTGAAATCTATCGCTGCTAGTTGGTCGGCTACTGATTTTTCAATATTAAATTTCAATTGTAAAACCCTGCTACATTCATCTTTGTCATTTATCGAATAAATGGTGTGCCATAACTGATAAAGGGGTTCGTACTCGACCTTAGGATCAATAACCAGAATAGGTTTACTGCCCAAAACTTCACCTGTTTTTCGGTCATATAAATACCCCTCATTTGGCAATACATTGATATCTAATTCAAGTTTTAGTAGGTTATCATATTTAGCTGCTAAATCACCTAAGCATTGTCTGATAGCATGCTTTGTAATATTCCCTGTTAGACCTTTAGTTAACTGCTTGTTGACATAGCATTCATCTTTTTTAAGTTTTAGAATTTTTAGTAAATCTGAAGAAGTCAATTTATCGTTATTATCTAAGTGTTGAAAAATTGCTCTCTTTTGTTCGTTGGTTATATTTATTTCTCCACCAGTTCGCGAACCTATTTTAATATTGTTAATATTCTCCCAAATCTTTGCCAACTGAAATAGGGGTGAGCTTTTAGGAGCAACTTTTGGCCCTACAAAGTATTCCTTTTCATCTTTGCCTTTACGCCAAAAACCTTCAAATTCGCAAACGGACACTAAACCTTTTTGGGATTTTAATGGTCGTTGATAATATATGATTTCGTCCCTGATTTTTTTTATCAGTTCGTTGGTTAAAACGTTAGAATGAGCAACCTGCTGAGTTTTACAAATTGCGTCAAACTCTTCGATATAGGCTTCTCTAGGGAAAATATTCTCTTTTACTTTATAGGAATTATCAGCTAATAACTCTTTATAGAAGAATTGTCCAATGCTATAATTGAGTTCCTTGATGTTTTCGTGTCTGGATTTTACAACGGCTACATAATCTGTATCCTTTTTCCCTAAGTTGGCATCACTTCTACTGCTTTTATACCCTCTTTTCTGGTTTAACCAAAGCATCAACCGTCCAAGTTCTTTCAAAGAGACTGGCGAGTGGACTGCCTCACTTCTCAATTCCCATAACTGTAATTTTGGTAAATGTCGTAATACGTCATCTGGATACATCTGATTCTTGATGAGCTCTTCAACCAAGTATTTCCGTCTTAATTGATAGCGATCATAACCTTTCCTTATTGTTCTCGCTTTAGTTCTTAGTGCATTACGGCTTTCACCTGTTCCTTTAGCAAAATCCTTTCCTTCAGTTCCCTCATAAGGAATGATTCTACTGCCCATTCCTAGAATCTCTACTCTAGTTTTATCAGTTTCAATTTCCTCACTAATAATTGCCCAGCCAATAGATGCCGCGCCTAAATCCAGTCCTAAAATTTTTTTCATATAGTTAAGGGTAATATTCATGGGATGACATTTGCATGGTGGTTATAGTCATCCCATGAAGGGTTTTAAAAATAAATTTGAATTGTATTATCGTATCAGAATGCAATAAATCCATGCTGTAATAAACAATAATTCATCTGTTTATAATTTGTTTCTTAATGGTCACTTGAAAAGCGTGTTAATGGTTTATCGGATGACTTCCTTGCGTCAAGAATAATCATCTGATGAATAATTTTGGAAATTACTGAAATTATTGTAAAATTGCGTTACAATTTGAAGCAATTCACAATAAGGATTATTCCGTTGTGAAAACATTAAAAGCGGGACAGGACAACTTGTCTCGCTTTTCGTTTAAAAGAAACCATGCAGACCACTTTTCAGAACACATGCACTGTTAATAGAAATTCTTCAGAACAAATAAACCTCCATCACATAAAAAAACTGCCTCACCAGATAAAAATCCGGATGAGGCAGTTGTGCATAGCTCAATGAATATCGTGACTAGCTGTCTTTAACCAGTTTGCGGTAACGAATCCGTTTGGGGTCTGCGTTGCCAAGGCGTTTTTTCTTGTTCTCTTCGTAGTCGGTATAGCCGCCTTCGAAATAGTACACCTGCGAATCGCCCTCAAAGGCCAGGATGTGGGTGGCAATACGGTCGAGGAACCAGCGGTCGTGAGAGATAACCACGGCGCAACCTGCAAAATCTTCCAAACCCTCTTCGAGCGCTCTTAGTGTGTTCACGTCGATGTCGTTGGTAGGCTCATCCAGCAGCAGTACGTTGGCCTCCTCTTTTAAGGTCATTGCCAGGTGCAGGCGATTGCGCTCACCGCCCGACAACATGCCGCATTTTTTCTCCTGATCGGCACCGGCAAAGTTAAAGCGAGACAAAAAGGCGCGTGCGTTGATTTCGCGTCCACCCAGGCGAATGGTCTCCTGTCCGCCGGAAATCACTTCATACACCGATTTGCTGTTGTCGATGGCAGCGTGTGACTGATCCACATAACCCACCTTCACGGTTTCGCCAACTTCGAAAGTGCCTTTATCCACAGTCTGTTGTCCCATAATCATGCGGAAGAGCGTAGTTTTACCGGCACCGTTGGGACCAATAACGCCCACAATTCCGTTGCGGGGCAATGAGAACTCCAGATTATCGAAAAGCAAGCGCTCGCCAAAAGCTTTGGATACGCTGTGTGCCTCAATCACCTTTTCGCCCAGACGGGGTCCGTTGGGGATGAATATTTCGAGTTTCTCCTCTTTCTGCTTCACGTCCTCTTTCAACAGGTTTTCGTATGCAGCCAAACGTGCTTTAGACTTGGCCTGACGTGCTTTGGGCGCCATCCTCACCCACTCCAGCTCACGCTCAAGTGTCAGGCGGCGTTTTGAGGCCTGTTTCTCCTCCTGAGCCAGACGTTTTGATTTTTGGTCGAGCCACGATGAGTAGTTTCCTTTCCACGGAATACCTTCACCGCGGTCAAGCTCAAGAATCCATCCGGCCACGTTGTCCAAAAAGTAACGGTCGTGGGTGATGGCAATAACGGTACCTTTGTACTGTTGCAAGTGCATTTCGAGCCACTGAACCGACTCGGCATCCAGGTGGTTGGTTGGCTCATCCAGCAGCAGAATGTCGGGCTCCTGAAGCAACAGGCGGCACAATGCCACCCTGCGGCGCTCACCTCCCGACAGTTCTTTCACCAACTGCTCCTCGGGCGGGCAGCGAAGTGCGTCCATTGCGCGTTCCAGCTTGCTATCGAGGTTCCAGGCATCATACTGGTCGATAAGCTCCTGAAGTTTGGCCTGCTCATTCATCAATGCTTCCATCTTATCGGGGTTTTCGAGCACTTCCGGATCACCAAAACGCTCGTTAACCGACTCATAAGCCTTCAACGCATCTACGATTGGCTGAACACCCTCCTCCACAATCTGACGCACTGTTTTTGTTTCGTCCAGTTCAGGCTCCTGAGACAGGTAACCAACAGAATATCCTGGTGAGAATGTGACCTCTCCCTGAAAGTTCTTCTCAAGACCGGCGATGATTTTCAACAAAGTAGATTTACCTGAACCGTTCAAACCTATCACGCCAATTTTTGCGCCATAGAAGAACGAGAGGTAAATGTTGCTAAGCACTTTCTTTTGGGGCGGATAAACCTTGCTTACCCCAACCATGCTAAAAATAATCTTCTTATCGTCTGACATATAGTTTTAAATTAATCACATAAGTAATGTTTCGCACAAAAACGGTGTGCGAAAACAGATGGCAAAGTTATCAAAAGCAACTGATTCAAAAAAAGAAACGAACCTGATAAATCAGATCCGTTTCGTCTATTCGTGGTTGACTGTTCACACTTGGGCATAACAGCTCTATCAATCTTTTACTGTTACTTCAAACGCTTCAAGTCTTTCATTTGAAAGGCATCATCAGTAGCATGTTTAATCATCTGATAATCCCAATAATAAAGCTTTGAATCGGCAGCGCCAACAAGCAGTTTATAAACCCTAGCACGTATGCGTGTGCCTTCGGGACCTACTTTATGCAGAAACACCACATCAGGATCCTGACGTGCAATGGCTGCTGCAATCTCCTCGCGTGTTACAATTTCAAACTCATAAGGATAGTTGGCTGCAATGGTTTTGGGGTTCTGTAACTCTCGTGCCAGATCCTCTTTGGTGAGAAGCAGCTTTTTACCTGCCAAACTGCCACGCTCGCGGTTATACTGACGAAATCCCTTATCGCCAATCAGTTTCTCATTGGCAAGTACATTTTTAACGTGGTTCTGCATGAAAAGAACAAAAGCCTCCAGCTTGTAGTGGTAACTCTCTTCATCCACGCGAAGATATGACAATGGCAATGAGCACAAATCGGGCATGGTGCGCACATCGGCCTTGGGCTGCCCCATCAGCAGGCTTAAAAAGTTGTAACGGGCTTTTGTTTTGTCCTTGTCAAAGGTGACAATGGTGGTAAGCAAAAACGAATGGTCCGGATTGTTTTTTATCTTCTCAAACTCTGTGGAGGTGATGACTTCGTATGGTGTGATGTTCCACGAACGGGCCATTATTTCACGGATGCGCATGTTATAATCGCTCATCAACGCATCGTCGAGCACTACATACGTCTTGGATTTCAGAAACCTCTGGTAATCATCTAAAACCGGCACATGTTGCTGGGCCGAAGCCAGTAATGCCATACAGGCAATCAGAGCCGACAAGAGCACTTTCTTCATTGGTATAAATTTAAGTTTATGACTCGGTGTATAATTTGAACTTATACGGATGTGAGAGGGATGGTTTCATTATCAGTCCTAAAAAATTCTATGATAAATTTTCATCGGTGATTATCAAGCACAAAATTATTTCGCTTGCAAACATACATGCGTTTGGTTTGTATTTTTTATAAATTAGCGCTACCAAATATGTTAAAATACAAATACCAATGTTAAAACACCCATTGGCTGTATTATTCTATCTGACCCTGGGAATACTGAATGGATTTTCGAACAATTCAACATCAGACATTACCATCATTATCGAATCTTTACCTGCCAACACACCAGACAATGACACAATATTTGTATGCGGGAACTTTAACAACTGGATAATTAACGACCCACAATACGCACTTCAGCGTCGCACTGATGGCAAACTCTCCGTGAAGGTTCCTTTCACCATCGATACTCTGGAGTATAAGTTTTCAAGAGGCAATTGGATGAATATTGAAACCGGACCTGAGAATACATACCTTCCGAATAGAATAATTACTGACCGATATCAATTAACAAAACTTATCACCATCGAAAGTTGGCAGGATTTAGGTGGTCGAAAATCAATTCCATTTTATGTCTTCATTCTGTCAGCAGGCATTTTAAACGGTCTGCTTCTAATTGTAGTTCTCTTCAGAATAGAACACTGTGACAGTTTAAAGATTAAATCATTCAGCTTGTGGATTCTGTTTTTAATAATGGTTTTTGCTGGAACCATTCTGTACGAAAACTCCAATCTTATACAAAAGCTACAACTTCTTCTGATTTTTCAAATTGGATTAACGCTCGCAGGCCCTCTCATATTATGGGTCTATAATGCCTTTGCTCAAAAGAATAAAAAATATTCGACTGCACATTTTGCACCCGCCATTGTAGTCTCTGCTATTGCCATTCTCAGAACTTTAAACCTCCTGCCCGATAAGCTATTCAGTCTACATGTCAACCTCTATCTAACGCTCGTTGATTTTCTGATTATTTTGGCTACTTCAATTATTTTTATCGGTTATCTGTCATTTATAGCTATCAAAACATCTAAACATATTAAAGGGAGTCAACCACTTGCCCGGGAGTATTGGTTAAAATACTTCCCAGAAATTTCAACACCAATTTCAACGCAAAATGAAAATTCAACCAGTTTTAATTTGAAAGATGATAGATTTTTTATTTTTCATTTGGCAGCGCTTAGCTTTCTCACAGTCTCAATTGGAATTGTAATCCTGGTTATATGCGCCAAAGCCAAAACTACCATACCTGACTATTTTTTCAATATCCTGTTTTCAATTGCTCCCTTCCAGATATTCTCTTCATTTTATTCTGCCATATTAAATGAATCCGTGTTCTCTCAGCCCAAAACAGAGCAAAAAAATATCAATACAGAATACAATGACATGGCTTTGTTATTTAAAATACGCCAGGTAATGGTTGAATTGAAACCGTATAAAAATCCAGATCTGCTTTTGTCCGACTTCTCTGAGCTGGTGAACTCAAAGCCATATATCGTTTCAAAAGTTATTAACGACTGCTTTCATCATAACTTCAGAGACTTTATTAACGAATTTCGCATACATGAGTTTATATCTCTGATAAATCAAAACGATAAGCAAAACCTTACCTTCCTTTATCTGGCATTAGAAGCTGGCTTTAACTCCAAATCGACTTTTAACCTTGCATTTAAAAAAAGCACCGGACTTTCTCCCCGTGAATATTTTAAAAGCCACTCTGCAAATATCAATTGAAAAAGTGACACTTAAACGTCCTATTTCACAAAATTAAACCTTTTCTCATCTGTAAAAAAGTCCTAAAACATAAAGCAAGTCGTTTTTTGAGCAAGGATTTCTCAATATTGCCTTGATTTATATCGGCCGAAAAAATCTTAATAAATCAAGTTTTATTAAAATCTCTCCAAAATGACACAAAACAAGAACCTATTAAGTTCATTTACTGGCAAGGCAAATCTGCTATTGCTTATTAGCCTTTTCCTTACAGGAAATATACTGGTTAAAGCCCAGAATGATGTGATGCTCCAGGCCTTTTACTGGGATGTGCCCGTTGACGCCCAAAATAAAAAAGGATTGTGGTGGAACAATCTCACCAACAAATCATTTGACTTTAAAAACTGGGGGATTACCGGAATATGGATCCCATCTCCCGCTAAGGGCAATTGGGGTATTTATGATATGGGTTATGGCATTTATGACCATTATGATCTTGGTAACTACAATCAGAAAGGCAGTATAGAAACCCGCTTTGGGAGCAGAAGTGAGCTTGAGAACATGATTTCAGCAATGCACGACGTATCGCAGGGTAAACCTAAAGTAAATGTATATGCCGATATCATTCTCAACCACATCTATTCATCTGACGAAGACGCCGAAATAAATCCTGCTGTGAAACAATACGTTTTCGACGAAGCTTTCCGCAACGGGCAACAATATGTTCCATATCCTACAAACGAAATTACTTGGGTGATACCAAATGCCACCGCAGGCGATTACTTTATTAAGTTTAAAGGATATTATTTGGACTTCAACGCATCTCACCAATCCAGAGCGTATGACATACAAATTGACTATAACAACTCCGGTTTCAACAGCACATACACCTGGGAAACAGAGCCAAATAATGGAGGAGGTCATTACAACACGTTCCCTGGTTCAGGACAAACAGTAAGAGCTTTCATCAATTATCAAGACGATATTGATGAATTTAAAGTGACTGCCCCGGGCGGAAAAGATATCATCATTAAACTAACATCCCGCACAGAATCTGGTAGCAACTGGAACTGGGGAGATCAAACAAGGGGCTACTACCCATTCGAGATATGGCATAACGGGCAGAATCTTGCCACCACTCAACTAAAAGCTTATACCAACACCGGACTCTCATTCCCTGCCAAAACTGGAGCCGGAGAGCAAAACTGGACATGGAACTATACTCATTTCCATCCTGTTGATGAGTTTGACTGGCTGGGGGACTGGGGTGCAGGTGATGAAATCATTACAAATACCAAAGGCTTTGGTAACGACCTGAACACTTTTAGTTCTATTGTGCAGCAGCGCATGAATGAATGGGGCACATGGCTCTCTGATGTAATAAAATTTGACGGATACCGTCTTGATTTCGTGAGAGGCTTTCAAGAATCCTATGCCGCCTCATGGATTAACAGCCTACCACTGATTAACGGCAGTCAACGCTTTATTGTTGGTGAATATTGGGGCTCTGCTGCCAGCATTAAAAACTGGGTTAACAACATTGCATCGTATGGTGCTGATACTGACGCCTTTGACTTTCCATTAAAAGCTACATTAACCGATATGTGTAATGGTGATGCAAATTTTAATATGAACTGGCTAAATCATGCCGGACTAATTAGAAACAACAGTGGCAATAGTTTACCCGGCACATCGGTTGTTACTTTTCTTGAGAACCATGACACTGGAAAAGAACACGACAAATGGGTTACAAAAGACTGGCATCTGGGCTATGCTTATCTACTGACTCATGAAGGTCGTCCCTGTCTTTTCTATCCACACCTCTATGGCGTTACCCTGCTCGACAATCATGATGCATCCCACCAGGTAAATATTCCCGGATGGCTTCAGGCCGAAATTGTAAAACTCATACACGTTAGAAGAACATATCTTAACGGAACCATTTCGGTGTTAAGCCAAAACGGAAACCCTTACCCCGCCGCCAATACGCATGATGTATATGTGGCTCGCCGTCAGGGCAACGGCACAAAGGATGGTGCTATAGTGGTAATTAACAATTCGACCACAACCAAAGGCTTATGGGTAAATGCAACACCATCGGGATGGTCAAACTGGAGCAATAAATCACTTGTTAACGCGTTCGATAACTCTCAAACAACTCAGGTATACAGTGATGGACGTGTGTGGGTTGAAGCGCCTGCCAGAGGCTATGCGATTTATGTACTCTCAACTGACTACACACCTTACGATCTGCTGAAAAATGCAGTAAATTTTGAGTTGAATGATGAACTTAATGCAGAAATTAATGAATCAGAAATACTCGTTTATCCAAATCCGGTAAAGAAAGGAATGCCTGTTACCGTTTCCGGAAACTTTACAGGCAAAGTGAATATACAGCTATTTGACAGCACAGGACGACTTGTTGGCGAACAAACAAAAGAAACACTACCGGGGCAGAAAATCCAACTAAATGCCGAACTAACCAGTAATTGTTTTGGCACATACATTTTAAAAATTAATAGCAAGGATTACTACACAACCACTTTGCTTAAATATCATTAATATCTAAATATCATAACAATAAACTACTCCCTGTCCATTTCCCCCGGTCAGGGAGTTTTTTTTTCATAATCAACTCACCCAAAGATATTTTCAACACATAAAACTATTATAAAGAATTTTAACTATTTTTCCTGAGTCAAAAGATAATATTGATTAAGCATTTGAAATCATCTTTCAAATAAAAGCAGCATTATCCCAGATAACAATGTTTCAAACATCATAATAAAAAGTAGCAGCATGCCCATTAATCTCCTTAACCGACTAATCGGCTTATTTATTTCCGAAGCCGATGAAAAATCGGATATGGACTCCAAGTCCAAATCTCTCGTTTTAAACTTTGCAAGCTTTGCATTTACAATGATAGTGCTGGCCGAAGGCATTTGGTCCCTGGCCGTGGAGCGTGTTGAACTGGCTATTCCCTTTTTGTCGCTCAGTTTTATTCTGGCTTTAAGCCATCTCTATTTGAGAAAATTCAACGGCACATTTCCGCAAAGTCTTTTACTCTTTATTGTGTTTATCTCCTGCTCATTTTTTATAATGTTTGGAGGTAATACCGGGCTTGGCATTGTGTGGTCTGTACTTTTCCCATTTTATGCCACAGCGCTCAAAGGGCGGGGCACAGGAACTTACTGGTCTGTCTCTCTCGTATTAATAATGGCGTTACACATTTACCTGCTTCAGGATTTTGGTTTATTCTTGCAATACTACTCAATGCAAACGGGTATCTTCTTTATTGTAATATATCTGGTGGCGTTTCTGACTGCATTTGCTTTTCAGTTCATTCGCTCCGAAGTGCTTCTCGAGAAGGAACGCATCATCCTCGACATACAGAACAAAAACAATGCACAGGAGGATTTGCTGTCGCGTTTGTCGCACCAGATACGCACACCGCTTAGCAACATCACGGGCATTCTGGATATTCTTGAATCAACCCCAATGACCGAAGAGCAGAAAGATTATATCAATACCATTCATGCTTCAGCCAACAATCTAGTAAGCGTGGTGAATAATCTGGTGATGGCTTCAAAATCAGGCATAAACGACAACAACGAGCAAAAGAGTTTCAATCTGTACGACACCCTCAACAATGTGCTTCGTCTTTTCCCGTATGAGAATTCAAAAGTGCGTTTTAACCTGTCACTGGCACCGGATATTCCCTCACAAATAACAGGCAACAGTATTAAAATCAAACAAATACTGCTTAATCTCATCAACAGCATTGTGAGGCAAAACAGCAGCAATCAGAAACACATCACACTGGAAGTGAGAAGGGAAGAGAGCATGCCGGGCAGGGTGGAACTAACCTTCAGGCTCATAAGTGACTTTATCTACGCTTCGGCAAAAAGCGACACACACTCAGGTGAAAGCTTCTTTAACTATCAGGATCTGATAAAGCTAAACGCTGGAAAAATAATTAGCATCCTTGATTTGGGCATCACCCAAAAGATGATTGAAGTAGATGGCCACACCTTAAATATCATTCCAAAACCCGATGCCACCATCTTTGAATTTGGCGCCAGTTTTAAAAATGCCTATAACAATGATGATAGCGCTGCGTATGTTGAATCTCCGCGCATAGCAAATAATATCTTTAAAACAAAAGTTGAGCTTGCCGATGCACACATCCTTCTGGTTGAAGACAACTTCAGCAACCAACAAATCATCAACCTATACATCAGAAACGATGTAAAGAAAATTGACTTTGCATCTAACGGAAAAGAGGCTCTGGAGAAGTTTGGAACCGTAAAGTACGATTTGATTCTCATGGATGTGCAAATGCCGATAATGGATGGATTCAAAGCCACACAGAAAATTCGCGAACTCGAAAAAAGTACCAATACACATGTGCCTATTATTGCTGTCACAGCCAACGCTTTCCCCGAAGATAAAGAGCGATGCATGACTGCAGGCATGGATGACTACATTAGTAAGCCATTTCAGCCGGATGAGTTGCTGCAAAAAATTAAAAAACACCTCACGTGCTAACCCCTGTAAATTAATCTATGCCACAATCATTACCAGCTAAACTCAATTTTTATACACCCTTAAGTAGTACTTAGAGGCTTAAAACCGATTACAAGGATGTCATCCACCTGTTCGTGAGTTCCTTTCCAATCTTCGAGTTTCTGATGCAGAATGGCCTTCTGGTCGTCAGGCTCCAATCCATGGATGTTCAGCAGTAGATGTCGGAAGCGTCTGTATTTGAATTTTTTCATCTCATCACCCCCAAATTGGTCCACATAGCCATCGGTAAAGAGATATACCACATCATCTTTCTCAAGGGAGATGCGTGTTTCGGTGTATTCAGGCACCATCCCATCGGGTAGTCGTCCGATAGGGAGACGGTCGCCTTTAAAGGTTTGCATTTCATTGTTTCTAACCAGATACAATCCATTAACTGCACCTGAAAAATCCATTGTCTGATTATTACGATCAATCACAAGCAAGACCATATCCATGCCATCCTTAATGGCATCCTGACTTACAGGTGAATGATCATTCTGACGCAAGGTGTTATCCAGTTCACGGCTTAGTAGCTTTAATATTGTGGAGGGCGAATCCACTCCTGAGCTCACAATGATATTCTTAAGCAAATCCATGCCTATGATTGACATAAAAGCGCCAGGAACCCCATGACCCGTACAATCCACTGCAGCCACAAACAACTTGTCCTGGCGTTCACATAACCAATAAAAATCACCGCTAACAAGGTCACGCGGACGGAAGTATATAAAAGAGTGGGAAAAATGCAACCTGAATACCCTCTCAGTAGGAATCATTGCCGACTGAATCCGGGTGGCATAGTTGATGCTGTCGGTCAGATTCTGATTAATTAAAGCGAGTGCTTTTCGTTGCTCTTCAAGCCGCTGCTTATCGATACTCTTTTCGGTAAGTGACCGGTTTGCCTTTTTATAATGTCTGATACGGTAATTCACAAGCATCTGCATCACAAACACAATTACCAAAAGATAAAACGCATAGGCATAATTGGTCATCCAAAGCGGCGGTGTGATAATGAGGGGCAACTCATACGGCTGATTGTTCCAGGTAAAATCGTTGTTTGCCGCCATTATGCGCAGGGTATACTGACCGGGCGTGAGATTAGAAAAAGCAACCGTATTGCTGGTGGTCACCGGTCGCCAATCTTTATCATACCCCTCAAGCATAAGCATATAGCTGTTCTTATGCGGTTGGGTAAATTCAAGTGCTGTATAACTTACCTCAAGCATCATGCCCGGTCTGAACTTGAGTTTCAACTCTTCCAGACGTCCATTTTTTAGTGGTTCACAATCGCCTCGCTTACACACCGAAATATCGGTGAGCGCTACTCTAGGACGATACAGGTTCACCCGGATGGAGTCTGGATGCAACCAACACAAGCCGTTTACACTGCCAAAAAGCAATTCTCCATCCGAAGAACGGAAACCGCTGCCTATATTAAACAGCTCTGCTGGCAATCCATCTGTATTGTCAAAACTCCTGACAACTCCATCAACAGACAACATTGAGATGCCACGACTTGAACTAACCCAAACGCGTCGCTTATCGTCAGTCATCACGCTGGCTATCATCTCATTACTCAATCCGGAAATCGGCTCTATCGAAGTTAAGGTGTCATCGCCAAAACTTAACACGTTGAGTCCGGCGCGTGTACCTATCAATAGTCTGCCAGTCTGATCACATGAGAGCGAGAGTACCTGTTCATTGAATACCTGCTTTCCATTATTGAGTTCAACGGCAACAATTTTGCCTGTTTTAGGGTCATAATAGTTTACTCCTCCTGTTGAGCCTATCCAAATCCTACCATGCATGTCAATGGTCAATGCATTTATTTCATCCGACAGCAAACCATCAGCACCATTACCCTTGAAGTAACTGGTCATTCGGCCATTGCGCAAAGAGTAAAGTCCGAATTGCGTGGCTAGCCACATGGTGCCGGTACTATCCGATATAATTGAGTTTATCCTGTTATTGCGCAAAAGCGTTGCAAACTTCATATCATAACCGTAATGAAACTCGCGCACAGCTGTGCGGTTTTGATCCAGAATATACAAACCGGAGTTGGTTCCTATCCATAAATTGCCAACGCTATCCTCATAAATGCTCTCCACAGCATCGTCTCTATCTCTGAAGGTCTGCTGGTTTATAATAAAGTGTCGTAAAGTACCCCGGCTTCTGTCAATTTCATATAAACCGGAATTCAGTGTGCCCGCCCACACTTTGCCTGACCTGTCGGTTATAACAGATCGGATATTATACGACTGCAATGGCCACTCCCTTTCATCACCTTCTCCAATAAACGAGAAAACCGGTGGATTGGCATTGACTTTAAACAATCCTTTAAATCGTGTGCCAACCCATATTAAGCCTGAGGAATCTTCAAAAATACAGGTAACCTCATGCGGAACAATTGAAGTCAGGTCAAATCGCTTCATAACAACGGGCTGATGGGCAAATTGCTGAGGAATAAAACTCTCCAGACCTCTGTTGGTGCCAATCCAAATGCGCCCCAACCTATCGCTGCAAATGGCATTAGCCGACAATGTTCCGCCATGATGATTGCGGGCAGCAACCATCATCATAAAAACACCTGGTTCAAAATACCGCAATCCTGATTTGGTGGCAGCCAAATACTTCCCACGCCCTAACTGTTGAATCTCATACACCGGATCCAAACACTGCTCGCCCGAATAGCCTGATGTGTGTATGCGCTCAAAGAGGCCGCTGTTTTTATAGAATCGATTTAGCCCGTCGCCCGTGCCCAGCAGAAACGTGGAGTCAGATTCTTCCACTATGTCGAAACGAACCGCCTGGGTTGGCTTAAAAACGTTTGCGTAATGACCATACGATAGAAAATCACCAGTTTCAACACGAAAACGGCTCAAATATTTCTCGGTCTTTACCCATACCGAACCATCTCTTGATATATGAAATGCATAAACACCATCCTCAGGCAGTGAACCTGCGTTGCGCTTGTCGTGTCGATACTGAGTAAAACGTCCTGTTTCGCGGCTTAATACACTAATACCACGGTTACGTGTTCCTACCCATATATTGCCAAAGCCATCTTCGGCAATGGCAACAATTCTGTTACCTGATATGGCGTCATTTTTAGATGCATCATATCTGAACACATCAAAACGGTATCCATCATATCTGTTTAACCCATCTTCCGTGCCTATCCACAGAAAACCGCGGCTATCCTGAAAAACAACATTAACAGAACTATTTGACAGACCATCAGCTATGGTAAATTGTTGCACCGAAGAAACAGAGCCCATCAGTGGGGCTTGAATTCCTGCAATTAAAAAAATAAAGGTAAATACTAAAGACAAATGACCTGGCACAACAATCTGTTTAATTTATTTTCACAAATATGCTAAAATAGCGAGTAGCAACAAACTAATAAACACCAAAAATAAAACCCCTTCCAAATGATTACGAAAGGGGTATTTGAATGTTTCATCTGTTATGGTTATTCTACAAAGTCTGTTTTCTCAATAAACCAATCAAGTGTATGCGATGTGGGGCGCTCGAGTGGCAAGCCGTACATTCGATCCCATATAAGTGAAGTGAGCACGCCCAATGCTCTGGAAACGCCAAAAAGCATGGTATATATTCCAAACTCTTTAATGCCGTAACTGTATAATAAGCTTCCGGATATGGCATCTACGTTTGGATAGGGATTCTTAACCTTTCCGGTAGCTTCCAAAATTCCGGGTACCACCTCATATATTTTTCTAACCAGCTGAATCAATGGCGCATCGGGAATGTACTTATTGGCAAAATTGAGTTGTTCGGTAAATCGCGGATCTGTTTTCCGTAAAACGGCATGACCATATCCAGGAATTACCCGCCCTTGCTCAAGTGTGTTAAGGGTGTATTCGCGAATCTGTTCCTCGGTTGGCGTTTCTGTACCTATATCCTTTATAAGCCTTTGCAGCCAGTGCATTACCTCCTGATTGGCCATCCCATGCAATGGGCCAGCCAAACCGTTCATACCGGCCGAGAAGCTATAATATGGGTTTGACAAAGCAGTGCCAACCAAATGCGTGGCATGTGCTGATACGTTACCACCTTCGTGATCGGCATGAAGCACCATATAGAGCCTCATCAATCGTTTTACCTCCTCACTCTCAAAACCCATCATGTGCGCCAGGTTTCCGGCCCAGTCTAAATTGGGATCCGGCGATATGTACTTTTCATCATGATAAACCCGGCGATAAATATACGCGGCTATTACCGGCAAACGGCTGATCAAATCCATTACCCCTTCATACATCGGATCCCAGTAGTCCTTCTTATCCATTCCATCCATATAAGCCTTGCGGAAATGCGATTGGGTACTCATGGCCAAAATTGCCGTGTTGAACTGAATCATAGGGTGGGCACTTTTGGGCAAGGCATTTATCACATCAAAAGCATGCTGCGGAATACCCTGCGCCCTGCGACTCCACTCTTTTGATATGAAATCCACATCGGTTTCTGAAGGAATCTCTCCTACCAGCATCAAATAAAACAGACCTTCTGGTAAAGGCTCGCCACCTTCATGAAGCTTTGGCAGTTTTTCGCGCAGTTCGGGAATCGAATAACCCCGGAAACGTATCCCCTCAGCAGGGTCTAGTTTGGATGTATCGGTGAGCAAGGCAACCATTCCCTTCATTCCGGAAATCACCTGCTCCAACGTGACATTTTGAATGACAGCATCTCCCTTTTCGCGAATAAGCCGCTTTAGTAACTCCGCTTTAGGACGGCCTACCTCGATTAACTTCTGTTTTACATGATCCATCTTGAAATATTTTTTATATCGATATGATTAGTAGAATATTTTCACATATTTTAAACAGCTTCACATATTTTTTGTTCGATAAAACAACTGCTCATTTAACAGAAAAACTGTTGAAATAGGATTATAAGATACAAAAAAAGCTGTCCCGAAAAGAATCAGGACAGCTTTTTTTTTATAAGAATGGTTCCGAATTACTTCTTAACCACTTTTTTATATCCATAGATGGCAGATTCGCCAAGTTCTTCTTCGATGCGAAGCAGTTGGTTGTACTTAGCCATACGGTCTGAACGGCTCAAAGAACCAGTCTTAATCTGACCACTATTGGTAGCTACAGCGATGTCGGCAATGGTTGAGTCCTCAGTTTCGCCTGAACGGTGTGAAGTAACTGAAGTATAACCTGCGCGGTGAGCCATCTCAATAGCATCCAAAGTTTCGGTAAGTGTACCAATTTGGTTCACTTTGATAAGGATAGAATTGGCAGCATCCAGTTCGATACCTTTTTTCAGGTACTCTACGTTGGTAACAAAAAGGTCATCACCAACCAACTGACATTTGTGGCCAAGGGTTTTATTCAAAAGCACCCAACCATCCCAGTCACCTTCGTGGCAACCATCTTCAATGCTGTCGATAGGGAATTTTTCAACCAATTCAGCAAGGAAAGCAACCTGCTCGGCACGGCTTCTTTTTGCACCTTTAGGACCTTCAAATTTAGAATAGTCGTAAATGCCATCTTTGTAGAATTCAGAAGCGGCACAGTCAAGCGCGATAGAAACCTGACCACCCTCTTCAAGACGTCCTGGTTTGTATCCGGCAATTTCTATAGCCTTAATGATGCTGTTCAATGCATCTTCAGTGCCGTCCAGCGCAGGTGCAAATCCACCCTCGTCGCCTACAGCAGTGCTAAGGCCACGGTCATGAAGTACTTTTTTCAATGCATGAAACACTTCAGCACCCATGCGAAGACCTTCGCGGAAACTTGTAGCTCCTACAGGACGAATCATAAACTCCTGGAACGCGATGGGCGCATCGGAGTGAGAACCACCATTGATGATGTTCATCATAGGCACAGGCAATGTTTTGGCATTGGTGCCCCCAATGTAACGGTAAAGTGGCAGACCTGAATACTCAGCAGCGGCTCTGGCTACTGCCAAAGAAACACCTAACATGGCATTGGCACCCAACTTACTTTTGGTTTTGGTACCATCCATTTCGAGCATTTTGCGGTCAACAGCTACCTGATCCAAAGAGCTCATACCAACGAGTGCAGGCGCAATCACGTTATTCACGTTATCTACGGCCTTCAAAACACCTTTTCCAAGGTATCTTTTTTTGTCGCCATCGCGAAGTTCGAGCGCTTCATTTTCTCCGGTAGAAGCACCACTCGGAACGGCAGCGCGTCCCATAATTCCGCTTTCAAGAGTAACCTCAACTTCGATGGTTGGGTTTCCGCGAGAATCCAAGATTTCGCGTCCGTGGATGTTTGCAATTAATCCCATAGTACTAGTTATTTATGATAAATATGTTTGCAATTAAAATAACACGACTCCGGTCTAATAAATGGTACCAGAAGCCTTCAATCCATGGTCTCATAAAAAAAGGATAAAGACATAGCGGCTTTATCCCTTTTTCAAGATTTATCTAAACAGACATCTTAATTTGTCTGTCACTATTCTTCACTCTTTTCTGCTTCAGTAGCTGATGTTTCAGCTTTAACTTCGGCAGGTTTTGAAGCCGCTACAGCGCTCTCTTCTTTCTTTCTGGTACGGCTGCGACGCGTCGTTTTCTTCTTGTCGTCAGCTGCTGCTCCTTTGGCTGAAAGCATGTTCTCATTGTAGTCAACCAGTTCAATGTAGCACATTTCTGCGGCATCACCCAATCGGTTACCTAACTTAAGTATGCGTGTATATCCTCCGGGACGGCCAGCTACTTTTTGAGAGATTTCTCTGAACAACTCAGAAACAGCCTCTTTGTTTTGCAGATAGCTGAATACAATTCTACGTGAATGTGTGGTATCATCCTTTGAACGATTGATCAAAGGTTCTACATACATTCTAAGTGCTTTGGCTTTAGCCACCGTAGTTTTGATCCGCTTGTGCATGATTAGCGAAGTTGCCATATTGGCTAACATCGCCTTTCTGTGCGAGCTGGTTCTTCCCAGGTGGTTGATTTTCTTTCTATGTCTCATCGCTAATTATTCCTTGTCTAATTTATACTTAGAAATATCCATACCGAAACTCAGGTTTAGATTTACAAGTAGATCATCCAATTCGGTAAGAGACTTCTTACCAAAGTTTCTAAACTTCAATAAATCATTTCGGTTGTACTGAACCAACTCTCCAAGAGTTTCCACATCAGCAGCTTTCAGACAGTTAAGCGCCCTTACTGACAGATCTAAGTCAACCAGCTTGGTTTTTAACAACTGACGCATATGTAATACCTCTTCATCAAACTCTTCATTTCCAAACTTCTCATCCGAATCGAGTGTGATTTTCTCATCGGAGAATAACATGAAATGATAGATAAGTATTTTGGAAGCCTCTTTCAGAGCGTCTTTTGGATGAATAGAACCGTCGGTAGTGATATCCAAAAGAAGTTTTTCGTAGTCGGTCTTTTGCTCTACACGGAAGTTTTCAACTGCATACTTCACGTTACGAATAGGCGTAAAAATCGAATCTATGGCAATGGTACCAAATTCCAAATCGGAACTACGATTCTCTTCAGCCGGCACATAACCTCTTCCCTTGCTGATGGTTAGAGTAAGTTGCAGGTTGACTTCGGGATTCATCCGGGCAATAACCAACTCAGGGTTCAACACTCTGAAATTCGTCATTGAACCGTTGAGCTCTTCAGCCTTGAATTGCTCTTTGCCAGTAACGGAGATGGTAACTCTTTCGCTATCACCACCTTCAACCACCTGCTTAAAGCGAACCTGCTTCAGATTCAGAATAATCTCGGTAACATCATCAACCACACCCGGGATACTGGAGAACTCATGATCCACGCCTTCAAACTTAACGGTGGATATTGCAAAACCCTCCAGTGAAGAGAGCAAGATTCTTCTTAAGGCATTTCCAACAGTAATACCATATCCTGGCTCAAGAGGACGAAATTCGAAACGACCGAACTTGTCATCAGCATCAAGCATGATAACTTTATCAGGTTTTTGGAACGCTAATATTGCCATAAGAATAAATTATTTAGAGTACAATTCTACGATCAACTGTTCTTTAATATTTTCAGGTATTTCGGATCTTTCAGGAGCATTAAGGAACTTACCAGTCATGGTATGCTGATCCCACTCCAGCCACGAAAATTTATGAACACTTGAACTTGCTGCAGAGGCATTAATAACCTCCAGAGATTTTGATTTTTCTCTTACACCAACCAACTGACCGGCTTTAAGCAGGTAAGAAGGAATGTTTACCACAGAACCATCAACAGTAATGTGACGGTGAGATACAAGCTGACGGGCAGCCGCACGTGTTGGTGCAAGACCCAGACGGAAAACGGTGTTATCCAATCTTGATTCGAGAAGGGTTAGCAATACCTCACCGGTAATACCCTTACTGCGGTTAGCTTTTTCAAACAGGTTACGGAACTGCTTTTCGAGGATGCCATAGGTGTACTTGGCTTTCTGCTTCTCTTTAAGCTGTTGTCCGTATTCGCTTGTTTTCTTCCTACGGTTTACACCGTGTTGTCCAGGTGGATAGTTCTTTTTCTCGAAGTATCTGTCTGGGCCGTAAATTGCTTCTCCAAATTTACGGGCAATTTTAGTCTTTGGACCAATATATCTAGCCATTCTACTAAATTTTTGATTTTAAATTTTTGATTTTAAAAATTGAATATGACAGCCGCAAGATTATAGAAGGAAGGTTGAAGTATAACCTACCAGTATTCAAAATTCAAAACAAAAACTTATGGTTAACAACTAGTTACGGAATTATACCCTTCTCCGTTTTGGGGGACGACAACCGTTGTGAGGCATTGGAGTTACATCCATAATTTCGGTCACTTCGATTCCGGTGGAATGAATTGAACGAATTGCTGACTCACGACCGTTACCGGGTCCTTTTACATACACTTTCACTTTGCGCAATCCCAGGTCGTAGGCTACCTTAGCACAATCTGCTGCAGCAGTCTGCGCGGCATAAGGGGTGTTCTTCTTAGAGCCACGGAAACCCATTTTACCGGCGCTTGACCAGGAAATTACCTGACCATTTGAGTTGGTAAGGCAAACGATGATGTTATTGAAAGACGAATGAATATGCGCCTGTCCAAGTGCATCAACTTTTACAACTCTTTTCTTTTGTGTTCCTGCCTTTTTTGCCATGTTTCAATGATTATTTACCAGCTTTCTTTTTGTTTGCAACGGTTTTCTTCTTCCCTTTACGGGTACGTGCATTGTTCTTGGTCGACTGACCACGAACCGGTAAACCGATACGATGACGGATACCTCTGTAACAACCGATATCCATCAGTCGTTTAATGTTCAATTGAACTTCGGAACGCAGCTCACCTTCGGTTTTGAGAGTCTTACCAATCAACTCACGCACGGCGGTTATCTGGTCGTCGTTCCATTCTTTTACTTTCATGTTGACATCCACACCAACTTCATTCAAAATAGAAGTTGCCTTGCTCCTGCCAATACCATAAATGTAGGTCAGTGCAATTTCACCTCTTTTATTGCTGGGGATATCTACTCCTGCAATTCTTGCCATATTCTAAATATTTATCCTTGACGTTGTTTAAACTTTGGATTCTTCTTGTTAATCACATATAAGCGACCTTTACGCCTAACGATTTTACAATCGGCGCTACGCTTTTTGATTGATGCTCTTACTTTCATCGGTTTAATATTTGATGGTTAAAGCCAGTCGTTTGTTTCTGTTACGTTGTTCCGATACTATTGTACTAAACCCGTAACCAATTTCAAATTACTGTGATTATTTATACCTATAACTGATTCTTCCTTTGGTCAAATCATAAGGTGACATCTCCACCTTTACTTTGTCTCCGGGAAGTATTTTGATATAGTGCATACGCATTTTACCGGATATGTGAGCTGTGATCACATGTCCGTTCTCCAACTCCACGCGAAACATGGCGTTGGACAGGGCTTCAATGATGGTGCCGTCTTGCTCGATCGAGGCTTGTTTAGCCATAAGTGATTCTTTATTTTTTTAAGACTGCAAAGTTAATACTTCTTCTACAAATTTAAAACTGGATAATACATCTGCTTCACTTTTTCCTACAGCAATAGTGTGTTCAAAATGAGCAGAAACGCTTTTATCCACTGTTGAAATGGTCCATTTATCTTTCTCAAGAACAATCTGACGCTTTCCAAGGTTAATCATTGGCTCTATTGCCAGTACCATTCCTTTGCGGAGTTTCACGCCATAGCCTCTGCGTCCGTAGTTGGGTACTTCAGGTGCTTCGTGTAGGTTTCGGCCAATTCCATGACCTACCATCTCACGTACAACCGAATATCCCAAACTCTCACAATGATTTTGAACAGCAAACCCAATATCTCCCATCCGCTGACCTTCCACAGCCATTTCTATGGCTTTATAAAGCGATGCTTTTGTGGCTTCGAGTAGTGCTTTGATTTCTGGTTTAACCTGCCCTACTTCAAAAGTATAGGCGCTATCACCATAAAATCCGTTTAGCAACACACCACAGTCAATTGATACGATATCTCCCTCTTTAAGAGGTTGATTATTCGGTATGCCGTGAACCACCTGTTCGTTAACAGAGGTACAGAGTGTGTTCGGGAATCCCTGATAATTCAGGAATCCCGGAACACCTTTATTGTCCCTGATATAGGTTTCAGCAATTTTATCCAGTTCAAGCGTAGTAACACCAGGTTTAATGACTTTAGCCAATTCTCCAAGCGTTCGTGCTACCAAAAGATTACTCTCCCGTAGCAACTCTATCTCCTCATCAGTCTTTAAATAAATCATGCTGTTACTTACACCAGATTAATATACAGCAGCGCCACCGCCGGTGCGACCTTTAATACGACCTGATTTTAACAAGCCGTCATAGTGTCTCATCAACAAGTGACTCTCTATTTGTTGAAGCGTATCGAGTACAACACCAACCAGAATCAATAGTGAAGTACCACCATAAAACTGAGCGAAGTTCTGTTCTACACCTGCCATCATCGCAAATGCTGGTAATATCGCTACAAAAGCCAGGAAAAATGAACCTGGTAGTGTAATTTTTGACATTACAGAGTCAAGAAACTCAGCAGTTTTTTTACCGGGCTTAACACCGGGAATAAAACCACCGTTACGTTTCATGTCGTCAGCCATCTGTGTTGGATTGATGGTAATAGCGGTATAGAAATAAGTAAACAGGATAATTAGCAGTGCAAAAGTAAAATTATACCAGAACCCGGTAAAATTCGCAAATACGGCTGCAAAACCTGTCGCTGTTTCGCTATCCACAAAACCTGCCAGAGTAATAGGAATAAACATGATAGCCTGAGCAAAAATGATTGGCATAACACCGGCAGCATTCACCTTTAAAGGAATATACTGACGAACGCCGCCATATTGCTTGTTACCTACAATGCGTTTGGCATACTGAACGGGTACCCGGCGGGTTCCCTGCACCAATAAGATAGCGCCTTCGAAAACGAAAAACAGTACTACAAACTCAATGAGCAACATAACCAGACCACCACCTTCTTCCAAACGGGAAACAAACTCGGCGAATAGTGCAAAAGGTAACTGGGCTATAATACCTATCATGATGATAAGGGAGATACCGTTTCCGATACCCTTATCCGTGATACGCTCACCCAGCCACATTACAAACATACTTCCCGCGGTCAGGATGATAGTAGAAGTAATGGTGAAACTCCATCCGGTTGTAACGAAAGCAGAATCAGGTAATTGTGCGTAAAGGTTAGCAATGTATCCGGGTGCCTGGAACAACAGAATAACGACGGTCAAATACCGTGTTATCTGATTGATTTTGCGGCGACCGCTTTCACCTTCGCGCTGCAGCCTTTGAAAGTAAGGAATGGCAATTCCCAACAGCTGAATTACGATGGATGCGGAGATGTAGGGCATAATACCCAACGCCATGATTGAAGCGTTGGCGAATGCTCCTCCGGAAAACATATTAAGCAATCCCAATACACCCTGACTCGTTTGTTCTGCCAGGCTCGACAGTTGATTTGGATCGATCCCGGGTAGAACCACAAATGAACCCAAACGGTAAATCAACAGAAATCCGAGGGTGGTAATGATTCTGACTCTAAGATCTTCGATCTTCCAAATGTTACGGATGGTTTCGACTAGTTTCATCAAATTACAGTTTTACAACGGTTCCCTGAGCTGCTTCAATTGCTGCCTCCGCTGATTTGGAGAAAGCATGGGCTTTCACTTCTACTTTGGCGCTGATTGTTCCTTTACCTAAGATTTTAACCAGGTCGTTCTTGTTGACCAAACCGGCTTCCATCAGGTTTTCGGGAGAAATCACACTCCATCCGTTCTTCTCTACCAGGCCCTGAAGAACCTCAATGTTAATAGATTTGTATTCTTTACGGTTAATGTTTTTGAATCCAAACTTAGGGACCCGTCTTTGAAGGGGCATCTGACCACCTTCAAAACCGATTTTCTTTGAGTAACCTGAACGGGATTTGGCACCTTTATGACCACGTGTGGAGGTACCGCCGTGTCCGGAACCGGTACCACGACCAATACGCTTGTCGTGGTGGGTTGATCCTGATGCAGGTTTTAACTGATTAAGTTCCATATCTTTAATTGAAAATCTGCGTTAAAACAATTATTTCTCAACACTCAAAAGGTGCTTTACTTTATCTACCATACCTAAAATTTGGGGGGTAGCTTCATGTTCTACGGTGACGTTAAGTCTTTTCAGACCCAGGGCCTCCAATGTCTTTTTCTGACGACTGGTAGCACCGATCTTACTTTTAACCTGAGTAACTTTTATCTTAGCCATTTTACTTTTGATTAACCGTTAAACACTTTATCCAGGGTAACACCTCTGTGTTGAGCTACTGCATTGGCATCGCGCATTTCGCACAAAGCTTCAATAGTTGCTTTCACAAGGTTGTGAGGGTTTGATGAACCTTTGGACTTTGCCAATACATCGTGTACGCCGGCGCTCTCCAATACAGCACGCATCGCACCTCCGGCCACAAGACCGGTACCGTGTGAAGCGGGCTTCATGAATACACGGGCGCCACCAAAGCGGGCAGCCTGCTCATGAGGGATGGTGCCATTAATAACGGGAACCTTAACAAGATTCTTTTTAGCGGCTTCCACTCCTTTGGCAATGGCGGTGGTAACTTCATTGGCCTTACCCAGGCCCCAGCCCACGATACCATTTTCGTTTCCTACCACAACAATGGCTGAGAAGCTGAAAGTTCTACCTCCCTTTGTAACTTTGGTAACACGGTTGATGGCTACCAGTCTGTCTTTAAGTTCAAGGTCGTTAGTTGTACGAACTCTTTTATTATTTCCTGCCATATCGATTTAAAATTTAAGACCTGCCTCGCGAGCAGCATCCGCTAGTTGTTTAACTCTACCATGATACAGATAACCATTACGGTCAAACACCACTGCGGTGATTCCGGCGCTGAGAGCCTTCTCGGCAATCAGTTTGCCTACCATGGCAGCCTTCTCTGTCTTGGTTCCACTCTGTGAAGCAACATCTTTAATCAGGGAGGATGCTGAGGCCAGGGTTACACCTGCCAAATCATCAATTACCTGAACAGAAATCTGTTTATTGCTTCTAAATACGGTCATCCGCGGTCTCTCGGCAGTACCGGTCACCTTGCTGCGGATGCTCCTCTTTATTTTGAATCGCCTATCTAATTTCGAAAAAGCCATAACTCTAAGTAATTAATCGATTAAACTTTTGCACTCTTACCGGCCTTCCGCCTGATAACTTCACCCACAAAGCGGATACCTTTTCCTTTGTAAGGTTCGGGTTTACGCAACGCACGAATTTTGGCACAAACCTGACCCAAAAGTTGTTTGTCGATGGACTCGAGTGTAATGATCGGGTTACTTTTCCGGTCGGTTACAGCTTCCACTTTTATTTCACTAGGCAATTGTATATGAATGGCGTGTGAATAACCCAATGAGAGCTCAAGAATTTGGCCGTTGCTATTAGCACGGTATCCAACACCTACGAGTTCCATCTTCTTCACAAAACCTTCTGACACGCCAACAACCATATTGTTGATAAGCGAACGGTAAAGACCGTGCATACTACGATGCTGTTTTTCATCAGAAGGACGGGTTATGCTAACTACACCGTCATTAATCTCAACATTGATATCGGGGTGAATTTGCTGTTGCAATTCTCCTTTAGGACCTTTCACAGTAACCCGGTTCTCTTTCACAGTTACGTTTACTCCGGCCGGTATGTTGATGGGTGATTTTCCTATCCTTGACATGACTTACCTCCTTTTTTTAATAAACGTAACATAAAACTTCACCGCCTACTTTCTCATTTCTTGCTTCTTTATCGGTCATTACACCTTTTGAAGTTGAAAGAATGGCAACACCCAGTCCGTTAAGTACACGGGGTACTTCGCGATAGCCGGTATACTTTCGCAACCCTGGGGAAGATACGCGGCTAAGACTTTTGATTGCGGGTGTTTTTGAAACGGGATCGTACTTAAGGGCGA
Source organism: Alkaliflexus imshenetskii DSM 15055 (assembly GCF_000517065.1). Taxonomy (GTDB): domain Bacteria; phylum Bacteroidota; class Bacteroidia; order Bacteroidales; family Marinilabiliaceae; genus Alkaliflexus; species Alkaliflexus imshenetskii. The sequence goes on along the minus strand of NZ_KI912105.1, from coordinate 2,697,004 downwards.
TTTTAATAATGCCCTGTTTTCCGTCATCCACAAACTTGTAGTTGAGGATGTATCCTTTTTGGAAAAGGATCTTCGTCATTTCTCTCTTAAGGTTGGAGGCTGGTACCTCAACAACCTTATGGCGTGCCATGATGGCATTCCTGATTCTGGTCAGGAAATCCGCTATTGGATCTGTCATAAATAAATGGATTTAAATTGATTCCGACTTGCGGAACAATATTTAAACAATCACCAGCCGGTACATTACCAGCTGGCCTTTTTAACTCCTGGTATCAAACCTGCTGCAGCCATCTCCCTGAAAGTGATACGGCTGATGCCAAACTGACGCATATACCCTTTTGGACGTCCGGTAAGTTTGCAACGGTTGTGCATACGAACTGGTGAAGCATTTTTTGGAAGCTTCTGCAAGCCTTCATAATCACCTTCTGCCTTTAATTGGGCACGCTTCTCAGCAAATTTGGCTACAAGTTTGGCCCGCTTTACTTCGCGGGCTTTCATTGATTCCTTTGCCATGTAATTAGCTCTTTTTTAGATTCTTAAATGGTAATCCGAACTCACGAAGGAGGGCATAAGCTTCTTCATCAGTGTTTCCTGAGGTCACAAAGGTAATATTCATACCCATAATCTTACTCACGTTATCGATATTTATTTCAGGAAAAATGATTTGCTCTGTTATACCAAGGGTATAATTACCTCTTCCATCGAGCTTGCTTTCAATACCTTTAAAGTCACGGATACGGGGTAATGCCACTCGTACCAGACGCTCCAGAAATTCATACATCTTATCGTGACGCAAAGTTACCTTGGCGCCGATAGGCATTTTCTTTCTAAGCTTAAAGTTCGAGATGTCCTTTTTTGAAAGACAGGCAATAGCCTTCTGACCCGAAATGGTTGTAAGTTCCTTCACCGATGTTTCGATGAGTTTCTTATCGGCTACAGCAGCACCAACGCCTTGATTGATAACAATCTTCTCCAGGCGTGGAACCTGCATCACGCTCTTGTATCCGAACTCAGTCATGAGAGCTGATACAATTTCGTCTCTGTATTTGTTTTTTAAACTAGGTGTATAGCTCATTACTTGATCTCCTCTCCTGACTTTTTAGAATAACGAACAAGTTTTCCGTTGTCTCCTTCTCTGCGACCAATGCGAGTAGCCTTCCCGGTGGAAGGATCTTTCAGGTTCAGATTTGAGATGTGAATAGGGGCTTCTTTTTTCACGATGCCCCCTTGTGGACTTTCGGCGTTGGGTTTGGTGTGTTTACTCACCATGTTAACGCCTTCCACGATTGCACGCTGCTTACTAGGGAACACTTCGAGCACTTTTCCTTCCTGCCCTTTGTTGGTTCCGGCGTTCACAATCACGACATCGCCTTTTTTAATATGTAATTTTCCCATTGCTGTTTGAATCTTTATAGATTATAGCACTTCAGGCGCCAAAGATACAATTTTCATGTACTTGTCACGCAATTCTCTTGGCACGGGGCCAAAGATACGTGTTCCGCGCATTTCACCGGCATTGTTGAGGAGTACACAAGCATTGTCGTCGAAGCGGATGTATGAACCATCTGCTCTTCGGATCTCTTTCTTTGTGCGTACCACAACGGCCTTGCTCACAGTTCCTTTTTTCATATCTGAAGCAGGAACGGCACTTTTTATAGTTACCACAATGCGGTCACCAACGGAGGCATATCTGCGTCCGGTGCCGCCAAGAACGCGGATGCAAAGAACTTCTTTGGCTCCGCTGTTATCGGCAACGTTTAGTCTGGATTCTTGCTGTATCATGTTTACTTAGCTCTTTCTATGATTTCAACTAATCTCCAACGTTTAGTTTTACTCAGGGGGCGAGTTTCCATAATCTTTACGGTATCACCCTCATGGCCGTTGTTTTGTTCGTCGTGCGCGTAAAACTTCTTGGTTTTCTTCATAAACTTCCCGTAAATGGGGTGCTTTTCGCGAACTACAACACTCACTACGATGGTTTTGTCCATCTTTTCGCTCACCACAACGCCAATACGCTCTTTTCTCAAATTTCTTGTTTCCATCTGCTTAATTATTTTTCATTAAGTTGCTTCTGACGCAGAATGGTCAGCAAACGCGCAATATTCCTACGTGTATGTCTGATCTTCATCGGATTTTCCAATGGAGAAATGTGGTGGTTGAGACTTATACGTGAAAGCTCCTGCTTTTCTGCATCCAGGCGCTCTTCTATCTCGTTGATAGTCATCTCTGTTATTTCGGAAGTTTTCATCGCTTACGCATTTGTAGATTCAACAAAATCCCTTCTCACAATAAACTTGGTGGTAACGGGTAACTTTTGTGCAGCCAGGCGCAATGCCTCTTTTGCCACTTCGTAAGAAACGCCGTCGCACTCAATGATGATGCGTCCGGGGGTAACTGGAGCAACAAAGCCTTCCGGGCTACCTTTACCTTTACCCATCCTTACTTCGGCTGGTTTCTTGGTTATTGGTTTATCGGGGAAGATACGAATCCATATCTGGCCTTGACGTTGCATATAACGGGTAACGGCAACCCTTGCCGCTTCTATTTGACGGCCGGTAATCCACTTGCTTTGAAGAGATTTGATGCCAAAGGATCCGAAGGCAAGTTCATGTCCGCGTTGGGCAATCCCTTTCATCTTTCCTTTCTGCTGCCGTCTGAATTTTACTTTTTTTGGTTGTAACATCGTTCCTGAATCGATTAAAGGTTAACAGATGATTACTTTCTTTTCTTCTTGAAACCGCCGCCACCTTGGTTGGGGCCGCCTTTTCTTCCACCGGCTGATTGTGCAGGAGCACTATCTTTTCCAGCGTTGAAGTTAGGAGAAAGATCGGGTCTTCCGTAAATCTCGCCTTTGCAAATCCAGACTTTGATACCAATCAATCCGGTTTTGGTAAGCGCTTCACTACGGGCATAATCAATATCTGCACGGAATGTATGCAGGGGTGTACGTCCTTCCTTGTACATTTCAGAACGGGCCATTTCGGCGCCATTCAAACGACCGGAAATCTGAATTTTGATACCCTCAGCTCCCATACGCATGGTAGAAGCAATAGCCATCTTAATGGCACGGCGGTAGGCGATACGACCTTCCAGCTGACGTGCAATATTGTTGGCAACGATCATGGCATCCAACTCAGGACGTTTCACCTCAAAAATATTGATTTGAACCTCCTTGTCAGTAATCTTCTTAAGCTCTTCCTTCAGCTTATCAACCTCCTGACCGCCTTTTCCGATGATGATACCCGGACGGGCGGTATAAACTGTAATGGTTATTAACTTAAGTGTACGTTCGATGATAATGCGTGAAATACTGGCTTTGGCCAGACGCGCATTAAGATACTTGCGGATTTTGGAATCTTCCAGCAGTTTGTCGCCGTAGTTCTTTCCGCCAAACCAGTTAGAATCCCATCCACGGATGATGCCTAACCTGTTGCTTATTGGATTTACTTTTTGTCCCATCTGCCTGTTAAATTTCCTGGTTTACATTAGATTCTTTGCTGTCCACGAGAATAGTTACGTGGTTGGATCTTTTGCGAATTCTGTGAGCCCGGCCCTGAGGAGCTGGTCTTAATCTCTTTAAAATTCTGCCTGAATCCACGAAAGCTTCTTTCACATAAAGGTTAGCGTCTTCAAGACGTACGCCTTCATTTTTCTCTTTCCAGTTGGCAACAGCGGACAATAAGAGCTTTTCTACCCGGCGTGAAGCCTCTTTGGTAGAAAACTTAAGGATATCAAGTGCCAGATTCACCTCTTTACCGCGGATAAGGTCCACCACTAACCGCATTTTACGGGGCGAGGTAGGCACATTGCGCAGCTTGGCATAAGCCTGGCTTTTTCTGGCTTCTTTAAGTTGTTCTGCTTTTATTCTTTTTCTTGCACCCATTTTTCTTACATTAAGGTATTAAACTGTGAGGTAATTAACGTTTTTTATTACCTCCGTGACCGCGGTATGTCCGCGTTGGCGCAAATTCACCCAGCTTATGTCCTACCATATTTTCGGTAACATAAACGGGAATAAATTTGTTTCCGTTGTGAACGGCAATGGTATGTCCCACAAAATCGGGGGAAATCATTGATGCCCTGGCCCAGGTTTTAACTACAGTTTTTTTACCGGAGTCGTTCATGGCTGATACCTTACGATCCAATTTGTAATTGATATAGGGCCCTTTCTTTAACGATCTGCTCATAATCTTAAAAAATTAACCGGTTACTTTTTTCTCTTCTCGAGAATGTACTTACTGGATGCCTTCTTTGGAGCTCGGGTTTTATAACCTTTCGCAAGCAATCCTTTTCTTGAGCGTGGATGTCCTCCTGAGGCACGTCCTTCACCACCACCCATTGGGTGATCAACCGGGTTCATGGCCACACCACGAACTCTTGGACGACGTCCCAGCCATCTGCTCCTACCCGCTTTTCCTGATTTCTCAAGGGCGTGGTCAGAGTTACCGACAGCACCAATGGTGGCACGACAAGAGGTAAGAATCATTCTGGATTCACCGGATGGAAGGCGCAATACTACGTATTTTCCTTCGCGAGCAGCGAGCTGTGCAAATGTACCTGCACTGCGGGCCATGGCTCCTCCTCTTCCGGGTTGCAGCTCGATGTTGTGAACGATGGTTCCCAATGGAATTTCGCCCAATGGCAACGCATTACCAACTTCGGGAGCGATTCCGCCTCCTGATTGAAGTTGCATTCCAACCTGCAAACCGTTAGGTGCAAGAATGTAACGTTTCTCTCCGTCAGAATATACCAGCAACGCGATTCGAGCACTCCTGTTGGGGTCGTACTGGATTGAATCAACAGTTGCTGTCACACCGTCTTTGTTACGTTTAAAGTCGATTACCCGATACTTCCTTTTGTGGCCACCTCCGATGTAACGCATCGTCATTTTTCCGGTGTTATTTCTACCTCCGGATTTTTTCAAAGGCTCCAGCAAGGATTTCTCTGGTACACTTGAGGTAATCGTATCAAATGCACCAATAATTTTGTGTCTCTGCCCCGGTGTAGTGGGCTTTAGCTTTCTTACTGCCATTGTGATTAGATATTGCTATAAAAATCAATTTTATCTCCTTCAACAAGGGTAACCAGTGCTTTCTTGTAAGACGTTGTGCGGCCGCTGATAACCCCGCTCTTGGTGTAACGGGTTTTATTCTTACCGGCATAGCGCAAAGTGTTTACGTCTGCAACAGTTACATTGTACATCTCCTCAACAGCTTTCTTGATCTGGAGTTTGTTTACATCCTCCTTCACGATAAAGCCGTATCTGTTCAGGGCGTCGCCCTGCTTGTTCATTTTTTCTGTAACGATAGGTTTCACTATTACACTCATGACTGACCTCCTTATGCGTTAAAAATGTTACCGATTTGCCCAATGGCGCTCTCAGTAAGAACGAGAGATTGAGCTTTCATTATGCTATAGGTATTCAGCCCTGAAGCAGCAGCTACTTCTGATCTTTGTATGTTTCTGGAAGCCAGGTAAACGTTACGATCTAACTCATTCATAACAAGCAGTGAACGGTTGCCATCTACTTTGAGATTTTTGCGCAAAGCCACAAATTCCTTAGTTTTTGGTGCTTCGAAGTTAAAATCTTCAACTACGATGATGGCGTTGTTGCGAGCTTTATATGAAAGTGCAGACAAACGAGCCAAATGCTTCAGCTTCTTATTGAGCTTGAAACTATAATTGCGCGGTCTGGGACCGAAGATGCGACCTCCACCACGGAATACAGGGCTTTTGATGCTACCTGCGCGAGCGGTACCGGTACCTTTTTGCTTTTTGATTTTGCGGGTACTACCGGCCACTTCGTTACGTTCCTTGGCTTTGTGTGTTCCCTGACGGTTATTGGCCAAATACTGTTTAACATCCAGATAAATGGCGTGATCGTTGGGCTCAATGGCAAAAACAGAATCTGGTAACTCTACTTTTCTGCCGGTGTCTTCTCCTTTAATATTTACTACGTTCAGTTCCATTACAATTCAATAATTAGATATGAACCTTTTGCGCCCGGAACAGATCCTTTAATCAATAACAGGTTGCTTTCGGGAATCACTTTTAACACTCTCAGGTTTTCAACTTTCACGTTGTCACCACCGGTACGTCCGGCCATACGCATTCCTTTAAATACTCTTGAAGGAAACGAAGAAGCTCCTAATGAACCGGGGGCACGCAGACGGTTGTGCTGACCGTGGGTTTGACCACCAACACCACCGAAACCGTGACGTTTTACCACACCCTGGAAACCTTTACCTTTTGAAACACCTGTGATGTCTACAAAACCATTTTCCCCAAAGATGTCAACAGTGACAACATCACCCAGTTTGAACTCATTCTCAAACTCTTTAAATTCTACCAGCTTGGCCTTTGGAGTGGTACCTGCTTTTTGAAAGTGCCCTTTCATGGGCTGTGTGGTACTCTTCTCACGTTTTTCGTCGAACGCCAACTGAACGGCTTCGTAGCCGTCAGTTTCCAGCTTTTTAACCTGGGTTACGACGCAAGGACCAGCTTCGATAACAGTGCATGGAACATTTTTTCCATCGGCACTGAAAACGGATGTCATTCCGATTTTCTTTCCAATTAATCCTGGCATTGCTTTGTGATTTAATTAATATCAAACTTTAATTTCTACTTCCACACCGCTGGGAAGTTCGAGTTTCATCAGCGCGTCAATAGTTTTTGCTGTTGAGCTGTAGATGTCAATAAGTCTCTTGTAAGATGACAATTGAAACTGCTCACGCGACTTCTTATTAACGAAGGTTGAACGCAACACAGTGAAAACCCGCTTGTGAGTGGGCAGAGGAATAGGACCGCTTACTACAGCCCCTGTGCTCTTCACTGTTTTAACGATCTTTTCGGCAGACTTGTCCACCAGGTTATGATCGTATGATTTCAGCTTAATTCTTATTTTTTGATTCATAATGGTATATGCGAACGAGTTCTTATAATAATTCAACTTTACCTTTAGCCTCCTTCACAACTTCGATGGCGATGCTTTTAGACACTTCCTCGTAATGTGAAAATTCCATAGACGATGTGGCACGACCTGAAGAGATGGTACGCAATGCGGTTACATAACCGAACATTTCGGCCAGGGGCACACGGGCTTTAACAACACGGGCTCCGGCTTTGGATTCCATTCCTTCAACCTGACCGCGACGTTTGTTAAAGTCACCAATGATATCACCCATATACTCTTCGGGGGTAACAACTTCTACACGCATGATAGGCTCCAGAAGTACTGGTCTGGCTTTGGCAGAAGCTGCTTTAAAGGCCTGACGGGCACAAATCTCAAATGAGAGTGAATCGGAGTCTACAGGGTGGAAAGAACCGTCCAGAAGTTCTACTTTCAGATTTTCAACTGCAAATCCGGCAAGTACACCATTTTGCATTGCGTTTTTAAATCCTTTTTCAACTGAAGGAACATATTCTTTGGGGATATTACCACCTTTCACAAGGTCAACAAACTGAAGACCAGTTTTACCTTCATCGATAGGACATACTCTCACCACGATATCGGCAAATTTACCACGACCACCAGTCTGTTTCTTAAACACCTCACGATGCTCAACATTACCTGAAATAGCCTCTTTGTAGTTAACCTGCGGACGACCCTGGTTACATTCTACTTTAAACTCACGTCTCAAACGGTCGATAATGATCTCAAGGTGAAGTTCACCCATTCCACTGATTACAGTTTGACCACTCTCTTCGTCGGTATGCACTTTAAAGGTAGGATCCTCTTCGGCTAATTTTGCAAGACCATTAGATAGTTTATCGATGTCCTTCTGGCTTTTTGGCTCAACAGAGATACCGATTACTGGATCCGGGAACTCCATTGATTCAAGCGCGATGGGGTTTTTCTCGTCGCACAAGGTATCTCCGGTACGAATGTCTTTGAAACCTACACCGGCACAGATGTCACCAGCTGAGATTGACTCAATAGGCATCTGCTTATTAGATTTCATTTGATACAACCGCGATATACGTTCTTTTTTGTCGCTTCTGGAGTTATATACATAAGAACCTGCATCCAGTTTACCAGAATATACACGGATAAAAGCCAGACGGCCCACAAATGGGTCGGTAGCAATTTTAAACGCGAGCGCGGTAAAAGGGGCGTCTTCGTTGTTTGGACGGCTAACTTCTTCACCGGTGTCTGGGTTGGTTCCTTTAACTTCAGGGATGTCATTAGGCGCAGGAAGGAAACGGATTACGCTATCGAGAAGACGTTGGATACCTTTGTTTTTAAAGGCAGAACCACACATCATCGGAACGATTTTCATTTCGATGGTAGCCTGACGAATCACATTAATAAGTTGCTCCATTTCGATTGAAGCAGGATCTTCGAAGAATTTCTCCATCAACTCATCATCGTATTCGGCAACAGCCTCGATGAGTTTACCTCTCCACTCTTCTACTTCCTCTACCATGTCGGCAGGTATGTCCTGAAGCTCATAACGGGCACCCATTACATCATCATCATACCAAATAATGGCCTTATTCTCGATAAGGTCAACAACGCCGCGAAAAGTTTCTTCGGCACCAATTGGAATGGTGATGGGTACAGGATTTGCACCTAACACTTCACGAACCTGACGTACCACATCATAAAAATTGGCACCTGAGCGGTCCATTTTATTTACAAAACCGATACGTGGCACATGATATTTGTTGGCTTGTCTCCATACAGTTTCAGACTGCGGTTCCACGCCACCTACTGCACAAAAAAGAGCCACAGCACCATCAAGAATCCTCAACGAACGCTCTACTTCAACGGTGAAGTCAACGTGTCCCGGGGTATCAATCAGGTTGATCTTGTACTCTTCGTTGTTATATTTCCATTGGGTACTCACGGCAGCAGAAGTAATGGTAATACCACGCTCCTGCTCCTGCTCCATCCAGTCCATTGTAGCAGCTCCATCGTGCACCTCACCTAGTTTGTGGGTGATACCGGTGTAAAACAGAATCCGCTCGGAAGTGGTTGTTTTACCGGCATCGATGTGAGCCATAATCCCAATGTTCCTTGTATATTTTAGATCTTTTGCCATTAGTTTATTTCAATCAACAAATTATTAAAACCTGAAATGAGCAAAAGCACGGTTGGCTTCAGCCATTCTGTGCATGTCCTCTTTCTTCTTATAGGCGCCGCCTTCCTGGTTATATGCAGCAACAATTTCAGCAGCCAATTTATCGGCCATAGATTTTCCACTCCGCTTGCGCGCAAAGAGAATCAGGTTTTTCATGCTGTATGACACTTTACGCTCGGCACGAATCTCAGTTGGCACCTGGAATGTAGCACCACCTACACGACGGCTTTTAACCTCTACGTTGGGGGTGATATTTTCCAATGCTTTCTTCCACATCTCCAAAACTGATTTTCCCTCTTTTTCAGCCTTGTCGTTAATTTGCTCTAATGCTGAATAGAAAATTCCGTAAGCAATGGATTTTTTCCCGTCGAACATTAAGTTGTTAACAAACTGCGTAACCAAAGTATCATTAAACTTTGGGTCGGGTAGCAACACCCTCTTTTTTGGTTTACTCTTTCTCATGCTTTCTTTTTGTTTATTAGCTTTGAACTATTACTGGCTGTATTCGACTCTTCAACAGGACTTTACCCATTTACTCAACCTAAACACTAACCAATAAACAAAACTACAAGTCAGTTAATTACTTCTTTTTTCCTTTAGCAGGAGCTGCAACTTGTCCTTTTTTGGGACGTTTTGTTCCGTACTTTGAACGACGCTGGGTACGGCCTTCTACACCGGAAGCATCCAATGCACCGCGAACAAGGTGATAACGAACACCTGGAAGGTCTTTTACACGACCGCCGCGAACAAGCACAATTGAGTGCTCCTGCAGGTTGTGGCCTTCTCCCGGAATATATGCGTTCACCTCTTTTCCGTTGGTCAGACGAACCCTGGCCACCTTACGCATGGCTGAGTTTGGCTTCTTTGGAGTAGTGGTATATACACGCACACAAACCCCCCTTCTTTGCGGACATGAATCCAACGCAGGAGACTTACTCTTGTCAACCAGCTTGTTACGTCCTTTTCTTACTAATTGCTGAATTGTTGGCATATAAACTTTGATTTAACTATAAATGACTATCGACAAATGGGTTGCAAAGGTATTCTTTTTAACCTAAAAATCCCACTGATTCTCAAACATTTTCGCACTTTTAGACAAAAAGCGGTGCAAAAGTACTAATTTTCAGCATAAAAACACAACAGTAAGCAATCTTTTTTAGCCAATACAAAAACTAAAAAACCTAAAAATCAGAATAAAACAGAATCTGACTTCATTCTATCATGTATATCTGCGAATGAATGCGCAAACATCATATTATAATTTGAAAATTATCTGTTATTTTGAATCACACAATACACCTTGGTATTAATAACAATTTCAATTCTCAACTAACCATAAGCTGTTTCTGATTGATTTTATGATTTTTTATCACTCAAACTCAGGAAACTCAACTTCATTTGACTTTGATTTTAAGCCTTGTCATATCTGTAATTCACATACCATAATATAATACGAACTCTATTTTAATGAAAGAAATGAAATCACTACTTTTTACTGGCATAATGCTAATCAAAGTGTTCAGCATGACTGCGAATGAACCACTCTCTCCATTCCAAAAAGGCATTCAGAGCATCACCGAACAAGCGCTGGAGGCGCAGGTGGAGTTTCTCTCATCCGATTGGTTCTCGGGACGCGAAACAGCAACGGCGGGTGCATACATGGCCGCCGACTACATAGCCAGCCAGATGAAGCTGTTTGGTATAGTGCCTTTCTCTGCAAACGCCGAAGAGGGTTACTTCCAAACAGTTCGTTTAGTTACTTCAAGTCTTGAGGATGCCTCCATAGCAATAAGAAATAGTGCCAACTCAAACACAACTACCTATCAACACCACGTTGACTTTAGGACGGCAGGAGTGGTTAATGATCTGTTATTGGATGGTGAACTTTTTTTTGGCGGATATGGCATTGATTACGCCACTTTTAATCAAACCAAAGGGGCAAAGCCGGGTCAGATATTGGTGCGAATCACAGGATTTCCGGGGATGAGTGACACCACGTCAAACGGGTATAAGTTGTTTGGCGAGATGTCTCCAGCGCAAATCAACGCGCTAAAAAACGAAACAGCCCGCAAAGCTGGTTTCTCAGCAGTTCTAGAGTATAACCCAAATACCCCCTGGCCAGTATCAATGCCACATCCCAACCTGGCACGCAACAGATCTGAAACGCCTCTTACCAAGCATACATCGGGCATGTATAAGAAGGCGGTACAATTGGCGCCGAATGATGGTGCAACTCCAATTCCTGTTTTTCACATATCAAAAGATATGCTAACGACCTTGCTCACAAACAGTGATGATGAAACGCAAAGAATTAACAACGTGCGCTGGAATGGACGACCGCTTACCAACAGAAAAGTTACTATCTCAACAAAAACCAATCGTGAACTTATTGAATGCCGCAATGTGATAGGCATGATTGAAGGTGAGATAAAAGATGAATTTATTGTGGCAGGCGCCCATTATGACCATCTGGGAGAATATGACGGATATATTTGGAATGGCGCCGACGACAATGCTACAGGAACCATCGGTGTGGTGGCACTGGCCAAAGCTTTTGCCCAAGCAGGAGTGAAGCCCAGACGTACCATACTGTTTGCCGCATGGACAGCCGAAGAGAGGGGCTTACATGGCTCAACACATTTCGTAAACAGCTTCCAAAATCCGGAGAGAATAAAATATTACCTCAATTATGACATGATTGGCAGGGATCCCGACCCAAACAACCCAACCATGAACACCGCATTTATTTATACCGAAGCCAACAAAGAGCTGGAAGAGATGACGAGTGATGCCAATGAATCACAAAATCTGGATTTGAACATTAGATATGCGCCAGTGGCCAGACCCGTTCAAGGAAGTGATCAGGCGCCATTTGCCCGTAAAGATATCCCAATTATGTGGTATCATACCGGCGGACACGATGATTATCACGGTCCATTTGACCACGCCGACAAAATAAACTACACAAAAATGACTGCTATTGTAAAAGCCAGCTTTAGTGTATTGTGGCAATTGGCAAATGACTAGAGAACAACGCATTTTATCAGGATATGCTTAAAGAAAATTGAAAATGCAACATTTAAAACTATTACCTAATCACTCTATTCGGTTTCGTAATATATTATATATTTGCATCTTCAAAAAACACAGTCGCAAGAACGAAAGCTCTGACAGTCAAACAACAAACGCATGCATTTGAAAGTTCTGCGGGTAAATAAAAAGCTCATAAAATCAAATGCATATTATCTCATGGAACTTCCATGAGACCAATAACATAAACAAATCGTAAACGCATGAAAGCTTATGTATTTCCGGGTCAGGGAGCCCAATTTGTAGGTATGGGTAAAGACCTTTACGAGCAGTCGCCCCTGGCAAAAGAGATGTTTGAGAAGGCCAACGAGATTCTTGGTTTCCGCATCACCGATCTGATGTTTGAAGGTACCGACGAAGATCTGCGTCAAACCAAAGTGACTCAGCCGGCCATTTTCCTTCACTCAGTTATTCTGGCAAAAAACATTGACGATTTCAAGCCAGAAATGACCGCAGGCCACTCTTTGGGAGAATTTTCAGCATTGGTAACTGCAGGCGCCTTATCATTTGAAGATGGGCTTAAACTGGTGTCGCAACGTGCCATGGCCATGCAAAAAGCTTGTGAGATAGAACCATCTACCATGGCTGCAATTGTTGGTCTGGAAGATATTGTTGTAGAAGAAGTTTGCGCTTCAATCGACGATGTGGTGGTTGCTGCCAACTACAACTGTCCCGGACAGTTGGTTATATCTGGTTCTATTGAAGGCATTGACAAAGCGTGCGAAAAACTGACAGAAAAAGGTGCCAAAAGAGCCTTAAAGCTGTCGGTTGGAGGCGCATTTCACTCCCCATTGATGGAGCCTGCCCGCGCCGAGTTGGCCAAAGCCATTGAAGAAACCAACATAGTGGCACCTGTGTGTCCGGTTTACCAAAACGTGAATGCACTTCCATTTACAGATCCGGCAGAAATAAAGAAAAATCTGATTGCCCAGCTCACTGCACCTGTTAGATGGACACAAACCGTTCAGAATATGCTGGCCGATGGTGCGACCCATTTTACTGAAATTGGTCCTGGAAAAGTACTTCAGGGTCTCATCAAGAAAATAGACCGCAACGCAGAAGCTGTAAGCATAAGCTCCTTATAAACACGGTTGCTGAATAAACATAAAGCCTCACGAGATTTCGTGAGGCTTTATGTTTTATATAAGAAAGTGGAACAAATCGGGCGACTCGTTCACCGATTTAAAATTGATCTTCTGAGTTCGCATTCGTTCCTCAAGGGCAAGGTAATCCTCTCTTGATCTGGTTTCAATTCCAACGAGCGCAGGGCCCTGCTCTCTGCTGTTCTTCTTTGTGTACTCAAAATGGGTGATGTCATCATCCGGCCCGAGCACTTTGTTCAGAAAATCGCGCAATGCCCCCGAGCGTTGTGGGAATCTGATAATATAATAGTGTTTTAATCCTTCATAAAGCAACGACCGCTCCTTTATCTCTTCGGTTCGTGTTATGTCATTATTTCCACCCGAAATTATGCATACAACACTCTTTCCTTTTATTTCATCGGCATAGAAATTCAGCGCAGCAATACTTAATGCACCTGCCGGTTCTACCACAATAGCCTCTTCATTATACAATTGAAGAATGGTTGTGCATACCTTGCCTTCGGGCACCAGTATCATGTCATCAATGACTTCCTGTGCGATGTCAAAAGTGAGCTTCCCAACAGTTGCCACAGCTGCACCATCCACAAATTTTTCGAAATTCTCTAACCGGATACGTTCTCCCTTATCCAATGATGCCTTCATAGCAGGAGCACCTTCAGGTTCAACACCGATAATTTTCGTTCCCGGACTCTTCTCTCGAAACAGAGAACCTACCCCGCTGATTAACCCGCCTCCACCAATGGGAACCATCATGTAATCCACATGAAAGGTAGACTGCATTAAAATCTCCAAACCAACAGTTGCCTGCCCGGCTATCACACGTTCATCATCAAAAGGATGAATAAAGACAGTATTGTTTTCGCGGCAATCATCCATTGCAGCAGCATACGCCTCATCATAAGTATCACCAACAAGCACTATCTCAATAAGCTCTTTACCGAACATCCTTACTTGTCTGATTTTTTGCTTAGGAGTAGTTGACGGCATAAATATTCGTCCACTTATGCCCAAATGATGGCATGAGTATGCAACACCCTGAGCATGGTTCCCTGCGCTGGCGCATACAATCCCCCGATCCCTATCAGTTTTAGATAAGTTGGCTATTTTATTGTAAGCGCCCCTAATTTTATATGAGCGTACAACCTGTAAATCTTCCCGCTTTAAATAGATATTTGCCCCATATCTTTCAGAAAGAATAGGGTCGAAAACCAGCGGAGTTTGGCTCACAATATCTTTAATAGTGTCATAAGCCGCATTAATACTAGAACTACTTATCATTTCTTATAATTTATCACAAAGATATATCCCATTTCTGGTATCTAAAAACTATTTTAATTTACAAACCATCACCACACTCTTTTTCAGGTGTTTACGATAATTAATAACTAAAATCACAGTAGTTTTGCATGATTATCCATCTAAAAATGTTATGATTTCATACAAGAACTTACAGATTGTTCGTAATCGAACATCACATATCCGATATCGGTCATATTCATAATTAATCCAAAGCCACCATTTCGCTCTTTTTTAATGTATTACATGAATTGGTACATGAATTGTCAATTTATAACCAGTTAAACATTAAAAACAATTTTAAATTACATAACTATGAAACGAGCAAACTTATTCTCAGGCATTATTGCAGCAACTATGTTCTTATTTGTATCTGCTACCTCATTTGCAGAAAACGCTCCGATTTCGGTTCAAGGAGAAACACCAACTATACTTGGTGCTTACACAATTACTGAGCTTGAACCAGAAACTGTCGGAAGAGAAACAATGCGTAAATTCCAGCTTACCTATGAAAATGGAAAAGCACCTGTTGTTATCTATCTGAATGAGCGTTCACGCTGCCGCGAGTATATAGTACGAGGACATGCAATGGAGGTGATGTACGTGTGCAGAAAAAATGGGTTTGGTGCCACCACCCTTAACGAGAGATTTTCTTTATATCCAGTTGATACAAATGAGAGATTTCTTTCGAGTGACGCTCTAAGAATTCAATCAAAAATCACCACTGAGCAAGTTTCAGTTGACAATGCACTCGGCCTTATTGCTTGCTACTATCCAGAACTTTTAAGAAACATCAATGTGATGATGTCAAACTAAGCAATAGTTAAACCAATCAGAAAGCCTGTCGGGAAGAAACCTGACAGGCTTTTTTATTTGATAGTAGCGGCAAATAGCATCTGCATTCTGCTCATAACACATAGCCTAATTAAAAAACAATGTAAGTCAGATTGAGATTGTTGCACGAAAAGTCAAACATAAAGAATAATCGCATCTCAATAACATCTATTCTCGTGCCATCTATGGATCCGTTAAAAGATACAAAACTAGCTTTCTCTAATTCACTTACAACATGTCCGGATCCAATGAAGCAAGCATTTTCAGCATACAGTGTATAGCCACAGAATTTAAGCGCTGAACTAAACAGTCAACTTTGAATGGATAGCATTTAAATATAACACCACTCTTCAGCCATGCCAGCACCAGATAACATCTGAAAAGAGAAAATAAACTGCCAATCAATGATAAATACAAAAACAAACCCCTTTGCGCCCTCAGCGCCTTTGTGGTTAATCCATAACAAATGCAGCAGCAGAGTCAATCAATGCAAAAATAAAGGATTTCAGAAGACAATTCAGAGGTGTAACGGATGTGAAATTTTTCCTTTACAGATTAGCTGAAATTTATGCGTAGACCCAGATTTTAAATATGACCCATTAAAACCCCTTTGCGCCCTTTGCGTCTTTGTGGTTAATTTTTCGAAACCCCTTTGCGCCTTTGTGGTTAATTGCAGTTTTACTGCATACGCACCAACGGGCTTAAACACAAAAAGGAGTAGCTGATTGCTCAACTACTCCTTTGTCTTAAAAAATCGGCGGCGACCTACTCTCCCACTGTTACGCAGTACCATCGGCGCTGTAAGGCTTAACTTCTCTGTTCGGAATGGGAAGAGGTGGAACCCCTACGCTATAGCCACCTGAATACCTTACTAGATGATTAAAGATATAGATTTTTAGATGAATAGATGAAGTGCTTTTTCTCTTTCATCTTATCTATCTGTCTTAATATCTCAATATCTAATTCTATGTTATAGATATATTGACCTCGAAAAAGAAACAGCCACAAATAAACCTTGCTCAGAAAGTTTCGGGTAATTAGTACTGCTCGGCTTTGATGTTGCCATCTTTACACCTGCAGCCTATCAACGTCATAGTCTCTAACGCCCCTTATATGGAGATCTCATCTTGAGACAGGCTTCGTGCTTAGATGCTTTCAGCACT
>NZ_KI912105.1:2679475-2680335 GCF_000517065.1 Alkaliflexus imshenetskii DSM 15055 | reverse complement strand
ATTAACGGTTATTTGCACCTCCCCACAGCTTTTCGCAGCTTATCACGTCTTTCTTCGCCTCTGAGAGCCTAGGCATCCTCCGTACGCCCTTATTTACTTTCTTATTGCCACGTAGTTTGTGGTCACAATGCTCGCGCATTGCGCACGTTACTTACGTCCTAAAAAATCCTCTCGCGAGAATCTTTTAATAGTTCGTTTCGTGTCTATTTCTTTTTCGATTTCGGTCAATATGTCAATGAACGTTTCGCACATGTTTTGTGCAACGTGATATATTTTATCAATACATTAATAAAATAATCATCTATTTCTTTTTTCTTTTAACATTGCCTTTGCAATATTAATCCCTACACAATACAGCCAAAATATATAGTTACTATAAACTCTCAACTATAAACTTTGAACTTAATACTCTCAACTATAAACTCTGAACTTAATACTTATGTAGTCCTGCGCAGATTTGAACTGCGGACCCCTACATTATCAGTGTAGTGCTCTAACCAACTGAGCTACAGGACTGTCTTGATTCACCCAAACGTTAGGATGTTGTCTGATATCCTCAATCTCTGTCTTTTGTGGCTCCCTTGGATGAGTGTTGGTATAAAAAATGATGCAATACCGCCAAAGTTACTTGGCTTTTGAGCAGGTTATCCTCTCTTTATTTGAAAACTTCTCTTGCGTGAAAAGCACTTCCAGAAAGGAGGTGTTCCAGCCACACCTTCCGGTACGGCTACCTTGTTACGACTTAGCCCCAGTCACCAGTTTTACCCTAGGACGCTCCTTGCGGTTACATACTTCAGGTACCCCCGGCTCCCATGGCTTGACGGGCGGTGTGTACAAGGCCCGGGAACGTATTCACCGCG
>NZ_KI912105.1:2678670-2679375 GCF_000517065.1 Alkaliflexus imshenetskii DSM 15055 | reverse complement strand
CTTACCGGATGGTCCCGGCTGATTCACACAGGATTTCTCGTGTCCCGCGCTACTCAGGATACTACCTTATATATCATACTTACATGTACGGGATTATCACCCTCTGCGATGCAACTTTCCAGTTGCTTCCATTTCGTAATAATATATAGTGATGGTAGTCCTACAACCCCGTAAATGCCGAAACATTTACGGTTTGGGCTGCTCCCCGTTCGCTCGCCACTACTTAGGGAATCACTCTTGTTTTCTACTTCCTCCGCCTACTTAGATGTTTCAGTTCAGCGGGTTTGCTTTCCGATAAAATCGGAATACTTGGCCTTCAACCAAGTGGGTTGCCCCAATTCAGATATCTGTGGATTAACGGTTATTGCACCTCCCCACAGCTTTTCGCAGCTTATCACGTCTTTCTTCGCCTCTGAGAGCCTAGGCATCCTCCGTACGCCCTTATTTACTTTCTTATTGCCACGTAGTTTGTGGTCACAATGCTCGCGCATTGCGCACGTTACTTACGTCCTAAAAAATCCCCTCGCGAGAATCTTTTAATGGTTCGTTTCGTGTCTATTTCTTTTTCGATTTCGGTCAATATGTCAATGAACGTTTGTTACCGAAGTAACTGTGGAGAATAAGGGAGTCGAACCCTTGACCTCCTGCGTGCAAGGCAGGCGCTCTAGCCAACTGAGCTAATTCCCCGAATGATGCAATACCGCC
>NZ_KI912105.1:1932819-2678570 GCF_000517065.1 Alkaliflexus imshenetskii DSM 15055 | reverse complement strand
AATATTTTACCACTGCACCATGCGATGCCGTAGTCTTATGCGGTGTTAATTCCCCTTTCAGGGTAGCTATCCCCCAGTTACAGGCAGGTTGCATACGCGTTACTCACCCGTGCGCCACTCTCAATAGTATTGCTACCATTTTACCGTTCGACTTGCATGTGTTAGGCCTGTCGCTAGCGTTCATCCTGAGCCAGGATCAAACTCTTCGTTGTAGAAAAGATTTTAATATGTTTTCCTGTGCTCCTCAAAGAAATTTTCGAAAGGACGTTGCTTGTTTTAACCTTGTTTCTTTTTTGGTATTGCATCAATATTTTCAAAGAACTTTTTCTTCCTGTTTCCCCACACAACAAACCGATGTCTGTCCTGCGTTTCGGGGCTGCAAAGATAAAGGATTTAATTTCTAAACTCCAAATGTTTTTCAAAGTTTTTTTGAGAAATGTTTTCCCTCTTAATAAACCTCTAAATCTTGCCGCTTGCTTCAATAATTGTCAGCTACAAACCGACTCCTCTTGTGCCTTTCCCCGTTTGGAAAGCGAGTGCAAAAGTAGACGTTCATCCTTTACGCTCCAAACTTTTTACACACTCTTTTGTATTAAAAAATGTAAAACGACTGATATGCAATGCACATACAAGAGTTATGAAAGGTTAAGTTTCTGTCAAAACATAAAAAATAACCGCCATTTATCGTAACTTTGCCGCTTCAAAATAAATAAGAAATATTTTATAATGACGCACAAATCCGGTTTTGTAAGTATCGTTGGCAATCCCAATGTTGGTAAATCTACCTTAATGAATCTGCTTGTTGGGGAAAGGCTCTCGATTATCACCTCAAAAGCACAAACCACAAGACATAAGATTATTGGCATAGTAAATCAGGACGACTATCAGGTTGTTTTTACAGACACCCCTGGTGTGCTTGAGCCCAATTATAAGCTTCAGGAATCGATGCTTAAGTTCAGCAAGTCTGCATTAACCGATGCCGACATCATTTTATATCTGACAGATACGGTTGAAACATCAGACAAAAATGAAAACTTTCTGAAAGAGGTTAGGAAAACCAACCTGCCGGTGATTGTGGCGATTAATAAAATTGATTTATCGACACAAGAGCATCTGGATGAACTGGCATCGAAATGGAAGGAGTTGATACCCGAGGCAGAGATATATCCCATTTCGGCCATGCATAAATTTAATGCCGACCGACTTTTCGCAAGAATATTGGAGTTGATACCCGAGTCGCCGCCTTACTTTGATAAGGATGCTTTAACAGATAAGCCTGAGCGCTTTTTCGTTTCGGAGATTATCCGCGAAAAGATTTTATTGTACTATCAGAAGGAGATTCCCTATTCGGTGGAGGTAGAGATAGAGCAATTTAAAGATACCGAGAAACAAGTTGACATCAATGCCATAATACATGTGGCACGCGACTCGCAAAAAGGCATCATTATAGGCCATCAGGGCAAAGCGCTTAAAAAACTTGGCACAGAAGCCCGGAAGGACATTGAGAAATTCATTGACAAAAAGGTGTTTTTGCGAATATTTGTGAAAGTTACTAAAGACTGGCGCGATCAGGATAATCTGTTACGCAACTTTGGTTATGAGCAGAAATAGGTAACTTTGGCTGCTGAAAAAAAGCGTTTTCAAGTCATATAAAGACCAGAAGGGTTTTGCGACTCGCATTTTAAATAATTGACAATTAACTTTTGGCAGTCGCGTTTATTAAGTAATAACAAGCCAATACATATAAATTAGATGAGTAGTATCGTTGCAATAGTAGGGCGTCCCAATGTTGGGAAGTCCACCCTTTTTAACCGTCTTACCAGTTCGCGCCATGCCATAGTAGATGAAATGTCTGGCGTAACAAGAGATCGCATATACGGCAAGGCCAACTGGAATGGTGTTGATTTTTCGGTAATTGACACAGGTGGGTATGCTGTAAATTCAGAGGATGTTTTTGAAGAAGCCATCCGCAGCCAGGTTTTAATTGCGATTGAGGAAGCAGACATGTTGCTGTTTGTGGTGGATGTAACCACCGGCATTACCGATTACGATGAAGGTGTGGCAGAGATAATCCGTCGCTCCGGTAAAAAGGCCTTCGTTGTGGTGAACAAAGTTGATACCAACGAAAGAATTCCCGAAGCAGCCTACTTCTATTCACTAGGTTTGGAAAATCTGTTTTCCATCTCGTCGATAAACGGAGCCGGAACCGGCGATTTGCTGGACGCGGTGGTTGAGGCATTACCAAAGAAGGAGTTGACGCTGAACGAAGATGAAGAAGAGCTGCCAAAATTTGCAGTGGTGGGACGTCCCAATGCCGGGAAATCATCAATTGTAAATGCATTTATCGGAGAAGACCGCAACATAGTTACGCCTGTATCAGGAACTACGCGCGACAGCATCCACACCCGCTACAACAAATTTGGTCACGACTTTCTGCTGATAGACACAGCCGGCATACGCAAGAAGACCAAAGTGCATGAAGATTTGGAGTTTTACTCGGTGATGCGTGCCGTACGTGCCATCGAAAACTCAGATGTCTGTTTGCTACTTATTGATGCTACCCGTGGGTTTGAAGGACAAGACCAGAAAATTTTCAGTCTGATTGAACGCAACAAAAAGGGGGTTGTAGTTGTGGTGAACAAATGGGATCTCATGGAGAAAGACAACCATACAGTGAAAAACTTCGAAGCCGAAGTCAGGTCAAAAACCGCTCCTTATGTTGATTACCCCATCGTATTTACCTCAGCAGTATCAAAACAACGGATTTTTAAAGCCCTTGAAGAGGCTGCAAGAGTTTTCGAGAATATGAAGCGTAAAGTTCCGACCTCACAACTTAACGAATATCTGTTACCACTTATTGGAGCCACGCCACCGCCGGCTACAAAAGGTAAATACATAAAAATCAAATTCATCACTCAGCTGCCATCCACCACGCCTTCATTTGCATTTTTCTGCAACCTGCCTCAGTATATTAAGGAGCCGTACAAACGCTTTCTGGAGAATAAAATACGTGGCAAATGGGATTTATCAGGAGTGCCAATCAACATTTTCATGCGAAAAAAATAAGCATGTAGAAGTTCTGAATTCAAAAAAAAGCCTGACAAACCAGCCATTTGTCAGGCATTTTTTTGTCCTGATGTACGCCCCAAAAGGCAATCCCAAAACATATCTGCCAATTGCGGGGGCAAAACCGCGTTAATCATCGCCATAATTGGTCTTTAGTACACGTGGCAAAAATGGATATGACAACTATATCATGTTATAAAAATTTAATAAATGGTTAGACGCGAATGGCATCACATCAAAAAAATAAAAAGTTTTACTATTTTTACGCGGTCTAAATAAGCTAACTAACCGCCATGCGCATACATGCCAATATGAAGATGACCGATTTGGTGCATCTCAACTTCGAGATACTAGCCGTAATTCAGCGCCTTCAGATTCCATTCGGGTTTAAGGATAAAACCATCACCTCAGTTTGTCAGGAGGCAGCCATTGATGTGGATTTTTTCCTTCAACTGGCGCAATGGTTCAACGAGCGTGATAATTTCCCGCAGGAAGAACTGATTCAAGGTGATCCGCAATGGTTAATCACCTACCTGCAACATACGCATAGATGCTATCTTCATTACCAAATACCACGAATTGAAAAGGAGATTGAACTACTCGAAGAGCTAACCGACATTCCGGATCAATCTGCCCGCTTGATGATACAATTTTTCAGAGAATACATCAGGGAGTTTACTGAGCACATAGAGGATGAAGAGTGCAGAACATTTCCATACATTACAGCACTTTCGAACGTAATAAAAGGTGAAATATCTTTAGCCGATTTTAAACAGAAATATCCCGATTACACTATTGATAAATATTTGGACAACCACAGTGATTTGGAGGAGAAAATTTTCGATTTGCAGTCCATTCTGTTAAAGTATCTGCCGCCACCATCCAACAACTGTCACTTCACGAACCTGTTGCTTGAGATATACCGCTTGGGGAAAGATTTAAAGGATCACACGTTGCTTGAAGAAAACGTGCTTATACCAAAAGTACGAAGAATGGAAGCAGAACTCAAAAATCGTGAATCCAATTAATAATTCAGGTTCGAATGATTAAGATATTGATAGTTGAACAATCCTATCTGGTAAGGAAAGGCCTGATTCAAATTTTGGAACAGTTTCCCGAAGTTACCCAGATTGAAGTGTTGGGCTCCCACATGGGGCTCAATGAAGTGTTGCATCATTTTGTGCCGGATATCCTAATCATCAACACCTCGATTGAAGCAGCACTGCCCGATCGCTCTTTCGAAAACGAAGTGGTTGATCCCTCAAAAATAATTCACCTTATTACGACACCGCTCCCACCGGGATCGCCATCCAATCAAATTTCCATCTACGACTCGAAATTAACCATTACTGAAAAGCTTACCCTTTGTGTGCGTCCGCTTGGAATGGATGATTCAGAAGAGCCCGAAAACTCCGAAGAGTTGACATCAAGAGAGAAGCTCATTTTGAAACATGTTGCTTTGGGCCAAACAAACAAAGAAATTGCCTCCAAACTTTTCATTAGCACCCATACGGTAATTTCGCACAGAAAGAACATCACCCGAAAACTTGACATTAAAAGTGTATCCGGACTTACGGTATATGCCATTCTAAATGGGATTATAAAGATGGATGACATCTCGTGAAAATGCAGAAAACAACAATGCCTCATATTGATTGACATGAGGCGTTGTTGTTTTAAAAAGTTCCGGAGGAACGATGCATTTTTACAAACGACCATGATATACCGAGCCTACAGCTCTCTTACAACATAGACTTCAGCACTTGTATGGACTAAAGTCCATCCTTACATAACAGATACGAGCCGATGTCTCTGGCATAAAAAGAACGAAAAAAACAGAGTTTATTGAAACCAATTTCAATAAACTCTATCAAATCTCAATAGATACAAGGCACACAGAGGTTTATACCAACTATTTTTTGCTATTATATCTGTTTTAATTAATCATGCTATCACTGTTTAATAACAGTATGAACCTCAAATGAATTGCCATAAGTAGCGCGAACAATATAGACACCTTTAAGCAGGCTTGATGTTGAAATGCCTGTACCTTCAGCAACCACTCCACGCATCACCATCTGTCCGGTAGAATTATATATCTCATAATTCACATCTACATGGCTCCCATCGCCTGTAATGTAAAGCAGATCTTTAAGAGGATTGGGAAATACCTGCATGATGCGCTGTTTGGCAGGGTCATTAATGGAGGAACCAACCATTTCGCGGAAAACGACACGATCAACATATACACATACAGAATTGGTTCCTGTGTAGAATTTCAGCTTGGCTGTAGCATCAGTAACTGTTGGACTAAACTCAAAACTGAATGATTGAGGCTCGGTTGTTAAACTAACATCATTCTGGAAATGAGTTGTCCAACTTCCACCTTCTTGCTGTACGGCCACTGCGATGTTACGTGGTGCATCGGCCTTGGCCTTGAATGAAATCTCATATTTCTTACCTGCCACAAAAGGCGCATTTTGTCGCACCTGCACATGCCAGTTTGCTGTACCGGTACTTGATGCACAGATTTGCAAGGCATAAGAACCTGACATATCCGTGTTCTCAATCGCAGCGATAGTGCCATTTGCACCGCTGTGATTCTGTATATCCCAGCCCATGGTGCCCATTTCGAAATCACCATTTATTAGCATATTGCTCGTTGGCTGATTGTCGGGCTCCTCACCAACAAAGGGAAAGCCAACATTGGGCTGGTTTGCCATGTAATTCTCGAGCCAAATCATGGCACTGCGTTTTGTTCCGTCGCTATTAAGCAGGCCGGTACCAGATATCCATGTTTGTCCTTCAACATATCCCCATAAAGAAATACCGGCAACTGCAGGATGCTCCCAAAACACCGGAAACACATTCTGATATGAACGCAATTGATTGGCCTCAGAAGCCGGTGAGCCACTTGCAATGTCAAATTCGGTAGCATATACCGGCACACCGCCTGAAGCCATCAAATCGATGCGCTGTTTCAACGTTGATGTAGCATTCCACATACCATAAATATTGAACGTGTGAGCCTGCGTTCCAAATCCGTCAATAAGTCCTCTATCGCGAAGTACTTTAATCACATCAAGCATCTCGTTAATGCCAGCAGGATTACTTTCCAGTTCAAAATCGTTCATCACCAATTTGGAGTTCGGAAAATAATGACGAGCCCTTTCAAACAACCAAATTGCCCAATCGTATCCAGTTTCTCCGGGGCCACCCATCCCGGCTCTGAAAATAGGAGTTCCAGCCGCATGTTCCTTTCCGTTGTAGGTAGTTAAATAAAGGTTCTCGTTTAGCACATCAATTTGATCCATGTATGGATATCTGGCAGCCATTTCGGCCATATAGTTATCAATTTCTGCCCTGAAAATTGTCACAAACGCCTCCATTTCTTCGTCGGTAGCAGTAACTTCAGGATCTTCAAGGCTTAAAGGATATATAGAATTTAACCACCCAGGGTACTGACTACCCCATGCAACGGCATGGTATCTGAATACTAAATTGTTGTTCTTGGCAAAATTATAGATATTGTCACCTGTTGTCCACCGCATTACATCTCTTGTACCTTCCACACTACCCCATTTGTGCGCATTTTCGGCAGTTACGCCATTCCACAAATCCAGGTAATCGGCACGAACACTACTTCCAGCGAGAATATTCCCAAGATACTTGCCCTTACCTGCGCTCATTCCTCGCTTAATAGCAGGCCGTGTACCTACGTGCAATAGTACCCCCGCAGAAGTGAAGGTTGCGCCAAGATTGTCTGTGGCACGAGCAGTAAGCCGATACTCCCCAACCTGCATATCCTCGAGCACAAACGAGTAGGTATGATTGACATGCGTTGCTGATTCGTGCACTTTTACATCGTCAACAAAAAACTCAACCTTTGAAACAGTGCCGGCAGGAAAAGAACCACCCACATCCGTAGAGTAAACTCTGAATACAATATCAGAGCCTTCCTGATAATAAGCATTGCTATGAGGATAGGTTATTACTGCCGATGGAGGAGTATTGTTTCCCCAGGGGCCATTGGCATGTATTTCGGAACAGAACAAACCAGACTGCCATATCAGCAGCAAAAAGACAAAAAGCAGGAGTGTGTAAACTTTTCTCATAATAGTAGTTAAAATAGTGAATAAGTGACTGTTCGCGCGCTAATATAACGCTTGTTGCAAATCTAAGAACAAAAGTTTAATAGATGTAATAATTAATAAAATAAATGCAAAAAACGAACACGTAAATCCACATGCTTTTATTTTCCAACGAGTTACACTTAGAAAAAATTACGATAACAGAACAGACCATATTAAATACTCCAAAACACAAAGAAAAATCTGATTAGAAGGAATGCAAAAACTTTCTATATTTGGGCGCACAAGAAATTAATCGAATGGCAATGTCAGAACCCACAAAGCAAGCCTTATCAGCGCCTCTAACGGAACGAATCACCGCTGCAATAATAGATTTAATAATTGCCGTAGGGCTCTGTTTTTTTCCGCGGGTTGGATGGATGTTTGGACTTATATATCACCTAATGCGTGACGCTTTGCCTTTCCTGAAAGGCCAGAGTTTTGGCAAGCACCTGCTTAAAATAAAAACGGTGGCATTGCCTCAAAACGAATCATTAACAGCCTATCCCGAGAAATCGGTAATAAGGGGACTTGTAACGCTAATACCCATTGTAAATCTCATTGACCTCTGGTTTTTGTTTTCGAAGGGCAAGCGACTGGCAGACAAATGGGCACACACGGATGTTATTTATAGCGAAGAGTCAGAAAAATAAGGGAGTTCTACGAAGAAAACCGAACCAACACCTTCGGTGGACTCAAACCATATTTCACCCCCTGCATTTTCAATGATACGTCGGGCAATGGCGAGTCCAAGTCCCATACCACCGGTTTTTGTAGTAAAACTGGGCACGAACAATTTACTGCGGATCTCTTCTGCTATTCCCTTGCCATTGTCGCTCACAGTAACTCGAGCCATTTCATCGTGTACAGAAATTTCCAGTTTTACAACACCTTTTAGCCCGGACGGGATTGCCTGAATGGCATTTTTTATCAGATTGTTAAAAACACCCAGCAACTGTTCGCCATCCGCCTTCACAAGAATCTCTTCACCTACCGTATTGTTCAACAAAATCTCAGTTTTGGTTGATTTTGAAAACAACATACAGCAATTCTCAACCTTTTCAACAAGATTTACAACTTCTACTTTTGCTGAAGGCATTTGCGCAAACTTACTAAACTCCGAGGCTATAGATGAAAGATTGTTAATTTGCTCTACCAGGGTATTGGTTACGCGTTTCAAATAGTCGTCAAAATCTTCAACCTTATCGTTCCAAGCACGTTGTAAATACTGAATACTCAGCTTCATTGGAGTTAAAGGATTCTTTATTTCATGGGCAATCTGTTTGGCCATTTCACGCCAGGCCAATTCTCGCTCGGTTTTGGCAAGTTTATCGGCACTCACTGCCAACTCCTCAACCATACGGTTGTACTCTTGAACCAACTCTCCAATTTCATCGTCGGCCTTATAATCAATCTTCTCATTTAATCTATCCAGTTTGATGCGTGAAATCCTATCCTGCAACATGAGCAAGGGGCGTGTAATCTGTCTGGCCAGAAAAACCGCCAGCCCAATTACCAGAAATGAGAACATCAGGTAAAAATTGATAACAGTAACAATTACAGAGGACACCTCCTCACGTAACTCATTGTTTCCCACAAAGTATGGAAGATTCACAAAGCCTGCCAACCGGTTGTCATTTGAGAGAACCGGCACATAAAAGGAAGTATATCTTAAGTTTCCGATGCGCTCTTCATCCAGAAAACGCACGGCATCTGTATAGGCCAGACTAAAATAGGCTCTGGGATTCATTTGCAATCCGGCCAACCCGTTTCTGAATAGCTCGGGTCGCGATGTTCCTATTAACTTTCCGTCGATTCCATATAGATTTATATCGCAATAAAATACGTTGGATATCATCTGTAGCTGATAATTAAGATACTCTTCGGGACTTGAAGTTTCAGGTCCGTCAAAACCAATCTTATACTCCAACTCGAGCAATACAGACTGGATTTTATTCTCAAGCAACTCAAGATGCTTACGCTTAAATTGCTGCACAGTATAATAGACGGTACCCGTTGCTACTATAATCAGCATAACCAGCATTAATAATACAAACGCCACTTGAATCCGCTTTTGAATGGAAAGCCGGACAGAAAACCCTGTGGATCGCCATTGAAGCAGCAGTATGATTATAGAACCAGCAAAAAAGAAAATGATAAAAAAGATTGAAAATGCCATGAACACATCCGAAACGGTATAATCCTTTCGGCTTAATAGCACTGTAGTATTCTCATCGGGTTGATAAACAAGATGAGAATAATCGCCCTCTTTGAGAAACACCTTATCATTTAAAACCGTTTTATAATGATGAGATTCGCTTTTATAGGGATAGTCGCCGGAGCGTTTTACCAGCCGCCCATTGATATATTTGGCATGTGAATACTCGTTAAACAACCTGAGGCGAGCCTGTTCCCGATCACTGATAAGTAACTCAGGGTATCCCAGACCTTCAAAAAAAGCTTTGGAATGTAACTCAATAAACAAAGATGTTTCACGAACCGGATCGTTTGGAAAAAACCGAAAAACACCAAAATAGGATACCCGGCCATTGTGATTGTCTAGATAATGAAAGTGATTGCTACCAGGAATTGTGTAACCAAAACCATCGAGCAACTGAAAAAAATAGTTATAACAGTTGCGCACCTCTCCCGTTTCCTGAATAAACAGATCACCCTGCGGCCAGCAGGGAATTATCTGCATCTCATACCTACCCCAATATCCATAAAAGTAAAATTTCACCAGATGGTTGCGTATGGCATCAGGGTCTAAATCGGGCTGTGCAAGCAGACGCATTAATGTGGCATCGTTTGATATCTGTTTTTCAATTTCGGAAAGGTACATTTCAGCTACCGGATCCTCATCGCGCATCAACTGAAATGAAAGATTCTCGACCAACAATTCGCGATTTGACTCCTCCTTTCGTATGGTCATATCCATCATCACCATGCCCGCATATACAGCAAAGAGACCGGCAAACCAAAGATAGGTTGAATAAGAATGTGCCAGATGGGGCTTACGTCGAAGAAATATAAGCATACTTCCTGCCAACAGAAAAAACACAAAGGCCCAATCACTCTCACCCACTCCGACTCCGCCAAACACAAACGCTAAAAGAATGGAAACACCAAGCACTGTAGCAAACAAGCTCAAACGGTTCAGATGCACCACGAACATCAGCACAACACGCTCAAAAACCAGCAATAACGAGAGCAGCAAAAAAGCTACCATCACGATTTTAACCAAGGCCACCAAATCCATATCGATAACCTTAACGAGAATCATGGAGCCAGAAGAGTGCTCTGCAAGCAAATAGAGCAGTCGACTAATGTATATAAGATAAAACGCACACAAAATTAAAAACAGGAACAGTGCCAATAGCAAGGAAGGTTTAGACAACCTCCCAGACCGGAATACAACCGGTAAACGAAAGAACTTAAAAAACCAGAAACATACAGAGAACAGAAGAAAAACGTATAAAAGAAAGTGGCCCAGCGAGGGTAGCCATGCCGACATGGCAAAATGTACCGGAGAAAACAGCTCCTGCTCCTGAATAACCGAAAGGCCAACCCGCCAAATCAACATATAGTATATGAGGCCATAAACCACTGAAGATGCCACCCACAAGAGGTTTATCCAATTCCGATACCTGAAATGCCGCTGAAGGTAATAGATAAACACCCAAAAGGCGACAAGTCCCAGCAAAAAAGAGATACCTGACAGAACCAACAGAATGGACTGCTTTGTCTGCGAACCAGCAGGAATAAAGCTGAAAAGGAAGTTACCGGCCTCGTCCCTGACAGGCACATAATCAGGTGATTGCTCACGGCTAATCATCACTGATGATTCCAGGCCAAAGCGCGAAGGAAAGCCATCCTGCAAAAACTGGTTTTGATAAGGGAACTCATGCTTTAACAATGTGAACCCAACTGCCAGAACCTGCCCATGCTGTTTAAATGCGGTAAGATACCAGCCATTGTCGAGACGTACCAGCTGATGTTTAAAATACTGCGGATTTATGCCATCAACAGGCAATAACCTGTTACTCCATGCCACGAGTTCGAACCCCTGAAACACCAACACATCCATGTTGCGAAACTGAAGAGAATCCATACCCCTCCATAAATCTTCATGTGACGTGTAAGATTCAAGCGGCATCCGCTCCAATTGCGACAACATGGCCGTTCTGCTTGAGTTCACGAGCCGCTCTATTTTGTCGGCATTAAAATCACGAACGGGTCGCAAGCCTGCGTAGTGGCGCATGCTTCCTCCCAATATGATGAACAATGCAAAGAAAATGAGTGATATAAATATGGTGCGGGTGTACTGTTGCATAGGTTGAAAAAATGTATCAGAAATTAATCATGATGATAAGGTTCATTGTTTAAAATTGACATTGCCCGGTATAGCTGCTCTGCAAATATCAATCGCACCATTTGATGGGAGAACGTCATTCGCGAAAGCCCCAATTTATGGTCGGCACGAGCATACACAGCATCTGAAAATCCATACGCTCCACCAATGACGAAAAAGAGGTTACGCACCCCGCCAACCATCTGCTTTTCCACAAAAGAAGAGAACTCACGCGATGTTAACTGTTTCCCATTTTCATCTAGCAACACCAAAATATCTCCAGCCGACACCTGCTTTAAAATCAGCTCCCCTTCTTTCTCCTTAACAATAGTTTCAGTGGTATTTTTACCCTTTTTTATGTCTGCAATCACCATATCCTGAAAAGGGATGTATCTGGTGATACGTTTAAAATACTCAGCAATTCCTGTACCAAGCCAGGCCTCGTCTGTGCGTCCAATCATTAAGAGGTGCGTTTTCATCTGTTTAAAATTTGTTTTTTAGTTCCCATACGCAACACGCCACTTAATCATTCCTATGATTGAGAAAGGTTTGCTCATGACTCGTTTCGTCTCTATTTTTGCTATTCAAATCCTAATTTTATTGAAAAAACGAACAAATCTGAATGGGTAACAACATAAAAAAGCACCAATCAAGCCCCCCATATTCAAATAAGTTCGTTTATTTGCAGGATAAATACCTTGTAAATACTGACAGGATGCAATAATCTGATAATTCTACATTCCAAAAAGTATTCGGGTAAAACCAGTAAGAATACGCAAAGCATCAGCAAAAAACAAAAATAAGAAACCCTATCCAAATTTATGGTTTAGTTTTTGTACCTTCAAATTGAACTATACGAAACATGTGTATGCATTTCTCGTATAAAGCAGTTGATAGAAACTAAGCCTTATGTGCAGGATCGTTTTTACACTGCATCAGAAAAACCAAAATAATCGTTTCATGAAAACGCTAAAAACTATTTTAATGATAACCGGCATGCTGCTAATTGGAATTGTTAGCGGCCATGCGCAATCAGAAGGTAAGTTGCCCGAGGCAATTACTGCAGCTACCCGAAATGGCGATGCATTTGAGCTGGCATCATACTTCAACAATAAAGTTGAATTGGTGCTTCCGTCCAAATCAGGTGTTTTCAGTAAAGAGCAGGCCCAGTTCCTTATAAAGGATTTCTTCGACAATTACCCACCAGTATCCTTTCAGGTGATACATCAGGGAATTCGCGAAAACGCCACTTTTGCCATTGGCAGGTATAATTACAACAGGGGACAGTTCCGCATTCTGTTTCTCACAAAAACCACAGGTAACCAAACACTTATACATCAACTCAGAGTAGAAAAGCAAGATGAATAAACGTGTACTCCGGAAGTTTATAAACGATGCACTTGATGAAGATATAGGAGATGGCGACCACTCTTCAATGGCTTGTATACCGCCTGATGCCAAGGGTAAAGCGGCTCTTCTGGTAAAAGAGAATGGCGTTCTGGCCGGCGTAGAGGTGGCAATGGCGATATTCCGCGAAGTAGAACCTGACATTAAAATTGAGCAGATACTTTCGGATGGCGATGGTATAAAGCCGGGCGATGTTGCTTTCACGGTAGAAGGCACCGTATGGACGCTGTTAAAAGCAGAGCGACTGGCACTTAACGTGATGCAGCGAATGAGTGGCATTGCCACCCGCACCCGTCAGTATGTTGACGAACTTAACGGACTACAGACTAAAATTCTGGACACCCGCAAAACCACACCGGGGATGCGCTTTTTAGAGAAAGAAGCTGTTAAAATTGGCGGAGGCAAAAACCATCGTTTTGGGCTTTATGACATGATAATGCTCAAAGACAACCACATAGATTTTGCGGGAGGTATCGAAAAAGCCATTCTGTCGGCAAACAACTACATAAACAAGGCCGGGAAGAATCTGAAAATAGAGGTGGAAGTTCGAAATTTGGAGGAGCTAAACGAGGTTTTGCGAGTGGGTCAGGTAAACAGAATCATGCTCGATAATTTTGATGTAGCCACCACGCGGGAGGCAGTAAAATTAATAAACGGGCGCTTCGAAACGGAATCATCCGGAGCTATCACTCTAGAGACCATTAGAGCCTATGCCGAAACCGGAGTTGACTACATTTCGGTTGGGGCGTTGACGCATCACATCAAAAGCCTGGATTTAAGTCTTAAAGCAATGGATTAACCACAATACAACACAAAATTGAGCGCCGATGCATATTTGACAATGCACCGGCGCTCTATTTTTAAGGATATAATCAACCGAATTACTCCACCGCACCCTCCTCCTCATCGGAATCGGCGGTACCATCCAGAAGCTTCACCGTTTCACCGGCCGGAAGTTGCTCCACCCTTTTCAATTTTGACATGAGCATCCGTGTTCGCGTACCCACCAAAGCATCAAGCTCCTTGTCCGCTTCATTAATCTTCTTTCTGGCCTTTTCCAGCACCTCGCCAAACTTACCAAACTCCGTTTTCACGGCTCCAAGAATTTGCCAAACTTCACTGCTGCGTTTTTGAATGGCGAGCGTTTTGAAGCCCATTTGCAAACTGTTCAGCATGGCAGCAAGGGTGGTTGGCCCGGTGACGATAATTTTAAACTCGCCTTGCAATTGCGCAATAAGTTCAGGTTGGCGAACCACTTCGGCATACAATCCCTCAACAGGTAAAAACATGATGCCAAAATCAGTTGTGTTTGGAGGATCGATATACTTATCGCGGATGTCGCGTGCATTCTTTTTAATAGACTGCACCAGACGCTTACTCTCGACATCAATAGCCAGCTTATCGCCCAACTCAAAAGCAGTTTGGAGACGTAAATAATCCTCCTGCGGAAACTTCGCATCAATGGGCAGATACACCACATTGCCGGAATCGTCCTTACCGGGCAGCTTAATGGCATACTCCACATGATCGCCAGAACCCTGTTTGGTTTTCACATTGGCATCATACTGCTCGGGCGCCATAATCTGTTCCAGGATATTGCCAAGTTGAATCTCGCCCAACACACCTCTGGTTTTTACATTGGTGAGCACTTTCTTTAAATCGCCTACGCCATTTGCAAGAGTTTGCATTTCGCCAAGCCCCTTTTGTACCGCTTCCAGACGTTCGCTCACCAGTTTAAATGACTGCCCAAGCCTGTCTTCCAAAGTTTTATGCAGCTTCTCATCAACCGTTTCACGCATTTTTTCCAGTTTCAGCTCAGTAGATTTCACCAGCTCATCCTGACGGCGAGCCATGTCATCGAACTTCTGTTTCTGAAGATCATTAAAGTCGCGTACATTTTTAGAAAATGTATCCTGAAACTGCTGCAACGACTTTCCTAGTTCCTCACGGCTAACACGCGCATTAACAGTCATCGCCTCATTCATTGCAGCGAGTTTCTCCTCGATTTTTTGAGTTAACTGAGTCAAGTTTCCCGACAACTCCTCCCTATCCTCACGCGCATTTTTATGGATGCCTTCATTTATAGCATTAAGTTTTTCTTCGAGTTTAATGGTAAGCCGATCGATGCCGCCCAAAAGCTCCTCCCTGTTTTGCTTGAGACCCAACGAAAATTCGGCACGATTCTCCATTAACTCAGCCTGAATCAGACTACCTAGCCGATCCATTATTTCATTGTTTTTATTAGCTGTAGGTTTGAAAATAATAATAACCAGCAAACCAATACAGAGAACCAAAAGTGCCAATAATAATATATCCATATTTCAACTATTTTATTTGCAAATAAAAGGATTGCGAAAGACAAACAGTGTCAAATTTAAAAATAATAGTTCCAATATTCGACAATCAAGCTTTAAAGGTAGGTTGTGAGACCAAAATAAAAATCCGGACTAAAATATTTATCTTCCATATTAACAGAATAATAGAGATAAGCAACAGCCTGTAGATGAACAAAATCCTTTTCAAAGAGTTATATTTAGTTTAGAAATAACAAGGTAGAACACTATCAGTTTCACATTAATAAAAATATTGTTGCATATCATGTGAAATCAGCTTAATATTGAAGTCTGTAACTTAAACTTATTAACTTTAAAACAAAACTGATTATGAGCAAATTAAGACAACTGTTTATGTTGGCAGCTGTGGCATCAATGATACTTTCAGGATGCTCATCGCTAAGTAACACGCAAAAAGGTGCCATGATAGGTACTGCTGCTGGTGCTGCTGCCGGAGCCATTGTAGGCCGTACAGCAGGTAACACAGCTGTGGGAACTGTAGTAGGAGCTACCGTAGGAGGAGTTACCGGAGCCATCATTGGCAATAAAATGGATAAACAAGCTGAAGAGATGAAGGCCAAAATGCCTGACGCTACAGTGGAAAGAGTGGGTGAAGGCATCATTGTTGAGCTAAGCAGCGCCATCCTTTTTGGATTTGACAGCGCTGATCTTTCTGCTCAAGCCAAAACCAATCTTGACCAGATGATAACCGTTTTCAAAGCATATCCCGACACCGACATCGAAGTTCAGGGACATACTGACGGTACTGGTTCAGCAGCCTACAATCAGCGTTTGTCAGAACGCCGTGCCAAATCGGTTACCGACTATCTGGTATCGAAGGGTATCTCAACTGCCAGACTGCAAACCGTTGGATATGGACTTACTTCTCCTAAGTATTCGAATGATACAGAAGAAGGCCGTGTACAGAACCGTCGCGTTGAGTTTGTAATTACAGCGAACGAAAAAATGAGAGCCGAAGCAGAAGCTGAAGCAGCTAAATAGTAATCATTTTTATTTTCCTTAACTAACACTTTTAATCATCATGAAAAAACTATCAGCAATTTTAACCGTTGCCATGCTTTTGGCACTACCTGCCTTACAAGCACAAACAACTTTTGGAGTAAGAGGTGGCGTAAACTTTTCAAACCAAACCATTAAAGGTGGAGGCATTGAACTTGATACAAAAATGCTTACAGGATTTAATATCGGAGTTGATTTGGAAGTTCCAGTAGCTCCTGATTTCTATTTCCAACCAGGTCTGTTATTCACCACAAAAGGGATGAAGTATGAAATGATGGGCGATGATATCACCACCAAATTAAACTATCTTGAAGTTCCTTTAAATCTTCTTTACAAACCATTGCTTGGTGAAGGCAACCTGATTCTTGCTTTTGGTCCCTATTTGGCTTATGGAATTGGAGGCAAAGCCAAATTCGGAAATGAAACAGAGGATATCAAATTTGGAAAAGATGAGGATTACAAACCATTCGACATGGGAGGTAATCTATCATTCGGATATATGTTTAGTGGAGGTTTCTCTGTTCAGTTTAACACCCAACTTGGCCTTATTAACATTGCTCCTGAAGATTCTGGAGATGTAACAATGAAAAACAGCGGCTTTGGTCTTTCAGTGGGATACCGCTTCTAACAAGTAAACTTAAATTATAAAAAAGGTGCCGGAGTTGATTCTGGCACCTTTTTTTGTTAGTTCTGATTTTTTAAAAAAAACACCATAAACCAATACTATTTACCGTTATAGCTCCTTATTTTCATTATTGCTAACATCAATATCCAAGTGGGGTATATGCGCTTTTTTGTGATAATTAAAATTAAAAGAGTTATTGCAAGAGTACAATTCAATAAGGAGAGTGATTGAGAACCATTATTTGCAGCGTCACTTTTCAGTTAACCTTAATAGAAATCGAAAAACAGACACCTAGAAAAAATTACGTTGAGATTGAATCACTTCAATATTTTGGCTACACAATTACACCAAGTTGAACTTTGTAGGTATATTTAATATTGCTTTCTTTGCTTTGTTACAAAATAATCATTTCTTATTTACCTTAACTAAACACATTTGATCATTATGACAAAGCTATCAGCTGTTTTTATTGTTGCCATGCTTTTGGCACTACCTACCGCGCAAGCGCAACCTACTGTAGGGATAAGCGCAGGAGTTAACTTTTCGAACTAATCCATCAATTTTGGCGGCTTAAAACTTGACACAAAAGCTCGTACAGGATTTAACCTCGGTTTTGATATGGAAATACCGGTAGTTTCAGATATATACATCCAACCGGGTCTGTTATTCAATTCTAAAGTAATGGTATCATCTTTCCTAGATCAGGAAATAGAACATCGTTTGAACTATTTTGAGATACCTCTAAGCTTTTTGTACAAACCAATGCTTGGTGGGGGCAATCTGATTCTTGGCTTTGGCCCCTATTTGGCTTATGGAATTGGAGGTCATAAATCTGATAAAGATCGTAATGGTGAGGATATCTATTTCGGAAAAAATAAGGACTATAAACCCTTTGATATGGGAGGTAATCTATTACTAGGCTACATGTTAAAAAATGGTCTCTTTGCTCAGTTTAAAGCCCAATTAGGTTTGAAAAATATTGCTCCTGAAGATTATGAAGGTGTAATAATTAGAAACAACGGCTTTGGTCTTTCAGTAGGATACCGCTTCTAATAAACAAGTAAACTTAAATTATAAAAAAGGTGCCGGAGTTGATTCTGGCACCTTTTTTTTGTTAGTTAACTTCGAGAAACTCTTTGACAGCTCCGAGAAAGTATTCAGTCCATCCTTGGGCAATATCTTCAAAATCCTCTGACGGAATGTTGGTGTGTGACACATCAACCTGCACTTTGCCGGCATCTTTAAATAACTTAATTGTAACGATAGAAGGCTCAGTCTGATCGCCAAAAAACCATTGCTGCACAATTTTGGCTCCTGGAATCAACTCCAAAACTACCCCTTCTATGTCGCCATCCCAAAGAGAGAATTCTCCTCCTGGTTCAGTTGGCATAACAGCTGGATAGCCAGACCATAATTCAATGGTAAAGGGGTTAGTAAAAGCGGCATAAACATCATCCAGTTCAGCCTTTATCTTAATGCGCGTTTTAAAATCCTTAAGTGTCATAATCAGATATTTCAAGTTATAAAGATAAGGGTTTTGTTGATGAATGCACCATACACATACCTTACAGGGGCATAATTTCAAAAAGGCCTGCATCCAAATGGAAGCAGGCCTTTTCTTCTGTATAACCTAAAACACAGTGCAAACTAACAAATCTCTACTTATAATCTACGGTTATTGTTTCTATAGAACCATCGGCACGGTGAACGAGGTCAGCAAAGCGTACGCTTCTTAACCAGGTTTTTCCGGAAGGCTGACTATCGTGGAAAAAGAGATACCATTTATCTTTAAACTCTACAATACCGTGGTGCGTAGTCCAACCGATTACCGGATTAAGAATCACACCTTTGTAGGTGAATGGCCCGTATGGGTTGTCACCAATTGCGTAGCAAAGTTTGTGGGTATTTCCGGTAGAGTATGAAAAATAGTACTTGCCATTGTATTTGTGCATCCATGAGGCTTCAAAGAAGCGACGATCATGATCTCCGGCTGTCAACGGCTTACCGTTCTCATCCAAAATAACCAGGTCGCGTGGTTCTTCTTTAAAATCGAGCATATCATCGCTCATCTTCACCACTTTTGCACAAAGTGCAGGCTCATTGTCGGCAGGCTCATGACCACACTCTATGGCTTTGTTGTTACGATAGCGCTGCAACTGGCCACCCCACAAACCGCCAAAAAACATATAATGCGTACCGTCATCGTCCTGAAACAAGCAAGGGTCGATGGAATAACTACCTTTTATCGGATTGGCTTCAGGGATAAATGGCCCCTCGGGCTTGTCGCTAATGGCTACCCCAAGGCGGAAAATGTCGTTTTTATCCTTTAAAGGGAAATAGAGATAATATTTTCCGTTTTTAAAGGCTACATCGCTATCCCAGAGCTGACGTCCGGCCCAAGGAATATCTTTCACATCAAGCACTTTGCCATGGTCGGTAATAGGACCATCCACATCGTCCATTGAGAAAACGTGATAATCTCTCATGTCGAAGTGATCACCCAGATCATTCTCAGGAATGCCTGCATCAATGTCGTGCGAAGGATAGATGTACAAGCGTCCGTTGAACACATGAACAGCAGGGTCGGCAATGTACATATCCTTAACCAAATGTCCTCTAATCATAATCCTGATATTTTAATGATGATACAATTTATTTCTTTTGAGCCATCTCAATGATGCGAGTAACCGCCTCTTTTGGCTGATAAGCGCGATCAAACAACAGCGGATAGTCGGTACGACCTCTGATTGGCCATCCATTTCTCCAGGATTGACCATCGTCCACACCCCAAAGTGTAACGCGGTCGATTTTGTCATGATGCTTCAAAAACATCCGGAAAAAATCTACATATCTGTCGTTCAATGCTTGATTAACTGAGTCGGGCAACGCTTCAGGATAAGGGTTATACTCAGGCATCAATTCATAGTTGAGTGACACTTCTGCCGAAAGCCTTCTTGATGGCCATGGCAGAACGGTGATATCCAACTCAGTAATCATTGTTTGAACCCCAAGACTTGCCATTTTAAGAATAGCTTCTTCTTTTGCTTCAACAGTTGGAGTATCCATTGACAAATGACCTTGCAGCCCCACAGCGTCAACACGTGCGCCATTGTCAATCAGATCCTTTACCATATTGTAGATACCATCACGCTTAGCGGGTGTTGACACATTGTAATCGTTGTAATACAATTCTGCCTCGGGGTCAGCCTGATGTGCAAATTCAAAAGCCATCTGAACAAATTCAGGGCCAATAATTTGATAGAGTTTGCTGGGGCGCCATGAACCATCATCAAGAATGGCTTCATTCACCACATCCCAACCATGTACACGTCCTTTGTAGCGCTCAACTACGGTGAAAATATGCGTTCTCAAACGCTCTATAAGCACATCTCTGGAGACATCATTTCCTTCGTCGTCCACAAACAACCATTTGGGTGCCTGTGAATGCCAAACCAGTGTATGGCCAATAATCTTCATGTTGTTTTTCTCTCCAAAAGCCACAAATGCGTCGGCATCCGCAAAGTCAAACACACCCTCTTCTGGTTGCACACTTTCCATTTTCATGCAATTTTCAGCAACAACAGAGTTAAAGTGCTTCTCAACAACTGCTATGGCCTGAGGATCTTCACCATCAACCTGTATTGTGTTAATGGCTGCGCCAATATAGAAATAGTTCTTCAACGCATCTTTTAATGTCACCTCCTTCTGTTGTGGCGCGCTGCATGCAAAAAGTGCACCTGCCAAAACAACAGAACCAATTCTACCTACTAAACTCATAATCTAATTATTAAAAATAATTGTTCAACTTATTCTGATTCAACAATGGGATTGATTGGTTTTCTGCGCTCTCCAAGTTCTTTCTCGAGCATATTCTCCATCGATTTATTAATCTCATAGAAGAATAAACTACCAACAGCAATAAAGAAAGTAATGGCAGGATAAACGCTTATTGTCATCAATATGCCATTGATTGCGGACTGTCCCTGCTCATCAAGGAGTGGGTCATAACCATAGAAAGAAAGAATCAACGCAACCAAAGCACCTCCCACGCTTAATCCGGCTTTTAATCCAAAAATCATGGCAGAGAAAACAATGGCAGTGGCGCGGCGGTTGTTTTTCCATTCGGAAAAGTCGGCCACATCAGCAATCATAGCCCAAAGCAATGGGATGGTCAATCCATAGAAGAAACCATGAACTATCTGCGTGATAAATACCAGACCAATTTTGTCGGGGGAGATAAAAAAGAACATAAGCTGAGCTATTGCAGAAAGCGAAAGCGCCAGAATAAAGAGGTCTCTTTTTCCGTATTTGTCAGCAATAGGTTTTGACAGTGCAATGGCAATAATCATCATGATGATACCGCCGGCATTGAACAAACTAAAACCTGAAGAGGCGGGATCCTCTGGCCAGACAAATCCAACCATTCCCATGCTAGTCAACAAGTTGTTCAAACCATCGATAAAGCCAACAAATCCGATTGAAACAAGGAATTCGGCAAGATGTGGTTCGCTCAGGTAGTTCTCGAAATAGTAGATATAAATACCACCTTTAAGCGCCAATGTGATGAAAATAAAAACAGTTACGGTAAGCATCACAATCCATGGGCGGTTTTTCACCAGGTCGGACAAATCTTGTTTAACAGAGGTTTTCTGTTCAGCCGGTGGCGAAATACGCTCTTTGGTAGTTAAGAAGGTAATGATAAAGAACAATATACCTACTCCGGCAAAAATGCCCATTACATTTTCAAATCCAACAGCGCGGTCACCGTCGCCAAGGATAAGCACCAGTGGTAAAAGAATCACCTGTACAATAAACTGAGCAATTGTAACTGCGGTAAACCTGTAAGCCGATAGGCTGTTACGCTGTTTCATATCGCCGGTGATAACTCCGCTAAGTGCGGCATAAGGCAGGTTATTGGCAGAATAAACGAGCACCAACAACACATAGGTTATCATTGCATAGGCAATTTTTCCGGACGGACCAAAGTT
The DNA here is from genome assembly GCF_000517065.1 of Alkaliflexus imshenetskii DSM 15055. Lineage (GTDB taxonomy): Bacteria > Bacteroidota > Bacteroidia > Bacteroidales > Marinilabiliaceae > Alkaliflexus > Alkaliflexus imshenetskii. The sequence goes on along the minus strand of NZ_KI912105.1, from coordinate 2,656,650 downwards.
TGGCGTACTGAAGGCTAACAAGGCCACAACACCAAAAGGAATGGAAGTCCACAGAATCCAGGGGCGGAATTTTCCCCAGCGTGTGCTTGTACGGTCGGCAATAATACCCATCACCGGATTGAAGAAGGCGCCTATCATACCTCCTAAAAAGATAATAAGAGATGCTACATCGGCCGGAATTTTGTACACATCGGTGTAGAAATAGGCCAGAAAAGTCATCAAAGTCTGAAAAATCAGGTTGGCAGCCAAGTCACCCAAGCTATAGCCAACTTTTTCGAGAACTGAAAGTTTTTGTGAACTGTTACTCATACAAATAATGTTAGTATTATAACCAAAATTAAACACATAATTACAAAGCACTACATCTCAACAATTTGCCGGCACTAGGTCTATTCTGTTCTATGCAGGCTCAAGCTTCTAAAAACACCCGGATTCCAGCACCAGAACCGGGTTAAATCAATCGATTACACAACAAAAATTGTCTTTTCGCATAAACTCAAGCTATGCGTTTCGTTTGGCAATTTAGCAAAAAAGATAATTCGTCAGAGAATTTTAACTAAAAATTATCAATAAATGCTAAATGACAAAGATATTGTTTCAATTAACCTATCCCAAATGAATATTTTGCTTTCGGCTATATTATTTTTGCACTCCCTCTGGTTATATAACAAAACAAAGCCGCCCAAAACCTGGTATTGAGCGGCAAAAAACCTATTAAATCGAAGCTGTTCGTAAAAACACACTATTTATGTCGCTTTTTCAGTTCGCGTGCAAGATCCTCTAAGCGATACCCTTTGTGCGTGAGCAGCACAATAAGGTGGTAAAGCAAATCGGCTCCTTCGTAAAGAAAATTCTCATCATCGTTTGCCATGGCGCCGATAATGGTTTCAACTGCTTCTTCACCCACTTTTTGCGTAATCTTACGTGTGCCCTTATTAAACAACGATGTGGTATAGGAACCCTCGGGCATTTCAGCTTTTCGCTTATCAATAAAATCCTGTAAATGCTTGAGGAACAAAATATCATCAACATCGTTACGCTCATTCCAACACGTGTCGGCGCCGGTGTGACAGGTAGGCCCTACAGGTACACATTTTATGAGAATGGTATCCGCATCACAATCAGATGCCATTGAGACAACATTTAAAAAGTTGCCTGACTCTTCTCCTTTGGTCCACAAACGTTTTTTTGAACGGCTAAAGAAAGTAACACGTCCTTCTACTTTGGTTTTCTCCAATGCCTCGGCATTCATATAACCCAGCATTAAAACTTTTGCGGTATTGTTGTCCTGAATTATAGCCGGCAACAATCCGTCAGGTGATTTTGAAAAATCTATATTCATCGCTATTTTGTATTATACGGTTCGCCAAACTATCGCACTACGATGCCTTCACTTCGCAAGTAGTGCTTTAAATCGGGCACTGAAATTTCATTATAGTGGAACACACTGGCTGCCAGGGCAGCATCGGCCTTGCCCAGCACAAATGCATCTTTAAAGTGCGCCATGTTGCCTGCACCTCCGGATGCAATAATTGGTATTGAGAGAGACTGACTTAGCTCTGCCAGTGCATCGTTGGCAAAACCCTGCTTCACCCCATCATGATCCATACTGGTAAAGAGAATCTCCCCGGCTCCGCGCTCCTCGGCCTCCTTTGCCCATGAGAACAAGCGCTTTTCGGTAAATATGCGCCCCCCGTTCACTGTGACCGCCCAATCGTTGCCATCCATCTCTTTTTTGGCATCGATGGCCACAACAACAAACTGACTGCCAAAATTTTTGGCCATCTCATCAATCAAATGGGGATTACGCACAGCCGAAGAGTTTATGCTAATTTTATCGGCTCCTGCGTTTAGCAAGGCCTCAGCATCTTTAAGTTCGCTGATACCTCCACCTACTGTAAACGGGATATTGATATGTCGCGCAATGCGATGAACCAATTCCACAAAAGTTTTTCTTCCTTCATGAGACGCGGTAATATCAAGAAATACCAACTCATCGGCACCTTGATCGGCATAGGCGGAAGCCAGTTCAACCGGGTCGCCCACGGTCTTAAGTTCCACAAACTTCACCCCCTTAACAGTCATGCCGTCTTTGATATCTAAACAAGGAATAATTCGTTTTGCTAACATGATTCAGAAGCTATTAATATAAATACTGCTATGGTATTGACGCTAAGTCATTGTATTAAGAACGAAGGAAAACCTTACACTTTGTTGAGCCAATGGAATATGAAAACTATGAACCACGGAAAATGCTGTAAAAACCTATACTTTCTAACTCTTTAGCTACACAGGTTTAAGTTTCACTCTGGTTCATTATAATTTACAACTGCATGAATTAGGTCTGATTAAAATAATAATGTCGTGAAAGATAAAAAGTTTTTCAGAAAATTGCTAAAAGACCATCTTTTCCAGCTTTTTTAAGGTGATACGACCTTCGTAAATCGCCTTTCCAAAAATTACTGCTGGTACTCCGGCTTGTTGAAGGGCGTCAATATCAGCTAAACTGCTAACTCCGCCACTGGCAATGAGATATAAATCGGGGAAACGCTCAAGAATCTCCTTATAAAGACTTAATGAAGGTCCCTGGAGCATTCCGTCCTTGCTGATATCTGTGCAGATGGTTTTTGTTATGCCCAGCTGAATATATCCCTGCAAGAAATCAAACAACTCGAGGTCAGAAGTTTCCAACCAGCCCGACACGGCAATGTTTCTATCTTTTACATCAGAACCCAGAATAATACGTTCTGCTCCGTATTTCTCTATCCATCCTGAAAACTCCTCCCTGTTTTTTACGGCAATACTACCTCCTGTAACCATCTGGGCACCACACTCAAAAGCAATACGTAAATCATCACCTGATTTTAATCCGCCTCCAAAATCTATTATAAGATTTGTTTTTTTTGCTATGGATTCAAGGGTTTTATAGTTAATGATACGACCGGCTTTTGCTCCATCCAAATCAACAAGATGCAGGCGGGATATGCCATGCGCTTCAAACTCAAGCGCAACCTCCAGCGGATGCTCGTTATATACTTTCTTGGTATCGTAATCACCTTTGCTCAATCGAACACATTTTCCATCAATGAGGTCGATGGCAGGAATGAGTTCAATTTTGTGAATGCCGGACATATCTTTGCTGTTTAAAAATTAAAATGATGATGCTTGAAGCGAAATCAGAATTGGTTATGAAATATAATAGCCATCATTAACCTATAACTTCAAAAAGTTTTCGAGAATGCGCTGCCCCACAGGACCACTCTTTTCAGGGTGAAACTGCGTGGCAAAAAAGTTATCCTTTTGCAAGGCTGAACTGTAATTAAGGATATAATCGGTAGTAGCGGCCGTATCCACGCCATGCGCCACATAATAACTGTGCACAAAATAGACGTATTGTCCTTCGAGTGAAGCGTCGAAAAGGTCACTTTTGAGATCAAAGATACGGTTCCACCCCATGTGTGGGATTTTCAGATTGTCGGAATTGGTGTCCGGCAGTTTAAACTTCCGTACCTCTTCATTAAAAACGCCAAGGCATTTCACGCCACCCTCTTCGCTGAAACTCCCCATCAGCTGCATACCCAAACAGATACCCAGCACAGGCTGCTTCAAAGAAACGATGATGTCTGCCAGTCCACTGTCGTTAAGGTATCGCATTGTGGTGCTCGCTTCACCAACCCCGGGAAAGATAACCTTGTCGGCACTTCGGATTTTCTCCGGATCAGCCGTAATTTCGGCATCGTACCCAACACGTAACAAGGCATTGTTAACTGAGCGGATGTTTCCGGCGTTATACTTAATAATTACAATATTTTGCTTAGCCATATCTTTATTGTATTCTTTCGCCGGACGTTGGTTCTGCTTCTATTGAAAAATCACCGTCCGGTTTTTATACACGAGTGTTTTTCGCTCCACGTGTGCCATCACTGCACGTGAGAGCACTATTTTTTCAATGTCACGACCTTTCTGCACCAACCTTTCAACGCTGTCGTGGTGACTGATACGCGACACATCCTGTTCTATAATTGGACCCGCATCTAAATCAGAAGTAACATAGTGGCTGGTTGCACCAATAATTTTAACCCCCCGGGTGTGCGCCGCATGATAAGGTTTTGCACCTACAAAAGCCGGCAAAAATGAGTGATGTATGTTGATGATGCGTTCAGGATAGTGCTCTACAAAATCGTGAGACAATATTTGCATATACCGGGCAAGCACTATGAAATCAATCTGATGCTCCTTCAGTATTTCCAGTTCCATCTTCTCTTGTTCATCCTTGTTGGCAGATGTGATGGGAACATAGACAAATTTAATTCCGAATTTACCTACCACATCTTCCAAATCTTTGTGGTTACTGATTATCAGTGGAATTTCAACATTTAACTCTCCACTTTGGTATCGAGCCAGAATATCATAAAGACAGTGTGCCATTTTAGATACGAAGATGGCCATCCTTGGTGTTTTATCAGAGAAATGGAGTTTCCAGGTCATCTTACATGGCGTGGCAATGGCAAACTCAAAGGCAGGCTCAATTTGATCACGGGCAATTTCAAAACCATCAAGTTCCCATTCAACACGCATAAAAAAACGCTTTTCATCGCGGTCGGTATGCTGATCCAGTGCCACAATATTTCCATTGTTGCGATGGATAAAATCAGTTACCCGGGCCACTATTCCCCGTTGATCCGGGCAATGTATCCGAATGATAGCTGTTTCGCTGTGATTTTTACTCATAACTTATAATATTGCCTGCAAAATTAGTGATTTTTATCAAAGGTATAAGCAAAACCACCCTTTGAATTAACAAAATGACACCAAAAACCCAAAGTTATTCGATAAAATACAAGAGCGTTTTTAAAAAAAGCTCTTGCTGCTCGGCATGAACCCAGTGTCCGGCATCCGGAATTGTAACAACCTGATTTTTCGGAAAAAACCTCGAAATGGGCAACACATCCTCGTCTCTCACATAGGGTGATTTATCGCCTCTGATAAAGAGTGTTGGCAAATCGCGTGCACTTGTTGTCATACTTGAAAAGCCATCCATAATCTCCTCAAGGTTTTCAAGGAGGGTCTCTAAGTTTAGTTGCCATTGGTATTTACCATCGGCTGAACGCTTCACATTCTTTAGCAAGAATTGCCGCAACTGCTTACTTTTAAACTGAGATTTCAGTGCTTCATCCATATCCGTTCGGCTATCGAAATTCTCTGGATGAAGCGCAATTAAAGTTTTTAAAATAAGTTCATGATCATTGGTTACTTCACCATAATTAGTGAAGCGGCCATAATCCTTAGGCGCAATATCTACTACTACCAATTGTTCAACCATTTGCGGATGTTCCAACGCAAGACGCATGGCCACTTTCCCACCCATGGAATGCCCCAACAAAACTACCTTTTCACTGGTTCTGCTGCTGATAAAATGAAGTAAATCAGCTGCCATAACCTCATAGTTGTGCTCAGGATGATGGAAACTTCGCCCATGGTTTCGTAAGTCGGGCAATAAAACGCGGAAACTGTTCTCCAATCTCGATGCTATGGACATCCAATTGTCTGAAGCTCCGTATAGACCATGTACAATTACAACCGTACGCTCCCCTTTGCCGGTCTCCCTGCCAAACAACTCCATTGCTTAACCTTTTACCAGCTGATTTTTATACATTGAGATGGTCTTTTCCAGACCTATGTATAGCGCGTCGGCGATAAGGGCATGACCAATGGAAACCTCTTTCAGAAAAGGGATTCGCTCATTGAAAAACTTCAGATTCTGCAAGTTTAAGTCATGGCCTGCGTTAATTTTAAGTCCAGCCTTATGAGCCAGATTGGCCGCTTCCACAAAAGGAGCAATGGCCATTTCAGGATCCTTCACAAAACCCGTAGCATAAGGCTCGGTGTAAAGTTCAACTCTATCGGTACCTGTTTCCACGGCATTTGCAATAAATTCCGGAGTTGTATCAATAAAGATACTGGTACGAATGCCATACTCTTTAAATTCGGCAATTACATCCTTCAGAAACGACAAGTTGGTAATTGTATCCCAACCGGCATTTGATGTGATGGCTTCAGGCGGATCAGGCACAAGCGTCACCTGATGCGGCTTAACATTCTTCACCAGCTGAATAAACTCCGGGGAAGGATACCCTTCAATGTTAAACTCAGTGGTAATAACCCCTCGGATGTCAAAAACATCTTTTCGGCGAATGTGACGTTCATCGGGACGGGGGTGCACTGTCACACCATCGGCACCAAACAACTGAACATCCACTGCAGCTTTTACTACATCGGGAATATTTCCTCCGCGGGAATTGCGTAATGTGGCGATTTTATTTATGTTTACACTTAACTTTGTCATCTTCGGTATTTAATTTGTAGTATCCGTTAAAAGTGATTAAACCTATTAGCGGTATTTTTTGTTTAAGATTACAACGACAAACTTTTTACAAACGTATGTCGGCTCAAAACAAAAAGGCAAAGTTAACAAGTATTTCTTTATTCCGATTTTTATGCTGGCAAAAGATTTGATATCGGATGTTATTCCGGCTCTCAAAACATCTGACTCAGGGCTGGATGCGTTAAACTGGATGGAAGCCTTCAGAGTTTCCCATCTGCCTATTGTGAACAACCGTTTGTTTCTTGGATTAATATCCGATAGTGATATATATGACTTAAACTCGGCCAATGAACCGCTGGGGAACCATCGGCTATCGCTTATGAAGCCATATATTTTCAGTCACCAGCATATCTACGATGTGATTGAGATTGCTTCGCGGCTAAAGCTGAGCATCATCCCGGTGTTAAGTGCTGAAAAAGAGTATTTGGGTGTTATCACCCAATTTGATCTGATGCAAAGATTCAGTGAACTCATTGCAGCCCATACCCCTGGTGGCATCATACAAATTGAAGTTGGCCTGCGTGATTATGCCCTCTCGGAAATTGCACGCATTGTTGAAGATTCAGACAGTAAAATTCTTAGCTTATATGTGTCACACGACCAGGTATTGGGATTGTTGTACATCACCATAAAGCTAAATAGAACTGATATGCAGCCCGTTGTTCACGCATTTGAAAGGTACGGGTATAAAATCAGAGCCGAATATGGCGCAGAAATACAGATAGATGAAACAGCCAGACGCAATTACGAATCGTTAATTCGCTATTTGAGCATCTGATTACAAATCACAATCCTTACTGTTGGGGAATGGGCAGATCGGGCTTTGAAAGGTTATTGTGTATATGGATATTGGCGATTGGCCTACCTTTACAAATTGTGGCAGAGGAAATACCACAACCCCGCTCCTACGCCCGAAAAGTTACAGCCATCGATATTATCGGAAACCACCAAACCAACCTACGGACAATACTCACCGAATTGCCTTTTCAGCTAAACTGGCAGGTTAACGAATCAGACATACCCCAAATGACTGAGAGGGCACGCCAAAACCTTCTGAACACATCACTATTTAACTTTGTAGAAATAAGTATCAGGTATCCTGACAGAAACTCCGTTGAATTTCTGATAAAAGTTGAAGAACGCTGGTACATTTGGGCGTTTCCGCTATTTGAACAGGAAGCACGCAATTTTAGCGACTTTTTAAGACTTAATGATGGCGCCTATATAAACTATGGGGTATATTTTAAACACGACAATTTTAGAGGCAGAAGGGAGTCTCTTAAATTGCGTCTACTGACCGGCTATCGCAACCAAATTCTGTTCGATTATCAAAAGCCGAGTTTAAACCAGCGCTCGGGCTGGGGTTTCACTGCGGGATGGCTCATATATGACCAAACAGCCTACTCCACGGTGTTGGACAAACAAGTATTTTTAAAAACTTTGGGTAACAGGCTACTGGAACAAACATCGTTTCATCTCAACTACTCATACCGATTTCAACTGGACCACATCCATTCGATAAAGGTAGGTATAACCGACACCAAAGCATCTGATACTTTATTAATTGTGAACCCTACTTTTTTACCCGAGGGCAAAACACACAGCCGGGCAGTCGACATCAGCTACCGATATTCATGGGATCGCCGTGACTCTAAGGTTTATCCCCTTTCAGGCAACTCCTATGAGGTGGGGTTCTCGCGTCGTGGCTTTGAAATAAACTCAGAATACGACGGCTTTTTCCAGGGCGACCTGATTGCTTCGTTCCAATATCCACTGGCAAACAGACTCTACTCAGGCTCAAGGGTGCTTCTGTCTGCCATCGACAAAAGAGAAGTGCCATACGTTTTTCGTACCGGACTGGGATACAAGGATTATCTGAATGGTTTTGAATACCGTGTGATTGATGGCTCATCGTTTGGTGCCTTACAAAACAAGCTCCTCTATGAACTTATTCCCAGAAGAGAGAAGAATATCAAATGGGTGCCCTTACCGCAATTCTCCAGAATTCACTACTCTGTGTTCGCTAAGCTGCATCTGGATGTTGGCTATGTGGTTAATGATAACCAAAACGGAGCTAACAATATGGCCAACACACTTTTGCTGGGTTATGGTTTTGGACTCGACATGGTCACTTTTTACGATAAAGTTTTGAGTCTTAACTATTCTTTTAATAATTTCGGTGAACATAGTATATTTGTTCATTTCAACCTGGCAATGTAAGCCAACACATAATCAACCTAACATATCCCGTAAATGAAAATAGCGCTGTTTGGCAAGCAATTCGGAGACATATTCTACGAAAAGTGCGCATGCCTTCTAAAACATCTTTTGCAAGCCAAAGCCGAAATATATATCTACCGGCCATTTTATGAGTTTTTAACTCAAACGGCACATCTTAAAATCGAATGCAACGGGCTATTCAACGGATATGCGGATTTGCCCGAATGTGATATGATGTTCAGCATTGGCGGTGATGGCACTTTTCTGGATGCAGTGACGATGATTCGTAACCGCAACATACCAATGGTAGGCATCAACACCGGCAGGCTCGGCTTCCTTGCCGATATTGCCATGGAAGAACTTCCAACGGCGGTATCTGAAATACTTCAGGGAAAATACACCACAAAACAGCTCGATTTGCTTTCACTCGAGACTTCGGTACCCTGCTTTGGGGAACTTAATTTTGCACTAAACGAGCTGGCAGTTCAAAAGCGCGACAGCTCATCCATGATTACCATACACACCTATTTGAACAACGAATTTTTAAACTCCTATTGGGCTGATGGGCTCATTGTGGCTACACCTACCGGCTCAACAGCATATTCATTGAGCGTAGGAGGACCTATTGTGCATCCCACGGCAAAAGAGTTTGTTATCACACCCATTTCACCACATAACCTTACCGTTAGGCCGCTGGTAGTACCCAACGATTTTGAAATTTCACTCCGTATTGAAGGGCGCGGCGGCAAATATCTGGCTTCACTCGATTCCAGAAGTTGCATTCTGGATGATTCGGTAAGTCTCACCATCCGCAAAGCCAATTTTACAATACCGGTGATTGACCGAATAGGGACATCGTTTTACGCAACCCTCAGGTCGAAACTGATGTGGGGTGTCGATCGCAGAAACTAATCAGCAATAAAACCCATTTTTTGACGTTGTGCATGTAGGACAATTTTGTTTCCTTCAAATCTGACTAAAGCTAATCACACAAATTTCCCAAAATGGTAAGCACCGTTTTCCAACACCTTATATTTATACTCCTATCACTCATCATAACCACTCAGAAAATCAGTGCTCAGGCAAAACTGGAAGGCGGGCCATTCATTGGTGTTTCGTGGTACAATGGTGATTTAAACCCACAACGCCAATTCTATAGAGTACATCCGGCCATTGGAGGCATCATCAGATATTCGATAAACGACCGAATAGCCTTTCGGGGAGGTGCATCACTTGTGGGTATCAGTGGTGCATACCCGGCAAAGGAGGTCTACCTGCCTGGCGCTGAAAATGTAACCTATAGCTTTAAACGCAACCTTATTGACATCACAGCGCTTACCGAGATAAACTTTTTCTCCTTTGATCATCCGCACAACCGTGAAGCCGTTTTTACACCTTATGCCACTTTGGGGTTTGGTACAACAATTTATAAAAGATACCGAGAAGAGAATGATAATCACACTGAAAAACCGACTTTTGTATTATCTTTGCCCTTCGGTGCAGGTGTAAAATGGAAGGTAAACAGTTGGATGAAACTGGGTGCAGAGTGGACTTTCAGAAAAACTTTCACCGATGATTTGGACCTGATTGGCTTCAATAACCCAATCGATCCGTCCGACCCATACAGATTCAACCAGAACACGTTATCACACAATAACGACTGGTATTCTGTGGTTGGTCTGTATATGACGTTCAGCATCTTTTCACGACGCGACAAATGTCATGACGGATTTTAATGAACATCGGAATATCCCAAAGTATGTCAGTTAAAGAACAGTTGATTACAGAAAAATTGCCGCGACACGTTGCAGTCATTATGGATGGTAATGGCAGATGGGCCAGACAACGAGGCACGGCACGCGTATTCGGCCATAAAAACGGCGTAAAGGCCGTGAGGGAAGTAACTGAGGCCGCCGCAGAACTGGGCATAGACTATTTGACACTTTATGCCTTTTCAACGGAAAACTGGAACCGACCCAAAAATGAGGTCGATGCGCTGATGTCGCTGTTGGTTTCCACCATTGCATCGGAAACCAAAACCCTCATGAAGAACAATGTCAAACTTTTTTCAATAGGGTGCAAAGAGAGTCTTCCAAACAATGTGCAGGAGAAATTGGCTTCGTGTATGAAGCAAACCTCTACCAATACAGGCCTCACTTTGGTTTTAGCCCTTAGCTACAGCTCCAGATGGGAAATAATACAAGCCGTTAAAAATCTTGCCGGCGATGTAAAAAAAGGAGACGTGGACATTTCTGATATCGACAGCAATTTATTCAGCGGCTACATGGAAACCAGAAATATGCCTGACCCTGAGCTACTTATAAGAACCAGCGGCGAATTTCGCATTAGTAATTTCCTCCTTTGGCAGATTGCTTACTCAGAATTATATTTTTCCGACGTTTTGTGGCCTGATTTTCGTAAGGAACATTTTTATGAAGCACTCCTGGATTTTCAAAACCGGGAGAGACGATTCGGAAAAACAAGTGACCAGTTAATTTTAAACAAATAATGATGTTGCACCGATTATTCCTCTCTTTAATTTTAATACTGCCAATCTTATCCATTTCCGCTCAAACACCGGAAATATCCTACTCAGGTAAACCCAGACGATACGTAATAGCAGAAATTGAAGTAACTGGCGATCTCAACAACGACCCAAAAATACTCGCGAACCTTTCAGGGCTGCGCGTAGGTCAGGAAATAAACATTCCGGGCGATGAGATTACCAATGCCATAAAAAAATACTGGGACTACGGCTTGTTTTCAGACGTTAAGATTTCAGCTGCCCGCATCGAAGGTCGCAATGTCTATCTTGAAATATATCTTCAGGAGAGGCCACGTCTGTCGGAGATGAACTATATAGGGTTAAAGCGCGCCGAAATTGATGCCGTAAACGACAAGGTATCCATGATGAAAGGCAGCCAGGTAACTCCTTACCTGATATCACGTGCCGAGAGATTCATCAAAAACCACTTTGTTGATAAAGGATTTTTCAACACCGAGGTAAACATCGTGCAACGTGACGACACCACCAGAGTGAATCATGTAATTCTGGATGTATATGTAGATAAAAAAGAGAAAGTAAAAATAAGTCATCTGGCCTTTGAGGGCAACGAAGAGTTTTCGCACAACCGGCTCAACCGGATTATGAAGAAAACCAATCAGCGGAAAAAGCTTAGAAACTTCTTTAGAACAAAACGTTTTGTTGAGGAAAACTATCGCAACGATTTGCGTGCTGTTATCGAAAAATATAATGAAAAAGGTTACCGCGATGCCTACATTGTTTTTGATTCGATAAGCCGAAACGATGACAATACCGTTGACATTCGTATTGGCCTGGAAGAAGGAAACCGATATCACATTGGTGACATTACATGGGTAGGAAACAGCATCTATCCAAGCGAATACCTAAGCTACGTGCTACGCATTGAAAAAGGCGACATCTTTAACCAAACCCTGTTGGACAAAAGGTTATTTATGGACGACGATGCCGTACACAACCTATATATGAACAATGGATATCTCTTTAGCCGCATCATCCCCGTTGACGTTCGCGTTGAGAATGATACAGTAGATTTGGAGATGCGCATATACGAAGGTGATCAGGCACGTATCAACCGCGTCATAATCAAAGGGAACACCAAAACACACGAACATGTGGTTCGCAGAGAACTACGTACTAAGCCCGGTGAACTTTTCAACAAGGCAGCACTGATACGTACCGTTCGGGAGCTGGCGCAATTGGGACACTTCGATCCGGAGAAAATTAATCCGGTGCCCATTCCCGACCCCGACAAAGGGACAGTTGACCTTGAATACAACCTTGAAGAGAAGGCCAATGACCAGATAGAGCTTTCAGGTGGCTGGGGAGCAGGTATGTTTGTAGGATCGCTCGGTTTGAGATTCAACAACTTCTCCATGCGCAACTTCTTCAACAAGGAAGCATGGCGCCCACTGCCTACCGGTGATGGTCAAACCCTGGCGTTACGCGCACAGACCAATGGCCGCTACTATCAGGCATACAGTCTGAACTTTGTTGAGCCCTGGCTTGGAGGTAAAAAACCAAACTCTTTGAGTGTATCACTTTCACGCTCCATACAAACGGGTGTAAGCAGCAGGTACTATCCTGGAAGCTACGGGTATGGCTCAGGTTATGGTTATGGATACGGTAATTATTACGATCCCTATTCGATGCAAGGTGACGACAGCCGACATTTTAAAACCATTGGAATTGCTGTTGGTTTGGGACGTCGATTATCCTGGCCCGATGACTTCTTCACCTTGTACAATGAGATAAGTTATAGTTTGTACGATTCAAAAGAGTGGTATTTCATGCCAAGAACGGGGTATTCACACATCCTGAAGTTGCGTGTGATGCTCTCACGAAGAAGTATTGACAACCCGCTTTACACACGTACCGGCTCCGATTTTTCATTGGGCTTAGAGGTTACACCACCCTATTCTATCTTTAGCGATAAAGACTACTCTACAATCACTGATGAACAAGAGTTGTACCGCTTGATTGAATACCATAAATGGACATTCAAAGGTGGTATGTTTAAGCCGCTTGACAGAGCTGACAAACTGGTTTTCACAGCGCGCGTTGAAGGAGGATTCCTTGGATACTTTAACAAGAACCTGAGATCTCCCTACGAGAAATATACACTTGGTGGCGATGGTATGGCCGGATATAGTTACTATGGTAGCGAAACCATAGGATTACGGGGGTATGAAAACAACACTCTGACTCCTCGTACCCGAGTATTAAATCAGGATGGATCCTATTCTTATATGAATGATGGTAACATGTATACCAAAATGACCATGGAACTGCGTTATCCGCTAACCCTTCAGCCTTCGGCAACAGTTTACGGACTCATCTTTGCAGAAGCAGGTAATGCCTGGTCTGAATTCCGTGATTATAACCCATTTGAATTGAAGCGTTCAGCAGGGGTAGGTCTGCGTATCTTCCTGCCAATGTTTGGGCTTATGGGCATTGACTGGGGATATGGATTCGACAATGTGCCAAACCAACCCGGAGCAAGTGGCAGCAACTTCCACTTTGTAATGGGTCAGAATTTCTAAACAGTTTTCACATGGCCGGTTTGTATTTTAAATCATTCCGGCCATGTTTATATAGCAATCCTCCGAAAAGATATACCAAAAAACCTAACCCAGGAGGTCAATATCATTTTTTGGTTTGATTTTTGCAAAACCATGATATATTTGCCTACCCCAAAACAATGCGAACTAAAAATTAGTTACTTAGGTTTTGAAGGCAGATCAAAACATAAACAGCAAAGAAGGCAAGGCTTCATGAAAAGATTTGGATTCACCCTTAAAGAAACGTCATAACAGACCAGAGTCTAAATTTAATCACAGAACCAGGCCAACCGACTAATGAAATAACAAAAACAGAGACGAATGAAAAAAACAATTCTAATTTTGCTGGGCGTTTTAAGTTTGCAATTTGCAACAGTAGCCCAACGATACGCATTCGTGGACACAGAATATGTATTGAGAAATATTCCGGCCTATCAGGCAGCACAAGAACAACTCAACCAGCAATCACAAAGGTGGCAGCAGGAAATTGAGGCTATATACCAAGAGGTTTCCCGTATGTATAAAAACTATCAGACGGAAAGTGTCTTTCTCTCAAATGAGATGCGTATAAGCCGTGAAGAGACTATTATTGAAAAGGAAAAAGAGGCAAAACTGTTACAACATAAATATTTCGGTCCGGAAGGAGAGATGTCGAAGCGCCAGCAAAATCTCATTCAACCAATACAGGATCAGGTAGCGGCCGTAATCCGGGAGATTGCCCGTGCGGAGGATCTGGCTGCGATATTTGACAAATCATCCGGCATACTATATCTGGATCCGCGCCATGACAAAAGCGATCAGGTACTGGAACGACTCGGTCATAGAAGATAGTTTTTAAATTAGCGAAATAACCAAGAAGAATTAAGTTAGAAAAAACAGGACAAATGAGAATAGGAAATTTTATCCGGATTACACTGATTGCTGTGATATTGTCCGTACCCTTAACGGCGATGACCCAAGAGGTCAAATTTGGACATATCAGTTTGGCAGATGTAGTTCTGCTTATGCCGGAGTATCAAAACATCAGCAAAGTATTGGAGTCAGAGACATCCGTGCTTGAGAGGCAGTTCAATTCCATGCGCGAAGAGCTGCAAAAAATCGAGATTGACTATGAAAACAATTTTGACAAATACACTCAAGAGCAAAAAAATGCCAAAGAACAGGAATATGTGGCTATGCAACAGCGTGTACAGGAGTTTTTTGTAAACGCGCAGCAAACACTACAGAGAAGACAAGAAGAGTTGCAGGTTCCGGTGCTTGAAAAACTCAATCAGGCTATTGATGCCGTTGGTTTAGAGCATGGTTTTCTGTATATCTTCGAATCCAATTCAGGTCTAACACTGTATCAATCATCAAAAAGTGTAGATGTGACCCCGTTGGTGAAGACAAAACTGGGCATCTAATATTTCAGATTTAAACTTTAATTGTTGAACAACTTAATCATTCGTAATATGAAGATTTTTAATCTAATCGCAATCATCGCCCTTTTTCTGACCACATCAATGGTTTCCGCACAGGATCTCAAATTCGGGCACATCAACATGCAGGAACTGATTATGGAACTTCCTGATAAATTGGACGCTGACAAAAAACTACAGGCTGAAGCTCAACTACTTCAGGATCGTATGCGTGTGATGAGCGAAGAGCATGAAAGAAAATTCAGAGAGTATCTGTCACAGCGCGAAACATTGCCAGAGCTGATTCGCACTACCATGGAAAAAGAGATTCAGGATATAGAGCAGCGCCTTCAGAGTTATCAGACAATGGCACAACAAACCCTTCAAAGAAAAGAGCAGGAACTGTATCAGCCAATTCTTGAGAAAATTCAAAGGGCAGTGGATGCTGTTGGACTTGAAAATGGGTTCATCTATATTTTTGACCTAAGCTCACAAGTAGTTCTTTACCATTCAAACAAGAGTGTGGATTGCGGTCCGTTGGTGAAAGCCAAACTCGGTGTGAAGTAATTAAAAACTCACTTGGCAGGAACAATTTTAAGGCGGTACGCAGTGTATCGCCTTTTTATTTACCTTTATTACATTAAAAAACAAGGAAACAACATCCATTCATGATTCATCCCGGACCTGTTGCAGTATTTGACTCTGGCTATGGCGGCCTTACCATATTGAAGGATTTGATGAAAGCATTTCCCGATTTTGACTTCATCTATTTTGGCGACAATGCTAGAGCTCCCTATGGTAACCGCTCGTTCGAAGTAGTGTATGAATACACTCGGGAAGCAGTGCACACGCTGTTTAACATGAATGCGCACCTTATCATTCTGGCTTGTAATACGGCATCGGCAAAGGCGTTACGTACCATTCAACAAGTTGATTTGCCACGCATTGACCCGTCGAGACGCGTTTTGGGCGTAATCAGGCCAAGTGTGGAGCAGTTGGGTGCCCTTACAAAGACAGGACACGTAGCGATTTTAGGCACCTCAGGCACCATCGCATCCAATTCATATCCCATCGAAATAAATAAATTGTTCCCACACATCAAGGTAGAGCAGGAAGCCTGTCCTATGTGGGTTTCACTGGTGGAGAACAACGAATACCAATCGGAAGGGGCACATTTTTTTGTAAAGAAAAATCTGGAGAACCTTTTTAATAAAGCACCAAAAACCGACACGCTCATATTGGGATGTACCCATTATCCTCTGCTGATGCCCGTAATAAAACAGCACGTTCCTGAAAGCGTTAGGATAATATCACAGGGCCCAATAGTAGCCGATAGTTTAAAAGATTACCTTGATCGGCATCCCGAAATGGCTGCAAAAATATCGAGAAGCGGCACACGAACCTTCTACACTTCTGAATATCCCAGCCGCTTCAATGAAACAGCATCCATCTTTCTTGGGAACGACATTGATGCGATTCATCTGGATGCCAATCTATAAGAGCGAATTATTTATACCATCCGGCATACATGAGATAATTGTTGGCAATTTTGTTAATCATCTCAGCAGTCTGTTCAGGTTCAATGTCTTTCACCTTTTTTGCAGGAATACCTGCATAAATGCTATTTGGCTCCACAATGGTTCCGGTAAGCACCAATGAGTTGGCAGCGATAATGGAGTTTGAGCCTATAACAGCGTGGTCGAGGATTGTGGCACCGATGCCAATCAGCACATTATCCTCTATTTTGGCACCATGAATGGTCACATTGTGACCTACCGAAACATTGTTACCTATCTCAACTACCGACTTCTGATACAAAGTATGCAATACTGAGCCATCCTGTATATTCACACGGTTACCGATGCGAATAGAATTTACATCGCCCCTTAAAACTGCATTATACCAAATGCTGCAATCGTCACCGATTACTACATCACCTATAATTGTTGCGTTCTCTGCAAGAAATACGTTCTCACCAAAAACCGGGGTAAAACCCCTCACCTCTTTTATCAATGCCATAATTATATTTATAACAATATGTTTATCTTATGATATGCCAGAAAAATATGCACCTGGCCTATTCAGCTTAAAAACGACCAACTCCATCTGCCGATACTGTATTGCAAAAGACTACAAAAATACAACGACCGATGCTATTTCTCTTTATCAATAGCCATAAAACAAATCGGAAAATCCATTAAAGCGCATAATACGCGGAAGCATTGGAACTTCTGATCTTGTTTTTTATTAATAACAGGGCACTAAGAACAAAGCCTTAGGCTGATTGCAGCACACATCTCATTAATAAAGAGACAGTTTAAAAACCAATCCTTACAGCGTAAATAAAAGCACATCAACGGGCTGTAAAGCACAGTGTTTTTTGTTATTTAACAATTTTAAAGGTAATTTAGAGGCTGTTTTTCGCAACAGAAACGATTTACAAAAAACACCTATCTATCGTTAAATTATCGAACAATACTTATGGGAAAAAGTTCTAAAGTGATAGAAGTGGACAGGCTGGCCGTACGATTCTCGGGAGACTCAGGCGACGGAATGCAGCTTACAGGCACTCTATTCTCACATACCTCGGCCATTTATGGCAACGACATCTCTACTTTTCCGGATTTCCCGGCTGACATACGTGCCCCTCAGGGAACAATCGGAGGCGTTTCAGGGTTTCAGGTTCATTTTGGCCAGGGTGTTACCACACCGGGTGATCTTACTGATGTGCTTGTAGCTATGAATCCTGCGGCATTAAAAGCCAATGCACGATTCATGAAACCTGGCGGCACCATCATTATGGATGTTGACAGTTTCGACTCCAAAAACCTTCAAAAGGCAGGCTACAAAACAGAGGATCCAATATTCGAAGATAAGTTGGAAGGATTCAATGTGATTAAAGCGCCAATCACCTCATTAACCCGCGAAGCAGTAACTGATTTGAGCCTTGACAACAAGAGTGTTATTCGCAGTAAAAACATGTTCGCACTGGGGTTGGTTTATTGGCTTTTTAACCGACCGCTGGAACACACACAGGAGTATATCCGCAAGAAATTTGGCCATAAGCCGGCAATTATGGAAGGAAACCTAAGGGTGTTGCAGGCAGGCCACGATTATGGAAACATAATTCAAGCCATAACGCCATCGTTTCATGTATCACCCACGGAGTCGCGCAAGGGCATCTATCGAAACCTAAATGGCAATAAAGCAGTAGCCTGGGGATTTTTGCTTGCTGCAGAGAAAAGCGGATTGGAACTATTTCTTGGCTCGTATCCCATTACTCCGGCTACTGAAATTCTTCAGGAGTTATCCGAAAGGAAAGATTTGGGCGTAAAAGTTTTTCAAGCCGAAGACGAAATTGCCGGAATATGTACGGCCATAGGTGCCAGTTTTGCCGGAAGCCTTGCTGTAACAACCACTTCGGGGCCTGGATTGGCACTTAAAACCGAAGCAATGGGTCTCGCCATTATGGCTGAACTACCCATTGTAATAGTAGACGTTCAGCGGGGTGGCCCTTCCACCGGACTGCCAACAAAAACAGAACAGGCAGACCTGTTGCAGGCCTTATACGGCAGAAACGGTGAAAGTCCCTTGGTTGTGATTGCTGCCAGCACACCGGTAAACTGTTTTGACTACGCCTTTTATGCTGCAAAAATTGCTGTGGAGCACATGATACCTGTCATTCTGCTCACGGACGGATTTCTCGCCAATGGCACTCAACAATGGCGCGTGCCCGAAGACAATGACTTCCCTGAAATAAAAGTACCGCGCACCAATCAGGAACCCAAAGCGTACAAACCCTATTTACGAGACGCCGAAAAACTAAGACGCGACTGGGTATTTCCAGGGATGGCGGGATATGAACACCGCATTGGCGGACTAGAAAAAGATGCGGTAACAGGCAATATCTCACACGATGGGCCTAATCACCATCTGATGGTGACGATAAGACAGGAAAAACTGGATCGCGTAGCCAATTACATTCCGGATTTGGAAGTAATGGGAGATGAAAGCGCTGATATACTGGTGGTAGGATGGGGTGGCACCTATGGCCACTTGCTTACTGCGGTGGATCAGCTCAACGCTATGGGAAAAAAAGTGGCGCTTGCCCACTTCACATACATTAATCCTCTCCCAAAAAACACAGCCGATATATTGAAACGGTTTAAAAAGATTCTGATTTGCGAACTAAACCTGGGACAATTTGCCGGATATCTGAGAATGAAACACCCACAATTCAACTATTGCCAATACAACAAAGTTCATGGACAACCATTTACGGTTCATGAGCTTGCAGAGGAAATCATCAATCAAATGGAGGCTTGAAATCATGAGCGAAACAAAAAACTATACATTCACCGATTATAAAAGTGACCAAAATGTGAGATGGTGTCCCGGTTGTGGAGACCATGCTGTGCTGAATACCGTACAAAAAGCAATGGCTGAATTACATCTTAACCCCGAGGAGGTAGTTGTGGTTTCAGGCATTGGCTGTTCTTCGCGCTTCACATACTACATGAACACCTACGGATTTCACACCATACACGGACGTGGCTCTGCCATTGCTTCGGGTGTTAAAGTGGCCAATCCGAATCTGAAAGTGTGGCACATTACCGGAGATGGCGATGCCCTGGCCATCGGCGGCAACCACTTCATTCACACTGTGAGGCGCAATGTAGATTTAAACATCCTGTTATTTAACAACCAAATATACGGGCTAACCAAAGGCCAGTTTTCGCCCACTTCCAAACATGGGTTCATATCCAAAACATCACCATACGGCACAGTGGAATTCCCTTTCAGACCAGGGGAGCTGACCATTGGCGCCAGAGGACACTTCTTTGCCCGCACCATCGACCGAGAACTTAAGCTTTGTGTTGATGTGTTCAAAGAAGCAGCCAGGCACGAAGGGGCTTCGGTGGTTGAAATATTGCAAAACTGCGTGATATACAACGACAAAACACATGATGCCATAACAGATAAAGAACATAAAGAAGACCGAACAATTATTTTGGAACATGGCAAACCCATGATATTTGGCGTGAACCGCAACAAAGGTTTTATTCTTGAAGGAATTAATCTAAAAATTGTCACCATCGGCGAAAACGGCATCACAGAAAAAGACATTCTGGTGCATGATGCAACTTGCGAAGACAACACCCTGCACCTAAAACTTGCCAACATGGAGTATCCTGAATACCCAGTTGCTCTTGGCGTAATCAGAAGCGTAAAAGCTGCCGTTTATAACCAGGAACTCAACAATCAAATCAACTTTGTGCAGAGAAAAACAGAAATCAGGAAGTTTCGCGATTTGGCTATCGAAGGAGATGTATGGGAAGTAAAATAACCTGAGAAACTTCTAATTAAATTTCAGGTAACTGAATAATGACTGCAAAACAGAAATCTCTCGTTTTGCAGTCATATTTGTATGTACGGTATGATTACAAACAGCATCTCATATTAAGATTTAGGATATACTGCACAAAAACGATTATTTTCAAGATTGAAAGAGTTTTGGCAATAGAGTTGATTAAAATTCGAATAATACAGAACAAGTGCTTTAAATTTGGGATGATGTAACAATGGGAGATGACATAGTTAGCTGTAAGCCTATGCGACACCAAAACCTGAATTGAACAGATGATAACAGACAGAAAACAATTTGATTTGAAAAACAAATGTGTCATTGAGAAATTACGCATTAAGACGCCATTTAAATATGGGGCGATATTTCAAAATGAAGCCTGCTTTCTATTTATTAAAGATGGTGAAACCATACTAAAATCTTCGACAGAAAACGTGAACTTGCATGTTTCAGAAAGTGTATTGCTGAAATGCGGCAACTATTTTGCTGAGCTTATTCAAAAATCTGAACATAAGCATTGTGAAATTTTCGCAATACATCTTCACAAGGAGATCCTAAAAGCGCTTTACAAAGATGAAATACCTGATTTTATTAAGTCGAATGGAGACAAGCCTTCTGCTCAAAAAAATGAAAAACAAGCCATTGTCACTCACTATATTGAAAGTCTGGAGTTCTACTTTCAAAATCCGGCTTTGGTCAACGATGAGTTGTTGATACTAAAGATAAAGGAACTAATACTATTGCTGCTTCAAACCAACAATGCGGACAACATTATCAGTTTGTTTTCTCATCTTTTTACACCACGACAAGCAAATTTTAAAGAAGTAGTTCAAGCTCATTTATACTCAAACATCACAATTCCAGAATTGGCTATACTTTCAGGTCGCAGCTTGTCTACGTTTAAAAGAGATTTTGAAAACTACTTCAACGATACTCCTGCAAATTATATGAAAGAGCAAAAACTTTTAAAGGCAAATGAATTGTTAATGACAACTGATTTTTCTGTTAGTGAAATATGCTATGAAGTTGGATTTAGCGACACCTCTCATTTTTCCAAATTATTTAAGCTGAAATACAATTCAACGCCTTCCGAGTTCAGAAAATCTAAAGTTCTGAAATAATCAACTGAACCTCTTTTCCCATTTATTGGACTTTTTAACCAAATCACTTCTCCCCATTTGTTGCAATTTTGTCTTGAACTTAACAGTCAGAATATGCTACAAAAAAGATGCTTGCCTTTCGTCATTTTCCTGATACTGTTTCAGAATATTGCTATATGCCAAAAATTAAAAATTGGAGATAAAGCTCCCCATTTTGAAGCAATTGATACAAATGGTGATACCATCAAATTAAGCAACTATAAAGGACAAAAATTAGTGATTGCCTTTTTTAGGTATGCTGGTTGCCCTGTGTGCAACTATAGGGTTCACGAACTTATTGATAACTATGAAAGTATTGATTCGGAAGGATTCAAAATTATTGCTATTTATGAATCGGAAAACAATACTTTAAGAAATTACCTCTCAGAGACACCAGTACCGTTTCAAGTAATTGGAGACTCGAAATTAACACTCTATAAGAAATATGGAGTTGAAAAGTCCTTTTGGAAAATGTTAGGCTCTGCTTTTAAAAAGGAACCAAAAGAAGCAATGAGAAAAGGAAATAGGTTATTTACCCAGAAACTCAAACGAGATGGATCCTTAACAAGATTACCTGCCGACTTTATCATTGATGAAAATGGCATATTAAAAGCAGTGCATTACGGAACAAACGTCGGCGACCATTTGCCAATCACAGAAATTTTAAAGAACTAAAATATGAAATACTTAAAAATTACAACCTGGTTTTTAGCCATATCTATGTTTATGTTTGGCATTCTTAAATTTGTAAATCCATTTAAAGACTGGTACGCAGTACAGATACTAAATAGTGATTTAGGGCAAATATCTTACGCGATGGGTATTATGGGCGAGATTGGGGTTGGTGTAACGCTCTTGTTCTGTTTAATCTTTGGACAGAAAATTTCAATAAAACAATATCGTTTTTTGACAACCATCTCTTTTCTAACAATCAGCATAATGATGCTCACAGGTATTTATGTTCACCTACATCCAAACGTACCTGCTGATGTTTTACCTCTTAAAATTAAACCACCATATATTCCGGCACTCTTTTTAATGGTTGCGCTGTCAAACTTATATTTGTTGGTAAAATCTGGAAAAGGCAGGAAAGACAAATGGCAAACCAGCTAAAATCACCTATTTGCAAGCAGGTATTTCTTATTGTTTTGGACAGGAAAATGACAATTTGAAGTTGATTTCCTCGTATAAAAATTAGCGATGATAAAACCTGCTTACATATAGTATATAAGAGGTATCATCCAATCTGATAGATACTGCAAAAAATCTCATTTAACAATTAGTGAAACAACTTTATGTATTTGAGTTGTGGATTTTTCAATATCTTTGCCCAGCATGAGAAAAATCCTGATATCAATATTAATCATCTGTCTGAGCCCGATGGGGCTGACAGCACAATCCCGCTCTCTGACCGGGGCCAACCGCCCTTTGGATCAGGCAGCAGGTGGATTATCAAATACACAGACCGAAACAGAAAACAGACCGCGCAGTACCACCATCGAACATCATGTAAAAAACTGGCAACTCAAGGAATTGGGTAGTTTTTCGGATACAATCGCTGTGGACACGCTATCAACAGGTTTTCAGGTTCACAGTCCGGCCTTCCGAAAATCACCTGTAAACGTTCAGCTCGGAAACCTTGGAGCCCCTTCTCAACCGGCGATGGTCTCTGAAATGTCTATCAGAAACGACTTTCTGTTCGCCAAAAACCTAAGCTACTTTTTTGACACGCCCGAAAACTGGCGTTACTACAATACCCGAACGCCTTACACAAACCTCTACTACCAATATGGCGGCCCCAAAAGACGTTCTGAAGAGGCAATAGGCGTACTGTTTACGCAAAATATCAATAAAAGATGGAATGCAGGATTTGATTATAAAGTGATTTCATCTATTGGAAAATATGAAGCCCAGCGGGTAGAAAACCGCAATTTCAGATTCTTCTCCAGCTATTCGGGTTTGAAATATGAAGTGCATGGCTCATACGTTTACAATAAAACAGATCAACTTGAAAATGGTGGAATTGAAGACGATGATTATATCTTTAACCCAGGCAGATACAATTTTGACCAGAAAGAGAGTATTCCTGTAAATTTTTATTCAGCATCGAACCGAATCGATAACCACCAGCTATATGTGAATCAAGCTTTAAGAATTGGTAACCTCACGGTGAGCCGAAGAGATACAGAATCGGTAAAATTACCTCTGGGCACTGCCATTCACACATTTCATCTTAACCGAAACCGGCGTAATCACCGAATAGACAATCTTTCAAGAGCTATTGATACCGGAGCAGATGAGTTTTTCTACAAAGGCATCTATATTGACTCCACAGCAACACGAGATTTAATTTATCACACAAGTGTAAAAAATAGTTTTCAGTTAAAATTTAACGAAGAAGCGAATGAACTTTTAAAGTTTGGTTTGCGCGTATTTGTTACAAATGAGATTGAAAACCTGCAATATCCAAAATTGCCTGAACAACCCGGCACACACTCTACCCCACCGGTTTACATGAGCGCTGATTCTACATTTGCCAACACCCATTTAGGCGGACAGATTTTTAAGAATCTGGGAGAACGCTTTCGATGGAATGCCGGAATGCGCTTCTATTTTCAGGGTTATCGCACAGGCGACAGTGAGCTGACGGGAGCCATCAGCAGCAGCTTTAAAGTTGCCAATGACACTGCTGGACTGTTTGCCAATGGAGGTTTATTTCTTACCACACCCTCATTTTTTGAATCACGATACACCTCCAATCACTTTATTTGGGATGAGCGATTCAACCAGACCAAAACGTTGAAAGTAAGAGGCGGTTTGAAAATACCGACCAGAAGGGCTGAGATTTCTGTGGAAGGCAGGTTTATTAACGATTACATATACTGGAATCAGGAGGCCATGCCAACTCAAACAAATGCCTATCTGAAACTGATTGAATTAAAACTATTCAAACATTTCAGCTTAGGTAATTTCCATAATCGCAACACCGTTTTGTATCAGATTTCGAGCCATCAGGATATTGTTCCGCTGCCCCAATGGGCTATATACAGTTCAATCTACTACGAAAACACCTTATTCGACGTACTGTTTGTGCAACTTGGATTTGATGTAAGATATACCTCGCTATGGTATGCTCCGGCCTATATGCCGGCAACCGGTCAGTTTCACGCACAAAACGAACGAAAAGTGGGAAACTATCCCTTTGTTGATGCATTTTTAAACATGCAACTCAAACGCGCCCGAATATTCATCAAGATGGATCACGTCAATGAAGGATTCCCGGACAACAACTACTTTCACACCATCAACTACCCGGCAAATCCAAGAGGTTTAAGATTTGGCGTTTCGTGGAATTTTTACGACTAAGCAAACCATTGACTATCAGCATGTTTCAGATTCCTGAATAATCAGAAATCAAACACCATAAACTCATTGGTTCGAGATTTGTTAAAGTGATGTAGAAATCAAATTAAGTTTGTCACAATTTGGTTAAACTAAAGATTGTCTGCACCACATACTCATCTGCAAGGTAGAGCCACTGCATATAAACCACTCTCCCTGAGCCATTAATACAACTGAATTATAAGTAGGAACAGATAATTGAAACTGATGGTGCGTTTGGATCGTATTAAAAAAATAGGTTGCGACAACGATGCTTAAGGCATGACATAAAACACATGCATCATCATTTTGAATTGTATCAGATACAGAATGCATCTCATAACGAGAATGATATAGAAAGCCGTTTTGAACAGGATGGGTTACTTGCCACTGAAAAAAAGGGCATTCAGGTAAAAAAAATAACGATTTAATTTCGATGAAACACATCTTAAGCATACTTGTAATATTGGGAATTGTGCTATTTGCATCGTGCAACGAAACCGTTCAGAAAAGTAAAAGCAAATCCATTATACCAAACAACATCCCTGATTTACCGCAAATTATTGAATCTGGCCGCATTCGCGTGGTAACCAACTACAATTCGACAAACTACTTTGTGTACAAAGGGCGCCCAATGGGTTACCAGTTTGAACTGCTCCAGGAATTTGCAAATTTCATGAATTTGAAACTTGAAGTGACTGTTAATAACGATTTGCAGGCAAACTACAGCGATTTACAGGAGGGGCTGGTAGATATCATAGCCAGTAGTCTGGCCGTTACCCGCGAAACCGAAGAGTTGGTTACTTTCACAGAGCCGCATAGTTATAGTCGTCAGGTTTTAATACAGCAGGCATTTCCTCCCGAAAACTACAGAAATCTATCAGGCGCTCAATTAAATCCACTCATAAGAAACCAGTTGGAACTGGCTGGAAAAAGCATTTATGTGCAAAAAGGCTCTGCATTTGTTCAGCGTTTACGCAACCTCTCAAACGAGATAGGCGACAGCATTCATATTGTTGAAATACCTGACTACGAAGTAGAGCAACTCATTGAACTTGTGGCAGAAGGCGAAATTCCTTACACGGTTGCCGATGAAAATCTGGCAAGAGTAAACCTCAACTTTTTTCCGAATATTGATGTGGAAACAGCCATCAGCTTTTCGCAAAAGCATGCGTGGGCAGTAAACAAGAATGCACCTGAACTACTCAATGCAGTTAACAACTGGATGGTTGGATTCAAAAAAACAGCTCAATACCATCGCATCTATCAGAAATATTTCCTCAACAAACGCTCCATGCATATTGTTGATGCTGGTTTTCACTCCATTAAGGGAGGGCGCGTTTCAATATACGATGAGCT
The DNA here is from genome assembly GCF_000517065.1 of Alkaliflexus imshenetskii DSM 15055. GTDB lineage: Bacteria > Bacteroidota > Bacteroidia > Bacteroidales > Marinilabiliaceae > Alkaliflexus > Alkaliflexus imshenetskii. The sequence goes on along the minus strand of NZ_KI912105.1, from coordinate 2,630,301 downwards.
CATTCGACAGGAAAGTGAGAAATTTAACTGGGACTGGCGATTGATTGCATCAATAATTTATCAGGAATCACGCTTTATACCGGATGCAGAGAGTTGGGCCGGAGCACTTGGCCTTATGCAGTTGATGCCTGAAACAGCCGACCGTTTCGGGGTTCAAAACATCACCTCCCCTCGCGACAATATACGTGGCGGCATGGAATTTCTGCAATGGCTCGATGAACGTCTCATATCACGTATTGAAGATCAGGAGGAGCGACTTAAGTTTGTGCTTGCCTCCTACAACGTGGGATTGGGACATGTACTGGATGCCATGCGACTGGCCGAAAAAAACGGCAAAAATCCAACTGTTTGGACCGACAATGTGGACTATTACATACTCAACAAATCCAATCCAAAGTACTATAACGATCCCGTGGTTCGTTTCGGTTATTGCAGAGGAGAAGAACCCTTTTACTATGTCAGGGAGATTCTTGAAAGGTATGATCATTACAAAAATGTAATGCGCTAATCAAATCAGGCGCTTTTAAGCGCAACGCCACCACCAATTCACTAAGAATCATAGCAGTGGCGCCCCATATTTGGCGGCCATCCACAGCGTAATAGGGTGCTTCAATGGAATATCCGTTTACCTGACGGGTGAAGCGATGGATATTCGCGGAATCAAAAAAAGTTGCCAACGGCACCTGAAATACCTCCGCCACTTCGGTAGAGTTTGGAATAAAATCAGGCACCTGATTAAGATAACCCACCTGAGGATAAACCACAAAGTTGCTATTGGGAATGAAGAGAGGCGAAAGCTGTCCCAGGAAAGCGACATCATCCGTATCCACACCAAGTTCCTCGCGGGTTTCGCGAAGAGCAGTATCCCAAAAAGATTGATCTCCGGGTTCACATTTTCCACCGGGCAAACTAATTTGCCCTCCATGAACACCCGGATAATCGGTACGCTGGATGAAGGGGACGCTAAAATTTTCTCCCGATGGATATAAAAGAATTAGGACACTGCTCTGCCGGGCCTTTAACGGATCCGGTGGCTCGGTGCCGGTAAAACGAACCGAAGGCGCCATAAACGCGTGCGCGGCATCACCCGGCAACGGTGGTTCCAATGCTTTAATCAAGGACTTTATCAACGATATCATCTCTCCCCTCCTTTCATAACAGTTGGTTTTGGTAACGGTCTCAGGTAGCCTGTATTATGCTATAAAAATAATGAAACCCCGCGAATTATTCCATTTCACACGTAACTATCTTGCTGATAATGCAAAGAAAACTTTCTACCTGTTGAATTATAACCGACGTGGCGTCAGCTGAAGTGTTCCGGACCATGGCGCATTTATCCCAAATGCAATACTAAACCATTGGTTGTATGAAATGAAAAAACCACCCTTCACGTTTGAAGCGGTGGTTTTTACTTTGTCCCATTACTAATCTAAACCTGCTTATAGTATTATAAAAACTATGCCAAACTTAATGTCATAAATAACATAGCAAAGGGCTTTTCTGTCTGCACAGAACCCCAGCTACTGATTATCAGGTCGTTAAAGCAGCAATCCAAAACTCAACCCAAAATAAGAATGAGATAAATCAGAATAAAAGCCTAGGCCGGAAGAAAACTGTTTGAATTTAAGACTTAAAATTGTACGCAAGCGTACACGTGCTGTCCGTTTACGGTATAGTTAATCAAAAAGAATGGCACGCACGGGAGAAATACGTGCAGCCAAATAAGAAGGACCTATCATCATTAGAAATACCGCCACCAAAGCGCCAGCATTTAGAATTAACAAGTGCACGAGATTAAGTGAAACCGGCACCGTATCAAGAAAATAGTTAGCGGGATCAAGTTTAACAATCCCAAACTGCTGCTGCAAAATACAGATTCCCAATCCAATTACATTGCCCCATATAAGCCCACGCAGAGCAATGTGGGTAGCCAGATACAAGAAAATCTTACGAAGTGGCCAATTGTCCATGCCCAAAGCTTTCAGAATCCCAATCATATTGGTACGTTCCAGAATCAGAATTAACAAACCGGAAATCATATTGAACCCTGCCACCAGCACAATGAGTACGATGATAACAGCAATGTTCATATCGAGTAAATCGAGCCAGCCGAAAATTTGCGGTTGGGTCTGTTTAATGGTTTGAGTTCGCAGCAAAGTGCCCTCAGCAGAAATGTAGGTGGCCGCTATGTCATAAACATCCATCCCTACTTCATCGATGCGGTCAAAATCATGTATGAGAATCTCGTAACCGGCCATCTGATCTTCGTCCCAACCGTTGAGTCGTTGAATTTGGCGTATATCGGCAACCACGTACATCTTATCCAAATCGGGAAGATTACTATCGTAGATGCCAGTTACATTAAACCTGCGTACCCTTATTTGCTCCTGAAAAAAATACATAAAAACAGGGTCACCTACATTAAGATGCAACATGCCTGACAAAGCGGACGAAATAAGAATGTCGACAGATGGGCTTTCGGATGAAGTTGCCGGTAGTTCACCCTCAACAAGTATCGATTGGAGAAAAGAGATATCATAGTCGGGGCCTATCCCTTTTAAGATAACGCCTTGCATCTCACTATCGGTTTTCAACAAGCCTGGCTTAGTGGCAAAGCGCTGCACGGCCCGCACGCCTTCAAGCGCATTGATGGCAGCAACCAGATTTTCGTCATTTCGGATTGGGTTAGCTTCATAACTGAGGTTAAAGTCATAGTTAACCACATGAATATGACTGCCAAACCCTACGATTTTTTCACGAATCTCTTTTTTAAATCCGCTTCCTATGGCAATAGATAGAATCATTACCACCATCCCGAGAACGATTCCGCCCACAGCCACTTTCAGTACAGGCCCGGCAAACTTCTTCCCGGACACACCTCCTGAGCGTATTTTTTGTGCTATAAAAAATTCTGGTTTCAAGTCGGTTGCTTTTCCACAAAGGTAAAAAAAAGTACCGATGGTTTTTAAAGACCCTAAACTTCTTTGCGGGTCAATCGGTTTTGAGCAGCTTGTTACCTAAACAGCGGCTGGGTTAAAACGGTTTATTACGATACCAGCAAGCTAGGGTGATTAGGATTCGCCTTGAATGTAATACAATACCTCAACCTCCTCCATTGTGATGATACCGCCGGCTCCGGCCTTATCCATGAGGCGGCTCACGATTGCTGCAAAATCCGTTAGTCTCTCCCGGTGATCTATCATTTCAATCACAACAGGCAAATCGTGAGATAGCGCAAATACCTTTATGCTTTGATTCAGGCTTCCGGCACCATAGTTCATAATACCCTTGACAACTGTAGCTCCCGAGAGTTTATACTTTTTTGCAGCAAACACAATCGCTTCATATAGGGGGCGTTGATATACCTGATCGTCTTCTCCGATGATGATCTTCAACTTAACAACATTACCATTCAGATTCATAATCATCCTTTTAAGGGTTTGTAACACAACTGCGGCATTTTCAAACAGAGTGACCAAAATTTGTCAGCAATAACGCATATAAATGCCACCATCTAACAGATTATTGAAAACGACAATGATGCACATTCAGCATAGCAGTGTAGCAAAGTCTGAAAATAAGACTCCCCATCATACTAGGTATGATGCCAATCTCAATAAAATAAACTCTGGCTGGTTTAAAATTTACACTTATGAATTTGGCTGAAAATCAGGGTCGCATCAATTATAATTCAAGTTAAGAATAAGCAATTATAAATTCAAGTCAATTTATTATTGCAAATTATTATTCATGACAATTAAAATGCAGGAGAATTAAAACGCAACACCAAATATCAGATTACAAAATATCAGCAACGGAATATGAAACACAAAATATCACAAAAAAACCCAATCAACTTTAATACATCTTTAGTTGTATCTTAACCAAATATTATTAATTTTGAAGACGTACCCTTATTATTCCTGTTTTAAGCACTCATTTTTATTAACCTTTTTAAACATTTTGCCATGAAAGTATATCAAACCGATCAAATAAAAAACATTGCGCTGCTTGGTAGTAGCGGCTCGGGTAAGACCACCCTTGCTGAAGCGATGCTTTATGAGGGTGGGGTCATCAGCCGGAGAGGCGATGTTGGCAATAAAAACACTGTATCGGATTATAACCGGGTAGAGCACGAATATGGCTACTCGGTTTTTTCGTCGGTGCTATTTACCGAGTGGCTGGGTAAGAAACTAAACTTCATCGACTGTCCGGGCTCTGACGACTTTATCAATGGTGCCATTACCTCCCTAAATGTTACGGACACGGCCATTATGCTCATTAATGCTACTCAGGGCGTAGAAGTTGGCACAGGAAACCTTTTCCGCTACACTGAAAAGTACCACAAACCAGTAATTTTCCTCATCAATCAGCTAGACCATGAAAAGGCAAATTACGAAACATCTATAGAATCCATACATGAATCCTTTGGCAGAAAAGCCATCGTTGTTCAATATCCCGTTAATATCGGGCCGGACTTCAACGCCGTAATTGACGTGTTGAAGATGAAAATGTACAAGTGGGCGCCTACAGGCGGAGCCCCGGAAGTCTTAGAAATACCAGACAGCGAAAAAGAGAAAGCAGATGAACTACACAATGCACTGGTTGAAGCTGCTGCAGAGAACGACGAAAACCTGATGGAGCTTTTCTTTGAGCAAGGCACATTGGATGAAGATGAGATGCGCCGTGGCATAAAAAAAGGTCTCATTGCCCGTGACCTCTTCCCCATCTTTTGCGTATCGGCTTTAAAGGATATGGGCGTGCGTCGTCTAATGGAATTCCTTGGCAACATTGTCCCGTTTGTATCAGAAATGCCCAAACCCATTACCAATGACAACATAGAAGTGAATCCTGACGCATCTGGTCCGGCTTCTATTTTCGTCTTTAAAACAAGCATTGAACCTCACCTTGGAGAAGTAAGCTATTTTAAAGTGATGTCGGGAAAAATCGTTGAGGGGATGGACCTGATAAACATGAACCGTGAATCGAAAGAACGCGTTTCGCAACTCTATTGTGTTGCAGGAAACAACCGACATAAAGTATCTGAGCTACTTGCCGGCGACATAGGCGCCACTGTAAAACTCAAAGAAACCAAAACAAACCATACACTTAACATTAAAGGGTGTGAATATGTGTTTGCCCCAATTAAATATCCGGATCCAAAATACCGGGTAGCTGTTAAATCAGCCAACGAGGGTGATGAAGAGAAATTGGGAGAAATACTCAACCGCATTCACGAGGAAGACCCCACTGTGGTAATCGAATACTCGAAGGAGTTGAAGCAAATTATTATGCACGGCCAGGGTGAGTTTCACCTCAACACCATGAAATGGCGCATCGAAAACAACGACAAGCTACAGATTGAGTTTCTCGCACCCAAAATCCCCTATCGCGAAACCATCACGAAGCAGGCCCGTGCGGATTACCGACACAAAAAACAATCGGGTGGTGCCGGCCAGTTTGGCGAAGTACACATGATTATTGAGCCATACAGTGAAGGCATGCCAAATCCAACCGTTTACAAGTTTAACGGACAAGAATTTAAGATGAGCGTGCGCGATACAGAAGAGATAAAACTGCCCTGGGGTGGAAAACTCGTGTTCCACAACTGTATAGTAGGAGGTTCAATAGACAACCGGTTCATGCCGGCCATCCTAAAAGGCATTATGGAAAAAATGGAAGAAGGCCCCCTAACCGGAAGCTATGCACGCGACATACGCGTATGCATTTACGATGGTAAGATGCACCCTGTTGACTCCAATGAAATATCGTTTAAACTCGCCGGGCGCAATGCATTTAGAGCCGCATTTAAAGATGCAGGACCAAAAATTCTTGAGCCGGTATATGAAGTTGAAATACGCGTACCAGGCGACAGGATGGGTGATGTAATGAGTGATTTACAAGGCCGAAGAGCGCTGATTGAAGGGATGAGCAGCGAAAAAGGCTTTGAGGTAATAAAGGCAAAAGTGCCTCTTAAGGAGATGAATAAATACTCCACATCACTGAGCTCGATTACAGGGGGAAGAGCGTTCTATACCATGTCCTTTTCCCGTTACGATAAAGTGCCACCAGAAGTACAGGAACAATTGCTTGCTACGTACGAAGCAGAGCAGAAAGAAGATTAACGCAATCTGTTTTTAATATCAAGAGGCTGCTCCATTTAACAGGGCAGCCTCTTGCTATTCTATTTAGTCAACAATAAAATTGAACTACTCTACCAGCTCCACATCAATGGCCACATCGTCGCCCTTCTCGTTACGAGCCACGCGAAACTGCACCTTGTCACCCGGTTCCAAATCATAAAAATCACATCCATTGACACTTTGAAAATGGAAGAAAAGATTGGTGGGTGGGTACTTAATAAACCCATACCCCGACTTGACCGAAAGAATAGAACTTACATGAACATCCTCATTTCCGAAATCAACCTCAGGTGCGGGTTTTCGCGAATAGGAGTTGTTGTCTTTAGGCACAAACAATGAACTTACCAAAAGCCTATCTCGCTCGCTCCTGCCATTTATCAGCTCATGCATTGGAACAGGGTACGTTACCACATCAAGTAAGTCCTGAGAGGTTCGGGTCACACGTTGATTCCCGTAGTCATCTCTGAACTCAAAATCCCAAGAAAGAAGCATGACGCGCGTTCCGAGTGTGTTCAGCTTGCGGGCCAAAGGCACATAATTGCCATCAGATGCTAACAATACCAAAATATCAAACTGCTTGTAAAGGGCCAGCTCAAAAGCCTCAAGCGCCAGCCAAAGATCCACCTCGCGCTCCTGTCTTTGTCCATTTACCGATTTTACCGGAAAATAATGAGTGGTAACACCTTCAGACATGAGGATGTCGTCAAACACCCGCTCATAATAGAGTTGATTGCCTTTTTGGCTGGCCTCCATAGCATTTAGGCGCCCTCTAAAATAGTGGGCATCAACAATCTGACAACGATGAATATCCTTTGAGTCGCCTTCCAGATCAGATACTTTTTGTCTGATAAAGTTGTGTAGTCCGGCAATGCTAATTCTGCTCTGTTTATCGTGAACGTAGTTATAATAATTGCTTACGTGATAAAAATAGTTGCCATCATAAAAAACACCAATTCGGGTAAGGTTTCTTTTTGCATCGGCACCAATAATTTTCGTCATTAACTTTATTTTTCTTATGAATATAGTTGTAAAATAATTGTGTCATTAACTAAAAAATGGAGTTAGGAAAAGGCGCATGCATAATAAATTCAAAACAACTAAGATGCTCTACTTGCCACCCCTAATGGCATTAATAAAACGGGCGGTATCACCAGGAATGTCAGAACTTTTTTCGATCATACGTATGAAAGCGCTTCCGATGATTGCGCCGTTTGCATATTTACAAACCTGCTTAAAGCTCTCGTTGTCACTAATTCCGAAACCTACCATTCGGGGTGAGTTAAGGTTTAAGGCATTTACTCTTTCAAAATAGTCTATCTGCGACTGACTTATTCCGGATTTAGCTCCTGTTACAGCAGCGGATGACACCATATAGAGAAAGCCCGTTGAAGCCTCATCGAGCATCCTTAAGCGGCATTCAGGTGTTTGGGGGGTAATAAGGAAAATGTTGCTGATTCCTTTACTTTCGAACATAGAACGATACTCTCTGTTAAAAAGTTCAAAAGGCAAATCGGGAAGAATAACACCATCTACGCCAATTTCGGAACATTTTTGGATGAATTTCTCAACGCCAAATTTCAAAACCGGGTTAAGGTATCCCATTAAAACCAGTGGCATGGATATGGTTTGACGCACCGTCTGGAGTTGTTCAAAAAGCAAGTTCAGGCTCATTCCATTATTGAGCGCGGCAGTACTGCTGGCCTGAATCACAGGACCATCGGCCAGTGGATCAGAAAATGGCATGCCAATTTCCATAAAATCGACACCACTATCCTGAAGCGCTTGTAAAATTACTAAAGTATCGTTAAGATTAGGAAATCCGGCAGTAAAATATATCGATAAAAGATTCTTTCGGGTTTCAAACAACTTATTAAGTCGATTCATAATCAATATCTGTTTTTAAAATAACGCACTACAAGCTAAAACGCTCCATATAAGTTTTCATGTCCTTATCGCCTCGTCCCGACACAGTAACCACCACGTTATCTGAAGATTTCAAAGGCAACATGACCAATGCAGCCAAAGCGTGAGCCGACTCCAGTGCGGGAATAATTCCTTCGAGCCGTGTAAGCTCCATCACAGCATCAAGAGCCTGGTCATCTGTCACCGGTAAGTAGTCTGCACGGCCACAATCTTTAAGCCAGGCATGCAATGGCCCAATTCCAGGATAATCCAAGCCTGCAGATATGGAATAGGGCTCAGTAATTTGGCCATCCTCACTCTGCATAAGATAAGTCATGCTTCCATGAATAATCCCCAAGTCTCCACAAGCAATGGATGCCGCTGTTTCACCTGAATCCACGCCCAGTCCGGCCGCCTCGGTACCAATGAGTTTTACCGAAGGGTTATCCAAAAAATGATAAAAACTGCCGGCTGCATTTGAGCCACCCCCCACGCAAGCTACAACATAATCGGGTAATTCCGTTCCAATCTTCTCTTTTAGTTGCTGCTTAATTTCGGAACTGATGACAGACTGCAATCGGGCAACCATATCGGGATACGGATGCGGCCCCACCACAGAGCCAATAAGGTAAAAGGTATCTGTAGGATTGGCAATCCAGTCACGCAGAGCTTCATTGGTGGCATCTTTCAATGTTCGGTTGCCCGACAAGGCCGGACGTACCTCAGCGCCCAACATACGCATCCGTGCCACATTGGGAGCCTGACGCTCCATGTCGGTTTCGCCCATATAAACCACGCACTGCAACCCCATGAGCGCACAAACGGTGGCAGTGGCTACTCCATGCTGACCTGCTCCGGTTTCAGCAATGATACGTTGCCGCCCCATCTCTTTGGCAAGCAGAATCTGACCGATGGTGTTGTTCAGTTTATGAGAGCCGGTATGGTTCAAATCTTCACGTTTAAGCCAGATGTTTGCGCCGTACTTCGACGACAACCTCTCGGCTTTGAATAGAGGCGACGGTCGTCCGGCATAATCGTTGAGCAAACGGTGGTATTCCTTTTGGAACGATTCTGATGAGATAATGTTAAGATACTTGCTTTCCAGCTCCTCGATGTTGGGAATAAGCATTTCGGGAATGAATGCTCCTCCAAACCTACCGTAAAATCCTTCTTCGTTGGGTTGATGCATGGTTTATTGGTGATATTATAATTTTAGTTTGACAATCATTAATCTCTAAAGAGCGAAAACCGGGGCAGGGTGACACTATCTTAAGGCATTTCAGACTCCACAATTCCAAGATTTATACTGGCATTGTCATCAGATTCATTAATCTGAAACCAGACATACTTATTTGGCTGACGAACCACATAAATCCAGCTTTTGGCATAACCTTGAAACCCATAAGCATCCAAGTTGTTGATTCGGTTTTGCGTTCCATTGATCTCTTCAAACTTACCAATTTCCTCTCTGGGCACTTTGCCTTCAAATATTTGCACTGCCCCTGCCTCTTTAAGAGTAGCTTCAAAGCCTTTCATGAATTCAAGTGATGAAAAAGATTTTCCTGAAACAGGCGTTATTCGGGACTGAAAAACTTTTCCTTCGGGCAAGAGAAATTCGGAGCCTGTCCAGAATCTCAGATAATCGTAATCATTGGTGTATCTGGTTGAGAAAGTATAGCCATCGGGTAGTTGAAAATAAGGGATAATTCCAATTTGAGCAGTGCTTATTGGAATTTTGGTTAGATCAAATCCGTTAGATTGAACATCCTGAGCATTGTTTTTGGCACTATCGCTTCCTGAAGTTTTACAAGCCGACACGATTAAGCCAATCACGAATACGAATAAAATGGTACGTCTCATATTTCTACTGTTTTAAATTTATAAATCCATCAATAAACAGTTTTATGGCATCAATGTTTTTCAATGCGGGGGCTGATTCAAAACGGCTATTGATATCTATCCCTGCCAAATACTTATTCTCAAGTTTCAGCACTTCACCAGCATCATCCGGGCCAATGCCTCCGCTTAAGAAAAATGGCAGGTTTCCTGCATACTGGTTCAGCAGATCCCAGTTGAATTTGCGACCTGTTCCACCATGACTCACCGATGGTGTATCGAACAGAAAGAAATCGCAAACCGTTTCATAGGCTGACAACCTCTGCGGGACGTCAATTGATTCAGGATTGATGGCCTTAAGAATCTCATATCCCTCTGATTTCAATTGCCCGCAAAGATCCGGACCTTCTACTCCATGCAATTGAATGGCATCCAGGCTATATTTTTTGGCTTCACTTAAAATAATCTTTAGCGACTCGTTTACAAAAACACCTGTTTTCTTTATCTCCGAGGGTATCAGCCGGGTTGATTCCGGCGTCAGGATTTCTCCCACATACCTTGGCGATTTTGGATAAAAAATAAAACCAATGTAATCCGGTTTGAGCTTGCACAATTCACCAATATTTGCCATCTGGCGCATTCCACATACCTTTATCAGCATCCTGTGAATATTTATGGGTTATGCTGTTGCTGCTTCATTGCGAACCAGGTTACAAAAAGCCGCACATGCTTCGGCGGGATTGGGCTGTTTCATAAAGTATTCACCCATTAAAAAACCTTTAAACCCTGCATTCTTTAGCATAAAATAGTCATCAGCTGATGCGATTCCACTTTCGGCCACAGGAACCATCTCTGGGGGCAACATCCCAGCCAAACGCATGGATTGTTCCAAATCGACCTTGAAAGTTTTCAGGTTGCGATTGTTGATACCCACTAGCTGAATGTGATCATTTAACTGATTAAGCTCCACCTCGTCGTGAATCTCAAACAACACCTCCAGACCCAAAGCATTGGCAAGAGCAGCCAAATCGGCCGTTTGTGAAGCATTGAGAATTGCACCTATCAGCAAAATGGCGCTTGCACCAAAAGATTTGGCCTCATAAACCTGGTAAGGGTCGATGATGAACTCTTTACGTATGATGGGTAACTTAACCAACTCTATGGCTTGAATTAAATCGGCATCGCACCCACCAAAAAAATCACGATCGGTTAAAACTGAGGCACAAGCCACGCCGGCCTTTTCATAACCCGGAAGAACATCTTCCACGCGTGCATTTCCGTTTATATCACCTTTTGAGGGCGAACGCCGCTTAAACTCGGCTATGATACCGGTAGAACCTTCGGCAAGAATCTGCCGCTTAAATGATGGTACTATCTGCGAAAAATAAACCGACTGCTCCAACTCACTTAATGAAACCTTCTGTTTGGCTTCACGAACCTCTTCTCGCTTACGGGCAACAATTTTATCCAGGATATTCATCAGATTAACATATTTATTGAATAACAAATTAATTCAGAAAATCATACTCTACATCATTGTTACTTGAGACATATTCCTTTTTATCCTTCACACCTCAACCGCTTGAAAAACAAAACAAATACACAAAAAAAACAAAAAGGCTTGACGGGAGTCCGACAAGCCTTTTCTGATTATATCATTTGTTTCGCAAATGGTCATAATGGCATAGTTTCACCTCCCGATATAGAAAATGAGCTAAGCCACCACCAATTATTATTACGAAAACCCCGTATCATGATTTTTGTCATTATTACATTGCAAGTTTAGGGAATGATATTTAAAAATACAAGATATTGAAATTATTTTTTTGACCAGAGGGGTAGTTTTACCCCAAAATAAAGCATAATACCGGTATCCTGATTGGGAATTTCTCCCAGAGGCCACAAGGCTAATTCTTTTATAAGCCTTATGGATAGCAATTAAAATCCATTTCATTTTCAGCGTTTGATAAAACCATGAAAAATGACAATAGACCGTAATATTGCTACATTTGTAAAACAACACCAACAGTTAATCCGTGACCAAAACGATGTGAGCAACAAACAGACTTTCTTCTAATGCGCTTTTCCTTATAAGACTTCTGTGTATCTTCTATATACAGATTCTATCTCTACAGTAACCCAGCCTGTTCTTGTATATAATTTTCGGGTCGCAGTAGTTTTAATGATTTCGTCCTCTAAAAATTCAAAATAAATATCAATTAAAGTCTTTCCATACATGCCGGGAAAAAATATAGTTGCGCTGGCGCTTTTGAAATCATCGGTAAAAGTCGCATTAATTAGAGTAATATATGGATTATATGCACCTGTTTCAGTGGGAACACCATATATCGGTATAACTTCAGTAATCTCAGGTCTCCTATCAGTCTCTGTAGGCCAAATCTCATCAAGGAGGAAAACTTTATCTGAATCATATCCGGTAGGTATTCTACATATCAGTTTGGCGTCGAACAAGATCAATGAATTCTCAGTAAGTAGATTTGTAGATTCAACTCCATCATTGTTTAAGTCAACAGGAATACTTGAATAAGAGGAAAGTATTCTGTACTTCCCTTGGAACTTTTCACGCAGAAAGGGAATCTGACTGTTTTCTTCTTTTTCTTTTTTGCAACCGAACAAAACGATTGCACAGGAAATCAATAGCAAAATTTTTTTCATCTTTTTTTTTAAAAAAAAACTGATTATATCAAAAAGAATATCTGTTTGTTAAAAAGGAAACCAATAATCTATTTAGTTAACATACTAGATTCTGTTTTTTTCAACAACAATGCAATAGTTTTCATGTGTCCATTATTTCTTTTTAATTGCCACATGGAACTCGCTGTTCGAGTCATTCTTCTGTGTGTGAGCGATTTTCTCATACTCGTTTCATGTATTTATAATTTGTTTTTCAATGGCCACATGGAACACGCTAAATAATCATCCGCCTGTGGGTCAATTTCCCTGACATGGATGTTTCATCTTCTCTAAAAAGCAGCCAATAAATTATTATATTAGCTGCTTTTAAAGAAAATAATCAAACGTTATTTTACTGTAATACCAATTTTAATTCCATCATAACTCACTGTATAGATTTCGTAATTATTTGCGCTTTTCGAATTGATAACAGGTGTATAAAAGTAAAAATCAAACCTCCCCAAATAGTCATCACCCTCATTCCACGATCGAGTTACAGAAGTCTTCTCAGTACGAGAATTTGTATGATTAAAAGCTGCTGAAATTTCAGTTTTTGATACCCCTATGTCTGTCTTCCTATTACCTGAAACAGTGCCATTATGTGATCTAACAGTTGTGTATTCATAAGTAAGTGAAACCTTCACATCTACATCTTCCTCATATAAATGTATTGTGCGAATAGAACCTTCATTAGCTAAATTCCATGGACCCATATTACCCTCCTTATCAAGATCTTTCAAGTAAATTTTTTTAGCCTTCATTGATTCGACATCTACTGCATGGGCATAATGGGCTCTTTTTCGCCAGCTTGCATTTCGTGCTTTCCATGTTCTGTATTCAAAATCCCATAAGTCCTTAGGCTTAATACTCGCATAAAGAGGAAGTTTATTAGATTCGTTTGACTTAATTACATCAAACCTGAAAACGAAATAATTTTGACCCCAGATTTTATCATATATAACGTCTAAATCAGTCTCAGGACTTGTTTCCGTTCTCCATCCATCACCATTTCTATGATCAGGATCTGTCGAATCTACAAAACGCTGATATGTGGATGGAGGTACTTCAAAATAGCAAATGTATTCACTAATTGAGTGATCAAAATTACCAGTCCTATTGTTCGGCGTAAGACCATAATAGATAAAATCTCTTTGAAAAGCCTTTTGTCTTATACTTCCATCATTTGCATAAAAATGATTCCACGAGTCAATGGCTCTGGATCCTAAAACATCAACTCGGTTAGTTGAAGATTTCAAAATAGGATTACCATTACTTACGTTTCGACCATCAAAGTTTGGAGATTTAAATTCAATGCTTTTTACTCCTCCACTTTTAAGGTCTTGTTTAGGAATTTTCACGTGTTTATTTTGATTAACAACAAAAACATGAAAATCAGGAATTATATCCTTTTTTAAATCAATTTCTGCATCTCCATTAAAATAAAGAGTATTAACCAATTCTCTTATTACCGCCACAGGTGTTTCGTCATCTTCAATATCTAACTCTTCCGGGAAGACTTCAAAAAAATGAAGCTCAGGAATTAAAATATTCAATAACGGCACATTTCTCTCAACTTGATCAATAACTTCTTCCGAAGAATAAGATATTAAAATGTCTCTAAAAGACTCATCCCCGATTAATTCATCACTCACCAAATAATACAACACATTGTAGTTACAATCAAACTGCTTAAGAGCTTCATTTTTCAAAAACTCACGTACATCTTTTCTTTCGTGCACTGCTTTCGATAATACTTTGGCAAATTCCACCAAATGTTTTTCTGTATCAACTACCTCTTCAAAATCAGGATTCTCATGATTAAAATTATTATCCAGCTCATTATCACTACACCCAACAAAAATAAATACTCCCAATAAAATCAATAAATTAAATTTCTTCATAACTTTGTAAAATTAGTGGGGCTGCAACCCCGTTAATAATTATTACTTGGCGTCCGGTCTCGGTTTCGGGGTCGGACGTTCTTTTTTTGCCCCGCATAAAAAGGCGTACTGTGCTTCCGCCATTTTAAAATCACTGTATAGAAACTACTTACATTACCAGAGATATAGGTATTACAGATTAATTTAAACCATTTTTAATTAAAATCATCCAAACACTTTCAAAAAGGTTAACATCTTATATACTTACTGAAGATGTAGGATTTAGATGTTTATTGAAAGATTTTTTTTGTGAAGGGCAATACCCGAATTAAGGGGGAAGCTAAACCCCTCCTCATAACTTCCAATAAAGATTGATTATCTCCTGTATCATGAAGTGAAAAATGTTTTGATCAGGAGTCGTTGAAGCAAAAATAGGTGAAGTAAGCCTGCACAATGAAGTAGTGCAAAGCAAGGAATTGAGAGACATTATTATGTCTGCGAAAGCGAGGGTTAAGGCGCATACTATAAATTAATTAAGGCTAAAAAGAAAACTCTAAACTCCATTGACGTCCTAGAATATCCTTTTCATTGTGCAAAGAAAAAAAAAAAAAATAAAAGACAAATAACTAATCATCCTGATTTGCCCTTTTCTGAAAAAATCATTTTAAATGGAAATACTCAACAACCTTTTTAGTGCTTTTTCGGCACTACCTGCCATCAACGAGTCTCTTGCCATCTCCAGGCAACTATCTAACGCATAATCAGGATTAAAACAATGAATGGCCATGGCCGCATTTGCAATAACCGCGTTGTTTTGCGCATCGGTACCTCGGCCCTCAATCACCGAAGTGAAAATTTTAGCCGCTTCCTCTACCACATGCCCACCCTCGATCTCGTGGGGCGCATTCACTCTGAGGTTCAAATCAGCCGGCGTCATCAGCCGCTCCCCTTTTTGGGTTATGACCTTAAATGGTGCTGTAAGCGAAATTTCATCATAACCATCGATGCTGTGAATGATAGCAAACCTTTTGTTACCCTGCTGATAGATATACTGATACAAACGGGCCAACTCCAAATCAAAAACGCCGACCAACTGACTTCCGGGGTTGGAAGGATTAACCATTGGCCCCAACATATTAAAAAAAGTTTTGATTCCCAGTTCACGGCGAATAGGGGCCACCGCCTTCATGGCTGGATGAAAAAGGGGAGCATGGAGAAAACAGATGCCTGCCTCATCCAACTGCCGGCGCAGAAGGTCATTGTCGGTGGTAAACCGATAGCCCAAATACTCCATCATGTTGCTGGAACCACAGCCCGAACTAACTCCATAGTTGCCGTGTTTGGCTACTTTAACACCTGCACCTGCCACCACAAAAGAGGTTAGCGTACTGATATTAAAAGTGTTCTTTCCATCGCCTCCGGTGCCACAAAGATCGATACAGTCGTAGCCCGACAAATCCACAGACCGGCAAAGATCAAGCAGCGCATCGCGAAAACCGGAAAGCTCCTCAACAGTAACAGGGCGCATCATAAAAACAGATAGAAAAGCCACTACTTCCGACTTGGAGTAAACCTCACCCGCAATGTTTACAAGTATTTCGCGAGCCTCATCATGGCTCAGGGTTTGGTAATCAAATAACTTCTTTAATATAGGTTGTAACATGATTCTAAACATTTTAGAGGTGCAAATGATATCAGATTAACTATTAAGCCAGTTACTAATCATCTCTTTCCCAAATTCTGTAAGTATGGATTCCGGATGAAATTGCACCCCGCGCACATCATACTCCTTATGCCGCAAACCCATTATCTGTCCCTGACTGTCGCGTACTGTCACCTGAAGTGTATCGGGCAAATCGGCATCGTTCACCACCCATGAGTGGTAACGTCCGGCCAGAAACTCAGTAGGCAGAGATTTAAAAAGCAACTCACTGTTGTCGATTACCTTCACAGGTGTGGCCACACCATGGTAAACCTTGGACAGATTTAATATTGAACCGCCAAACACTTCGGCAATGGCCTGACAGCCCAAACATACTCCCAGAATACTGTGTGTAGGCCCCAGATGATGAATGAGTGGTTTCAGGATTCCTGCTTCATCAGGAATGCCAGGACCCGGCGAAAGAACAATCTTGTCGTAAGCGGCAGCTTGCTCAACAGTAATCTGATCATTTCTAAAAACATCAACCTCATGACCAGCCAGCTCTTCAAGGTAATGTACCAGATTATAGGTAAAAGAATCGTAATTATCGAGAACTAATATTTTCATATCAATGGTATTAAGCACAATTATAATGTTAAAACTCCCGGGCCAGCTCAATGGCTTTTTTTAATGCCCCCAATTTATTATTCACTTCATTGAGCTCACTCACATCGCTGCTTTCTGATACAACACCGGCGCCAGCCTGATAAAAAAGGGTGTTGTCCTTACTTAAAAAGGAGCGTATGGTAATGGCTTGATTAAAACTACCATCGAGGCCAAGTTTTCCGATACAGCCGCCATAGAAACTACGCTGATGTGGCTCATACTTGTTTATCAGCTCCATGGCGCGAAACTTTGGAGCTCCTGATAAGGTGCCTGCCGGGAACGTATCACCCATTACTCTGGGCACCGAAGAGTTTGGCTTAAGCTTGCCATTTACTTCAGAAACCATGTGTAACACATGACTGTAATACTGAATTTCCTTATAAGTTTTCACAGTCACCCCCGTGCAGTTACGCCCCAAATCGTTGCGCGCCAAATCAACGAGCATCACGTGTTCGGCATTTTCTTTAGGGTCTTTGGCAAGAGCTTCGGCTAGTTCCAGATCTTTCATGTCATCTCCGGTACGTTTGAACGTTCCAGCAATGGGGTTGATGGTTGCAACACCTTTCTCTACTACTAACTGGCTTTCGGGCGAAGAGCCAAAGAGACGATAATTCCCATAGTCGAAAAAGAAAAGGTACGGTGATGGATTGATGTTGCGCAAAGCACGATACACATTAAACTCATCACCGGTAAAACGTTGCGTAAATTGACGCGACAACACTATTTGAAACACATCACCCCTAAAACAGTGCTCCTTCCCATTATTTACCATCTGACGGTATGCATCATCGGTAAGTGGTGAGCGCTCATCGCCATCAGGTAGAAACCGGAAAGAAGGTACTGTCCTATTCTTGAGAATATTTAGAAGAGAGGCGAACTGCGAGGCTTCTCCATCCATCAGATGTTCCACCAGATAGAGCTGGTTCGTAAAATGATTAAAAGCAATTACGCATCGATAAAGATGGTAGCGCATATCAGGAATTGCATTTGGCGCATTAGGATCTACATCCAGTTTCACATCCTCAAAATAGCGCACTGCATCATAAGTGGTGTAGCCATAAAGTCCTGATGCAGGCACAGGGCATGCAGCACCATCGGTTTTTAACCTGTTTACAAATCCTTGCAAAATATCAGTCAGCGACTCTTGAGCAGGCAGTTGTGTCACCTCCTCTTGCCCGTCGGGATATCGGCAGAGTACTTTTTCATTGTTAACGATAAAATCGGCAATGGGGTCAAAACAGATAAAAGAGAGCGAATTGTTGTTTCCGTGATAATCTGAACTTTCGAGCAGTACTGCGTTGGGGTAAAGATCGCGCAGTGTCAGATAAATGCTTACGGGCGTAACCACATCGCCAATATGAGGGGGAATCCGACTGCAATTAACTTTTAATTGAAAGGCATTCATATTTTATTTTTTAAGGATTTTGGATTTATTAAAAAGCAATAAAGGCTTGCCGGGAGTCCGACAAGCCTTTATTGGTATTTCATTTGTATTTCGCAAATGGTCAATAGGGCATCGCTTCACCTCCCGGTAAAAAGGGTTGAAGTACGCCACCACCAATTGTTATTGCGAAATGTTGTTTTCATGATTTCTGTCTCTAATTGTTATGCAAGTTTATGTAATGATTTTTTAAATTCCAAATCATTATTCTTATATTTTTTCAACGTCATACTACAATTTAAATCAAAAAAACATCACTAACCCATGATTATCAGCACGATTTCTTAGTCTGAAAAAATTATGACAATTGTCACAATCCCAAGCTTCCTCATTCCTGACAGAACTCATGACTTAACTGTTTTTTTTGCCTATCACTGGTACTATTTCACAAGTGATTGCAAAAAGTACCATTCACGCCCAAATCGATTTACTTAAACAACATAGGTACAAACTCTGAAAGATACAAACGCCAGTTATCCCAAGTATGTCCGCCTTCGCTTTCGCGATATACATAAGGCATTTGAATGGCATCAAGCATCTCACGGTATTTTACATTTTGCTCAAAAAGAAAATCTGTTTTGCCCATTGCAATCCAATACAACTTATATCCATTGTTCTTTTGCTTGATGAGTGAGCTTTCCCAGTTGCTATAAACTTCAGAAGTTGCACCCTCTGGAGGAAAGATAGCAGCTGAAAAGAGGCCAATGTAATCAAACATATTGGGGTAATGTCTGGATATGTGTAAAGAGTGAAACCCACCCATCGACAGTCCGGAAATGGCTCTGTGCGACTTTTTATTTACCACTCGGTAGTTACTTTCAACAAATCGGATAACATCAATAAATGTTTCTTCCATTTTGCCATCCATGGTGTTTGGCAACTGCATGGTGGGCTTCACAAATCCAAGAGCAGACTCTCCCGGTGCAGCCTCCTGAGCCACATTGCCATTGGTCATCACAACAATCATCGGCTTGGCCTTACCACTGGCAATCAAATTGTCAAGAATTTGAGAGGTACGCCCCAAAGCCATCCATGCCTCTTCATCACCGCCCATGCCGTGTAATAAGTACAACACAGGGTATTTTTCCTTTCCTGCCTCATAGCCTGGTGGCGTGTAGATGGTTATCCTCCTGTTCATATTATTACCGGGCGAGTTATACCATCTCCGTGTAACACTGCCATGAGGAACAGACTGCACCTTATATAAGTCACCTTGACCGCCACCCACTATAAACACATTGGTTAAGGTAGCCACATCACGAATAAGATATACATTAGAAGGGTCATTGAGTCTCAGACCATCCACAAAAAATGAGTATCCATACAAGTTGGATGCAAGCGGTAGGGTGGTATGCTGCCAAACGCCATTATCCCCTTTTTCCAGTGCTACGGTGCCCGGCACCCACCCTTCGGAAGGCAACCAATCACCGGTTAATTTTACCGCTTGAGCGTCAGGAGCAAACAACCGAAAGGTGACTGATTTATCAGCATTTATCTCCGGAGAAACAATTTCTGACCCTCCCCATAACGCCTGTTGCGAAAGGAGTGAAAAGCCCATAAAAAACTGAACTACAAACACTAACAAAAGAACTTTTTTCATACAATATTATTTATTTGAGATTTGAATTCAACTGGCAACACAGCTAAAAATGTGGTAAGGAAACTAAATCACAAGTTACAAAAAACATCCATCCGAAAAACAATTAAATTCAAAAGTTAAAACACCTGCATCACACAAGGCAAATCATCAATCCGGCGTATATTTAAAATACAATTAATGGAAAATAGAACATCATCAAGCAGTTCCAAAAAAAAACTACACCAGGCCACAAAACCAAAATATAATCAGATGATTTGAACGATTTTATCTGCAAATGCGTTTATTTTGGATATTGAAAGAAAAACGCTAATTTTGAAACTTCTAAATATCTAACTTTATAAATACGTCTTTAAAAATATTTACTGCTATGAAGACCAAAATATGGTTATTACCACTTTTGCTGTTGCTTGCAATGCCACGCCTTGATGCACAGGTGTTGGAACCGGTAAAATGGACTTTTTCGGTAAACCGCCTGAATGACACAACTGTTGAAGTCATTGCAGAAGCAACCATCGATAACAATTGGCATTTATATTCAACTGAAATACCCGACGGAGGGCCCATTGCCACATCACTCAACATTAACCCATCCGACGACTATGTGCCAACGGGTTCACTTCAGGTTTCTCCCGAGCCAAAACCATCATTTGATGAAGCTTTTCAGATGGAACTGGGCTATTTCTCTAAAACGGCACGCCTGGTTCAACAAGTAGAAATCAAAGGTGACCTTCCGGTGACCATTTCAGGATACGTAGAGTTTATGGCTTGTGACGACCATCGCTGTCTGCCACCCGACCACGCTGAATTTGAACTCAAAGTAACCTCTGAATCTGCAGCAGCCCCATCAATCGAAGCGATACCGGGTAATGACTCCGATTCGGACAAAGAGAGCGCCTGGGGGATTTTCTGGCTCGCTTTTTTAGGAGGATTGGCAGCCCTGCTGACACCCTGCGTATTCCCGATGATACCACTTACTGTGAGTTTTTTTATCAGAAACGCTGACAATAAAGCAAAGGCGCTACGCGATGGATTTGCGTATGGCGCCACTATCATTTTTGCCTATGTGTTTCTGGGACTGGCGATTTCGGTTATTTTTGGCGCCAACGCACTCAATGCCATGGCTACAAGCCCCCTCTTTAATATTATATTCTTCGGATTGTTGATATTTTTTGCAGCCTCATTTTTTGGCGCATTTGAACTTACCATGCCGGCAAAGTGGTCCACAGCCCTCGATAGTAAAGCTGACAAAGCAGGAGGGTTAATTGGCGTTTTTTTAATGGGTCTGACCTTTGTTTTGGTTTCATTCAGCTGTACCGGACCAATAGTTGGCACGCTGCTGGTAGAAGCAGCCATAGGAGGCAACATGTTCTCGCCGGCCATTGGCATGTTGGGGTTTAGCGTTGCCCTGGCCATTCCCTTTACACTTTTTGCTATCTTCCCCTCTGCCATGAAGTCACTTCCAAAATCTGGTGGATGGATGAACTCGGTTAAAGTTGTGTTAGGCTTCATCGTACTTGCCTTCTCACTAAAGTTTCTTTCGGTGGCCGATGCGGTTGGTCAGTGGGGCATTCTGGACAGAGAGGTATTCATCGTTCTCTGGATAGCCATATTCTTGTTGATGGGTCTCTACCTTATAGGAAAGATAAAGTTTTCGCACGACAGCGATTTGCCTTACCTAAGCGTACCACGACTGATGCTGGCAATTTTGACCTTTTCATTTGTTTTTTATCTGATTCCGGGTCTTTTTGGCGCACCGCTAAAAGCTGTGAGTTCATTTCTTCCCTCAATCGTTACGCAAGACTTTAATCTGAGTCAAAACTTCACGTCATCTGCCGGGCAGGGACAAAAAACACTTTCACTCTCCGGAACAAGCTTAAAGGAAGGGCCATACGGGTTGATGAAATACACTGATTACGAAGAAGGCATGCAGGCTGCCCGTGAAGCTGGCAAACCTGTATTTCTGGATTTTACCGGACTTGGGTGCGCCAATTGCCGGAAGATGGAAAATTTGGTTTGGTCTGACAACACTGTTCGCAACATGTTGGCCAACGATTATGTCATCATTTCCCTTTATGTTGACAACCGCGAACAACTCCCTTTAGATGAGCAATACGTATCAGAAACAACCGGCCGACGCGTTAGAACAGTTGGAAATAAATGGAGCGACTTTCAGATTGCCCGATACCAAAACAACAGTCAACCATTTTATGTACTTATAGACCACAACGAAACTGCACTCGCTGCTCCACGAGGTTATAATACAGACATACCCGCATTTGTAAGTTGGTTGCAAATGGGATTAAGCGACTACTCAAACTAACATAATTATCTAAAACTAATAAAACACCCCGGCATAAATTATTCTGCCGGGGTGTTTTATTATGGGTAAAGCACAAATAATAGTCGCCCATGTAGTGCATTTAATGTAACAATATGCTCAGTTAATAAAAATGCCACATTCAATAATTGGATAATATATCATTTCTATCATACATTTACCCACATATTATCATCTAAGAGCACTATATAATTGTACTATGCTAAGACACTTACTACTTCTGTTGATATTTATGCTGATTGCTTCTTCATCCTTTGCACAGATTGATTTTGGCAGCCTGGATGATGAGCAAATCTACAGACCGACCAACAAATACAATACATGGTCGGTAACGGTTGGTTATGGACCGGTGATATACTATACCGATATCGTTGATTACACCATCTTCCCCGAACACAACCTCAAGTTTGGCCCATCGGCAGCTATTACAAAGCAATTTGGTCGCTCCTGGGCGGTTGAAGGTCATTTTCTGATGGCCGACATGTACGGACAGAAATACAGACGGTATTTTGAAGGTGATTTCAGAGAGGTAACGCTTAACGTGAAAGCCTATCTGAACCAGCTCATTTTCAACGGACCAATGCGCGACAGATGGAACCTATATGCCAAAGTAGGGATAGGCGTGAATGGCTTTAGAAGCACTATGCGAAGCCTTGGCGTATTGGAATATTATGATGGACAACCAATTGGCGTCATTCTTGAACCCGGTGAACTCATCACCGTGGGCTACTTTGATCCGGTGCGCCAAGGGTATCCAAATGCTTATACCGGATGGAATTCCACAGATTATCTGGTAATGGGCTATAAGCGAGAAAATGAATCCTATCCGCCACTACAAAAAACTTCGCGCCAGACAGAACTCATTGTGCCCGTTGGTATGGGCGTAAGATACAGACTCAACAAAAGTTTTGACCTGGGTATTGAAACAACACTGCGTAACCTGATGGCTGACAATCTGGACGTGGATATGACCGGAGCTGACAACGACTCCTATCTCTACACCTCCGTTTCGCTCACCTACAAAATAGGCAAGAAAAACAAACGCCATGCCTCCTGGACTTACAAAGATTTCAATCTGGCATACGAACGTCAGCGTGAACGCGACCCGCTTGTACAACGTCTGGATTCATTACGAAAACAACTGGATCATCTGGCAACCAGAGATACGGCGGTATCTGACACAACCTTTATCTCAACACAGGAGTTGTTTAAAAACGAATCATTCTCAGTTTCGATATTCTTTGACTTTGACAAAACCGAAATCAACCAAACCGGTCAACGTTCATTGGCAGGTGTAGCACGATTCATGAGAGACAACCCGGATGCAAAAATGTTAATTCTTGGATATACCGATGACCGTGGAAGCGAAGAGTACAACCTTAGATTGAGCCAGCGACGAATAAGCGCAGTCAGAGACCTGCTCGTGAAAGACTTTGGCATCAGTGAGTCAAGATTTACGATTGATGCCAGAGGCAAAAACGAATTGTTATCGGATACCAGAAGACTGGCACCTAGAGGTGTTCACATGGTTAATCGCCGGGTAGACATTATCTTATTAAACGATTAGAATCCAGGCAATCGCCATGACCCACATCTGAATCAACCTCCCATAACAAGGCAGGTTTTTTCAGAAATCAGGAACATTGATTAAAGAGAACCCGGACACGACCAAACTAAAAACAGATGAAGAGAACCATATTCTGCTACCTCTTTTTTATTATTTGTTTAGGCCAGCTAACGGCTCAAATCAGGCTGACCGATACTCGGGACATCAGCGAGAAGATGCGTTATTCTGTTGAAAAGAGATTTAACTCATGGGCACTTACCGCTGGTTATGGCCCGGTAATTATGCACACCGATATCAGTGACTACTCCTTTTTCCCAAAAAGCAACTGGAATTTTGGCCCTACCATCATCCTGAGCAAACAACTGGTGCCACCGCTGGCCATTGATTTGCAATATATGTTCAGCGAGATGTATGGTGAAAAGGACAAGTACTTTTTTGAAGGAGACTTTAGAGATATCAGCCTGAATGCCGTATTATATATCAATCAGCTTGGTGCCAGACCAGGGCCTGTAAACCATGTTTGGAACTTCTATATTAAAGCAGGAGCCGGAGCAAACTATTATCGCAGCGCACTCAAATTCAAAGAAACGGGTGATTTTGTGTCTGGCACGGAATTTAACCTGCCAAATCACTTCATGGTAACCGGCTACGACAGGTATAGTCCTGAAGAAGAAGTTAAAAGAAAACGAGACATTGTGGTGCCTGTTGGAGGAGGTGTACTCTACCGCATAAACGAGCATTTTGATGCTGGAGTGGAAACAACAATGCGCCTAACCACTACCGATCATCTTGACAACATCCTTACTGGTTCAACTAATGACCGTTACTTTTATACCACGGTGAACCTCAGTTATAAAATAGGTAAAAAAGACAAGCCGCACATGCGCTGGACTTTCAGAGGCCTGGGGATGAATCTTCTGGGACGGCCGCGTAAAGATATGCTAAGAGAGGAGATTCAACGGATGGAAGACGAAATTCAAAAACTCGCCTCCCAACCACCAATGGGTAGAGACTCCGTTGTGATACAAAACACATTGACAACAATTTACGAGACAGTTTACATCAAATCTCTGTTTTTCAAACCCAATACAGAGATATCCTTCAGCATAGAAGATCAAATTTTGATGGCCGAAATAGCGGTGCTCATGAAACACAATCCCGAAAAAGAATTGCAACTGTATGGTTACGTTGACCCCGAAGACAAGGGGGATCACTATGATACAAGCCGGGCTCAGTGCGAAAAAGTGCTTGACTATCTGGTAAACGATTTGGGAGCAAACCCCAATGCAATCCGTATTTTTCCCAGAGGAAGTTCCGATGCATTTGTTGGTTCTGAACTGTCGACCTCACAAATCAGGCGAATGGCCAACCGAAGGGTAGATATGGTTTTCAGAGAATAATCTTTTCTTTTTACCCAAAATGGAAAGCAGTCCCTTTAACGTAAGGAGACTGCTTTTCTTTTTTCGGTTAACACGAACAGAATTCAGAGTTACATGTTAGTTACCAGACAATACATTGTAAAATATGGACACCAAACAAGGAATCTTGCTCTTTGATGGCTATTGTGTTCTATGCAGCAATTTTATAGGCATAGTGATACGAAAGGCAGGTAAATCGCTGAGTATTGTGCCCATCCAGTCCCAAGCAGGACAAGAAATTTTGCAAAAACAGATGCTTGCATTAATGCCCGACGAAGTAATACTATTATGTGAAGGCAAAATATATAAGGGCGCAGATGCAATCATTCATCTGATGCGTTCCTTAAGCGGATGGATGCCTGTTGCAGGGGCAATTGCTGCAATGATGCCGCGTGGCCTGCGAAACAAACTTTACCGACTGATTGCAAAGAACCGCTATCAATGGTTTGGGAAAAGAGACATCTGTTATATACCACCATCAAATGGGACACACTAAATCTCCATGTCCAGTTTGCCCTGTTGGTCTTCTCTATACTTTTGAGCCAGCAAAGCTAAAAACTTACCAAACTCCTGAACTGCATTTAATGTACCGATGCTTATCTCACGACCCTGTAACTTAAGCAGAAAAACATTATACAAAGCGCCGAGCATCAACTCTATATCGTTGGACGGCTTTGGGTTCGTAACTCCTTCCAGCTCTCTCAGAAAAGACTCTATTTGCTGAAAACGCACATGATAGGAGATGTGCGCAGGCGATTGAAGCAATCTTCCATGCAAAGTATTCAATTCATTGATGGTATTTACAATAAACTGTAAGTGCCCCTTAGCCTCCTTTTGCTCCAACTTCATCATTTCAACCAGGTTCTCCCACCAATCTGTTACTTCCTGAATTTCGGATTTGGCAAGACTATAACCTGATATAACATTGGCCTTAATACGATCCATGTCACAACCATTGGCGCGAATCAAATCCTCAACCTGCCACATATAAAGCACATATTCAGCAACATTGTCGCGTTTCTTTTGTCTGGCTGTATACATAATAATATCTTCAATTAAAACAATCTACTGAACATTAATCGTCCGATTCATAACCACTATCAAAGAACCCATCCAAATCGCGCCTTTCCTTTTTGGTGGGTCTTCCCAAGCCACGTCCACGGTTCATGGTATTTGCAATCTGCGTAAGTCTCAGAATTTCCAGCTCCTCAGCAGGTGTCACCTCTTTAATGAAATCGGGTGTCAACTTTGCGCCCATCCGCTTTTCGGCCAACCCTATTACCTCATACTGGCGCATAATGGGCGGCTCCTTAATTGCAACAACATCGCCTTTTTTAACCACCCGTGAAGATTTAACAGGTAATCCGCCCATCATCACCTTCCCTTTTTTGCAGGCCTCAATGGCCAGACTTCGGGTTTTAAAGAGTCGTACTGCCCACAGAAATTTATCGATTCGAACAATTGATGACGCTTCCATAGAACGAGCTATTTATTGTTATACAAGTTCATAGTACGTGCCGTACCAATGGTCGCAAAGCTCTTAATCATTTCATGTGCCACATCAAATCGTAGTGGCAACGTGTCCTCTTCGAGTCTGTCCCATCGTCCTAACACATAATCCACCTGATGTCCTTTGCGAAAATTATCTCCAATACCGAATCGCAAGCGTGCGTACTGGTTATGTCCAAAAGTTTCCTGAATATTTTTAAGTCCATTGTGACCGGCATCACTCCCCTTTGCCTTAAGGCGCAGTACACCAAAAGGGAGTGCCAAATCATCCACAATCACCAACAGGTTTTCGATGGGCACACTCTCCTTCTTCATCCAGTAATTGATGGCCTTTCCACTCAAATTCATATATGTAGAAGGCTTTAAAAGAATAAAAACCCGCCCTTTATGGCGGAAATTCGCTACCATGCCATAACGTTCGTCTTCAAATGGTACACCTTCGGCCTTGGCCAGCGCATCAACAATATCAAAACCAACATTATGCCTGGTATGGGCATATTCTGAGCCTATATTTCCAAGGCCTGCAATCAGGTATTTCATTTCAGCAGGTTCATTATCCTTTACGGAGGTATTCTTCCGGAATATATTTAACAATCTGCACCACATGGCAAAGTAATAAACAAGGTTATTGATACTTTCTCACTGGCTGTATTAGCAAAAACGCGCATATTGGCTCATCAAAGCGTCAAATAGGCCAGGTGATAAGACACAAAAACCCCCATATAAACATACGGGGGTTTTTGAAAAAATAAAATATCTTAACCTTTCTGCTGCGCTGCAGCACGAGCAGCACGAGTAAGTTTAACAGATACTACCACAGAGTTCTTGGCATTTAAAAGCTCAAGGTTAGGGTATGAAAGTGAACCCACTTGAATACTTTTACCAAGACCAAGGTTTGAAATGTTAACGGTCAGCTCATTTGGAAGATCTTTAGCAAAAGCTTTTACGCGAAGTTTGCGCTGCTCCAACTGAAGTTTACCACCCGCCTTAACACCTTCGGCTAAACCTTCCATCTTAACTGGAATCTCGATAATAACAGGCTTGTCCTCAGAAATCTGCAGAAAATCAGCATGCAACAATCTGTCGCTCACCGGATGAAACTGAAGATCTTTGATAACTGCATCGTAGATTTTTCCATCTACGTTGAGCTTAACAATGTATACCTCGGGGGTAAAAATGAGTTTGTTCAACTCTCTCTCTGAAGCAAAGAAATGAACTACTTCATCGCCACCGTACAATACGGAAGGCACATCGCCATTGTTACGCAACTCTTTGGTAGCGGTTTTTCCAAGATTCTCACGCTTGGCCGCTTTGATTTCAATGTTTTGCATGTTTAATAAATTAAGTTGTGCTACTCAAAATTCAGGTTTCGGATGATGTTTTAACCTTAATTTCCCATCACACGATTTCCCCAAACGGGGCCGCAAATATATGAATTAAATTACAAATTGGGTACTTATCGACTGATAATTATACACCTTATCGATGGTGTCAGAAAACAATTGGGCCACACTAAGCACTTTAATTTTTGACGACTCTCGTTTCAATGGAATGGAATCCGTCACAAACAATTCGGTAAGCGCAGAGTTTTCGATGCGGTCGTAGGCTGGTCCTGACAATACCGGATGGGTTGCAAAAGCACGAACACTTTTGGCTCCTTGCTCCATCATCATCTCTGCAGCTTTGGTAAGGGTACCGGCGGTATCAATCATGTCATCCAAAATGATAACATTTTTACCTTCCACATCACCAATGATACGCATCTCATCAATCACATTGGCTTTTGAGCGGTATTTGTGACAGATGACCATGGGCGTTTCCAGAAACTTTGCATAGGTGTTAGCCCGTTTGGTGCCACCCACATCGGGCGATGCAATTACCAGGTCATCAAGCCCCAAAGACCTGATGTGAGGCACAAAAATGCTTGACGCATAGAGATGATCAACAGGAATATCAAAGAAACCCTGAATCTGATCGGCGTGTAAATCCATGGTAATGATGCGACTAACGCCGGCTGTACTTAACATGTCGGCTACCAGCTTAGCCCCAATGGACACCCTGGGCTGATCTTTCCTATCCTGACGGGCAAAACCAAAATAAGGTATTACAGCCACTATCTTATATGCCGAAGCTCTTTTGGCAGCATCTATCATCATCAGAAGCTCAAAAAGATTATCTGAAGGTGGAAATGTTGACTGAATCAGAAACACATGCGAACCTCGAACGGTCTCTTCATAAGCGGTGGCAAACTCTCCATCGCTGAAATGTATCACGTTTACATTTCCCAACTCACGCCCGGAGCATAAGCTGATTTTTTCGGCAAGATAACGGGTTTGACTTCCGGCGAAAATCTTAATCGGTGCTTTGGGTGGCATTAATCTTCTGTTTATCAGATTTTTATAAAATTAAGCTGTTGTTGCAAAGGTAACAAAAATCATAATTCCTTAAGAGAATAATGACAAGAGATTAACATTGACAACCATATAAATTTCTATTACGGCACAAAACAGGCGGGTTTTATAATAAATAATGAACGATTGGGTTAAAACGCTGCCCTTGATACGTAAATCTAACTTACAAACATCTGGTTCTCCAATAGAACATCAATATAAAAGACACTCTATTTTTCTGATGACTTCCAGATGACATTCAACTCTTTAATAAAATGAAGAATTTCATCACGTCCATCACCGCTCTCCGACGAGGTTACAAAAAACTTTGGCATCTCATCCCACTCAGTCAGCATTTGATTGCAATACTTTTCAACCATGTTGGTCACCTGTCCTTTCTTGAGTTTATCGGCCTTGGTAAATACCATCACAAAAGGCAACTCCAACTCTGCCATCTTCCTCAAAAAGGCCAAATCAATCTCCTGCGGCTCAAGCCGGATATCTATGAGAACGAACAGACAGACCAAATTGGTGCGTGTGGTAAGGTAATCGAGTGTCATTTTCCCGAACACCTCACGTTTGGTTTTGCTTATTTTAGCATATCCATACCCCGGTAAATCTACAAGATACCAGTTATCGTCAATCACAAAATGATTAATAAGTTGAGTTTTTCCAGGGGTAGAGGATGTTTTTGCCAAACTCTTACGTCGGCACAACATATTTATGAGCGATGATTTGCCAACATTTGACCGGCCAATAAACGCATACTCTGGTTTATTTGGCGCCGGACACTTTGCAGCATTCTGATTGCTCGTCAAAAAACGCGCTTCCTTAATCACTTTTTTTCTTGCAAAAATAACGATAGATTCGGTAAATGCCCTATTATTGACAGAACTATCTGTAAAACACATCAAACTCATCCGGCATTTTCCTTAGCTTTTACCTACATTTGCAACACATAACACACAACAAAAATTATTAACACACCTAACAAAAAATGACATCAACACAACTTTATCCTTTAAAGTTTACGCCAATCCTAAAAGATCGGATATGGGGCGGAAATAAACTGGAGACGGTATTAAACAAAAGCCTTAACGGACAATCAGGCATTGGTGAAAGCTGGGAGCTGTCAGGCGTTGACGGAGACATTTCAGTTGTTGAAAACGGTTTTCTGAAAGGAAACAACCTGAGTGAGCTGATTGAAATCTACATGGGCGATCTGGTGGGGGAGCGCGTTTTTGCTAAGTTTGGCACTGAATTTCCACTGCTCATAAAGTTTATAGATGCTCGCGAAGCGTTATCAATACAGGTTCATCCGGACGATAAACTGGCCGAAGAGAGGCATAGCTCATTTGGAAAAACCGAAATGTGGTATGTTATGCAAGCGGAAGAAGGTGCCCAACTTATAAGCGGATTCAATCAGAAAGTTACACCTGAAACCTATGTAGAAGCCGTAAAAAACAACACATTGGAAGATATTCTGGCGCAGCATAAGGTTGCTTCGGGTGATGTGTTTTTTATGCCTGCCGGACGCGTACATGCCATAGGTGCAGGTATTCTTATTGCAGAGATTCAACAAACTTCGGATATTACCTACCGGATTTATGATTTCAACCGCCGCGATGCCAACGGAAACAGTCGCGAACTCCACACCGAACTGGCCGTGGATGCCATTGACTACAAAAAGTACGATAACTATCGCACGGACTATAAGCCACAACTCAACACTGCCGTTGAAGTAGTTAAATCGCCCTATTTCCAGACCAACGTGCTCGAAGCGGAGAACGCTGTAGCGCGTGATTATTATCCTCTGGATTCATTTGTAATTCTTATATGTGTTGAAGGAGAAGCAACCATTACCTATGGCAACAACTTGCATGAAACCATGAAAATAGGCGACACGATACTGGTTCCGGCAGACTTAAGGCAAATCACCATTATGCCCAATGGCAAAACCAAAATACTGGAAACGTTCATGCCAGTGATCTGATTTAGATGTGGTAAATTGTCTTTTAAATCAAAAATTAAAATTTCAGACACCCATCAGATATAATCTGTAATTAATTTGGTGAAAATCATTATTTTTTTTCACCAAATTGATTTGTTTACTATAAATTTGCAACCAATATTGGCCGGAGAATAAATGAAATTCATCCTCTGTCGCCCGGATGCTTTTTGGTTTTCGAGGTATGCAACCTTTCTGTTTTTATAGATGCCTGCCAATGAACCAATAGTTTACAAAACAGTTCTTTAAACAAAAGCGAATCATTTTCACAACGACCATTTAAAAATTAAGTCAAAATGAGAGTAATGAAATTTGGCGGAACATCGGTTGGTTCTGCCGACCGTATGAAAGAAGTTGCAAAACTGGTTCTGGATGGAAAAACCAACATCGTGGTTTTATCTGCAATGGCCGGCACTACAAACAACCTTGTCGAAATCGCCAATTATCTCTATAAAAACAACAACGATGGCGCCAATGAGATAATAAGCCAGATGGAGCGCAAGTATAACAGCGAAGTTGATGCGCTTTATGCTACCACTGACTATAAAGATAAAGGCCGCGAGCTGGTTCGTAACCATTTTGACTACATCAAATCATTCACCAAAGATGTGTTTACCGTTTTCGAGGAGAAAACAATTCTTGCGCAAGGAGAGCTTTTATCCACCGGCATGTTCAATTTCTATCTTCAGGAGTGTGGAATTAAATCTGAACTATTGCCTGCGCTTGATTACATGCGCATCGATAAAAACAACGAGCCTGACACAAGCTACATACGCGAGAACCTGACACGCATTCTGGAAGAGACAGGTAAAAAAGATATCTATATCACACAGGGTTATATTTGCCGAAATGCATTTGGCGAAATTGACAACCTGCAACGTGGAGGCAGCGACTATTCTGCGTCGCTCATTGGTGCTGCCATCGATGCCGAAGAGATTCAGATTTGGACCGATATCGACGGTATGCACAACAATGATCCACGCTATGTGGAAAACACCAAATCAATAGCCGAACTATCGTTTGACGAGGCTGCTGAACTGGCATATTTCGGTGCAAAAATATTGCACCCCACCAGCGTGTTGCCAGCCAAACTGGCCAATATTCCGGTAAGACTCCTCAACACAATGGATCCCAAGGCACCCGGCACCCGCATCTCAGGTACCGAAACCAAAGGCCGTATCACCGCCGTGGCTGCAAAGGATGGCATCACCTCCATACGAATAAAATCGGGTAGGATGTTGTTGGCGTATGGTTTTCTGCGTAAAGTATTCGAGATATTCGAAAGCTACAAAACGCCCATTGATATGGTTACAACCTCCGAAGTTGGTGTTTCTGTTACCATCGACAACAACCGCCATCTGGACGATATTATTGACGACCTGAAGAAATTTGGCACCGTAGACGTGGAAACCGACCAGGTAATAATATGCGTGGTAGGCGACCTGATTAAACAGCACAAAGGATATGCAAACCGCATTTTTGATGCGCTTAAAGAGGTGCCTTTGCACATGATTTCTTATGGTGGCAGCGACCATAACATCTCTTTGGTAGTGGCTGCCGACTACAAAAAAGAGGCGCTAAAGGCGCTTAGTGCAAAACTTTTCTAATCATCATCCGTTTTAAGAAAAACAACCTTAAAAAACACTTCTCGAATGAACAATAACTTCCCGCTGAAAAAACTGCAAAACATCCGCACTCCATACTATTATTATGACATGGAGCTATTGGAAAGCACTCTGAAAAAAGTTAGTGAAGAAGCCCGGAAGTACAACTTCACCGTACACTATGCCATTAAAGCAAATGCAAATGACCGCATTCTGGAAATGATACGTAGCTTTGGTTTTGGTGTTGACTGCGTGAGCGGTTATGAAGTTAAAAAAGCGCTGGAGGCCGGTTTCGGCAACAAAGGCGTTGTTTTTGCCGGTGTAGGCAAAGCCGATTGGGAAATTGAACTTGGACTGGATAATGACATCGCCTGTTTCAATGTGGAATCGGTGCCCGAGTTGGAAATCATCAACGAAATTGCTGCATCCAAAGGCAAAACAGCTAATGTGGCCATACGTATAAACCCCAATGTGAACGCCAACACCCACCATTACATCACTACCGGCCTGGAAGAGAACAAGTTTGGTATCAACCAGTGGGATTTGGAGAAAGTGACGGATGCAATCAGTAAAATGAAGCACATCAATCTGGAAGGACTCCATTTCCATATAGGATCTCAAATCACGGATCTCACCACATTCCGCGATCTTTGTGTCAGAATCAACGAATTACAAAAGTGGTTCATCTCACGTCAGATTTATCCAAAAATCATCAATGTAGGAGGTGGTCTGGGAATTGATTACAACGACCCGAATCAGAATCCAATCCCTGACTTTGAGGCTTACTTCAAAATTTTCAACGATTTTCTGGAGCTAAAACCAGATCAGGAAGTGCATTTTGAGCTGGGCAGATCGCTCGTGGCGCAATCGGGCAACCTTATCACCAAGGTTTTATATGTGAAAGAGGGTGTAAAAACCAAATTTGCCATTGTAGATGCCGGAATGACCGAACTGATACGTCCGGCACTTTATCAGGCCAGCCACAAAATTGAAAACCTCTCGAGCGTAGCCACCGAAGAAAAATATGATGTAGTAGGGCCAATTTGTGAGTCATCCGACTGTTTTGGCAAGGCATTGTCGTTGCCACACACCTCTCGCGGAGACATCATTGCCATACGGTCAGCCGGTGCTTATGGCGAAATTATGGCTTCACAATACAACCTGCGCGAATTGCCAAAATCCTTTTTTTCAGATACTATCTAAACCTAAGAAAAACGACCGGCCAACAACCGGTCGTTTCTTTTAAAATTCATAATCAACACAAGCGCGCTGTTCCAGAATCTCACGAATCTCCACAGCCACCTTCTGGTGTTCAGGATGCACCACATAGGCCTTCAGGTCGTCCCATGAGGCAAAATCGCTGATGAGTACCAAATCGTAACTCTCCTGAGGATTCTCGTTGAGACCTACTTCGATATGGCGCAATTCAGAAATGGATAGCTTTAACGCTTCCAGTGAAGACTTGAACGACTTCAGTTTCTTCTGACGCACATCCTCTGACAAATCACCCTTGAATTTAAATAGAACAACATGTTTAATCATTGTCGGAATTATTTGTTATTTTGCCATTGATTACGTGTAAATATACTAAAAAGAAACCATATGCTGATTATCGGCATTGCCGGCGGAACCGGCTCAGGAAAAACCACTGTAGTGCGTAAAATTATGGAGCAGCTGCCCATGGGAGAAGTGGCTGTTTTACCTCAGGATTCATACTATCGCGACAATGGACACATGCCTTTGGAGGAGAGGCAGAAAATCAATTTCGACCATCCTGATGCCATCGAATTTGACCTGCTGGTTGAGCACATTAATGCGCTTAAAAAAGGGCATACCATCGAACAACCGGTTTATTCCTATCTCACCTGCACCAGACAAAGTGAAACCATACGTGTTGAGCCGCGCGACGTGGTAATTGTAGAGGGCATTCTCATTCTTTCACATCCGGGACTTCGTGATATAATGAACCTGAAAGTGTTTGTTGATGCGGAGCCTGACGATAGGCTCATGCGGGTTATTCAGCGCGACATTGAAGAGCGTGGACGCACGGTGGGCAAAGTGCTGCACCGCTACGAACAAACCGTGAAACCAATGCACCTGCAATTTATTGAGCCTACCAAAAGGTATGCGGATTTGATAGTGCCGCAAGGGGGTAACAACCGTGCTGCCATCGACATCCTTACACAATATATCCTCAGAAACTTAAAAAACGGTAACTAATCAGATTATGTTGGAGCAATACCCGGCCGAAAACATCATGTTCATCGACATTGAAACTGTGCCACAGCATCCGGCGTTTGAGGAAGTTGATCCTGAGCTGCAGATTTTGTGGGACAAAAAGTCAACCTATTTCAGAAAAGAGGGCCAGTTGGCTGCCGAAGTATATGAGCGTGCAGGCATCTATGCCGAATTCGGAAAGATTGTATGCATCTCTGCAGGAGTCATTTTTCACAAAAATGGACAACGTCACTTCAAAGCCAAATCATTCGCTGGTGACGACGAAAAAGCACTTCTTGAGGAGTTTGCAAAAGTTTTATCCGGATTTACAAGCGACCCTAAAAATCACATTTGCGGTCACAATTCACGGGAGTTTGATTTTCCATTTATAGCGCGCAGGATGATTATTC
Organism: Alkaliflexus imshenetskii DSM 15055; assembly: GCF_000517065.1. Taxonomy (GTDB): domain Bacteria; phylum Bacteroidota; class Bacteroidia; order Bacteroidales; family Marinilabiliaceae; genus Alkaliflexus; species Alkaliflexus imshenetskii. The sequence continues at coordinate 2,595,036 of NZ_KI912105.1, read as the reverse complement.
ATGGCATTACACTTCCTCCGGTACTGGATGTGGCCGGGAAAAAACCATGGGAGATAAAATTTCTGGACACTTTGGATTTATGGAAATTTGGCGATTACAAACACTACACCTCACTGGCTTTGCTCACCAAAATCATGGGTATTCCAACCCCTAAAGATGACATAGATGGAAGTCAGGTGGCAGCGGTTTACTACCAGGAACGTGACATTGAGCGCATAGCTGTTTATTGTGAGAAGGATGTGTTTGCCACAGCGCAATTGTTTCTGCGTTTCAAAGGCGAACCACTCATTCACCAGGAGAATTTCACCAGGGCATAAGCAGCAAGGTGGCAATTCTGTTGCCGTCGCACATTAAATAAATATTACAGGCGTTAAGCTCTTCCACCAAATAAGGCTACTTGCCTCGTATCAGGTGAATGGGGCCTTGGCGTCGGTATTTTTCGTTGGGCTGATATCCTTCGGCTTCGATGTAATAGAAATAGACACCTGGCGCACCCATACTTCCACCAACTGTGCCATCCCATCCTTCGGCAGGATTGGATGATTCAAACACTTTTCGTCCCCAGCGGTTATATATCAACATATTGAATTTACGCAACGAGCGATATACCACACGAAACTCATCATTTACACCATCGCCATTGGGGGTAAAGGTATTTGGAATTTCGAGCATCGACTCCATCACATTCACAACCAGAGGAGACTCCATCTGATGCACACATCCCGAAAAATCATTTATTACCGTTAGGTTTACTGTATCGGTTCCAAATGAGGTGAAAACATAAAACGGGTTTCGCTCCACAGCCCGGCCAAAACGACCAAATTGCCATGACCAGCCTGTGATATTGCCTTTGCTCTGATCCTGAAAACGAATCTCAATAGGCGCTGAACCCTCGGCACTGCTGTGTACCTCATGTAACACCTCCGCTTTCACTAAGTCAGCCTTGTAATCAGCCTTGACCGCCAATGCTGTATAATTAAGTACGGCATTGGCCAAACCCCCTACCCTGTCGCGAACGGTAACCTCAAACTGCGTGTTTTCAACCGGAGCGTCTATATCTACAAAAGCTCCCGTACCTACTGAACTCACCGGCGTGTTTCGCCATTGATACGTACGATTGTAATTGACAAATCCCTGACTACCTGAAACAGGATCATAATATGCCAGTGGCAGAGAGTCGTTCTTCACCAAAAGATTCAGCTTAAAACAATCCTCATACAACACATCTATGGTGGCGTCCATCAACACAGGTTCATACACCCAGCACCGGAACACCACTTCATCGCCGGGAGCGCGGGTAACACGCAACTGGTAACCACCAGCATCGGAAACCAGAATTGATGCTGAATTGCCGGTTTGCAACTGCAAAACCTGCGTCCAACTGTTATCTGATGGGTTGTGACGTGTCCACTGGAAGGTAAAATTGGCTTCTGGATCATTGGTTTGATACTGAAGCACTGCATTTTGCAACGGACTAAACAAATACACCGGATCCGAAGGAAGATAAGAAGTTGAACCTGTTGACAAGGCGCCAACAGCCGTAATTTGGGCATGAACCGATGACGTAGTCAAAACCCCTGCTAATGCCATCACTTTTAAAAGGTGAACCAACAATCTCATTGGCAATATCGTATTAATGGTATCTTCTCTTTAGCTAATGAAATAAAGATAGAAGCAGATACCCTGATTTCTTTACAAAATACAATCTCGTACATGTGTATGGCAATCTGCTCTCATCCTCACCAAACAATTGATACAAAAGCCACAGGCAGATGCCAAAACATAGGCGAAATTACAACTTTCATCTTTATATCATTACTGTTTAACGGAATATTGCAATTTTAATTATCAAAGAGCCAGATAAATTTGTGTTTGTATTACATGGGCGTTTGATTATTTTTGTGTGATAAAAGAAAAGTACCAACCTCCATCACACCGACGTGCAAAATCATCTGGAACAGCTAAACACAGCACAAAACGAGGCCGTAATAAACACTGAAGGTCCCGCTCTGGTAATTGCCGGTGCCGGCTCAGGCAAAACACGTGTTCTCACTTTCCGCATTGCCTACCTGCTGTCCAACGGTGTAGCACCATGGAGCATCCTGGCTCTCACATTTACCAACAAAGCGGCACGTGAAATGAAAGAGCGCATTGGCTCGATTGTTGGAAACGAAACTGCACGCAGACTCTGGATGGGCACATTCCACTCCATTTTTTCACGTATTCTCAGAACCGAATCAGAGCGTATTGGCTTTCAATCAAGCTTTACAATATATGATACCGCTGACTCCAAAAGCCTCATCAAGTCGATTGTTAAAGAATTAAATCTCAACGAAAAAGAGTATAAACCCGGCGAAATACTATCCAGAATATCCTCAGCAAAAAACGACTTGGTATTGCCCCCGGCATACGCCAGAGATCAACACAGATTGATGGCCGACAAGGCAGCACGCATGCCAATGATATATGAAATATACCAGCGCTACATGCGAACCTGCTTTAAATCAGGCGCAATGGATTTTGACGACCTGCTTTTGAATACCAATCTGCTTTTCAGAGACCATCCGGATGTACTTGCAAAGTATCAACAGCAATTCAAATACATCCTGGTTGATGAGTATCAGGACACCAATTTCTCACAATATCTGATTGTGCGCAAACTTGCCGAACAACATAAAAATGTGTGCGTAGTTGGCGATGACGCACAGAGTATCTATAGTTTTAGAGGTGCAAAAATTGAGAACATACTCAACTTCAGAAACGACTATCCTGGTTACAAACTCTTTAAACTTGAGCAGAACTACCGCTCCACCCAAACTATTGTTAACGCGGCCAATAGCATAATAGCCAACAATAAGGGGCAGATAAAAAAAGTTGTATTCTCCGAAAACGATATGGGTGAAAAAATCAGGCTCCTCAATGCATTTTCTGATATTGAAGAGGGTTTCCTGGTTGTGAATGATATAGTCTCAAAAAGAGTAACGGCACATTGTACATTCGCCGATTTTGCGATACTTTACCGAACCAATGCCCAGTCACGTATTTTCGAAGAGGCGCTGCGGAAAAACAACATCCCATATAAGATTTACGGAGGTCTCTCATTTTACCAGCGCAAGGAGATAAAAGATCTGCTTGCATACTTGCGCATGGCTGTTAACCCCAAGGATGGGGAAGCACTAAAACGAATCATCAACTACCCGGCAAGAGGCATTGGAAAAACCACGCTCGACAAGTTGGAAGCTGCCGCTGCTCATCATGGGGTATCCGTTTGGGAAGTGCTGAATCACCCTGCATTGCCGAGCCTGGGATTCAATGCCGGCACACTAAAAAAACTCAATGCATTTATTGTTTTGATAAATGAATTTGGCAGACTAGTACCCGTGATGAATGCTTTTGAAATTACCACTGAAATTGTGACACAAAGTGGCATTTTAAAGGAGCTGCATCAGGATAAAACAACCGAAGGACAAACAAGAGTAGAGAACCTGGATGAATTATTGAACGGTGTAAGAGAATTTACCGACGAAAGAAAAGAGAGTGGTTCAGAAAACACCATCATCCATTTTCTGGAAGAGGTTTCGCTACTCACCGACCAGGATAACGAAGACCCTGACGATTTGAACAAAGTAACCCTGATGACCATCCACTCGGCAAAAGGTCTTGAGTTCAACCATGTATATATTGTTGGAGTTGAAGAGGGACTCTTCCCCTCGCCCATGGCATCCCATTCGGAGCAATCCATTGAAGAGGAACGACGTTTGTTTTATGTTGCTGTTACCCGCGCCGAAGCAAGTGTCACCTTGTCCTATGCCAGAAGCCGATTTAAATATGGAGAGCACAACTTTGTGAGCCCAAGCCGTTTTCTTAACGACATAGACAAGAACTACATAGACAATGCGAGCGATTTGCCGGTTTTCAAAAAACAGGAACGAAGCCAGCCCCCGTTTGAAAAGAAAGCGCCTTTTGGCAATACCCAGTCGGCACAAACCAAGCCGGCATACAATTTTAAACAGCGTGAAACCCCACAGCCCCGGTTTACGCAAACCGCATCCTCCAGTGGCGCCCAAATATCTATTGGAACAAAAGTTGAGCATGAACGTTTTGGATATGGCGAAGTAATTGCGCTCGAAGGAAACCCTCCTAACGTAAAAGCCACAGTGGTTTTTAAAAATGCCGGTGAAAAACAATTATTGCTAAAGTTTGCCAAACTTAAAATATTGAACTAATTTTGAGACTTTGACGAAACCCACCGTTGCACTCTCCGTAACAACCTCAAATAGTATCACTAAACGTGAACAATGTATTACACATTGACCTCTACGTTCCGAATATTGACAGACCCTGCCAGTTGCATGTGATACAGATTGTTACTGATAAAACGATAGCTTTCCTTAATACAAGAAACATTAAACTTCATTTGAATCAATAAATGGATTACAATTCAACACGCAAACCGCTTGTTCTTCCGGAGTATGGGCGGCACATCCACAAAATGGTTGAACATGCGCTGAGCATAGAAGACCGCGAAGAACGCACACGTTGTGCGCACGGCATCGTTACTGTAATGGGCAATCTTTTCCCCCACCTTCGCGATGTGAGTGATTTCAAGCATAAACTTTGGGATCATCTTGCCATCATGTCCGATTTTAAGTTAGACATCGACTTTCCGTATGATTTGCCCGAAGCAGCCAATTTTACTTCGAAGCCGCAAAAAGTTGCTTATAGCGTCAACCGCATGAATTTTCGCCACTACGGCAAACTCATTGAGCAGATGATTGACAAAGCCATTGAAATGGAGGAAGGAGAGCTTAAAAATCACCTCATAGCCCTCATATCTAACCATATGCGCAAATCACTTCTCAACTGGAATAAAGATTATGCCACCGATGAGCGCATTGTTCAGGATATAAAATACCTGTCAAAAGGCAAACTGGAAGTATCGGTTCAGCAGACCAAAACACTGGAAACGCGTGAACCCCAGAACCGTCAGAGAAAAAAACATTTTGTTCGTAAAACCCGCGACTAATCAAACAATTGAGGTAAAACTCCTGATTCATGAACAGTTTTGAAATAGCCGGCCCCTGTCGTATGTCGGGTGAAATCATTCCGCAGGGAGCAAAAAACGAAGCCCTTCAGATAATCTGCGCTACACTCCTGACACCCGAAACCGTTGAAATACAAAACATCCCGGATATTCTGGATGTAAACAACCTTATCGAATTACTTGGCGAGTTAGGCGTTGAAATCACGCGAACATCTGCCAACACATGCCTTTTTAAGGCTGCCAGCATCAACCTGGAGTATCTTCAAAGCATGGAGTTCCGTAAGCGAGCCTCTTCGTTAAGAGGTTCCATCATGATTATGGGGCCACTGCTGTCACGATATGGAAAAGCTTTTTTTCCAAAGCCAGGCGGTGATAAGATTGGACGCCGACGAATGGACACCCACTTTTATGGCTTTGAGAAACTTGGTGCGCGTTTTGAATTTAATCCGGATGAGATTTTCTATACCGTGCATGCCGAATCCATGAAAGGCACCTATATGCTGCTCGATGAGGCCTCGGTAACCGGAACTGCCAATATTATTATGGCAGCAGTTTTAACACCCGGCACCACCACCATCTACAATGCAGCCTGCGAACCATACATACAGCAATTATGCAAAATGCTAACACGTATGGGCGCCAAAATAAGTGGCATAGGATCCAATCTGCTTACCATCACAGGTGTAACTTCCTTGGGCGGATGCAAACATGAGATTTTGCCAGATATGATTGAAGTTGGCAGTTTCATCGGCATGGCTGCAATGACCCAGAGCGAACTTACCATAAAAAATGCTGCCCCAGACCATTTGGGCATTATTCCTTTGGCTTTCAGCCGAATGGGCATTCAAATGGAAATCAGGGGAGAAGACATTTACATCCCTTCGCAAAAAGAGTATGTTATTGAGACCTTTATCGATGGGTCTATAATGACCATTGCCGATGCACCCTGGCCTGGACTTACCCCTGATTTGCTAAGCATCTTTCTGGTTGTAGCCACCCAGGCAAAAGGGAGTGTGCTGATACACCAAAAAATGTTTGAGAGCCGTCTCTTTTTCGTAGATAAGCTTATTGACATGGGAGCTCGCATCATACTCTGCGATCCGCATAGAGCCACAGTGATAGGCAACAACCACGAAATGCCATTAAGGGGCAGTGTGATGACTTCTCCTGATATTCGTGCCGGCGTAGCACTGCTTATTGCCGCCCTTTCGGCACAGGGGAAAAGCATTATTCACAACATTGAACAGATAGACCGTGGTTATCAGAACATTGACACCCGGTTAAATCAATTGGGCGCATCCATCCGAAGAATCTAAGGCGTCGTTCACATAAGAAATACGTTCGTTGGTCATTTTTGTGCCTTTTTAACAAAACACTAATCACCTTACTAACAGGCGATTGGTGTTTTTGTTTTATAATATAAACATACATTTTAACTTAAGCAAACACTTCGATTTGGAAAATACCTGCTTTGTAGCATAATTTTGCTGCATATAAAACACCGGTCAACGAATCTCTGCCATTCATCTAAAAAATACCAGACAAACCAAAAAATAGGCAGAAATTTGTTCCGTGATTATTCACCAAAAACAATTATATGAGAATTAAAGCAGTGATTTTGACTTTAATAGCAGGGCTGGCATTTCTCTCATTCATGAATGGCGCCTTTACTCCGGCCATAGGGCTCGAAATAGGAGACAAAGCGCCACAAATTACCTCTCAACTACTCGATGGCACACGCTTTACCTCTGACTCCCTGAAAGGGAAAATGGTTTTGATTGACTTTTGGGCATCCTACGATGCGCCATCAAGAATTGACAATTTCAGAAAGAAGATGCTATTGCAACAATACCATGACACTGAGTTTTACAACAGTGACGGTTTTGTTATTGTTAGTGTATCGCTTGACAGGTTTAGGACGCCATTGCTTAGCACCATAGAGCGAGATGAATTACACGACTTTTTTCACCTTTGTGACTTTAGCGGTCGCGAATCAGAGCTAGCCAGCACTTTTGGAGTCAGCGAGAAACTGACCAATTTTCTTATCGATGGAGAAGGACGCATTGTTGAGAGAAGCGTTGACCTCGATAAAATTGAAGCCACCCTGGAGCGCCTCCAGTCGGTTGACAGAAACCGATTTGCCGCTTACAGACGCTAATTACAAACTGAATCATCCACATTAATCTGTTTAAACATGCAAACCATTACTCTCAGAATCACATTGATTGGCTTACTATTTTTTCTTTCTTTTCCTGAATTTGGAGCACAACCCAAACCCGGTCTGGAAATTGGGAATAAAGCACCTGAGATAAGCCTCAAGAACCCAAACGGTGAACAATTATCACTCTCGGAACTAAAAGGCAAAGTGGTTCTCATAAGCTTTTGGGCATCCTGGTGTGGTCCCTGCCGCAGAGAAAGCCCAAATTATGTGGCCATCTATAATGAGTTTAAAAATAAACAGTTTAAAAATGGCAATGACTTTACCATTTTCAGCGTGTCACTAGACAGAAACGCCGATGCATGGAAAAAAGCAATACAGGATGACGCACTGGCATGGAATACGCATGTAAGCGATTTGGCCGGATGGCAGTCAGACGCAGCACGGTTATATGGCATTAACTCTATACCATCTAACGTGCTGATAAGCGGAGACGGTATTATTTTAGCAAAAAACATTAAGGGTGAAGAACTAAACCAGTTTTTAAAACAACTTATCAGGTAATAGAATATATTGCCAAACAGAGAAAACAAAGACAGTGTCAGTATTTCTGATGCTGTCTTTGTCATTATTTCAGTAGCACAAAGCCTCACACCTGAAGATACTGTCAAAATGTCCCGTATTAACAAATTGGCAAAAAAATTGAGTACTTTTGCAGGTCTCAAAATGCAATCGTTCACGACTATTTGAGAGATTATTAAACAGAAAACAAGAAACTATTCATCGACATGAGTAAAAAACACGCTAAGCATAAAGAGCAGGAAGAGATAACCCCAGAAAATGAAACAGTTGAGCAAGCAGCTGACAACACATCAGAAACCAATGGTGACAACCAGACTCAGGCTAAAGATGACGCTTGCGACAGTAAAATAGAAATGCTCGAGAAAAAAGTTGAAGAACTCAACGACAAGCACCTGCGACTTATCGCTGAATACGACAATTACCGCAAGCGCACCCTGAAAGAGAAGATGGAGCTTGCGAAAACAGCAGGAGAAAAGCTGATTGTTGGCATTCTGCCAGTAGTTGACGATTTTGATCGTGCATTACAGCACCTTAACAAAGCAAGCGACCTCGATGCGGTGAAAGCCGGGATTGAACTCATTTATAACAAATTCATCAATTTCTTAGACCAGCAAGGTGTTAAGGAAATTGACACAAACAACCAGGATTTTGATGCAGATTTGCACGAAGCGGTAACAAAAATACCTGCACCATCGGAAGATATGAAAGGTAAAATTGTGGATTGTGTTCAAAAAGGTTATCTGTTAGACGAAAAAGTCATCAGGTATCCTAAAGTAGTTGTTGGAGAATAAATTAAAGCCACCTGTCATGTCAAAAAGAGATTACTACGAAATACTGGAAGTAAGCAAAAATGCTTCGGCCGAAGAGATAAAAAAAGCTTACAGAAAAAAAGCCATCCAATTTCACCCTGATAAAAATCAAGGAAACAAGGATGCTGAGGAGAAATTTAAGGAAGCTGCTGAAGCATACGAAGTGTTGAGCAACGATGAGAAACGCAGGCGTTATGACCAGTTTGGACATGCAGGTGTTGGCGGTGCATCCGGAAGCGGTGGTTTTGGTGGGGGAATGAGCATGGAAGATATTTTCTCCCATTTTGGAGATATATTCGGCGGCAGCTTTGGCGGGTTTGGTGGCTTTGGCGGGTTTGGATCGTCACGCGGACAGCGGGTAAATAAAGGTTCAAATCTTCGGGTTAAAGTAACGCTTACACTTCAGGAGATTGCCAACGGTGTAGAGAAAAAAATTAAGGTAAAGAAATATGTGAGCTGCCACCATTGTAATGGTACAGGTGCCGACAAGGGATCTTCTTTCAGCGATTGTCATACCTGTCGGGGAACCGGACAGGTAACACGTATTTCCAACACCATTCTGGGGCAGATGCAAACCACATCAAGCTGCCCTACCTGTAGCGGAGAAGGCCGCATTATTACAAAAAAATGTGCTGAATGTAATGGCGAAGGCCTTTTGCGTCAGGATGAAGTGGTTACCATTAACATACCTGCCGGCGTAGAAGAAGGCATGCAGCTTTCGGTATCAGGCAGAGGAAACGCAGCACGCAGAGGCGGCATCAATGGGGATCTCCTGGTGCTCATTCAGGAAGAGAAACATCCTGAACTAATCCGCGATGGCAGCGACCTTATTTACAATCTCACGCTAAGCATTCCTGATGCAATTCTTGGTGCACCGGTAGAAATTCCGACAGTTGAAGGAAAGGTAAAAGTGAAAATTGAGGCTGGCACACAACCGGGAAAAATACTTCGTCTGAAAGGCAAAGGACTCCCCGAAGTAAATGGCTATCACAGAGGCGACTTGCTGGTTCGAATCAATGTATACATTCCCAAAGACCTCACAAAAGAAGAGATTCGGTCTGTTGAAAAACTGAAAGATTCAGCTTCATTCGTGCCGAAGGAAGGCGAAGAGATGAACTTCTTTAGCCGTATGAAAAACATGTTTGACTAACCAATTCTGGCGGCAACGCCTAATTTAAGATGAACATTCAACAACTGGAATATATTGTGGCGCTTGACGATCACAGACATTTTGTGAGTGCTGCCGATGCCTGCCACGTTACACAGCCAACCCTTACCATGCAGTTAAAAAAGCTGGAGGAAGAGATTGGCGTACAGTTGTTCGACCGCACAAAAAAACCGTTGCGCCCAACGCCAGAAGGAGACGTTTTCATTAGTCGTGCACGGCGCATCCTATTGGAACTCCAAAACCTGCAGGAAGCCATTAAAGATGAGCAATCAAGCATTAAAGGAGAGTTCCGGCTGGGCATAATACCAACACTAGCCCCGCATCTTCTGCCTCTGTTTCTCCAACGTTTTATCGAAGAAAACCCGGACACCATTCTGCGTATTGAAGATATGGAGTCAGAATCGATAATTAAAGCTTTGAACGAAAACCGGCTCGACATGGCCATTATGGCTACACCTACCGGAGAACGCGACTTAAAAGAGACAGTTATTTTTAACGAGGCGTTTGTATTTTATGCGGCGGAAACCCACAAACTGCTCAAAAGCGAAACCATATTGCCCGAACAGTTAGACACCAACAATCTGCTGTTACTGACCGAAGGCCATTGTTTCAGAAATCAGGCTCTTCACATTTGCCAAAGCAACCTCAAGAAAAAAAGTATCGGTTTTCATTACGAAAGCGGCTCCATTGAAACGCTAAAAAGTCTGGTTAGAAAGGGATTGGGTTACACACTGGTTCCCGAACTGGCCATCAACGGCATTGATAAGAACCATTACAAACGATTTGAAAAACCGGAGCCGGTGCGAGAAATAAGCATTGTAACGCACTCCAGCTTTAACCGTTCACTGCTTATCGACCGGTTAAAATCTGCAATCCGCGATTCTTTGCCACCTCATATCGACCGACCTAAGGAGTTTGTAAAAATAAAATGGCGTTAAGCCAACAAAAAAAGGGACTGTGAAAACACAATCCCTTTTTTGTTGCTATAAATCTTAAAAGCACTAATTCAATCGCGCAATGCTCTCCTTAATGGCGCTGATTTTTGCTTCAGCATCGGCTCTTTTCTGCTGCTCTAAGGCCACAACCTGCTCCGGAGCGCTGGCAACAAATCGCTCGTTACTCAGTTTTTTCATTACACCAGCTAAAAAGCCTTCGGTGTACGCCAGCTCCTTCTGAAGTTTTTCCAGCTCTTCGGCCGCATCTATATTCATCTCCAGCGGCACAAAAAATTCTGATGATTTCACAAAAAAGGATACGGCGCCTTCAACTTTTTTATCAACCTTTAAAACAGACTCCAAATTCACCAATTTCTGCACTACCGGATTGAATCGCTCAATGTAACCATCATCTCCAACAAGCACATTTACTTTGAGCAGGTCGCGTATGGGAATGTTACGTTCTTTGCGCACTGTTCGTACGTTAACTATGGTTTCCTTCACCAATTCAAACTGCTTCAGAATTGATTCGTCATAAGATTTCACCTCCGGCAACAGGCTTACCATGATACTTTCGCCATCCTTTCGGTTTGCAATATGATGCCATATCTCTTCGGTAATGAAAGGCATGAAAGGATGCAAAAGCCGCATCAAATCATCAAAAAAGCCTATGGCAGCACGATAAGTTTTCCCGTCAACCGGCATTTGATAAGCAGGCTTAATCATCTCCAGGAACCAACTCGAAAACTCATCCCAAAAGAGGTTATACACAGACATGAGGGCATCGGACACGCGATACTTCTCAAAATGATCGTTAATCACCTCCATCTCTTGTTGCAAACGATGGCCAAACCATTCGATGGCCAAAGCAGCACTCTCGGGCTGATCTATTTGCTCATCAACTTCCCACTGTCTAACCAATCTGAATGCATTCCAGATTTTATTCGAGAAATTTCGTCCCTGCTCGGGTAAGCTTTCGTCGAACCTGAGATCGCCACCTGCCGGCGAGCAGAGCAGCATACCCACCCGCACACCATCGGCACCAAATGTTTTAATCAACTCAAGCGGTTCAGGACTGTTTCCCAGCGATTTGGACATTTTACGTCCGATTTTATCGCGAACCATACCCGTGAAATAAACATTTTTAAAAGGATACGTATCTTTAAATTCATATCCGGCCATAATCATACGCGCAACCCAGAAGAAAATAATGTCGTGGCCGGTTACCAAATCGTTGGTAGGATAATAGTAATCTATCTCCTTGGTATCTTTGCTAAAGCCATCAAATACAGTAATTGGCCAGAGCCATGACGAAGCCCAGGTGTCCAGCACATCCTCATCCTGACGTAAATCAGCCATGGTGAGAGCCGCGTTGCCAGTAAGTTTTTGAGCTTCAGCCAACGCCAACTCATCCGACTCAGCCACTACAAACGTACCATCGGACAGATAATAAACAGGGATTCGATGTCCCCACCACAATTGACGGGATATACACCAATCCTTCACATTTTCCATCCAGTGGCGATAAAGGTTTTTAAACTTTGGTGGATGAAAACGAATCTCATCGCTCATCACAGCATCCAGAGCAGGTTTTGCAATATCAGTCATCCGCAAAAACCACTGTGTACTCAATTTGGGTTCAATAACCTCATCGGTTCTTTCAGAGTAGCCTACTTTGTTGGTATAATCTTCCACTTTGGCAAGGTTGCCAGACTCCTCCAGGGATTTTTCAATTTTCTTGCGCACCACAAAGCGATCCTCTCCCACAAAAATGCCAGCTTTCTCGCTTAATGTTCCGTCGTCATTTAAAATATCAATAGACTCCAGATTGTGACGCATGCCTATTTCGTAGTCGTTGATGTCGTGAGCAGGCGTAATTTTCAGACATCCTGTTCCAAACTCCATATCCACATACTCATCAAGAATTACAGGAATTGAGCGATTGATGAGTGGCACAAGCACCCGCTTGCCGGCCAGATGGGCGAACCTTTCGTCGGCTGGATTAACGCAGACTGCTGTGTCGCCCAGAATTGTCTCAGGGCGTGTAGTTGCAATGGTCACAAACTCGTTGGCGGAGCCATCCACCTGATATTTGATATAATAGAGTTTAGACTTAACCTCCTTATACACCACCTCCTCATCGGAAACAGCGGTTTTAGCCTTGGGATCCCAGTTAACCATGCGGATACCGCGGTATATGTAACCTTTGCGATACAAATCCACAAACGTTTTTATAACACCTTGGCTGCGCACCTCATCCATGGTGAAGCTGGTGCGATCCCAGTCACATGAAGCACCCAGTTTTTTTAACTGCTCCAGAATAATCCCACCATGCTTGTTTGTCCATTCCCAGGCGTGCTCGAGAAAAGCATCGCGCGACAGGCTGAATTTTTCAACGCCCTCATCACGCAGTTTATTAACAACTTTAGCCTCAGTAGCAATGGAAGCGTGGTCGGTGCCGGGCACCCAACAGGCATTTTTGCCTAACATACGCGCCCTGCGCACCAAAATATCCTGAATGGTATTGTTTAGCATGTGTCCCATATGCAACACGCCGGTAACGTTAGGCGGAGGAATTACTACGGTATATGGTTCACGTTCATCGGGCAAAGACCTGAAAAAGCCCTTTTCCATCCAGTATGCATACCATTTGTCTTCGGTTTGTGAAGGATCGTACTTGCTTGCTATCTCCATGATGTATGTTTGATTCTAAAGTTTCATGATTACAATCTGTATGCCCCTTGCTAAATATCATTTAGCTAAACTATAAGGCATAAGAATGCAAAAATAGGAAATTTTAATAAAGAATAAGTTGGAAAGGAAAAGTCAAATTTGCGTTAAAATCCGGAAAATGTAACCTGCAAGCCCAAATGTTGATAACGTCCTTTGTCAAATCCGGCATATATGCCTAAACCGCCTACCATAAATATTCTGCTAATGCCGTATCCAACCTGAACATAGTGAGGCCTCTCAGGTGTAGGAAGATAGGTAAAGGATAAATCTTCATTCCAGAGCCGATTACTGAATAGTGGCAGATACTTCAATGCCAGCCAGGGCGTTGAATACAACAGATCTGCTTTCAAATAATTTCGTGCCGTAGACATTTCATAATCATCAACCAGATAGAGCGATCCCATTCCATTGCCAACAACCAGCGGTGCAGCAGAACCCGCAAAATGCTTAAAACGCGAAAAGTGCATATTGTTATTTCGCAAGAACAGACCCGCGTTAACCGCCCACGAAAGTGCAGGTTGAAAGGTAAAGCCTGAGCGCTTGGAGATGCCACCCTCAAGCAAGAGATAATCAGAAGAACTTGCGAAAAGAGACGCGCCGTGTTCGGCACCCAACACAAATGTGGGATATTTTGAGTGTAGCATCACTTTTCGGCCATTACGCAACATGTAGTGATGTAGGGGAGTGTATGACAATTCCACTCTGGATACAAAAGCATCTTGTGCCTTAAAATGTGCATCAGAGGCCCACGTATGCACTACCTGATTGGGATGATACTGACTGCTTCTCTTAAAGAAAGAGTAGTTCGTTTGATTTTGCAATGGCGCGAAACGATGGTATGCCATACTTGCATCCACCACAAATCCGTTCACCAAATCAACCTGATTGGTCAATGAAACAAAATCATGATCGTAATAGCGCGAATAATTCTCTTTAAAAAGTAAAGACGATGCCATATTTACCAGCGGAAAGAGGCCTGCATCACCCTTAAAATCGGAGGCACCAGAGCCGGCTTCCAATTTGAGAACACCGCGGCGCAAAGGAGCATACCACTGAGAAACTGCCACCCTTCCAAAAAGTGATTTCCGGGCAAATGCATAGCCAAGGGAGGCCTCGGCCTTTAATTGAGATAGAGAATCCTTGCCCCATATAAAGCCCGCCTGTTGTGCATACCTCCAGCCATCTACCGCATTGAAACCTATGGCTGAGAAATCAACAAGTCCGTTATACTGGAATTGGTTTGGTCCCGTTCTGGGGATACTACCACCATACAGAATCATCTTTCGGGTATTGGCAAACCGGCTCTTTGCATTCAGCGTGTCATTGTTATTAGATGCCTTTGTCAAGGCCAGGAGACTGTCGCCACGTGCAAAAGAGCGTTGCTCCGTGTTTGTAAGCGGAACAGGACGTATACCCGACCAAAAGAGAGAATCGCGTCTTACTGAATCTTTCTGAAAATCGATACGGTAGCGCCCCTCTATTCGCAAAGGCACCTCGCGAGAACGCTCATTAACAGAAGCTTCCTTCTCGACCAGAGCAGCCAGTCGAATCATATCCCGATTGCTCATCTCCTCTTTCTCGAGAATGCGCTCTATCTGCTGCTGGTTTTTAGATACAGGCTGCTCCACAGGCATCTCATTGGCAGCATCCATGCGGGCCAAATCCACCTGAGTAAGAGTTGATGGGCGCGCAATGGTTTGATCAGGTTCAACGGTGAGATATTTTACCGACCCCACATAATCGAATCGCCCTTTCACGCCCATGGTCGACAAATCCACATCAAACCGATGGTTAATCGGAAGCCAGATGTCGCCAAGCACCGGCGCAAAAACCTGCTGCATGCGCACTTTACCAAAAAATGGATTTAAAGTAAAATCGAGAGAATGGACATTCCAGTAACCCTCCACCAAGAATAGCTCCCCTTCGAGCAATTGCTGACTCTTGCGACGGGGAATAACCCGTATTCTATTTATAATTAGACCTCCATCATCGATAAAACCCTCATACCGAAACCTATAGTGACGCATGGCCTGGGGTGAGAGTGGAGAAATAAACACCTCGTTTGAAGGGTCGTAAACACTGGAAGTGATATAACCAATTGGCGAAGCCTCCTCACCAAAAGAGAAACTGCTGCGCGAATGTAGAACCGTATGATGAAAAGTATCCGGTGCTGCAAAACGAATGCGGTTTAGTGATTCGGCCGCGAATGACTGGCCTGATTTTAGCCGCTCACCATTAACCTCCAGTCCCAACAAACGTGGCACCTTATCCATCTTTAAAGAACCTCTCAGATAAACCTCTGCCTCGTAGCTGCGAGCCTGACGAAGATAGTACGGTGCCAAACCAATGGCTTTACGCATCATGGCATAAGCAGGATCCTCGCCACCCGAATAAACCCGTACCTCACGAATTTGAAAAGCCACCGGACGCAATACCACATTGAGTTCTATCCATTTTTCCGGTTCAACAGAAACCGTGAAATCCTGCCGCGAAAACCCCAATGACTGTACGCTTAGATTGTAGTTTCCCGCAGTCAGGCGCACTTCATACACCCCATCGTTATTTGTGGAGGTGCCAGTTATGAGTTCCGCAATAAAAATTGAGACACCGGGAACTGGATTATCCTGTTCGTCCACCACGCGTCCCCTGAGACCACCAGCCATCACATCCGTGATGAAAAACGACAAAAGAGCACACAAGAGAATAAAAGCGTATCTTTTCAACATAAAAATATTGATAGGTAATTGGTTTACAACTATCATCAAAAATCAAACCATACACATTAGTGCCATCATGCCATAACATCAATACCAGTTAAGCTGTCGGGCAAAAATTAAATTCTTATCTTAGTAGTTAAGGAGTAATGTTTTTTTTACTTTCGCATTTCGAAAACCTGTCATAAATCATAATTTTTGTAGTGTAACTATTATAAAATTATATAACAATTACAGAATTACGAAGCAGAACCATATAGCTGCCTCAACTGAACAAACAACACCCCCTATGCTAACCATCTCAAAAAGAGGAACAATCATGCCAGCTTCTCCCATCAGGAGACTGGTTCCATACGCAGAGGCTGCCAAACGAAAAGGCACTCGGGTATATCACCTCAATATAGGCCAGCCCGACATAAAGACACCGGAAGTAGCCATTGAATCCATGCACAATCTGGATCTTAAAGTGATTGAGTACAGTCACTCAGCCGGCAATGAGTCTTATCGTAAAAAACTGGCCGAATACTATCAAACCATCGGCATCCAAATCAACAGCAACCAATTAATGGTGACAACGGGTGGTTCAGAAGCCATCTCACTGACATTCCTTAGCTGCCTCGATCCCGGTGATGAAGTTATTGTACCTGAGCCATTTTATGCCAACTATTATGGATTTGCCTCATCCACAAGTGTAAAGGTAGTTCCATTAACATCAGATATTGACAGCGGCTTTGCGTTACCGTCGTTCACTGAGATAGAAAAGCTCATTACCCCACGTACCAAAGCCATATTCATCTGCAACCCAAACAATCCTACCGGATATCTATACACCAGAGAAGAACTGGAACAGCTCAAAGAAATTGTCATTAAGCACAACATCTACCTTTTCTCTGACGAGGTGTACCGTGAGTTCTGTTACGACGGTGCCACACACACCTCGGTAATGGAGCTTGAAGGACTCGATGAACACGCGGTAATGATAGACTCTGTTTCCAAACGTTTTAGTGAGTGCGGATTGCGGATAGGTATGCTCGTGACCAGAAATCAAGCCATTCTGGAAACTGCGTTAAAATTTGCCCAGGCCCGTTTAAGCCCGCCATCGCTGGGTCAGATTGCCGGGGAAGCATCATTAAATACGCCCAATGATTATTTTGTAGAAGTAAACACCGAGTACAATAAACGTCGTAATTTTCTCGTTGAAGAACTAAATAAGATACCAGGGGTTTACACGCCAATGCCAAAAGGCGCTTTTTATACTGTGGCCAAGTTACCAGTAGATGATGCAGACAAATTCTGCCAATGGATACTGAGCGACTTCAGTTATAAAAACCAGACGGTGATGATGGCTCCCGCGAGCGGATTCTACATCACACCCGGAAAAGGAATTGATGAAGTGCGCATCGCATACGTATTAAATATCGATGACTTGCGCAACGCCATTGAAACCCTAAGGGAGGCATTATCCGTATACCCCGGTCGAACAAACAGATGATTTATTTTTTCAAAAAAGAAGTATGAAGTTGAATTTGCGGCAGTTGGGGTTATTTCTTCTTTTATTCTTAGTTACAGGCCCGGTGTTGCCTAACAGTCCAAAACATCCGAAACTAATTGTTGTTTTGGTTATTGATGAGCTGGACAATGAGCAACTGCTTATGCTACAGCCATCACTTTCTCAAAATGGAATAAACCGCATTTCGCGTCAGGGCTTCAGGTTGATGTCGGTTACCTCTTCGGATATTTCTGGCTATCCGGGCACCCGCATCACCTCGCTGTTCTCAGGAACCACACCATCGGTACACGGCGTAATTGGCGAAAGATGGTTCGACCAGCGCACAAACAGATATGTTGAACCGGTTACAAATGATGCCGCGCAAATTAAAATTGGCTCCAGCTTAAGCCAGTCGCCTTCCATGGCCGATTATCTAAAATCAGTATTCGGCCCCACATCGCGGGCGGCGGCCATCACCCTAAACACGCCATGGATGGTCCACGCGCTGGGTTATTCACCGGATGCCTTCTTCTCTCTCGATTTGGATAACGGAACCTTTAAAGATGCCTGTTCATCAGGTTATGTAGAGCAAAGATGGTTTGCCGACTTCAACAACCAAATACGTAAGACGAATTACCTCCAACGCTATTGGGGCCCACGCAACGACATCACCTCCTACACCGAATATCGGTTTCTGGACGATAAACACAAGCAGAATTTCAGAAGCTTTTACTATGGCTTAAATGGAAATGGAAGCAACAACGGTCGTTTCAGGCAGTTTGCAGGTTCACCTTACGCCAATACGTTACTCAGAGATTTTACTGTGGCATTTCTTTCCAATTCAGATTTTGGGAAGGACAATACGCCAGACTTGCTGACAATTGGATTTACAGCCCGTCCGTTTGTTAAAACCAACGGTGTGCTGCTTCCGGCCGAGAAAGAAGACATGCTGATTCGTCTCGATGGCGACATCGCATCGTTAATTGAGTTTATGGATGTAGAATTTGGCAGAAACAACTATCTGTTGATACTTACAGCGGGAGCAAGCAGTGCCCATGACCAATCCACCTCAGGCCGTCAAGGGCTGAACAGTGGCGTGGTTGAATTTCCGAAAACAGCAGCTTTGCTAAACCTTTATCTGATGGCCATTCACGGACAGGGACGTTGGGTTCTCGACATTCACGACAACAACGTATATCTGAACCACAAGCTAATAGACGAGAAAGGTCTTTCACTAAAAGAGATACAAGAGATTTCCGCAAGATTTCTATTGCAGGTTTCAGGCATTGAACGCACCATGCCAACATACGATTTGCTGTTCAACAACCATGCAGAAACCCTATACGCCTCAAATCTGTTTCCAATGCGCACCGGCGATATTATCATCACACTTTCGCCCGGCTGGCAAACACCTGCCACCGAAGCAGGTACCAGACAAAGTGGACGTAGTGGCAAAACAACCCTCCCGTTTATTATTCGGGGTTGGAACGTTTCAGAAGGAGCATGGCTCAACAATCTCCCTCATTACATGGTAACACCAATCATTCTCAAACAACTTGGCATAAGTCATCCATCTGATGTCAATACACCCGATGTCCCCATTTTCAAGAAAGCCCATTAAAAACAACAGAAGTATAGTATCGTTAACACATTTTTAAAGCAACTATAACACTTATGTAACCTCTTTTGAATGTGAAAATGCAACATTTGTGTCTGACAACAATAATCAGACACTATGAGCAAATACAATATAATTCAGATTCTACTCACCATTTCGATACTGATTCAGAGCTGCACCCAAGTTGATGAATCACCGGTTCACATCACACAAATTTCTTCACGTACAACTGAACTTACAGGGCCAATGACCGGCATCCTGCGAGGAGGTGGCACATATCGGGTTACTGCAGATTTAATTATACCATTCAATGGTGAGATTGTTATGGAGGAAGGGGTAACATTGCTTATAGAAGTGCCGCAACTGGCGCCTCCAATTAGGATAATCAACCACGGAACCTTCACCAGCCTGGGAACAGCAGCCAATCCCAATCTTATCACTGTTGCCGAAAATCTTCAAGATAACAGAAATCAATCCGCTCAACTTTGGGGAGGCATTCAATGCTCAGAAAAAGCCCAAAAAGTGACCCTTAAATGGACGACCATTGAACACAGCGGGGGATATACCAACTCAAAAAACGCACCTGCCGGCAAACTTTACAATGGTTTATGGATTCAGAACGATGACACGAAAATCATCATTAAACACAGTGAAATACACTAAACGATAACGGTTTGTGATTTACACAGATGCCGTAATATTCAGAAAACTATTGAGTAACTCAGGTGATTTTTCCAGAACGTTTCCAACTACCACCAAATCCGCACCGTTAGTAAAGGCAAGTTTCAGTTTTTCAGCCGATGTTATTCCACCACCGGCCATCAGAGGAATCGCGACTGAGGCACGCACCGCCTTTAGCATCGCTGGCGAAACAGGGTTAACCGCTCCACTGCCGGCATCCATATAAATCATTTTCAGCCCAAGCATTTCACCAGCCATTGCGGTTGCAGCAGCAATATCCGTTTTGTTGGCAGGAATCGGGCGCGTTTGACTGATATACTCAACCGAAGTGGGACATCCTCCATCTATAAGCATATATCCGGTTGGGATAGGCTCTATGCCATGCTTTCGGATATATGGCGCAGCAATTATATGACTGCCAATTAAGAGGTCCGGATTACGGCCGGAAATCATCGACAAAAATAAGACAGCATCTACATTTGGGGTCAAGTGATTGGGGTTGCCGGGGTAAAGAACAACCGGCATGTTCAATCCATCCTTAAGAGCAGCAACAACCGGCTCAACCGGATTGCTGATAAGGCTGCCACCCACCAGGATAAGTTGTGGCGGATTGCGTCGCACCTGAGCAATAAAGCCATCGAGTTTCTCGCCACTGCATTTGTCAGGGTCGATTAACAAGGCGAGGATTTTCTCCTTGCGGCGTATTTTATCTGTAATGAAATCGTAAATCATGCCAAAATATTCTCAAAAAAGCGGGGAATGCTTACTATACAAAGTAATGCAAAAATAAGATTGTTACCAATGCCAAGCAATGAAGTACAATGGCGTAATACAATAATTAAGTTTATACTCGTGCCACACATCTGCTTTTCTCAGTCTACAACTAAAAACGCCATTCGTTTCTGCAACAAAAGGCAGAACAATCATATCATCTTTAAAGATAAGACCTGGACAATCGGCCATCTTATATAGAGTCTCTTTTGCACACCAGATAAGCGCATGATACAAATCAGCCTCGTGCGTAGTAAAAAAGTTTTCGTGCGATGGATGAATAAACCTTGAAGCAATTCTGGAGATGCGGGGCGATGGATACTCCATATCGACACCTGCCAAATCTGGCGACAGCACCACGGCAGCAAACCCGCGGGTGTGTGAAATACTTATTGTGCCGCAATAATCAGGAATAAAAGGCTTTCCGTTGGGATTGTAGTATACATCTGCACAGCCATCGGTAAGTTTATGCAACAAAACCCTTGATGCCAACCATTCAAGGCGCTTTTCTTCACACGTTATACGCTTGAGTTGAAGCACCATCTCATCCGTGGGAGACAAGGCATCCAAAAGATACTGTTCAGTCTCATTTATTTGCCAGACCGCGAGTCGTCCGCCATTACTGTTGGCAACATCTACTATTAATGGCATACAACTACATAAAAATTTGATGCTTAACGCATAAATACAAAAACCTCAACATCGCAAAAAAGAATCATTATGGGTGCATAAAAAGGCTATTCACTCAATTTCCCTTTGATATTAAGAACTCTAGTGCTTTGTTAATCGTTCCAACGCAAAGTTTCAATCATATGCACCAAATCCTCGGTTAAAAAACTCACCACAGGCGCCAGAGAATCTTTATTGGGTTTGGTTTGAAAATATAAGGATCCACGCAGGAAATGCCGCACGCTGTCGGTGGCAAAAAACTGTACGGGCGAAGCCGCATCACCCCTGATTTCAAATAACATCCCATACACATCATTCTCCTCATCAAAAAAGATATGTTCATCGATGGCTTCAGCCTTAACCACATGGTTGTATGCAAACCGGATGTTGTCTTCCAGCAGAAAATAGAGGTTATCCTCTACCTCTTTATAACTGATGTGCACGCGCGCTTTGAATTCGGGAAAAAACAGATTTATCCAGTATGGCTCAGCAGTTGGTGAAACATCGGTTTCAATTCGTCCATAAACAGGATATTCAAAACGATAGGGCATCTCTACTTCTGTAAGCTTATAAGCCTTCTCGGGCAAATCAATTCGAAAAAAGCCTCTGGGCTTTGGCGTGCCTATGTCGCGGCAAGAGGATGCAAACACCACAACTCCGGCCATCAGGAGTATGCCTTTCTTTATCAAATTAACCATTTCTGATGATTATAATTTTGTGTACTTAACCTTTTTAATGCGCCTGTTATCGGCCGCCACGATGGTAAATCTGCAACTTCCGTACTCTATTAACTCATGTTTGGCAGGTATTTCTCCTTTTAGTTCGAGAAGCAACCCTGCCAGACTTTCAGCTTCACCGCTTATTTTATCAAAAGTATCCTCTGGCAGCAGAGTCACTTTCAGGAAATCCTTGAGTAGTGTTTTGCCTTCGAAAAGATAATCACCATCGGGCAATATGGAGAAATTCACCTCCTCCTCATCCAGTTCGTCGCTGATATCACCCACTATCTCTTCCAGAATATCTTCAAGCGTAACAATACCAGAGGTTCCTCCATATTCATCAACCACCACAGCCATGTGGATTTTATGGGTTTTAAACTCCTGGAGCAAATCATTTATACGCTTTGTTTCAGGCACATAATAAGCCGGCCTAATCAAATCCTGCCACTTAAAGGTATTGTCCTTACCAAGATGTGGAAGTAAGTCTTTCACATACAATATACCCTTCACATCGTCGGGTCCATCTTCATACACCGGCATTCGCGAGTATCCTGAATCAACAATAACAGAAATTACTTTTGAGAGCTCGCTTTTAATGTCCACATCCACCACATCCACTCGGGCAGTCATTATTTTCTCCACATTGATGTTACCAAAAGTTACAATGCCTTTCAGTATCTCTTTTCCTTCGGTAAGCTCATCGTCAGTAAGGTCGAGTGCATGGGATATGTCGTCAAGTGATATCCCCTTCATTTTACGGGCCAGACGCCTGTTCACCACATTGGTAGATTTCACCATTATCATGCTCAGCGGTAAAAAAAACCGGGTAATAAACAGTAGTGGATACGCCATGAAAGCAGAAAACTTTCGCGATGCCTGTCCTGCGTATACTTTTGGCATTATCTCCCCGAAGAAAAGAATCATGGAAGTAATAATTATTACCTCAAAAATAAACTGCAGAACCCCGGGCTGACTAAACAATATCAATTCTCCCGCCACATAAGATGAGAGAATAACAATGCCCACATTAACAAAGTTGTTGGCGATTAAGATAGATGCAAGTAAAAGTTCGGGATTGGCAAGGTGCCTGAGTGCCATTCGACATGAACGGGAGTTGTTCTCCTTCATATCTGAAATATCAGAAGGCTTAAGTGAAAAGTAGGCCACTTCGGAACCTGATATGAGTGCTGAGCTCACCAACAAGAGCCCTATCGCAATAATGGCTGCAATCATACCGGTGGTGAGTGCATTAAACTGAACCACCGGTAGGGCTGCTATAAGTATTTGAATAACCGAATCTGTTTCCAAGTTCGTAGATGATGATTTTAGTTTACATTAAAATGGCAAATCGTCCTCCGGACCATTATCGCCACTTAAAAAAGGAGATTCATTGCCGCTATTCTGCACCGGTTGTTTTGGTGGCACTGGAGCTGCTGCGGCCTGAGTCATGGGTGCGGATTCGCCATCGCCCAGGGGGCGTCGTCCGAGCAGGTTGAGTGAGTCGGCAACAATTTCAGTCACATATCTTTTCACACCATTGGTATCATCGTATGTACGGGTGCGTAGTTTACCTTCCACATATAGCTGGGTACCTTTTTTCACATAGCTTTCTACAACTTTAGCAAGACCGCGCCATGCAACCACGTTGTGCCATTCGGTTCTTTCGGGCACATCCTGCCCGTCGCGTGTTTTAAATCCGCGTTCGGTGGTAGCAAGCGTGAAATTTGCCACAGCCTGATCGTTGTCAAAATAGCGTATCTCAGGGTCTTTACCTACATTTCCAATAAGAATTACTTTATTTACCATAATATTGACATTTAAGGGTTAAGAGATAAAAAGAGAGCTAAAATTACAAAACTTTCGGCGGCAAATCAAAATATTGCGCCAATAGCTTTTCTATTAGTTTTGGCAGTGGATAATCTGTCAGGTTCTCTCTGCCAGTATAAACCACTATTTTATCCTTAAATGTGACAAGGTTAAACTTCTCAGGCATTTTCACCTTGTGCAACGAAGCAAAAATGTTTTGATGCGTAAGCAAGTGGCGCATCTCCACAACATGCGACACAGCTAAAGGCGCCATATTCAAAGATTCAGAAAGCTGCCTGACGATTTGATTCTCTGAGAGTCTCTTGTCAGACTCAATAAGCAAAAGTTCCCACAGCCCTTGCCAGATGTCTCCTTTCTCGCGGCGGGTAATAGCCAACTGTTTATCACTTTCGTGAACAAAATAGTAGAAATAGCGATCTCTCTTAGTTGTCTTTCTGGATTTTACAGGGAAACTAAATGGATTTCCCAACCGATAGCTATTACACATTGTGCGTAACGGGCAGATGGCACAATCAGGGTTGGCCGGTGTACATACCAAAGCTCCCAGTTCCATCATGGCCTGGTTAAAGTCTCCCGGGTTTGTGCTATCCAGCAATTCATTAGCCAAATTTGTAAAAAAACGCTTTCCTTCGCCAGTATCAATGGGTAACTCCACAGAAAAACAGCGCGCCAGAAGTCGGAAAACATTACCATCCACAACGGCATGAGGTTCACCAAAAGCAATTGAAGCAATGGCAGCGGCAGTGTAAGGGCCAATTCCTGACAGATTGATGAGCTCAGCATAGGTATCGGGCATCACACCATTGTACCGCTCAACAATTTGATGAGCCGCTGCATGCAAATTCCGGGCACGTGAATAGTACCCCAGTCCCTGCCATGCGAGTAAAACATCCTGTTGCGAAGCATTGGCAAGAGAAACCACATCCGGAAACAAACTGATAAAACGATTGTAATAATCCAATCCTTGTTTAACCTGGGTCTGTTGTAGTATTATTTCAGATATCCACACATGATAGGGGCTGGCATTTTGTCGCCATGGCAAATCACGCTTATTTATATTGTACCAACTTATAATAGAGGTAGCGAAACCGGTCATTTTTAAAAATTTATCCAAAAATAGTTCTTTTAGTTTTTTTTTGAATGCAAAAGGGTTTATATTTGCAATCTGATTTTTGAAAA
Source organism: Alkaliflexus imshenetskii DSM 15055 (assembly GCF_000517065.1). Lineage (GTDB taxonomy): Bacteria > Bacteroidota > Bacteroidia > Bacteroidales > Marinilabiliaceae > Alkaliflexus > Alkaliflexus imshenetskii. The sequence continues at coordinate 2,569,940 of NZ_KI912105.1, read as the reverse complement.
CGAGTCTCTAATTAACTGATAATTAAATAATTTTACAAGCAATGACAAAGGCTGATATTGTAAACGAAATTTCGAAAAATACAGGAATTGAGAAGGTTACAGTACAGAAGACTGTTGAAGCCTTCATGGAAACCATCAAAGGTAACCTGGTAAGAGGTAAGAACGTTTACCTGAGAGGATTCGGTAGCTTCGTAACCAAGAAAAGAGCTGAGAAGACCGCACGCAACATCTCTAAAAACACAACCATTATCATTCCTGAACACTTCATTCCTTCCTTCAAGCCCTCTAAGAGCTTCGTGACCAAAGTGAAGAACAACGTGAAGTAATAGTTTAACTTTTAAAATCAAGCACTATGCCAAGTGGTAAAAAAAGAAAAAGGCATAAGATGGCCACTCACAAGAGGAAAAAAAGACTGAGAAAAAACAGACATAAGAAGAAGAAGTAGTCTGTTCTGAAGAAATCAAAGAACAAACAGAAATAGTGTCTGTTTGTTCTTTTGTTTTGACATTAAACGTTCTTTGAAATTTGATAACAATCAATATTTACTATAAGTGAGTGCAGAATTATTTATTGATGTTACTCCCAAAGAACTTACCATTGCATTGCTCGAAAACCGCAGGTTGGTAGAGCTAAGAAAAGAGCAAAGTAACGTTCAGTTTGCAGTTGGCGACATCTATCTGGGAAAGGTTAAGAAAATCATGCCCGGTCTGAACGCCGCATTTGTTGACGTAGGATACGAAAAAGACGCATTTTTGCATTATCTCGATCTTGGACCCCAGTTTCGCAGCCTACAGAAATATGTCAACACAGCATCTGCAAAAAAAGGAGTAATTGCTTTGCACAAGTTGAAACCGGAAAACGACATTAACAAAAACGGGACAATCTCCGAAGTGCTTTCCTCTGGTCAGGAAGTTTTGGTTCAGGTTGCAAAAGAGCCCATTTCTACAAAAGGGCCACGGCTTACTTCCGAAATCTCCATTGCCGGCAGAAACCTCATCCTGATTCCTTTCTCCGACAGGGTTTCTGTGAGCCAAAAAATTGAAAAACCAGAAGAAAGAAGCCGATTAAAACGACTACTGCTAAGTATTAAACCCAAAAACTACGGCGTAATTGTACGAACCGTAGCAGAAGGTAAACGCGTAGCAGAGCTCGATAAGGAACTTCGCACATTGGTAAAACGCTGGGAGGAATCTGCTCTCAAGCTTAAAGACACCAAGGCTCCGGGCCTCGTTGTTGGTGAAATTGGCAGAACAACAGCTTTCCTTAGAGACCTGTTTAACCCTACCTTTCATGCCATCTATGTCAATGACGATGATGCCTATCGGGAAATGAGGGATTACGTGGAACTAATCGCCCCCGGTCGCGAAAAAATTGTAAAATTACACAGTGGCAACGTCCCGTTGTTTGACCAGTTTGGAATTGAAAAACAGATTAAGGCCTCTTTTGGCAAAACGGTTTCGTTTAAAAGTGGTGCTTACCTTATCATTGAGCACACCGAAGCACTTCACGTGATTGACGTGAATAGCGGAAACCGCTCCAAATCAGCTGCCAACCAGGAAAGTAACGCACTAGAGGTAAACATTGCCGCAGCAGATGAAATAGCCCGTCAGCTTCGTATGCGCGATATGGGTGGCATCATTGTGGTGGACTTCATCGACATGCAAGATCCGGATCACAGGCAAAAAGTGTTTGAGAAAATGAAGGAAGCCATGGCTACCGACCGAACCAAACACAACATATTGCCGCTTAGCAAGTTCGGATTGATGCAAATTACGCGTCAACGGGTACGCCCCGAAATGCATATCGAAACAGCTGAAAAATGTCCCTCGTGTCTCGGCACAGGCGTTATTGGTCCCTCTATTCTGTTTAATGATAAAATAGAACACAACATCCGGTTAGCTGTGCAACAGCTCAAGTTAAAGAAATTGACCCTGTGGGTACATCCATTCCTTTATGCTTACCTCAAAAAGGGATTTCCCTCAACCATACTTAAATGGAGATGGAAATATGGCTTTGGAATCAGAGTTGTACCCTCCGACTCTCTCGCATTTTTGGAGTTCAAGATCATTGACCATAAAAACAAAAAGGTTGATCTCGTTTGAGATCAACCTTTTTTTATGCCCAATTGAATCATATCTGAGCCTTTGACTCACAGATGTTTATTATCCAACTGATAATTTACCTTCACTCCTCTCCTGCACAATTAACAACCTAATCATGCGCATTCTACTCTTTTTTCTTATTTTTGGATAAATGCCAATGTTCTTAAGGTGTTTATTATCGTTAGAATAACCAGAGGCATCAAAAAATAACACTCAGGCATAAATGAAAAAGGAAGCCTGGCTTTCTTCGCTGAGGCAGTAAACCAAAATCAACAGGATTCGCGTATGGTGTTTTTAAATGTACATGGAATCAATGGACTGACATTTCCTCTGGAAAACCCAGTTCTAATATTTTCAGTTATCCTGTTCATTATTCTGTTTGCACCTATCATTCTCAACATCTTCAAAGTACCGCATCTGATAGGCCTCATTATAGCCGGTGCATTACTTGGCCCCAACGGACTGAATTTACTCATGCGCGACAGCAGCGTAGAGCTGTTTGGCACGGTAGGATTGTTATACATTATGTTTCTTGCCGGCTTAGAGATAGACATGGCCGACTTTAAAAAGAACAGCAAAAAAAGCATCATTTTCGGCATGTACACCTTTCTCATTCCCATGGGACTAGGTATATTGGCAGGCCTTTACGTCATGGGCTTTTCTCTTCTCACCTCGGTGCTTTTAGCAAGTATGTTTGCATCACACACCCTGGTAGCCTATCCGGTCATCAGCCAATACGGCATAAGCAGAAATAGAGCGGTAGGCATCACCCTGGGCGGCACCATGATTACCGATACACTGGCGTTGATAGTGCTGGCGGTAGTGGTAGGGATGACCAGAGGCGAAATAGGGCCTGGCTTTTGGATAAAACTAAGTATCTCACTGTCGCTATTTATTGCGGCAGTAGCCTTTCTGGTACCACTCCTCGGACGATGGTTTTTTAAGCGCATAAATGATAAGGTTTCGCAGTACATTTTTGTACTTGCCATAGTATTTATCTCAGCATTTTTAGCCGAAGTAGCAGGTGTTGAAGCCATTATAGGTGCATTTATGGCAGGTCTGGCGCTGAACAGACTCGTACCCAACACGTCGCCATTGATGAACCGTGTAGAGTTTGTTGGCAATGCACTCTTTATTCCATTCTTCCTGATAGGCGTAGGCATGCTCATCGATTTTCAGATACTCTTCACAAATCTGGAAGCCATATTGGTAGCTATTGTTATGACTGTAACAGCTACATTTTCAAAGTTTGCAGCCGCCTGGCTCACGCAAAAAACCTTCCGTTTTACAACCGACGAACGCCGCATCATATTCGGATTGAGCAATGCTCAGGCTGCAGCCACTTTGGCCGCGGTATTGGTTGGCTACAACGTGATTATTGGGGAGACAGAGACTGGAGCGCCAATCCGACTCTTGAACGAGAACATCCTGAATGGCACCATCCTCATGATTCTGATAACCTGCACCATCGCCTCGTTTGTAGCACAAAAAGGCGCACAAAACATTGCAAGAGGAACCGCCTCCAGCAGTGATTCAGAAAAAAATAAAGGTTTAAATCAGGAGCGTATTCTGATCACCATCAGTCACCCCGACACCATCGAAGAGCTGGTAAACCTTGCCATCACCTCCAAAGCAAAAAGTAACGCGGCCTTTTACGGGTTAAATGTGATTGCACAAGAAGGTTTTGACCCCGCCGAGGAACGCAACGCAAAAAAAGCACTGCAAAGAGCAGCCACGGTGGCTGCCGCAACAGATACCCATCTGAATGAGCTGCTCCGTTACGATTTAAACGTGGTAAATGGAATTACCAATGTGGTGAGAGAGCAGAAAATTACAGACATTTTTATGGGGCTGCACCATAAAAGTAAATTGGCCGGCTCACTTTTAGGCAGCATTGCCGAAGGTCTGCTTTCAAAATGTCACGCTACAATATACATCTACCGCGTTTTTCAACCATTGGCTACCAATAAACGCTTCTTAATTATTGTGCCACCCGACGGCGAAAAAGAGCCCGGATTTGCGTTTTGGCTCACCAGAATATGGAAACTGGCTGAAAATACGGGTGTAAAATTGGTGTTTTTTGGCACGGAGAACACCCTAAAAGTGATTGACAAACTGCACAAAAAGCACCCCGTACCGGTTGACTTCAGGCGGTTCGACGACTATGAAGATATTCTGATTCTGCTCTCGGAGACTGGACCCGACGATGGACTAATCGTGGTTATGAGTCGTAAAAATGCCGTCTCATATCACAGCACCATGTCGCGCATACCAAAATATCTCAAAAAGTATGTGAAGAAGAATAACTTCATTATCATTTATCCGCGTCAGTATGGATTCAAAGAGGCAGTACTAAATGATTTTGGCAACCCGTCTCACCTGGATTTTTTAAGCGAAAACATTGAACGTTTCGACAGTTTGGTAGACAGCATTTCCAGATTGTTGAGGAAATAAATTGAGCTGGCTAATAATTTGCTAATATTATTTTCATCGAAAAGTTGGGCGCATCAATAAAAAACCTTGATTAACAAACTTGCCTAGAATGAAATATGAACACCAAATAGGTACGAGTACAAGCGAAGTATTTTCAAAACTAGAATTACTTAAAACTCAACAAAAAGAAAAAGGCTTTTTGGGTGCATCAGATGCTGTTGATTATAGAAAAATAAAAACTTCAATAGATAAATTTAGTCTTGACCAATTTCCCTCATTAATTAATCCTTTTCGTGGAATAGGGACTATAACATTTGAATTTAAAGCATCTGAAAGTAATTCAAAAATTATAATAGACATCGAAACTTACATTAAATACGGGTTAGTATTCATTTTTTCTATTTTCCTTTTTCTAACGTTACCTTTATTAATAGTTGAATACTTCAATTCATATAATGGAATTTTAAAGATTGGAATTTTGTGGATAGTGTGTTGGTCTGTTTTATTTGGATTTATATACCTAAGCTACCTATGGAATCATAAACAACTTGTTCATATATCAATGCGAATTTTAGAAGATTTAGGAGTAAAAATAAAAAACGACAGTAATGAATGTCATACATAAAACACTGACAGTTCATTGTTAATCAAAACATTTGACACGTATCAGTATTTGTAACGATAGCGATAAATATCGTATGAAAACTACTATTAATAAACTTCAAGCTAATTTTGAACGAAGTAATGGTAACAGCAGAATAAAATGACAACGGATTTTTTGTTGAATTACCAAAATGACAAAAACCTCCGCACAAAACCATACATTTGCATTCATCGACCCAGAGGTTAATGATTCAAATAGCTAAGAAGCTGTTTTCCTGCGAATCACTCCACCTCATTTTTGCGTCATATATCTGATGGTATTAACATCTGGCTCGCAATAGAACGACTAAACCTATTCTGAGATGTGTTTGGGTTTTACATCCATCTCAACCAGAATCGCTTCTGCAATTTCCACACAATTTTTGCACGACACACCTTTACCTTTACGAATCTCGTGGCATAATGGAGAACCTGCCCTTTCAACAAATTTTTTGTATACCAATTCACGATGCCAGGAAGAATCCTTCAAAATCTCCAGAGCACCGTGTAATGCGCCACAATTGCCAAGATTGGCTCTTCCACCTCCACATTTGCGCATACGCTCCACGGCATCCGCATCGCCACCAAAATAGTGTACTATTGCCTGAGCACAATTGAACTTAAAATCCGGGTGATGATAGAAATATGCTGCCCCCCTATCCTCATTTTTCTCCTCTTGCATCATTTTTATAAAAATATTTCACACCATCTGTCAAAACGCTTAACCTGTTCGATGCCATGGCGAGCCAATTCCCTTCGCACCTGTGACAGAGATTTCTCACGCTCCATATCTGCACCTTTCGAAAAAAACTTATCTGCAAAACATACAATTTGTTCTTCGATAGAAACAGGCACCATATCTCTGGCAGGTAAAGGCAACTCCTGTTGCTTTATCTCATGCAGAGACAAACCCGCACCTGTATGTCGCTCGGCAAACAACGACAAATGTTCCAAACCATTCTCTTCAAGAACTTTTCTTCCAAGAATTCCATGACAAATATATGGCGCATCCCCAAAGCAATCAATCCCTGGAGCGTTTGTAAAAACAATTCCTATATCATGCACCATTGCCCCATCATTAAGCAAATGAACGTTCGCGCTAAGTTCCGGATGGTTTTGCGGAATAAGCAACGATTTATCCCTCACCAAGTTGCTATGGCAAAGCAAAATGGAACGAACCTTACGATGCTTCGGGTAATATTTATCGATAAGTATCTCAATCATACGGTACAAAATTATAAAAATCAGTTAATACATTTAGAACTACAAACTCCATCTAAGTATAAGTAATGTTATTAAATCCTAATCTAACCACTAATGGGCAAAAGCAAAAAGTAAACTGACGAACGGTTCAAACCTATAGAAAATATAGCATCAGGAAAACACTCAACCAAATGGTGTTAGGCCTTTAAAAAGTAAAAAAACTTAATTAAAGATGTTTTTGTCTTTTATTATTTGCATATAACCACCCCGACCGATATATTTGCACTATTAAAGATATTTTTATCCACTTTAAACAAGTTATTATGGCAATCGACAAAAACATAACGGTAGGTGCATTGGTAGCACAGAACTACAAAACAGCGGACATTTTTAGCCAGTTTGGGGTTGATTTCTGCTGCGGAGGAAACATTACATTGGAAAACGCTGCATCAAAATATGGTGTTGAGTTGGCGCAATTACTGGCAAACCTCGAAAAAGCTGTACAGGGCAAAGATCCGGAATCTGACCTGATAAACCGGTTGCCACTTTCAAGTTTGATAGAGCATATCATTGAAGTGCATCACACATTTGTGCGAGAGAACATCCAAGCCATACCACAATATCTTGAAAAGCTGGCCGAAGTGCATGGTGCAAACCACCCCGAACTGGTTGAAGTTAACACCTTGTTTAATGGGGCTGTAGCAGCACTCTCCAGTCACCTGAAAGATGAGGAGGAGATACTCTTCCCTTATGTAAAGCGTCTTGAAGAGGCAGAACGCACAAACAAAAAAACAACCAAACTGGCGCCAAAAAGCATTGAGGATGTTATCGACACCATGAACGATGAACACGATGGTGAAGGAGAGCGTTTCCGCAACATTGCAAAACTCACCAACAATTACACCGTTCCGGCCGATGGTTGTAACACATACCGTGTAGGACTGGAAAAATTAAAAGCCTTTGAAGCCGACCTCCACCGCCATATTCATCTGGAAAACAACATCCTTTTTCCAAAAGCCCTCGAATTGGAGAAAAAAGTAGTAAATTAGTCGGCAAAAATATAAGTATGCTATCTAAGGCCTCTGAATATGCCATCCGATCACTCGTTTACATCGCTGTAAAAAACCGGGACGGACTGCGTCCCGGTTATCGCGAAATTGCCCGGGAAATTGAAGCACCCGAACAGTTTACAGCCAAAATTTTACAAACACTAGTACGCCAAAAACTGCTCATGTCAGTAAGAGGTCGCGGTGGAGGCTTCTTCTTCGACCCACAAAGCAAACCACTGCCATTAATTGAAATCATCAATGCCATTGAGGGCTATAAACTTTTTACACGTTGTGGCATAGGCCTGAGCAAATGCTCTGATGAAAATCCATGCCCAATACACAACCAGTACGCTATTATAAGAAACCAATATCAGGATCTCGCCACAAAAACTACAATAAACACCCTTGCAAAAAAAATAATTGATGGAGATGCGGTGTTGAACCGTCTCATCTGAATAAATTAGCATTTTTTGCCTACATTTGCTTTGATATTGATAAAACAAGTATCCTAATCCTGTTTTTATGTCATTTTTAGAAGCAAGAAATGTAGTAAAGGATTATTCGGGTTATCTGGCACTCGACCATGTGAATGTGGCCGTACCGCACAACACCATTTTTGGTTTGTTAGGCCCCAACGGTGCTGGCAAAACCACACTCATCCGAATCATCAACCAAATTACCGGGCCTGACAAGGGCGAAATTCTCTTCGACGGACGACCGCTCAAAAGCAGCGATATCAGTCGCATTGGCTATCTTCCCGAAGAACGCGGTTTGTACAAAAAAATGAAAGTTGGCGAACAGGCTCTTTACCTGGCACAACTTAAAGGAATGTCGCGTGCAGACGCCCTGAAGCGTTTGAAATTCTGGTTTGAAAAATACGAAATACAGCCGTGGTGGGACAAAAAAGTTGAAGAGCTATCCAAAGGTATGGCACAAAAAATTCAATTTATCATCACCATACTGCACAAACCATCGTTACTCATTTTTGACGAACCATTCAGCGGCTTTGACCCTATCAACGCCAATCTATTAAAGGAAGAGATTCTAAACCTGAAGAGAGAGGGTGCAACCATCATCTTTTCGACGCACAACATGAGTTCGGTAGAAGAGCTTTGCGACCACATCACCCTGATAAATCGCGGCAAAGCAATACTTACCGGTGAAGTATCCGATGTGCGTTACCAGTACAAAGAAAATCTTGTTCAACTGGACATCTCTGGCAATTTAGAACAGGCCTACACGCTCATTAATGAGAAAGCAGAAATTGTGAGTACAAAGTCGGTCAACGGAAACCAATCTTTACAGATAAGAATGCCGCGCGAAATGGATGTAAACCACCTTCTGAAACTGGTTATTAACCATTGCGACATCCACGGCTGCCAGGAGATACTGCCGGGCATGGACGATATTTTTATTAAGGTTGTGAACGAGAATAAAAAATGACTCAAACCCTGACGAATCATGAGTAAAATACCATTAATACTCCAACGCGAATATCTCACACGAGTTAAAAAGAAGAGTTTCATCATCATGACCATTTTGGGGCCGATACTCTTCGCTGCCATGTTCGCAATACCGGCATTGATGCACCTGTTGGAAGACACAAAAGAGAAGCACATTGCAATAATCGACCATTCAGGCCTTTACGAGGGGCGCATACAAAACAGCGACCTTCTAATTTTCAGCTACTTGCCCGCATCCGAAGAGAACAAACTACGCAACGAATTCGGATCTACTGGATATTACGCATTTCTTTCGATTGATGACGATTTGCTGAAGCGTCCTGACGCCATCCGCCTGTTTTCTGATGGCCAAATAACCATTGATGTAAGAGACCACATTTCAAGGAGCCTGCGAGACTTTCTAAGGGAAGAGAAGCTCAAATCCTTTGAGTTGGAAGGGTTGGACCACATCATGGGCGAAATAAACAATGTGCGGGTTAACATTACCACACTAAAATTAGGTCAGGATGGAACTGAGAAGGAAAGCTCAACCGAAATAGCCATGATAGTGAGTATGCTCTTTGCCTTCATGTCCTATATTTTCATCTTCATTTATGGCACGCAGGTTTTACGAGGCGTGATGGAGGAGAAAACAAGCCGCATAGTGGAGGTTATTATTTCATCGGTTAAACCATTTGAGTTGATGATGGGAAAAATCATTGGCATTGCACTGGTAGCGCTTACCCAAGTGGTTCTATGGATTGTTTTCACCTTTTTAATCCTCACAGTATTAAAAACTGTGGTTTTCACCGATGCGCCTATGCCAACAAGACTTGATGGCATCGAAGCCATTGCCGGTTCGCAAGACACAACCGCCCAGATGGAAGAGCTTGCAGCGTCAACCGGGTTTAATTACGGCCGCATCATGGAAATGATTAACACCATGAATCCGGTCACCACCCTCATTCTCTTCGTCTTTTACTTTATTGGTGGATATCTGCTCTATGCATCGCTTTTTGCAGCTATTGGCTCAGCCATTGACAACGAAACAGACTCCCAACAGTTTATGTTTCCGGTCACAATACCCATCATTATTGCATTGTATGTTGCCATGGCCGCTTTCCGCAATCCGCACAGTGAACTGGTATTTTGGTTCTCCATGATACCATTCACATCTCCAATTGTAATGATGGCCAGAATTCCGTTTGACGTGCCTATGTGGCAGGTTGCGCTATCCATGGCGCTGCTGGTAGCAGGCTTTTTATTCACCACATGGTTTGCAGCCAGAATATACAGAACAGGCATACTTATGTACGGTAAAAAAGTGAATTACAAAGAATTATGGAAGTGGTTCAGGTATTCGACCAGGTAACATACGCGTAATGCCTGCATACTCCTTGTAATGCCATTAATTTTTATAACTTTGAAGTTACTATAAGCATCAGGGAAATGGAAAAAACCAGAGTTGCCATCATTGATTTAGGAACCAACACATTTAATCTGCTCATCACTGAGGTGGAGCATAACTCCTATCGCATCCTTGTTGAATCAAAATATCCGGCCAAACTTGGCGAAGGCGGAATTCACAAAGCCACGATAACACCGGAGGCAATGAAGCGTGGCGTTGAAGCGCTAACCTCACATCTCATTACCATATCGGAATATCAGGTGGAAAGCATATTCTGTTTTGCCACTTCCGCCATACGCAGTGCCACCAATGGCAACGATTTTGTGCGAAGAGTAAAACAGGAATTAGGACTTACCATACGGGTAATTCCGGGCGATGAAGAAGCTCAGACCATCTTTGACGGCGTAAAACAAGTGGTGCCCATGGGCAACGAATACTCGCTGGTGGTAGATATAGGTGGAGGAAGCGTTGAATTTATCATCGCCAACAAAAATGGCATTGCATGGAAAGACAGCTATAATCTGGGAGTTGCAAGACTATTGGAGCAGTTTACCCCCTCCGACCCCATTAAGCAGGATGAAATTGATACCATCGAGAAGCATCTTTCGTCTAAATTAGGCCCTTTGCTGGATGCAGTTGATAAATATGCCATACATAAAGTGGTAGGCTCTTCAGGCTCGTTCGACACACTGGCAGGCATTATAGCTAAGAGAGAATACCCTTTGCTTGACCTGTCAAAAGTCACAACATTCAAACTCAATCAGGAGCAGCTCGCAAACGTGCATCACCAACTCATCACCAACGATGCAGACTACCGGAGAACCATCCCGGGAATGGACAGGGAGCGTGTGAATAACATTGTTCCGGCAAGTATCATCGTTCAGTGGGTTTTAAATCACATCAAACCTGAAGAGGTTTGGCAATGCTCTTTTGCTTTGAAAGAGGGCGCCATTATGCAAATCATTAACAGCGAGTTGTAGCAAACAACTTCACACAAACACATCAGACGTTTAGGATATGTCAAAAATACTGGTAATTGACGATCAACGGAGCATCCGGAAAACACTCAAGGAGATTTTGGAGTATGAAGGGAATGAAGTAGTGCTGGCCGAAAATGGTCCGGAGGGTCTTCAATTCATCGATGAGGATAAATTTGACATCATTCTTTGCGACATCAAAATGCCGGAGATGGATGGCATTGAAGTGCTACAGAAAATCGTGGAAAAAGGACTGGATATACCCGTTATCATGATTTCGGGACACGGCAACATTGACACGGCGGTTGACGCCATTAAGAAAGGCGCTTACGATTTTATTGAGAAGCCACTTGATTTGAACCGGTTGCTGGTGACCATCCGAAACGCCATTGAGAAAAAAGATTTGGTGACGGAGACAAAAGTGCTGCGTAAAAAAATCAGCAAATCGCTTGACATGATTGGTCAGTCTCCGGCCATTATGGCTGTTAAGGAGATGATTGATAAGGTGGCTCCTACCGATGCACGCGTAATGATTACAGGAAGCAACGGCACAGGGAAAGAACTTGTGGCACGATGGCTGCATGATAAAAGCAACCGAGCTGACCAACCTTTTGTGGAAGTAAACTGCGCTGCTATCCCATCCGAATTAATTGAAAGTGAGCTGTTTGGTCACGAAAAAGGGGCTTTTACATCGGCAATAAAACAACGAAAAGGAAAGTTTGAACAAGCCCATGGAGGCACCATCTTTCTGGATGAGATAGGTGATATGAGCCTTACAGCACAGGCTAAAGTATTAAGAGCACTTCAGGAAAATGTAATTTCGAGAGTTGGCAGCGACAGGGACATCAAAGTAGACGTGCGCGTGCTGGCAGCCACAAACAAAAACCTTCAGGAAGAGATTAAAAAGGGTCTTTTCAGAGAAGATTTATATCACCGCTTAAGCGTTATTTTGATTCATGTTCCGGCATTAGACGAACGCAAAGAAGACATTCCTCTGCTCACCGAACACTTCAATAAGATAATTTGCGAAGAGCTTGCTGTTCCATTGCGCACTTTTGATGCATCAGCCATTGAAGCGCTTCAGTCCATCAAGTGGACAGGAAATATCCGAGAGTTCCGCAATGTGATTGAGCGACTGATAATATTGTGTAGCAACGAGATAACAGCCAAAGAGGTGAAAGCCTACGCTGCCCCGGTTTGGTAGATAACAGGTTTACAAATCAAGCACCGAAGTTCCTACAAAATAGATATCGTTCAAACCATTTCCGGCACCCAAGGCAACACGTTTGAAATAGGTGTAGTTGATTCTTCCTGCCGGAATGGGTTGTTCCAGTTTACGATTGCTGGCAAAAAACAGAAATCTTCCATCAGGACTTAATGAGGGATAATGATCGTTTTCGGCCGAATTGACACCACCTCCCAAATTTCGGGCTTCGCCCCAGCTTCCATCTTCATTTTTATATGAGATGTATAAGTCGCTGTTTCCAAAACCACCTGGTCGGTTCGATGCAAAAATGAGAAAACGTTCATCGGGAGAGATCAAAGGTGAGTAGTCGGCAAATTCACTATTTACCGGAGCCTGCATTTTCAGTGGTGCATCCCAACCCGAAACATTAGGCAATGCAGTATAAATATTGGTAGCCAGAAAATCGAAGGTCACGAGTGAGGTGCCATAATCTGCCTGAAAACACAAAATGCCGGAGTTACTTATTGTGGGATGACGCTCATGACGATTTAAATCCAGAACGATGGGCACGGGTTTCGACCAGTCGTCACCTAAACGATCCACATACCATAAATTCCAGACATCATCTCTGCCTCCAACTTCAACAGGCCGTGTAGACGAAAAATAGATACGTGTGCCACACGGACTAACATGGGGGTCGGCATCGCGGTAAATGCCTGAGAATTGAACGACTTCCGGATACCGCCACACGCCACCTGAGTAGCGGGTTACCAAAACAGCAGAAATATCGTTTCGATGAAACACCGTGAAATAAAACTCATGGAAATCGGGAGAAAACGAGCCATTCACCTCATCGAGACCAGTTGAAATTAACCCGGAAGCGAAAATACGTGCGGTAACAGGTGGCTCTTCGGGCAAGAGAAAACTGGCCGGATCGCTGTTATATCGCAACTGTGCATTCACCTCCAAGGATGAATAAAAGAACAAAAAGAAAGAAACTACGACAAGATTATTCCTCATGAACCCAATGTTAGCTAGCTATCTTATACCAATAAACAATAATCTTGTTACATTAACAACCTAAATAATTTTTCCACGTAGATTTAAAAGAGATTCGAAGTTAATAAACGCAGTGTATCGCACAGTAACAATCAAGAAATGAGGCACCGTCAAATAAAAAATGTTTTAAAACATCTGGTACATATATCATTTTTTCATACTTTCACGGGTATAAATTATCGTCGGTATATTAACCCGACGAAACTTCCAAGCCTTGCATAACGTGGCCTGGCAGTAATAAGTATTGATTGTGATGGCAATTTCATCACTTTGCCGAAAGTAAAAACATACTACGCAATATGAGTTCAAAGTTCAAATTCAAATACGACCTCCCAGAAACCGGAAAAGCAATCGGATATTTCGCATTTGGAAAAAAAGAACTGCATTTTGATGCGTTAAATGTATGCAACCCGTTGGCGGACATGCTAAAAGCAATGGTGAACCTGATACATGAACCATCACACCTGTGGGGAGAAGAGAACAGCGTTGCCATTGAATGGTACAGCGAAGATTGCATTTTTGTGCTTGAAATATCGTCTCCGGATGGAAAAAAAATACACTTTACATTTACAAAAAGCTCGGCTCCATTCGGTGCTGAGATACCCCCGGTGAAAATTGAAGGAAAATTGCCGCTTCAGGAGTTTTACTTACAAATAATCATCGAGTTGGATCTCTTTATTAAGCGGTTAGGCTTGCTAAATTATCACCAAAATTGGCAAAACGATGAGTTCCCGCTTACATTCTTCCTCATCCTGAAAAAATACCTCATCAACTGGAAAGTTTGGATACCATCTAAAGAAGAGGCAGATATTCTGGAAAGTGAGTTTATGATGATTCTCAGCTAATACGCCCAATATGGCACGGGACAAAAAACCCCACATCGGTTTTTTTGGCAAACGCAACAATGGCAAAAGCACCTTAATAAATTGTATTACAGGTCAGGATATTGCCATCGTTTCACCCATTGCCGGCACTACAACCGACCCTGTAAAAAAATCGATGGAGATACCCGGTGTGGGTCCGGCTGTGTTGGTTGATACGGCGGGTATTGATGACAGCGGAGACCTGGGGCTGAAAAGAACTGCCAAAAGCTTGCGCGTGCTTGAACAGATTGATTTGGCAATACTCATTGTAACATCCAACACTTTTGATTCGTGGGAGCACAATTTGATAGATAGATTTAAATCTCTGGAGCTGCCATTTATAGTAATTCATAACAAGAGAGATATAGAGGCTGCCACGCCCGCTACCCGCAAAAAATATATTGACTCAGGTGCAACGCTGTTCCTGGAATACGCTCAGGGAGAATCAAATACAGAAATTCTGAGTGCCATTCAAAAATCGATACCTGAAACGGCATATGTAAACCCCTCGCTATTGGGCGACATTATTGAGCAAGGTGATTTTGTGTTACTTATCACTCCCATTGATACAGAAGCACCCGAAGGCAGAATGATTCTTCCGCAGGTACAAGTCATTCGGGATGTACTGGATAACCATGCCATCAACATTGTTCTCAAAGAGAGCGAACTGGAGGCTTTCTTTCAGAAAACAACCATCCTGCCAAAATTAGCCATCACCGACAGCCAGCTTTTTGATAAGGTGAGCCGCATTGTGCCCACTAACATACTGCTCACCGGATTTAGTGTGTTGCTTGCCCGCCACAAAGGAAACTTTGAAGCCTACAAAGCAGGCACTCCAAAAATAGAGAGCTTGAAAGATGGTGACAAAGTGTTGATACTTGAATCATGCACGCATCACACAACTTGCGACGATATTGGCAGGGTAAAAATACCACGCTGGCTCACAAATTATACAGGTAAGAACATCAGCTTCCACATGGTTTCAGGACTGGATAACATAGAACATCCTATTACCGATTATGCACTTGTGATACAGTGTGGAGGATGCATGATTACACGACGGCAGTTAACCAACAGATTAAAACCTGCAATTGATGCAGGTGTACCCGTAACCAACTATGGCATGGCAATAGCCTGGATACATGGAATATACAAACGGGCGATGGAACCTTTTGAATAATTAAGAATGAGTTGGGATAAAACACAAAAGACAGCTCTGGGAATTGCTGTCATCACATCTTTTTTAGGGCCCTTCCTGATATCCGCTGTAAATGTAGCACTCCCTGCAATTGAGCAGGCTTTTCAGATGAACGCGCTTGCGCTGAGCTGGATTGTCACAGCCTTTTTGCTGTCGTCGGCCATTCTGTTGCTGCCCATGGGCAGATGGGCAGACATTACAGGTGTAAGGCGCATTTTTAAAATCGGAGTTGTAATTTTCACCATTACAACTTTGGGATGCGGACTCTCTCCGTCTGGCACCGTACTGATACTATTTCGGTTTCTTCAAGGCATTGGAGGTGCCATGACCATGACCACAGGGCCTGCCATACTGGTATCAATTTTTCCACCCATGCAACGTGGCAGAGTATTGGGTATTTCTGTGGCATCGGTTTACATGGGTTTGGCACTGGGGCCTTTTGCAGGAGGAGTTTTAACCCAACAGATTGGCTGGCGATCCATATTTATTTTCTCATCGGCACTGGGACTATTTGCGTCCATTATCACCTTCCTTTATCTGGGTAGTGATAAACCCTCATCCACGCCAAGAAAAATAAATCTATCAGGCTCATTGGTTTATGCCCTCTCATTAATCTCACTTGTTGCCGGAACATCGCGGATTCCTGATGTGACCGGTTGGGGATTGATGGCGCTGGGAACAATTTTACTGGTACTGTTTGCCATCATCGAAAACAACGTAAAACATCCCGTAATAGAGTTAAGACTATTTACGAAAAATAAGCTGTTTACATACTCTAACATTGCGGCCCTCATCAATTACAGCGCAACATTTGCCATTGTATTTCTGCTGAGTCTGTATCTTCAGAAAATCAAAGATATGACGCCACAGCAGGCAGGAACGATAATTCTCTTTCAACCCATAATGATGACCATTGTTTCGCCAATTGCCGGCCGGTTGTCTGAACGGATTCAGCCCCGAATACTAGCCACCACAGGCATGGCCATTTGCACCGCAGGGCTTTTGGTTTTCAGTTTTTTAACCGCGTCAACCTCGCTCTACATCATAATATTGAATCTTGTTTTTATGGGTATTGGCTTTGGACTGTTCTCCTCGCCTAACATGAATACCATAATGAGTAGCGTAGAGAAACATCAATATGGATTGGCATCGGGAATATCGGCTACCATGCGGGTGGTAGGTCAAATGGTTAGTATGACCATTGTCTCTCTGTTTTTTGCTTTGTATATAGGAAAAACACAAATTTCGACAGTGGCAGACCATATTTTTATAAGAAGTATGGCATCTACTTTCCTGGTATTTACAACCATTGCCGCCGCAGGAATATGGTTTTCATATTACAGGGGCAACCTGAAACGGGAATCGCCAACTCCAGATACAGAATTGTGAATCAAACCATTCAAAACAATTGGGCAAAGACATTAACGCCCTCGGCGCCGAATAAGCCTTATACCATACTTTTCGTCGATGTACTGAAAATAGTTGTACAATCTGTAGTTTAATTCGAGTCCATAATCCACATGCGGATCATAATGAATTTGAGTCTGGTAGAAATCGCCGTAGCGAAGGGGGTTTTGGTGACGGATATTCCATTCAAGAACGTATCTGTGGTTCCATGATTCATAATAGTGTTGAGAATAGAATTCCGCTGATGGCTTGGTGGCAAGAAACGCTTCAAAACCAGGGTCAAAAATAATCAGTTCATACTCCAGACTGTCGCTGGCAGCTACCTCTAACAGTTGATTGGGCGCGTCAACAGGTTTAGTTGAACCACATGAATTAAACAACAGAGCAACAATGGCTAAAAAAATCAACGCTTTCATGGCCGTAGAATTAAGTTGAAAATTACTGAACGCCTTGTATGTCAAGCAAAAACCATTCCTAAAACAGCCAGGCCACTCTCAAATCCAGATTTGCTGCCACATGCCCGTGCGTCTTCATGGAAAAACCAATATTTAAGCGCTTTGTGGCATTAAATAGCAGTGCGTAACGCTGATACCAACCATAACTGGCTACATCATCTGGTTTTATCACATAATAAGCCAATCGCTGAGAAAAGTCAAATCTGCCGAGCAATAAGTGATGCGAAACAAAGGGTGCCAGCGTGTACTTTTTATCACTGGTATTTGAACGGATTGAATAATCATCAGAAAACTCGACACCAAAGCCTGCTGCATTGATGCTGGTAAACGGGTGATAAAATCCTCCTGCAATGGAAAATACGGGACGACGCACATGTGCATCACCGGTTTTAAGTGTGGTGTATCCCGCTTCAATCCAGCCATGCCATACACCATCAGGTTCAAGCTTTGGGTAGGATGGTAGAACAGACTTCTTAAGATTATAACCCACTCCAAGTCCGACCTGCGGAAAGTTCATTCCTCTATTGGGCTGTCGCTGCCCCCCATTGCTTATGTGGTTATAATTGAGTGCCAATTGTAGACTCCAGTCCGGCGAAAAATTATACTGTATTACCGGTGCCACGGATAAAAGAAAACTCATCCTTGCACTAAAAAATTGATTCAACGGGTTGTTATCGGGATGGTAAACGCGTGTGAGCCATGTTGCACCAACACCACTTAGCAGACTCAACGACAAACCTTTACTTCGCCACAAGAGGGGTTCGAAAATAGCTGAAATGGAATATGCCTCTCCCAACGATTGGGAATCGCCAAAATTGAGATATGAAAACCTTGCACCCAGATAATGAAAACAATTACAGGCATTCCAATGCCTTTGGCTTGTTGCCATTTGCTGATAGGAAAGGGAAAAACCGTATGGGTAATTTGCAGAAAGAGGCCTTAAGTCAGGAGCATGCGAAATAATAAAACCATACTGAACCTCACCACGCAGACGAGATACAATCTGACCTTTTGAAGCCTCGATAAAATAAAACAAAAATGGCAAAAGACAAAAAAACCTCATACACAATTGGATTCGTACAACAAGCCGAAAGAAGTTATATAAACTACAATATAACAAACCAGTGTAAGTGAGACAAACTAAAATAATTTAAAAATAATTGCAATTGGCGTACGTGTGACCTTAGATAAGATTGTCATACTAAGGAATGACATACAAAAAGAATTAACCTTTAGCCGGTTTGGGAATGTATTTACCCAAGCCCGGCTATTTGTTGTACATCTAACTAAAACGAATGGAGCAATTGATTTCACCGCGTGCGGAGATTCACCCCGAAGCAGTAATAGGAAAGAATGTAGTAATAGAAGCATTTGCTAAGATTGACAAAGATGTGGTAATTGGAGAAGGCACCTGGATTGGCGCCAATGCTACCATTTACCCGGGAGCGCGCATCGGAAAAGAGTGTAAAATTTTCCCTGGCGCTGTAATCGCAGCCGTGCCACAAGACTTGAAATTCAGAGGAGAATACAGTACTGTTGAGATTGGAGACAACACCACCGTTAGAGAATATGTAACCATCAACCGTGGTACTGCATCCAAAGGATTTACCAAAGTTGGTAACAACACCCTGTTGATGGCCTATACACACCTGGGGCATGACACCGAAGTTGGCAACAATTGTGTGATAGCCAACAGCGTGCAAATTGCCGGCGAAGTAATCGTCGAAGATTGGGCCGTGATTGGTGGTTCCAGTGCAATCCACCAGTTTTGCCGTATTGGAACACACGCCATGGTTTCAGGAATGGCCGGTGTACTTTCGGATGTGGCACCATTTACCAAAGTTTTTGGCGTTCCTGCTGCTTACATGGGTATTAACTACACTGGCATAAAACGCCGGGGATTTAGCAAGGAGCAGACCGCTGCCATCCATGAAGTGTACAGAGCCATATACCAGAGAGGACTTAATATCAGTCAGGCTGTAGAATACATCAACACCTATCTGGAGCCGTCAGAAGAGAGAGACCTGATTGTTGAATTTATCAAAGGTTCACAACGAGGTATTATCAAAGCTGTTGTATCCAAGAGCAGCGCAAGCGTAAAAGAAGAAGCATAGTCAGAATACCTTTCTGACATACGTTAACACAAAAGGCAAAGCCGCACAAAGAGAATATCTTTGGGCTGTTTTGCCTTTTCTTTTAACTTAAGCCATTAAGAAACCGCGGCGTTTCATCACATAACAAAAAAGGCCCGGGGAACGCCGAGCCTTAAAATCTTAACAGATTCTTGCTGTTACTTATTCTTATAATCCTCAATCAGCCCAATAAACTCATCGAACAAAAACTCGGTATCGGTAGGTCCACTGGAAGCTTCCGGGTGAAACTGCGTTGAAAAGAATGGTTTGCTTTTATGACGAATCCCTTCGTTGGTATTGTCGTTGATATTCACAAACAGAGGTTCCCAATCTTTTGCCAACGAATCGGTATCCAAAACAAATCCATGGTTTTGGCTGGTGATATAACAAGTATCGGTACCAACTTTACGTACCGGATGGTTATGTGCCCTATGCCCGTATTTAAGCTTATGCGTTGATCCTCCGGCAGCAATTCCCATCAGCTGATTTCCCAAACAAATACCGAAAATTGGTTTATCTCCTTGCAGTGCTTTTTTAATATTCTCAATGGTTTGCGTATATACCGCAGGGTTACCCGGTCCGTTTGAAAGCATTATGCCATCGTAATCATCTTTGGTAAAATCATAATCCCATGGCACACGAACAACGGTGGTGTCTCTTTTGAGCAGACATCTGAGAATGTTGTACTTGGCCCCGGTATCTACCAAAACAATTTTGTGCTTACCGTTACCATAAACTTGAGGCTCTGTTGTGCAAACCATCGCGGCAAGGTTGTCATTGTCGGGGTTGTAGAAAGCAACATCCTCACCCTCTACCACAATTTTACCAAGAAGCGGCCCTTTGTCGCGCAGCAGTTTGGTGAGTTCGCGTGTATCAATGTCAAAGATACCGGGAACTTCATTCTGAACAAGCCATTCACTGAGACTGTGTCCGGCATTCCAATGGCTGAACTCAAATGAGTAGTCAGATACAATTAAACCGGAAATATGAATACGGTCAGACTCATAAAATTTCGGGATGCCGTTCTCCGTTTCTTTGGAAGGCACCCCGTAATTTCCGATAAGAGGATAAGTTGAGACCAATATCTGCCCTTTGTAGGACGGGTCGGTTAAACTCTCGGGGTACCCGGTCATTGCCGTGTTAAAAACCACTTCGCCGGCTACCGACTTGTGGCAACCAAATGATTTCCCAACGAAGACGGAACCGTCTTCCAACACCAGTTTAATCTCTCTAGCTTCAGGCATACAGCTTATAATTAATCAGGTAAAACTATTTCGAATGCAAATTTAAGAATAATCATCAATTAAAAACAAGGGCATTTGTGAAAAATGAATAAATATCCCATAAAGTATTTCTACACACAGCAACCATCAACAACCACACTTGATGCAAACCATAAGACATCAATCACAATCCAACATCCGCATGAAAAATACAGATGTGACATGTGTTGCATAAAAATACAATTCCTAATGCGGGGATGAAAAAAAACCGGCCACATGGACCGGTTTAAAAATCTGTTATCGTTCGCTAAGCGGTCTATATGGATGGCGCTCGCAAACATTCTTATAGGCAGGCCTGATGATACGGGCACTGGTAGATGTAACTTCTTCAATACGGTGAGCTGCCCACCCGGGCACCCGAGCAATTGCAAAAATAGGAGTATAGAGCTCTTCCGGAATATCGAGACATTGATAAACAAACCCTGAATAAAAATCCACATTTGCGGCAATTGTTTTGGAATTGGCACCTTTGAAGCGATAGAAAGCCTTGGGCGCCAGTTTCTCAATGGATGCATAGAGATTGTACTCGTCCTCGCGACCTTTTTCCTTGGCAAGTTGTCTGGCCTGCTCTTTGAGCAAAACACAGCGTGGATCAGACAATGTATAGATGGCATGACCAATACCATAAATCTTACCTGTTTTATCAAATGCCTGCTTGTTCAACATTTTATCCAGATAAGAGTCTACTTCGTTCTCGTCGCTCCAGTTCTTTACGTTATCTTTAATATTGTTCATCATTTCGATGACTTTAATATTGGCCCCACCGTGCAATCCACCTTTAAGGGATCCCAATGCCGCTGCTATGGCCGAATAGGTATCTGTTTGCGCCGAACTAACCACTCGGGTTGTAAAAGTAGAGTTATTACCACCACCATGCTCGGCATGAAGCACCAGGGCAAGGTCGAGCAAATCGGCTTCAAGCCTGGTATATCTGTCACCCTTAAGCATATACAGAAAGTTCTCAGCTATGCTTAGCTCTGGCCGCGGATGACGAATAATCAAAGACCTGCGCTGAAAAGAGTGTCGCATTCCAAAGTAGGCATAAGCCACAATGACAGGGAAGCGTGCGATAAGACTGATAGACTGACGAATAAGGTTTTCAGGCGAATAATTTTCAGCCTCATCGTCATCGGTGTATAAGCCAAGTACTGTACGCGCCAGCATGTTCATGATGCATTTGCCGCGTAGAGAAAGGATAAGGTTTTTAGATAAGGAGAAGGGCAATTCCTGCTCCTGTTTAATGAGGTCAGTGAACTCTTTTAGCTCGCTGCTGTTTGGCAATTTTCCGGAAAGCAAGAGATAGGCAGTTTCTTCAAAACCGTGACGACCGTCGGCCTGAAAGCCCCGGGTAAGCTCAGTGATTTCGTATCCCCGATAATAGAGTTCCCCATGTTTGGGTTGAATGACTCCATTCTCATCTTTTTTGTACCCCACCACGTCACCAATATTGGTAAGGCCGACCAATACACCTGAGAAATCAGCATTTCGCAATCCGCGTTTTACGTTGTAAGTATTGTATAACTCCTTATCAATCCTGCTTGATTGCACTGCGGCTTTCGCCAGTTTTTCAACTACTGCCATTTGTTTTTCGTTAAGTTATGTGATTAAGTTTCTGATTGCGTCATTCATTTTGCCAAACGAGAATTGAGATAGAATCTCGTCCATTTTTCGTTTAATCTCGTCGTTACAGAGATTTCCGATGGAACCTTCGTGAGTATGGGAGATGTTGTCCGGTGCTTTAAATGTGCCTGCTTCAATCTCCAAACCTACCTGTTTATAGGCTTCTCGGAAAGGAACACCCTGCAACACTCTGTTATTTACCTCTTCCACACTAAAAGCGTACTTATAGATAGGATTCTTCATTAAATCTTGCTTCACCGTCATGTTCTCTACCGAGAAAGTAGCCAGTTCGAGGCAGCTCAGCATTTCTTCAAAAGCCGGAATAAACACCTCTTTAATGATTTGTAAATCGCGAAAATAACCAGAAGGTAAATTACCAGTTATCATCATGATTTGCTGAGGCATTGCCTGTAACTTATTACACCTGGCACGTATCAACTCAAATACATCGGGATTTTTTTTATGTGGCATGATGCTGGATCCTGTGGTGAGTTCATCGGGCAGGCCAATGAAACCAAAATTCTGGCTCATATAAAGGCAGGCATCCATTGCAAATTTCCCTACAGTTGAGGCGATAGATGCCATTGCCATGGCTACGCTGCGCTCCATTTTCCCGCGTCCCATCTGGGCATATACCACATTGTAGCTCAAATCATCGAATCCGAGCAAATCGGTGGTATGTTTTCTGCTAAGCGGAAAAGAGCTTCCATATCCAGCTGCGGCTCCCAGTGGATTTTGATTTACGATGCGCCAGGCAGCCAACAATTGATGCATATCATCGGCTAAACTTTCGGCGTAAGCCCCAAACCACAGTCCGAAGGACGAAGGCATTGCCACCTGAAGATGTGTGTACCCAGGCATCAAATCAGCCTTATGCGCCTCGCTGCGTTTTTGCAGAGCAGTAAACAGTCGTAAAACAGATTCGGTTAATTGCATGATTCGCTGACGCGCATAAAGTTTAAGGTCGAGCAGCACCTGATCGTTACGCGACCGGCCACTGTGCACCTTTTTTCCCACGTCGCCGAGCGAGCGGGTAAGCATCAGCTCTACCTGAGAGTGCACATCCTCGATACCATCCTCAATGCAAAAATTACCGTCCAGAGCCTGTTGGTAAAGCCTCTTCAACTCAGGCAACAACAGCGCCAAATCATTTTTAGGCAGCAACCCTACTTCCGACAACATTGTAATATGTGCCATGGTTCCAAGCACATCAAAAGGAGCCAACTCCACATCCAGCTCGCGGTCGCGGCCAATGGTAAACTCCTCTATCATCTTGTTAACGGCAGTGCCTTTATCCCAAAGTTTTGTCATCTCCAAATATTAAACACCCATATACAGGGTGCTGTGGTTATCATTAGTTTTAAAACTGCAATCCGTCGAGCAGGCGAATATACAAGTCGATGCCCTGATAAATCTCATCGAGCATGATAAACTCGTTGGGCGTATGGGAGCGGGCCGAATCGCCCGGGCCAATTTTAAGCGTATCAAAAGGCATCACCGCCTGATCAGATGTTGTTGGCGACCCGAATGCCTCCAACCCCAAATCAAGTCCACGCAGCACCACAGGGTGGTTTTGAGCCACTGAGGATGAATTCAGGCGAAATGAGCGGGCTTTCAACTCACAGTTAAGCTGGCTTTTAAGAATGTTAAACACCTCCTCATTGGTATAGCACTCGTTCACCCGGATATCGACCATAAAAGTGCATCTGTCGGGCACCACATTGTGTTGCGTACCTGCATTGATGCCGGTAATCGTCATCTTCACCTCTCCAAGAAAAGGAGAGACTTTCTCGAATCGATAATTACGGAAAAAATCGAGGACTGGCAAAGCCTCCATTATGGCGTTAACACCCTCGTTGCGAGCAGCATGCCCGGATTTGCCATAAACCACACCATCCACAACCAACAGACCTTTCTCAGCAACAGCCATCTGCATGCGAGTGGGTTCACCCACAATGCCAAGGTCAATTATACCCAGAAACGGCAGAATAGACGCCACATTGTTTGCGCCTGACACCTCCTCTTCTGCTGTTGCGGCAAAAATCAGGTTATATGCCTGAGGGCGGGCTGCTAAGTATCTGAAAGCGGCCATAAGTGCCACCAATGGCCCTCCGGCATCATTACTGCCAAGACCGGTGAGTTTGCCATCTTCAAGGTGAGGTGTGAGCGGGTCAAACAGCCAGTTTTCTGTGGCCTTAACAGTATCCAGATGCGAATTGAGCAATATGGTAGGTCGCTGTGGATCATACGCCGGGGCAACCACCCATACATTGTGATTGTTTCGCTTGGGATTAAACCCCATCTGCTTTAATGACGCCTCCATAAAATCCGCAGCATCGCCCTCCTCCCGGCTCAGGGAAGACGTTGAGATTAGCCTTGTAAGCACCTCAACGGCATCTTTATGGAGTTGATCTATGGTCATTGAATTAAGCAATTATATTATAACATGCATTTTATGAAATTGCACACCCTTAAACAATAAAAATTGGAAGATGGCCATGTTGGCAACAGAAACAAATCACGTCACAACCAACTACTTCAACCGCAAAAAGGTGCCCTGTTCCGGCCCATCAGCTAGTCCATCGGTGTTGGTAATTCGAATCTGGTAAACGCCCTTCTGCAATGCCGCAAAGCCGTTGTCCAACTTGGGTATCATACCATCAACCACAATCTTTGCGGTCTTTAAATTCTGATAACTCTCCGGAGTGATTAGTGAAATTACCGATGACGGATCCGCTACATCCATCATCACACCTTTAAGTTCGAAGCAAAACACCAGAGTAACCCGAAAAGTACCTGCCAGAGCTGAAGCAATCGCCGAGGCCATTGTGTCAGCGTTTGTATTCAATAATTGTCCTTCTCCATTGTGGGTAAGCGGCGCAATCACAGGTACCGCATCACTTGTGAGCAGAGTGGCAAAGGCGTTGGCATCCACCGACTCTATGTCGCCCACAAACCCATAATCAACGTCACCTTTTTCCCGTTTTTTAGAGCGAATGATATTCATATCGGCGCCAGTCATGCCGAGAGCATTTTGCCCATGAGCCTGAAGTCCGGCCACAATGTTCTTGTTCACCAAACCACCATATACCATGGTAACCACTTCGAGCATAGCTTCATCGGTGATTCTTCGCCCCTCTACCATTTTTGTTTCAATACCCAGACGGGCAGCCATAGCTGTTGCCGAACGTCCACCGCCATGAACCAGAATTTTGGGTGATGGCATGGCCGAAAAATCCTTGAGTAACTTTTTCAGGCTTTCCGGTTCCTCCACAACCTTTCCACCAACTTTTACTATTGTTAAATCCTGCATCGAATAGAAATCTTTGATGTATAATTCTTCAGAACACCATAAGGCAGTGCAAGTCTGAGCACTAAGCAAAGGCCACACTTTGTTTCACACAAAACAGTGCCATCAACAAAAACAGTTTTAATCGTAAGCCTCAGCAATGGTCTGGAGCATCCGCTTTAAAACCACCTGTGCCGACACCACACGGTTAGCCGCCTCCTGAACCACAATGGAGTTAGGGCTTTCAATTACCCCATCGGTCACAATCATGTTTCGGCGAACCGGCAAGCAGTGCATAAATTTTGCATTGTTTGTAAGCGCCATCTTAGCCTCATCCACCGTCCATGAACGATCCTTGCTAAGTATTTGGCCATACTGGTTGAAACTCGCCCAGTTTTTAGCATAGATAAAATCAGCGCCTTCGAAAGCCTTTTGCTGATTGGGTTCGTACGTTACACCTTCCATAAATTCAGGCGCCAAATCATAGCCTTCGGGATGGGTAACAACCAGATCCACATCCGCAATTTTCATCCATTCCACAAAAGAGTTTGGAACAGCCTGCGGAAGCGCTCTGGGGTGAGGTGCCCATGTGAGTACCACTTTGGGGCGAGGTTTTGTTTTATACTCTTCGATGGTGATGAGATCGGCAAAAGCCTGGAGCGGATGCCTCGTAGCAGACTCAAGGCTGATTACAGGTTTTCCCGACAGTTCGATAAACTGATTCAGAATCTTCTCACTGTAATCATCCTCCTTGCTCTCGAAACGGGCAAAAGAGCGCACACCAATAATGTCGCAATATTGTCCCATAACAGGCACTGCCTCACGTATGTGCTCCGGCTTATCGCCATCCATCACTACCCCAAACTCTGTTTCGAGTTTCCATCCGTCGTTATTGATGTCGAGAACAATTACATTCATACCAAGGTTAAACCCGGCACGTTGCGAGCTCAAACGGGTACGTAAGCTGGAGTTAAAGAATATCAGCAACAAGGTTTTATTACGTCCCAGAGCCTGATCGGCATAGGGGTTGTTCTTTACGCTCTTAGCATCCTCAAGTGCCTTGCGAAGGTCGCCCAGGTCGGCAGGAGTTAAAAATCTTTTCATAGGAGATGTTTTTTATGGTCTGGTTAAACCGTCACTATCAATCAACCATTTATAACTAGTAAGTTCGGGCAATGCCATAGGTCCACGGGCATGCAGTTTTTGCGTACTGATGCCTATCTCGGCACCCATGCCAAATTGCGCCCCATCGGTAAAAGCCGTTGATGTATTTGCATATACCGCCGCAGCGTCAACCTCTTTAAAGAAGCGATCCTTATTGGTTTGGCTTGTGGTAATTATAGCCTCGCTGTGTTTGGTGCTGTATTTAGCTATGTGTGCCAGCGCCTCATCCATATTATCCACCGTTTTAACCGATAATTTATAATCCAGATGCTCCTTTCCGAAAGCGTCGGATGAAGCAGGCTGCAACAAATTGTCCGGATAGTTCCCGTTAAGTACTTCGAAAGCGTTGTTGTCGGCCAGGATTAAAACCGACTTATCGGCCATTGGAGCCACCAGAGCAGCAAGGTCATTCAAACGACTGCTGTGTATTACCAGACATTCCAACGCATTGCAAACGCTAACGCGCCGGGTCTTGGCATTGTAAATCACCTTTTTACCCAACTCCAAATCGGCTGACTCATCAAAATAGGTATGAACCACACCTGCACCAGTCTCGATAACAGGAACCTTTGAGTTGTCGCGCACAGAGTTTATGAGTCCTTGTGAGCCACGGGGTATTAACACGTCAACCAAACCCACTGCTTCCATTAGCACGGTTGCAGCTTCCCTTTCGGGCGGCAACAGCTGAACCACTTCAGGAGAGATGCCATTTGAGACGAGACATTCATGTATCAATTTGGTGATGGCACAATTGCTATTCCATGCATCCTGCCCACCTTTTAGCACTGCCACATTGCCCGTGCGAAAACAGAGCGCAAACACATCGAATGTTACGTTGGGGCGCGCTTCATAAATAACACCCACCACACCCAAGGCCACACGTATTTTTTTCAGTTCAAGTCCATTTGGCATGGAACGTTGCTCCAGCACATCGCCAATGGGTGAGTTCATATTGGCAACATTGCGCAAATCTGAGGCAATGCCTTTAATACGTTCTTCAGTTAACTTCAGGCGATCGAAGCGCGGATCAGTTGCAGGCATCTTATCCAAATCCAACTTGTTGGCTTTAAGCAATTCCGGAATACTCTGCTCGGCTTTATCAGCCAAATCCAGCAATACCTTTCGATTGGCTTCATTATCCACTCGCACCATCAGTTGAGCCGACTCCCTTGCTTTAACTATTTGTGACAATGTGCTCATTGTATGTAATATCAAAAAAAACTTATACTTGCGTACTTAAGGAAACAGAAATAAATAATCGTAATGCACCAAAGGCTTGTATTTATGATCATCTATATGCTCATCAGCCTTTTTACGGTCGTACTGTGCCTTGCCAATGCCGATGAGTTTTTTATTGTGATCGATTATTCGCAATAGATCACCCTTCTTAAAATCACCTAACATTTTCTCCACGCCAGCTAAGAGCAAACTGGTAGCTCTTGGCGAGTAGAGCGCGTTGCGGGCACCTTCGTTGATGTGAACTTCGGCATTGGTAAAACCTGCGGAGTAGGCCATCCACTTTTTCACTGCCGGGCGTGGTGTTCCCGGTATGAAACGGGTATGAGGTACGTTCTCGTTGTTTTCGGCCAGATCGGCAATCACATGGTCGCGGGTGCCATTGGCTATGTGAACGGCAATACCTGCAGCAGCGGTATTTTGTGCCACTCTGCCTTTGGTAAGCATACCTCCCCGTCCAAAATTACTCTTCTGGGTAGTAACATAGGCCGAAAGGTCGGTAGCAGCACTTTCAATTTTTTCGATGAGAAAAGAGTCCTTATCCTTAGGATCGCCGCTGAATACGCCATCCACGTTGCTCAAAATAAAGAATGCCTGCGTATTCATCATTGTGGACACCAGACCTGCCAACTCATCGTTATCCGTAAACATAAGCGCAGTAACCGATACAGCATCGTTCTCGTTAATGATGGGAACAATGTTGTTATCGAGCAACACCGAGAGACAGTTTTTCATGTTAAGATAATGCTCCCGGGTACGAAAATCCTCTTTGGTTACCAAAACCTGCGCTATGGTGATGTCATGTGCTTCAAACAATGTTGAATAAATGGAAAGCAACTTAACCTGCCCAACCGATGAGAGCAGTTGGCGTTCGGAGACCGGATCCTTTCTGGGCGGACAAGGAACCATGCTGCGTCCGGAAGCCACAGCTCCCGATGACACAAGAATCACCTTCACGCCTTTTTTATGCAAATACGCAATCTGGTCGGTAATATGACCGATGCGCAGCTGATCCAGTTTCCCGTCGGGACGGGTCAACACATTTGAACCTATTTTTATGGTAATCGACTTATACACGCCCTTGTTTTCGCAGTTTAGTTAACTATTTACTACTGTTTTCAATCTTCTGGAAGGATGTCATCAGCCCTTTTATAAGAGACGAACTAAACCCTTGATGCTCCATCTCGTTCAATCCCGAAATGGTAATTCCGCGCGGTGTGGTAACCTTATCAATT
Source organism: Alkaliflexus imshenetskii DSM 15055 (assembly GCF_000517065.1). Lineage (GTDB taxonomy): Bacteria > Bacteroidota > Bacteroidia > Bacteroidales > Marinilabiliaceae > Alkaliflexus > Alkaliflexus imshenetskii. Next base: position 2,540,557 of record NZ_KI912105.1, on the reverse strand, counting down.
TCGGCTTCGGGATGTGTGCCACCTTCGATAATAAGATGTGCAGCACCTTTTACCGTTTGGGATGCAATTTTAAGTGCCAACTCGGAACCAAAACCTATTTCGATGCCTCCCTGCGTTGCTGCTCTGATAAAGCGGAGCGCAAAAGCAATTCCGCATGCTGCCAGCACAGTAGCTCCGGCCATTAGCTCTTCGGGAATGAAAAGCACGCTGCCAAGTTTTTCGAACAGCACTTTCACCTTTTCATCCTGTTGTGCAGAAGCATTTAATCCCGAAAGGCAAGTCATTGACTGACCAATGGCCACTGCAGTATTAGGCATGGCACGGTAAACAGCGTTTCGGCCACCAGTAAGCTCAAGCAGGGTGCGGTTGTCGATTCCGGTAGCCAGAGAGATGATAATTGCGTCAGATGCAATTACAGGTTCTATTTCGGATATTACCTCGCGCATCTGATAAGGCTTAACAGCCAAAAATATGATTTGAGCATCCTTAACAGCCGCAAGATTATCCGCCCCTGTTGTGACGCCTAACTGAGTCAGACCAGAAAGCAGCTGAGCCCTTCTGCGTGTAACCCAAATTGATTCCGGTTTTACCGACTGAGTAAAAACCAATCCTTTAGCAATGGCTGAGCCCAGGTTTCCCCCTCCAACAATGGCTATTTTTCCGTCAATCATGTCGTTAAATATCAATAAGCAACAATAACACTCTAAAAAAGTTAAAGTGCCCGGTTTATCAAAATTTTTTACCCAAAACTTTACTCCCACCCGGGAATTGGGTCCTCTTTATCTTTGCAGGAAACCTCAACGTGCCCCCAGTTTTCGCCCTTGCGAATGCGGTGCAACTGCATCTCACTTACGCCAAACTGACGTGCAATAATTCGTAATTTTGTTTTGCGCTCCGGATCCAGCAGTTTCTTTTTTAGTCGCATAACCTGCGTGGCAGTCAGCTTAGGCCCTTCGGTGGGCTTGCGTTCCTTGTTTTTCCTGCGGCCTTCGATCACCATCGGGTTCTTTTGCTGATGGGCAAAGGTCTCTTCGCTATCGGCCCATTTGAGGTTATCAACAAAGTTATTGGCTTTGTTGAAGTCGCGATGAATCACAAACTTTTGATGCTCGCCGTTACGTTCAAGAAAATACTCGGCTACAAGTTTGTGTACGTAATAGGTTGTTGACTTTCCAAATGGCCTTAGCGGCAGCGTTTTATAGCCTTTAAGGCAACCTCCTTTTACAAATTCGCCATTGGCCATCACATCCTTATAGCTAATCACGCGGCCGTAACTACTAATGGCATACTTTTTACGAAGGGCGCCGGAAGGAAAATCAATTTCCCGCCATTCTTCATTCCAATAAGATTTAATCATTTTGAGCAGGGTTTGAGGGTAAAGTTATCTATATTATACTTTTTTCAGCACATCATTTAAACTTTCGAGAAAATGTTGCGCCATGTTTTGTGTTAATGTTAATGGAGGCAGCAACCGGATAATATTGGTTGATGAAACCCCGGTAAAGATTCGTTTTTCATCGACAAGCGTTTTGCGAATGGGTGCCACACTTTGGTCAAACTCAAGACCAATCATCAAGCCTCGCCCGCGTACTTCCCGTATTTTGTCAAAATTCTTCAATTCAGAAATGAGATAATCACCAACTTTTTGAGCGTTCTCGAGAAGCTTCTCGTTTTCGATAACTTCGAGGACAGCCAAACCGGCGGCACAAGCTAGGTAATTACCTCCGAATGTGGTTCCCAGCAAGCCATGTGATGCCTCAAAAGCAGGTGAAATAAGTAGTCCGCCAATGGGGAAACCATTGCCCATTCCTTTAGCCGTTGTGATAAGGTCAGGTAAAATGCCAGCTTCCTCAAAAGCAAAGAATGACCCCGAACGACCATATCCTGATTGAATTTCATCCAGAATCAGAACCACACCATGCGCCCGGCAAAGCGTCTCTAGTGCTTTCAGAAAATCGGTATTGGGTACCACAATGCCAGCAATGCCTTGTATGCCTTCAATGATTACGGCACACACATCACCTTTGGCCAATTCACTTTTTACAGCTTCAATGTCGTTGAGCGGAAGAAAAACAACTTCGTGCCCTTTGTTTACACCAGCCTGAATTTTCGGGTTATCGGTAGCAGCAACAGCCGCAGATGTGCGACCATGAAACGCCTTACTAAAAGCCACCACACGTTTTCTACCATTGTGAAAGGATGCCAGTTTAAGCGCGTTTTCGTTGGCCTCGGCACCAGAATTACAAAGAAAAAGACTGTAATCCACAAGACCGCTCACCTGTCCCAATTTCAAAGCCAGCTCCTCCTGCATTGGGTTTTGTACCGAGTTGGAATAGAAACCAATTTTATTGAGCTGGTCAGTCATCCGCTTCACATAATGCGGATGCGAGTGACCGATAGAAATAACAGCATGACCGCCGTATAAATCAAGATACTCATTTCCGGCATTGTCCCATACCAGGCATCCTTCAGCCTTAACGGGTGTTACGTTCATGAGTGGATATACATCAAATAATTGCATTTCAGACTTCATCAAAAAATCAAACAATAAAAACAGAAATGAGCCAACCTTAAAAAGCCGATGGCTTCAGATACAATCCAGCCTTTTCGTCCAGTCCAAACATCAGATTCATATTCTGAACCGCTTGTCCTGAAGCCCCTTTGGTAAGATTGTCGATGATACTGGTGATATGTAGTTTACCCTCATATTTAGCAAGATAGAGCAAACACTTATTGGTATTGACCACCTGTTTCAGGTCAATGTCCTGATCCGATCGCACAGTAAACGGTGCATCTGCATAATAATCGTCAAACATCTGGCGTGCTTCATCGATGGACAAGTTGCAATCCAGATAAACGGACGCCAGTATGCCACGCGTGAAATCGCCTCGCAATGGCACAAAATTCAGCGCTTTATCAAAACCAGGCATCAATCTCCTGAGCGATTGCCCTATTTCCTTTAAGTGTTGATGCTCAAAGGCTTTGTATATAGAAATATTACTGTTACGCCAACTGAAATGGGTTGTGGAAGATGGTGCTTGTCCCGCGCCAGTTGAGCCGGTAATGGCATGTACATGCACCTCATTGAGCAAATTAGCTGCGGCCAGCGGCAACAATGCCAACTGTATGGCCGTGGCAAAACATCCGGGATTGGCAACCCGGCTGGCTTTCTTGATTTTATCGCGGCTCATCTCGGGCAGCCCGTAAACAAAATCGTTATCCGGTGCATCTAACCGATAATCGTGACTTAAATCAATGATTTTCACGTTTCCGGGTATGGCATTGTCATTTACGAAAGCGGCCGATTTGCCATGCCCCATACAGAGAAACACCACATCTACTGAATAAAAATCAGGCTCCTCTGAAAAGCTCAACGTGGTATCGCCAAGCAAATCGGTATGCACTTTGGATATTGGCTGTCCGGCATGGCTGCCGCTGAGTATCCATGAAAGCTCAGCATTTGGATGACCGAGTAAAATGCGAATCAACTCTCCGGCCGTATAGCCGGCACCACCTGCAATCCCAACTCTTATCTTCATTTGATATCCAATTGTCCTTTGTTCACATTATTAAATATCTTCAACGAATTGGAGATTATGGTGGTAAAACCTTTCACATCGTCCCCGTTCCAAGCTCTGTTTACTTCGCCGTACTCGCCAAAATCGCTCTTCATCAAATCATGCGCAGAGTCGACACCCACCATCTGAAAGTGATAAGGGTGTAAGTCGATGAAGACTTTGCCGGTAACGTTAACCTGACTGTGCTCCAGAAATGCCTCCACATCGCGCATTACGGGTTCCAAGTACATGGCTTCGTGAAGCATCATGCCGTACCAGTTGGCCAACTGCTCTTTCCAATACATCTGCCATTTGGTAAGCGTGTGTTTTTCGAGCAAGTGGTGTGCCTTAATTATCAGAATGGGAGCTGCAGCTTCAAAACCAACACGTCCTTTGATGCCAATAATGGTATCCCCCACGTGAATGTCGCGACCAATGGCATAGGCAGAACCAAGACGCTCCACTTCGCGAATGGCATCAACCTTTTTGGCAAATATTTTTCCGTTTACGGCTGTCAGCTCACCTTTTACAAACTCCAGTTCAAGACGTTCACTGCCCTCCTTTTTGGGTTGTGATGGATACGCCCCGGCCGGCAGCGCTTTGTCAGATGTAAGCGTCTCTTTTCCGCCAACACTGGTTCCCCAAAGACCTTTGTTAATAGAGTAAGCCATCTTCGTCCAGTCGCGCTCCACGCCTTCGTTTTTAAGATAGTTTATTTCAGCCTCACGGCTAAGCACCTGATCTCTGATTGGGGTAAGAATTTTGATTTCCGGCGCAAGTATCTGGAATGTAAGGTCGAAACGCACCTGGTCGTTACCTGCACCTGTGCTCCCGTGTGCGATATATTGAGCTCCGGTTTCGCGGGCATAGTCCACAATGGCCAAAGCCTGAAAAATACGCTCTGACGACACCGACAAAGGATAAGTATTGTTTTTAAGGATGTTGCCATAAACCATATAGCGGATGCAATTATTGTAATATACATCGGTAACATCCAAAGTTACGTGTTTTACCACACCTAGGGCGTAGGCATTTTTTTCAATTTCTTTGAGCTCAGCATCAGAGAAACCTCCTGTGTTGGCAATTGCCGAATACACTTCCAGATTTTTTTCTTTGGCAAGGTACTTTACACAGTAAGATGTGTCCAATCCACCGCTGAATGCTACAATTACTCTTTCCTTCATGAGACCTGTTTTTTTGTTCCCCAATGGGAAATATGTTGTTGATAGTGGTTAATTCAAGTGATTATGATTAAGGCTACACAAAAACAGCCACCAATTTTTGGAAGAAATTCTTCTTCCCGTTTGTGTTCTTGCGACCTTTCAAAAATACAAAGCGCTTAAACTGCAGCCATCTCTCATACACTTTCAGTTTCTTTTCAGGGATGGGTGCTTTTTTGCTCTTCTCCTCCTTTTCGGGATCGTACAACATACCTGTGCAAAGGCAGTGTTTGCGATTTGTACGCATCAAAATATCATAGTTGATGCAACTCTGACATCCTTTCCAAAACTGTTCATCATCGGTAAGTTCCGAAAAAGTAACAGGTTTGTAACCCAACTCGGAGTTAATCTTCATTACTGCCAGCCCGGTTGTTAAACCGAATATTTTTGCATGGGGATACTTCTCGCGGGAAAGTTCAAAAGCCTTTTTCTTGATATCCCGGGCCAAGCCTTGGCCACGGAAACTATCTGCAACAATTAAACCGGAGTTGGCCACAAACTTATCGTGACCCCATGACTCAATATAACAGAAACCGGCAAACTCCTCCCCGGCAAGCGCAATAATGGCTTTGCCCTCCACCATCTTCAGACGCACATATTCAGGATTCCGCTTGGCAATACCTGTTCCCCTCACCTTTGCCGCCTCAGCAATCGTATGCAGTATCACATCCACATAAGGCAGATGCTTTTCTGAAGCAATATGAATTGTTACTTCGTTGTTCATTTATGACTAATAATAATTGTCCTGGTTTTTAAATATACTAACGGGCGTTGTGCGTCCGATTACAAAACTATCTTGTCTCCAATTCCCGGCACAAACAGGGAAAGTGAATCTATAACCTCTTCGCGTGACACACTTTCACGACTGATGATTAAAATTGTGTCATCACCTGCAATGGTTCCCAATATTTCAAAAGGGCCATGACTATCAATAACGGAGGCTACGCCATTTGCAAACCCGGGGCGGGTTTTCATAATAGCCAGGTTGCCTGAAAACTCAATTGAGAGAATACCACTAAGCGGAAACTCTTCGTGGGTAACCACCGGCTCGTCCTGGTCGTTGCTATCAGGCAATACATATACATACCCACCATCCTGATCAGGTTGTTTGGCCACTTTCAGAGCCTTTAAATCGCGCGACAAGGTAGCCTGAGTGGTTTTAAAACCTCCCTTCTCCAACAGTATCAATAAATCTTCCTGACTCCCCACTTTGTGGTTTTCGATCAGGTTTACGATGGCATTAAGCCTTTGAGTTTTAATCTTCATAACCGAAGATTCTGTATTAATTAGTGATTACAAATTGTTTACAGGTAAACGTCCTGAACCGGATAATCATTTTTTCAAGATACTCAATTTTCACGAGTGAATAAATATTCGGGAAAAGTGCAAAATTATGCAAAAAATGGCATTTCAAAAAGAAAAGACCCATTTTTTTAATTTATTAGTAAAAATAGATGTTATTCATCCCAAACCAGAATCGAAATCAGACGCTTTTAAATGCTTTACAGATGCGCCATTTGAAATATTTATTCATAAAATATGCAAAAACATCACGCAGGATGCTGATTTTTGGTCAAAGATGATGTAAATTTGCAACCCGGAGAGAATACAATTGGTAATCTTGTAATTAAACATAGCTCAACAATGAAGAAAGACGTAAAAAAGGTGGTCATCCTTGGCTCAGGCGCGCTTAAGATTGGGGAAGCCGGTGAGTTTGACTATTCCGGATCACAGGCCATTAAAGCCTTAAAAGAAGAAGGCGTTTACACGGTATTAATAAATCCCAATATTGCCACCGTACAGACCTCGGAAAAACTGGCCGACAAGATTTACTTTTTACCAGTTACCCCATATTTTGTTGAGCAAGTATTTAAGAAGGAGAAGCCAGATGGACTTCTCCTTGCTTTTGGTGGTCAGACCGCACTGAACTGTGGAGTGCAGCTCTTTGAGCAGGGGCTTCTGGAAAAATACAATGTGGAGGTGCTGGGCACACCAGTAAAATCGATCATCGACACGGAAGACCGTGAGATATTTGCGGGCAAACTGGCCGAAATTGATGTAAAAACACCCAAAAGCATTGCCGTTACCAGCGTAAACGATGCGCTAAAAGCAGCAGAAAAAATTGGTTACCCCATTATAGTTCGTGCTGCATATACCCTTGGCGGAATGGGCAGCGGTTTCTGTTCCGGCCCTGAAGAGCTTAAAATGCGAGCCGACAACGCCTTCTCCTACTCAGGACAGATTCTTGTGGAAGAGTCGCTCAAAGGATGGAAGGAAGTGGAGTACGAAGTGGTGCGCGATGCCTACAACAACTGCATCACGGTATGTAACATGGAAAACTTTGACCCGCTGGGCATCCACACCGGCGAGAGCATCGTGGTAGCACCATCTCAAACATTGAGCAACTCAGAATATCATAAGCTTCGTGAACTGGCAATTAAGATTGTGCGTCACATTGGCATCGTAGGCGAATGTAACGTTCAGTATGCACTTGATCCCTACTCCGAAGATTACCGCGTGATTGAAGTGAATGCCCGCTTGTCGCGCTCAAGCGCGCTGGCATCAAAAGCCACCGGCTATCCACTGGCTTTTGTGGCTGCAAAACTTGGCCTCGGGTACGGTCTGCATGAGCTTAAAAACTCCGTAACAAAAGTTACATCGGCATTTTTTGAGCCTGCATTAGATTATGTGGTTTGTAAAATACCACGCTGGGACCTTAACAAATTCACAGGCGTATCGCGCCAGATTGGTTCCAGCATGAAAAGCGTGGGCGAAATCATGGCCATTGGTCGTACTTTTGAAGAGGTTATCCAGAAGGGCTTGCGCATGGTGGGTCAAGGGATGCACGGATTTGTTGGCAACCAGCCGCTAAAAGATAAGGATGTACGCACCGAACTCACCGAACCAACCGACCAACGCATCTTTGCAATAGCCGAAGCGCTTGAACAAGGCATGAGCGTGGACGAGATCCATGAACTTAGCCGCATCGACCGCTGGTTTCTTGAGAAACTAAAGAACATCACCGACCTGAAAAACAAACTTGGTGAATACCAAACCCTGGAGAGCCTGCCGGATAAACTTTTAATTGAAGCCAAAAAACTTGGCTACTCCGACTTCCAGATTGCCCGGACGGTGTTAAAAACATCCAACCTGAAAATGGAAGAAGGCCTGTTAGAGGTGCGTGCCCACCGAAAAAGCAGAAACATCCTTCCCATTGTGAAACAGATTGACACCATGGCGGGTGAATTTCCGGCGCAGATCAATTACCTGTATATGACCTACAACGGCAGCACGCACGATGTAGAGTTTGAAAAGGACGGACTTTCGGTGGTGGTACTCGGCTCAGGCGCATACCGCATCGGGAGCAGCGTGGAGTTTGACTGGTGTAGTGTGAACGCAGTTGAGACTGTGAATGAGCAAGGTTTCCGTTCGGTAATGATTAATTACAATCCCGAAACTGTATCCACCGACTATGACGTATGTAGCCGACTTTTCTTTGACGAACTTACGCTGGAACGCGTACTTGACATCGTGGATCTGGAGGCTCCCAAAGGGGTGGTCATCTCCATGGGCGGGCAGATACCCAACAACCTGGCCATGCGCTTACACCGTCAGAATGTGCCCATATTGGGAACTTCGCCGGAAGATATTGACAGAGCAGAGAACCGACAGAAATTCTCCTCACTGCTCGACGAGCTTGGCATTGACCAGCCCAGATGGAACGAACTGACATCGATAGAAGACATCTATGCTTTTGTTGACGAGGTAGGATTCCCGGTCCTGGTAAGGCCTTCGTACGTGCTGTCAGGTGCTGCCATGAACGTGGTGAGTAACCGTGACGAACTTCAGCACTTTCTGGAACTTGCTGCCAACGTGTCGAAGCAATACCCGGTGGTGGTGTCCGAATTTATTGAGCAAGCCAAAGAGATTGAAATTGATGCCGTGGCCTGTAACGGCGAAGTAATAGCATACGCCATCTCGGAGCACATCGAGTTTGCAGGTGTGCACTCGGGCGATGCCACCATTGTGTTCCCACCGCAGAAGCTCTATGTGGAAACCATTCGTCGCGTAAAACGCATCACACGCAAAATTGCGGCTGCTCTGAACATTTCCGGTCCATTCAACATGCAGCTGTTGGCAAAAGACAACGACATTAAAGTAATTGAGTGTAACCTGCGCGCATCACGAAGTTTCCCATTTGTATCAAAGGTGCTTAAGGTCAACTTTATCGACATAGCCACCCGTGTAATGCTTGGCCTTCCGGTAGAAAAACCCAACAAGAGTCTTTTCGAACTTGATTACGTGGGCATCAAAGCCCCACAGTTCTCGTTTGCACGCCTTCAAAAGGCCGACCCGGTGCTGGGTGTTGACATGGCATCCACCGGCGAGGTGGGTTGTATTGGCGACAACATTCACGATGCGGTGCTTCAGTCCATGCTATCGGTTGGATACCGCATCCCCAAAAAGAATGTGTTGATTTCGTCGGGCCCATTGCGCGACAAAATTGAGTTGCTATCGGCCGCGCGAATGCTGATGGAGAAAGGTTACAACCTTTTTGCCACAGGCGGTACACACAAATTCTTCCAGGAAAACGGTGTTGAAACCACCCTGCTTCACTGGCCCGACGAGCCGGAAAAGAGCCCCAACACCATGGAGTATATCCGCGATAAAAAGCTCGATTTGGTTGTGAACATTCCAAAGAACCTCACCAAGGGTGAATTGAAGAACGGCTACCAGATACGTCGCAGCAGCATCGACTTTAACATCCCGCTCATCACTAATGCTAGGTTGGCAAGTGCCTTCATCAATGCATTTTGCAAAATGAGTATGGATGACATCTCCATAAAAAGCTGGGACGAGTACAAATAGTCTCCAATCGACATAAAATAGAACTCCGGGAACAAGCGCTCATTTGAAGCTGTTCCCGGAGTTTTTATTTGTCCGCCAAGGTTTAGGCTACCATAAATGGTGCACTTCGTTGCGGATGTATCGGTTATAGATATTGTTGATTTCGTTGACTTTTTCAGGGGTAAGCGACGGAAAATCATAAACCGACAAGTTAGAATCCACATGCTCCACCTTTGATGCACCGGGAATGATACAACTCACGGCGCTGTGCTGTAAAATCCATCGCAGCGCAACCGGCGCCAAATTCTTAACATCTGGAAAGAGCGCTTTAAGCTCATCCACAGCAGTTAATCCAAGGTCATAATTGATGCCAGAGAAAGTCTCGCCCTTGTCAAATGCTTCGCCGTTGCGGTTAAAGGTGCGGTGATCGCCGGGAGTGAAAGTTGTCTGCCTGTTAAATAGTCCGGTGAGTAAGCCACTGGCCAAAGGCACTCTTACAATAATACCTACATCGCGCTTTACGGCTTCGCCAAAGAAAAGCTGCGCCGGGCGCTGACGGAAAACATTAAAAATTATCTGTACCGTAGTCACATTGGGAAACTCGATGGCTTTGAGACCCTCCTCTACCTTCTCCACACTCACGCCCAAATTGGCAATTTTGCCTTGCTCCTTCAATCTGTCAAACATCTCGAAAATCTCAGGCCGATAATACACTTCTGTGGGCGGGCAATGCAGCTGAATCAGATCAAGCCTCTCCAGTCCCGTGCGACGAAGGCTGTCCTCCACAAACTGTTGCAACACTTTTGGTTGATACGCTTCATTTACGTGAGGGTTGATCTGTCGTCCGCATTTGGTGGCCACGTAAACCTTCTCAGACCTGGAGCGTACCACGCGCCCCACAGCCTTCTCGCTCAGACCATTTTCATATACGTCGGCGGTATCAATAAAATTCACTCCCCTGTCGATGGCTGTATTGATGATTTTATCAGCCGAAGCATTGTCAAATTCTGAACCCCATTTGCCACCAACCTGCCACGTACCTAACGAGATTTCAGACACATTGAATCCGGTCTTCCCGAGTTTTCTATAATTCATATCAATAAGTTTAAAATATTTCGATCAGGATAAAGGTAGAAATAACGTTTTTTCTTACCAACTTAGGCTGCCTATTCAAATGCAATGAATAACCTAAACACTTCGATTATTTCAACATCCACTTTACACTTACTGCACAATGGTCGGAAAGAGGCATGGTGGCATACCCACCCTGATGCGCATCCTGCCAGGTAACATCGCTCCCCTCGACAAAAGACCTGTTGGAAAAAATGTAATCGAGTTTTCGGTTCCAGAAACCGTTACCATCCACAGTGTGTGTAAAGTAGGGAACATTGTCTGCCTGATAAACAGTGAGCGGCACAGCAGAATGGAAACGCTCATAAAAAGGTATTAACCAATCGCTTTCGGCAGAGTAATCGTCGGCATCAAACTTTCCGGGTGGACATACAGAGTCAGGAAAACCCTTCACTTTAGTAGTTCCGGGAGGCAATGCATTCAAGTCTCCGCCAAGAATAAAGGCCTCACCAGCATCATCCAGTTCCACAAGGCGGTTAAAAATCTGGTCGAGTTGTCGTTTTTTGGTTCCATCGGCAGCATAGGGTTCTGTGTGTGTGGTTAGCAAAGTGACCTGCCCGCCATTGATATCCATGGTGCATTCGAGCAAGCACCGTTTTAGGTAGAAATACCTGACCAAAGGATTTTGCTCTTTTATTAAAGGCAGAGCAATGCGTCGGGCATCGGAAAGTGGCCATCTGCTGAGTATTGCCACCCCCGAATTCATCCGCCCCAACCCATTAGAAGGGATGAATGAGGCTTTCCATTGAGACGCATAAACACCATAATTGAGATGCGTATGGTTGAGCAACCACTCCAATTGCTCCACAAATGCCGAACGTTTGCTATCCACATCAATCTCCTGAATAAACAACAGATCGGGCTGGGTGGCATTTAAAAAATCGGCCACATCCGTAAGATGCCGAATCACCTCATCCTGTGACATCACCACCCGGTCGCCAAAGCAGTCAAAAAAGAAATCGATGCGTCCACCTCCAAATTTTACGTTCCACGTCATCACGTGCAGGGTATCCGGGACATCAGGCACATTCACAGTTTGTGCAGTACGGTACAAAACATCGGACTCCTTGTGTTTGGTGCCAAATGGATCGCAGGAAGCCAGCAACACCAAGGCCAGTATTGCTACAAATGGAAGCCAAAAGTTGTGCATAGATAGTTGAATAATTTTCAGGACATCAAAAAGACTCTTTGAAGGTGCTCAAGCCACTCTGGCTCTAACAACTAATCATCATTTTAAAATATGGTCGCAATCACAAGCAATTTCATAAAAAAAACAGACAAAAAAAAGGGCTGATGCATAAGCACCAACCCTCTTTCACAACTATAACTAACCCTTAAATTAAAGCGTAACACCGGTTTTAAAGATGGCAATTTCGCGGAATCCACTTTTCTCGTGGTTAAGTTTCTCTCCGTTGGCCACTTTAATCACATACTGAATAAAATCTTCGAGCAACTCGTCCATGGTTTTGCCTTCAAGCAACTGCCCTGCGTTGAAATCGATCCAGTTCTTCTTTTTATTGTAAAGATCCGAGTTGGTCGAAATCTTCATTGTAGGCACGAAACTACCAAATGGCGTACCACGGCCGGTGGTGAAAAGCACCAACTGGCATCCGCTGAAACCAAGCGCTGAAGCAGCCACAAGGTCGTTGCCGGGGGCCGACAGCAGGTTTAAGCCATTTTTACGGATTGGTTCGGCATATTTAAGCACATCTACCACAGTTGCAGTACCGCCTTTTTGCGTACAACCCAATGATTTGTCCTCCAGGGTAGAGATACCGCCGTCCTTATTTCCGGGCGATGGGTTCTCATAGATGGGCAGATTGTGTTTATTATAGTAATCCTTAAAATCATTGATGAGGCTTACGGTTTTCTCAAAAACCTCCTTATTGATGGCGCGCTCCATCAGGATGGTTTCTGCGCCAAACATTTCAGGCACCTCTGTGAGGATGGTAGTACCACCCTGCGCCACCAAAAAGTCGGAGAAGGCACCCACAAGCGGGTTGGCAGTTATGCCTGAAAATCCATCGGAACCGCCACACTTAAGACCTACTTTCAGTTCAGAAACTGGCACTGCTTCGCGCTTATCCTGACGCATGATGGCGTAAATCTCTTTGAGCATGGCCAATCCGGCTTCCACTTCGTCCTCCACCTCTTGAGCCACCATGTAGCGAACGCGACTTTCATCGTAATCGCCAATAAACTTTTTAAGATGTTTGATTTGGTTGTTCTCGCAACCAAGTCCAATCACCAGTACACCTCCGGCGTTGGGATGATTTATCACATCGGCCAGCGCCTTTTGCGTGTTCTCGTGGTCGTCGCCCAACTGGGAACAACCGTAGCTATGTTTGAAAACTTCAACACTGTCGATGTCTGTCGGGTTCATCTCGCGCACAAAACGGTCGATGATTTGCTGAGCCTGTCCGTTAACACATCCCACGGTGGGAACTATCCAGAGTTCGTTACGAATGCCAACCTTGCCGTTTGACCGCTTAAAGCCGTTAAACGTGAGGTCTCTCTTACCATAACGCAACTGATTCAACTTTTGGTTGAAGGAATAAACCAGGTTACCCGACAAGTTTGTTTTTAGGTTGTGCGTATGCACATGTTTTCCAACAGTAACCTCCTGGGTGGCATGACCAATAGGCGCCCCGTACTTTATCACATCTTCACCCTGCCCAATGGTTTTGAGCGCCACCTTGTGTCCAACCGGAACGTCATCCACCAGATTAAGCTGGTAATTTCCTACTTCGATGCGCTCACCGGCCTTGCCTGCCTCGAGACAAACAGCCACGTTGTCGTTGGGGTTTACCAATAAAAATTTAGCCATGGTATTATCTTTAAATTGACGCGGGTTTTCCGCGAATCTACACTGTTATTGAACCATCAAATGGCAAGGCAGAAAGAAAAGGACAACACACCAATAAACTGTCGCCAGAAAAACAAAAACCCCTTCTTTCTGCCTTGTTTGCCATTCAATTAGGTTTAAGACATTTTCATGAGCGGGTTATTGGGATTAAGCACCCCTTTTACCGCCTTTTTCATTCCAACCTGCTGAATCAGGAAAAGGTAATGACTTACCGAGATGGTGAGGTTTGGCACCTCGTTGAGGTCACGTTTCCAAACCTTTTCAAGCTTCAACACCTTTTCAACCAGCTGATAGATTGAGATTGGGCGTCCATCGCAGGCAGCCCAGGCCTCCTGATAAAAGTCGAGAATCCACTGGTCATCCTGAACAGGATACTTTTGCCCGTCGGCTTCTCCTTTAAAGTAGGCAATCATTGCCGCAAGCGAGAAAACCAACTTTTGTGGCAACATGCCATGATTCTCGTAATAGTTTAACAACGTTGGGAGGTTTCTTGTTTCCCATTTCGACATGGCATTAAGCGCGATGCTTTGCCATTGGTGACGGATATATGGATTTCTGAAACGCTCGAGAATTTTTTTGGCAAACGATTTAAGCTCCTCCTCGGTGCCATCCAGCACAGGTAACACCTCATCGTAAACCAGGTCGCGCATGAAAGCTCCCGTATCCAAACTTTCAAATGCCTCACGCACAGTATCTATGCCACTAAGAAAAGAAACCGCATAGCTACCGGTATGACATCCGTTAAGCACCTGAACTTTTTGCTCGCGATACTTGGTCATATCTTTAACAAACTTCACGTCGAGCCCGGCTTTTTCAGCAGGAAACTCACTCTTCACCCACTCGGGAGCCTCAATCACCCAGAAGTGAAAATATTCGCCCACTACCACCAAATTATCTTCAAAACCAAGTTCTTCCTGAATCTGTTTGATGTCATCCTTTGGGAATCCGGGCACAATGCGATCGACCAAAGTGCTACAGAAGCAGCAACATTCATTCACCCAGCTGATAAACTCCTTCTCGAGTCCCCAATTTCCAGCATGCTGAAGCACGAACTTCTTCAGGATATCGCCATTTCGGTCGATCAACTCACAAGGGAAAAAAATCAAACCTTTTGAAGCATCGCCACTAAAAGCTTTGTAACGCTTATAGAGTAAAGCAGCCACTTTGCCGGGGAAAGAGTTCTGAGGGGTCATATCCAGCTTGTCATTAGCATCCCAGCTAATACCGGCTTCGGTGGTGTTAGAAACCACAAATCTCAGATCGGGATTAAGAATTGACTGCTCATATTTCTCATACTCGGTATATGGATTGATACCGGCATTGATACAGTCGATGAGCGTGTACTCCTGAACCGGTTGCCCATCTTTAATTCCTTTCAGATACACATGATAGAGGCCATCCTGGTCGTTAAGCATGTTGACCATGCCATTTGCCAGAGGCTGAACCACATCCACGCCTGCATTAAAGTCGATGGTTTTGTTCATCTTGTCAACAATCCAATCGGTAAATGCACGCAAAAAATTCCCTTCACCAAACTGCAATATCCTTGTGGGATAAACATTTGCAGCAGTTGCTGTCTGACGATTTAATTTCATTTCTATTCTCTGTTTATGATGTATGTGTGTTTTTCTGCAATATACAAAATCCATTTTCAGCCCCGTTATCGATAACGCCCAGAAGAAATCAACCATATTCTGTTATGCTGCGCTCAGATACTTAAACCATCACGTTGGCAAAACGCGCCATTCTGTCACCAACTAAAAAACGCTCTATCTGAACTTTAGCCGCCACCTCAATAAAACGTGAGACCAAAAGACTCTCTGCTTGCTCAAACGCCTTCGCGATTAAAGATTGCAATCTCAAAACAGGATTTTGTACTACAAAGATATAATCAGATTAGTGATTCGTGAATTATTTCGTGCAAAAAATAATCAGGTTAATATTTCTTAACAACCGACTCAAAAACAAAGGCTCTACAATTCAATACTTTACAGCCATTATTCAACTTAAGAAATTTACCGTTCTCGCACACGGTAAAAAACACGGAAAAACAGGACAGAAAAATCTTAAAACTGCGACTATAAACCATTATGAAAGGATTAAGCGCGTTGATAAAGTTATAGAGTGCATCAAGCGAACTTTCAGAAAGTGGATTGCAATGATGTTTAACTACAAGAGTGGCAATTCAAGCAAGCCCAAGCATCACACGAAGCTTGTCGGCCACCTGTTCCATAAGCCATTGGGGCGTAGAAGTAGCACCACACACCCCAATTTTCTGAGGTCTGGGTGTCAGCATGTTCTCATTTATATCGGTAAGAGAGGAGATATAAAATGTTCGGGGATTCACTTTTTCACAAACCGTGAAAAGCACTTTCCCGTTGCTACTGTGCTCCCCTCCCACAAAAAAGATAACATCGTAATTGGCGGCAAAAACTTTAAGGTGTGGAACCCTGTTGCCTACTTGTGCGCAGATGGTTTTATGTGTATGAAAGGCTACCCCAGGCACTAATTGATTGCGGATGGCAGCTTCCATTCTTTCCAGACCTTCATAACTCATGGTGGTTTGTGCAAATAGCACTGTCGGTTTACTCTTATCAATCAACGCAAGGTCAAACTCGGTTTGAACCACAAGTGCCTCGCCATTAGTCTGGCCTACAAGACCAATAACCTCGGCATGACCTTGTTTTCCATAAATAACCAGCTGACCGCCTTCGAGACGCAACTGCTGCCAGGCATCGCGCACGCGTTGCTGCAACTTAAGTACAACCGGGCATGTGGCATCAACCACCTTTTTACCCGCCTGCCGCATGGCATCATAAGAAGAAGGCGGCTCACCATGGGCACGAAAAAGTACCGTATCCTCCTGAATTGCACCTGCATTTGAAAGGCTTACAGACTGCATCCCCATTTGCTTCAATCGGTTAATCTCCTCATCATTGTGCACAATATCGCCCAAAGAGGCCAACGCTGAACCCTTCTGCATTTCACTTTCGGCCAATTTCACAGCACGCGAAACGCCAAAACAAAATCCCGATTTGGAGTCAATCTCAATGAGAACCGAAGGTTGTTGTGATGAAGCTTTAACCATACTGCATAAACTTACCGATTATTTAGCCATCCCCCTTCAATCAACCTATCCATCACCCATTGCAGTTGATCTTCACGGGTAAGATGGCTATTATCCAGCACCTGCGCATCATCAGCTTTTCTCAACGGGCTTTCGGCGCGCGTGCTGTCAATGTGGTCACGACTTATAACGTTCTGCAGAACACTCTCAAAGTCCACCTGCTCACCTTTTTGCGTCATTTCATCAAACCGGCGCTTAGCACGTATCTCAGGTGATGCAGTCATAAAAATCTTTAGCTCGGCATTGGGAAAAACTACAGTGCCGATGTCTCGACCATCAAGCACCACGCCGCCCTGCTGTCCCATCTCCTGCTGAAGCTGTACAAGACGTTTCCGCACAAATGACAATGCGCTGATGGCACTCACGTGGTTGCTAACCTCCAGCGAACGTATGGCCGATTCTACGTTTTCACCGTTCAGGTAAGTCACCACATTGCCAGATAAAGAATCTCTTTTTAGCTGAATGTGAATATCATCAATGGAAGCCGCAAGTTTATCCGTATCAATGAAACCCTCCTGAATAATACCATTTTGCAATGCATAATAGGTGACGGCGCGGTACATTGCTCCAGTGTCGATATAAGTAAGATTAAATTTTGCGGCAATCTCCTTTGCCACGGTACTTTTGCCACACGATGAGTGACCATCGATGGCCACGATAATCTGGTTTATGTTTTTACTCATAGTTCTGATGCTAATTCAAATCAGGAGGTTAAAAAATATGGTGCAAATCTGCCCAAAAAGATTGGTGCCTGGAGTATTCCACTAAAGTCTGTTTAATCAAAAAATGGAAATATGTTAGAATTTCAGCGGGTTAGATGACGCCTAAAAACTCACAGCCATATTAAACATATTCATCTCACATAAAACCAAATACTACAAGCCAGACTGCCAAACAAGCTACAAAGGTAAAAAAAACCAACCAGTGAAAAATTGATTTCCGCCAAATTAAAAGGACGAGAGGTTGGTGGTAATGGAAAAGTGATTTGATGAGCCACCCAAATGGTAACGACCCGAGCCGTAAGAAAAGTTGAATTTGGATATTTTAAATCCAAACCCCCATGTATAACCTACGGTTGAGGTTCGGCTTTCGACTCTAAGCTCTTGCCTGCGGCGGGGGTTCACCCCTGCGGCCACATAAAAATTGTTGGTTGGCACAAATTCAACACCAAGGGTCAGATACTTTACCATCTTATCGAGCAAGTCATCATCGTTTGAACCATCACCAAAAACCACTCTGTTGTTACCCGAATCCGGAATGTCATAATCGAGTGAGCCTGACAACAAATCCTGCACGGTCATCGAGAATCTGAATGGCGCGTGCTCGAGCTTATATGAAACGCCAAGTTGCAAATCGGGTGACAAATTTTCAAGCGGGCCATCATGGTATGAAGTAAGTTGACGGCCAAAGTTACGAATCACCATACCGTAGGTGAATAAGCCATTGGGGTTGCGATAAAAGAGCCCCCCATCCACAGCAATACCCCAAGAGTCATAAGCTTCCAAACGACTGTAGAGAGGCTTTACAGAGAAGCCAGCAGTCCATCGCTCCGACAGCGGGCGGCTATAAGTTATCTGCATGACTGATTCGCCGGCAGAAAAAGTGCCGGTGATGATACCGGACTCATCGGCAGCTACAAAAGAACCATATCCAACGTGAAGAAATCCCAACGCAAAAGTACCCACACCCTCAAAATCCCATGCAATGCCACCAAAGCCATAGTTTATGTCGGCCATATAGGGCACATAGCTTAACGATACATTACGCGAAAATCCGGAGTTAAGCATTGCCGGGTTGTGAATGAGCATCGATAAATCATGTCCATCCAAACCAACCTGGTTACCGCCCAGGGAAGCCATGCGAGCCGAATGTGTAAGATGAAGGATTCCAAACAATGATTCACCTCCTCGCTGTGCTACTGCCTGAGTAAGTGAAAACACCAGCAAAAGGATGGTATATAGAAACTTATTTTTCAATGTGGCTATTAATTGTTTACAAAATCGATGCGACTACACAAATTGATTAACGACAAAAATAAAATTTCATTGTCAACAAGCCCACTTAAAGATTGGAATATTTCTTCTTCAACCCATCTACAACCTGTAAAACAGCCGGACACACCAAAGTGTTGCGGTAGGTGAGGTTAAGAATCTGGTGAAATCTTTTGCGGTCGGTATGCGGATATTCACGACAGGCTCTGGGACGGTCCTCATAAATGAGACAATAGTTATCGGGCAACAAAAACGGGCAGGGAGCCTCCCTGAACACATAATCGCCATCCTCGTCCAGTCTGAGAAACTGTTCTATCAACTGGGAAGGCCTTAATCTCAACCGCTTGGCAATGCGGTCGATGTCACGATCTATGAGGATGGGGCTTGTGGTTTTGCAACAGTTGGCACATTGCAAACAATCAAGCTTTTCAAAAACCGCTATGTGCAAGGATTCAGCCGTGAGATCCAAATCAGCAGGCTTTTTCTTTCTCAACTTCTCGAGAAACAATTTGTTCTCACGCGCTTTGTTTTGTGCTTCAGATTTAAACTGCTGCAAAAATCCATCGTCTTTTTCCTTTTCTTTCATACCGGAGGGCAAAGATATTGATAAGATAACTTCGGTGCAAAGATATCCACACAGCTAAACACCATCACTCAACACCAGCCGACTATACATTAAAACTTCAGGCAAACCGGCATAGACACTTCGAGGCGATGCCCTGACGGCCTTAGCATGCCTGTTTCGGCATCGCGGTGAAGCACAACCACACTGTTTCCGTTCTGATTGGCTACGAGTAAAAATCTGCCATTTGGATCGATGGTGAAATTGCGAGGCCAATTGATGCCTTCGCTCACATCGCCACGATGGCGAACATTTAAATCATCCCCATCAAACACCTGAAAAATCACAATTTTATCGGCACCGCGCACTGAACCATACAAAAAACGGCCATCGGGAGAGAAATGAATGTCTGCTGCTGAATTGCCATTGTCATGTTCATCGCCCAACAGACTTACCGTGCTGTGATAGATGGTAAAAGCGCCACGTTCATCCTTAAGGTAAAAGTCGATGGTGAGATTTAACTCATTTATCACGGCCAAAATTTTCTCTTGCGGATGCACAGCAATATGTCGTGGTCCGGCACCGGGAGCAGCCACCAGCTCACCTGCCGGCACAAATGTATCAGCCACTCTTTCATAAATCATCACTTTATCGATGCCCAAATCGGCAGCATAGACAAATCGC
The DNA here is from genome assembly GCF_000517065.1 of Alkaliflexus imshenetskii DSM 15055. Lineage (GTDB taxonomy): Bacteria > Bacteroidota > Bacteroidia > Bacteroidales > Marinilabiliaceae > Alkaliflexus > Alkaliflexus imshenetskii. Next base: position 2,520,571 of record NZ_KI912105.1, on the reverse strand, counting down.
CCTTCCTTATCGGCCACAATGGCATGCGCATGCGGAGCTTCCTGACGTGCCGCATTGGCACCTGAACCAACATGCTTAAACACAGCAACCTCATCAATAAAACGTCCTTTGTTATTAAACGACACAAAAGAGACATCGCCCGATACATAGTTGGCAATGGCAAGCATCTCTTTACCTACAATGCTTACATAGCATGAAGCGAGTGCACCGGTGGCCAAACTATCTGCCAGTTCCCAGCTACGCCCCCGATGCAGGCTGTAGAGATTTGGCTTATTGTTGGTATGTTCGCTAACGGCAAACAGTAGCTTCCCATTCGCATCAAGCGTTAAAAAACTTGGATTGTCAACAGATGCCAACAATTGGAGATTGTCAGCCTTGCCACTCACCGTATCAAACCGGGCCATATAAATACCCTCCGAACTGCCGGAAGTGTATGTGCCAATATATAGAGGCACAGTAGTATCCTGAACTTGCGATGAGCCGCATGAAGCAACAAAGCCAACCAAAAGAAGCATACTAAAGAGATAACAAATTTTGCACATCATACAATGGTTTTTGTGTGATTTAAACTGCGCCAGACAACCGCTGATTAAAGCTAACTTTCAAACAGTAAAGCATATCATCGACTAATCTGGCCGAGCATCATTTTATACAATAATCAAATGAAGAAAACAGACATAAATTAAACAGCTTCATACTGTTTCCAGAAAATTAAATTGCGTAAATTTAACACACTAAAAAGAATCTGCGACACAAAACACCGATACAATTAAATCCAACCCAATGCCAGACAAAAAAAGTATTGCCATTCATCACTTTTTTAACGGTTACAACTGCAGCCAGTCAGTTGTGGCAGCTTTTGCCGACATATCTGATGTGCCCAAGGAGAAACTATTAAAACTTGCATGTGGTTTTGGCGGAGGTATGGGCAGATTGGGCGAAACCTGTGGGGCAGTTACCGGCGCCTATATGGTAATTGGCTTAAAACATGGGCAAGAAGCTCCGGACGATGGCAACTCGAGGGAATGCACCTACACCCTCGTTCAGAACTTCGAAACCGCTTTCAAAGCCAGACATCATACCACATGCTGTCTGGAACTATTGGGATGCAGCCTTCGAACACCGGAAGGTCAAGAAAAATTTAAAGACGAAGACTTAAAAAATAAAATTTGCTCACCCTGCGTCGAAAGCGCTGTCGGCATTCTTGAATCCATACTATAAATCAATTCACAGCCACACACCACAAAATTAACTCCGGATATGAAAACGTTACTCATTATCGTCATTATAGCTATTGTTGTCATCGTTGCATTTTTTGCCTATTTCGATGTATTCAAAAAAATTGAAGTCAAACGTCTGCCAGCGGGTGGTGAAATTTTCGTTTACGAAGAGGTAACAGGCGACTACAAGCAAACGCCTGAGGTGATGGATAGAGTTTACTATGACTTGTTAAACAATTTCCATATTGAAACCTTCAAAGGCTGTGGTATTTATTATGACAATCCTCGAACCACCTCAAAAGAGAAACTGCGATCGCACATCGGATGCATCATTGAAACGGCTGACAGCGCGCTACTCGCTTCAGTAGGTGAGAAATATAAAATTGAAATAATTCCGCATGGTGACTATCTCGTCACTGAGTTTTCTTACAAAGGCGCCCTTTCGGTGATGGTAGGCATCTTTAAAGTTTATCCGGCTATGCTGAGATTCTCCCAAAAACATGGCTACAACGAAGAGACGCGGGTTACCGAGATCTACGACATACCGGCTAAACGGATTGAGTACAGAAAGGACATCTTATAATAAGACGAATGGTGTAAACTGTCAACACACTCACGTTCCCAGAGACTTAGAATAACTTCTCGCCATTTTCACTTCGGACAGAGTATGCTGCAAATTGACCAATATTGAATTATAGGTTACAGAAAACTCTCAATTAAGTATCCTATTACCGAAATAATTATTTATTTTGCGACTCGAGATGCTGCTGTAAAACAGCCTTAATAATCGGGATTTTTTCCTATTTTGCTTAAAAAAATCAATTCATGTCCATATTTAAACGCATTTTTGATTTTTTCATACACGGATTTAATAAAATGACCGAGTGGATTCACTCCATCTGGGTTACTGCTGCAGCAATACACACCAGTGTGCTCATCGGTAGCCTGCACCTTCGATATCCGATAAAACCAATGTTTATCCCTGGTACTGATGGAGCCAATTGTTTCATTAAAAATTCAACCAATCCTTAAATCTTTATACAATGCTTGAGAACATTGACTTTACACTAGTTGACTGGTCGCGCGGGCAATTTGCGCTCACGGCTATGTTTCACTGGGTGTTTGTACCACTAACTCTGGGTTTGGCTTATATGCTGGCCTTCATGGAGACCATTTATTACAAAACCGGCGATGAAGAGTGGAAAAGAATCACAAAATTCTGGATGAAACTCTTCGGCATCAACTTCGCCATTGGTGTGGCCACCGGTATCATCCTCGAATTTGAGTTCGGAACAAACTGGAGCAACTACTCCTGGTTTGTGGGAGATATTTTTGGCGCTCCACTCGCCATCGAAGGTATCATGGCCTTTTTTCTGGAGAGTACTTTTATTGCAATAATGTTTTTTGGGTGGGACAAAGTGAGTAAGCGCTTCCACCTTACGGCAACCTGGCTCACAGCTATTGGGGCAAGCCTCTCGGCGGTCTGGATTTTGGTTGCCAATGCCTGGATGCAGAACCCTGTGGGCACCATGTTCAACCCCGAAACAGTGCGTAATGAGATGGTCAACTTCTGGGCCATTCTGTTTTCTGAGACGGCCGTAAACAAGTTTTTGCATACTATCACATCCGGATTCGTACTGGCAGGCTTGTTTGTTATAGGTGTCAGCAGCTGGTTTCTGATTAAAAAGCGCGAACAGCTTTTTGCCAAACGGAGCATTGTAATAGCCTCGGTATTTGGGCTTATCAGCACATTGTTTCTGATTGGCACGGGTGATAGCTCCGCCAAGGAGATAGTAAAAACACAGCCCATGAAGTTTGCAGCCATGGAGGCGCTTTACGAGGGACGCACCAATGCCCCGCTTGTGGCCTTTGGAGTGCTTAAGGGAAAAGACCTGCACAAACATCTGGATGTGGACAGTCATGCCGAGTTCTGGTTAAAAGTTGAGATTCCATCGATGCTTTCATTTCTGGCTTATGGCGACCCAAACAGCTATGTAGCGGGCATTAAGGACCTCATCATGGGCAACGAAGAGCATGGCATTATGCCATACCGCGAAAAAATTCGTCGCGGTTATGAAGCGCAGCAAATGCTTTCGGCTTACAAAGAGGCTCAAAAGGCAGACCCTAACGGTGAAGAGTTTCAACTTTTACAGGCTAAGTTCAGGGATCAGGACTTCATCGACAATTATTTCAGATATTTCGGCTACGGCAGTTTCTATGATCCCGATCCGGTTCAGCTTGAGAAAAATGCCTTTAAAATGGTGCCTCCCATTTCCCTTACCTTTTATGCTTTTCACATAATGGTAATCCTGGGAGGTTATTTTCTTGTCTTGTTTGCCGTTTTCCTGTTTCTGGTGATGCGCAATCAATTACATACCAAGACCTGGCTACTCTGGACCGCCGTATGGAGCATACCATTGGCTTATGTAGCCTCCCAATCGGGCTGGATAGTAGCCGAAGTGGGTCGTCAGCCTTGGGTTGTTCAGGATCTGATGCCCACAATGACCGCAGTGACACATATTGATGCAAAGGCTGTAATGATCACCTCATTCTTGTTTGCAGCCATCTTCGTAATATTGTTCATCGCAAAAATCAAGATTATGGTAACGCAAATTAAAATAGGACCCAAAAAAAAGGAGGACCCAAATAATGTTTGAAACACTATCGCATCTTGCATTACAACAATATTGGTGGATGATTGTATCCATCCTTGGTGCAGCACTCGTTTTCCTAATGTTTGTTCAGGGCGGCCAAACACTTTTCTTATCCTTGGGAAAAACGGAAGTTGAACGCACCCTTCTCATTAACACGCTTGGACGCAAGTGGGAGTTCACGTTTACCACGCTTGTGGTATTTGGAGGCGCCATGTTTGCATCGTTCCCGCTCTTTTACAGCACCAGTTTTGGTGGCGCCTATTGGGTATGGATGATGATTCTGTTCGCCTTCATCATACAGGCTGTTTCGTACGAGTTCAGGTCGCGTCCGGGGAATTTCCTTGGTGCACGCACCTATGAGGTATTTCTCTTTATCAATGGTGCGGTAGGCACTTTTCTTCTGGGTGTAGTGGTGGCCACATTTTTCACCGGCTCACCATTTTCAATAAACGAGTACAACCAGTCGCGTTGGGAAGCCTCCTCAAGAGGGCTTGAATTACTGCTAAACCCACACAACCTTTCGCTGGGACTGGCGGTGCTGTTTCTGGCCCGCACGCTGGGATTGCTCTATTTCAAAAACAGCGTGGACGAACCTGCTCTGGAGCAACGAATCACCAAATCACTTTGGCAAAATGCCATTCCGTTTGTGGTGTTTTTCCTGACATTTGTGATTTGGCTGATGTTTAGCGAAGGATATGCCATCAATCCGGAAACTGGAGAGATATTTATGCAGGCAAACAAGTATTTCCTGAACTTCATCGAAATGCCTGTTGTGCTTATCCTTTTCCTGATTGGAGTTGTTCTGGTGCTTTACGGCATTGGCCTATCCTTGTTAACGCCAACATCCAATGGCATCTGGTTTACAGGCCCCGGTGTAATTCTGACAGTATTTGCTTTATTTCTGGTAGCAGGATTCAACAACACGGCATTTTATCCATCAAGCTATGACATTCAAAGCTCCATAACCATCATGAATGGCTCATCCAGCCATTTCACACTAACTGCAATGAGCTATGTTTCGCTGATGGTGCCTTTTGTGATTGCCTACATTTGGTATGCATGGCGCGCTATCAATAAGCAAAAGATAAGCAAGGAGGAGCTCACATCTGGTGACTCTCATATTTATTAACGTACAAACCAAGCCAAATGAGTTATTTAACAGCATTGATATGGTATTCTGTCTGGGGAGTGGTGATTGTAGCCGGATATTATGCATCGGCCTGGGCCATCCGTTATTTTGACAGAAAGTGGAAAGAGGTAACGGAAGCAGAAGAAAAAGCTTCACAGAACTGATATGTAAGTATAATACGAGCCCTGAAAATTTCAGGGCTTATTTTTGTCTACTTCACAAACATCAATATGGCAGAGTAGAGCACATAAACAGGTATTATTATTGCCAGACCACCTACTCCCAACCAAGCCAAAGCCACCAGAGAAACAAGAAGCAATAGATAACGATTCTGATTTCCGCGCCAACCAAAGCTCTTAAATTTGAGTGAGAACATGGGAATTTCGCTGACAAGCAATGCCGAAAAAAGGGCTACCAATCCTAACACAACCCACATATTGGTAAAGATAAGCACCCATCCATCGGCACCGTAAACAAGATAAACCAGTGATACGGTGAACATACCGGTTGCTGTGGTTGTAAGGCCTATAAAGTTTTCGGTTTGGCGTGTGTCGTTATTGAATTTTGCCAATCGAAGTGCGGCAAAAACGGTGAGTATAAATGGCAACAGCAGTATCAGTTGTTGCGTTTGGCTCAACGCAAAAAACAACCCACCCCAAACACCGGTGAAATAAAAGTGTAACATAGAAGATAATACCGCAGCCGGCGCCAGACCAAAGCTGATTAAATCGGCAAGTGAATCCAAATCTTTGCCTATATCGCTGTATGCTTTTAACAATCGGGCGGCGAATCCATCCATAAAATCGAACAATGCTGCCAAAAGAATGCACCAGGCAGTTAAGTCGGGTCTGCCTGCAATTGCCAGATATGTGCCAACAGCACCTAGAAACAAATTTGCACTGGTAAGCGCATTGGGGATGTAACGAGTGATTCGCATGATTCAGAATATTTGCTACAAAACTAATGGTTTATGATTAAATTATCCGAAACAGTGCATGTTTTATATCTTCAGCCCACCAATTATATGGAAAATAAGCAGTGAATTAATACGAAAGAAAAGTTGCCACATGATGAAAAATGACATTTGCGCATTTTCGAAATCAGCCTTTTCAGTATCTTTACAAACATCTAAAACATACGCTATGCTAATTCAATGGAATCAGGATCTTTCGGTAAGAAACGAAAACCTGGACAAAGAACATCAAAAATGGATAACCATCCTGAATAACTTCTACGATGGATTGATGATGAGCAAGTCAAAAGAAAAACTCGAAGGACTGGTGCAGGAGATGCTGGATTACACCAACTATCATTTTGCCAGCGAAGAAGCCTTCATGCGCTCCATCAACTATCCTGATCTGGCCGACCATCAAGAGAAACACGCCTTTTACATTGACAAACTCACCGGGTTTCAGGAAAAAATTAAAGAGGGCAAATTAATACTCTCACTTGAGGTAACCAACTTCTTAAAAACCTGGCTCATCAACCACATTAAAGGCGTTGACCAACAATATGCAAATTTCGTGGATGGCAAATAGCCATCCATTTTTTTTAATATAATAGTAATATGATACAGTGGAACAACGAATTCAGCGTTAACAATGACGCCATCGACAATGAACATCAGTCGCTATTTACAGCACTTAACGATTTTTACGAAGGTCTGCGGCAAAACGCATCCCGTGATAGCATGGGAAAACTGATTGACAACCTTGTGTTTTACACCAAAACACATTTTGCCAACGAGGAGATATACATGCAAAAAATAGGTTTCCCGGGTATTGAAAACCATTTAAACGAACACCGGGAGTTTATTTCAAAAGTGGAAGCGTTTCAGTCAAAAATAAAAGAGGGTAAACTCTTGGTATCTGTTGAAGTAACCAACTTTATAAAGAACTGGATCACCAATCACATCAAGACACAGGACAAACAATACGCTGTCTTCGTGGCCCAAAAGTAACATCGCTTCCGGTTTTAAGAACATTGATAACCATATAAAGGAACACCGGGCATTTGCGGAGAAGGCAGAGGCGTTTTATCAGAAAATATCTGAAGGCAAACTGTTAATCTCGGTAGAAGTGACCAACTTTATAAAAGATTGGATAACCCATCATATCAAAACGGAAGACATGCAGTTTGCACCTGACAAAAACTAAATACCTCAAAAAGATACCCGAACAAAAAACATCTGCAAAAAAACGCCCCTGTCTGGAGTTATCCTTACAGGGGCGCCACTTTTTCAATCATTATTAATGAGGAAACTACTGCAAATCGTTTAGCGAAAGCCAGAAAATGTCGTCATCCACATGAAGTACACGATTGGTTACAAGCCTTATGGTTTTTGGTTTGCCCGGCACCAGGTCAAAATAGTTGTCCGAAGCAAACACATCGGCATAAGGGGTGTCTACAAATAAGTTGCGCACCAATACACTTGACGTGAATGTAAGGGTGTATCCATCAGTCGTTTTTTCTATGCTTGAAGATATTTTGGCAGAGGGCAAAACCATCTCCTTCGGCTCACAGAAATAGACAATATTGTCGGCTAAAGTTTCAGCGCCCTCCTTTAATTCTATATGTGCAAACACCGAATTAAGTGCAAAATGCTGCTTTAGCTCCTGCAATCCACTCTCCATCACCACAGCAGATGTGTTGGCCTCTATTTTTACAGGTTGATTGATGGAGTGAATTTCCCGGCCGCTGAAATCCATCAGGCGAACATGCAGCCTTGCATTCCCCACGGATGTAAGCCTGTCGCTCACCACAAAAATTCGCGCATGATCATCTTTCACCTCAACCGAAACAATTATCTCTTCATTGGCTTTGCGAACGGCATAGTGCGCAGCTTTCCAACGGCCATAATAGTCAACTGTGGCCCATGATATGGTTGGCCAACTGTCGTTTAACTGCCAATAAAGAGATCCCATGCAATGGGGCATATTACGTCGGTGTGCTTCAATGGCTGTGCGATAACATTTTGCATGCAGCAACTGGCTCACGTAAACAAAATGCTCGAAACTATCCGGCACGTTGTAATATCGACCCATATATCTCTTAATCATATCGTTGCCATCAAAACCAGGGGCGATATAAGACATTGCTCCACGTTGGCGATGACGCATCACCTGTGAGTTCATATCCCAATCACCTTCCACTGAAAAGTCACGAATGGTATGCATACCGGGAAATGCCTGAATGCCATACTCACTTACAAAGCGGGGCAAATTCTCACCGTATGCCGAAAAAGGCTTTTCTCCAAACCAGATTGTCCAGTCGTGCTCATCACCCGATTTGCGGTCGGCCAATCCATTACCGTGAGAAGACGGAGATGATGCCCAGTAGCTGTTTTTGGGATCATACTTAGCCACCACTTCGGGTAAAATCTCATAAAAAATGCGTTCATAAGTACGCCACATAAACTCGCGAACATCAGGCGCATACATATCCTTCCAACCCCAGTCAAACCAGCCGTGCAGGTTCTCATTGTTGCCACACCAAAGAGCCAGACAGGCATTGTTGCGCAATCGCTTTACGTTATATTCTGCTTCCTTACGGATGTTGTCAAGATGTGCCTCATCACCTGGTTGAAGGTTACAGGCAAACATAAAATCCTGCCAGATTAAAATACCGTTTCGGTTACACAGCTCATAAAAGTAATCCTCTTCATAAATGGCGCCACCCCAAACGCGTAACATATTCATATTGGCATCCACGGCATCCTGAATCAATCGTTTGTATCGCTCAGGGGTAACAGATGGCGTTAACGTTTCGGAAGGAATCACGTTGGCACCCTTCATAAACACCGGGACACCGTTCAGTTCAAAATAGAAACTACGACCAGCCTCGTCAGGCTCCTGCACCAGATGTAAAGTGCGCACACCATAAGCGAGGTTATACCTGTCGGCCACGAGGTTAACACCCTCCAGACTGAAAGTAAAATCATACATATAAGCTTCGCCAAGACCATTTGTCCACCACAAGCTGGGATTTTTAATGTCAAAATCGAAGTTGAATTCATTAATGCCCTTGTCGAGGCTTAATTTTTGTTTTACACCTGATGACTTGCCGTTGATTAATAATGACAACGTGTATCGACCGGGAACTTCCACATCAACCGTTGCTTTACCGGAAAGCGATGCCAGCTCTTTAGAAACAGCGCGTGTTTCTATGTACACATCCTGAATTATCGCATCGTGCCAGGCTTTTAGCTTTACCGGGCGCCACACTCCGGAAGTAACCAAGCGAGGTCCCCAATCCCATCCATAGTGAAATGGGGCCTTTCGGGTGAATACACTGGTACGCTCATTAACAGGCGCCTGCTCGTTAATTGAGGGAATCAGATAGTCCAGCGCTTGTAGCTTGGTCAATCCACGCTGCACCGGCGAATGGAAATAAATCTTCAGTTCATTTCTACCAGCCTGAACAAATTCTTTCACATCTACCTGCCAACCCACAAACATATTGTCGGCCTCAAGAATCAGATTGTCATTAAGGTACACATCTGCATAAGTATCCAAACCATCGAAGTGCAGTTCAAGCCGGTTGTTCAACAAAAGAGACTCCTCAACATCGAAGGCAGTTTTATAAATCCAGTCTTCCTTCTCAATCCACTGCACATCATTCTCGTTCAAACGGTAGTGAGGGTCGTCAATCACCTCATTGGCCATCAGGTCGGTATGTACTGTACCAGGCACCGAAGCAGGCATCCAATGCTCTGTCCCTGATTGTGCGAAAGTCCATCCTTCGTTTAATTCAATCACCACAGGCGTTTGGTCTGACATTTTTGTGCAGGACACCATAATTGATAAAATTAGAAACACAAAAAAATGTGTAATTGTGATTTTCATATAGATTAAAATTTGGTTGTTGTAACGATAAAACCTAAGGACACTTGAAATGCTTAATCTACCAGATTGGCAGCCCATTTAACACCACCTTCAAGATGTTTCAAAAACAACGGATTGGCATATAGAGCCGGCTCATGACCCAAAGCAGTTTGAAACACCCTGCCCTGTTTAACTTCCTGACACCAGACCAAAGGATGGTCACCCATACGTTGTTGGGCATCCGGAAACCAGCGATTGTCATCCACATCGTAAGATGTTTCATCAATGGAGATGAGCACATGCACATTGTTTCGCGGATTGCGGTCGAAACTATACCATTCATCTTCCAGAATCCATACAGAATCAGGTAGAAATGAGGTAGCGGGATGCGTTCTGTCTTCAATGAATAATTTGCCGGGTTGCACCGGCGGATGGCCTGTGAAGATGGCTCCCACAGCATTCACATACCAGCTCCAGCTGTTTTGTGTTGCCGTTCCCGAATGAATCGTTACCAATCCGCCACCCCTCTCTACGAAATTTTTCAGAGCCTCGCGTTCAGCTTCCCCCAACACATCGCCGGAAGTGTGCATAAACACCACTACATCAACAGCTTCAAGAGCATTAGCGCTAAACATGAGAGAATCCTCAGTAGGGGTCATCAGCCAACCGTTGTTTTTACATATATCCCGCATGGCATCGATGCTTAAGGGAATTACCTCGTGACGGTAGTCGTTTGTTTTGGTAAAAACGAGTAACCTCAACGAATCATTTGCGCCAGGTTTGGTTATACACGAGCCCACAATGAAAGAAATTAGAATTAAAAATAACTGCTTCATAACTGATATTTCAACAAGTTAAAATACGATTAATTCCAATTCGATACATCAGTAAAAAGCTGACTAATTGCATTTTGATAAAATTTCATATCACTTTGACAAAATCGCATCATTTCTTGGCACACAAAACACCATTCAGAAAAATAGGTGATGCGAAAATCAGACTATCAAAACACATTCTCATAAAAAACTGTCAGATTTGCGACAGAAAAAATTGGAATTACAAAGCAAAAATCATAGTTTTGCAATGATTCAAGATTTGAACCTATGATTTTTACACATCACATCAACGCTCATCATCATCTCCTTACTTAAGGGGTGGGCTTGTTGTGTGCATAATATAACGTAAGGCTTGCCCGCTGTGGTGAGCCTTTTTTGTTTTGTAATTGTTTATAAAATATACCAATAACTGACACATGGAAACAACATTACGAATTGCTTTACAGAAAAAAGGAAGATTACACGACGACAGTATGGCTCTGATGAAGGAGTCAGGTATAAAGTTCAACCTTGGCAGCGGCCGCTTGATTGCATCAGCCACAGGTTATCCGGTTGAAGCGCTCTTTTTGCGCGATGATGACATACCACAAACGGTAGCCGATGGCGTGGCAGACCTGGGTGTAGTTGGCGAGAACGAATATGCTGAGAAGGGTTTTGAACTGGAAATTGTGAAGCGTCTTGGTTTTAGCAAATGCCGATTGTCTCTGGCCATCCCCAAAAGCGAAAATTACACCGACTTAACGTGGTTCAACAACAAGAAAATTGCCACTTCGTATCCTGAGATTCTTAAAAAATTCTTCAAGGAGAAAGGCATTTCGGCCGACATCCATGAGATTGCCGGCTCAGTGGAAATTGCTCCTGGTATTGGTTTGGCAGATGCCATTTTTGACATCGTTAGCTCAGGCAGTACGCTCGTAGCCAACAGCCTGAAAGAGGTTGAAGTGGTGATGCAATCCGAGGCATTGCTGGTGGCAAATAAGAAGCTATCCGCCGAGAAGAAGGCGTTACTTGATCAACTTATCTTCCGCTTTAATGCAGTTCAGGCATCCAACTCCAATAAGTACATTCTGCTTAATGCCCCCAATGACAAGGTAAGTCAAATTGTAAACATTTTACCGGGTATGAAAAGCCCCACTGTACTACCACTGGCCGAAGAGGGATGGAGTTCAATCCACTCCGTTATTCAGGAAAACAAATTTTGGGAGGTTATTGACCAGCTCAAAGCCAATGGTGCCGAAGGCATTCTGATTATCCCCATCGAAAAAATGATTCTCTAAAACCAAACTGAGATGCAACGATTTGTAAACCCGCCACTATCCGAGTGGGCCACGATACTTCAACGTCCGGAGAGTGATGTATCAGGGCTTTATGAGAGTGTAGGTTCCATCCTTGAAGAGATACGTAAGGATGGAGACATGGCCGTGCGGCGATACACCGAGAAATTTGACGGTTATGCCGGTGGCGACCTGCTGGTTACGCCACAGGAAATTGAAAGGGCTGAGACGCTTCTTTCCGATGAGCTAAAATCTGCAATTCAGGTGGCGGCGGGCAATGTGGAGAAATTTCATGCCAGCCAGTGGCAGCTTCAAACCAAGGTAGAAACGCAACCGGGCGTTACCTGCTGGCAAAAAAGTGTAGCCATCGAAAAAGTAGGATTATACGTGCCCGGAGGAACTGCACCCCTTTTCTCAACGGTTTTGATGCTTGGGCTACCGGCTAAAATTGCAGGTTGTAAAGAGATAGTGCTATGCACACCTCCCGATAAAGACGGCAGGATAAATCCGGCCATCTTGTATGCCGCCTCTTTGGCAGGTATCAGGCAGGTGTTCAGAATTGGTGGCATCCAAGCCATTGGCGCCATGGCGTATGGTACCGATTCGGTTCCAAAGGTTTATAAAATTTTTGGCCCGGGCAATCGCTACGTGACAGCAGCCAAACAATTGGTGAGCCTTAAAGACACTGCCATCGATATGCCGGCAGGCCCATCAGAAGTGCTAGTGATGGCAGATGAAACAGCCAATCCAGCCTTTGTAGCAGCCGACCTGCTATCGCAAGCCGAACACGGCGCCGGCAGTCAGGTAATACTGCTCACCACCAGTCCACAACTGCTCGACCAAACCCTTGTGGAGGTGGAAAATCAACTCAAGGTTCTGCCCCGTGAGGCCGGAGCAAGTGGTGCACTTAACGACAGCCGTGCCATCCTGCTTACATCCCTCGACGAGATGATGCAGATGAGCAACCTCTACGCACCCGAGCACCTTATCCTATCGGTAAAAAATGCTGCCGGGGTGGCAGAAAAAGTGATAAATGCCGGCTCGGTATTCATTGGGCACTACACACCTGAGAGTGCCGGTGATTATGCTTCGGGAACCAATCACACTTTGCCAACTTACGGTCATGCACGAGCCTTTTCAGGGGTAAATCTTGACAGTTACATCCGCAAAATAACCTTTCAGGAGATAACGGAAGAGGGGCTGAAATCACTGGGTCCTGTAATTGAAAAAATGGCCGAAGCAGAACTGCTGCAAGCTCACAAAAATGCCGTGACCATCAGACTTGAAAGCCTAAAATAACCGAGCACAGATAACCACTGCGCTCAAAACATAACAACCTAAAACACAAACGAATGAAGCCGCTCAACCAATTATTGCGCGCCAACATACAAAATTTAAAACCCTATTCATCGGCACGTGATGAATATACCGGAAGCGAAGGAATTTTTTTGGATGCCAACGAAAATCCATTTAATGAACCCTACAACCGCTACCCCGACCCGTATCAGCGTAAGCTAAAAGCTGTAATTGGCAAACTGAAACAGGTAGATCCGTCCACTATTTTTCTGGGAAACGGGTCTGATGAACCCATCGATCTGCTTTATCGAGCCTTTTGCGAGCCAGGGATAGACAACGTGGTATCCATTGACCCAACCTACGGTATGTACCAGGTTGCCGCCGACATCAACCACATATCAGTAAAAAAAGTTGCGCTTACTGCTGATTTCCAACTAAATGTAACGGAGCTTCTACAAGCAGTTGATCAGCACACCAAATTAATATGGCTCTGTTCGCCCAACAACCCAACCGGCAATTGCTTCAAAGAAGAAGACATTACATCCCTGCTTAACAAATTTGATGGCATAGTAGTAATTGACGAGGCTTACATTGATTTTGCTCCGGAAAAGAGTTTTCTTTCGAAACTGAACCAGTATCAAAATCTGGTGATATTACAGACCTTCTCAAAAGCATGGGGAATGGCAGGTATTCGGTTAGGAATGGCTTTTGCCAGCCCGGAAATAATCAAAGTGTTGAGCAAGATTAAGTACCCGTACAACCTGAACATCCTTACTCAGAAAAAAGCGTTGGAACTTTTAGAACACAAAAACCAAACCGATGAGTGGGTTACGCTGTTGCTTAAGGAGCGCCAAACATTGGCCAATGAACTTGTTAAACTCGAATTGGTTGAGCACATCTATCCGTCGGATGCCAACTTTTTGCTCATTAAAACAGCTGAGCCAAAAAAGATTTACAACTACCTCACAGACAAGAAAATCATCATACGCGATCGCTCGTCGGTTACGCTATGTGCAGGTTGTCTGCGCATCACTGTGGGCACTCCTGATGAGAACAACACGTTGCTTAAAGCGCTAAAAGCCTACAGTAGTTGATTAAACTTTAATTAAAAAATGCAATTTCAGTTTGCAAGCCGGAAATGTTGAGACATCTAAAAGAACCAATCCATTTTGCATGAAACAACTATTCACCACATGCATCATAGTATTTATAGCGATGACAACAAGCGCCCAGACAAGAATTCCGTTATGGGATGATGTGCCGCCCTACAACAGACCGGAGAACAACAAAAATGAGATGTGGGACGGCAACAACGTTTCTAACGTTTCAATTCCTGAACTTTACCATTTTAGCGCTGTGGAAAGCAGCAAACCCAGGCCGGCAATCATCATTGTACCGGGCGGTGGTTATTCCCGTCAGGCTTTTAGTCACGAAGGAACAATGGTAGCAGAATGGTTCACCAGATTAGGCTTTGAAGCATTTGTGCTTAAATACCGGCTACCCGACCCGGAGATTGTTGACAACCGGTCGTTTGTGCCAATGATGGATGGTCAGCAAGCCATTCATTATGTGAGGAGCCATGCGGCAGAATTCAACATAGATCCGGCCAGAGTAGGCATCATGGGCTTTTCGGCAGGCGGGCATCTGGCAGCCTCTGTTGCTACGCTGTTTGGTTCTCCGGTAAACACCCACCTGAAGCCCTCTAATGTACGCCCTGACTTCTCCATACTCGTCTATCCGGTGATAACCATGGAAGAGTCACATACCCACGCAGGAAGCCGGGAGCGACTTTTGGGCCTGACACCATCCGCAAACCTCATCCAACAATTTTCTCTGGAGAAACAGGTCGGTGGGGAAATGCCTAACACATTACTGATTCACTCTTTTGATGACAAAAGCGTACCGGTTGACAACAGCGAGTTGTTTGCACGTAACATGCACCAAGCAGGAGCCGATGTAACCAAAATCATCCTGCCCGAAGGTGGACACGGATATGGATTCCGACCGGCTTCTCCCGTTGCATACTGGATAAACTATCTGGAAATTTGGCTAAAATCAAGAATCTTATCAGAATAACACCATGCAAAAAAAAGTCCTTTTCATCGACCGCGATGGCACAATTATTATAGAACCCCCTACCGACTTTCAGATTGACAGTCTTGAAAAGCTGGAGTTCTACCCAAAAGCAATCCGCAACCTGCACCTGATAGCATCTCGCCTCGATTTTGAGCTGGTGATGGTAACCAATCAGGATGGTCTGGGAACGCCATCGTTTCCGGAAGAGACCTTTTGGCCGGCACACAACAAAATGCTGAAGACACTGGAAGGGGAAGGCATTCATTTTGAAAAAATTCACATCGACCGCTCATTTCCGGAAGAGAACGCACCCACCAGAAAACCGCGAACCGGCATGTTAACGGAGTATTTCACCGATGCGTATGACCTTGCCGGTTCCTTTGTGATTGGCGACAGGCTCACCGATGTGGAACTGGCCAAAAACCTCGGCAGCAAAGCCATTCTGGTGCAATCACCCGAGCAGGGAAAACAGATGCTGGAAACGTCTGGATTATCGGAACACTGTCAACTGATTACCAACAACTGGGATGAAATTACCGCATTCCTCTTTCGCACCGACCGCACGGCAGTGGTAGATCGCAGCACATCCGAAACTACCATCCACATAGAACTTGATTTGGATGGTACCGGCAAATGCAACATCAACACAGGACTGCATTTTTTCGACCACATGCTGGAACAGATTGGACGCCACTCAGGATGCGACCTCACCATACAGGTGAACGGTGACTTACATGTAGATGAGCACCACACCATTGAAGATACAGGTCTGGCGCTGGGTGAAGCCTTTAAAAAGGCGCTGGGCGATAAGCGTGGCATCGATCGCTATGGTTTTTGCCTGCCAATGGACGATGTGCTGGCACAAGTGGCCATCGATTTTGGTGGCCGCCCTTGGTTGGTTTGGGATGCAGAGTTTAAGCGCGAAAAAGTTGGCGATATGCCTACGGAGATGTTTCACCACTTTTTTAAGAGCTTCAGCGACACCTCGCTCAGCAACCTAAACATCAAAGCCGAAGGCGCTAACGAGCATCACAAAATTGAAGGCATCTTCAAGGCACTTGCCAAAGCCATCAAAGCAGCCATCCGCAAAGACCCCTTCAGCAACCAGCTGCCAAGCACCAAAGGTGTATTGTAATATAATGTATGCAAGAAAATGCCATACACGGCGTTTTCTTGCAACATTCAAACACGATTTACGCCATTCGTTCCATATCGCTCAAGTGCAAGTCAAGCGCTTTAACCGAAATCTGAATTTCCCTGATACTATAAGCCAACGAGAGGATGAGCAGAACCAATGCCACTCCAAAAACCACCTCTGCCAACATCTGCCACTCCACATACACCAAAAACATACATAACACGCACAGCAACAAGCTGGAGATGCCTAGTATTTGCATGATGCGGGTTAACTGCAAACGCTTCTGCATGTTGGTAATCTGCGCCTTTATATTGTCGTCGGGCGACAGGATAAACTTGTCGTGCAAACTTCGAACCAGTGCTGCATAAGCCAAAAACCGATTGGTGTAAGCCAGCATAATCAGAGAAATGGCCGAAAACAATAGCGCAGGTGTTGTTAATGTAAGTTGCTCCATAACACTAAAAAACAAGTATTTAATTCATTTACCTTTCAGATAATTATCAACCTAACCACACAAAAATGTAACAGTGATGTATCAAAACCTTATAACCAAAAACATGTTACAATCAACACTTTAATCTGAAGTCTTCTAATCTTACCAAAGTGGTATAAGTTTTAATTTCAGATTAATTTCGGATAGGAGAAATAAAAATAGTAAAAACTAAGAATATTGCCAGATGATAAAACTACTTGCTCATTCAACTAATTTCTCCCATTTTTACCATTCCAATTAAAATCACATGTAATGGATAAAATAGCCATATTTCCCGGATCGTTTGATCCATTCACTGTAGGGCATGAGAACATTGTTCGCCGAGGCCTTAATATGTTTGATAAAATCATCATTGCAGTGGGACACAACACCACAAAAAGGTATTTCTTCAATATTGAACAGCGCGTGGAGTTAATCAAGGCCCAGTTTGCCGATGAAAAACGTGTTCTTGTAGAGCCTTACGAAAACCTAACCGTTGAATTTGCCAAGGAGAAAAACGCTGATTTCATTCTTCGGGGCATA
The DNA here is from genome assembly GCF_000517065.1 of Alkaliflexus imshenetskii DSM 15055. Taxonomy (GTDB): domain Bacteria; phylum Bacteroidota; class Bacteroidia; order Bacteroidales; family Marinilabiliaceae; genus Alkaliflexus; species Alkaliflexus imshenetskii. The sequence continues at coordinate 2,503,110 of NZ_KI912105.1, read as the reverse complement.
CGCACAGCGGCCGACTTTGAGTATGAGCGTGCCATCGCACAAACCAACCGGCTAATGACCGGTATCGATTCGGTTTTCCTGCTTACAACCCCCGAACATACGCCGGTAAACTCATCTATTGTAAGAGACATCATTATGCATGGCGGCGATGCTTCCAAGTTTGTTCCCGACATCATTTACCGTCTTATTATCGCATCAAAAAATAAATAATGAGAAAGAGCGGAATACTGTGCGGACTAATGCTATTGATATTGGCGCAGGCTTCGGCAACTACCGATGTGCCTGCCGACAGCGTGCGTTTCACAGGCCATCAGCCTGAGTATGCCGGTATCAATCTGGTGTTCGAACGTTATTCCAACTTCATCATTCCGGAGTCAGTTCCAGTGGCATCGATGCGTATTGATGACAATGGCCATTTTGATTTCACATTTGCACTTGCCGAACCCACTTATATTTTTGCCGATTTGGGAAGATTCAGAGCATCGGCATACATAGAACCGGGTAAGAGCTACCAACTTGTATTTCCACCTTTTCAGCCGCGTACGCAATCCGAAAGAATAAATCCGCATTTTCAGCCCGAAGAGGTCATGCTTGGCATAGCCAACCGGGAAGCACAGCTGCTCAACCGAAACATCACCGAGTTTGATGCAATGTTTGATTACCTGTTTCATGGCAATGCTGTTGAATTGTTCGTGCATTCCAATGCCGACAAAGCAAAAGAAATACAAACCCGGCTCGACACGCTTTTTACCTTCAGTCACCCCACCTTTGACCGGCACAAAGAGTTAAGGTATTTGAAATTGTGGCACATGACGCTTAGAAGGCAAGACAGACGATTCATATCCGAATATCTGAGCCATAGCCCCATAAACTACAACTTGCCCGCATTCTGGGACATTTTCACAACCCTTTTCACCGGATTCTTTCCCGGAAAATATTCCGACGATGCCAGAGAGTCACTTCTGAGTAGCATTCGCAACAGGGAGCGATTTGACTCCATTGCCAATAACGCTGCCAAAGACACATTGTTTACCAACAACAGAGAACTGAACGAATCGGTGGTGTTGTTTGCACTGTACGAGGCATTTTATCGAAAGGATTTGGCAGAAAACACCATTTTGGCCATTACGGCATCAGCGCGCGACTACGCATCCACCGCCAACACAAGAGCTTTGGCTACTCAGTTCTACAGAAAAATGGCGTTGCTGCGTCCCGGTACCGATGCACCAGATTTCAGCCTGATTGATCAGGATGGAAAACGCAGACAACTTGAGGATTTTAAAGGAAAGTTTGTATATCTCAATTTTGTACATACCAAAAGTTTCAATTGCCTGCGCGATTTACAAACTTTGGAACAGTTTCAGCGCGTCTTTAGAAGAGAACTGCAACTTGTAACCATTGTAATCGATGATCATTATGAGGACATGGAGCTGTTTCTGAAAAATAACAAGCAATACAAATGGGATTTTCTGCATTTCGGTGCATCGCCCCGGGTTCTGTTCGATTATAACATTCAGGCTGTTCCGGCATATTACCTCATAGATCCCAACGGAAAACTATCCCTCTCGCCAGCGCCTGCACCTGAAGAAAACTTCAGAGAACTTTTTGTTGACCGGCTTAGGTCATTTCAGCGCGAAGAACTGCGTAGAAACCCGCCACGCGAGCGTTCCATCTTTAGATGGTAGTATTCTTTTTACCGTCGTTTGTCATAAAAAAGATAATGCTCACCATAATTACAATAACGTTCACCGCTTATTTTGTGGCATACGCTTTTTTTTCAAGTTAAAAATTCATAAAATTACATCGCAGTATAAATGTGATAGGCGCAAATGATTACATAATAATTCATTTGTAGCGCCGTTATTTATATCACCTTACCCTCCTATCCCAGCTTTTTAAAACTAATTTTTAACCCTTCTGAAACTTGATTTCATAAGGGCTAGCTTGTATTATTCAATGGACAATCCGATGTGGCAGCGACTTATAATTATCACAGTATTCTTTTTACTTTCAGGCGTCCACACCCTGAAGGCTCAAGAAAATCCTGTGGCTGAGCTAATAACAGCAGACAAATCTGTGTGTGAAAGTGGTAATATTGAGGTAAAAATACGGTTCTATGGAACGGGTCCATTCAATGCAGAAATTTTATATACAAATGGAAATAACGAACTAATAGAGAGAGGATGGATATCCATATCAGGCATTTACGAACAGGATTTGGTGGATGGGGTTTATACCCTTTCACGAAGTTTCGACCGCATCTCACACAGCAATAAGGTAAATATAAGAATTGTTGCAGCGCGAAACAGCAGCTATCCTTCACCCTCTTTTTCTACAAACGTAACCGGAACAGCCATACTCACTATTGATGAAACACCGGTACCCAATGCAGGTGTTGATCAAACTGTGTGCGGATTCTCTGCCAATCTGTTGGCGAGCCCATCTTCACTTAGCAACACCTATAACTGGAGTGTGCCTGCAGGGCTTACCTTTAGCGACTCAAACGACCCAAATGCAACAATAACCGCTTCCATTGCAGGCAGTTTCACATTACGGTTTATCCAAACCAATGGTGCTTGCGAGAGTCATGACGATGTAACCATCAATTTTAACGGATCACCTGCCGCTACAATCAGCACTTCATCTGAAATATGCCGTGAAGGAATGGCTGAAATAAACATCGTATTAGAAGGCTTCGGCCCCTGGAATGTGGTTTATACCGACGGCACCAGCAATTTCCCACTTACTAACCAGGCTAACAGCAACATCAATATTCCCCGAAACGTTATCGGACAAACCACATTCACACTCGTTTCAGTAAGTGATAACAACAACTGCGAGGCTCCATCTGAGCGGATGCATGGCACAGCAACTGTGGTAAACCTTAAGCCGGAAGCAAATGCGGGAATCGACATGCATGCCTGCGGATTATCGCACACCTTGAACGCAGAAGCACCTTCTACTGGCAACGGCACATGGAAAAGCACCAACGCCCTGGTGCAGTTTGCATCGGCAGGCCTGCCCAACAGCACAGTTACAGTTCCCGGCTCCGGATTTCATACTTTCACATGGGAAGTAAACAACAATGGTTGTATTGAATCTGATCAGGTCACTATTCAATTTGTAGATGAGCCTGATTTGCATGCAACACTATCGACCAGCCAGATATGTGAAGGAAACAGCGCCATTTTAAACATATCCACTAACTCTCAGCATGCCCCATGGATCATCCGTCTCGAAAACAACAGTTCGTTTGAAGAGATCAACACCGCTACGCCCAATCAGGCCAAAACCCTTTCGCCATTGGCTACAACTACTTATGCATTAACCAAAATCACTGATAAATTCGGCTGTAACACCAGTTTCGATAACCTGACGTTTTTGCTCTCGGTAGATAAAATGCCTGCCCCAAATGCTGGTGCCGACCAGCAAATCTGTGGTATTCAGGCTACCCTTGCAGCATCCACACCTCTGAATGCCGGAATCTGGACGATACAATCAGGCGATTCTGACACAGACCAATTCAGTGATGCCACATCGCCCCTATCCACCTTTACTGTAAATAATATTTTAGGTCACCAGGCGATAACACTTCGTTGGACTGAAACAAACGGTTTGTGCACCGCTTTTGATGAGACAACGATTACCTTCTACCAAAGCCCGTTACAGACAGACGCAGATGCTGGCTCAGACATGGAACTCTATCATAAATTTTCTGAATACCTCAACGCCAAAGAGCCCTCTTTTGGGCAGGGACAATGGACTGTTATTAGCGGTAATGGCTCCGTGGTGAATGCAAACGATGCGCAAAGCCTTGTGGAGAATCTTACATTTGGTACTACCACTTTACGCTGGAGCCTTACCAATGGCAATTGCCCAACAGTTTCAGATGAAATCACCATAGTGGTGAAAGGCTTAAAACACCCTACCGGCTTTTCGCCAAATAACGATGGTACAAATGATACTTTTACCATATTAGGCGCCTCATCTATCCGAAACAACGAACTGATAGTCTTTAACCAGGCCGGTGAAGTAGTTTACAAAACGCGTGACTTTGACAATTGGGATGGCAACGATTTGAACAACAGACCAGTACCCGATGGTTATTACTATTTCATCTTTCAAGGCGATGGAATTACCCCAATAAAGGACTTCCTCGTGATTAAACGTTCATTAAGATAAACAGGACAACATGAAATACATCCTAACCATAACCATATTGCTCCTGATTCTGTTACAGACGGATGGATACGCTCAAAAAAAGCTGCCCATGAGTCAGTATATGCACAATCAGTTTGCCATAAACCCGGCATTTGCTGGCTCCCGAGAAACAATGACCATGTTTGCCGGTTACCGAAAACAGTGGATAAACGTGCCAAATTCACCTTATGCCCACTTCCTTTCGGCTCATGCCCCGCTTAAAAACGACAATATCGCTTTGGGATTCACTCTCTTCAACGAGAAATTTGCCATAGCACAAAACACCGGATTTTCTGCTGCATATACCTATCGTATTCGAATGGAAAACAACTCTCGCTTGGCATTTAGTATCAATGCAGGATTTGTTTCGTCAAAATCGGGGTGGGATGACATCATGCTATTAGAGCCCGGCGATGACGCCTTTGGAGAGAATGAAACCCAAATTGACCCTCAGGCCGGATTTGGTGTAGCGTGGTATAACAGTCGATTCTTTGCTGGTTTTTCGGTTTCGGACCTCTTTTACAAAAGTGCATTCGAGAAAGAGTCTCCATTTTTCGAACCTTCAAAAACCGATTTTCTCATCACTGCCGGATACCTATTTGCTCCCGAACAAGCGGTATCATTTCAGCCATCGGCATTGCTAAGATTCAACTCAGAAGAGTCTACCATACTCGATTTGTCCGCAAGCATCATCATACACAAACTAGTGTGGACAGGTCTGACCTATCGCACCAATCAGGAATGGATTGCCCATTTGGGATGGCAGGTGTCACCACAATTCAGAGTTGCCTACAGCTACGACTACCCAACGGGTGATTTAGGATTTCTGAACAATGGCAGCCATGAAGTATCCATCCAGTTTGATTTTGGCTATAAGATACAAACCGTGAGTCCTAAGTTCTTTTAATTGACCGACCATGACCAATTCAACCATATACTACACCTTGTTTATACTGTTCATCGGTCTGCTGACAAGTAATACAGTTGCTGCACAGGACATTTCCATCACACCGTTGAAGCTCAATTCTGCAACCTCAAGCGAAATTGCTCCTTTTGTGCACGATTCAACCATCTATTTCATATCCAACCGGAAGAGCAGCGTGTTTGTAAACGTTTTCAACCAAAACAACGAGCATCTTTATCAACTATATCAAAGTCCCATACTGCCAAATGGCAAAACCGGCAGAGTCACACCGTTTGATGCCTTTCGAAATCAAGCCCTTACTGCCGGGTCGGTAACCATTTCAGGTAACGGCCAGCAGATGATATCAACTCTTGGAAAAAACCAATCGCTACGGCAGGCCAGAAAAACCTCCGGAGAGGTTCAACTGGGACTTTTCCTGCTTGAAAAGACCGCTTCCGGCTGGAGTCTTCCCGCTGAAATACCATTATCCATTGGCGAATATTCCGTTGGGCAACCCTCCTTGAGCAGCGACGGTACCATGCTCTTTTTTGTTTCAAACAAAAGAGGCGGTTATGGAGAAACCGACATCTATTTTGCACGCAGAACAAACGCCGGATGGAGCGAGCCACAAAATTTGGGCGAAACAGTTAATACACCCGGACGAGAATTGTTCCCATTCTATCATCCATCCGGAAAACTATATTTTACATCCAACGGGCATGCAGGCATTGGCGGAATGGATATTTTCTATACCATACGCCAGGAAGAGGGGTGGTCAACTCCCGTTCTAATGAATGCCCCCATCAACAGTGAATTTGACGATTTCAGTTGTTTCATTATGAATGATGAAACCTCAGGATATTTTGCATCCAACCGAAGCGGAATCGACAACATATACCATTTTCAGTATGAAATTCTCTTTTGCGTCAATCCAACCGAGGTAGTCGAAGATCTTTTCTGCTTCACCTTTTTTGAGGAGAGCGCCATCGACAATGATTCTGTTGCGGTGGAGTATCGCTGGGAATTTAGCGACGGACACGTAGGGTTTGGCGAGTCGGTGGATCACTGCTTCCCCGGTCCGGGCTTTTTTGAGATATCGTTAAACGTGATTGACTCTGTCACACGTGAGGAACTCTATTCTGTTGCCAATTACGAACTGATGCTCGATCTGGCTCAGCAGGTTTACTTCACGCTCCCTGAAACCACCAAACAAGGCGAATCCATCACCCTTCAAGCAACACTTTCGGGCTTTGGTGATGTTTCCGATGTACAATATTTTTGGGATTTTGGTGATGGAGAACGACGCAGAGGGGAAACCGTACATCATATTTTCCGTAAGAGAGGAGAGTATAGGGTGAAATGTGAAGCATACTGGGACGGAAACCAAATCTGTTCATACCGCACAATAATCGTAAACTAACAAGAGACCAGATGATTAAAGCAAGATACAAACTTCTTTTATTTCTGATAATTATAGCTGCACCGTTGTTACGTGCCCAGCCGGTTCCGGCGGTAGATGAAAACATCCCCGCCCTGGTCACCTTTGGAAGAGACGGGGATAAAGCCTGGGGCGATGACGACTTCATTCAAATCATCTTCTTCTCGGTGCCAGAAACATTTACTCAGCCAATCTTTATCCGGGTATTTGACCCCGATGTGGGGGGCACACTCGACGAGCAAAAAGGAGAATGGAACACCCGAACAAACTTTTCTGTTTATGGCGGAAAGGAAGCCTGTTCGCACGAGGATGCACGAAGAATCAAACGTGACGGAAATTTCCGCAGCGGAACCTTGTTGGGTTCGCGAACCTTCGGCAACGATGCCCGTTGGGATGGCAGATGGTTTACTTTTGGCCCTTTTAACCCTTCCGAGGGCGAGCTGTTACCCGAATATGGTGGCTATGTATTCAAGTTGGTGGTGGAAGGCCTTGAAGGCGACGACGGCAATTTATACCGCCTGTTTCTTAGCACGAGCAACACCGAAAACAGAGCGATAGAAGGCGCTTTTGCGTTTTATTTCAAATACAAGTTCAGATTGCACGACAATGTAAATGAAGTTTCACACATTTACCCGTATATTGACGACAGAGTGGTAGCAATCAAACAAAGCAATTTCGACTGGGACAATGACGGCATCATCCGCATCATTTCACCATCAAAGAATGGTGAACGCATGGCCGTATCGGGCGACAACAATTGGGCTACCAGCACCCATGAAATTACAAAAGACGACATTAACAGCTCACTCGACATACAAATGATAAAAGACCGCCGTGCCAATATCAAAAACAATAACGTGGTCATTTATCTGGAAAACCAATATGGAGAATTGATGCCGTTTTACAGTATTCCAATTGGTGGAATCCCAAAATATAAATACAGCATAGGTATAAAACCGAAAACACCTGTAAGATGATATACCAGCCCCAAAAGGTGACGTTTTTTCTATTAACAGTATTGTTAAGCATTTTCATGAACTGGAACGCGCATTCACAGACGTTTCAGTTCAAACACTACGACTCATATATGGGTCTGCCCCAGAATTTCATCTATTCACTGGAGCAGGGCAAGGATGGTTTTCTCTGGATTGGCACTGGCGAAGGATTGGTGAGGTATGACGGTATCCGTTTTGAGTCGTTCACCAAAAGAGATTCGCTGGCAGATGATTTCATCATGTCCCTTTTAGTAGCTCGCGATGGGAAAGTATGGATTGGGCATAACAATGGGAACATTTCTGTTTTTAACAACGGACGCTTCACCCCCATTGAGATTCCAGGTACCAACAGCCCCATCCGCAACATGAACCAGGACAGCCATGGCAACATCTGGGCAGTTATTCAGAATAGTGGATTTGTGAAAATTGACCGATACATGAACATAACCACATGGTTTGACATGGGTCAGTTGGATTACACGCTTTATTACAGCATTTTTCCGCTCGATAACAATCAGGTATTACTTGGCACCTCCGATGGGCTTCTAAAACTAAACGTTACCAACGATGGTAAAATTGAAAGTATAGAGCGCTTTTTTGAAATACCCTCCACCACAATTACGGTAATTAAACAGCGTAAAGGTGTTACAGGTGAATATTGGATAGGAACAGAAGATGAAGGTTTCTTTCACTTTATCCCCGGAGTTTCAAAAGCATCTCACATTATCAACAACGACCTTTGTATCCATTTCAACCTCGAATATGAAAACATTCAGGACATTGAAGAGAAAGACGAAGGGCACCTCTTATTGGCAACTTGGGGTAATGGCGTAATTCAACTCTTTTATGACCCCGTAAAAAAGGAGTTTTCCGACTCCTTCACCTTTTCGTCGACCAACGGACTTAGCAACAATTTTGTAAAGCGCATTCTTTCCGACACAGAGGGAAACTACTGGTTTGCAACCTACGGTGGCGGTGTATCTTCGCTTACAAACGAGAGCATGATATTCTATGACCTGTCGGTAATTGGCTTTCAGGACAACAAAGCCAGAAGCGTTTTTCTGGATGGCAGTCAGCTATGGATTGGTTTGGAGAACGGACTCCTTCTGGCCGACCCATACTGCTTTACCGATTTTGAGTTTTACGACGTGGCAATGGGGCTCCCACGTGATGAAATAACTGGTTTTTATAAAGATGAGCAAGGCACTATTTGGGTAGCCACAGGCAACAATGGCCTTTTCTTTAGAAAAAAAGGAGCTTTCAGTTTTAGTTCATACTACTACTCGTCCACACTAACAGGTAAAAAAATCAATGGAATATCTGGTGATGGCGATGAAATATGGCTGGCAACAATAGGAGGCTTTTACAAACTGGATACCCGACAGCGAACCGTGACACATCTCACAACTGAAAACGGCCTCCCGCATAACAACATCAATTTTGTTTACAAATCGCCTGCCGGAGACATCTGGATAGGCCCAAAAAACAGCGGTGTTTGCCGCATCGAATCCAACAACATTGAAGTACACCGCATCACCGACACACCCACCGATGTGTATGGAATGACATTTGACAACAATGGAAACATCTGGCTGGCTACCCACGGTAAAGGCGTTATAAAATACACCGAAGACTCACAAACACATCTGGGTGTGCCGGAAGGACTCGCCAAAAACTTCTGCTATGGCATTGTACCGGATAGATTTAACCGTTTATGGGTAACGCATTTCCCGGGATTAAGCTGTATCGACCTCAATACCGGAAGAATCCGTGTTTTTGACTACCAACAGGAACTTGGTGCCGACTTTTATCAGGTTGTTGCCGATGAGAACCAAAACCTATGGTTTGCATCCAGCCAGGGCGTAATCAACTATCTTCCCGAAAAAGATATTGAAAACAGGGTGGCACCAAATCTCAATTTCACCTCCATCAAGGTATCAGGTGTTGAGCATGTCGCAACGGATTTAATTGATCTTCCCTATCCTTATGGTGAGAGATATAAGTTTCGTTTCGAGTTTATCGGCATAAGCTTTAAGAATCCCAAAGATGTAACGTACCAGTACAAGCTGCAACGCAAAGGCGACTCGGCTCCTGCCGAATGGGTCAATCTGGGCAATACCACCTTCCGTGAATATGAATACCTGCCGGACGGAGAATACCTGTTACAGATACGGGCATCAAACTCCGATGGTATTTACAACCGGGATCCACTCTCTATTCGCATTGTTATTGCGCCACCAATTTGGAAAAAAGCTTGGTTCTATCTGATAGTTCTGTTCGTACTCTCTTATTCGGTCTACCTTATAATCGTAATCAGAGAAAGAAATTTGCGCAGGCAGAAAGAAGCCCTGCAACGTGAAGTAAACTCACAGACCGTTATTCTGAGACTGCAAAAAGCAGAGATTGAACGCAAAAACAGAGACATCACCGATAGTATCAACTATGCCAAACGCATACAATCTTCAATTCTGCCCCCAATAGAGTTGCTTGAAGAGCAATTCAACGACTCGTTTGTGTTTTTTGCACCGCGAGACATTGTAAGCGGCGACTTCTATTGGTTCCATCCATTCAGAGATAAATATCTGGTGTGTGCTGCCGACTGTACCGGTCATGGTGTGCCGGGTGCTTTTATGTCGATGATTGGGTCAACTTTGCTTAACGACATTGTGAAGCGCAACGATGTGCACGCGCCATCTCAAATACTCACACTTCTGGATATGGAGATAAAAATCCTGCTCCAGAAAAACCTGAAAGACACCACTCGCGATGGAATGGACATCTCTATGGTTGAGATAGACAGACACACCGGAAAAGTACGCCTTGCCTCGGCCAAACGACCAGTATACCTATTTATTAATGGTGAAATGGTTACTTACAAAGGCAACAGACGTAGCATCGGTGATTCGATAATGGAGGACGAGAGCAAATTTGTAGATATAGAGTACAAACTTGCGCCTAACGACACCTTATACATTTTCTCTGATGGTTATTCCGACCAGTTTGGCGGTCCCGACGGAAAGAAGTTCATGACTGCCAATGTCCGGAAAATGCTTGAAAACATTCACCATCTGCCAATGAAGGAACAGATGAAAATCATCCGTGCAACCTTCTTCAATTGGAAAGGCGAACAGGAACAAGTGGACGATGTAGTTTTTATCGGCATTAAAATTTAACCTGCTTCAATGTTCTGCTTCAAATATATCGAAGCAGAACATTGACATGGATTTCCGCAAACAGGGCATGCAAATTGGTATTGAACACTATCTGCCCACCAAAAACGTGTGACTTGTCCCAAAAAAGCAAATCCAGTATTCAAAAAAAACGTCTCCACGGCATTTTGGGGATGATTCCAAAGAGTGCCAACAAGACATTGGACATCCCGTTTTACAAACTCAGTTATTGACGATACAAACAAAGCGTTACCAACGCCGGCATTGCGATGTTTTGCAGATACTACAAGCCCTCTCATCAACCCAATGTAGCAGGTGGGTAAAACGAAGCCTGCATTGCGCACTTTGGTAATTACCGGTGATTCTTTATCAGGCTGAGATACTTCGCCGAAAAAAACACCTGCCAGATCGGCATTTAACATCGCTACAAGCAAGAAAGAACCCTTTTCATTCAGAAGCGCAGCACTTATATGGTTAAGTGTATAATACCCCTCTCCCAAACCTGAATTAAGGAGCGCAACAGCCTGTTCCAGTTCACTACTGGAGCCATCGGTATTTCGTATCAACAAACCATCAACCATAGAAACGCACTTTTATCGGATATGGTAACCTGCAGCCGTCATTTCATGAGCCGTATAAAACCCGTACACCTTTTCATCAAATGGATAGTCCCAACTACCAAGCGAATGAAACATCCTGCCGCCAAAACCTGTTTTAAATCGATACAAACCATACATTGGATGAGATTCATCGGGTCCGGGGGAGACACCAAAAAGGTCGTACTCCTTACATCCGTGTGCTTTGGCAATGAGCATGGCCTCTTTTTGCAACGCATAACTTGCCATAAAGTTTTTATTCACCGTGGCAGATGCACCATAAAGATATGTTGCCCGTTTACCCGAAAGTACCAAAAACATTGCAGATAAGGGCATACCCTCAGCCTCGGCAAGCAGCAACTTCACCTGTGCAGGAGATGCGGTATTGTTGGCACGCGCCAATAGAACCGCCTCAAAGTAGTCACGCGGATGAAGAAACAGGCCATTTCGAATTGTTGTTTGCCGGTACAATTCATACCAAACATCCAAATCCTCCATCGCCAATTCACGCACTGTCACTCCTTTGCGTTGAGCTAAGCCAATGTTGTAACGGGTTTTGGGCTTCATGGATGCCATAAGCTCATCCTCCTGTAGGGTTAAATCAAGGAAAATGGTGTGTGCCGGCAAAATATTGGTGTGTGCCTTTTTAATATTCCAATTCACAGTGTCGAAATTAAACCGTAGCTCCTGCATTGGAACATCCGGTGGCCCAGCCCAAATGCCATCATCATGATAATAATCCGGATCGCGTGCCCAGAAAGACTCCCACGACAAGTCGTAACGAATCATTATGGTATCGGATGGCAAATATTCACGTAAACATTCAGATAACTCTTCGATAAAGACACCTTCGGCGCCATCCACAGGCTCAAGTTCGGGGCCATAAGGCACATAGGCAATAGAGTGATTTTTGTCTAAGCGCTGATTAACAACCAGAATATCCGACACATCAGTGTCAGAGGTATGTTCAACCCTGAGAAAATCATCTTTGCTGAATTTAAAATTAAAAGCCATCGACTCTACGCCCATGTTGCGTTTCACTTCGGACCAGAAAGCAGTTTGCTGTACAATTGATGTTTCATAAACTTCAGCAACATCTTTCGGGCATACTTCTTTCAACATATCTTCACTTTTAAATATAATACAAAAAATTACTACAAAAGAAAACCACAATGACTACCCTCGAAGAGTTGTCATTGTGGCAAAAAATACGTTTATATAATGCGACTACTCCAGCCAGCCCAAAATGGTCTGTTTACCTCTTACTTTCTGGCCAAGTTTAACATCAATACGGGTACCAACAGGCAGATACACATCTACACGTGAGCCAAACTTAATGAAACCCATCTGGCTTCCTTGTTGTGCCTTTTCCGATTCAACTGCATAACACACAATGCGTCGTGCCACAGCTCCGGCTATCTGACGAACCACAATGGTTTTACCACTTGGGTGTTCAATGGCAACAGTAGTACGTTCGTTTTCGGTAGACGCTTTTGGCAACCAAGCTGACATGAAACGACCATTGTGGTGGCGAAAATACTTAACCACACCGCTCAATGGAAACCAGTTGATATGTACGTTAAAAACATTCATAAATACGGAAACCATTATGGCTTTCCCTTTCAGAACTTCATTCTCCTCTACTTCTTCAATCACAACAATTTTTCCGTCGGCTGGCGCAATAATGGCATTCTCATGCAAATATCCTTCGCGCTTGGGACTGCGGAAAAAATTCAAAACAAAAAAGAAGAGTAAAAAAGACAATGGCAATGACCAGCGCAACACACTTACCGGTGTCGCAAAAATGCACGCCAACGCCAAATTTATTAGCGCCAGCAAAATGAAAGTAAAGCCCAGGATCTTGAATCCCTCTTTATGGATTGTCATATAAATTAAAGTATTAAATGATTTTAGTTAAATAAAAACCGGATAAGGATAAAGTATCCACAAACCAAAGGCGCGGCAAAAATGACGGCATCGAAACGATCCAGTACGCCACCATGACCCGGGAGCAGTGAGCCGGAATCTTTTACGTTGACACTGCGTTTGAGCATACTCTCTACCAAATCGCCAAAAGTACCCATTATTGCAACAATAACACCGATTATTAACCAGTGAATTACCATTAAGTCACTATCAAAATGCGAAAGTATAAATGCTATTATCAGCGTAAACACAAACCCTCCAATGGCGCCTTCCCAGCTTTTGTTAGGTGAAATACGCGGAAAAAGCTTGTGCTTTCCAAAGTTAACACCTACCAGATAGGCACCAGAATCATTGGCCCATATCAGGAGAAAAAATCCTAGCAATAACCCGTAATCATAAACCCCTGATTTAAAAACCAGAAAATGCAAAAAAGAGAAGGGCAATGCCACGTAGAATGGAATTATCAACGTGCAGGCAATATTAAGTAATGGCGTGTTTGAATTTCGGAAGAGTTCGGTCATGAATACCCCCATTATCATTGGCACTACAAACATAAGCCAACGGGCCGAGATATCGCCTGAGAGCACAAAGAAGGAGGTCACATACCAGAATATCCCAAGAACAAGAGCCCATCCAATTTGGGCACTTACAGGTCGTGCTTTTACCATCTCAACAAACTCGAGCATGCCTAGTAGCACAACGGTGAAGAAGATGAGCAAATATGAATAAGCGTGCCACCACATCCCACCGATGATTGCGACTACAAAAATCACTCCTGTTAAAGTACGCTGCCAGAAATTGCTCATTTTACCTGAAATATATTGAAACCAGAAAGAATTATGTCATGATCCTTCTTGCATCATACGCACTAAAAGCCAGCAACATTCCGGCAAGACAATCATTTAAACAATAAATATAACAACCTTTCTGAAAGGTGCAAAATTAACACAAAGATTGACTTTTAAAAATTTAAGATGCAACATCTATGAAAACTATCAACCTTTTGGGGCCGTGAACGCCTGTCACAAGTGTTTTTTCGATGTCGGCAGTACGACTAGGGCCTGTAATAAGCGTAAACCAGGATGGCAAATTCTCATACTTCATCTTAAAAGAAGCGATGGCATCGCGGATAAAAGGGCGAATTTGTGATGCGCCAGCCAAGACGATGTGTGTTTGAGCCGACACATGAACCTTCCGTCCCTTACCACTGAGACTGCTTACAAGCACCGAACCGCTTCTGGCCACGAGGAAATCACACCCGGTAACGGCCACCAAACTAGAATAATCCTGATTTACCAAAATTCCGGCTTCACTGAGTATTTCACCAATATGCGCATCTTCACAGCAAACTGATGCAATGTTTGCTGACTTAAGAACTTCTGTCAAACCGGACAACATATCCTTTTGATTTTCCACCAAAAAAGCCTCACCTCCAATTAAGTCCAACTCTTGCTTAAATGTAGAAACCAGGTTCTCCGGTGCAGGCATCACATCAATGACAGGTGAAGGCACCACATATGGCGCCTCCCATGCAAAGTCATTGGTTTGCCGTAATCTACTCAGGATACGTTCTCTGGAATTCGGCTTCGTCATACATCGTAATCAAAATACTATGCCTGACTATTATTGTCCTCTTTGGGCTCGATATCTGCAACTGGTTTTTCAGCAGGCTTGCGGCTCCCATTTGAATCTTCCTGAATGACATGATCGCTCAATTGCCTCTTGCCAAATATCTGCTCCAAATCTTCGCTAAAAATCACTTCGCGCTCAAGCAACAACTCGGCCAACTGCACATGTTTACTTGAATTATCGGCGAGAATACGCTTAGCCCTTTCATATTGCTCTTCTACAATACGAGAAACCTCCTCATCGATAAGCTGAGCTGTGCGCTCGCTGTATGGCTTGTTAAAGGCATACTCATTCTGCCCTGATGAATCAAAGTAACTGAGGTTACCAATGCGTTTGCTCATACCAAAATAAGAAACCATTGCATAAGCCTGACGGGTAACTTTTTCCAAATCATTTAGTGCACCTGTGGAGATACGTCCAAAAACCAGGTCTTCAGCTGCTCTACCTCCGAGGGTGGCACACATCTCATCAAGCATCTGCTCCACGGTATTAAGCGAGCGTTCCTCAGGCAGATACCATGCTGCACCGAGCGCTTTTCCGCGCGGAACAATTGTAACTTTCACCAATGGGTGTGCATGCTCAAGGAGCCAGCTTATGGCTGCATGGCCGGCTTCGTGAAAAGCAACAGCCCTTTTTTCATCTTTAGAGATGATTTTATTCTTCTTTTCCAAACCGCCCACGATACGATCAACTGCATCAAGAAAATCTTCTTTCTCAACAAGTTTTTTGTTTTTTCGGGCAGCAATCAAGGCAGACTCGTTACATACATTTGCGATGTCAGCACCTGAAAAGCCAGGAGTTTGACGGGCTAAAAATTCCGATTTCACATCTTCGTTCAATCTCAATGGTCGCAAATGCACCTCAAAGATGGCCTTACGTTCATTTAAATCGGGCAACTCCACGCTTATCTGTCTGTCGAACCGACCTGCACGCATAAGCGCGCGATCCAATATATCGGCACGGTTTGTAGCCGCTAGAATAATTACACCGCTGTTTGTGGCAAACCCGTCCATCTCGGTCAACAACTGATTGAGGGTATTCTCGCGCTCATCATTACCGCTGAAATTCACATTTTTTCCACGCGCCCGGCCAATGGCATCAATTTCATCAATAAAAACAATACAAGGCGCTTTCTCTTTGGCTTTTTTGAAGAGATCACGCACGCGTGATGCACCTACACCCACAAACATCTCCACAAAGTCGGAACCCGACATGCTGAAGAATGGGACATTGGCTTCGCCGGCCACCGCACGTGCCAGAAGTGTTTTTCCGGTTCCGGGAGGGCCAACAAGCAATGCGCCTTTGGGTATTTTACCACCCAACTCCGTGAACTTCTCAGGCTTTTTGAGGAACTCGACAATCTCTTCGAGCTCAATTTTTGCTTCTGCCAAACCAGCCACATCCTGAAAGGTAGCATTTACGCCCGATTCCTTATCGAACATGCGTGCCTTGGATTTTCCAACGTTGAAGATGTTACCTCCCCCCCCGGGACCGCCTTGTGCGCCCATTCGTCGGAAAATAAATATCCAGATAGCCACAATCAATAAAATGGGCCACATCATTACAAAGAAATCTCTGAAAAGATTGGTTCTCTCTTCGTACTCGATGGGCACCGCAATATTTAATTCGGTCTCAACCCGTTTGCGGGCCTCTTCAAACTTATCAACCGATGGAATCTTCACAACCATGTGAGGGCCTGTACGCGGCACCGATTGCTGATCTTTGAAGAATTCGTTATACTTTTCGAGGCTCTCCTCTTTAAATGTAATCTCTGCTTTTCCTTCATTCAAAATCACTGCCACCCGCTTAATATCACCTCCGGGCAATACTTTGCTTTCAAACTCGCTCCAGGGCACACTCTGGGGGCTTTGTCCCATGTTGAAAAGACTAATCGCAACCAGGGAAATCAGGATAATGCCATATATCCAATAAGCGTTGAACTGAGGCAACTTGGGTCCGGATTTTTCCCCATCCGGATTCTTTTTCTCTTCTGCCATTATTATTCTAGTATTTAATTCTTAACGTTTTATCAGCGCAGATTTTTAATGCAAACTACACAACTTGTACGCCTAAGTCGTAAAATGACATCCTTCTGATAGACTATCACGAAACATCAGATCAAGCAACCATTTAGTTAACAAACTGTTAAGCAGTTAAGCGTTTAGACAAAGTGGATTTAAATGGCAGGCCAGGAGCGGTGGAAATCATCAAGTGTTATTTTGCTTTATTCCGATGCCCGGGATTACGCATGACTTCGCATCTAAATATCTTCATCTAAAATAAACAGCAACTAAAAACCGTACTCATCCATCTCGTCGGATTACAGTGTCATCTACAAATCAAAACTCACCAAAAGGGCACCTAGTCCAAGTTGGGGATGTCGGTACGAGGGGCATCCGCCCATAGCGATTCGAGACTATAAAACTCCCTCACCGGACGCTGAAACACATGCACCACAACATCCAAATAATCAAGCAGTATCCATTGTGCATTTGTACGTCCCTCCACATGAAACGGCTTCTCGCCAAGATTCTCACGAACATATTCTTCGACCGAATCGGCAATGGCATCCACCTGCACATTACTTGTACCGTCACATATCACAAAATAACTGGTGATGGTGTTCTCAAGAACTGTCATGTCGAGAACGGTGATATTGCCGCCTTTTCTATCCTGTATCCCTTCAACAATGGCGTCAACAAGCTGTTTTGTTGTCAGATTTTCCTGATTTTCTATCATTATGTTTTTGCTACTCCTTTATAAACAGATTTACAATAAATTAGTTTTCAATCTCACATTGTTTCACCTCACTTATGCCCAAACAGGTGGAAACAAGTAAAAAAACGTTCAAAGATAACACTTTCCAAAGATTTTATTACCTATTTTCGACGATGAAAACATATCTGACCCACGCTATACTTTTCAAGAATTACGATTGATGAACGACAATCCACAGATACTGCGCTTTGACAGCATTGAGTCGACCAACCTGATGCTGAAACAGCTCAACGACGACAACGCCTTACCTGAGTTTTCAGTGGTTATTACAGACCACCAAACCGCAGGTCGTGGTCAGCCAGGCAATAAATGGGAGAGTGAAAAAGGTAAGAATCTCACATTTTCGTTTATCATTCGCCCCGATTTTTTGGATGTACGAGAGCAGTTTCGGATTACTCAGGTTGTCACGGTGGCCATGATGGATCTTCTTTCTACAGTGGCAGAGGGCTTTTCAATTAAATGGCCCAACGACATCTACGCCGGCGACAAAAAAGTAGCAGGCATATTAATCGAGAATAGCTTAATTGGGAATCACATCAACAGCTCCATCATCGGCATTGGGTTAAACCTAAATCAGGAGGAGTTCACATCCAAAGCCCCAAATCCGGTATCGCTCAAACAGATTACCGGCGTCAGCTATGACATCAACCAGATGATGAACGATTATATGAATTGTTTTATCAACCGGTACGCACAATGGCTGGAAGAGGGCGATGCGGTTCTGACGGATGACTACTTCGGGCAACTATACCGTAGCCGTGGCACGTATCGATTCAAAGATGCAACAGGTGAATTTATGGCATCCATACACACCATTGAACCGGATGGGCACCTTCTTTTAGCCACTGAAACGAATGAGATTCGCAGATACGCTTTCAAAGAAGTTTCATTCATACTTTAGGCTCCGTTCAAAGTAAACCACTCATCCCGTTGTCTGGTAGGGATAGCTGGCAATGGCGCCTGTGACAACCTCCAGAAACTTATTTACCGGAGCGGTTACGACCATCTTTAGCATAGGATTGAGATCAGCCTTAATGGTTAACTTCACACGCGTATCGGCGTCTGCAACTTGCTTTAATTGCACCCAAAGGAAGAAGTTAAAAGGCGTTTTACCATCTGCGGTATATTTAATGGCTTTGGGCGCATCTTTATCTACAATTCGCAACCCAATTTCCCCTATACCCTCCACATTAAAGCGGCAAGTATCGCCAGTACTTTCCCATCCGGAAACCTTCCCGGCAGGTAAAAGCGATTCAAAATTGTTGAAATCGGACAAAAAACTAAATACCACATCCGAAGAATGTGGTATAGTTTGTATAGGTCCTTCAAATGTTGTCATTTTTCTGATTTACTTATTCCACTGAGCGGGGTTCTGTCTCCAGGCATCCAATGCATCCAAGTCATCGGAACTCACATAACCTGTCTCAACAGCCACATTTATGAGTGTCTGATAATTGCTTAACGTGTGGAGTTCAACACCTTCTTTGGCAAAATTCTCGGCCGCCACACTAAACCCGTAAGTAAAAATTGCAACCATTCCCATCACCTCGCCACCAAAATCGCGTACGGCCTGTACAGCCTTGAGACTGCTGCCGCCGGTTGAAATCAAGTCCTCTACCACAACCACTTTCTGGCCGGGTTTCAGGTCACCCTCGATTAAGTTCTCAAGCCCATGTCCCTTGGGTGATGAACGAATATACACAAAGGGTTTTCCTAGCACATCGGCCACAAGAGCGCCCTGAGCAATGGCTCCGGTTGCTACACCGGCAATAACATCGGCACCGGCAAACTTCTCACGTATCAACTCGGCAAATCCATCACGGATAAAAGTACGCACTTCGGGATAGGACAATGTTTTGCGGTTGTCGCAATAGATGGGCGACAGCCAGCCGGATGCCCATGTAAAGGGGTTTGCGGGTTGCAATTTAATTGCTTTTATTTGCAATAGCTGAGCGGCAATGGTAGCTTCTGTTGTTTTCACAAGACGGATATTTAGGAATGAATCTAATATTTACGTAATTCTTTGCGGAAACCAGACATTTGATTAAATCGAATCGTCTGATGGCAATAAAAATTCACACTCTATTTCATTACGCAAATGTATAAAATCTTTTTCAAGGATAGGCTCATTTATCTTACGAACCGGATAGATATTGACCTGACCGATGACTTCGGCAGCATTCTAAAATATGCCAATCAGGGAGAACTTTTACAGTTTATTGCCAATTTTGACAGAGATACATCCATAGGTAAAGCGTTCATATATCACCACAACGTATTTGAACTATTGCAAAATTTCAGATTGTGCTTTAAGAATCTGCCGGCAGCAGGGGGTTTGGTATGGAATGCAGAAGGCAACCGTTTTTTGGCAATCAAACGCCTGGGGGTATATGACTTGCCCAAAGGCAAAGTTGAGCCGGATGAAACCTTTGAGGCTGCTGCCATACGTGAAGTTGAAGAAGAGTGCGGGATATCGGGTGTTACAATCATTAAAAAGCTAACCTCTACTTATCACACTTATCACCTTAGAGAACAACACATTTTCAAAGAGACCAAATGGTTTGAGATGAGCTATAAGGGTACAGAAACCCCGTCGCCACAAACATCTGAGAATATAGAGTCGGTTTTCTGGGCGAATCCATCCTCGCTGAGTGATTTCAAAGCGAACACTTATCCTTCGATAATTGAAGTGCTGAAATCGTCGGATGAAATAGATCTGGCAGACTAGTTAACGCCAAATGGTTTCCACACGCAATATGCGGACGTCCTTCACAGGGCGGTCTCCCTGGTAGGTTTCGAGCATTGAGATGCGATCAACCAATTCCATTCCGGAGGTTACTTCTCCAAAAACTGTATAATCATTGTCGAGATGCGGCGCCCCGCCGAGTGTGGTATAAACCTCCCTTTGGCGGGCAGTAAACGTTATACGTTTCTGTATCTCCAAATCATCTAACTCTTCGGGGCGATAGATGCGACCCGAAACAATGTAAAACTGCGACCCATCTGATTCGTCTTTGGGATTGCGTGCACCGGGAAGTTTTGAAGATGCAATGGCGCCACGTTTGTGAAAAATCCCTGGCACAATGCGCATTGGCAATGTGTATCCCGGCCCCTGCCAGCCCACCACATCATTTGGTCCGGCATCACGCGTATCGGCAGCACCCGTCTGGATAAGAAAACCTCTCAATACGCGGTGTACAGTCAGGCTGTCAAAATAATTATCCGTCACCAGGCGAATGAAGTTGTCACGGTATTCAGGCGTTTCGTTATACAGCCTGATATTGATATTGCCCATATTGGTAACTATTCGGAAACCACTAATGGCTGTGTGCGAGGGGTACACACGATCGCTCTTGTTGCTAAGCTCGATAACCGGCCGGGGACTATCCTGTAAAGCCAAAAACCGGTTGAGTAATTTGGCATCCATTACCATATATTGGCCATCATTCCCATTTATGTTTTGAATCAGCACAATACCTGCCAAACCATGATCTTCGTAAAAAGCAGGTTTACCAATCTCCATGGAGGCAGCCAGTTGGTAATAGCCGATACTGTCGTGATTCACATAACCATCCACAGCAACACAGCGAACCAGCAAATCTCCGGCAGGCCTTAATAAAGTATAAAGTGTATCCACTCCGGTGATTGGCTCAACTGGCTGAAGATAATTACTGTTCTTGCGGCGTACCTTAAGTGCCACCAGATCATTGGCTAAATCATAAGCTGTGTACCCATCCACATCAAAAAACTGTTGTGTTCCGGGCGAGGCCATACGCACACGATAGGCACCCTGAATCAGGCTCAGATTGGTTATAACAGTTTCTGAGCCAATATAAAACCCAAATCCACGCTGTAACGCTCTGGTATAATGATCAAAAGTATGTATATCAACCATTGCAGCCACGTTGTCGGTATAGGACCCTCGCAGCTTTTGAATTTCCTGCTGGGCAGGCTGGCTCTGTCCCGAAGGCTTGCAGGCCCACAGCACCAAAAAGGAAAAAAGCAGATAGAGATACTTTATCATATCTATGGTTTCATCAACTAACGGCGTTCAATGGTAATGACCACATCGGTCAGCGGCCGGTCGTTTCGGTCTGTTTTTAAAGCAGCAATGCGGTCGATGACATCCAGTCCTTCAACTACCTCACCAAATACGGTGTAATCACCATCCAAATCTGGAAGTCCGCCAATAGTAGTATATGCGTCGCGCTGTGCATCGGTAAATTTCAGATGGTCAGCCAGGCTGAACTCCAAATCAATTTTTGCGCGAATCTCTCTTATTAACTCGTTGAATGCACGCGGCTCCTCTTCTCTAAGTCTATTTAACTCTTCCACATGCGGCACATAATACTTCTCTCGCAAGTCTCTAAGGATGGGGTTGTTCACCCGCTTTTCGAGAATATCCAACTCATCATTGGTAAATACGCGCCCCTTCACAATATAAAACTGCGAGATGTCGGACATACGAAAATGGTTGATGTGCTCGGGCTGGCGAGGTGCACAAATGGCACCTCTTTTATGAAATCGCTCTTTAACAAACTCCGAACTTATCACTTCCGACTTGCTACCGTAGCCAATATGTCTTCCAGGTGGGGCATTTCGTGAATCCTGCGATCCACCCTGTATGACAAAATTCTCAATCACGCGATAAAAAAGCGTACCGTCGAAGTGTTTGCTTGCCACCAATCTCAGAAAATTATCTCTGTGCTGAGGTGTTTCGTTATATAGCATCACCCTCATGTTGCCCATATTGGTTTTTATGGTCACATAATGCACAGGCTCGTTCGCAAGTGATGGTTCAAACCATCCCCACATCATCAAAAAAACACCAACCCACGTCAACCAATGCTTCATACGCACTACTCCTTAATCAGTTTTATCTTCATCTTTACATCTTTTACTGGCCTGTCCATCAAACCTGTTTCAACGGCAGCAATCTGATCAATCACATCAAGTCCTTCAACAACCTCGCCAAACACAGTATATTCACCATCCAACTGCGGTGTTCCACCAATGGTGGTGTATGCCTCACGCTGCGCATCGGAGAACTGAAAAGAGGGCATTGCCTCAGCTTCGGCAGCTGCATCTTCCGATATTTTTTGCATCAGAGCCTGAAATCCTTCACGATCGCCAGCTTGCTGAAGTTCCATAAACCGCTGTCTGAAAGGTTCCATGTAGCGCATCATCAACATTTGGTACTGTCGGTCGGTCATGGCACTTTCCATCTGTTCCAGCTCTTCGGGTGAAAAAACTTTTCCGTGAACAATATAAAACTGAGAGCCAGACGAACGCTTTTGCGGGTTCCCCTGATCGCCTTGACGGGCTGCTGCCAGGGCACCCTTTTTATGAAATAACTGAGGGTAAATAATTTCTGCATCTATCTTATACCCCGGGTCGCCGGCACCAAGTCGGGCCGATGGAGCGGCATCACGTGATTGCGGGTCTCCACCCTGAATCATAAACTCATTGATGACCCGGTGAAATAGCAAATCGTCATAAAAACCCTGATTCACCAGTTTCAAAAAATTATCCCGATGCAGCGGTGTTTCATCATACAATCTGATTTTTATCTCTCCGTAAGGCGTTTCAATCAGCACCAAAGAAGAGCCTGTGGTAGCAGTTGCCGACTGGCAAAAAACTAAGAGTTGCGACATCGCAACCATCATCACAACAAACAAAAGACGTTTCATTCTATCTCATTAAAACTATTACACAATCAATTTAATACTTCTGAAAAATATTCCAACATCGCTTTTTTAAGGATATGGTTTTGAAAGGAAGGGGTTAACCCTTTGACACTTTTCACTTCTGTGAAACAGGGCCATCCGTCTTCATCCTTGCCGGACTGCTCCAGATATCCCAGGTTGGCAAAGAGTCTGCATTTCCCAAGGTTGATGATGTCCCACTTCTCGTCACGGGTATACTTGGTCATTCCGGTACCCAACTCCTGAATGCCTATTACGAACAGCATAAAGTCAAAATCAGCTGTCACATTAAAATGTTTGCTCACTCTGAGCACCATCTCATCCCACAAATCTTCGCTATATTCCATTATATCTATTTGGTTTATGATTCACTGCATACTCAACAGCTAATCATAACGCAAAGTTTATCAACTCTTCAATATCTCTTTAAAAGCCCTGAGAAAAATCTCTTCGGTGGTTTCCGAAACAATCTCCTCTACCGTTGAATCCTCCACCACGCCAAGCATTGACGCATCCCAATGTTTAAGGTGCCAGTCACCAGCTTCAAACTCCAAAGCGGTCATGTTGTCCACCCAATCGCCTGAGTTCAGATAGGTCACAATGCCAATTGGGGTCATTATGCGCTTCTTCACCGGACGGTGTATGTGTCCGCAAATCACATAATGGTATCCTTTACGGATGGCCAGACGAGCTACCATCGCTTCGAATTTGGTAACGGTCTCTTTATTGCCGCCTTTCACCTTATCTTTTATCTTTCCGGCCAGCGAAATTTTCTTTCGTCCAAAGAAAACCAAAATGGCATTTACCATGCGGTTGATGCCGGTCAGAATGCCATATCCCACAGACCCCATCTTTGCGAGCCATTTGGAGTGGTGCATCACCACATCAAACACATCACCATGAAATATCCAGGTTGAACGGCCGTCAAGTGTAAGCAACAGTTTATTGTCTATCTTAAACCGGCCAAAATCTATCCCGGTAAAACGGCGGGCTATTTCATCATGATTGCCGGGGATGTAGATAATCTCCGTTCCCTCTTCCAGCATTTTAAACAAATACCGAACCACTTTAAGATGGGCGGCAGGAAAATATCCCGGAGAGAACCGCCAGGCATCAATAATATCGCCATTAAGAACAAGCGTTTGTGGTCTGATGCTTTTTAGGTAAGCATGCAACTGTTCCGCCTTACTGCCGTAGGTTCCCAGGTGGGCATCCGAGATGACCACTGCTCTTACAGGCCTTTTTGAAGATGATTTCGTAGTCATACGCTACCGGTTTCTAGCTCTTTCCCACAAAAATCGTAAAAAATATTGGGAGAATGTCAATTAAGCCAAAGCGAATTACAATTTACTACCGTAAGACAAATGCAAACCCCCGTCTGCATTAACCTGCAAACGGGGGTTTTATAAATAAATCTTTAAGGAAAATTATGCGCTGTGCGCCTCAAGCAGCAGGTTCAGTATGTCGATGGCGGCTTTGGCAACTGAAGTACCAGGACC
This sequence comes from Alkaliflexus imshenetskii DSM 15055, assembly GCF_000517065.1. GTDB lineage: Bacteria > Bacteroidota > Bacteroidia > Bacteroidales > Marinilabiliaceae > Alkaliflexus > Alkaliflexus imshenetskii. Next base: position 2,478,270 of record NZ_KI912105.1, on the reverse strand, counting down.
AAAGATACCAACCACACCAGCATCATAAAGATACTGATAATCCTGAGCAGGAATCACACCACCGGCAATCACCATGATGTCTTCGCGTCCAAGTTTTTTCAGCTCCTCGATAACTTGTGGCACGAGTGTTTTGTGTCCGGCAGCCAATGAAGATACGCCCAACACATGCACGTCGTTTTCAACAGCCTGTTTTGCAGCTTCAGCCGGTGTCTGGAACAAAGGTCCCATATCCACGTCGAAGCCGATGTCGGCATAACCGGTGGCTACCACTTTGGCACCGCGGTCGTGTCCGTCCTGACCCATTTTGGCAATCATAATCCTTGGCTGACGGCCTTCCATATCGGCAAACTTACGAGCCAGTTGCTGAGCTTTTTCAAACTCGCCATCATTGCCGGCCTCTGATGAGTAAACTCCGTTTATTGAACGTATCACGGCTTTATATCTTCCTACAATGGTTTCACAAGCATAAGAAATCTCACCCAAAGAAGCGCGTTTCTTAGCGGCATCCACAGCCAGCTCTAGCAGGTTACCCTCACCTGTTTCCACGCACTTGGTAATGGCCTTAAGTGCGGCCTGCACTTCCTCCTCGTTGCGCTCAGCACGCAGCTTTTGAAGACGCTCAATCTGCGACTTACGCACTGCTGTGTTGTCGATGTCAAGGATGTCGATGGGATCTTCTTTCTCCAGGCGGTAGCGGTTGGTACCCACGATGGTTTGTTTACCACTGTCGATTTTAGCCTGCGTACGGGCAGCAGCTTCTTCGATGCGCATTTTTGGAATACCGGTTTCAATGGCCTTGGCCATACCACCCATCTCTTCCACTTCCTGAATAAGCGCCCATGCTTTGTCGGCCAACTCCTTAGTCAATGACTCCACATAGTAAGAGCCTGCCCATGGGTCAATGGCCTTACAAACCTGAGTCTCTTCCTGGATGTAGATTTGTGTATTTCGGGCAATACGTGCCGAGAAATCGGTAGGCAGCGCAATGGCCTCATCCAATGCATTGGTGTGCAATGACTGGGTATGACCTAAAGCAGCCGCCATGGCCTCAATACATGTGCGACCTACGTTGTTAAACGGATCCTGCTCGGTTAGTGACCAACCAGACGTTTGTGAGTGGGTACGCAAAGCCAGAGACTTCTCATTCTTTGGTCCAAACTGCTTCACTATTTTTGACCACAACATACGGGCAGCGCGCATCTTGGCAATCTCCATAAAATGGTTCATACCGATGGCCCAGAAGAAAGAGAGACGCGGCGCAAAAGCATCCACACTCAATCCGGCATTTACACCGGTGCGAAGATACTCCAGTCCGTCGGCAAGGGTGTATGCCAGCTCGATGTCGGCAGTAGCACCCGCCTCCTGCATGTGGTATCCAGAAATGGAGATGCTGTTAAATTTGGGCATATACTTAGAAGTATATTCAAAAATATCGGCAATCACCTTCATGGAGAATTCAGGCGGATAGATATAGGTGTTACGCACCATAAACTCCTTGAGGATGTCGTTCTGGATGGTTCCGGAGAGATCTTCCAGTTTGCATCCCTGCTCCAGACCGGCCACAATGTAAAACGCCATCACAGGCAGAACAGCTCCGTTCATGGTCATCGATACCGACATCTTATCCAAAGGAATACCATCGAATAAAACTTTCATATCGAGGATTGAGTCGATGGCCACACCGGCCTTACCCACATCACCTACCACACGCTCGTGGTCAGAGTCGTATCCACGGTGGGTGGCGAGGTCAAATGCCACTGAAAGCCCTTTTTGTCCGGCTGCCAGGTTACGACGGTAAAACGCATTTGATTCCTCAGCAGTAGAGAAACCGGCATACTGACGAACGGTCCAGGGGCGCATGGCGTACATACCTGAGTAAGGGCCACGCAGGAATGGCGGCAGACCCGAAGCATAATTCAAATGCTCCATCCCAGCCAGGTCATCCTTGGTATAAGCTCTTTTCACGGGAATGCGTTCCGGCGTTACCCAGTCCTTTTTAATCCCGTTTTTTTGAGCCCACTCGGCACCATTGGCCGCACAGGCTTCTTTTTTTATACTGATGTTTTTAAAATCTGGTCTCATAACATACTTTCTTTTAACGCAAAGACACAGAGTCGCAAAGAAAATTAATCTAAAGCTTGTTAACCTTACGGCAAATACCTTGATGAAGTACCGGAACATTGAAATTAATTAATAATCCCAATCTTTTCCCAGCTAATTTTAAATAAGTAACTAGCTGAACCTCATGTACTGGATGAATTTCCTGCACGGCCTTTAACTCTATAACTATCTCTTTTTCAACCAAAATATCAAGAACAAATTCTTTACTTAATGCCTCTCCTTTATACATAAGTGGCAACATAACCTGTTCTTCAACAAAAAGACCTCTTCCTTTAAGTTCCTTAACCAAACAAGCTCCATAAACAGATTCCAGTAATCCGGGACCCATTTCCTTATGAACCTCAATAGCAGCTCCAATAATCAAGGTAGAGAGTTCGTTAAGTTGGTCTTTGGTCATAATTACTCCGCGTCTTGGCGTCTCTGCGTTTAAATCTTTAGTAAACTGTTAAAGCCTTGCAGCGTTTCGAGTACGTTGCTTTTCACGTTGATGAAATGCTCAATACCTTTAGCCTTTAGGTCGTCGGTGCATGCGGGAGCGCCGGCCACTACAAGGATTGCATTATTGCCAAGTTTCTCAAATGCCACAGGAGCTGCATCGGCATACTCTTCGTCTGAAGAACAAAGCACCACGATGTCGGCTTTGGCATTGATGGCTGCATCCACACCGGCTTCAACAGTGGCAAAGCCCAGATTGTCCACAATCTCATAACCGGCACATCCGAAGAAGTTACCAGAGAACTGTGAGCGTGCCAAACGCATGGCCAGGTTGCCATAGGTTAGCATGAATACTTTTGGACGTTTGGATGCTTTCTCGGTAGCAAGACGCAATGCTTCAAACTCTTCGGCACCACGCATAAGGCGGATTGGCTCAACATCACCAGCAGCAGGAGTTTGTTTGCTGATTTTGGCAGCATCGATGGCCGAAGCCATAACCTCCGATGTGTTGGGATACTGGTTGGTGCCAAGCAGCACTTCGCGACGACTTGCCAGAGCTTTACTCTTTTGAGAAGCCGACTCCTTAATCTGTGCCTGAATAAATCCTTCCTTAAGCGCACTCAGGTAGCCGCCTTTTTCTTCTACGGCAAGGAAAAGTTTCCATGCTTCAGTGGCAATGCTGTCGGTCAATGTTTCGATGTAGTAACTACCGGCCGAAGGATCCACTATTTTATCAAAATACGATTCCTCCTTAAGCAGAAGTTGTTGGTTGCGTGCAATGCGCTCACCAGTTTCATTGGAATCGCGGAATACATTATCAAAAGGTTGAACAGTAAGCGAGTGGCAACCACCAATAGAAGCCGACATGGCTTCGGTCTGCGTACGCAACATGTTCACATAGGGGTCGAAAACAGTCTTGTTGAACTCGCTGGTTTCGCAATGCACCACCATTTTGCAGGCCTCGCGACCGGCGGGCTTGTACTCGTTTACGATGGCAGCCCACAACATACGTCCGGCACGTAATTTGGCAATCTCCATGAAATAGTTTGAACCTACGCCAAGATTGAAGCGGATGGTTTTTGCTGCATCGTTGGCAGAGATGCCACGGGAGGTGAGCTGACTCAAATATTCATTACCCACAGACAAGGAAAATGCCAGCTCTTGTACGATAGAAGAACCAGCATTACCAAAATAGCGGCCATTTACGTTTACCACCTGGAACAAGGGCAACTTTTTTCCTTCGGTAACTATTTCAGCCACATAATCCATAGATTTCTCAATGGTTTCACAGATTTTACCGCCAATGGTCAGATTGCCGATGGGGTCGAAATCAACAGAACCTTTAACTTCATCCGTCTTGCGGTTTTGGGCTTTGAACTCTTCAGTTACCAGTTGCAACAGTTTCTTGTTGCCATGACGGGTTTTAAAGTTCAATTCCACATCGTTTGAAAGGATGTTTTTCAAAAGGGTTTTAATGTTCTCCGCAGTAACCAGGGCTTCATCCTCAAAAACAAAACCCAGGGAGTCAACTCCTTTTGTAAGCAACACCAATGCTTTGGCATTGGCAGCCGCGGCATCTTTCACAACGATGTCCTGACGTACAAACCATTTGTTGCAGGTTTTTGTGCCGCGTACAAATGGAAATTCACCGGGAAGTGAATCCAGGTATTTCAGTGGTTCCAAATCTTCCTGACGGTAGAAAGGACGTACACTGAATCCTTCATTGGTCCTCCAGACAAGCCTTTTTTCAAAATCAGCTCCTTTGAGGTCCGCTGTAATTTTATCCATCCATGCCTGCGTGGACACGGGTGGGAATTCGCTAAACAGCGGTTGATTTGATTTATCTGCCATAATGTAACCGATTTATATTTCTAGTTTACAGGCCGCAAAATTACTGCCTTTTTTCCATATTAGAAATAGTAGGTTTGTGTTTAAGAGCAGCAAGGGCAAATGCAGCAACTTACGCTGTTAGATAAGGTTAACCCTGATAAGCGGATATGCTCACCCGTAAAATCAAAATATTATGCTCAGTGCACATCCGTAAAAACAGATACAAAACCAGTGTTGAGTTGCTAACCATGCACTGTATCAATTCTTTGTCCAAATTCTGGTATTCAGGTTTAGTTCATGAATGATGGTTTCATTCACCCTAAAAAGATGATGCATATTGGCCACATCGTGAAGATTTACCACAGGCCCAAACAAGCGTGGCTCAAAAAGGTTTTTATTCATGGACAATCCACAATAAACCCGTGACCCGATAAATGAGAAATGCACCTCGCAATTGTAAATTCGACGAATGTTAAGCATTGCTTCCATAATCACCGGTGTGAGAATATACCGCGCCTCGATTGGATCTGTAGCGAGAACAACAAACGCTTTCTCAAACTCAACGTTTTCGAGCACCACCAGAGGAGCTGGACCGGAAACCTTTTGCAACTTTCGCCCCAGTCGGCCCAACAACCGCTCAGCCACGTCGGGCGATACATAGGTGCGCCCGATAAAATCCTTGTTAAAATCGGCATGAAAAAACAGTCCTCTGAAAATCGTCACCCAACGCTCCCGCCGTCGGCCTTTACTGTCGGTTGTCACCTCTTTATACTGGGTATGAAGTTCAGAACATTCAAAGTCGGTTTTGTCTAACACACCTTTAACCAAATCATCACCCTGATAGCGGTCATAACGCGTTCTGAACAGATTGCTCTGATGGTACACCTGCTCACTTATCAAGCCATCGGGTGCGTAACTCCACGCAGGGTTAATGACTTTAACAATTTCAGCCACAACCTTGAGCTTAAACTCGGTCCGATATTTTTTCCAGGCGGAGTAGCCCTTCGAGATAACAACGACCAAACCAATAATCAGCGCTACGAGCAAAATTATCAAAACAGCTCCACCACTCTCAGCCAATCCCCATATAGAAAGGACAATCAGTAAAACTAAAGATACACCAATGTACCACATCGATTTTACCTTATCGCGCAATCCGACCAATTCTGAGATGTTTGGTTGTATGCGTTGCTCAAACAGATGCTCCAAATCAGAGTGACTCTGAGACTTATCCATTAAACAAATCCTTTACATTAACATTCTGACGCTCAGCCTCAGGAATCTCGAACACATGTTTGCGCTGCAACCCCATCATACCTGCCATCATATTGCCGGGAAACGTTTCAATGCCATTATTGTAATCGGTAACAGCCGCATTATAGGCACGGCGTGCAGCCGAAATCTGCGATTCCACCTCGTTGAGCGTTCGCTGTAGATTCATGAAATTGTCACTGGCTTTAAGGACGGGATAGTTCTCCACAGCCACCATAATACTTCGCAAAGCGCCTGAAATCTCATTGTCAATATCCACTTTGTCATCGGCAGAAAGGTTACCGCCCAAAGCCTTTGACCTTAACTGAGTCACCTTCTCGAGCAACTCCTTTTCGTGAGCCGCATATTGCTTCACGGTAGCCACCAAATTTGGAATCAGGTCATAGCGCTTCTTAAGTTGCGCATCCATTCCTCCAAAAGCATTGTCAACTTCATTCTTTTTCCGAATAAGCCCATTGTATAACAAGATGAGCATCAATGCTACAACGGCAATCACAATTAACAGAATCATATTAGAAGATTTTATGTTAGAAATACTACACAAAGAAACTCACAATCAGAGTCAATATCAATCCCGACACAGCAATAATGGTTTCCATCACCGTCCACGATTGCAATGTCTGTTTTTCATCCATTCCGAAATATTTCCCCACGAGCCAAAAGCCACTGTCGTTCACATGCGAAAGAATGGTTGCTCCGGATGATATGGCCAACACCACCAGTGCACGGTGCGCTTCGCTAAGTTCAAAAGCACCGATAATCGGCGCCATGATTCCGGCAGCAGTAATCATAGCCACGGTGGCCGATCCCTGTGTAATGCGGACCAGTGCGGCCAGCGTCCATGCCAAAAGCACGGGCGACCATGACGAACCGGCCAGCGTGGTGGCAATCATTTCACCAATGCCGCTGTCAACCAAAACCTCCTTTAGTGCACCTCCGGCGCCCGTCACCAGAATGATAACTCCTGCTGGACCGAGTGCTTTGGTGCTTAAATCAAGTATTTCGCGCCGCTGAAAACCACGCCTGATACCCAAAAACCAAATGGCAGTTAATGTGGCAATGATAAGCGCCGAAAAGGGATGCCCGATAAAGCCAATTATTTCCGGAAGTAATCCTTCAGCGACTACCTCCTTTCGCACCAGCACACCTGTGACCGTTGCCATCAGAATCAGAACCAAAGGAATAAGGATGATGAGTATCACCTGGCCAAAATTGGGCAGTTGATTTTGAGTGAGAGAATCGTTCTCCTCAAACACTTCGGGTGGCGACACCATAATCTTGCGACTGATGTACCGGCCAAAAACAGGCCCAGCAAGCAGTGCTACCGGAATGCCCAGAAGAAAACCAAAGAAAATGACATACCCCAATTGTGCCTCTATAATTTCAGCTACAGCCACAGGACCTGGCGTGGGTGGGATAAATGAGTGCGTTACGGCCAATCCGGCCAAAAGCGGAATGCCATAGTAAAGCAACGACATTTTAGTGTCTCGGGCCAAAGCATACACGATGGGAATAAGGATAATGAAGCCCACATCAAAAAAAACCGGTATGCCAATGAAGAATCCAGACAGTACCATGGCATACGGCGCCCGTTTCTGTCCAAACTTTTTTACCAGATAATGGGCAAGCGCTTCTGCCCCACCTGAACTTTCGAGCATCTGACCAAAAATAGCTCCCAGACCAACCACCGTAGCCACAAAGCCCAAGGTGCCGCCCATGCCTTTCTGGATGCTTTGAATAACCCCATTGAGCGGCATACCAGTAGCCACGCCAACAAACATTGCCGTGATGAGCAATGCAATAAATGCATTGATTTTCAACTTTAACACAAGAAGTAGAAGAAGCGCAACGGCCACTACAACTACCAAAAACATCATTATTGGACTCATTCTTCAACAACATTAAAAAATGCCTTTAACAGAAGTAGTACACTTCTGCCAAAGGCATCACTACATATCTTTATTATTTATCCTGCCTCAATTCAGCAAGGATAAAAATAAGACAATTTGCCAAAGAATCAAAAGATAAAAACATCTGCTTTTCAGCCCATCCTTTTGAGAAAATCATCGAGCACGTGCGTGAGATCAGGCTGACCAATCTCCTGTAAATCATAATGCACTCGCGTAGCAGGCTTGTTTATCTTCAAAATGCGCGACAAATCGATTGGTGTGCCAATGATGACACTGTCGCACGGTGTAGCCTCAATGGTTTTTTCCAGGTCTTTGATCTGCTCTTTGCCATAGCCCATGGCAGGCAAAAGGACGCCAATTTCGGGATACTGCCTGAATGTGCCTGCCAGTTTACCAACGGCGTATGGACGTGGGTCAACAATTTCTGAAGCTCCAAACTTCTGTGCAGCCACCATACCGGCTCCAATTTTCATTTCGCCGTGCGTGAGCGTTGGGCCATCTTCCACTACCAACACACGTTTACCTGTAACCAGTTCAGGGTGGTCGATGCGAATGGGTGATGCCCCATCAACTACCAATGCAGAAGGGTTGGCAATGCGGATATTCTGACGCACCGTTTCGATACCAGCAGCGTCGGCACTGTCAATTTTATTGATGACAATTACATCGGCCATGCGCAGATTTACTTCTCCAGGATAATAGGACATTTCGTGACCGGGACGGTGTGGGTCGGCTACGGTAATCATCAGGTCAGGCTTGTAGAACGGAAAGTCATTGTTTCCGCCATCCCAAAGAATGACATCACAACCATCGGGGTCGCGTTCTGCTTCGCGCAGAATGGCTTCATAATCCACGCCTGCGTAAATCACATTGCCTCGAACCACATGCGGTTCATACTCTTCCATCTCTTCGATGGTGCAATGGTGAAGTTCCAAATCATCAACCGTAGCAAATCGCTGTACACTTTGTTTGGCCAAATCGCCATAAGGCATGGGATGCCGCACAGCCACGACCTTGAGTCCACGAGCCATTAACAACTCTATTACACGGCGTGATGTCTGACTTTTGCCGCATCCGGTGCGCGTCGCACAAACGGCTATCACCGGCTTGGTGCTCTTCAGCATCGTATCATTAGGCCCCAGCAACATAAAACCGGCGCCCGCAGCATTTACCACCGCCGAAACAGCCATCACTTTTGAATAGGGTACATCACTGTATGAAAATACGCATACATCAATGCCATATTCCTTTATTAGCTTCGGCAAATCACTCTCTGCATAAATTGGAATGCCATTGGGATACAACTTACCAGCAAGCACGGCCGGATACTTTCGACCATCTATGTCAGGGATTTGAGCAGCGGTAAAAGCCACTACCTGATAGTCATTGTTGTTGCGGAAGAAGGTGTTGAAATTATGAAAATCCCTTCCGGCAGCCCCTATAATTATTGCCTTTCTCATAAAAGTTTATTTTGGTTTATCATTCACAGACAACAATCATACATTACGGAAAACACCGAGGCGTTTATCCTTCTGTCTGTGTTCATTTTAACCAAGTTACCAAAACCTTTTAAAGCAATCACCTGTTTTTGTCATAAATCAACCTGTTAAGAAACAGTTAATTCGCTACATGCCGGCACATTTTTTTTTCATATATTTATAAATTTGCATACCGCAGAACCACCATGAACTATCTTGCACATCTATATCTTTCAGGTACCAATCCGGGCGTAAAAGTTGGCAATTTTATAGGCGACTATGTAAAAGGACGCAACTACCTTCGATATTCATCACCCATACAAAAAGGCATTCTTCTGCATCGGCAAATCGATGCATTCACCGACAAGCATCCATCATCAAAAGAGAGCGGGACAATATTTAAACCGATGTACAAACGTTATTCTGGCGTGGTAACGGATGTGATTTACGATCATTTTCTGGCCTCCAACTGGGAGCGTTATTCAGATGACACACTCAAACATTTTGTATCGCAATCGCACCGCATACTGATGACGAATTATTTCACCTTACCCGGCGTTGTAAAACAGTTTCTCCCCTTTTTGATACAAAGCAGGATGATGGAATTTTATCGTAAAATGGAAGGCGTTCATAAGACGTTACACATCATGGCAGGTCACTCCTCCTTACCCGACCACAGCAACTGGGCGATGGAGCAGTTGGAGCATCATTATGATTATCTTCAGAATCTATTCTTCCTCTTTTTTGATGAAGCCATTCAAATGAGTCAGGAGTTCCTGAACGAAGAGTGGTTTATGAAACGCCCGGCCATATAGCCCGAACCATTCTGTCCTTTCCAAACAGGTCCTTACGGAGTTCAATATCTGAGAATCCAAGACGTTTCAGCATATTCACAGTCTCTGATCCGTAGGCTTCGTTGATTTCAAAATAGAGCCTGCCGCCTTTACGCAGGGCATGTGTGGCCAATAATGCTATCGCATCATAAAACATGAGCGGTTTGTCATCGGCAACAAACAGCGCCAAATGAGGCTCAAAATCCAACACATTGTCCGCCATTAACGTTTTCTCCTTATCTGTTACGTATGGCGGATTGCTTACAATTATATCAAAAGATTGAGGTGGAGCAACCTCCGCAAGGGCATTCTTGCAGTTGAACTGAACCTCCACTTCATTAAGCCGGGCATTAGAGGCGGCCAGTTCCAGCGCATCTTCTGAAATATCCCACGTCTCCACATAAGCTTTGGGCCAATGTTTTTTCAAAGTGATGGGAATACATCCGCTGCCTGTGCCAATATCGAGCAAGTCGATTTTTTCATCACAGCCTTCATCCAAAATCCATAACACCAACTCTTCGGTTTCGGGACGGGGAATAAGCACCCGCTTGTCAACATTAAAGGGCAGTCCCATAAACTCGGTACGCCCAATAATATACTGAACTGGTTCATTAGCCTTCAATCGGACTATGGCATCATTGAGAAAATAAATTTCCTGGTCGGTTAATATTTCATGCTCCCGGAGCACCAAATCGGCTCGCGAATATCCCCGCAAAAATTCAAAAAGCAATAGCGCAAACTGCCGGCGTTCTTGTTTATCAACAACACCTTCGAGCGCAACATCAATTCTAACTAAATAGTCACCTACTGTTTCGGCCATTATATGAGAACAAAAAAAGAACTAAACTACTAATTTACTAGGACTTATGATTTAGATAAAGGAGTACCAGATTTATAAAGCATCTGAATTCCTTTTACGAGATTAGAGGGACATAAAAAAGAAGTCGTTTGTTGGTTACTGCGCCATACAAAAGAGTTGTTATAATCCTTCTAAACATCAGCAAACACCTATATCGATGTAAAAATAAACATTATCTTAGCCAAACAGGAAACAATGCTGTTTAATAACGGATAAGAGATTGATAATTCGTAGTCCCATGTCACTTTCTGAAGCACACAAAAACCATGACGCCTTTATGGGGCGATGCCTTGAACTGGCTAAGCATGCCGAAGGATTAACCTGGCCAAACCCTATGGTTGGTTCAGTTGTGGTTTTTGACGGAAAAATAATAGGCGAAGGCTACCACCTGAAGGCCGGCGGTCCTCATGCAGAAGTAAATGCCATTAATGCAGTGGCAAATCAGGAGCTGCTCTCACGCTCCACCCTTTATGTGAATCTGGAGCCATGCGCCCATTTTGGCAAAACGCCACCCTGTTCACTGCTTATCCTCCAGAAGAAAATTCCACGAGTGGTGATAGGCTGCGTCGACACCTTTTCACAAGTAGCAGGCAAAGGGATAAAAATGCTTAAGGAGGCGGGTGTAGAGGTAATTACAGGCATACTTGAACGCGAAAGCCGCGAGCTTAACCGGCGTTTCTTTACCTTTCATGAGCAGAAACGACCTTACATCATACTTAAGTGGGCAGAATCGCAGGACGGATTTCTCGACATTGAACGCGAAACCATGCCCAACAGCAGACCCACGTGGATAACCAACGAATTTGCCCGTCGTGCAGTGCACCTTTGGAGAAGCCGTGAGCAAAGCATATTGGTAGGTTCGGTCACCGCGCTTAAGGACAACCCTTCGCTCACAGTGCGCGACTGGAGTGGCTCTCATCCTCTGCGGCTGGTTCTGGATCGCAACAATAAACTCCCCGATTATCTATCCCTTTTTAGTGGAGAAGCGCCCACCATTCTATTCTGCGGCAAAGATGAAGATGACAGTAAACATACAGAGAAAATAATCATTCCGGATGACGCATCGCCCATACCCATTATTTTGGATGAGCTGTGGAAGCGCAGCATCCAATCCGTAATAGTTGAAGGTGGCGCCAGACTCCTAAGGGCGTTCATTGACATGGATTTATGGGATGAAGCCCGGGTATTTCACGGCAACAAATGGTTTGAAAATGGAATAAAAGCACCCTCGATAAAAAAAACACCTCTATACCAGGAAAATTTTAAGGACAGCAAGCTTCTTGTGTATCGTAATATTTCTTAAATTAAGGAAATAAAATTCAGCACGGTAAAACATGGAAACATTCCAGACCATAATCAACATCATCAACCCGGTAATTCTGATGGTTTATGTCATCAGCATTCTCATAGTGGTTGTGTTTACCGTTCTCGAAAACCGCAACCCTCTTAAAACAATCTCTTGGGTGCTTGTGCTCATACTTCTTCCGGTTGTAGGTTTCATCTTCTTCATCTTTTTCGGACAAAACTTTCGCAAAGAGAAAATAATTGCGCGTAAGGGACTGCGAAACCATGACAGGCTCACGAGCCTTGCGCATGCTCAGATACACAGACTCTCTGAGGGTGAAATGTTTGACACACAGGCACTGGAAGAAAAACGCAACCTCATCACCCTGCTCCTAAACAACAGCAATGCAGTGGTAACTGTTGGAAACAGCATCAGGATACTACAAAATGGAACTGCCACATTTGAATCCATTCTCGATGCACTGGAAAATGCCAAGATATTTATCCATCTCGAATACTATATTTTTGCCGATGATGTGATAGGCAGACGCATCATCAGTATTCTGAAAAGAAAAGCAGCAGAAGGTGTGGAGGTGCGTCTCATAGTTGACGACGTAGGCAGCTGGGAACTGAAAAAACCCTTTTTTAAGGAGATGTGGGATTCCGGCATACAGGCCTACTCATTTCTACAAGTGCGTTTCCCAAACCTGACAAGTAAAGTAAACTACCGCAATCATCGTAAAATTGTTGTGATTGATGGCTTAATAGGTTTTTTGGGCGGCATAAACATTGCCGACCGATACATGAACGGCAGCAGCGAATATGGCAGTTGGCGCGACACACACATGAAAATTGAAGGTGATGCCGTAAACACCCTACAAACTGTGTTTTTAATAGACTGGTTTTTTGTGAGCCAAACCGAATTGCACGACCCAAAATACTTCCCATCGCGCAAGCCAACAGGACAAAAAATGGTGCAGATAGTGGCCAGTGGTCCTGACTCCGACTGGCCGGCTATAATGATGGGGATATTTCAGGCCATCGCCTCAGCAAAGAAGTATGTATACATTGCTACACCTTATTTCACGCCCAGCGAGAGTGTTTTGCTTGCCTTGAAAACTGCCGCGTTGGGTGGTGTTGATGTGCGCATCATAATCCCCGAAAGAAGCGATGCATTTGTAACACTGCTCTCGTCACGGTCATTCATCCGTGAGATGTTGGAGGCAGGTGTCAAGTTCTTCTTTTACCAAAAAGGATTTCTGCATTCCAAGGTGATGATTGTTGATGATGCATTGTCGGTGATAGGCTCTGCCAATATGGACTTCAGAAGCTTTGAACAAAACTTTGAGGTAACTGCCTTTGTATTTGACGAAGAGAGCACCAAAGAGCTACGTGAATCATTCAGGGAAGATCAAAACAACAGCCGCCAGATTTTTATGGACGAATGGGTTACCCGTCCCAAAGTAATGAAAATTAAAGAGTCGTTTGCCAGACTCGTGAGTCCGCTGCTATAATGCACCTTCAACCAAATCATCGTCCCAAAACTGGAATCGTGAAGGGTTAAAGTTCCCTCCGCTGATGATGATGCCCGTACGCCGTCCCTCGAAAAATGAGCGGTTTTCCATGATTGCAGCCAAAGGCACAGCTGAAGACGGTTCTGCCAAAATACCTGCATGGCGGCGCAACAACACCATGGCTGCCTTTATCGATGTTTCAGTGGCGGTAAAAATATCAGTTACATTCTCCCGAATTATTGCAAATGAGAGTTCTCCGAGAGAAGTACGCAGCCCATCAGCAATCGTGTCGGGGTTAACAGAAGGTAGGATAATTCCGGCTTTGAGGGAGCGGCAGGTGTCATCGGCATTGAGGGGTTCCCCTCCAATCACCAGCGCATCAGGTAACATGGCCTTCACCGACACCGATGTTCCACTTAATAAACCGCCGCCACCCACAGGAGCCATCACCACATCCAGAGATCCGGTCTCTTCAATCAACTCCTTTGCAGCAGTGGCCTGCCCGCAAATCACAGTAAAATTATTGTATGGATGAACAAACACAGCACCCGTTTTAGCAATAACTTCTTCCAGGCCGGCCTCACGAGCGGCAAGCGTAGGCTCACAAAATGTTATCAGCCCACCATACCGCCTGACGTTCAATATCTTTTCTTCAGGTGCATTATCCGGCATCACAATATGTGCTGCTGCACCTCGCAATGAGGCGGCCAACGACAATGCTGCGGCATGATTACCTGATGAGTGCGTCGCCACTCCCCGCCTGGCTTCCTCCTCAGAAAGGGAAAATACCGCATTTGCTGCACCTCTGAACTTAAATGCGCCTGCCTTTTGATAGTTTTCACATTTAAAGAAAAAGCGCCCCCTGAACATCCGGTTTATCACGCTACTCTCAACTACCACTGTTCGGTTTACGAATGGCCGAATACGGTTATGCGCTATCTCAACATTTGAAAAATCGGGTAATCTCATTATTCGTAATGGATATCATTAACTGAAAACAGACTAGAGACCAGAAAGATGACATATCCATCTGGCCTCTAACCTAATTTATTGTTTGATAAAGAATTAAATCCAAAGGCAATTCACCTCCGGGTTAAATCAAAAACATAATTTCTGACATAATTAAATCAGGTGATACGACACCGCAACCCCAACAGTTACCACAGCTGCCATCACCATGAGCTTAATTAAGATGTTAAGGCTTGGCCCTGAGGTATCTTTAAACGGATCGCCAACAGTATCACCAATTACTGTTGCCTTATGTGTTTCAGAGCCTTTACCCCCATAATTGCCCTCTTCAACGTACTTTTTGGCATTGTCCCATGCCCCTCCCGCATTTGCCATGAATATGGCCAGAGCAAAGCCACTCGAGATAGTTCCAAGCAACAAGCCGGCAATGCCCGGCACCCCAAACACAATACCCACAATCACCGGTATTAGCAGAGCAATGATTGAAGGCAGTAACATCTCCTTCTGAGCGCCTTTGGTCGATATTTCTACACAACGGGCATAATCCGGTTCAGCTGTTCCTTCCATAATTCCGGGGATAGTTTTGAATTGCCTGCGCACCTCGTCCACCATTTTTTGAGCAGCACGTCCAACGGCATTCATGGTTATTCCACTAAAGACGAAAACGGCCATTACACCCAAAAACATACCGACAATCACGGTTGGGTTCATCAAATGAATTTCATAGTGCTGCACAAAATCAATAAACGCTGCATCCACCGCCGGAACGCCATTGATCAGTTCATTCGGTCGGTCGAGAAACTTAACAAACATCATACGCACCTCCTCAAAATAGGAGGCGAGCAGAGCCAAAGCCGTAAGTGCGGCACTTCCAATGGCAAAACCTTTCCCTGTTGCAGCAGTGGTGTTTCCGAGCGAATCCAGCGCATCGGTTCTCTTCCTCACTTCGGGACCAAGGCCACTCATTTCTGCATTTCCGCCTGCATTATCGGCTATTGGCCCGTAGGCATCCGTTGCAAGTGTGATGCCAAGGGTCGACAGCATACCAACGGCTGCAATGCCGATACCATAAAGGCCTTTGTTCAGGTTACCCATTCCAAAATCAAAACCTGTTGAAAATGAGTATGCCAGCGTAATTGCGACAACGATAATAATTAAAGGAATAGCGGCTGATATAAGTCCCGTTCCGAGGCCATTGATAATAACCGTTGCAGGCCCTGTTTGTCCCGACGCTGCAATTCTTTGGGTGGGTTTATATGCCGATGCGGTGAAATACTCTGTAGATTGTCCGATGCCAATGCCAGCCAGAAGGCCAACTACAATAGATCCCCAAATGCCGACACTATTGGGCAAATTCAAGTATCTCAGAATAAAGAACGATGCCACAACAATTAACATGGCACTCACATTTACGCCAAATCCAAGGGCTCTTAAAAGTTCTTTTTGCGTAGCACCCTCGCGCGTACGTACCATAAACACGCCAACTATTGACAGCAGCGTACCCACGGCCGCAATAATCATTGGTGCCAACACAGCATTGAGCTGAATCTCTTCATAGTTCATAAATGCCGCTGCGCCTAGTAACGCTGTAGCCAGAATGGATGCCGCGAACGATTCAAACAGGTCGGCACCCATACCGGCCACGTCACCTACATTGTCGCCTACGTTATCGGCAATGGTAGCTGGATTTCGCGGATCATCTTCAGGAATCCCTGCCTCAACCTTACCAACAAGGTCGGCACCCACATCGGCAGCTTTGGTGTAAATACCACCTCCAACACGGGCAAAGAGCGCCTGAGTGGAAGCACCCATGCCGAAGGTGAGCATGATTGCAGAGATGGTCATTAGTTTATAGCCTCCATCCATTTCGGGTATAAAATGGTTAAGCACCAAAAACCAAATGGATATATCCAGAAGCACAAGCCCCACAACAACCAGCCCCATCACGGCGCCACTCCTAAAAGCAAGTTTCAGTCCGTCGTTAAGTGATGTCCGGCAAGCGTTGGCCACGCGTGCCGAAGCAAAAGTGGCTGCTTTCATTCCAAAAAAGCCGGCCAGTCCCGAGAAAGTACCTCCCGAAATAAATGCAAAAGGCACCCATTTGTTTTGTACGCCTAAATAATAAGCCAGAAAAGAAAAAATAATGGTAATGATAATAAATACGACAAGTACAATTTTGTATTGCTGCTTAAGGTAGGCAGATGCCCCCTTGCGCACATGTTCTGCAATACGCTTCATTTTATCTGTACCTTCTGAGTGCTTCATCATCTGCCTGAAAAAAATATAGGCAAAAATTAAGGCTAGTAATGATGCTGCCGGAACAATTGCAAAAATGAAACTAAGCATAATAGATGAGTTAAGTTAGTACTAAGGATATAAAGTGTGTGACCACCATTTATAAAATGGCGCCACTGTTGACAAATCGTATCATTGACAACCACTCAGTTTTATCCGGCACTCCAATCCATCCTGTACTGAATAGCTTATTCTAAATGTAGCAAAAAAAGAGGAAACACAAATTAACATTTATCTTGTTTATACCTATCTCTGTAATTTGGATTCATTATAAATCAGAAGCCCGGCATAATGTTAAAACCAATCTCCGCCTTATGAAATTTAAGCTGGTGAAATGGTACGGCATAATAGGTTTCAAGTACCAACATGCCAAACAGATTAAATCGCATACTCAACCCTGTGCTTAAGAGCGGTATGCGATTGCGGTCGCTGTTGCTGGTCATTGCTAAAACCGGCCGACTTTCGCTGTCCCAGGCTACGCCGCCATCCATGAAAAGAGATAGCTCACTCACAACAAAACCGGATCTAAACCATGACAAATCTGTTGGGCCACTAAACGGCATTCTGTACTCGGCATTGGCAACCAGCAAATGAGAACCCAATACCTGATTGATGCTGATTGAACTTCCTTTACGCGTCTCATCGGTATAAAAATAGCCTGAATTGTATCCTCTTACCAGCCACGGATAACCCAGAAACAATCGATATAGGCGCCTGTCCGACTCTTTCTCGCCATACCGTCCGTAATGGTAAAACCGGAATGCCACGCTTTGCGGTCTAATGAACAGATACTTTCGGTAATCAATTAATAACCCGGTATAGTCAAGTCCATCGAAATAATGCTCACCCTGAATACGAAACCGGTGTCCGTTTACCGGAGATGTGAATCCAAAAACTGAATTATCTGAAACATAAGCCACATCAATTGTACCTGCATTAAAAGATGGTGGAGCAGGCACCCTTTCACCCTTTGAGGCGTATGATGGATAGTAATATGAGTGTCCACGGATACGCTCCATGCGGTATCTGTAAAAAGCGTATGACATCCCCCCTTCGATACGCCGGTATCTGTTTAGTGGCCAAAAAGTAAACAATGACACCTTATCCTCAAACAAACGCTGTGAATAGAAAACCATCTCCTTTTCATCTGCTCCGCTCTCTATCGGCTCCACGGTATAGTATCCGTTGCGATAGGGAATATGCGAAAGACTGACCCCTTTTCGTAATCGGCGCTCTTGGTTGATGTAGGCCACCTGCCCGCCAAAATCCTGAATCTGTCCATTTATGCTCAACCCGGAATACAACATGTTTCGGCCAAGCATATCACTGAAAAGGGCTTCGATGCTTCCGGCCATTCCGGTACCAAAACGTCCAGCCATAACGCCTCCACCCATGTTGCCCAGATAATCCATTTTTAACCTTGAACGCAATGGCCTCTCTTCCATTAAAACCTCATGAAAGTCCCCATTGGTCGACATCGTCATCAGGTTCTGCTCCACTTGCGACAGGTTAACCGAATAGGGCATTAACCGCGCAGCACGGTAATCTTTATCCCTATCTGACACCTGACGCGCCATCGAACGCAAATTGGGAAAAGAGGATTTTATAATCTGGAACTCTCCGTCCCAAAGCAGGGTATAGAAAAGAAACTCTCCTCCAAATCCCAATGCAGGAGCCAATTCAGTGAGTCCGGTAATACCAGTTGGATAGTCGGTTACTTGGATCAGAAACCCGGTTTCAATCTCCATGCTATAAAGGTTGCGCCTGCCATCCCGATTGGATAAGAATACCACCGAGCGTCCATCAGGTGTTGGCACCGGATTAAGGTTACGTGCCCCATCAAAGGTGAAATGCACACGCGAGTGCTTCGTATCAACACTGTACTCAGCCACGTTATAAAAAGCACCACGACGTGATTTCTGCCACTGGCTAGGCTCATCTGTGGCAAACCAAATGGTACGTCCATCGGCCGACCATGCCGGTTGAATCGCCGCCCACTGACTATTGGTAAGGTTTTCACACTCGCCACTCTTTAAATCATATAAAAAAAGGTCGCTGCTCAAATCCTTTTGTCCTGTAAAAACAAGATAACGACCATCGGGTGACCATGCCGGATAGCTTATTGCCGTAACACAATTGGGCGCCAACTCCTTATGAACCGATAATTTATTTACATCATAAATAATGATGGTGGACCGCCCGCGGGAGTAAGCCACAAAAGCAAAGTAACGGTTATCGGGCGACCAGGTTCCGGCGGTCTCCATAAAATTCAGTGCATCTATATCGCTGTGCGATGCCGAAGTAAAGACTTTTCGGATGATCTCACCCGACGAAGCATCGGCAAGAAATAAATCCAGACCATAAACATCCCGTTCAGATAGAAAAATCAAGTATTTACCATCCGGACTAACCGATGGCGACAAATTGTAACGACCGCCATTCCTTTTTGTAACAAGGCGGTTTCCGATGATGTTGTATACACTGTCGTTTACGTTGGTAAAGAGATGTTGCCGGATGGTTCGCTCCCAATCGGCCGAAAACTCTTCAGCCGACACAAAAAAGAGATCACGAATGGCGTTGCGATATCCGCGTCGTGCAGTGGCTTTAAAAAGTCGGGGAATGTACTGCTCCCCGTAACGAAAACTCACATAAGCCCAAAATGCCTGACCAAAACGATACGGAGAATATCTATATGAACTGCTCAGCTGTTCAAGTGTAGGGAACCGGTTATGCATCAAAGCATCACGCATCCAAATCGTCGTTTGGGCGTCCACGCTTCCAATCGACAAATACTCGGCCATGCCTTCGATCATCCACAACGGGATGTTTTGCATGGCAGACAAGCCCATACCCTCTGTTTGCATAAGCATATGAAACTGAAAAGCATGAACCAACTCATGACCTAACACATGATTGGTTTGCTGCCATGTAAAACCCATTGGCATAACCACTCGGTTCTTTAGTCCTTCGGTTACACCGCCTACACCCACATCAATCATTCCCATAATGGCCGTGGTTTGCTGAAAATCAGCATGATTGTCGTAAAAGATGATGGGGCTGCGAACCTTAAAAGTATCAAGCAGTACCTGTTCATGGTAGCGATACCATCGTTCGCTCATAGCGGCAAGCTGTTCTGCCTGAGAGGGATTATCGAAGTAGTGATATATCTGAAAATGGGAGGTTTCAACGAGAGAAAAGTCAAACGTACGGTAGAAGGGCTTGTTTCTCCCAAAATATTGCGCCGGCAAAAGACCGATTGAGAAAAACAAGAGTCCAAAAACACACAACTGTTTAAATATCCACCGCATGCTATCTTGGTTAAACTTACCTATCATACTTATAAAGTTAAGGAAGGTTTTACCATCATAGCATATTTTTCATGAAAATTGCCAAACACTCATCCCGGGCAACATGATTGCGCCATAACACTAAAATATCTCTTAAAATGCCTCAGCATAATCACTGTATGTGATGCCAACAGAAAACACAATTCTAAACCACCATATAGTTCATAGAGATTCTTAACTAGATTATTTGCAAAATGCAAAAGAGGCTACTCTATATAAAGCAACCTCTTTCCTGATATATTTGTAAAACAAAAGTCTAAATCATCCTGCTTTAAGCAGGGCAATATTTGCCTTTTCTATCTTTTCTCGTGCAAATGCCATTGTAATCTCGAGTTTTCCTGTCTTCTTGCCGGGACTTTCAAACATGTGATCCATCATAATGGTTTCACATATCGAACGCAATCCTCTGGCACCTAGCTTAAACTCCACAGCCTTATCCACAATGTAATCAAGTGCATCTTCGCTAAAATGCAGCTCAATTTTATCCATCTCAAACAGTTTCACATACTGTTTGATAATTGAATTTTTTGGTTCGGTAAGAATTCGGCGTAAAGTGTTACGGTCTAATGGATTCAGATAAGTAAGAATGGGCAGTCGACCGATAATTTCCGGTATCAGACCAAAAGATTTTAAATCCTGGGGCGCAATGTATTGCAATAAATTACTCGGATCAATGGCTTCGCGGTTGTCGCCAGCCTTATAGCCCACCACTCTGGTGTTGAGTCGCTGGCCAATCTTTCTGTCGATACCATCAAAAGCACCACCGCAGATAAAGAGGATATTCTTTGTGTTGACAGGAATCATCTTCTGCTCAGGGTGCTTACGGCCTCCTTGCGGGGGAACGTTCACAATTGCACCTTCCAGAAGTTTAAGTAATCCTTGCTGCACGCCTTCGCCCGACACATCGCGCGTTATCGATGGGTTATCGCCTTTGCGGGCAATTTTATCAATCTCATCAATAAATACAATCCCTTTTTCGGCAGCTTCCACATTGTAATCAGCAGCCTGAAGCAGTCGTGTAAGAATACTCTCTATATCTTCTCCCACATATCCGGCTTCGGTAAGTACAGTGGCATCCACAATGGTGAAAGGCACATGCAACATACGTGCGATGGTGCGCGCCAGCAATGTTTTTCCAGTTCCGGTTTCACCCACCAGAATGATGTTGGATTTTTCAATTTCCACATCGTCTGATGTAGCGGGCTGAATCAACCGTTTGTAATGGTTGTAAACGGCCACTGAAAGATACTTTTTAGCTTCGTCCTGCCCGATAACATACTGATCGAGAAACTTCTTGATTTCAGCAGGTTTCAACAGTGCAACTTCTTTCATATCAAAAGAGTCCTTCTTCTTGAATTCCTCTTCCAATATGGCATTTGCCTGCTCAATACAACTGTCGCAAATATGTCCAGACACACCGGCAATCAGCAGATTTGTATCCTTACGGCTACGCCCGCAAAATGAACATTTATCCATATAATTTACTCTACTTCAAATAACAGATTATGCAGAACCGGCCATAACAACCGGGTTCTGCATAACTTTTATCAATTAAAAAACCTTACTTCTTCTTCTCACGTACCAACACATCATCAATCATGCCATAAGCCTTTGCTTCCTCAGCCGTCATCCAAAAATCACGGTCAGAGTCCTTTTCGATTTTCTTGTAAGGATTGCCTGAATGATCTGCAATAATGGTATAGAGTTCTTTACGCAACTTCACAATTTCACGGGTAGTAATCTCAATGTCAACAGATTGCCCCTGCGCACCGCCCATTGGCTGGTGAATCATTATTCGTGAATGCTTCAAAGCCGAGCGTTTACCTTTGGTTCCCGCTGTTAACAACACTGCCCCCATCGAAGCAGCCATTCCGGTACAAATTGTGGCCACATCAGATGAAATGTACTGCATGGTGTCATATATACCGAGACCGGCATACACTGAACCACCAGGCGTATTGAAATAGATTGAAATGTCCTTTGAGGGGTCGCTTGAATCAAGATATAACAACTGCGCCTGTATGATATTGGCAACATAATCATCGATGGGTAAGCCAAGGAAGATGATACGATCCATCATCAAACGCGAAAACACGTCCATGGTGGCAATATTCAACTGACGCTCTTCAATAATGGTTGGGGATATATAGCTGTTAGCGACAGACATATATTTGTCCATCATCATGCTATTGATGCCCATGTGTTTGGTAGCGTACTTATAGAAATCTTTTGGATCAGTCATTGTAATTGTTTTTTGGTTAGCAAAACCCAATTTACTAAAAACATTGGGTTACCCTACCCTTTCCCACGTTAATTATTGTCAAACAATTTATTGAATTCGTCGCGGGTTACCTCTTTCTCATCCAATTTTACAGCTTCTTTAATGAATGCCATTACCTTTTCGTTGATGGCACCCTCAGCGAAACGACGACCTTGCTCCTGATTTTTCAGCATATCCATGGCATAGCTTTCGATATGCTCATCGGGTAAATTGGAGAGGCCATACTGCATAAACTGAAGACGGGCAGATTTTTTGGCAAATTCGACCAAATCCTGCTGCTCAATCTTGATATCATTTGATTTTACAATCTCATTTTTAACAAGTTGCCACTTCAAGTCCTCCAGGAACTTTGGCATATCTCTGTCGATGTCCTCATCGGTAACTTTATTCTCGCCCTGGTTGGTTGCTTTCATCCAACGCTTAAGAAATGCTTCGGGTAAGGCAACATCAATCTTGCTTGTGAGTTTCTCACGCGCATCCATCGAAAAACGATAGTCTGACTCCATCACAAAGTTTTTCTCGAGATCGGCTTTTACTTTCGCTTCCATCTCTTCTTTTGAAGTCACAGCGCCTGGCCCAAAAAGCTTATCAAAAAGGTCCTGATTAAGCTCGGGATCTACAAACTCGGTTATTTCATTCACAACAAAGCGGAACTCGCCTGAAACTTCAGCGGCCTGCTCTTTGGTAATCTTCAACAAATATGATATCTCAGTATCGTTGGGGAATGATTTTTTGGGTTCGAACACAACCTCATCACCTACGGCTTTACCGAGTAGTTTGCCTTTTTCAGCTTCATCCTTCACAATGGCAAGTGACATCACAGCGTCTTCGGCCACGATTCCTCCCTCGAGTACGTTTCCGTTGCCATCGAGTTGAATAAAATCACCCTTAACCAATGACTCAGCGCCTACAACCTCAACCTTTTGGCTGCTTCCAAAACGACTTGTCATGCTTTTCACCTGACCATCGAGCATGTCGTCAGTTATCTGTATGGTATAATATGGCACTTTATCCCTTTTTGAAAGTTTTACTTCGATAGCAGGGTTTAGTGCAATATCAAAAGCAAAATCGAAACTATCCTGAGTATCGAAATCAATAGGTTCTTGCGACTCGCTTGGCAGAGGTTCACCCAGAATATCCAACTTATTTTCGGTTAGGTAACCAGAAAGCTTTTCAGAAACAAGTTTGTTGATTTCATCTACCAAAATAGCGTTGCCGTACATCTTTTTGAGAAGTCCGGCAGGTACTTTTCCGGGGCGGAAACCAGGCAACTGCGCCTTCTTCTGATAAGATTTAAGAACGTCGGCCACACGTGTTTCATAATCGCTTTTCTCAATGGTCAGCTTAATAACCGCATTCAGCTCGTCGATGTTTTCCCTAGTGATATTCATGAGAATTAAGTAAATAAATTAATTGGCTACTGATGTAATCCGTGAAAAAAATGTGGAATCAAATCTGCTTCAAGTATGCCTAACCCGTATGTATCGATTCCGACAATTCCACCGGGAGGCTTTTGAACCTTTTGTCAAGCCGTTGTTTCAGTAATCCTGAAACAACAAAACGCTGATAAAAGTCACCGCAAAGGTAATGAAGCATTTACAATGTCACAACACCTTACGTCAAACTTTCACTTCACCGTTTTATACTTAAAAACCGCCTCACTTTCGATATACATCGTTAGCCAGGCGGTTTTCCTTATTTTATTTGTGCGGACGAAGGGACTCGAACCCCCACGCCTTACGGCACCAGATCCTAAGTCTGGCGCGGCTACCAATTACGCCACGTCCGCTCAAAAACGCCGTGCAAAGGTAAAATCATTTTTGTTATTTCACAATATCCGGGCAAAAAAAATCTACAAAAAAGCAAAATTATTGTTTCGCGATGTCAGAATTACTTCTCTACATCAAAGGTACGACGGCGTAGAATAAAATCGTCACCCAAATAAACCCTGCGAACATCGGGGTCTTCGGCAAGCTCTTCGGCTGTACCGGCCTTAAGAATGTTCCCCTCAAACAACAAATAGGCTCGATCGGTAATTGAAAGCGTTTCGTGTACGTTGTGGTCGGTAATCAAAATGCCAATGTTCTTAAACTTAAGCTTAGCCACAATCTCCTGTATGTCGCGTACGGCAATTGGGTCAACCCCTGCAAACGGCTCATCGAGCAAGATGAATCTGGGATTTATTGCCAAAGCACGGGCTATTTCGGTGCGTCGCCGCTCACCACCTGAAAGTTGTATGCCTTTGCTTTTTCGGATATGTGTAAGACTAAATTCTTCGAGCAATTCCTCCACTCTGTGGCGTTGATACTCTTTTGAGAAATCTGTCATCTCAAGCACCGCCTTGATGTTATCCTCTACACTGAGGTTGCGAAACACGCTGGCCTCCTGAGCCAGATAACCAATCCCTTTTTGTGCCCGCCGGTAAACCGGCTCGCGGGTAATCTTATCCTCATTCAGATAAATCTCTCCGGCATTGGGCGTTATCAGCCCTACCATCATGTAAAAAGTAGTTGTTTTACCGGCGCCGTTAGGGCCAAGCAAACCCACTATCTCTCCTTGTTTTACCTCAACAGAGACACCCTTAACCACAGTTCGGTTTTTATACCGTTTAACCAAATCTTTGGTATAGAGCAACATTCCATCCTTTTCCATTCTGAAGATATATTATACCATTGTGCACTCAATAGCGCACAACGCTAGGATTCCATTTCGCGCTTTTTCTTCTTCTCTACTCTTTTAGCAATTATTATACCAGCCTCATACAAAACAATAAGCGGAAGGCATACCATAATCTGACTTATCACATCGGGCGGTGTAATGATAGCCGCCAGAGCCAGCACTACAACAATGGCATGCCGACGATACTTTTTAAGAAAGGAGGCGGTGACGAGTCCTACCTTACTGAGAAAATAGATGAACACCGGCAATTCGAACATCACACCGCTGGCAAGTACAATGGATGAGATGGTGGACACATACGACCCAAAGTTTATAATATTTTCGACGCTTTCACTAACCTGATAGTTACCCAAAAAATAGACCGACAAAGGAGCTATCAAATAATAGGCAAACAAAATACCCAGCGAGAACAGCATACTGGCAGCGAAAATAGCTCCACGGCTGTGCTTCACCTCATTCTCATACAATGCTGGCTTAACAAATCGCCAGAACTCCCAGAAAATGTATGGGAAAGATACGATTGCTCCGGCCACAAAAGCAATCCAGATGTGCATTGTAAACTGGCCTGACATGTTAATATTCTGAAACTTTAGCTGCACCTGATTGATGCAAAGTACCGGCATATTAAAAGTAGCAGACAAATTGCACAAAAATTGATTGGTAAAAAAATCGGGACGGCTTGGCCCAAGAATTACCACATCAAACACAAAACTTTTAAATACAAACGCCAAAACAGCAAATACGATAATCGACGCAAAGGAGCGGATGATATGCCATCGCAACTCTTCAAGATGATCGAGAAACGACATCTCCGTTCTATTGTTTAGTCCCATACGAATAGTAGTCAGTAAATATTTTCTGCGAATATAACTCGCTTATGCGTAGCATGAAAATCTTTTATAAAAAAACAAAGCGCCCCATCAACCATAAACAGGCCATATTGCCATTGCCACACATATTGTTATCAAATCAAAAACACAACTTGTTGTGAATCACCAAAACTTTTTCTAACTTCATATTGGAAAATGAAAATCATGGGAAAAGCATGAAAGGGTGACAATGCGGGTTTGGCTTCCCAGGTAGTATTGAAAATTTACTGGCGCCTTGCTGGGCATCAAAAACGGGAAATCTCCACAGCCTTTGAAGCTGCTCACTCCTTATTTTTAACCGGACAATAGCGCATAGAGCCTCTCTTTAGAATAGAGGCCTTCAAATTTCATTATTTGCTGACAGCCGGAATAATATGAGAAGTATGTTTTTTTCCATTATATTTGTTAGCCTTTTACTGATTAGCGTAAAAAAAACACTAACAAATCATTAATCCAAGCTAAAGATACAGGGGAACAACGCAAGTCTTTCTATGACAAAGCACATTGATTTAAATGCCCAACTAAAAAGGCATTTTGGGTTTGACACCTTTAAAGGGAATCAGGAAGAGATCATTAAGAATGTTCTCGATGGCAACGACACGTTCGTTTTAATGCCAACAGGCGGAGGTAAATCTTTATGTTACCAGTTACCGGCATTGATATTAGAAGGGACAGCCATTGTCATTTCACCGCTTATCGCTCTCATGAAGAACCAGGTTGATGCCATGCGCAATTTCAGCGAGGATGACGGCATTGCTCACTTCTTGAACTCTTCACTCACAAAGTCAGCTATTACGCAAGTAAAGGAAGATGTGTTGTCGGGAAAAACAAAACTTCTTTACGTAGCACCTGAATCACTTACCAAGGAGGAAAATATTCAGTTCTTCAAGCAGATTAAAATATCCTTTTACGCTGTGGATGAGGCTCATTGCATTTCGGAATGGGGACACGACTTCAGACCCGAATACAGACGCATTCGACCCATTATAAATGAGATTGGCGAGGCACCTGTAATTGCTCTGACCGCCACTGCAACGCCAAAAGTGCAGCACGACATACAGAAAACTCTGGGCATGTTAAAAGCCTGCGTTTTCAAATCCTCTTTTAACAGGCCAAATCTGTTTTACGATATACGTCCAAAAGTAAATGCATCAAAAGAGATCATCCGTATATTAAAAGACAATGCCGGAAAGTCGGCAATCATATACTGTCTGAGTCGTAAAAAAGTAGAAGAGCTGGCTGAAATGCTTCAGGTTAACGGCATCAAAGCGCTGGCATACCATGCAGGGATGGATGCCGCCACCCGATCGGGCAATCAGGATAAGTTTCTGCATGAAGAGGTGAATGTGATAGTGGCAACCATCGCTTTTGGTATGGGCATCGATAAACCGGATGTACGCATCGTAATCCATTACGACATCCCAAAGAGCCTGGAAGGTTACTATCAGGAAACCGGACGCGCCGGACGCGACGGTGGAGAAGGACGCTGCATAACTTTTTACAGTTACCAGGACATCCAAAAACTGGAGAAGTTTATGCAAGGTAAACCCCTCGCCGAGCAGGAAATTGGCAAACAGCTTCTTTTTGAAACCGTTTCGTATGCTGAAACCTCACTGTGTCGCAGAAAATTGCTGCTACACTACTTTGGTGAAACTTTTCAGGAAGAGAATTGCGATTGCTGCGACAACTGCGTAAATCCCAAAGAGCAAATAGAAGGGCAAGATGCTGTTTTAAAGGTTCTAAAAGTTATACAGGAGATTAAAGAAAAATTCAAAGCAGAACATGTCGTTGATGTGTTAACCGGGAAACTATCCTCCAGCGTAAAATCATACAGCCATCAGGATCTTGAGATTTTTGGAATGGGCGACGAAAACGATGCCAAATTCTGGAATGCGGTAATTCGCCATGCCCTTGTGGCCGGTATCATCACAAAGGAAATAGAAAACTACGGCTTATTAAAGATTAGTGAAAAAGGATACAACTACATAAAAGCCCCATTCAGCATCATGCTCACCAAAAATCATGACTATGATGAAATGGAGGAAGAGACCCGAACCACAGGCGGAACCGCTGCAGTTGACCCGGAACTCTTTTCGATGCTTAAGGATTTGCGAAAACGGATATCCAAAAAGTTGAATCTGCCGCCTTTTGTTATTTTCCAGGATCCTTCGCTGGAAGCCATGTCTACCTATTATCCGATAAATCTGGAAGAACTCCAGAATATGCCTGGCGTGGGTGCCGGAAAGGCCAAACGCTTTGGAGATGAGTTCGTTCAGCTTATCCAAAGACATGTGGAAGAGAACGAAATCGACCGCCCCATTGATTTGGTTGTTAAATCGGTAGCCAATAAATCCAAACAAAAAATTGCCATCATACAGAGTATCGATCGTAAAGTGCCTCTTGATGATATTGCCGAAAGTAAAGGCATAGAAATGAACGACTTGCTTAAGGAGTTAGAGTCTATTGTTTACAGCGGCACCCGGGTTAACATAGATTACTACATCGATCAGGTGATGGACGAAGAGCACCGTGACGATATTTTCCTCTATTTCAAAGAAGATGCTGAAACCGACGATGTGGCCACAGCACTCAACGAACTTGGTGAAGGAGAATTTACCGAAGAGGAAATTCGGATGGTGCGCATAAAATTCATTTCAGAAGTGGGCAACTAATCGCACTTGCTTCCTGTGTTCTAAAACCGTTTTCGAATCTGGATGCGGCACTCGCGGGCAACATTACTGTTTATGGTCAGATTTCCTGAACCAATGGTTTCCCGGTTGGTATAGTGCCACTGAGCAAATCGCAGCCACAAATCGGTTTTTCGCATCACAGTCCATTTCCCCATTACAATCCATCTGCTACCACGGCCATAATAAGCGGGCGTGCTAAAGCTGTACAACACATCTGGTTCGTATGCATAAATACGGTTTTCATACTCATCCACATCCATCAACGCATATCTGGTGATGAGATTCCATTTTCCACCCGGACTGCGATACCGGACATCCTGAGCAAGATAGAACCCGGGTTCAGCATCAGTCTTATTCGGTGCGTTCACAAAATGGCAATCCACACGTGTGGTAAAAGTCCATGAGGCATCAGGCGACATTCTGGTTTGAAGTCTGACCTGATGTTGCTTCTGCACACCAACCGGAAAATCGGGCGTAGCCGTGCTCAAGTTCACTGTCTTCTCTTTGTATCTATACCTCAAACCCGATTCCCATGTCCGTTTAGGCCGATAGGTAAGTAACCCAAGAAAATCATACCCATTGGATGGAGCGCGGGTTTGGTACTTCAACCACTCATGTTGATAATAATCCAGATAAGCATTCAATAAAAAGCCGGCAGGCAGAGCCAATTCCAAACCGGCATACACTCCGGTTTCACCAGCAGCATTTCCAGACTCAGAAAATGGCGCACCAAAAGGTGCTGAATAATCTACAGGAAAATAACGATAGCCTAGCGACATGTTGGCCATACCACCTCCGGCAGAGAAAAGTGCCCCTCCTGTAACCGCCGGTGTAGAGGATGCACTCAGCGCCATCTCGGAAAACAGAAAAACATTTGAAACACTACCCTGACAAGCCAACCAGCTGTTTCGCATCTGGTTGCCTCTAAAATAATAGATGTTATAAGGTCGAGGCTCGGGTAGCAATGGATACTCTAAGCGATATTCCAGATGACCCGCTTCAAGAATTAAGCGACCTAAATGAACCTTTCCCATGAAACCGGCTGCCACCTCCTGAACATTGCGTCGTTGCGAGAGCTCGGTAAGTGTGCGGTGGTAACCATCTGTTTTCAGGCTAGCGATTATGATTTCACCCGCTTCATTTTCTGATAAACGGCCATCGATTTGCTTCACTGACACAAAAGGCGTGATGCGAAAACCGGAAGTACCCAAATTTACCAGCACACCATTTAACCCGCCAGACTCGTTAACCGACAAAGATGGTCGGTGATTGGCATTCCTATTTCGAATGGAGGTGGTCATATTACTTTTGCGTGTTGCCATTCCTGTTTGCAGTGCAAGCCCCTGACCGGAACTCATGCGAAACTGTCCCACTATTATCTGTTGTAAAAAACGCTCAGGTTTCCAGGATAGATATCCAGAAAAGTAATCCATTGTTGCAATATTGGAATCGAACATGGGCTCACCGGGATCCTTTTCGGTAACAAACCCGATTTCGATGGCTCTGGCTGGCTGCCATTCCATTCGCGAATAGTATTTCATCTTATCTCCCTGAAATGGTGGAGGATTATCTGTAACTGCTTTGTAGCCACGTGGCGTTTCCATTGTCCATTGGGTTCTTACAAACAGATCGCCCCTAGAACGGAACTTTCGCACTTGCGCAGATTGGGCTGGCTCAAAAACAATAAGAGGTTCTAACCACTCAATTATTTGCCGGTTAAATCCTTCAACCGCCTGCAATTCATACACCGACCAAAAAGTCCCCACCTGATACCTTTGAAACAGAAGCGCTTCGATGTGCGCATCAGAAAGAAAAAAGATTCGCTGAAGATCTTCGCGCTGAGCGGTGTTGATATTAAGTGGTTGATAATAGAGTTTCATTATATCGTCGATCAGGAATGAGTAATCCAGCTCATCTTCGGTGGAAGCTGCCATATTCTCAATAACATCTGCCGCCCACAGTCTAAAATTTTCTTCAGATTGCGCTCTCATCAATCCAGAGCAGAT
Organism: Alkaliflexus imshenetskii DSM 15055; assembly: GCF_000517065.1. Classification (GTDB taxonomy): domain Bacteria; phylum Bacteroidota; class Bacteroidia; order Bacteroidales; family Marinilabiliaceae; genus Alkaliflexus; species Alkaliflexus imshenetskii. The sequence goes on along the minus strand of NZ_KI912105.1, from coordinate 2,447,598 downwards.
TACGACCATCAGAATTACAAGTAATAGTCTCATATTCCAGCTTCAGATTGACGCCTTTTAATTGATGGCAAGTTGAATAAGATACCGAAAGAAGAGGAAAGGCCAAGTGTTGAATGATGATTCAAACCAATATCAAACATCAACGACTGCCAAATTACGCCTGCACCAATGCCAAGACGCAATGGAGAGGTTGCGGCGCCGCCACGCATTAAAAACTGTGGATGCAATGGCCCCTCCATAAAAAAAGAGATTGCTGCGGGCAGCTCCATCTCTTTGGCAACACCCAACTCAAACTTCAATGCCGGAACAGGCTGATACTGTATGGCAGATGATACAAATGTGGGATGATACTCAACAATCTCATCCAAATCCCATTTTACCTGACCTGGATTACTAACAAAAAAACCTATCGATACTTTCTCGTCCGGAAAAAATTGTATTCCCGTATCAATGGTCAGCAAACCAAAGTTCTTACTTCCGGTCTGTTGACGTAAATGGTAATTAAAGCGCATCCCCATGTTTAACCATGGTGCCAACTCCCGTGCAGCCATCAGGCTATAATTCTGTATGCTGAAATGGCGAAAGCCGTAATGGGAGAAGCCGGTTGCACCAACACACAGTGAAGTTGGCACAACAAACAGTGCTGAACGCGAACTCAGCTCATTGAGTAAGTAGTCATTCTGATAGCCAATACCAGCAACCGGCACAACCATTTTGGCCGCCCCGGCAGGATTTGTGAAGAAACTCCACGCATCATCGTTAAGAGCCCCTGTTCTGCCGAGGATTTGCCCCGAGGGAGCCTTGAATGTTACTGCACCTGATAAGATTGGTGAAACATGCAGTAAAGCAATGAGAATTATAACAATTACGCGCGGACGGTTACCCGGATCATGGATGTAGGAAGGAGAATTGAAGCACATAGAGTTGGGTTGAGGTTACAATCACTTTGTTACATAGCGCACTGTACAACAGGCAATTCAACCCCACAATTTATAAAAACATTTTTAATCAGTCAATATAATGTCAAAAAACAATCATATCTGCTAAAAAACATGAATTGAAAAATGCATTATATTCTGAAAATCTTTTACTTGCAATAGCATCAATCTATTAACAAGTGTCAAAGAATGCACGAATGACTCAAATTTTCTTACTTTTGTGCTTTTAAACCATTGAGTTAACTCCCCTTATGAAGCGTATCAATCTATTGGACAAAGAGTTTGGCCTGTCCATACCGGCCAGCGACATCAAAAAAGCCATCTGGCAAATGGCCGACAAGATAAACAAGGATCTTAAGGATAAGAACCCATTAATGGTCTGCATCCTGAACGGTTCATTTATGTTTTCAGCTGATTTAATGAAACTTATCGAGTTTCCATGTCAAATTAGCTTTGTGAAACTGGCCTCCTACGAAGGAATGGGAAGTACGGGCACTGTAAAAGAACTCATTGGTTTTAATGAAGATTTACAAGGTCGCACCATCGTATTGCTCGAAGACATTGTTGACACAGGTGTTACTGTTGAGAACAGTGTCAAACAACTGAAAAAAGCCGGAGCTGGCGAAGTGATCGTGGCAACCCTGCTATTTAAACCCGAAGCATGCAAAAAGGAAATAAATCTCCATTATATAGGCATTGAAATCCCTAACGATTTTATTGTCGGTTATGGCCTGGACTACAACGGTTATGGACGTAACCTGCCAGATATATACAGCGTAATCCATTAGTACGCATTTTGTGTTTCTGGCATCTAAACCTAAAAACAAAGCAAAATGTTGAATGTCATCATTTTTGGGCCGCCCGGATCAGGAAAAGGTACCCAAAGTGAAAAAATCATTGAAAAATTCGGTCTGGCACACATCTCGACCGGTGAATTGCTTCGTGCAGAAATCAAATCCCAAAGTGAATTGGGTAAAACGGCCGCATCGTATATAGATCGTGGTGAACTTGTACCGGATAATATTATTATCGGGATGCTGGAGTGCAAACTCAGAGAGCTAAATGGCGTAAGAGGTGTTATCTTTGACGGGTTTCCACGCACAGTAGAACAAGCGTATGCCCTAAAGGAAATGCTCTCGCATCACGAAGAGAAAGTATGCCTGATGCTTAATCTGGAGGTGGCCACTGAAGAGCTTGTTGCCCGGCTGCTGCAAAGAGGAAAAACTTCGGGTCGCAGTGATGACAATCTGGAGACAATTGAAAAAAGAATCCGGGTTTATGAACAACAAACAGCACCCGTAATCGATTATTATAAAAACGAGGGATGTTATGAAGGCATAGCGGGCTTTGGTGGAATAGATGAAATATTCAACCGTATATGCTCCGTTATTGAAAAACGCATAACAGAATTCTCAAAATAGAGTTTAAGCAATATGGCTGGAAGCAATTTTGTTGACTATGTCAAAATATTCTGCCGCTCTGGAAAGGGCGGTGCCGGTTCAACGCACATGCGCCGGGAGAAGTTCGTGCCCAAAGGCGGGCCCGACGGCGGTGATGGTGGACGCGGCGGCCATATTATTGTGCGCGGCAACCAAAACTACTGGACGCTGATACACTTAAAATATCAGCGCCACGTGTTTGCCGGTCACGGCGGCTCAGGAGGTAAACAGTGTTCAACCGGTGCCGATGGCGAGGATAAAACCATTGAGGTACCTTTGGGAACCGTTGCAAAGGATGCAGAAACAGGCGAAATAATCTTTGAAATCACTGCCCACGAAGAGAAAAAAATCCTTGTTCAAGGAGGCAGAGGTGGTCTTGGCAACGTGAATTTCAAAACCTCGACCCATCAAACACCGCGTTTTGCGCAACCTGGTGAACCAATTGTAGAAAGAACAGTTATTCTTGAATTGAAAGTGTTGGCCGATGTAGGCCTTGTTGGCTTTCCCAATGCCGGAAAATCAACACTTCTGGCAGCAGTAAGTGCCGCAAAACCAGAGATTGCCGACTATCCGTTTACCACATTGGTTCCAAATCTAGGCATTGTGGAATACCGTGATTTTAAGTCGTTTGTAATGGCCGACATACCCGGAATTATTGAAGGCGCCCATGAAGGCAGAGGTATAGGTCACCGCTTTTTACGCCACATCGAACGCAACTCGGTATTGTTGTTTCTGATACCATCAGACAGCAAGAACATTCGCGAAGAGTATGAAATTCTGGTGAACGAACTCAAAGAGTACAACCCCGAACTGTTGGATAAACGCCGTATCTTAGCTATTTCCAAATCTGACTTTCTGGATGAGGAGTTACAAAAAGAGCTTGAAAAGGAGTTACCAAAGATACCTTTTGTATTTATCTCCTCGGTTACAGGCCTTGGCATTACCAAACTGAAAGACCTAATCTGGAACGAGCTCGAAGGTTCAATGCTGGAACGATAGTTATATCATAAAATATTAAGGCCTGCCGAAGACATAAACTCTCGGCAGGCCTTTTGTTTTATGACAAGTGATGATTACTCCCCTACACCAAAACGCATGATGGTACTGGTTTTATAGATCTCACCAGGGTTCAGAATGGTTGATGGAAAGTTGGGATGATTTGGAGAATCAGGGAAATGCTGAGTTTCAAGGCACAATCCGGTATACTGATTCATCACAAAACTGCCACTCACAAGTGTACCATCGAGGAAGTTACCTGAATAGAACTGGATTCCCGGTTCCTGTGTGTATATCTCCATTATACGACCGCTTAGTGGATCAAATAAACTGGCGGCAAAAATCATTTCGCCATCGGCAACACTTTTCATCACAAAGTTGTGATCATAACCACCGGGCACCTGATCAATTCTGGCACCAATTTCAAAAGGGGTGGTAAAATCGAATGGAGTACCAGCAACAGGAAGAATCTCTCCGGTGGGAATAAGCGTCTCATTCACCGGCGTGTATGCATTTGCGTTCAGCGTGAGAATATGATTCAGAATTGTTCCGGAACCGGCCAGATTGTAATATGCGTGATTGGTCAGATTCACAGGTGTTGGCTTGTCTGTTGTTGCCTCATAATCAATAATCAAATCATTACCAGATAGGGTGTATGTCACAGCAACATTAAGATTTCCAGGATACCCTTCCTCGCCATCTTTACTAAAATAGGTGAGCTTTAAAGCCGGATTTTCAGCATGCTGAATCTCTGTAGCGGTCCAAACAACTTTATCAAAACCGGTAATCCCGCCGTGCAGGTGGTTGGGGCCATCATTAATCGACAACTGATAGGTTTCGTCGTTAAGGGTAAATTTTCCTTCCGCAATACGGTTTCCAAAACGGCCAATCAAGGCGCCAAAAAATGGGGTGCCAGCTTCATATTGCGCCAGATTATCAAATCCCAGAACAACATTCTCACTATTTCCTGAGCGGTCGGGCGCCAAAATAGATACAATGGCGCCTCCATAGGTCATAATTTTAACCTCAATGCCGGTTGTACTGGTGAGGGTAAAAATATCTACTGTCTCGCCAGTTTCCAATGTGCCAAAATTCTCTTTAACGAGATTGGGCTTCGGTTCACTCTTCTTCCCTGCGCAGGCAGAAAAAAGCATAATAGCCACAAAGAGATAGATTACATTTTTAATCATAGTAGTATGGGATGAAATGGTTAATTCTATTCAAAAACAAAACACATTAAAAGTTCGCAACGAATCGTCTATCCGTTACGAACTTCAGCTTATATCACAATTTCTCAGATTCGGTGAATGCTCCCAACTTCTGGTATTTTTGATAAATATTGGCATATACAGCCACATTGGCCGGGTTTGGCTGATATTCATTCTCAAAGCCCTGCCCCATCGCCCTTTGAGCATCTTCTACCTTTCCATATACACCAGCTACCACCGAAGCAAACATGGCGGCACCAAACGCACAGGTTTGCTCAGTTCGTGCAACCTTTATGGGCATATTGAGCACATCGGCCAAAGTCTGCATCACAAAGGGTGACTTTTTAGCCACTCCGCCCAATCCTATTACCTCTTTAATTTCAACACCTTCGCGGGCAAAACGGTCTACAATGGCCTTTGAACCGAAAGCTGTGGCTTCAACCAAAGCGCGGAATATTCGAGGTGCGTCAGAGCCTAACTTAAGACCGGCAATGGTTCCGGTAACTTCCTGACTTGCATCAGGCGTGCGGCGGCCATTCATCCAATCTACGGCAATGATGGTGGATTCTTCAACAGGAATTTTCATGGCTTCGGCAGCCAATTGAGGAATAATTGCGGAGATGGTTTCATCAATCAATTTTGCTCTGGTTTCGGCATCCACCAAAGTTGTTTTGGAAAGAATGTTTTCCACAGGCCAGGCCACCACGCGCTTAAACCAGGCATAGATGTCGCCAAAAGCCGACTGCCCAGCCTCAAGGCCAATATATCCGGGAATTACAGAACCATCAACCTGACCACAGATACCTGCAATCAATTTATCTTCTATCTGCTCATAATGCGCAATCATAATATCACAGGTAGACGTACCGATGGCACGAGCCAGCACGTTAGGTGTAACTTCACCACCAACCGCACCCATGTGGCAATCGAAGGCACCAACACCAACAGCCACTTTAGTGGACAATCCAAGGCGCTCGGCCCATTCAGGCGTAAGGTTACCTACTTTCACATCACTGGTATAGGTATCGTTATACAGACGAGCACGATAGCCGGCCAGAAGAGGATCCAAAGCAGTTAAAAATTCTTCGGGAGGCAGGCCACCCCAAGCCTCATGCCACATAGCTTTATGCCCGGCAGAACATCTGCTTCGCACAACCTCCAGAGGTTTTTGTTTACCGGTAATAAGTGCCGGCATCCAATCACAATGCTCAATCCATGAATAGGCCGCTTTTCGAACAGCTTCATCTTTACGCAAAACATGCAGCGCTTTTGCCCAAACCCACTCAGATGAATAGATGCCACCTTCAAAGCTGGTGTAATCGGTTTCCCATTTACGTGCCAGTTCGTTAATTTCAGCAGCTTCTTTCACTGCCGTATGGTCTTTCCAAAGCACAAACATGGCGTTTGGATTGTCTTCAAAGCCGGGTAAAAGAGACAATGGAATACCCTCTTCGTTAACAAACACAGGCGTGCTACCTGTGGTGTCGAAGGACATGCCCACCACATTTTCTGCTACTCCTGCGCCAGCCTTTTGAACTGCATCCTTAACAATAAACTCCATCACTTCCACATAATCCAACGGATGTTGTCTGTACTGGTCCCGTGAAGGATCACAGAATTTCCCCTCAATCCATCGGGGATAGTATTTTACCGACGATGCCATCTCCTCACCGGTTAAGGCATCTACAATCACAGCCCTTGCTGAATCAGAACCATAGTCCAATCCAATTACATATTTTTTGTCAGCCATTTTTATTGCAATAATGTCCGGAATACTAAAATCCGAACGATTTGTAAAACTATTGAAGCACCCGGAATTCAAATCCGGGATAATTAGCCGGATAAGTTACTTTTGACCGTAGTAGGCATTTTTGCCATGCTTACGCTCAAAATGCTTCTCAACCAACAAAGGATTCATTGTAAGGGCAGGATTTAACATACGGCTCATGAATGCCATTTTTGCCACCTCCTCCAATACCACACTATTATGCACAGCATCATGCACGTTTTTTCCCCATGTGAAAGGCGCATGGTTTTTAACCAGCACGCCGGGAATATGCACGGGGTTAAGACCTTTAAATGCCTCGATAATCACCGTTCCGGTTTCCATCTCATAGGCACCCTTCACCTCGGATTCAGTCATGTCACGGGTACACGGCACATCGCTCGCAAAATAATCGGCATGTGTGGTACCAATAACTGGAAGGTTTAATCCTGCCTGAGCCCAGGCCGTTGCATAAGTTGAATGCGTGTGCACCACGCCTCCAATCTCTGGGAAAGCCTTATATAAAGCAAGGTGTGTAGGCATATCTGAGGAAGGACGCAAACTGCCTTCCACCACATTACCATCCAAATCCACTACCACCATCTGCTCCGCATTCATGCCATCATAAGCCACACCACTTGGTTTTATTACAACCAATCCCGATGACCTATCGATGGCACTGGCATTACCCCATGTAAAAATCACCAATCCATACTTAACCAAATCAAGATTTGCCTGACAAACCTCTGACTTTAATTTTTCCAACATGTGATATATCTGGTTAAACAGTTATTTGATTTGAATAAAAATATTTGCAGGAACGGAGCCCTCCGCTCCTGCAAATAGTTAATACTTAAGAGTCTGCTACCAAAAATAGGCATACAGAGAAACAATAATCACCACAATACCCATTGCACCAGCGGCAAATTTGCCATCGGTTTGGAATAACACTGGATCTACTTCGTAGGCGCGCTCGTCCTTCAACTTAGATGATGCATTTGTGAACATTATCAAAGAGAGGAAACCTAATAAGGACGAAAGCATAAAGATGGAGTCAAACCCAAGATTGAGAAGGTTGAATCCGAACAATGGTGTACCCCAAATTATACCTGAAACAAAACCCACACCTCCTGTAACTGCAAAGAACCATCCTGCACGCATAAGGCGTTTGCGATTTTTCTCTGTTTGGGGTTTAGCTTGAACTTTGTGTTTATCAGTCATTACCAAAATCACTGCTAAACCAATAAGCATGATACATACATACCCCATACGAATAATAAATGGCAAATCGGGCAACAGAATTTTCATCAGAATACCCGCGGGAATGGTGGCAATTGTTGTCCACAAAGCAGCCCGGTTGGTGGCACGCTTCCAAAGCAATCCCATACCAAACACCACTACAACACCGGGATAGATAAATCCGGTGTACTCTTGTATGTACTGAAAAGCCTGATCGAGACCACCCAGAAGCGGTCTGGCCGATACCATTGCAATAACCAGAGCTACAGCAGCAGTGATACGTCCGGTTTTCACCAACTGTCTTTCAGATGCTTGTTTATTTATCATGTCACGATAAATATCCAAGGTAAAAATGGTCGACGTGGAGTTTAGCATAGATGCCAGTGATGAAACCACCGCTGCTACAAGTGCGGCAAAGGCAAGTCCGCGAATACCCACTGGAGCGAAATTTCGCAACAACCAGGGATAGGCCTCATCGGCTACCTGAATATCGCCATGCAAACCGGTAAGGGTCTGTTGCAAATCGGGATGGTTAAAGAGTACATAGGCCGTTATACCAGGCACAATTACAATGATTGGAATAAGAATTTTCAAATAAGCTCCAAAAATAAGTCCTTTCTTAGCTTCTTCCAGGTTTTTGGCTGCCAACCCTTTTTGAATAATATACTGGTTAAAGCCCCAGTAGCCAACATTGGTCAGCCACATAGCACCAAAAATCACTGCCAGCCCGGGAAGATCCTTAAACAATGAGCCAGATACATCTAAGTCACGATTGATAATCATGTTGAAATGCAAGTCTTCGGGCACTTCTCTGATTTTTGAAAGCACAATCATAAATCCTTCGATGGCACCGCCGCCTGAACCGCTAACGGCATCTAAGGCAAACCAGGCTGTAATAAGACCTCCACCAACAAGGAAGAAAACCTGAATAACATCGGTCCATGCCACAGCTTTCAACCCTCCGTATATTGAGTAGATACCGGCAAAGAGCAACAATGCAGGCACACCCCATTCTTTCGGGAAGCCCAAAATCTGTTCCATGGCAAGTGCACCAAGCCAGGCAACCGAGGTCAGGTTAACAAATACATATACCAGTAACCAGAAGAAGGAGAAAAAGAAACTAACGCCCTTTCCATATCGCTCTTTGGCGAGTTGTGGCATGGTATAAATTTTCTTTTCGATCATCATTGGCAGCAGATACTTTGCAACCAGTATCAGGGTGATGGCCGCAATCCACTCGTAAGCCGCAATGCCTAATCCAATCCGGAATCCGGAACCTGACATTCCGATAAAGTGCTCAGCTGAAATGTTGGCAGCAATCAGCGAAGCTCCGATGGCCCACCATGATAGTTTACCACCAGCCAGGAAATAGTCCTTTGAATTTTTCTCCTCGCCCTTTTTCGTTCGTGAAAGAAACAGCCCCAGACTTACAATGATTAGCGCATAGGCTATAAAAATCATGTAATCCAGAGTCGTAAAACCTGCATTCATAAAATTTAGATTTAAACTGGTTTACTAAAAAGGGTTGTTTGCCCCGTTGAGACAAACAACCCTGACTGATTAAAATCCTTTGTTCAGATGGTAAAACACATCATTCCACTTAAGCTCCTTTTTGAACTCCGAAATGGTGGTTTTATCGTCAATAAGAAGATATTCGACACCGGCCATTTCAGCAAAATCCTCCATGCAATCGGCCGTGATTGATTGACTAAATGATGTATGGTGAGCGCCACCTGCCAGAATCCAGGCTCCTGCACCAACTTCCAGATTTGGTTTTGGCACCCATAGTGCACTTGCTACGGGCAATTTGGGCATTGGCGCGTCCAAAGGCACTACTTCAACCTCATTTACAACCAATCGGAACCGGTTACCCATATCCATTATGGATGCATTGATTGCCGAGCCGGGCTTCACAGTAAACAACGACCTAACAGGATCTGCCTTGCCACCAATACCGAGTTTGTGAATTTCTACCCGTGGCTTTTGCTCTGCAATTGATTCACATACCTCAAGCATGTGTGCGCCAAGCACCTTACTTCCGGCGCCTGAAAAATGATAGGTATAGTCTTCCATGAATGAAGTACCGCCATCGAGTCCGGTGGCCATTACTTTCATGGCGCGCACCAGGGCAGCTGTTTTCCAATCGCCTTCACCACCAAAACCGTATCCATCTGCCATTAGGCGCTGAACGGCAAAACCAGGCAACTGCACCATGCCATGCAGATCCTCAAAGTTTGTGGTAAAGGCCTTAAAGCCGCCTTTCTCGAGGAAAGCCCGCATTCCCAGCTCAATTCGGGCAGACTCACGCAACGAATCGTGTCTCTCGCCGCCCTCTTTGAGTTCAGATGCCACATCATATTTTTTCTCTATTTCAGCAACCAGCACATCAATGTCAGCAGCCTCAACCGCGTTCACCGAAGCAACCAAGTCGCCTATACCAAAACCGTGTACTGTAAGTCCCATGCGGATTTGAGCCTCCACCTTGTCGCCTTCAGTCACAGCCACGTTGCGCATGTTATCGCCAAAACGGGCCACTTTCATACCCTTAAGTTCGTGCCATCCGGCAGCGGCTCTGGTCCATGTGCCGATTTTTTGTTGTACAGCCGCATCAGACCAATGTCCAACCACAACCTTACGCTGAATTCTCAAACGGCTTCCGATAAAACCAAATTCACGATCGCCATGTGCAGCCTGATTAAGGTTCATAAAATCCATATCGATTTCAGACCATGGCAACTCCTTATTATATTGCGTATGCAAGTGAAGGAATGGCTTCTGAAGCGATGTAAGTCCGGCAATCCACATTTTTGCGGGTGAGAAGGTGTGCATCCAGGTAATTAAACCGATGCATGATGGTGTACTGTTTGCCTGAACACAAACATCCAGTATCTCTTCAGCTGTTTTCACAACAGGTTTAAACACCACTTTCACAGGAATTGAAGCAGCGCCATTGAGCGCAGCAGCAATTGCCTGAGAGTTAGCAGCAACCTGCTCCAATGTTTTTGGGCCATAAAGATGCTGGCTACCAGTCACAAACCAAACCTCAAACTGTTTCAACATAGTCTTAAATTAAATAGTTTACATTCCCGGTCAATTAACACTGTATTAAGAACAACCATCGGTAAACATAATGTTTTACACCAAATCATCTGTTAATATTACACATTTTTTTTGTGCAAAACCGCTTCTTTAATAAAGAAACAGACCGTCAGGATTGTAACACATAATACACCCTCTCCCAGCAAATCGTTTCCCTCACTAAAAATCCACTTCATTACTTTGGATGGTTGTTATCTCAAAAACGATATAAAAGTAATATTTACTTTCAAAAAAAACCAAAAAAATGTACAAAAAACATCTTGTCCCATTTAAAGTAAAAACATCACAGCAAAAGGATGATACATATTAGGCTATGTAAAATTTAAAACCAGTTATCATTTCATTTTCACACAGATACAGTTGTCTCGAAAAAACACTGTTGATAAAGAATATACCAATGGTTTTATCCTTTTCATTATATTTGGATGTTTTTTTGGCCTGAAGAATATGCAATACCGGCATTTCAAAGGCCGGCACAACCGTAAATAATTACATAGCTGCCTTATGATTGAGAATTATTCAGAAGATACCATTCAAACTCTGGACTGGAAAGAACACATCCGCCGTCGTCCCGGCATGTATATAGGAAAGCTTGGGGATGGAAACTATGCCGACGATGGGATTTATGTACTTCTGAAAGAAGTTATGGACAATGCCATTGACGAATACATGATGGGGTTTGGCAAAAAGATTGACGTCACTGTACAGGATGGCCAAGTGACCGTGAGAGATTACGGACGCGGTATTCCCCTGGGAAAAGTAATTGATGTGGTATCCAAAATGAATACCGGCGCCAAATACGATAGCAAAGTATTTAAAAAATCGGTGGGACTGAACGGTGTTGGGGTAAAAGCAGTAAATGCACTCTCCATCAATTTCATGATACAAGCATTTAGAGACGGGGAGACTAAAAAGGCTGAATTCAGTTGCGGTGAGATAAAGGCAGATTTCCCCGTTGAGGCAACAAAATCTCCAAACGGTACATTGGTTCAGTTTAACCCGGATGGAAACATTTTCGAGAACTTCAACTTTAAGGAAGAGTATATTGAAGATCTGCTTAAAAACTACACCTACCTGAATGCCGGGTTAACCATCAACTTTAACGGCAAAGCTTATCAATCGAAAAACGGCTTGCTTGATTTGCTCGACGAGAAAATGACCGAGCCCGGATTGTATCCGATAATTCAATTAAAAGATCCGGATCTTGAAATTGCCATCACCCATACAACACAATACGGCGAAGAGTATTACACGTTTGTAAATGGTCAGCATACCACACAGGGTGGTACGCACTTAATTGCATTCCGCGAGGCCATGGTAAAAACCGTACGTGAATTTTACAACAAAAACTTTGATGTAGCTGACATACGTCAAGGAATTGTTGCTGCTGTAAGTATCAAGATTGAAGAACCTGTATTTGAATCACAGACAAAAACCAAACTTGGCTCCAAGGATATGTCGCCCGGTGGCGCATCCGTCAGAAACTACATCACTGATTTTGTGAAACAGCATCTCGACAATTTCCTGCACAAGCATGGAGATATAGCGGATATCATTCACAAAAAAATACTGGAATCAGAGAAGGAGCGCAAAGCCATCTCGGGCATTCAGAAACTGGCCAAAGAGAGAGCCAAGAAAGTAAGCCTTCACAATAAAAAACTGCGCGACTGCCGTATTCATTACAACTCGAATGAACAACGCAAGCTGGAATCTTCCATTTTCATCACTGAGGGAGACTCGGCCAGCGGCTCTATTACTAAAGCGCGCGACGTAACTTCGCAGGCTGTATTCAGTCTAAAAGGGAAACCCCTGAACACCTATGGGCTCACGCGTAAAATAGTTTACGAAAACGAAGAGTTCAACCTATTGCAGGCTGCCCTCAACATAGAAGAAGGACTAGAAACATTGCGCTACAATCATGTCATCATCGCCACCGATGCCGACGTGGATGGGATGCACATCCGATTGTTGCTCATCACTTTCTTTTTGCAGTTTTTCCCTGAACTGGTGAAAAATGGACACCTCTACATCCTGCAAACACCACTATTCAGGGTTCGTAACAAAAAAGAGACTCGCTACTGCTACTCGGACGAGGAACGTAATAATGCCATAAAAAAACTTGGTGCTGCCGCTGAAATCACTCGATTTAAAGGATTGGGAGAGATTTCTCCCGATGAGTTTAAGCACTTTATTGGCAGAGACATGCGACTGGATCAAGTGCGTATGAAAAAAGAGGATGCAGCCAAAGAACTGCTTGATTTTTACATGGGGAAAAACACTCCCGACCGACAAACATTCATTATCGACAATCTGGTTGTGGACGAAGAGATGCTTTAACCATGCCAGACTACCACACAACCACAATGAATGTAACCAGAGCCAACGCAAGAACACAATTAAGTCATGGAGAACGACAATATATTTGATGACAATGAAGAGATGCTGCCCACGGAAAACAATGGCGGGCATCTAAACCCTGAACATTTTGCCGATGTGCCCAAAATCACACCTCTGCAAGGCATGTACCGTACATGGTTTCTCGATTATGCATCATACGTTATCCTGGAGAGGGCTGTGCCACATATTAACGACGGGCTTAAACCGGTTCAGCGACGCATCCTTCACTCGATGCGGCGAATGGACGATGGGCGATTTAACAAGGTAGCCAACGTTATTGGTCATACCATGCAATTTCACCCACACGGCGATGCATCTATTGGCGACGCACTGGTGCAACTGGGGCAAAAAGAACTTTTGATTGATACCCAGGGAAACTGGGGAAACATATTCACCGGCGATGGCGCAGCGGCGCCTCGTTACATCGAAGCGCGCCTCACAAAACTGGCACAGGAGGTAGTATTCAATCCCAAAACCACCGAGTGGAAACCATCCTACGATGGTCGCAACAAGGAACCAATCACGCTTCCGGTGAAATTCCCGCTTCTTCTTGCGCAAGGCGTAGAAGGAATTGCCGTTGGACTCGCCTCAAAAATTCTGCCCCATAACTTCAATGAACTGATAGATGCATCAATTGCCTATCTGAAAAACGAAGATTTTGAGCTGTTCCCGGATTTCCCAACCGGTGGAATGGTGGATGTATGGCGATACAACGACGGATTGAGAGGTGGACAGGTAAGAGTAAGAGCCAAAATCAGCAAACTCGACGCTAAAACACTTGTTATCACAGATATTCCTTTCGGAAAAAACACCACAACCCTAATCGAGTCCATCCTTAAAGCTGTGGAAAAAGGGAAAATAAAAATCCGAAAAATTGACGATAATACAGCCGAGAATGTCGAAATATTGGTTCATCTTCCTGCCGGAACATCGCCCGACAAAACAATTGACGCCCTGTATGCTTTTACCGATTGTGAGGTGTCAATTTCACCCAACGCATGCGTCATCCGTGAAAACAAACCATGCTTCATCGGTGTATCAGAAATTCTGAAGTCAAATACCAAGCACACCCTTCACCTGCTCACGCGTGAGCTCGAAATACGCAAGGCAGAACTGCTCGAAGGCTGGCACCTCTCATCATTGGAAAAGATTTTTATTGAGCATAAAATCTATCAACGAATCGAGGATTGCGAAACCTTTGAAGCAGTAATACAAACCATTGGACACGGACTGGAACCGTTCGCCAACCTCTTTAGACGCGAAATTACCCGCGACGACATAATTCAGCTCACCGAGATAAAAATTAAACGCATCTCAAAATACGACGCCAAGAGGGCCGATGAATACATCTCTTCCATCGAAGAGGAACTCGAGCAGGTTGATTACCACCTTCAAAACATCATTCCTTACGCCATCGATTATTACAAGCGTCTAAAAAAGAATTTTGGGGGCAAATTCACGCGTAAAACGGAGATTCGTAGTTTTGAAAACATCGAAGCCACAAAAGTTGTGGTGAAGAACGAGAAGTTATACATAAATAAAGAAGAGGGTTTTGTGGGTTATGGCCTGAGAAAAGACGAGTATGTTTGTGATTGTTCCGACATCGACGACATCATAATCTTTTACAAAGATGGCCGATACATCATCACCAAAGTGCAGGAAAAAGCCTTTGTGGGTAAAAACATCATTCATCTGGCCATATTTAAAAAGAACGACCAGCGTACAATCTACAACCTGGCATACCGTGATGGGAAACACGGCCCTACATACGTCAAGCGATTTGCCGTTACCGGCATAACACGTGACAAAGAGTATGATGTAACACGCGGCACATCAGGTTCAGAAGTGGTATATTTCAGCGAAAACCCCAATGGTGAGGCCGAAGTATTGCGCATCACATTAAAACCCAGGCCACGTATCCGCAATCTTATTTTTGAATTCGACATGGCCGAACTTGCCGTAAAAGGTAGAAGTGCCATGGGTAACATACTTACCAAAAACGAAATACATAAGATTGCTCTTAAGCGTAAGGGCGAATCGACCCTTGGAGGCCGAAAAATATGGTTTGAGCCAGAAGTGCTTAGGCTGAATGCCGATGGCAGAGGCAGTTATTTGGGCGAATTTCAAAATGACGACCTTATTCTTGTCATCACCAGAGACGGCCATTTCTATCAGACCAATTTTGACCTTAGCAATCACTACGACGACAACATTCTCTACATTGAGAAATTTAATGCGGAGAAAGTATGGTCGGCAGTCTATTATGATGCCGAGCAAAAATTTCATTACCTAAAGCGTTTTCAGGCCGAACAGGTTTCAAAGCCTCAACGATTCATTGGCGAGCATCCCGGCTCTTATCTGGTGCGCATGACACACCTCGAATACCCAAGGCTTGAGATAAAATTTGGAGGCGACGACAAGGATAAAGAGAAAATGATAGTTGAGGTTGCAGAATTTATCAATGTTAAAGGATATAAAGCCAAGGGGAAAAGACTTACAACCTATCAGGTTTCAAAAATCAATGAGCTTGAGCCGCACATCAGACCGGAAGATCTACAACAGGAAGAGATTAACGATGACAACCATTCAGAGGATGATGAGCCGGATGGGCAAATGTCTATATTCTAATAACCAATGAGAGTAGAACGCATTTTTCTGGTTGGATTTATGGGAAGCGGTAAATCAACCGTGGGGCGCAACCTCGCCAGAGCAATGGCTTGGAAGTTTATAGATCTGGACGACTATATACAGCAGCAAGAGGGAATCACCATCACACAGATATTTGCTCAGCATGGCGAAAAGGCCTTTAGAGAGATGGAGAAAAATGCCATCTCCGAAGTGTCCCTGCTAAAAAATGTGATAATTGCCACCGGCGGAGGCGCTCCTTGTTTTCACAACAACATGTCGTTCATGAAAGAGCATGGTCTCACAATCTATCTCTTTCTCAATGCCGAAGGTCTTTGTGAGAGGCTGATGCCGGCAAGAAACTCACGTCCGCTCATTGCAAACAAAAACAAAAGCGAATTACTGGCCTTTATCCGGGAAAAAATTACGGAAAGAGAACCTTATTATTCAAAAGCACACATCACAGCCGATGCCACAACTGTTGGCACAGAACCTTATGTAAACATCATCAGATTATACCAGTCGCAACAGCAGCAATAAAGCGTAATCTGACTCAAAAAGAGGGGTCGCAAATCAAATGACTTGCGACCCCTATCTGTATTTGGCATCTTCAGCGACTTCAAATCTCTACTTTATTTGCTTACCAGTTCAGTACCACATTGAATGAAACCTGAGGTCTGGCAGGAGCCGGTACTAACACATACCCAGCTTCGTAAGGCAGATAAAAGAAACCGTTGTAATAGACATAAGGCTGACCATTGTAAACCCTTACTACGTGTCTGGCAGGCAAATGGCGCACGTGAAGGAACGGAGAATCAACCACTACGTAGCCATGACTGGGATGATATCTGTAGAAATAATTGTTGGCGTGGTAGTATTCATAACCGTTGTAATGAAATCTGTTAACCCTTTGTGAAGGCAAATGGCGGTAATAAACGCCTCTTGCAGGTGCTTTATGGTGATGGTGGTGGTGTACCACGGTTGTTGTATGAACCGGCTTGGCAGGAACATGCTTGTGGTGATGCACAACTTTTACGTCTTTTTGATGGTTGTTACGTTGTGTATTGTGATGCACAACCCGATCGTTGGGACGGTTAGAGTTCTGATTCTGGCTATTGTTGCGGCCATTGCTTTGAACTTGTGTTGCCCTTCCTCTATTATCCTGAGTTGATGGCCTGGTACGCTGTTCACTCGCTGATTCTCTGCGATTCTCTTCTCTGTTTTCAACCCTTGGCGATTCCCTGCGGTTATCGTCTCTGGTATTCTCCCGGCCATTACGTTGCCCGGAGGCGGACACAGTTACCATTGATAATGAAACTATGACTGCGAAGCTGCGGATGTATTGTAGAGTTTTCATGGCATCTGGTTTTAATCGTTAATACTTAAGGAACGTAAACCGGTTTGATATTATACAACCAAAAGATGTGCCAAAAAACGATCTGAAAACCCAGGCAGACCGCAATCATTTGATTATCTATATGTTGTGGTGTTAAAATAATTTAAATACCAAATTCCCATACTCTGTTTAACTGATTCAAATGAGCAATGTATATAACTGCCAGATGAATAAAATATAGAGAATACAGCCACTATAAAAATGTATTTAGTATATTTAAACTCATTAAGTTTACGTAGATAATGGAAGAGAAAGACCAGAATTTGGCCCATATAAACGACCAGTTCAGAATTAATGCCCTGGAAAAGGAAATTGTAAGATTACGAACGCTTACTCATAAGCAATCGGCGAAATATAACAGGTTAAAAAAAGCAAGTTTCTTCCAGATCCTTTTCTTTATTTCTCTTTTTATAATGCTAAGTATGTATGGCTTTTTACAATGGCCACCATCGCATGAAACGGTTACTGCCAACAACAGTAAAATAGTGCCAATCAAAGAACTTATGCTGCCGTTAGACACAGCAACTGTATTCCCTACTTACGAGGATTCATTAACCGAAAAACTGCCAGTTGAAATATCCCTGAATCCTGTTGTCTATAGTGTGCAGATTGGCGCTTATTCCGGGATAGACATGGCTCCTTTTGAGTTGAACCTTGTATCGCTTCAGCAATATACCGTTGATGACATAAACCAATTTACAGCCGGAATTTTCAATGATTATGGTGATGCTTCGCGGTTTAAAACGCTTCTGGTTAAAATGGGATTTGCCGATGCCTTTGTAATTGCCACCTATCGCGGTAAGCGCATTTCGATAAACGAAGCACTGGCGTTGCAAAATGACACGTCGCTGCCCGACAACCCATCCCACCAACCATCGGTAAACAACTATAACGAAGGGGTATTATTTCCATAACGAAAACCATCGGTAAATTTTTTAACCACCCGGTAGTTATAAAAAAACTCACGAGCCACAACACGGAGTATTGTATATACTGGTATCGCTAAGAACATTCCGATAATGCCCGACATGTACCCGGCCATCATAATAACAAGGAATATTTCGAGTGGATGAGCCTTCACGCTGTTGGAAAATATTACAGGCTGAAACACCACATTATCGAGTAACTGGACTACGGAATAAACAAGGCCCATATATCCCAAATACGACAGAAAAGTAATATCAGAAGGAAATTGAAGATAAATAATGATGCCGGTAATACACCCAAAAAAGGCTCCTATCAAGGGTCCGACGTATGGAATTACATTTAAAAGGCCGCTAATAAGACCAATGGTAATTGCATGATTAAACTCCAGTCCCAAAATCATAAAGCCAATGGTTACCAGCATGCATATCAAAAAAATCTGCACCAAAATTCCTATAAAATAGCGACGCAGCAAATACTTCACCGATTGGAGAACATGTCGCAATCCGGCCTCGTAGCTATCTGGCACAAAAATCATAAGTAAACCGAGCAGCAAGCCTTCCTCCTTTAAAAAAAAGAAAGTCATAAAGGTGATAGAAAATGCGGCTACAAAAAGACCGCCAAAAAAGCCGACAAGTCCTGAAAAAGTGTCCTTGATGTAAACCACATCAAAAAGTGTTACCGCCGCCTCTGTTATTTGAGTTTCCAATGCACTAACAATGGTAGCATTGTTCTTTCTGAAAGGCTCTAGCGCATCAAACAGCATCTGGCTCACCCGGTCGATTACCTGCGGGATGTCAACAGTTGAAAGATAATGAAGCTCTCCCCCTATGAGCGGAATGGTAAACCGGAAGAAGAGGATAATTAACGTCCATATAATTAACACTGTGAAAAGAGCGGCAAATCCGTTTGAAACTTGTAGCCATTTAAATTTAATCCGCTTGAAAAGATCAAACAACGGACGCGCCACCAGCGAGAGCACAGCAGAAATACCAATATAAAAGAATATGAATCGAAAATACCAAAGCATAAAAACCCCGATAACCAGCAGTGCGGTTAACAACAAATATCTAATTATGTTTTGCATCGTTACAAAAAATTGAATTACAATTACCAGCCATTAGCCATACATGCATCACCGATAGGCATAAACAATAGACACTGCACACTCAGTGAGTTATTCATCAACAAAAAACTATTTTGTTCAAACCGTGCAGCTGTGCTTATGGCTTACAATTTAACAAATCACTATCAAAAGCTAAATATACAATAAAGATGGCGTGCTACTCGTCGTGAACCAAAATAGTTTAATCTGAACACGTTCACACACAAACTATCATAATGTAATTTAAACCAAACACAAAAAAAACATGGCACATCAAACGATTGCGCTGAAAACCAACAGCAAAGAACCAAACAATTTAATATATAAAATAAACATTCCGGACTTTAAATAAAAAGAATTAGTCAAAAAAAATTTGTTTTTCTGGCAAAACTTATGAAATTAGCCCCGCAGATGGTATCACCAGAACCTTATAAAATATAAATTGCTGATAAAGGGGAATCCGGTTTTCCGGAAGTAAAATATGTTAATCCAATATTGGGATGCATATAACTAAGATAATCAACCCTTCAACTAAACAGTTATAGTTTTAGGTTCAACTGTTTTTATTTATGCATTTCCGGAATAGCCAGCTGACTTGCTATTAGAAAACAGTAATCCATTGGATTATGCCTACGACCAAACTCCTTACCTCAAAAAATGTATGGTTGTTGGCGCAACCCTGATAACAGATGTTTTTTTTTAAATATCTTAATCAGGTTTGGGGATTGTTCACGCGATGATGAGAATGAAATTCAACGACAATTCTGCGAAACGGTTATGCCATGTAATAAGCATAAAATTGCAGATTTAAAATCTCCGAGTCAAAATGTGACAAAACCATTGGCGAGAATTAAAGCTAAAATTAACACCAAATCAGAGAAAAATGAAAGGAGCTATCATAGGAGACATCATCGGATCGGCATTTATAAACGAAGACCTTTCAGGAACGGATTTTCAGCTTTTCAGACCCACTTCAGAATTTACAGACGACACAGTTTTAACCCTTGCAACAGCTGATGCACTGCTCAGCAATAAAGACTATAAAGCATCTATTCTTGAATGGGTAAGAAGGTTTCCGGATGCTGGCTATAGGAAGGACTTCCTCAAGTGGGTTGAAAATGACGGAAATGACATCTATATCAGTGAAGGTGACGGTGCTGCCAGACGCGTGAGTCCTATTGGATATGCCTCCAACACGCTTGAAGATGCATTGAATGAAGCAAAAAAAACAACTGTTATTACACACAACGTTCCAATACGTATTGAAGCTTCACAAGCTACCGTTGCAGGTGTATTCATGTTAAAAAACGGTGCTACGCGCAAGGACATCAAATCATATATCGCGGTTCATTTTGGCTATGACCTCTCTCTTGACATATCACACTGGAAAAAGGAGATACAAAGCGGACGCCCATTGGCCACTCCGGTGCCACCAGCCCTTACCGCCTTCTTATCTGCGTCAGATTTTGAAGAGGCCATACGACTGGCCATCTATATTGGCGGACCAACCAACACCATTGCATCAATAGCCGGAGCATTTGCGGAAGCCTACTTTAAACACATTCCCAAAGCATTCATCAAGCGGGCGCTGGCCAGATTAACCCCAGACATGGAAGCGCTGATTAACAATTTTGAGAATCAGTATACCACTGAAGATGCCCAGATGATATAAACCGATAACGCCATAAAATAAAATGAGTTATGACTAAAAGAAAACAGTTGTCATAACTCATTTTTTTGTGCGATTAAATCCCGGGTGTGCTCTTATATGAGTGCAATTTTTAACACATCCATTATTGTGTCGGCATAATGAAAGGTAAGCCCATCGAGATAAATGGGTTTAATCTCTTCAATATCCTTACGATTCTCTTTTGACAGAACAATCTCAGTGATACCGGCGCGTTTGGCAGCCAGAATCTTCTCTTTAATACCTCCAACGGCAAGCACCTTTCCTCTTAAAGTAATTTCACCAGTCATTGCCAGACGGGGTTTCACTCTTCTGCCGGAGAAGATGGAGGCCATGGAGGTTACCATGGTAACGCCAGCTGATGGCCCATCCTTAGGAATGGCTCCTTCAGGCACGTGCACATGAATATTATTCTCCTCGAGCAACTTCACATCGATGCCCAACTCAGCAGCATGAGATTTTATGTACTCCAAAGCCAATACGGCTGACTCCTTCATCACATCACCGAGGTTGCCGGTTAAAGTAAGGTTACCTTTCCCTTTGCTTAGACTGCTTTCAACAAAAAGGATTTCTCCACCAACCGCAGTCCAGGCCAAACCTGTAACTACCCCGATAAACTCCTCTTTCTCCCAGCTATCTTTTGAAAACTTTTCCACACCCAAAAAAACCCTTACATCGGCCATTGTGAGTGCCTTTTTGGTCTCTTCACCGGAAGCAATTTTGAGTGCCAGTTTACGGAACAACCGTGCCAGCACTTTATTCAATTCTCTCACGCCCGATTCACGGGTGTAAGATTCAACAATATATGACAACACTTTTTTAGACAGTGACACACTGTTAGTTGGGATGCCATGATCGTCCATCAATTTTGGAATAAGATGACGTCTGGCAATTTCAACCTTCTCCTCCAGAATATAGCCACTTACATCGATAAGCTCCATTCGATCGAGCAAAGGCGCTGAAATGGTGCTTAATGTGTTGGAAGTAGCAATAAACATCACCTTTGAAAGGTCAAAATCAACTTCGAGGAAGTTGTCGTGAAAAGAGCCGTTTTGTTCAGGATCTAAAACTTCGAGCAATGCCGAAGCAGGATCGCCATGATAACTGTTACTGATTTTATCCAGCTCATCCAGAATAAAAACGGGATTTGCGGCTCCTGCCTTCCGAATACTCTGAATAATCCTTCCGGGCATGGCCCCAATATAAGTTTTACGATGGCCACGTATTTCGGCCTCATCGTGCAAGCCACCCAACGACATTCTGACATACTGACGCCCCAAAGCCTCTGCCACAGACTTACCCAACGATGTTTTACCAACACCAGGAGGGCCATAAAGACAAAGTATTGGACTTTTTAAATCACCTTTAAGTTTAAGAACGGCCAGATGCTCAAGTATCCGCTCCTTAACATTGTCAAGTCCATGGTGGTCGCGATCCAAAATACGGCGAGCGCGACTTAGGTCAAAATTATCCTTGGTATATTCATTCCAGGGTAGATCCAGCATGGTTTGCAAATAGTTATGCTGCACTGAATATTCCCCGGCTGCCGGATTTAACCGACGTAATTTTTCGAGCTCTTTACGAAAAACGGCATCCACCTCTTTGGTCCAGCTCATTTTGGCAGCAGCAGCCTCCATATCCTTTATCTCCTGCTCCACCGGACTGGCACCCAACTCATCCTGAATGGTTTTCATTTGCTGATGCAGCAGATATTCACGCTGTTGCTGGTCAATATCCATCTTCACCTTCGATTGAATATCGTTTTTAATCTCCAGCAACTGAACCTCTCTCACGAGATGTTCAACCAACGCGTGGCCTCGCGCCATTAAGTCGTCCAACTCGAGTATCCTTTGCTTTTCAGCAATTTTTATATCGGCATTGGAGCCTATGTAGTTTATGAGAAACGATGGGCTATCGATATTCTTAACAGCAAAGGATGCTTCGGGGTGCATTTGCGATGAGTTCTTGATTATGCGGAGAGACAAATCTTTAAGCGAACTCACAACAGCCTCGAACTCACGCTTTTCATCGCCATCGGGCATCACATCCTCAATGGGTAAAATGGTTGCGGTATGATATGGTTCATCAGAGACTATCTCTTCCCAGCGAAAACGCTTTCTACCCTGAATAATAACAGTAGTAGAGCCATCAGGCATCTCCAGCACTTTTAACACGCGGGCAATGGTTCCGATGCGGTAAAGGTCTGCTTCACCGGGATTTTCCACTTTAAGATCTATTTGCGCCACTGCACCAATCGAGGTTTTGTTGCGCTGAGCATCCCTCACCAGTTTAAGCGATTTCTCCCTGCCGATGGATATGGGAACAATTACACCTGGGAAAAGTACCATATTTCGAAGGGGCAACACGGGCACAACACCCGGAATCTCATCACCATCAGATTCAGTGTGAAACTCTTCCTCTTCAATTATCGGAATGTACTCGGTTCCTGAATCACCAAAATCACTTAGCCCCATTGGTCTGATAGATATCTTTATATTGTCGTCCATAGTCAATTACTATCTCACTTAATGCTCAATTATGTAGTTTCCATAGATTGTAGCAGGTTCAAATGCCTGACAAACATCTTCCTTGTGTAGATAAAAACGGATGAAACAGATCCAGGCATCTGCCATTCTGTCTGGAAACCTGAAGTTATAACACAATATTCTTTAAGGTCAATAGCTATGCCAAAAAAGAAGAATGAAGTTAATGTACTACCAAATCTGTATGACAGAGAAAAAAAAAGCTCCGGAAAATCCGAAGCTTTATTACCTATGAAAGAAAAAATTACTTTTTCTTATCAAAATGTTTTTGGTATCTATTCATGAACTTATCAACACGTCCTGCGGTGTCAACCAGTTTCATTTTGCCGGTGTAAAACGGGTGAGAAGAACTAGAAATCTCGAGTTTTACCACTGGATACTCTACACCGTCTATAACTTCATTTTCACGGGTATTAACGGTTGAACGGGTTAAAAACACATCTCCGTTGGACATGTCCCTGAAAGCAACCATGCGATAATTATCCGGATGAATTCCCTTTTTCATTGTATTTATTATTAATGTTTTCCGGATTTTACGGGCATCTTAAAGGTGACTTACTAAGATGTCCGGAACCCATACTGATTTAACTCAATCTTATATCGTTCCAAAATGGTTCGCAAAGGTAAAGATATCGATCGCAATTGCCAAACCTTTTATTACTTTTTTCTTGTGATTATGACGCAGATAAATTTACTGTGCCTTTGCTTCGTTGCTCCTGATAACCTCCCGGGTATCCAAAGGAATGCTTCCCGCCCTTTGGCTAACCCGCTTTGCGGGATCAAAAATGAAACGGTAGGTTATATGTCTCTTTCCAAATTCAGCACCCATTGATTCATGAACTGCGCGCATTTTAGGATTGAAATCGCCCACCCACGACAACTCCATTTCGGTAAGATATGGCTTCTTGGCAACATAGTCGCGTAAATGCCAAAACATACCTGACTCAATCCCCATACGTTGATAACGAGGCTTTACGCCCATGATTACCACACGTGTTCTGGTCATCTCATTGCGCCACTTATAATAGAGAAATTTGAGTTTATTTATCAGATTAAACTTGCCTTTAAAATGTCTGATGATTTGGTTCACGTCGGGAAACATCACCAGAAAAGCGATGGGCTCTTCTTTATAATATGCAAACCAGATAAGCTCTTCGTCCATAAAGGCAGACGCTTCTTTTAAAGACTTACGAAGCGTATCGGGATCCATAGGCGTAAAGTTCTCATGAAACTGCCATGCGTCGTCATACACTTCCACAAAATCGCGGATGAACTTCTCTGAACTCTTTTTCGAGAAGTGTTGGAACGAATAACCCTCACGGGTCACAACACGTCCGGCAATTTTCCAGAATCGTTCCGGAAATGGTTTGGTGATATCCAGTATATTGGTTACCTGCTCAAAATAGTCGAGAAATCCGTAACCTTCATAAAACTCCCGATAATAGGGCGGGTTGTATTGCATCCCAAAGCCGGGAGGTGTAAACCCATCAACAAGCAATCCCCAAAACGTATCATTCTCCCCAAAATTGATGGGGCCATCCATCGCTTCCATGCCGCGCTCCATAAGCCACTGCTTAGCGGTATCAAATAACATCCAGGCAGCGTCCCTGTTGTTGATGCACTCAAAAAACCCCATCCCTCCTGTTGGCTGTGGAAATCCGTATGCTTTCTTTTGGTTGATGAAAGCAGCCACACGCCCGATTGCCTCTCCATTATCGTTTACCAGAATAAATCGAGCAGCATCACCATGTTTATAAAAATCATTGCTTTTAGGCGAAAAAATCTCTTCAATCTGGGCATCCAAGGGTCTGATGTAAGCGGGATCTTCCTTATAAACCAAATCCACAACATCCAAGAACATCATACTGGTCTGCTGATTATCTACAGGTAGTATTTTCATAATTTATCATTTCGGGAGTTAAACAGAGCACAAAAATAAAGTCTTGAACGGTTTTATCAATTATCCGGCTGCCTCAATTTCGAATAAAATCTCCTCACCTGCCTGTTTCAGATGATTCATATCCGACGCTATCCATTTTCTGGCCAGCCCAACCACCTTGGGCTGAAACTTCTTGTCGAACCTGCCGGCCATTTTCAGGCAGTGTGCCACAGCTCTTACAAGCCGGTTATCGCCTGCCAATGCTTCAATGGTTGACAAATTATCCTGCAAAAAAGCACTTAATCCTTCACCCGCGAACCGATATTGCCATCCAATTGACATCAATGCGGCGTAGCGTACAAAAACCTGTGGGTGGAGAATCCATTTTTCGAGTATCTTTAATGACGACTGACGTTTTCCCAACAAATTAAAAGCCACTTGCTCAGCCAACTCAATATTGGTAATACCATCGGCCCACTCGGATAGTTTCTCATCGGTAAGTGTATCGCGCTCAGCAATCATTGTTGCCAATATCATCATCTCGCGAATATTCATAAACCACAAACGCTCTGCAATTTCGTTGCTTGGCTTAAACTCCTGCGACAATTGACGAAGGTGAACCAGCGAAACACCATAAAGCTTGCGGTATGAGTAGCCGGCATTTTGCAATTGTTGAGCCACCTCACCGTTCATCAACTGGCGGACACGTGCCTGAATCATCTTTACCTGACGATCCATAGTTTCATTATATGTAAAGAATTTCATCTGAAATCTGTATGAATATATTCTGTAAAAGCCCTAATTTATCATCAAACATACCGAAAAACAAGTCACCTATCACCTACCGCTAAAATTCCAATTCGACAACACACCACTTAATTACATGATTGACTTGCATTTTCATCAAAACTATAAAAGGACATCAAAAAAAACGCCTTTAAAAGCCCAAAATCATTTGCAAAATTAGAAGAAAAAACTTTATATTTGCACTGCTTAAAAAATGGTGATTGTAGCTCAGTTGGTTAGAGCGCCTGATTGTGGTTCAGGAGGTCGCCGGTTCGAACCCGGTCTTTCACCCTTTAAAAATGTAGGTCTGCTCAACATGTTGGGTGGACCTTTTTTATTGCTCATATCCACATCCAAGGCATGCATCCCCAAAACTTTACAGGCAAATTAAACAAATATTCCTTAAATTGGGCATGAAAATAACACACACCTGCAACCGAGTTATACTCAAGCAATCATGGCCTGGAATATGAATACACTTCACAAAACCGATTCAAATAATACAACTACAGGAAATGTTAAAACCTGGCTCACCATATTGCTGATTATCTGCAACCTGCCAACCTCAGTATCTCAAACACTGATTGAAACCATCAACAGAACCGCAGATGCCACATTTACCATTACTGCCTATTCCAAAACAAATCAACCCACCGACACAACCCGTGGCTTCTTCATAAGCAGCGATGGGTTAGCCATCACCTGTGCATCCATTTTATTGAATGGTGACTCGCTGGTTTTTTCGAACCACCGCAACCGTCACATGCATATCAACAGGGTAATAGCCATACATCCGTACAGTAATCTGGCCATTATAAGTGTCTCCGGGCTGCGCGGACGCCTCGACCGCTATCTAACACCATCCCGCACCACATTTACTATTCCCGAAGAGATTTTGCTTTTTGCACACCCTACAGATGAACAAAAGGCAGAAAACTTTGGCGAAACCAGTAAGCAAATGCGCTGTTTTTACATAGGCAGATGCAGCCAACTAAGGCTTAACGCAGGAAAAATTTCACGTGGCGCACCTGCAATAAATGGAAATGGGCAGTTTGTTGGGATATATCAATATGTTGACCAACTAAAAAAAGGCGTGCTAATGCCTGTTTACCTCATCAACGACGACTACTGGGAAACCGTAAACCAAACTTGGGCAGGCTTTAAAACAAACAGAAACCGGGCTCGCCTCTCATCCCCTGTGTTGATGGAGGCACTCGTGCTTCAGGCAGATGGAAGATGGCTTGAATCGGCCAGAGCATTTACTTCGGCGTTGAGACTCTATCCTGAACACGCCGGTATTTTTGCTCTGAGAAGTATAAGCAGGGTGAATTATGGAAATAACGTTGGTGCACGTGAAGACTTCACCAAAGCACTGCAAACAGACAATTCACATGCGCTGCCAGGCCTTGCAAGGGCCATCTATCTCTCAAAAAATGCTCAACCCAGAGAAGCCATAGAAGAGATTCTGAATAGTGGATCAAAAAATGAGGTTCCTGCTGAGATGTTTATTCTACTGGGACATTTACAAGAAGCCAACAACGACATCCGAAGGGCACATGCAAGCTACTCCCATGCCATCGAGCTGGATTCCTTGTGCGATGAAGGATATTATGAGCGTGGGCGTTTGACGATGCACCATGCATCAAATCAAGCGCGCGCACTTGAAGATCTCACACGGGCATCACAACTAAACCCCTCCCTGCCTGGCGTATTTACAATGTTAGGAAACATCCGCCTAAATCAAAATGATTATCTTGTGGCAATCAGGGATTTTGACCGGGCACTCCTAAACAATCCTGATGACGTTCCGGCTTTAATGAACAGAGGTATTGCGCTCTACAACACAGGGCGTAAAGACAAGGCATGTGAGGATTGGTCTAACGCAGGAAAAAAAGGAGACACCCAGGCCTTCAAACTCATTTCTCGATACTGTTCCGAGTTAAAACACCGCTAGAACCGCACATTGGGGCAAAAGGCCTGGCCTGTCATTTTGGCATCAATGCAATTATGACCCATATTTTTAGTAAATTTGCCCCCTGTTTCTCTCACAGATATACAATCATATAAAACATTAGTTAAAACATGATTACTCCAGAACAAATTAAAGATTTAAGCGGCAGAGAGCTGGCGCTGAGGAGGTACCTTTGACATCGATCGCAAGAAAATTGAGATTGAAGAAGAAGAACTGAGAACTCAGGCACCCGGATTCTGGGACGACGCAAAAAAGGCGGAAGAGCAGATGAAGAAACTCAAAGAGATCAAAGCATGGGTAAACGGTTACAACCAAGCCAAAGCAGCCATAGATGATTTAACGGTACTATACGACTTTTTTAAAGAGGGCGAAGCCGAAGAAGCAGATGTGCAAAATGCATTAAAATTGGCAAAAAACCTGATTGAAGATCTCGAACTGCGAAACATGTTGCAGAAAGAAGAAGATAAATTGGGTGCCATACTAAAAATTAACGCCGGAGCCGGCGGCACCGAAAGCCAGGACTGGGCACAAATGCTAATGCGCATGTATTTGCGCTGGGGCGAAAAAAACAAATACAAAGTAAACATAACCCATGTGCTTGATGGTGACGAAGCCGGAATTAAAACAGTAACCATCCAATTTGAGGGTGAATACGCCTACGGCTATCTCAAAGGAGAGAATGGCGTTCACAGGTTGGTACGTTTGTCGCCATTCAACTCAGCCAATAAACGGATGACATCATTTACTTCAGTATTTGTTATCCCCCTTATTGATGACACTATTGAAGTTGAGATAAACCCGGCAGATATTACCTGGGAGACTTTCCGCTCGAGCGGTGCTGGCGGTCAGAACGTGAACAAAGTTGAAACGGGCGTACGTTTGCGCCACGCACCAACAGGTATCGTAATTGAAAACACCGAATCACGTTCGCAAGGAGGAAATAAAGAGAATGCGCTTCGCATCCTGAAATCGCAACTCTATGAAATGGAGCTGCAAAAAAAGATGGAAGAGGTAAACAAAATAGAAGCGCAAAAAAAGAAAATTGAATGGGGTTCGCAAATCAGATCATACGTACTCCAGCCATATAAACTGGTAAAAGATGTGCGCACAAACCACGAAACCAGCAATGTGCAGGCTGTACTTGATGGCGACATCGATGATTTTATTAAAGCATACCTGATGGAGTTTGGGGCTGCCGACGTATTTGAAAAAAATTAACAATGATACAGATACTTCACAATCCGCGGTGCACAAAAAGCAGAGAAGTATTCAATTACCTTGCCGAGAAAGGTGTTGAAGCTGAAGAGATACGATACATAGACAATCCGCTTAGTGCCGAAGAACTCAGGGAAATTGCGAATAAAATTGGCATCAAACCAATTGATTGGGTGCGAAAAACTGAGGCGCTATATAAATCAGAATTAAAGGGAAAGACACTTTCGGACGACCAGTGGTTTGAGATACTATCTCAAAACCCACGACTCATCGAGAGACCAGTGGTAATTAATGGTGACAAAGCTGTCATTGGCCGTCCCTTCAATAAAATATTCGATATCCTTTGAAACTATAGATTTCATGCAAATCCACTCCTCACTCGATGCATATACCGGCAGTAACGCCATCGTAACCATGGGTACTTTTGACGGAGTACATCCTGGCCATCGGGCGCTGCTGGAGCGTGTAAAGCATCTGGCAAGCGCTGAAGGAGCTGAATCCGTTGCCGTAACATTTTGGCCACATCCGCGCATCGTTCTAAATCAGGACGTACAAAAACTTCGTCTTCTGACCACTCTCGAAGAAAAAATCAACATAATCAGTGAACTAGGCATCGATCACCTTGTGGTGCTACCTTTTGATGAGTCGGTTTACACCCTTTCAGCGGAAGAGTTTATACGCCAAATTCTGGTTGAAAAAATCCGGATGAAGCATCTGGTAATTGGTTACAACCATAGATTTGGCAAGGGGGGCTCCACACTGGAAGACAACATCAGGTATGCAGGAAAATATGGGTTTGAGCTTAGCCAATTCAGGCACATCGACATTGATGGTCACTACCCCAGTTCAACGAAAATCAGAAACCTGCTGATGGAAGGAAATATTCCACAAGCAAACTTTTTGCTGGGATATTCCTATACCATTTCGGGGCAGGTCACCGGTGGTATGAAGCTGGGACGAAAACTGGCCTATCCAACAGCCAACCTCATTATTAGTGAAAAGGCAAAACTAGTACCACCCGACGGGGTGTATGCCTGTCGTGTAAAAGTGCTGGGTAAAATTTTTGGCGGAATGGTTAACATTGGCATCAGACCAACGGTCAACAATCAAATGGACAACCGCTCCATAGAGGTGCACATACTTGATTTTCATGACGACATCTATTCCGAAGAAGTCTCCTTGCAGTTTTTAACCAAAACACGAGAAGAGATGAAATTTCCGGGACTGGACGAACTCAGAGAACAACTCAAGCGAGACGAGTCTCAAATCAGAAGCATCCTAAATAACTATACCCTAACGCAATAACAACAATCATCATCCAAAAAACAGAATATGGAAATGCAACAACAGGACTTTAAGGTGAGCGACCTTTCGTTGGCTGAATATGGCCGCAAAGAGATTCTTCTCGCAGAAAAAGAGATGCCGGGGCTTATGGCCTTACGCGAAAAACACGGCAAGGAGAAACCTTTGAAAGGCGCAAAAATCATGGGTTCACTTCACATGACGGTGCAGACCGCGGTGCTCATCGAAACCCTGGCACATTTGGGTGCCACCGTAAGATGGGCCAGCTGTAACATATATTCCACGCAGGATCATGCTGCTGCAGCCATTGCGCAGGCAGGAATCCCCGTTTTTGCCTGGAAAGGCGAAACATTGGCCGAATACTGGTGGTGTACCGAAAGAGCTTTGGACTTTGGCAACGGTACCGGTCCAGACCTTATCGTAGACGATGGCGGCGATGCCACACTAATGATTCACAAAGGTGTTGAAATAGAAAAAAACCCTGACATCCTGAAAAAAGACTATAGTACTGAAGGAGAAGATTTCAGGGAGTTGATGGTGTTAATGGGACAACTCTATGCATCCAACAACAAGCGCTGGCAAAAAGTTGCTGCCGGTGTTAAGGGCGTTAGCGAGGAGACAACTACTGGCGTACACCGTCTCTATCAGATGATGGAAAAAGGAGAGCTTCTTTTTCCAGCCATCAACGTAAACGATTCCGTTACAAAATCTAAGTTCGACAACCTCTATGGATGCCGTGAAAGTTTGGCAGACGGGATTAAACGAGGCACAGATGTAATGGTGGCAGGCAAAACAGTTGTGGTATGCGGATATGGTGATGTGGGTAAAGGCTGCGCTCAGAGTATGCGTGGTTTTGGCGCACGTGTTTTGGTTACCGAAATAGATCCTATTTGTGCGCTTCAGGCAGCAATGGAAGGCTACGAGGTGACCACTGTGGAAGATACACTTGCCGAAGCTGACATTTTTGTGACGGCAACCGGCAACCGCGACGTCATCACAGTGGAACACATGGAGAAGATGAAAGACACTGCCATCGTGTGTAACATAGGCCATTTTGACAACGAAATACAGGTAGAAAAGCTGGTTAAATACCCGGGCATCAAAGAAATTAACATCAAACCCCAGGTTGACCAGTTTGTTTTCCCCGACGGACATTGCATCATTCTATTATCGAGAGGTAGGCTTGTAAACCTGGGTAATGCCACAGGCCACCCTAGTTTTGTAATGAGCAACTCATTCACAAACCAAACACTTGCGCAGCTCGAACTCTGGAAGAACAACTATGAACTGGGCGTTTATACTTTGCCAAAACAGCTCGACGAAGAGGTGGCGCGCCTTCACCTGGGTAAGCTGGGAGTTAAGCTGACACGTTTATCAAAGGCTCAGGCCGAATATTTAGGCATTTCGGCTGAAGGACCCTATAAACCGGAGCACTACAGATACTAAATCGTAAACAGTTGCCGACATTCAAAAATTGGCAAAACATAGAAAAGCGGAGTGCCTTACTTAGAGAGGCATTCCGCTTGTTAATTGTACACTACCAGCACGTTCATCCCTTCCATGCGGGTTTTATAAGGCTTTAAGGAGTACTTGGCCGGTCCGTTCACAATGTCGGCACCAAAAGGCGAACTGATAAGATATTCGGAGCCACAGCAATTACATTTCGCTGTTAAGTTTCCATCCTCCGGCGTCACAACACATCTCACATCCTTATCGTATGGGCAAAAACGTTCATAAGCACTATATTCAGCGGGGCCATGCCGGTAAACAATAATGCCGGAATAGCCTGCCCTGTTGCCATATCTGTCGCGATTAGCCATAAACAGTTCACCGGAATACTGCGGCAACATCAAATCAAATCGGGCCTGAAACGACACATTGGGAACAGGATGTTCACTTTTATTGCAACCAAAAAGCAATATTGCCGTAGAAAGAATAATGAACCAATGCTTAGCTTTGGATGTCATAATTTTGATAATTGGTATGGTACTTGCAGTGTCTTTGTCATTAAAGGTGGCAAAAACCTGCATTTTCAACAATTGGACTAGCAACAATCATACAATACTTGAACAAGCACCGAATAAAAACAATAACATCATCACAATAAGCCTGTTAAGTATAAATAAAAAACCCATTGAAGCAGCTCAATCTAAAATAGAGACTGCTTTATTTGGTTATTTGCTTTGTACAGGCTAAATTTAGCTAATATTTTTTTTACATGGACAACGGATTGGGAGACATATTATACATTCTCGTGATGGTCGCTGCACTTGCTTTTAGTATATACAAAAAAGCAAAGGGTGCCGGTCAGGATGGGAGTGTTATGCCCGAACATGAAGTTGAAGAGTACCCCGGAGAAGCATTTCCCTCTTTCGATGATTGGTTTGACAAGGGGAAGGCAGAACCAAAAGAAAAAAGCACTGATAGCGCCGTTATCCCCATGCAGCCTGACAGAATTAAACACAGACCGCTGCAATACAAAAGGCCAGACTACAAGACCATCAAAAAATCAGACGCTTTAAAAAGACCTGAACGGATTACGCGGATTACACCACGACAGATCCGAAAAAGTTTAGCCAAAGAGGAACCAACCGAGCATGTCTCTTACTGGGAAAATGAACCGCTTGATTTAAGAAACGCAATCATTTACGCGGAGATTATCAAAAGACCAAATTACTAACCGGTCAGAGAGCTAAACCACAACAAATCAGAAAATTTTATTAACAAACTTTTGCTGCAAAAACAGCAAAGAGTCCCGAGTACATTCGGGATTCTTTCATTATTTAACCTTATTAAATTAAAATCAGGAGGAGTAAAACATGTCTAAAGTGAGTTACATCACAGAAGAGGGCCTGAAAAAGCTACGTGAAGAATTGATACAACTGGAATCGGTTGAAAGGCCCCGTATATCCAGACAAATAGCAGAGGCGCGCGACAAGGGCGACCTCTCTGAAAACGCTGAATATGATGCGGCCAAAGAGGCTCAGGGGTTGTTGGAAATGAAAATTGCCAGACTAAAGGAGACCATTGCCGGCAGCAGATTAATCGACGAATCAAAACTGGATACATCAAAAGTTCAAATAATGAATAAGGTTAAAATAAAGAACCTTAAGAGTAATTCAGTAATGACCTATACGCTGGTTTCAGAAAGCGAAGCAGATCTGAAAGCAGGTAAAATCTCGATTTCTACACCCATTGCTCAGGGTTTATTGGGGAAAAAAGTAGGCGACAAGGTGGACATTCAGGTTCCATCCGGCATGATGCCGTTCGAAATTCTGGATATATCCCTGTAAGAAGCAGGTTAGCGGACATAATTATCCCATTTAAGACAGACAAACAAGCGTTTTTAAGACTAAAAACTTGAAATTCTTGATTGTCTGTCTTAATTTATGTACGTTTATCAAAACCCTTAAGACCAATACAATGTCAACTATTTTCTCAAAAATTGTGCGTGGTGAAATCCCCTGCTACAAATTAGCCGAGAGCGACAAGTACTTTGCATTTTTGGACATTAACCCTTTGGCAAAAGGTCATACACTGGTAATTCCAAAGCAGGAAACAGACTATGTGTTTGATTTGGATGATGACTTGCTGGCAGGATTAACCACCTTTGCGAAAAAGGTGGCTTTGGCCATCGAGAAAACCATAGAATGCAAGCGGATTGGCGTGGCTGTTTTGGGGCTTGAAGTACCCCATGCGCACATACATCTGGTGCCATTACAAACTGAATCAGACATCAGCTTCTCGCGGCCTAAACTAAAGCTAAGTCAAGAAGAGATGGAGTCTATTGCAGCAGGTATCAGAAACCACCTCAGCTAATTGTCACAACAGAAAACAGAAAATCCCGACCGGAAAAGTTTTACTTTACCCGGCCGGGATTTTTATTTATGAATTCCTTCCAGCTCTTAACGCCTTTCTCAGCAACAGGATTACGAGCCTGAAAAAAGTGACACACAGCAGCAGCAAGACCATCAGTGGCATCCAGATATTTTTGGTCATCGACCTGTTGCAGTTTAAGATACTGCTTAAGAAAAAGAGCCACTTGTTCTTTGGATGCATTTCCCCTTCCGGTAATTGCCTGCTTTATGCGTAAAGGGGCATATTCATATATTGGCAACGAACGCGACAATGCCGCGGCCATTGCAACGCCCTGCGCGCGTCCCAATTTTAACATTGACTGAACATTTTTCCCGAAAAATGGCGCTTCGATGGCCAGTTCATCCGGATGATAGGTGTCGATAAGTTGCACCACACGATCGAAAATGCGCTTCAGTTTCAGATAATGATCTTCATATTTATGCAACTCCAAAACGCCCATTGCCACCAATGAAGGACGGTTTCCATCTACACGCAACACGCCATAGCCCATTACCGTTGTTCCAGGGTCGATACCCAAAATAATTTTTTCTCCGGGAGCTTTTTGCATCAGAGCCTTTTCATTACTGAACTGAAGTGCGTTGCCTCCTCACCAAATGTAGCCCCAAAATCACGAAGCACTGCAGCTACACATGTGTCGAGTTTCTCTATTTCGAAAATGGTATGACACCGCCACTGAACAGAAAAAATCCGGCTCTCGTCGGGTCGGGCAGAAACAACCTCAAAAATTTCAGCAGATACGCCGGCAACAACCTTTTCTGTGGCAGGGAAGAGATGGCTTTTCAGCCACTCTTGCCATTTCCCGAATCGCGATTCAGGCACATAAAAGGAGGTGTTAAAGATATAACCAGCGCTTTCAGTCATATACTATTCAATTTATTGTGATAACTTAATTGATCACATCAAAACCACAGAATGGCACAAGCACCTCCGGAATCCTTATGCCGCCCTCGAACTGATTATTTTCGAGCAGCGCGGCCATGATACGAGGCAAAGCAAGTGCGCTGCCGTTGAGTGTGTGGGCCAATCTTGTCTTCTTATCCCCCTCCTCTTTAAACCTTAATTTAAGACGATTAGACTGGAAGGTTTCGAAGTTGCTTACAGAACTCACCTCGAGCCAACGCTCCTGAGCAGCAGAAAACACCTCAAAGTCAAATGTTAGAGCAGAGGCAAAACTCATGTCGCCACCGCATAAACGTAAGATGCGCCAGGGTAAACCCAGTTTACTCACGAGAGATTGCACATGGTTAACCATGCCATCGAGCACTTCGTAAGATGTGTCGGGATGAGCAACCTGTACTATTTCAACCTTATCGAACTGATGCAGACGGTTGAGTCCACGAACATCCTTTCCATAAGATCCTGCCTCACGGCGAAAACAGGCAGAGTAGGCACAATTACGAACGGGCAGTTCACTGCCGTTGAGAATTACGTCACGGTAAATATTTGTAACCGGAACCTCAGCCGTTGGAATAAGGTATAAGTTATCAAGGGTTACGTGATACATTTGCCCCTCTTTATCTGGCAGCTGACCAGTACCAAAACCAGAATCTTCATTCACCATAAGGGGTGGTAGAACCTCCTCATATCCGGCCTGAGTAGCTTCATCGAGGAAAAAGTTAATAAGGGCACGCTGCAATCTTGCACCTTTGCCTTTATAAACAGGAAATCCGGCGCCAGTAAGCTTTACGCCCAATTCAAAGTCGATGATGTCATACTTGCGAGCCAATTCCCAATGGGGAAGCGCGTTTGTCAGTGTTGGCACCTGACCGCCATCTCTCACAATCTGATTGTCGTTAGCCGATTTACCTGCGGGCACAGAGCTGTGAGGTAAATTGGGTAATTGAACCAACAGAGCCTGCAACTCTTTCTCTGTATTATCCTGAATTGTGGTAAGTTCTTTAATCTGCTCCTTTAATCCGGCAGTTTTGTCTTTTGCGGCATTTGCTTCGGCTGCCTTGCCATCTTTAAACAATTGGCCAATTTCTTTCGAAAGGCTGTTCATTTCGGCTTGTAGAGCGTCGGCTTCGGCTTGGGTAGCTTTGCGTTTATTATCCAAAGCCACAATTTGGTCAACAAGCGCTTCCGCATCAAAGTTCTTAATTTTTAGACGCTCAACAACCTCTTGTTTATTATCCTGAATCTGTTTTAATGTCAGCATGAAACAGCAGTTTTACAAATATTACAGACTATAATTGAATCTGATTCTTAAAATAAAGAATTTTGCGTCAGGGAGGCATACCTACATTGATATCGCCATCCGGGCAACCGAAAACAAAAGCATTTATTGATATAATTGCTTACGGACAGAGAAAAGATAATGCCATAAAAAATCTCCTGATTCTGTTACGAAAGTAACAAAAACAGGAGACTTTTAATACTTTTTTCTGCTGTTACTTATTCAGCAGCAACAGGCTCAACGGATACGAAAGAGCGATTGTCTTTCTTCTTACGAAAAACAACGTTGCCATCCACCAGTGCAAACAGTGTATGGTCTTTGCCAATACCCACATTGTCACCGGGGTGATGCTGAGTACCACGTTGACGTACGATAATGTTCCCTGCTTTAGCGAATTGACCGCCAAAGATTTTTACACCCAGTCGCTTGCTTTCTGATTCGCGACCGTTCTTGGAACTACCTACTCCTTTCTTATGTGCCATATCACACTAAATTTTTTGATTAACCAATCTGAATGTCTTCAATCTGAATCTGACTCAAGTACTGACGGTGACCATTTTTCTTCACATAGCCCTTACGTCTTTTTTTCTTGAATACAATAACCTTATCGCCTTTCAGATGAGAAAGTACTTTTGCGGTTACTTTTGCGCCGGACAAGGTAGGAGCACCAATTTTAATACCGCTCTCATCTTCAACCAGCAACACCTCGTCAAACTCTACCGAAGCGCCTTCTTCAGCGCTCAGACGGTGTACAAAAACCTTACGGTCTTTTTCAACTTTAAATTGTTGACCTGCAATGGTTACAATTGCGTACATCTTAATTTCTGTTTACTGTTACTTTCCGGAGGTGGGCAAATCATCTCTTCGCTTACCGCTTTATACCCCGCGAAATTCATTCGGACTGCAAAAATAGAGAAAAAAAACATCCTAACAAACAAATTGCCAGATGTTTTTTCAACATACACATAAAAACATGCAGTTTGTTAAGATGGCGATTTAATTCTTTCGTTGAGGGTTTCTGCTAACCCAATCAACAGCCGAGCTTACAGTGGTAAATACTTTCGCGTCAATACCTCCGCCGCAATCTTCGAGCATTGAGAGCACAGCTACTTCTTTAAAACCAGTAGCCACCAGTGCCAGTCTCTTTTTTTGAAGCAACGTTATATTTGCTTTCCATACAGATTCTATTTCGTCGTGGTTGTAAAAACCATCATTAAATGTAGAGTCGCGGTAATCCAGAACAAAACCGGTTAACTCGTTGTGAGCCATTGCAGATTCTGACACGGAGCACCAGAAGCACGCCACATCGGAGAATGTTAAACTACCAAAGAATTGCAACAGTAAGATGTGAGCCGATTCGTCCAGATAGCTGAAATGCTTTAAAGTCATAACTTGAACTTTTAGTTAAACCTTGATACACTTCTGCTATAAACTCAAATATCAATCCGTGGAAGTTATAGGAACATTATCATTACGGAATAAAACCCAACAAAAAACCACAACACCCTAACCAGTAGGTTGATATATGATGCCAGGATAAAGTTAGACCATTCCTACTCACTTCCCATTCTTAAAAAAAGATGAGGAAAACATCCACAAATCAGACCCCATAAAACCACAATTATTTATATTCATTATAAATAAAACCATCCTGAAAGTCGGTAATAATTCAACAAATCCGACAGAAAAATAAACCCATCAGTTTGGGCTGTTGGATCGATACAGGTCTGGCGACACGGTAATTTTGGCGATGTGCTCACCATTTTTATCATTGTATTGATAGATGATTGTAACGTTCTGCTCCCGAAAGGTTTTAAGTTCCGGATTGGTTTTAACGTTGTTCAGAATAACAGGCTGCATGTGAGAAACGAACACGTCCACATCGATGCTGTCACGTTCAAAATTCACCAGAGTATAACCATATTGAAAAACTTTCCCAGGCAAAACAGTTGCATTGTCCAGACGGGTTTCGTCATCGACCATAAATGGGCATATACGGTTGAGCTCCTCGGCAACTTCAACCAAAGCCTTATCTATTCTATCAGTTTGATGTTTACAAAGTGATAGGCTGAGCAGGAAAGATATGGCGATGCCAACCAAAATACCAAAAACAAATTGCCATTTAGTTCGGTTTCCTTTGTTTAATGTTTCACTCATAAATAATGGATTAAAGTTTAATAATTACGAAAACAACAAGTAATTTCTCTCTAGAATTAGATTTTCTAACAATTTGCCTCTGCTTGTTTCAGCAAGTGGTGAAAAACCATGATGGATTTTGCTTCACTCAATTTTTTGAAGTGTGTAATAGATGACGCCATTCACTTCCTTCTCTGCCACGAGCAGTTGATTTGCGATAATCTTCTCAATTTGCAATTGCATGCTTTTGAAGTATGGTTTGTTGAAATCACTCTTTTCAATATTTGTCCAAACGCCATTGCGCTCAAAAAACAACGAGTCTGTATTCAGAGTTAGGCTGTTAGAACTATAACTCATGGTACCAACTTGCCGACGTCCATTATCTAACTCATTGCTGGCAATTGTCATACAGAAAGAGTTGTCATTGCGGAATTCATAAGTGGTGGACAAGGCGAGAATTTTTGCATTGGTTATTAATTGGGGCGGAACATTTGGGATATCCACCTTCATATCAGTCACTTTCCATGATGCATATAATTTATCCACCTCATTACCGGTGTTACAGGCAAACAACAAAATGCTCATTCCTATAAACATCGTAAAAACTCCTTTTTTCATAATTAATTATTTAAGATACCAGATTTGCTAAACGACAATTCAAAGTTTGTATTTGCGTGCAATCAGCCGCCATTTTACACCCAAGATAGTGATATTTAATTAGATTTCACGGTGGTCGTAGAGAACCAAAACAGCTGCATTAGTTCTAAATGACACTATTTTAAATGATTACTACCATTAATGAGTGAGCTGTTTTACAGACATATAGCTCCGATTAAAGACAGAAAATCAGCCGAAGCCATTCAATTTTAACTTCCTAAAAGCGCACAGAACGATTGACAAAAAATAGCCTTACGAGGAACACTTCGTAAGGCTACATAGAGATAAGTTTCCAAAAAAATCAAGAGCACATCTAAGCTAACTAAAAATAAAGCTCTTCAAATTTTAAGTCAACTTGAGGTTATACTGATTAAGAAGCTTTCTTAACATCAAAAATACGACGCACAATAAGCTGGTCTTTAACCATTACCAATACATTGTATTGATTAACACCCACGATTAAACCACCGCTGGACACTTGCTGGTTTGATGAAACACGCTCATTGAACACAACAGCTTCTCCCACAGAAAATCCCACTTTGACATCGCCATCAGAAGATGGACGCGCTCTGAAAACACGTGAGGACGCCAGATTCTTAATGGCTAAACGTCCGTCGGCATTGTGCAATAACACAGTAATTTTTTGCTGATTGATATTCAAAATCCGGCCATTAACAATTGATTTGTTACTTCCCATCACAACAACCGACTCATTTAAACGGAAGAACTCAGGCAAGTCACTCTGAACCGCTCCTATGGCTTGGAAATATTCCTCCTTAAAACCTACGTCCACATTGCCATCAAATTCTACCACATCAGCCATCATTATCACTTCCATCTTTCTGTATGGCCCGTAAGTTGTGGTCTTTATATCTAGTGTTGGGCTTACAAATGTTTGATTGGGTGCCAGCTTATAGGCCTTATACATATTTCTTTTAGCCTCATTAATAAGTGCAGCTTTTCCAAATCCGCCAAATCCGAAAAGATACGAAGTTCGACTATATCCGACTGCCATATCCACATACGTGGCTTTGGTATCAGTTGAGACAGCACCAGGGGTGGTAATCATGCCATTGTATGTGGCACATCCGCTTAGGGCAGCAATGCCTAAAAGCAATAAGATTCTTCTGAACATAACGATTAAGGTTTTTAAATTAAACGGTAAAAAATTCGCATAACGAAAGTAATAAAACCTCGATTTACAGCTGTTAAATTAACGTAAACATTTATGAGGCCACTACCAAAAAAAACAATCTACCGAAGTCAAAAATCAAACCAACAAAATATCATTTCGCTATTTAAAATCATTCTAAAAAAGGCTTGGAAAATTGGAAAAAAGCTTACTTTTGCAACATGGTTGCATCTATTAGTCGCACAACGGAGATTCTGAAGCGTAACAATGTTACTGTCACAGACATAAGGCGTCAGGTGATAGCACTGTTGTTGGAGCCTGGCAGGGCATTAACGCAAAAGGAGATAGAGATTGCTCTGGAAGAGATGTCGGGTTCGGTGGATAGAGTCACTTTATATCGCACAATAAAAGTACTGTTAAAACATGAGGTCATCCACAAAATAACAATTGACGAGCAAACCATTAAATACAAACTTGCAGAAGTTCACAAAAAAAGCGACCATCCACATTTTCATTGCGCATCGTGCGATAAGTTGGTGTGCATGCCTCAGATTCAGATTGAACAGAATATACTGCCCGATGGTTATCTGATGCAATCGAGTAATTTGGTTATAGAAGGTGTATGTGCCATCTGCAATACAAAAAGCAAACACAAAAAATAGTAACAGGAACAATTCCTCGAAACAGGTAAAGAAATAAACACCAAAACAGATGAATGCATTTAAACTAATTAAAATAAGCCTCATAATTGCTGCAGGAATCACAATTTCGGCATGCTCAGGCAAAACCAGAGAAACAAATGTACTGTCGGTAAGTATTACGCCGCAGAAATTCTTTGTGGACGCACTAACAGATGGGGCAATTGATGTGAACGTGATGATTCCTCCGGGAGCCAGTCATGCAACCTATTCACCAACGCCACAACAGTTTCGTAAGCTTTCAGATTCACGGATTTATATTGGCATTGGGCACCTTGGTTACGAACAAGCCTGGATGCCGCGCTTGAAAGAGCTGAATCCGGACATGAAACTGCTTGATTTGTCGGAGAAAACGGTTCTTATATCAGGCAGTTGCAATCATGACCACCACGATCATGATCATCACCATAACGGAGTAGATCCCCATATTTGGATGTCGCCACGCGTAATGCTTGAGTTATTGCCACACATAAAAAATGCTCTGACAGAAAATTTTCCTGAGCTACGTGAAATTATTGAATCCAATTATCCGGCACTTTACACAAAAATAGAAACGCTTGATACCAGGATGTATGAAGCTTCAAGAGATTTGGCACACAAGCAATTCTTAATATTCCATCCGGCACTTACTTATTTGGCTCGTGACTACGGGCTTGAACAAATAGCCATTGAACAGGATGGCAAGGAGCCCTCACCTGCTTTTCTGGCATCGGTAATTCGTAAGGCACGAGAAGAAAAAATTCCGGTAATATTTATTCAGGAAGAGTATGATATTCGTAACGCAGAGATGGTAAGCCGTGAAGCAGGAATTGCTCTGGTACAGATAAACCCGTTGGCCTACGATTGGATACAAAACATGGAAACCCTCATAGAAACCATTAAAGTGCATTTGAATGAGTAACGTCATCGCAAGGTTAAACCAAGTAACAGCAGGATATAATGGCGATGCGGTACTTCGCAACGTATCTATCGACATTCATTCTGAAGATTTCATTGGAATAATTGGACCTAACGGTGGGGGAAAGACTACCATGGTGAAAACGTTGCTTGGGATTTTGGAACCATTCAGAGGCAGTATTGATTTTCCGCAGGGTAAGATCAAGATTGGCTATCTTCCGCAAGCCTCGCAAATAGACCGGTCGTTTCCAATCACAGTAAAAGAGGTTGTGCAGTCGGGACTGAAACCAAAAACCAGATGGCTCCCAACATTCACCCACGAGCAGAAACAATCAGTGGAGAGATTGCTTGAAGAGACTGGTCTTGCGGCATATATCCATCGGCCAATTGGAGAGCTATCCGGAGGGCAGCTTCAGCGTGTTCTGCTTTGCAGGGCACTCATAAATCAACCGCAACTATTGGTTTTGGATGAACCAAACACTTATGTGGACAAAAACTTTGAGGGTGAACTCTACCAATGGTTGCAAGAGCTAAATCAGAAAATGGCCATCCTGCTCATTTCTCATGATGTTGGTACCATTTCGTCGATTGTAAAAACCATTGCTTGTGTAAACGGGACATTGCACTACCACCATTCAAATAAAATTACACCCGAACTACTTAAGGTGTATAATTGTCCCATCGATTTAATTGCACACGGCAATGTGCCCCACCGAGTATTAAAAAAACACGACTAATGAGTGAGTTTATAGCACTTTTCGAGTATCGATTTTTTCAGAATGCCCTGATTGCTTCAGTGTTAATAAGCATTTTAGCAGCAATGATTGGCACTTACATAGTATCACGAAAGATTGTGTTTA
Organism: Alkaliflexus imshenetskii DSM 15055; assembly: GCF_000517065.1. GTDB lineage: Bacteria > Bacteroidota > Bacteroidia > Bacteroidales > Marinilabiliaceae > Alkaliflexus > Alkaliflexus imshenetskii. The sequence goes on along the minus strand of NZ_KI912105.1, from coordinate 2,404,648 downwards.
TCAGCGGCGGTATCACTCATGCATCATTTGGTGGTATTGGCATAGCCTATTTCATGGGCATCAACCCATTTTTAGGGGCAGCCATTTTTGCCATTCTTACAGGTACAAGCATCGAATGGATTTCGAATAAGGGAAAAGTACGTGAGGACAGTGCCATTGCCATATTGTGGTCGTTGGGGATGGCACTAGGGATAATCTTTGTGTTTATGACGCCGGGTTATACGCCAAATCTCATGAGTTTTCTGTTTGGCAGCATACTCTCGGTTGGTCAGTCCGATATCATGATTATGATAATACTCACCACCATCACAGCGTTGTTCTTTATCATTTACTATCGGCCAATTGTCTATTCAGCTTTCGACCCGGAATTCTCAAAAATTAATGGATTGCCTGTTGCCTTTTTCAGATATGCCATGTCGGTACTTATAGCATTGGCAATTGTGATAAGCATACGGGCAATGGGCATTATTCTGGTGTTAAGCATCTTCACGATACCACAATCCACAGCGATGCTCTTCACACATAACTTCAGAAAAATTATCCCTTTATCGGTATTATGGGGGCTAACAGGCTCACTTTCAGGATTATTTGCAGCGTATGCGGTAAACATTCCCTCCGGTGCAGCGATAATTTTTATGCTCACCATCCAATATGCCATTATTAAAGGATTGATGCTGCTCAAGATGGCCATAAAAACAGGCAAAGACCGCTCATAAGGCGAATCGTGATAAGCATCTGCCAGATTTCTCTGATGGTCTGTTAATAAGGTAGATTATACTTTTGCAGCACTTCGGGCAATGATGGCCTCTGCAACCATCAAATCAAAAGGAGTGGTGATTTTAATGTTCTCCACATTGCCATCTACCAACTGAATGGTAAAGCCCGAAGCCTCAACCACAGATGCATCATCGGTGAAGTTTGGTGAAAACATCTGAAGGTACGACTCCTTAAGCACTTCAGCTTTAAAAGTCTGTGGCGTTTGAACCATGCGGAACTCATCCCTATTACGGGCAAAGCTGTCGTTGCCTACCACTTCACGTACCGATTCCACCGGGATGGTGACAGGAATAGCAGCTCCAAACCTTGCTGCAGACAGAAAACTTCGCACAATGGTATCACGCGAAACAAATGGGCGTACGCCATCATGCACAGCAATTAATCCACTGTCAGGTGTTGCTTTTAATCCATTCAGAACGCTGTGGAAACGGGTTTCACCGCCATCGGCCAGCGTATGGGAAATATCAAAACGGTAATCCAGACAGAGCGTTTTCCAATAATCCTGCTGCTCAACCGGCAGCACCAACACGATCAACATCGACGGATCATACTGCGCAAAGGCTTCGATGGTGTGCATCAAAACAGGTTTTCCTCCCAAAGGCAGAAACTGCTTGGGGAGGGCATGCCCCATCCTCAGCCCCTTGCCGCCAGCCACAATAATAACGCTCTTCTGCATTCTCTGATTTTAATATTCGGTTCAAATTTTCAGTTACATAACTCAGAATCCATTTGAAAGTTCAGCCGGAATCTTCAAATATATCGCAATCTAATTAATAATGATTAAAAAACAATAAAACATCAATCTTTAAAATGAAACCATCGTATGCTTGATAATCAATGCCTTTCCTAACCATAGATAAGTGTGTTAATGCGTTATTTCTATGGAAAACAAATCAATTAAAATCTTATGCGTTTCAACTTTTTCAGGTTCAGCAAACTAAAAAACAGGTTGCTGGTTTACTTCGGACTGCTCACCTTTTCGATAATCACAGTACAGGCCATTATCAGCTACTCCACAGTGCGTTCAACGTTGCAGCGAGACATAAGGCAACAGCAATTGCTGGCATTTTTGGAGGCGTCGCAATCGGACTTGCGTGCTACCCTCGAAAAAGGTATTGAAATATCCATAGCTCTGGCCGATGACCCATTGCTAAACGACTGGTTTGCAAGTGCAGAGCAGCAGCAGGGAATGCAATCCACGGCGTTGGCCAAAATTGATCAGATGGTGTCCAGCTCCGGTTATCCAAACGCATTTGCAGCCTCGTCGGCCACATTAAAGTTCTACACGCACGGACATCGAATGGTCAATATTTTATCCCAGTCGAATGAATCAGACAGATGGTTTTTCAACATGCTTCAATCCGGACAGAAGCATGAACTAAACTATGATTATAATCCGGCTCTTGACCAAACATTCTTCTTTATAAATGTGGTGATGGGTGATTTGCGTTCACCCAATGGCATTGCAGGTGTTGGAATAGATCCGGGTGATTTGGTAAGTCAGTTTGCAAACAAAAAACTGACAACCAACTCATCGATGTGGATGGTTGATCAGGAAGGAAAAATAGTGATTTCTGAAGAGTTGGAACAAATCAATGCTATTCTGTCCGAAGTTATGGATGAAGCGCTGGCGGGTGAACTTCTTGAGAGTTTTGACTCTAGAGTTTTAACCAATCGCAGCTATAATGGCGTGCAAAATGACATAGCCATAATGCCTGTTGGCGATACAGGCATGAGGGCCATAATTATTTCACCAATTTCAGAACTACTCACAGTTATTCGTCCAATAGCTATAAGCAGTATTATGCTGAGTATCGTATTTTTGGCCATCACGCTGGTGGTTGTATTGCTGCTTTCGGCATCCATCACCAACCCGATTTTGGCGATAACCAATCACTCAAATGCATTTGCTGAGGGAGATCTCACTAAAACGTTGGATGAAAAAATCTTACAAAGGAACGACGAACTTGGTAATCTGGCACAATCATTTGCCAGCCTAAAATCCAACATCGGAAATATGCTGAGTCAGGCAGCGCAAGCGGCCAACACCATTACATCGGGTTCAGAAGCAATGACGCAATCGGCAGCGCGGCTATCAGAAAGCGCTACTGAACAAGCCTCATCCACAGAAGAGTTGTCGGCCTCGATGGAGGAGATGAGTTCCAACATCAATCAGAATGCTTCAAATGCAAACGAAACAGTGGAGATAGTGCAGGATGCCGCCACGGATGCCAAAAATGGCGAACGCATACTAGAAGACGCCGTTACAGCAATTGAGTCGATATACGAAAGTGTGATGTTGATTGAAGACGTGGCGCGCCAAACCAACATATTGGCACTTAATGCTGCCATTGAAGCAGCACGTGCTGGTGAACAAGGCCGTGGTTTTGCTGTAGTTGCCGGTGAAGTGCGCAGATTGGCCGAGAGAAGTCGCATCAATGCAGAAAAAATCAATCAACTATCAGGTAATAGCGTTGAGATTGCCCGAAAAGCAATGCAGATATTCTCAGAGATGGTTCCAAAAATCATGAAATCGGCAGAACTGGTTATGGAAATCAGTGCCGCTTCTAAAGAGCAGAACATTGGAGCCGACCAAATTAACAACGCCCTGTTGGAACTCGACAGAGTTTCTCAGTTGAATGCGCAATCAGCCGAAGATATAAATGGAATGGTACAAGACTTTACGCATGAAGTAGACGAAATGAACAAAGTTATTTCGTACTTTAAAATGAAGTAATGAAAGCCAAAAACCACTAATAAAAAAGGGGCTGCCAGATTTGACAGCCCCTTTTCTTTTTCTATTTCAAATACTTATATCGTTTGATGCTCTTCTTGGGCGTTTTTTCAAACTCTTCGGGAAAGAGAATCACTTTGGAAATGGCCATAAAGGCAGGCAGTTCTTTGTTCACATCCGTACGAAGCCGCTGCATCTCCTTTTCTATCTCCTCATGGGTGAAATTTGACATATCCTTAACCTCATAATCGGGATATACCAACGCCTCAATTTTACCATCACGTTCACGCACAAGACACTCCTGAACCAGTTCCTGATTGTTTAAAACCGCCTCAATCTCTTCGGGATAAATGTTTTGCCCCGAAGCCCCAAGTATCATATTTTTGCTACGGCCCTTGATAAAAATAAAGTTGTCGGCATCAATCACGCCCAAATCACCGGTATGCACCCAACCATCATCGGTGAAAATCTCACGCGTGGCCTTTTCGTTCTTATAATAGCCAAGTAACGTATTATCGCCCTTTACCTGAATCTCACCCACCACGTTATAAGGATCGCTGCTGTCGATACGCACCTGCATACGATCCACTATCCGTCCTGCAGAAAAAGTATGGGTTACTTGCCAGGGTGCATAGCTAATCAGGGGGCCACTCTCCGTCATGCCATAGCCCACCGTCAGTGGAAAATTGATCTTCTTGAGAAAAAGCTCCACATCTTTATTGAGTGCTGCCCCTCCTACTACCATCTCTTTAAACTCGCCTCCAAACACCTCAAACAGTGTTTTACGCACTTTGGCATAAATCAACTTGTTGGCAATTGGCAGTTTGAGAAGCGTTTTAACCGGCGTTTTCTCCAGTTGAGGCATAATACGCCTCTTAAAGATTTTCTCGAGTATTAGCGGCACAGATAGAATCAAATGGGGCTTAACATTGCGAAATGCTTCGGTTATTATCTGTGGTGAAGGCGTACGAGTTAAAAAGGTGATGTGACAACCAGTGATAAAAGGCCACAAAAACTCGAAAAGGCAGCCGTATGCGTGTGCTAACGGCAAAAAAGAGACGATGCGCTCTCCTGCCCCTAAATCAAATGTATCAGCCGCATACTGTACGTTTGACCATATACTTCGGTGGGGCAACAACACCCCTTTCGAAAATCCGGAGGTGCCGGAAGTATACGAAAGCACCATAACCTCTTCACTTCCAAGCGCTTTAAATCTCAGATTATCGACATCAAAAGAGTCCTCAGCCTTCTCCTTGGCTCTAACCAAGGCCTTACCTAACTTACCATTGTGATCGGCAAGAGGTTGAAAATCGTTAATAGATAAAATACCCTTTACATCAGGAATTTTTGTCTCATCAATTCTATCAAACAGTGAATTGGATGCGAACAAAAATACCGATTCGCTATGGTTTATAATGTGGTGTATATCATTGGGTTGAAAATCGGGCAGAATAGGAACCACCACCGCTCCGTAAGTCACAGTTGAGAGATAGGTAATAGCCCAATTAGACATATTACGACCAATCAGCGCCACCTTATCCCCCTTTTGGATGCCAAGCTCCCGGAAAATAAAGTGCATCTCAAAGATGGCCTTCCCTACCTCACGAAAAGTATAAGTCTCGCCCTCATAATCGGTAAAAGCAGGCGAATCAGGATGGGTACGAATGACCCTTTCCACCATCGACAAATATCCATTTGATTCCATTGTAACTGGATTTAGTTTATAGGTTCCGGCTAATCCGGAGATGATTTCAAACAATTAACTATTTGAATAAAACGCGCAAATTTTCATTAATTATTTGGAAATACCAAAAAAACAGAACCAAGTTAACCTTTCACTTATATGTTTGCAACTAAAAAAACAACAAACCAATGTGTTACAAGAATCAACCTCAATACGCAAAAAATGTGTATCTTACCATCACATCAGGCACTACTGCAACCCAATAACAACCCTTTCTCCTTTTAGCATTAACAATTGAGAAATATATAAAACCCACGTCTCGTGAAAAAGGATTTACTAATTGATTATCTAAGAGATAAGAGGAAATTTTATCTTCTGTTTTCAGGCGGATTTGACAGCAGCGCCATTTTAGGGTGTGCCGTTGAAGCAGGTGCTGATGTCACGCCGGTTTGGATAAATAATGGGTTCAACCGTGCTGTGGAGGCACAGATTCGCGATCAGGCCGAAAACCTTGGCTGTAAACATCTTGAAGTAATTCACATGGACCCAGGCACTGAAGTGTTGAAAAATCCGGTAAATCGTTGCTATCATTGCAAGGGCGAACTAATAGCACCTCTATTAAACAGAAAAGACGCCCCGGTTTTTGATGGCACAAACGCTGCCGACACCGCCAATTACCGGCCAGGTTTTCAGGCATTGCAGGAAGCGGGCGTAAGATCTCCATTACTGGAACTGGGCATCACAGCCGAAGAGAGTCGGGAGATAGCCATCAGCTGCGGCGCTGATCCCCTCCTGGCCAATATGGAGTGTTGCCTTGCCACAAGATTTAATTATGATGTGCCTATTACCAGAGAAAAAATAGATACAATACGAAAACTGGAACAGATCATTATTACCCAAACAGGTGATTATCAAACCCGTTGCAGACTCGATGATGGTGATCACCTCCGAATCGAGGCCGGCACAGATAATCTACTCTATCATCTTGGTGATGCGGCATTCCGTTTCAAAATAGTAGAAACAGGGAAAAAAGCAGCTACTTTTGTGACCATCGATCTGGAAGGTGCCAGAAAAAATATGTTTGACCAAATGCGAAATTTATGACATTCGACGAACTTTTTGACAAAATCAGGGATGGCGAAATGAATCGCCACGAAGCAAAAAAGCACTTTTCACTGGACTGGATTCAAACTGCGCAAAACTACATTGCTGATGTGAATCGCGGTTCGCGCATCAACATACCGGAAATTATTTATGGCGAATACAAAACGGCCGATCAGTGCATTGAGATTGCCAACGCTCTGCTTGAGCGGCATCCCAGGGTACTCATATCCCGCAGTCCGCACAATGGAGCCATTGTTTCCCACTATCAGGATAGATACCCCATATTGGAATCGCCCAACCTGTTGGTAATAGGTAATCTGCCGAAAACAAAAGGCTGCGTTTTGGTGATAAGTGCAGGAGCTGCTGACCATCCAATTGTAGCCGAATGTGATCTCACTTTAAAGAGTATTGGCGTAGAAACCGTGCTGTTTGAAGATAGAGGAATTGCGCACCCAACCAGAGTGCTCGAAGCAGTGAAAAAAGGGATGGAAAAAGATGCTGCAGCCGTAATTGTGGTAGCAGGTATGGAAGGAGCACTTGCACCCTTTGTTTCATCGCTGGTGCCACTGCCGGTAATCGGCGTTCCTACTTCTGTAGGATATGGCTTTAGAGCAAAAGAAGCAGCACTTACATCAATGCTGGCATCATGTGCACCCAACCTAACTGTGGTAAATATCGATGGAGGCGTAAGAGCAGCAGTTGTGGCAGGTCTGATTGCAAAAAACAGACAGGACTAACCACCTGCACAAAATCAGATTCATAAGACATCCAAACAAAAATCAGAAATATGCAACTATACATAGATGCCAGCGGCGGATTTGCCGGCGATATGTTTGCTGCTGCACTCATTGGCGCAGGGGCAGATGAAAAAAAAGTAGTAGAAGCCATGCTGGCAGCAGCCCAAACAATTGGCCGGGCCTCGGTAAGCCACATCGTTACGGCAGATGGCAGCTCAAGGATGCGTATCAGTGTGGAGCATCATCACGGACATCTGTCATCCCACAAAGCCATTCACCTGCTCGAGCATCTGTTCGATGACTTTAAAATTGAACCTCTCTACCGCGAATTTGGCTTCAGAATGCTGAATGAACTCGTGAATGCAGAGAAAATTGCACACGCTACCCATGATTTTGACATGGAAGACCCCAACATGCACCACCATCACCACCACGGACATTCACACGCTCACAGTCACGATCATGACCATACACATCACCACCACGATGAAGAACACACCCATCATCATGGCCACAATGAAGCACTCTACAACCAGCCCGAAGCGTGGCTTCACGAAGCTCAGGATATATTGATTGACATTATGGGAGCTGTGATGGGTCTTCAGGAATTACAATCATCTACCAACGCCATTCTTCTGGCACCGGTAGCATACGGAGGCGGATCAGTCAGTTTTTCCCATGGCACCATGAAAGTTCCTGCGCCAGCCACAAAAGTAATGATTGAAAACAACCACATACCGGTAACAGCAGGACCAATCGAAATTGAATTGTTTACACCAACTGGTGCTGCGGCCTTGTCAGCTCTTAATGCCAAAACTGTTGGCACACCACCAAATGAGGGGCCAAAAAGAAAAGGTAAATCGAGGGGAACGAAAGATTTGCCAATTCCCCCTCTGCAGATATCTTTATTCTGAATAACTACACATAAACATTCCCAATCTTAATGAGCTTGGGGATGTTTAACAATTTAATCTTCCGACCATTGAGCTCAATAAGATTGTCTGATTTAAATTCAGAAAGTAATCTTATTACCGATTCGGTGGCGGTACCTACCATGTTGGCTAGTTCTTCCCTCGTAAGCGATATCTGCAGGAAGTTATCGTCGTCAAGCTCAAAAGTATCCATTAACAGCAACAACACCTCGGCCAGCCGTTCACGTACGGTTTTTTGGGCAATATCGGTAAGAAACTTGTTGGCTTCACCCAATTCACGGCAAGTAAGTTTCATTAAATCCATGGCAAATTCCGGACTTGACTTAATCAAGCCAGTAAGGCAATCGCCAGGAATATAACAAAGCGTAGCTTCCTGAATAACCTCAGCCGTAGTACAAGCCAACTCATCACTTATCACAGAACGAAAAGCTATAAGGTCACCTTTACGGGCAAAACGAATAATCTGCTCTTTACCGTCAAAGCCCGTTTTATAGATCTTAAGGATGCCGACATTAACAATATAACTCCCATTGATTCTGCTGCCCTCGTTGTAGATGATCGCACCCTTTCGATAACGGCTGCAAACCATTTCCTGAGTTAAACGTTCTACTTGTTCATTATTTAGACCTTTGAAAATATCGTAACTGCGAATATCTGAATGGTCGAAACCCGCTATTTGATCGTCTGTTCTCATACATTAAATAGTGAGAGTGTGGGTGATTTTTATCATTTTAGTATTAGCAAAGATAGAAAGAAAGATTAAATTTGTGCTATTCACCAAAAAATTTAAATATATAAATATATGAGAAGCGAGGTAAGCTTAAAATGGCAAGGAAACATGGCTTTTGAGAGCGATATCAACGGCCATAAAATAGTGCTGGATGCCGCGCCAGATAACGGCGGAGAGAACAAAGGACCACGTCCGAAACCATTCGTTCTGCTGGCGCTTGCAGGATGTACAGGCATGGATGTGGTATCCATCCTAAAAAAGATGCGTGTGGAGTTTGAAGGACTGGAAATCAAGGTAGAAGGAGACATTGCCGACGAACATCCAAAAACTTTCGAAAATATGAAAGTTATATACGAATTTAGGGGGAAAGACCTCCCATTAGACAAACTCGAGAAGGCCGTAAGTCTGTCTGAGGAGAAATATTGCGGTGTGTCGGCAACTTACAAAAAAGGCATTCCCATAACTACTGAAATACGGGTTGTGGAGTAATATCCAGTTTCAAAACCAATCAAAACCTGTTGTCGCAGAGACGTGTTTCACGAATTTGCTGCAACAGGTTTTTTGTTTGGCAAATCTTTTGTCCATTCAGAATTATCGCCATTGGTTTGCATGCCCACGCTCCTTTACAAAAGCGCCATGAATACCGCGAACAAATTTATTGAAAGCATGTTGGGCGAACAAAAAACAAAATCAATATTTGAATCATGGGTATATTTTACCCAAAATTTGTCACCGATTACGACAGACACCACATATTTACTACCTTAGAATAATAGAATTACAGATTATATCAAAAACAGGAGAGATGAGAAAAAGTCTGTATACCACCTTAAAAGGAAAAGTTATCCTTGCCACGATTACAGGACTGATCACCATCCTGGCAATTCACTCGGCCATATACTATGCATTTGACGAGATAACGGAAAACATAGACCTGTTGGGTAAACCCAACGAAAAATTAATCAGTGTAAACCGTCTGTTCAGAGATGTGTCACAGCTAAATAATCTCCAGCGGCAGGAAGCAGCCACCGGCAGAAGAAATCCATCCATAGCATTTATACAGGAATCGGATGCCATCTATCGCACCCTTGATACGCTCACAATCATTTTTGCTGATGACTCCATACAATCTGCCCGCATCCATGAAATATACAATCTGCTCAATTTACGCGAACAGCATTTTCTCGATTATCTTGAACTTCAATCGAGGCTAAGTTCCGACCCTGGCATGCGGCGAATTTTAACACAGCTGTCGGAGAAAAGCCGAAGCGAACAACGTGATGATATAGGTAAAATTCTGAAATCGGAAGTAACAACAACAACCAGAACCACCTCATCGGATACCATACGTGAAGGTCGTCAGGGGTTTTTCCGGAGGTTATTCTCAAGAGGTCAGGAGAATGAACTGCGCGACATTGTGCATTCCGAAACCATTGTGGACGAATCAACCAAGGTAATTGTGGATACTTTGACCCTTGGCTCCACCAGTGAATTAATCGGGAGACTCGAAAGCTCATTCGACAGTCTGCAAAACCAGCAACTTAAACATGCATCGCGGCTTCAACAAGCCGAAATGCGCCTGCTAAATACAAACAATGGCATTATCTACGAGATAATCAACATCATTAACTCTCTTGAGCAGGATGAAATAAACGTACTGAACGCCACCACTCAATCCACACTAACTATAGCCAAGGCCACAATTAAAAGACTTAATATGATTGCCATTGCGTTCATTACGGTGTCAGCTATACTGGTGCTACTCATTATTATAGATATTACCCGAACCAATACCTATCGTCGCAAACTGGAGCAGATGCACGCCGAGGCCAGACAAGAAGCGGAAGCCAAACAGCGGTTTCTTTCGAACATGAGTCACGAAATACGTACACCGCTTCAGGCCATTTACGGGTATGCCGAGCAAGCACGAATTAACCCTGACCATCCCACAAACATCGACGCCATATATCAATCATCGGGTCACTTACTCGATGTTGTAAATGAAGTGCTGGATTATGCAAAAGTGACCTCCGGCAAACTATCGTTTGAGACAAAGCCCTTTTTGCCCTTCGACCAAATTGAGACTGTGGCCAAAACCATGCAATACCTGGCTCAACAAAAAGGGTTGAAGTTCACATTCGCATTTGATGGAGACGAGAAAACAGCACTCTTGGGCGATGCTTACCGTTTAAGACAAATTCTTTACAATCTTACCGGCAATGCCATAAAATTTACCGAAAAGGGAGAGGTAACGATTACCGCCACGCTGACACAAGAAGCTAAAAAAGCAGCTGCTTTACAGATTGAAGTAATGGATACGGGCATAGGCATCCGGCCGGAAAAATTAGAGGATATTTTCAACGAGTTTGGGCAAACTGACCCATCGGTAACGGAAAAATTCGGCGGTACTGGTCTGGGTTTGACCATCGTAAAAAGACTTGTGGAGCTTCAATCAGGACAAATTGACATAGAAAGCACAGAAGGGACCGGTACACGTTTCACAGTTTCAATACCCTATCAAACAACAAATGAAACTGTTGCAATTAACATGCAAGCAACCTCTGAAACTGTTCGGCCAAAAATTAACGCCGTTTGGTTTGCCGATGACGACCCGCTCATATTAAACCTTGGAAAAACCATTATAGAAAAAAACGGAATCCCCTGCCGCACTTTTAATGATGGCATTAGCCTGCTAACAGCCTACGAAAAAGCCGAAGCAGAGGTGATTTTTCTTGACATGCGTATGCCGGGCATGAACGGTGGTGAAGTTTGCCGGCGCATCAGGCAGATGTCGAAAAGCCAAAACAGCCTGAGAATTTATGCCCTCACAGCGCAAGCCTTACCAGGCGAGCAATCCGACATTCTAAAAAATGGCTTCGATGGCCTTATCATCAAGCCATTCAGAGAATCAGACATAATCGATGCACTAAACAACAGCATAAAAACAAATGGCGAAGCGTTGCCTTTTGACATAAAGAATCTTATAAAAATGACAGGCGACGACCCGGAAATATTACTCGACATCCTTAAAAGCATACGTGACGAGAGCCAGAAAGATCTTGTTCAGATGGAAAAAGAACTCTGGCTGAATCATAAAGAGAACATCTCGTTGCTGGCACATAGATTGGCCGGCAGGGTGGGACAGATAGGGGCGATGAATTATGCCATGGAACTACGTGCCGCAGAAAGGGAACTTGAGGATAAAAACAAACTGCCCAACCTAAAAATGTTAGTGCATAAACTAACCAAGGGAGGTAATGCCTTCTTACAAAATCTGGAGCTCCTAATCGCGGCGCAGGAATCAAAAAATATGTAACCCTACTTGAATCCGTATTTTTCCATCTTTTTATATAGTGTCTTTCTGTCGATGTTGAGCAGACGCGCTGCCTTTGATTTGTTACCCTGCACATTATCAAGCACATTGGCTATCTGCTCTTTCTCCGTTATCTCCTGAATGGCCTTCAGGTTGGTTCCGGCCTCCTCCTTGTGTTCCGGGCGGGGAATAAAAAGCATCTCCTCAGGCAAGTTCTCTTTGCCGGCCACGTTTCCGGTTGATAACAGCACCATGCGGCGGATTGTATTTCTTAATTCACGTAAATTGCCGGGCCATTCATAACTTCGGAAAATATCAAGCACTTCATCCGATACTTTATCGACTTCGCGGGAAAGATCCCGATTGGCCTCTGAGATGAAAAATCTTATAAACTCATCCAAATCGTCGGCCCTTTCGCGCAGTGGTGGAACCGATATCTTAAACTCATTGAGGCGGTGGTATAGATCTTCGCGAAAACTTCCCTGCTCCACACTTTTGAGCAAGTTGTCGTTGGTAGCAACAATCAGACGAATATCAACCGGAATAAGTTTATCGCTACCAACCGGCTGTACCACTTTCTCCTGAATCACGCGAAGCAGCTTAACCTGCACATCGTAGGATAAATTGCCTATTTCATCCAGGAACAATGTGCCTCCCGATGCGGTTTCAAACTGTCCCTTTCTATCGGTGAGAGCACCCGTAAAAGCCCCTTTCACATAACCAAAAAGTTCAGCAGCCGCCAAATCTCTTGAGAGCACACCACAATCGATGGGAACAAACGGCCCCTTGCTACGCTTACTTGAGGCGTGAATGGAACGTGCCACATACTCCTTACCGGTGCCACTTTCGCCCTGAATGATTACGGCCATATCTACCGGAGCCACCAAATCGATAAATTCATGAAGCTTACGCGCAGAGCGGCTGGTTCCCATAACAAAGCCAGATGCTTTTTTGGGATGAACTTCAGCGGAAGGTGTTTCTCTGGGTTTCTCAAGGGATTGCTTAATCACCATTAGCAGTTCATCGGGATTTACCGGTTTTGTGATATAGTCTGCCGCACCAAGTTTCATCGCTTTCACAACTGTACGAACATCGTTAAACCCTGTCATCAATACGGCAGGCGCATCCCGATACAAGTCGCGAATGAGTTTTAAAAGGTCAAGCCCATTGCCATCGGGCAAACGGTAATCGAGCAGAAAAAGGTCAAATTGCTCTCCGCGAATTAGTTTTTCTGCAGCACGGCAACTACTTACCAATACCACTTCATAGCCATGTTTCTTCAGAAACGATTCGAGAATTCGGGAAAAGGACAGATCATCCTCAACAATGAGCAATTTAACCATAACACCTGTTTAATTTGAAACTAAAGATATAAAAAAAGCAGACTGTAGCGCCAATTTAAGATATCAATTGTTGTCTCATGGCTATAGAGTGGTTAAAACAAAAAAGCCGGCCCCATGGGGACCGGCACTGAACAATTACAAATATAAATCAGAGGTTAGGCTTATTCAATAGCTTCGCCATCGGCTGTAAACTTCAGCTTTTTGCTTTCATTTCCTTTTACAAGCTTAACAGCATAATATGATTCGCCATCTTTAGAAATGAGAGCAGCCTCGGTAACCACCCATCCCTCATAATCAGTTCCCTGAAGAGCCTCCTTCACAGGAGCGGGTAGATTTTCAATTTCAACAGGTGTTTTTGACGCTTCCTGATCTACAATTACAACTTCAGCATTGTCAACAATTGAAGCTGTAGCCGAACTGGTCATCACAAAAAATCCAAAAACCAATGCCAGAGAAACAAATAACATCTTTTTCATAATCAATCATTTTGGTGTTAGACATAAAATATTTAAATACTTGCGAGAGTAATTACATTACTGTGATAATTATGCCACAACACCCAAAATACCGTTTTTCCCCTCATTATCATTCAATTAACACAATTCCCAAAAAGTGTCATCATGCGGATATAATACCCAAAAAGTGGAAATACTCCACAAAAAAAGGTGCCCCTGATTGAAGCACCTTTTGATTTTTTTTAGCTGATGAGCTATCAGAGAGCAGATTTAAATTGCTCCAAAAAGCGGACATCATTTTCAAAAAAGAGACGAATATCTTTGATATGATACTTAAGCATTGCGATACGCTCAATACCCATTCCAAAAGCGAAACCGGAATATTTTTTACTATCTATGCCACACAAATCGAGCACATTTGGGTCAACCATGCCGCAACCCATTATCTCGAGCCAACCTGTGTACTTGCAAACATTACAGCCTTTACCTCCACAAATAGAACAACTTACATCCATCTCAGCCGATGGTTCGGTGAATGGAAAATAGGATGGACGCAACCTTATTTCAGAATTTTCACCAAAGAACTCACGCACAAAGTATAGTAAAGTCTGCTTTAAATCTGCAAAAGACACATTTTCGGCCACATACAAACCTTCAATTTGATGAAAGATACAGTGTGCGCGTGCCGAGATGGCTTCGTTGCGGAATACCCTTCCGGGGAAAATGGCTCTGATTGGCGGTTGTTGTTTCTCCATTACACGTACTTGCACCGAAGAAGTATGTGTCCGCAACAGCACATCGGGGTTTTTATGTATAAAGAAAGTGTCTTGCATATCCCGTGCCGGGTGCTCAGGGGGAAAATTCAATGCAGAGAAAACGTGCCAGTCATCTTCAATTTCGGGTCCTTCCGAAATGGAGAATCCAAGTCGTGCAAAAATATCAGCGATTTGGTTACGCACCACCGAAAGCGGATGTCGTCCCCCAATTGGGAAGGAGGTTCCAGGCAATGTTAAATCCACTTTTCCTTCGGATGTCTCAGCATTATCGAACTGCTCCTTAAGATCCTGGATTCTCTGTTGTGCTTCATTCTTCAGCTGGTTTAAAGCCATGCCTACCGCCTTTTTCTCTGCCGGAGGTACCGATTTAAACTCATCGAACAACACAGAGACTGTTCCCTTTTTACTTAAGTATTTTATACGCAGCTGCTCTGCCTCTGCAGCGCTGGCGGCCGAAAGGCCTCTTATTTCCGAAAGTAGGGATTCTATTCTATTGAGCATCTGTCATTATTTTTGAAACCATTTGAGACACAAAAATAACAATTATCATTCAAGATAAAATGCCGAATGCGTAATTAAGAGCTAATAATGATCTATTGACGTGTACTTTGTTGCTAGGCTCTCTAAAAGGAATAACCAAACCCGACATACCAACGCACACCACCGGGCACATTACTATTTGAAGCCCCAATTTGTATTGGACCTAAAAAACTGTCATACTCCAACAGAAGACCATAGCCAAAAATATGATTCTCCCGATCAACCACCACCGGCCTTAAGTCCTCAGCGCCACCAGTTTCTCCGGCCAGACCATTAATTATGGCAGAGGCATGCATCTTTCGCATAAAACGATATCGTACATTAAGCTGTGCCATTAAGTAATTTTGAACAATTTTCTCTCTTAATGACAATCCCACAAAGTTAATTTCATTCGTTCTGGTCTGAAAAGGCATCCCCCCCACATAATTCAACCCCATAATAGGCAATGAACGACTTGCATAGCCAGCCTGTACCCTGGGATTTATTACCAACCTGCGTGTGATCCTGAAATACTGCTCCCACGAGCCATTAAGCTGAAACAGGTGATTGAACTCTGGTTCAATAGCATCTTGCACAATGCTACGTGCAGCACCTGACCCTTTGTACACATCATTTGCTTGCAGGTAATATCGATACCGAAAATTGAACAGACTTCCACGCGTTGGAAAATGGCGGCGATTGAGATCGTTACGCACCGTTTTAAAGTTTAGCGTGACAAATGAATTCCCAAACTTATCTACGCCATTGAAAAAAATATCATAAAAACCACTTTCGCGCTTTAAAACCGAACGCTCATATTGTATGTAGCAGTTTGACTCCCAGGAAGTGCTCGCCGATAGCATCACGCCAAACCATGCTGAAGAATAGTTCTGAATAAAACTTCCGTATTGTGCTCCATCTTCGAGATAAACCGGCAGAGTGTTATTTTCCAAATCCACCTCTATTCTCGAGGCAGAGCGCTGCTTTTCGCCATAATAGCTTATGGCAGAGAGATTAAATCGGGGCCGTTCAGATATATCGAGAGTTGAAGAAAAACGGTTGCCCCGTAAAAGTATGTTACGTAATGTGACATTGGTGATAATTCCGGCCTTGTACTCATTGTCGTAATGCAACGAAAATTTAAAGCGTGCTCTTTCAGATTCGTGCACTTCCATGGCAAGGAGGTATCCGTTGTCGACAGGTATCAACCGGTAGCTTACCGAATCAAAATAGCGCGTACCCATCAGTCGGCTTATGCCCCGCTCTACGGTTGATGCAGTGATGACATCACCCGACTCAATACCCAGATTACCCAGAAAAAAGCGGTGACTGATGCGCTCTAGTCCTTTCACCTGGATGTTCTCAATTCGGATTGTTTCTGGTTGTACTGGCACCGGACGAGGGATGTGTGGGCCTATCTCATCTAACCGAGCAGCAAGGGCAGCTAACTCTTCAAAACTGTTTCGCGCAGCAACTTCACCGATGTCGATAATTCGATGGGCATCGAAAAAGCTGGCTGCTGTATAACCCGCTAAATCGGGTGAAATGAGATAATCAACAAATGGCAATTGCATGCGCATTGACAAATTATTGCCAATCATGGCAGCAGCAGAAAGTACGCTGGGAGGAGAGCCTAAATCAGAAATGGCAACCAAATCAGGAGAACCAACATTTACACCTATAATTATATCGGCACCCATTTGGCGACACAACAAAACCGGAAAATTGTTGAGCACACCGCCATCAATAAGCAATAAAGAATCGAGCTGAACCGGTGAAAACACCGAAGGGATGGACATGGTAGACCTTAAAGCTGTTGTTAAATCGCCATCTTCAAATACATATTGCTCCCCCGAGATTAAATCGGTAGCAACGCATTTAAAAGGGATTGGAAAGTCAGAAAAGGATTCAACACCAGCCACTCGCCAAGAAAGTCGCGAAAAGAGTTCGGATATGGAGTGCCCACCTACAAAGCCTGCCGGAGATGACAACCCATTGCGCGTAATGTTTAACTCTACATGAAAACGGTGATAGTCATGCTTCTCTTCTGGTAGCACGTCAGATAGGGGGATGCCGTCAGAAAGAAGTTGTCCCCAGTCGAGTCGCCGACCAATGGAGTCCAGCTCTTTGGCATTATAACCTATGGCATACAAACCACCAATTATTCCACCCATACTGGTGCCGGTAATAAAATCGGGACGGATGCCAGCTTCTTCCAACACCTTAAGTACACCTATATGCGCCAGGCCTTTGGCTCCGCCACCACTCAAAACCAAACCAACCTTTGGCCGTTCATTGCTTTCCTGTGAGTAGATTAATCCGGAAACCAATAAAAACAGACTCAAAAAAAAGATGGCGCTAAAACGGATTGGCATTTTAACAATTGTATATCAAATAAAACAGATTCTGTCAGATGATAAAGTTACCACAATGAGTTAAAACCGTTGATACAAAATATAGAGGAATCTACCGAAAAGCAATAAGAAGTAACTGAAGTATCTATTTCCCAGAGATTAAATAACACCTCTGGCTTTGAATTCAAGATAACGATTCATGGTATCGATGGTAAGTTGCTCAGGCCGGGTTAATAGTGCAGGGATGCCATACCTTTCAAGCTCCTTCACAATCTGCTTCTTCTCGAATAGGAACTTTTCTGCCACTGCCTGCATGTAAATGTCCTCTGTGTTGGAAGCATTGTTACTAATCAGCTTTGCAATTTCGCTGTTCTCAAAAAAAACTACCAACAAAAGATGGTTAGCAGCCAGTCGGCTTAGTAATGGGATTTCCCGCTTTGCCGACTTCAGACTTTCAAAATTTGTAAATAATATGAGCAGGCTTCTCTGATGAATCCGATGACGCACATGACCATACAATGCCTCCAGGTTGTGTTCCAGAAAACCGGTTTGCTGATTGTACAACACCTCCATGATAGATTGCAGATGATGCCCCTCACGACGTGCCGGTAACATGGCACGTACATCCTCATTAAAAGTAATCAATCCTGCACGATCATGCTTTAGCATGGCAATATTTGAAACAACCAAACTGGTATTGATGGCGTAATCAAGCAGCGTCATGCCATGAAATGGCATTTTCATTGTACGCCCCATATCTATCACGCAAAACACCTGTTGCGATTTTTCGTCCTGATATTGGTTCACCATAAGGTGTCCTTTGCGGGCAGTTGCCTTCCAGTTAATGGTACGTACATCATCACCTTTGATATAGCCCCTAATCTGATCGAATTCCATGTGGTGGCCCACACGTCTTATTTTTTTTACCCCCATCTCACTTAACCTGTTGCTGATGGCCATCAATTCATAGCGGCGCATCTGAACAAAGGATGGGTACACTTTAACATCTTCCTCCTCACCAAAACAGTATCGGCGGCTAACAAGCCCCAGGCGGGCTGTCACAAATACATTCAGTACGCCAAAGCGATAACTCCCCCGCTCCACAGGAGTCAATTGGTAGTTGATAACTTCTGCCTTCCCGGGCAATAAGCGTCGCTTAAACAAATTGTCTCTTATTTGAAAAACAAAAGGCAACTCATCAATAATTTCAGCTTTAACAGGGTAGTTGAAATTACTCTCTATTTCAATTGATACATTATTGGCATCTCCATTTGAAAACCGCTCGGGAAGGAAACGTCTGGCAGTAAGTTTTTTCGCTGTGTCGGGGCCAAAAAGCATAAACAGATCGATGGCAACCATCACCACAAAGAGCATCAAAGAAACCACTGCCGGAATATAGAGTGCATGCCACATATACGCCAGAACAAAAAAGGCGCTCAGAGCCCATACCATCTGATACAGTCGCTTGTTAAGAAATACCGGTTTAAAAGGATTCTTCATTGATGCGCATTAAAATAAAAACAGCAATTACCTTGGCACCTCCACCGAATCGAGTATCTGGCGAATGACAGTTTCAGGTTTTACGCCTTCCATTTCCTTTTCGGGTGACAAAATGATGCGGTGCACCAGCACAGGGTAAACTACCTCACGGATATCTTCAGGAGTCACAAAATCACGCCCTTCAAGGGCAGCATACGCTTTTGAGGCCTTTAGTACCGAAAGAGAAGCCCGCGGACTGGCTCCCAGATATATGGAGCTATGTTTTCTGGTTTTCTCAATAATGGTGGCGATATATCGCAGCAACTGAGGCTCTACAATCACATGGTGCACCAATTCCTGAAACTTCAGAATCTCCTCTTGCGACACCACCGCATGCACCTCATCAATCTCCTTCACGATGCCACGTGCGCCGGCATTCTGCATAATGGTTACTTCCTGCTCAAGCGTTGGGTAGTCTATCTTCACTTTAAAGAGAAATCGGTCCAGTTGAGCTTCGGGCAAACGATAGGTTCCTTCGTGCTCAACAGGGTTTTGAGTTGCAATAACCAGAAAGGGAGCATCCATTTGCCGGGTAGTGCCGTCGATGGTCACCTGTCGCTCTTCCATCACTTCAAAAAGGGCAGACTGGGTTTTTGCAGGCGCCCGGTTCACCTCATCAATAAGTATCAAATTTGAAAAAACAGGCCCCTGGTTAAACTCAAAAGTTGAAGTGGCCGAATTAAATACAGTGGTACCCAACACATCTGAGGGCATCAGGTCAGGCGTGAACTGAATACGGGAATAACCAGTATCGATGCTGCGAGCAAGCAACTTTGCAATTAAGGTCTTTGCCACACCCGGCACACCCTCAATAAGCACATGCCCATTGGCCAGCAAGGCAGTCAGGATAAGATCCAGAACACGCTCCTGCCCCACTATTACCTTTGAAATTTCGTTGCGAATGCGAAAAGCCATATGATTTAGTTCCTGAACCTTTATGCGGCTCTCAAACGGGGTATCCCCATTGTTGAAGTTGCTCATATCGTTAATTTCCATATCATCTACAGTTACGGTAAAAAAAATCAATTTGACGGTTAAACTGTTGCAAATCCTCCTGTGAAATCTGATTGACCCGCTCAAGGTTTCCGGCCATCTTAAATATTCCGGCAATGGCACGTTCAGGGATGCCTGATTTACGTGCTGTCTCCTCAATCAACCTGCTCTCCGGAATGGATGTATCCAGAAAATAGTGGCTGCGCAAATACTCCAAAAAATAGACAAATCGCTTGCTGGCAATACCATGATGATTTTGCCTCGAAAAATAGAGTCTGCCTATTGTTTCGATAAAGGAGAGCGATGTATTTACAGGCTTTGGTATTACGGGGATGATGCGCTGACGCCGTTTCCCCTGAAAAACAAAGACCAAAAGAATGCCTGCAAATAAAACATACCAAGCCATCCTAAGGGCCGGTCTTGAGAGAACAAACTTCATTTCCGAATCAATAAGCGGTGCGCCAATTTTGTAATTCTCATCCCAAACTGTAGATTCCACCGGCAAATAGGAGAGTGACTTAAAAATATACTCCGAATTGTTGCCCGATAGAAGGTGATAATTGGTAAACGCTACCGGATTGCAGTTCAAATAGAGAGATCCATTCCCAAATGCCATCCTTATAAAATTCGTGTTTCCCAGATGGTCGTGCCCCAGAACAGTGGTGCGAAGCGTATCGTAAGAGGTAATTCTATTTGAAGTTGCTGCTTTGCGATACCAGCTTCCATAAGCCGATTTCAAACGACGATTGGTAAAATGATACCCAATAGAGTCAGAACCTATGGACAGAATTGGAGCAGAACTTTTTAAAATAGCGAGATTCAAGGTGTCGGCCAGCTCGTCAGAAACAGCTGATGTTGCAAGAAATATGTTGTTGCCGGCAGAAACAATTTCAAGCAGCCGTTCGGTCTCACTCTGGTCAAATTCGAGTGACTCGTTGATAAAAATAAAGTTGGAATTGATAGGAGTGGCCTCTCTCAGGAAATCGATAAGGCGGGAGTGCGACACAATGATGTCCTGATTTGGAAATAGCTGCGGCAGCATTCTATAAACCAGCCTGGTGCCCATCGGAGTATCATGTCGTCTGGAGAAACTCAAAGACCAATCCACAGGTCTGGGCGTTATGGCGATCACAACAATCAGCACCAAAAGCCCGCCTATAAGAATCCCCGTAAGAATCCTGTTGGATTTACTCTTTTCAGCCATTGTCTTCAGGATTTTGTCCGAGTGAAGAAATTGAACTTCGGAATGCCGTTTCTATACTGTTAAAATGGGTGATATCAGGCTCAAAATGGCCGTACCATACAAATTCATACATCCGGGAGAGCCGACGAAACAGTTGCTGCAAGGCCACATCCTCAATTTCGGAAGCATATTCACGATTGGTTTTGTAATATCGGAGTTTAATTATGCCTCTAACCGAGAGTTTCTGCAAAAACATTAAGTAGAGTATGCGCACCGCCTCACGAAATGCCCCGTTCTCACGATACAATCCAAACATCTTATCGAGCTCTTCTCTCTGTAACTCATTGGCCTCATGAACCATGTTAAACTCGGTGGATTTCCCGCTTCTGAAGAAGGAGAATGCGCCCATAAACGGCACGTTCATCAGCCTCAACATCAATAAAAATAAAACCACAAAACCTACAGTCAACAGGATATACTTAAGACCTGACACCTCACTAATGCCCCTATAAAGGTGCTGAAAAAACCACATCAAAAGGCGGGTGAACAAATCCGGTTTATCGCTTCCCCTATCATAGTTGTACTTAGGGTTTTGCCTTAAACTTTCTATCTCCTCCATCGATGGCGATCGATACTCAACCGGAGTGGTTGTGTCCCACACTTCAACGTGCAACGTATCACTGGCCTTAGATGAACAGACCATCAGCCAGAATATCAACAAAATAAAAACTCGTTGCTTAACTGTTGCCATTAAGATTACGCCTTATCGTCAATGAAAATTCAGTTACTCTCAGCTGCCATTTCAGACACTTTCTGAAAGAGATCTCTGTTATCTTTCTGCTCGCGCAGACTAAAATACTGAACACCTACACCAATGAGCAGAATGGCGTACACAAGATACTGGCCAAGCCCGCTGAGTATTGACGTCACAATAAGTGCAACCGAATGACTATCGCCACTTCCTTCGCCACTCATGGCAAAGTAACCTTTAATGAATCCGGCAATCATCACAGGAAGTGAGAACAACATACTCAAAGCAGTCACTATTAGTAAAAGGATAAACACAATGCCAAAGGTAAGCCACCAAAAACCGCTTATCAGCTTAAATGAGCGTCCAAAAGATGATACAATGCCTCTCTTCTCCACAAACAGAACCATTGGTGTAAGCGAAAAAGAGATCATCACATAAATCACAGGCAAAATGATAAACGTAATTGAGCCAAGAAAAATCAGCAATCCTGCAAGCGTTCCGGTTCCAGCCAGAGCGGTTATCATCATAATAATTACAACCCCTATCCCGCCTGTACCGGCCACCAGAATAGCCGTGAGAATAAAAATTGCCAACAAAGGCCAAAAATGAGAAGCAAATTCGTTCCATATATCCATGGAGGTAAAACCGCCTCGCCCATTAATAGAGTAAAGTGACATATAGGCGCTGGTGATGCCAATCAGAAAAAGGTAAGCCAAAAAAGATGTAAAATAAAGCAGACCGAGAATTCCGGGATTTGTTGACATCCCCTCAATATTCTCGCCTCCGGCTAAAATCTGAGCAAACACCTGACCCATTATATCATCAGAAAACCAGGCTGCCAGAATACTTGTTAATAATATAGGAATGCCACAAAACAGCGTTATGGCTTTCAGATAAGGTAAAATCTCGCTGGTAATAAATGCGAAAGTGGCATTTATCACATCGGAAAAATCTCTTTTCCGGTAAAGTACAAAATCACTCTTTTCCATCATTGATGCTTTTTTGGGTGTTAAGGTAAACCTGTTTGGGATATATAATGAAGTACCAAATAACCAAAGCAAAGGAGCTTAGTATGATAAATGTGTTTGTGGTATATGAGATGGTCATATAATAGCGTGTAATAAAACTCTCGAGTATCCCGGCAATAATAAAGAAAGGCACCAGACCAAGCATGATTTTGGTTCCTTTACGCACCCCACGAACAAAACTCTCGCGCCGTGGCAGTGTACCCGGGAAAAGAATGCTGCGGCCAAGCAGTATTCCCGCACCACCCGCGAGCACAATGGCCGACAGCTCCAACGATCCATGTATCATGATGGCCATTGATGAAACACCTCCCAACGAACGCTGGAAGAAAAATGCTATAAATGCCCCAACCATAATACCATTCCTAAAAATAATAAAAGCTGAACCGAGAGGTGTAAAAATCCCGAAAAGAAACACCACAAACGACACATATAAGTTATTGATTGTGATCTTAAAGAACATTTCAGCGGGCATCATCTGAGCATAAACCCCCATCGGATCACCTCGTTGGATATTGTCCAGCGTCATGTTCACATACTGATCGCCCAAAATCAGTCTTACCACATTGTCATCGGTATATGCAGAGAGAACACCCAACAACATAGCACTTACAAAAATAAGGAGCGACCAGGCAAAATCGCGTCGTGCATTATAAATAGACAAAGGCAGCTCGCTTATCCAAAAATCGAGCAGGCGGGCGCCTTTCTCTTTTTTGTTTCGATAAATAATGGTGTGGGCTTTCACACTCAAGCCATTAAGATAATCAACTATTGGCGACTGCGGATAGAAGGTACGCGCATAGGAAAGATCATCAGTAAGCTGAATGAAATGGTCGGCCAACTCATCAGGGTCGGGATTGCGATTGCGGCCGAGCTGAGCCTCAAATGCATTCCAGCGCATCTTGTTCTTATTGATGAATGCGATCTCCTTCATTGGCCGGGAAACAATTCTTAATTATTGAAACAGGAATAAAGATAATTGAAAATTCAAAAACTACGCGGGTAACAGCAGAAGTTCCGCATCTGTCCACAAAAAAATTGTGCCCGGTGCATCTAAAATCACTAAATTTGCTATTGCTTGAAAAAATGCTGCATTAATCGGCTCTTTGATGGTTTTTGTTGATGTCGATATCCTGATAAATTGGCATACGATACATAAGCGCATTCGATAAAAAACATACAACTAATTAATGGAAACTTACCACCTTAACACAACACAAAACGTGTCGCTTCAATACAAAATAGCCAGTATTGGAGATCGCATTCTCGCATACCTTATCGACATGATGATAATGGCCATATACTCGGTAGTCATTATGGTATTTGTTTTTAATTCTGACCTGTCGGGCTGGCAACTGGTTTTTCTCATCCCAGTGTTACTCTACCACTTCCTGTGGGAATCATTTTTTAACGGACAAAGTCCTGGCAAAATGATAATGCGCATCAGGGTTCTAAAAACCGACGGCTCACAACTCACCCTTGGCAGCTGCTTTATAAGGTGGATTTTTCGCCTGCCCGATATCACTTTGCTTATGGGTTCCATTGCCGTATTGGTAATGATAGTGAACGGTAAAGGCCAGAGGATTGGTGACATAGCCGCATCCACAACCGTTCTGAAAATCCCATCTAAAACCTCGCTGAATGATTCGGTTTGGATGGAGGTAGATGAACAATACACGCCTGTTTTTCGCCAGGCAAATACGCTGAGCGACAAAGATATACACATCATAAGAGAAGTGCTCGAAGCCACAGGAAAATCACCTCAACTTCAGGAAAACATCGTACTGATGCAAAAAACCAGAGATGCCATCATTAAAAAAACAACCATTGAAACGGCTTTGCCCGACAGGGAGTTTTTAACAACCATCCTAAAAGACTACAACGCCATTCACCGCGCCGAACTCACCGAAGCATAACCAGAAAACAAAGAGGGGCCGAAAAACAGTGTTTTTCAAGCCCCTTAAATATTTTCTGAGAAATATCTTTCTTAATCTCTGCGACTAAAGAAAATCATTAAATAGTAAGCCAGTGTGGCCATTGCGGATAAGGCAGCCACCACATAGGTATAAGCAGCCCATTTTAGTGCATCTTTGGCTTCCTCGTGACTGCGTCCACCAGTAATTCCGCTGGTGTTGAGCCATGCCAACGCCCTCTGACTGGCATTGATTTCTACCGGAAGTGTAATAACTGCAAATGCCGTAAACACAGAATAACAGGCAATTATGATTATCAAAGCCAAATCAAAACTGATGACATTGGGAAGCATAAACGCACCAAAAAACATTGCAATAAAAATGATGTTAAGCATTTTGGCACTCACATTTTGCAAAGGCACCAGAGCAGATCTCAGCTGAAGCGGTGCATAAGCTCTGGCATGTTGAATGGCGTGACCACATTCATGGGCAGCTACAGCAGCTGCAGCCACGTTACGTCCCTGATACACTTCGGCACTCAGGTTTACAGTTTTATTGGCAGGATTGTAATGATCGGACAATTGTCCGCCAACCGACAAAACTTTCACATCATATACGCCGCTATCGCGTAACATTTTTTCAGCAATCTCCCTTCCTGACATACCACCTGAAATGGGTGTCTGGGAGTATCTCTTAAATCTGCTTTTAAGCTGTGAACTGACAATCCAGCTGGCCAGCATAAAAACAACGAAAATAATCAATAACATAGTTCCTCCAATTTGTATAGTTAATCAGACACCAATGCATCAAAAAGTCTGCCAATCAACCAATGTCTGTCACACATGTTCCCCAAACGTAGTATTATGAGCGTGGCCTGATGCGTAATCTCTGCCCGGGTTGAATGCGACGGGCATCGGTTATGTTGTTCAGGCGC
Organism: Alkaliflexus imshenetskii DSM 15055; assembly: GCF_000517065.1. Lineage (GTDB taxonomy): Bacteria > Bacteroidota > Bacteroidia > Bacteroidales > Marinilabiliaceae > Alkaliflexus > Alkaliflexus imshenetskii. The sequence continues at coordinate 2,378,852 of NZ_KI912105.1, read as the reverse complement.
AGGATGTCTTCATTGGTAACTCCGGGATATTGTTGCGCAATGCTCCAGATGTTGTCACCCGAGCGTACAGTATGCCAAACATAATCATCGTCGTTGCCAGGAGCAGTTGAGGCTGACACAACGGCAGTTGGTGCAGCAGGCCGGCTAGAAGTTCTGCCCATGCGTGTATCGGCAACAGACTGATAGTGTGCCAGTCTATCGCGGGGTACATAAACAACCAACTGTTGACCAACGCGAATCAAATTTCCGTTGATATTGTTCCAATACCTCAAATCAGACACACGAACATTGAACCAACCGGCAATGAGCCCTACAGCATCACCAGATTTAACGGTATAATATACAGGTTCCCTCCCTGCAGGTGCTACCGCGGAATGCGTGTTATTTGATGGCGTCACCACCAATTGGTTGTTCGGAAAAAATTGAGTGCGACGATGCGCATATATTGTGTCTTCAATTGCAGCAAAAGCTGTGGTTTGGTCAAAGGCGAGGCGCAGTGGATAGGATTTTGTGAGCGCCGGAATCACATCTTTCCGATACTGAGGATTGAGTTCCCTGATGGCATCGACCGGAATTTGAAGCATATCAGCGATCTGTTCAAAATGGAGAGGCCTGCTCACCATAATGGTATCAGTGGCAACAGGCAGATTTATTGGACGTGCGTGAAGGTTATGCTCACGGGCATAAGTGAATGCGTAGGTTGCGGCAATAAATGCAGGCACATAACCTCTTGTTTCGCGCGGCAAGCCATAGTAAATTTCCCAGAAATCACGTTTGCCTCCGGCGCGTCGGATGGCTCTATTCACGTTACCGGGACCACAATTATAGGCAGCAATTGCCAAATGCCAATCGCCATAAATATCGTAAAGGTCAGACAGGAAGCTCACAGCAGCCTCGGTAGCTTTAAACGGATCGCGGCGCTCATCTATATAGGAATCAACTTCCAGTCCGTAACGCTTACCTGTGTGATACATAAACTGCCAGATGCCTGATGCGCCGGCTCGCGACAATGCCCTTGGATTAAGCGCCGACTCAATCACGGCAAGATATTTAAGCTCCATTGGCATATTGCGTGCATCAAGTGCAGCCTCAAACATCGGAAAATAATATTCTGCTAGGCCCAGCATGTTTTCCATCTGTTCGCGTCTGCGCTGAGTGTAAAGCCGTATATAGGACTTTACCTGGTTGTTAAAAGGATAATAGATGGGAGAATTGATTGATGCCAGGCGTTGAATATAGACTGAATCAGGTAACTCTTCGTACAAAAACTCAGCCGATTCAATGATTGTATCAACTACAAAAGCAGGAACAGCTGGTCGGGCATGCCATAGGTTAACTAAACTATCTAGAGATGCGGCTGAAAACTCCCGATACTCTCCAGGTTCGTTATTCTTGGGTCCTTCGGCATAAAGATTAGCCCCAATTTGGGTAAACGCAACTAACAACACAATCAAAATCTTCTTCATATTCAATAATTTATCAATATCCAAGTGGATAAAACCATGTCACTCATACGCAAAAAAGCATTGAGAGTTATAGATTAAATCTAAAAAAGGAACGCACTAAAACTGGAGTCTCAACTGAAAGCCAAAAGCATTTCCAGTATCGGGAAATGGCTGTAAAACAACAGGCTCAAGTCGAAATGAGAGGTCATCGCTTATATCAAAGTCATAAAAATGGGCATCGATGGTGGCATCAATAATATTCAGAACATATAGAGCCGCCATACCGATATAGCTCAAATCACGATATCGTTTATAATATCGTCGTTTGTTGTCAAGCGCACGCTGAAACCAATCAGCATAGGGCCCGTGCACATCGTCGAGGGTTAAAGGCGAGCGTCGCAGCACCCACTCATAACTTGTATTTCCCGGGTCGCGAATTAGAAAGTCCCGATAAGCCGATCGGTAGCGATTATAGTACTTTGAATTAAAATGGATGGCATAGGCAAAACCACCAATACCGCCATATAAAATAGGTACTTTCCAGTACTTTTTGTTATAAATCTGTCCCATGCCCGGAAACACGGCTGAATAGATACTGGCTTTGTGCGGAGAGTGTTTGTAATCGTCAAAGACTAACACCACTTCATTTTGAGAAGGGGTAACTGCCAGAGTGTCCTGATACTGCGCACCAGCCAATACCGGGAACATGCTCCACAGCAGGCTCAAAAAACCTGCATATATAAAATTACAGGTCAAACGCTGCCTAGCATTCCAATTTAGCCACATCAGGTATTCGCCTTATCGAGGATTGAGATAATTTTTTCAAGTTCTTCGTCTGAGCGGAATGGAATGATGATTTTACCTTTACCATTGTCACTTCTGGAGAACTGTATATTGGTTTTAAAGAAATTAGACAGCTGATTCTTTAATGCCATATAGGCTTCACTCTGAGCACTTTCAGTTGTCTGACTTTTCTCTTTTGCAACAGGCTCCTCAACATTACTGCCAAGCGTGCGCACTAACTCTTCAACTTTTCTTACAGAATAATCAAACTCAACGATTTGGTTAAAGAGCGAAAGTTGCACCTCTGCATTTTCTACGTTCACAATGGCACGCGCATGTCCCATCGAGATTTGCCGTTCACGCAATCCCAACTGAATTTCGGCAGGCAGCTTCAGAAGTCTGAGGTAGTTGGTGATGGTGGAGCGCTTCTTCCCTACTTTGTCGGAAAGGTTCTCCTGAGTGAGGTTACATTCATCAATCAGTCGCTGATAACTAATGGCCACTTCGATTGGATCGAGATCTTCACGCTGGATATTCTCCACAAGCGCCATTTCCAACATGATGTCATCTTCGGCATCACGCACGTAAGCAGGCACTTTTTCGAGACCGGCCAACTTGGCGGCTCTAAAACGTCTTTCACCTGCAATTAACTGATAACGATCTTCACCAATTTTGCGGAGGGTAAGTGGTTGCACAATGCCCACTCCCTTTATTGACAAAGCCAACTCATTCAACCGCTCCTCATCAAAATGTGAACGTGGCTGCCATGGATTGGCCTCAATCTTACTTATCTCTATTTCGTTTATCGAAGCAGTAGGACGCGGACGTCTTACATCTTCGCTATTATCAATTAATGCTCCTAATCCTCTTCCTAATGCGCTTTTTTTTGTCATCTTAACTAATGTCGTAGTAACCAATTACTTATTTATGATTTTATCCTTATTATCCATTTTAGTCATGTTGTTCTTCTGCAACAACTCGCGTGCCAGGTTGAGATAGTTTGTTGCACCTTTTGATGCCGCATCATACATCACCACAGCTTTGCCATAACTGGGAGCTTCGCTGAGTTTGATGTTGCGGGTTACAAGCGTCTCAAACACCATGTCCTGGAAGTGCGTCTGAACCTCTTCCACCACTTGGTTCGATAATCTTAAGCGAGAATCATACATGGTTAGCAGAAATCCTTCAATTTCGAGTTCAGGATTTAGCCTGCTTTGAATAATTTTAATGGTATTGAGCAGTTTACCCAATCCTTCGAGCGCAAAATACTCACACTGCACAGGGATTATAACAGAATCGGCCGCAGTTAATGCATTCACGGTTATCAATCCCAATGAAGGAGAGCAGTCGATAAGAATAAAATCATAATCATCCCGCACCTTTTCAAGTACTTCTTTGAGCACATACTCACGCTTGGGCATATTCAGCATTTCAATCTCCGCACCAACCAGGTCGATATGGGATGGCAGAATAAACAGGTGATCAATTTCAGCTTTAAGAATGGCTTTTTTGGTATCTACTTTATCAATGATACATTCGTAGATGCTGTTCTCAATATTGTTAAGGTCAAAACCCAGACCCGATGTGGCATTTGCCTGAGGGTCGGCATCAACTACAAGTACATTATACTCAAGAACTGCAAGGCTGGCAGCCAGGTTAATGGCTGTAGTAGTTTTACCAACGCCACCCTTTTGATTCGCAAGAGCAATAATTTTTGCCATAAATAGAACGATTTAAAATTCAGGTGCCAAAATGTAAATATATCAGTTTTCGACGAAAGCCAAAGTTAATCTTTTATTAAAAACAAAATAAGATTATCAGAATTTATTTACACTTCAAGCTGAGGGTCAATCCTTTACAAATAAGCCCGACAAAACATTTTTGTTGAGTCAAATTGGATGGTAAAAAAGTGATTTTGAACGGCAAAAAAGCAGTAAATGCCCAATATATAATGAATTTGGGCTTTTTAATGATGGATAGAACCTGTAACTAACGTTTAATAAATACTTCCATCTGGTTGTCAAAATTCAAGTAATAACGTCCGCGCTGCAATCCGGAAATGTGTATGCGATCGCCAAAGCCTTTTACGACGATGCGGCCAAAGCCATCATACAATTCATACATGGTGTTATCGGTGAAGCTGATGTCTGAACCATCAGATGTAACAGAAAAGCGCACGGGTTGTCTATTGGTGCGATGTACCACTTCGGGCGAATACTTGTGATTTCGGGTATGGTCGGTTTGACGGATACGAAAGCGGTTCTCTCCACCGTGCGGACGTACAGGGAGTGAGTAGGTATGTGTTCCAGGCACACCCTTTCCAATAACTTCGCCTACGGCTACCCATTTGTTCCAACGAAACTGTTCAACCACAAAAGGGAGTGAACCCGACTCATTCCGGGATGTCCAGGTGATGCGCTCTCCGTTAACTCTCAAATCTTCAACTTCAAAGGTAGCCCGTGGACTTAGCACGTCGCGGTTAAGCACGCGTGGGGTACAACCGTCCTTGTGGTTAATTCGGACAACAACAGGATCTCCCAAACGGAAACCATAAACTGCCAGGTCGATTTCAAAAGCGCTGGAATTTATTTCATCTGTAGTGGTCATTCCGTTTACGGTCACTTCAAACACGCAAAATCCCACACCAACGGCCGCAAATGGGTTTTTCACGTAGATGTTTTCACCCTGATAAGCACCCTTAATTTCGATAAAACCGGCATAAACCGGCATATATGAAATGGCCATTAGTAAAACCAGGAGACGTCTCATCAGTTGAAAATTTATTAAATTAAAACATTATGCTTCAGCAACGAAAAATAACACCAAGGTGCAATTTAAAAAAACCTTTAAGCCTTTGCAAAAAAATATTTCAGGATTCCACCATCTTCAGGTTATATTTGACAAATGCGCCAATTAAATCGGGTCAACCCAATCTCCGCTCTCTTTAATTAAATCAATCAATGCATCTACAGCCTCTTCCTGAGGCAAGTTCCGACTCACCAGCTCACGGTTTTTAAATAAAGAGACCACTCCTGGGCCAGCACCTACATACCCATAATCGGCATCAGCCATCTCTCCTATTCCATTCACGATGCATCCCATAACGGCTATTTTAAGGCCTTTCAGATGCGAAGTCTTACGTCGCACCTCTTCGGTAGTTGTTTGTAAATCAAACAATGTGCGTCCACAACCCGGGCACGATATATATTCGGTACGTGAAAATCTCACACGAGAGGCTTGAAGAATTCCAAACTGCGTTTCAACCACCGATGCCAGAGAGACGTTAGGCGCATGAATGGATATGCCATCGCCAAAACCATCAAGAAAAAGCATTCCGGTATCGGCACCGGCAATAATCTGCAGGGCACTTTCATCCGTCAGCTTATAGTGTCGGTGCACAATCACAGGATTGGTTATAGCATGGTGATTCATTGCTAAAAAGAATGCCCGCTGCTCGGCAACACCGTTTATGTTGTTGGTGGTTAAAAGAATCACCACGTCAGGGTTCCTTTTAAGATAGTCTGTTGTCTCGTCATTTACATCAGGATAGCCCATCTGCACAAACCTTAATCCCTTACATTTATTGGTTAGCAACATTTCGGGGCTAAAGAGTGGAATCAATTCTGGTCTGCCTGGAAAACCCTCTTCAGAATTGCATGGCACAATCATTACAACACTTTCCCAGCCAATGGGTAATATGTACTGTTCCGAATCGATGATTACGGCCTCAGGAACCATCTTACTTATGCCTGATTGGGTATTTCTAAGGTCGGCAATAACAACAGGTGGTTTACTGCCACCAAAAACGCCTGTTTCATGCGCACTTCGTCTGATATATGCATAGGGACTATAAGATGTATCATCAACCTCTTTGATGGGTTCATGATTCTGGAATGTCTCGAAGTGCATTTTAAGCATTTGGGCAACCGGAATCTCCTTCTCGGGATCTTCCGTTAACGAAACCCGGATGGTATCGCCCAGACCGTCGGCTAAAAGAGCCCCAATTCCCACCGCCGATTTTATGCGTCCATCCTCACCACTACCGGCTTCTGTCACACCCAGGTGAAGCGGAAAATTCATCCCTTCGGCTTTCATGGTGCTAACCAGTAACCTCACAGTATGCACCATCACCCTTGTATTGCTCGATTTGATGCTCAGCACAATGTCACTAAAGTTCTGCTCCCGGCAAATACGAAGATACTCCATACACGATTCTACCATACCTTTTGGGGTGTCGCCATAGCGTGCCATGATGCGATCAGACAAACTGCCGTGGTTTGCCCCAATGCGAATGGCGGTACAATTTGCCTTACAGATATCCAGAAATGGCAAAAACTTTTTCTTCACCTCTTCAATTTCCTCCTGGTACGTTTCGTCGGTATAATCCTTCTCACGAAACTTTTTTGCACCATCGGCAAAATTACCGGGATTGATACGCACCTTATCCACCACTGTAGCAGCAATTGCCGCTGCGTTGGGATTAAAATGGATGTCGGCCACAATCGGAAAATGATAGCCCTTTTGCTGAAGGATACGTTTAATCTCTTCCAGATTATGCGCTTCACGACGTCCCTGAGTGGTAATCCTGACAATTTCGCCACCCGCCTCAAAAATTGAGATACATTGGGCTGCTGTAGCTTCAGCATCTAAAGTATTAGTGGTTGTCATAGACTGAAGCCTTACCGGATGCCCGCTACCTAAAAGCACACTTCCCACTCGAACTTCTTGAGTAGCGTTGCGGCGATAGCGAAACAATGACTTGCAATAGGGAAATATTTTTCCTGAGCTCATATTTAATCTGTTATGATTATTTCAAAAAAAGAAATGCGCCATATAATGACGGTTAACAATCATTTCAAGGTTTTAATCCGGCAACCTGAATATTTTAATCAGCCACTAAATTATCCCCTCTTTACCGAAATTTAATAACTTTAAGGCATAAAAAAATCAAAATGTCGATATCTGTAACTGATGTTTCAAAATTTTATGGCCGGCAACAGGCTTTAAAGAGCGCTTCATTTGAGGTCAAAAGTGGTGAAATTGTTGGTTTTCTGGGGCCAAACGGTGCTGGTAAATCCACGATGATGAAGATTCTTACCGGATATTTACCTGCGTCGTCCGGGAAAGTAGCAGTCTGTGGCCTTGATGTGACTGAGAATAGTATCGAGTTGCGACGCAAAATTGGATATCTGCCCGAACACAATCCACTCTATACCGACATGTATGTGACCGAATACCTGCGTTTTGTGGGAGGTATATATCATTTGCCTGACATCAAAACCAGAGTTGAAGAGATGATTGAAATGACCGGATTGCGTCCCGAATGCCATAAAAAAATCCGAATGCTCTCAAAGGGATATCGCCAACGCGTAGGGCTGGCCCAAGCGCTGCTGCCCGACCCGGAAGTGCTCATTCTGGATGAACCCACAACCGGTTTCGACCCCAATCAGGTTGCAGATGTTCGAAACCTTATCCGAACTTTGGGAAAATCAAAAACCATACTCCTCTCCACCCATATTATGCAGGAAGTTCAGGCGATATGTGAACGTGTCATTATCATTCATCAAGGACAAATTGTAGCGGATGAAAAAACAGCTAAACTGGACACCATTCATACCGCAGGCGATACGATTATCGAAGTTGAGTTTGACCGGCAGCCGGCTCCGGAACAGCTTATTGCCATTCAGGGCATTATGCGTGCCGATTACAATGGTTCGTCATGGGTTATAACCTCCCAACCTTCCAGCGATGTCAGAGGCAGCATCTTTAGATTTGCCGTGGAAAATGATTTGATACTTTTGGGAATGAAACAGCAGAAACAGTCACTTGAAGATGTGTTTCAGGCCTTAACTACGAAATAAATCAAGGCGCCAGAATCTCTCTGTTCCACTTCTCGTTATCTCGCGTAAAAGCCACACGCTGGTGCAATCTGCCGGGACGCCCCTGCCAAAACTCAAAATAGTCAGGCATCACATTGTATCCGCCCCAATGCAAGGGGCGCGGAATGTCACGCCCTTCGAACTTCTGAGCGTAATCGTTAAAACGCGCTTCCAGCGAAACAAGTGATTTAAGAGGCTGACTTTGCGGCGAAGCCCAGGCGCCAATCTGGCTCTCACGGGGGCGCGATGCAAAATAGGCATCAGACACCTTTTCAGACAATTTTGTCACTACACCCTCTACCCGTAATTGCCGCTCTAGGCCAGACCAAAAAAACAGAAGAGCCACATGCGCATGCTCACTCATTTGGCGCCCTTTGGCACTTTCATAATTGGTATAAAATTGCAATCCGGAACCATCCATCCCTTTAAGCAACACAATGCGAGAATGAGGCTTACCAGATTTATCAACCGTTGATAAACTCATGGCGGTTGGCTCTTCATGTTCAAGACGTATGGCATCATCAATCCACTCTTTCATCTGAAGCAGTGGATTTTCGTTTAGCTTCGACAGGTCGATGTGGTGCTTTAAAAAATCGGTTCTAATGGAAGCAATATCTTTGTGTTTCGTCATCTTTCAATATTCTTTTATTTGTTGGCCTGAAGAACTCCCTCACAGCAACTATTCATGTTCAGCATCATCAAAAAAATTAACCAGCCATAACTTACGTATGGTTTATAGTTTGACTTGCATTGTAGAACAGAACCAACTTCAAAAAGTTTGATATTTGACCAACATCTTGACCCATTCAGAGAAAAACAACATCTAAGGATTCGTCCCCCAAAAAAAGAGAGAAGAGCGTATAAACATCTCAAAAAGGTGATCTTAAACATTTTTTTTAATGGCCGGATATTGATATAAAATCGTAGTTTTGCACAGTTTTTAATTCGACCGTTTCTTGTTAATGTTTAAAATCAATCCCTGCAAATACAACGGATTAGGAGCATTGACACATCTTACCTGAGATTCATTTTCAGGATGTGGAATTAAAAATTTCTGACTGGCGATAAATGTTAGATAGGATGATTAGTGAAGCAGATGTCTGTCCCCAAAACAAATCCATCCTGAAAAGCACCAACTCTGGTCGGAGTAAGCATCTGGTTATCAATTATACAACATACACATAAAACTGTTATCAAAATGGGTTACAAGTCAGTTACAGCCGAGGAGGCAGTAAAAGTTATCAAGTCGGGTGACAGGGTTCACCTCAGTAGTGTTGCAGTAACGCCTCATGCCCTAATCAGAGCCATGGTAGAGCGTGGCCGCAACAGAGAGTTTGAGAATGTAAGAATACAGCACATCCATACAGAAGGACCCGCGCCTTATGCTGACCAGGAGTTTGAAGGCGTATTTCAGCTTGAGTCCTTCTTTGTAGGTGGAAACGTGCGCAAATCAACCCAGGCCGGTTATGCTGATTACATCCCCGTTTTCCTGAGCGAGACACAAAAGTTGATTCGCCAGGGCTATCTGAAAGTAAATGTTGCGCTGGTTCAGGTATCTCGTCCTGACAAGCATGGTTTTGTTTCATTGGGAACCTCAGTGGATGCCACTCTGGCTGCTGTTGAAAACGCAGACATCGTTATAGCCCAGGTTAATAAACATGTGCCACGCGCATGGGGTGATGCCATGATTAGCCTGAAACAAATCGACTATGTGGTAGAGCACGATGAGCCGCTTTACATTCACCACAACGCTCCGCTTACCGATATTGAAAAAGCTATAGGACGTAACGTGGCTGACCTTGTTGAGGATGGAGCATGTTTGCAAATGGGTATTGGTGGTATTCCGAATGCCGTATTGGCAGAACTTGGTAACCATAAAGATTTGGGTATCCACACCGAAATGTTCTCAGATGGTCTGTTGCCATTGATTGAAAAAGGTGTAGTGAACGGAATGAGAAAGCAAATTGACAAAGGTAAAATTGTTGCATCATTCTTAATGGGTTCACAAAACTTATACGATTTTATCGATGACAACCCACAAGTAGCCATGATGGATGTGTCTCACACCAACGGCATTCATGTAATTCGCAAAAACCATAAAGTTACCGCCATCAACTCAGCACTTTCGGTTGACCTTACCGGTCAGGTTTGTGCTGACTCAATTGGTACCACTCACTACTCGGGTGTTGGAGGTCAAATTGACTTCATCCGCGGTGCAGGCCACTCAGAAGGCGGAAAACCAATTATTGCGATGCCTTCGGTAACATCAAAAGGCGTATCAAAAATTACCCCAACGCTCATGGAAGGCGCAGGCGTAGTAACTACCAGAGCAAACATGCACTGGCTGGTAACAGAACATGGCGCTGTGAACCTTTATGGAAAAACTTTGCAGGAACGTGCCCGTCAAATTATTTCGGTTGCCCATCCTGATCACAGAGAGATGCTCGACAGAGCAGCATTTGAGCGCTTTGGTCCTCATTACCACTATATTGCCAAAAAGTAATCTGGCATAGAACATAAAAAAAGGGTCGCAATGCGACCCTTTTTTTATATCAACAAATATGCAATCTATCTATATCGCTGACTACCAGAGGTGGTTGTGCCTCGCACCATTACTGGGCCGTTTCCAACATTTAGTTGATTGGCGCCACGGGTATCGCCCACCGATACTGAGCCCGAAGTAGCACGCAAATCAAACGTCATCCCAGCCAAATCACTTCCAAAAGAGATGTCTATACTTCCGGATGAGCTTTTAAAATTGCTGTTACCTGTAAGAATTACTGCACTACCCTTTATTCCGCCACTGGTGCTGGTTAGGTTCAGACTCCCCACAATTTCCCGCACTTCAATACTCCCTGATGCAGTGGATGCAGCCACATCCCCTTTTACACCACTAACCGATACACTTCCTGAAACAGATTTCACCTCGGCACTGCCCATCACTTCAGAAATATTGGTAGAACCGGATGTGTTACCTGACTTCATATCACCCATCACAGACTTCACCACAATGCTTCCGGAAACGGACGATACATCTGCTGCGCCACCCACCGAGACTAAATTTAAGGCACCGCTGACCGAACGGGCATGAAGCGTTCCTGAAACCATATTTGTTTTAATGCTGCCCGAAACACTTTTAGCCTGAAGATTGGCAGGAATGTTCTCAGCAACTATACCTCCAGAGACACTCTCCAAAATGGTGTTCTCTCCGCCCACGCCAACTACTTTTACCTCACCCGACACATTTTCGACCTTTATGGCAATACCGGGAGGCACTTCAAAACTCAGGAATCCTTTAAGTTGTCCTGTAATTCTGGCTGGTTGCTCAATCCACACATCCAGTACTCCGTTTTTCAATGTGTGATGGATTTTAAGCCCATCAACACGTCGAATGGCTCTTAGTTCACCGTCAAGCTCAACTGTTCTTCCAGAGGCTGGCTGTATTTCAACTTTGCAGAAAGCACCCTTTACATGAATACTCTCAACACCATGAAAGCTTTCACGCACTTGGTCTGCCAATTCCTGCGCTTCTGATTTGGGCATGAAAAAGAATGACCAAATCAACACTAGGGTAATGATTTTTAACATAACAAATAATGGATTAGAACGATAATGACATCTCTAAAAGAGGACTATAGGCTCACGAAGCCATATTGACAACTCCGAAAGACAATTGTATGACGGTTAGGCTGCAAAAACGTTACAGCCATCCACACAAAAAAATATGAAGTAAAAGTACAATTGTTATAGCACGGTGTCAACCAACTTTTTAATGTCGATTCCACCAAAGTTTCCGGAGGTCATTATCAATAGATTCCAGGGGTCAGCGTGCGTTTTTTCAAGCAGTTGCTTTAATTTCTCAGCATCGGTAACTACAGACGACACAGGTATGTTAAAAGCAGAAGCAACCTGCTCCGGTGTAATTTCGGGTAATTTCTTATGAGCCAGTACACCAGGATTGTAAAAAACGATGGGTTTATCGGCCATTATCATGGTGTCATGATATTGTGGCAAAAAGGCGGCATTCAGGCTGCTAAACGTATGCAATTCAATACATGCCGTCAAATGTCTTTGAGGAAAACGCTCCTTAACTGCAGTCACAGTTGCCTTTAGCTTGGAGGGTGCATGGGCAAAATCATAAAACACTGTAGATTGGTCGTTCTGGCCAAGAATCTGCAGACGGCGCGAGGCTCCCTTGAATGAACTCATTGCCGACAGAAAATCGTCTGCTGACATGCCAAGCTCGATACAGATATTCATTGCACCAGCCATATTTTGAAGGTTATGCTCGCCAAATACAGGTGCTGGATATGATTTTCCATCATACAAAACCATAGTGGACTGCCCCGCAAAAGTATGCTGGAGTGAGAAATATGGAATGCTATCCATATCGCCCTCAATCTCATCCATAATCTCCAATAGCGTTTCGTCACCGCCATACCAGGTAACATACCCTCCAGCTTCTACTGACTCCACAAACAACTTAAATTGTTTGTTATACATCTCAATATCGGGAAAAACATTGATGTGATCCCAGGCCACACCAGTGATTACAGCCAGATGCGGTTTGTACCAAAGAAATTTAGGACGTGGATCGATGGGAGATGACAGATACTCGTCACCCTCAAAAACAGCGATTTTTGCATTCTGAGAAAGACGCACCATGGTATCAAACCCTTCGAGTTGGGCGCCCACCATGTAGTCAAAATCAATGCCTACCCACCTCAGCGCATGCATAATCATACTGGTTACAGTAGTTTTTCCATGGCTACCGCCTACTACCACACGCTTTTTTCCTTTGCATTGTTCATACAGATACTCAGGATAGGAATAAACTTTAAGCCCCAATTCCAAAGCACGCATCAACTCAGGATTATCCTTACGGGCATGCATCCCAAGAATGATTGCATCCAACGAAGCATCAATGATTCCGGGATTCCAACCTTCGGTGGCAGGTAAAAGGCCATGAGCAGCCAGTCGAGAACGGCTTGGCTCAAAAATCTCATCGTCGGAACCCGTAACCAAGGCGCCATTCTCTTTTAAAGCTATTGCCAGGTTGTGCATTGCACTTCCACCTATTGCTATAAAGTGAACTCTCATCTATTTAAGTATTAATGACGTATGCACAGATTAAAGCAGCATCCGTAGTTATCCCAAATTTAGACTTAATTTATAAAAAACAGCATGGCGTATCAATATTGATTAAAAATGATTGCCAATTTTAGCATACACCCTAAAGACCATACAAATTTGGAGCTTGACGGATCCATTTTCTATAGTTGCATAGTCACAACGTTTAAAAGAAATACAACACCATAGCATTTCCCCCTACGGGAAGAAAAAATCCGGAAGGAAAAAATCTTGACTTTGATTAAAAATCTATTTAAAATTAAACCAATCTTAATGCTGAGTTCTGGCATACACATATTAACCATCACCGCATCTAAGAAAACAAAGAAAATATATTTATTAGTATCAAAACAAACCATGTGCCTTAACCTAAGACCCTGGCTGCGAGGCTTTTCTGAGCTGTTTTTTCCGAGAAACTGCAAAGGATGCAACAGTTCGCTATTGCACAATGAAACTTATCTTTGCCGGAGATGCATATCCAATCTGCCCCGTACCGGATTTGAAACCTGGAATGAGAACCCCGTTTTTCAAACGTTTTGGGGACGAGCACCCATCGAATTTGCATCCTCCATTTACTACTACCGAAAAGGAGAGCTTATTCAACAGCTTATTCACTCATTGAAGTATCGCAATAACCGGGAAGCAGGATTATTTCTGGGTCGTATTGCCGGTCGTCAGTTAATAAAATCAAAACTCTATCTGAAACCGGATTACATTGTACCGGTGCCATTACATCCCAAAAAACTCCGATCCCGCGGATACAATCAAAGTGAACTGATAGCCTGCGGGCTTTCTGAGACACTTGGAGTTCCCGTTTCAAATGAGTTAATGATGAAAATAAAACACACAGCCTCACAAACGCGTAAGAGCCATTACGAAAGATGGGAAAATGTAGATGGTATATTTAAAACAAGGGAACAACAAGCCTTTGAGAACACCCACATTTTACTCATCGACGACGTGATAACAACCGGCGCCACCCTTGAGGCATGCTGCAATGCACTTTTAGCCACGCCCTGGGTAAGAGTAAGTATTTTAACCATTGGGTATGCATCACGCTAACTTCTGCAAAACAGATGTGAGCTGTCGAAGGCCAACCGAGGCTTTATCCTTTATGATTGTAAGATGAGGATTGTGTGCCAATAATGGCTGCCCGGGATCGACAACAAACACTGGCACATCAGAAGCCACATAATGCAATAATCCCGCTGCAGGATATACATTTAGCGATGTACCCACAACGATGAAAACATCTGCCTCTGAAACCAGATCCTGGGCTTTATAAATCTCTTCAACTGTTTCGCCAAACCAAACGATGTGAGGTCTAAGTTGAGAGCCTTCCTCACATAAATCGCCAATTTTCAGTTCCCAATCATTAAGCTCATAAACCAAATTGGGGTTGGATGTACTTCTGGCCTTTTTTAACTCGCCATGTAAGTGCAGCACCTTAGAGCTTCCTGCCTGTTCATGCAAATCGTCCACATTTTGTGTTACTATTTGCACATCAAAATAGGCCTCTAAAGAAGCCAGAATATGGTGTCCTTCGTTTGGTGAAGACTCAAAAAGTTTCTTACGTCGTTCATTGTAAAAACGCAGCACAAGTTCAGGATTATGCTGCCACGCCTCGGGCGACGCAACCTGTGTCACATCATACGTTTCCCATATACCACCCATATCACGAAAAGTAGGTAAGCCACTTTCGGCACTCATACCTGCTCCGGTTAATACTACTAGTTTCTTCATTCTATAGAATCTACTTTATTACGATATAAAAAACTTTACCAACGAAGCTATGTGTGTCACAGATAATCCAAATCAGGAGATTGGATAGAAAGAGACTAAGTATAAAAGTACATACACATATCTCAAAAATAGCACTTAAACATAAAACAAAAACAAAAAACGTCGTTGCGAAATGTGCTTATTTTCTTATTTTTGCGTCTATCCAAAGAAATTAAAATGAGCACATCAAAAAAAATCAGAACAGCATTGATATCCGTTTTTTACAAAGACGGCTTGGACGAAATAGTTCAAACCCTTGACAAGCAAGGCGTAAAAATATACTCAACAGGCGGTACACAGAGTTTTATTGAGCATTTGGGAGTGCCTGTAACTAGCGTTGAAAGTCTCACCGGATACCCTTCCATTCTGGGAGGACGTGTTAAAACTCTCCACCCAAAAGTTTTTGGTGGCATTCTGGCCAAAAGAGAAGATGCAGAACACCAAAGCCAATTGAAGGAATTTGAGATTCCAGAACTTGATCTGGTTATTGTTGACCTATATCCGTTTGAAGAAACAGTAGCTTCAGGAGCTGACCACGCCAGCATCATCGAAAAGATTGACATTGGCGGTATTTCACTGATTCGTGCTGCTGCCAAAAACCATAAAGATGTGGTGATAGTGCCCTCAATGGAACAATATGCAGAACTTTTGCGCATCTTAAAAGAGAAGAAAGGCGAGACCACACTCGAAGATCGTAAGCGATTTGCCACCGCAGCCTTTGCGGTTTCATCAGCCTACGACTCGGCCATATTTAACTATTTCAGTAAAGGAGAATTTCCGGCATACCGCAACAGTGTGGACAACAGCATGCATCTGCGCTACGGAGAAAACCCACATCAGAAAGGGGTATTCTATGGCGATTTCAGTAAAATGTTTGACCAGCTCCATGGAAAGGAGATTTCGTACAACAACCTGCTCGACATTGACGCGGCTGTAGCCCTCATTGCTGAGTTTGAGGAAACAACCGTGGCCATTCTTAAACATAACAACGCCTGCGGGCTTGCCTCTCGTGCATCACTCACACAAGCCTGGCTCGACGCTCTGGCAGCAGATCCGGTGTCGGCTTTTGGTGGCATTATTGTTACCAATGTAGTTGTTGATGCAGAAGCCGCTGCCGAAATGGACAAGATTTTCTTTGAAGTGGTAATTGCACCGCAATATAGCGAGGAAGCCCTCGCCATCCTCAAACAGAAGAAAAACAGAATCATACTGGTGCAAAAGGAACAGTTTCTTCAGGATACAACATCCAGAACACTGCTCAACGGGGTGCTTGTTCAGGATAGAGACAGTAAAACTGAAACTGCGGATGATTTGAAAGTAGTCACAAGCAAGTCACCGTCACAGCAGGAAATTGACGACATGTTGTTTGCCAACAAAATAGTGAAACACTCCAAATCGAACGCCATTGTACTTGCCAAGAACAAACAGATGACAGCCAGCGGCGTTGGACAAACATCACGCGTTGATGCCCTGAGGCACGCCATTTCCAAAGCTAAATCTTTTGGTTTTGACCTTCAAGGTGCAGTTATGGCGTCAGATGCTTTCTTCCCGTTTGCCGATTCAATTGAGATAGCGCACCAGGCGGGTATCAGTTCAGTGATACAGCCAGGCGGCTCAATCCGCGACAACGACACAATAGAATTTTGCAACACCAACCAGGTATCCATGGTATTTACCGGTAACCGTCATTTCAAACATTAAAAAACAGAATCAATGGGATTGTTTTCATTCTTATCTCAGGAGTTGGCAATGGATTTGGGTACCGCCAATACCATCATCATACATAACGACAAAATTGTTGTAGATGAGCCCAGCATCGTAGCTCTCGACCGACGCACCGACAAACTGGTAGCCATAGGAGAAAGGGCACGTCAGATGCACGGAAAAACCCATGATAACATCTATACCATTCGTCCGCTGCGCGATGGTGTAATTGCCGACTTTAACGCTGCCGAACAGATGATTCGTGGCATGATTAAAATGATTGATGGCAACAAAAAGCGTCTATTTACGCCTTCACTTACCATTGTTGTTTGTATTCCATCGGGCAGTACTGAGGTTGAGATTCGAGCTGTACGTGACTCTGCCGAACATGCCGGTGGTCGTGAAGTATATATGATTTACGAACCCATGGCTGCTGCACTTGGTATTGGTCTCGACATTGAAGCGCCCGAAGGACACATGGTAGTTGACATAGGCGGTGGCTCAACCGAAATTGCAGTGATATCCCTGGGCGGCATCGTGACAAATAAATCCATCCGCATTGCAGGTGACGACTTAACTGCCGACATCATGGAATATATGCGCCGCCAGCACAATATAAAAATTGGGGAACGCACAGCTGAAGAGATAAAAATCCGTGTGGGATCTGCCCTGCCTGAACTGGACGAGCCGCCGGCAGATTTTATTGTGCAAGGCCCAAACCAGATGACCGCATTGCCAATTGAAGTTCCGGTTTCGTATCAGGAAATTTCCCATTGTTTGGAAAAATCCATCTCAAAAATGGAAACAGCCATTTTGAACGCGTTGGAACAAACACCTCCGGAACTTTATGCCGACATAGTGAACAAAGGCATATATCTGGCCGGTGGCGGCGCCTTGCTGCGCGGACTGGACAAAAGGCTGACCAACAAATTGAATATCCCCTTCCATATAGCTGAAAACCCACTTCATGCCGTGGCCCGGGGGACTGGAATTGCACTTAAAAACAGGCACCGTTTTCCGTTCCTGTTGCGATAATAAATCATGAAAACCAAATAACCGCAGTGTGCGCGTGAAACTGTCCTGAATTGCATAACGCCCCGTTGCGGTTATAGTGGTTTGATTGTGAAGATAAGTTTTTAACCCATTCACACGTTTAACCAGCCAGCTATAGGTTGGCACCAGGTGTGACAAACAGTTTCGGCATCATGAGAAACTTCATTCGTTTCATCATCAGATATCACTTCCTTTTTCTGTTTCTGCTGTTTGAAACGTTTTGTTTCTACTTGCTTATTAATTACAATCACCGTCACCAGGAGACATTCATAAACTCATCGGGCAAGGTAGTTGCATCGTTTTTAGAAATCTCAGGCACATTTAAGGATTATGTCTCCCTGCGCCGCGCCAACGAAGAGCTTTCGCGCGAAAACGCCCTGTTGCGCACGCAAATACCGGAAAACATACCATCCATTTCCGAACCAAAATTGGCACGACAAGAGTCTGACGACCTTTTTATCTACCAATATCGAGCGGGCAAGGTCATAAACAACTCCGTGCATCGTGCCCATAACTTTATCACCATCAATAAAGGCAGTAAACATGGGATAGCTCCCGAAATGGGTGTTATCTCGGCCAGAGGATTGGTTGGCATTGTGCGTCATGTATCGCCAAACTACTCCACAGCCATATCGCTTCTCAATAACCAGTTCAGGGTGTCGGCCAAACTTCGTGACAGCAATTACTTTGGTGTATTGGAGTGGGATGGCAAATCATACCAACATGCCATTTTAACTGAAATACCGGGACACGCTCCTGTTTCAACAGGCGATGCAATTGTTACCAGTGGATATTCCACCATCTTTCCTGAAGGCATACTGATTGGCACCATCGAAGATTACCAGCTTCATCAGGGTGAGGGCTTTTATGAAATAAGGGTAAAACTCTCGGTGGATTTCAAAAACCTGACCTACGTGGAAGTGGTTGAAAAAACTTCGGGTGAAGAGCAAAAACAATTGGAAAATCTGATGCAAAATGATTAACACACTTGGAAAATATATATTTCATTTCATTGTCATCATCCTTATTCAGGTATTGATTTTGAACAACTTGAACCTGAGTGGATACATCAATCCCTTTTTATACGTCATAGTACTGCTTACCTTGCCGGTTGAAATGCCGGGTTGGCTTCTTCTGCTAGCCGGAATGATAACGGGTTTGATTATTGATGCCTTTCTGAATACCATTGGCGTACACGCCTCGGCAGGCGTCTTTCTGGCCTATCTTCGCCCCTATTTTTTGCGATATCTGGCACCGAGGGAAGGTTATGAACCGGGTAGTCTGCCCACACCGTCTCATTTTGGTTTTGTCTGGTTTTTCAAATACGTGCTTCTGGCCGTTTTTGCACACCACCTGTTTTTATTCATAATAGAAGTGTTTACTTTTGAAGGGATATTGCGAACCATCTGGAAAACCATCGTCAGTACAATATTTACAGTGGGCTTTATCATGATTGCCCAGCTCTTTAGCGGATCAAAGAAAAAAGCATTTTAAAACAGCAACCAAGTGGGTAACAGCAACAGGAGCATATTAATCATTCTATTTTTTGTACTGATAGGGATTATCTTTATCATACGGCTCTTTGTACTTCAAGTAGTTGACCCATCCTATAAATACTCCGCAGAGAGCAACACGCAGCGAAAACTCACAGAGTATCCTTCACGCGGGCTGATTTACGATCGCTTCGGCAAACTACTGGTATCCAATCAGGCGGTGTATGACATTATGATTGTGCCGCGTGAAGTTGCCCCTTTTGACACAACCGATTTTTGCAATGTGCTTAACATTAGCAGGCCAGAGCTTGACAGGGCGTATGAAGAGATGCGGCGTAATATGCGTAGCAGACGAATTTCCAGCTTTAAACCCTCCGTATTCATCAAGCAGGTTCCGGCCGACCAGTATGCCCTTTTTCAGGAAAAACAGTATAAGTTTAAAGGATTCTTTGGACAGCGACGTACAGTAAGAAAATATGAATACCCGCATGCCGCGCACGTTTTTGGGTATGTAGCCGAAGTGAATGAAGCCACCATGCAGCGTGATCCCTACTATGCACTTGGTGACTATACAGGCATCAGTGGCATTGAAAACACCTATGAAAGATTTCTGCGAGGACGCAAAGGAGCCCGTTACGTAATGGTTGATGTACACGGACGCGAGAAAGGCTCCGTACGTGGCGGCAGAATTGATACCACCGCAGTGGCCGGCAAAAACATCACACTTACCCTCGACATTGACCTTCAGGCTTATGGAGAGGAGTTGATGCGTAACAAAACCGGCAGTATTGTTGCCATTGAGCCATCAACAGGCGAAATTCTGGCAATGGTTTCCAGCCCGGGATACGACCCTTCACTCTTGATAGGGCGCGAGCGCTCCAGAAATTTTCCGGTGCTCTCAAGAGATTCGTTGTCACCCCTCCTTAACAGGGCCATCATGTCAGCATATCCACCAGGTTCCACCTTTAAAATGGTTATGGGGCTAATCGGGCTACAGGAGAACGTATTGCGAACCAACACACCATACTCCTGCTCCGGAGCATATCACGCACGTGGGCTCTCTGTGGGCTGCCGGCACCACCGTTCTCCAGTTGATCTGATACCCTCTTTGGCCGTATCGTGCAACACCTATTACTGTATTGTTTTTCGCAACGTTTTAGATAATCCTGCTCATGGTTCGCCAAAAGCAGGGATCGAAAAATGGCGGGAATATCTTAACAACTTCGGCTTTGGCAAACGCTTAGGAAGCGACTTCTTTAATGAGAGCCGGGGATTTGTGCCAGGCTCCGGTTATTACGACCGTATCTATGATGGTCGTTGGAGTTCCCTAACCGTTATCTCTTTGGCCATTGGACAAGGAGAAATCTTAACCACACCCATTCAAATGGCCAATATGACCGCAGCAATTGCCAACAAAGGTCATTTCTACACACCCCACGTGGTAAAGGATATAGAGAACGATACAATACCATCGCGCTTTGAGGAACGACACCACACAGGCATTGACCCCATTCATTTTGATCCAATTATTGAGGGAATGGAGCAGGCTATATGGAGCGAAACAGGTTCAACAGCACGCATTGCACGTATTCCGGGCATCTCAATAAGTGGTAAAACCGGAACGGCGCAAAACCCACACGGTGAGAACCACAGTATATTTGTAGCTTTTGCTCCTAAGGAAAACCCACAAATAGCCATTGCAGTATATGTTGAAAATGCCGGATATGGCTCAACATTTGCAGCTCCCATCGCCAGTTTAATGGTCGAAAAATATCTCAACAGAGAAATTCATGCCAACCGCAAGTGGCTTGAAACAAGAATGCTTAACATAGACCTGATAAATGCGACAAAACATTAGCACCTTAAAGGGTATCGACTGGTTTACAGTTATTCTCTACCTTATTTTGGTTGGGTTTGGATGGCTTAATATTTATGCCGCTAATACCGACCCTGAGGTACCTGTATTTTTCGACATGGGGAAAGAGTATCTGAAACAACTTGTTTGGATAGGTTTTTCGATGGTCACTATTGGAATCATCTTTCTTACCGACAGTAAATTCTTTGTGGAGTTTTCCTATATTTTTTATGCTTTTACAGCTCTTCTACTCATACTTGTAATATTCTTAGGTGTAGAAATCAATTCTGCCAAAGCATGGTTTCAGGTTGGTGGCATGCGTTTTCAACCGGTGGAGCTGGCAAAAGTAGCTGCTGCATTAGCCATAGCACGTGCCATGAGTCGTTTCCAATTCTCGTTCAACAAACTTGAAGACATTGCGCGCTTAGCGCTATTATGGGTTACGCCAATTCTGATTATCATTCTCCAAAACGACACTGGCTCGGCGCTCGTCTATTTTGCCTTCTTCATTCCCTTTTTCCGTGAGGGAATGACACCATATATCCTGTTGTTTGGGTTTATAGCAATAGCAGTATTTATTCTCACGTTGATTATCCCGAACTACTCCATACTTTTGATACTATCTGCCGGACTATTTCTTTTAATGATTTTAAGGAAACATCTGAAAGAATCTTTAATAGGTCTGGCTGTGGCAGGGGTTTCGTATGGCATCGGAACCTTCATATTTAAAACTGAAACCGGCGAAACAAACTACGACATGGCTTTGATAACCGGCATGATAGCCGCATCGTTAACCGTAGGAACAATTGCATTGCTGCGCCAGTTTCCAAAAATTGGAGTTTACCTGCTATTATTTTGGAGTTCAGTTGTTTTTGCCTACTCCACCGACTACATATTTGAAGAGGTATTGAGCGACTACCAACGGTCAAGGATATTGGTGCTTATGGGTTTAAAAGAAGACCCTCTGGGTGCGGGATATAATGTAAATCAGTCGAAAATAGCAATTGGCTCTGGTGGGTTAACAGGCAAAGGTTTCCTTCAGGGCACTCAAACAAAATTCAACTTTGTGCCCGAACAAAGTACCGACTTTATTTTCTGTACAGTAGGCGAAGAGTGGGGTTTTCTTGGCACTTCCACTGTAGTAATACTATTTGTGATACTCTTGATGCGGCTGGTTTTTCTGGCAGAGCGACAGCATTCAGACTTCAGCAGGGTGTATGGATATTCAGTGGCAGCAATATTCTTTTTCCATATTGCTATAAACATTGGAATGACCATTGGTCTGGCACCTGTGATTGGCATACCTCTGCCATTCTTCAGCTATGGCGGCTCCTCACTTTGGGGCTTCACCATACTTCTGTTTATATTCCTGAAATTAGACACCAACCGCACGCAGCTAATTCGCTAAAACTCTTGCGTAGTAATTATTAAACCCTTAGCCGCACATGGGTTCAATAATTGCATTTCGGTTTCGAAGTGAATGTTGCCAGTAAGTATAAAGGTCAAAAGTAAAATTGCGTGCGTTACCTTCGGTTTGTACAAGCTTGCTGCGGCGTGCCACAACAAACGAGCCCGGCTCATCTGATTCATGCTCGGCAACCATAAAATCGATGGCATTCAGAAACTGATCATTGATACCATCCACTTCCGACTGGCAGTTGACAATTAATGTCAGACGATAGGTTTCAATAAGATTCAAAAGACGAGAAATCTCCTGGCTGTTAATAATTGAGGGAGAAGAAATATTCAATAGTAAATGCGTGATGCCAGGATTCAGAATCAGCATTTCGTCAATGGCGTTCCAACTGTCGTGAGATATAGCGCACAAATGTACATGAAAACCATATCCGGCGGTACGTTTGTCGAGCAAATCGAGCGTGGCGCATGGACCAGCAATAAGCAACTCCTTATCCCATGTCATCACCGATGACAAAACTGTTTCAAGCGCAAATGAACCTGGCCGGTTGAAAAGAATCGTTTCAAATCCGGTTTTGTAAAACCCTTCATTCACTTCCCTTTTGGACCACATGCCAAGTATTCTGGCATCCATTGCATCATCAACGAGCACTGTGCCCATTGTAAGATATGTGTTTGTAGCGATGCTCATAAGTAGATCAGATAACCGGATTATAAATAAAAATAAAGTTCCCTGTGTGTAATAAGTGCCTCGAAAACAACATATCTCAACACTTTGCTTTTGTGTAAATTTAGAGGCTATACCATCAATATGTGTTAACAATAGATTAAACCTCTGTTATTTATCCCTATAAAAATTGGACAAACAATTAAAATGCCTCACGTATTCGACATACCATATTTTTTATGAATTTTTGACCAAAACATCCCATCCTATGACCAAATTCCATTTTTGCCTATAAAATAAGATTTAAAACAATCCTCCCGCATCTTTAATTGTAGCCATTGGCATCAATCACTATCTTTACAATCCGGATGAAGACATCGCATCATAAATAAAAAAGCCTGTTGTCAAGAGACCTGGAAATGATGTGTCCGTTAATATATATTCCCTTCCCACAACTGTAGAAACAATCATCACATGCAAAAATATGCTGACATAGTTTTACCGGTGCCCCTTCCCAAACTGTTTACCTACGAGGTACCCGAAGAGTTCTTACCAGTTCTGGAAAAGGGTGTGAGGGTAGTTGTGCCGTTTGGAAAAAAGAAGCTTTTATCAGGGATTGTTTACAACATTCATGAAACGAAGCCAGCAGCCTATGAGACCAAGCCCTTGATGTCGGTATTAGACGATGCTCCGGTAGTTCTCGATATGCAATTAAATCTATGGCAATGGATTGCTGATTATTACCAATGCACCATTGGGGAAGTTTATAAAGCAGCTCTGCCATCGGGGCTTAAACTTGAGAGCGAGTCAAAACTTTGTTACAACCCTGAATTTGAAGATGAAACAGGGCTTCCGGAAAAAGCGTTGATGATTCTGAACTACCTTTCTGAAAAGAAATATTGCACCATTAACGAAGTAAATAACCTCACCGGCCTAAAAAACAGCTACCAGTATATCAGGCAATTAGTAGATGTACAGGCTGTTTTTATGAATGAAAACATAAGTGAGTCCTATCGTCCAAAAACCGAACAATATCTTACAATTCATCCGGAACACCGAAGTGAAGAGCAACTAAGAAACTGCTTTGATTTACTGGAACGCGCCCCAAAACAGCTACAGTTACTTATGATCTTCCTTCAGAAAGCTGGTGGAATAAACGACGCTATAAAGGGGAAGAGCGTTAACAGAAAAGAGCTGTTGGCTACCTTAGAGAATGGCGCGGCACAGCTGGGTGAATTGATAAAAAAAGGCTTCATCGAACAAAAAAAGAGAGCTGTTGACCGACTGGAAACCGGCGAGGTACAGGTAAAAGAGAAGAAGCTGTTGTCGGAAGTTCAAACTGTGGCAATGAATGAAGTAAGAAACGGATTTGACCAAAAAAAGCCGGTGTTACTTCATGGCGTCACATCCAGCGGTAAAACAGAAATTTACATTCATCTTATTGATGAAGCCATAAAAGCAGGCAAGCAAGCACTTTACCTGCTACCCGAGATAGCGCTTACAACTCAAATTACCAGCAGACTAAAGACCCATTTCGGAAATAGTCTGGGCATTTACCACTCCAAATTTAGCGACGACGAGCGGGTAGAAGTATGGAACAACCTCCTGAAAAACAAAAGCTATCGTGTAATACTTGGTGTTCGTTCGTCGATATTCCTGCCATTTTCAAATCTTGGACTCATCATAATTGATGAAGAGCATGAACAATCATTCAAACAATTTGACCCTGCTCCAAGATACCATGCTCGCGATGTGGCACTTGTACTAGGTCAGTATTTCAATGCAAAGGTGCTTCTTGGTACTGCAACACCATCGGTAGAAAGCTATTACAATGCCCAGTCGGGAAAATTTCATCTTGTAGAGTTAACCACGCGCCATGAGGGCATTCAACTGCCCGAGATAGTTGTGGTGAATACGCGCGAAGCCAGCCGGTGTAAAATGATGCAGTCGCACTTTAGTCCCCAGCTTATTGAACAGATGCAAAAGTCACTCTCGAAAAAAGAGCAGGTCATTTTGTTTCAAAACAGAAGGGGATTTGCACCTTATCTGGAATGTAGCCTGTGTGGGTGGATTCCCCGTTGCAACCATTGCGATGTAAGTATGACCTACCACAAGCACATCAACCAATTGGTTTGTCACTATTGCGGATATGCCGTGCCAACCTATCACACGTGCCAGGCTTGCGGCAGTCCCTCGTTGCAGTTCAAAGGGTTTGGAACACAAAAAATAGAAGAAGAAATTGGCTTACTCTTTCCAGACGTAAAGGTTGGTCGGATGGATTATGACACAACCAGATCTAAAAAAGGTTATGAAAACATCATTACCGAGTTTGAACAGGGAAAAGTTGATGTTTTGGTAGGCACCCAAATGGTAACAAAAGGTCTTGACTTTGACAGGGTGAGCCTGGTGGGCATCCTAAATGCCGACAACATGCTTAACAATCCGGACTTCAGAGCCTTTGAGCGCAGTTTTCAAATGATGGCTCAGGTAAGCGGACGTGCAGGCAGAAAAAACCGCCGCGGAACAGTCATTCTGCAAACATCCAATCCGGAACATCCCGTAATCGCGCATGTTCGGAATAATGACTTCGTATCATTCTTTAATGAGCAAATTGAAGAGCGGCTATCATATAAATACCCACCCTTTTACCGAATTATCAACATAACCGTAAAACATAAAAATCAAAATACCGCTCTGCACGCAGCAAATGCCCTAACAGAATATTTGAGAAACAATTTCGGCAGCAGGGTTTTAGGTCCACAAGTGCCACCAGTAACAAAAATACAGGATATGCACCTGCAACGCATTTTGCTAAAACTGGAACGCAATGCCTCACCGGTAAAAGCCAAGCAACTCATGCAACAATGCATCAACTATGTAGTATCTCAGGAAAGATGGCGATATATCAATATTGTAACCGATGTGGATCCTATGTAAGTGGCATGGATATTTAATAATTTGCCGGAAATTTTGACAATTTGCCATTGTGCTGCCAGCCACAATGCCATATTTTTGCAGCAGGTTAGCGATTCGTTTAACCCACATCAATTAGTTACAATACAGCCAAAAGCACCTCTTTGCATAGCAAAGAAAAGTAGCTGAGAAACTTTCCCGAGCTGGTTATCAAACTACCAGATTCAGGGGAAGTTTCTTTTTTATTCCAACCCATAGCCTCCCAATGAAGTCTAACCCATTGTTCTGTCGAATCTGTTTTCTAATTAGAGGAAATAACTGTATTTTTGCTTTTACAGGCAGATGTTAAGGCCTTTGCCACTATTGTATCATATAAAAGAAAACAACAGCAACCTATCATTAGAATATGTTAAAACAGAGTTTACAGCAAAAGCTTCTTCAAAAGTTATCACCCCTGCAAATACAGGTGATAAAGCTTTTGGAAATCCCTGCTGCCCAGCTTGAACAACGCATCAAGGAAGAGCTCGAGGTAAACCCTGTGCTGGAATACGGCGCGGACACGGCGGCCAGTAACGACGACGATTACGGTGATGAACCTGAACCACGCGAGTCCGAAATAGAAAAGGACGAAATGTCCATCGATGATTACATCAATGATGACGACATACCGGCATACAAGCTTCAAACCAGAAACTACTCCAAAGACGACAAGCACGAAGATGTGCCTTTTTCCATTGGCACCACGTTCCACGAGCATCTTACCGACCAGCTTAGCTTACGCATCATGGACGACCGCCAGCGTGCCATAGCCGAATACATCATTGGTAATATTGATGAGGATGGGTACTTAAGGCGTGAGATTGACGAGATAGTGGACGATTTGGCTTTTGCTCAAAATCTGGAAATAGATGAGAGAGAAGCGCTGGCCCTTTTAGAAATTGTTCAGGATTTTGACCCACCAGGCGTAGGCGCCAGAGATTTACAAGAGTGCTTACTGCTTCAAGTTTTGCGAAAAGAAAAGGAGAGTGCTGCCATAGATAATGCATTACAAATACTTAAACACCATTTTGAGGAGTTTACGCGCAAACACTTTGACAAAATAGCCAGACGCCTTCACCTCGACGATGAAGACCTTAAAGAGGCCATTGATGAAATTCTGAAACTCAATCCCAAGCCGGGAAGTTCATACAGCAACCCGTTGAACAAAATGGTGCAGCACATCATTCCGGACTTCATTCTTGAAGTGGAAGATGAGCAATTTCAACTAAGTCTGAACACCAGAAACCTCCCGGAACTGCGAATAAGCCAGACCTATTCGGAGATGCTTAGCGATTATCAGTCGAACCGCAAAAACCAAAGTCGAGAGCAAAAGGAGGCGGTGATGTTTGTGAAGCAAAAACTTGACTCGGCCAAATGGTTTATCGACGCCATCAAACAAAGACAAAACACTTTGATGACGGTGATGGAAGCCATCCTGGATTACCAGAAAGAGTATTTTATAGAGGGCGATGAAATGCGTCTCAAACCCATGATATTAAAAGACATTGCAGACGTTACCGGATTAGACATATCCACCATATCCAGGGTTTCGAACAGCAAATACATTCAAACGCATTTTGGCATTTTCCCCCTTAAATATTTCTTTTCGGAAGGCTTACAAACCGATTCAGGAGAAGAAGTGTCCACGCGGGAGATTAAAAAGATTCTTGAAGAGTGCATCTCAGGCGAAGACAAGCGAAAACCTCTTACCGACGACCGGCTGGCACAGATTCTTAAAGAGAAATCCTATAATATTGCCCGACGCACTGTTGCCAAATATCGTGAACAACTAAACATTCCGGTAGCCCGTCTGCGAAAGGAGCTCTAGTATGGCGCCAGAACCGGCATTCATCCATAATAAAATGAACCAATGAAGATATTTAGCCGGATAATATCCGTACTTTTTCATCCAATGCTTATGCCTTCCCTGGGATTGTTCCTTATTTTTCAGGCAGGAACACATTTGTCATATATCCCTTTTGAAGCCAAGCGCATCATCTTCTTAACTGTATTTCTCTCAACCTGCATATTGCCAGTATCCATATTACCGCTTCTATATCAATTCAGAATGATTAAGAGCTTTAACATGGAAACGCCGCGCGAGCGTCTGCTCCCGGTATTTTTCACCGGATTCTTTTATTATCTGGGGTTTATGCTGCTCAAAAAAATGGGTATCTCAGGTATTATAAGCAATTTTATTCTGGCATCACTTCTGGCTGTATTTTCGGCAGTGGTGGTCACCATATTTTGGAAAATTTCGCTCCACATGATTGGCATTGGCGGTGTAACTGGCGCAATTATGGCCATCGGTATCAGATACAACCTTGATTTGGCACCATGGCTCACAATGCTGTTTCTGGCTTCCGGATTAACCGCCACGGCACGCTTACACCTTGGCGCTCATAATCCGGCTCAAATTTATGTGGGTTTTATGTGGGGTCTGTTGATTGTTTTCAGCTCTGTATTTATGTAACAAATGTCATCAAGCATTAACCTTAAATCCCAGTTTAGATAACATTTCGACCGTTTCCGATCTTAACATTTTGCCCTCAACGCTCCAGGAGCCAAACTCCCGACGAACAGGATAACTACCGCGAAGCTTTTCAAAATCAGAAGGCGACTGTCTTAATCTTTGATGATCATCAAGAATGTTGTATGTGTGCAAAATAGCTTCAGCGGCAGTATGGGCTGACGTTTTGCCGTCATCGCTAAGGGTGATTATCGGGTTTTCGGGCATTGGCAGCGATTCTGGCTTCCAGCCAACCAATGGAAAACCAAATTTATGGCTCACAGCATCTACCGTCATCGAAGAGCCATTGGCCTTTCCATCAACAGAGTAGCCGGCAATATGTGGCGTTCCGGCCCATACTTTCTCATGCAATAAAGATGAAATATCAGGCTCATTTTCCCACACATCTAAAACCAATTTACCAATCTTTTCAGAAGCCAAACCTGCCAACATCGCATTTGTGTCAGTTACTTCACCACGCGACGAGTTAATGATGACAACACCGGGTTTCAAGAGGGGCAAGATATCCTCGTTTAACAGATGGTACGAGACATCCGAACCACTCGTATTAAGCGGAGTATGATAGGTAATGATATCGGCATTTGCCACCAAAGTATGATAATCGGTAAATAGTGCATCACCTTCGCGACGGGCGCGGGGAGGGTCATTGAGCATCACATTGAAACCCAGTGTGCGCGCTAGCTGTTCAACTTTTGAGCCCACCATACCAACTCCTACAATGCCAATGGTTGTTTTTAATGGATTGGTACCTGACAAAATAAGATGGGCCAGTATCGACCCAATATACTGCCTGACCGACCCGGAGTTACATCCCGGCGCATTGCTCCACGTGATGCCACTTCGCTCTAGCCATGGAATATCCATGTGGTCGGTGCCAATTGTAGCGGTTGAGACCATTTGCACAGAAGTACCTTCGAGCAGATTTTTGTTGCATTTGGTTCGGGTACGAACAATCAGAATCTGAGCATCCGTCAGATCAGATTGCGAAATATCTTTTCCGGGTTTATACACCACAGTGGCATAGGGCTCAAAAACATTCCTTAGAAAGGGAATTTTATCATCTATAACAACTTTCATTTACACTCTGGTTTTAAGTATTTTGAACTTTAAAAACAGCACACAGTTCCATTTGTAAAGTTATCATCAAAGTATTTACGCTCAAAAATAATGCATATAATCATGGTATCAAGAACGTATTTCTGTTAGATTTCCGATAAATCAATACTAAAACACCATTTGCCGGATACTTTGTATTGATGCGCAAAACAAAGTCAGATAACCAATCTACTACAAAACCTGCTTGATCCTCATTATCTGATTAATTGCTGACTGATTACGCATAAAATGCCCGGATAGTATTGCGGTAAAGTGAAGTTTCACCCATCCTCCCAATCAAAAAAAATATTAAAAAAATAAAAATGTAGAAATGCTTATAATACAATCTTTACATCTTTTCCATCAATAAAATTTAGAGTTGTAGTATAGGATAAAAATTTCAAAACCATGATGCATACCAAAACAGAACAGCACAAGAGATTGATTCACACGAGGTTTAGGAAAACCTATTTAAGACCATACTGTCCTTAACAAACAAAATCGATCCTAGAACGCATCAACCTATCGGAACCAATTTTACTCTAAATATTATATATCAAACCTTTACACATCCCAACTCTCGCCCTCATCATAAAAAAATGATTTCAATGGTATCGAAAATTTGTCTATTTTTATGCCCGTCTTAAAATACGCAATCGATTACGAAACACAATCAAATAAACAACAAACCTGATAATTGCCAGAAACATGAGCAAAGAAACTGCAAAAAGAGCTGCTGACAATATCCGTATCCTGTCGGCCGCAATGGTAGAAAAAGCCAATTCCGGACACCCCGGAGGAGCAATGGGTGGCGCTGATTTCATCCATATTCTCTTTTCTGAGTTCCTGAATTTCGATCCACAGGACAGAAAATGGATTAACCGCGACCGTTTTTTCCTTGATCCCGGTCACATGTCGCCCATGCTATATTCTGCATTGGCACTTACCGGAACCTATACCATGGAAGAGTTGAGCAACTTCAGACAGTGGGGAAGCCCAACACCAGGACATCCGGAGGTGGATGTGGTGAGAGGCGTTGAGAACACCTCCGGTCCTCTCGGACAAGGCCACACCATGGCAGTTGGAGCAGCCATTGCAGAGCGCTTCCTGGCGCAGCGTTTTGGCAACTGGATGGAGCATAAAACTTTTACTTTCATCTCTGACGGCGGTATACAGGAAGAGATATCCCAAGGTGCTGGTCGTATTGCAGGATTCCTTGGTTTGAACAACCTCGTAATGTTCTACGACAGCAACGACATTCAGCTTTCAACTGAAACAAACGAGGTTACTGCTGAAGACACAGCTAAAAAATATGAAGCATGGGGATGGGCTGTTACCACCATCGACGGCCACAACCACGACGAAATACGCGCTGCACTAAAAGCTGCCATTGCTGAGCAAGAGAGACCTACACTTATCATTGGTAAAACCATTATGGGTAAAGGTGCTGTTAAAGAAGATGGCTCAAGCTACGAGAAAATGGTGAGCACACACGGTCAGCCTTTGAGCCATGCCGGAGCCTCTTTTGATGCTACCATTAAAAACCTTGGTGGCGACCCAAAAAATCCATTCGTGATTTTTGATGATGTGGCTGCTTTGTATGCCAAAGCAAACGAAGAGAAAGCAAAATATGCAGCAGCAAAAAAAGCAGAGCAAAAAGAGTGGGAGGCGAAAAACCCTGAACTGGCTAAAAAATTAAAATCATTCATGTCAGGAGAAGTACCTGCATTTGATTTTTCAGCCATCACACAGAAAGCCAACAATGCTACCCGTGCTGCATCATCCACTGTGTTGGCAGAATTTGCAGGCAAAATTGAGAACATGGTTGTGATGTCTGCCGACCTTGCCAACTCTGATAAAACAGACGGATTCCTTAAGAAAACAACTGTGTTCTCAAAAGGAGACTTCTCCGGATCATTCCTTCAGATTGGTGTGGCTGAGCTTACAATGGCCTCTATTGCCAACGGTATGGCGCTACACGGCGGTGTAATTCCTGTATGCGGAACATTTTTCGTATTCAGTGATTACATGAAACCTGCTGTACGTTTGGCTGCCTTGATGCAACTTCCAGTTATTTATGTATGGACGCACGATGCATTCCGCGTTGGAGAAGATGGTCCTACCCACCAACCAGTTGAGCAGGAAGCTCAAATCAGGCTGATGGAGAAACTGAAAAACCACCACGGCCAAAACAGTGTGTTGGTGCTTCGTCCGGCCGATGCTGAGGAAACCACCGTTGCATGGCAAATGGCAATTGAAAACACCCATACACCAACGGCACTGATCCTATCACGTCAAAACATTGTAAACCTGCCTGGCAACAACTATGAAATGTCTCAACAGGTGAAAAAAGGTGCCTACATTGTTACCAAAGACGAAGGTAAAATTGATGTGGTATTGATTGGAAACGGATCAGAGGTATCAACCCTTATCGAAGGCGCTAAAATACTAAGAGAGAAAAAAAGCCTGAAAATCCAGATTGTTTCCGTACCAAGTGAAGGCGTATTCCGCAATCAGCCCAAAGCTTACCAAAACGAGGTGTTGCTACCGGGCGTACCAAAGTTTGGTCTCACAGCCGGTTTGCCGGTTAACCTGGAAGGGTTGGTTGGCGAAAATGGCCTTGTTGCAGGTCTCGACAGCTTTGGTTTCTCAGCTCCTTACACCGTGCTCGACAAGGAGTTTGGCTTCACCGGTGAAGCAGTATTTGAGAAGGTATCTGCCCTGCTGAACAAATAATTGTCAGATTAACATAACAAAAAAGCCCTGTGATGGAGAGATAATCCATTAACAGGGCTTTTTTAATGCAAATATTTGTACCACTTTCCATAAAAAACTAATTATATTTAAAGCAGATTTAATCAGATGGATAATTCCGACGGTAGTCAACTACCCGAATCATGCTGTTTGTATCCATATTGAAAGCAGAAAGCCTATATTTGTAGCACAATATGCGGTTTTACAACCGACAGCACTGGCATATTATTCTAAAATCCCTGTTCCAAAATATGGTTATTATGGAAAATTATTTACTGGAATTAATTAAAGAGAACAACCGGATAATCATACCGAATTTCGGCGCTTTCATCGTGTCAAGAGAGAAAGGGCAAAACATACTGTTCAATAATTTTCTGAGTTTCAACGACGGACTGCTAATAAGTCATATTTGCGCCGTTGAAGGAACTGACTCGGCCACTGCCTCCAACAAAATTGACAGTTACGTAAAAACCATACGTGCCGCTCTGGATACAACTGGAAGTTACACCGTAAAAGATATCGGAACATTTTCGAAGGATGAGAATGGCGTATTGCGTTTTGAACAACTCACCCCACCAACACAGAGTGAAGAAATTATAAGTAAACCAGTAGAACAGCCTACTTCAGTTCCTGATTTAACCACAGACAATGAGTTGCTGGATTTGGATTTAATGGCCGAAGAAAAAAGCCCCGTTGAAAAACCAACTACCCCACATATTGAGCCCAGGCCGGCTCCACAACCTGTGCGGGAGGAGCCTGTTGCTCAGCCTAAAGCCAAGCCTGTAGTTGTTGCAAATGTGAGCAAACCAGAAACGACCAAAAAACCTGAAACCAAACCAACTCCAAAACCGGCAGAAAAGAAAACCATTATTAAAGAAAAAACTATCAAATCAGGTACCCCTCCCTGGTTAGCTGCTTTAATTATTCTAATAATTTTATTGCTGCTGGGCGCATTTCTTTGGTTTTTCACCGGCCTTCTGGATGACTTCAAACCTAAAAAACAGGAACCTGCTGTTATAGAGCATGTGGAAGAGTTGCCCCAAGTTGAAGAGACTATTGTTGAAGAACCAGTTGTTATTACTCCTGAACCCGCGGTTGGTGTTCGTCTACATCACATTATTGTAGCCAGTTTCAGGGAGGAATCAAAAGCTGCAGAGTTTTTAAAATCTCTACACGAAAAAGGGTACGCAAGCGCATTGATACTGCCCCACGAAAATCGATTTCTGGTTAGTGCAGAAAGACATCAATCGTTAAGAAAGGCGTTACAACGGCAGGAAGAGTTGCTCACAGAACTAAATATGGAAAACTGGGTGCTTTCTGTCACCCAAAAATAAACGCTCTTGGCACCCATCCTGATGTGCATTTTATTGTGGACATTACCAGTGATATGGTATGCCTGCGTAATAATACTCTTTTGGTATAACTGGCAAAAACCAGTCAATATGCCAATGGCAACCGGAAAGGCGCCATTTCTTTCCGTGATAGTTGCATTCAGAAATGAAGCTTTCAGGTTGCCCGATCTTGTAAACTGTCTCATAGCGCAAACCTATCCTACTCATCTGTTTGAGGTGATACTTATTGATGATAATTCAACAGATGATACAGTACATCGGATAAAATCCATAACCAATTTACCACATAACTTTCGGGTAATTGCCTCCCAAGGCAGAGGAAAGAAACAAGCTATAAAATCAGGCATTGCTGTAGCCATTGGTGAAGCTATTGTTACCACTGACGCTGATTGCCTTGTAGGGAAAAACTGGCTTGCTGCCATTTCAGAACAGCTACAACGCACAGGCGCTTCTATGTTAATTGGCCCGGTTACAATGCAATCGGATGGCACGCTTTTTTCGGATATACAACAGCTTGATTTTTTCGCACTTCAGATAAGTGGTGCAGCAGCTACCGTCATTAAAAGACCAGTGTTTTGCAGTGGTGCTAACCTCACATTTTGTCGTTCAATATACCAGGAGAATCACAACTTGATGCATGGCAACCATCTGGCCTCGGGCGATGATGTGTTTTTGCTGCATCTTTTTAAACAAAAAAGACATCAAATCTCATTTATCCGTGATGAACGTGCAATTGTAACAACAGCAACAGAACCCACATTTATAAAGTTCATAAAACAGCGCATGCGCTGGGGTGGTAAAAGCAAAGCATATCATGATGCTGACTCCATAATCTTAGCCATCACTGTACTATCTGCAAACCTGGCAATTGTTATTACGATGATTGGCGCCATCTATTGGCCCAAACTTTGGCTCGTTGCAATATCCGGATGGGTTATAAAGGCCTTGGCAGACATAACACTACTAAGGTCTGGCAAAAAATTCTTCGGGACAACATACAAGCCCAAATCATTTATTATCTACGCCAGCATCTATCCATTTATCCTCTGTTTCACGGCATTGGCCGGACTAATTTTCACAGCAAACTGGAAGCATAAATAAACAAAACATCGCCTCGATTGTCATTTCATTACTCACGAACAATTCACGCATGAAAAAAATGACACACGATGAAGTAGTTGCGTACGTGGCCCAACAACTTCCAAAATGGGGCATTGAGGATCTATCCATCAATAGAAATCTCAAATTCAACTCGTTTGTAGAAGCCTTTGCATTTATGACTGCTATGGCGATTGAGTGCGAAAAGATGGATCATCATCCCGAATGGTTTAACAGTTACAACAAAGTAAACATCAGACTAAGGAGCCATTCGGTGGGTGGTCTCACCATGCTCGACATGAAACTTGCATCCATAGCAGAGTTACTCTACCAGAAGTTTGCATAACGCGCATGGTATCAAAAAAGCGCTGCAACAACCATGTCACAGCGCTTTTAAAATATTGAGGCCAAAATTGTTATGGCATTTTATACATAAAGGCATTGATGTTCATCCCTGCTCCCACTGAGGTCATCATCACATTATCGCCTGATTTCAGTTCGTGCCCTTCCAGTTTTCCCTTAACAATAAGGTCGAACAGTGTTGGGACAGTTGCCACACTGCTGTTTCCAAGTGTGCGAATGGTCATTGGCATCACATCCAAATCCGCATCCTTTTCACCATACAAACGGCACAAACGCTTTAATATAGCCTCGTCCATTTTTGCATTCGCCTGGTGAATGAGTACCTTTTTCACATCCTTTAATATCATTCCGTTTGCTTCGAGACACTGTTGAGCCAACAGAGGTACATAGGTGAGGGCATAGTTATAAAGTTTGCGTCCAAGCATTTTAAGATAGAGGTTTTCACCCTCGACTTCGGGATTGTATGATTGGCCAATTCTGAGCAAATCCATATACTCCACGGCGTCGGTACGCACAGCATGCTTAAGCATGCCCACAGGATGTTCGCTTTCACGTGCTTCCAGAACTACAGCACCTGCGCCATCGGCAAAAATCATTGTATCTCTGTCATGTGGATCTGTAGAACGGCTGATAGTGTCAGCACCTATGACCAGTGCGCTTTTGGCATCACCCGATTTAATGTAGTAATTGGCCTGAATCATTGCCTGTGTCCATCCGGGGCAGCCAAAAGTAATATCATAGGCTACGCAGTTAGGATTAACAATACCAAGGTTGTTTTTAACCCTAGAAGCCAGTGTTGGAAGAATATCAGGGTATAAAGCGCCACTTTTAATATCCCCAAGGTTGTGGGCCACAATAATATAGTCGAGCTTTTCGGGATCGAAATTAGCGGATTTAATGGCATCCTGAGCAGCAAAAGTAGCCAGGTCGGATGTAACGTGCTGTGGTTCAGCCACACGCCGCTCGATGATATCCGTTATCTGCTCAAATTTATTAACAATCTCATTTCCTGGCGTTTCGATGCGCGTCCCATCTTCATTCATGAAGACATTGTTCTCAAAATGAGAATTTTTTATTACCACTGGCGGAATATAACTTCCGGAACCGGTAATTACGGCATAAATAGACTTTTTTGCACACATGCTATACGAATCAAAATTAATTTACTCTTTATAAAATTTCAGATGAAAATTCTGGCCATCCCACTCTCCATACGAAAAATGCGCCACCCAATCACCCAGATATATCAATTTACTATTTTCCTTTAAATCTATCTCCATGGCCAAATGCCTGTGACCAAAAATGAAATAATCATAATGTGTTTCCTTAAGGATTTCTTTTGACCAAACAACCAGCCACTCATTTTGTTCCCCCTGAAATACAGATCCATGCGATTCAAGGTTTTTCTCCCTGCTTTTGCGCGACCAGGTGGTAGCTATCCACACGCCCAAATCCGGGTGGATGAGCCGAAACAGTTTTTGAGCCCAAGGATTCGTAAATATGGCTTTCAGTCTACTATATGATTTTTCGAAAGATGTAAGTCCATCGCCGTGGGCAAGAAAGAACTTTTTACCATCAAAATCCCGCACCAGAGGCTTGCGATACATGGTAATACCGGTTTCGGTAGGCAGATAATCAAAAATCCAGATGTCGTGATTACCGGTGAAGAAATGCACCGGAATGCCCGAGTCGGTGAGGTCACAGAGCTTGCCTATAAAACGGGAATAACCACGAGGAATGGCTTTCTTGTATTCAAACCAAAAATCAAAAATATCGCCTAGCAGATAGATCTCTGCTGCGCTATCCTTAATGGAATCGAGCCATCGGACAAACCGGCGTTCATGGGCTACCGGATCAGAAATGGTAGGAGCACCTAAATGCACATCTGATGCGAAATATATCTTTTTGCGCTGTTCCAAAACCGTTGATACAACTAAAATAATGGTCGTTTAAAATCCGTGCGCAAAGATATTAGTTTTTTATTCCATTTTCCAAACATATTCACATTATGTAATGCATTGTGAATCAATAAAACGAACCAGCCAAATATTCAGAAATTGTCAAAAAAAATTAAATGATCACCCAGTGTGATCCTATAGCGCTCTAAAACAAGTTATCTCCACTTGTTGTTGAAAGTCGGAATTTGAACCTATTGTAAATGAAAAAAGGCAGAACAACTAAACTGTCTGCCTTTCTACGATATAAAGTTTTTTACAACATCCTATTTGAATATTTCTCTTAAGCGCTCTTCCAAACGGCTGCCAAACAGGTCTTTGCCTATAATCTCGCCATCTCGGCTTATCAGATAGTTGGCAGGAAGCTGCTGAATATTATACACGCGCGCTGCATAAGAATCGGTGTACTGCATTTCGGTTACGCTTGTCCAATCAATTTCATCCTGAACCAACGCATTTTCCCATAGCACACGGCTCCTTTCCAGTCCAATTTGATAAATTTCGAAGCCCCGGTTTTTATATCGCTGATACATTCTTTTGAGGGTTTGGTTTTCGCGTCGCGATGCGCCATCCCAAGATGCCCAGAACGAAATTAAAATAACTTTGCCACGTAAAGATGAAAGTGGTACATCCACCCCTTGTGCGTTTGCGGCAACAATTTCGGGCAAATCAGAACCTTCGGTTTCCATCAACGCTTCGAGCATACGGGCACGTCGCTCTTCTACCTTTACATTAAGCACAAAGTCGTATAGGTGGCGTACTCTTTCTGAATCGGGATAAAGCAGATTTAGGCTGGTAGCGAGCATGGCAAAATAGACCTGATCCTTTTTATCCATTACATTCATTACCATACTTCCATCACTCAAGGTTAGAAACAGGGCATAATAACTGGCAAAGGAGCGGGGATTATCCATAACAAATTCACCCACCCGCTTTTTATAGTCTGCCAAATGTTGATCCATTTCCAGCCCAATACGTTCAAGATTGGCCGATTTCTGTTCATCAGACAAAGTGTTATAGTGATTCACCAGACTGTCGAGCACAGTTCTTAAACGGGTCACATCGCGCTTTAAAGTCTGAACGTGGCGTGAACCTGTAGAGTTTTCTACCACATATCTTCTGGCAAAAGAAGCGCTCTCTCCTCGCACAACAATGTGCTCAGTGGTATCAGCCAAAAGAGTTATAAAGCTGGTTGGACTTAGTGAAAGTTTTAAGAAAGTAGGTTCAGAAAGCGCTGGCTGGCGAAATTTAAAAGAACCATCCCTTTTAATTGTAACACTGTCGATGGCTACATCACGGTTCAAATCCATCCGATAGAGCAACACTTTTTGTCCGGCAGCATTCTCAATCTGACCTTCAACAACGAATTGCGGCTTTTTGGCACAACCGGTTACTACAGCAACGAGCAATAAAATAAAAGCAATCTGCTTCATAAAAAGGCTAATTTTTCAATTAAGTGGTAAATATAGATTATTTTTTCAGTAATAAATCCAGAACCTTCTCAAGGTTTTGCTGCCACACATTACGGGCAACTATAACCCCATCATTGTCAAGCACAAAATTAGCAGGAATGCTTCTTATGCCAAGAGCCTGAAGCACAAATTCATCACTGGCCTCAAACCCGGAGTTGAAGCCATCGGCCACATTGAGTTGACTCATTTGAACGGAATCCAGCATCATTGAACAGACAGTTAATCCTGCCCGTTTGTACCTGTCGAGGATTCCTGAATGTCTTTGCCAGATTGAAACAGGCATCCTATCATCGGCACACACCAATTCAAGATAGAGCGGACTACCGAGTTGCCTCAGCACATCTATGGTGTCACGTAAGGTTACATTCTCAATACGTGGAAAAATGCTGCCTGGAGCAAGCAGCCGATCCATCTCATCCATGTGCCGGATGACACTCACGCTTCGGCGAAACTGATCCACTTCGGGTAAGCCTGAGTACCAGTTAACGGCTGAGTCCACCTGAAAAAAGAGCTGTCGGTCATCCCACGGGTCAAACAAACGGTAATTACCGGCCTCCTGTAGAAGGGCATACATCCTCTCGAGGGGTGAGGATGAAATCTCGAGCGCACGCTTCCGAAACGAAGCATTCACCGAATCGATGTCAGATTTCAGAAAGTTCACAGCCTCCCTCCTGGCAATCCATCCGGAATCGTTGGTTACCGCAGTAATTTTATTCATCGCCTCAAGCCAATTGCGGCTGTTTTGCTCAATTAAATAGAAACCATTACTATAAGGAGAGCCTGTAACTTTAACATTTTCCGGAAAATTGATGTATTGGGCGTCCACATAAATCTTCTCATTATCCTTAAACACCAACAAGATGCCCTCACCGGTAAGCTTCTCCAAACGATAAAATCCGGTGCAGATGCTGTCAGGATTCCAGTAAAACTCTCCCAAATGATCTATTATAATGGTATCAGAGAGCTCCATCGGATTTCTGGCACATTTCACTATCAACCTGTTGCCTTCTCCTCCCCACATCAAGCCGGACAAAAGAGGAGGTTCCTTTTTGGTGCCACAGGACCAGATAAAAGCGGCAACCAACAACGTTAAAATGAGTCGAAACATGGTGTCATAATTTTGAATGCCACAAATATACAGGCTAAACCAAAGCGTGACAACAACCTGGCCGCCATTTTTACATTTTGACTTGATTTTATTGAGCTATAGGACGCAACCCTTATGACCTTTGGACATCAACAGATAAACACAGGGAATCCGGAAAGTTGAAACGCAACGGCGTTTCCCGGATAACGAAGAAGCCGGTCTGAAAAAACCGGCTTCTCTGTGTATTTGACAATTTAGATTCAGGCATTTTTACGTATGTAAGCTGCCAACCAATCACCAACTTCAGATGTTTTATATGGCTTGGTTTTATCAATATCTTCGGTAACAACACCTTGCTCAAGTGACGCATCTACAGCCTTGCGGATCAGTTCAGCCTCCTCTTTCAAATTAAAAGCATACTCAAACATAAGCGCAGCCGACAAAACGGTGGCCACGGGATTGGCAATATTTTTCCCTGCTGCTTGCGGATAAGAACCATGGATAGGTTCAAAAACAGAAGTATGTATTCCCACGCTTGCCGATGGCAGCAACCCAAGTGACCCAGTTATTACACTGGCCTCATCGGTAAGAATATCGCCAAACATATTTTCTGTTACCATTACATCAAAGCGCTTTGGCCACTGAATAATTTGCATGGCAGCATTGTCTACAAACATATACTCTACTTCGATGTCGGGGTAGGCAGGTGCCATAGCCTGAACCGTTTCGCGCCAAAGGCGTGAGGTGGCCAATACGTTGGCTTTATCTACCACGGTAAGCTTTTTACGGCGCTTCCCTGCAAACTCAAATGCCAGCTTGCAAATACGCTCAATTTCAGATTTTGTATATACGCAGGTATCATAGGCTGTTTCACCATTCTCAGACCGCCCTTGCGGGCGTCCGAAATAAATACCTCCGGTTAATTCGCGAATAGCGACAAAATCGGCACCTTCAACCAGGTCGGCACGCAGTGGCGATTTGTGCAATAATGAAGGGAAAGTACTCACTGGACGTATGTTGGCATAAAGTCCCAGTTTTTGGCGCATGGCCAAAAGTCCCTGCTCAGGTCGTACCTTAGCTTTGGGATCGTTGTCGAATTTTGGATCACCAATGGCACCAAAAAGTACGGCATCAGAATTCATACACAGCTCGTGCGTCTCATCGGGATATGGATTGCCGGTCTGATCAATAGCGGTGGCGCCCACAAGACCTTTTGTGTACGTAGCTGTATGGCCTTTTTTTTCACATATTGCGTCCACCACCTTGATGGCCTGATCAATAATCTCCGGGCCGATACCATCACCGGCCAAAACTGCAATGTTGAGTTTCATTATATTCGATTTTTTTATTTTCTGTTTGATGTATATCTCGATGTTTATATATTCTCCTCGCTGTTACCTGACATCTGAAATCAAACCTGAATGCTACACTTATGCAAAGCGATGTTACCCTTTAAATTTAACCTCATCATTTTCAATGATGTTCAGCATTTTAAGCGTAGCCTTGATGGCAGCTTCAGTTTGATCGGGATCCAGTCCACGAGTTTTAAACTCCTGTCCCTTGAAATCCCAGGTAATAACCGTTTCAACCAATGCATCTGTTTTTCCTCCGGGAGGAATTGACACCCAGTAATCGGTTAATACCGGATGTTCACGACCAAGGCGGTCATAGATCTTCCAGAGTGCCTTCATAAACGCATCGTATTGGCCATCGCCTACAGCAGTCTCAAAAAAAGTATCTTCATTTATCTGCAACCTGATGCTTGCCACCGGTTTCATCTTACGAACCAAACTGAGGCTGTAATTCAACAACTTAATATTTTCTCGAGTGCTTTCACTTTTGAGCACATCCGAAATAATGTATGGAAGATCTTCTGTGGTGACAGTCTCTTTTTTATCGCCAAGTTCAATAACACGCTGGGTAACCTTCTTCATGTCATCGGCAGTGAGTTCAATACCTAACTCCTCAAGGTTTTTAAGAATATTGGCCTTGCCCGATGTTTTACCAAGCGCATAACGACGCACCCGCCCAAATCGCTCAGGCATCAGTTGATTAAAATAGAGATTGTCTTTATTGTCGCCATCGGCATGTACTCCACTACACTGCGTAAACACATACTCTCCGGTTAAAGGCTTATTGGCAGGTATCCGAACACCGCTGAAGGATTCCACCATTCTGGAAACTTTGGTCAGATTAGACTCTTCCAGGGAATTAGGTAGCTTGAGATGATCGTTCATCATTCCGAGAACACTCGCCAGTGGAGCGTTACCAGCCCGCTCGCCCAAGCCATTAATGGTGGTATGAATACCCTTAACGCCCACTTTTAGTGCCATATAAACATTAGCCACCGAAAAATCATAGTCGTTGTGGGCATGAAAATCGAAATGGACACCGGGATATCTGTCGACCATCTCCTTACAGAAAGCGTAGGCCTGATCGGGGTTTAGAATCCCTAAAGTGTCGGGCAACATAATTCGGCGTACGTTGGCTTTGCTCAGATAGTCAATCATGTAGTACACATAGTCGCGTGAACTCAGCATGCCGTTGGACCAATCTTCAAGATATACATTTACCTGTATATCACGCTTTTCGGCTTCATCAATTACAAATTGGATGTCGGTAAGATGTTCATCAGGCGTTTTGCGTAACTGTCCCTGAAGATGCTTAAGCGATCCTTTCGTGAGTAGGTTAATAACCTTCCCTCCAGCCTCTTCTATCCAGTCGAGAGACACCGTCTTGTCAACAAACCCGAGAATTTCGACCCTGTCCAGACAATTGTGCTTTCGGGCCCATTCGGTGATTCTTTTGACAGCGCGAAACTCGCCATCGGAAACACGAGCCGAAGCCACTTCGATGCGATTAACCTTTAAATCTTCAAGCAATAAACGGGCTATCGTCAGTTTTTCAACCTCGCTAAACGACACGCCGGTGGTTTGTTCACCGTCGCGCAAGGTGGTATCCATTACTTCTACGATGGTCATTTTTCTATAGATTTGTGTAAACGAAGTGCCACAACCGACACATCCGGTAGGGTGATTTAGAGGGAAAATGATTCCGGAAACTGAAGCCAGTCTCCGGAACCGGATATAAACAACTTCAAATTAAGCT
This sequence comes from Alkaliflexus imshenetskii DSM 15055, assembly GCF_000517065.1. Taxonomy (GTDB): domain Bacteria; phylum Bacteroidota; class Bacteroidia; order Bacteroidales; family Marinilabiliaceae; genus Alkaliflexus; species Alkaliflexus imshenetskii. Next base: position 2,335,879 of record NZ_KI912105.1, on the reverse strand, counting down.
TTTGCTTCCCAGGCTTCAATTTCATCTGCAATACTGATCAGGTAGTCGATATCGTCATACCCATTAATCAGGCACTTCTTCTTGTATGGATTGATATCAAATTTTTCTGAAATGCTCCTTGAAGGCACTGAAATTGTCTGGTTCTCAAGATCTATCTTAATGATGGTTTTGGCATCGGCATCTACAGCTTCAAAAATCTGAGCCAAAAAAGCATCTGAAATCTGAACCGGTAAAATCCCGTTGTTGAGTGCATTGTTTTTAAAGATATCGGCAAAAAAACTGGATACAACCACTTTAAAGCCGTATCCTCCAATGGCCCACGCCGCATGTTCACGGCTCGAACCACTACCAAAGTTTTTTCCGGCAACAAGTATCTCGCCAGAATAAATTGGTTTGTTCAACACGAAATCGGCCTTTGGATTACCGTTTTTATCATATCTCCAATCGCAAAACAAATTATCACCAAAACCGTCGCGTGTAGTGGCCTTGAGGAACCGTGCGGGAATAATCTGGTCCGTATCAACGTTCTCTATGGGTAGCGGCACACATGACGATTCAAGTGTGACGAATTTATCTATAGGCATCTTAACTACTTTTAAATATTACAAATTCCTTATCTTAAACCAGAAATGTGTGCTACGAAAGAAAACTTCTGGGATCGGTAATTACACCTGTGATTGCGGCAGCTGCAGCTGTTAGCGGGCTGGCCAGCATGGTGCGTGCACCAGGGCCCTGACGTCCTTCAAAATTTCTGTTTGAAGTAGATACAGCATACAGACCTTCCGGAATTTTATCATCGTTCATGGCAAGACAGGCAGAACAACCCGGTTGACGCAACTCAAAACCGGCTGCTTCAAGAGCCTCTTTCAGACCCTCTTCAATGGCCTGCTTCTCAACCTGCTTACTTCCGGGAACAATCCATGCAACTACATTGTCGGCTTTTTTCTTCCCTTTCACAAAAGCGGCAAAGGCACGCAAGTCTTCGATACGGCCATTGGTACAGCTTCCAACAAACACGTAATCTACCTTCTTACCAATCATGGCATCACCATCGTTGTAACCCATATAGTCGAGCGACTTTTTAAAGGTGTTTTGTGATGCTTTGTCGATGTCGGAAAGTTTAGGTATGCTTCCTGTAATGCCAATTCCCATGCCGGGATTTGTGCCATACGTAATCATTGGCTCAATATCTTCAGCTTTAAAAGTAAGCTCCTTGTCGAACTTCGCATCGGCATCTGATGGCAGCTGTTTCCACTCAGCCAGTTTCTTGTCCCAATCGGCTCCTTTGGGAGCAAATTCGCGGCCTTTCACATACTCGTATGTAATCTCGTCGGGCGCAATCATACCACCCCGTGCACCCATCTCAATACTCATATTACAAATGGTCATGCGGGCCTCCATGGAGAGTGAACGAATGGCAGAGCCTGCAAACTCAACAAAGTAGCCGGTTGCACCTCCGGTTGAAATCTGAGAGATAACGTATAGCACGATATCTTTAGATGTAACGCCTTTCTGGAGCTTTCCTTCTACATTGATACGCATGGTTTTTGGGCGAGATTGCATCAGACACTGCGTGGCCAGCACCATCTCAACTTCGCTGGTACCTATACCGAAAGCAATACTTCCGAAAGCACCATGGGTTGAAGTGTGACTATCGCCGCACACAATGGTCATTCCGGGCTGTGTAAGTCCCAGTTCAGGACCAACAACGTGAACAATACCATTGTATGGGTGCGTAAGTCCATACATCTGCACCCCGTTCTCTTCACAATTCTCCTTCAGTTTATTCACCTGAAAGCGGCTCAACTCGTCATGAATAGGTAAATGTTGATCCATGGTTGGGATATTATGGTCGGGCGTCGCGATGGTTTTATCGGGACGGCGCACTTTAATCCCGCGCGCTTTGAGTCCGGCAAAAGCCTGTGGACTGGTTACTTCATGGATCAAATGACGATCGATGTACAATACACTGGGACCACCCTCCACGTTATTCACCACGTGTTTCTCCCAGATTTTGTCGAAAAGTGTTTTTCCTGCCAAGGTATTTGAATTTTAAAAGGTTATATTATTCTGTAACCGGTGCATTCCACATTTCTGACAAAGGAGAATATGGAAGCAATCGGTTATACGACATCTATTCTATGTGACCCAATGCATCAAGGAAAGCCTCAACCGATGCGGTAACAATGTCGGTGTGCGCAGCAAATCCATAGTAGGTGCTGCCTTTGTGTTCAATCTGCACATGAACTTTGCCTACATCGTCGCTACCACGATGAATGGCCTGTATCAGGAACTCCTCCAGTCTCACTCTTCGTTTCACGAGGGCTTTTACGGCGGTAAAGGCCGCATCGATGGGGCCATTTCCGATGGCTGTTTCGGTAAACACGTCACCATGAAAACTTACCTGTACTGTTGCTGTAGGTATGGTTGATTTACCGCAAGTAACTTGTAATGAGACCAGTTTCAAAGGTCTTGGTGTGTCTTCCTCCTTGTCGCGTCCTACAAGGATTTCAAGGTCTTCGTCGGTAACATCCTTTTTCTTATCGGCCAGTTCCAGGAACTTATGGTACAACTCGTCAAGCTCAATGGGCTCCAGTTCATATCCCAGCACACTCAGGCGATGCTTAATGGCTGCACGTCCGCTACGGGCGGTCAGCACAATGGACGACTCTTTAACGCCTACTTCCACCGGATCGATGATTTCATAGTTCTCACGATTCTTCAATACGCCATCCTGATGGATTCCGGATGAGTGGGCAAACGCATTGCGGCCTACAATGGCCTTATTGGGTTGCACAGGCATGCGCATCAAAGTAGAAACCAGTTTGCTGGTTTTCATGATTTGCTTACTGTCGATATTGGTTTCAAACTCCAAATCCTTATGACATCTAAGGGTCATCACAACCTCTTCGAGCGAAGTGTTGCCGGCACGTTCACCAATACCATTCATGGTTACCTCCACCTGACGGGCGCCGTTTATAATGCCGCTGATGCTATTGGCAGTGGCCATGCCAAGATCGTTATGGCAGTGTGTTGAAATAATTGCTTTGTCGATATTTGGTACGTTGTTTACCAGATAAGCGATTTTTGCACCATATTCTGCGGGCAGGCAATAGCCTGTTGTATCCGGAATATTTACAACCGTGGCACCGGCTTTAATAACCGCTTCGATAACGCGAGCCAAATACTCATTGTCTGAACGACCAGCATCTTCGGCATAAAACTCGACATCATCCACAAATTTGCGTGCGTATTTAACGGCATCGATGGCACGTTGAATAATCTCTTCGGGGTTGGAGTTTAGTTTGTTGTAGATGTGATAGGGCGAGGTTCCGATACCGGTGTGGATTCGTCCCCGCTTTGCAAACTGAAGTGCATCAGCTGCCACTTCAATGTCTTTTTTTACGGCGCGGGTAAGGGCGCAGATGGTGGGATTTGAAACGGCTTTGGAAATCTCCACCACAGAGTTGAAATCTCCCGGACTCGAGACCGGAAACCCGGCTTCAATAATGTCCACTCCCAGTTTCTCCAGTTGACGTGCCACTTCAATCTTTTCAATGGTATTCAACTGACAGCCGGGAACCTGTTCGCCATCCCGTAAAGTGGTGTCGAAAATATAGACTCTGTTGCTCATGTTTGTCTCATTTAGTCCGGCAAACTCCGGATTAATATTCTAATTGTAGTATAACCTCCCCGCCTCCGCATCATCTCTGCATCCGGCAATATGACTCATCATCACATCACAAACACAAAGACGGCGCGAAGAACCAGAGAGATCTACGGATTGTCATTACCTTTTGGGTGAAAAGATTATTTCTTTTCGTTTTCAGGGCGCAGCTTACGAACGGCTGCACCAGCCCGCCACATTTCAGACTCACGAAGTTCTGTCAACTCAGCTTCCAGTTTTACCCGGTAATCAGACTGACTGTTTGAGTCGATTGAGCGCTGAGCTTCGTTACCTTTGGCCACTTCGCTGTAAAGGTCAGAGAATACGGGCAAGGTAGCGTCACGGAATTTCTTCCACCAGTCCAAAGCACCGCGCTGAGCAGTAGTTGAACAGTTGGCATACATCCAGTCCATGCCATTCTCAGCTACAAGAGGCATTAGGCTTTGAGTTAACTCTTCAACAGTTTCGTTGAAAGCCTCAGATGGGCTATGTCCGTTCTTTCTCAGGACTTCATACTGAGCGGCAAATATTCCTTGAATAGCGCCCATAAGGGTACCACGTTCACCGGTAAGGTCGCTGTAAACTTCTCTCTGGAAAGTAGTTTCGAACAGGTATCCGCTACCCACACCAATACCTAAAGCCACAACTCTGTCTTTAGCTTTTCCGGTAGCATCCTGGAAAATGGCGAAGCTGGAGTTCAAACCACGACCTTCGAGGAACATACGACGAAGACTGGTACCTGAACCTTTAGGTGCCACAAGAATTACATCCACATCGGCTGGAGGAATAATTCCGGTGCGTTCCTTATATGTTACGCCAAAACCATGGGAGAAATAGAGCGCTTTGCCAGGTTTCAGATACTTCTGAACAGTTGGCCATACAGAAATCTGACCGGCGTCTGAAAGTAAGTACTGAATAATAGTTCCTTTGTCCAAAGCTTCTTCGATGGGGAAAAGGGTTTTTCCTGGTTCCCAACCATCTGCAACAGCTTTGTCCCATGTTTTGGAATCTTTACGCTGACCTATGATTACATTAAAGCCATTATCTTTCAGGTTAAGCGCCTGACCAGGGCCTTGCACACCATATCCAATCACGGCAATTACTTCGTCTTTCAGCACTTCGCGTGCTTTTGCCAATGGAAATTCCTCTCTTGTTACTACGTTTTCTTCGGTTCCTCCGAAATTGATTTTAGCCATAATAGTGTTTGTTAATAATATTTGTTCAGGTTTCTACTATAATACTAGTTTACATTTTGTCTGTCAAGCTCCATCTTTCTAAGGTAGTTATCGAGCAGTTCAGCCTTGCTTTTGGTAATGGCAATTCGGCCTGAGCGGGTAAACTGCACCACGCCGTATTTGTCCATTTTCTCAAACAACTCCTGAGTCTCAGCCTTGTGGCCGGTTTTCTCAATCACCGTATATTCAGGCGTAACCTCCAGGATGCGGGCACCATATTGACGCACAAGGCCTTCGATTTGGTTCCCGTCTAGCAGAGCTTTGGTAGGCACTTTGTAGAGGGCAATTTCCTGATGAATAATTTCATCGGCCGTCAATACAAAGGCTTTGATGACATCAATCTTCTTCTCTATTTGCTTGGCCACTTTTTCTATCTCCTCACGGGTGCTGAACACCACGATGGTGAATTTATGAATACCGGCAATGGCCGATTCAGAAGTGGTTAAGCTTTCGATGTTCAGGTTACGACGGGTAAACACGTTGGTTATCTGATTCAGAAGTCCTACGTGGTTCTCCGAAAATATGGATAGTGTGAATTCTTCCTTCATTCGCATAGTTGTTAAATATAAATGCAGAGATACAATTGGTCAACTACTCAAGGCGGATATCTGATACAGAAGCACCGGACGGAACCATTGGGAACACATTGCCTTCCTTCTCAACAACTACTTCCAACAAATAGGGACCGTTGTGGTTCACCATTTTAATGATGGCATCATCTATCTCTTCGCGGGTTGTAACTTTCTGAGATTCGATAAAATACCCTTTAGCAATGGTTTGGAAATCGGGATTTATCAGTTCAGTAAAGGAGTATCGGCTGTCGAAAAATAGCTCCTGCCACTGACGCACCATTCCCAGAAAATTATTGTTTAGCAATACTATTTTCACCGGAATTTTTGTCTGAAAAATGGTTCCCAACTCTTGAATGGTCATCTGAAAACCACCATCGCCAACAAAAAGGCATACCGGACGCTCAGGAGCACCCAATTTGGCCCCCATAGCAGCAGGTAGTCCGAATCCCATCGTTCCCAGTCCTCCGCTTGTAACCACGCTTCGTGTTTGACGGAAACGGAAGTAACGGCTCGCCATCATCTGGTGCTGACCCACATCGGTTACCATAATGGCATCATCTTTAAATGCGGACGAGATGCGATGGATAACTTCGCCCATTGTAAGCCCTGTTTTTATGGGATACAACTCCTTATTGATGATTCGGTCATACTCTATGCGGTAACAAGCTCTGAACTGCTCAAGCCATTCATCGTGCGTGTTGGCAGTAACCTTTTCGGTAAGCATAGGCAGTGAGTCCTTCACATTTCCCAGTACCGGCACATCGGCATGCACATTCTTATTAATTTCAGCATCGTCAATCTCGAGGTGAATCACTTTCGCATTTGTGGCATAAGTGCTGAGATTTCCAGTTACCCTGTCGTCGAAACGCATCCCGATGGCAATAATCAGGTCAGCCTCATTTGTTTTAATGTTTGGCCCATAATTGCCATGCATACCAAGCATACCCACATTGAGCGGATGATCAGTTGGTAAGGCAGAGAGTCCTAGCAGCGTCCACGCAGCTGGAATGCCCGTTTTCTCGAGAAACTCAGTCAGTTCTTTTTCAGCACCACCCAGAATCACACCCTGACCCACCAGGGCAAGGGGCTTCTTTGAAAGATTAATCAACTGTGCGGCCGCTTCAATCTGCTGAGTATCTACTACAGGTACAGGCTTGTAGCTTCTAATATACTTTATGGGTTCGTAGGCAAAGTCTAAGTTGGCAAACTGAGCATCTTTGGTAATATCGATGAGCACGGGACCCGGACGACCACTACGTGCAATGTAGAAAGCACGGGCAATAGCTCCTGGTATGTCTTCAGCTTTTTTTACCTGTATATTCCATTTTGTAACAGGTTGTGTAATGCCCACCACGTCCGTTTCCTGGAAGGCATCAGTCCCCAGTAGAAGTGAACCTACCTGACCACTGATTACCACAAGCGGAGTGGAGTCAATCATGGCATCGGCAATTCCGGTTACCGCATTGGTAGCTCCCGGACCAGAGGTTACAATAGCCACACCAACTTTTCCGGTTACCCGGGCATATCCCTGAGCTGCATGCACAGCACCCTGTTCGTGGCGCACCAGTACATGGTGAACATCATTCTGAAAGCTGTAGAGGGCATCATAAACCGGCATAATAGCTCCACCGGGATACCCAAAGATGATCTCAGTACCTTCCATCAGAAGGGAACGAACAAGGGCTTCAGCACCTGTCATTCGGATTGCTTCTTTGCTCTTCTCTTTCATCATCGTTTGAAATTGTGTTTCCATGCGAATATGGATTTGGGGGTTCAATTCACAAGATTAATTTTGGGGTTGCTCATCGGGTAACATCCGAACGGCGCCCATATCAGCAGAGGTCACCAGTCCGGCGTAAGCCCTTAACGCTTTTGAAACATAACGCTGCCGCGATGCAGGCTTAAATGCATCTGCACCCTTAGCTTGTTCAGCTGCTCTGCGGCGGTTCAGTTCGTCATCAGACACCACAATATTTATGGAACGATTTGGAATATCTATCACAACAGGATCACCATTTTTTACCAGTGCGATGGCTCCACCCGCAGCAGCTTCTGGTGAAGCGTGGCCTATCGATAAACCCGATGTTCCGCCTGAAAAGCGTCCGTCGGTAACCAGAGCACACTTTTCTCCAAGATGGCGTGATTTTAAATAGGATGTGGGATACAACATCTCCTGCATGCCTGGTCCTCCTTTGGGCCCCTCGTAACGGATAAATACCACATCGCCTGCTTTTACTTCGTCTGAGAGGATTCCTTCGCAGGCATCATCCTGAGACTCATAAACACGCGCTGTTCCTTCGAACCGGAAAATAGATGGGTCTACACCCGCAGTCTTAACAATACACCCTTTTTCGGCCACATTGCCAAACAAAACGGCCAATCCGCCATCTTTAAAATAGGCATTTTCGATGCTGCGGATACAGCCCTTTTTACGGTCAAGATCCAGTTCACTATAAACAGCCTTTTGAGATGCCAGTTTAAGGTTTACAAATCCGCCCGGGGCGCTGGAATAAATCTCGCGGGCCTTTTCTGAACAGCTCTCTCCCACCACGTCATATAGTTTAAGTGCATGTGCAAGCGAAGGCAGATCCACTCTTCCCACAGTTGTATCGAGCAAACCACCGCGACCAAGTTCGGCCAAAATGCCGAGCACACCACCGGCACGATTTACATCTTCAATGTGGTAATGACTATTTGGAGCCACTTTGCAAAGTACAGGTGTACTTTTGGAGAGGCGATCGATATCCTGCATCGTGAAGTCAACACCAGCCTCGTGGGCTATTGCCAACAGGTGTAAAACCGTATTGGTAGATCCGCCCATGGCAATATCCAAGGTCATGGCATTTAAAAATGCCTGTTTGGTTGCGATATTGCGTGGCAGAACGGATACATCACCCTCATCATAATATCTGTATGCAAGTTTAACAATCAGGTTAGCTGCATCTTCAAACAAACGGCGGCGATTTACATGAGTTGCCACGATGGATCCATTTCCGGGCAATGCCAATCCAAGCGCTTCGTTAAGGCAATTCATTGAGTTGGCAGTGAACATTCCCGAGCAAGAGCCACAGGTAGGACAAGCATTCTGCTCCACCGCCAGCACTTCCTCATCTGAAACAGAATCATCGGCTGCCATCACCATCGAATCGACCAAGTCAAGGGCTCTGTCACCCACTTTTCCGGCCTCCATGGGTCCTCCGGACACAAATACCACGGGTATATTAACGCGCATGGCAGCCATAAGCATACCTGGCGTAATTTTGTCACAATTGCTGATGCAAATCATCGCATCTGCCTGGTGCGCATTCACCATATACTCCACGCTATCGGCAATTAAATCGCGCGAGGGCAATGAGTAGAGCATGCCATCGTGTCCCATGGCTATACCATCATCAATGGCAATGGTGTTAAACTCAGCAGCAAAACAGCCTTGCTTTTCGATGAGGGCTTTTACGTCCTGACCAATTTGATGAAGGTGTGCGTGTCCCGGCACAAACTGGGTAAATGAATTTACAACAGCTATCAAGGGACGCCCCATCTGCTCATCCTTCATGCCATTGGCGCGCCAAAGACTTCTGGCGCCGGCCATACGTCGGCCCTGAGTGGTGGTATTACTTCTTAAAGGTATCTTCATTGTCAAAAAAACATTTACCCCTTTCGGGAAGTTCATCCAGTATATGATTCAACTTTGAGTTTCAAAAAATCTCTTTTAAACAAAAACCCCTCTCACAGAGAAGTGAGAGGGGTTCGTTTATATCTTCTTAAACTTTTATATACCAATCTCACTTCTCTAATGGTTGTCCACGAGAATAATAATCACAACGAGAAGTAGAGATACAAAAAGTTTCATGAGCTTTAACTTAAAAAAATCTCAATGTGCAACTGAATAGTGCATCTCCACCATAGGTTTTGCCAGTCCGCCACACATTGTCTATTCAAAATTTCATTGCAAATGTATGAATTTTGTCATTATCTCAAACTGTTTTGCAAGAAAAAGTTTCAATTTTCTTTCATTTTTTTGCTTTGCGAGTCGATTTTTTTACAAAACAAGTCGAGATGTGTATAAATATAAACAGAACAACTGCGCCACTGCATGAATATTTACTACAGTTAGTAACAATGGAATTCAAAAATGGTTCAATATGAATCTTTATTCAGAAACAGCCTGCTTATACTTTTCAAACAGCGCTTCGATTTTCTGGCTGGCTGAAACTCCAGTATCGTGGTCGGTGATGACAAGGTGAACGTTACAATATACGATGAAAGCATCAAGCTTAGTGCCTTCAAGTCCCGAAATTTGGGCAATCACGTCACGGCCGGCCACTGCCTCACGCCTGTTCCATTGTGCATCTAAATTTCTGGCTTTCTCAAAGCTTACAGTGGGAGATTTTTTGCCACTCACAGTTCGATAGATAAGCGAAACCGGCGAAGCTAATGAAGCAGGAGGCTCGGGTCTTTCGCTCAAGGGCACTTTGCTCATTCGGCTGCCTATCTCTTTTGGGAGGTTAAGTTGGATGCCATCAGAATCATCCAGATGCTTTTTAAAAATCAATGGGTCAAAAATGCCATCGGAAGGCTTAATGGTAACCTCTTTAATCATATAACTGTGCTGCTTCAGAGTAATATGATGCTGATGCGCAGAACCAGAAGTTAAAGCTGAGAGCACGTAGGTACGCGGCTCAAACCCAATAGCCGTAATACGCACAGAGTCTTTCGCAGGCAAATATATACGGAAGCAGCCTCTCTCATCGGCCGTATAAATTTTTACTTGTGAGTAAGAGGCTATGGAAGCATGAGGTAACCGTGACACGCCGTCATCTGAAAAAACGCATCCTGAAAACAATACTTCATCTGGTTGTTGTGCCATGCCGGAAAAAGCATACAGCAATCCCCATAACAGCAAGAGAAAGAAAGAAAATCTCATTTGGGTTTATGTAATTATATGAGTTCATAATTAATCTAATGTGATAATGCCGCATTGTGATAGCAGATTTATTGACACTCCTGATTGATTGTGGAGCTCCGGATAGCTGCGCAGCACGTCAGTAACGCGTCATTCTTCCAGGGCTGACTTCTAGTAACTGTTTAAATTAAATTTATAAAATATGATATAGACGTTAAGACTTTTAGATTTTAGACAGATAGGGTAGTTGATAAAGATGATTGGATTAATCTTATCTATCGGTCTTACTATCTTATCCAGCATTGCGGACTTCGCTTTGCTACGCATCTAACAGTCTAATAATCTGCTAAGCAGATCAACATAAATTAAACAGTCACTTAGATCCTCTCGATGGATTATTCCCTGCTTATAGCAGACCAACAAAACATTTCAGTATTAAACTACAGATGGGACTTCGCTTCAAAACAAATATTATTCCCTTTCGGGCTGGTTAACTTTTATTAACAAACCAGACTTCGTATCGAAAGAAAGGTAAGGTCACCGGGAACCTAATAACCTATGATTCTATTGGCAGAAATCAGCAGTGGATCCTATTGGTGAAAGGATTCATTTTCACCGTTGGAATGCCGCATTAAACTATCGGTATCGCGTTGCATAAAAATAAACAACCAGCACCTTGATTGAATACAGCATGCTTGTTTAAACAATATTAACATATTAAATGACAAATAATTGCGCATAAAAAAAATGAAACATCTATTTTTATGCATACTCATTTGGCAAATCCCCCTATCTTGCTAAGCACCATAAAATGTGCAATTTAACAACTTCAGATGCTCCAACAGAGTAGTAATTGGCGAATCATCATGGCGTTGTGACTGACAGATCTGATTCAACCCTTGAAAGGAAGAATGAAATTTTGAACAAACACTAACAACCTATAGTTAATAAACCTAATTAATTACCTGATTACCGATGAGAGAGATAATTGAAAGAGCCTGGGACAACCGCGAGTTGTTGGCTAACGCGGAGACGCAGGAAACCATCCGCAATGTAATTGAAGAGCTGGATAAAGGTCGTATTCGTGTTGCTGAGCCCGATGGCGACGACTGGAAAGTGAACGAATGGGTGAAGAAGGCTGTAATTCTTTACTTCCCCATGCAGCAAATGGAAACCATTGAAATAGGCCCCTTTGAGTTTCACGATAAAATGGCATTGAAACGCAACTACAAAGAGCTTGGCGTAAGAGTTGTGCCTCATGCAGTAGCCCGTTATGGCGCATACATTGCCCGTGGAGTGGTAATGATGCCATCTTACCTGAATATAGGAGCATACGTGGATTCCGGCACCATGGTAGACACCTGGGCCACGGTAGGCAGCTGTGCACAGGTTGGTAAAAATGTTCACCTGAGCGGCGGTGTTGGTCTGGGTGGTGTACTTGAACCGTTACAGGCATCGCCCGTGATTGTGGAGGACGGTGCTTTTATTGGGTCGCGTTGTATCATAGTGGAAGGTTGCCGTATAGGCCGGGAAGCTGTGCTTGGTGCCAACGTGGTACTTACCGGCTCCACCAAAATCATTGATGTGAGTGGCAAAGAGCCAATCGAATACAAAGGATATGTGCCGCCTCGTTCAGTTGTAATTCCGGGTAGTTACACCAAAGAATTCCCGGCCGGAAGCTACAATGTACCGGCTGCACTTATCATTGGTCAGAGAAAAGCATCCACCGATCTCAAAACGTCGCTCAACGATGCGCTACGCGATTTTGGAGTAGCGGTATAGCCCATCGCATAAAAGAACCTATTAGCCCCGTACCGTTGATCTATCAGGTATGGGGCTTTTGTTTGCTGCAGGCAGATGATTTGTTATCTTTGATTCTGAAAACACTCCCATTGATATGAACGATCGTTTCGACAATGAAGACCTGAAACAGGCACTTGAGGTGCTAAAACAGGGTGGCATTATCCTCTATCCTACCGACACGGTTTGGGGTATAGGCTGTGACGCCACCAATATTGCTGCGGTAGAAAAAATCATTGAGCTTAAAAAGCGGGATGCCGGCAAAGGGATGATTGTGATTACAGACCAGCCCGGGCGTATTCCACAGTATGTTAAGGCGATTCCTGAATTGGCATGGGATCTCATCGAATTGGCAGAGAAACCACTTACCTTAATCTACCCTGACGGGAAAAACCTGGCAGCAAACGTGTTGGCACACGATGGCAGTATCGGCATCCGGGTCACCAATGAGCTGTTTTCAAAAACTTTGTGCACACGATTCAAAACACCTATTGTAGCCACATCAGCCAATTTAAGTGGGAAAAAGACACCTCGTAGTTTTATTGAGATAGAGCCTGCGATAGTGGAACAAGTGGATTATGTTGTGAAATTCAGACAAGATGATTCAAAGCATTATATCGCATCAGGCATCATGCGGTTGGGACTGCATGGCGAATTTGAACTCATCAGGCAATAAACAGAATCAATTTACAAACCATGGAGTTTAAGATAGAGGACTTTAAACACATTACGCCGGTGCAAATCCGCTTTAACGATGTGGATGCTTTGGGACATGTGAACAATGCCGTGGCTCAGGAGTACTTTGACCTTGGCCGTTCAGGATATTTGCGTGACTCGCTTGGCACCCTTTTAGGTAAAGACGGACAACATTTGGTTATTGTGTCGTTCAAAACAGACTTTCACAGGCAAATAATGCCAGACGACGCCATTGAAGTACTAACCTGCGTATATAAGTTGGGAAATAAAAGCCTGCGCATGATACAATGGATTGTAAAAATGGGTGATGCGTTCCCGCTTGTGTCCAGCGACTCTGTGATGGCGGGCTTTTATATACCGGATGAATCCGGAATGGTTCTTCCGGATGAATGGCGAAACAGATTTAACCAGATGGAGGACGGGCGACTTACTCCAGAAATAAATCGATGAGACCTTCGGGCGTATCAAGCTGTATTTCATTCTTTTCACCATCCATCGACACAATAAAATCTTCGTTGAAAGGAATAAGAACCTCTTTGCCTTTGTATTCAAGCTCAAGCAAAGGGTTGTTGTGAATGGCGTGCACAGCAACTATCTTGCCCAGTGTGCCGTGGTTAATATCGGTAACAAGAAATCCGATAAGGGCATTTAGTCCGGGGGATTCGTCATCGGCCAATTGCCCCAGAGCATCTGGTTCAATATAAACCTCGCATCCCTGAAGCGTCCGTGCCATCTCCTCAGCGTCAACCATATCGATACCAACGAGCAAGTCCATCTCATTTTTAAAGCGCAAAGAGGTAACTTCAAAGGGCACCAGGCCACCTTGCAGTTCCACAAAAATGAAATCTGGTTCCGGCTCATATCCTGACCATTCGGGCGACAGACGAAGCACTATCTCACCGGCCACGCCGTGAGGTTTAGCAAATGAACCTATTTTTAGCAAGTTGGCTTTTGTTATCATAACTAAAGTAAAAGTACAAAAAAACCCGCCTGAACAAACAAGCGGGCTCTATTTTTTGATTGAAGCGTTTCTGACTGTAATTATTCAGCCTGTGGCTCTTCAGCAGCGCTTTCATCGGCAGCTTCATCAGCAGCCTCTTCAGCAGAGGCAGTTGCAGCTTCAGCAGCCATTTCAGAGTTCTTCTTAGCGATTTTGGCAGCACGCTCAGCATTTACTTTAGCCTCTTCGGCAAGTCTTTCCTGAGATGTTTTAGCTTTTTCGCCAGCCAGACGATCTTTCTTGGCTTGAACCTTGCTTTCTTTCTCCTCGCTCCATTTCTCGAAACGACGATCAGCTTCAGCTTCGTCAAAAGCACCTTTTTTCACACCCTCAAGCAAGTGTTTCTTCATGAGAACACCTTTGTAGCTGAGGATTGCACGGGCTGTATCGGTAGGTTGAGCACCATTTGAAAGCCATGTTAAGGCTTTATCAACATCAAGGTTAATAGTAGCAGGATTCGTGTTGGGATTGTAAGAACCAATCCTTTCAATGTACCTGCCATCTCGTGGCGCCCTGCTGTCAGCTACCACAATGTGGTAGTAAGCATACCTTTTGCGTCCGTGTCTTGCTAATCTAATTTTTACGGGCATGTTAAAACAATTTCAATTAATTCAACCTACATTTTAGCGCGGCAAAGATAATGCTTTTTATTTCATTTAAAAAGATTTCCACTCAAATTTAAACTGGTAATGAGCTATTTTTCTGCCAGAGAAGTCTGGTATATTCTGGATGATTCGCCCCAGGGGTGATACCCTGTACCGATATAGGAGAAGCCATACTTCTCGTAGAAACCCACATGGTCGGTGCACAGATAAAGATGGGAAAATCCGCCCAAACGAGCATCTTCGCGGGCCTTATTTAGCAATAGTGCTCCATAGTGATTGCCACGATGAGCCGGCTCAATATAGAGTGCCACTACCCAGGGATATAAATCCATCCGGCTTATGAAATCATTGGTAACCAATCCGGCACACCCGATGGTGTCACCGCCACTCATTAAAAGATACCATTGAGGCAATGGACTTGGAGAAGAAATGCAGTGTGTGATACAATCATCATACACCATTAAACTGTTTTCGCTGGCCCATTTGGATTGAAAATACTTTATGAAAACATCCTTATATTCAGGCTGCTCTCTGACAGAAATTATACGCATAAGTTTTAGAGTTGAGGGTTGATAGTTGATAGTTGATAGTTGAGGGATAGGGGTTAAAATGATAAGGGCTTCATACGAGTTGTATTGCTATGACAATTACCTGATTTTTACATTTTCAAAAACGAGATAAACAAAAGACTTTAATGCATTGATATGAATCACACGGGATTCAATTATTTCATATCCTTGCTGGTGACATAGTTTCACCAATGACGCTTCATCCACTTCAGCAGCTATTGATGAAAGACGCTCCAGAGAATGGTATTTTGTTTTTGTGACGAAACTACTTCCGTTACTTCTTTGAACAATCAGCGCTAGCTTTCCCTTAACTGAAAGCATATTAAACATCGCTTTCAGGGCGTTTTCAGGGTTAACGTACTCCAAAACCAATGCGCACAACACCAGATCGGCATTCACAGCCATTAAGCTTAAAGATTCTATGCTTTGACATACGAGCCGCAAATCAGAAATAGTACCTGAAAAACGGGTGTTCAGCTCATCCAAATACTCCCGATTGATATCAATGGCATAAACTGTTGTGGTAATTTCGTTATTCACATGTTCAAGTCCATTTCCGGTGGTGCATCCTACCAGCACAAAACAGGCAGGCTTATAATCCTGCAGAGCATCCCTGATGAGATTGTTAAGGATTAAAGTCTGTCCAACCTCAGACATGTGATTCTCGTAATCGCTAAAGGGAATATTGAGCCAGGGATTTGTCATAAAACTCGAAGTAAAACATGCGACTGATAGATTTTTCTGCAAAAACAACAAGATGGCTCACCGGTGTTAATTTACCCAATGAGAATGCATCTGCCAATAGTGCTAAAGAACATCTCCAAAGATAACCAAAAGCACCAATGTCAATCTGCAACCGACAAATACTATTCTATCAACTCAATAACACATAAACAACAATTGATTACGCAAAATATCTTCAACTATTCCTCAGATGCATCCAAGGATTATCCCAAATAACATCAAACATTCGATTATTTGGCTCATTCATAAAAACAGAAATATTTACAATCAAAAAAAACATTTGACTAACCTGTTGGTAAAATACGCTCACAACCTTATATTATCATATCTAAAAATTATTAAATTTGCCTCAATTTATGTTAACAGCCATTCAAGCATAGCTAAAATGCTCAACAATAAATCAAACCAATCATGAAAGAATCCATCCACCGGGAAATTACGCCACTAAAGGACGATGACTGCTTCCTGATTTTCGACAGGCAGCGCGGCCTCTTCACCTATCCCATTCATTTTCATCCCGAGTATGAAATTAACTTCATATCAAATGCCCAAGGAGCAAGGCGTGTGGTAGGCGATCATTTTGAGGAGATAAAAGAATTGGAACTGGTGATGGTAGGGCCAAATCTTTATCATGGTTGGGAAAACTATAAAAATGACGGCAGATCGTTGCTGCATGAAATTACGCTTCAGTTTCCAAGGGACATCTTTGATGGCCCTATTTTGGAAAAGAACCTGCTGAAGCCCGTTCGCGACATGCTCACCAATGCCAACAGAGGGATTCTATTCTCGCATGACACAGCAAAAATGGCCTATGGCAGACTGGAATCCATAAGTCGCAAAAGGGGATTTGATTCGTTTCTGGAATTTCAATCGCTGCTATATGACTTATCCATTTCGAGAGGCCAACGATTGCTTACCAATATTTCATTTCAACGAAACAACGACTTCCACAACAGCGAACGTATCGAAAAAATATACAACTACATACGCGCCAACTTCAACAAAAAAATTATGTTGGAAGAGGCCGCTGACTTACTAAATATGTCGGTTGTCTCATTTAGTCGTTTGATAAAACAACGTACCGGCAAGTCGTTTGTGGAGTTTGTTAACGAGATACGTTTGGGATACGCTACGCGCATGCTTATAGAAACAGGTAAGAGCGTTTCTGAGATATGCTATGAATGTGGCTTTAACAACATATCAAACTTTAACCGCACCTTTAAAAAGAAGCAGGATTGCACGCCATCAGAATTCAGACTAAACTTCAATGGGGTGAAAAATGTATTTTAATACGCCCCAAAGTATTTAGAGCGAAATGTCGTTCAGTTTTTCAAGGTACTCTTCACGGTCTAGCTCGCCTTTTGCATATCGCTCTCGCAATATATCGTGAGCCGTTTTATATCCGTCGGTTTCAGACTCATGAAGTACTTGTTTTACTTTTCGGGCCGATGCGGCACCTAGAACTGCCAGCAAAGGCAAGGCAATCAGCCATCCCCATCCCACATGCCATGGGCCGGTTTTTCCGTTTTTAATGTCACTATCCATAACTTTAGTATTTAAAATAAATATTGATGCCCAACTTTAAACTTTCCAATTAAACTGCGGAATGAAAGAGGAGGTAAAATGAAACTCCGCAACATCAATATACTCTATTGATTACTTCAGATGCAACTGATGTAAAATCCTTGAAATTAAATCAATGTTCACATCCGAATTCATGCAACCTAAAAGTTAGCACAAAAACGGGAAAAAGTAAAGGTTGGAAAAAGTAATTCCCTATCCGAAAAACATGTAAGCAATAAATATGGCGGCAACGATTCCGGCAAAATCGGCAATAAGCCCACAAGTAAGGGCGTGGCGGGTTCTGCGAATGCCTACAGAACCAAAATAGACGGCAATAATATAAAATGTGGTATCTGTAGCACCCTGCACCGTTGAAGCCAGTCTGCCAACAAACGAGTCGGCACCATAGCTATTCATGGCATCTATCATCATACCGCGTGCGCCACTTCCACTCAGAGGCTTCATGAGTGCCGTTGGCAAAGCACCCACAAACTCTGTGTCATAGCCCAACCAGGCAATAAACAGCCTCACCCCATCGATAATAACATCCATGGCACCGGAAGCACGGAACACGCCAATGCCCACAAGTATGGCAATGAGGTATGGGATAATTTTCACAGCGATGAAAAAGCCTTCCTTACCTCCTTCGATAAATGCCTCGTACACATTCACTTTACGAAGCACAGCACGAACAATAAAAAGAATGATAAAGGAGAAAAGTATGAGATTGGCCAGCAGCAGAGAGACCACGCGCATTTGGTCACGATCCAGTTGGGAAAGTCCCCACATCATGCCGCCCACCATCAGCGTCATGCCGCCCAGATAGGCCATAATCACAGGATCGAGTAAACGTATGCGTTGCACAATGGAGACCGAGATGACACCAGCCATGGTAGAGAAAAAAGTGGCCAGCAGAATTGGCAAAAAAATATCTGCCGGGTTGGCGGCTCCCATTTCGGCTCTATAAACCATTATGGAAATGGGTATGATGGTTAATCCTGACGTATTGAGCACCATAAACATAATTTGTGCATCCGAAGCCGTATCCTTTGACGGGTTCACCGTCTGCATCTCCTTCATGGCCTTCAGGCCCATTGGTGTAGCGGCATTGTCGAGTCCCAGCATATTCGCCGCCAGATTCATCATCATAGAACCATAAGCAGGGTGATTTTTAGGGAGTGATGGAAAGAGACGACTGAAGAATGGCCCTATGAGGCGTGACATAATACTCACCATGCCACCCTGCTCAGCAATTTTCATGAAACCCAGCCAAAGCGTGAGTACGCCGGTTAACCCGAGCGATATATTAAATCCGGTACGTGCATATTCAAAAGTGGCGTTCACCAGTTCGGAAAACACCTCCATATCCTGAAAAAAAATGAGGCGCAACAACGCCACCACAAAGGCGATAACAAAAAATGCTATCCAGATATAATTTAAAGCCATACGTACCTCCTTAAGTGTTCAGACTAAAATCAGGAAAATATGAGAAAGGATTACACCTTATCCGTTGGTTTTTTATATTTATCGTGAGGCGCACCAAACTCTTTGCAACGTATCTCTTCAACAGGCACCACCCAAATTTTTACGTTGCGTACGGCCGGATCACTATACTGAAACTCCTTATCGGAATATTGACGCATAATGATGTTAAGCGCTTCACGTTTTGCTTCCATCTCCTCCACAAAATGCACTTTGCCAAAAGCCACGACGCTTTTGGATTTCATACGGTAACTGCATGCCACTTCGGGATGTTGAAACGCCAGTTCGTGGTCGATGCTGAAAGTTACGCAAATATTGGCATTCTGATCCAAACAATCGATTATGCGGCCCGTGGGCGCACTGTGCAGATAGATTGTGCCGTTGAGATATCCAAAATTCATAGGTACCACATAAGGTGTGTTCTCAGGTGTTACAACGCCCACAAAACAGACGTCGGCCCGTTTAATGACATCCTCAATAATGGTCTGATCGTTATGAAAAACTGTCTTCATTTTAAATTCTGTTTTGCTAAATCTATATAATTGTTCTCTCGCCCTGCTTCTGAGAGATAATTCTGAATACGTTCTGAAGGGCTGTCATCTCGCGGATAAGAGAAATCACTTTGTCGTTGTCTTTTTGCTCTTCAGCCTCTTTGAGTTGTACACGTATCTGTTCCATACGCAGCTTCACCAGTTTCCATTTTAACTCAGTAACTACGCGAGGCACCAACGTTTCGAGCATCTCCTCATCCTTACGAACACCTCCATAGCGGTTATGAATTTTGCTTAGAATGTACTCGCGGGCAATTAAATTCGACGCCAACTGGCTGATTTCGGGGTCGGGATGACTCACAAAAAAACGTTGCGCTTTGAATGCCGGAGTTTTCATCTGCTCTTCATAAAGCGAGAGCATACGATTGTAAAGCGGATTTTGGCTCTCCAGTTCATCTTGTCGCATCTCGTGTACGATATATTCGCCGGCGCTCATCAAAACTTTATCTACACCAACTTCAACCTCGCCAAGCGGATAGTCGCCATATTTCAGGAGAAAGCGTAACACTTCACGCTCTTCCCTATCGAGTGGATTCGCCGGTTGAGTGAGAATAGGCAAAGGCATCTCAGGGGTTTGAACCAGAGCAGGCGTTTCCCTGTTTTGAAGGAAAGTACGCCCGGCATCGCGCTCCTGTTTTTTCTTTATAAACTTGCCCATTTCAAGATAGAGAGCCGGCTCTTCCACCTTCATGAGCGAGCTGCACTCACGCACATAAACTGAACGCACAATCCCATCCGGAATAACGGAAATGGTTCGCACTATATCCTGAATAAGCTGGGCGCGTTTTATGGGGTCGTTTTTACTCTCTTCGAGCAGCAGCGAAGTTTTAAACTTTATAAAGTCGGTTTCGTTGGCAGCAATATACTCGAGTAACTTATCTCCGCCCAATTTCTTAGCAAACGAGTCGGGATCCTCCCCATCGGGCAGTAACAGTACTTTTACGTTCATCCCCTCCTCCAACACGAGGTCAATTCCGCGCAATGAAGCCTTTATACCCGCCTGGTCGCCATCGTAAATAATCGTGATGTTGGGAGAAAAACGGGCCATGAGCCTTATCTGATCCACGGTAAGCGCTGTGCCCGATGAAGCCACCACATTGGAGATGCCGGCCTGATGAAACGAAAGCACATCGGTGTAACCTTCGACCAGGTAGGTACGATCCTGGCGTACCATCTCCTGCCGGGCTTGATAAATGCCGTAGAGAATTTTGCTTTTGTGGTAAATCTCCGACTCAGGGGAGTTGAGATACTTCGCCGTTTTGGCGTCGGTTTTTAGAATGCGGCCTCCAAAAGCAATGATACGCCCCGACAAGCTGTGTATGGGAAAGATAACCCTTCCCCTGAATCTGTCGGCTTTGTAATCGTCGCGCACCACGGTGAGCCCCGTCTTCTCCAGAAAATCTATCTTATAACCATTAATTTGAGCCTCACGAGTAAAGGCATCGCGGTTGTCGGGCGAATACCCCAATTGAAATTTACGGATGATGTCATCACGAAAACCACGCTGACGAAAATATCCTAGTCCAACAGACTGGCCCTCATCCGTTTCGAAAAGTGTTTTAGCAAAAAACCTTGACGCATAATCGGTAACGACCAACATACTTTCGCGTTCATTTTGCTGCACCAACTCTTCGGGCGTGCGCTCCTTCTCCTCAATGTGGATATGAAATTTACGCCCTAAAGTACGAATAGCCTCCACGAACGACACCTGCTCATGATCCATAAGAAAATTCACGGCGTTGCCACCCTTACCACATCCAAAGCACTTGTAAATTCCCTTATGAGGCGAAACGATGAACGATGGCGTTTTCTCATTATGAAAAGGACAATTACCAATGTAGTTTATCCCCCTCTTTTTGAGATGGACAAACTCGGAAATCACATCTGTGATTTGCCCCTGGGCAGTCTCCATAATGCGGTCAACGGTGGCCTGATCAATCATTTTTTAGTGTCGATTATGACTTTCAAAGATAGGGAATAGATGTGAAGTTGGCAGGGAAAGCAACAGGAGAATTTTATTTACACGGGATGATGATACATTGCGCTATGAAGTATAACTCATATTCAACCACGAGAAAAAGAGCAAACGTCTATTTCGGTATTGACATTACCCATTGAGCGCAAAAAGATGCCAACCATGATGCGTTCACAACAGTTTCAAAGCGGGATATAAAACCTCGTATGCACACTTTTAAGTTTTTTTCACACCCGGCGCCAACACACTTAAACCCAGTACTTAAAAATGGAACGCATTGATTGAAACCACTTTACATTTCCCGCCAATGACAAAAAACCTTGCCCCTAAGCTTTTATTTTGCTATTTTTGAAAGGAAGATGGGTAATTAGGCCCTATTTTTTTCCACACAGACCGATGTCAGTCCATTGACATCTCTCAATTTGCAAAAGATCATTCTGGCGTTAAGAATTTTCTGTAACGCGTTCTGCATCTGAGTATATATAATTATTTACATACATAAAATAATACTGCCTATGAAGTATCAGATTTATACTGCACGGAATTACCGTCAGATTGCCCAAATTGACAAAATCAGTAAGGAAGATCAACGGACTATTGATGTTGTGGCTCACGTGCTGCCTTTCAAAACCAACAACTATGTGACCGATGAATTAATTGACTGGAATAACTATAAAAACGACCCGATTTTTATTCTCAACTTTCCACAAAAAGGGATGTTGAATCCTGAGCATTTCAACCGCATTGCCATGTTGGTAGATTCTGGTGCAGATACCAACATAATTAAAGAAGAAGCCAACAAAATAAGGCACCAACTAAATCCCCACCCTGCAGGACAGGCACACAACCTGCCAGTTTTGCGTGGCGAAAAACTCACCGGTGCCCAGCATAAGTATAACGAAACCATGCTGTTTTTTCCATCACAGGGACAAACCTGTCACGCCTACTGTACTTTCTGCTTCAGATGGCCGCAATTTACAGGTATGGATAACCTTAAGTTCGCAATGAAAGAGGTAGATGCCATTGTGGATTACCTGCGCGAACATCCCGAAATTTCGGATTTGCTCATAACCGGAGGCGACCCGATGGTGATGAGCGCCAATGTACTCGATACCTACATAAGCAAAATATTAGATGCAGACATTCCTCACCTGCAAAACATTAGAATCGGTTCCAAATCACTGGCTTTTTGGCCATATCGCTACTTGACCGACCCCGACGCAGACGACCTGCTTCGTGTTTTTGAAAAGGTAACAGCATCGGGGCGTACGTTGGCATTCATGGCCCATTTTAACCATCCAACGGAGTTGAGCACACCGGCTGTTAAGGATGCCGTGAAACGTATTCGGGCTACTGGAGCACAGATTCGCACTCAGTCGCCTCTTCTCAATCACATCAATGCTTCATCCATGGTTTGGTCGGAGATGTGGAAAAAACAGGTACAGATGGGTATGATACCCTACTACATGTTTATTGCCCGCGACACAGGTGCGCAAGAGTACTTTGGTGTGTCACTCAACCGCGCATGGGATATATTTCGCCGTGCCTACACAAAAGTAAGTGGAATTGCACGCACAGTTAGAGGCCCCAGCATGTCGTGCACGCCCGGTAAAGTAAGGGTTTCAGGTGTTACCGAAATAAATGGCGAAAAAGTGTTTGCGCTGGAATTCATTCAGGGTAGAAACAGCGATTGGGTTAACCGGCCATTCTTCGCCAAATATGATCCCAACGCGCTTTGGATGGATGATTTAAAACCAGCCTTTGGCAAAAAGGAGTTCTTTTTTGAGGAGGAGCTTGCTGAAATGCTACTGGATTAAAAAGACTGATATTTTGATATTTATACACAAAAACAGATGGACAGGACAATTTACTCCCATCTGAACTCGAATATAAAAGGAGCATCCGGGCAGGGTTGCTCCTTTTACTTTTGGATAAAAGACTTCGTCAATTTGTATCTCAGCAGCACAAAAAACGTTTGATGCAAATATCAAAAACAGATAATTGCAATCATTATCTCAGCAAAACGACAATCAGTTACCCATGTAGGTCGGTAAAATCAGGTTAAAGTTTTATTTTTACGCTCGAAAAAAGAGATCGATGAGCAGAAATGCCATAATTAAACTGGTGGCCAAAATCGCATTAAGCGGTGGAGCGCTCTATTATGTATTTTCACATATAAACCTAAAGGAAATAGGTGAGCAGGTGCAAACAGCCAGCATCTTATTACTTGTTGCAGCCCTATTGGTTTATGCAGTGTCGCAAGTGGCGGCAGCGGCGAGGTTACTAAATCTTTTCAGGCAAGTGCCCATTGCAATTGGGCATCGACAAAATCTGAAGCTATACTGGCTCGGATTGTTTTATAATCTCTTTCTACCAGGTGGGGTAGGCGGAGATGGCTTCAAGGTGTATCTCATTGGCAAATATCTTAAAACAGAACTAAAAAAGGTCATAGGTGCCATCCTCTCAGATAGGGTTAGTGGTCTGTCGGTTATTGTGATGATGCTTTTGGCGTTTGCTCCCTATATCGACTATGCCATCCCCTACAAATCATGGCTATGGCTTGGCATTCCTCTGGTTGCATTTGCGTTTTTTCTATTCCTGCACATCTTCAACCGCCGCTTGCGAATTGCCTTTTTCCCGGTACTTGGCTGGGCATTTCTGGTACAAGGTCTTCAAATGGCATCAGCCATCCTCATCTTAAAATCACTTGGTGTTGAAATGAATGGATTGTATGACGACTATCTGTTTCTATTCTTTCTTTCGGCCATTGCAGGATCGGTGCCAATTACGCTGGGAGGGATTGGTGCCCGCGAAGTGGTTTTTATGTGGGGCGCTCTCTATCTGGGTGTGGATGAAAACTCGGCAGTAGCACTCAGTCTGCTATTTTACGTAGCATCGGCCATTACCGCCCTTCCGGGGATAGTTTTTACCGTGAAACCGGCGACCATCATCGTTAAAGAGTAACTACAAAAGATACTGTACATAAACGTTTGACAGCCATGAACCAGATCCGCATCCACTGCTTTATGCATGTTCATTTTGAAGGGCCTGGATATATCAAAACCTGGGCAGAACAACACGGCCATCAGATCAGATACACCCATTTATATGCAAACGATGAGTTACCGGCGGTTTCAACGTTTGATTGGCTCATTGTGATGGGTGGTCCTATGGGTGTGTATGATCAGCAGCAATATCCCTGGCTTACCAAAGAGTTAGAAGCTATTAAAGAGGCGATACATACCGGCAAAACCGTAATCGGAATATGTCTTGGCTCCCAGCTTATTGCCAGCGCACTGGGCGCAAATGTTTATCCTAACCGGGCGAAGGAGATAGGATGGTTTCCGGTATTAAAAACAGAAAGCGGGAAAAAGCACAGGATTTTAAACGGCATCCCAGACCAGTTCACCACATTTCACTGGCATGGCGACACATTTGATCTGCCTGATGAAGCCACACATCTGTTGGAAACCGCTGCTTGTTCAAACCAGGCATTTTTATACAGAGAAAGAGTCCTGGGATTGCAATTTCATTTAGAAGTTACGCCCCAAACTATTTCAGAGATGACAAAAGAAGGCGCACACGAACTTATTGAAGACCAACACATCCAAACGGCAGAGAAAATAACAGCAGAGGCTAACCGTTATGAAGAATCCAATACCTGGCTGACGCAAATTCTCAACTATCTGGTTTCAAAATAAAACATGCACAAAAGAGATTGGATGAAGAAACTTATAGGGGCATGGTTTTCAGATGATGCCTGCAAACCAAAGTGAGTACATTGCCTATTGCGGCCGCTACAATTATTAAGAGACTGTTTAAAATTTGTATAACAGCTGCTTAAAAGATTTTTAGATATTTATACTGATAGACACGAAAAAACAGAGAATAAGATAAATCCAATCATCTTTCTCAACTATTTTATCTAAAACCTAACACTCATTGCATCATTATCATATTTTACAATCTCAAATTAAACGGTTACTAAATTGCAACTACCTTAAAAATCATCCTCCATTAAAAGAAGGTTTTTCAAAGCATTGGCAATCTCGTCTGACTTAAAACCGCGTGATGCAGCATAGCGCATAAGAGCGGCTTTGCGTTTATAGGGATCATCCTGTTTTAGTTGACGATTTTTGGTTTTTAACAACTGCTGCAAATTGTTGCTATACTCCTCGTCGGGAATGGATGCAAGCGCCTCATTAATAACCTCATCACTTATTGATTTTAGCCGTAGCTGCCAACGAATTTTATCCTTTCCCCATTTATTGAACCGATATTTGTCACGCACATAGAAACCGGCATATCGGGCATCATCAATAAACTTTTCAGAAATAAGCCGGGCAACAACTTTTTCGGCATCTGCATGGGGCATTTCCCACTTGAGAAGTTTCTTTCGGATATCGGATGCACACATTTCCTGCCTGGCGCAGAGCGACGCAATTTTACCAAAAGCTTTTTCCACATCCATCATCGCACCACCACCGTTTTAACATTGACAAATTCGCGCAATCCATAAATAGCCAACTCCCGGCCATAGCCACTCTCACGCACGCCACCAAAGGGCAAGCGCGGATCAGACCGCACAAAATCATTTACAAAACAACAGCCGGCTTCGAGTTCAAATTCTGCGATGTATTGCCCCTTTTCAACGTCACGTGTAAAGATTGCGGCGCCAAGACCAAACGATGAATCATTTGCTGTGCAGATGGCCTCCTCCTGATTGGCCACACGGATGAGCGCTGCCACGGGACCAAAAAGTTCCTCATGATAGGCAGGCATACCGGGCTTTACATCGCCAAGCACCGTTGCAGGATAATAGGATGTTGGATAGTCTTCAGAGTTGGCACCTAAAAGCAGTTTGGCTCCTTTTCCAATGCTGTTATTCACCTGCATTTCAAGATCCAAACGCAGGTTGTTTCTGGCCAATGGCCCCAGATCCGTAAGGTCGTCCATAGGGTCGCCTAAAACAGCTGCATTCATCTTTTCAATAATCAACCCGGCAAAATCGTCGTAAACCGATGTGTCCACAATAAAGCGCTTGGCCGAAATGCAACTCTGCCCGGCATTGAGCAGCCGGGCTTTTGCGCAAGCCGTGGCAGCCAGTTCCAGGTCTGCATCAGCCAAAATGATATATGGGTCACTACCTCCAAGCTCAAGAACAGTCTTCTTGAGGCTCCTACCGGCCTGTTGCGCCACCGAACGACCCGCAGGTGTACTTCCGGTAAAGGTAATAGCTTGTATACGCCGGTCGGATATAACATTGTCAACCTTTCGGCTCGATATCAAAAGCGTTTGAAAAGTTCTAAAAGGGAAACCTGCCTCAGCAAATATCTGTCCGATGGCAAGAGCACAAGCCGGTACGTTGGATGCATGTTTCAGCAGAACAGTGTTTCCGGCTAACAGGGCAGGCACCGAAAAGCGAAACACCTGCCAGAAAGGAAAATTCCATGGCATGATGGCCAGTACAGGCCCTAATGGTTGAAAGGAGATATAGGAGGCCGAAGCCTCAGTAGGAATTGATTCGTTGGCGAGGAAGCGCTCACCATTTTCAGCGTAGTAACGACAAAGCCATGCACACTTCTCTATTTCAGCTCTCGACTCGCGAATGGGCTTGCCCATCTCAAGTGAAATGGTAAAGGCCAACCCTTCTGATTTTTCAATAAGTTTATGAGCCAACGCTTCGATAAGGGTGATGCGACGCTGAACAGATGTTTTCCGCCACTGATGAAAGGCCGCAAGGGAATGATCCAGGGCTTGATCAATGTCATCCCATTGAAATTCGTCGTACTCCCGAATTATCTCACCACTGGCGGGATTTATGGATTTCAGTATCATTGTGCGAAATATGATGAATTAAAAGAAGCTTAAAACCTCTAAAGAATTAAAGATACCGAATTTGATGGTAAAAAACGGTCAGAAGCAACTAATATACCTCTGATGCCACCCTGCGAACACTCTCAGTTGCCATCAAAGTATAGAAATGAAGCAAGTTGCATCCATTCTTGAGCAACTCCCTGGCTTGCATTGTCGTCCACTCCACCCCAACCTGCATTACATCAGCATCCGATTTACACTTTCGTATCTCATTGGCAAATGCTTCGGGTATATCCACATGAAATATCTTTGGCAGCACAGTTAACTGGTTCATCAGGGTGATGGGTTTGAGTCCTGGTACAATAGGAACTGTAATACCCACAGCACGGCATTTTCTCACAAACTCAAAATACTTCTCATTGTCGAAGAACATTTGAGTAACGATATACTCAGCTCCAGCCTCAACTTTCTTTTTAAGCCAATAAACGTCTGAATCAAGATTGGGCGCCTCCTCATGTTTTTCAGGATAACCGGCCACTCCAAAACTAAATGGGGTATCAAATGCATCGGCCTGAGTAGAATCAAGAAAAATACCTTTGTTCAGATTGTTAACTTGATTTATCAAATCCAGTGCATACGCATTGCCCTCATCCTGAGGCTTAAAAAACTTATCGCGCTGTGAATTATCACCCCTGAGAAGCAACAAATCGTGAATGCCCAAAAAGTTAAGGTCGATAAGTGCATATTCGGTTTCACTGCGGGTAAAGCCACTGCATATTATGTGAGGAATAACTTTTATGCCATACTTATGCTGAATAGAAGCCGCTACTGCCACCGTACCCGGACGCTTGCGCGTTACTTTTCGCTCAAAAAGGCCATTGTCCACATTTCTGAAAATAACCTCATCGCGATGCGAGGTAATATTGATGAAAAGAGGATTAAACTCTTTGAGTGTGTCGATGGTAGAAAACACCCTTTTGATGCTGTTGCCCTTTAGAGGAGGCAACAATTCGAGGGAAAAACCGGGTTGTTTGAGGTCACGGATGAGTTGGGCTGCTGTAGGCATATTAGTACTTCAAAAAAGATGAACAATTAAAATTACCATTAATAAGCTAAGTTGGTAGGAATCCATTTCTCCGTCTCCTCCACGGAGAAACCTTTGCGCTTGGCAAGATCCTCAACCTGATCGCGCTGAATTTTTCCCACTCCAAAATAGATGGCTTCAGGATGAGCCAGATAAATACCGCTTACAGATGCATTTGGATACATACTGAAATGCTCCGTGAGGGTTATTCCGGCCGTTTTCTCAGCTTCAAGAAGGTCAAACAAGGAGCGTTTCTCACTGTGGTCGGGGCATGCCGGATAGCCAAGTGCAGGTCTGATGCCCCGGTAGCGCTCGCGAATCAGGTCAGCCTGGTTAAAGGTTTCGTTTGGCGCATAACCCCAAAACTCACGTCTTACGCGGAAGTGCATCAATTCGGCAAACGCCTCGGCCAGACGGTCGGCCAATGCTTTTAAAAGGATGGCGCTATAGTCGTCGTCATCCTTTTCAAACTTTTCAATCCACGGCTCTATGCCATAACCGGCCGTCACAGCAAATGCGCCAATGTGATCACGCAGCCCGCTGCCAATTGGAGCCACAAAATCCGAGAGACAGTAGTAATTCTCCTTGCCGGTTTTCTCTTGTTGTTCACGGATGTGGTGCATTTTGCAAAGCTCCTTGTTCTGATTTGATGGATCATAAACCACCATGTCGTCGCCACTGGCGTTGGCCGGAAAAATTCCGAACACGCCGCGAGCTGTCAGCATTTTATCACGTTGGATACGTTCGAGCATATTTTGCGCATCGCGCCACAACTTAACCGCTTCATGTGCTTTGGCTCTACCATCTTCAGAGGTAAATCGGCTCAGCCACTCATTCTCCGATTTTGTATCGGTGATGCTTTCGATGCCATCATAGCTGCCGGTAAGGCGCCACGCATGGAAAAAGAAAGTCCAGTCGATGAACGGTATTATCTCATTGATGGGGTAATCATCGAACACCTTGAGACCAGTCATTGACGGCACCGGCAATTCAGTATTGGCCCAATCAATCAGGTATCTCTTTTCGCGAGCTTCGGCTATTGGCAGAAATCTGCGCTCCTTCTTATTGCTGTTGGCTTCGCGCAAACGCGCATATTCAGCCTTTACCTGGGCCGAGAAAGTATCCCTGTCGCGTGCCGACATGAGCGCTCCAACTACCTGCGCACTTTTTGATGCATCCTTCACATGTACCACTGCTCCCGAATACACAGGATCAATCTTTACAGCAGTGTGTACCGACGAAGTGGTAGCTCCGCCTATTAAAAGGGGCTTCTCTATTTTGCGGCGTTCCATCTCTTTGGCTACGTTTACCATCTCTTCGAGCGAAGGCGTAATAAGACCGCTTAATCCGATGATATCCATATCTTTATCAACAGCCTCCTGCAGAATTTTTTCAGTAGGCACCATCACACCCAAATCAATTACTTCATAATTGTTACATGCCAGAATTACCCCTACAATGTTCTTTCCGATATCGTGCACATCTCCTTTCACCGTTGCCATTAGTATCCGACCCGCTTTTGAAGGTACCCCGCCGGCAGCTTTCTTCTCCTCTTCGATAAAAGGTTGCAGCCAGGCCACCGCCTTTTTCATCACCCTGGCGGTTTTAACCACCTGTGGGAGAAACATCTTTCCGGCACCGAACAGGTCACCCACGATGTTCATTCCATCCATCAATGGCTGTTCGATGATGTCGATGGCAAAAGGATAGGCTTTGCGTGCTTCGGCCAAATCCTCTTCAATGTAATCTGCTATACCTTTAATGAGGCTGTGGTGCAGGCGTTTTTCCAATGGCTCATTGCGCCAGGCATCACGACTTTCGTTTACAGCCTCTCCTGTCCGTGCTTTATATGACTCAGCCTTCTCGATTAATCTTTCAGTGGCATCGGGTCGCCGGTTAAGCACCACATCCTCCACCAGACGCAACAATTCCGGTTCAATTTCGTCATAAATCTGAAGCATACCGGGATTCACGATGCCCATATCCATCCCTGCCTGTATGGCATAATAGAGAAAAACAGAGTGAATGGCCTCACGTACGGTGTCATTGCCGCGAAAAGAGAACGATAGGTTACTAACCCCACCGCTCACACGGGCATAAGGCAGGTTGTTTTTTATCCAGCGAGTGGCTTCAATAAAGTCCACCCCATAGTTGTTGTGCTCCTCAATACCAGTGGCTATTGCCAGCACATTGGGGTCGAAGATGATATCTTGTGGCGGGAATCCAATTTTTTGAGTCAGGAGATTGTAGGCACGTTGGCAAATCTCAATGCGACGGTTAAAAGTATCGGCCTGTCCCTTTTCATCAAAAGCCATCACCACAACTGCAGCACCATACTCTTTAACTCTGGCAGCCTGCTGTAAAAAGGGCTCCTCTCCCTCTTTCAAACTAATGGAGTTTACCACACTCTTACCTTGCAGGCATTTCAGCCCGGCTTCGAGTACCTCCCACCGCGACGAATCCACCATCACCGGAAGACGCGCAATCTCAGGCTCTGCAGCCATGAGGTTTAGGAATGTCACCATCTCTTTTTTGGCATCGAGCATGGCATCATCCATATTCACATCAATGATTTGAGCACCACCTTCGACCTGATCGCGCGCCACAGAGAGAGCCTCTTCATAAAGTTCATCGCGAATAAGGCGGGCAAACTTTTTGGAACCCGCCACATTGGTTCGTTCTCCAATGTTTACAAAGTTGGTATTTTCCTGTACCACCAATGGCTCCAAACCGCTCAACCGGAGCGTGGGAACAATTGTTGGCGGCACATGTGGGGTGCCATCCTTGAGCAACGCAGCAAATGCGGCAATATGTGCTGGAGTGGTACCGCAACATCCACCCACAATATTCACCAATCCGTTTTTGAGGTAATCAAATATCTGCGGAGCCATCTCCTGCGGTGTTTCATCATACTCCCCAAACTGGTTTGGCAAGCCTGCATTGGGATACGCACTTATGCGAAAAGGCGTTTTGCGACCAAGCTCATCCACATAAATACGCAAATCAGATGCGCCAAATGAGCAGTTAAGGCCAATCGAGAAGAGAGGCATGTGCGATACCGAAACAATAAATGCTTCAAGCGTTTGACCTGATAGAGTCCGCCCACTGGCATCGGCAACGGTAACAGATACCATCACCGGAAAATCGCCCAAACTTCGCTTCTCCAGTTCCCGATAGATACCAAAAAGAGCAGCCTTGGCGTTTAATGTATCAAAGATGGTTTCGAGCAAAAGCAGGTCAACACCACCATCGAGCAAGCCAGCAACTTGCTGCGCATATACCTCCACCAAATCGTCGAACGTAACAGCTCTGTAACCAGGGTTGTTTACATCGGGAGAGAGTGATGCTGTTTTGTTGGTAGGACCTAAAGCTCCGGCAACAAAGCGAGGCTTTTCGGGCGTTGAGAATCTGGCAACGGCCTCTGCTGCCAAACGGGCTGACTCAAAATTGAGTTCATATACCAGCGATTCCATCAGGTAATCGGCCTGGGAAATGGAGTTGGCGTTAAAAGTGTTGGTCTCAATGATATCAGAACCCGCTTCCAAATACTGTTCATGTATGGCTGAAATTATATCGGGTCGGGTTATCGATAACAAATCGTTGTTACCTTGAACCGGTGAGGGATGGTTTGCAAACCGCTCGCCTCTAAAATCCTGCTCGGTGAGTTTATATTGCTGAATAAGACTCCCCATAGCCCCATCCAGCAAAAGGATACGTTTTTCTGCCGCTTCTCTAAGTAAATCCGTTCTGGTCATTCGCTAAGATAGATAAAAAGTATGCTGCGCCTGTCAGGTTGTTTCAGGGCGAGCGATTGTGTTAAACAGTGGCAACTAGGTCACAACAAAATCATGACATAAGTCACAAAGATACGGACTAAAAAGGATTAAACAATCCTTTTGTTCGATGATGATCTATTGAAACCGCGCCAGATACTCCTTAGGTGTAACCCCCAATTTGGCTTTAAAAAACCTGTTGAAATTTGATAAATTATTAAACCCGCACTCAAAACAGACATGCGAGACAGTGTATGAGTTGTCTTGCAACAACTTACAAGCATAGTTAATGCGCATCTCATTGATGTACTCTACAGGTGTTTTGCCCGTTTTTGCTTTAAAATATCGGCTAAAGGCTGACGCATTCATCCCAAAACGGTTGGCAAGGTCGGGCAAAGTGATACGGTTTGTGTAATTTACATTGAGATAATTCAGCACTTTATTTAGCCTGAAATCATTCACGCTGGGCGGATTTTGACTGTAATCGGGTGTGGCGAGGGTACGAAAAGCCTTGGTAGAAGCCATACGATCCAAAATAGAGAGCAAGGCCATTAGCCGCTCAAAACCCTTAAGATGATATATTTGCTTCAAATCCTCACCGATTGATTCACTAAAGGTGGGCGCAAAATGGATTCCCAAAGCTGACCGGTTAAGCAACTCCTTAATATGCGACATTTCCGGATAGTTGTTAATGGCCTTCTCCATAAAATCAGTTGCAAACTGAACCACAACAGCATTCACACGCATTTGGTCGTTACCCGAATAAAACACCTCATCATTCTTCCAATAGTGGGGTACCTGACTGCCTACCATAACCAAATCACCCTCAGTGAAAGGCTCCATACTATCGGCCACAAATCGCGTCCCAAAACTGCGGATTACATAAACAATTTCCATTTCGTGGTGAAAGTGCCATGGAAATGTAAAGTGAGGAAAATCATTCCACTTCACGCGAATAGGGCTTCCTCCGGGGATTAGCACCTGCTCGTGCATAATGCTTTGTAATGCTTTAACCATAGACGGAAATTAATGGGCAAAAATTATACATGCAGCAGCAAAATTAATATTTGTCTTTAAATTGCCAAGTATTTAACTTTGTAGTTTCCAAAATACAACAGATTAACCTGTTCTACCCTTTCCAACAAAATCAGTATACATTTTTCATTTAATACAACAAAAGCTCAATGAATCAATCAATGTTTGATATCAGCGGAAGAGTGGCCATCGTAACCGGTGGTGGTGGCGTATTGGGCAGCAGCATATCCAAAAGTTTGCTGCAAGCAGGCGTAAAAGTTATCATTCTCGATATTCGTCAGGAAGCCCTTGACAGCCGAATTGCCGAGCTTAAAGAATTTGGTGAGGTGGCTGGTCTGGTTTGCAATGTGCTGGACATGGATAGCCTGCGCTCAGTTCGTGAGCAGGCCCTATCCAAATGGGGACAAATAGACATCCTGGTAAATGCGGCCGGAGGCAACATGCCTGGCGCCACCCTTACCGAAGAACAAACCATCTTCGACATGAAAGTTGAAGACTTTAACAAGGTAACTAACCTAAACCTCAACGGGACCGTGTATCCGTCTATCGTTTTTGGTGAAGCCATGGCCAAACAAGGCAAAGGCAGCATCATCAATGTGTCGTCAATGGCCACCTACTCGGCCATTACGCGGGTCCCGGGCTACTCCGTTGCCAAAACAGGTGTTAACATATTTACCCAATGGTTAGCCATGGAGCTGGCAATGAAGTTTGACGAAAAAATTCGAGTAAATGCCATTGCGCCGGGATTTTTTATTGGCGACCAAAATAGGGCTGTGCTTATTAATCCCGATGGCAGCTATACCGAACGCAGCAAGAAAGTAATTGCCAAAACGCCGATGAAACGTTTCGGTGACATAACCGAGCTAAACGGAATTGTACAGTTCCTGTGCAGCGATGCAGCCAGTTTTATCACCGGCACCATCATTCCTGTTGATGGCGGTTTCAGCGCTTTCAGCGGAGTTTAGCCGCGCTTGGCATCGCAAAAAGATGAGAATAAATGGCGGCCATTCGATTGTTGAAACGATTTAAAACAGATTAAAGATGGCATTAGAAAAAACATGGCGCTGGTTTGGCTTAAAAGATTCGGTAAAACTATCGGATCTGAAGCAGATGGGCATTGAAGGGGTGGTAACCGCGTTGCATCACATTCCCAATGGCGAAGTTTGGCCCGTTGAGGAAATTATGAAAGTTAAAAACGCCATCGAAGCGCATGGTATGCGTTGGAGCGTAGTAGAGAGTCTGCCTGTATCAGAAGGCATCAAAACAAAATCGCCTGACAGACCCAGACTTATCCGTAACTACCAGGAATCATTAAGAAATTTAGGCAAATGCGGCATTGACACCGTCTGTTACAATTTCATGCCTGTGCTCGATTGGGTGCGAACAGACTTACACTACACGCTGCCATCGGGTGGCGAAGTAATGTATTTTGATTTTCCTACGTTTGTAGCTTTTGATGCTTTTATACTGAAACGTCCGGGAGCAGAAAATGACTATCCCGCCGACATTGTGGCGTTAGCCCGTGAAAAACACGCATCGATGACCCAAGAGGAGGCAGAAAAACTTGCCCATAACATTATTGTAGTTACGCAGGGCTTTATTGATGGCGTGGTGGACGGCTCAACACCGGATTACAAAAAAGTATTCCTGAAATTTATTGATACCTACAAAGAGATTGACAGAGACCGGTTGCGCCAACATCTGGCTGATTTCCTTCGTGATGTGGTTCCTGTTGCCGAAGAGAGCGGTGTAAATCTGTGCATACATCCCGACGACCCACCATTTCCGGTACTGGGATTGCCAAGAATTGTAAGCACCAAAGAGGATTTTGAGTGGATAATTCAACAGGTTGACTCCATATCCAATGGTCTTACTTTTTGCACCGGCTCATTGTCGGTGAGAAGTAGCGACAAGCTGGTTGACATTGTGAAATCGGTTGGCCACCGCATCCATTTCTTACATCTGCGCAACAACGTGCTTTTGCCAGATGGCTGCTTCCATGAGTATGGCCACATACATGGAGTTGTTGATATGTATGCGGTTATGAAAGCATTACTTGAAGAGCAACAACGCCGTGTTAAAGAGGGACGCAAAGATTTAAGAATGCCAGTACGTCCTGATCATGGCATAAAAATGCTTGACGATTACGCTCGGGAAGCCAATCCCGGATACCCGTTGATAGGCCGTCTTAAAGGTCTGGCCGAACTGGCAGGTCTGGAAATGGGTATTGAGCGATCCATGAAGGATCAACAAAACTGATTCGCGCTTTTTTTCATAGAGGTTTGGTGATAAGAAAGGGATGCCTTAAGTGGTGTTCCTTTCTTTCTTTTGCGTGAGTAAAATAAACATCAGAGATATTATTTCACTACCCATTATGAAAAAGGCAGCATGAACCGAATCCATGCTGCCGAAAAAACATCATAATACAAATCACACACAATCAAACAGATGCGCGCTAATCCTGATTGGCCGGCTCAGCAATCTTCTCTAGTTCTTGCTGTAGGTCGGCCACTTGCTTCCTTCTCTCTTCAACAATCACACGCATCCTATCCACCCGCTCCTGAGCCTGTCGAATTTTTTCACTTCTTTCATGTTCCTCTTCCACTGAAATCTCACCTCGCTCCCGTTGCTGCCTTACCCTCTCTTTGGCAGCCTGAATTCTCTCTTCGTTGGTGCCAATCTGTTTTGTTTGTGACTCAAGCCGCTCATTAAAAACCACTTTTCTTTCCTCAGCAATTTTTTTGGCTTCAGCAGCACGTTGTTGTCCGAACTCGCGCCCCGAAAGTTCACCTTTATTTTGAGCGTTGCCCCGCACTTGTTCTGCTTTCTGGCTATCATTTCCAGCGGCATCCTTTGCTTTCCCTCTACCTTGTGCCTCCTCCGTTGTGTCTGAAGATTGAAGCTCTTTTACATCCTCAATTAACTCAGAAACCTCACTTTCAGCTGCTTGCTTCTTTGAATCAATCCGCTCTTTTGCCTGCTCAGGCAGATTTTGATTCCTTTGGTTTGCTCTGCCGGGTGCCTGGGCAAAAACAGACGATGCACAAAAAACGAGTGCAATAATTACTATTACATTATTTTTCATCTCTGGAAAATTTTAAGTTTAAAGCCTAATCTAACTTGCTTGATAAATGCAGACCGGCCTAAATACCGCTTAACAATGAATCAATTTCACTCTGTGTTTTGCGTAATTCCATCTCAGTAAGCTCAACAGCTTCGTTCAAATTCTGGATGGTTTGCTCGATAACCTCTACCGGATCAGAGACTGCTTCAGAGGCTTGGTTCGATGACTTCTTGTCGCCAGCGCAGGAGACTAAAATTCCGATAATCGCAAAAAGTAATAGAATCTTCTTCATAAGTTTAAGTTTAACAGTTGATTAAATGGTTTATAAAGAAACAAAATTTAAAGATGTAAAGTTCTTAAAATTCAGCACTTATTAATTGATGACGCGAAAAAGACAAATTCATCATATAAAATCATCGTCCAATATTTTAGCAAAACGCCCAGGTCTATTTACAGATGAACACCAAAAAAATACAAAAAAACTAAAATGAACCGTCGTTTGCGCAGCCAAAGGGTGGTCGAGTTAGACCAATTACAAAACTCATAAACTTGGTTTGCAAGCACATCACGAATCGATAGTCTTGTTAAGGGTTGTTGCGCTATCAGAACGTTGCCGATGGTTTCAGGCGATCAAGAGAATAGAGACAGCACCTTTCGCATCACAAACTATTTTTTCTTAACTTCACCCTGTTAATTTCGGAATCAACTTTCGGATTAACACCCAAACACATCAAACTGTAACAAAACTGTCAGACAATCCTTCCAAATGAGTGAAAACCTGCTTGAAGCCCTGATGCAACTCTTCGCGTTACTCACCGATGTAAAAAAGGAGAGTAAAACAGGCCGTGCGCGCTCGCTGGTGGAGGATTTTCTGTCTAAACACTTCAACAAAGAGTATGTTGAGCAGTACCTGATGCGGTTTGAAGTTTACCTGAACCGCTATCACTCTCAGGTTGACAGCGAAGACAAGGCATTACGCGTTAAACAATCAAACGATAACCAGTCGCGCATCCTGAATATTGCCTCACGCATAAACGAAGAACTGGAACAGGAACCCAAGATATTGCTATTTATGCAATTACTGGATTTCCTGACCAAAGATGAGGAGATTGGAGATGAGGAGATTCGATTTGTTGATCTGCTTGCCGACAAATTCAAAATTGAAGCCTCTGACTATGTAAACCTTAAGGCCTTCATCTTTAAAACTCCGCTGGATGTACCCGACAAAAATGCGTTGCTCCTGATAAGCGGAGAGAATACAAAACCACATCAAGGTATAAAACTGCTTCACAACCCCAAACAGCAAGTAATTGTTTGGGTGCTGCACGTGATAAGCACTAACACATATATTTTCAGATATTCGGGAGAGCGAAACCTCTACCTAAACGGGCATAAAGTGGAGCGAAACCGCCCCTATGCGCTGGCTGTTGGCTCGGTAATAAAAACATCACTCATGCCACCGGTTTACTACAGCCGCGTGTCCGAAATGTTTATACATCAAAAAG
Organism: Alkaliflexus imshenetskii DSM 15055; assembly: GCF_000517065.1. Classification (GTDB taxonomy): domain Bacteria; phylum Bacteroidota; class Bacteroidia; order Bacteroidales; family Marinilabiliaceae; genus Alkaliflexus; species Alkaliflexus imshenetskii. The sequence goes on along the minus strand of NZ_KI912105.1, from coordinate 2,298,239 downwards.
AGACTGGTCGCATCATTTACCGCGCCATCGATGTAAGCTACAAATTTAACAACAACCAGATTGGCATTCATCCATTTAGTTTTGTAGGCAGGTCAGGACAGTTGGTTGGGGTGATGGGAGGAAGCGGTACCGGAAAATCCACTCTGCTCAATGTGCTTAATGGCAACTATAAGCTAAGCAGCGGCCGCATACTTATCAATGGCTATGATTTGCACCAGGAAAAAGATTCACTCCAGGGTATTATAGGCTATGTGCCTCAGGAGGATTTGCTAAAAGAAGAGCTTACGGTATTCGAGAATCTGTGGTTCAATGCACGTCTCTGCTTCAACAACCTCAGCAAAGAGGAGATAAAAAAATTAGTTGAAAATGCCCTGCAAGACTTCGACCTGGTTGAGGCTCGCGACCTGGTAGTAGGCACTCCGCTAAATAAAATACTGAGTGGTGGTCAGCGCAAGCGACTCAACATCGCTCTGGAGCTTATTCGCGAACCATCTATCCTTTTTGTTGACGAACCCACTTCGGGACTCTCATCAATGGACTCGGAAAAAGTTATGCTTCTGCTTAAAAGGCAGGTGTTAAAAGGCAAACTGGTCATCATCAATATTCATCAGCCATCATCTGACCTCTATAAATTGCTGGATAAGCTGATGATGATTGACAAAGGCGGACGCATCATTTATAGCGGCAACCCCATGGATGCCATCGCCTATTTCAAGAAAGAGGCCAACTATGTGAACCCCGAAGAGCGTGAGTGTTACGTGTGTGGCAATGTGAAGACAGAGCAGCCTTTGCGTATTGTAGAGGCCAGGATGGTAAACCCCTACGGAAAACTCATCAGGCAGCGGAAGGTAAAGCCCGAAGAGTGGTACTCTCTTTATATCGAAAACTTTGAGGATAAATACGAGTGGAAAAACAAAAAGCATGTAGCTAAAAAAGAGCCGCTACCTAAGAACTGGTTCAGCATTCCGGACAGACGCAAACAGTTCCGTATTTTTGCCATGCGCGATGCCCTCTCGAAGCTAAAAGATCGTCAATATATAAGTATCAACATACTGGAGGCGCCATTACTTGCTGTGATACTTGGCTTTTTCACAAAGTTTATGGCCGGTACGGCCGACAATCCGGATTTGTACATCTTCTCGGAAAACGTGAACCTTCCGGCATATCTCTTTATGTCAGTAGTTGTGGCGCTTTTCATTGGCCTAAACGTAAGTGCGGAAGAGATCATCAAAGATAGAAAATTGCTAAAGCGGGAGTCGTTTTTAAACCTGAGCCGGTTTAGTTTTCTCAACAGTAAAATATTTGTGTTATTCTCCATATCGGCATTTCAAACCTTAACGCTTGTGCTGATAGGCAATTACATTCTCGAAATACAAGGCATGACGTTTGGGTTTTGGATAATACTCTTTTCCACAGCCTGCTTTGCAAATATGCTGGGTTTGAACATTAGCAGCGGTTTAAATTCAGTGGTAGCCATCTATGTCATCATTCCGCTGGTGCTTGTGCCCCATTTGTTGTTTAGTGGTGTCATCGTAAACTTTGATAAGCTGCACAGTTCCATTGCATCGAAGGAGTATGTACCACGCATTGGCGACGCTATGGTTACACGATGGTCATACGAAGCTTTGGCCGTGCATCAGTTTAAGAATAACAAGTTTCAGAAACAGTTCTTTGACGAGGAGATGTTGATGAGCCAAAGTTCCTATTTTGGAACCACCCTTATTCCGGAGCTCAACAGACTAAACGATGCCTGTTTATGGGCAACGCAAAGAGGTGAAAAAAACACCTTCGAAAAACATTTCCGTCCTTTGGCCACCGGCATCCGTCAGCTCCATTTTGAATTGCCTGGTCTTATCCCCGATGAACTGGCTCGCATCAGGAGTGTTGACTATGCTTCGGATTTGCACCAAAAAATAACCGGAGCGCTCGAAAATGCCAGAGTAAGGTTCAACAGGGAATATCAGCATTACAATGCGCTGAAGGATCAGAAAATGGAAGCGCTTATAGAACGAATGGGTTCGACCGATAAGGTGGTGCGTTTCAAACAAAAATACTACAACGAGGCTCTTGCGGAGTGGGTTCTTGATAAAAAAGAGGTGAGACAGTTTGAGTTTACCGGCGAAAAGTACATTCAGAAAAAACATCCCGGTTACAAAGATCCAACAGGCAAATGGGGTCGGGCACACTTTTATGCCCCAGCCAAACAGTTTGGGCCTCTATTGATACCAACACCGCTATTCAATGTGCTGACAATATGGGTTGGCATTCTTTTTCTTTACATCACGCTTTATCTGGACGTATTACGACGCATCATTCGTTATTTTGAAACCTTCAGGCTAAGACAGCTCAACAAACGACTGCAAAAATTGGGAACATAAACCACAAAAAAAGATCCGATGATTAATTCTCTAAAGAATAGTCATCGGATCTCTGTTATTTGGCTATGGCTGCAATTGCCAACCGATGCATTGATTTAGGTTGTTGCTACCACAAATTTTGCTGATTAATAAGAAGAGAGTGCATTACGCAACTTCTCAAAACGGGCTTCATAATCAAGCATTGATTTTTTTATCACCTCACGGGCCTCCTCCACGCCATACACATGCGTAATTTCCGACTCACTTTTCATTCCGGGCATATCTTTATAGGTCAAAAAGTAATGTTTGAGACGCTCGAGTACAAGGTTTGGTAAATCAGAGACATCGGTAAAACCACCATACACCACGTCGCCTTTAAGCACGGAGATGATTTTATCGTCGGCCGCATCGCCATCTATCATCCTGAAACCACCTATTGGAATTACCTCAGCAATAATGTCGCCATGCATCACATCCTTTTCGGTAAGCACGCACACATCAAGCGGATCGCCATCTCCCTTAATGTCCTTCTTCCCCGATTTTTCTGCGCTGTAGTTGCCTACCAAATCGCCACAGTAGGTTTGAGGAATAAAACCGTAAAGCGACGGTACCACGTTGGAATATTTCTGAGGACGGTCAATACGCAAATAGCCACTTACTTTATCTATTTCATATTTGATTGTATCGGTAGGAACCACTTCAATAAAACACATCACTGCGTTTGGAGCGTCATTGCCGATATCAATTCCATGCCATGGGTGTGATTTATATCGCAATCCCATCAATCTCCCGATGGGATCCATTAGACTGTTTGCTGACATATCTTTACAGTTATTTTTGGTTTTTCTTTTTGCCATTTGGGTTCAAATAAGCATTGTTATGCAAAATAAAACATTTTTTTGGGCGAATTGCTCGTTTCGCCTTAAGTAATCAATAACGAAACATGATTTTACGATTAATTAACAGGCTTGAAAGGAGTTGGTTCATCCGGCCCATCCCGAACGGTCGAGACTGCGGTACTGAACCGCTTCGGCCACATGGTAAGCCAGTATAGACTCCGAAGCCTCCAAATCAGCTATGGTTCGGGATACTTTTAAAATGCGATCATAAGCCCGTGCGGACAAATCCAGCTTCTCCATTGCATTTTTAAGAATTTGACTGCCAGAATCATCAAGCAAAGCATATTTTCTAAGCATTTTTACTACTCATTTGAGCATTGCAATGCACCCCTTTATGAGATTTATACCTGAGATTCTGCACCTCGCGTGCCTTCATTACCCTTTCACGCACTGTTTCGCTTTTTTCCGATGTAGGTGTCTCGGCCAGCTTATTAAAAGGTACCGGAACCACTTCAATGTGCAAATCGATACGATCGAGTAGTGGTCCTGAGATTCGACTCAGGTACTTCTGAACCACACCGGGACTACAGACACAACGCTTTTCAGGGTGGTTGTAGTAACCACACGGACACGGATTCATACTTGCCACCAGCATGAAACTGGCCGGATAGTCGAGTGCGAATTTGGCACGTGAGATTGATATCATCCTGTCTTCGAGAGGCTGACGCAAAACTTCCAAAACAGTGCGCTTAAACTCCGGCAGTTCATCCAGAAACAAAACGCCATTATGCGCCAATGAAATTTCACCCGGTTGTGGGAATGTACCGCCACCCACCAGGGCTACATCACTGATTGTATGGTGGGGACTGCGAAAAGGACGTTGCGTGATAAGGGCAGTATTGCCAAATAGCTTTCCGGCCACAGAATGTATTTTTGTTGTTTCGAGCGCCTCATTAAGCTCGAGTGGAGGCAATACAGAGGCCAACCGCTTAGCCAACATTGATTTCCCTGAACCTGGCGGGCCTATCATTATTATGTTGTGACCTCCTGCTGCGGCTACTTCAAGCGCTCGCTTAACACTCTCCTGCCCTTTCACATCAGAGAAATCGATGTCGCTGATGGCCATGCCCTCAATAAACTCAGCACGTGTATCAACTGTTGTCGGCAATAGATTTTGCTTGCCATTAAGAAAATCAATGACTTCCTCCATGTTTTCGGCACCGTAAACCTCCAGTCCTTCAACAACAGCGGCCTCACGCGCATTCACCTTAGGAATTATCAATCCTTTAAAACCCTCCTTTTGCGCTCGCACAGCTATTGGGAGCGCACCCTTCACCGACTTTAAACTGCCGTCGAGTGAGAGTTCTCCCATCATCATAAAGTCGCCGATAATGTCATTCGAGATTTGTTCAGAAGCTGCCAAAACACCAATGGCAAGGGGCAAATCATAAGCAGAGCCTTCTTTTCGCACATCGGCAGGTGCCATGTTAATCACAATGCGTTGCCCCGGCCATTCATATTTAAATACACGAAAAGCAGATTCAATGCGCTGCTGACTCTCTTTAACGGCATTGTCAGGCAGTCCGACCATAAAAAAACGAATGCCCCGCGACACATCAACTTCAATGGTGATAGGGATTGCATCGATACCGGTGACAGCGGCGCCAAAAACTTTTACTAACATAGGGTTGGGTGGATAAGGATAATGAAAATGTATTGTTATTTTGATGTTAAAATACACATTGTGGTTAAAAAATCAAAACCATATTTGATGTCTGTGTTAATTGAAAAAACTTTCTGCGACACGTTTGAACTTCATAATCTTCATTGGATTTTTTCATCTATGCAGTCATTATTTATGTTTCATGAATTCTCAGGACAGATAACTGTGTGAAGCAATTTCTGGAAAGACCAACTTGTTTTTGTATTTTTGTAAAAAGAAAAATAAACCTGAATAGATGAAATTCACATTTATAAAACTTCCCAATCATCGTCGTTTTAACCCTCAAACCATCTATTACGATGAAGCCAAAGAGGAACGAAAAGAGCGCGAGCGAAGAATACGCGAAGAACTGGGACTGTCGCCAACGGATGAAGAGGATGCCGGAAATTTTGAGGATCGAATCAGAGGGCGGATGCGCCGACGTATTAAAAGCTCTTTTGAAATAGCACACAGCGAACGACGTAAGTCTAATATCAGACTCATCATCATATTAATTGCACTCATGGCGCTGTTTTACTATCTGCTTCAGGCAGGTTACGAATGGTATAGCCGTTTTATGTAATTAATCGATTAATTAAACAACACACGTAAGAGATACCGCTAATGTCGGATATAATTCAACTGCTTCCCGATTCGGTTGCCAACCAAATTGCAGCCGGAGAAGTGATTCAACGGCCTGCATCGGTTATAAAGGAGCTAGTAGAGAATGCTGTGGATGCAGGTGCTGATGAGATACAGGTAATTGTGAAGGATGCAGGACGCACACTCATTCAGGTAATCGACAATGGGTGCGGCATGAGCGAAACCGATGCCCGCATGTCTTTTGAGCGTCATGCCACATCAAAAATTCGTGCGGCCAATGACCTGTTTGCAATCCGCACCATGGGTTTCAGGGGCGAAGCGTTGGCTTCTATTGCTGCCATAGCGCAGGTAGAACTCAAAACCAAACATAAAGATTCTGAACTGGGCACACGCATCGAGATATCGGGATCCAGAATTGAAAGCCAGGAGCCGGTAAGCTGTGGTACAGGCAGTAACTTCATCATCAAAAATCTCTTTTACAACGTGCCGGCCCGCAGGCGCTTTTTAAAAACCAATGCCACAGAGCTTCGCCATATCATCACAGAATTTCAAAGAGTGGCACTTGCCAATCCTCAGGTAGCATTTCACCTTACCCACAATGATCAGCAGCTGCTGAACCTTGCTGCCGGCAATTTGCGTCAACGCGTTATAGGCATGATGGGCAAGCAGATGAATTCACAGATAATACCTGTCAATACCGACGCCACCATATTGAATGTAACCGGCTTTATTGGGAAACCCGAAAGTGCCCGCAAAACAGCCGGCGATCAATATTTTTTTGTAAACAACCGCTATATGCGCCATCCATACCTTCACAAAGCGGTGATGGATGCTTACGCCAACCTGATTCCCGCAGATGCTTTTCCGGCCTATTTTCTCTATTTCGATATCAACCCTGAATTTATTGATGTAAACATTCATCCAACAAAAACAGAGATAAAATTTGAGGACGAAAAACTGGTATGGAAGGTACTAAACGCTTCGGTTCGGGAAAGTCTTGGTAAATTTAACATTGTGCCATCCATCGATTTCGATACTGAAGGGCAAATACACATTCCGGCACGCATCAGTGCCAACGTAAGCCAGCCCCGGATAACTGTAAACCCCGATTACAATCCTTTTGAAAACAACAGTTACCATAGGGATGTTCAGCCTGTGCCGTCCAACTGGGAGTCGCTATATCGCGATTTTGAAACGGGACCAGGCAGCGAAGAAGAGGAGTATGACGACGAACCGGCCACCATATTATTGCCATCGAGGGGAAACGAACCCTTACAGCGGGAGACAAAACTTGCCGGAATAGATGACACACCGTCGTCTGCATCCACATTTTTTCAGTATAAAAATCGTTACATACTGACCCCGGTAAAGTCGGGCCTCATGGTAATAGACCAGCGAAGAGCACACGAACGAATCTTGTTTGAACACTTCATCAACAACATAAAAACCAGTAAATCGGCATCGCAACAGGTGCTTTTTGCCGAAACCATTATGTTGGATGCAGCAGACTCGGCGCTGCTAAATGATATTCGCGAAGAACTAAGTATTTTTGGATTTGAGATTGAGCCTGATGGCAATTGCGCATTTAAAATCACCGGTGTGCCGTCTGAATTTCAAAATGTAAACAACAAACAGATGCTTGAGAACATTCTGCAAGCATACAAAACTGGCGAGGTAGATCCCGGCAAGGAAATAAAAAGCCAGTTGGCCGCCATCATGGCACACAATGCCTGTATGAAAAACGCGGAGTTGCTCACAAATGAGGAAATGAACACTCTTGTTGGAAAACTGTTCAGATGTGAAATGCCTCATTTCTCGCCATCCGGAAAAACCATTATTTCCATTCTCGAGAATGATGAGTTTGAAAAACGTTTTCGTTAGTCGGTAAAGAAAGCTTTCAACTCAGGATGGATGCATGAAATGATTTGATGCAAAATACTGAACTGATTTACAGGACAACAACCAGAAAGTACATAAGTAGATAGAGCAGCAAGCCAATCTGAATTTAAACATTGCTATATTTACAAAGTAGGAACAGATTTAATTAAAGTCTCATAAACATAGCGTTATGAATTACGGTGCATCACCATTTGGGGGTATTCCGCCGGTTGTAAAAAACCTGCTAATAATAAATGCCATTTTCTTTTTTGCGAGCATTGTGGCCGTGAATTCCTTTGGCATCCGTATCGAAGATTATCTGGGTCTTCACGTTCCCATGGCCGAGAAGTTTAAGGCGTACCAGTTGATAACCTACATGTTTCTGCACGACTACAGAGGCATCATGCACATATTCTTCAACATGTTTGCTCTTTTCATGTTTGGGCGTATGCTTGAAGTAGTGTGGGGACCAAAGCGTTTTCTTGTATTTTACTTTGTCACAGGTATTGGTGCAGCTTTGGTGCATTTGCTTACGCAGTATATTGAGATTTTGCCGGTTCTCAAAGCCATCACCCATTACATGAACAATGCATCACACGAGAATCTCTCGCTCTTTCTGGATGATCATTTGCAGATTCGGAGTCTGGATATGAAACGAAAATTTGATGCTTTTGCGGCAAGCTACAACTCCCTTGTAAACAGCGACCCACAAGCGGCCATCGGACTCTCCAGAGAATATTTATACAGTTATCGCATCGATTTTTTAAATAACCACATCACCGTTGGCGCATCGGGAGCAGTATTTGGCATTCTTTTGGCATTTGGTATGCTGTTTCCCGAAACCAGACTGATGTTGCTCTTTCCGCCAATTCCAATCAAGGCCAAATACTTTGTTATAATTTATGGTGTGGCAGAGCTTTTCCTGGGGGTAGCCAACTTCTCGTTCGACAATGTGGCGCATTTTGCCCACCTTGGCGGCATGTTATTCGGTTTTATACTGATTAAATACTGGCAGAAAAAAGGCATTCACTATTAAGAAGATATATGTCAATTATAAGCGAAATAAAAGACTCATTCCGCTACGGATCGGTATTAACCAGGCTAATTTATGTCAACATTGGCGTATTTCTGATTTTCAGATTTATCCAACTGTTTTTGGTGCTTGGTGGCAACTCTCCCGATTTGGTTCGTTCCTGGCTCCGAATTTTCTCCGTACCATCTGAACCGTTACAATTGCTTTTGCAACCGTGGACGCCCGTATCCTACATGTTTCTGCATTTCGACTTTCTGCACCTCATCTTTAACATACTCTACCTCTATTGGTTTGGACGGCTTTTTATGCAGCTGTTGGGCTCGCACCTTATGCTACGCACCTATCTGATTGGCGGGTTGGCCGGCGCACTGCTTTATCTGCTTGCATTCAATTATGTACCGGGCTTCTACAGGGCATTCCCTTCCACAGTTCTTTTAGGTGCATCGGCATCGGTAATGGCCATACTTTTCGCCGTGGCACGGTTTAGTCCAGACCACACTGTTTATCTGTTTTTGTTTGGCCCTGTGCGGCTTAAGTACATTGCACTGGTGGCCTTCCTTATCGACATAATCAGCATACCAACCCTGCAAAACACAGGGGGACATCTGGCCCATTTGGGAGGTGCACTCACAGGACTATATCTGGGCTGGCTATGGACCAAAAAAGGGTTGCCCAAACAGCCATCCAAAAAGCAAAAAGCAAACGGTTTCAAGTGGCCATTCACAAAAAAAAGCAACCTCACGGTCACACATCGGCGACCACTTTCCGATATGGAATATAATACCATGAAATTGCAGCGACAAAAGGAGGTTGACAGAATTTTAGAGAAAATAAAAATCAGCGGCTACGACAGTCTTACAAGCTCAGAGAAAAAAACCTTGTTTGAAGCCAGTAAAGAAGGCTTATAGTAAATCCCATTTTTTCCTTATTTTTGGGAATCATTCAATGTAACATCGTGAAAAAACTCTTTTTCTCTATATGGCTAATCATTGTGTTGATCCCGGCATTTTTGCTGCTGGGTTCGGTAGCAACAGCCCACATTAGTCCCGCCAAACTACATATATTCGCATTTACAGGTTTCGTTTTTCCGGTATTTTGGTTGATGAATGTGTTTATGCTGATATGGCTGCTTATACGCCGCAGCTACCTCCTCTTTATTCCGTTGCTGGCTTTGGCCATATCGTGGCAACACTGGACCAACACTTTTCAATTAAGAGGGAAACACATTGCCGAAACAGAAAAACTTGAACGTCCGGTCACTGTTATGTCTTACAACACCAGGATGTTTGATTTTTACAAACACTCCGGCTTACCAAACACCCCAAAAGAGATATTTGAATTTATCTTACGTCAGAATCCCGACATTATCTGTATCCAGGAGTATTTCACAAGCCTTAGACGCGACGAATTTACACCGTCAGCCATGGCAGCTCGTTTCAGACATTATGGGTATCGACAAATTGAATATTTGCGAACACATAGCGGAAACACCGGTTATGGACTAGCCATATTTAGCAAATATCCTATTGTTGACGGGGGCGCCATAAGATTTGAGAACTCGCTGAATCTGGCCATCTATTCTGACATCAACGTAAACGGCAAGATAGTGCGCGTTTTCAACAACCATTTGGAATCCATAGGTTTTCAAGAAAACGAACTGAGCGTTTTGGACAGTCTGGATTTCAGGATGAGCGACAGCCAGAAACAGGGACTTCGCAACATCTCCCGAAAACTAAACAGAGCCTTCACCAGTCGTTCGGCACAAGCAGAAGCCCTGGCGCGACACATTGGTAATTCACCTTATCCGGTAATAGTATGTGGCGATTTTAACGACACTCCGGTCTCATACGTCTATCGAACCATGCGAGGCCCTTTAAAAGATGCATTCAGAGAATCCGGCTCTGGCTTTGGTGGCACTTACAATGGCCGTTTGCCCTCTTTCCGCATCGATTATCTGTTTCACTCCCCCGAATTTGACGCGTACAATTTCAGGGTTTTCCCCGTTAAATATTCGGACCATTTTCCAATAATGGCCACCATCGATTTGAAAAAATAGTTTAAATGCAGCAATACCTCCAACTTATAGAAAGGGTTTTGGATGAGGGCGTCCATAAGGAAGATCGCACCGGAACAGGTACTATCAGCGTGTTTGGTCACCAAATGCGCTTCAACCTTGCCGAAGGGTTCCCGCTTGTCACAACCAAAAAACTTCACCTCAAATCCATTATCCACGAACTGCTTTGGTTCTTAAAAGGCAGTACCAATGTGAAATACCTTCAGGATAACGGCGTTCGTATTTGGAACGAATGGGCTAAAGAAGATGGCGAACTCGGCCCAATATATGGCTACCAATGGCGCTCATGGCCGGGCTATGACGGAACACACATTGATCAGGTTCAACAGGTAATACAATCCATCAAAAACAACCCCGATTCGCGCCGTCACATTGTGAGTGCCTGGAATGTGGGACAAATTGATGAGATGCAACTGCCTCCATGCCACATTCTTTTTCAGTTTTATGTGGCCAACGGCACGCTCAGCTGCCAACTTTACCAGCGAAGTGCAGATATTTTTCTGGGCGTACCATTTAATATTGCATCCTACGCCTTGCTTACCTTGATGATGGCTCAGGTTACCGGCCTTAAACCCGGTGATTTTGTGCACACCCTTGGCGATGCCCATATCTACACAAACCATATTGAACAGGCGAAACTTCAACTCACACGTGAGCCAAGGCCTTTGCCAAAAATGACCATCAACCCCGGAGTTAAGGAGATAGATCAATTTTGCTTCGACGACTTTGAGCTCTCAGACTACAATCCACACCCTCACATAAAAGGAGACATTTCGGTATAAGCATGGAGATAGCAATTATTGTAGCAGTAGACCAGAACAATGCAATCGGACGGGGAGGCGATCAACTGGCATATATCAGTGGTGATTTAAAACGCTTTAAACAGCTCACCACCGGCCATGCCATTGTGATGGGTCGTAAAACTTTTGAGGCTTTGCCCAAAGGCGCTTTGCCAAACCGCAGAAACATTGTTGTCAGCAGAAACAAAACGTTGCAACTTCCCGGGTGCGAGGTGGTACAATCAGCGGAAGAGGCCATCGCGTTGTGCAATGCAAATGAGAAGATTTTCGTGATTGGCGGTGGTGAAATTTACAATCTCTTTTTACCGATGGCTGATACCATATACTTCACCCACATTCATTACGCATTCGAAGGCTCGGACACATGGTTTCCGGAAATTGACTCAACAGTGTGGAAAGATATTCAAGTAGATAACAAGATGCAGGATGAAAAAAGTGGCATGCTGTATCACTACCAAACGGTAAAAAGAGTAAACGCTCAAAAATAAAGCCGGATGGGCTGGTTTTACGCAGCGTTCCGGCTTAAATAGGGCTCAAGAAGGAGACTCCCACTACTTTCTCAGGTCATTTCAAGTTAGGTAATTCATCTCGCGTGAGTACTGCACCATTTTTCAGCGTGTTTCGCCACCATGCTGCATCTGCATATTGATGGTTCTCAGAGGTGAATGCAGAACCCGACACATTCACAGACCGGGTGTAATCATACCAGGTCATAAAAAACGACCAATGAGCTCCAGCATTCCACTGCGCGCTCATATCGGCCACATTACCACATTCGCTCAGGGATATTATTTTGTCGGGATACACATTGCGTATTGACTCAAAATGCATTGCGTTCCATGATGCCTGCTGTTGATTGTAAATATCGCGACCAATCATATCCACATAGTCATCACCCGGATACCAATTGTCGTCTTTTGTCTCCACAGTCCAAACCCAAATAAGGTTATTGATGCCTTCCGATTGAAAATAGTCAAACATAATTTTCCAGAGCGTTTTGCATGATTCAGCTCCTTTAGCACCCCACCAAAACCAGCGTCCGGCAGCTTCATGAAGGGGGCGCCACAACACCGGGATATTTGCATCGCGCAACTTTTTAAGGGTTATAGCTGCTTTAGCCAAATCGGCCATGATAATCTCATTTTCCCAGGTACCAGACTGCACGGCACGTGAGATATCGAAAACTGTTTTGTCGGTATAAAACTCACGCAATTCGCTGCTTTCAGAAACCGGCACATTCCAGTGCCACATGAGATGCACAATCCCATTCTTGTTCCACCAATCCTGAATTACACCAATATCTTCATAATTTATCCAGTTAGCCGGCGAATGGTGCAAATGAATTAAATCAAAACCATTGATGGCAGGATATTTACCTGTATGCTGAAACACCCACTTCGCTTCGTTGATATTCCACGACACATTTGCCATGGTGCCAGATAATGTATTTACACCGTAAATCTCTCTCATATACTCATAAAGTCTGATAGCCTCCGGCGAGGCGTCAGGCGTTACGAGGGTTGATTTAACATCGTAACTGATAGGCTCGCTGGTCCAAAATTCAAACACCACATCCGCTTCAAGAGCCACCTGGAAGGTGTTAATTACGGCTCCTGCAGGAATTCTGACAACATAGTGCTGACCCGCTTCCAAAGTGAGATGTATCGTGAGATTAGTGAACGAAACCGATGCCGAAACCGGCTGGTTGTTAACCGTTATGCCATGAGATGAAGACAACGTGATTACCTCATCAAAAACAACTTCGATTGGCGTCGAAAGCGTTACATTCTTAGCTTTATCAACAGGTGTACTGGATTTAAACAGCGGTGGAACCTTGGGCGATTCTTCTGTGGATGAACAGGCACAAAAAAACACGTACAACAGAATAAGACAACAGAATCCCCTTTTCATGAGTTTAAAATTTGAATTTTTAACTACTGGTAATAAAATCAACTAGCAACTAACTCCAAACAAACGTGATGATCACTAAAAAATATAAAACATCTTCATTAGTGATACGTTTTGTCATGCTGGTTAGTGCAAGCCATCATTAGTTAAAAATACACATCGCAAAATAACTCTACTAGTAGAAATGTTTCAAATACGTGTAGCTTTTAATCAACAAACCCAAATTATATAACTGATTACTATCGTCTTTTATAAAGAGTTACAAAGAAAGCCGAACTCACAAAGAAGGTAAGGATGATGAAGCTGACAAAGAGGCTGTACACCTCGGCAATAAATCCCAGCAAAACAGGACCCGTAAGGAAGCCCACGTTGGATGTTGCCGCAATAAATGAAACCCCGTCGGCAGTTCGGATGCCCTTTATATTTGATGCAAGCCTGTAAATCTCGGGTACAATAACCGAAAACCCCAAACCAACCACACCAAAACCCACAATGGAAACAATAGGATGCCTGAATAATACCAATATAAAACCTGCTACACTAATTGCAATGGCAAATTGTAAAAGCTTCCAGGAGCCTAGCTTTCGGCTGAAACCATCGCCCGAAAACCGTCCAATGGTCATCCCAAGCGAAAAAAAAGCATATCCAAATCCGAGGAAGTAACTCTTGAGCGATACTTCATTCTGGAGATAGAGTGCGCTCCAATCGGCAATGGCACCCTCAGAAGCCAAAATAACCATTCCTACTGCGGCTATTGCTAATAGTGGTTTTATGGGAAAACGCTTGCTGGCGCCTTTTTCCAATGGTTCTGATTTGATATGAATATACGCTTTGCGTAACCAGAACTGCAATCCAACCAGTATCGTTACCACAACAGATACATGCACGAGCGGCATTTTATACTTTCCTGCGAAATAGCCGCCAATAGATGCCCCTATAATACCGCCAATACTCCAGAATCCGTGACTTCCGGTCATAATATACTGACCTGCCTGCTTTTCGATGTTGGCAATAAGGGAGTTGAGCGATATGGCAAAGATGCAACTCATCATCCCAAATACGAAGAGGGCAGCACATAAAAGGGTGTAAGTATCAACCAGAAAAATGCCGTACAGAGATACTGCGTAAGCTACAAATCCCCAAAATGCCTGACGACCCACACCCAACACATCAATGAGTTTGTTACTCACCGGAATCATAACAAAAGAGCCCAATGAAGTAAAAAAGAGCGCACCACCTACATGACCTTCGCTAATGTTTAGCTTTTCAGCGATATATGGTATATAGATTATCCAGGTACTAAAAACCAGACTGAAGCATGAATATAGAAATGCCGGCGCAAAGAACCTGCGGTTCTGAAAGAATATTTTTATCGAGAGCATGGTTGTAAAAATGTGGCGCAAAGCTATAACATTTCCTTGTAATAATATCTGTAAACCTATCTTTTACAACAATTAAAGATTGTTTTAGAAATTAAAACAACCAGGATAAGGCACATCAACAAATAAAAAAGGGGATGATTCAACGACCATCCCCCTCTTCATTACTTACATGAATATATTACGGAATAGGCTCAAACCTTACGTTATCAATTCCGATGTTAACTTTCACAGATACGCCGCTGCTCCAAATCATACCAAACTCGCTGCCGCCAAGAGCCGCGTCAGGTATTGGTGCTCCGGTACTTTCATGTTTAAACCCTGACAATGGTAAGGTAACGGTAATCCAGCCGTTGGTATTAGAAAAGCCCATTGAATTATTCAGGTTAAAATCATAAAAGTGTGTGTCACCACCGCCTCCCAGGCGCACTTTTAGGTTGCCATCGGTTGGGAAAGCCTCAAAGGTGTTGAGGTCGAAACGCACGGCCCAGGTGGCAACGTTAACTCCGGCAGCAGAGTAGTTGTTGTTGCCATTACGGAAGAACAGACCATCCCACCAGCCTGTACCACTCATGCCATTTATGCGCCAGTATGGAGTGCCATCAGCAGATGTTGCAGGATTGGTCTCGATTCCGCTGCCCATGGCATTGCCCCACCATGAATCTTTTCCGGTTCCGTTAAAATCAAAGAACACCAAATTTACATTATAAATAGGATCTACGCTTCCGAAGAAAATGGTTGGCAAAACGCCTTCCTCACCTTCGTAGGTTATAAGTCTGATGGTTCCATTTCCTACAGGTACCGATGTTGGCACGTAAACCTCAACCTGAGTGTCAGTTTTTAAGCCGTAAGCGGTTGCATATACATTGCCAGGGAATACAAGCTCTTTGATTAACAACAAGTTTGTTCCCTGAATGGTGAGTATTTTGCCCGGCTCGGCGCGAGCCTGAAGGAAACCGGTCACATCAGGCAGGTTCGATAGTATTGTTACCTCACTGCCTGAAACTACCTGCACGCCATTCTTGGCTACCAAAGTAAAGGTTCCGGTTTTGGCTCCCACTGGAACAGTAACTACCAGCTGGGTTTCTGTTGCAGAAACAATACTCCCCTTCATTTCGCCAGTAAAAATTACCTCATCAACCAAATCCAGGTTTTGACCTGTGATAGTCAGATTGTTCTTTGGCTTTAATTCCAAAGGCGTAAAAGAAGTAATCACAGGCGACACAAAGGTCACATTCCCTGCCACAACCTCTTTTCCGGCTCGGGTGTGCAGTCTTACAACGCCTGTAACAGCATTGTCAGGAGCGGTTACAACCAACTGAGTTGCAGATGATGAAGTGATTTCACCTTCAGCGCCTCCCCCAAAAATAACAGATGAAACCAAATCCACATCCTTGCCGCTTACTGTTATGGATTGTCCGTTTTTGATGGTGGTAGGTGCTACAACCACTTCGGTAGGCACAACCATATTCAACACCGCGGTGGTAATGGTACCCTGGAAAGAAGCCGCAATAACAGCCACTTTGCCATCTTTATTGTCATCGGGAACCTTTACAACAATTTCGGTTGCTGATTGGGATACAAAATTGGCTTTTGCTATGGGCTTCTCATCTCCCAAAGCATCCATAATGATATAGGTAGCAAGATCAAAATTCTCTCCGGTAATAGTCAAATTGGTTCCTGCTTTTACAGGGTTTGGAGAAACAGAAAGAATCATTGGCACGGTTACAATCAGCTCGTTTTCGGAGTAGATAATGATTGGATCTTCCTTGCCATCAGACACTGCGATAATACCTGTTTGTGCTTCGAATGGAACAAGCAGTTTAATCTCTTCGCGGCTCTGGCTTATGAAGTTCGTGCTATCCACAGAGACCCTGTCTGTAAATATTACCTCACCAACAAGGTTCAGATAATCTCCCGTAATGGTAAGCACATTGCCCGGTTTGATTACGCCCGGTAAAAATGTCTCAATAGAGATAGGCTCAGAATATCCGATGCGTGTTTTTGTGGTGATGTCACCTTTTGGTGTTTTCAGAACAACCAGCCCTTCAACAGCATTTTGAGGCACAGTTAATGCCAACAGAGTGGCAGATCTTTTGGTAAACTGAGATGCTTCTATCACAATATTATCCGGCAGAACAATGGCTGTAACTCTATCCAGATTGTTACCAATAAAGCGAAGTTCGCCACCTCTGGCAATGGGCATTGGCCCAAAGCTTAACAGTTCAACCTCATCGCTCTTCTTGTCGTCGTCCTTTTCACATGATGTGAATAACATCCCGGCACCAATTGTAAACACAAAAAGTGCATAAAATACAATACGGGAGTATTTATTTATTATTGTTTGCATATCATTTCAATTATCAGGTTGGTAACTATTTAGGAACAACTCGGATGTTGTCAATTGCAAAAAGTAAACTCTCTCTGGCAGCTCCATCACCTTCGAGGGCAGGCCCCCATACAAAGATGGTAAAACCACCGAATGCATCCGGATAAGACAATTCCAAATCGTTCTTCTCGGCATTGTGACTATACCTGAATTCTGACATGGGAATAGTTACTGTAATCCATCCATCAGTCATAAACGGTTTGCCGGCCTGCTCCCACGGGCGCCATAGAGCACGACCTAGTGTTGCATCAGAGTAGTATCCATTGTTGTTGGCTGTGGCATACGGCGTGAAAATCAACTGCATATAACCCACCGACCATGGATTTATCACATTCACCTCAAATTTCAGCACCATATCTTCCAACTTGTTACCGCCCAATGGGAATAAAGGAATGGGAGGCCTGTCAGAGGAAGCACCCCAAAGGTTCATTGCCAGGTTATCCTCTACCCAGTCCCAGTTACCTATGGTACCATCTAAAACCAGGAAATTGCCTGAGATGGGATCCGGATTGTTGTTACGGCGGTTTCCGGGACGCCAACCTGCTCCCAGCAGATAATCAAAATCGAGGAAAATATTGCGGTCGTCGCGGAACATGAAAGACGAGCGTGAGGCCCCATAAATAGTTCTCATGGTTACTGGGCCAACACCAGCGCCTTCTGGCACACGTACATGCACTTCATCAACACTAACGCTTAACACTTCCCCTGGAATATTGCCCGGGAAAAAGACCTGTAACGGCACATTCTCATCGTCGATAAAGAAATTTCCCTTTAGAACAGCCACTTCGCCATCGGCTACATATTCACAAACCATAGAGGATAGTAATGGCGCTGGTACATCTACCTTAAAATCATAGCTGTAAACAAAACCACTACGGGTTACCAGGCGAATTTCATTTGTTACCACATCCGGAATTTTATTAGGAATGGTTACAATGATAGCACTTGAGGTGATGAAATTCACATTCAGTTTGGCCGATTGGTCGTTGAACCATACCTGCACCACATCCTGAAGATTGTTGCCGATTATGGCAATGTTGTTGCCAAGAAACGCCCGCACAACCAAAGAGTCGGACTTTTCGGGATTGGTTATCCGAATATAATGTATTTCCGGATCGCCCACATTCTTATCATCATCATCGCAGGACTGAAAGAGGGTGCCTGCGAAAATGGCTACCAGCAGAAGCAGCACAACAGACAGCGGTGTGCTTTTTTCCATATATTTTTTCATCTGTTTAATTTTTAATTTTTATACATCTGAAATATGCGTTTATAAAAACCTAATGTTCCCGGTAACGGATATTTCGTGTTCCTTATTTCATTGCTTCAGCACTTTCAATATAAGACAGCTAAACTTCCAAAAAGAACCATGGTATCTAATAGTGCCTTATTAAAAGTCCATATGCTAATTTAATAGGGTATTGTGCTAAAATCAAAAGGAACTGCATCTACTTCTTTGCGAAGGTTGGGGTTCATGGCCAAATCAACATCCGGGAAAGGAAGCTTGAATACCGATGCGTTCACATTAGACACCTTAAACGACCAGAGCTCCACATCGGCAAGCGTAGCTTCCCCTTTATAGTAGCTATAGATGCTGCCGTAACTTCCTCGTTCCTGATTGCGAAGCATTTCTACGGCCTCATCAGGTTTGTAGTAAGAAAGTCTCACGAAATCAAACCAGTTGTCACCCTCACAAGCGAGTTCTTTTCTGCGCTCATCAAAAATCATTTTAAAGTCCAGTCTGGTTACCGGAATGGCGTTTGCAATAGCTCGAGAGCGAACGGCATTGAAATATTTCAGCGCTTCGGCATCGGTTGTTTCTACGTTATTACCCAAAATAGCTTCGGCATAGATCAGGTATACATCGGCCAAACGTAAGATATGAGTAGCCAAATCAGTAGCCATCCGTTCGCCCATCTGACCATTTTCTGCTTTATGATCACCTTCAACATGACCAACGATGTGTTTAACAATATTTGCACCGGTGGGCACACCAAAAGGAGAACCGGCTACATTGTTGTCATCGTCCATTGTGGCAGTAAATCCACCCACATGTCTCCAGAAATAGGGATAATGATCGCCCCACATCATCATGGTAGCCTTGCGTCGTGTATCCACATTCTGACGCGTTGAACTTAGTGCGTTCTCACCAAATAGCTTTTGTAAATCAATGGTAATGCCACGCCAGCCACCCCATGTGTCTGCAATACCGGTAAAATTATTGAGTGCAACATCAGATTGGATGGAGTTTTGCGATGTCCACTGATCCGATATTACCCAACGCCATGAAATAAGGTTCTCAGAGTTAAAATTACCTGTACTGATGCGGAATAAATTACCGTAAACAGGCTCCAATTTACCTGGATACTCATCTATAACCATTTTGGCATACTGTTTAGCCAAATCGAGATACCTTTGATCACGACTTCCATTTTGATTTACACCAGAACGGGTAAGATACACTTTTGCCAAAAGTCCGGCTGCCGAGTATTTATGTATTCTGCCTTGCGCATTTTGTTCGGGCAGCAACTCAATGGCCTGAAGCAAAGTCCGCTCAATGTACTCATATACATCTTCGAGTTTGTTTTTCATTAACTCGTTGGCTGTACCTGCACCAATAACGGCGGTGTTGCTATGTATAATAGGAACTTCGCCCCAGATGCGTACCAGATAGAAATAGGCAAGTGCTTTCATAGTCATAGCCTCACCAATTACAGTGTTCTTCACTTCCACAGATACACCGGGACCGGCTTTGGCACTGATATTTTCAATTACGGCATTGGCATGTCCGTTAACCAGCCAGAGTGAGCTAGATGCATTCACCAAATCTTCGTTACTGGAATTCAGGTTGAAATTTTGGTAAATGTCATCGGTGCCTTTATAGATGTTACCGGCCAGCGCATCACCAATCCATAGAAAACCACGCTGATAATCATACCAGGGTGAGTTATAGAGGATGTTAGCGGCCTGAAAACACTGCTCATTCGTCTGATAAAAGTTATCAATATTAAAAGCATCTTCAGTAGGCCGATCCAGGAAATCCTCACAGGCAGTTGCGCCAAAAAGTATCGCAACCAAAGCCCAAAGTTTATATTTAAGAATATTCTTCATCTGATAGAAATTTATTTGTTATGGTCATACTTTAATCCACAGCGGGTGGATGAAACGACTCATGTCAGATTAAAAAGCAACATTTACACCAAAGGTATAGATACGAGGCGACGGATAACGACCGTTGTCAAGTCCATACACGTTTGCACTGGTTTGACTGGCACCAATTTCTGGGTCAAAACCTGTGTACTTGGTAAAAGTATAGAGGTTCTGCAAGTTGGTGTAAACCTTCACGTTGCTTAAGCCAACTCTTTGGGTATATCTTTCAGGCACGTAATAGGCCAGCGAGATATTCTTAATTCTTAAATAAGACCCATCCTCTATGTATCTGTCAGAAATGCGACGGTTATTGTTGGGATCGCCCACAATTGCGCGTGGCAGGCCATCTTTGCCCATTCGCACAATGCGCACATTGTCTATGTCGTTGAACCAACCTTCAACCTGATTGCCATCGGCGTCGTAATAAACTTTACTCGCATCAATTGCACCAAGCAAGGTTCTATCGTTGGCAATAGCCAGTTGATTAGTCCATAACGAGCTCATGCCATTGAGGCTACGACCAATATAATTCATGATTTTGTTGCCGTATGCCCCATTCATAAAGACATTCAGCTCCCAGGACTTATACCGGAATGTGTTGTTAAAACCAAAAGTGAACTTAGGAATAGGCGATCCCAGATTTGTACGGTCATACGAATCAATAACACCATCCGGTTTACCATCGGGGCCAGAGATGTCCTTAAACTTCAAGTCACCCACCCATACTGTACGATCCCTCTCAAATGTAACGCCATCATTGGGGAAAGCCTCTGTTCTTGGACTGTTCAAAATGTCTTCTTTACTGGTATAGATACCATCTACCACAAAGCCATAGAAATTGTAAAGAGAGGCTCCAATGGTTGAAAGGCTCACCACATCACTCCACTGTCCGTAACCTTCGATGTGGGCAGTTGGACTTCCAGTTAGGGCAAGTAGCTTGTTCTTATTTAAACTGAAGGTGAAATCGCTGTTCCACTGCAATTGTCCGGTCAATGGACGGGTATTTAAAGATACTTCGATACCACGGTTTTCTATTTCACCAAAGTTACCCATAGGAGGATTCAGACGTGCAGATGCATTTCCGCGTGTACCCATGTAAGAAGGCAACTGCATGTCCATTAACATATCCGAAGATTTCTTAAGGTACATGTCCACAATTAGGTCGATACGGTTCTGGAAAAAGCCTAAATCAACGCCTAGGTTATACATCTCCTGCTTCTCCCATTGAATAAATGGGTTTGCAATATTGCTTTGACGATACCCCATTCCCAATCCTGTTGGCATACGGGTTATTGAAGCGCCCCATAGGTACGAATTGATGTTGGCATTACCTGTTTGTCCCCATCCACCACGTATGCGGAAGTTGTTCACCACAGGAGATAATCCCTGCCAAAACTCTTCGTTAGAAACACGCCACATTACAGAAGTGGCATGGAAGGGTGCCCAACGGTTTTCAGGTCCAAAGTTTGAGGAACCATCATATCTGAAAGTGTATGTGGCGTAATACCTGTCATTAAAATTGTATGAGGTACGGGTAAAGAACGACGCCATTGCGCCACTGCCAAATCCGGAACCAATACGATGGGTCGTTGGCTGACCTAAGCTTGGAGAATGAATGTCGTTACTTGATAAGCCCGTGCTGGCACCACTCAGATACTCATAACGCCATTCCGAAACCTCCTGCCCCGCCATTACAGTCACATTATGCTTCAATAATGAGGTGTTATAAGTAATGAAGTTTTTCAACTCCCAGAAAGTATTCTGGTTAAACTGCCAGCGAGATTCGTTGTTAATGTTCTCAATCTTACCATGCTTATAGGTGGGCTTAAAAGTGTATGCGTTTACAAATCCCAAATCAGTGGCCACTTCTGAGCGAAGTGTTAGTCCTTTAAAGAAGGTAATATCGCTATAAACACTGGCCTGAAGCCCGGTTCTTTTGAGGCGGATATCCTCGTCCAAAGCTTTTGCAATGGGGTTTACACTACCTCCTGAACCCTCACGCTCATCGCCCGACCAACTGCCATCGGTGTTATATACTGGAACATCGGGTGCTGTGCGCAGACCCACGTTGATAATACCCTCTTCACTGTTGTTCAAACCCAAATCATCTTCGGAACGTGAAAGGTTGATGTTGGTTCCTAGCTTCCACCATTTTTTTAGGTCAGCATCCAAATTTACACGACCGGTAAAACGCTCGTAACCACTACCAATCACGATACCTTTCTGGTCAAAGTAGCTGCCCGACAGGTAATATCTCACCTTCTCGGTTCCACCCGAGGCACTAATCTGATGGCTTTGCATAGGAGCGGTGCGAAAAATCTCACCCTGCCAATCGGTTCCCGTTCCCAGAAGCGATGGATCAGCAAACTCAATCCTTGGGTCACGACCTGAAGTTTCAGCTGCTATTGAATTAGAATACTCTGCAAACTGACGCAGGTTGAGCATGTCAATTTTCTTTGCCTGCTCTTGAATACCATAGCTAAACTCGTAGTTAAACTTTGCATCACCAGTACGTCCACGTTTGGTTGTGATAAGCACAACGCCATTGGCTCCTCTTGAACCATATATTGCGGTAGCAGACGCATCTTTAAGAATCTCCATCGAAAGAATATCGGCAGGGTTAATACTAGACAAACCACCACCAAACGAACCTACAGGTCCATTTCCTAGTTTGTCACCCAAACCAACTGAGTGTCCACCCTGACTTACATTCTGAACCGGCACACCATCTATAACATACAAAGGTTCAGCTGCAGTAGAACTAAGGGTTCCCTGTCCTCTAATACGGATAGATACGGATGCGCCTGGCTGACCGGATGTGGTAATAGCAGTTACACCAGCAGCACGACCCTGCAATGCCTGATCGAGGTTGGCAGATACGGTTCCGGCAAGCTGTTCGCCACTCACAGAGACACTGGCGCCGGAAATATCACTCTTGCGCATTGTTCCGTAACCAACCACTACTACTTCATCCAGACCAAGTACGGACTCCTGCAATACAACATTCACAACGGTTCTGTCACCAAGAACTACGCGTTGGTCAGCAAAACCGATGAAACTAAAATTTAATACATCACTGCCTTCCGGAACTGTGAGCCGATAATTTCCATCAATATCGGTAACAATTCCCGTAGTGGTACCTTCGACCACAATTGAAACCCCAGGCAGGGGCTCGTTCATTCTGTCTGTTACCTTCCCGGTAACGGTTCTAGCCTGGCCAAATGCCAATAATGGGCAGATGAACAGAAATAAAACTGACAATAAACGCAGACTTCTTGTCATAAGGATTGATTTAAATTTGATAATTGTGAGAGATTTGGTAATTAATCTAAAAGCATATATAAAAACTGTTTTCGCCATTAAGGAAAATCCTGTTATTTACCTACCTTTTTACTTAATCAGAAAGTGTTTGAAGAACACTTACAAAAGGTCAAGTCAAAATTATATATCCCTACCCAATTCGACTAATACTATTTTGTCTAAAATTTGTATTATTATATACATTTTAACCTTAATTAACAGCAGCCGCATCAGCACATCATAAACGTGAATGCATTGGCACATAGCTTAGAACCTATTTACTTACATAAAAGCAAGTACCAATAGTATGAAAAAGGGACAAACTGCCTGAACAGATAGTCCCCATACAAAAGTCTTAACCTAAGGTGAAATTTCAACAATAGAGTTTACACCATTTGTTTAATCCGTAAACAAACATAAAAAGGGGCTGCCATTAAATGGCAACCCCTTTAAATACAGAGCAATAATACAATTAATTATTCCATCCCGGATACAAGCCCAAACCATCCTGGCTATAGCCCGGCACCTGGTTCAAGAGTCCTTCGGAAAGGTCAATTTGACTTTGTGGTATTGGGAAGAAACCTTTGGTAGCGTCATAACGGGCACTGTAACCACTAGGATGCAGAGCTTTATGTGTTGCTGCTACGCCAAAGTTATAAACTTTAACACCAACCTGAGCTTCCAATGCATTTTTGGTAAAGGTAGCACCCCAACGACGCATGTCATTCCATCTTACACCTTCAAACGCCAATTCATAACGACGCTCTTTCTGTAGGTTTTCGAGTGAATAGGCCACAGCAGGTAAGTCGGCACGGGCACGCACCTCGTTCATGTATGAAGCATCTTCTTTTAACTCAGACAGCATCAGCAATACATCAGCAAAACGAATGAATACCAAATCATCGGTATGCGAAAGCTGGTTGTTATTAGCAGTGCCATACATAATCACACCATAATCATGTCTAAGGTTTCCGTCCGGATGACGAGCGGTAATTCCATTATACTTTTTACCCCAGTAGTTGCTTTCAAGAACAAAGTCCCATGCACCTCTTTGGTAACCTGACGGAATAACCTCTTTTTCAATATCCATTACAGAAGCCCAAAGGCGTACATCGTTGGGTTCATCGGCAAGCCACTGGTCAACCAATGATTCGGGAATAGAGTTTCCTTGTCCCCAACCACCTGCAAATGGATAAGTGTTTTCGATATTCTGAAGACCGCGTAAAGCATAGAACAACTGGTAGGTATTGGAATAACCTCTTCGAATGTCCCAGTTTGCAAAATTCGAAAACTGCAATGCAAAAACGGTTTCAGGGTTACGTGCACCATTGTCGCTGGCAAACTTGAGAGTCTTACCAGTTTCAGCCATATAATCCTGAATGTACTTATAGGTGCCAATAGTAAGCTCATTGGTATATGGCCATAGCTCATGAAAATCATCAACCAGATAGTGTCCGCTATTCACATAGCAATCTTCCAGCCAAGTGATTACATTTTGCTTTGTAACACTACCACCTTCGGGTAAAGTGATAGCAGTTTTCTGATAAAAACCGGTGTAGAAAAGGAAGGCTCTGGCCATTAATGCCTGTGCAGCCCACTTGGTAACTCTACCTTGTTGTGTCTGTGCATAAGGCACGTTGGGAAGCAGTTCAATAGCACTTTTTAAATCAGATGCTATCTGTCCGTAAATCTCATCGGCAGTTGCTGCAGGTAAATTCACTGCTTCAGTGGTAATTTTCAAAGGCACTTCATTGAACACTGAATTAAGTTGATAGAAGTACCATGCTCTTAAAAAGTACGCTTCACCGACATATTGATTTTTTAACGCAGGACTAACCACATCGTCGGCAAGTAAGCCCATGTTCTCGATTGCGAAATTGGCACGGTGGATTCCCAGATAGAGCACCGACCATGAGTGCGCCAACATTTCGTTATCGGAAAACTGGAAGGTCTCATACGATTGGGCCTGGATATCATTCATACCACCACCACCAAGCTTATCATCACTGGCCACTTCCCAGATGAAAAACGGACTTCTGTCAACCTGATGTTGCAAGTTGTTCATGATGGTATAAATTCCAGCCATCATCTGCTTGGCATCATCAGCCGTTTGCGGAAAGTTGGCTGATGTTTTATCGGTAAGGGGATCTGAGTCAAGAAAATCTTCACACCCCACAAACAATAAACCAGCAATTAATAAATATAATATTTTTTTCATAATGTCCTAAGATTAAAGGTTTTAAAACTTCAGATTAACACCTACCATGTATGTGCGTGGGGCAGGGTAGAAACCCAAATCGATACCGCGAACGAATGGCTGATCGTCACCATAACCAACTTCTGGATCCATTCCCGAGTAATTGGTAAATGTTACCAAATTACGAGCTGCCACGTACAATCTGGCTTGTCCGAGTGGAAGATTTGGCATAACCCGTTTGAAATCATAACCAAGGGTTACATTCGAAATTTTAACAAAATCCCCATCTTCAACATAAATCTCTGAAATATTAAGTCTGTTGGTAGTATTACCGGCTGTTAGACGTGGTAACTTGTTCGAGGTACCTTCACCATGCCAACGTTTGTAAATATCGGTGGTATAGTTATGGAACTCATTGTCGCCAAACGAGCGGTACGACTGCATAATCTGATGGCCAAAAGCACCATGTCCTGCCATAGCAAAGTCAAACCCTTTGTAAGCAAAGTTGAGACCAAAACCAATAGTGAAATCGGGATGTGGGTTACCAATCATGGTTTTATCATCCGGAGTTACTTCACCATCACCATTGGTATCTACAAAAATCACGTCACCAGGTTGTGGATTTGCTTGCAGAAAACCTCCCTGCCAGCTATTGATTTGCTGCTGATTCTGGAAAATACCCGCAGTTTTGTAACCATAGAAATAGCCTACTGGGTAACCAGTTTGAACACGCCAAACAGGATCGGTTCCCTGAGAAATTCTATTGGCTTCACTTTGAATAAATCCGGTAGCATTACCAAGTCTTGTTACCTCGTTCTTATTTTTGGCGATGTTAAATTGAGCACCATACGTAAAATCACCTACGCGGTCGTTCCAACGAACTGCCAACTCAACTCCGGAGTTTTCAACATCACCACCGTTGTAAAATGGTGCCTCAGCTCCAAAGAGTGCTGGCATAGGCTGACGAACCAACCAGTCCTTGGTTGTTTTCTTATAGTAGTCGAAAGCCATCTGGAAGCGTGATCTCAGGAAATAAGCATCTACACCAATGTTAAGCTGCTCAGAAGTTTCCCAAGCTACGTCAGGGTTAGGCAGAATAGCGGGGTAACCTCCAAGCTGCATAACACTTCTGTCTGATCCAAAACGATAGTTGTGCTGTGGGTTAAATCCAATAAGCGCCAGATACTGGAATGGATCAATTGTAGAGTTACCATTCTGTCCCCAGCTAACTCTTAATTTCAAAAAGTCCACAACATTGTTGTCTTGCATAAATGCCTCTTCAGTCATCACCCAACCAGCAGAAACTGATGGGAAGTAACCCCAACGATTTCCTCTTGCAAAATTTGAGGAACCGTCCGCACGCATTACCAAAGCCAACAGATATTTCTCATTGTAGTCATAGTTCATCCTTCCGAAGAATGATGCAAGCTGACCTCTACTAAGCGGACCACCTGAAATACTGGTTACACCAGTAGTCAAACCATCGGTGTTGTTAAGGAATGCATGCTCAAAACCTATAAAGGTTGGATTTGCGTTGGTGGCACTCATATCCGTTCCAAGACCCCATTTCTCAAGAGACTGTCCCACAAGGAAGTCGAAAGAGTTATAACCAGATCTGAAGCGATAGTTAAGCGTGTTTTCAAATGTCCAGTTGTGTCCATTTCCGGATGACTGTTGGATTCGGCCTGGGCTCAGAGAAACGTCACCTGCAAGATTATAGGCAGGCTGATAACTGCGATAGGTGTTGCCATTGTATCTGTAACCATATTGGCTTCTGAATACCAAATCACGAATGGGCTGAATTTCAAGGTATGCACTACTATTGATATTGTAGTTTCTGGATTCGTTCATACCTCTGTTCAGGTGCATTTGAGCTATGGGGTTATAAATCCTTGATGACAGACCAGCCAAGCCGGAAGCCTGAAGATCAGCATTGGCATAATATTCTCCGGCGGCATTGTACATAGGTACCAAAGGGTTACCTACAAGCATGTTTCTGATGTCGTTCCAGTACATACCCCCAATGGCAATACCAGATCTTTCGGTATACCCATAGTTAAACGTTTGGCCAAACTTAACGATATCAAGGCCATTGTTTTCATAAATCACATGGTCGCTATTGATACGTGCAGTATAACGGTCGTAATGTGGTTCAACCGGCTTACCAAAAACACCTTCCTGAGATGAGTAAGAGAAACCCATTGAAAAGGTTGATTGGTCTGAGCCCCCAGCAAGATTAATTGCGTGGTTCTGAATGGGTGCATTTTTATTATAAGCTTCTTCCATCCAGTTGGTTCCATTCCATGCGCCACTTTGTATGCGCTGATAAAGAGCAGGTATTGCAGCGGCAAAATCTATAGGAGCACGTCCTGATACCACACGCTCTTCGTTGTAAATCTCCATAAACTGTTTGGCATCCAGCGTCTGAGCCAAATTCTCGATTTGTTGTACGCCATAGTATCCATCATAAGATACGCGCATGGCGCCACGTTGTCCTTGTCTGGTTGTAACAAGAATTACACCGTTGGCAGCACGAGAACCGTAAATAGCAGCAGAAGCAGCATCCTTCAAAATATCAATAGACTGAATATCGGCAGGGTTAAGATTATTGATATTTCCTCCGGCTACACCATCAATTACATATAGAGGTTCTGAATTACCGATGGTACCAAGCCCACGAATGTTAACTTTGAAACCTTCACCTGGCATACCAGAATTCTGAACAATGTTTACACCGGCAGCCTGACTTTGGATAGCATCAAGTGCTTCAGTACTATTTTGGCGAAGCAGATCATCAGTACCCACGTTGATGTTGGCACCTGTGGTTAATCTTTTCTTCTGCACACCGTAACCTACAACCACCACTTCATCCAAATCGGAGAAAGCATCTCGCATAGAAACTACGATGTTAGTTTGGCTACCAACAAGCATTTCCTGAGTTTCCAAACCAATAAATGAGAAAACCAGAACCGAATTGGAACCGGCCACTTCAAGGGCGAAACTACCATTAGCGGCGGTAATTGTACCATTAGTAGTTCCTTTTTCCAGGACTGTTACACCCGGGATAGGAATGTTTTGAGTGTCGTTAACCACACCAGTTACACGTTGCTGTGCATACGTAATGTAGCTAAATAACAAGCAAAAAATCAAAATCAGATTTCTTCTTTTCATAGTTTGTTGTTTGAGTTAGTTCTAATTAATTAAACATTAAGATGTTGCTTAAAAAAATACTCAGTCTACTGACAACCATGACCTACAAAGCTGCACACCTTTATAAATCCATAATCATCAATAGCTACTGACAGAGAACGCAAAAGCGTGGGGAGAGAAAAATTCATTATCATCAAGCCTAAAATTTTAATAAAACATCATGACATACGTAAAATGGAAAATTTGATAATTCGCTAAACAATCCGATACCTACTTCATAACATTCAAACAAATTCTACATTTTTAACTTGGATTAACAATTAAGGTCGATTTCAAAAAAAACACATAATACAATAAATCCATTATGTGAATACTTTCTTTTGTTACATGCCATACAACTGCCTTATACTATCATATAATCAATGCATTCGGAAATATGCTTGTCAAATCTTATAATAATTTTATCATAATCAAAAATGATAATTCTCAGAGAGCCGAAGCAACTGCGTTAACATTACGATACAATTTTAAGGGATTTTTAGTCACAAAGCAAATATTTAACATGTAATTTTTCTACAAACAGGATAGATAAAGGACAATCGGCACACTTAATTTATTTATTATCAAACCCCTGTGGTTAACAAAAAAATATCAAAACAGAATAGAATACTTTTTCATACCAGAACAGAATACTTCACAAATTCAACAAACATTAACTTAACGTCTTAACAATCGCTTTACAAAAAGATTACAATTAGACCACACGGTATTAACGCCTGGTTAAAGCAGACACCATACTTTTGCTTCCGTGGAATCAAGGCTTACTTCACACAAACATTTTGGTCTTTCCTCCACTTACAGCCGCATGGTTATAAACCCAAAAAGTGCTTACACATAGAATTGATACAAATACAAAACTTAAAAAAATGAAAACAAAGAGTCAATTTTGGAGAAAACTCCTTTTCGCATCACTGATGCTTGTTGGCACAGGCTTAGTTTTTACAGCCTGTGATGATGATGATGAGCTTGGTGCTTTACCATCGCTAAACATTTCGAACGAGACAGCTCAAAACGCTACATCCAATACTGTCTCCACCACTGTATCCTTTGATGCATCTGAAGGAGCCAAAGAACTCGTGATCCTTAAAAATGGATTGGTTTACAAAACAGAGGCTTTAAATGGTCAGAAATCAGGCAGCTATTTATTTGAATATACCATATCTGAAACTTTAGGTGCTGCCATCAACTTCACATTCCAGGTTGTGGACAATAAAGATCGTGTTTCGGCCACTTCTCCGGTATTTTCGGTGAATGTAACTGCAAAACCGATCAGAGTTGTGCAGCCAGGAAACTACCTTGGTCAAATAACCTGGTATTCAGACACCATTTACCATCTACATGGTTATGTGCGCATTGGTCGCGATGTACGTAATCAGGACGGCACACATACCATCAACAGAGGAACCAACGTATTGACGATTCAGCCAGGTACGCTTATTATTGGTGACAAAGAGTCAAAAGCGGTACTAATTGTGCAGCGCGGTGCTAAAATTGTTGCTGAAGGAACACGTGAGAATCCCATCATTTTTACATCTGAAATGCCGATTGGACAGCGCCTGCCAGGTGACTGGGGTGGTGTAGTAATTTGCGGAGAAACTGTGAATAACCAAGGTGCAAACATTGAGATGGAAGGTAACTATGGTGCTTACCACGGTGGTAGCGTAGCCCTTGACGATGCTGCACACAGCTCAGGCAGCATGCGCTTTGTACGTATAGAGTACGCTGGTGTACCCATCAACCCAAATGAAGAGGTGAACTCCCTTACAATGGGTAGCGTGGGCTTGGGAACTAAATTTGAATACATTCAGTGTTCTTACGGTTTGGACGATGCTTTTGAGTGGTTTGGCGGAAGCGCAAACGCTAAGTATCTGGTAGCCTACCGTGGTCTTGATGACGATTTTGATGTGGACTTTGGCTTTAGCGGCCATGTGCAGTTCGCAATCGGTATCCGTGATGCAGCCCTTGCCGACCAGTCAGGTTCTAACGGATTTGAAGTAGATAACAACGGTTCAGGCTCAGCATCTACACCATTTACCTCAGCTGCTTTTGCCAACGTAACCATCATTGGCCCTAAAAAGACTCGTGAAACGCCTATCAACCTTCAGTTTCAACACGCTGCTCACCTGCGTCGTGCCAACAAACTTAAAATTTACAACTCATTTATGACCGGCTATCCCGAAGGCATCTTTATTGATGACTCACGCGGAAATACAAGCGGTTACGCATTAGCGGATGAGCTCCGTATTCGCAACACCATTATTGCTGGCGTTGAAGGATGGGGTGGAAATGGATACGGTTCGGCTTTAGCAGCGGCAGAAGGGACAGTAGAAGGACTGCCTTTTGGAAACAATACGCAACACCCGAATGCCCCCAGAGGTATCTCGCTCAAGCAAAGTGCCACAGAAGGCTTCAATATTGTGAGCTGGTTTGAAACACCTGCATACAATAACAAAAGACTTTCATCCTGGACACTTGCCGGTATCGACCCAACCATTTTTGATTTGACTGCAAACCCCAAAATGACTCCCAACGCTGGCTCAATGCTTTTGGATTATGCCAAATGGGACAATGTACCGGAAAAAAACATGTTTGAACAAGTAGATTTTATTGGTGCTTTTGGTGCTGATGACTGGACACAAGGTTGGACTGAATTCCTTCCTGGAACCGTTGTATATTACTAATGATATCAGCCTGTATTTACAGATATAATCTATAATACATCAGCCACAGACTCTGCTGCAGAGCGCTGTGGCTGATATTTACTTTAATCCCCGCCCTTTCATTATAGGCAATCACATTTTGAATGTAACCACAAAACACATGAAACAATTATCTGGCTATATACTCATTATTCTATTAACCATTTCATTTACAGCCTGCAACACAAACCAGTATAGTCCATCGGTTTTGATGGCTCATGAATCAAGCGATTCAATCATGACTGAACTCGCCACGTTTCTGGGCAAAAGACCGCGGGGTGTTTTGCGCGAGGACCGATTCAATCCGGAGCACAGGTTACATTTTGAGAATCTCGCCAAAAGATTTGAACTAATTTACTATCATAACGATGGAGATCGTCATTATTATTACATTCTGCGTCCTGCCAGGAATCATGAAGGACATGTAAAACGCGGTGTAGGTGGTTGGTTTGAAAAAGAGGGCGATGCCCGCCTAACCAACTTCATGGAAGTGTTTAACACGCCAATTCTTCCTGAAAAGGAGCTTAAAACCAAAGGGCTTGAACTGTTTAGTGAAATGATTGCGACCGGCCAAATAGATAAATTTCAAGGCAACAAAGCGTATATTGAATGGCCTGATGCCCGAACCCAATATGACCCAAACATTAATGAATGGGTATATATTGCTGACTAAACGGAAGGGACAACCATTTATTAAAAATACAGAAAATTTTCTTCATATATGAACCATATCATGTTTTTGGCGTTTCTCTAATAAACCAATAACATTTAAAGATATGAGCATATTCAGAGGCGAATGGTTTCATAAGGTAGACCCGATAGTAACAGGCTGGATGTCGCGAAATGGATATTTGCTACTGCGTATATCCATTGGGATAATATTTTTTTGGTTTGGGTTCTTGAAATTTATACCCGGTTTAAGCCCGGCGCAGGAACTGGCAACACGTACCATCACCTTAATGACTTTTGAGCTTATCCCCGATGTATTCATC
Organism: Alkaliflexus imshenetskii DSM 15055; assembly: GCF_000517065.1. Classification (GTDB taxonomy): domain Bacteria; phylum Bacteroidota; class Bacteroidia; order Bacteroidales; family Marinilabiliaceae; genus Alkaliflexus; species Alkaliflexus imshenetskii. Next base: position 2,265,729 of record NZ_KI912105.1, on the reverse strand, counting down.
ATCAATGGATTGGCGTTCTGGGAAGTATTGATTGGCATAGGGCTGATAACCGGGAAGTTCATGAGAGAAACACTGCTATTGTTATTCCTGCAAATGGCAGGCACATTTGCGCCGGTATTTCTCTTTCCCAACGAAGTATTTACCCGCATACCCTATGCCCCAACACTTGAAGGGCAATACATCATTAAGAATCTTGTACTGGTAGCTGCAGGTATCGTACTTGGAGGCAAGCTGAAAAAAAGATCAACAGAATCAAGAAAACCATAAATTCTGCAATTGAATATAAAAAACGAACCGCTTCTGAAAATGGTGTCAGAGCGGTTCATTCTTTTTACAACATATTGGTTAACAAAGATTAGAACGGGAAATCATCATCAAAACCGACCTCAACCTGATCACCAATTTCAGGTTTATCGGCAAGTTTATGCACTCCGTTTCCGTTCACATAAATGGCTCGGAAAGGCGGCAACACAGGGCAGGGATATTCACAGGCTCCACAACCAATACAAATATCCTGATTAACCTCCGGTATCAAAAGACCATCGCGGTAGGGCACCATGTCCACAGCTTTGGTGGGACAGTGCTCCGAGCATGCACCACAATCGGTGCCATCGGTATGAACCACACAATTCTCGAGCAAAAAGACTGCTTTACCCAGCTGGGTTTGCTGCTTCTCCTCTATTGGCAGCGGCAGAATGGCGCCTGTTGGGCACACATCCGCACATTTATGACAATCAAAATTACAATAGCTTGTTTCATAATCCATAAATGGTTGCATAAAACCGGCCAGCCCATACTGTGTGATAGATGGTTGAAGTACATGTGTTGGACATGCCGATACGCATAACGAACAGGCTGTACATAGGTTATTGAAACGTCGCACACTTCCCGAACCTGGAGGAGATGGAAAGAAGTCGCGCTTATTCAATGTCAGATTCTGTTTGTTTTCGCCCATTTTGTTCTTCTTCAGGGCATATACACGCGTACCTGCCAATAAAGCGACTCCGGTGACAATCATCTTGCGTCGGTTGCTTCCATCAGCTTTAGCGCGCTCCTGAAGCTCATTTACCGGGCGAACTGCCGGCTTAATGCTTCCCAAATCGAGGGCCGCGTCGGGGCACACCTGCAAACAATTAAAACATGCTACACATCTAGAGACATCAACAGATTGATGCTTTATACTGATGCACTCACTTTTACATACTGCGGCACACTTGCCACATTTGGTGCAATTGGCAGTGTTGAACTTTACTTTTAACAATGATACCTGTGAAGTAAGCCCAAGAAATGTTCCAACGGGGCAAATCACATTGCAAAAAAAACGTCCATGCTGCCATGCCAGTGCAACAATAAAAACAAATAGCGAAATGGTAATTGATAAGGGAATCCAAGACACATGATAAAGTGGCACATGATGAAGAACGTATGTTTCTTTCCCTTGCAGATAGGTAGCAGCAGCATTGTTAACTGCCGTGACTACAGGTTCGGCTAAATAGCTAAAAAACCGACCGGCAATGCTGTATGGATCAAGCCAGGCAACCACAAAACCAAAGCCGCCCACCATTGCAACCACCATCACTCCAAGAAACGAGTATCGCCAAATGGGATGTGCCTTTTTGTACTTATGAAAAATCCTCTTCCGGGAGACTTTCTTGGATATCCATGTAACAATATCCTGCAAAATTCCCAATGGGCAAATTGTAGAGCAATACAGACGCCCAACAAGCAGAGTTAATAGTAGAACAAAAATAAAGCCCCCGGCAGTAACCAGCGAAAATGTCTGAATAAACTGCAACACGGAAGGAACGAACTGTAAATAGAGTATTTGCCCAAAACGTTGGGGAAGGAATTTCTCGTACAGATCGATGAAGAGAGCCAAAGTGAGCAGGAAAAAGATGATTCCGAGCGTGACCCTGGCTTTTTTTAGCGTAGCAAAAAGCGTCATTATTTATTGAGTCTTATATTCTGATTCGTTTAATAGAAAGACTTTCCAGATTCAAGGTTCCAAATCCCATCTCCTCGGCAAGGCGTAAATGCCCTATATCGCCCGGCTGTGCGCCAAACATGAGAGTGGCTGCTGCATCCACCGCTACAATGTCACGACCGGCTACCAAAGCCTTCAGGTCAGCCACATCGGCCACCGATACGCCACGTGGTCCATTTCGCGTCATCATGCGGTATCCATCTATGATATTTAGATCCGGCTTGCGATAGGCAAGGAAATCAGCAATACATTGATTCAGATTGTTTCCATGATAAAACCGCCTATCCCATACTACGCCCATGAGATTTTTAATGGCCAGAGATACCGTAGTTGAGCTGTGGTGTTTCAATACCGGCACATTAATAAACACATCGGTGCTAAGAAGGAGTTCGTGTACTTTGGTTGTTTTTAAGATGCGGGCACCCGGTATGGAAACTTCACGGTAATTACGTTCGTTGTTACCGGGAACAATGGTACCTCCATTGTTTCGTACTGCAGCTTCGATGAGGCTGTTTCTGTAGCATCGATCCCACTGGTCGCAGGTATGGTCAAACACAAATACATCGGAGGCACCAGCCTCAAATGAAGCCTTAACCATGTGGCCTACCAAATCGGGATTGGTATTGGCAGCGCGTTCAGGCCCTGCATCCCAACCTATATTGGGTTTGATAAGCACCCGCTGTCCGGGTTTAATAAACTGCTTAAAACCTCCCAGTGCTTCCATAGCCTGATCAAACATTTGGGCAGGTTCACCGCCACGTACAGCAGCCAGGTCAAAAGAGCCGCTTGCCGGAGCCGGCTGCGACGCCAAGGTGTCAAGACCTCCAAACACTGGCGTTAATGCGCCAACAAGACCTACGCCAATACTTTTTGTAACAAATTCTCGTCTTTTCATTATGGTGTGATTTAATCTTTAACCTAGGCTCATAATTCCGATTGCTCCATCAACAAACATCAAAAAAAAATCAATTGGCAGATAAAAACTGCTATTTGCTGATTGAGATTGTTTTAAAGATAAGAAAAGAGAATCGGCCTTGAGAACAGGGTGTTGCTATTTAAAGCCAGTTTAAATAAAAAGTACGCTGAAAAGCCTTATTCAAGGCGGATATGAACATTGGCGCACAAAAAAAGGGCTGTGTTAATATATTGTTAACACAGCCCAGATCCTCAAACAATAAAAAAGACCTAAAACTCCTTTTGCTCGGTTACTTTTCCGTTGGCATCGCGAATGGTCCATACACCGGTCTTCTTCCCATCTGTGTAATGCATGTCGTATCTGTGGATACCGTTTTCGTCCCATATTCCCCAGCGACCGTGCTTGAGACCAAGTTTGTACGATGCCTCCCCAATCTTAACACCGTCTTCATTCCATGTGGTCCAGATGCCATCCATTTGGTTGTCCTTAAATGAACGAACTTCCTTCTTGCGCCCATTCTCAAAATAGAGTGTGGTAACGCCTTCCTTAAGACCATTAACCACCTGCATTTCGATGCGAACAGTTCCGGATGGATAATATTCAATATAGGTTCCTGTATAAAGATTGTTACGGTGGTCGTAATATCTGCCATCCTCTTTCTCAAGGAGTTGAGCGTTTAACACGATAACAGAGAAGAAGAAAATGAGTGTGAATTGCAACGTTTTCATGGCTTTTAGTTTTGTGGTTATCAATCCACCTGATTACGCTGCCGGGAAACAGCAAATCAGGTAATATCAAAAAAGCCTCCCAATGAAACAATTCCTGTGTGTGGTTACATATACGTAAATATAACGCAGAGGTTAGACTTTTCCAATTAATTGCGTTCACCACAGGGCAACAAAAAAACCGTTGGCGATGCTTGGCCAACGGTTCTATCTGATTTTTAGAGCTATTCTAACTACTGGTTCACTGTTTCCAATTCAAGATTTAATGCATGTAGCTCGTTGTTTTTAATACGTATGGCATTGGTTTGCGAGCTACGATATGAAATAAGGTTAGCAGAAACTTTATACTCACCCGGAGTAAGACCTTCGAACACAAATTTACCGTCAAAATCGGTATAGGCTCTTAGTTCTGTACCATCTACGCGTATTTCAACACCTGTAAGTGCTTCACCAGTACATTTATCCATTACCACACCCGACAATGATGTGTTAATCATTGGTGCTGATGCAGGTTCAGCAGGTTGTCCATCGGTTGCGTATACTGAGATACCAACCATCAACAGGAACATAAGGAGTGTTGCTTTTGCTTTCATATTTTAAGACTTTAATGAGTTAATCAAAACAGGGTGCTTTTTAAGCATTAATTACATGAGCAAAAGTAGAGCAGGAATGTTAAGTGAGTATTAAACGGTAGTTATGCGTTCTTTAATAAAATGTTAACCAATTGAATCAAACCTGCTTTAAAGATTATAAGATATTTAGATACGGAGCAAAGCGAAGTCCCGCGCAATGCGGGATAAGATGCTTAGACTGATAGACAAGATAGAACCGAAAACAAGATTAATCTAATTATGTTTCTCAACTACTCTATCTGTCTAACAACTAAAAGTCTTAGCGTCTGTTTCATGCTATACTAAACTAAATTTAAACAGTGACTGAGAAGGAAGTAATATTGGCCGATTGAGATAGAATTGACAGCGGCGAATCCATTTTTCCAGATCAGGTGATATGGTGCTGGATATGACTTCGGAAGAAGGAAGATGTGAAATAGCCAAACAAAAAAGTCCAAACAAAGAGATGTTCAGACTTAAAAAATGTGTGGGTTGTACTGGATTCGAACCAGTGACCCCTACCCTGTCAAGGTAATGCTCTAAACCAACTGAGCTAACAACCCATTTTTGTAAGCGCAAAAATAACGTTTTTTTTGGGACCCCTTGATACAAAGGGCGGAAAAAACAAAAAGGTCCGGGGAGGACCTTTTTGTATAAAATTAGCTGATTCTATGGGAAAGGCTGTTGACTTTCACATGCAAACATAGACAAAAATTAACAAACCCAAAGCATTTTTTCAAAAAAAGAGCGAAAAAACCAAAAGAAAAACAAACAGACGGCTATGCCTCACCTTCGGATTCACGAATTTGGTCCAGATCTTCGATGATCTTAGTCATTTTTGCATCACTAAGTTTGTAAAAAATCATAAAGACACCTGAAAGGAGTGCGGCAACGCCAGGAATGATACTCATCATATATTTAACGCCACGGATGGTTTCGGCAGACTGTACCTCGTTGGCCTGAAAACCATAGATGGCCAACAACCACAAGGTAATAGAGCCTCCCAATGTCCACCCCAGCTTTTGCGACATACTGGATGCTGAAAAAACCAGCCCGGTGGCTCTACGTCCGGTTTTCCACTGAGAAAAGTCAGCCGTATCGGCATACATAGACCAAAGTAATGGGAAAATGATACCTGCACAAAAGCTTATTAGTGCCTGAAGGGTAAATACCAGGAATAAACTGTCACGGGTTAAGAAGAGAAAAAACATGCTAAGTACCGCAGCTATAAACATGGCAAAGATAAATGTGCGTCGTTTTCCGATAATGGCCGAAACCGGTTTTGCCATTATTACACCAATCATGTTTGTAGCCTGTCCCAAAAAAAGATAGAATGTACTGTAAGCAAAGGTCATTTTGGACAACATAACTGCTGATTCACGTGCAATGTCGTCGCTGATATAATACTTAAAATAATAAATTGCCACGCCATCGCGTACCGAATTAAAAATGAGTGTCATTACACCGGCGCCAAGCAAGATAAACCAGGGGCCATTGGCCATAAGATTCTTAAAATCTTCCTTCAAATTATTCTTCTGGTCGCGCGGAGGGGTAATACGCTCTCGGGTCCATGAAAAAGTTAACATGAAAAATCCAATCACAATGGTTCCTATAACCACCATGGTAAGCTGGTAAGCAGTAGTTGTTGGCACTGCTTTGCCAAACACATCCACAAGCGGTTGAAAAATTGCCACAACCAACAAGCTACCGGCAAAGGCAAAAATCATACGGTAAGATGCAAAACTGGTGCGCTCATTGGAGTTTGCCGTCATCACACCCAGCAAACTTGCATAGGGTACGTTGATGGCAGTGTAGGCCATCATCATTAAAGTATATGATATATAAGCATACACAATCTTACCTGTGAGATCGAGGTTTGGGGTGGTGAATAATAAGACCCCAATTATCGCGAAAGGGAATGAAATCCAGAGCAAATAGGGACGGAATTTACCCCAGCGTGTATTGGTACGGTCGCCAATGATTCCCATTATCGGGTCGTTGGCAGTGTCCCAAATACGCGTCACCAAAAACATGGTTCCGGCTGCTGCGGCAGGAATTCCAAATACATCTGTATAAAATATAGCCAGATAGAAGGTGAAAATTTTCCAAAACATGGAGGAGGCGGCATCACCAAATCCATAGCCAATTTTTTCGCGAAGGCTTACTTTAGTTGTTATCATTTCACAGATTTAAAATTTGGTTAACTAATTGAGCTTTTTGTATATAGTTTAAAACAATTAATTTAATGAAAGCATTTTATGCTGATAGCAAATTTTGCTACTTAACAGCTACTGCCGTTGACACTTTACTTAACCTCATATATGTTTCCATCAAAGCTCTGCTGTTATGATAGGGACATTTCCAGAAGCCAGCTTTTGGGTCAGATTCGGAAGAGCAGCCATTGTTGTGGATACGCAAAAACCATTCACCATTTTTTCGGTCGATGTGATTATCCTTTATGAAATTCCACATCGTATCCATCTGCTTCAAATAGGCATCGTTACCTGTTATTTGAAAAGCATTGACAAACCCGACCATCGCTTCGGCCTGTACCCACCAGTGCCTGTCTTTATCAATATGCCCGGTTTTCTCATCCAACTCATAATAGAGCGACCTGTCAGGCGCAAGCCCTTCGGCAATCGTTACGTCCGTCATTCGCACGGCTATTGATTCAACTTCCTGAATCAAGCCCTTGTCATTAAGCATCTCGGCCGCTTCACATAAAAGCCATGCGCCTTCAATGTCGTGACCATAAGAAATCACAGACGACTTAACGCGCCACTCCATATCAAAAAACAGGTTGAAGTGAGCAGTGTCCTGATTGATAATCCTATCCAAAAAAATACGTACGAGCCTATGCATGGCATCACGAAGCCTGTCATTTGGCCATACCCGGAAGAGATTTGTATAAGGTTCAATGATGTGCAAATGCGTGTTCATCGATTTGGGCTCGTTGGCATCCTTAGCACTCAGGCGCATGTCATTCAGAGGTGTCCAGTTTTGTGAGAGAGCTTCAAGATATCCGCCATATTGCTGATCGTAACTATGTTGCTCAATCAGTTCAAAAAGTTGGATGGCATAATCTAGACTTTCACTGTTTCCTGTGGCACGGAAATACTCTGAGAAGCCGTAAATACCAAAGCCCTGGGCATAAATCTGCTTGCGTCCGTCAAGCACCTCGCCTTTATGTGTCACGCTCCAGAAAAGTCCTTTGTGCGCCTTATCCCAAAAATGCGTTGTTATATACCGATAGGCACGATGCGCAACTTCGAGATAGGCATTTTTGCCCAGAAAATTGTATGCCGAAGCAAACGTCCATAAGATACGTGTATTGAGAACTATGCCCTTAGCGGCCTCGGGCAAAGGGTTTCCGTAATTGTCGACCTCGCCGAAAAAACCACCATGCGCGTCATCAATGGTCTTATCCATCCAAAACTGAAGGATGTTCTCATACTCGGCCATCAACTCATCTCTGTATAAACTTTTCAACTGCTCCATTTGTGACTTCAAAATTATAATTGAGAAAGTATCTGCATTGCGATGAAAGTCAAAAACAACCCTTAGACGATCACCCTTACAATTCATTATTAAAGAGAGACTTTCAGATTTACGATTACATAAACTTCTTGTTGTTATCAATTAATTGATTGATGGTTTGCACCGAAGCAGCCGAGCGCAACTTGTCCTGAGGCGAATTGATGCAGTAATCGACCAACTGCTCTTTGGTTGAAACGGCCACATGCATTCGAGTGTCAGATGAGGCATAGTAAATGAATACCTTTCCGTCTTCATCTTCGATCCAACCGTTTGAAAATACCACATTTGAAACATCACCCACACGCTCCTCCTGAAGTGGTGCAATGAAATGCCCGTTGGGTTTATGTGTGACAATCCATGGTTTCTCGAGGTCGGTCATAAACAGATAGAGCGTGTAACGCAGTCCGGCAGCCGTGTTACGCACGCCATGCGCAAGTTGCAACCACCCTTTTTCAGTGCGGATGGGAGCAGGTCCCAGTCCATTTTTAACTTCAAAAATGGTATGGTAAATTTTCGGATCCACAATTACCTCCTCTTTAACCTCCGGATTGTTGATTGAGTCAGACAATCCAAAGCCTACACCACCACCTTTGCCTGTATCGATAAAACCATCCTGCGGGCGGGTATAAAAGGCATATTTTCCATCGATAAGATGAGGGAACAACACCACATTGCGCTGTTGTCCGGTAGTGGAAATCAAATCAGGTAATCTCTCCCAATTGATTAAATCTTTTGTTCGCGCTATGCCTGCAGCGGCTACAGCGCTACTGGTGTCGCCATCGGGGGCATTTGGATCTTTGCGTTCGGTACAGAATACGCCATAAATAAACCCGTCATCGTGGCGTGTCAAACGCATGTCATACACATTGGTGTCCGGCTTGTCAGTCTCTGGCAGTGTAATTGGCCTGTCCCAAAACCGGAAATTATCTATTCCATTGGGACTCTCAGCTATTGCAAAAAACGATTTGCGGTCGTTGCCCTCTACCCTCACGGCCAGCAGATATTTACCATTCCACTTAATGGCTCCTGAGTTAAATGTAGCATTGAAGCCGATACGCTCCATAAAACGCGGGTTGGAATCCGGATTCATATCGAAGCGCCAATGAAGCGGTATGTGCTCACGGGTAAGAATGGGATACTTAAACCTGCTATATATGCCGTTTGTGCTAAAAAGTTCCTCGTTGGGTCGCAGCAAAAGTGATTCATGAGCAGCCCTAATCCGGTTAAAACGTGATGTAAATAAATCTTGTTGCATTTTATCTGTCTGTTTATAAGTGTTGATCATTTGTTACCCAAATAGTTGTTCCAGTCGCTAAGTAACAATATATGGTCTTGATTGAGAAAGGAACGAAAATCGTTGGCAGCAGGGTGTTCTGGATATGGCACATAAAAGTGAGTCAGGTCATGATTGCGCCATACCATAGCATAGACAATTTTGCGCGTCCATTCGTTGGCATTTAGGGCAGCTCCCAATTTCGAAGTGTACCAATTTGCATCAGGGATACGATCAAGACCTGTCTCGGTAAAAGCAGCAACTTTACCGGTTTTTTCGGCGTACCGTGTCACAATTTCCAGTTTGCGGATGGCATCCTGAAAACCCTGCTCTCCACTGCGCATATCGTAATAATTGTCCACACCAATCACATCTACCATATCGTCGCCGGGATACCAGGTAAGGTATTCTGCCTCATTGTTAAAGTGGCGGTCGGGGGAGTAGGCCACCAAAAAGTTGGTGATGCCACTTTCGTGCATGTACTCAATGGTGAAGCGAAAAAGTGCAATCATCTCCTCCGGAGTTGTTAAATCCACGCCCCACCAAAACCAGCCACCATCCATCTCATGCCAGGGGCGGAAGATGAACGGTACCATTTCGTCATCATCAGTTTTTAGTTCTTTGAAGAAACCTACCAACTTATCCAGATGTCTGATAAAAACCTCATGGTGCGAACCACCGGGCAGAATGTGACGCACAACCACCTCATCAACTACCCACGAACTTTTTGACTCATCAACTGCCGAAAAGGGATGCCAGCTAAAGGTGTTGACACCGCCATTTTGGTGAACCCAAACGGCAAATTCTCTCATTTTATGAAAAGGGACGCTATCCAAATTCACCGGATTTCCAAGTTCAATGCCACCAAGTTCCCAGCCAAACAGAGCCGGATAGTCTCCGGCAGTGCGTTTCACATCAGATTCTCCTTCAACGTATTTCCAGCCAATGCCATAAGCCAGGTCATCCTGGTGCCCAAAAAGAGTGGCTTTACCAACTAAGGCCTTAAGATTTTCAAAAAGCACATCGGCAGAAGATTTTTCTGACTCTTTCGCTTGAACAGACTTGTGAGCACATGCGGCAGAAAAGAGTATAGAAAACGAAAGTATAATGTATGCTATTTTCATAGTTGTATCGATTGATGTTATGTTTATTATTTTGGATGAAACATCTGGTAAACTTACTTAACCGGAGTAAGGGGAGTCTTCGGCATTTCTCATTCCGGAGGATACCATTGCATCAGCAATTTCGCGAATGAGATGCTCGTTGATATCGCACTGAAATTTGTTCCAGCTGTTCCAACCCATTGGAGGGGTTAGTGCAATACCTTCAAACTTCTGTGACATAACATTACAAAAGCCCAAAACAAATACCAAACCTAATAACAGACTCTTTTTCATATCAGATTTTTTTGCTTCATTATAAGGGTGTTACACAAATAGTCCGGAGAATATTCCGAAAACAATTTTCATGTTGCAAATTAGATTCAATCAGCCTCACAGACAAATACGATTCAATCACTTCCTTATGAGATTTTATATTTAACGTGACTGATGCGAAAAAACAGGTAAGACGAGCGACCAGAAACGCATCAACAATAAATCACTGTTTTTCAACACCTAAACCAATCATCGTAATTACCACATCGTTAAAGTAGATAATACCGATTTCCAATATCACACTTGATTTTACATTTTTTCAGATACTATATTGTCCAAAATCGAACCTCATATCATCATTATTACGGGGAACTGAATGAGAAAATAAGAATGCATTATTATCTGTCTGGTTTACAATGCTCACATTACTTACCCTAAACCAATCTATTCATTTTGCTGTTACCTCTCTGTTCCTTTTTATACATTTGTAGAATAGTTATCCCATCGGTGGAAATTTTGAAACAGTTTGGCTTATGTCTTTAATTCCCTTCACACACCTACACGTTCACTCACAATATTCTATTCTCGATGGCCAGGCCAGCGTGAGCGCCCTTGTTAAAAAGGCTGCTGCCGACGGTATGAAAGCCATTGCATTAACTGACCACGGCACCATGCTCGGCATCAAAGAGTTTTTCGACACTTGTAAAAAGAATGGTGTAAAACCGATTGTAGGCGTTGAGGCATACGTGGCAGAACGTACCATTCACGACAGAAGTGATAAAACACTTGACCGCTCAGGTCGTCACCTTATATTGCTTGCAAAAAACAAGAAAGGGTACAAAAACCTGCTCAAACTGACGTCAATTGCCAATGTGCAGGGTCTGTTTTACAGACCACGTATAGATAAAAATTTGCTGGCCCAATACCACGAAGGACTTATAGTGACATCGGCCTGTCTGGGAGGGGAAGTGCCCAGAAAAATAATGAATGGCGACATTCAGGGTGCAAAAGATGCGGTGCTATGGTACAAAAGTATTTTTGGCGACGACTATTACCTTGAGCTGCAGCGTCACCCGGCCGAAGACCCTCGCAGCCGTGAGGAAATCTACAGCCAACAGATGAAAGTAAACGAAAAACTGATTGAGCTGTCCAAAGAGCTGGGCGTTAAAGTAGTGGCTGCCAACGACGTTCATTTTGCGGATGAAAAAATGGCCGAAGCCCACGATATCATGATTTGCCTTAACACAGGTAAAGATGTGGACGACCCTTCAAGAATGCGCTATACACGCCAAGAGTGGTTTAAGACTACCGAAGAGATGAATCGCCTCTTTGCTGACATTCCGGATGCCCTGCTAAACACACAGGAGATAGCTGATAAAGTTGAAGCCTATGAGATAGATTCACCCCCCATTATGCCGCTATTTCCCATACCAGAGACGTTTGCCACGTGGGATATGTACAAAGAAAAGTTCTCTGAAGCAGAGCTGATGCAAGAGTTTGGTGAAGAGCGCTACAAAAAACTTGGCGGAGATTATGAACATCTACTCCGGGTAAAACTTGAGGCAGACTATCTGGAGTACCTTGCTTACGACGGGGCCAAAAAGAGATACGGAGATCCGATACCCGATAATGTGCGTGAGCGGCTCGACTTTGAGCTCAACACCGTTAAAACAATGGGTTTTCCTGGATACTTCCTTATTGTGCAGGACTTTATCAACGCAGCCCGAGAAATGGGCGTGCTTGTAGGTCCGGGCAGGGGTTCCGCTGCCGGATCGGCAGTGGCATATTGTGTTGGTATAACCAGTGTGGATCCCATAAAGTACGACCTTCTGTTTGAGCGATTCCTCAATCCGGATCGTATATCGATGCCCGACGTTGACATCGACTTTGACGACGATGGCCGACAACAAGTGCTCAACTGGGTAGCTAACAAGTACGGGCACGACAAGGTGGCGCACATCTGCACCCTTGGTACCATGGCTGCCAAATCGGCCATCAAAGATGTGGGCAGGGTTCTTAAGCTGCCACTTTCCGAAACTGATCGCATTTCGAAAAAAATACCTGAAAAACCTGGCACCAAACTGGCAAATGCCTATGCCGAAGTCATCAAACTGGAAAAAGAAAATGGCTCACTCGATTCTGCTCTGAACCATATTGAGAAAAAGCTTGCCGAAGCCCGTTCGGCACAAAAAGATAAGGATGCGTCACGTTACGAGATACTATCCATCTTTGCCGAAGAGATTGCCAACGGACGCCAAAACGGTGACGAAGTACTGCTGAAAACACTGGAACTAGCCTGCGATCTGGAAGGGTCGATACGTCAGACAGGCGTGCATGCCTGTGGGGTGCTCATTGGTCGTGATCCTCTCGACGAGCATATCCCTTTGATGCCGCCACGTGAAGATGCCAGCCTTTTGGTTACTCAGTACGAAGGCACCCTTGTGGAATCCATCGGTCTTTTAAAAATGGACTTTCTGGGACTGAAGACCCTATCCATTATAAAAGAGACATTGGAGGCAATTCAGATATCGAGAGATGAGAAAGTTGATCTGGACACCATCTCATACGAAGACGAGAAAACATTTCAACTCTTTAGCCGCGGTGAAACCACTGCCATCTTCCAGTTTGAATCGGCTGGAATGAAAAAATACCTGCGTGAATTGCAGCCCAACCGTTTTGAAGACCTGGTGGCAATGAACGCACTATATCGTCCCGGGCCAATGGAATATATCCCCAATTATGTGGCCCGTAAACATGGAAGGGAGGAGATTATATACGACCACCCCTTAATGGAGTCGTATCTGAAAGAGACTTACGGAATTACGGTTTTCCAGGAGCAGGTGATGCTTCTTTCGCGCCATCTGGGAGGCTTCACAAGGGGCGAATCCGACACCCTGCGTAAAGCAATGGGTAAAAAACAGATTGAGCAGATGGCCAAACTCAAAAGTAAATTTGAGGAGGGCTGTAAAAAAAATCCGGACTTTATAAAAAGCTGTGAAGAGCTGAATAAAAAACCGGAAATCCTCATCGAAAAAATTTGGAAAGACTGGGAAGCATTTGCCTCCTATGCTTTTAACAAATCGCACTCGGTATGCTACGCCAATCTGGCTTATCAAACAGGATATCTTAAGGCACACTATCCGGCTGAGTTTATGGCTGGCGTGTTGAGTCGCAACCTCAACGATATCACAAAGATTACGACCTTCATGGAGGAGTGCCGACGCATGGGCATTGAAGTGCTTGGCCCTGATGTGAATGAGAGTTTTCTGAAATTTACGGTAAACAAACAAGGCGCACTCCGTTTTGGAATGGCAGCCATCAAAGGTGTTGGCGAAGGTGTGGTTATCGAAATCATTAATGAACGGAAGAAAAACGGGCCTTTTAAATCCATCTACGATTTTGTGGAGCGTATCAACCTTCAGTCGGTCAACAAAAAAGCCGTAGAAGCATTGGCTGCTGCCGGAGCGTTCGACAATCTGGGCAAAATACACAGAGCCCAATATTTTGCAACCATTGCCGGAGAAGAAGGCTCCTTCATTGAACGTATCATTCGGTATGGCAACCGCTTTCAGGCTGATAAGGCCTCTAATCACAACTCGCTATTTGGATCCGTTGAGATGGCCGTAGAGGTGAAAAAACCGGAGCCTCCGCAGTGCCTTGAGTTTTCAACCCTCGAAAAGCTCGAAAAAGAAAAGGAACTCATCGGCATGTACCTTTCGGCACACCCGCTCGATGAATACAAGCTGGAGCTCAAGCACTACTGCAACCTGCCGTTGAGCGCACTCAACGACCTGGACTCTCTTCGCAACCGGGAATTCACGGTGGGTGGTATGGTAACCAAAGTGCGACAAGGAAAAACAAGAGTGAAAGCCAGCGACTTTGGAATTTTAACTCTCGAAGATTACAGTGGATCTTTCGAGTTTCCATTCTTTGGTCAGGATTTTTTCGATTATGAAAAATATATGCAGATGGGTGCCTACCTTATGATAAAAGGTAAGGTGCAAGGTCGCAAATTCAAGCCCGACGAGCTGGATGCTAAAATATATAAAATCAGCCCTTTGGGTGAAGTCTTGGACAATCAGGTAAAAAACCTAACCCTGCGCATACCGCTTCAGGTTCTAACAGAAGAGATAGTAACTGAGTTGGCACTTGTTACCATGGAAAACCAAGGCAAAGTGGTGCTGCGTTTTCAGGTTTATGATGACGAGAATGAACGCCAAAGCGTCAGACTCCTGTCGCGTTCGGTGATGGTAAACCTAACGAGCGATTTGGTGAGATTCTTTGAAGAACGACCTGAGATTTCCATGGAACTTAGTTAAGCATGTTCGGTTAAAAATGGTTATCTTTGAACAAGAGCCGCATTTATCTGTTTAAAAAACAGAGTTCGATGGCAACAGCGAGGGCTTAAAACACCAATGTTAACCATATCAAACACAAACAATTTAATTATAGCATTTAATAAAGTAAAAAACTATGGCACTTGAAGTAACAGACTCCAGCTTTGAAGAACTGGTATTAAAATCCGACAAACCTGTCCTTGTAGATTTTTGGGCAGAATGGTGTGGTCCCTGCCGTATGGTTGCACCCATTGTAGCTGAACTGGCTGACGACTATAAAGACAGAGCAGTAGTTACCAAAATGGATGTGGACAGCAATCCGGAAACTTCCCTGAAATATGGTATCCGTAACATCCCAACCATTCTCTTTTTTAAAGGAGGTGAAGTGGTTGACAAACAGGTAGGAGCAGTACCCAAAACAATACTGGCCTCAAAACTTGACTCAATCATCTAACAGATGCCACACAAAACATTAAGCCGGAGTTTTTAACGCTCCGGCTTTTTTATTTCGCCACTTTGCCAAATGGTATTTCAGCGGCCGCACCAACTAAAGTCTGACGTACTAGTTTAACGGCTTAATGAAGTGCATCAAATCACGGTCATGATTAAAAACCAGCCTGTTCTCATTATCGAAATACATGGTTTCACCATTCTCAACGGTATATGTTTTCCATTCAGGCAACCTGCCTTCTACATTGGGATTGCCTGTTTTAGCAAAATTTAACCATGCAGAACTCATGATATCTGCCAATTCATAGGCAGCATCGGAAGTTCCCGTCCAATCGGGTTTCAAATCCACATTGTTAAAAGCCAATGGTATATCCAACCCATGAAAAGAACCCTTTGTTGACTCCTCAACTGTACTTTTCCATGCCAGGAAATAGACATAAAATGGCGCACTTGATTCTTCAACTCTTGCATCGGCGGTTCTAATGGTAAATGGTCTGAAAACAGTATCAATTGAGAGAAGATCCTGCGGTGTGAAGTCAGGATAAGCATTTGCATATAATTCTATATACGTATCGGTTTTACCGCCATATATCTTCTCCAGCCGGGCTTTGGCCTGTTCCAGAGTTAAATCCTTTTCAGCATAAGCAGTAGGCATCAATTCGTTCAGAGTTGTTCCCATCATAAGCGGGATGTCATTAGATACGGAAGCAAACCCCGGGCTGAAAGGTTGTTGCAACAGAACCTCTCCATCAGCAGATGGCGCAAAACCAAACATTGTGGGCGACCCGGGCGCGCGTGGTCCATTTATTTTAAATATAGCCTCGTTTCCAGCCTTCACCAAATCATGATAAGGGATGGTATTGAGTTTTTCAACCTCTTCAGGGGTAATACCCAACTCATCAAGCACAGCCAAGCCCAATGCAGCTGACTTCTCCTTAGTCATCACATTTATCAGTGTACCGCTTTGAATGATGGCTTTGTGAAACAGTCCGTTTGCAGCTGGCATACACATCAGCGTACCCACTTTTCCCCCACCTCCGGATTCACCAAAGATGGTCACATTGGCAGGATCACCACCAAAATGTTCGATGTTATTTCTGACCCACTCCAAAGCTTTAACCACGTCGAGCATGCCCACGTTGGCCGATTGCTCATATTTGGAGCCACATGCCGACAGGTCGAGAAACCCAAGTATATTTAACCTATGATTAACCGATACCATTACTACATCACCTTTTTGAGCCAATGCTTTGCCATCGGTCATTGGATCGCTGCTGCTTCCAACATGAAACCCTCCGCCGTGTAACCAAAGCATAACAGGACGCTTCTTGCCATCTGCCAATGCGGGCGTCCAGACATTTAGGCTAAATAACTCCTTCTCGTCCATGAGGGACTCATCTATCCAACTTACTATTTGTTTGGCAACCGGACCGTAAGCGACACATTCACGAATGCCTTCCCATGCATTGGGATTCTGAGGAGGCATAAATCTTTCAGCCTGCGCATAAGGAACTCCTTTAAATGTATAGATGCCGTCGTCGATACTTCCGGAAATAACGCCGTGAGTAGTTTTGACAATTGGTTCCTGGTTTTGAGTGACCTTTGGATTGCACCCAAGAATGGATAACCCAATTACAGACAAGGTGACAAAAGCTAGGTTGGTTAAGAGTTTCATAATTGTTTATTGTTTATTGTTTTATAATATATCCGGAATTGCTGTTGATATGTAAGTTCAAAAAGGAGTATGCCAAACAGCGCTGATGTCGGTAGCAGCATCATTTAATAAAACATAATCCGCACCAATTCTGCAAAATGGACGTATAATCGCTATTAAAGAATTAACCCAGTATCATACCCACAATGGTGGCCGATAATAAGGATGCCAGCGTACCGGCCAACAGGGCTTTCATGCCGAGTTGAGATAGGAGAACACGTTTTGCAGGTGCAAGCGCACCTATGCCGCCAATTTGAATACCAATGGAAGCAAAATTGGCAAACCCGCATAGAATATAGGTTGCCATAATGATAGACTTCTCCTGAAAGAATACACCGGCCTGTTTCATGTCGCCCAAACTTACATAACCGATAAATTCGGTCATAATAATTTTCTCACCGAGCACACGACCAACCAAATCCATATCTTGCGCATGTACGCCCAACAACCACATAAGCGGTGCAAAAGCATATCCTAAAATAAATTGAAGCGTAAGTCCTGAATAACTGCCATTTGTGGCATCGGCAATCACCTGATTCAATCCGGTCCAGTCGCCCATCTTAAAAAAAACAAAATTCACCATGGCAATGAATGCGATGAATACGAGAAGCATACCTGCTACATTCACTGCCAAACGCACCCCTTCGGTGGTTCCGTTAGAGATGGCATCAAGGATGTTTTTCCCAATGCGGTCACGACTTACCTCCACCTCTTTCTGTATGGCTTCGGTTTGAGGTAGTAGCATTTTTGCAATTACCACCACACCAGGCGCTGCCATAATGGATGCAGCCAGCAGGTGTTTGGCGTAAACCAACTCCTGCACCGGATCGCCCCCTCCAAGCACTTTTATGTAAACAGCGAGCACTCCGCCGGCGAGTGTAGCCATCCCCCCAGCCATAACCAAAAGCATCTCTGAACGGTTCATTTTCTCGAGATAGGCCTTTATCATCAGTGGAGATTCGGTTTGCCCAAGAAAAATATTCCCTGCCACCGAAAGACTTTCAGCTCCTGAAAGCCGCATCAGTTTTGTCATCCCTAGAGCCAGAAAATATACCACCTTTTGAATGATGCCAAAATAAAACAGCACACTGGTAATGGCCGAAAAGAAAATTATGGTAGGCAAAATGGATATGGCAAAGTTGAGCAGTGGCGATTCAATCTCTCCTGTGGCAAAACTGCTAAAGAGAAACTCGGTGCCAGCCTCGGTAAAACTAAGAATTTTAACAAACCCACGTCCCACAAAGTCAAACATATACTGAACAAATGGTACATAGAGAATACTCAGTGCTAAAACAAGCTGTATTCCTAAGCCTGTGGCTACCACGCGCCAATTAATGGCGCGACGGTTGGTGCTAAAAAGCCAGGCCAGTCCAAGTATTGCAATCATACCAATAAGACCCCTGAAGATGCTGTGAAGGGTTAAACCGGCACTTTGCGGAACAAGTGCATTGGATAAAAGAATCGGCTGAGCCGATAACACGGAGGTGAAACAGATTAACAGAAGTGCGAGCGAGGCGATTTTTTTCATGAAGATCCGAATTTCTACTTCTCCCTACGTTTTATTTCATCGCGGATTTCAGATGCTTTCTCATAATTTTCAGCATCTACGGCCTCGTTTAACATAACCTGAAGTTCGTCAAGCGATTTTGATGCCAGAGGATTGCCTGATGGTTTTGTGGTAGTAGGCTTGCCCGAAGGAACCGGCTCTTTGGTGTCTCCAAAATCCAGAACGATGCCAGCTTTTGAAAGAATCTCCTCGTAGGTAAAAATGGGGCAATTAAACCGCAATGCCAAAGCTACTGCATCTGATGTACGCGAATCAATTCGCAAGGTATCATTGTTTTTTATACAAACTAATTCTGAATAAAATATTCCTTCCTCCAACTTATAAATCACTACTTCCTGTAATTCGATGTGAAAGGCACGTGCAAAGTTGAGAAAGAGATCATGCGTAAGGGGACGCGGTGGCTCAAGCCCTTCGAGCTTTATGGCAATGGACTGCGCTTCAACTCCACCTATAATGATAGGTATGCGTCGCTCTCCTTCCTCCTCGGCAAGTACCAGAGCATAAGCACCGGATTGGGTTTGTGAATAAGAAAGCCCGAGTATATTTAGTCTGATCTTTTTTTTGTTCATTGAACTTCTCTCTTGTCTTAACTCAGATACAGCGGGTAAAACGCACACTGCTATTTTTTTATATTTAGTAACAAATATAGGAATTAGTTTTAAGATTAATTCCTATTGTGGGTATTTCTCAAAGGAGATTGTCTAAAGCCCCCTAAGCATGTAGATATTCATTCCACATCGGAGACCCAAAAAGGTAGATATAAGATTCTTAAGGGATTGATAATTAAAAGTGGTGTAAAGTCAGCCGATGAAGACAGTAAATGGCATCTTTGACTCAAATGATGGATGCATGTTGATCCCGCTTGTGGAAAACCTTCGCGCGTCATTGCGGATGTGTGGCAACGGGAGCCCGAAAAAATATGGCACTCACAGCGGGTAGGGCCAGATTGCAAAACCACACAAAAAAGATGGCAGCCACTATGGCGGCGCTGTTGGCCGATATGGCACCAAAGAGAAACAGTGCAATTGTCCCCCTTATGCCAATGTCAGCAATAGCCATTGACGGGACAAATGTGATGGCCGCATAGTAAACAGGTATAAGCCAAAAGAGACTCATTGAATCACCAATACTCAGAAAATAAAACATGACCCAAAGCTGAAAGCAATAGACAAAATATCTCGCCAGGGTTAGCATCACGATGGCAACAAACTTCATAGCACCAAGCTGTTTCACCACCAGCAGATAGAATGTGATGCGTTTTACCACCGGATTGCGTCGCATAAATCTGAGCAAACGTACAATCACAACTAGACCGGCACCAGTCACAATCAGAAATGTTAAACTGTATCGAATCAACCAATCCTGAAGCTGAAAGAACATGCCGGGCTCTTGCTCAGGAAACTCCCGGATAAAAATCAGACCTAGCAAACCTCCCAAAGCAAGAATAATGTTTTGAAGCGCACTGCCGGTAACAGATAACAGAAATCCACGGGTACGATACCCCATAGGTAGTAAAAGAGCCTTGGCAACACCTTCACCGCTTCTGCCCGGTGTAACCATGCCTACTTGTAACCCTTTTAATATCTGATAAAAACTAAGATTGAAACTCTGCCGGCGAAGTGGCGATACCAGTTTTTGCCACTTGAAGCTTTCGATACTTAAATTGAGCGACGACAGAATAAGTTGAAGCAAAAAAACCAGCGCAAAACGAAAGGGTTGTTTGGTAAACAGCTCATAAAACGTCGCCCATTCATCATAATTAAACAGGCGGAAGATGATGTATGCAACTGCTGCCACAGATATGGCAATCTGAATCAGCAAAATAACCCTTTTCCCGAGAAACATGGATTAGCTTCGTTTGTTAACAAAGGGAAGCAGAAGCAACGACAATAACCCAAACAAAACAATCATCAAATTGAGCGCGCCATGCACAACAAGTGCAAATATGCCACCCTCGGCAGCCGGAATCTGGTAAGCAGCCAAAGATGTGATGACCATAAAATGCCAGGGGCCAATACCTCCCTGCACTGGAGCCAACATGCCCAAAGTACCAAAAACAAACACAGTGAGTGCGGCTACCGGCAAAAGATGGGCAGTATATGAGAATGCAAAAAAGCTGAGGTACATCATTAGAAAATAGAGCACAAAAATCATCACCGAATGAAAAATGAACCAGCCCTTCTGCTTCACATCCCTAAAAGACAAGAATCCCTCCTTAAACTTCTCCCATAAACCCTTGGCCTTATAGAAAACTCTGGTAGTACGAATACGCTTACGGAACAACCAAACCACAGCCCATAACAATGCAATTATTACGTATGGTACCGGCGTTGCAAACGAGTTTACAACGCCTGAGAAATCAACGTGCCTTGCAAAAAGAGACATTATCACTTCAAACTGAAAAACAAACACCAAAAACAGCGACAACAGAAGTGACACCACATCTAAAGCCCTTTCGGCCACTACCGTGCCTACCAAACGGGTAAACGAAATATTCTCGTGTTTGCTTAATACGGCACACCGCGACACCTCTCCCATTCGGGGAATGGCGAGGTTGGCCAGATAACCAATCATCACAGCCAAAAATGTATTGATAAACGAAGGGCGCTTACTCAAAGGGGTTATCATCATTTGCCAACGTATGGTGCGGCTTATGTGACTTAAGAGACCTGCCATGAGAGAGGCCAGTATCCAAAAATAGTTCACATCTTCTTTAATGGCTCTGAGCAACTCGTCGGCATCCTGATCGCGATAGAGCCACCATAGAATTACAGCTCCAACAACCAAAAAAAGGATAAACTGTATTGTTTTTTTTATCTGTTGTGATTTCAACTTGATAGTTTTTGGTTTTTACGTTGCAAACTCGGATTAGTGCCAAAATAGTTATACCTTTGCAGCGCCTTAAAGGTGCAATGTTACAAAATCTATTTATCAGAATCAAAAAATCACTGTCACAAA
Organism: Alkaliflexus imshenetskii DSM 15055; assembly: GCF_000517065.1. Taxonomy (GTDB): domain Bacteria; phylum Bacteroidota; class Bacteroidia; order Bacteroidales; family Marinilabiliaceae; genus Alkaliflexus; species Alkaliflexus imshenetskii. The sequence goes on along the minus strand of NZ_KI912105.1, from coordinate 2,244,281 downwards.
CCGCGTAACCATGGACGATGAAGCGTGTAAGAGCGAAAAAACATCTGGGGCAGCACTTCCTCAACGATCTGAGCATAGCCAGACGTATTGCGGATAGCCTGCAAACTCCTCCGGCTCATGTTATTGAGGTGGGGCCGGGAATGGGTGTACTTACACAATTTTTGGTTCAACGCACCGACATCGATCTTCAAGTTGTTGAAATCGATACCGAATCGGTAGATTATCTGAACGTTCACTATCCACAACTGGCCGGCCGCATCATCGAAGGCGATTTTCTGAACCTCGACCTCGGCGCGATGTTTCCCGAACGCTTCTCCATCATTGGTAATTTTCCATACAATATTTCGAGCCAGATATTTTTCAAGGCATTCGACAACCGAAATCAGGTGCGTTCGGTAGTTGGCATGGTACAGCGCGAAGTAGGACAGCGCATCACATCCGCTCCCGGCTCAAAAAGCTTTGGCATATTAAGCGTGTTGCTACAATCGTTTTTCGATGCCGAATATCTTTTCACCGTCGACGAACACGTGTTTACACCTCCACCCAAAGTAAAGTCGGCAGTGATTCGACTGGAGCGCAACAACGTAAACACGCTGCCATGCAACGAAGCCCTCTTTATAAGAGTGGTAAAAGCGGCTTTTAACCAAAGGCGCAAAATGATGCGCAACAGTCTGCGCCAGGTGCCTTTCAATCATGATGCGTTGATGCACCTGCCGGTATTCAACCTGCGTCCTGAACAGATGTCGGTCAGTGGATTTCAGGAGCTGACCTCATTAATACAGGAGCATCCGCTCTGTGAGTGATACATCTATTGTGTAACTATTAAAACTTCTTGGCTATGGCAAATTTTGAACTTACCAGAGAGTTTATCGAACAACTCCGAACGCTCATAGATCAGAAAAATGAGGAACAGTTGTCGGAAGCCATTAAGGAGTTACACCCCGCCGATATTGCCGAAATTTACGAAGAGCTAAGCATTGAAGAAGCCAAATATCTCTACTTTCTTCTGGATGACGATTTAGCCGCCGATGTGCTTATTGAACTCGAGGAAGACGTCAGACTAAGGTTTCTGAAGGCACTACCCAGTGAGGTCATTGCACGCCGTTTCATCGATAAAATGGACTCGGACGATGCCGCTGACATCATGGCCGAGCTGGATGAAAGCCGCCAAAAGGAAATCCTCTCCTATCTGGATGACATCACAGTGGCAGGCGACATTGTGGATCTGCTCAACTACGAAGAAGACACCGCCGGGGGTTTGATGGCCAAAGAACTTATAAAAGTGAAGGAGTCGTGGACCATCATCACCTGTTTGCGCAGCATGCGCCGCCAGGCCGAGGATGTGGACGAAGTTTACTTTGTATATGTAGTAGATAACGATGGTGTTCTCAAGGGCACCCTCTCCCTCAAGAAAATGCTTCTCAGCGCCACCGACACCATTGTGCGCGACATCTACAATCCCGATGTGATATCGGTGAATGTAAATGTAAACTCTGAAGACGTGGCCAACATCATGGACAAGTACGACCTGGTGGTATTGCCTGTTGTGGATGACATTGGCCGCCTGGTGGGTCGCATCACCATCGACGATGTGGTGGATGTGATTCGTGAAGAAGCAGAAAAAGATTACCAGTTGGCATCGGGTATTACGCAGGACGTGGAAGTATCGGACAGCGTATGGCGCCACACGCGGGCACGTATTCCGTGGCTTATGATTGGTTTGGTAGGTGGTTTGTTTGGTTCGCGCGTTATCAGCATTTTTGAGGGCAACATAGCCGACCACCCCGAAGTGGCCTTTTTTATGCCGCTGATTGCGGCCATGGGCGGAAATGTGGGCATTCAGTCGTCGGCCATCATGGTACAATCACTGGCCAGCGGCAGCCTAGGTCTGGAATCAAACTTCCGCAAACTCTTTAAAGAACTCTCCATTGCCATGCTCAACGCCACAGCACTGTCACTGCTGGTATTCGCCTATAACTTTCTGATAGGCTCACACCATGCACTCACGTTTACAGTAGCTTCGGCCATGTTTTCGGTAGTGATGTTTGCGTCGTTGTTTGGTACGTTTCTGCCTTTGCTACTGGACAGAATAAAAATAGACCCCGCAGTAGCTACGGGGCCTTTTATCACAACGCTTAACGACATTTCTGGTATGTTCGTTTATCTTATTTTGTCATCCTATTTTTTCAGAGTATTTATTTAAACATCAGCGCATCAGGTATGCGCCAGCCATCGGGAAATACTCGATGTGGTAACCGCTGGCCTCTTCGATGATGCGCTCCAGCACACGGCGGGTGTTGTCAGGATATTGCACATCCACCACTTTACCGGCATAGAGCCATTCGGTGAAAGCAGCCATAGAGCCTTCTTTCAGATTTTCGATTACAGGGACACCCATGGTACCCAGCATGGCCGCATTGCACTGCTGCTCAAACTGTCCACGCATGGGAATTACGCACAACTTCTTTTTCAGAAAGAGTGCTTCGGCAGGCGTTTCAAATCCAGCTGTGCAAAACACACCGCGCGAACGCACCATACTCTCGGTAAAAGCCTGCTGCTCCACAGGGCGTATTTTAATGTTCTGGAATGAATAGGGATTCTTAGAGTGTTTGGAAAAAACTTCCCACTTGTGTTCAGGGAAGCGGGCCAAAAACTGAATGATGCGTAAGTCATCGTAAGCAGGAAGGTAAACTGTATAGTGACCTGCATTCACCGGCGTGCTGTTTCGCACATCGCGCCGAATTACCGGCGTGGTTACACTGGAACCCAATGCCTTGAAATGAAAACCAAAGGCCTTGGAAACAGGTGCGTAATACTTCAGAATCAGTTTGCCCATAAAATCCTTCTTCTCGGGCATGGGCGATTTATGATGCAAAATGGCAGACTGGTGACTAATACCGATACATTTTTTGCCTCTCAGCTTACACGCCCAGGCAGTTACCGGCTCAAAATCGGATATCACCAGGTCATACTCATGAACCGGCAAAGTCATCACCTCTCTAAAGAATCGAAGAATGGAATTGGTAGCCATCGTCTTTTTATAATCGATGCCCCCTGTTTTTCCAAACACAAAACCCATTCCACTCAGCCGGTACTTTACAGGCCAGGGCAGTGTGAGTTCGCATTGGTTTCCACTCAGCAATAAATCCACATCGGCATACTCCTGAAGAATTGGCACAACCTCACGCGCACGCGCTGTGTGACCATTACCTGTTCCCTGTATCGCATATAAAATTCTCATTGTCTCTACTTTTTTAATACACTATTTATTCTTAACTCATTACCACTTCGCGAAACACTTTCATAAACAGCGCTTTGGAAGGTTTGGAGAAGTGCTCTTCGGTCATAGTCTCCTCATCTTTAAGCGTTTCTGTTGATGGCTCCCAATACTTCACATGCCAATCGCCCTCGTAATACTCCAGAGCGGTCATGCTTTCTACCCAATCGCCTGAGTTCAGATAAGTTACCTTGCCTTTTTCGTTGCTGATTACTTTCTTTTCCACCAGGTGTGTATGTCCGCAAATTGCATAATCATATCCTTTTGAGATGGCCAATTGACCCACAGTCTCCTCAAATCGTGAAATCTCCTTTTTTCCGCCGTTGATACGGTTATGCAGTTTTTTAGAGATGGAAACCTTGGGTTTTCCGAAGAACCGCAGCGTTTGCTCTACCGCTTTATTTAATATGGCGAGCATGCCATATCCCTGTGCGCCCAAACGGGCCAGCCATTTCAAGCGGTGCATGTATCCATCGAAAACATCGCCGTGAAAAATCCAGGAGCGTTTACCATCCAAAGTGAGTAACACTTTGTTTACAACGCTAAAACTACCCAATGACATACCGGCAAACCGGCGCATCATCTCATCGTGGTTACCGGCTACATAATAGATCTTTGTGCCGGCCTCCATCATCTTAAGCATCTCACGCATCAATTTGATGTGTGCGGTTGGAAAATAGCGCTTGCTAAACTGCCATGCATCAATGATGTCACCGTTAAGAACCAATGTTTCGGGATGAATGCTCTTGAGATAATCGGTTAATTGTGCAGCTTTACAGGCATAAGTGCCCATGTGCACATCTGATATTACAACGGCCTTTACCAGCCGTTTCATGTTTTTTTTGACAGGCGTCATTTACTTGTATTTTGATAATACAAGAATAATCCATCAATAAGAACTATATGTGACGCGAAGGATAAGAATGTGTTAAGAATGGAAGTCTTAATTGAGTAGTGGAAGAGTTGACAGCTATTCTGAGATTATACGAAAAGAGCCGGCTCAAAATAAGTTTTGAACCGGCCCTTTGGAATATTAGTCACCTAAAGAGGCTACAGTTTTTTGCGAATAGCCTCAGTCTCTTTCTCAAAACCGGGTTTTCCGAGCAGGGCAAACATGTTGCTTTTGTAAGCCTCCACGCCGGGCTGGTCAAATGGATTCACGCCCAACACGTAACCACTGATTCCACAAGCCTTCTCGAAGAAATAGATGAGCTGGCCCAGGAAATACTCGTTAAGTTCGGGAACAGAAATGCGGATGTTGGGAACACCGCCATCCACGTGTGCCACAAGGGTACCAAGTTCAGCCATTTTGTTCACCTCATCCACCCGTTTGCCAGCAATGTAGTTCAACTTATCCAGGTCGTCCTTGTCGTTGGGCACTTGCACTTTGTATTTCGGATTTTCGATGGAGATAACCGTCTCGAAGATGTTGCGCTCACCTTCCTGAATCCATTGCCCCATAGAGTGCAGGTCGGTGGTGAAATCCACAGCCGCCGGGAAAATACCCTTGTGCTCTTTACCTTCGCTCTCACCGTAAAGTTGCTTCCACCATTCGGCCAGGAAGTGCAGTTTAGGATGATAATTCACCAGAATTTCTGTGGTTTTTCCGCTGCGGTAAAGCAAGTTACGCACGGCAGCATAAATATTGGTCGGATTCTCATCGAACGAAGCGCCGGGAGCAGTAGCTTTTTCCATGTCGCGTGCGCCTTCTACCAATTTGTCGATATCAAAACCGGCCACAGCAATTGGCAACAAACCAACAGGTGTAAGCACGGAGAAACGTCCACCCACGTTATCAGGAATTACGTAGGTTTGATAGCCTTCGCGGTCGGCGAGGGTACGCAGGGCGCCTTTACTCTCGTCGGTAATGGCCACAATACGCTCCTTCACACCGGCTGTATCATGCTTTTTCTCGAGCAACTCTTTAAGCACACGGAAAGCAATGGCAGGTTCAGTGGTAGTTCCCGATTTTGAGATTACAACTACAGAAAAGGTCTTGTCCTTGAGCAGGTCGAGCAATTCATAGGTATAATCTTCGCCAATGTTTTGTCCGGCGTAAAGCACCACAGGCGCTTTGCGGTTGGTTCGCAAAAAGTCGAATGAATCGTTAAGCGCATCAATCACGGCACGGGCGCCCAGGTAGCTGCCGCCAATACCAACCACTACCACAATCTCAGAGTTTGCACTCAGTCGGGCGGCAGTGTCCTTAATCGATTTTAGTTCAGTTGCCGTGATGGACGATGGCAAATTCAGCCATCCCAAAAAATCGTTACCTGCACCGGTTCCGTCATGCAGCTTTTGTTCACAGGCGAGCACGTCGCCCTCCAGTTTTTTCACATCGCCGGGCGCAATGAAGCTACCGGTTTTGCTAATGTCAATTGATATTTTTTGCATCTGTGTAAAAGGTTATAGTGTTTATTGGTGATACATAAGGGGTACCTATCGAAGCGCATCGGTAAGCAACTTGATTTCGATGGCCGGAGAAATGCGCTGATAGATGATGTTGTAAACCGCATCGGTAATGGGCATGTTCACTTTGTACTTGTCATTTATCTCCTTGATGCTTTTAACGGCGTAGTAGCCCTCTGCAATCATGAGCATCTCTAACTGAGCACTTTTTACGGAGTAACCTTTGCCAATCATGGTTCCGAATGTGCGGTTACGCGAAAACTGCGAATAGCAGGTCACGAGCAAGTCGCCCAGATAAGCCGAACTTTTAATGTCACGGGATATCGGGTGAACAGTATCTACAAACCGTTTAATTTCCTGTATGGCGTTTGAAATAAGCACTGCCTGAAAGTTGTCACCATACCCCAAACCATGACAGATACCAGAGGCAATGGCCATCACGTTTTTAAGCACGGCAGCATACTCGGTTCCGTAGATGTCATCGGAAACCACCGTTTTAATGAAGCCACATTGCAGGCGGGAGGCGAAATCGCGTCCGCGCTTCAAATCCTGACAGGCAATGGTGATGTAGGATAACCGCTCCAAAGCGACCTCTTCAGCGTGGCAGGGGCCCGAAATAACGGCCACCTGCGTGATGGGCACATGATACTTCTTATGAAAATAGCTACCCACCACCAGATTTTCTCCGGGCACCAAACCTTTGATGGCAGAAACGATAACCTTATCCTTTAATGACAATGTGAGTCCGGCCAGCATATCCTTTAAGAATGCCGAAGGATTGGCAAAGATCAGGATGTCAGACTTTTCCACCACATCATTAATATCAGTAAAAAATGAGATGGCATCTGTGTCAAAACTCACCGAAGTCAAATAATTGGGATTGTGCCTTACCCGTTTGAATTTTCCAATATGCTCGGGATTCCGGAAATGCCAATTGATGTGCGTTTCGTTGTTCAACACCATTTTGGCAATGGCCGTAGCCCAACTTCCGGAACCAATTATCCCGATTCTCGACGTGGTTTCGTCCATGATGATGTGAAATTATTGTGCGAGCCAGCCAGTTACTTCCTCTTTGGAAGGATTGGTCAGGCCAAGTTTATTCTTCTTATTGAGTCCACAAAGATCCTGGTGCAATTTGTTTGGATTCACTTCGAGCAACTCTTTAACCCTCTGAAATCCGGCTTTGCGTACTACCGGGAGCCATTCTTCGGGAATGCCAAGAGCCAAAAACTTATCGTCACCATCCTTTTCCGGCTTCTTCTCAGGTCGCATTTGCGGGAAGAAAAGCACTTCCTGGATGGATGACTGGTTGGTCATAAACATAGTGAGCCTGTCGATACCGATGCCCATTCCGGAAGTTGGCGGCATGCCATACTCGAGCGCTCTCACAAAGTCTGTATCGATGAACATCGCTTCATCATCGCCTTTTTCTGAAAGTTTTAGCTGATCCTGAAAACGCTCCAACTGATCGATGGGATCGTTAAGTTCGCTGTATGCATTGGCCAGCTCTTTTCCGTTCACCATGAGTTCAAAGCGCTCGGTAAGTTCGGGGTTATTGCGGTGCTTCTTGCAAAGCGGCGACATCTCCACCGGGTAATCAATAATGAAAGTTGGCTGAATATAATGGTGTTCACACTTCTCGCCAAATATCTCATCAATAAGTTTGCCTTTACCCATGGATGGCTCGGTTTCGATACCCAGCTTTTTACACACATCAAACAACTGCGCCTCATTCATACCCGAAATATCAAATCCGGTATGCTCTTTTATGGCATCGATCATGGTAACGCGCTTAAAGGGACGTTTGAAATCAATCTCTTTGTCGCCAAGCTGAACTTTTGTTGTTCCGTGCAGAGCCAGAGCCACTTTTTCAATCATCTCTTCAGTAAACTCCATCATCCACTTATAATCTTTATAAGCAACATAGATTTCCATTACCGTAAATTCAGGGTTGTGTGTGCGATCCATGCCCTCGTTACGGAAATCTTTGGCAAACTCATATACCCCATCGAACCCGCCAACAATAAGACGTTTCAGATAAAGTTCGTTTGCAATACGGAGGTATAAAGGTATGTTTAGTGCGTTGTGATGCGTGATGAATGGCCGTGCCGCTGCGCCTCCGGGAATAGCCTGAAGAATTGGTGTTTCAACTTCCAGGTACCCCTTCTGGTTAAAGAATTCGCGCATGGTGTTGATGATTTTGGTACGCTTCAGGAAGGTATCCTTTACCTGATCATTCACAATCAAATCCACGTAGCGCATACGGTAGCGCTGCTCAGGGTCGGTGAAGGCATCGTAAAGTTTGCCATCTTTCTCTTTCACAATGGGCAGTGGCTTGATGGATTTAGCCAAAAGAGTAAACTCATCCACATGAACAGAGATTTCACCGGTTTGGGTTTTGAACACATGACCTTTCACACCAATGATGTCACCAATGTCGAGCAAACGTTTAAACACAGTATTGTAAAGCGTTTTATCCTCATCCGGGCACAAATCGTCACGTCGAAGATAAATCTGAATACGGCCTTGGTTATCCTTAATCTCAGCAAAAGAAGCGCTTCCCATGATTCGGCGGCTCATGATACGTCCGGCCAGACAAACAGTTTGGTAGGCATCCGGGTTGGCTTCAAAATTGTTGAGGATGTCCTGAGAATAGTGTGTTACCGGATACTCTTCGGCCGGGAAAGCGTTGATGCCTAACTTTTCAAGCTCGTGAAGGCTTTCGCGGCGAATAAGCTCCTGCTCGCTCAGTTCTAACTGGTTCATTGGTAGAATATATTTATTTAATCATCTATTAAAAAACAAAAAACTAGATGCAAAGATAAACCCAAAATAAACAATATAAAAAGGTAGCGTATAATTCATTCACGATAAATGGTACAAATCATTGCCACCAAAACTTACATGGATTGCATTTTTTAAAGGATGACTCAGAGCTAACCTACGTCCCTGATATTTTACAGGTCTTATAGGGCGCGTTAAGGTTTGAACTTTATTTGTGGTTGTGCGTTAATCGGGATATGACTTACCCAAAAGAGAGGTGCCTCGGTGTATATCAACAATCCGCTATGGATTAAATGCATCACTGAGACATAAAGTACATTACAAAATATATCTTTACACACTATTTGGGCCGTAACAGGTCAAAAACTGATCAACATGGTTAAAATAACACGCAGAATATCAAAACCCGACTGGCTTAAGATTCAGCTACCAAATACCGCCGATTACAACTGGATGCACAAAACCATCCGCGACCATAAGTTACACACCATCTGTACCAGTGGCAAATGCCCCAATGCCGCCGAATGCTGGGGCGCTGGTACAGCCACCTTCATGATTCTAGGCGATGTGTGTACCAGAGCATGCAAATTTTGTAACGTTAAAACCGGAATACCAGGTGCTGTAGATTTTAAAGAGCCGTTTCGCATTGCCCGCTCCATCCAAATAATGAAGCTTAAACACGCCGTAATAACCTCTGTTGACAGAGACGATTTACCCGATGGGGGTGCATCGGTATGGGTCGATACCATCCAAAAAGTTAAGGAGCTTAATCCCTCCACCACAATGGAGGTTCTCATTCCTGATTTTCAGGGTATGACCAACCTTGTTCAGCGCATCATTGATGCACAACCGGAAGTTATCAGCCACAATGTGGAAACCGTTCGCCGACTAACGCCGCGCATCCGCTCCAGAGCAAAATACGATGTGAGCTTGTCGGTGCTTAAACACATTGCCGAAGCAGGTGCGATTGCGAAATCGGGAATAATGCTCGGGCTGGGCGAAACCCAGGAAGAGGTTCTTGAAACCATGGATGACCTTGCTGCCGTTGGGGTAAAGGTGCTGACCATTGGCCAATATCTTCAACCATCCGTGCAACATTTGGAAGTGCAGGAATACATCACGCCGGAACAATTTAAATTCTATGAGACGGAAGGATTAAAAAAAGGGTTTAAATTTGTAGAAAGCGGCCCATTGGTGCGTTCGTCATATCATGCCGAGCGCCACATAAATGCCCTGAAAGCGTAATACCGGCATCGCAAATGGGCATTGTGAAGGGCTGCGACCTCTATTTCTGATAAATCGTAAATGCTTATTGGCGAATCATCGCACAACATCAATTAGAAAAACATGTACAACACCAAATACTCCAATCTGGGAGAAACCGATTACAAAGAAGCATGGGATTACCAGGAAAGCCTGTTTGAAGATGTGGTAGCAATCAAGTTGCACAATCGCGACAATCCGGCCGACAGAAAAGAGATGCTTCACCACTTGCTTTTTGTGGAACACCCGCATGTTTTCACCCTTGGAAAGAGCGGCGCCCCTACAAACCTGTTGATTACCGATGAACTGCTCGAAAAAATCGGAGCTAAGTTTTACCGCATCAATCGTGGTGGCGACATCACCTATCACGGGCCCGGCCAGGTTGTTGGATACCCCATCTTTGACCTTGAGGCTATGAACCTCGGCATTAAGGAGTACATCCATTTGCTGGAAGAAGGGATAATCATGACATTACGGCACTATGGCATCAATGGAGCCCGTCTGGATGGAGCCACAGGTGTTTGGCTCGATGTGAACGACCCACAAAAAGCCCGTAAAATATGTGCCATCGGTGTACGCGCCAGCCGGTTTGTTTCAATGCATGGTTTTGCTCTTAATGTAAATACCAACCTGGACTATTTCAGGTATATCAACCCATGCGGCTTTATCGACAAAGGCGTTACTTCGTTGCAAAATGAACTGAATCGCCCCATTCCTTTGGCCGAAATACACGAGCACCTTCTAAAAGCATTCAAAGAGCTTTTCAACCTGAATTTTGTCTGATGCTTTGTGCAGAGCCAAAGTAGTGAGGCGCCGTATCTTGGTAGTTTATTGATTCAAACGCATGTCGTTTCGGTTCCAGGATTCCATTTAGCACAACCTAAAACCTGTAAATCGGCCTTATTTAACTATCTTTGTCGGATTAATTACAAATAAAAACAAAACCAGGGACACGCGTTGCTTAACACACAATTGCGGTCGCAAAATCACATAGGCAAACCCCCGCCATAGAATGGAAAAACGTTGGAAAATAAAGAGCGAATCAGATCCGGATATCGTTAAAACATTGAGCGAAGCCATCAATGTTGATGAGATTCTATCCAGATTGTTGGTGCAGCGGGGTGTTGATACTTTTGAACAAGCCAAAGCATTCTTCAGGCCATCCATTGAGCATTTGCACGATCCTTTTTTGATGAAGGATATGGACAAAGCAGTAGATCGCCTGAACTCAGCCATTCGTAACGGCGAAAAAATATTGATTTATGGAGATTACGACGTGGATGGCACCACTTCGGTGGCTTTGGTGTATTCCTTTTTGAGACCATATTACAACAACCTCGATTTTTATATACCTAACCGTTATTCAGAAGGGTATGGCGTATCCACACAAGGTATTGATTATGCTGCCGACGCAGGATGCCGCCTCATTATATCTCTCGACTGCGGCGTTAAAGCAGTGAATAAAATTGCCTACGCCAAAAAGCATGGCATCGATTTTATTGTTTGCGACCACCACACACCTGGAGATACACTTCCGGATGCGTATGCCTGTTTGGATCCTAAACGCAATGACTGTACCTATCCTGAAAAGGAGCTGTCGGGCTGTGGCGTTGGCTTTAAATTCATGCAGGCCTTTTGCCGAAAGAACAGCCACGATGAGGAATTGCTCTATAACTACCTTGATCTGGTGGCTGTAAGCATCGCATCCGACATTGTTCCTATAACTGGCGAAAACAGGTTGATGGCTGCCATTGGTTTGAATAAGCTAAACACAAATCCCAGTACCGGACTGAAAAGCATCATCCGCATTGCCAATATGGAAAACCGCGAGTTCCTCATTAGTGACATCGTGTTTAAAATTGGCCCTCGCATCAATGCTGCCGGGCGTATAGAGTCAGGGCGTGATGCCGTAGAACTGCTCATATCAAGGGACGAACCGTTGGCCGACAGGATGAGCGAAAGCATCAACGTGTGCAACGAAACGCGCAAAGATCTGGACAGACTTACCACACAGGAAGCACTGGAGATGATCAACACGAGTGAACCGCTTCAAAAGCTTAAGAGCACTGTGCTTTTTAAACCGGAATGGCACAAAGGTGTTATTGGCATTGTGGCATCGCGCCTTACCGAACACTACTACCGGCCAACCATTATTATCACACAGAGTCAGGGATTGGCAACTGGTTCGGCTCGCTCTGTGGAAGGCTTTGACTTGTATAAGGCCATCGAATCGTGCAGCGATTTACTCGAAAACTTTGGCGGACACATGTATGCAGCAGGACTCACCATGAAAATTGAGAACATACCCCAATTTACCGAACGGTTTGAACGATATGTATCTGAGAACATTCTGCCCGAACAACTCATTCCGCAAATTGAGATAGATGCTGAGATACAACTCAAAAAAATAACTCCGAAGTTTTATCGGATTCTCAAACAGTTCACGCCCTTTGGCCCCGGAAACATGAAGCCTGTTTTTGTGACCCGCCGCGTGATGGATTATGGTACAAGCAAACTGGTAGGTAAGGATCGCGACCATGTGAAGCTAGAGATTATTGAGGAGTGCTCAGGCTCCATTGTTCAGGGCATAGGCTTCTCGATGGGTAAACACATACAGAAAATTAAGAGTGGCGACCCGTTTGACATCTGCTATACCATCGAAGAGAATGTTTACAACGGGAATGTCTCTATACAGATAATGGTTAAAGACATTCGATTTCCTTATTGATTACGTTTTTTTATGGAAGCCAATGGCCATTACAGCGCCACCAAGCACCAATACAGCACCCACATAGGCTAAAGGCGCCATCGGCAAAGAGTCAAACCACTTCACATTCAGGTACAGGAGCAATTCAAGGAGAAGGAATGTAATGATGGGATTGAGGGTTACAATCATACTTATTCGGTTGGCCTCTATATACTTAAGCGCCATCGACAGACCACCATAAGCAATGAGGGTATTAACCGCCAGAAATAGAAACAGAAGCCACACAGCCAGTGAGTGAACTTGAAACAGTGAATCAAAATTGGCCATTGGCAGAAAAAAAAGCATTGGCAAGCCATATAATACCAGATTTACCTGCATGGGTGGTATGTTACGTACCAAAATTTTATTAATCACCGCATAGCCCGTCCACGACAAGGCTCCTATCAAAGTCCATATCACACCAAAAGTGAACTCTTTTGCAGCATAGCTCACACCCTGCACCTGCTGATAGTAAAAAAAGAAAAATCCAAAAGCAGCCACTATAAAACCCGTCAATCTAATGCGGCTTATGCTTTCGTGAAAGAAAATAAAACCTACCAGAGCCAGGTTCACCGGGCCCGCCTGTATAATTACCTGGGAAACCGCCGGCCCGGCATAATGAATGCCCTGCTGAAATCCGATAAAATTTACTCCCAGCAGAATGGCTGCCAGCAATAACAAGCGTGGTGGACGACGCAAAATACGCAACGACTGCGGGCTTCGAAACAAAAACCAGAGCAACAGCACAAAAAAAGAAGCGGAAAAGCGCCACCATACAATGGTAAAAGAATCGGTGTAGTTGAGAGCCACTTTAAGCGCGATAGCCAGCAGCCCCCACATAAAGGCTGATAAAATAGCCAACAACAAACCTTTGGTTGAATCTGACATGAAAAAGGAAATGAGAAGTTGAATCCCACTGTTTATTAAGATGCAAAATTACAATAAGGCCGCGCAAAATAAATTATTATCAACTATATTTGTGCAAACAATTGTCATATAATTCAGAACCTGAGTCATTCACCAATAGCAAATCAAAAAAAGAAAACTGTGGTTGGTGAATTAATAAGAACAATAAACCAAACAAATAAAACAGACACATGAAAAAACTCCTTTTGCCCGTACAACTTATTGGCCTGATGCTGATGTTTGCGTTTGTTTTTTCGGCCTGTAAAATGGGACGTACCTCATCTGGTGACGCCTCCCAAACAGGAGAGAAACTCGACAAAGCCAGAATAGAGCAGGATGTGCGCGAATTTGTATATCCACTGCCCACCAGCTTTGAAGTGACCGAAATGCTTAACCGAATTGGTGCAGCCTACATCCTTACCCTGTCGAACCCAGTGTCAAACGTTGAAAGATACCTGACCGAAAAATCGAAAGCCGTCAATCTTGGGATATACAGCGCCGATTTGAGCTATGCTACAACCTACAATCAGAAGCAAGCAACAATCGATTACATGAATGTGTCGAAAAAGCTTATTGATGCCCTCAATATTTCAGGTGCCATCAGCCCCGACATCATTGAACAAATCGAAGCCAAGCAAGATAATAAAGAAGAACTGGTTGACCTTATCACCACTACTTTCTTTGACACATACGAACACCTGAACCAAAGCGGACGTGGTGCTGTATCAATGTTGGTTCTTGCCGGAACATGGGTAGAAAGCTTATATATTGCCACTCATATTTCAGAAGACACCTATAACAACAAGGAGATGGTGATAATTGTAATGGATCAAAAGAAATCGTTGAATAAACTTATGGGAATTATGGATGTGGTGAGTGAAAACCGCGCCGTGGCCGAAGTTATTGAGCAATTAACTCCCATCCATCAGATTTTCACTGCCATTGAGGACGGTTCCATCACTGAGCGTCAGATGAAACAGATAACTTCTGAAATCTATACTGTTCGCAATCAAATGGTTGAATAAATAGTTTAAGTTAGACACTGATAGAAAAGGGGTTGTCATGCAAATGGCAGCCCCTTTTCATTTATTCGGAAGCATGTTAATGGCTTAGTTGCTCATCTATTCTGGTAGGTATATGGCTGTGATGGGAAGTAACCAACTTCAAAGTAATTTCGTTGTACTTTTACTATAAGAAGGATGCTTAGGCACAAAACATGCATAGATGGGAGTTTATAAGCACGCTCTTTTCAATTATAAGGAATTACCTACCCATTAAAAATTAGAAAAGGAAGATGCCTGTTAAGACACCTTCCCTTATCCAATATTGGGTTATTAAGGGGTGTTATTTTACTACCACTTTTTGAGTTGCGCCACCAACGGCCACAACATAAACACCAACGGGAACAGCAACCTCAACAGTTGAACCTGCAGAAGCCACTTCAAATACTTTGGCTCCGGTTAATGAATAAACAGAAACGTTTTGACCAGCTGCACCGTTCACAACTAAGCCACCTGTAACTGAGAAAGCATTCACTTTCGCAACTTTATTCAAATCTGAAGAAGTAGCTCCGCCTTCATAATAAACTCTAATGTTGTCAAAATGGAATGTTGCTACCACATGGTTTTGTAATGCAAATTGCTTGTAATCCCATGCAGTAAGGGCACTTAAATCATATTCAACGTGAACCCATTTATTTGCTTCCAAAGCAGCAGTAAAACGTTCTGCATTTTCGGCTACTACACCATTTCGCATGTCCAGTTTGATCTTCAACTCATTTATATCGCCTACCACATCAGTAATATAGACATCAAGAGCGAATTTCAGTGGTTTATGTGAAAATACTCCCTCATCTTTCCATAAATTAACACCTTGCCAACCCCCTGATGGGATGTATTTCAGGACATAATTAGAAGGGTTGGTCTCATCCTGAAATGGATTAGCAATTGCAACAGGATCTTCACCACCCCACTTTCCGAACCCCTGTGTTGTATTATTTTCAAAATCAGCAATCACAACTTGAGCGAAAGCTCCAGAAAACCCAATTAAACATGCGATTAGTAAGTAAATTTTTCTCATAATTTTAGTAATTTAATGGTTAGTAATAAACGTTAACAAATTAGAGGCAATTACATGACAATTGCCTATATTATTTCTGCAATTTTGAGTACTATTTTTGCAAATTAAGCCCCCCGATACAGAACAGCCCATAAAAGATATTTATCTATTTATGAGGTTTTTACATTATTTTCAATGTTCGATTTTTTAAAGAATAACGATACAAACCCAAATTCTTAAAAAAATTAACATAACCAAAATATCTAATCCTCATTTTTACCATTAGGCACCAGATACCAAACAGTGGCAGCACCTGTTATTCCGGCGAAAATAAGAATCAGCTGTAAGGAAGGGTTACCACTTAACAGAAAGAACGAGAGGCTGATAAGAATCCACATACTAAGAATGGCATACCTCTTTTGTCTTACGGTGAGACCTTTTCTTTTTTCATAATTTACAATGTATGGGCCAAGATACTTATTGGAAAGCAGCCTGTTATGAAGTTTTTCAGAACTTTTCATCCATAACGCAGCCGTAAGCAGCAAAAAAGGAGTTGTAGGCAGCCCGGGAATTAAAATCCCCAACACTCCCAAAACAAGCGACAATGCACCCAATACAATAAAGACAACTTTAAGCATACAACATAAAGGATAAAACTAAATTACTGAACTAATATCATTTTAATAAGTTCAAAGTGCGCAGACGAAAAAACAACGTCACATTAATGCCAAAAACAGTAGTTTTCCCTCCCTATAATTTAGAAAAATTCACCCTGGATGACAATATTCAGTGCAAACCAAACGTTTAAACAGATATTGCAGAAAGACTTGGTATTTCCGACATTTGATAATAAAAGAAATCATGATCATGAATAACAAATCCCTATTCGTTGCAACTTTGTTTTTTCTTTTGCTGCTGTCGCTTGATGTGCATGCAGCAGACAATCGCAACCGACCATACGTGAACGAAGCTCCGTTAAATGAACAACTTGATTTCGTAATTGGGCAATCCTCCAAATGGGAGACTTACAGAGTGGTGCCTGAAACGTGGCTAAATCAGTTACGAAAACATACACTTGACTCAATATCTGTGCTCAAAAAAGAGATAAGCAATCTGCAATCAATTGTGCTAAACAAAGAGTCAGATATCACATCACTCAACAATCAGGTTGATGAAGTAAAGTTAAATTATGAGAAGGCAGTAAAAGAGCGTGATTCGTTTTCATTTATGGGGATTTTGATGCGAAAAGGGCTTTTTGTTAGTCTTGCAATATTTTTGCTTGTGGTGATGGGCACCATCGTTGCAATAACCTTTTTACTATTCCAAAAGGCCAATATGCAGACTGCAAAATTGAAGAAAGAGTTGTCGGATACCATGAGCAGCTACGAAGAGTACCGGCAGGATGCCCGCAGAAAACAAGAAAACCTGGTGATACAACATCACAAAGAGATTCAAAAACTTAAAGGTCTTTCATAGAAAACAAGTCCGAACCAATAGATAATATAATCCTCGGCGAATTGAACATTTGACAACGCGCCGAACAAATTATACTAATAGAAAGAGGGCATCTCGAACTTACGAGATACCCTCTTTTTTTGAACAACTATATTGCTTCTGGTTGTTATAGTTTTATGCCTATCGAGAAAGTGAATAAGGTACCGGGGCGATAGCTCTCGATAACAGGATCCTTTGATTTATCAGGCTTGCCATTGTTCCAGGGATCTTGCAGGTATGTGACTTTTTCATTTAGCAAGTCCGACACACCCACTTTCAGGTTGAGGTTATTTTTAAATGTTTTACTGATGGAGAAATCGACCAGGTTGCGAGGCATCTCATAAATATTGGCATAATCAATTACTTCACTGCCGCGCGACTGTGTATATCCCGGACGCACAATACGTCTTCCAATGGCATTGTAAAGCAAGTTTGCTTCCCAGCCCGAAGTTTCATTAAAATAGTAAAACCCGGTGTTCACAATATAGGGAGACTGTCCCTGAAGCGGACGATTCTCAATGTCACGACCATGCCCATATCCCTCACCATAAACCACGTTGCTCTTAATAAGGGCTGCATTCAAAATTACGGCCATATCGTTTACAAAACGCGAGTTGAGAAGGCCGTCAAGTGATTTGCGGGCATCAAGCTCCACACCATACGAATAGGCCGATCGGGCATTGGTAAAGCTGAAGTTTTTGGCTCCACCGCTACCGGCTCCCGGCTCAAACGTGGTTTCAATGGGATTGGTAAAATCTTTGTAGAAAACGCCAAAGTTCACCATTTCAGACATGGTAGGATACCACTCCCATCTCAAATCGTAGTTGTCAATTGAAGCATCCTGCAAGAAAATATTTCCTTTGCGGTTCAGGTTATCGTTAAAGCTGTAGAAGCTGAACGGAGCCCTTTCCCTAAACTCAGGACGATTCAATGTTTTTCCATAAGCAGCGCGTACCAGCATCTGATCACTTAATGAGTAGGAGAGATTTAACGAAGGCAGATAGTCGGTGCTCTTGTACGTCTCATTCACAGGGCCAGTGGTGGTTGCACTTTTCATGGTTTGCGTATAATCCTCAACACGCAGGCCTGCCACCATTTTGATATCGCGCGTTACCGGAATTGTTACTGAAACATACCATGAAGTGAGACTGCTGGTAGCATCGTAAGAGTCGTTGGGGTTACTCTGCTCATCCAGTTTAATTGCTCCGCTGTTAATGTTGTCGGGATGAAATAGCTCATTTATTGGCAATTGTCGCAACGTTAGCCCGGCCTGAAACTGTGTAAGTGCGTAACCCATGTTACGGGCACTAAAAGTTCTGTCTTTATCCTCTACGTAGGCACCCACTCTTAGTACAGGCTGAAAAGAACCAGAGTTGCCTGTTAACAAGCGCTGCGTGAAGTTAATGGATCCGGTATAAGTATTTTCCTCCATAAAAGAGAACACACGGCCAAGGAAATAAGCCTGAGCGGTTCCCACCGGAAGGTAAAGTTCTGCTTGGGAGCGGTCACGACCTAGCTCGGGAAGGTCGGAACGGTACCGTTTGTAATCAGGCATTTCTCTGCGCGAGAAACCATAGCCACCCGCCCATGAAATCTCAGAGCGCTTATCAAAGAAATCATGTTTACCACCTACCTGACCGGAATAAATGGTGCGGTAGAGCTGCTGAAATCCATGATTACTTGGAAAATAGCCAAAATCAAAATCGTGTCCACCCCTATCAATATATTCGTAGCTACCATTTTGGTTAAACAGGTTTTTTATTTCTATTGAATGGTTGGGCGAAAGACGAAAACCGTAATTGTGCAGTGCACCTACCCGAATGGTCTGCTTATAACGATAATCATGAAACCAGTAAATGGGCAGGGCAACATTGTCGATGTAGTTATACGCATTGTAATCATAGCGATCCACCTCTTCAAAAGAATAGCTATTGCTGTAATTCACAGAGGTGAAATGACCGAGTGTCACACTGCCTATAGGCTGGTTAAAGAACCCGCTTACAGTGGCACTTTGGTTAAACATGGCCGTGTTCTTCTCGGGCACCCAATTGTTCTTAAACGAGTTACCAAGTCTTTTTAACTCTTCCTCGTTACGCACAGAACTTAATCTCTCAGGCATACCGGCAGGCATATCATAAGCGCCATTGTTAAAGCCGGTCCAATGACCCGAATAGCGCTCCGGGCCATAAAAATCCTTGAAGGTAGTTGCCGGCTCATAGCCAGCAGTGAAACTAACCTCAAGCCCATTGCGGTCGGGAATGCTTTTGGTATATATTTTAATAACACCACCGGCAAAATCACCAGGCAGTTCAGCGGATGGACTTTTATAAACCATCATGCGCTCCAATTGTCCGCTTGGTATAACATCAAAGGAAAAGGAGCGTACATCATCTTCCATACTTGGGGCGTTGATATCATTAAGCATCACGCTGTTGTATCGCTCATTGAGTCCGCGTACCACCACAAAGCGATTGTCGATAACCGTAACACCAGGGATACGACGAACCACCTGGCTAGCATCCCTATCCTGCGAACGGCTGATTTGCTGTGCCGAGACTCCGGAGACCACAAGTTCTGCAGTTTTAATAGAACTAATTAACGATACATCGGTATGCTGCACACGACGTGCCACTACCGAAACACCTTGCAACTGCTGCGTAGCAGAACTGAGCGGAACGTTTAGCGTCAATGTTTTTCCCGATTCAACCTTTATGTTTTCAATCACAATTGGGTCGTAAGAGATAAAAGAGAACTGAAGATTATAGGTGCCGGGCTGGAGTCCTTCGAGGCGATATTGTCCATCAAAATCAGTAGTGACCCCGGTGAAGGTACCCTGAACCACAACTGCTGCGCCAACAAGCGTTTCCTTGGTAACCGCATCGATAACCACACCGCGGATGGATCCGTTTTGTCCCATTATTGACTGGGAAAATCCGCAAATCAAGACAATAGCAATTGTTAGAAACCGAAGTTTACCTCTTGTGGTTTGACCAAACAGAGCAGACGTAAAAAGCAGAGCTTTAATAAGTTCAATAATTTTCATAAATTCCTGTTGTTAGCTTTTCAAAAAAATCAACAGGAAGAATAGAGTGAAACACCGTGGTAAAAAGACAAATTGAATGAGCAAAAGAACGAATAAAGCATATTGGTTTCACAGTTTCCTCCCTGTTAAATTTCAGGGACAAAGAAAACTCTAATCAACGGGAAGGTCTGTCACCATAATATTACATGTAGGTTAACAAATTGTGAATTGTCCTTATCCGTTTTCAATCCATACCCATAAATCTTCAACTTGTCCTACCAGTTGAGGGGTTCGTCGGGTTCTTTTTTTTCTTGCGATGGCTATGGTTCAATTTTGTATCAAATATTAATGGTACAAGTATGAACCCTTTCTATCATAAACGAACAGCCAGTTTACTCTTCACACTACTTACTGGCATAGTATGCCTCACGAGCCAACAAACCGTAACGGGCTTTGTGACCGATGGCGGCGGCAACCCGCTGGCAGGTGCCAATGTATTCATCAAAGGACGTTTTGACGGAGCTGCCACCAACACTGATGGAGCCTACACATTTCAGACATCTGAAAAAGGAGAAGTTGTTTTAATGGCCACGTACCTGGGGCACCAGCCACAGGAAAAATCAATCACCCTTAACGGGGAGAAGGTTTCTGCCTCCTTTATTCTCAAGCCGGTGTCAGGCATAATTCACGATGTGGTGATATCAGCAGGTTTGTTCGAAGCCGGCGACCGTAAGAAGAGCGTCACTCTTAACCCGCTCGATATTGTCACCACTCCCAGTGCCCTTGGCGACATCTATGGCGCGCTGTCAGCACTGCCGGGCGCTTCGGCCATCAGCGAAGACGGACGTCTGTTTGTGCGCGGAGGAGATGGTTACGAATCCAAAACCTACATCGATGGCATGTTGAGTAAGAAACCCTACTCATCGAGTTTTCCGGATTTGCCCTCACGTGGCCGCTTCTCTCCTTTTCTTTTCAGCGGGACCACCTTTAGCACGGGAGGCTATTCAGCCGAATATGGTCAGGCATTGTCATCGGCTCTTATTCTTACCACCAATGCGTTTCCTGAGCGCACCCAAACGGAGCTTTCGTTTCTCACAGTTGGCCAAGGCATCACACAAACATACCGGAAAGATGACCGCTCCATAGCAGCAGGCGTGAACTATACAAACCTGGCGCCATATTACTCTGTGGTGCCCCAGCAGTTCCCTATGAATCGAGCTCCGGAAGAGATAAACATCAATCTGGTAACGCGTGAGCGTCTCCAAAACCAGAGCGTGATAAAAGGGTTTGCCACATTTTCGGGCTCCAGATTTGGGCTTAACTATCCCGACCTCACGAGACCTGACGCGCTCAACAGCTTGTCTCTTAAAAACAATAATGGCTACATAAACCTCACCTGGACAGGTGAAGCGGGTTCAGGGTGGATTCTTAAAAGTGGCGTTGCCATCACTTTGGATGACAACAATCTGGATCTTGAGAGATTTAAAGTAGAGGAAGTTAACCGCAATGCACAGGTACGCTTCACAGCAAAAAGGAGCCTCTCGTCCAAGGCCAGAATAATACTTGGCGCAGAAGAGACCATTAACTATTTCAGGCAAAACTATTGGGAAGCAGCAACAGATATCGCCAACACAAGCCAGTTTACCGATTACAATACGGCTGCATTTGCCGAAACCGAATGGCAACCGGCAAAACGGATAGCTGCACGTATAGGTCTCAGGGGCGAAAACAGTACCCTCCTCTCCCGTCAAAATCTGGCAGTGCGGTTGTCGGCAGCCTATCAACTTACAGCACGCTCCCAATTTTCACTGGCTTACGGAAACTTTTACCAGACACCGGAAGAAGATTTACTCAGATTTACAACCAACCTGAACTTTGAACGTGCCGACCATTACATCCTCAACTACCAATATGAGAAAAACAGCAGGGTGCTGCGTCTTGAAACCTACTTGAAAGATTACAAGAACCTGGTGACCTATGATGGTGTGCAGTTTTGGAATCCCGATGGCTACCAGAACAATGGGTCGGGCTATTCACGTGGCATTGATTTATTCTACCGTGACCAAACCACAATCCGAAATCTTGACTTCTGGATATCATACTCCCATTTGCAATCCAAAAGGTTTTACAGAGATTACCCTCAAAAGGCCAAGCCACACTTTGCTCCGGAAAACACACTCACCATTGTGGGCAAATATTGGATAAGTCAAATTACCACTCAATTTGGAGTTTCGGGCACGGTGGCTTCCGGCCGCACATTTCATGACCCCAACAAACCGGGATTTATGAACAGTCTGACATCGCATTACAGCGATCTGAGCATCAATTGCAGTCATCTGCGCACAATACTTGGTAAACCCACAATCATTTATATGTCGGTAAGCAACCTGCTAGGCCGCGACAACATTTTCGGCTACCGATATTACACCCAGCCAAATGAACAGGGAGTTTACCAGCGCATGCCGGTGAGAGCGCAATCCAGCCGATTCTATCTTGTGGGAATTTTCATTACCATCTAAAAGAGCACTCTAATTAATTCATAAGCAACGAGTAATCCTATTATTTAACTTTAATACATTCAACATGAAAACGCTAATTATTTTAACGATTTTGATTTACATTTGGGGAAACACACAAGCCGAAACGCCTTCGCTAGACAAAGCTGTATCCGAAACATTGATGCAATTGCATACGGCAGGTAGCAGCAATGAACTTTATGCCTGTGTGGCAAAGATGGAACGCATTGCAGCTGCGGCGCCCGACCGCTGGGAACTACTCTACCATCTGGCCTATTGCAGAATTAACACCAGCTTTAGAGAGAGTAACGGCAAGCTTAAGGATGACATTCTGGATCAGGCCGAACAAGAGATTAACAGTGCGCTGAATCTGGGAGGCAATAAATCGGAGCTTCTGGCATTGCAAGCCTATCTCTATCAGGGCAGGATTCAGGTGAATGCTTCCAGAGGTATGAAATATTCTCGCATGGCTGCCGAAACACTGGAACAGGCCATCGCGCTTGACGCCAACAACCCGAGGGCACATTTTCTGATGGGTCAAAATGTATTTCACACGCCAAAAATGTTTGGTGGTGGCTCCAAAAACGCACTGCCCCATTTTCATCGCGCCATGGAATGCTACACCGCATCCAAGCAGACGAACGTGTTAAGTCCGGCGTGGGGAAAAGAGATCACTCTACAGATGATTTCGGCCTGCGAGAATGATTGACCTTGGCAAATTAAGATGAATAGATATAAGATATTTAGAAGGATAGAATAGATGTGAAATACCCTCATCTCTGTCCTTCTAAAGTATCTATCACTAAGAATTAATTATAACTTCAGTTTAACATGACAGTTTCATCAGAAAAAATAAAAAAATTTCTAATCCGCACCCTGCGCGACATCGTCATCGTATTACTCATTGGATTGACCATCAGCTTGATATTTAGTCGGGGCGGGATTTTCCAATCGTATGAAATTTTCATGGGCGTGGTGCTGTATTGTTTGATAATAGGCGGTGCACTCTGGAAACTTAATGAAATGGCTTCATCCCTTCTGGATATATTTTTCCCGTGGGATAAGCGACCCGGATTGGCACTTGCCATTGATGTGATTGGAACGGTGATTGTTTCTGCTATCGTTATTTTTACCGTAAACTACTTTTTTCACCATCTCATAGCCGGTTTTACCTTCAAGGATAACCCACGCTACTTCATTTTGGTAGGTGTGATACAATTGTTTATTTCTCTGCTCATTACCGGTGTTTTTTATGTAACCAAATACTTTAAAGGATGGCGCACCCTCCTTATCCGGGAGGAGCAAAACAAACGAGAAGCCCTCTCAGCTCAATACGAAGCCCTCAAAAGCCATATCAACCCACACTTTTTGTTTAACAGTCTGAGTGTTCTGGATTCGCTCATCGATGTGGACGCAGCAAAAGCCAAATCATTTGTGAGTCGCTTTTCAGACGTGTATCGCTACATTCTGGAACAGAAGGACAAAACATTTGTATCAATTCACGAAGAACTTGAGTTTGTTCACGCCTACATAAACCTACACCAATTGCGGCTTGGAGATGCCTTGGCGGTAAATATTGAGATAGATGATACTTCGGGGCAGATTGTTCCTGTGTCGCTACAGATATTGTTGGAAAACGCATTTAAACACAATGAGGCTTCGCGTGAAAATCCTTTAAGAATCACAATCACACGCCAGAACAACCAAATCATGGTGAGCAATAACTTCCAGCCACGAAAAATCATTACTGACAATCATGGATTTGGCCTTGCCAGTATAGACAAACAATATGAACAGCTAACCGGTAAAAACATACGCGTGACACAATCAGAAGGCTTGTTCACAGTGGCTTTACCCATTATTTACCAACCCGAAAACCAAAATTAAGAGATGCCTATTCAAGTATTAATCGTTGAGGATGAGCCACTATCGGCGCAGAAACTGACACAGATGCTGGCGCACTTGCTTCCGGATGCCATTATTGTGGCGTGTCACGACACAGTACGTAGCACGGTAAAATGGCTCAACGACAACCCGCACCCCGATTTGGCATTCTTCGACATACAACTGGCCGATGGCATCAGCTTCGAGATTTTTGAACAGACAGAGGTGCGTTTCCCGGTCATCTTCACCACGGCTTATAATGAGTACGCCATTAAGGCCTTCAAAGTTAACAGCATCGACTATCTGCTGAAACCTATAAAAGAAGCAGAACTTAGCACCGCCATCAACAAATTCAGGACCGGCTTCTACGCTAGTGCGGCCAACAGTGATTATCATGCCTTTGCCAAGGCTTTGAATCAACTGTCCAATAACTATAAAAGTCGGTTTCTGGTGAAGGTTGGCGACCATCTGAAAATGATATCCACCAGCGATACCGCATTGTTCTATTCGCTCGAAAAAGCGGTGTTCATGCTCATCATTCAAGGAAATGAATATGCATTGGATTTTACCCTCGAACAAGTCGCCTCTCTGATTGATCCACGACAATTCTTCCGCGTAAGCCGCAAACATATTGTAAACATCGACTATATAAAGGATGTGGTTATCTGGTCCGGAAGCCGGCTCAAGATAAAGCTATCCGTACCACATACCGAG
Source organism: Alkaliflexus imshenetskii DSM 15055 (assembly GCF_000517065.1). Classification (GTDB taxonomy): domain Bacteria; phylum Bacteroidota; class Bacteroidia; order Bacteroidales; family Marinilabiliaceae; genus Alkaliflexus; species Alkaliflexus imshenetskii. The sequence continues at coordinate 2,219,208 of NZ_KI912105.1, read as the reverse complement.
GAGATAATTGTAAGCAGAGAAAAGGTGCAACAGTTCAAGGCCTGGCTCGACAACTGATACAAAACAGCAATGCTGAGTTGAGCATTAGCCAAATAAAGTTCCGAAGGAACGGATAATCCTATAAGGCCGGATTTTAATCCGGTTAAAAACACAATCTAAAGTTCTTTGAGTTCCTAAGGAACGGCACATTTAATTTGCACTACTAAAATACGATAAGCATTTAAATTCTATAATACACAGATTCTTAAAACTGCCTTAACAATCAGTTAACATTACACTGATAGTTTTGCACCCGGAAAAGGCCACAACTTTATTTTCACAAGCGGTTAATGATTTTTTAAATTAAACCATACTGCTTAAATTGCGATAACATAAAGATAAGGCCAACCACACAGGAAATTGCAGAACACACACGGGATAACGATTGCTTAACAAACGTTCGGGATTCCATACAGGAAATATCTAATCTCAAAACCACAGGAAATGAAAGTTTTTCTTTCTCTTTTCGGAGCCATTGCCCTATACCTCATTTCACATCCCGCTGTAGCCCAGCAATCATCACTAACCGCCACCGATTCATTGGCACTTCAAATTCAAAAAATACAAAAGGATTTGGATGCATTGAAAAAACTTAAAATCACAGGTTACATTCAAACTCAGTATCAGCATATTCAGACGCCTGGCGCTGAATCAATGGCTGGGGGAAATTTTACAAATGAAAGCGACAGTCGTTTTTCTGTACGTCGAGCCCGATTGAAAACCGAATATAAAAGCGGTAGTGGTGAATATGTGTTGCAGATAGATGCCACTGAACGTGGGGTGGCTCTGCGTGATGCCTACGCGGCATTTAAGTCGCCATGGACCAACAATCTGACGTTGACCACCGGCATATTTAAGCGTCCGTTCAGCTATGAAATACTGGAATCCTCGTCGCGTCGCGAATCACCTGAAAGAGCGAGAGTGGCACAGATGCTCTTCCCCGCTGAGCGTGATTTGGGAGTTAAACTCACATGGCAGCCCTCAAAAGCCTCATCCTGGAATTTTTTGAAGGCAGAAGCCGGCTTGTTTAACGCCACCGGTGGCAATGCGTCCGAGTTTGATGGTTTTAAAGATTTTATAGGAAACATCGGGATCAACCGAACCACAAACAACGGTATGGTTAGTTATGCAGCGCGTGTTTCGGGACACATTGGCGGGTTTCGCCAGCCAAACAAATACGTGTGGGAAATGGGAACCCTTGACAATGGCAGTAAAGGCTTTGTGGTAGATTCAACAGAGACAAATACCGGCAAAAGAGCCGCGCAAAACCTCATTAGTATTGACACCCAGATATCAGTAAAAAACAGTCTCGGCACCACCACCTTTAAAGGCGAATACATTGCAGGCCGCCAGCCCGGAGCTTTTGGTTCCACGCGTACACCGGCTGCTGCGCCCATCTCTGACACCTACATACGTCAGTTAGAGGGTGGTTACGCCATGCTGCTCCATAAAATTTCGGGAACAAAGCATACACTAATGGTTAAATATGACTGGTTTGACCCAAACACAAAAGTGAGTTCAGACGACCTTGGCAGAAGCAACAGTCGCCTTTCGAAAACGGAGGTGGCCTATACCAACATGGCCCTTGGCTGGATTTATGACGTGGATTCAAACATCCGTATCACTGCATACTATGATATGCCTAAAAACGAAACATCACAAAACCTTGCAGGATACAACAAAGACCTTAAGGATAATACTTTTACACTTAGAATGCAGTATAAATTTTAGATGCGGAATATCGGTCAGCATTAATGAGTTGTGCTGATTACTTTATAAACTAAAAGAGGAGCTGTCACAAAACGACAGCTCCTCTTTTTATAATATAAGAACCGATTAATCTGACTGAAATTTATAATTTCTTGATATATCTACCTTCTGTTTTAACAATCCCTTTATAAAATCCGTGTTTTCTTTGTGGCATTATAAACGTCAAATAACAAAATGGAAAGTTTGAGTGCATTGGAAATAGTAGGCATAATCGTTCTTTTGGTGCTATTCATAAGAATTTCTGTATATGTTATCAGAGTTATATACAAATTCATGACTAATAAATACAACTGAGACGCGAAAATCCTGTAAAATCAATGGAAAAGATAATAAGCTACCGGATTGTTCTAAACGTTTTAAGTCGTAATTTATTTATTTCATCAGGGGCACTGGCGGCTTGTGCTTTGGTAGCAGTAATATTTGATGAACCAGTAAGACCTTTTATAATTTCGTCTCTTGTCGTTTTTATTCCGGGACTTATATTCTATTTTTTCACGCATCTTTCAATTCAGAATATCACCATACAAAGACGTGAGGCCTATCTCACCGTAACACTCTCATGGATAGTTCTGGGGTTAACCGGGGCTATTCCTTATCTTTTGTCGAACACCATACCTGAGTTCACAGACGCTATATTCGAATCAGTTTCAGGGTTTACTACCACGGGTTCATCAATTTTAACAGACATTGAATCGCTCCCCAAATCAATTCTTTTCTGGAGAAGTTTAACTCATTGGATTGGTGGGATTGGTATCATTGTTCTAGTTATTGTAGTGATGCCATCCCTTCATATAGGCAGTTACCATCTATTTACAATGGAATCTTCGTTGCAAGACAAAATTCAGGCAAAAATCAAAGAGGTTGGCAAACGATTATTAATTATTTATATCTCACTTACAGCCGCCCAGACAGTTTTTCTTTTGTTAGGCGGGATGAGTGTATTTGAGAGTTTATGCCATGCTTTTGGCACTATAGCTACCGGGGGATTTTCACCTAAGAACGACAGTATTGCCGGGTACTCGCCATACATTCAATACGTTGTAATGATTTTTATGGTCTTGGCAGGGATGAACTTTGCTATTCATTACTACTTATTTAAGAGAGAGTTTAAAAAGGTTCATGATAACGAGGAGTTAAAATTTTACCTTATCTGTATTCTTATAATAGGTACCTTTATTACCGGTAGTTTAATTCTGGATTCAGGAAAAACCCCTGAGAACGCATTCAGGGAATCATTCTTTCAGGTTATTTCAATCATTACTTGTACCGGGTTCGCAACTGCTGATTATATGGAATGGCAGCCTTATGCCTGGCTTACCATTTTCTTTGCTATGTTTCTTGGAGGAAGCACCGGGTCAACAGCTGGTGGCATAAAAATGATTCGTCATTTATTACTCTTCAAAAACATCCATAAAAATTTCAAACAAATGATTTTTCCGAATGCAATAATTTTACTCAAACTCAATAAAAGCACAATAAATGACGAAACGAACAATTCAATCCTAAGTTATATAATTTCCTATTTTGTGGTATTTGCTATTGGAAGCTTTTCGCTTATTTTACTCGGTGTTGACGGACAAACAGCTCTTAGCTCAGTAGCCACCTGTATGGCGGGAATCGGCCCGGGAATTGGAAGTGTAGGTCCTGCCGGAAATTTTGCGCATCTTTCAGATGTTGTTAAGCTTATATTATCGTTTCTTATGATTGTGGGACGACTTGAAATTTATACGATTCTCATTCTGTTTACTGGTAGTTACTGGAAAAACTAATTGAAGTGAAGCACACCATAATTAACCGAAAACTAAAGCCGATTCACCCATATCTGCTTTCATTGTTGGCCATTAGTGTAACTATCGTCCTTTGTATGCCATTGGCTAAAACAGAAAGCTATCATCTTGTCTCCTTCATCCTGTTATTTGTGGTCTCTTTTATAGCTACGATGTTTAAGCTTGGACCTGTGCTATTGGCCTCATCAGTGAGCGCTCTGGCCTGGAACTACTATTTCATTCCACCTCATTATACATTCCATATCGCCCAGACAGACGACATTCTCATTTTTGGGCTTTTTTTTATCATTGCTTTGCTCAATGGGATTCTAACTACTCGCATACGTCGTCAGGAACAACTGGTGCGTGAACGAGAAGCTCGAACCAACGATTTACTTCAACTAACAAAACTACTCGCAAGAGCAGGTCATTCATCAGAAATTACTGATGTTGCCATATCACAAATTTCTCAGAGATTTGGCATTACACCTCAGATATACATCCAAGATGGGAACAATAATTTAGTCTTAAGTGAAACCATTACACCTGACATCTCAGAAATCGTACAACTTACTTTTAGAAATCAACAATGCACGGGAGCCGGAACCTCGTATCAAAGTCACAGTAATCATAAGGCATTTCCTCTTACGGGGGCATCAATAAACACAGGTGTACTAGTCGTATCTCATGTATTGTCTGAATCAAACTTTGACCAAAACCCATTGTGGGATGCTTTTTTAGTGCAAATAGCAAATGCCCTTGAACGTGATTTTCTGTCTCGCATAGCCCAGAAAGCCAGTTTCTTGGATGAATCGGCCAGATTGTATCGCACACTATTTAATTCAATATCTCATGAATTTCGAATCCCCGTTGCCACAATAATGGGTGCTTCAGACACATTGTTGAATGAAACACACAATGGAGAGATTCGACTAGAACTTTACAACGAGATAAATACTGCTTCACGACGTCTAAACCGTTTAATAGGAAATTTGCTTAATATGTCACGTCTCGAGAGTGGGTTTCTTTCTGTTAGACGAGATTGGCATGATATAAACGATCTTATCAATAAAGTAACCAATGAACTGGAAGAGGAGTTAAAATATTTTAATATAATCATATTGGTAGCTGACGATATGCCATTGGTAAAGATAGATTTCGGTTTGATGGAACAAGTTCTCTACAATCTGATAATAAACGCCTCACAACATACCGCTGACAATTCAGAAATCGAGCTATTAGTTTCTCATAATATTGGAGAGATGATTATCACGATAAATGATAACGGGTCAGGTTTTCCACCAGAAGGCCTCGAGCATGTATTTGATAAATTCTATCGAATAAACGACAGCAAACCAGGCGGTTTAGGCTTAGGGCTTTCAATAGCAAAAGGATTTGTTGAAGCCCATGGTGGTAAAATACATCTGGAAAACCGCAAAGAAGGCGGTGCTTGTTTTACTATTTGGATTCCGACTGAAGACCCGTATATTGAACAATTACAAACAACATAGCAATGACTGATCAACCTACCATCCTAATAATAGATGATGAATTGCAGATTCGACGGTTGTTAGAAATAACACTTTCAGCTAATTCATTTAACGTTGTTGCCAGTTCCACAGGCAAAAAAGGTTTGGTAGATGCCGCTACACATCATCCGGTCTTAATAATCCTTGATTTAGGACTTCCAGATATAGATGGACAGGAGATGCTCAAGGATTTACGCCGATGGTATTCCCGGCCAATAATAATTCTTTCTGTTCGCGACTCGGAAGATGAAATTATTCGTGCACTTGACAATGGGGCAAATGACTACCTCACCAAGCCTTTTAGAGGTGGTGAGCTACTTGCGCGCATCCGGGCAGCAATTCGATTAAATGAAAATCGAAATGATCTGCCTATTGCTGAATTTGGCTCCATCACTCTTGATATGGTGAACCACAGCGTCTACAAAAATGGTGAACTACTAAAACTAACTTCAACCGAATATTCACTCCTTTGTCTTTTTGTGAAAAACAGGGGCAGAGTATTAACCCATCAATACATTCTCAAAGAGGTATGGGGTTATGGATATTTACAGCAAACTCAATATTTACGGGTTTTTGTTGCTCAACTGCGAAAAAAGATTGAAGAAAATCCTTCTAAGCCGACACTTTTAACCACTGAATCGGGTATTGGCTATCGATTTGTTGACTAACTTGATTGCAGCTACTTCTTAACACTGGCTTAACATTGATTTAAGGTGCAGGTAATTATTTGTTAAAATACGGGTAACAGCTTCCAGATTCCACTGTGGTAATTTTGTATTGTCATAATAAGACAATTACTAACAAACACAGGAATTATGAAATTTGGAAAGATTATGCTCATCGGCACCATCGCCCTGAGCGCTATTCTATTTGCAGCCTGCGGAGGACGCGCAAATCGCTCCAACGCCATTCAAATCAGCGGCTCCGACAGTGAAGTGAACATGGTTCAGAACCTCGCCGAAGCTTACATGGCCATCAACAAAGAACAATCAATTGCTGTAACAGGCGGTGGCTCAGGCACCGGTATCGCAGCTATGATAAATCGCCAGACCGATATCGCCAACTCATCGCGTGCCATGAATGCCTCCGAAATACAGCAAGCCCGTGACCGCGGCGTAGAGCCGGTAGCCATCCCCTTTGCCATCGACGGGCTGGCAGTTATAATCAACCACGAGTTGCCCATCACGGAAATGACCATTGACCAAATCAGTAAAATATATCAGGGCATCATCACCAATTGGAGTGAACTCGGCGGTCCCGATTTACCCATCACGGTGTATGGTCGTCAGAGCAACTCCGGCACCTATGTCTATTTCCGCGACCATGTAGTGAAAGCCGACTATACCAACAACATGCGCAACATGAACGGCACCGCTCAGATTGTAGAAGCCGTTAGGAGCGACCGCACAGCAATTGGTTACACCGGCATTGGTTACATTGTTGACAAAGACGGCAAAGTGGCCGACAGAATTTCTGTTATCAATGTGGCGTTGGATGAAAACTCTACAGCATTCTCCCCGCTGTTAAAAGAAAACGTGGAGTCGGGCGATTACCCAATCAGCCGCGCCTTGTATCAGTTTACCAACGGCATGCCCGAAGGACGTATCCTCGAATTCATCCGCTTTGAACTGAGTCCGGAAGGCCAGCAGATTGTGGCCAATGCCGGATACTATCCCATCGGTGAAAAATACTTGCAGCAACTTAAAGAGATGGGCATTATTGAATAATGCCCGCCTCAACAGTAATTGATATTGATAACAAACAATTTTTAGGCTTTGCAAGACATCAGAAAAATAAAAGATAAAGCGATACGCGGGCTGCTAATGCTCGCAGGATTATCGGTCATCCTCTTTCTGGGTGGTATTTTTTCAATGCTCTTTTATTATGGCGTACAAGCCTTTAAGGAGGTCTCTTTTTCAGGCTTCTTTCTGAGCACCAATTGGAACCCTTCTGGTTATGACCAATCGGCCTATGGTATTTTATCGATGGTGGTAAGCACCCTGTTCGTCTCCCTTGGCGCCATGGTGATAGCCATCCCCATTGGGGTTGGCACAGCGGCATACATCTCCGAAATAGCCAAACCGGCCGTGAGAGAAACACTAAAACCCATCATCGAGATTTTGGCCAGTATTCCCTCAGTAGTAATCGGGTTCTTTGGCATTGTTTTCCTGGGGCCGCTCATCGCCAAAACCTTTGGCCTGACTGCGGGACTAAATGCTCTGAACGGCTCTTTTCTGCTGGCTTTTATGGCACTGCCAACCATCATAAGCGTATCGGAAGATGCCATCCGCTCAGTGCCAGAAGAGTATAAAGCTGCATCCATTGCCTTAGGTGCCACCAAATGGTACACACTTGTAAAAGTGGTGATACCGGCAGCCAGTTCAGGAATCATCGCATCCATTATGCTTGGTTTTGGAAGAGCCATTGGTGAAACCATGACCGTACTCATGGCCACAGGAAATGCCTTGCGCATGCCGGGAAATATTTTTGACTCGGTACGTACCATGACCGCCAACATTGCCATCGAATTGGGCGAAGTACCCTATAATACAACACACTATTACAGTTTATTCGCTGTGGGGTTAATTCTGTTTATCCTCACCATGCTGGTCAACTTTATGGCCGACAGAATTACGCAGCACGTTGGAAGACATAAGTTATGAACAGATTAAGAAAAATAGAGCATTCGCTGGGATACCTGATTGTGACAATCTGCGCCATCATCGTGCTATTGTTTCTTGCAGTGATACTCTTTGACATTTTCTCGAAAGGTGCCGGTGTGCTGTCATGGAGTTTCATCACAGAATCGCCACGCGAAGGGATGTCGGCAGGAGGCGTTTTCCCGGCCCTTATGGGAACATTAATTGTAACGCTCATTACCATCGTATTCTCATTTCCCATAGGCGTGGCCACTGCCATCTACCTTAATGAGTACGCCAAGCAAAATTTCACCACCCGCCTCATAAGGGCATCGATACGTAACCTGGCCGGAGTGCCTTCAATTGTTTACGGTTTGTTTGGGGTGGCGCTTTTTGTGCAGGCCATGAGCATGGGACGCTCGGTATTGGCATCGGGACTCACCTTGGGCGTGTTAACACTGCCGTGGATTGTAACCACCGCAGAGGAAGCTTTGAAAAACATCCCACGCTCATTCAGAGACGGCTCACTGGCCTTGGGCGCCACAAAATGGGAAACAGTGCGCTACAACGTGCTGCCATACGCCATGCCTGGCATACTTACAGGCGGCATACTTGGCATATCGCGCGCATCGGGCGAAACAGCCCCCATCCTTTTCACCGGGGTTGCCTTCTTTCTGCCGGAATTACCCGGCTCACTGTTCGACCAGTTTATGGCGCTGCCCTATCACCTCTACATCATGTCGACACAACACCATGCCATTGAACTGGTAAGACCCATTGCATACGGCACCGCCTTTCTCCTGATAGCCCTGGTGTTTGGTCTTAATTTAACGGCCATCATCATCCGTTACAGGCTCAGGAAAAAGTATAAAATGTAAAGACAATCAGTTATGGATACTATAGTGGAAACGAAAAAAGAGAAAGTGCAGAAGAAAAACTCAACCAAAATTTTTACCCCTGAAGAGATGGCGGTGAAAAACTACGAGTTTGAAGTGAAGGACGTGAATGTTTTTTACGGGCAGGCGCATATCCTCAAAAACATCAACATGAACATTGCGCCACGCTCCATTACAGCCTTTATTGGCCCCAGTGGCTGCGGAAAATCAACTTTTCTCAGACTGCTTAACCGTATGAACGATACCATCGACGGCTTCCATTTCAATGGAACGGTGCTTCACAAAGGTTATGACATTTACGACAAGAAAACGGAAGTTGAAGCGCTGCGCAAAAAAGTAGGCATGGTTTTCCAGAAGCCAAACCCTTTTCCGAAGAGCATCTATGAAAATGTGATATATGGATTACGCATCAACGGTGTGCGCAACAAAAATTTGCTGGATGAGGCTGTGGAAAAATCACTGCGTCAGGCTGCATTGTGGGACGAGGTAAAAGACGACCTGAAGAAATCTGCCATGGCGCTTTCAGGTGGCCAGCAGCAGAGGCTTTGTATTGCCCGCACCATTGCTGTGGAGCCGGAAGTTATCCTGATGGATGAGCCCGCCTCGGCACTCGACCCCATCTCAACAGCAAAAATAGAAGAGTTGATTTTTGACCTTCAGAAGAAATACACTTTCATCATCGTTACGCACAACATGCACCAGGCATCGCGCATAAGCCACAAAACGGCATTTTTTCACATGGGCGATTTGATTGAGTATGGCGATACCGATAAAATTTTCACCAACCCCGACAAGAAACTGACCGAGAACTATATCACCGGTCGATTTGGATGATACCTTTAACAAACACACAACACCTCTTTCACACAAGGAATTGAAATGAAGCATCTGGAACACGACCTCAAAACCATAAAGTCTAACATTTTAGATATGTGGGGATTGGTCTCCTCACAATTGGATAACACCCGCACGGCACTCCTGGAGTTTGACAAAAGTCTGGCCAATGAAGTGAGCATGAAAGAAAAGCGCGTGGATGCCTTTGAACTGAAGATTGACGAAGCGTGCGAAACCTTTCTGGCGCTTCAGAACCCCTTTGCCGCCGACCTTCGGTTTGTGCTGGCCACTCTAAAAATTAACTACAATTTGGAGCGCATCGGCGATTTTGCCAATGCCATAAGCCTGGTTATCGAAGATTTAAAGGAACCGGTGGACGAAGAGATCATCAGCAAACTGAAAATCACGGAGATGTTTCACATCTGCTCATTGATGATGAAAGATGCCTCCAGCGCCTTCATCAATGAAGACAGTAAACTGGCACGCGGCATTTTTAAGATGGACAAGGATTTGAATGCCATCAATAAAAAAGCACCCGACATTGTGGTGGAACTCATTAAGCAAAAGCCTGATAAAACAAGGGTACTACTAGACATCCTTTCGGTGGTGCGTCGCCTGGAGCGCGTGGGTGACCACATGACCAACGTGGCCGAAGAGATTATTTTCTCTCTTGAAGCTAAAAAACTAGCGCACGCCAAGTTTAAGAACAAAATTAACTAGGTAGGGGAAAGACGAATAGATGATTAGATGTTAGATGATTAGATAAGATTTTTAGAGTATAGAGATTAACAGTCATCTTGCCGGACGAATCTATCCTTCTAAAACGCTTTCATCTAATCCTCTTAACCAAGTCGGCTAAGCGTTTCCACAATTTCCATACTGTTTATCCGCACCTGACTGCCATTGAGTTCGATGATTTTATCGTGCTTAAACTCAGCCAGCGTGCGAATGATACTCTCCTTGGTGGTGCCGGCAAACTGCGCCAATTCGTGCCGTTTGAGCGGCAGTTCAAACTCCATCTGCTCGCCAAAGAAATGGTAGAAATAAAGCAGAATGTCGGCCAATCTGCCCGGCAACTGCTTGTTGTTGATGGTGGCCAGACGTGTGATGGCATCAGTGGCCTGCCGGCCGGCAGTTTCAAGAATGTGCATAGCTAGCTCGGGGCAGTTCAGCAGCACAGAACGTAGCGCATCCATATTGATATTAAGAACTGTAACACCCGACAGAGCCTCAAGCGTGAACTCGTTTACCCCTTTCCCAAGTATGGCGAGTATGCCCGGAAACCGACCGGCCTCGCACAATGTAATGATGTTGAGTTTTCCGTTGGAATTCTCCTTACACACCTTCACAGTTCCATTTTGTATGTACACGGCATAGGTTGCCGGAATACCTTGTTTTAAAATAAGCTCCCCTTTTTTATAGTGAAATTCCGCCATCGAACTGATGTCGGTAATTTTTGCCAACTCATCGAATAAAAGCTGCGAAGAGCCTAAGTTTAACACTGCTGTACTGGTAGAGTAATTGCTCATAAACAAACAAAATTTGTGGAAGACATTACATTGCTACAGTTTACACATTCTAAAAAACATTACCCTTCACAAAAACAAATTCTCAACTATTGCGTAAGCATTTAATGTTTGTTAATATTCAGAAACATAACAATTAACTGCATGAAAAATGTTTACTAGCCAAATTTCTGAAAAGATCCTCACTGTTTCAACAACTGGAGTTTGTACGATCAAATTCCAGGATTGTTTGAATTTTCACTTTTCATGGGCAAACAAGGCGTTTCTGGATCTTTTTCACATTCAAGGCAATGACAACGATTTTCAAAACACATTGAAACCATTGTTGCATTCAAACATTTCACTGCATTTTACCTGGTCCGACTTTATTAAGAAAGTTATCGATACAGGCACCGAACAGGAGATATCCTTCTTTTGCCAAAAACTAACCAAACAGATACTGTTAAAAGCTTTTCTGTGTGACGAACAAACGGTGTCACTTTTTGCGTTACAACTTCCGGATGTGGCGCCTGATGCCAATCTGATTTTAGAGCGCGAACAGCTATTTCATGAACAATTAAATAAACTAAAAACAATATCGATACAAGGATACAAAGAAGACGGCACAGTTGTTTTCTGGAACCGTGGCAGCGAACTTTTGTATGGGTATAGCGAAAATGAAGCTCTGGGGCGCAACCTTTTGGATTTAATTATCCCTGATAAGATGCAGAATGAGGTTAAAAAAGCTGTGACCGAAATGGTACGAACCGGTAAGGGAATACCTCCGGCAGAGATGTATCTGAAGCATAAAAGCGGAAAACTTGTACCGGCATTCAGTTCTCACATCGTATTCTCCATCAATGATTTAGGCAAAGTCATATATTGTGTCGATATCGATTTGTCACAGATAAAAGCCACTGAAAAGAAGCTGAAAAAACTGTCGCTTGCTACGGAACAGAGCCCGGCCAGCATCATTGTTACCGATGTACAAGGGAATATTGAATTTGTGAACCCTAAATTTTGCCAACTCACAGGCTACCAAGCCAATGAGGTAACGGGGCACAACCCAAGCATTCTTAAATCGGGTCTGACACCACCTGAGACCTACGATCAACTTTGGCGAACCATAAAAGCCGGTGACGAGTGGCATGGTGAATTCATCAACCGCAAGAAAAATGGCGACATTTATTATGAGTCGGCAGTGATATCGCCCATCATCGAAACGGATGGAACGGTTACCCATTTTGTAGCTGTTAAGGAGGATATCACCGGTCGCATTCTGGCGCAGCGCGAAACCATGAAATACAACAACAACCTCGCCACACTGCTGGAAATTAGCCAATCATTCATTGCTACACTTGATATGGATGATTTGCTCCAAACCATTCTGAACAGCGGTTTAGACCTTTTGAACCTCGACTGTGGTGCCATTTATTTCAAAGACGATGGAATACTACAACTTAAAACCACTATCCCCCCATTAACCGATGCATCCAATCCAATTGCCACAGCGGCAAATCCGGAGGATCATCCGCACATCAATGATTGTATCAATAAAAAACAACCCATTGTTATTCATGACACATTAAGCGCAGTATTATCAGAAAGCGAAAGAGAGATACTCCAGGCGCGAGGTCTGAAAACAGTATTGTTTTTACCCCTTATAACCAAGAAATCGGTAATAGGCATCATCACGTTAGGCTCAACACAAAAAACAAGAAGTTTCTCGGAAACCGACATTACGCTATGCCAAACAATGGCCACACAAGCGGCTCTTGCAATCCAGAATGCTTCTCTCTATTTGCGCAGCGAACAAAATGCATACGACCTTGCATACCAGAATTTTCAACTTGAAATTCTTAACAAAGAACTAAATATTGCCAAAGAGCAGTCCGAGGAGAGTGATCGTTTAAAAACAGCCTTCCTCCAGAATATGTCACACGAAATTCGAACGCCCATGAACGGCATCATCGGCTTTGGCGAACTGCTCAAAACAAAAGATCTTTCAAGCAGGCAACAAAGCAACTATGTTGATCACATAAACAAATGCACGTTTCAACTTCTTTCGATAGTAGAAGATATAATTGATGTGTCTCGATTGGAAGCTGGTGACTTTGATCTCAGGCCTCAATACACCAATCTTACCTCAATACTGGAGGAGATAAAAACACAATTTGAGTCAAATGTTAGTCATTCGGTTGAACTACAAGCATCCGCACCCACATTTGATTCACCCACTACCTTTTATATTGATGCAGAAAAAATCAGGCAAGTACTAGAGAAGCTGGTATCCAACGCTGTAAAGTTCACCCACTGCGGACATATCCGTTTTGGTTATAACGTGGAGCAAGAGGCTCTCAATTTTTTTGTTGAAGACACTGGAATTGGCATTGAAAAAATCTATCAGAGTGACATCTTCAAGCCTTTCTATCAAACAGATATGGCCGATAGCCGAAATTATAACGGCAACGGACTGGGACTTACCATTGCATCCAGAATTGTTGAAAAGATGGGATCTGTTATAAATATTGAGTCTGAACCTGGCAAAGGCTCCCTATTCTCCTTCAAAATTGTACCTGAAACAGAGGACAACGTAAATAGAATGTTGTCAGACTACAGTCGCTATGTAACCGGGAGTCGCGAGTTCACCATTCTGGTAGCTGTTAACGATGATGTAAATTACATTCTTATTCACGATACCATTCTGGATAGCATCAAAAATGCCGACATCAGGATTATCCGGGCAAAAAACGGAATTGAAGCAATAGAGGCTTCGCGCAGCGAATTATTTGTTGATATTATTCTCATGGACATCAAAATGCCTGTAATGAATGGTATAGAAGCTACCCACATCATTAAAGCAGAAAACGCAGACGTTCAGATTATTGCGCTCACATCCGTTACCAATAATGGTGAACAAGAAAAATCCATTGCCGCAGGCTGCGTTGATTCTTTACATAAGCCATTAAATCCGGAAATACTGATACAAACTGTAACAAAACACCTCAAAATAGCCCATCCATAGCAGATTGTAACCTTTCAATTATATTCTACAGATACTGAATCAGGCAATACGTAATATGGGTATTGCCTGATTTTGTTTTATAAACATTCGCTTTGTTTACCAGCCGTCAAAAAGGTGATGCAAATCACCACAATACGATAATGTACATCATCAAAGGAAACGAATCTGAATTTTAAACCCTGCGTAAATAGTATCAATACTTTACCAATCAGGGACAATGTCACATTCAAATCCAAACAGATAATGGATAGCTACATTCTAATCATTGACGATTCACAAACCAACAATGTGCTCTTGGCCGCAATTCTTGACGAAGCCGGATATGCCAACAAAACGGCAACATCGGCAGCAGAGGGTTGGAACATGATATACCAGCAAAAACCGGCACTTGTATTACTGGATTTGCTGATGCCAAAAATTTCGGGATTCCAGCTGTTGGAACGATTGAAAAACCGGCCGGATTATGCCAGCATACCCATAATTGTTGTATCAGCTCTAAATGAGCATGACACCATTAAAATTTTAAAAGAGATGGGGGCGGCAGACTTCATTCCAAAGCCCTTAAACATCCAGACCTTAATGAAAAGTATCAGGCAAACGATTGGGTTGCCTGATAACAACTAAGTCGCCATCGACAGTAATAATCGTGTCAAATCTTACTACAGGATACTATGATTGCATCATTTGAAAATTTCCAGGCGCGCTTTATCGAAGAGGCCCTTGACAACATACATGATTTGGAGAAAGCCCTTCTTGAACTGGAGCTATCACCGGGAAACAAGGAGTTGCTGGAACGTGTGTTTCGCGTAATGCATTCGCTCAAAGGAAGTGGTGCTATGTTCGGTTTTGATAAACTCAGCGAATTTACGCACCGCATGGAAAATATTTATGACCTGGTGCGTTCCGGAAAACTCAACTTGTCGTCCAATATGCTTTCGGTTACACTCAACTCTGTAGATATGCTGCGGATACTGCTCGAACCGGAAAAACTTCAACAGCCGGCCATTCAGGAACGGTACAAGAACCTGGTGTCAGATATTGATGACGTAATCCGAAACGAGACTTTTCAGCTGCTTACATCTGCAACACTAAATACATCCATATCAGAACCTGAGAAACCTGTTTCGCATAAAATGGCCACCTGGCATATCCATTTTTATCCGGGACCTACCGCTTTTGAAAATGGAACCAACATTCTTTTCCTTATTGATGAGCTTGGGAATATGGGCAATATGTACGCAATACCCGGCTACATATCTGTTCCATGCCTTAGCGAGCTTCACCCTGAACAATCCTACATATACTGGGATCTATTTCTTGCAACCGAAGAGGATCAAAATGCCATCAAGGATGTATTTATTTTTGTAGAAGATAACTCTACCATCGGCATCCAAAAAATCAGTGACTCCGATCTGTTTCTCAATAGCGACTTCTCTAGAAAATTAGAGCAGTTAAGCAGCCAACAGGAGAACATTGGGCTGGCCGATTTTTCAGACTTTATTGGCAGCAAGCTGAACATAGAAAGCGACCCGTCACCTCAAAAAGCTGCTATTCCATGCGATGACGACAAACAAAACCGCAGCCTCAGCTCCATACGTGTGGCAGCCGATAAAATTGATGGCCTGGTAAATCTGGTGAGCGAGCTGGTGATCACTCAGGAAAGATTAAACAACATTGCTTCCCGATACCAAATTCCGGAACTCAAAATAGTTACTGAAAGTGTACAAAAACTCACCGGCATGCTGCGCGACAGTGCTTTTAGCATCAGCCTCATCCCGGTTGAAAACATGCTTACACGGTTTCAGCGGTTGGTGCGCGACCTGAGCAACGATTTGGGTAAGAAAATCGCTTTCACGGCCAAAGGCACCGAAACCGAACTGGATAAAACCATGATCGAAAGCCTCACCGACCCACTGCTCCACATCATCCGTAATTGCATTGACCACGGCATTGAACTTCCCGATGTGCGCAAACTTAAGGGCAAACCCGAAACAGGCACCATTCATCTGGATGCCGGATACTCAGGCGCCAACGTGGTGCTGCGTATAAAAGATGACGGTGCCGGCATACAAACCGAAAAAGTGCGTCAGAAAGCAATTGCCAAAGGGCTCATCAGCGAGGCCGACCACCTCAGCGACCAAGAGCTGCTGAATCTGGTCTTTCTGCCAGGATTTTCCACAGCCGAAAAAGTGACCGAAGTATCGGGAAGAGGTGTTGGTATGGATGTGGTCAAACGTAACATCGAAGCCATTCGCGGCGAAGTGGCCATCCATTCAGAATATGGTCGCGGCACCGAAATCACTATCACACTCCCACTGGTACTCTCCATTATCGATGGGCTGTTGGTGAAGGTAAACAATGGCCAATATGTGATTCCCATGTCGCTTACCGACCGGATATACTCAATAGAATCAAGTCAGATGGAGAACAACTTCATCAATGTGGTAACGCTTGATGGCGTGCAATATCCATTCTTCAACCTACGTAAGGAACTCTCGATAAAGGGAAACACACCCAAAAAGTGCCAGATGGTGGTGGTGAATCACGAAGGCCAGAACATTGCCATTCCGGTGGACCAGGTTATTGGGAAGATTCAAGCTGTACTAAAACCTCTCGGGCGCATGTATCATGAACAAAAAATTATATCGGCAGCCACCATCATGGGCGATGGCACCATTGCCCTTGTGCTGGACACCAACGCCATCATAAAAGAACTACTAAATCATTCATAAATTCAATAAACGATGAGTAAAGAAGATTTATCCCAAATCACATCTTACCTCTCCTTTCGGTTGGGAGATGAGGTATTTGCACTGCATGTGGGCAAAGTGCAAAAAATTCTGGGGATGGCTGAAATTACCGAAGTACCCAGAGCTCCGCGCTATATGAAAGGAGTTATCAACCTCAGGGGCAACGTGCTGCCGGTGGTAGATACACGCGTAAAATTTGGAATGACACCCACCGAACGCACCAAAACCACAAGTATTTTGGTAATTGAGGCCAACATTTCAGGTGAATTTGTAATGCTGGGCATATTGGTTGATGCCGTGCAAGCCGTACTAAAAATCGAAAAAGAGGACTTGCTCCCACCACCGAGTATCGGAAAGCAATACCGGTCAGACATCATCTCAAACATGGCCCGCGTGAAAGAGAAATTCTACATCATTCTCAACATGGATACCGTATTTTCATCAGACGACCAATTAAATATGAACGAATTGATGAAAGCCAAAGAACAAATAAACGAAACAACAAACCAGAACCAATAAGCACAGGAGGACATAAAATGAAATTCAACGACTTAAAAATTGGACAAAAAATCCTCACGGGATTTTCCATAGTAGCTGTAATTGCTCTAATAGTAGGATTAATAGGACTTTTTAGTCTGCGTAGTGTAGGGAGCTCCTTTAATCAAGTGGCAGATGTAAACATGCCAAGTGTACAATATCTGCTTGAGGCAGAGAAGAATATTGAAACACTTATGGTAAGTATGCGCACAATGCTAAATCCAAACTTAAACCTTGATGAGCGCTCAAAACAACTTAGAGAAGTTCACGCTGCACGTCAGCGTTATCGGGAAGCGATAGAAGCCTTTGAAAAATTCCCTAAATCTGCTGAAGAAGCGGCAATATACCGTCAGTTTACAGATGCATTGGTTGAATGGCGACGCAGAAACGAGGCTTTTGAGGCTGACCTTGAACGACTCAACAGATTGGATATTCACTACCCAATGCAACTTCTGATGAATCTGGAACGCTTCGAAAAGGATCATTATGCGCTACAAGTGCGATTGGGTAATGCGGTACAGTTAGGACACTCATTTGATGGAGGTGATGATGCATCAGCCTGTAACCTTGGCAGATGGATTCCCAACTTACGAACTTCCAATACAGTAATCAATACTGCAATTGCCAACATGCGTGAGCACCATAACCGCTTTCACAGAGCTGTTCACGATGCCAATGCCGCTTTACGCAGAGGAGACCGTGCCACTGGTCAGAACATTTACATGAATCAGATGATACCGGCCGCTGATGAAGTCTTTAAATATTTTGAAATACTGAATGAACAGGCTCAGGAAGCAGTGAGCTTATTTGCTGCAATGGAACAGATTCAAATGGTGGATGTGATTCAGTATCTTGAAGGCGTTAGGAATAGCATTGCACAACTGGTTGAATACAACCAAACCACCGCACGTAATGAAATCAGAACAGGTGATAGAATCATCACCACCTCCAACATCACCATGATACTGGCCATCCTCATTGGTCTGGCATTGGCCATTTTCCTGGCGCTACTCATCTCCAGAGCCATTACAAGTGGTATCAACAAAGGTGTGGCACTATCTGAAGAGATTGCCGGTGGTAACCTCACTGTAGAAATTGATGAAACCCTACTGCAACAAAAAGATGAAATAGGTCACCTGGCCCGTTCGTTACAGCAAATGGTGGAACAACTGCGTGAAATAATTGGTGACATTCTTTCAGGAGCCGATAACATAGCTGCTGCCAGTCAGGAAATGAGTGGCACATCGCAGCAAATGTCGCAGGGTGCCAGTGAACAGGCCTCCTCGGCCGAGGAGGTTTCATCATCTATGGAAGAGATGGTTGCCAACATACAGCAAAATACCGATAATGCGTTGCAGACAGAGAAAATTGCCCTTCAGGCTGCTTCCGGAATCAAGAAAAGTACAGAAAGTGCCGGCACTGCTGTGATTACAATGAAAGAGATAGCCAAGAAAATCTCAATCATTGGCGACATTGCCGACCAAACCAACATGCTGGCGCTTAACGCGGCCGTAGAAGCAGCCCGCGCCGGCGAACATGGAAAAGGATTTGCTGTGGTAGCCGAAGAGGTACGTAAACTAGCAGAACGCAGTCTGATTGCCGCCGAAGAAATTGATATGCTCTCCGAAAAAGGTGTAACCGTATCGGAAGAGGCCAGCGTGCAATTGGCAGCCATTGTGCCTGAAATTGAGAAGACGGCCCGTTTGGTGCAGGAAATAGCAGCTGCAAGCATGGAACAAAACTCAGGTGCAGACCAGGTGAACAATGCCATTCAGCAGCTTAACCAGGTGATTCAGCAAAATGCGGCTGCTTCTGAAGAGATGGCCTCCAGCTCCGAAGAGTTGTCGGGACAAGCAGAACAGATGAAGGAGGTGGTATCATTCTTTACCATCGAAGATGAACGCAAAAACCGTAAAGGAAAGAAGAAGGTTGCTGCGGCCAGTAAACTTACTTCAGGCAAAAAGATGGTGGCACGCAAAGGAAACGGTGAATCCCATGATGTCAAAGGTGTAGATCTGAAAATGACTTACCCCGAAGTGAACGACGAGGATTACCAAAGATTTTAAACCTCACCATACACGACCCGCAGAGCAATCTGCGGGTTATGTTTTATTGCCCGAATGAATGTAAAACTCTCTTAAGGCCTGAAATAAATTGTGGCAATAAATCAGCATATTCTTAGTCTCACCCAGAAGTTCCATATAAATCACATTCACCCGTGTTTTCCCCTCGCCTGAGCGTATGCGCCGTATCTGTTCCAGGCGGTACTCTTCAATGGTATCAATTAGTATTCGCTGTCGCGTTTTAAGTTCTGCAAGGGCATCAAAGCGTTTCTCCTTCTCAAAATGAATTACAAAATTGAGATAAGATGTCACCTCATCAAGAATAACAGAAAGATCATCCTGCTGCACATTGGTAAGACCTTTATGCTGATTTTCAACATGAGAATAGACAAGTGGTGCCACTATACTTAAAGTATTCGACAGCTCGGTGAGATAATCGAGCGCCTGCACAAATAAATGCCCTGCGTCCTGAACCTCATCGGGTAGTTTACTGTATGTGCGAAACAACTCCTCCTTGTGGTTTTTAACAGCTTGTTGTAGCAACTCCGACTTCTGCACGGCTTCCCTTAACTGCTTGAGGTTTTCATCAATAAGCCCATTGATGATTAAAAAATAGATTTTAGAGATTTCAAGTAGCTGCTTCCTTACATTTTCACTTCCGGTTTCGCGCAGCCATTCTACACTTTCGGCCTGCTCATTGATAAATCCTTGTCGCTGAGTCTCGATCTGTTGTTGCTTGCGATGGTGATAACGCGTGGTGCCAATAAGCGTCAGAATCATCAATGCAAAAAGAACCAACGCCATAACCCAGCCACCCCACCAAATAAGCAGCGTAAAAATAAACGCGCCCAAAAAACCGGTCAACGCAGTTATAAACCAACCGCCCAACACCGATAGCACTCCTGAAATCCGGTACACAGCGCTCTCGCGTCCCCAGGCCTGATCAGCAAATGAAGTGCCCATGGATACCATAAATACGACAAAGGTGGTGGACAACGGAAAACGCAAATAGGTGCCGACAGAGATTAGCAGAACAGCCACAACCAGATTCACAGTGGCGCGCACCGTATCAAAATATACCAGTTCGTCGGTTCCGGCATGTCGCTCAGGAACCACTGAGCGGGCAAATCTGGCAGAAATAAAGTTATGCACAGGCGCTGGTAGCCACGCTTCTACTTTCTGATACATCGACAGAAAACGACGTACCAGCAACCGCGATGTGGGAGAAGGCTCAAACTGCTCATAACCTGGCGCCTGACGACCAAGATACACCTCTGTTTCGGTTACCGAACGCGATTTTTTTGAGTAAAAAACGGTAATCATCATAATGGCACCGGCCAGCACAAAAAAAGTCATGTATATGCCATCCTGAAAGTGATGGCCGCGAATCCAGTCGTTATCCAAAAAATGAAGTGAAAACGTGTTAATATCAGCACCGGGAGTATTCAAAAACTCTTTAAAACTCTCAATGCCGGTAAGTGGTAAGCCGATAAAATTGACAAGATCGTTGGCTGCAAAAGACAGTGCCAGGGCAAAAGTCCCAAAAAAAACTACCAACCGCGGAATGTCTATCTTTATCAAAGTGCCCAATCCCCAGAGCACAAAAAATATGATGATAAAAGTGGGTATCAGCACATCCATCAAGGTAAGCTCGACAAATGTATTGAAATGCTCTTCCCAGATAACGCCACCCACACCTTTCTTAAATATCAAAAACAGAATGGCCGTGAACGCAAAAGCGCCACCAAATGCAAACAACAAAGTAAATCGACCTTGATATTGAAAAGTGAAGATAAGACGGGTCACGAATTGCACCACAGCACCCATCACAAAAGCCATGAGAATGGAAACCAATATACCGGCAAAAATCAGAAAGATGCGATCGGTATTGATGAAACCCGAGTAGGCCATTCCAGTCTCTGCACCTTTCATCATAACAACGGCCAGTCCCCCTCCTATCAGGCTGAAAATAACTGCAATGGTAGTTGATGTTGGAAAACCAATGCTGTTATAGGCGTCGATCACAATCACATTGATGATGGAAACAGCCACAAAAACAATGAGCAAATCGCTAAGATGTAAACTATTGGGATTGATAACGCCATTTCGCACCACCTCCATCATTCCGCCGGAAAAAAATGTGCCAATGAGCAAACCGGCGCCAGCTGTCCATAATACAGCACGCCGCGATGCAATACGCGAGCCAATGGCAGAATTGAGAAAATTCACCGCATCGTTTGAAACCCCTACAACCAGGTGAAAAAATGCCAGAAGCGAAAGAAGAGTGACACAAGTCCAGATTAACAGCATGTGAGTGACGTTTATAAATCAAAAATAGTGCATCAACTACAGCGAAAAAAACTTACCTATATTAATTTTTTGTTAGGAATATGCGCGCAAATTGTACAAATTTACAATTATTATGGCTCAATTTCAGAACATAACAACGATTTACATTAACTTAACATGCGCCTTCGTCAACTTGTCAAGGTAAAGTATGTTATATTTCAATTAATTTTGTATTACAGCAGCAAAATATTCACTGCTACCAACATCACACAGGAAAACAAAAAGCATCATATTCAAAATGAAACCGATTGCTCCACAAAGAATTGCAGGTTATCTAACCCTAACCTTCCTGGGACTGGCATTGATTTTTCTCATCCTCAACAATTGGTTTTCGAACAAACTGGTTTCCTTGCTCATAACCATCCCGGTATTCACTGCTACTACATTCTATCTTGTTAAATATTTCATCAACTCATATATCTACGCCAAGATAAAGCCAATCTATAAAACCATTCATAACTTCAAACCATCCCTGAAAGAGATCACCAACAACAAGAGCGATCTGTTTGTGGATATAAACAAGGAAGTAACCGAATGGATGAAAGGAAAAATTCAAGAGATTCAAACCCTCAAGCAGTTGGAACAGTACCGAAAGGAGTATCTTGGCAATGTATCGCACGAATTAAAAACGCCGATTTTTAACATACAGGGTTACATTCTCACCCTTTTGGATGGTGGGCTTGATGACCCAAATATAAACATGCTCTACCTGAAACGCACCGAGAAAAGCATCGACCGGATGATATCCATCATCAACGACCTAGAGGCCATTGCCAAACTCGAATCGGGCGAATTGGAGATGGAGTACGAAAAGTTTAACCTCTTCAATCTGGTTGAGGATGTTTTTGAAATGCAGGAGATTAGAGCCAAAGACCGCCACATAAATCTGCGCTTTGGCAAATCAACCGATAAAGCCACCATGGTGTATGCCGACAAAAAACGCATTTTTCAGGTAATCAGCAACCTGGTAGTCAACGCCATTCATTACGGACGCGAAGGCGGAAATACCACCGTAAGTTTTTACGATATGGACAAGGTGGTATTGGTGCAGGTTCGCGACAATGGTGTGGGGATTCCGCAAAACGAGGTGCCTCGCATATTTGAGCGGTTTTACCGCGTGGACAAAAGCCGCTCACGCGACCAGGGCGGCACCGGACTTGGGCTGGCCATTGTGAAACACATTATTGAAGCCCACAAACAAACCATTAACGTGAACAGTGAGTATGGCAAAGGCACATCATTCACCTTCACACTCAAAAAAGCTAAATAAAATAACCCAAATAGACATGAGCGAAACAGAAAAATACAGACTGCTTCTGGTGGATGATGAGCCGGACATTCTGGAGTTCCTAAGCTACAACCTTACGAAAGAAGGGTTTACGGTATTCACGGCACAAAACGGCAAAGAGGCCATAAAAATTGCACTTGAAACCGTGCCGCACCTCATAATTCTGGATGTGATGATGCCAGGCATGGATGGCATCGAAACCTGTGAGGAGATTAAGCGCCAACCAGCACTGAAAGACGCACTCGTGGCGTTTCTCACCGCACGTGGCGAAGACTATTCGCAAATTGCAGGGTTTGAAGCCGGCGCCGATGATTACATCGCAAAACCCATTAAACCAAAAGTGTTGATATCACGTGCCAAAGCTCTGCTTAAGCGGTACCGCTCAGGAACCGGCGTACAGGATACGGGCGACTCAGACGTGATATCAATCGGCGAATTAATTATCGACAAGGAACGATACGTGGTGACCGTAGCCGGAAATGAACTCATGCTGCCCAAAAAAGAGTTTGAACTGCTTCTTCTGTTGGCATCCAAACCCGATAAGGTTTTCACCCGCGAAGATATCTATAACTCCATTTGGGGCGACAGCATCATTGTTGGCGACCGTACCATTGATGTACACATTCGTAAACTACGTGAAAAAATTGGGCAGGATCATATCCGTACCATCAAAGGGGTTGGCTACAAGTATGTAGATTAAACCCTGGCCGACCAAGGATTGGCATGATAGAGAATTGGACAACCAATTGTTTACTTAACAATATTGTCTAATTTTAGAACCTTAATTGAAAAACTGCGTACATACGTGCATGGTTTTTCGAGCAATATCATGCTAATCCAAAACAAAATGACATACATAAACACCTACAAAATTCTTCCCGCACTTTTATTGGGAATGATGATCACAGTGGCCACAAGCTGCAGCAAAGATAAAGATACTCAGGAGCCTGCTACCCTGGAAGGATTATGGAAAATTGAAAAGGAAATACGCCTCGTTGCCAGCGAGGACCCCGAGCAGGAGCAGGCAGAAGAAGAAATCAAGTATCCAAATGGCGAGAACAATGCCTACATTGAGTTTAATGGCAACGTATGGAAATACGCTGTCAAAAACTATACTGGCATAGTAGATGAACACTCCGGTTTATACGCTACTTCCAATGGCAGAAACATTGACCTGACTTACCAAACCGAAACTTACCCGGCTACATACACCATCGCCGGAAACAAAATAACCATTGATTTTGAATCTGGCCCTTTTAAGCAAATTGTTGCAACCAAAGAAGCTCCTGCCGAAGAACCCGGAAACAATGACGACGACGATGGTGATAGTGATGGTGATGATGACAATACAGCCACAGGTTGTGCAGCCCGCCATAAAATCAATCAACAGCTAGGTCTCGATATAAACCCAATGTTGATTGAAACAGGTGTTACCGTAAAGGAAAAACTCATTCAAACAACCACCGGTAACATGTTCCGATTCTATCTGCATGTTGAGAAAAACAAAACCTACCGCATCCGCATAAATGAAATTGTGGCTCCTGCAGATGTGAACAAGAACGTGTTCAATAAATACGCAACCATTACCATTTCAGAAAACTTCATTGCCGAAGGCGGTGTGGATGTGAGTGAAAAGAACTTTCCTACACCCAACAATCCGTTAACCTACATGGTAGTGCCCGATTCCGAATGTCTTTACATTCAGGTTCACAGCTACCTGAAAGATGTGGAAGTTACCATTACTGTTGACCAATTGTAAAACAAAGATAAATAAACAGATATGACAACATATAAAAATTGTTTGTGGTTAAAACTTTGGGCTGCAGTCGTATTACTGATGTTCATCACAGCCTGTTCAAAGGATGACAAAAATACCCCTTTTGCCCTCGAAGGTTATTGGCAAATTACTTCCATGGAATTTATAGAGGCCGAAGAGGAACAGGCAGAGATTGTAGAAGAAAAATCAGCCTCTGCCCAAGAGCCAACGCAGTATTTCCATTTTCAAAATGGCCAATTCACATATTTTTCATTGACAGGAACAAGTCTTGAGGGTATGCAGGTAATTGAAAAAGGATTCTTCGATTACAAAGGCAATGAGATAACTTTTACCATCGATGGAGATTCAGAGGCAGTAGTTGCTACCTGGCAACTGTCTGGCGACAATCTGGAAATTCTGGTTGAAGAATCTGATGGCATCACCAAATTTGAAGCTGTCAGAAGTGAAAACCCTATCACAGAGCCCGATGACGATGAAGAGCCCGGTGATGACGAGCCTGATCCGGACAAAATTGAAAACTTTGAAGAACTCCATGACAAAGCGGCGGAGGCAGGAAGCATGAAAAATCCAACCTCTATCCAAACAGGCAATGTGGTTGTTGGCAATGTGCCTGACGAGGATAAAGATGCCATCACCACTGAATATCATTACTATCTGAAGCTGGAGAAAGGAAAAACCTACAACGTGGAAGTCACTCTGAACAAATCATCTGACTTTTCCAACCTTGCTACTTTAATGCAATACTTGCAAATTTGGGTTTCTGATGTGCCTTTCTTCTTTCAAAAACAGAGCAACAAGCATCAATTCCGTATCGACTATAATAAAGAGGAAGACCAGCAAGGCGCTATGACCTTCACAACCAACACCGGATATTTGTATATCAACATGTTCCGTTACAAATCCGGTGAAACATCCTTCACACTAAAAGTAACCGAAACAAATCCATAAAACAAAAGTGCACTACTATTGGTACCAAGATATGGATAAACAAACATAATCAACAGACAAAATACTTAGTTTAAAGCCCCGTTGAGATTGCAAAAACAATCACAACGGGGCTTTTTAACTAAAAAATAATTTGACAAGGCCGGGAAAAATACTTTAACTTTCGCCTATTAAAATGAAATCTGTAAAATAGAACTGAATTTTATGCATTGCGCTAAAAGATAAAAACAATATAAGATGATTGTTTTTTGGGGATTTTGATTTGATGTTTTTGATTATAGAGTGTAAATTCACACATCATTGCTTTACAAAGTATTTTTCCCGATAAAAAACAATACTTTTTTATTGATAACAAACAAAGAGAAAACCCGGTTTCTAATGCAACAACACCCTATAAAATCTAATCTTATGAAAAGTATTTATCTGCTGACAATCATCTTGGCATTTTCCATAGCTGCCTGTAACAAAACCGCCAAAAAACCCACACCCCAGCCACAACCTGTGGTTGAAGAAACCATTCAGGAGGTGGATGAAGAACCGGAAGTATATGCCGAAGAGGTATTTGAAGAGCCCGTTTTTAAAACACCCTCCGGCAATGATAAGTACTTCCTTATTTCAGCCAGTTTTATGGAATATTCTAATGCTGAAAAACTTCAACAAGATTTGGCTCAAAAAGGCATGCGTTCAGAAATAATTCAAAGAGAACATGGTCCCAATCCAGATTTTTACAAAGTATCGTACATGTCATTTAACAATTGGGAACAAGCGGTGAGCGCACTCGAATCGGAACGAAATACGCCAGGCAAAGAAAGCGTTTGGCTATTGGTGAAACGGTAAGAAAAAGAACCCTACCAAAACCTAAAACCAGTTCTGTTCAAACCAATCAGAAATATCAAGCCCGTTGGAAACATGGAGCGTTTGAAATCCTAACCGACGGGCTGTTTCTATGTTATCGGCAAGGTCATCTACAAAGAGCGTCTCTTCTGCAACAATACCACTATGCACCACAACGGATAGAAATGCCGTTGTATCAGGCTTACGGCTACCTATCAGATGCGAGAAATACATCCTGTCAAACAACTGTGACAGGTGGTCGTAACCGGGAGCCATCCGTTCAAAGCGTTCCACGTGCAACGAATTGGTGTTGCTCAACACATACAGTTTGTGTTGCAACTTTAATCGCTCAATGGTCTTTACACGTCTTTCAGGTATTTCCACAAGCATCGAATTCCACGCATCAATCACATCGCTTTCGTTCACACCATTACCCGACAATCGTCTGATGGAAGCAACAAACTGCGAAGAACTAATCAGTCCGGTTTCATATCGAAGAAAAACCTCCTGCCCAAGCACATCACGCGGCGTTACGTTGCCCTCCATTCCAAAAAGTTTTGCCAGTGCATCTACCGTACGTTGCACATCAATGTCGATTACAACACCGCCCAAATCAAACAAAATATTCTTCACATTATCCATTTCATCTCCATTTTTTCGATTCAATACCAAAACAACTCACTGATGCTACATAGAATTAAACTTTTTCAGTTCCATTATGCACAAACCAATCCATCATTTAAAAAGCTTTCTATCTTAGAATTAGCAGGCACAAAGCTAAAAAATTGCGATTAAATTTTTCAATACCACCAACAATCTCGTCTCAGAATATTTGATTATTCTATTTTCTTTGTATTTTTGCATTCGCTAAAAAACAAAGATACAAATTTGTTAGCAGGGCCCATAGCTCAGTTGGTTAGTAGCACCTGACTCATAATCAGGGGGTCGCTGGTTCAAGCCCAGCTGGGCCCACAAAAAAAAGGATTTCGTCCCTGCCGGATGAAATCCTTTTTTATTTTCCAAACCTCTAATTAAACCCAGATGGACAACACATTCACAGCCATCGATTTTGAAACAGCACAGGGACACCGCTGGAGCATTTGCCAGGTTGGTCTTGTGCGTGTTGAGAATGGTATAATAGTAAAGGAAATTGATATGCTGGTGCAGCCTCCGGGAAACTACTATTGGGGAAAAATGGTTCAGGTGCACGGCATTACACCTGACAAAACTGCCGAAGCTCCCATTTTTGAAGATGTCTGGCACTTGATTGAACCCTACATTAAATATCAGACGGTGGTTGCCCATAATGGACTATCGTTCGATTTTCCGGTTCTAAAGAGCACTTTGCAATATTATGAACTTCAGGAGCCTGAATATGAGAAAAAGTGTACCTATCGCATATACCGCTCCAACCTTGCCGCGTTGTGCCACAGATTCAACATTGACCTAAATCACCATGATGCGCTAAGCGATGCACGTGCATGCGCCAAACTCTACCTCATGCATCTGGGACTTTAGAACAGCCACCAATCTATCGCTTACTTACACGTTGTGCCTTGGCCAGCGCCTCCTCAAAGTGGGAAAAGATATTCTCCTTTCCTACCAATGCCACAATGCCGTGACGACGCAACTCCGACAATACGGTTTCATTAACGCCTGAGAGTAAAACGCGTTTTCGTTTATGAATAAAGTGTCCGAGCATGGCATTGAAATTATGAATACCTGTTGCATCAATCATTGGTACATTTCGCATCCGGATGATTATGATGTCTGAATCATCCGCAATTTCATGCATCAGCTCTTTAAACTTATTGGCAACACCAAAAAACATAGGTCCCGAAATCTCGAATACGTCGGTATTTCTCGGAAGCTCCAAACCCACCATACCTGTATCATCCTTGTCGCCTGATGCATACGAAACAAGCGGCTTTACCTCTGCCACATCGGCCATACGTTTCATAAACAGTAACGCCGCAAGTACCATACCTACCTGAATGGCGATGGTTAAATCCACCACCACCGTTAGAATAAACGAGGTGAGTAACACAAGTACATCGTAACGCGACCCACGCAGAATGGTAACAAACGAGCGCCATTCACTCATATTGTATGCTACCACCATAAGTATTCCGGCTAGTACGGAAAGAGGTATGAGGGCTGCCCATTTTCCGGCAAAAAGCATAATTATAAGCAATACCAAAGCGTGTACAATTCCTGCAACAGGCGTTCTACCTCCGTTTTTCACATTGGTTGCCGTGCGTGCAATGGCGCCTGTGGCAGGAATGCCACCAAACAATCCGCTGCCCACGTTGGCTATTCCCTGCGCTATCAATTCAGTATTGCTTCTATGGCGTCCTCCAATCATACTATCCGATACCACAGCCGAAAGCAACGATTCAATGGAACCAAGCATCGCGATTGTGAAGGCCGGACCAATATGCTTTATAATTAAATCCATACTCACATCGGGAAAGGACGGCAAAGGAAGTCTAGAGGGTATCTCACCAAATCTACTGCCAATGGTTTCAGCATTCACGCCAAAAACTATAACAAGCACCACACCTATGAGCAAAGCGATAAGCGACCCCGGCACACGTGCAGTTATCCTGCTCCAAAACAGCGTAACCAAAACGCTCATTACGCCAATACCAAGCGCCACAGGATTGATGGTATCAAATGATACTATCAACATGTTTATTTTTCCGGCAAAATCTGCTGGCATTGGGCCGGTTTGTAGTCCAAAAAAATCCTTTATCTGAGATACAAAAATTAGAACTGCGATACCACTAGTAAATCCAACAGTGAGCGGATAGGGAATAAAGCGGATAATGACGCCTAAACGCAACAATCCAAAAACAATCATAATGAGACCTGCCATTATGGTGGAAATGATTAGACCATCAATTCCATAGTTGGCAATAATACCGGCAACAATTACAACAAATGCACCAGTAGGACCTCCAATTTGCACGCGGCTGCCACCCAATAGGGAAATCAATATCCCTGCTACGATGGCAGTAACCAAACCCTTCTCGGGACCAACACCTGATGCGATGGCGAAAGCAATGGCCAAAGGAAGTGCCACGATGCCCACAATGGTACCGGCCATAATATCTTTAGTAAATTGATGCCGCGTGTACCCCTCTTTTAAAGTCGTAATGAATTTTGGAAGAAACAGGTGTTCCATAACACATATCGGATTTAAATAAAGTACAAACTTAAAGTAAAAAGCGTATCGTTGTCATTAAAAAGCAGGAATATTGCATTTTTATTGTGAACTTTAAACGTAAGTGGGAAAAGGAAATACCATTGAGAGGGTTACGGAATCATCTTCTGAAAGGCAATCAGGGTAATCTTTGCCATTTGGGAATTTAAGCCGTAATTCATTCAGAACAGATTTGCTCGCACTTCAAGAAATAGATAACAGAAATGACGCTATGTAAAATCATACCAAAAAGGAGAAATCAACATTGGTTTGCAACAGACTGGTTATCTTGACAATGAAACCATTTCGGCCTGAAGCAACAATGATTGCAATGCCGTATGCATAAAAACCGGGTAAACAGATTTCCTGCAAAAAGAAAAAAGTCTATTTTTGTAACCGTCAACAAATAATTGCACGCGGTAATCTTCTAAATGTCAGAAGCAGGCGAATCATTGCCAAAAGGACTACCGCCAACACACAAGAACAATGAACTATTCTTTTTTCGACTTCCTGACCATGGTCGGTTCACTCGGGATGTTCCTGTTTGGAATGAAGATGATGAGTGAATCGCTTCAAAAAGTAGCCGGATCAAAAATGAGAAGCATCCTGTCAGCCATGACCTCCAACAGGTTTTTTGGCGTTTTGACAGGATTTTTTGTTACCACCGTGGTGCAATCATCCTCCGCAACTACTGTGATGGTTGTAGGTTTTGTAAACGCCGGTCTCATAACCCTTAAAGAATCTATAGGGGTTATTATGGGCGCCAACATAGGAACCACAGTTACAGGATGGGTTATTACACTCTTCGGGTTTAAAGTTGCCATCAGCGATTATTCGTTGCCAATGATTGCCATTGCCCTGCCGCTTATCTTTAGCAGAATAGGCAACCGACGCTCATGGGGCGAATTCCTGCTCGGGTTTGCTTTGCTCTTTTTGGGTCTCGATTTCCTCAAAAACTCAGTACCCAACATCAATGAGAACCCCGAAATCATGAGCTTTGTGGAGCGTTTTACCGGCCTTGGGTTCACCTCTACGCTCATTTTCCTGGGCATTGGCACCCTTTTAACCGTTATCATACAATCCTCTTCTGCAACAATGGCACTTACATTCGTAATGTGTAATCAGGGATGGATTGAGTTCCCGATGGCTGCGGCGATGGTTCTAGGCGAAAATATCGGTACCACTGTCACATCCAATATAGCAGCATCGGTAGGCAATCTGAGTGCCAAGCGTGCCGCACGCGTACACCTTATATTTAACTTGCTTGGTGTTATCTGGATGCTGGCTATATTCAACCAATTCACATATTGGATTGATCACTTTGTAACGCATCACAACGGTGTGTCACCCTCAGAGTCGCCTGCAGCAATTCCTACTGCCCTGGCCCTCTTCCACACCTCTTTCAACATTCTTAATGTACTCATTTTTATTTGGTTTACACCTCTGCTTCAAAAACTGGTGATAAAGATGATTCCACAGCGTGACAAAGATTCAGAAGAGGACTTCCGCCTGAAATTTATTACCACCGGCATGTTGAGCACTCCGGAACTGTCGCTTCTGCAAGCCAAAAAAGAGGTGCAGTTTTTTGCAAAACACACTTCAAAAATGTTTGGTTTCTTCAGAAAACTATTATACGAAACCAGTGATAAGAAATTCAACAAGCTCTACACCAAAATTCAGAAATACGAAGGCATTTGCGACAATGTGGAGGTGGAAATCACCAACTATCTGAGTCAGGTATCACAGCACAAAATAAGTGAACAAGGGCGCCGGCGCATGCGTTCGATGCTCAAACTTGTAGGTGATTTGGAGAGTGTAGGTGATTGTAATTTCAACCTTGCCCGCTCAGTTAACCGTATGCGCGAGAAAAAAATCACCTTTAGCGAAGAGGCCATGGAGAAACTGGAACTGATGTTCAATCTTGTGGAAGAGTCGTTAGAAATTATGCGCGACAACCTCAACGTGGATGAGCAGCATGTGATTCTCGACAAGGCTGTTCAAATTGAGGATCAGATCAACAATTACAGGAATCAGCTAAAGGCTGATCACCTCGACAATCTCTCGAAGAATGTCTACTCATACGAGGCCGGCATCCTTTTCAATGACATTTTCTCTGAGTGCGAGAAACTTGGAGACTATGCCATCAATGTTTCAGAAGCACTAAAAGAGGTATCATCAAAAAAATAGATTAAATTACCTCTGAAGAATCGATAGTCCACAAAGATTTAAATAAAGCAAATGCGGTGTATGAATCATGCACCGCATTTGCTTTATCTTGCTATTATATATAACCTTAATCCACTTTCTCCTTAACAAACCGGTTGCGAACACGCACCGCGATAATATACATCACAGGTGCCATTATCAGAGTGAGAAAGGTTGAAGTTGTAAGTCCAAAAATCACTGTGGTAGACATTGGCCCCCAGAATGCGGCATTGTCACCACCGAAATAGATACGTGGATTAAACTCCGAGAACAATCCGAAAAAATCGAAGTTGAGACCGATGGCCAATGGTATCAACCCTAAAATGGTGGTGATGGCTGTGAGCAACACCGGGCGAAGACGCGTCTTTCCGGCAGCAATAATGGCAGCTTTCTCATCTTCGCGTGATAAACGGCCATTCTCGGGCAGCCCAAGCAACTCTTTTTTCTCACGGCGCTTTAAATCGATATAGTCGATGAGCACGATGCCATTATTAACCACAATTCCTGCAAGTGATACAATGCCGACCCCAGTCATCAAAATTACAAACTCCATTCTGAAAGTACCGAGACCCATGAATACACCTATTGTACTTAGCACCACGGTAGCTAAAATAATAAGCGGTTTAATGGCTGAGTTAAACTGTGTGATGAGAATCATTGCGATGAGTGCAATGGCAATCATCAGCGCCTTTAGCAGAAACTCTGAAGTCTCCTGCTGGTTCTCCTGCTCACCGGTCATCTCCCACCTATAACCTGTGGGCATTTCATAGCTATCCATTACATCACGAATACGCTCATTAATTTTATTTGCATTGTACCCCTCAATCACGTTCGAATACAAAGTAATCATACGGGTGTTGTTCTTCCTTTTGATATTTTCGTATGTGGTATCGTACGTAAAGCGCGCCACCGATGACACCGGAATGTGATAGCTCTTTCCATCTTTTTCAACCTTTAGCTTCATGTTCATTAGTGATGCCACATTGTTACGGTGGCGATCTTCCAGCCGCAACACAATATCGAATTCATCTTCACCATCCTTGAACTTATCTACCCTGCTGCCATACAAAGCGGTACGCAGTGACCCTGCTACCATCTGTGTGGAAAGGCCAAGTCGCCGTACCATTTCCCTGTCGATATTCACGCGCATTTCCGGCTTGCTGATGTTTATGTCCATCTCCAGGTTTTCGATGCCTGGTATCTGAACCTCATCAATGTGTCGTTTCACATCTTCGGCAATTGCCACCAGCCTGTTAAAATCATCTCCCGCCAACTCCAGATTAATTGGTTTACCTACGGGCGGGCCATTTTCCTCTTTCTCTACGAAAAATTTAGCGCCGGTAAAAGCCTTCAAAGCTTCGGTTAATTGTTGCATCACCTTGGATGTGCTGATGCCATCGCGAAACTCATACTCCTCAAAAGTGATAATAAAGAGGGTTTTGTTGGGAGCTCTGCCGGGTTCAAAAAAATCGCCACGTGCATTGCCCACATTTACCCCTACCGAACTCACAATGTGCTTATAGGGCTCCAGTACGCCATACACAATCTCCTCGGCACGCTGAGCAGCCTCATCCGTTTTGTCGATGTCGGTTCCCAAAGGCAACTCCATGGTTATGTAAACCGTTTTAGGATCACTCTCAGGGAAAAATATCACATTGGGTACCGACGATGCAAAAAAGACGACTGAGAAAATAAACATTCCCACCATTCCCACCAACAACCAAACAGATGTACGTTTGCCCAAAGCGAGTTTCAGCGTTGCTTCGTAGCGGTTCTCGAGCCAGGGAAGCAGCCGGTTCTGGAACTTCCATGCTGCCGGTTTAAGCAGAAACACATTTAACAAACTCAGCAACAACGGCAACTGTAGGATGTTCCCTACGAGAATATTGCCAACAATGTAAAAAATGATGCCAATAACAGATATCAGACCGGTGATTAAAAAAAGTTGTTTGTGATTCACCTTCTTGCCGGGATCTTCTATGGCCATGAACCTTGCCGCAAAAACCGGATTTAGTACCAATGCTACAAAAAGCGACGACGACAGCACAATGATCAATGTGATGGGTAGATATTTCATAAACTCTCCCACAATTCCGGGCCAGAACAATAACGGGAAAAATGCTGCCAACGTGGTTGCAGTGGACGAGATAATGGGAATGGCAATTTCACTCACACCCTTCTTTATCGCTTCCATACGTGAGTAGCCCTCCTCAAAAAGTCGGTACGAGTTCTCAACCACCACTATGGCATTATCCACTAGCATTCCCAGCGCAAGCAACAAGCTAAAGAGAACCATGGTATTGATAGTATATCCAATCTCTCCCAGTATCAGGAAAGAGATAAACATTGACATTGGGATTGCAATTCCGGAAAACAAGGCGTTTCTGATACCCATAAAAAGATACAACACCAGCATCACCAGAATCATTCCTAAAATAATTGAGTTCTCGAGATTACTTATCTGATCGCGGATATATACCGACTGGTCGTCGGTGATGGTCACTGTAAGGTCAGGAGGCAGCATGTTGCTCTTTTGCCGCGCTTCAATAATCTTAAAAATCTTTTCGGTAGCGTCCAGAAGGTTCTCTCCGCTTTTCTTCACAATACTCAAAGTAACCACTGGCTGATGGTTAAGCCTCGAAATGGAGCTTTTCTCCTCAAAACCATCAATAATCTCGGCCACATCGCGCAGATAAACGATTTTATCGTTCTCAAATTTTACGATGGTTGACCCCAATTCCTCAATGGTGCGATAGTTGGCTTCCGTACGTACCGATCGACGGGTGCCATCCACTAAAATCTCGCCAGCTCCAATGGTGACATTTTCGCTCATCACAGCCTGCTCAATATCAAAAAAGGTGAGGTTAAAAGCCTCCAACTTTAGCGGATCGGCATGAATCTTTATCTCCCGCTCATCAACTCCACGTATATCTGCCTCTCGTACCTCACGCAACGATTCAAACTCTTCCTGCAAATCCTCGGCAAACTTCTTAAGCTCTATCAGGCTGTAATCACCCGAAAGGTTAATATTTATCACCGGAAACTCAGAAAAATCAATATCCTCCACGATGGGATCCGTATCCAAATCGTCGGGCAGATCATTTTTAGATTTATCCACCTGATCCTTTACATCCTGCAAGGCAATCTTTACATCTACATCGGCATCAAACTCAACCACGATAAGGCTCATGTCCTGAAAAGAAGCCGAAGACAACCTTTTAACACCGTTCAACCCTTTAAGTTGCTTCTCTATTGGGCGGGTAATGAGGTTCTCAATATCGGGAGGACTATTTCCGGGATATGGTGTGCTTACCATAATGTAAGGGATGACTATCTCGGGAAACAACTCCCGTTGCAAACCTCTATAGGTCATTATTCCGCCCAGCAATAAAAAGAAAGTCAATATATAAATTGTATTCTTATTGGCGAGTGCCCAAAAAGTAGGCTTAAACTGTCTGTGACTGATATCTCCGTCTTTAATATGCTCCATTTGGCTAGAATGTTATAAATGGAAAATGAATAGAAAAAATACAACCTCTCCCGGCGGGCTTAAAGCAATACAAGCCCGTAAGTTAATAAGGAGAGATGATGTCTGGGATTAAATATTAAACGCCAGCACGTTATCGCACTATTTTAGTTTAGCCCGGTATGATTCAAAACGGTACCATCTACCACCTGACCATAACCCAGAGTGATAATGCCATCACCTGAATTTAACCCCGAATAGACTACCGTATTGTTATTGTCGTTTAATCCACGCTCGATATAACGTTTGCGGGCCACAGTGCGGCCATTGTTCTCCTCGGCAACAAAAAGAAAGTCACCAACAAAATCACGTTTTATCAGTATGGAAGGTACAACCACTGCTTCCTGGTTCTGGTAAGTCCTTAGTTTGAGGACAGCCATCAGGTTGGGTCGAATTTGGTTGCGTGAGTTGTCCAGTTCAATCCGGATTCTGAAAGTACGACTGTCAGGGTCAAGCACCGATGACGTGCGGGCAATGATGGCGTTACGTGTTAAATCCAGAACCGGAAAATAGACTTGAATTGAATCGCCGTGGCGCACCTGATTGAGATAAACCTCAGAAACATCTGCGGTAATATAGACCTTATCGAGGTTTACGATACGTGCAAAAGGAGTTGCGGGGCCGGCCATCTCACCACGTTTCTGAATTAAGTCGTCCACCACACCTGTTACCGGTGAGGTGATTACTGCCATGGCACGTTGCGCTTTAAGCCCTTCCAGCCTGCGCTCCAGTGACTCCTTGTTTGATTTGGCTTGAAGATATTGCACCTCACTGCCAATATTTTGTTTCCACAACATCTCCTGACGCTCAAAAAGTGTGTTGGCCAACTCCAGATTCACCTCCAATTCCTGTACAGAACGATCCAGAGCATCGGTATTTAGCCGTGCAAGCACCTGACCTTTAGTAACCCTGTCGCCCTCCTTAACCAGAATCTCAACAATATTACCGGCAGACTCAGGACTCACCAGCAAATTCTGGTCAGATTGTACCCGTCCCATTACATCAACAAAATGTTCAAAGTTGGTTTTCACCACCGGAGTAATCTCCACATTCACCGTTGATTTATCGTCAACAATATTTAGTTCACGCTCTAGTTGAGCTATCTTCTTCCGTAGATCTTCCATCTGAACCTTGTATTCAGCCAGTTGATCAGCTTTCTCCCAGTTTTCGTCTGCCACACGCGAACCACAAGCCGACAGAAAGAGGTAACCGGAAATCATTGGCCAAAGAATCAATTTACTTTTCATTATTATAATCACATTAATGGTCTCACATAAAATATAAAACAAACTTTTCCGGTGCTATAGCTGACCGGTAGCTTTTAATAGTGCAATATGGGCATTCATTAGGTTAACGGCGGACTGCACATATCCAAGATGCGCCTGAATATACTGGCTCTGCTGCTGTGTGTACTCAGAACTGGAAGCGATGCCATGGCTAAACTTCACCCTGGTTTTCTCAAGAATATCGAGTGCCAGCTTACGATTCTCGATGCTATACAGATAGTTGTCGTAACTGCTTCGCATATCGGCCTGCGCGGTTAAAAAGCGGTTGTAGAGGTCGTGCAGCACCATTTCGCGCTCGTTCTGGCTCTTCTGATAACTTAACTTCTGCTGCTGAACGCGTGCATATCGCATTCCCGAGGAGAAAATTGGCACACTAACCTTTAAACCAACCATCTGGGCTTTATGCCATTTTTCATCAAAAAGATTCCAGTCATCAGCAAATCCCATCTTTTGATAGTTGTAAAATGCACTGATCTTCGGAAGGTATTGTACACGCTCGTTCTTAAGATACAGCCGTTGGCTCTCCTCATTGCTCATGGCCAGTTGATAATCCACATGCGTATCGGGCACCAGAATCTCCATTGGCATGCCTCCGGCTATGATACGTCCCGATAGATATGTAAGCGAATCGGAAAGTTCAATTTCGTCGGTTGGATTAAGTCCCATCGAAAAGCGCAACACAGCCAGCGCCACCTCTTCGTTGCGGCTCACCTCCATCAACCTTTTGCGGGAGTCGTTCACCAACAGTTCCATTTGCGATACGTCCATCGACTCTACAAAACCGCTGGAAAACTGCGCACGCGTTTCGCGCAAAATCTCCTCATTTACTTTAAGCAGCTCGGTGAAAGCATTACGGTTTTCTCTTGCACTCAGGGCGATGAAATACGCCTGCGCTACCCCGTTGCGTATTTCCACTTCGGTTTTGCGTTGCTGTTGCTCGGTAAGCTCAAGAAAAACCCGCGTGGCCTGAATACCAACAAAATAGGAGCCATCAAATATCAGCTGAGAAACACCCACCGCAAAATTGGCATCATAAGAGGTACCAAAAGCAACAGGTATTTTATCGCCCGGCTGAGCTCCGGATGGCCAGTTCTCCTCAGGAAAAAACTCAATTGGCAAAAGACTTTTTGCTAAGTCGAGGGAGTGGTTATACTGTGATGAAAAATCAACTTGCGGCAATCCGGTGGCTATCGTCTCCCATATTTTCTTTTTGGCAGATGCCACATCATAATCTGAACTGATTTTTTGATATGCATTTTCTGATGCATGATCCAGAGCCTCCTGCAAAGTATAGGACTTAACCTGCACTTGGGCATCAATCCGGATTAGGAAAAAGGAAAATACTACCAACACTTGTAATCGCCTACTAATAAATAAACACATACTTCTCTTCTTCATTAGCTTAATAATTCACGAATTAAAACTCCAGCAATGCTGGTATGGGTGGTCAAGTCTACTCCAAACCCAAAACAGATGGTATATGAGAATGTTCCCTGCAGACTCAATTCAAGGCCAAAATTATTCCATCCTATAAATGCCTACAAACAAATTTCGATGAGTAGTTGATTTTTGCCGCTCAATAGCGAAACTGCGTTTGAAGCATTTAAACCCTTTAATACAGATAGTTTGTGAGTATGCGAAAGGAGCAACCGCCCATTAAACAACTACTCCCCAATAGTCAATGCCAAAGCAACCAATTGAATGAAACACGCTTAAAACCCAATCCATCATCAACACCACATTCCATTGCTGCTTTATGACACAAAAATTTCAAAATGGTTGCATCCGGATAAAAAATGTGACAATTTATTTGAAACTTCTATCTATGGCGGCTTCCAGAGTTAAATCCACTCTGATAAAACTTATTTATTTGCACCAAATTACTTATGGAGATCTAACACATCCTGTTAACCCAATTATAGGCCTACTGATTTCATAATTTATTGCTTTAAATTAATAACGTTTTTGTAACACTGAGATATAAATCGCTTGGAGATAAGGTTATACACAACTTATCACCGAACAATATTTGATGCGTAAAACAGCGCCTTAAATTTCTGTTATTCTTTGTTTTACAACTATTTAATCCGCGATTAAATCTAGAAATATTCAACGATGCCTATTCTACGAAATCAAGCTTGTTGGGAAAGCATGAAAACAGTTATACCCTCACAATTGGGTATAACTGTTTTCATGGTAGCTCAATATTGCAATGATGGTTGTCACTAAAAACTGAATATCAGTGTAAAATATAATTACCCGAAAATATTTTTTTGGTAAATTGCTGAAAATTACCCGACCAATGATGCGCTTGCTAATCTTGATAGTTGTGTTAATGCTGGAGTTTACCGGCGGTGGCGATGTTCACGCCCAGTTTCTTCGTCTCCGAAAACGAAGTCAGGCAGAGCGCGCCACACGCGATTTAGAGAAAAGACAAAAGGAAGTGTCTCAGGGCAATATGTTTAACCCCCTTCAGCCAATGGGAGCGAGGGAAAATTTTCAGCGCGATGACCATATCTGGTCTGCGGAGACGGCCTACATCACCACTGTGAATGCCGGCAACGTGAGCATTACCACACCTTCACGACTTGGCATACACCGAAACAACGAGTTACAATCGCTACTTGGAGCAGCTTTCTGGGTTCCAAACCTGATGCTTAAGCACAGAATCCGTTCTGACAATTGGTGGGTCGCAAGTCGTCACGGCATTTACTCATCCACGCCAGGATTAGAATGGGCGAAACAAAAAAGATATCAATCCATTGCCGACTCGTTGGTGAAGGTGCCGCACATATTTACTGTTCGCAACGAGCTAATCATCAGTAAACCATGGGACTATGACTACACCTGTGTGAATCAGCAGCCCTACCTGATATTAACCGCAGCACTGGCACTGGATTATGGCTTCCCGCTTGGATCCAACGATTTGATTGACATTGATGAGCATTTGGGAGGTAGCAGAAACCCCGCATTAACCGGCAAAGGCGTGTTGGTGAACGCACGGATACGCGTAGATGCACAACTTACTTATCGCACATTTATTGAAGGTGGGGTAAAATTCTTCTTCCACAATTTTGAGACTCTTAACGCTGTTGAACACCATGGCGCACTAAACTATTTTCTAAACCACAATACCTCCATCTCGCCCGGCTACATCCTTTCATTTGCCAACTATGGTTCTTCTAAAGTAAAGATTTTCCCATCAATTGATTTAACCTGGTACTTCGGAGAGAAGCCCAGACGCCCACGCGGATTGTTTGAACAGCAAATGTTCTAATACTATTTTGTTTGTCGATGTCTGCGGCCTTGTTGCATTCCCTCTCCGCGGCCATATCCTGCTCCACGACCCCGTCCAGCACTTGTTTCAAGTCGTGTAAATAATCTCGAGAGTCGCGCTTGCTGCTCTTCATTGCATACATCGCGTAAAGCCAAAAAATGCTGAATGGTTAAAAGCTTGATTTGACTTTGAACTTTCCCAATAGAATCGGCATATACATGAAGCATTGCTGTATCCGGATTTATAACTGACAACTCCTCAATAATAGCTCTTTCAAGTATCCTTAAATCGCCATTGAAATGGCGAATATTCTCTCTGTAGGTGGTTTCGAGCTGACGAAAAGCTTCTGCCTGACTATCATCCAATTCGAGCTCATCAACCATGTGACGAAAACCTCGCCCCGGAGTAGCATCAACCACATCAGAGACAACTACATCCTCATCCGTTGCGGGCTTAATCAGCCGATATCCCCAAACACCTGTTATAAAAGCAAGTAAAATAAGGAGTAAGAAACCTATCGTTTTATTCTTCATAAAAGTCATTATTTAACCAACCCGATTCGATTGACATGCGGTCTGTATAAAAATAATCGATATAAACAGCTTGTTTTCCATCGTCATGATTGAAACCATCTACCCACCAGCCACCAAATAGACCAGCCACTAAAGCAAACCAGA
Source organism: Alkaliflexus imshenetskii DSM 15055 (assembly GCF_000517065.1). Lineage (GTDB taxonomy): Bacteria > Bacteroidota > Bacteroidia > Bacteroidales > Marinilabiliaceae > Alkaliflexus > Alkaliflexus imshenetskii. Next base: position 2,178,486 of record NZ_KI912105.1, on the reverse strand, counting down.
CCAAGGCCACCCTTGCCAGTGCCACACCTTGCAACCAACCATGTGCACCTTGGGCACGCTTGCCAACATTTGCCATAATGCGTGTGTGAATAAAAGGCGATACCTGTGCCGATTTTTCATCAGCAATCACTTCACCGGCAAACGCCCAAGCATTATAAAGCATTCGGCATGAGGAGCATGCTTGCAGGTGAGCCAAAAGCGTTTCTTTGGAAATAACTCCTTCGGTTAAACCGGCTATTGCTTGTTCGTATTGCTTACACTCCATATCTCAGGATTTAACGATTTCTTTAGTTCGGTCTTCATTCTACTCCTGGCTCTAAACAACAAACTTTCGGTTGCTTTTAACGACAATCGCAAAACACTCGCCATCTCACTGTTGCTCATGTCCTGATAATGATTTAATATAAAGGCCTTTCGCTGCATCGCCGGAAGCTTGTCCACACATTTTCGAATCAACTGCCGCTGCTCTTCCCGAATGATACCACTGTCGGCACTTGAATCATTGGTGAGTTGTAACTCTGGCCGTTGTCCATCCTCAGAAAAGCGATAAAAAAAACGCTTCAACTTAAGTTTGCGCGAATGGTTGAGTGCCATATTTAGTGTGATGCGATAAAGCCAGGTTGAGAAACTCGCCTCACCTCTAAAATCACCTAACTTTTCAAAGACCTTAACAAACACTTCTTGCGTAAGATCAGCAGCTTCATCCGTATCATGCAAAAATCCCATACATGATTGAAATACCCTTTGACTGTACTTCTCAACCAGAGCAGAAAAGGACTCCTTATCACCAGCCCTAATTCTTGCAACAATTTCGAGATCGTCAGACGATGGATGTTTCATTGGCAAAACATTGTAAAAACCTTATGCAATAGGGGCAAAACCCAACATTTGATATCGATAGAGTTGTCTGAAAGCGAATGAGCCTCATATCATCCAAATATTTCAGGCAACTCCATCAAGATATTTATTTCTGGGGATTGGGACAATTCTGTCCGGTGCCATTTCGCAATTGCTGGCGGTCACCTCGTCCCCTACCCTGTCCGGTACCATCTCGCATCTCTTGTTTCTGGCCGCGTCCATCACGCAAACCTTTTTGCATACCGCGTCTGACTCCATCATCTCGCTTAACGCCTTCGCCCTGCCCCTCTCTTAATCCTTTACCGGGACGGGTACCATCGTACCGGTCGCACACGCCATCTCCATCGGCATCAACAAACCCACTGCGCACATTCTCAGTTGTAGTTGCCTTAGTTGCTTCTTTCTCTTGTGCTTCTGCAATTACGGTTCCCATAAAAAGAAAACCTGCAACTGTCATCATTGATAAAACGAACTTTTTCATTGCCTTTATATTTTTGGTTGTATTCTTTGGACACAACCAATCTTAAAAACATTCGCAGGCTAGCCATTTTTTATTGAAATTTTCGCAGATAACGTAAAAATGCCTGTATCGCACTTTAACAATGAACTTCAATGGCAATAACCCAAAGAAAACAGACCTACTATACCTTAATTTTGCTACAAAAAAATAGTTTCTTGTCGTTCTATTTGTTTTTCACGATGAAATAGCCATATTTGCAATTACAGACATTAAAGATATGATAAACCGTCAAAACATTCATCACCTGATGCATTGCTCAGCCACAATGGCCTTAGCAATAGTTTTGACTATGTCATCAGCTTCTTTCTCCACGATGCGAATGTCCATGCGCCGCTAACGGCCTGTCGCATCCTGTCTGATCTTTATTATTCCATTTAGTTTTTGTTACTGTCAGATTCCGATGCGACCCGCATTGTTGAGCTATTTCTGTTTATTAAAAATGAATAATATAACCTGACAAAAGACTAAAAACATGTCACAGCTACATTTTGAAACATTGCAATTGCATGCCGGACAGGAGGTTGATCCTGTAACCCTTTCGCGTGCCGTACCAATTTATCAAACCTCATCCTATCTGTTTAAAGATGCCGAACATGCTGCCAATCTTTTTGGGCTGAAGGAGTTTGGTAACATCTATACACGAATACAAAACCCAACCACCGATGTGTTTGAGAAACGCATGGCTGCGCTCGAAGGTGGTGTGGCTGCTCTGGCAGTCTCTTCCGGTCAGGCAGCACAGTTCATTGCATTAAGTAACATCCTTGAAACAGGAGATAATTTCGTGAGTACCTCATACTTATATGGTGGCTCCTACAATCAATTCAAAGTTCAGTTTAAACGACTCGGCATACAGGTGAAGTTTGTTCAAAGCAACAACCCCGACGACTTCGAGGCTGCCATCGATGAAAAAACCAAGGCGCTCTACGTAGAGACCATCGGAAATCCAAAATTCAATATACCCGATTTTGAAAAGCTTGCAGAGGTGGCTCAACGCAACGGCATTCCGCTAATTGTTGACAACACATTTGGCGGTGGCGGTTATCTTTTCCGACCGATAGAGCACGGTGCGAACATTGTGGTTGAGTCAGCCACCAAATGGATTGGCGGGCATGGCACCAGTATTGGTGGTGTAATTGTGGATGGAGGCAATTTCAACTGGGGCAACGGTAAATTCCCAATGTTCACCGAACCATCAGAAGGATACCACGGGATGAAATTCTGGGATGTGTTTGGAGCTGGCAGTGCATTCGGCAACATCGCTTTCATCATCCGCGCACGCGTGGAAGGTTTGCGTGACTATGGCCCTGCGCTTAGCCCATTCAACGCTTTCCTGCTTATTCAGGGGCTCGAGACACTTTCGCTGCGTATGGAACGACATGTAACCAATGCCATGGAGATGGCGCAATGGCTGGAAAATCATCCGCAAGTGGAATATGTGAATTACCCTGGACTAAAAAGCAGCCCCTACCATGAAGCAGCAAAAAAATACCTGAAGAAAGGCTTTGGCGGCATGCTCACCTTTAAAATCAATGGTGACGCCGATTTGTTCATCAACAACCTAAAATTGGTAAGCCATCTGGCCAATGTGGGCGATGCCAAAACGCTCATCATTCATCCGGCCTCAACCACGCATGAACAACTTACCATCGATGAACAAAAAGCAGCCGGCGTGGAGCGGGGACTTCTGAGGGTTTCAGTAGGAATAGAACATATTGACGATATTAAAGCTGATTTTATCCAGGCTTTTGAAAAACTAAAATAGCATCCAATGACCAGTCAACAGAAAATTAACATCGGATTATTTGGATTTGGTGTGGTGGGACAAGGCCTGTACGACGTGATAAGCCAAAGCCCGGCGCTCGATAAGGCCATCTCCAAAATATGTGTCAAAAATAAGAAAGAGAGAGGTTTACCCGAAGAGCTTTTTTGCTACGATGCCAATGACATACTTAACGATCCGGAAATAAATACCGTAGTTGAACTTATCAACGATTCTCAGGAAGCTTATCAGATAGTAAAAACGGCTCTCAGCAAAGGCAAAAACGTTGTTTCGGCCAATAAAAAAATGATTGCCGAAAACATGAAGGAGATGATTGAGCTCCAGAAAAAGCACAACGTATCCTTGCTTTATGAAGCGTCGGCATGTGGTAGTATCCCTGTCATACGTAGTCTGGAGGAGTATTACGACAACGACCTGCTTCTGTCTGTAACCGGAATTCTCAACGGCTCATCCAACTACATCCTCTCCAAGGTTTTTGACCACAACAAACTTTACACCGAGGCGCTAAAAGAAGCTCAGGACTTAGGGTTTGCAGAGGCTGACCCATCTTTCGATGTAGATGGCTTCGATTCGCTCTTCAAACTCATCATTCTTACCATGCACAGCTTTGGTGTGGTAATAAATCCCGATGAAGTATTGAATTACGGCATCTCAAACATATCCGACTTTGACATCCGCTATGCCCGCGAGAAAGGTTTTAAAATCAAACTGGTGGGTCAGGTGGAACGCTTGCGCGATAAAAAAATCACCCTCTTTGTGTTGCCACGCTTTGTGGCACGCGACAAATATATTTACAGTGTAGAAGACGAATTTAATGGCGTGGTAATAAAAGGCCTGGCCTACGACAAGCAGTTTATGTTTGGTAAAGGAGCAGGCGGCCATCCAACCGGGTCGGCTGTGCTATCCGACATTACGGCATTGATGCACAACTATCGGTATGAGTATAAAAAGGCCAACTATTTTGAGGGTTTTAACTATTTTAAGGATGGTGCCATTGAGATTTACCTTCGCTACAACCATCCGGACGTCCTAAAGCTCATCGATTTTCAATCGGTTTCCGAAGCCTACCAGGGACCTGTGCATTCCTATAAAATAGGATTTGTAAAGCTTAGCTGCCTGATACAAAAAAAGGAGCTGCTACGAAACAATAAAGATCTGTTCATAGCAGCTACCGGAAAATCGTTAAACTATTAGGAGGCTAGCCTCCTTTTAAAGCCTCGGCTCCGCCGGTTATTTCCACTATCTGATTGGTAATGGCAGTCTGGCGGGCCTTGTTATAACTTAGTTGCAAATCACGAATAAGATCCGAAGCATTGTCTGTTGCTTTATGCATAGAGGTCATCCGTGCCCCATGTTCCGATGCCAAAGATTCAAGCACTACCTGGTAAAGCATGGTCTGAAGCATCTTGGGAATAAGAGAATCGATGATGCTGACTGGATCCGGCTCCAGAATATAATCAAGAAGTTCATCAGCAGTATCTGACTTTGGCACGGCAAATGGCAGATACTGTTGTACTTGTACCGCCTGAACAGCTGCGTTCACAAACTCATTATACACCAGTATCACCTCCTTCAGATTTCCCTCCTTAAACTCTAACATCAACTCATTGGCCAATCCTGAAATCGATTCGTAAGAGGCAGAAAAGAGCAATTCATGATATATAAAATCTGCCTTGATGTCGCGTGACTTAAAGAGTTTCTCAATCTGTTTGCCCATTACACCAACCAATACATTCCCTTTGCGATATTCATCGCGCAATTTACCTGATAAAAGACTTTGTACCTCCTTCACCACGTTTATGTTGAACCCACCACACAACCCGCGGTTGGATGCTATTGCAAGCACCAGAGTTAATTTGCCTTTCCCGCTCACGGTATATGAAACAGGTATCTTCTCATCAATCGCGCTGGTTAAGTCTTGGATAATTGATGCCAAACGACTGGTAAAAGGCCTGATGTGCGAGATATCATCCTGCGCCTTTTTCAATCGGGCAGCAGAAACCATCTTCATGGCACTCGTCACCTGACGGGTGGTCTTAACCGAATTTATGCGGGTGCGTATGTCTTTAAGGTTTGCCATCTTAGTCTGAAAAAATTACTCCTGGTCGTGAACTCTGTATTTCACACAAAGATCCTCTGCCACATCACGCAGTAATGCCTCAATATCATCATCCAGTTTTCCGGCAGTAATACTCTCCAACACAACACCATGCCTCAGCTCCAGATTCTGAATAAAATCGTGCTCAAATTCCTGTATTTTATCCATAGGCACATCGCGAAGTAAACCTCTGGTTCCACAAAAAATCAGAGCTACCTGTTGCGCTACTGCCATAGGCTTATATTGTGGCTGTTTTAAAAGTTCAACATTCTTGCGCCCTTTATCCAACACCGCCATGGTTGCAAGATCAAGATCAGAACCGAATTTGGAGAAAGCTTCAAGCTCGCGATACTGTGCCTGATCGAGTTTCAATGTGCCGGCCACTTTCTTCATTGGCTTAATTTGAGCATTACCACCAACACGGGAAACGGATATTCCCACGTTAATTGCGGGTCGAATGCCGGCATTAAACAACGACGATTCAAGAAAAATCTGCCCATCGGTAATAGATATCACGTTGGTTGGGATATATGCCGATACGTCACCTGCCTGTGTTTCGATAATTGGCAGGGCAGTGAGCGAACCGCCACCTTTTACAATGCTTGCGATGGAAGCAGGTAGGTCGTTCATCTTTGAAGCAATCTCTTTCGAATCGATAATTCTTGCTGCACGCTCCAGCAAGCGTGAATGCAGGTAAAAAATATCACCGGGGAATGCCTCCCGCCCGGGTGGGCGCCTCAAAAGCAATGATACTTCGCGATATGAAACCGCCTGTTTTGATAAATCATCATAAATAATCAGTGCGTGACGGCCAGTGTCGCGAAAAAATTCTCCAATAGCTGTTCCGGTAAAAGGTGCGTAAAACTGCATGGCAGCAGGATCTGAGGCGGTGGCCATCACCACAACCGTGTAGTCCATGGCGCCATGCTGCTCAAGGGTTTTTACAATTTGTGCCACGGTACTACCTTTCTGACCAATGGCAACATATACACAAAATACCGGCTCCCCTTTATCGTAAAAGGCTTTTTGGTTGATGATGGTATCAAGCGCAATGGCCGTTTTCCCGGTTTGCCGGTCGCCAATGATCAGCTCCCTCTGGCCACGACCGATAGGTGTCATGGCATCAATGGCCTTTAGTCCGGTTTGCAATGGTTCTTTAACGGGCTGCCTGAAAATCACCTCGGGAGCTTTACGTTCCAGTGGCATCTCGTACAATTCACCAAGTACGGGGCCTTTTCCGTCAAGCGGTTCTCCAAGGGAATTCACCACACGACCCGCCATACCATCGCCCACGCGTATGGATGCGATTCGTCCGGTACGGCGCACCACGTCGCCCTCGCGAACCAGATGGGAAGGACCAAAAAGCACAATTCCGACGTTATCCTGCTCCAGGTTAAGAACCACACCCATGCATCTATCCAACTCAACAAGTTCGTTGGATTTTACATTGGTCAGGCCATATACCCGGGCAATTCCGTCTCCCACCTGAAGAACCGTCCCAACTTCCTCCAACTGGGAAGATGATTGAAATCCCTCAATCTGCTTGCGCAAAAGGTCAGAGACCTCAGAAGGTTTGATTTGTTCCATTAGCTGAACTTCTAATTAGTCAACAATTTCTTTTTCATAGAGCGCAACTGCCCCGTTATACTGCCATCAACCATTTTGCCATCCATCATAAGCACCAAGCCACCGATAATATCAGGGTCAACGCGGCATTCGAGTTCGGCCAAACAGCTAAACTGCCTGCCTATACTCTCACAAATAGCCTGATGCATTTTATCATCGATGGGCACAGCTGTTATTACCGTAACGGTTTTAATGCCCTTAAACCTGCGATACATCTCGATAAAATTGAGAAGGATACTACTTAGAAGTACCTCTCTGTTGTTATTGATAACCAAATCAATAAACTTGAGTGTATATACATGCAATTGCTTTTCAAAAATACCATGAAAAACCTGGATCTTTTTGCCTGGCTTAATCAATGCGTTGCGTAAAAATTGATCAAGATCCTGCGACTCCTTCATGACCCCCTTTAAGTAGGAACAGTCGATGTAAATGGAATCGAGCACCAATTCATCTACTTTCCCCAATTGAAAGAGCGCATTGGCATACCGCATGGCTATCAGGCTTGCATTCATTTATACGAATGGTTTGTTAAATTCGATGAACCGTACAATCAAAATTAGTTAAAATTCACCTGATTGAGGTATTCATTAATTACATGTTTCTGTTTTTCATCACTGGCAAGTTCCTGCTTCAGAATCTTCTCAGCAATTTCGAGTGATATTAACCCTATTTGCTGCCTAATTTCAGATAAAGACTCCTTACGCTCGCGTTGTATCTGGGCACGGGCTTGCTCTATCATTCGGGTAGATTCGGCTTCGGCCGCGGTTCTTGCTTCCCTGATTATTTCCTCCCTGAGGTCGCGCGCTTCACGTATCATCTTCTCCCTTTCCAAACGAGATGCTTCTATCATCTGTTTGCGGGTATCTGATAGTTTGCGCAACTCTTCACGAGCCTGGTCGGCGTCCTTCAGCGAAAACTCTATGTACTCCTCCCTCACTTTAAGCGCCCTTAGGATTGGTTTCCAGGCGTACTTTCTCAACAAAATGAGTAACGTGAGAAATGAAAAGGAGGTCCAGAAAACCAACCCGGGATCCGGCATCAAAAGTCCCATAATACAACAATTTGGTTAGTGCAAAAACGATTACCTTATCCCAGCCACGCCACAACAATGGCAAAAAGTGTAGCTCCTTCAATTAACGCAGCAACCACAATCATTGCGGTTTGAATTTTTGAGCTGATCTCGGGCTGACGGGCCATAGCTTCCATAGCGGCTTGCGCTATTCTACTAATACCATAAGCAGCAGAGAAAACAATCAGGCCTAAGCCAAAAGGGGTTAAATTCAATCCTTCCATGTTAAAAAAGTTTTAGTTTGATTAATGATGTTCATTCACTGCCATGCCAATGAACAGTGAGGTTAATAAAGTGAATATATAAGCTTGCAGAATAGCCACCAAAAACTCCAGAGAATACATTATCAACGATAACAGTATGGTCATTGGCGCGGCATAAACCGATTGCATTATAAATATCATGGAGGTTAAGCTGAGTATGATAATATGGCCTGCAGTAATGTTGGCAAACAAACGCAACATAAGTGCAAATGGCTTGGTAATCAATCCTATAATCTCAACTGGCACAAGAAAAATCTTCACAAAAAACGGAATGCCTGGTGCGATTAAAACTTCCTTCCAGTAATGCTTTGATCCGAAAATATTTATAGCAAAAAAAGACATCACTGCCAAGGTGAGTGTAAAGGATATATTTCCGGATAGGTTTGCACCACCCGGGAAAAATGGTATCAATCCAATAAGGTTATTAATCCAGATAAAAAAGAAGAGGGTAAGAAGGTAGGGCATAAACAAATCAGCCTTTCGCGCATCTATTTGCTCACGGGCAATATCATCTCTCACAAATAGGATAATGGGCTCAACAAGCAACTGAATTCCCTTGGGCACAGCCAAACCGCCTCGTTTAGAATATCTTTTGGCTGCTGTTCCAAAAATCAGGAAAATTAAAAAACTGCCCAAAAACATGCTCGCCACATTCTTGGTGATAGAGAAATTTAATGGCTTTGCGTTAGCTACTTCTCCCTTTTCATTGTAATGGATTGTTCCTTCTACATTGGTAAGATAAATTTTTCCGTGATACAATTTAAGGTATGCACCTTCAACGGGCACCAGATTCTTACCGCCATGGAACCGCGATGACATGAAGGCGTGAAACCGGCCACTATGCCAAATTATTACTGGTAAAGGCATTGAGATGTGAACCTCTTCCCCCGAAGCCTTGGTGTATGTCACAATATGAAATTCATGTGCATCGGCAATGTGATGCATAATCATTTCAGTTGCATCAAACTGACCGGACTTTTCCCCGGCCACTGAAGCATTTACTTGCAGCGGCAATATTGTCGCTATCAAAAAGAAAAATAGACCTGCTGCTCTCATTGACGCGAGTGCTTTTTCAAATGAATGTGTTTATATGTTCCCGGCACTATCCCCATTTGTTTTTGGCGGGAGTAACCATTTCAATTTCCAGAAGGTATCGATTCCGAGGAAAATCAGATAAATCCCAATCCCAACTTTTGCCACTATACGATGATTTGTCTCTTCAGGTTCAAGAAAAATGAATAAAAGAATTAAAAGAATTAATTGATTGACCAATGTTATGCCTGCAAACGACAACCCAGTCCATTCTGACTTGCTCAACTTCAACAGTTTAAACAAAACTGTTCCGGTGGTAAAAAGTGCAGTAAGCACAAACGAAAAAATTATCCATTTGGTCCAAATTGCAAGACCAATGGATTGGAAAAAGAGTAATCCGCCAACCAGAATAACAGCACCTAAAATAATTTCCTTGATCAATAGTCTAATCATGTGATTTATATTTTATGGTAAAATAAAAAAAATGCCGATAAGAAGTATAATCCTTATCGACATTTTTGCTAATTATTTATAACTACCAGTGTGTTATCAACCAAAACCTCTTAACGGGGGCATGATACATGGTATTTATGAGTGCGTGAAATATTTTAAAAAGCGACCAGCCTATTATCTTATCTATTAAAAATCAAAGCTAACTGATGTCACCCTTTTAATCATACTACTTTTTCTCTTCGCGGAGCGGGATTGTTGGCGCATTTCCGCCCATTGTGCAGGTTCCTGAGAATATGGCACCAGGCTCAATAGAAAGTTTACCCGATTTGATATCACCATTTACTTTGGAACTGGCTTTAAGCGAAAGCAGTTCGGAAACGGTAGCCTTACCATTAAGTGTTCCGGCAATTTCGGCATTGCTGCAAACTATTTCACCCTTTACAAAACCATTGTTGCCAATAACTACTTTTCCTTTGGAGTTAATGTTGCCTTCGATGTTTCCATCAATGCGGATATCTCCGTTGGTCTCAATATTACCAACTATTTTGGTACCCGGCCCAATCATATTTGGCAATTTGCTTTCCGCTTCGTAGTTTTTCATTGTTCAATTTTTTATGTGTTATAGATATAGAAAAAACGCGTCAAACTCTAAGAACCCCAAAATTAGGGTCAGACTTCTACCTGCTAATCTTTTCCATTTTAGCTCTTGTGGATATAGAACCCCGATTATCGGTTTACTTGAAAATATTATACAGGTGGTAGTCTCAAAACAACTCCGCACCATGCAAAACTCGTGCCTTTAGGTCAAAGATGAGAGTGCTATCTGTATTCAATCTAAACTTACTCTCCTAAATATCCGATAAAGGATTCTAAAACAACCATTGCATCAATTACCTAACCGATAATAATGTATTATTCTGAACAAATATAAAAAAATTGAATGCCGCATGGAAGCAAAGCGCGTGAAAATGGTATAATTATAGGGTAATAATTAACTTCTCTGGTCTTTTACAGGAATCAGTTCTTTAAGCATTTCAACCTGTTTATCTTTGTTAACTTGCCTCATTTTTCTCGCCGTTTCGGTATAGTAACGGTGACGGGAAAGAAAATCGAGCTGTTTTTGATTCCATTCAGGAGAACTCATTTTTCCATTATACTCGGTAAGTTCTTTATAAAGATTGTCAGACAGAATAAGGAAATCGCTGCGTCCGAGATAGTCCAGATCAGCATCTTTTAAAATGGCCTGAAGCTTATTAACAGGGCGGGCTTTGGGTCTCGTAACTTCTATCAACCGCGCAATCTGATCAATTTGCGAAGGGGTATATTTAAACCGTTTCAGAACATCAGCCGAAAGCTCTATACTATTGGTTTCATGGTCGTTGTAGGTTATAAGAAAACCTGTGTCGTGCATCAGTGCAGCAGTTTTAAGAAGCAACAACTCCTCTTCACTCACACCTTCACCACGACCTATGATTTCCACTTGTGTTACGACATCAATAGTATGCTTTACGTTGTGATAGGAAACATTTTGGGGGAGTTCCTTCTCCAATCGTTCAAGCACAGCCATCTCCAAATCGATAAACCGGATGTGTTGCAACCTGATGTTGAACAATTCATTTGGAACATCCTTTGTCCCCTCTTCACAAAGTTCCGGGTTTATGCCTTTGATGAAATACATATCTATCTCTCCCTTATATTTAACCGGCATCTTACCGCGATACTCGCAAATAAAAAAGTCCCTTACCAATTGATAGGTTGTACCGGTAATATTGATTTCTCCGGCCACACCGGAAGACTCCATCCTGCTTGCAATGTTTACTGTGTCACCCCAGATGTCGTTACTGGCCTTGTTTCGTCCCACTTTCCCGGAAATAACCGGTCCGGTATGAATTCCAATTCTCAGCTCCCAGAAGTCTTGATGCTCACGTATTTTTCTTGCTCGCAGCTGCTGCATATAATTCTGTATTTCGAGTGCAACCAAAACCATCTCTACGGGGTGTGTGCTACTTTTCCCCGGAATTCCGCCTGCAGCCATATAGGCATCTCCAATGGTTTTAATCTTTTCGATGCCATGCTTCTCTACAACAGAATCGAACTTGAAAAAGAAATGATCAAGTTCATCAATAAGTACTTCGGGGTTCAGGTGTTCTACAATTTTTGTAAAACCTTGTATATCGGCAAACAAGACAGTAACGCTATTATACTTTACCGGCTTAATTTTTGCGCCTTCAGAAACGTTCATACCCTCCTGATCATACCCACTTCGGATGCGCATGGCTTTTTCTTTTACCTGCAATGCCTGACTGACCCGCTCCGCTGCCAACTCCTCTACTTTACGGAAAAAATATTGCCGTAAATAATAAAGAATCACCAACAATGCAATTACCGAGAATAATACTATCAACACCATAATCCCCACCAATAGTTTAACAACAATGAACGAGCTAATACAATAAAAACCAATGAACATCCTTATTACAATCGAAAATCAATTGAATAGGTACGCTGCAATATTCTATCCTGCAATTGGATAAAACAATAAACCCACAACTTGAACTTACAAGGAGATGAACCTAATAATATATAGGTGTAATTTAAGAAAAACTTCCTCCAAACAGTGTATCCATATACCAAATAATTGAAAGTGTCATGAAATATTATCAACACTCATTCTATATAGTGAAAAAAAGCGCGATTCTGTAAACATTCTGTCGCTTCTCTCGTAGATGCCTATGAAAATTCACCCTATAAAATCGATGCTTTATAAAATTAATTATTCAAAAGTGTGTTTGTTTTACCAAATGTACTATATTTAATTCGCAAAATTTAACTCTGAACAGATTACAATATGGAAGCCCTGAATCATAGCATAATTGTGCCTTACGACTTCACGGAAGTGGCCATGAATGCTGTAGCCCATGCAGTGAACCTTTCTAAAAGATTAGATACGGGAATTACACTCTTGCATATCGCTAAAAAAGATACTGAAATCAACGAGCTTGAGCAACAGTTAACTGCCGAGGCTCAAAAAATTAACGAGACTTACAACGTCAAACCAGCTTGTTTGGTCAAGGAGGGTTCGATTTTTAAAACCATTAACCAGGTGGCTCATGAAGTGGAAGCTACTCTGATTGTGATGGGAACCCATGGAATGAAAGGGCTTCAGAAACTGACCGGCAGTTGGGCTTTAAAAGTAATTGTAGGTTCAAAAATCCCTTTTCTGGTTGTGCAAGAGCCGCCAAAGTCAGCGGAAGAAGAGATAAAGCTGGTTTTTCCGGTTGACTTTAAATCGGAAAACAAGGAAAAACTCAAGTGGGCACAATTTATGGCCAAATATTTTCCGTCAAAAATCTATCTCTTTTCGGCAACATCCAAAGAGGGCGTGGTTGATCCGCGCACAAAGGCCAATTTGGTGTTTTGTAAAGCCTTTCTGGAAGAGCGGAATATTAACTATGAATTGGTGCTCTCAAAAAATGATGCGTCGTTTAGTCAGGAAACACTCGATTTTGCGCAGAGCCGGGATGCTGACCTCATCATCATTATGACCACCCGTGACATAGCATTTCACGATTATGTGCTTGGTGCTCAAGAACAATATATGATAGCCAACTCAGCCAAAATACCGGTTATGGTGATTAACCCGCGCACCGATCTCATGAAATATGGTTATGGCAACTTTGGGTAAACCCAATTGCCAATTTATATAAATCAAACCCTCCCGGCCACTGGCTGAACGGAGGGTTTTTTATAATATATCTCAGATTATTTTTATATTTTCGCATCAAGTAGTTTAGGGATATAATTGTGTGAAACAGATATGTTAAAGAAAAAACACAACAAACTTCCTAAATTTTAGTTCTACCATTAAACAAACACCGGCTAAGAATGAAACTGGTTTTTGCCACACATAACAATCACAAACTTCAGGAGATTTTAGAGCTTCTTAACAGCTCCACAGAATTGTTGAGCCTTAACGACATTGGATACCATCACGACATTGAAGAAACAGGAAGCAATCTTACTGAAAACGCCCTCATAAAAGCTCGCACCATCTACAACCATTTCAATTACAATGTTTTTGCAGATGATACCGGACTTGAAATTGATGCCCTGGGAGGTGATCCTGGTGTTTTATCTGCCAGGTTTGCAGGCGAAGAGAAAGATGCACAAAAAAACATGGCCAAGGTTCTGATGTTAATGAAAGACCAACCAAACAGATCAGCCCGGTTTAAAACTGTAATAGCACTCATTATAGAAGGCGAAGAGTATCTTTTTGAGGGAGTTGTAGAAGGACAAATTCTGCATACGCCATCAGGAAATATGGGCTTTGGATATGACCCCATATTTAAGCCGGAAGGCTTCAGCTGCTCCTTTGCCGAGATGGATGCTGCACAAAAGAACAAAATAAGCCACCGCGGACGAGCAGTAGAAAAATTAATTGCACACTTAATATCGATTCAATGATCAAGCACATTTTGAGTTTCATTTTGTTGTTATCCTCCTTTCTTTTTGTAAATGGGGAAGAAGTGTTGCGAACCGGAGAATGGCGATCACACTTTGCATATAACAATTGCTTTGAAATCATTGAAACACCAACGCAGGTAATTGGCGCTACCAGCATGGGATTGATAATACTCGAAAAATCGGACTATTCCTTAAGTACACTTACCCGAATAAATGGGCTTTCAGACTATGGCATCTCCACTGTAAACCATGTGCCTTCCAGGCAATCTATAATAATTGGATACACAAACGGGAACATTGATGTGCTTCAAAATGGCACTACAACGAACATCAACGACCTGAAAATTAGGCAGATGGATGGCAGCAAACGCATTAACCACATTCACACCATTGGTGATAAAGCTTATTGCGCTACCGATTTTGCCATTCTGGTTGTCGATTTAAAAAAGTTTGAGTTTGAATCGACTTATTTCATCGGAGAAAACGCTTCTGACCTGAAGATTTTTCAAATTACCAGTGATGCTGACTATTTGTATGCTGCAACTGAAAAAGGAGTATTACGAGCACGACTAGACGCTCCAAACATACAAATTTACGATGCCTGGAGTCTGTATTCACCCGATAATTTATCATATAACTCTATAAGCTCTTTCGGAAATGGATTTGTAGTGTCGAGAGGATCTATTCGTGAAACCTGTACCTTAATGTTTCTGAGAAATGACGCCACAACAAACATAGCAAATGTATCTACTTTTATTAAGCTCAGAACCTACAGTGATCGCATTGTTTCCATAAGCAGTAATGCCATTAGAGTTTACAACAACAATTTTCAGTTAACGCAAACCATCGAAAGCCCAACCATAAACGGACAAGCATTTACCCCATCTTTTAGGGATGCACATATCAGTAGTAACAATCAACTCTGGATTGCTGATTTCAACCTAGGTCTGCTCAATCTGGAACCAACAGGCATTTATAGTCAATATTTACCAGCAGGGCCACTCAATAATTATGTGTTTCAGGCCAGATTCATTGGCGATAAATTGTGGACTGTTCCAGGAGGCACAAGCACAACATGGAATAACACCAACACTACGGCATCAGTGTCAGTCCTTACTCCAACTGGATGGAAATATTTCACACGACAAAATACAGCACTATTTGCCGGAGCTGTTGATTTAATGAGCATCACCGAAAACCCAAAAAACCAGGACAATGTCTTCATCAACTCTTGGGGCAGCGGTATTTTTGAAGTGACTGCTCAGGAAGGAGACTTGAAAGTTACCAACAACTATTTTATCCCTCCAAACGGCTTGCAAAGTGCCACGGGCGACAATAGAAGATTTGTGAGAGTAGCTGCTACTGCTTTTGATAGAAACAATGTGTTGTGGGCTACAAACTCATCTGTAAACAATGCCATTGTAGCTTTTTATCCTGACGAAAACCTCTGGATTCGATATAGTTACTATATTCCGGCACTTACACAAGGCTTAGCACCCTTATTGATTACATCAAATGGAGATATCTGGTTATCTATCTTTCGCGAAGGATTAACTGTTTCCAAAGGAGCTAAGGGATTATTTGTGTGGAATGTTAACAACACACCAAAAGACCAAAGTGACGATCGCTATCGTGGAGCCATTCCTCCTTCATTAGATCAGGATAATAGAAACAAAGGACAATTACTGCTTTGGGATGAGGAAGGAAGTGAGATAACAAACAACATCTACTCAATGGCTGAAGACCAGAATGGACACATCTGGATGGGAACAGACCGTGGCATTGTTGTTCAGTATCAGCCACAAACAATTTTTACACGTGAAAAGCCTGTATTTTCCAGAATTAAAGTACCTCGCAGAGATGGTTCAATTTATGCGGATTTTCTTTTAGGAAACGAAATAGTCAGTGCAATAGCCATCGACCCGGCCAATCGTAAATGGCTAGGCACACAGGGGAATGGACTTTTTCTGGTTTCTGCCGATGGAACAAAGGAGATACATGCATTCAACACCTCAAACAGTCCTTTGCCATCAGACTATATATCCGCAATTACCATCGACGAAAGGTCTGGAGAGGTTTATATTGCAACCAATAATGGCCTTATCTCTTTCAAGGGAACTGCCACGCGAGGAAGTAATAGCTATTCGGACATGTACGTTTATCCAAACCCTGTCAGACCGGGCTTTAATGGAAACATCACCATCACCGGGTTGGTTGCTAAAACCAATGTTAAGATTACCGATGTTTCCGGGAAACTGGTATATGAAACCTCATCGGTGGGCGGACAAGCCTTCTGGGATGGAAGAAATCTTTGGGGAGATTCTGTTAAATCAGGTGTTTACCTGATATTTGTAGCCAGTGAAGACGGTAGTCAATCAGCTGTAACCAAGGTAGCAATTATAAGGTAAGAGACTAAAATTGAAACTCATCTAAACCGGTTAAATATGCTCAGAAAAAACTTGACAATTGCTGGTATCATATCGCTTGTTATCATCATTGTTATAGCTTTCCTGTATGTTCGTAAGGGGCAACGATTTGAAGAGAACGACCCGGTATCTGCTGTTCCGGTAAACGCTGCCATCATACTTCAAATAAACAATCCTGAAAAACTGAGTGGGTCACTTTCCTCAAATACAACCTTCACCGCCGATCTTATTCATTTCGAGAGTTTCCGAACCATCAGAAAAATTACAGCGTTTTTGGATTCTGCATTCGTTTTAAAAAACAATCCGATTAACAAACTTAAGAAAAGGCCTTTTACACTGTCGCTCCATACCGATGAAGATGATAAAAGTTGGATTGTAAGCTGCGCAATAAAAACCAGAGCAGAAGCCAATGAAATTAACCGGTTAATAAGCTCCTTTTCAACATCATCGCAACAAGTAAAAAAAGAGGGGGTAACCATAACCCTAATTAAAGATAGTAAGTTGATTCCGATACCTGTTTACGTTTTGGCATATCGAGGCATTCTCTCCATTTCAAATTCAGAATCGTTGTTGTCTGCATCAGTAAAACAGAGAAAAAGAAACATCTCTTTACTGGATGATGCGTCCTTTAAAAAAATCCATAAAACGTCATTCACCTCCAACACTACGTCTGTCTATCTCAATTTCAATCATCTACAAGAGTACACATCCGATTTGTTTTCAGCACCATTTCTAAACCGGGTGTCGGATTGGACTGAGCTTGATTTGGACATCAGAAATGACGGCATATATCTGAATGGCTTTACTTTTGGCACCGGAGACTCCCTGTTTACCAAACTGTTTGATGGCATTTCACCTCAGAAGAATGAGATTTCGGGAGTGTTGCCTGCATCCACCAAGTTTATGATGAGTTACTCACTGCATACAAAGGAGCGTTTTAAGGACAATCTTGTGAGCTTAATAACGAAAAGTGACCGAAACGAAACCTATACGCAACAATCAGCAGCATTTAAGAGAAAGCACAATGCAGAGTTTGCGGATCTCTTCTTCTCTTTCATCGAAAGAGAGTGTGCATTAATTTACACAGAACCTGACAACCGAAATCCTCACAACAACAAACTGTTGGTCTTTTTCACTTCCGGACAATCGGCTGCGTTGCAGGCTTTACAGGAAATGATGACAAAAAATGGTAAAAGCACGCAACCATTCGGATGGACAGAGCTGGATAACCAAACACGGTTTCCTGTTTATGAAACACCAGACCCATTGATGATGCAACAGTTCTGGGGTTTTCTCTTCCCGGAAGTTCCGGCACGCTATTTTGCCTTTTATCGAAATTATCTTGTGTTTGCTAATAGTGCGGAGGCTATCGGTAGTTTCATGTATGCCAACATTCTGAATAAAACACTTTCGGCACATCCATATTATGCCCCCTTCACCGAAAACTTTTCCTATCAGGAGAACTTTTCCCTTTTCGCCGAGATTCCTTTTATATTTAACTTATCCAACAAACACCTGAATCGCACGCACTTTAATCCAACCAATGAGCAGAATAAGGCACTGGCCAATTTTTATGGTATTGGAATTCAGATGTCGGCAGCAGGTGATTTAACATACACCACACTGCATGCCAACCACGCTCCACACAGAGACAAAGAGCCACGCACGATTTGGCAGAGCAGGCTCGACTCAGCCATCATTGGCAAACCCGCTCTGGTAGACAACCACGTTTCCGGAGAAAAAGAGATTCTTGTGCAGGATGCATCCTACAATCTATATCTGATAAACAATATGGGGCGTGTGTTGTGGAAGCGCCCGCTCGACGGCCCAATCATAAGCGAAATATCTCAGATAGACTATTACAGAAACAACAAATTGCAATACCTTTTTAATACAGCTGATCGCATCTATTTGCTTGACCGAAACGGCAACCATGTAGCGCGGTATCCATTTACTTTGCCTGCCAAAGCAACAAACGGACTGGCCGTATTCGATTACGAAAACAACAAAGATTATCGAATATTTCTGGCCTTGGCCGATAAACGCATTTACCTGTTCGATAAAACAGGGAATCGAAACCCGGGCTGGTCGTTACCTCAGACAGAAGGAGTTGTGTCAACACCTGTACAGTATTTTCACAATCAGGGGCGTGACTATATTGTATTCAGCGATCAATTCAGAAACTACATACTCGACAGACGTGGGGAAACCAGGGTGGTACCCTCTGTGCCTTTCACACGAAACCAATTCTCGGCCTTTTTCCTTGAAGGAGAGAACAGCGATAGGGCAGCACTTGTTACTTCTACGGTAAATGGGGAGTTGGCAAAAATTGCTCTGCCCTCAGGAAGCACTTCGCTTACAAAGATTATTGATACCTCAGGAGAACATCAGTTTACGCTTTTGCCTGCAGCTTCAACTTCACCGGAGTATCTATACATCACACGTAACAATCTGGTTATTTATAATTCTGCCGGTAAAGAAACTCTCAATGTTATTTTTGATGAGCCAATACATCCACATGTGGATTTATATCGCTTTTCGGCTAACGACATCAAGTTTGGAGTTGTTGAAAAAACAGGCGGACAAATCCACCTTATAAACAGAGATGGCTCCACGTATAAAGGATTCCCGCTTAAAGGAATAAGCCGTTTCAGCATTGGATTTCTTAAATCATCGGCCTACAGATTCAATCTCATCACCGGAGGAGAGTTCAATTATCTCTATAATTACAGAATTGAATGATGTGGGGAAACAATAGACAAGCTTGTCCGCTACAATTGGGGATTTTTGACACACCAAACACAAGCTGTTTAAGTCAACTTATCACTGTTTCTTAAGCAAAAAAATAACACCACAATGGGTTTTGGATTACGGAGATGGACAGCAACATTAGGCGCTATTTAACTTTATAAACTAAATGACAATCAATTACCAATGAAAAAATTAAAGATTGGTGTGCTTGGTGTTTCAAATCACTTTATAAAGCGCATTGCACTACCACTGCAAAAAACATCAAACTGCCACATATACGCCATAGCATCGCGTCAGAGATTAAAAGCTGAATCGGTAGCTGATGATTTTAACATTCCTTTGGTTTGCAACAACTACGAGGATCTCATTTCACATCCGGATGTGGATGCAATTTACAATCCACTTCCAAACCATCTTCACGCCGAGTGGACTATTAAGGCGCTTGAACAAGGCAAACCAGTACTTTGTGAAAAACCACTAGGCATGGACGAGGCAGAAGCTAAAAAAATGGCCGATGTGTCAAATATCACTGGTATCCCGGTAATGGAGGCCTTTATGTACAAATTTCATCCAATGTGGCAACATACGCGCAACTTGATAAAAACCAACCAGATTGGAAACATCTCATACATTCACACCTCCTTCTCGTACAATAACCCATCAGAAACCAACATCAGAAACAATAAAGATTTTGGGGGTGGTGCTTTAATGGATATTGGATGTTACGCCATCTCTGTTCCTCGGTTTTTATTGGATAAGGAACCTCTGCGCGTTTTGGCTCAAAGCATAACCCATCCCGATTTTGGAACTGACATGCACACTTCGGGGCTGTTGGATTTTGGGAGTGCGAGAGCCTCTTTTCACGTTTCTACCATGTCTGAGCCCTTTCAGAAGGTTGATATAGTAGGAACTGCCGGCAGCATTACAATCCATATCCCTTTTAATAGTTATGTGGATGTGCCATCAACTATCACAGTTAATACCGGTCAGGGTAGTCGCGACGTAAATTTTCCGGTTAGTGATGCCTACGGATTGATGTTTGATGCCTTTGCCAAGGCCTTGATAAATGGAGAAAAGATGCCAAACCCACTATCTGATGCCATAGGCAATATGAATGTAATAGATACCATTCGGAAATCAGCAGAAATAGGGAGCTGGGTTAGCATTTCGGATTAACCCTACACATGTCGTTATTACTATCATTATCAATAAAAAAGATACGTTGCTGTAAATTTTATGATAATTGATATGCTTTGTTCTAACTTTACTTACAGGACGATTTGTTCCGTGATAGGTGAAATAGACATGGTGCATTGATGCATTAAACGCGTACAGATGCCTTCTGCTATTTAACCCATAAACTTTTGATTATCTGGCAGGTTTTATGAAAGGAAAATTATATCAGGCAGATATCTATTCCCGCATCCGTATTCAATAACTGACATGAACAAACTACTAATTGGCATATTTGTATTGCTGACAGCCTGTAGCAATCCCGGGCAGTTTAAGGTTCTCTCCATATCAGCAAGTAGCAATGGAATTGCTATTGCCGATTGGGAGCTCTGCTTTCCAGGCATCATCAAATTTATTGAAGATCAAAACAGTGATATAGTAACATTGCAGGCGATTAAGCCGCAATATGTGAAGGATTTTCGCACAGTGCTTGGTGCATATTCGGTTGTTACGGGTGAAAATGATGAAGATGATACCGAGTTTACCATGAATCCTGTGCTTTTCCGCTCCGACAGGTTCACACTGCTTTCGAAGTCAAAATTTTGGTTGTCAGACACGCCTGAAGTACCCGAAAGTTTCACATGGGGTGGAAATGAACCTCGAACGGTTTCGTGGGTTAAACTACAGAGCATTAGATCGGGACATATTTTTTACGTTTTCAATGCACATTTCTGCCATCTGGATGAAAGCGCCAGAGTTAAAAGTTCCATTTTACTTCTAACGAAAATCCATAACATCGCAGGAAACGCTCCTGTAATTGTAACCGGCTGTTTCAATATGTCAGAAACCTCTGCTTCCTATCAGATTCTTACTTCAAACTGGGACCGATATCTTTCGTTAGAAAATTGCTCACATACAGCAACCAGGAAGATAGCGCGCAAAAACGCAAATGGCTTGGATGAAATAACGCCGGGAATAATACTATCGAACGGATACTTGCAAACATTGAAACACGTGAGCTATAACACCCTTTCGGCAAACGGAGAAAAACTTACTGCACATGAGCCGGTAATGGTAAAGATGCGATTTCTGTTTGAGCGTCGCACGCGACAAGGAACCATGGTGGTTCCTCCCTGGTTAACTCAATAAGTCAATGTGATTAAATACCCTGTATGGCGGCGAATATTTAGTACCCGATCATCATCAAACAAGATATATTGGCCTTTTACGCCGCTCAATCTTCCAGATATCTCTTTTTGGGCATCAAAACTTAGGCTTACCGGAGACGTAGGATATCTATCTACCGGATAGAGCAAACTCGTCACAGCCGCATCCTCACAAACAAACGCTCTCATTTCTGGTGTTAACAATGATATGGCTCTTTCGCGAAAGTCAATAAGATTAAGCGTTTCATCTACATTGTTGGTCACCATTTTTTTCCATGATGTTTTATCGGTAAAATGACGGCTTAAGTACTGTTCTATCAAACCGGCCATGTGGCGGTTAGGCGTTTTGCATAGTTTAACGGCAGATGTGGCACCCTGATCAATCCAACGCACGGGCACTTGCGACTCACGGGTTACACCAACCTTTACATCGCCGGTATTTGCCAGATAGACATAATGCGACTGAAGACAGTGGCCTCTTGCCCACTCCATGTTGCGCGAAACACCCAAATGGGCCTTACACAAAGCTGGACGCAAAACGCAGTCATCAGCCTCCGGCGCAGTTTGCATACATGAAAAACAGAATCCTTGTGCAAACGATTTCTTGGTCACTTTTCCGCAAGAGATACAGTTGATTGTATCCATAAACAAAAGAGAAACCTCCTGCCCTACCAAATCGTTTACAGCTACAGTTATTCCTTCCAGCTCTAAATAATAGTGCACCCGATTGTTTGCAGAGAGTTCTCCCAGCATCTTTAATAAATTACCAGTTACTCGCTGCTTGGTCATTGGCGTTTTATCTCCTTGGCATCTACTATTTTAAAAAGCTTATCGGCACGGCGAATTTTGGTCTCCACAGGCATCGAAAACGTATCACCCTTTTTAACGGCATCTACCTGTTTCAACTCGAGACGAAGCTCCGGTACAACCATTTCAACAGCACCGGTTGTGGGGCCGGTAATTAAAATCTTATCACCTACGCTTAGGTCATGGGTTTCAAGCAAGAACTCCCCTACTCCTATTTTGGGGAAATAATTGGTTCCCTTACCAATATAAATCTTGCGCTCAGTAGCCATTGAACCGTAATTGGCACTCCATTCTCCCAGTTTTTGGCCAAGGTAGTATCCATCCCAAAATCCCCGGTTAAATACAGCAGCCAACTGCTTGTCCCATGCATCAATTTTGGCTTGATCAAAAGTGCCAGCTAGAATAGACTCTATGGCTTCGCTGTAGCATCTGGAAACAGTTTTTACATATTCCGGCCCTCTGGCACGACCTTCGATTTTGAATACCCTTACACCTGCATCCACCATCCGGTTAAGAAAATGAATGGTTTTTAAATCCTTGGGTGACATGATGTATTGATTATCTACCTCAAGTTCCTCACCAGTCTCCTTGTCGGTTACGATATAACTCCGGCGACATGTTTGCAAGCAAGCGCCACGATTGGCTGATGACTTTAACTGATGCAGACTAAGGTAACATTTCCCCGAAACAGCCATACACAAGGCGCCATGTGTAAACATTTCGATTCGTATAAGCTCGCCACGGGGTCCTCTGATGTTTTCTCTTACAATGGCCTCATGTATCACCTTCACTTGTTCCATGTTTAGCTCGCGTGCCAACACAACCACATCGGCAAAGAGGCTATAAAATTTGAGCGTTTCAATATTTGAAATGTTTACCTGGGTGGAGATATGAACCTCCACATCTTTACTTCTGGCATAATGAATGGCGGACTGATCAGATGCGATGACGGCAGAAATTCCGCTCTCTTTAGCCACATCAACCATTCGCTTCATTTCATTCAAATCCTCATCGTATAGCGTAATGTTCAAAGTCAGATAGGACTTAAGGCCATTGTCGCGACAAATGTCTGCTATTTGTTTTAAATCCTCCGGACTAAAATTGGCCGATGAGCGCGAACGCATATTCAGGTTACCTGCCCCAAAATATACTGAATCGGCACCTCCTTGTATAGCGGCCATTAACGATTCAAACGAACCGGCAGGCGCCATAATCTCAAAATCTTCTCGTTTCATTCTAACGCTTTAATCTATATCTTCAGACAGATGCGAATAACCCCTTACCTTTTTAGATGATCAGCAGATAAAACCTGCAAATAGGCCTTGCCCTTTAAACTATCGGCTGCAGCCGCCTCACCTTCAAAAACAATGAATCGGTTGGCACGGTTATCAAATACCTGATACATCGTAGGTGTGATAAAACCAAATGCATCCGGATAGGTAAAAAAGGCAAACTCCGAAACCGTTTCAGCCATAAGGTTCTTGCTAAAATCAAACCCGTTGGTACTTAGGTCGAGCTGATTAAGCAGTGTAGAGACCATATCCGTTTGACTTCCCAGTGTTTTAACAACTGTATCTTTTTTGGCAATAGCTCCACCTGTCCAAAGCATGGGTATATGGTAGCGTTCTTTCATCTGCGAAGTAGCTCTTAATGGTCCGGGAACACCATGGTCGGCAATAAGCACAAACAGCGTATTCTCCCATAAGCCAACACGTTTGACAGTATCAATGAATTCGCCGAGACAACGATCCGTGTAATGAATCGAATTTAAATACGGATCGTCAAAGACTTTTTCCATCGGCACATCAAAAGGCTCATGACTACTTAGCGTGAAATAAAACTTAAAATAGGGCTCTTCAGCCTTTTTCATCTCTTCAGCAAGACGCTGAAATGTGTACTCATCATGAACGCCCCATTTTTGACCATGAGAGGATCGTGGAAAATCACTTATTGAAATTATCTGATCGAAACCAGCAAGCGTCACAAAGGAGTTCATCCCCTTAAAGCCGATATCGCCACCATACATATAAGTCATATCTCCATAACCAGCCTCGCGCATACGCTCGGGTAAAAACGAGAGTGATTGAGACTTTGCTGGATACTGAATTATTGAATAAGCCGGCATTACCTGATACCCTGCAAGGGTAGCTACCAAGCCCTTATCAGACCGGTCACTGGCTGCGTAGATATTTGAAAAAAGCACACCTTCGGTTACCAACTTATCGAAATTTGGCGTTACCGGATTGCCTCCTAAGCGCCCTATGACCTGTGTAGAAAAACTCTCCAACAGAATAATGACCACATTGGGTCTCTCTGTATTGATGATTTTTTGTGTGGCTCCCTCTGTGTAAACAGTCTCAAGAAACAATGCTTTCGCTTTCTCCTCATCCATGAACTTATAATGGCGGGTACGAGCATCCACACGCTTGAAACTGTAAAACAAATTCCAAAGCGGATTTATGGCAGCATGGTTGGCATACATGTGTCGTGAAAAATAGGCAACACCAGTATTTATAGGTGCCACACCAAAACTTCCGCGAATTGGAATTATCATCAATGCACCTAAGAACAATACGACAAATGCCGCAATGGCAGCATTTAGAAACTTTAACCGCTTGACAACAAAGTTCTCTGAAACCCATCTCCGATAAACAGCGATAAACAGTGCTGACAAAACAAACAAGCCGGCACCAAACAGCAAAACCTCCCACCATCTAAGCGAAGCTAAAATAATACCCGGAGTTTTTAAAAACCCAAAAGCTTCTGCGTCCAGATGGCGACCCCAGTAGGCATATAAATGGATGTTGGCAAGCAACAAAGCAGAAAATGCACCTACTAATGTGTAGTGAAGCCAATTGAGATGAATATATACAAACCTTCGAAAAACTAACAGAGTAACAGCCTGATGCACACAAGTTAAAATAAGAACGTAACCAGTCATAGACAAATCCAATCGCAACCCCACAAGAAATGAAGCAGCCATTGCACCAAATGAGGCATCGCCTGCATACGACAAGTTAACCAGAATAAAACCCAGCCGGAAAATGGCAAAAAACACCAACCAGAATATGGCAGATTTAAGAAAATACTTTAAGAAATTTAGCATACGTTTAAATTATTCAAATCTTTCACAGACACATTCCTGCACGTAACGATTGAAGTTGATTGATTCTATTCTCCTCAAATTTCTACACGACAGATTTCATTATGGTAAAACCGCTCTAATGAGGTACATGCCAATTAAAAAGCATGAACAAATCTGGCAAATGAAACCCCTTCAAATATCAGCAGCACAACACAATCGGTGTATAAGAAATGCATTTGTTTCTAAAATTAAAAAGCAAAAGTATTTCTTTTATCAGACATGACAATTAATTATGCGGTTAATTATAGATTATTCAGTTCGAGTTGTTTAATTTAATGATTTGGTTCTAGTGAAAAAATAGAACAAATACTTTTTGCTTCTCACAACAGATTGCGCCTCTATTCAAATAAAAACGAATAGGAAAATGTTTATTATATTTAGAATATCATGCAAAACAAATGAATGTCAAAGCTATCTTCAAATATATCTTGAATGGAAAATAATGAGATTCTATTTTCAATTATAACCGTTGTGTACAACGATGAAAAGAACATTGAAAAAACCATACAGAGCATTGTTAACCAAACGTATGCGAACTTTGAATACATTGTTATTGATGGAAAATCAACAGATAACACTCACCATACAATCAACAAATACAAAAACAAAATAACCCAAATTGTATCGGAGTCTGACACAGGTATCTATAATGCAATGAATAAGGGAATTAACCTTGCAAACGGACGATACACACTATTTATGAATTCCGGCGACACCTTTGCCAGTCAAAACACCTTAGAATTAACCTCAAAAATCATTCGTGATAATGAATGTGATGTTTTATATGGCAATGTGATTAAAGAGAAGAAGCAAATGTTAGTAGAAATAGAAGCAGAAGAACCTCAAAATAAGCATCGGATGTATTTTTGTCATCAAAGCGCATTTGTAAAGACAAGCCTGCTCAAAATATTTCAATTTGATGAAAAGCTCAAAATGAGT
Source organism: Alkaliflexus imshenetskii DSM 15055 (assembly GCF_000517065.1). Classification (GTDB taxonomy): domain Bacteria; phylum Bacteroidota; class Bacteroidia; order Bacteroidales; family Marinilabiliaceae; genus Alkaliflexus; species Alkaliflexus imshenetskii. Next base: position 2,151,913 of record NZ_KI912105.1, on the reverse strand, counting down.
GCTGATTTCAAGCTTTTTAAAACACTCTACAAAAACAACTACACATTTGCGAAGGTAAATATTCCCATTGCCATTTTCGATACAAAAGGGGTTTCAAATTTCAACAGATCGGCAGGACTTAAAGAAAACATCCATATTATAAACGAGTGCGATAAAGGGTTGGAGTGGATACGGCTTATGATGCGAATATATCCGACTTACCTGCTGTCGAAGCTAAAATCTAAATAATCTTGTAATTCCATCTCTTTTAGCAGGTACTCCTGCCAAATGCTGAAAATCTTGCAAAAAAAGGAACAATAGCTACTGAGCAATGGGTCATGGCTGGTTAGAACCGATAATCCAAGCCAATATTCACACCAAAGCTATTATAAAGATCACCAAAGTCATACCCTAAGGCGCCATTAAGGTTTAGTTTCTCTAACAGCCAATCTCTGTAATTCACCTTAATATATGAGTGATGTTGGTATTTACTCTCTTCGAAAAAATAGTCGGGAGTGAGTTCCCAGCTGTAACGGCTCCGGTACTTTTCGGCCCAATGGCCGTAATTAGCTGTCATGGTAAGCTTAAAAATGTAGTCCAAACGAGTTGTAACGTCACCCATCAAGCCCAAATGCAAGGCTCTTACCCGGTTGTTGATGAAAATCCCATGATTGTTGGGCGACCAGTTTGGAGCATAAGCCCTTACCATTGAGTAGGTATGAAAGAGTGGCGTCCCCATCGATTGTCCGTGATAGGAATATCCTCTGTAGTACATGCCATTGTTCAGATTGTCGGCTCGCCCACCAAAAATATGACCCTGATTGAAATGAGTTTGCCAATAATCTTCAAACGACCTGGCACTCCAGCCTCCTTCCGGCCGGGGTATTCCGGTGAAATTATCGTCCATATATTTTTCCCAATCGCTTACAAGCCAGGGGAAAATCAGTTGCCCAACTTTGGCTGGGTCTTTTGTAAAACCGACAGGGTACAGTGGATCCGGTATTCCCTCTCCCGATTGGTGATCTGTCTTAACAAACTCCACCAACATCTGCTTAACAAAGCGGCTGTTATTAAGTTTGAAATGCCAGATGAAGTTGTAATCCTGATTGCGTCTGAAAGCATGTTTCAAAACATAACCATTGCGATCGGTGAATGGCTTGCGCATGCCCAAATGCATCGAACCGAAATCAAAATCGGCATCAATCCCAAAATCCCAAAACCCCTCATGCCCGCCGGCAGCATTGGTTAGCTCGCCGCCACCTATCTTCTCGGAGCCTTTTGCCCAAAGCGTTGCCCAAAAGTCAACCGGTATTTTACTTCCATCATAACGCTCGCCGCCAAACAACGCAGAATGCGTAAGCCCTCCATAAGGCTTGATATGATATTTACCAATCCGCACATACGCAAACTTTTCATGATGAAGTACATTGCCTGTTATCCGCGGTTGTGGTTCTTCATTTAAAACTCCCTGGCTTAAATAGCCTTTAACTTCGAGCCAACCGAAAGTGTAGGGTACCTGTATAAAATCAAAAATACCAATACTAATTTTCGGTACAGGGCGTGCATTTGAGCCAAGCAGATAGGAACCAGAGCTTATATGGTCATAAGTAGCGTGTGGCGCGTAAGCCTTTTTTCCAATTACAAAATCGATAAACGAAATTTTGCCGCTAAGATAGAGCTCATGCAGAAAACTTGCATTTGCGGGGTTCCGAACAACACCTGCAACGCCGGCATCGAGCGTAAAATTTTTCATCCGAAGCAATGACATCTCCACATCTCCCAAAATCATTGCATCGGCCTTGCCCAATGGATCAATCACGCCCCATTGGTTTGCGTGCATCCATAAAGGCTTTAGTTCAAAAGAAGAAAAACTGGCCATTGTAGATATGCCGGCGTCCACTTCAACCTGAGCTTTAGCGATAAATGTAATAAACAGAATTGGTATGATAAATAGCTTTTTCAAAACGGAGGAGTCTTTTCAATGGTTAAAAAAACACTAAGATATTCATTTAAGGCCGATTAGACAACCCTTGCCTATGCTTCGGACTAAAATGAAGTTCTACAAATTTCTCTATAAAGAGAGATCATTTGAGAACTGAGCGTCTCAGGCTGGAACTTTTGGAGGTGTACAAGCCCGTCAGAAACCATTCTCCCGGCCAGTTCGCTATCATTAAGAATCTGGGTGATGTAACTGCTCAGCTGGTCAGAGTTAGATGGATTAAAATATAGTGAGCCCGGACCACCGGCCTCTTCCAGACATGATCCGGTAGCACCAATAACCGGTACTCTAGCCGAAAGCGCTTCTAAAAGAGGAATGCCAAAACCCTCAAACAAAGAAGGATAGACAAACACCTTCGCCATCTGATAAAAAACAGGTAAGTCTTCAAATGGTACATTGTTCAGGATAGAAACCTTATTTGATAGGCCATTGGCATGGATATAGGTGCGTACACTTTTGGTATATGCCGTTTCGCGACCAATTGCCACCAATCTGATACCTGATTGTAAGCGCTTCATTGCTTTAACGGCAACCAGCAAATTTTTTCTGCTCTCTATACTACCTACATAGAGGATAAATGGTTCATCGAGTGCGTATTTTTGAATAACGCGTATACGAGACTCCTCTGATGCAGCTATTCCAAACACAGGATTACACCCTTGGTAGACCACCGAAATCTTTCTTTCATCAATACCAAAAAAACTGATTACGTCGCGTTTGGTAGATTCACTGACAGCAACAACGTGCGTAGCGTCGGTACAAGCCTTTTTAAACTTGTACTTATAAATTGCCCGGTCGATGGGTTTATAGAACTCAGGATATCGAAGAAAAATCAAATCGTGAATGGTAACAATTGATGGCACTTTACTGCTGCGTATATTGAGGGGGAGTTCATTGCTCAATCCATGAAAAAGGTCTATACCCCTTTCCTGTAAAGTTTTAGAAACCCAATAAGAGCGCCAAAACGACCGCAACTTTCGATGGTGAAACATCTCAGGAAGATGATAATGCACCGATGGACTGCTTTCAATTTGCTGACGGAGGTGATCATGTCCCTGTGATGGCGAGAAGAGCAAATAATCATTCTCTGGAAAATAACGGCTAAGTCCATTCACTACAAAACGGCTGTAGTTCCCCAATCCCGTGGCATTATGTGTAATTCGCTTGGCATCAAAAGCTATTCGCATGGTATTTGTATTTCTTGTTCCTATCCAGACAACTTTACTTTGGTATAAAGATAAGTAGATATATTTTTCACAATTCTCAAAATGGCGGAATAATGACTTAAAAACCTCATCATCAAAACAATCTTTATGTACCTGACAAAATTAAGGTGTCCCCTGTCAAAGCCCGCGAAAGAACAGAAAAACGTCTTTATCTCCTTTATTTCATCAACCATGACGATTGATCTATCCATACGAATAAAGCGCTTAAGTACCGTAAATGTAAGATTAACAGTTTCTGCAGTAAACCGTTTCATGTCACTTATCAACCATGGATGATTCTGCATAAAAAAGAACCGCTCTTTAACAGATAGAAAAAAGTGATACTCGCCTCTGGGACTAAAATTACGAGATAGACTGTTTGCAATATGAACATATTGATACAATGGTTGGCTAGTTTGGTAAACCCCTTGCGCGCGCATGAATACCTTATACATAATCGCATAATCCTCATAAATTCGTCCAACTGGAAATAAAATACCTTGAAACAACGCTCTCTTATATAACTTATCCCATGGGTAGCTCTTTATTTCCTTATCATATATTAACAGCTGAAGAGCCTCATTACCTGAAAGTACTCTTTGATATCGCTTTAATGAACCATACTGTTTAGTCCTCTGACCTACAAAAGTAACCCAATGTCCACAGATGCTGATATCGCTATTGCTGGATACCAGACCGTGAAACAAAACTTCTATCATTTCCCTATCCGGGATGTCATCACTATCCACAAAAGCAATGTAGTCACCGCTGGCAATCATCAAACCGGCATTTCTGGCCGATGATACGCCTCCATTGTTTTGATCAATGATTTTAATTCGCGAATCATTTGTTTGAAAATCAGCAATAATGGTTGATGTGCCATCCGTAGAACCATCATTGATAACTATAATCTCAAGTTCCTGATAAGATTGGCCACAGACAGCAGTCAAACACTCAACAATTGTTTTTTCGGCATTATACGCAGGTATAATAACAGAAATCAAAGGCTTCACCATACTTTATCCCTACCCCTTTAAATACTTCCTCAATCCATCTTCACACCACCTTGATTGTGACAATTTCACCTGATTAATAACATCATGATGCTTGGCCTCATCATCTTTTGACGCTTCTGGATGCCAGAGATGATAGGCAATACCTCCCATTTTAAGAAAACGCTTTTTTTTGCCGGCATAAATCAACCGATAAGCAAGCTCGGCGTCTTCATGTCCCCAGGAGGTAAGTGTTTCGTTGTAGCCATTTACATCAACCAAATCCATCTTCCAAAAGGCCATGTTGCATCCCCTTAGGCGGTCTACTTTTTTCTGTCCGTAGCGCGGCGCGAGAAATCGACGCAACGGTGAAAACCGAAAATTATTCAAAAAGTACTTAAATCCTCCGGACAGTGGGCTGCTACTAAATGTTTGATTCTTAAAAATTTTGGAACTACTCTCTTTGTCAAGCCCTACCCGGCTTCCACAAACAAAACATCCAGGCCGGGCCGTTTCAACATGATCCTTTATAAAATGGCGATGAAGAATAATGTCACCATCAATCTGGATGATGTAATCGCCAACACTCGCAGCAATTGCCTTATTTCTAATGGTTGTTAAACGGAATCCTATGTCTTCATGCCAGATGTGAACTATTGGTACACTCGAAACAGCCTTAAGACTCTCAACAAGCAGCCGGGTGTCGTCGCGTGAACCATCATCGGCAATAATAATCTCATCAGGTTGAACCGATTGTTTTAATGCGCTTTCAACTGATAGCTTCAATGCCTCTTTCCAGTTGTATGTGCTGATTATGAGAGAGACAGATGGTTTTGTACTTTGCATAAATCAGGGAGATTACTTAATGTAACCGAATAATTTTAATTACGATATTGAGATTCTGCCATCTTTGCTAGCGTGTCAAATTTGTACTGCGCTTTATATATTGAGAATAAAAACCCAGGCATTCCATCGCGAAAACCGCCTTTAAAAAAATACAATTTTATAAATCGGAAAAATGGTGAAACAATGATGTGACCAATGGATACTTTCTGATTGGCACGTCGAACAACTTCTGCGGAAGAGTAAACATTGTTTTTAGTCAGAATCTGTTCAATTCTATCGTTAGCCAAATGCTCCATTGCCAGCCCAACATATTTGGCAGGTATTTTAATGATTTTACCTTCTATTATTGGATGTGAATGGATATAAGGAGGCCAAAATGTCGCATCCTTTTTTACAAAGCGCAGGTTGTAGTCTGGATATGCTATACGCATAAAACGACCCATAAAATAGTTCTTTCGGGGAATAAATATTCCGGCTGGGCAGTCCTTTTTATCTAATTGATTGTATAAGTACTCCTTAAGTGCAGCAGGGATAACTTCATCGGCATCAACCACAAGAATCCAATCGTATTGCGCTTGCTGTATGGCAAAGTTTCGTGCTGGTTCTACATACTTTTCCTTGGCATGATATACTATTCTGCAACCATATTTTTGAGCAATTTCAATTGTTCTATCCGTGCTGTGCATATCACATATCACAACTTCATCAAAGGATTTTACCGATTCCAATACTTTATCCAGATGCTGTTCTGCATTATATGTGTTTATTACTACTGAAATCTTCATCCTTCAAAATTGTGTCAGGTTAACGTTGCAACAAAAAATACAGGCAGTCTGTATACCATTAACGGTTTAAAACTGGTATATTATTTAAAGGTTCAAATATATTACACCATTTAGTAATTTAACTATCACGAAGCATTAATTTTTTCGTAAAAACTGTATAAAAAAATCCCGTCGATGCGGGATTTTTTTATGTTCAGAATAAGCTATAGGCAATACCCATTGTCAATTCTTCAACGATACAATCTGTTCAATCCTAGCTTCAATCATCTCTACGGTAACAGACTCCATGCAGGCAAAGTCACCTCTGAAACAGGGTTTATTACCAAAAACGGAGCATGGTCGGCATTCCAAATCTATTTGTACTGCGTTATCCGGTTTTTGTCCCCAGCCGTAAAACCCGGCGTATGGATGTGTGGCTCCCCAAACGCTCACTACCGGCGTCTCTACCAAGCTGGCAAGATGCATGTTGGCTGAGTCCATCGAGACCATTAAATCAAGATTGGCAATGGCTTTTAACTCTTCGTCCATACTCAACTGGCCTGCCAGGCAATGCACATTGACAAACTCCGAAGCCCACTCTTCCAGCGTAGCTTCTTCTTCGCCTCTTCCTCCAAACAGAAACACTTGATATCCTTTACCATCGAGAATCTCTACCAATCGGTGCATCTTCTCTATAGGCCACATTTTCCATTGATGTTTGGCATAGGGCGCCACCCCTATTTTGGCACCACGATTATTAAGTGCGCTGTGTGGAACGGTGTCGGCATCAGCATTGTAAATGTCTCGCCCGGGAAAACCAACCAATGGAAAATTCATACCTGCCTTAATAAACACATCACGATAACGCTCAAATGTTGGCTTAAGCTGAACAAGTTGTTTGTTCTCCTTTGCGCAAAGAGCCTTCTTGTCTTGCCTTCCTTTATCAATGCAAAGCACTTTTGCTCCTGTTAGCCGGAACATTGCTCCTAACACATAGCTTCTTAAAACGCCATGTAAATCAGCAACCATCTTATAAGGTCCCAGTTCACGTAGCCGCTTAAACAATTGGTAAAGACCTTTTAATCCCTTGTGCTTTCCGCCAAAATCAACAGATACAAATTGCACCCTAGCAATTGGTGTAAAAAACTTCTGTGCAAAGGGACGGGATACAAAAACAATATCATGCTCAGGGTATTGTTGCAATAACGACCAGATGACCGGTACAGTCATTGCCACATCACCCAATGCGCTAAATCTGAATATCAGAATCTTACTTCTACTGCTCACTTTCCGGTTTTATAAAGTACGGGGTTTAAAGCCGGATCATTATACATTTTCATCTGTTTGTATAACTTCATATACTTTTTGCCCGATTCAATATTGCTTAGTAACTCATCAATGGCTCCACTTAAATCAACACGCTGGGTAAGCAATACATTCAACTTTTGCTTGCAACCGGCAATGTGCTCTGTGCTTGCATTGGTTCTAAGTGTTTCCTGCTCCATGTGGTAAATCTTCAATGCCAGAATACTCAACCTATCCACAGCCCAGGCTGGTGTTTCGGTGTTTAACCCTGCTTCCGGTTTTGGTTTAACATCCTTAAATTTATCCATAAAATAGCCATCGATATACTCAACCAAATCCGTTCTGTCTTGATTGGACATATCAATACGACGCTTAATTTTCAATGCCTCGATGGGATCAATCTGCGGATCGCGAATGATATCTTCAAGATGCCATTGAACCGCATCAATCCAGTTTTTTGAGAACAGCAAAAACTCAATACTACCCTGATTATATGGGTTTACAGGTTGTGCGTCTACATCGTCGGTTACATGGTACAAGGCTGTAGTTTCGCCAAAAATTCTGTTACAAAGCTGACTAAAACTCATATTGCAGATTTTTTAATGATTACTAATAAAACAAAGGTATTATTTTTACACAATAATTATGCCCTTGTGATGGCATAAAGCTACCAACAAGGGCATTAAAGGAATTGAGACGTATGTATTGGATCCTGTGTCTACAAATCACCTGCTTCTGAAGGCGTTAAGCGCGGATTATCCATGAGCACCGTCATCTGATTTTCACGACACTCCACTACGCCCTGACGACAGTTAAAGAATCGCTCCACTCCGTCTTTACCAATGACCCGGATACGGCCGGCAATAAGCGTGGATATAATAGGCGCATGATCGCGAAGCACCGTGAAGCGACCACTGGCTCCGGGCACTTCAACCATCCCGACAAAACCCTCAAACAGAATCTCTTCGGGAGTAACTACCTCTAAATAAAGATCCATCATTTTCTTCGGGCCTCCTTCAATAGTTTTTCTCCTTTTTCGATGGCCTGCTCAATAGTACCAACCAGGTTAAACGCGGCCTCGGGATATTTATCCAGTTCACCCGACAGAATCATGTTAAACCCTTTAATGGTATCTTCAATGGAAACCCTTGCGCCCTTTAGTCCTGTAAACTGTTCAGCCACAAAAAAGGGCTGTGACAAAAAGCGTTGCACCCTTCGCGCCCTGTGAACAACCACTTTGTCGTCTTCGGAGAGCTCTTCCATTCCCAGAATGGCAATAATATCTTGTAACTCTTTGTATCGTTGGAGAATTTCCTTCACATTCTGAGCTGTACGGTAATGTGCCTCACCCACTATTTCGGGAGTTAGAATACGTGATGTGGAGTCAAGCGGGTCAACCGCAGGATAGATACCCAATTCGGATATTTTGCGGCTTAACACCGTAGTCGCATCAAGGTGAGTAAATGTAGTAGCAGGAGCCGGGTCGGTAAGGTCATCGGCCGGCACATACACCGCCTGCACCGATGTAATGGAACCATTTTTGGTAGATGTGATACGCTCTTGCAGAGCACCCATTTCAGAGGAAAGGGTGGGTTGGTACCCTACTGCAGAAGGCATACGTCCCAATAGAGCCGATACTTCGGAGCCAGCCTGAGTAAAACGGAAAATATTATCGATAAACAAAAGCACATCGCGACCGGCACTTTTGCCATCACCATCACGAAAACCTTCGGCAATGGTTAGTGCTGAAAGAGCTACACGCGCACGCGCTCCAGGGGGTTCATTCATCTGGCCAAAAACCATCGCCACCTGACTGTTTCGCAAAGCAGACATATCTACCTTGTCCAAATCCCATCGTCCCTCCTCGAGGCTTTTCTTGAATGCTGGTCCATAATCTACAATGCCCGATTCAATCATCTCTCGCAGCAAGTCGTTACCCTCTCTGGTTCGCTCACCCACTCCACCGAAAACACTTAAGCCGGAATAGCCCTTTGCAATATTGTTTATCAGCTCCTGAATCAATACCGTTTTCCCCACACCTGCGCCACCAAACAGACCGATTTTTCCACCCTTGGAGTAAGGCTCAATCAAGTCAATTACTTTAATGCCGGTGAAAAGGATCTCCGCCTCGGTAGAAAGATCTTCAAACCTTGGAGCAGGTCGGTGAATGGGAGCTTTGGGAGCATTTTTTACTTCGCCAATGCCATCGATGGCACGCCCAACAACGTTTAGCAAGCGTCCTTTTACCTCATCGCCCAGTGGCATACTGATTGGACTTCCCTGCGAAATCACAGTCATGCCCCGCTGCAGACCATCGGTTGAATCCATTGCAATGCATCGGATGGTGTGTTCGCCAATATGCTGCTGGCATTCGATAACTACTTTATTGCCATCATCAGCAAGAATATCCAGCGCTTCGTCAATTTGCGGAAGTTCTGTGGCGAGTATGTCAAATTCTACGTCCACCACGGGACCGATAACCTGAATAACCTTTCCGGTAAGCTGTGCCATCTGATTAAAATTTTTATACGTATGGAGGTAAAAGTTACAAATTAATTCCGGAATTATCTGAATGGTTGGTTTTTTTAATCAACTTTTCTCAAATCCCTTTACCTGCAATTAATGCAGGTTCACGCAACAAGATTGGTTTTATTACAGAAATAAAACAAAAAATCATGCTACCCCTATACGGCTAAATTGGAATCGGGTTTTAAAATGTACCAGAAAAATAGAGTCTGAGGTAATAATAGATTCAAACACCTGAGTTGATTGGAACATTCAACCTGCCACACAGCAAAATACGAAGATATAACTACCGGGATCGTTCCATCAACTGATGCGCAAATGAAGCCAACTCACTTTTAACTTCCTGATTTCCTTCAATCAGACTCAGATGCTTCAACGCGCTCTGATAGTATTTATCCATCAATTCTCGTGCGTTCTGCCCTACACCTGCCTCTTCGTAAAGATTGCGCACTGCGGTAATTTTCTCTTCGCGATTAAACTCTTTGGCATATATCCATTTTTCCAGCTCCTTACGCGATGTGACTGAAAGATTGTTCAGTGCATTGATTAGGAGAAAGGTTTTCTTATTGTTAACGATATCACCTCCAATGGCTTTCCCAAAAGTTTCGGAATCACCATATACATCGAGCCAGTCGTCCTGAAGCTGGAATGATATTCCGATGTTGGTTCCAAAACGGTAAAGATTACTGCGCTCATCGCTTGATGCACCGCCAATAATAGCTCCAATCTCGAGACTGCCACCAATTAGTACGGCAGTTTTCAAACGTATCATGTTAATATACTCATCCTCAACAACACTATTTCGTGTTTCAAACTCCATATCGTATTGCTGACCCTCACACACCTCCATGGCTGTGCGGCTGAACACTGTCAACACATCCGGCAAAGCTGATTTTGATATGCTGGCAATATGCTGGTATGCTTTAATCAGCATGGCATCGCCGGATAAGATGGCGGTATTCACATTCCACTTTTCATGAACCGTCTGGTGGTTACGGCGCATTTGCGAACCATCCATTATGTCGTCGTGTAAAAGAGTAAAGTTATGAAACACTTCAAGCCCCAAAGCGGCATGCATACAATCTTTTAATTGCGACATATCGAAAAGTGCGCAACCGGCCAAACAGAGCGCAGGGCGAATTCTCTTTCCGCCTAACGACAATATATAAGTAACAGGTTCAAACAAACCGGCTGGCTCCCGGCCAACTTCCATATTTGAGAGTGCGGATTCTATCTCTTCCTGAAAACTTTGAATGTATGCCATAATTGTGTGGTTTTGGGTTATTGTTCGCCTTGTATAGAGTTATTAACTGGTTTCTTTGATTCTATTACCAAATCATCAATCTCAATATCTTCATCTTCATTGTAGATGGTAAGCAATGGCTCACGGAACGATTGGTTGGTGATTAACCTTTCAAGTGTGAGTAAAAGCGATGGCAGCAAAATAAGGTTAGCAAACAAGGCCACGAGCAGTGTAAATGCCACTAGTAAGCCCAAAGCCACAGTACCACCAAACTCTGACATACTAAATATGCCAAAGCCAAAAAACAAAATTATGGAGGTGTAAATCATGCTCAACCCGGTCTCTTTTGTTGCAAGAACTACTGCGGCACGTATGCTCCAGTTGGTTTCTCTGAGTTCTTGCCGGTACTTGGCTAAAAAGTGAATGGTATCATCCACCGAAATACCAAAAGCGATGCTGAAAACCAATATTGTGCTGGGCTTAATGGGTATGCCAAAATAGCCCATGAGTGCGGCTGTCATCAATAGCGGAATAATATTGGGAATTAAAGACATAAGCACCATACGTTTGGAACTAAACATCCATGCCATAAACGATGCGATAAGCACTATTGCCAATGACAAACTAATAAACAAATTGCGAATCAGATAGTTTGTACCCTTAAAAAAGACCACACTGGCACCGGTTATCAATGTATCATACTCCTCAGCCGGAAAAACATCTTCGATAATGGCACGCACTTCTGTGTCAAGCTCGCCCATACGGGTAGTTCCAATATCGGCCATGCGGAGGCTTATGCGTGTTTTCTGCCGCGTAGAGTCCATAAAAGCACTCATTAGTCCGGTTGTGTCACTTCCGCCTCCCTGCATATATGACAATATAAAATTGCGCTCCCTGCTATTGGGCACACCATAAAAATTGCTGTTGCCATTGTAATATGCCTGTCGCGAAAACTTTACAAGTTCAAGAAAGGAGAGGGGGCGTGAAAGAACCGGAATGGAGTCAAGTCGCTCCTGCAACAAATCCATTTTCTGCATGTTGGCACTTTGCATCATTCCATTGGGGCGCCGTGAATCAATTAGAATCTCCAACGGCATCAGACCGCTGAAATGCGACTCAAAGAATTTAAGATCCTCATACAGGGCGTGTTCATGAGGTATGTCGTCAAGCATATAGCCGGTGGTTTTGATGCGTGAAATTCCATAAAGTCCAACAATTAGCATTATGGCGGTTACCACAAACACTTTACGTCGATGATAGAGTGAAATGTGCATTAACTTCTCAACTACCTTTACCATTAACTTGCGATCCAAATGCTTGATATGCCTTTCCTGCGGGTCGGCCAAAAAGCTGAAGATAATCGGAATAAGCAGCAGAGAAAGAATAAAAACCACCATTATATTGATAGCCGCTACAATTCCAAACTCAACCAGGATGCGGCTGCTGGTAAATACGAAGGTGGCAAAACCACTGGCTGTTGTCAGGTTGGTTAAAAAAGTGGCATTGCCAATTTTGCGAATCATCCGCTGGAGCGACTTTATTTTGTTTCCATGCTTGCGGAACTCCTGATGGTACTTATTCAGCATAAAAACTGAATTTGGGATGCCGATTACAATAATGAGCGGTGGTATCATTCCGGTGAGAATGGTAATTTTAAATCCAAGCAACGCCTGACTGCCCAGCGCCCAGATAACGGCTGTGCCCACCACAAGCATGGAAAACAATACCACTTTAAATGATTTGAAGAACAGGAATATGATGAGTGCAGTTACGCCAAGTGCCAGCAGTATAAACATGTTTAATTCACGTTTAACCATCTCGGCTGTTTCTACTCTTATAAATGGAAGTCCCGAGTAACGTAGTTTTGTGCCATTACCACTCTCGTATCTGTTACCGGCTGCTTTAATCTCTTCAATTAGTTGAACCCTGTCAGGACTTTGCAAAATTTCTGGAACCAACATCACGGCCATCATATAGGCGTTGGTTTCCTTATTGTATATCAATTCTTCGTAGAATGGCAGATTCTCAAAAACCAGACGCAGCGAATCAATCTCTGCGGCCGTTTCAGCAGTGGCAAACAGAGGTTCAGCCCTAAAACTTCGCTCTTCCTGACTTCGAACCAGATTATAGGCATCAGCTGCTGAAAAGACAGAACTCACGCCTCGAATTGCCTTTAACTCAGCAGCCAAAATCTGCCATCTGTTAAAATGCTCTTTCTCAAAAAATGAAGCGTCTTCAACGCCCAAAACCAAAAGGTTTCCTTCGTTGCCAAACAATTTTACAAAATACTCATACTCAAGGTAAGTTGGATCGTCTTCGGGCAGCAAGGGCGCATATTGATATGACATCTCAATGCGTTGAGCCTGAAACGCCATAAACACAGTTATGGCACCCAGAATAAACAAAATTGGCAAACGGTTTCTAAGAATGGTACTGGCAACTCTAACCCACATATTTGTTTGTATTAACCTCTATATCCGCAAAAAGATGCGAATTTAAGCAAAAAATAAGAAACTGTTTTAAATCACCTTTGAGAGAAAAATCCGAGCCATGTAAATAACAGATAGCAAACAGAAAGCAAACAGTAGACACCCTGCTATAAAACCTGGGTGTAGAAGAAGGTTTAAGTCAATTTTGTTGGTGCTTATGTTTCTTTTCTGAGTCTGTCAGCTTAATCAAACTCCTGTTTTCATTGAAGCGGAAAGATGATCTAACTGAGTCCGCAAATCTCACTTACAATTTGTAAGATACCCCTTTTTCAACACACTAAAATTCATTTTTGCATTTTTCTTTCATATTAAATTCATGCCTGTTAGCCAGCACTTTACCTGCAAACATCTATGTTAACCAAAATCTTAAAACCTGCTCACATTCTGAAAAATTGTAAAAAAAGAAACCAAATAGTTTTCTCTCCGTAATATTGGTCAGGTAAAAAGAGAAAGGACACAATTCTATGAAAAAGCATTACTTATTGTTATTGCTTCTCATGCTTCCCATGTTTTCAATGGTAGCGCAGGAGGCAAAGTTTAAAGCCGTGTTCACCCTAAATTTCATACGATACATTGGGTGGCCTGAATCGTCCCTACAGGGAGATTTTGTAATTGGAGTTGTACGTGACCGCGAAATTGCAGACTGGATTCGAAGTCAATCCGAAGGAAAAAAGTTTGGGTTTCAAGATGTCGTTGTTAGAGAATACAGAAGCATCGACGAAGTAGAAGGCTGTCAGGTGATTTATGTATCCTCATCAATTAACTTACGGAGCAATTCAGAAGCGCTTATTAATAAGGCCCGTCAAAAAAACAGCCTGATAATAACTGATTCTGAAGGTGCAACAAATCATGGTTCGGCAATTAATTTTGTAGTTCGCGACGGCACATTGCGGTTTGAGCTACACAAAGCAAATGCTGCACGAATGGGGTTGCAGTTTAGCTCAAGGCTTGAAGGAATGGCTGCAGCAATCAACTTGTAAAACCTGTGCAAAGGCCATCAACTGTATTTTTATTGATTGCATCAGTCAAAAAGAGAAGAGTACTTTTAAGATTAAATGAATTATGCCATTTTTTCAATAAAGGTTTCTGTATCTCTTTGATAATTTTGCTAAATTGCCGACGGCAAAATAGTGTGTTCAGAATAAACTGATTTATCGCAATTTACGAATTAAACCATATAGCTTGGCGAGTTGCGGCGGTCAGTTTTTATTCTGAAAACCATTTTTGTGGTATCATGTAGTGAGAATGCTTGCTTGATATTTTGAATTCAGACGTAATATCAGAACCAGAAAACGAGAGATATAAACCAACAAATGATTAAAAAATGAAGATGAAGTTGAATATAGGCCAGAAATTGTTGTATGGGTTCGGCCTTATCTTGGTTGTTGTTTTGCTTAACAGTGTTCTTACAATCTTTACTTTGGTAAGAAGCACAAACCTTAACAATCAGGTTACCGGAATATATGGCCCAACAGTTCAGGCTTTAAGTGAGTTAGATACCGAAATTACCCAGAGTAAAATGCTCATTCGAAACTGGGTATTCGTTGACAAACAGCCGGGAACACCTGACAAAATAAGATTAGTTGAGCTTCAAAACACCGATTGGCCCCAACTTCAGCAAAGACTCAGGCCAATTGCAAATCGCTGGAGAGACAGTGAAGACATTGAACTATTGGAAAAAATAATCCATCGTACAGATTCGCTCTACGGTCTGCAACGCGAAGTGATGGAGAGTCTTGATTCATTTGAAGCCTATGAAGATGTAATGGTATTTTTCCAGGCTGAGGACATGGTGATGGAGGGTCGCGGTATCATGCGCCTCTCGGATCAAATTGCCGATGAGATTTCAACTATCTCCGATAAATACGCAGCACTGAACGAAGAGGCTCTGGCAAATATGCGTTCAGCATTTGCCACACTAACCTGGGTGGTTATCATCATGGGATTGTTACTGATTGTGGCTTCGTTAGGTATTGCATGGCTGCTTTACAGTGCCATTGTGTTGCCACTTAACAAAGGCGTTGAATTTGCAAAAGCAATTGGAAGTGGTAACCTCACTGCAAGTGTGGATGTAAATCAGGATGACGAAATTGGTGTACTTGCCAAAGAGATGATAAACATGGCCGACAACCTTAAAAGGACTGTCGTTTCCATTAAGGAAAATGCCGCTAATCTGGTCTACTCAAGTGATGTTCTGAAGAAAAGTTCAATGCAATTGTCGAGAGGTTCTGCTGATCAGGCAGCATCTGCCGAGGAGGTATCTACCTCAATCGAAGAGATGGTTGCAAACATCGACCAGAACACAGACAATGCCATTCAGACTGAAAAAATTACAGTAGAAACAGCCAAGGACGTAAACATCGCCAACGAGCTGAGTTCTGAAGCGGCCAAAGCCATGAGCGCCATCTCAGAAAAAATCTCCATCATCAGCGACATTGCTTTCCAGACAAATATTCTGGCGCTAAATGCGGCGGTTGAGGCGGCACGAGCCGGAGAACACGGTCGTGGCTTCTCGGTTGTTGCAGCAGAGGTGCGTAAACTGGCGGAAAGAAGTAAATCGGCAGCCGATGAAATTGTAACCCTCGTTAACAAAGGACTCAAGGTATCGAAAGAAGCCGGCGAGAAAGCCAGAATGCTGGTACCCGACATCGAGAAAACCACCTTGCTCATTAAAGAGATTACCGCAGCCAGCATGGAACAAAAAACTGGTGCCGACCAAATTAATCTGGCCATGCAGCAATTGAACATGATTACCCAGGAAAATGCATCCAGCTCAGATGAGCTTACCCAAAGTTCAGAGCAGCTATCCGGTTTGGCACAAAACCTTCAGGAGGCGGTCAGCTATTTCAATATAGGGGAGGAAAAGGCAGGACAATCGGTACCTCAATCGAAAACAGAAAAACCATCTGCTGACAAAAAAGCTGGCAGCAGAGAAACGCTGGATTCGTCAAAACCCGGTGGAATCAAGCAGAATCTTTCTAACCTCGAGAAGGAATTTGATTTGGACAACTATGAAAAGTTTTGAAGTTTCATAAGAATATAACTTTTTAGGTTAATCCTGCGTATCAGACACGATCAAAATAGAAACCATGGCAGAGAATTTCAACATCGACTATAAGAAAAACAACCACGAACTCGACATTACTTTCACTGGACAGTTGACTATCAACACCATCAAAAAAGTAACCGAAAGCGTGAAGAGTCAAATTACCGATCAGTCGGTAGTTAATATTACAGTTAAGGATGTTGACAACATCGATTTAACCTTTATTCAGCTGCTGCACTCAATCAAACACAGCGGAAAGAAAAAGGGTTTTGCGGTGAATCTCTCCATGACTTTGCCCGAGGACTTGGAATCCTTGATCGTAAACGCCGGGTTCGGCAATCTACTCAAACAAAACAACTAAAAATCAAAATATTATGGCTAAAACCGTTCTAATTGTAGACGATTCCGAAAGTATCCGTGAAGTGGTAAATTTTACGCTTCAGAATGAAGGTTACGATGTGCTCGTTGGTGTTGATGGTGAAGACGCGTTAAAATTCCTCGACGGCCGTCATATTGATATTATCATCACCGACCTTCACATGCCAAACCTCGACGGGCTGGGGCTTATCAGAAAAGTGCGTGAGATGGAAAATTACAAACACATTCCAATCCTCTTTCTGACAACTGAGTCACAGGCCGCTAAAAAAATGGAAGCCAAGGAAGCCGGAGCTACAGGATGGATTATTAAACCGTTTGTTCCAGCTAAATTGCTTTCTGCCATTTCCAGAGTTATTCGATAGCGTAAAGCAATGTTAGCAGAAATTAAGAAACAGTTTTACGAAACAACTGTCAAAGAGTTGGAAGACATCAACATAAAGCTCTCTCATGAGGAGGTGCCGGTTGAAGACCACCCGGTTTTGACAGAACAAATCTTTACCCTGACACATCAAATAAGTGGTACGGGGCCGATGCTTGGTTTCGACGGGGCATCCAAACTGTCTCGAAAACTGGAAAGAACCTTTTATGACATAAGGGCAGGGCAGCGAAATCTAACGCCTCAACTTATTTGGCAAACCAAAAGAGCCATCGAAGTGCTCATTCAAACATTTGTAGAAGAGAACAGTATTCAAAGACAGTAATTGAGGTAATTCTCAATACGTTTAAATGCCCAAATGCATTTTTCTCATGATAGATAAATTCAAAGCTAAGTTTGTAGAGGAATCAATGGACAATGTTCATGATCTGGAAGAAGCACTCTTTCTTCTGGAAAAAGACATGAACAATAAAGAACTCATTGAAAGGATATTCAGGGCGATGCACTCCCTGAAAGGGGGCGGAGCAATGTTTGGATTTAATCATCTGAGCGAGTTTACCCATCACCTGGAAACCATTTTTGATTGGGTGAGAGGTAATAAGTTAGCCGTATCTACCGATCTTATCTCTCTTACTTTTTCGGCTATCGACCACATCAACCACCTGCTGAAAACCGGAGATTTAACTAACGATGAGGAAATTGCAGACCAAAAAGCGTTTATTCAGCGTGTACAAGCTTTTCTGACCCTTACAGATTCGCCGGCTCAAAAAGCAGGCATGACATCGGTTGAAGCCAGCGGAGCTGAAGCGGCCATCGCCACAAAAACTTACCTGATTAGTTTTATACCACAGCCTGAACTCCTTCAAAACGGCACCAACCCGCTATACCTGATGGATGACATTCACGCTCTGGGGCAAGCCGTTTCAATTGCATACACGCACAAGGTTCCATCTCTCGATTTAATTGACAACACGTCCAACTACTGCATCTGGCAAATTCTCGTCAACACTGCCGAGTCGGTCAACGAAATAAAGGATGTTTTCATTTTTGTTGAGGATGAATGTGAACTTCACGTTGACCAAATTGCTGAAACTAATATCATCGGCAAACCGGAAATCAACGTACTTATTGAAAAAGCATTACAACACAACCTGCTTTTAACTCCTGATGACTTTAAAAGTGGCGACTGGAATAAGGTTCAGACAAAAGAACCTGAAGAAAAAAAGAAAGTTGTCGTTAAAGAACACAAAATATCGAGTATTCGCGTAACATCGCACAAAATTGACGAACTGGTTACCTTGGTGAGCGAATTGGTAACCATTCAGGCCCAGCTTAGTCTTTATGCCGAAAATCATGACGATCCTGTAATTGGTGCACTTACTGAGAACATTCAAAAGCTATCTCGGCAGTTACGGGAAAATGCCTTTGACATTTCGTTGATACCATTGCAAAGTGAGTTGATGCGTTTTCAGAGGCTGGTCAGAGACTTGTCCAAAGAGCAGAACAAGGATATTGATTTTGTAATTGAAGGTGGCGATCTTGAGTTAGACAAAAACATCATTGAAAACCTTACCGATCCGCTGCTACATATACTACGTAACTCAATAGACCACGGTATTGAATTGCCCGAAGAGCGTATTGCAAAAGGAAAATCTCCTAAAGGCACCATCCTTTTCAAAGCATTTCATTCAGGAGCCAACGTAATTGTTGAGATTTCGGATGATGGTAAAGGCATGGATACGGAGTATATCCGTCAAAAAGCCATTTCAAAGGGCATTATTGAGGCCGATGCGGTTCTCAACGAAAAAGAGATACTTGAGCTGCTTTTCGTGAGCGGTTTTAGTACGCGTGATACGGTATCTGATGTATCGGGACGTGGCGTTGGTATGGATGTAGTACGACGAAAAATCGCAAACATCAGGGGAGAAGTTACCATTGAATCTCAAGTTGGAAAAGGCACCCTGATATCGATACGTCTGCCACTTACGCTCTCTATTATTGATGGTTTGCTTGTAAAAGTTGCTGACAATCAATATGTAATACCCATTTCATCCATCGACAAAATATACGCCCTTGATCCGGCTCAAATCAAACAATCGTTTAACAACGTTGTGATTATCGACAAAGAGCAAGTGCCTTTTATTGATCTCAGAAAAGTATTCAATGAACCACAACACCAGACTGATATTGTACAGATGGTCATGGTTAAATCTGAAGACAAAAAAAGCGGCGTAATTGTAGATAACGTAGTTGGAGAGTACCAGACTGTGGTAAAACCCTTGGGCAGATACCTTAAAAAACAGGAGATAATTTCCGGAGCCTCAATCATGGGCGATGGCACAATATCGATGGTAATTGATACATCA
Source organism: Alkaliflexus imshenetskii DSM 15055 (assembly GCF_000517065.1). Classification (GTDB taxonomy): domain Bacteria; phylum Bacteroidota; class Bacteroidia; order Bacteroidales; family Marinilabiliaceae; genus Alkaliflexus; species Alkaliflexus imshenetskii. The sequence goes on along the minus strand of NZ_KI912105.1, from coordinate 2,132,399 downwards.
AGACTGTTACAGTCCAGAAAAAATATTAAAGTAACCGGCTGATACAGTCTGTTTTATCTGTAAAAACCAAGCCATACAAGTTATGACATCTCAGGATTTGACATTATTGTCGTTTAAAATAGGTGAGGACATTTTTGCTGTTGATGCACTTCAGGTAAACCATATACTCGAGGTTCCATCAACCATTACAGCAGTCCCCAACACACCGGTATTCATGCTGGGTATCATAAATCTGCACGGTAATATTGTTCCCGTGGTGGATATGCGTATCCTAATGGGAAATGAAAAAACCATTAACGGAGCTGATACCTCCATCATTGTAATAAACCCAAACGCTGAGCAGGAGTCCCGGTTGGGTCTTCTGGTAGATATGGTAAAGGAAGTTATCGAGACCAATCAATCTGAACTAACAGAAACTGTTACCGATGGTAAGAAAGGATTGATCGACACCTTTGAAGGGACGCTTTGTATCAATGAAGAGTTTATACACGTCATTGATATCAAAAACATAATGGAAGTAATTGAAAAATAACAGGGAAAAAAAACTGATATGTCCGTTGAAATAAATTCATATCTCACCTTTAAACTCGGAGAAGACGTGTTTGGCGTAAATGTGGCGAGAGTAATGGAGATTAAAGAGTATATCACCCCAAAACCACTCCCGCAGTCACTTCCTTTTGTCACAGGAGTTATTGAATACCGTGATGAAGTGATTCCGCTGATTGACACATCGATAAAATTTGGCATGACACCCATACAGGTTGAACCATCCACCTGCATCATCGTGTTGCAGCTTACCAACGACGTGCTCGGAAAAACCTACCGGGTAGCAATTTTGGTGGATGCCGTTTCGGACGTGTTTGAAGCCGACCAAAGCAGCGTTAAAACCATCGATGATGACTACCGGCCAGGATACATTTTAGGAACATATACATCTGACAATCAATTCATATATATTTTAAACGCCGATATGGTGTTCAATCAGAAGGAGATCATTTCCATGATGGATATTATAACCAACATCAAATAACCAACGAGCAAATCAATGGATATTGGAAGTGAAAATTCCGGAGGTCTGGATTGCTTTAAAGCAGAATTATCGGAGAAAGATTTTCAGGTTTTTAGCCGTTACATCTACTCCGAATATGGCATAAAGATGCCTCCGATAAAAAGAATCATGTTGCAGGGACGTTTGTTAAAACGCATACGGGAACTGCGTATGAACTCTTATTCGGAATACAAAGACTACTTTTTTAGTAAAGAAGGCCAGGAAAAGGAACTTCTGCACTTTTTAAACGTAGTTACAACCAATAAAACAGATTTTTTTCGAGAACCGGTGCATTTTATCTTTCTCAATGAGACTGTTTTACCTGAGTTTAGAAGAGACAGCGGCAATCAGCCACTAAAGGTTTGGAGCGCAGGCTGTTCAAGTGGAGAAGAACCCTATACCATTTCTATTGTTTTGAATGAGTTTGAGCGGGCAAACCCCTTGTTCAAATTTGAGATATTAGGTACTGATATCTCAACCCAAATGCTCGAAAAAGCCGCTCGCGGTGTATACGCCATGAACAAGGTAGCTACCATTCCGCTCGAAATAAAAAAGAGGTATTTCCTTAAAAGTAAGGATCCTCACAATCAAACAAGCCGGGTACATCCGTTGCTTCAAAAAAACATCAGGCTTAGTTATCTTAACTTGATGGACGCAACTTACGGCATACAGGAAACGTTTGATATAGTTTTTTGCAGAAACGTACTGATATATTTTGACAGACCCACACAAGAACGGGTTATTTCGAAATTGTGTATGCACCTCAAAAAAGGAGGTTATTTTTTCATCGGCCATTCAGAGTCACTCTCAGGGATGGATTTACCGCTTGAACATATAAAGCCAACAATTTTTAGAAAAAAATAAATACAATCAAACCAGAGGATATAATAACAACTGTACTATGACGAATCTTTCGGACAGACAACTTTTAAAGGAGCTCAAAGACAGGCTCCAGGAGCGTACCAAATACGAGCAGGAGGTAAATATGCTCTCACAGGAGCTTCAGGATGTAACAAAGCGTTTTAAAGAATCAGAAGCATTAAAGAGTCACTTCATCTCCAACATTTCGAACGAGATTGTAAACCCGTTTACATCTATACTTGGATTGTCCAAATCCATCCTTCAGGTTGAGAAAAACGACTGGAAAAAAGTAGTTTCCATGGTTGCGCTCATCCACAGTGAGGCATTTAACCTCGATTTTCAGCTTCGTAACATCTTTGTTGCCGCAAAAATTGAGGCTGGCGAAGTAGTACCCAACATTGCAAAGGTTAATGTAAGAAACATTGTTCAGACCATTATAGAGTCTTTCAGCCTGGTAGCACGCAAAATGGGTATCGATATTGAATTCAACTACAATATCGAATATGGTTTTGGAAAGAACTTCTATTTTAAAACCGACAGTGAAAAGCTTAAACTCATCATGAGTAACCTGCTTAACAACGCGCTCAAATACAGTTTTAAAGATAGTAAAGTCATCATCACCATGACGGCCGATGAGGACTCGCTCAATATTTCGGTTCAGGATTATGGAACCGGCATTTCCGAGAAAAATCAAAAAGTCATCTTCGAACGTTTCAAGCGTCTCGATTCAGGAATCAACTCCATTAACCGCGGCCATGGTCTTGGTTTGTCCATCACCAAAGCGCTACTTGATGTAATGGGTGGATCCATCGAAATCGCCAGCAAAAAAGGGGACGGTTCTACCTTTACGGTTAGAATTCCTGAAGCAAAAAACGTAGTTGAAGGATTTAGCGGAGAAGGAAACGACATCTTCTTCGATGATGATGACGAGATTTTTTAAGGAATTAGAATGAATCAATATTATCAACATTTTTTGTATCCTTCAACACTGTTTGCCAGCAAGGAGCCTTATATGGTAAAAACCATACTCGGATCCTGTGTGGCTATATGCCTGTGGGATCCGGTTGTAAAGGCGGGCGGCATCAATCACTATATGCTTCCCAACTGGAACGGAAACGATTTGGCGTCGCCTAAATATGGCAACATTGCCATTGAAAAACTGCTGGAACGACTCTATGCTTTAGGATGCAGAAAAGAAAACCTACAAGCCAAGATATTTGGAGGAGGGGATCTTATTGCGGCCGACCGAAGTGCAATGCTCATCGGAGAACGCAATATACGGGTGGCCCGCATGTTACTTGAGGAAAAGAACATTCCGATAGTCGCTTCCAGTACCGGTGGCCGAAAAGGGAGGAAAATCCTCTTTTTTACCGATACTGGGGAGGTAAGGCACAAATTCATTGATAAAAGAGAATATTAGCACATCAGGCCGAAAGCGAAAACAATCGCACCAGGCCTGATGTTAATTTCAACATTTATCAGAGCAATCTATGGATAAGAAAATTCGGGTATTAATAGTCGATGACTCGGCTGTGGTGCGTCAAAGCCTCACATCAATTCTGGAGAGCGATCCCCAGATTGAAGTGATGGGTACTGCTGCTGATCCACTGATTGCTGTAAAAAAAATAATGAAGGAAGTGCCCGATGTCATAACACTTGACATTGAAATGCCACGCATGGACGGGCTTACATTTCTGCGTAAAATAATGTCGCAGCATCCGATTCCTGTTGTCGTTATTTCGTCCCTTACCAGTGAAGGTACCGAAGTGGCCATGAAAGCATTGGAATATGGAGCCTCAGAAATCATCGGAAAACCCGCGATGAACGCTGCACAGTTTTTTAATGAATCAAAAATTATGCTTTGCGATGCGGTAAAAGCTGCATCTCAGGCAAAACTGTCGCGGTTAAAAATAAACAATCCCCCGGTTGCACAGCTGGTGCAGCCCAAATATTCGGCCGACATCATTCTTGAGCGTTCTTCATTGAAGAATCGCATTGTAGATACTGAAAAAATTATTGTACTGGGCGCTTCAACAGGAGGGACGGAGGCCATTCGTCTGTTTCTGAAAAGCTTGCCCCCACGAATGCCCGGAATAGCCATTGTGCAGCACATGCCAGAAGGTTTCACACGTTCTTTTGCCAACAGCCTCAACAACATTTGTGAATTAGAGGTAAAAGAAGCTGAAGATGGTGACCGTCTCTATCAAGGTCGTGTACTTATTGCGCCCGGAAACCACCACATGCTGCTTAAGCGGGTAGGTAAAGAGTATTCTGTCGAAGTTAAAACGGGTCCTCTGGTTAATCGACACCGTCCTTCGGTTGATGTACTCTTTCGCTCAGCTGCCCGATATGCCGGACAAAATGCAACCGGCGTTTTACTTACCGGCATGGGAGCAGATGGCGCCAAAGGGCTTTTAGAACTGAAAGAAGTAGGGGCAGACACAATAGCGCAAAACCAGGAAACCTCCGTTGTTTTCGGTATGCCCAAAGAAGCAATAAAGCTGGGAGCTGCCAAAGAAATTTTGGGTATTGGTGACATTGGCCCAAGTCTTATCAAAAAATTCTTTTAAAACCCATTTATACCTGTCACGTATAATTGTCGGAATCATTTATCAAGTTTGCAAATAATGAAAAAAATTAAGTATAAAAAACTGATTTCCAAATCTACACTGCAAAGTGTGGCATTGGGTTTCATCCTTGCCATTATAATTGTTCTGCTTAGTTTTGATGCACCGGCATTTGCCCAATCCAACAGAACCTTGGCCGAACTATTCCGTATCTTTCCGGGTATGTGGGGTGTTGTGGTACTTCCGCTCGCTTTTGCTTTAATGACTTGGTATATAGCCCGACAATTTGGTGCCATTATTAAAAGACAAACGAATAAGCTCCTCAAAGAAGCCGGACGTACCAAAATGGTTTTGTCATTTATCGAAAACCTCAGACAGGACAAACTTGACGAACCACTCACCAATGAGGACAAGAAAGACCCAATGACTAAGGCACTGCTTAACCTGCGCGAATTTATGGTGCAAAGTAAAACAGAACAGGAACGCAGAAGGGTAGAGGAGGAGCAACGCACCTGGGTGACACAAGGTCTTGCCCAATTTGGCGAAATACTTCGCAAATCGAATGACAACCTGGAAGAGTTCTCATACAACATTATCCGCTACCTGGTAAACTACATGAAAATAAATCAGGGTGGAGTATTTCTGCTTAACCAAAGCAAAAACGGCGACAAATACTTTGAAATGACTGCCTGCGTTGCTTTCGACAGGCGAAAATATACAGACAAAACAATAAACTGGGGCGAAGGGCTCATTGGTCGATGCGGACTCGAAAAAGAGACCATACTGCTTACCGACATCCCAAGCGATTACATTCACATTACCTCAGGACTGGGAGAGGCCAATCCGGGAACAATACTTATTGTACCGCTTAAAACCAACGATGAACTCTATGGTGTAATTGAGCTGGCGTCCTTTCAGGTGCTTCAGAAATTTGAAGTGGAGTTGGTTGAAAAGTCTGCAGAAAGTATTGCCGCAACAATTGCCACAGTAAAAAATAACATACAGACCAACAAACTGTTAAAAGAGACGCAGATTCAGGCTGAAAAAATGGCTCAACAAGAGGAAGAGCTGCGCCAAAACCTTGAAGAGATGCGTGCAACACAAGAAGAGAGCGACCGTAGAGAAATAGAGCGAAAAGGAATTCTCGAAGCCATTGACCATGCCGCCATCTCATGTGAATTTGATATCAGTGGAAAGCTGTTGTCCGTTAACGATAACTTCCTGAAAAGATTCAAATACAAACCCGAAGAGGTTGAAGGACAAAACCTGAAGATATTTTTCTTTAAAGAGGATGTTGGAGAACTCGACAGAATTCTTGCTGATTTGCAAAATGGTCAGAACTTTCGTGGACGCGTAAGACGACGCACCAAATCAGGCGATGAGATATATCTGCTATCAACCTATAGTCCTGTTATGGATCACAATGGCGACATTCTCAAGATTCTGAGTCTCGAAAATGACATCACTGAACAGGTTGAAATGGAGGAAGCCCTTAAGCGAAGCAAAGAGGAGCTGGGTATGATGCTGGAGGATGCGCGCAACGAAATGAAAGAACAATTCAAGGAGATTGAGGCAGTAAAAATTCGCAATGAAAAAACCCTTGAAGGTGCGCTGGATGCCATCATCACAACCAATGATGACGGCACACTCGAGTTTTTCAATGCGGCAGCTGAGAAACTTTGGGGTTATGATCGTTCAGAAGTGCTGGGACAAAGTGTGTCGATGCTATTTTCTAAAGAAACAACCAAAACCAACGAGTTTGTAGCCGCCTTTGTAACCAAAGAAGGAAACAAAATCATTGGCGAAAGACGCGAAATTCCTATTAGAAACAAATACGGTGAAGATGTTCCGGTACTGTTCCTGCTTTCCGAAGCCCAGGTTGACAACAGTTTTTCGTATACCGCATTTATTCAAAATGTGGAAGTAGAATTATTTTAACAATAGCCTTAAGCATGCAGAATAGGGAAGAGAGACAGACATATAAGGATTATCTGCAAGTACTTAAGGAATGTTCACCCTATGATTTTTGTGAATATTCAGATAATTCAATCGATAGACGCATCCAGAAAATAATGCAGGATTATCGCCTGAATCTGGATGAACTAATCTATAAAACACGCACCGACGAGGAGTTTGTTGAGCTTGTGGTAGAAGCAATTACTGTTAACACCACAGAGCTTTTTCGTGATCCTCCGGTATGGAAACATCTTTATGAAAAAGTCTATTGGGCACTAAAGAGCAGACCAAAAATAAACATCTGGCATGCCGGATGCTCATCGGGTCAGGAAGTATATTCCAACCTCATATTGTTGGATATAATGGGATTAGCCGATAAATGCGAAATTTATGCCACAGACATAAGTAAAAAATCTCTTGAAGTAGCCAATAGCGGTTCATATAAGTACAATTTCAATTTTCAGAAATATCTGAACAATTTTCAGGATGCCTTTCCAAACCTTCCGAAGGAAAAGTTCCTGGGATATTTTGATATCGACGAGTCAAAAGACAGAATGTCCGTTAAGCCATCCTTACTTGGTAAAGCGAAGTTTATAAAACATGATTTGGTAAAACAGCCTTTGCCGTTTTACAATAAGTTCGATTTAATATTTTGCCGTAACGTTTTGATTTATTTCAATTCGGGTCTGCAATCAAGAATAATTCAGAAATTTCACGACACCCTGTTCCCGGGTGGGGCAATGGTGCTGGGCACACATGAGTCAATCAACGGCTTTTTTAAAACAAAATTTGCGAAAAACGGCCCAGTTTACGAACGTACAAACACATTTCATTTTAAATACTAGATAGTTTTATTGTGAATCTTGGAATAAACGACATAAAAGAATTAACAGCATCCATGGCAGATTTTCCTGACATGGATTATTCTGATTATGCATTTGCCTTTCTCAAAAGAAGGCTATCCATGATTTGTAAACAACTGCATATACGCCGCAAAGAGCAGTTCATCGAATACCTTTCGAAAAGTGCCTTCAGAGATGATGTGAAAACATTGATGAATGTAGAAACTACGGAAATGTTTCGGGATCCTGCTTTCTGGCGACATCTCCGTGATCAGGTTATGCCTAAATTGCCTGAAGATTGCCAAACACTTTGGCTACCGCATGAAGCAAGTGGGGAAGAGGCATTTTCGCTCGCTATAATTCTTCACGAGGCCGGATTGTCAGACAAGTACAAAATTCTCTGCAACAACACATCGTTAAAAAACTGTGAAAACATTGCTGCAGGAAGAATAAACCCGGGACACAACGACATTAATCAAACCAACTATAAACGATTGGAAGATAAGGAAAACTACGAATCCTACTTTGAGGTTGGCAACAATTCACTAACGGTTTCGCAGCAAATCCGCAATCTTGTTCAATGCAGGCACGAGGCTTTTCATTCACAGGAAAACAGTAAAGAGAATATTGGCTTAATACTGTTTCGAAATATATCCATATATTACAATCGAAAGCTCACTGATAATACTTTCCGCTTGTTGGTTGAAAAACTAATGCCTGGCGGATTCATAGCCATAGGCGTAAAAGAGGAGCTGCCATCTTTTCTGCAAGAAGAGCTTATCACCATCGATAAAAACGAGAAAATATTCCAAAAACCATCCAGAATACGCAATTTCAATCATGTATAATCAGGATCAGACATATAAAGTGATTGTAATGGGTGGTTCAGCAGGAAGTTTTTCTGTTGTATCGCATATTCTGGCTGGCATAAACCCCGAATTCAAAATACCTATTGTTTTATGTCTTCACCGATTGAAGCATGTACGATCTGGTTTGGTCGAAGGTTTAAGCCTAAAGTCAGTTATACCGGTGGTTGAACCCAACGATAAGGCGAAGCTGCGACCCAACACGGTCTATCTGGCGCCATCCAACTACCACCTGTTTCTTGAACTTGACGGATCCATTGCACTATCAACCGAGGAGAGTTTTAATCACAGCCGCCCATCAATCGACTATACCTTGTCGTCGGCAGCGTATGCTTTTCGCGACCGGGTGTTGGGCATTCTTTTAACCGGCGCAAACAAAGATGGAGCCAGGGGAATAAAAGAGATTGCCGATAACAAAGGCTTTACCATTGTTCAGGACCCAAAATCGTGTGACATTGATACGATGCCACGTTCGGCGCTACAACTGTTTCAACCTGATTTGGTTCTTGATCCCCAACAAATTCTGGAATTTTTAAATGCTCTGCCACAATGAACACTGACATACTAAAAAAGCATTCTGCGCTCTTGAAGCTCTATGTTCCGGCGCTTATCGCATTGATGGTGGCCGTAGTGAAATATTTGGTAGCACCACCTTCTGTTTCAGGCTATTTCTATATGCTTGAATCGGTCACCTTCATGCTGTTCGTATTGGCTATCTATCTTATCGATAATCAATACCGCAAAACCAACAATGCACTTTCTGCCTTAGAGGCAGATTTTAAAAATGCTACGACCGACTGGGAGAACCAAAAACGAGAGTTACAGGAGAAGCTATCGGCATACGAAGAGAAAGAGTACGCATCACAAAAATTTGCATCTTATCAGGAAAAGGTAATGCTCAAACTATTCCGTAACGATATAAAAAAAGGAGACAAGCACCATCTTCTGCATTTAATCTCAGAAGTATTTCAAGCAGGGGCATTGGTTCTTTACAAAGAAACAGAACCCAAAGGCCATTTTAACGTAGAACAGAGCTATGCATTGCCCGAAGATTTTACTCCTGCTTCATTTACAGCCGGAGAAGGTCTTAACGGCCAGGCTGTATCGGATGGTGTTCCAATGCTGGTTGCGGATTTGCCGGAGGACTATTTTCAAATATCGTCCGGATTAGGAGCATCCTCAAAAGGTTATTTATATCTTTTGCCGGTAATTAAAAATGGCGAATGTAAATATTTGCTGGAAATGATAACCTTTCATAACACCGAAATTGAAAAAATGTGGCATGTCATTTCTGAAAAGTTAATTGATAAAGGAATTCTATAAGTATTGATGATGTTAGAATCATTAAACATAAAATACATAAGTAAAAAGTGGAAAAAGCAATTTTCTCCGTATGTGCTCAACATGCGTGAGAGATACTACCTGCTGCTCTCCGTATTATTCCTGCTCTTTTTCTCATGGTCAGGATTTCTGGCTTTCCTCGATTTGCCGGTGACTTTATTAAACATCCTCTACCTACACAAATTTGTACCGGTATGGATTGTCAATGTGCTAATTATAGCCTTTCCTTTACTGCTTCTCTATTCACTCAACAAAGTGAAAATTAAAACTTCGGACACACAACATCAGCTAGAAGAGCTAAATAACCGTATCCGTAGCAATTACGATTTGGCCCGCGCACTGAAGAGCAACAAATGGGAGATGTTAAAATCCAATGGAGATGTTCTTTCAGAAACCCTTATTGACATTGGAGAGAATATTCGAAAAAGCAAGAAGAAAGAAGAAGAGCATAACTGGATTACCAAAGGAAAAGAGGAAATTTCAGATTTGCTGCGCAATGCACACAATCTTGAAGATCTCTCATTCAGCACCATTAAAGCCATCATTAATTATACAGGTGCCATACAAGGCGCATTTTATATACTAAACAACCAGGTGCTAAAACGTACAGCCATGTACGCTTACGGCAGACGACGTTTTGAGTTCAATGAGGTGGAGATTGGAAAAGGTCTCATTGGAGCCGCTGCGTACGAAAAAGCCATGATTTACCGTACCGAAATACCAGAGGATTATTACACGGTTACCTCCGGCTTATTGGGTGAGCAAAAACCCAGAAGTATCCTTATATTACCGCTTCAGCAGGAAGAGAATCTGCAAGGCGTTATGGAGATGGCTTTTCTGGATGACAAAGTGCCTGGATTTATGTTGCAGTTTGCATCAGAAATTAGTTCTACCATTGGGCAAACCATATACAACCTGAAAATTACCACCCGCACCGAACAGCTTCTTGTTGAATCGCAACAGATGACTGCTGCGCTGCGCGAAAACGAGGACCAGCTCCGTAAAAACGCTCATGAAATGATTGCGGCACAAGAGGAGTTGGAGCGTTCTAATAAAATGCTTGAGTCACAAATTCAAGAGGTGGCCAACTCACGCAAAAGACTCGAAGCGCTGCTTACCAACGCGTCAGAATTTATCTCCATCTACAGTGAGGAGCAGGAACTGCTTTTCGAAAGTCCATCGGTTAAACGCATTCTGGGCTATAATGATGATGACAAAATTACGGGTATGGATCCCGATATCCTCACCCCACGCGGTTTAAAAACCATTAACAACCTCTTTCAATATCTGCTTGATACTCCTGGAGGCGAGCAAACAGCGCAATATACCTATCTCAGAAAAAACGGCGAGAAACTATTTCTCGAGACCAAAGGAAAAAACCTGCTGCACGATCCTGCCATTAAGGGAATTATTTTCAACACCCAGGATATAACTGAAAGAAAACGTGCAGAGAAAGAAGAACGGATGAAGAGCCGGATGCAAAGCTTATCGGAAAACTCACCCGATATGATCATCCGTTTAAATATAATGGGTAAACTTGTATATGTTAACCCTGCCGTTTCTGTATTCATGAACCTTCCGGCGCACGAACTGGTGAAAAAACGTATCAACGAACTTGATATTGATACCCGATTTATCGACTTTGTTCAGGAGAGCCTGGCCTATATCAGAGAGTACATGACCCAGTCCATCTCAGAAGTGGCTATTAACTCAATGGACGGGGAGCGCATAATGCAGATTAAAGCCATCCCGGAACTGGGAGAGGAGGGAGAGCTGGAAACCATTCTCTTTGTGGCGCACGATATGACCGAATTCAAGAAAATTGAAGCGGACATCAAAGAGAAAAACAAGAAAATTTCGGACAGTATCAATTATGCGCAACGTATTCAGACGTCGATTTTGCCTGATACACGTATAATTCAGAGGTATTTCCCACGGTCGTTTATTTTCTATCGTCCGAAAGACGTGGTGAGCGGTGATTTTCCCTGGTTTTTCCAAAAAGATAACATTTCATACGTGGCGGCCGTAGACTGTACCGGTCATGGAGTGCCGGGCGCACTTATCAGCTTTATTGGATACTTCCTGCTCAACAACATAGTAAACGCCCAAACAGACCACAGTGCGGCTCAAATTCTGGATGAATTACATCAACAGGTTCGAAGCACACTAAAGCAAGACCAGGAAGGAGCCCTTGGACGCGATGGAATGGACTTAGCTCTCTGCATCATCGACCAGGAGAAACAGATACTAAACTATTCAGGTGCGCACCGCCCACTTTATTTGGTTCGTAACGGCGAACTTAACGAATACCAGGGAACCCGAAAAGCAATTGGTGGCATTCCAATTCGAAATAAAGTTGAAAAAGATTTTGAAAATCACGTTATTAACTATCAGAGAGGCGATCAAATTTTTGTGTTCTCTGATGGTTTGCCGGATCAGATTGGAGGCACTGACCGCAAAAAGTATCAGGCGCGTCGCATTCGTGAAAGCCTCACCGAAAATGCAGGCACCAGTATGGCACATTTTGCCCGTCATTTTTCAAAAGATTTTTATGAATGGATGGGCGATGAAAAACAAGTTGACGATGTGCTATTGATAGGAATTGAATTGTAGTTATATTTACATACTTTTTTGATTATTGAATGATTAACGAAATGGAAAAAGAGAAGCAAGGTTTTCTGGAGTTTGCTTACCAACTCTATAAGACTATGAAAACCAACGAAATTAGTTTGGTTTACGAGGGTGAAGTAACACAGGAAATAACCAAAACCTTTACTTCCCTAACTGAAAAAAGCCTTTCAAAAAGTGCAGAATCAAACACTGTGCAGAAAAAGGTTTTCAATGTAATGGTCGAATGTTTACAAAACATCAGCAAACATGCCGATGCCCTTAGTGAAGAAGACGAGGAGCGTCGCGGCATTGTAATGGTGAGCAAAGGTGATGACTCCTACAACATCATTACCGGCAACATCATTAAAAACGAGAAAGTACCGGATCTTAAGAAAAACCTGGAACACATCAACAGCCTTGATAAAGAAGGACTTTCTGCTCTGTTCAAACAACAAATTAAAGAAACCACAATTTCTGAAAAAGGTGGTGCAGGACTCGGATTTATCGATATTGCAAAGAAAACCGGGAGCAAGCTGGGATACCAATTTAAGGAACTGAATGATAAAGTTTCGTTTTTTATCCTCACCTCAACAATTAAAAGAAACTGATTAAAGCGCTGATAGTTATGGAAATTATTAACATCAAAGGAACAGATGATACCCCAAACGTGATTCTGGATAAGGCGAGCGGTCAATTCGAAATTTCGGGTCGTTCTCTTCCTGAGGACGTTAACCAGTTTTATGAGCAAATTCTAGACTGGATTGATGCGTACGCCAAAGAACCAAATGACCGGACTGAATTTAATTTTAAACTGGAGTACTTCAACACTGCTTCTTCAAAAGTAATTCTGGATATTCTTCTCAAATTTGAAGAAATTGTAGAAAGCGGAAAAGAAGTTGTGATTAAGTGGCATTACCACGAGGACGAAGAAGACATGCTCGAGGCAGGTGAGGAGTATTCGGACATTGTGGAGATCCCATTTGACTATATTGTTTACACCGACTAATTCCCGGTAGGAACAAGCGTTCCATTGATTTTTTAAAGAATGAGTGAAGAAATTCTAAAAGCATTAATGCAGCTGTTTGGTTTAATTACCAAGCAGGATGGAGGCGTTGAATCCAATGAGACGGAGTATGTGCGCTCGTTTCTGAAACAGCAGCTTAATACTGAGGCTGTTGAAGAATATTTTGCACTCTTTTTGAAACACTCGGCCGAGGCCAGCAAAGAGGATGGAAAAGATACTGAAGAGGAGGGCAAAGTAAAACTGACCTCAATGAAGGACTCTGTTAAAATCCTCGGCATCTGCAAAAAAATCAATAAACAATTAAACCGCGAACAAAAAGTGGTCGTGCTGGTGCGTTTGTATGAACTCATTAGCATGGACATGAAACTGACAGATCAGCGAATGGCCATCATCAACACGGTGGCCGATGTTTTCAAAATTCCTAAAAACGAAATCTCTGCCATAGAGGCTTTCGTACTCGAACAGGATATTGAAAAACTTAACAGCGCTGATTTCATGCTGGTTAACGACCAGCCCAAAAACGAGGAACTAAGCAAACATATCCAGACCTCCGGTTTAAACGGCTCAATCATTATCCTGCGTGTGAAAAGTGCCGATTTGTATTTCATGCGCTATACCGGAGATCAGGAGCTGTTTCTTAATGGCCTATCAATTAACATCAAACGGATATATCTCTTCCCAAAGGGAAGTTTTATCCGCATCCCTAAAGGCAAGCCTATTTACTACACCGATGTGGTAAGCAGGTTTCTGGCCGACAGCGATTCAGCACGTATTTCCTATGAGGTAAACAACGTGCTGTTCAGATTTAAAAACGGAGCTGTTGGCTTGCGCGATATCAACCTTGCCGAAGAGCACGGGCGCCTCATTGGTATAATGGGTGCTTCGGGAGCAGGAAAAACCACCCTGCTAAATGTGTTATCAGGAATTGAAAAACCTACTGAAGGAGAGGTGCTCATCAATGGGCATAACCTGCATACCGAGAAAGAGAAGCTGGAGGGTGTAATTGGTCTTATTCCGCAAGACGACTTGCTCATTGAAGAACTGTCGGTTTTTGACAACCTTTACTATAATGCCAAACTTTGTTTCAAAAACAAATCAGAAGAGGAACTAACATCCCTCGTTGACGATACGTTGCAGAGCCTCGGACTGTATGAACGACGTCATCTGAAGGTAGGTTCTCCCCTCAACAAAATGATTAGTGGTGGCCAGCGTAAGCGGCTCAACATTGCACTGGAACTCATCAGAGAGCCAGCCATTCTTTTTGTTGATGAGCCTACTTCGGGACTGTCATCACGAGACTCGGAAAACGTGATGAACCTTTTACGCGAATTGGCGCTTAAAGGAAAACTCATTTTTGTTGTAATTCACCAACCCTCATCGGACATCTACAAAATGTTCGACAAGATGTTTATTCTTGACACTGGCGGTTACCCAGTTTTTTATGGAAACCCGGGCGAATCACTCATCTACTTTAAACAACTCGATTCACAAATTAACAGCGACCAGGGAGAGTGTCCCACTTGTGGAAACCTGAACCCTGAGCTGATTTTTAACATTATAGATGCCAGTGTAATTGACGAATACGGAAACTACACAAACAAGCGTAAAGTATCTCCAGAAGAGTGGCATGTTCACTACAAAAAAGAGAATCAAATACCTACGGTAGAGCAAATTAAAACACCTCCACCCAAAAGTCTGGATATTCCCTCATGGTTTAACCAGTTTAAAATTTATACGCTGCGTGACTTTTTTGCCAAAATCAGTAACACCCAGTACATTGCATTAAACTTGCTCGAAGCGCCGCTTTTGGGATTTATTCTGGCTTATCTGATACGCTACATTGCAGATCCTACATCAGATATATACATTTTTAGGGAAAACGAAAACCTTCCGCCTTATGTATTTATGGGCATTGTGGTAGCGCTGTTTTTTGGGCTGATAATCAGTGCTGAAGAGATTTTCAAAGATGCCAAAATACTAAAACGTGAGTCGTTCTTAAAGCTAAGTCGTTCAAGCTATCTGGGGTCAAAAATTTTGTTGCTTTTCTCTATTTCAGCCATTCAAATGCTTTTGTTTGTAGCCGTAGGAAACTATGTTTTGGGAATTAGAGACATGTATTTTGAATTTTGGCTGGCACTCTTTTCCATCGCTGCCTTTGCCAACATACTGGGTCTGATACTTTCGGCATCGTTTAACTCAATTGTTACCATCTATATTCTCATTCCACTGGTGATGATTCCGCAGATGGTTCTTGGCGGTGCCATGTTTACCTTCGACAAACTCAATAAAGATTTTACCAGCGTAGATAAAGTGCCCGCAATTGCCGAGTTCATGCCATCGCGCTACATATATGAAGGTATTATCGTTCATCAATATAAGCACAACAATTTCAAGAAAAACTTCTTTGAAATTGAGATGGAGGAGAGCCGCGCCGACTTCAAACAGGTGCATTATCTGCCTGAGTTGAGACAACTATTAACAGAATGTACTGTTCATGTGCTCGACGAAAAAGACCGTCGCGATAAGAAATATGTAAACGACCTGCAATTACTCCGTAACGAAATTGCAAAAGAGATGCGTCGTGTTCCCGAGATTGGATTTGATCTATTGAATGCTTTTACACCCGAAAACTTTACTGTTGATGCCGGCAACAAAGCAGACGAATACATCACCAGATTAACGGCTCACTACCGCACTGTATTCTCAAGAGCCAATGGACTTAAGGACCAGTTTATTACTGTAAACCTGAATGCAAACCCTGAGCGCTTTAATCGTATAAAAGACGATTATTACAATGAGAGTATTTCATCCATTGTGCGCCGAGAATTTGAGAAAAACAAAATTGTTCGTCAGGGCAATCATCTGGTACAAATGGCTGACCCCATATATCAGCTGCCTGAGCCAGATAAAGCATGGTCGTTCCGAACACACTTTTTCGCGCCAATGAAACATTTCGGCGGAAAATTTTTCGAAACACTATGGTTTAATATTACTATGGTATGGATATTGACATTCATCATGTATATTATGCTATATTTTGACCTGTTGAAAAAAGGCCTTAACTACGCCGGAAGCATCAAATGGGGAAAAAGAAACCTTTTTAAGAAAAAGAAGGTATAACGCACAATAACTTAAACTTAAACGAAATAATTAAATTTAATTGTCATGATAAAGAACTTACTTATTGCCCTGTTGATACTTGCCGGATTTCAACTTTTAGGAAGTTGTTCAGGCTGTTCTGAATCGAAAAAATCAGACAAAAATGCCCTCACGCTTCCGGATTCATTAATTACCGACGCGCCACTTAAGCTTTCAGAAGAGATCATGAACGAAGTTATTGGCAATATCTCATCACCTGTTGAGATGGCCAATCTTTTCAAAACCTCGGGCGTAGATTTTACCCAGCGAATTCTTAACAATCCCGACAATGTATCGAGATATGAAACAAGCTTTAAAAGGGCATTAAACCTTGGTGTTTTCAGTGCCGACTTAGGGTACATCAACACCTTTGATAAAAATAACATTGTTGTATCATATCTTTTGGCAGTTAAAACGCTTGCCGATGGTATTCGTGTTGGTCAGTTTTTCGATTTCAATGCACTTCGCCGTATGGCATCCAGTTCAACCAATCTGGATTCGTTAATGGAGATGTCAGTAACCAGTTTTAACCGTATGGACAGCTACCTGCGTGAGCAAAATCGCAGCAACGTGAGTACCCTTATTGTTACCGGTGCCTGGATTGAAGGTCTTTACATTGCTTCGAGTGTTGTTAGAGAATCTGGAAATAAGGATTTATCCATTCGAATTGCTGAGCAAAAGGATATTATCAATATATTGGAAATTATTTTGAGTAACTATGCTGCTGAACCAAATTTTGCCGACTTAGTAGCCGACATACGTGAGCTAAAAGAAGCATACGCTCCCATACGCATAACCAGAGAACTTGGAGAACCTCAGCGTATTGAAAAAGATGGCGTGCTCATTTTTATTCAGGATGAAATAAGTACGGTTCACTATTCAGAAGAAACTTTAAATAACATAATGGACATCATTGAAAAAATCCGCACAAAAATTGTTGCCTGATTTTGACAAAGACTGTTCTACTTAATATGCTAAAATAATAATCAACATGAAGAAGATAATATTAAGTCTGATACTGGTATTCACGCTTGGAACTGTAACCTGTTGGTCGCAATGTGACGATTCAGTGAAAAAATCAGCACTGCAGGAAATGGGAGACAGCCAGTACATTAAAGATTTTTCTATATCTCTGGTTAAAAAACCCAATGAAGTTAAAACCGGAATGGTTCGTTTCAACGTACTGCTTAACAGCCGTAACCATTATCGTTTCAACGTAGTAAACGGACCTGCAAATCCCGAAGAAGTGATTATGCAACTATACGACCAGGACCGATTGCTTGTAAGTAACCTGGAAAGCGGCAAAATGTATAAAGCTTTTGACTTTGTTTGCCGCACCACAAAAGTATATCAACTTGTTTTCTCGTTCCGTGGCGGAGAGGAAGGTTGCGCTGAAGCTGTATTATCTCTCGTTAGACAGTATTCCGACGGAGAAATGGGGTTCTGATAACTCCAAAGATATTTGATGACGAAAAACGGCCTGAAAAAATCAATTTCAGGCCGTTTTCGCGTTTTATGGCGTGCCATATCATTCTGAAGCACATTCTACCGCATCCACATGAATTGTAACACACAGATTCAGATTATCTTCTATTAAAGCTTCGTACTTACTGGCTATATCGTGAGCCTCCTCAAGACTTAAGTTACCGGGTAACCGAATGTGAAAAGTAAGTTCGGTATGATTTCCGTAATGGTGAATTTTGAAATGGTGCGGATGCAACTCCATTCCTGGTACCAAACCATCACCAAAACCCACAATTTTTGCTTCGGTTTCCCTGTCGAGCGCTTCACCCATCAGCACGCTGATGGAATCTTTCATGATGGTGTATGTTGTATGAAATATCAAGATGGAAACCATCGCACCCAAAGCACTATCAATCCACCATATACGGTTACCAAGGAAAATACCAACCATTATCACGATACTACTAATTGAATCGGAACGGTGGTGCCAGCCATCGGCAATTAATGAATTGAAGCGGAACTTTTTACCATAGTACATTGAATAACGGGCCATTACTTCTTTGATGACAATGGAAATTGCGGTAACCCAAATAGCCAATGGCCCATAAAAAAACGCTTCACGCTCCCTAAACTTTACAACCGACTCGACTAAAAAATTAAAGCCAACCACGGCCAATAATACACCCACCACTAGCGATGCAATAAGCTCAGCGCGTCCATGGCCAAAAGGATGGTTTTTATCAGCTGGTTGCAAAGAGTACTTAATACCGACTAAAACTGCGATAGAAGAAACAGAATCGGAAAGTGTATGCCAGGCATCGGCCAGAATGGCAACTGAATTTGATACTACACCAGCCCAGAACTTCAATATAAACAAGAGTATATTCAAAAATATTGATAGCCAGGTGATTATCAAAGGCGTATTTTTCTTCATTTACGTTTAATTATAACATTCCTATTAAAATAAGAAGGACAAACAACCAAAATCAACTATACAAAATACTCAATCAACTACTTACTGATGAGTAGGTTAAACTTAAAGCGCAATATAAAAACTCTAAATTGTAAAATTGCTAATTAATAACTAATTAAATGAATGTCAGTTGTTTTGTGTGTGAATATCTCGATTGAAAAACAATTATCTGCTACACATAACACCTACTGGTAAGTAAGCGTTAAGGAGTAAATAAAACGTCATTACAGATATCACCATCGTGAAAGGGCATCGCATCCATAGGAAATCCCAATTCGCTCCACAACGGAAATCCTCCCTTCAATTCATACACATTTTTAAAGCCCATACGAATTAATTGTTTTGTGGCTATTTTACTCGTTTTTCCAATGCTACAATAAACAAATAGATCTATATGCTTATCAGCATCTTTCACCTTACCGCGCAACATCTTTCTGCTACCACACCAAACAGCACCGGGCAATCGTGATTCGCAATATTTTTCTACCCGCCGGGTATCAATCAAAAGATAATTTCCAGAATGTTCCATTTTCTCAAGAAACACGATTGGTTCCAATTCAACAGCCTCTGGCCTGGAAAAAAACAAAGAAAAAAAAAGAAACAGCGCGTACATAGTGAAATTATTAAACAACAAACAAATCCTCAATAATTGAATCCACCACGAACCAGGAGGATTCACTGCACGTTATAAAGCCATTAGTAACTACCAGATTATTGCGGTGTATCCATTTATCAATACGCTTTAAAAAATCCAGATAGTAGTGTGGGAAGCGTATTTCCATTTCGGTCAGAGATATGCCTTTTGATGTACGTAAACCCAGCATCACTTGTTCGTTAAAAAAATCAACTTCAGAAAGAACCTCTTCTTCAAATATTAAATCAAGATTGCCCTTGTTGTACAGCGTGAGATCCGACTTATTCCATCGACGCTTTTTTCCATCAAAGGAGTGACTTCCGGGACCTAAACCAAGATAAGGCACGCCATTCCAATAGGAAGAGTTATGTTTTGATTCATACCCTGACAGACAAAAATTAGAGACTTCATAATGTTGCATTCCCATTTTTTCAACCTCATTACATAGCATTTCATACTCCCTTAAACTGCGAGAATCATCTATTTCGGTTAATTTTCCGGACTGCTTTAATCTATGAAATCCTGTTCCTTTTTCAATGGTAAGATGATAGGCAGATAAATGTTGAATGGGTAAATCCTTTACTATCTGTAGATTTTTCTCAAAAAACTGTTCTGTGCTCCATGGTAATCCATATATCAAATCAATACCAATATTAGAAAAACCACAACTGTTCGCCAAAGCAACTGCTTGCATCGACTGTTGTGCATTGTGGCGCCGTCCCATTTGGCGCAAGTCTTGTTCATGAAAACTTTGAATTCCTATACTTACACGATTAAATCCGGCATTTTTTAAAGCGTGCAAATAATCTTCTGAAATGTCATCGGGATTAACTTCGATGGTACACTCCATATTTACACTACAATTAAAATTTTTATGCAATAGCGAAAACAACTTTTGATAGAAATCGGCTGCAATCAAAGATGGTGTACCACCGCCCACATAAAAGGTATCGATAGGAAATCTGAAATCGACACTTCTGCTTTCCATTTCCATCAACAATACATTCTGAAATTGATCCATTTTATCCAGTTTTGTGGATTTATAAAAATCACAATATCCACAAAGGGTAAAACAGAAAGGAATATGTAAATAAACACCTGCCATATTATATTTCAAGATAAAATGTTTCACGTGAAACATTCAAAAACAAAGAGTTATGTAGGGTTTTCAACAGGTTATAAACACTTTATTCACTAAAAAACGAAACTATTTCCGCATTTATCAACAATTGGCTTCAAAATTGAAGTTCCAAACATAAAAAAAGTAAATCAGTTAATTTGAAACCATAAAATATTGTAATTTGCAACCATAAATTTTCAATATGACATCATTCGCAAAGAGCATTTTCAGATATAAATTAACCATCACGGTTGGAGCATTTATCCTCATATTAAGTCTTATTCAAAGTTCAAATGTACCATCTTCTAATTTTTGGGATTTCAGGGGTTCAGATAAAATTGTGCATTTCCTAATGTATTTTTCACTTTCGTTTGTGCTATTCTTTGAACGAAACCGTACCAGAATATGGAAACAAACAGACCTGAAACCTAAAAACAATATTTGGCACATTTTGGCTCTTATTGCGACCGGAGGTATAATTGAAATTCTACAACCACTCCTATCAAATCGCAGCTGCGAATATTTCGACTTTATTGCAAACACACTTGGTGTGTTAGCAGGGTTTTTCCTTTATCGCATGATACGCTTAATTTTAAAGCGCTAGAAATAGTTTTTCTTTATTGTCGTAATCACGGATTACACGTCCAATGGTTTCGCTCTTAAAAAATTCAGCCACCTGTTGTCGCACAGATGCAAACTCATCGTGCACAGGACATTTTTTCACATCTGAATCGGTTGAATTACATGGTTTGGTTCCAATAATACAATGTTCGAATAACTCTGGACCATCTATTATTTCTACCAATTGAAATAAGGTTACATCATCAGGATTCTTCAAAAACTTAAAGCCCCCTGCTGGTCCCTTCACACTGGTAAGTATCTCCTTACGAACAAAAATCTGCAAAATTTTACTCAGGAACTGCATGGGCACATCTAACTCAGATGCGATAGTTCGAACGTTCACCAGATTTCCATTCTGCGACTTTATGCCTATAAAAATTATCGAACGTAATGCGTATTTACAAGTATTTGACAACATAAATCAATGTTTTATCTGATGGTTTTTCCACTGCGATTGAAAAGATGATTTGTCGATAGTTGGAACATCACGTTGTTTACCAAAACCTTTTTTCATAAACAAAGAGAATAAAAATGATTGAATTTTAAAATTAATATGACTTATATAGCGTGGATTTTTTAAGACGGCAGATAAAGATTTCATTAATAAAGAGCTGCCTACATACTTCTTTGCACCTTCTACAGTATCTCTTCTGTTGCGTAAAAGTAATTCCGGTAAATTGATTTTTACCGGACATACATCATAACAAGCACCACATAACGAACTTGCAAAACTTAGATGTGAATAATCATCATTTGGTTTAAGATGCGGCATAATTACTGAACCTATTGGTCCGGAATATACTGCATTATAAGTATAACCACCCACATTCTTATATACCGGACAGGCATTTAAACAAGCACCACAACGAATACACGCAAGCGATTCTGACTGATACTTTTTTTGATAAAGATTTGTACGTCCGTTGTCCAATAAAACAATAACCATGCGCTGAGGACCATTTAATTCTGATTCATTGGCAGGTCCGGAAATCACAGAATTATAAGCAGTAAGTCGCTGACCCGTACCATGCAAAGCAAGCAATGGCCAAAACAGATCCAGATACTCTACTGATGGAAGTATTTTTTCGATACCAGCAAGAACCACATGTACACGCGGGTAAGAAACAGAAAACAATCCATTTCCTTCATTCTCAGTTAAAGCAATAGCCCCTTCACGGGCCAGAAGAAAATTGGCACCGGTTAAACCCATCTCTGCCGATTCAAATTGACTTCGCAATACACCCTTTACAAAACTTGTCATTTCAGAAGCAGTGGCCTCAGTGGAAGTGCCAAACAATCGATTAAACAGTTGAGCCACATCACCACGTGATTTGTGCATGGCAGGTGTAAGTATATGGTATGGCTTTTCTCCGGCATTTTGAACAATAAACTCACCTAAATCTGTTTCAACACACTCAACACCTAAATCACCAAAAACTTCGTTAAAAGCAATCTCTTCTGAGGTCATTGATTTACTCTTAACAACTTTCTTAATTTTCTCTGAAACGATAACATTTTTGATATGCATTATCGCCTCATCTTCATCTTCAGCCCACAATACCTCAATTCCGTTAGCGGTAGCTCTCTCTTCAAACTCTTCCAAATAGCTCGAGAGATGTTCAACTACATATCGTTTAACTACCGCTGCGCGTGACTTTGCATCCTCCAGCGCGCTAAATCTTTTTTTACCAGCTTCAACAGAAACCTGGTATTTAGAAATATTGAAACGGATTGTATTTCGATGCTTGCGATCAAATACAATCCGTTCTGAATCAGACAAAAATTTCTTTGTCTTGCTAATCATTTAAACAATTTTTAGATGCATATTTTTTGAATACGCTGCAAATGCCTGCCTCCATCAAAAGGGGTACTTAAAAACAGATCAACAATTTCTTTGGCAGTATCCTCACTTACAAATCTACCAGGTAAAGTACACACATTGGCATCGTTGTGTGCCCTTGCAAGACGAGAAATTTCAGGTAACCAGCAAAGGGCTGCCCTAATACCTCTATGTTTATTAACAGTCATGTTAATTCCGTTTCCACTACCACAAATGGTAATGCCCGCCTCGCAACTACCATCTTCAATGGCATTTGCTAAAGGATGAGCATAATCCGCATAATCCACACTATCGGCAGAATGTGTTCCAAAATCAATAACTTCTATACCTTTATCAGTAAGATATTGTTTCAAAATCTCTTTCAGCTCAAAACCTGCATGATCAGATCCGATGGCAATTTTTTTAGCATTCATTATTCACAAATTCAAACGTTAAATACCAGATTAATTACATTAACACACAATTCAGTGGTTCAAAGATAAAACATAAACATCAGGTTTTAACAGCGCTGTTAATATTTTGTAAGTAACTGTCTACCTAAATGTACGTATATCTAATTTTACTTTAAATCGCTATCACACTGCTACCGTCAGATAAGTAACAATTGAGAAACACAATCGTTAAAAACATTGTTAATATCTTGTGGACACAAGTGAATAGAATTAGATAAATATTTCTTGATATTCTCTGAAATAATCCCTAGGTATCCAAAAAAAGAACTCTGCAAGCATATTTTTTAAAAACATGGAATAAGTTATAAACACCTTTTATAACCAGAATTGATTTCTCTCAAATGAATTATTTTCTAACTTTGAAAGTTCTTAACAGCCTGTGAACAACTAGTGCTATGTTTTGTTTTTCAACAAGTTTTGAGTTTGAAAAGTGTTCATAAGTGAACTTCAAAGTTTCATAACCATACAAAACAATAAATTTAAAATAGTTTTCTCAACAGAATGAACAGGCTATTATCATTATCATTCTATTTTAAAATTAATTAATATGAATAATAATAGTGAGTGGATAAGTGCCGGATATGTGACGGAGGGTGTTTCGGAAAAGATTGATTTAGTAAAAGAAATCAATCGTCTGAAAAAGGAGAAGAATGCAATCATCATGGCCCACTACTATCAGGTTAAAGAGATTCAGGAAATAGCTGACTTTGTAGGTGACAGCCTTGCTTTAGCTCAACAGGCCGCCAAAACCAATGCTGACATCATACTATTGGCTGGAGTATTTTTTATGGGTGAAACTGCTAAAATTCTATCACCTGATAAAAAAGTGCTGGTTCCTGACTTAAATGCCGGTTGTTCCTTGGCTGATAGTTGTCCCGCCGATGCGTTTGAGGCGTTTGTTAAGCAATATCCAAATCACGAAGTTGTTACTTATGTGAATACCTCTGCAGCTGTTAAAGCATTATCCGATATTGTGGTTACAAGTACCAACGCTGTTGCGGTTATCAACAGTATTCCAAAAGAAACACCTATTCTATTTGGCCCGGACCGGAATTTGGGTAACTATTTACAAGGGTTGAGTGGTAGAGAGATGATTTTATGGGATGGTGCATGCCATGTACATGAGAAGTTTTCGGTAGAAAAAATTGCCCAGTTGAAAAAAGACCATCCCAACGCACTCCTTTTGGCACATCCTGAGTGTAAGAAACCATTGTTGATAATGGCTGATTTTATAGGCAGTACAGCTGCTTTGCTTAAATATTCCGTTGAAAATAAGAGTAAAGAGTTTATCGTCGCTACTGAGGCCGGTATTATTCATCAGATGCAAAAAGCCTCACCCGAAAAACTCTTTATACCTGCACCACCAATGGATTCAACGTGTGGTTGCAATGATTGTGAGTTTATGAAACTAAACACCTTACAGAAGATCTATCTTACTCTCAAGCATGAGTATCCGGAAGTTTATGTGGATGAAGATATACGTTTAAAGGCTCTTAAGCCCATTGAACGTATGCTTGATTTATCTGCTAAACTCAAACTTTAGTTTAAATTTCAAGTTAAATTACAGATATATTCAGTTTATGGTATCAAAGAATTTTGATACTTTATTGTTGTACTTTGCAATTAATTTTCAGCATTCTATAATTTATAATCAATAATTTATAATTTCGTATCTTTGATAATCTTCATAGATTGCAAATTTTTATATCAAATAATTCGTTATGAAGGGACTGTCATTACTGTTAGTGGAAGATAATATTCTTAACCAGAAACTGATATTTTTGAATTTAACCCGGTATGGGTTCTCCATTGACGTGGCCAATAATGGGCAGGAAGCATTGGATAAGCTTCAGGAACGAAATTATGATCTTGTTCTCATGGATTTAATGATGCCTGTGATGGATGGTATGGAAGCCACCAAACGAATTCGTGAAATGGAGCAACAGCGTGGTTCGCATACTCCCATTATCGGTTTAACTGCCAATACATTTGATGCTGACAGGGAAAAATGTCTCGCCATTGGGATGGATGACTTCATGGCTAAACCTTTCGATATTGAGATATTTAATGCCATTATCAGTGATTTGGGTATAGTGAATAACTAGAGAGAGAGGTAAATTTACCCATGGATATTGATTTGAGAAACCCTGATAAAAGCTGGTCAGGCGATATAGAAGAAGAAAGACAGTTGCGTCCGCTAGCCTTTAATGATTTCAAAGGTCAATCAAAAATCGTTGAAAATCTGGAAGTTTTTGTTAAAGCGGCGCTAATGCGCGGTGATGCTTTGGATCATGTACTTTTGCATGGCCCTCCGGGTTTGGGAAAAACAACACTTTCAAACATCATTGCCAATGAATTAAAAGTAGGTTTTAAGCTTACAAGCGGACCTGTACTGGATAAACCAGGCGATTTGGCAGGAATTCTCACCAGTTTGGAACCCAACGACGTTTTATTTATTGATGAAATTCACCGTTTAAGTCCCATTGTAGAAGAGTATCTTTACTCAGCTATGGAGGATTTTCGAATTGATATAGTTATTGACAAAGGTCCGGGAGCCAAATCCATACAAATAGACTTAAATCCCTTTACACTAATTGGTGCCACCACAAGAAGCGGCTTACTAACCAGTCCATTACGAGCCAGATTTGGCATTAATTGCCATCTTGAATATTATGACAATGATATTTTAAGTGGCATTGTAGCGCGTTCATCCAGTATTTTAAATGCCAAAATAGAGCATAGTGCTGCCGATGAAATTGCCAGACGCAGTAGAGGAACTCCGCGTATTGCCAACGCTTTACTCCGACGTGTACGAGATTTTGCCATGGTAAAAGGTAACGGAGAAATTGATCTTGGCATTACTAAATTTTCTCTTAAGGCACTAAACATAGATGAGTATGGTTTAGATGATATGGATAGGAAAATTCTTCTTACCCTGCTCGATAAGTTTGATGGTGGCCCTGTTGGTTTAACTACCATAGCCACAGCTGTAGGTGAAGACAGTGGAACCATAGAAGAAGTTTACGAGCCTTTCTTAATAAAGGAGGGATTTTTAAAGCGAACCCCTCGTGGGCGGGTTGTAACAGCATTAGCTTATAAACACTTTGGACGTACACCGGGCGCACTTCAAAATTCCTTATTCGGGTAATCAATGAGTACAAGCTTAAAGTCTTTAGCAGGTGAAACTGTAATTTATGGCGCTACAACTATGATTGGACGTCTGTTAAATTGGCTTTTGATGCCTTTTTACATTCGTACCATTACAACACAGGAGTATGGCGCAATAGTTAACATTTACGGTATCATTTCCATACTGCTGGTAATGTTTACTTATGGTCTTGAAACAGGTTTTTTTCGATTTTCCAGATTAAAGCAGAGTGATACGGTTTATAAGACCTCCATAATTATGTTGGCTGTAACAAGTGCCATACTTGTGCTTTTTATGGCCTTTCTTTCGCCTTCTATTAGTTCAGTATACTATGATGGTCAATATAGCGCTTCATTGCTTTTAATGGGCCTTATAGTAGCTTTTGATTCTTTTTTAGCTATCCCTTTTGCCAATTTACGATTACACAACCGTTCTGTACGTTTTGGTGTAATTAAGTTGATAAGCATTTTTTCCAATATCTTTCTCAATTTATTCTTTTTGTTGTTTATTCCTTGGCTTATAAGACATGATTATTTGCCTGAAAGCATTGTTAATTTGTATAATTCCGGTAACGGTGTATTTTACATTCTGCTTAGTAATGCCATAAGTAGTATTGGAATCATTATTTTCTTTTTACCTGAATTCTTTAGATTAAAAGGTTCATTTGATACTTCAGTTCTGAAAAGTTTGATGGTTTATTCATGGCCAGTACTTGTTGTAGGTATTACTGGTATGCTCACTCAAAATAGTGATAAAATTCTAATGCCCAGGTTGATTGGCGAAGATGGATTTCATCAGTTGGCTATCTACGGTGCCAATTTCAAGATAGGTGTACTGATGAGTCTTTTTACGCAATCTTTTCGCTTTGCATTTGAACCTTATTTTTTTAAGAACCAGGATAAAGGGGTTTATGCTTACGCGCGTATAATGGATTATTTTGTGTTTTTTGGCATTTTCATATTTTTAGGTGTAATGCTGTATCTTGATGTAATCAATATTCTACTCACTGCCGAATATATTAAAGGTAATCTGATTATCCCGTTTGTATTGGTAAGTCAGCTTTTTTACGGCATCTATTTTAACCTATCATTATGGTATAAACTAACTGATAAAACTTACTTTGGTGCTATCTTTGGGATAATTGGGATGTTGATTACTATCACTCTAAACTTTGTTCTAATACCAAAAATTGGAATTTTAGGTGGTGCTTTGGCAATGCTTGCAGGGTATGGTATAATGGTTCTTGTATCTTATTTTATTGGTCAGAAATTTTACCCGGTACCTTATAATCTGAAGCGAATTGCACTGTATATACTGTTTGGAACAATTGTGTTCACATTGGACAACCTAATAGGCTTTGAAAATATAATAGTAAGTATGATTTTCAAAACCACTATGTATGTTCTGTTCGTTTTCTTTTTTCTAGCACTACAACGTAAATCTGTTAAATTATAATGCAAATGATTGAAGTTAAAGTTATTAACCGTAGCAACAATCCTTTACCTGAGTTTAGTACCATACATTCAGCGGGGGTAGATTTACGGGCATCAATAGAAAGTTCAGTAATTATTAAGCCTTTGGAACGTGTTTTGATACCTACTGGATTGTTCATTGAGTTACCACATGGCTATGAAGCACAAATCAGACCAAGAAGTGGTTTGGCTATCAAGCATGGAATTACTGTACTTAATTCTCCTGGTACCATTGATGCTGACTATCGTGGAGAAATACAAGTTATTCTTATAAATCTCTCTTCAGAGGAGTTTGAGATAAATAGTGGAGATCGAATTTGTCAAATGGTGATTAACAAATATGAACGTTTTGACTGGAAGATTGCTTCTGAGCTAACTGAAACAGATAGGGGAGCCGGAGGTTTTGGCCATACAGGAAAACATTGATCTTTTATCATCTCTTTAAAAAGATTACTTTTTTGATAACTTCTTACTTTTAGAAAACGTAAAAAACATTGATTTTCAAATTTTAATATCCGTTTGAATGAACTATTTTAAGAATGCCCTATATAGTTTTTTTATACTCGTTGTTGTTGCCTCATGTGGTTCTACCAAGAAGGCATCTACCTCTTTTGAAGACGTACTTTATCCAACCGGACGTTTCTTTACCATAAAGCATCAGGATGAATTTGTACAAAGACGCTTTGAGTATCTGTTTCTCGAAGGTAACAGATTAAAGATGATGGGCGATCTCGGCAATTCCGCACTCTATTATACTGAAGCACTTAAGTTAGATTCAACTTGCGCCACATGTTACTTTGAAATAGGTAATTTACTTATACAGAGTAGAGATTTTGAAAACGCTGAAAACTATCTTTTTAAAGCAGTTCAATATGATCCTACTAACGAGTTTTTTCTCTCTCTGCTAAGTAAGCTTTATCTTCATAATGACAAAATAGAACTGGCTCTTAAATCCGCTTTATATCTTGCTGATCAATACCCTACAAATCCTGAGTATTTATATCATTTATCGCAAATACAATACGGTGTGGGTCAGTATCAAGCATCAGTTAATACTCTAAACCGAATTGAGTCGCTGGTAGGAATAAATGAAATGCTCAGTTTAGAGAAGCATTCAGTATGGGTTGCTGCTAACAAGCCAAAACTTGCCGAACAAGAACTTACAAAGCTTATAAATACTTACCCAGCGAATTTGGTATATCGTATCTATCTGGGAGATTTTTATACGCAAACGAACCAGTTACCAAAGGCTTACCAGGTATATAACGATGTACGACTGCGTGATCCTCAAAACGGTCAGGTACATTTCAGTTTAGCCAATTACTATCTGAATCAAAGAGACTCTGCTAATTTTAAGAGTTCCTTAAAAACTGCTTTTTCAAGCTCAAATGTAGACATTGAATCAAAAATACAACGTATTATCCCATTTTTAATGTCTATTGATTCAAAAGAGAATCCTTTAGGGTATTCAGATTTCATTGTTTACTTTGATGCAATGGTTAAAGCGCATCCCCATGAATCTCAAACACATATTTTGTACGCTAATTTTTATAGGCATTTTAGCAAGGATAGTCTCGCTGCTACTCACTTTGAATCTGCTCTTTTAATTGATGAAAATCAAGAAGATGTTTGGCAGGAGTTTTTAGTACTTGCTTTTACAAACTATGAACTTGAGAGTATGATTAAGCACACAACACGTGCTGCAACTCTATTTCCCGAAAATGGATTTTTTTACTATACTGCGGGTTATGCCTATTTGCTCAACAAACGTAACGAAGATGCCGTTGGTTATTTGTTAAAAGCTGTCGAGTTAAGTGATTCAAATACTTCGCTCAAAAGCCAAATATACGGTATGCTGGGTGATATCTATTTCCAGTTAAGTAAACCCGAACAAAGTTTCGAATCCTATCGTAAAAGTCTTGAGATTAACCCTGACAACATCGTGGTTTTAAATAACTATGCATATTATCTTAGTGTGGTTGGCAAAGATCTAGATCGCGCTGAGCAAATGATAAGCAAAGTGATTGAATTGGAGCCAAATAATTCTACCTACCTGGACACTTACGCCTGGGTACTGTTTAAAAAAGCCCGTTATGTAGAAGCACTATTCATTATTGAACAAGCTATGGAGCATGGCGGAGCATCAAGCGGTGTGATTCTTGAACATTACGGTGATATTCTGTTTAAGAATGGGAATGTAGATAAAGCAATGGTCTACTGGAAATTGGCGTCTGAAACCGATGACGAGGTCTCCAGTGTGCTGGCTGAAAAGATTCGAACCAGTTCCTTTATACCAGAAAATTAAGGTTTAGGGGATTATTAAGAAGAAGATTTTTTATACTTTGAACTGTTTTATGAACCTGAGATTAGTTTGTTATTTAGTTGTTGTTATAGTTTTGACTCTTTTCATGGGTTCGTGCCGAAGTAAAGAGCGAATTATTACTGGTGATGCTGTTGTGGGTTTAAGCGAAGACAGGCTTGTAGATTTGATTCAAGTTAACGATTTACCTTATGAATCCTTATATTTCCGCCGTCTATTGGTAGAGTTGGATATTCCCGGTCAGGTACGTTCTTTCAGAGCCAATATGTATATCAAAAAAGATTCTGCCATTATAATTTCTGTTGTGCCACTTATGGGAATAGAAGTTTTCAGAATTTGTCTTGATGAACGAAATATAACTGTTATTGATCGTATAAACAGGCAGGTGATGAAAGGTGATTACCGCAGTTTATCACAGCAATACTCTGTTAACCTAAATTTCAAAATTATACAGCAAATTTTAACCAACTCGCTTTTTGGTTATCCTGATACCGATTTACGTCAAATAAAGCGTTATCGAGCCTCTGTAGGCGATAATCTCTATATTCTGCAATCTGCAGATGACCGCACAGCCTCTCGCTCTTTACAGCGTGGTGATGATCTTACCATTCACCGTTTAGAGATTGCTCCGGGTAAGTTTCGTATTAATCGCTCAATAATTTCGCAACCCTCAAACCAATCTGTGCTAAGAATTGAGTATGCTGATTTTAATCAAATTAATAATCGGCACTCTTTCCCTAATAAAATATCCATCTTTGGAACACATGGCAGGGAGTCTATGTCTATAAAGTTCAACTATGTAGGTTTTGATATTAATGGTTCCCAATCTATATCTTTCAGGATACCCGGTAATTATGAAGTTGTTAATTTTTAGAATTGTATTACTCTCTATTGTTGTCTCTCAGGCGTTAATGGGGCAAAATGTTGATAATCTTCGATCGCAGCGTGATTTATTGCTAAAGGAGATTGCCAATACCAATAAGTTGTTGCAAGATAAACGATCTACAAGAGAGAGCGCTTTTCAACAAGTTCAGGTCATAGCGCGTGAAGTATCAGTTCGCGAACAGTTGCTCGCATCGCTGGAACAGGAAATATCCCTTATAGATCAAAGTTTAGAGTTCAATCAATTGCAAATTAATAAGTTGGAAGTTGATCTCAACGCTATAAAACAGGAATATGCCCTGCTTATTCAGGATACTTACAAAAGAAGAAATGCACTTGAGGAATTGGCCTTTTTTATGAGTGCTAATGGTTTTTCAGAGGCATATAGACGTTACAGATTGCTTAAGGAGTATTCGCAATATCGACAAAATCAGGGACGTATATTAAAAGATTCGCAAGATAAACTCCGAGCACTCTTGCAAGATATTAAAGCACAAAGAGATCAAAAAGAGAAGAGCTTACAAGAGCTAGAGCGGGAGTATCGCTTACTTGAGAATAGTCGTCGGGAAAAGAACAGACTTGTTACCAATTTGCAAAAGGAAGAACAATGGCTACTTACTAACTTGCGTGCCAAGGAGAAGCAAGCCAAAGATTTGGAAAATAGAATTTTAGAATATATCAGAACGGCAAGTGTTAGCAATTTAGGTACCGATTTTAAAGATTTTGCAGGAAAATTGATATGGCCTGTTTCCAGTGGTGTTATAGTTAATCGTTTCGGTGAACATGAGCATCCTGTGCTTAAAAATGTAACCATTAAAAACAATGGTATTGACATTCAAAGTGTAGCAGGCGATGATGTTTTTGCGGTTCACATGGGCGAAGTCAGTCGGGTAGTGGCCATTCCTGGCTATAATACGGCCGTTATTGTGCGTCACGGTACTTTTCTTACTGTATATGCCAATATGCGCGAAGTAGCCGTAAAACAAGGCCAAAGTGTAAATGCTGGCACGATTTTAGGTAAAGTTTATAAAGAGACAGGGCAAGCCAATGGCGTTTTACATTTTGAAATTTGGAATGGAAATCAGAAATTAGATCCAGCAAAATGGTTACGACCATAAAATAATCTGTAATTTAGGAAACTCTTTATAGATATTTTAGTATAAGGTAAATATTGAATTATAGCCCTATGGTTATCTAACTTACATTAAAACGCAAGGCAAGTGAACCGGATGATACTAAAATCAGAAATACATAATATAAGCCTCGTTGAGAAGCTGATTGACGAGATATCCGCAGAATACAAGATTCATACAGATATCTACGGGAAATTACTTTTAGCCGTTGTTGAAGGTGTAAACAATGCCATTGTGCATGGTAACAAACTCGACAGGGAAAAGGATGTGGTATTGGAATATCAAGTGACTGACAAAGAAATTCAGTTTTGTATACATGACTGTGGTCCCGGCTTTGATTATAATAATCTGCCTGATCCCACCTTGCCAGAGAATATTGAACGAACGCATGGTAGAGGTATTTTTCTTATGAATCATCTCGCTGACAGAATTGAGTTTAATGATTCGGGCAACCAGGTTTCACTTTTTTTCAATATCGCTTAGTTTGTGAGTATAGCTTTCTATAACGAAGATGTTGAGAAACCTTTGTTTGATTATACAAAGGCCGAATCTTGGTTGCAGGAAGTTATAGAATCAACACTTAAAACTGTAGGGTCTCTCTCTGTTGTCTTTTGTAGCGACGAGTATCTTCTTAAGATGAATCGTCAATTTTTAAATCACGATTACTACACAGATATTATTACTTTCAACTACTCGTCTCGGAAAACTATCTCCGGAGATTTATTCATTAGCGTAGATACTGTTGAAAGTAATGCCGCCAATTTCAACCTTTCATTTCACGATGAGTTGCATCGTGTCATCGTTCATGGTGTATTGCATCTTCTAGGCTGGGATGATTCAACAGATGCTGATCGCATAAAAATGCGTGCCCAGGAAGATTTCTGGCTCGAGAAGCTTTCAGGATTAGTGCATTAACATTCTGTAAATCAATTTATTCCTCTATTTTTACCACCTGTGGTTTGTTTCACCCCATTGTAGGTGTTTGCCTAATTATTATATGACGAGCACAGACTCTTAATTATGTTTATTAGAGCGCTATTTTAAAATATTTAAGTATCTCTATTTTTAAATATTTTGATTAAGTATTAACATCTTTCTATTTCATTTGTTTTACTTATTTTTGCTGGTTAAAGGTTTTATAGAAATGGAAAAGAATATAAAATTTTCATTTAGTAAACAATCTGGAAGTAGAATTTTTTAAGTTGACTTTATTCAGTTGTAGAAAGGAGTTATATTTTTTTATCGTTGCCATTTTTATTAATCCCGTTAAGTTTACTTTTTGTTACATTTCATTGCCTTTCTTTTTTTATCGATATGAAATATGATTTTGATATAATTGTAATTGGAGCAGGTCACGCAGGGTGTGAGGCAGCGGCGGCGGCCGGTACCATGGGAATGGAGACTTTGCTTATTACAATGGACATGAATAAGATAGCTCAAATGAGTTGTAATCCCGCTGTTGGTGGCATCGCAAAAGGTCAGATTGTGAGAGAAATTGATGCGCTGGGGGGACGTATGGGATTAGTCACCGATGCCTCTTCGATACAGTTTCGCATGTTGAATCGCAGTAAAGGTCCGGCTATGTGGTCGCCACGTTCTCAATGTGATCGCATGGTTTTCTCAACTAAATGGCGCGAAACGCTGGAACAGATTCCCAGAGTATCATTTTGGCAAGATTCTGTTGTAGATCTAATTTTAGATAACAATTGTGTTTCCGGTGTTATCACTCAATTGGGTGTTAAATTCTTTGCATCAAAAATCATTCTTACTACGGGAACTTTTCTGAACGGTTTAATGCACATCGGTTCTACTCAGGTGAAGGGTGGACGTATTTCCGAACCGGCTTCTTATGGTATTACCGAAAAATTATTTGCCGCCGGTTTTAAAACTGATCGGATGAAAACTGGCACACCAGTTCGTATTGACGCACGCACCATAGATTTTTCTAAACTTGAAGAACAGCAAGGAGAGGATAATTTTTATAAGTTCAGTTATCTGCCTGTATCTAATAAAATTTTACATCAGCGTAGTTGTTATCTCACTTATACCAATTCGCAGGTTCACGATCGACTTGAAGCGAGTTTAAGCGAAAGTCCAATGTATAATGGAACCATTCAGAGTTTAGGTCCGCGATATTGTCCAAGTATTGAGACGAAGATTGTAACCTTCAAGGATAAGGATAGGCATCAGTTGTATCTTGAGCCTGAGGGAGAGCATACCATTGAATATTACCTTAATGGTTTTAGCAGTTCTTTACCAATGAGTGCTCAGTTTGAAGCTTTAAAAATGGTTCCTGGTTTAGAGAATGCACGGTATTTTCGTCCCGGTTATGCCATTGAGTACGATTTTTTCGATCCTACGCAGTTAGAGCCCACTTTAGAGACAAAGCTTATTGAGGGGCTATATTTTGCTGGACAAATTAATGGAACAACCGGTTATGAGGAAGCAGCAGCTCAGGGATTGATAGCTGGTATTAATGCAGCGCTTTCTGCGCAGCAGAAAGAACCTTTTGTGCTTAAGCGTGATGAAGCCTATATTGGTGTGTTAATTGACGATTTAATTACCAAAGGGGTAGATGAGCCTTACCGTATGTTTACCAGCCGAGCTGAGTATCGTATATTACTCCGTCAGGATGATGCTGATGTTAGGTTAACACCAAAGGGCTATGATATTGGTTTGGCAGATGATTATCGTTTAGATCTCTTAAATCAAAAACTCCAGCATCGAAATGGCCTGATCGACTTCTTAAGGAGTCATAGTATTAAACCAATTGATGTGGATGACTTTCTGACTTCTGTTGGTTCTGCCACGCTTTCTCAAGGTATAAAACTTATTGATATCATTTCGCGTCCTCAGGTTAAACTTCTCGACTTGGTAAAATGGTATAAACCATTAAATACATATTGTGATCAGATACCTATAGATCGATACGAGGAGATAATTGAAGCAGCAGAGATTGTAATTAAATATGAAGGTTATATTTCACGTGAGAAGATAATAGCCGATAAGTTAAAACGCCTTGAGCACATTCGCATAAAAGGTAAATTTAACTATGAGGAGATACACACCATTTCAACGGAGGGTAGGCAGAAGCTAAAAAAGATAGACCCTGAAACGATTGGGCAAGCATCCAGAATAAGTGGAGTTTCACCAAGCGATATTAATGTGTTATTGGTATTAATGGGTCGATAGTGTTTCACGTGGAACAACGACGAATTATTACATATTAGAGCGTTTAGTCTACGCAGCGGTGCCAGTGATAAACCATTTTATAGTCACCAGCCGAATCCTTATAACGCGAAGCCCCTTCTCCAGTAATTTTATTATTATCACAGTTTCTGTCTAGTTACACAATTATTAAAGCCATTTTTATGAGTAATCTTATTTTACGAGGAAATATTGTAGACGTGTTTACACGCGACATTTATAAAGGCGAAATAGTTGTTTGCGATGGTATTATTCAGGAAATTCGCAAAACAGACACAGCTCCTGATTGTTTTATTTTGCCTGGACTGATAGATTCACATGTGCATATTGAAAGCTCCATGCTCACGCCCTCGCGGTTTGCCGAGTTGGCTGTTTCACGTGGAACAGTAGGAGTGGTTACAGATCCTCATGAAATTGCCAATGTGGCCGGGGAGAAGGGCGTTGAATTTATGATTGAGGATGGTAATAAAGTGCCGCTTAAGTTTTTCTTTGGGGCGCCCTCATGCGTGCCTGCCACCAGTTTTGAAACTTCTGGTGCAAATCTCAACAGTGAAGTTGTGTCGCGATTACTCAGCCGCAAAGATATATGGTTTCTTTCCGAAATGATGAACTTTCCGGGAGTGGTCTATGATGATGTTGAAGTGCATGCCAAGTTAAATGCTGCAAAGGCAGCGAAAAAACCCGTTGATGGTCATGCGCCCGGGCTCACCGGGGAGTCTCTTAAAAAATATGTGGCATCCGGAATATCGACAGATCATGAATGTGCATTTCCAGCGGAAGCTCTCGAGAAGTTGAAGCTTGGAGTGAAAATTCAAATCCGGGAGGGAAGTGCTGCTCGAAATTTCTCGTCCCTTTATCCACTGTTCGAAAAGCATGCCGACAGCATAATGCTTTGTACGGATGACAGTCACCCCGATGAGCTGATTCAAAAAGGGCATATCGACAAATTGATTCGGCTTGGTTTGGAAAAGGGAGTAGATTTTTTTGATTTGATACGCTCTGCTACCGTAGTGCCTGCTGAACATTATGGTTTGCCAGTTGGGCTACTCCGCGAAGGTGATTTTGCGGATTTAATTGTAGTGGATAACTTGTCTGACTTTAATGTGCAGAATACATATATTGATGGTGTACTGGTTTATTCTCTAGCAAATGGCATCAACTTTAATCTACCCGATGTGAGTCCAGTAAATGTTTTTAATTGCAACGCAATTTCGCCGGATGACGTCAAAGTCTATTTGCCAAACAACACCCAGCATATACGCGTTATTGAAGTCATGGATGGAGAACTTTTGACAAATGAATTTAAATGGAACCCCACACTCATTTCAGGAGAAGAGGTTGTGTCTGATCTTTCCTCTGACATTCTGAAATTGGTTGTTGTTAACAGATACCACCCTCAGAAACCCATCGTTGGTTTTGTGAAGAATATGGGCTTAAAGCGGGGCGCATTGGGCAGCACTGTGGCGCACGACAGTCACAATATCATTGTTGCCGGCGTGGATGATGAATCTATTGTACGCATTGTAAATGCTTTGATAGAAAACGCTGGTGGTATTGCTGCTTCTGATGGTTCTTATACAGAAATTTTGCCATTGCCTGTTGGAGGCTTGATGAGTATTGAACGGGGTGAGGTTGTGGCTAAGAAGTATGAGACGTTAGATCAGATGGCTCACACGTTAGGCTCCACGCTCCGGGCACCGTTTATGACACTCTCTTTTTTGTCGTTGTTGGTTATCCCATCTTTAAAACTCGGTGACAAAGGGCTGTTTGACGTCAATAAATTTGATTTTGTTCCTCTTTTTGAAAAAGCATGAGTTTTCTACTTGCCAATAGCCATCTGGAATCTCTCAGAGGTATCGTTGTAACTTTACCAACCAATCCGGGTGTGTATCAGTTTTTCGATGAGAACGATCGGATTATTTATGTGGGCAAGGCAAAGAACTTAAAGCGGCGTGTTGCCTCCTATTTTAACCGAGAGCCAGAGAATGGCAAAACACGCGTGTTGGTTAAAAAAATACGAACCATCCGCCACATTGTGGTCGATACCGAAGAGGATGCGTTGTTGCTTGAGAATAATCTCATCAAGAAGTATCAGCCTCGGTACAATGTGCTTTTAAAGGATGACAAATCTTTTCCATGGATTGTGGTACGTAACGAACCCTTTCCCAGAGTATATCAAACACGTCAACTGATACGTGATGGCAGTCTCTATTTTGGGCCATACACTTCTGTGGTAATGGTGCGCACACTCATCGAACTGTTTCGTCACTTGTATCCGATTCGTACTTGTCGACTACAACTTACTGCTGACAATATCGCCAAAGGCAAGTTTAAACGATGTTTGGAATATCACCTGGGGAACTGCAAAGCGCCTTGTGAAGGTTTACAAACCGAAGCTGATTATCAGAACTACATAGAAGACATACGCAACATTCTCAAAGGCAATATTGGGTCTGTAATACGTTACCTGAAAGATTTGATGCATCAATATGCGACTGATTATAAATTTGAAGAGGCCGAGGAGATAAAGCAGCGCATTAAACTCTTAACTGGTTTCCAAAGCAAATCAACCATCGTAAATCCAAAGATTGACAATGTGGATGTGTTCTCTATTCTGAGTGATGAGAAATCTGCTTATATCAATTTTTTGAAAGTTCTAAATGGCGCCATTGTTCAGGCACATACCATTGAGTATAAAAAGCGGCTACAGGAATCGGAGAGTGAATTACTATCTCTTGCCATTGTTGAGATTAGAGACAGGTTGCAGAGCAATGCGCCTGAAATTATTCTTCCTTTTAAACCTGATGTCACATTGAAAGGTGTGGAGTTTACAATTCCACAGATAGGTGATAAAAAGAAGTTACTTGAATTGTCTGAACGCAACACAAAGTTTTACAGGCTTGAGAAGTTGAAGCAGGAGTCAAATAACTTAAAAACACCCCGACATGTGCAGCTTCTGGAAACAGTACAAAAAGATCTTAGGTTAAAACAACTGCCGGTTCACATTGAGTGTTTCGATAACTCTAACATTCAGGGAGCCTATCCGGTTGCAGCCTGCGTGGTGTTTAAAAATGGCAAGCCTTCCAAGAAGGATTACCGCCATTTTAATATAAAGACAGTGGAAGGACCTAACGACTTTGCCTCGATGGAAGAAGTTGTGCATAGGCGGTATCGGCGTATGTTGGAGGAGGGGAGTTCTTTACCTCAACTGATAGTGATTGATGGCGGTAAAGGACAGCTTGGATCAGCCATGAATGCGTTAAACGAATTGAATTTAGGTGATAAAATTGCCATAATTGGAATTGCCAAGAGACTTGAGGAAATCTTTTATCCCGGAGATCCGGTGCCTCTTTATCTGGATAAGAATACGCCGTCGTTAAAGTTAATTCAGCACCTTAGAAATGAAGCCCACCGATTCGGAATTTCTTTTCATCGTGACAAACGCAGCAAAGGTGCTTTTGTTTCGAAGTTAGAATCTATTCCCGGAATCGGAAGCAAAACGATGGAATCACTTCTCAATAGATTTAAATCGTTATCAGGCGTTAAATCTGCATCATTTGATGAGTTGAAAGATGTTGTAGGTGCTGCCAGAGCCAAATCTATCCAGGATTATTTTGGACAAGATATTGCAAAAAAATAGGGACTGCCATGTTCGCGCAGTCCCTGTTGTTTTATCACCACACATAAAACCTACTCCTTTGTACGGTAATCCACAATTTAATTTAATGGGCTTCGAGCCAGTTTTTTCCTTCGCCCATATCAACTACCAGTGGAACGCTAAGCTTGCATGCCGATTCCATGGCATCTTTAACAAGTGATTTTACAATATGGAGTTCCTGGTTTGGCACATCAAAGTTCAATTCATCATGTACCTGAAGTATCATTTTAGTCTCAAGTTTGGCTTCGGTTAAACGTTTTTGGATATCGACCATGGCTTTTTTAATTATATCTGCAGCAGTTCCCTGAATAGGGGCATTGATGGCATTGCGTTCGGCCATTCCTCTCACCACTGCATTTCTGGAGTTGATATCGGGTAAGTAACGCTTTCTTCCGAACAATGTTTCTACAAAACCACTCTCCCGTGCCAGGCGAATACAGTTGTCCATGTATGTTTTAACGCCAGGAAAACTTTCAAAGTAGCCATCGATGATTGATTTTGCTTCGCTTCTCGAGATGTTTAGTCGTTCGGCTAACCCAAAAGCGCTGATGCCATAAATAATTCCAAAGTTGGCTGTTTTTGCTTTTCTGCGCATGTCTGAGGTTACGTTTTCAATAGACACGTTGAAGATTCGCGCTGCAGTAGCGGCATGAATGTCCTCTCCGCGGTTAAATGCAGCCACTAAATGTTCATCTTTACAGAGATGTGCCATTAACCTTAGCTCAACTTGAGAGTAGTCGGCACTTAGGAAAGTGTGCTCATGATCCCGTGCTGTAAAGGCCTTGCGAATCTCTTTTCCTTCGTCGTCTCGAATCGGAATATTCTGAAGGTTTGGATTGCTACTGCTCAATCTGCCGGTTACCACGGTGGCTTGATTGTATGAAGTGTGAAGACGTCCGGTTGCTTTAATTACAAGTTCAGGTAATGCATATACATAGGTGGATAACAATTTTTTAAGTCCTCTTTGTTCCAAAATTAAGGGAATGATAGGATGCCGGTCTTTAATCTTTTGAAGCGTCTCCTCGTTGGTGGTATACTGACCCGATTTTGTTTTTGAAGCGTTACTGTCGATGTTTAACTTATCAAACAATATTTCACCAACTTGTCGAGGACTGTTAACGTTAAATTCACGACCTGACATTTGAATGATTTCAGCTTCTAATGTGTTCAGGCGTGATTCCAATACTTTGTCAGACTGCATTAACTCCTCCACATCGATGCGAACACCGTTGTACTCCACTTCAATTAAAACTTCAATTAAAGGCATTTCAACCTCATTAAAAAAAGAGGTTAATCCATCTTTTTTCAGTTCTCGTTCCAAAACTTCCTTAAGTTGAAAGGTGATGTCGGCATCCTCG
The DNA here is from genome assembly GCF_000517065.1 of Alkaliflexus imshenetskii DSM 15055. GTDB lineage: Bacteria > Bacteroidota > Bacteroidia > Bacteroidales > Marinilabiliaceae > Alkaliflexus > Alkaliflexus imshenetskii. The sequence goes on along the minus strand of NZ_KI912105.1, from coordinate 2,091,864 downwards.
CCTGCATACTCCTTAACTTTATCGATGGCTATATCCCTCATGCTGCCCTGATTTTTGCCTTTTGTTCCGATAAGTGATTCAATGGATATTGGCGTGTAGTTCAGGTAAATTTCGGCCAGATAATCCATGTTGTGTCGCAAGCCCGGCTGAATCAGGTGATGTGCTACCATTGTATCGAAAAATGGCCCATTTACATTTATGCCGTAGCTTTTAAGCATCAAAGCATCAAACTTGATGTTTTGGCCAATTTTGAGGATGTTTTTGTTTTCGAAAACGGATTTAAGTTTTGACAATTGTGTTATAGCCTCCATCTTATTGGCTGAAAGCGGCATATAATAGGCTTCATGGGACTTCCAGGCAAACGCGATGCCTACCAGTGAGTCGTTCCACACATCCAGTCCGGTGGTTTCTGTATCAAAACAGAAACTTTCCTGCATTGACAGTTCCATCGACAGAGAAGCTATGGCCATTTCATTGTCTACCAAATAGTATTGATGCGGCACATCCTCAATTGTTTTGTAGCTGCTAACAGCAGGCTGAATGCTTACTTCTGCTACATCAAAAAGCGACCCTTGTGAAGGTGCTGGTTTTACTGTTTTGTTTTCGCCTGAAATTCGCTCCCAAAGCGATTTAAACTCCAGGTCGTCCATTATCGCCCGCAGTTTCTCCAGGTTTGGCGCTTTTATATTAAAGTCAGACAGTTGGTCTTCAACAGGCACCTCGGTGCAGATGGTTACCAGTTTGCGCGCCAGTTCAACCTGGTCACGGTATGCAATGAGATTCTCTTTTTGTTTGCCTTTAAAATCTTCAATATTTGCGTATACGCCATCCAGATTATGGTATTTTGCGATAAGCTCTTTTGAGCGTTTCTCCCCGATGCCAGGGCAACCCGGAATGTTGTCAGCAGCATCGCCCCAAAGTGCCAGTACGTCCACCACATTGATGGGACTGGGCACTTGAAATTCTTCACATACCTGCTCTGTTCCCCATATCTCTATTTCATTGCCGCGCGACTTCGGTTTGTACATGACAATATTCTCATTTACAAGCTGTGCATAATCTTTATCGGGAGTAACCATATAAGTCATATAGCCTTCTTCTGATGCTCTCACGGCCAAAGTACCAATCACATCGTCGGCTTCATATCCTGATATAGAAATAAGCGGGATGTTTAATGCTTCTAATATGGATTTGATTTGTGGAACTGATTTTTTGATGTCTTCGGGCGTGGCTTCGCGGTGTGCTTTGTATTCGGGATACATTTCGTTGCGAAAAGTAGGGCCGGAGTAATCAATTACCACAGCCAGGTGTGATGGGTTTTCGCGCTTGAGTATGTCAAGCAGGGTGTTGGTGAAACCATAAGCTGCCGAAGTGTTAATCCCTTTTGAGTTTACTCGCGGTGCGCGGATAAATGCGTAGTAGGCCCTGAAGATAAGCGCATAGGCATCAAGCAGGAACAATTTTGGTTTTGTTTCAGACATGTGTGTTTATTTCTGTGTTTGATATTAACTTTTGTAATCGATGACTTATTGTAATAGTGTTTTTTGAGGCAGTTTAAGAGAGCCAAATTACAAATTATGAGGGAGAATTACATGTTTAAACAGCGTTAAGAGTGGTTACCTGTCCGGTATTTGTAAATTATTGCTTTATCTTTGAGAGACTTTGGTTCATTGTGATTGCTCACATCAAGCCAACACAATGTTAGTTGTATGTTTTAGAATACAATTAAGCGAGTTGTATTTTTAGTCTATTTATATTTTTGCAGTTGCAATATGTTCAAATTTGAAATCCAGAGCTATGCGCGTATTACATATCAATAAAAGTGACGTAACCGGAGGTGCTGCTGTGGCCGCATCGCGCATTGTTAATGCGTTAAGAACAATGGAAGTGGATACTTCTATGTTGGTGGCGGAGAAAAAGAGTACAAATAACTGGGTGACATCTGTTGCTGAATCGCGCAGGGGTAAGGCTCGCTTGCTCTATAACTTTTTATACGAAGTAGCTGGTTTCATTCCGCATGAGAAGGGTCGTGCCACAAGGTTTGCCTTTTCTACTTCACGTAAAGGTTTTGATTTAAGCAAGCATCATCTTGTTAAAGAATCAGATATCATTCATCTACATTGGTTTAATCAGGGCTTTTTATCATTGCGGGGGCTAGAAAAGCTGCTGCTATTAGGAAAGCCGGTGGTTTGGACACTTCACGACATGTGGAGTTTTACCGGCGGCTGTCATTATGCAGGCTCTTGTGTCGGGTTTCAGATAAAGTGTGGCAATTGTCCTGTTATCCGTGACGCATCAGCTGGAGACCTGTCATTCATTCAACATAATAGAAAGCGGGAGGTTTATCAGAATGGGAAGCTCTCTCTGGTAGCATGCAGCAGCTGGCTCGCATCGGAGGCAAAACGCGCCACCCTTACTGAAAATACGGATATTACATCTATTCCCAATCCGATAGATACAGATTTTTTTAAGCCGGTTCCACGTGAAGCAGCCCGTTTAGGACTTGGGTTGCCGTCTGATAAGAAAATTATTCTTTTTGGAGCGGCCAATGTGACCGATCCACGAAAGGGCATGGTACATCTTCTTAAAGCAATGGAGAAACTTTCGGAGAGGGGTAAATCCAACCAGATTGAGTTGGTGATGTTCGGAAAAGCCTCGGATCAGCTTGTGGCCAAGTTGCCGTTTCGTGTTCACTTAATGAATTATATAACCGACCCTAACGTGTTGGTTAGTTTATATTCGGCAGCAGATGTATTTGTGCTTCCATCGCTTGAAGATAATCTTCCAAACACGGTAATGGAATCGTTGGCTTGTGGCACGCCAATTGTTGCATTTCGCATTGGAGGGGTGCCCGAAATGGTTACCCACGGCATCAACGGATTTCTATCCGCGCCGGGTGATGCAACAGGTTTGGCTGATAGCATCGATACGCTTCTTTTTAAATGCGACGAACAGATGTTTCGTTCAAAGGCGCGAGAAAAGGTGCTGCAACATTTTACACCAGAGATTGTTTCACGTAAATATATGGCTCTGTATGAATCATTACTCCGGTAGTATGGAGAGCGGCGAGCAGATAATTGCATTTCCAAAAGTTTCAGTCATCACGGTGGTGTTCAATGGTGAAACCACCATCGAACGAACCATCAAAAGCATTTTGTCGCAAACCTATCCAAATCTTGAGTATCTGATTGTGGATGGAGGCAGTAATGATGGTACACATGCGGTTGTGCAAAAATATATTGAAAAGGTTTCCTGTTTTATTAGCGAGCTTGACAAAGGACTTTATGATGCCATGAATAAAGGAATGGCTCACGCAACCGGTGATTATTTCTGGTTTATCAATTCTGGCGATGAAATTGAGAGTGCGGAAACCCTTTTCGATGTGTTTAGATCTAGATTGGGTGCAGATGTATATTACGGAGAAACCGTTATTGTGGATGAGGACGGAAAGGCCTTGGGTTTGAGAAGACTATCGCCACCCGCCAAGCTTACCTGGAAAGATTTTAAGCGTGGTATGCTGGTAAGCCATCAATCAGTGATAGTGCATCGGCGCGTATGTGGCAAGTATAATTTAAAGTATCGCTTCTCAGCTGATTATGAGTGGCTTCTTTCTGCGCTCAGAAATTCACACCAAGTTGAAAATACAAATATTGTGCTGTCGCGGTTTCTGGATGGCGGACTAACGAAAAAAAATATTTTGCCCGGATTGCGCGAACGTTTTCATATTATGGTGAAGAATTATGGTATTGTAAGCACTATCATTCATCACGTTCCAATCTCTTTAAAGTTTATTTATTATTTTGTTAAGCATGGTCGGTTTTGAAAAATTGACGAAAAAGTAAACAATAAGAATAACAATGTTTTAGCATTTTATTATATTTGGGCTCCTGAATTGAAATATGGTTACCTCTGTTTGTGTGGCCTGGTTATGTGGCTATCAAACAGGCAGATAGGAGTCTTACTAAACATATTTTGAAGATTTTTGTTTTGTTAACCAGAACCAGTTGGAATTGTATGGATACTTAACCGAAATGGTTACCTAATGTGTGTTGGCTGTTAAAGTTTATCAGCTGTAATATCAGATAGTTGATTTTTTAAGCATATAAAATTGCTTACCCCTAAACCGATAAATAATGAGCGTATGATGTTTCATGATTTTCAACAACAGATCTCTGAAACAAGAAGGGTTATTCGTTTACGTATTCATCAAAAGCGTCTTTATGATAGATGCTTTGTTGCCCTCAAAGAAGAACAAAGAGCCTTTCGAAAAGCAGAAACCCGATTAAAGAAGGTGGGTTATGGGGCTCATTCTGGAGAAACACTGCCGTTAAATCTCCTTTTTTATAATATGTTGGGCTCTGCTACGCCTGGAAAACTTCCCACACGAATGTCGCTTCTTTTTGCCAAGCTGAATCAACTTGCCGGCGCACAGGTTATAGCGTATTTGTCGCAACGCGTAGGTTACATGTCCCATGAAGAGGTTTCGGTTAAAGCGCTTGAAACCTCCGAGCGAAAGTTGAAAAAACAATTCGAGAAGTTTGTCTCCGGTGTGGATGATGCCAAAGCCGTTAGTTTGGTTGCCTATCTGTTTAAAATAGAGAATTTACAAGCCGATTTAAAGGAAGCGCGCTCTGCTTTTGATTTGGGTGAGATGGCGCGACATCAATTGGTTTCGCTCAACAGAAACCTGAAAGAAGTTGTGGTTTGGGGCGGCACTGCCGATATGGAGGAGTTCTTAAAGCCTGAAAATGCATCCATCGAAATACTCAGTCACGCCGTGGAGGCACATATGTTGCTTTGCGCCTTCAAGAATGAACTTGGAGAGTTTGCTCCCGGAAGAGATTTGGCCTTGCATTTTGAATCAATTACTGGCTTTAAAGACACTTTTTTCAATAACCTTATCATCGACTGGGTGGAGGAGCATAAAATCAAATTATCAGCCTTTTTTGTGCGAAAAACACTCAATTCTCTTGAGGCTATGTTGCAAGGGCTCAATTCCAAAATCATCAAGATAGAGAGTGAGCTTGCTATTATGAGGCAGGAGTGCAGTGCCATTCTTCAAAAAGCTGGTGTGCCCTTGAAATAGTAGCTGTCAATCGATTTTCAACATCGTGTTTATAATCAAAAGCCCCGGCAAACTGTACCATACAGTTTGCCGGGGCTTTTTAATGTATGTTTAGTAACTAGTTATATTTCAGTGTGTTGTTTTCGTCTCCAGAAGTAGAGTACAACAAGTAATAGCACCAATATTGAACCAATGGTGGCAACCATTTTTCCGTATCGGTAGGAGGTGGGTTCAAAGCGGAATTCTATTTCACTGTTTCCAGCCGGAACAAAGATGGCGCGCAGAAGGTAGTTGGCTCTTATAATGGGTACTTCAGAACCATTCACGAAGGCTTTCCATCCGCCGGTATAAAAAATTTCACTGAAAACCGCCAATTGGGGCGAAGCCAATGAAGCCGAGTACTTCAGAACTTCAGGAGAGTAGGATGTAAGCTCTATGCTTCCGCCCTCTGTACCTACAGTTTGATACTGAAGGATGTCGGCAAACTCATTGTGCACAATGGCCGTGTTGTGGAGGTCTTCTTCCAGCAGGGCGTCAATCTCCTCTTTGTAAGTTGAAACCGTGCGTATCTCGTTCACAATCCAGACATTACCCATGGCATGAGGATTCTGAAAGGGTTCCATTTCAGGATGAAATACAATGTAGCGGGTGTTGAGCATATTTATGGCAGGCATTTCGGCCAAAACATCTGCCAAATCATTGACATTGCTGCTACGTTGCAATAGAGTCATCATGCCGCGTGCATCGTGCTGTAGGTAGCGATCAATCACATCCTGATAGCGCTGCAATTTGGCACCATGATATCCGCCAATTGATTTATGGAAATAGCTGGTATGTACCTCATTAAACGGATTTCGATAGATGGAGAAAACTCTAAAATTTGGGTCTTTATCTTTGAGTATTTCCAAATCTGCTTGCGTAGGCGTAAAGAGCTGGCGCATTTGGCGCGCAGGCACAAAGTGGTCGTTGTTAAGATAACGTCTGTCAACGCCCCATAAATCTACCAGAATAAGTAACAGTAGTCCCGGCACCACATATTTGGCTGAGATGCGTTCCATGGCCATAAACCAGAGCGAGCCACTGCCAAGGGCAATGAAAATGAGCGTGCGGAAAGCATCTGCTTTAAGCAATGCCATACGGGCAAATTTCAGCTCCTGAATGAACAAGTCAATCATGGCCGCCTGATCGGGATTGGCCATTTTCTGTGCTGTGAGGGCGTTTAGCTCGTGGGCATTGATAAAGCTAAGGATACCCGGGAACAGATAAAAGAGAAGCGCCACACCGCCGGTAAGTCCCAGCGAAAGCATGAACCAGGTTGTTTTTTCTTTGATAATTGATGGGTTGTCAACAACTTCTTTCAGCCCCAAAAGCGCGAGCACCGGAATGGTGAGTGAGGCGATGACGAGTGCCATCTCCACCGTACGGAACTTGTTGTATAGAGGAAAGTGGTTAAACATGAGCATGTTGAACCATTCCAGATTATGGCCCCATGCCAAAAGAATAGAGAGAACGGTACCGGCCAATAGCCACCATTTTTCTCTTCCTTTGTAAAAGAAGAGCGCCAATACAAACAGGAAACAGATGATGGCACCAGCATATACAGGGCCACTGGTAAATGGTTTTCCGCCCCAGTATTGTGACTGTTCTGCCACGATGGAACGCAATCGATCATCCACGTTACTGATAACCGACTCATTATTACCAATGGGCTCAGAAGCGCCTCCTTTAAAGTTTGGAATGAGAAGCGTAAGTGTTTCTGCTTTGCCATAGCTCCAGGCAAATGCATAGTCGGGATCCAGACCACTTACTTTTTTTGCTGTCTCTTCCTCCATCAGGCCTGATTTTCCACGAATGCTTTCGCGTCCATATTCGTAGGTGGTCCAAAGGTTGGTGATATTTGGCAACACAGCCAAAAGAGCTGCGGCAACCAACAAACCTGTGCGGTGAATGAAATCAGGCAGTGTGTTGTTGGCAATGGCGCGCGAGAGTTTATCCAACACCAATATCAAAACCAGAAGTGCCAGATAGTAGGTAATCTGAACATGGTTGTAGGCTATTTCGGCTCCCAGTGCCACTGTGGTGAAAAGTGCACCGCCCCATTTGTTTTTGTTATAGGTATAGAGCATACCACCCAAAACCGGAGCCATCAGCGCAATGGCGTAAGCCTTTGTGATGTGTCCGGCAATGATGATAATCAGATTGTAGGAGCCAAATGCAAAAGCCACACTTCCTACCACACTGAGCCAGTGATTGAAACCCATGCTTCTCATGAGAATGAAAAAACCTGCCAGATAGAGAAACAGTATGGCTGCGGTATGATAGGGAAGACCCAGCCTCGAATAGCGGTTCACATAACTGAAAAGGTTTGCAGAGGAGTCGGCTTTGATTTGATAAGCCGGCATCCCACCAAACATAGAGTTGGTCCATTGTGCCTTTTCGCCGGTTTGTGACTCATGGTCTGCCAGTTCTTTGGCCATCCCGATGGCATGGGTGTTGTCCATCTGTGGCAATGCCCTTCCTTCGAGCACCGGACTGAAATAGGCAAAAGTCAGTACGATAAAGAATCCAATAGCGGCCAGGTATGGTCCGAAAGGTTTTAATTTTTCAATCATTGATGAATGGTTTGTGGATTATTGTCATTGATATTGAGTTGTAAAGGTAAAGATTGTCGGCAACAAAAAAAATCCTGATGTAGCTGACACTCCTCTGAGAAGGGTTCTGCTGTTTCTCTGGGTGCATTCTGTTTGGGTCGTGTGAATCGGCTTGGAAATCAATGTGGTTTGAATTACTTTTAACCTTTCGAGTAAGGTCATGAATCTGTTCGAATGTAATGCACCTATGTATGATCAGTGGCTTTTTGCGAGCTGCGTCTTTGTCCGGCGTTACAGAAAATAAGGCGGGGCAGAAGGGTTACTTTTTAGCCGAACCAAAGCCATTGGTTATTCACACTATTGTGGGCTGGGGTTTATCAGATTATCCAATTTATCCAATTATTATCCAATTCGTTTTTTATTTTATTACATAAACTGTCCCAGCACCAACGTTGCCTTTTCTTTCTAATATATTAAATTCCTCGATAAGTTCCCGTAATTCTTTTGTCGCAGTTCCTTTCGAAACTTTACATATTTCTTGATAATCTTTATTTGAGATTTCTCCCTTTTCTTTTACAAACAGTACAGCTTTAATCTGTCTTTCATTAAGCTTTAACTTTTGCAAGGATTCATTATTATAAATATCCTTCTTAAAGATAACCCAAAAATCTTTGCCTATATTCTGAAAATCAGGCTTTGGTAAATTGTGCATTTTGCATTGTTCTATGATTTTTATTGTTCCTCGTCCCCAAGATTCAACATAACCTGCTCTGAAAAATGCATTTGCAATATCTGGATTGTAAGGAATTGATGAATGTTTTCGCATTAAATTGTCAACAGTCCAATCCTCAGGTAACTGGCCATAATTCCAAATCATAATTTTGTCATCATAAACGCTTATTTGAATTGGAGTGCTACTTGAGTAATCTTTATGTGCGAGAGCATTTAGAAGAGCTTCACGAACAGCATCTTTTGGATATTCATAAGTTTCAACCCGATGTATACCTTCATACGAGATTAATGCTTTGATATACTTTGTAAAAAGTAATTCAATTGTTCTCTCTACTTGTTCGAACAGATTTCCTTTTACTTCATCTTGAAATATCAACTCTGTATCTGTTTGAAAATAACCAATCTTTATATAGGTTCCGGTAACATATTTTTCTGGGTCAGGGTGGAACAGCAATATTGATGCGCGTTTTAAGTATGGTTTTTCTGTTAGTTTCAGATTTTCAAGGATGTTGATATTATCCTCTGTTAGAATACTTTCATCAATTCTCTTACTGACTATTGCCCTTTTTTTGAAAAATTCAAATGTTTCGCTCTTTAAATCATTTACAGAAATATTGAGAACAGGAACGCCATCCCACTTTTTTCCCTTCTTTTCAAGTAAGAACATATCCAATGCCGCTCCTTTTAACTCTTGCTTTGTGCTTCCGCTTCGATAATGATACTGCCCTTTGTAATTTACAGGGAATGGCTGTGACTCAACATTGATTTCAAGGAAATTGCCGTCTTTTGTTTTGTGGAGGTTAACATCTACCAAAATACCTAGAATGTCTCTTACTTTATTTGGGATATCTTCAAGAAGTTTTTTGGTGTTCTTTAATTCAACAATCTCTCCATTATCATTTTTTCCAATAATTATGCTTCCTCCAGATGCATTTGCGTAACCACAAATCCATTTTAGATATTCATCTTTCCAATTTTCTTTCCATTCAACATTTTGATTTTCTTGCATCTGATTTCTTTTCTCACAAAATTACTGAATTATTATTAGTTTTGGTTTTATTCAGATTTTTGTATTTTGAAGTCTCGGTGTTCTCCTTACCCAGAACTGCCTTGTTTAATCCATACCCAATGAACTCATTCGATATTTACACATCAAAAACGTTATCGTTAAATCAGATAAGAGTTTTGAGCCGTGCCGGAATTTTTGCAATTCCGCTGGTTTCTCTTACGCCATCCTTATTAACCCTGGCTACGCACTCCTTAGGTCTTTCGTTCAGGATGTATGTTATACTGCTTATTTTCATTGTTTTATCTGTGGCGTTTCTGGTGCTATTCTGTCATCTAAAAATCAGGCGGGCACTTACAAAACTTGGTCAAATATCGGTATCATACAAAGGTTTAACAAAAAAGATAGGTGACTATGACCAAATAGTTAGTTTTGATGATATTAATGATGTATCTGTAAAGCGATTTCTGTATGCTCTTTTTCAAGTAACCGAAGATGGCAGCAAAGCATACCTTCTCACCGTTAAACTTAAAAACGGGAAGGAGCAATTCATGGTGGTTTCGGCTCAATCAACGAGCTATCCGCCTGTTAATTTTGCCGATACCATGAACCGAGTGCGGCCTCATAATCGTAAATGAGTTCTTACAACAGTCTGAGTTAGCAATCAATTGTTAGAAATAGCTGACGGTTTTTCCAGTGCCTCTCAAACTTTCAATTTCGGTGAGAATATTGTTTGCTAAGCGGCTTGCTCCAAGTCGGAAAAGTTTATTGGTGAGCCATTTTTCGCCTAACACTTCTTGTTGAATGCTCCAGTAAACCAATGCATCTTCAACAGTTACAATGCCTCCTGCTGGTTTAAAGCCGATGATTTTCTTCTTTTTCTGAGCAAAGGCGCGGATGGCATGCGTCATTATCCAGGCGGCTTCGGGTGTGGCGGCCGGGCTCATTTTTCCGGTGGAAGTCTTGATAAAGTCGGCGCCGGCTTCCATTGCCAGCAAACTTGCTTTCCAAATGTTTTCGTTGCTGTTAAGTGCACCTGTCTCAAGTATCACTTTAAGATGTGCGTCGCCCATTGCTCCTTTAATGGCGGTGATTTCATTCCCGGCAAATTCATAGTTTCCTTCCAGAAACTCGCCCACCGAAAGCACTATATCTATCTCATTGGCACCAAAAAACACTGCGCGTTTGGTCTCTTCTATTTTGGTGTCGAGAAAGGTTTGTGACGATGGGAATCCTGCTGAAACCACCGCGCGCTCTACTTCCAGATTACGTAGTTTGGTGGTGGGTATGGATGCAAAAACCGGATAAACGCACACGGCAGCTACATTTGGCATGTCGGGAAAGGCCGCCGGAAAGTTGCTTACTTTCTCGCAAAACTCCTCAATTGAGTTGCTGCTATCGGTGGTGTTCAGGCTGGTAAGATCGATGCAATTGAAAATGCGTTTCAGCAAATCTTCCGATGCCGAAGGTTTCTCTAAGGTGGCGGCATCAAAAGAAGGGATTTTTTCAAAGTCCTCTTGAAACAATTCAAATAAAGGATACGTTTCCATAATTTATTCTTTCTGTTTTATTATCAGTTATTTATGATTTACTCTATTTAAGTTTTGGATTGTTTTTATGTCTTTCGGCATCCCGGCGCGTTTTCTTTTCTATGTTGGCCTGAATGGCGTCGGTCAGGTTCACTCCCGTTTGGTTGGCCAGACAAACCAAAACCCAGAGTACATCGGCCATTTCATCACCCAGGTCACGATCCGACTCATCTGCTTTAAACGACTGATCGCCATATTTCCGTGCCATCAGCCGTGCCAGCTCGCCCACCTCTTCCATCAGGATGGCTGTGTTCGTAAGTTCGCTGAAATATTTCACTCCATGGGTTTTTATCCAGCCATCTACCGATTGTTGTAACGCTTCAATTGTCATTTGTAACGATTTTAAAGTAAGCAGCCTCTAAGCTATTCACGATTTTGGGAATCCATCACGATGGTCACCGGGCCATCGTTCACTAGCGATATTTGCATGTAATCACCAAACACGCCAGTGGCAACAGTTTTATTGGTTATGGTCTCCAGTTTCTTTACAAACAAATTGTACAAGGGAACCGAGACGTTGGGTTGGGCAGCTTCGATATACGAAGGTCTGTTGCCTTTTTTGGTGCGCGCATGCAATGTAAACTGGCTGATGACCATCAATCCACCATCCACATCCATCACACTTTTGTTCATCACGCCGTTCTCATCATCGAAAATGCGAAGTGCCACAATTTTATTGGCCAGCCAATCGGCATCGGTTTCGTTATCCCGATGCTCAATGCCTACGAGAATCATCAGACCTCTTTCAATATGCGACTCATGTCCGGATGATGTGGTTACTTTTGCCTTGGTAACTCTTTGTATTACAACCCTCATTTCGGTGCGGAAGTTACGATGTTTAAATATATTTTTACTTTTAGCCGTTTAAAGATAAAAAGATTTGTTTGTTTCATTTTCAGATTCGGTGCTTTCATTGATGTTGGCATTAAACTTAAATTTCCGATTGTGGTTTTATCTTTACATTGTCAATAAAATACGAATAGTAAGTAAAAAGTCACCATGTCTGAACATACCCGCTCCATTATCAGCCGAAGTAACAACCCGGCCTTTAACCTTGCAGCCGAAGAGTACCTGTTGCGGCATGTGGCTGAGGATGTGCATTTCTTCTATATCAACAAACCCTCAGTGATTATTGGTAAACATCAGAATGCGCTGGCTGAGATAAATCTTTCATTTCTCGAAGCCAATGATATCCCTCTTTATCGCCGCTTGTCGGGCGGAGGTACTGTATTTCACGACGAGGGAAACATAAACTTCTGCTTTATTAAAAACGGAGAAACGCATGATTTGGTGAATTTTAAGTGCGCCACTCAACCCATTGTGGATGTGTTAAACAGTTGGGGCATTCCGGCCAGAAGTGGCGACCGTAATGATTTGCTGGTCAACTTTAAAAAAATCTCCGGAAATGCCTGTCATGTTTATAAGCGGCGTGTGATGCACCATGGCACGTTGTTGTTTAACTCGCGGCTCGACATGCTTACCGGCAGTCTTAAGAGTGATCCTACGCGCTTTCGCGACAAGGCGGTAAAATCCGTTCGAAGCCAGGTGATGAATCTTACTGAGATATTCAACAGAATTACATCTGCCAATGAATTTTTAGTTGAACTGGAAGAAGCTATCAGACAATCAAACAATGGGATAATATTTTCTGATTTTCTTGAATCGGAAGTGATGGCCATTGAGAAACTCAGTGAGGAGAAATATTCTACCACTGAATGGAACTACAGCTATGGCCCACCCTATGAGTTCAGGAAACGTTCGGTATTTAATGGTTATGTGTTTGCAGTTCAGATGAAAGTAGATAAAGGTCGCATTTCCCATGCCGACATAAAATCCAACCATCCTGATGCAAGCATTATAAAACAATTAATTAATATGATTGAGGGTAAGTATCATTCTAAAAATGATTTAAGAGAATCAATTAGAAGTTGTGAACTGCTAAACACCTTGAATGAATCAGCTGACGAACTGGTTTCGCTTTTCTTTTAGATTGGAGTAGCATGGATTTCTCTTTTGTATATTTAATTTTGTATTAGGCGCAACCTATTTATTTATCATCATCAATATGAAAAACTTACGATGATGGTAAAACTTTTGCTTTCCCTAATCACAACATTTCTCTTTGTCCCTCTCTATGCTCAAATTGAGTCAGGAAGTTATGCCCGGGGCTTCATACACCTAAAGGACGGCAGGGTGATTAAGGGTGATTACATTTACACCTCCGATTTAGAAAAGATCCAAATCGTTTCTCAACAAAGCACATTTGTTTTAGATGCCTCTGAAGTTGAGTTTATATCCAAAAACAGACCACCGCGAATCAAGCAGGATAAAACAGATAATTTCGATGAAGTAGTTGTGTCAAACAACCGATTCTTCAACTTAAGCGAGATGGGACTTTTAGTCGGAAATCCGGAGAATCGTCAATCAGCGCCATTTGTTGTAAGTTCTTCCTTTAATTACTCTGTATTCAGCAAGTTATCCTTTGGGTTAGGCAGCGGTGTCGAGTTTCTTCATGAAACGTATGTGCCCGCAACTGTAAATGCGATGTATAATCTACGAAGTGGGCGTACCGTTCCTTTTCTCATTTTACATGGCGGCTATCTCTTTCCAATAGAAAAATCCCGCACTTCCTATGGGGCAATTATAAATAATGGCAACGCTCCTGGCATGATATGGCCCTGGCCTGTGGAGGAGAATACTCCATTTAAGGCCAAAGGTGGGTTTCTTGTTAATCCAGCGATTGGTATTTTCAGTCAGACCCGCTCCGGGTACGCCATTACTATTTCGGCAGGATATCGTTTCCATCGATTAAATTATGCTGCAAACAATGACTATAGTCTTGATGTGGATTACAACCGGCTAACCATAAAACTTGGTATAATCATAAACTAGATAAATGATGAAAGCGAAATATACACTTATAACATTATTAATCTCCGTTTTTTGTCTATCCGCTTGTATGGACACTTATACAGAGGAGTTTAGAGCCAACGCACCCATTTACATGACTTTTGATAAGTTGCGGGCTGCGGTGAAAGCTTCATCTGCCAGAAATCTGGAGAAGCCCGGCAAGATATACTTCAAGGACGACCATATTTTTGTGGTAGAGTTTATGAAGGGCGTACATGTTTTAGATTTAAGCAATCCTAAATCGCCGCAGAATGTTGCTTTCATCGAGATACCCGGTTGTGTTGACATCGCCGTCCGATATAATATTTTATATGCCGACAGTTTTGTTGATTTGGTATCGATTGATGTATCGGATGTAACATCAATAAAGGAGGTTGCCCGTGTACAAGACGCCTTACCATATATGGTGCCACCCACAGGCAATAATTATCGTCAATTGGATGTGAATCGAGAGCAAGGTGTGGTAGTTGATTGGCGTGTGGAAACCATTCGACAAGAACTAGAGCCTCAGTATTATCCAATATATCCAACATGGCGTTGGATGCACAACGATTGGGCATTTTTTGGCTCTGGAAATGGCGTGGGGGGTTCTTCAGGTTCAACTGTGGGTGTGGCTGGTTCAATGGCTCGGTTCGGTCTTTACAATGACTTTCTTTATGCAGTGGACATATCCACCTGTTATTTTTTTGATGTGTCAGCGCCAGACAACCCGGTAGCCGCTGGAAAACAAAACGTTGGTTGGGATGTGGAAACCATCTTCATGTATGATAACCACATGTTTTTAGGAACATCATCTGGGATGAGAATCTTCAGTTTAGAGGTGCCCTTAGCGCCTTTGTTAGTTAGTAATTTTTGGCATGTGACAGCTTGCGATCCGGTGGTTGTGGCAGATGGCTATGCCTATGTGACTTTGCGGGGAGGAACAATGTGTGGAAGTAATGTGAATCGTTTGGATGTTATTCAGCTTTCGGAAAATTACAAAAACAATACGTTGGTGGGCTCATTTGACATGGTTAGTCCGTATGGCTTAGGTATCGATGGTAGTGTATTGTTTGTATGCGAAGGAGACGCTGGTTTGAAAGTTTTCGATGCAACTGATAAAACCCGCATCAAACAAAATGAAATAGTTAGGTTCCCATTTATTAAGGCATATGATGTAATTCCGATTAACGGGTTGCTATTTATGATTGGCGATGATGGATTTTACCTATACGATTATTCCGATATTAAAAACATTTCTCTGATGTCACACATTCCAGTAGGATAAACTCTTTTAGGTTTTTAATTGAATCTTTCCAACCGATGCGCTTATCTAAAGTGGCATCGGTTTGCTTTTTGGTGAGCACCAAATATCGAAATGTATTTTTTCCAGTGCAGCCAAATCAATTCGCCATTTTTTCCTTAGCTTTAGATTCCCTTACTATATACCAGTGCCGGCAGTTATATGTATCATACATATTGTGCCCCCACAAGGTATGATTATCATAAATTACTACTAACCACTAACCTTTTACAAAAATGAATCTCTTTAAAACTGTTGCCATTGCCACAGCTATTTTGTTTGCTTATCTGGCCTTTCAGATGTTTTTCATGTCGGCCGCATTCATAATTGACATTGGGCTTATGCCATCCGACACCACATTAATTCTTGCACGCCGTGTAGCAATGTTTATGATGGGTTTATCGGTGCTGATGTTTGCAACGCGTAATTTACCACATTCCGATGTGCGCCAGTTTATCTGTCTGGCAGCCGGACTTACTTTGTTTGGATTGGCCTGCGCGGGTTCTTATGAGTTTATCCGTGGAACAGTTAACAACTCGATTTTAATTGCCATAAGCATCGAAACCATATTATGGGTATCCTATGCAGTTATCTTATTCAGAAACAGAAACGTAAAACTCCAACCGAATTCACATTAACCCAACACAAGTTATGAAGCCTTTTTTATTAGCCCTAATTTTATTTATGGTGCTTGTTGGATGCCAAACATCCACCCAGTCTGAGCCCGCAATCTTTCAAACCATCTGCAATCCTGTCAATATCAGCTATCGGTTTTGCAGTGATGAGCCATCGCGCCGGGAAGCCGCTGACCCTACCGTGGTGTGGTTTCGCGACAGGTATTACCTGTTTGCATCCAAGTCTGGCGGCTATTGGCACTCAACAGATTTGGTGCAATGGACATTTATCGAAACAAATCAGATTCCCATCGAAGAATATGCCCCCACAGCAATTGTCTTGGATGACACACTCTTTTTTCTGGCCTCTTCCAACGACCTTAGTACCATTTACAAAAGCGCAAATCCGTTAAGTGGCGAGTGGTCAGTTGCTGTAGCTGAGCTGCAGCAACCTGTTTGGGATCCTGCTTTTTTCCTCGATGACGATGGCCGTCTCTATCTCTATTGGGGCTGTTCGGATGTCAATCCGATTTATGGTGTAGAAGTAGATTATCACAACAATTTTGCATTTATTGGAGAGCCAGTTGAACTTATGCACGCCAGGACAGAGATATATGGCTGGGAAGTGCCGGGTGACTACAATACGTTGATTAATCAGGCGCCATGGATTGAAGGCGCATGGGTGACCAGGCACAATGGTGTATATTATTTGCAATATTCTGGGCCGGGTACAGAATATAAGAGTTATGCCGACGGCGTGTATCAGGCCGAGAGCCCTCTGGGGCCGTTCACCATTCAGACGCATAATCCATTTGCATGGAAACCCGAAGGTTTTGCAGCGGGTGCAGGCCACGGAAGTTCTTTTCTGGATGCATATAACAACTTGTGGCAAATCGGAACCATCACCATCTCTCAGAAACAGATTTTTGAACGCCGCCTTGGTATCTATCCGGCTTTTTATGATGAGGAGGGAACGATGCACGCTGTCACGCGTTTTGGCGATTGGCCAATGATTGTGCCTACCAAAAAAATCGATGGTTTTGAAGATGTTTTCCCGGGATGGATGTTGCTCTCCTATGGCAAGGAGGTTCAGGTCTCTTCGTCTGTGGACTCATTACCTGCCAGCTATATCACCGATGAGGATATCCGCACCTATTGGGCTGCTGCCAGTGGCAATGCCGGAGAGTTTGCAATCATCGATTTGGGTGCACTGCACGATGTGTATGCCCTTCAACTCAATTTTGCTGAACATGAAACCAATATTTTTGGCCGGCAACCAGGACTTTATCACCGCTACACGGTGGCGAGTTCCACCGATGGGAAAAACTGGACGCTGTTGATTGATAAATCTGCGAACATGGTTGACAATACTCATGATTACATACAACTTCCAACAATGGTTACTTGCCGTTTTGTGAAGGTTAAGAACGTGGAAGTTCCTGATGGGCATTTTGCCTTGAGCGGGTTCCGCGTTTTTGGCAAGGGTTATGGCGTCGCTCCGGAAACGGTTGCTTCAGTCGATGCGGTTCGCAATCAGAATGACCGGCGCAGTGTATCACTTTCATGGGCAAAGGTGCCTGGTGCAACAGGTTACAATGTCCGCTTTGGCGTGGATGAATCGCGACTTTACCACAATTATCAGGTTTTGGATGACACTACCATCACCATTAACGCCTTGAACACGACACAAAAGTATTGCTTTGCTGTAGAAGCGTTCAACGAAAATGGAATTGCAGCGCTGGGCTCAGTTGTTTGGGTAGAGTAACGTATTAAAATCTCATCAATTTATATTTATGAATTCTCTGATTTTTAGTTTTAAAGGCAGGAAGACACTGTCATCTGCTCACAAATCATGGCTGTGGCTTGTAGCCGTTGTGAATCTTGGCTTTGCCACATTTGTATCTGTAAAGCACGGCTTTCAGCCCGATATGCTTATCAGCTATTCAGGTTTTATTGTCGGTTTATTTTCCCTGGTATTTGTGCTTTATGGTAAAAGTTTACGTGTAGAAAAGAGCTACATATCTGCCGATTCCAACATCATTCAGTTTAAAAACACATATAAAACGCCGGTATCTCTCCGTTGGCATGAAATTGCAGATGTGGTCATACACAAAACCAAAATCGAGTTTGTGAACAGCAGACAATTGGTGCATGTGTATGATATCTCAGTTTATCCCGAAGATGATGCGGACAGGATAAAGGCTGACATGAAGCTTTTTAGTCAATCCCTGCCCGGAAATAGGGTTTCATGTTTTGATGGCAGGTAACTCTACTCTTAAAATTTTAATTATTGGAGTATGGAATCGATGAAAGCAGTTGTTTATCAAAAAAGGAGTAAGCCTGACAGGCTCTGCTACTGCGATGTAGAAAAACCCCGGCCAAAAGCAGAGCAGGTGTTGGTGAAAATATACGCCTCTTCGATTAACGCGGCGGATTATCGTTCCTTCAAGATGGGCATCATCCCAAAGAATGGCATTTTTGGAGCTGATGTGGTTGGAGAAGTGGTTGAAGTTGGTTCCGACGTACAGGGATTTAAGTTAGGTGATGCCGTTATTTGTGAACTTGCCGACTCCGGATTTGGTGCTTTTGCTCAATATGTTGCGGTGAACGAAAAGCTTTTGATACATAAACCGACAGATCTTTCGTATGAATCATGCGCAGCTTTTCCGTTGGCTGCCATCACTGCTTTACAGGCCATCAGAAAGTCAGGAGATATTATACATGGGCACGATGTGCTGATAGTGGGCAGTGGCGGGGGCGTTGGCACTTTTGCTATTCAGCTTGCAAAATACTTTGGAGCTTCGGTTACGGCTGTTTGCAGCACTCAAAATGTGGCGCAGGCCAGTGCGCTTGGAGCAAATCGTGTCCTAGACTATACACGGGAAGATTTCTCCAATCACCAGCAGCGTTACGACAGGATTCTGGCCATAAATGGAAACCATCCGCTCACAACTTATAAGCGGCTGCTGAAACGTAGCGGTGCATGTGTTATGGTTGGAGGAAGCCTGACCCAAATCATGAAATTTTTGATTTTAGGCCGATTCATCTCATTGGGCTCACGAAAGTTGCTTAATGTATCTGCCAAATCAAATACGGATGATTTGCAATTTTTGGCTGAGCTTATGAATGAGGGACACATCAAACCGGTAATCGAGAAAATGTACCCTTTGTCACTGACTGCCGAGGCAATGCAGTATGCAGGGCTTGGGCATGCCCGGGGAAAAGTAGTGATAGCGATTACAGGTGATTAGTTGCCATAAAAACATTGAAAATGAACACGATGAATTGTCTGAATAATAATTGAAATCATGCAAACAATAAGAAAACCCTTTTTCCTCGTGCTGATAACTCTGTTTGCTTTGAGTTTTGGCAGTTGTAAAAAATCAGTATCCAAAGAGATATTTCACTCTCCGTTTCATCCGCGAATTGCGGCCTTTACATCTGGTTATATTTCTGCTTCAGGAAGTTTCCTGGTTGAGTTTAGCGACAGCGTGCCATCTGCCGTACCCGGCGCCGAGGCTCCTGCATCAATCGCTTCCCTGTCGCCAAAAGTTAGCGGAAAGTGGAATTGGGTGGATCACCGAACGTTGCGTTTTGTGCCTGCATCCCGACTGCCATCGGGTCAAAAGTGGCAGGTGACCATGCACCTTAATAAGATTTTCCCCGGCGAAAAGGACGATTTTCACTTTGGCGTTGCGACAATGGAGCAGAACTACAGAGTGATTCTAAACACCTTGCAGTCTGCTTCCGAAGGCGATTTTGATAATTACAAGTTATCAGGCAAACTGCTTGTTGCCGATGACATAACTTCTGCCGAAGCACGGCAGATTGTTTCCGTAACACTCAATGGTAAAGTGCTGCCTGTTACATGGCAACACCCGGATGGAAAAAACCACTATTTTGAAGTGGCACCAATCGAGAGGGGTACAGCCCAGGGAAATGTTGCCATTTCTCACTCAGGAAAGGCCATTGGCGCCAAAGGCGAAGGTGTGCTCTCACAAACCATACCTGCCAAAGGTGAGTTTTCGCTTTTAGCCGTGGAGTCGGAGCAACAGCCCCGGCAAGTGGTTAGGCTGGTGTTTAGTGATCCGCTTGACCGTCTTCAAAATCTTGAAGGGCTCATCTCCTTGTCAGATGTCAGCCGCTTCTCTTATGTGCTCAACGACAATGTAGTGGAGGTTTTTCCAGCGCTACCTGTTTATGGCGATTTTGAGGTTGTTGTAATGCCCGGCATACAGAACGCTCGCGGTGCCCGAATTGCTGAAGTACTGCGTCATCAGATCGCCTTTGCCAGCCTAAACCCGGCAGTGGAGTTTATTGGGCAGGGCAATATCCTTCCATTTTCCGATAACCTGATGATGCACTTTAAAGCGGTTGGTCTTAAAAAGATTATGGTGCGCATTATAAAGATATATGAAAACAATGTGCCTCATTTTTTACAAATCAATACCCTCGATGAAAGTACACAGCTAAAACGCGCGGGTCGGCTTGTGCACCAATCCATGCTGGCGCTCGACGAAGATCCAACGCTCGACCTGAACCGGTGGAACAGTTTCGCTCTTGAACTGTCGCGGTTTATTCAGCCTGATCCGGGAGCCATATATCGAATTGAGTTGGCTTTTGACCGCTCATGCTCGGTTTATCCTTGTGCGGAAGGTTCTGAAAATGAAACATCCGGAATGACGCTTGAGCGGATGGCCAACGACCAGGATTTCTGGGATCGTCCCGATGATTATTACAGTGAATATCCTTATTATTACGAACCGTGGGATTGGTATCAGCGCGACAACCCTTGCTCGGATGCTTATTACCGTCGTTCACGGTGGGTGAGTCGCAACGTGATGGCCTCCAATCTGGGCATCATTCTAAAATCTGGCACCACCGGTCAGCTTAAGGTTTTTGTTACGGACTTGCGCAGCACCGAGCCGGTGTCTGATGTCACCCTGGAAGTGCTCAACTTTCAGATGCAGCCCTTGGTGAGTGGAAAAACAGCCTCTGATGGAAGCGCCTCGTTTCAAGTAGATGGACGACCTTTTCTTCTGGTTGCGAAAAAAGATAAACAGCGTGGTTACTTACGCCTCGATGATGGCCGCTCCCTCTCGTTAAGCAGATTCGACGTGGCCGGACAGACCCTACGTGATGGTTTGAAGGGTTATATTTACGGCGAACGTGGCGTTTGGCGCCCGGGAGATTCCATCTTCATATCCTTTATACCGGAAGACAGGCAAAACCGCCTCCCGGCGAACCATCCAGCTGTTTTTGAGCTTATCAATCCTCGTGGTCAGCTGGTTGCGCGTCAGGTCGCGCGTCATCCGAATAACCGGCTCTACACCTTCCGTACGGCCACACAGGAGAGCGCTCCCACCGGTTTTTGGCTCGCTCGTGTATCTCTGGGCGATGCCGTTTTTGAGCAGAATATCCGTATTGAGACCATTAAGCCCAATCGTTTGCGCATTGAACTGGGTTTTGACGGTGAGACACTTTCAGCCCAAAAGCCCCTTCCGGTTAAGCTATTTGCGGAATGGTTACACGGCGCAACGGCATCAAACTTAAAAAGTCGTGTTACAGTTGGTCTTCAAACCATGAGAACGTCTTTTACCAACTTTCAGGGTTTCAGTTTTGATGATGCAACACGTCAGTTTGAGCCTTCTGAATCGATAGTGTTTGATGGCACGCTTGATGCAACCGGAAAGGCTGTTTTTAATGCATTGCCTTCGATGGAGCAACGAGCTCCGGGTTTTCTGCAGGCGGCATTCACCACCCGGGTTTTTGAGGAGGGTGGCTCATTCAGCATTGATCGTGTTGCGGTTCCATTCTCACCTTATGGTCGCTATGTGGGCATACGTGCCCCAAAAGGTGACCAAAACGGGATGCTGCTTACCGATGATACCCATCAGATTGAGGTTGCTACTGTGAGTGAGACAGGTGAACCTCTGTCGGTCAACAATCTGAGCTTTCAGATTTATAAGTTGAACTGGCGGTGGTGGTGGGATCGTTCCGAGGAGGATTTGGCCAGATATGTGAGTTCGGGTTCGGCCACATTGATTCAGTCAGGACGGCTTAACACCACTTCAGGAAAAGCCATGTTGCCATTTCGCATCGATCGTCCCGAGTGGGGACGATACTTGATTCGTGTGGTTGACGAAGCGGGAGGGCATTCGGCTTCTCAAACGGTTTTGGTTGATTGGCCCGGATGGGCTCAAAAACCGGGCGGGATAGATGCTGATGCTGCATCTGTTTTAACTTTTAATACCGATAAGCCTCAGTATAGTGTTGGAGAAAAAGCCACTGTCACTTTTCCTTCTGGTGATAAAGGGCGTGCTCTTATTAGTGTAGAGAATGGTTCTGGCGTTTTGCGTACGTGGTGGGTCTTTCCATCAAAGGGTTCTACCAGTTTTTCATTTGATGTAACAGAGGAAATGACGCCTAATATTTATTTGCATATCAGTCTTCTACAACCACATGGCTTTAAGGATAACGATTTGCCGGTGCGTATGTATGGTGTCATTCCTGTGATGGTTCATTCACCAGCTACTGTTCTGAGCCCTGTCATTAACACTGCTGCCGAATGGCGACCCGGACAACGCGTATCTGTTGAAGTTACTGAAAAATCAGGACTTGAGATGAGTTATACTCTGGCAGTTGTTGATGATGGTCTGTTGGGGCTTACCCGATTTCGTACACCCAACGCCTGGAATCACTTCAATGCCAGAGAGGCGCTTGGCGTAAAAACCTGGGATATATATGATTACGTGTTGGGTGCTTATGGCGGGCGTATTGAACGGCTGTTCAGCATTGGTGGCGACGATGAGCTGCTGGGAGCTGGTACCGACAATCAGGTTCGACGCTTCGAACCTATGGTGCGTTATTTAGGGCCCTTTGAGCTCAAACGGCGCGGAAAGAACCGTCATCAGATTGATGTTCCCAACTATTTTGGTTCGGTGCGCGTTATGGTAGTGGCTACTTCTGGAAAAGCTCACGGTGCCGCCGAAAAGGGTGTTACAGTGCGTCAGCCTTTAATGGTGTGGAGTGCCTTACCTCGTGTTCTGGGCCCTGTCGAGCGGGTCTCACTCCCTGTTACTGTTTTTGCCAGCGGCAGTGCGTTAGGTGAAGTTAAGGTAAAAGTAAATACTGGTAAAGGATTAACAGTTAATGGAAACAGAGAGCAAGTTGTACGTTTCGATAAAGATGGGGAAAAGACGATTTTCTTTGAATTAACTGCCGGTGAGTTTGTGGGTTCAGCCAGTGTGGAAGTTACCGCTGAAAATGGATCTGAGAAAGGTTCACATACAGTTAATTTACCTATTAGGAGCGCAAGTTCTCCGGTCACAAGAGTGGTCTCTGCTGTGATTCCTGCCGGAGCAAAATCCGAGCTCCCTTACAAACTCAACGGGATGATTGGAACCAATTCTGCTGTATTGGAGTTAAGTACTATTCAGCCAATAGATTTTGGTCGCCGACTTAAATACTTACTTGATTATCCACATGGTTGCATTGAGCAGATAACATCTGGTGCTTTCCCGCAACTTTATCTTCCGGATGTTTCTATGTTACAACCTGCAGAAATATCTAAAACACAGGAAAATGTAAGGAGTGTAATTGGTCGACTGGCGGCCTATCAAACACCCAATGGCGGTTTTGCCTATTGGCCGGGCGGGGCGCAACCCGATGCGTGGTCCACAAGTTATGCAGGCCATTTTATGCTCGAAGCTGAGAAGAAGGGCTATACTGTACCCCGAAACTTGAGGAATGCATGGATAAATCACCAAAAAACGGCTTCGTCGGCATGGGCGCCCGACCGCTCGGGACGTAACAGAGGTAGCGACTTGATACAAGCCTACAGGCTATACACCCTTGTGCTTGCCGGAGAAACGGACATGGCGGGTATGAATCGCCTGCGACAACAGCCCGGTATCAGCGGAGAGGTGCGCTGGCGCCTTGCTGCGGCGTATGCTCTGGCTGGCATCGGTGAGGTGGCGCGGGAGCTGACTACCGGAGCCCCTGAACAATCCACAGAATATAACTGGAACGGCACGTACGGTTCGCCTGAAAGGGATATGGCCATGATGCTCGAAACGCTAATCTTGCTCAACGACAGCGAACGGGCGGCCAGACTTGCCCAGCAGTTGTCTATCCGCATGAGAGCGGCTGACTGGATGAGTACGCAAACCACTGCCTATGCACTGATGGCACTGAGTCATTATGCTGCCGGACGCGCTGTCACCAGCAACAATGCCAGGGTTCAGATTGTGGTTAACAGCCAGACTCCTGAGCAGGTAACTTTTCAAAAGGCTATGTGGCAAAAGCCGCTGTTGCTTGAGAATCTGCCAGAAGGAAAAATTACGGTTGAGAATAAATCAGAGGGTGAAGTTTTTGCCAACCTGATACTTACAGGGCAACCCATGCTGGACACCGCGCACATATCGCAGACAGGAAGCCTTGGGATGCAGATTCGCTATTTTGATTTGGATAACAGACCAATCGATGTGTCCAAGCTAAAGCAAGGCACTGATTTCAAAGTGGTGGTTACGTTGAACAACTCATCCGCGGTTCCAATGCACAATTTGGCTCTCTCTCAGGTGTTTCCTTCAGGTTGGGAGGTTCGCAACCTTAGGTTTGAGGAGTCGGGACAGGCTCATGAGCTGGATCAACCTGATTATCGCGACATACGCGATGACAGGGTCTATTCTTATTTCACATTGCGTGCAGGGGAGCGAAAAAGATTGGTGACTGTTTTACATGCCTCTTATACAGGCAGGTTTTTTCTGCCACCTGTTTCTTGCGAAGCCATGTACGATTATTCCGTAAGAGCTTCCGAATCCGGAAGTTGGGTAGAGGTTGAACGTTAACGTGCGAGCTGCAGATGTCTGTGAAATTTATAGATATTCATACACATAAGGATTATACGCATTTCGATGTAATCCGGCTCTATAGTTTCAGGATGGTTCCGGAGCAGGCAGTTCAGCCTGTATCCGGGCCTTTTGCCTGTGGTGTTCATCCTTGGGATACAGACACACCGAATTTAAATGAACTGTTAATTCAACTGAACGACTATAATAATCTGCATGCCATAGGAGAATGTGGATTTGATAAGTATAGAGGAGGGGCTTTTGAAATACAGGAGCAAGCCTTCAGGTATCAGGTGAATCTGTCAGAGAGAAAACATAAGCCATTGATTATACATTGCATAGGTTATTATAATGAGTTAATAACTTTATATAAGCAGTTGCAACCAACACAAAAATGGATAGTTCATGGTTTTAATGCTCATCCAAACCTTGCGGTTCAACTGATTAATGCCGGAATTTATCTCTCGTTTGGAGTTGCAATGGCAAACCCTTTGGCAAAAGCAGCAGCTTCGATTAAGGTGGTTCCTCAAAACCGGTTATTCCTCGAAACCGATGAAGCAAATTGCTCAATTCAGGATGTGTATAAACTGGCAGCAAATCATAGAAATGAATCAGTGGAGACAATAAAGCACACAATATATAAAAGCTACATAAGTTTATTTGAATCATAAATGGATTGGTTAGAGCGTACAGATTTGCTGGTTGGAAGTCAGGGTTTGGAAAAGCTTCAAAAAGCGCATGTATTGGTTGCCGGTATGGGTGGGGTTGGTTCCTGGGCTGCTGAAATGCTCGTGCGTGCAGGCGTAGGTGAAATAACTCTTGTGGATGGCGATGACGTTAAACCTTCAAATAGAAATCGTCAATTGCCTGCCTTGAGCAGTACGCAATTTAAGGCAAAAGTTGAGGTGATGGCTAACAGGCTGCTGGATATCAATCCCGAATTGGTTCTTCATCCCATCAATTGTTTCATAACGGAACAGGAAATAATAGAGTTGTTACAAACGCCTTATGATTACGTGTTGGATGCCATTGATTCACTTACACCCAAAGTTTTGCTCATCGCATATACTCTACAGAAAGGTACACCGGTTATTTCATCGATGGGTGCTGGTGGAAAATTGGATCCGGCTCTGGTGCAGGTCGCAGATATTTCCAAATCTTATAACTGCAAGTTGGCCCGGATGGTGCGTAAACGATTGAATAAGTTTGATATTAAATCAGGCTTTCAAGTTGTATTCAGTCCCGAAATGGTGCAAAAGGAACACCTTCTTTTTGTGGATGATGAACCCAACAAGAAAACCACTGTAGGAACCATCAGTTACATGCCTGCTCTTTTCGGAATTATTGCTGCTTCTACAATTGTACGAAGTATCCTTTCAAAATAAAACCATTGCAATCTAAAGCAATTAGAGGTTAGAGTTCTTTTAGCCAGAGTGTGGATTCTATGCATATCCAAGAGTCAATCCTGACATATTTCAGAACAATTTTGCAACCACCCAATGTGTTAAAATTAAAAACATCTTGTAAAAAAATGTAGATTGTTTATATATTTGTATTAGTGTTGATGATACACTTAATCCAACTCCGTGCTCTTCATACTTTTGAATGATTGGATAGCCAAACATTTTTAACAATGTGATTTTCGGTTTTCTATTGGTACTCAAGGCACGTAAAGTATCTACACTGAATATGTAAAACAAATTCTATACAGATGAACACAAGTAAGCGCATTCTATTTTTTATGGGTTGCCTGTTCCTAAGTCTGACACTTTCAGCTTTCGGACAGAGCAACAAAACCCTGCCTCGCATATCAGTTGAGGGCAATCGTTTTGTTAATGATAAAGGTGAAACGATAATTTTTCAGGGAATTAACCTGGCTGACCCCGACCGGTTGGTTAAGGAAGGTCAATGGAAAAAAAATCTTTTTAAGGAAGCGCGTGACTGGGGTTCAAATATTGTGCGCCTTCCGGTGCATCCCAGTGCTTGGCGTTCACGAGGCACAGAGGATTATCTGCGACTGATCGATCAGGCCGTGGAGTGGGCTCGCGAGTACAACCTCTACCTGATTATCGATTGGCACTCCATCGGAAACCTGCGTACCGGTCTTTTTCAACACGAAATGTATAACACCACACTTAAAGAAACTATGGAGTTCTGGTATATTGTTGCACGTCGATATGCCAATGAGCCAATAGTTGCTCTTTATGAGGTGTTTAATGAGCCCACCACATTCTCAGACCAGCTCGGCACTCTTACCTGGGAGCAATGGAGCGAAATCGTCATCGACATCATTGCGGTAATCAGAGCCAACAGTCCTCATGCCATTCCGCTGGTAGCAGGATTTAACTGGGCATATGATTTAACTCCGTTGATGTATGCACCGCTAAAAATTCCCGGTATTGCTTATGTGAGTCATCCCTATCCGCAAAAGCGCAATCAGCCTTGGGTGCCTCAGTGGGAACGGGATTTTGGATTTGCTGCCGATAGTTATCCGGTGATTGCGACCGAAATAGGGTTTATGCAGGCTACGGATCGGGGCGCACACATTCCCTGTATCGGTGATGAAGAATATGGCCGTACACTGATGAAATATTTTAAGGATAAAGGCATTTCATGGGTAGCCTGGTGTTTTGATCCAGATTGGTCTCCACAGTTGATTCAGGATTGGAACTACACGCCTACACGTTCCGGAAAATTCTTTCGCGATGTGATGCTTGGTAAAGAGAAACTGTAATTAAAATGTAATAGTACCCCAACCCTCAAAGCCCGGGAATTTGTTCCCGGGCTTTTTTTACTGAATATAATAAAATTAGAGTTGCCTTTGAAAATAAAATGGTCGAAATTTAATCATACATTATCCTTAAGCCCTGTTGAATGAGATGAATATCAGATGGCAAATGTTCATGATACTAAGGGTAAAATGAAAACACTGAAATCCTATGAAGTACTGACCGAAGAGATTCGGACTCTTGAGCAGGAGTTGGCAAAAGTTATTGCATATAAACGCATTTTTGAAAGAGGGTGGCAAAGTGATGCCTATGGCATGGTGTTAATCGATGAGAAGGGCTTTATAATCGAAATTAACCATAAGGCGCAGCAATTGCTCTATGCCACCGATTACGGGCGATTTGACGGGGTGATACAAGATCTGCTGGTATCAACAGAGCGCGAAACCATGCGCAAAATGATATATGAAGTTGCCAACAATCAAGCGGTCTATGTAAATGCGGTACTATTTCATCTGTTGGACTTTCCCCACAGAGCCATTCAGGTTATTTTTGAACATGCCAGTGATATCAATGAAAGAAATGCCGCATTGTTAATGCTTAAGGATGTGTCCGAGTTGGATCGCTACCATCACGAACTTAAAAAAAACGAATACTTCCTTAACGAAGCACGCAAAATTATCAACTTCGGATACTATGTGCTTGACATTTCAAATGGAAACTGGAACAATTCCCACGGATTGAGCGAGATTTTTGGATTGCCTTCCGGCTATAAAAAAGATATTGAAGGTTGGTTTGCAATCATTCATCCAGACGACCGGATGATGATACAGGATTACTTCTATAATGAAATATTGACCGCCAAACAGCACTTCAACAAAAAATATCGCATAATTCGTATGAACGATAACCAGACCAGATGGATGCACGCAAAGGGGAAGCTTACATTTGGTTTGGATGGCATGCCGGATATAATGATTGGCACCATACAAGATATTACCGAAGAACTGCTTTTACACGAGGAGGTGAGTAAATCCAAAAGGCTCTATAAAGATTTAGTCGAAAACTCAAAGGATCTTATTTTTCAAATGGATGGTGATGGACGGTTTGTTTTTGTGAATCAGCAGTGGGTAAAAACCCTTGGATATGATATCAGTGAAATTTTGGGGCGAAAATACACTGAGCTTATGCCCCGGGAGCAGGCTATTAAAGATGCCATTTCTTTTTCGACGTTATTAAAACGAGGCGAAATTTATGGACATGAAGTCATCTTTCAACGCAAGGATGGCGTGCCGGTTCATCTCAAAGTAAACGCTAAAACATACCTCGACGAACAGGATACGGACCTTAGAATAAGGGGCACAGCTTATGATGTGAGCTGGAAGCGTTCCATTGAAGACCTGGCCAGACAGAAAACCGAGGAGCTCGACAACTTTTTTTCTCTTACGCTCGACATGTTGTCCATAACGGATAGTAAAGGTGTATTCACGCGTTTAAACCCTGAGTGGGAAAGGGTTTTGGGATACAGCCTGGATGAGTTACTCGGACGTAGATTTATGGATTTTGTTCATCCGGATGATATCAATATTACCACATTGGAACATAAAAAGTTGTTGGAGGGCAATTTTGTTGTTTCCTTCATCAACCGCTACCGATGCAAAGATGGCTCATACAAATACATCGAATGGCGCTCGGCACCGTTTGGCGACTTATTTTTTGGCGCCGCCAGAGATGTAACTTCCCATATTGAGATGGAGAACTCTTTACGCCAGCTAAATGCCGAATTGCAGGAGATAAACTCACAAAAGGACCGGTTTCTCTACATTATTGCCCATGACTTGCGCAACCCCCTCGGCAACCTTATCGGTATTCTTGAGTTGCTAAGCACTCAATTTCATAGCAATACCAACGATGAGAATTTCTATCTCGTATCCATTCTCAATAATAATGCGCATGCCCTTTTCGAGCTTATTGAAAACCTTCTGAACTGGGCGTTGTCGCAAACCGGAAAGATGAAATACTTCCCTTCTGTGTTGCCAGTTAAGCCATCGGTAGAAAAAGCCATAAGCCAGGTGAAGCCCCTTGCCGCCAACAAAAACATCAATATCAGCGCACAGGTGTCTGATTCGGCTTATGTTTGGGCCGATGAAATCATGTTGAATACGGTCTTACGCAATCTTGTCTCCAACGCCATTAAGTTCTCCTATCCAAACAGTGAAATTATTGTAGCAACCCACTCTGATGCCTCCCATACCATTATCAGCGTGAAGGATAATGGAGTGGGCATCCGTAAGGAAGTGCTCGATGGACTTTTTTTTGTTGACAGCACATCATCTACACAGGGCACAGCAGGTGAAGCAGGCACCGGTTTTGGCCTCCCATTGTGTTATCAGCTTACGAAAATGCAAAACGGTCAAATCTGGGTCGAAAGTGAAGTGGGGAAGGGCAGTACTTTTTTTATCAAATTGCCGTTAAATGCCAAAAGTTTGTGAGAAAACGGTCTTTTCTTATATCTTAGCATTTTAATTGCTTTTGACAAATTGCTTTTACCTGTGTTTCAGCACAACTGCAATTCTTCAACACTTTACTCTTGTCATGCGCGTTTTATATGGAAAAAAGTAAGACTTTGCACGTGGTCTCATTTACGGTACCCTGGCCGGCCAATTATGGCGGTGCCATTGATTTGTTTTACAAAATCAAAGCGCTTCATGAGTCTGGTGTGAACATTATACTGCACTGTTTTCTCTACAGCAGGGAAGAAGCGCCCATTATGAAACAGTATTGTTCAAAGGTTTATTATTACCGGCGAAGAATGGGGTTTGTCAGCCAGCTCTCAACACTGCCATATATTATTCAAAGCAGGCATTCGCGACAGCTACTCAATACACTTACAAAGGATGATTACCCCATCCTATTTGAGGGAACGCATTCCACCGCATGGCTTAACCATCCATCCTTAAAAGGTCGCACCGTGTGGGTGAGAGCCCACAACGTGGAATACCACTATTACAGTTCCCTTGCAAATGTGGAAAAGTCATGGCAAAAGAAGCTCTTTTATATTGTGGAAGCGGCGCGTCTTAAGCGTTATGAACGTTCACTCTCATCTGCAACGGGTATTATGGCCATCTCGGGCAGCGATGCAGCGTTTTGGAAGGATATCAATTCAAACACTCAACTTGTAACAGCATTTCATGGGCACACTGAGCTGTCGGTTGTTCCCGGTAAGGGTGACTACGTAATGTATCATGGCGATTTATCGGTATCGGAAAATGTAAACGCAGCTGAGGCGATGCTGAAATTGTGCATGCGACTTCAGGTTCCGCTTATTATTGCTGGCAAAAAGCCATCTTATGATCTGGCCCGAAGAGTGTTGGAGACGCCTTATTGTCAGCTGGTAAGTAATCCAGACGACGCCAAAATGTTGGATCTGATTCACAACGCATCGGCCATTGTGCTTCCTGCTAAGCAAACCACCGGTTTACGGCTCAAGTTGCTGGTTTCGTTGTTTGCCGGCAGGCACTGTATTGCTTCTCCCGAAATGGTTAAAAATACGGGATTGGAGTCAATGTGCGTTATTGCATCTACCGAGGAGGAGTGGGCCACCACTGTTTCGGAATACCTTCATAAACCCATAGAACAGGAAGACATTGACCAGAGGTGGGAGATGGTTGCACCTTTTCTTGACAGCTTTAACGCCCAGAAGATTATCCGTTTGATATGGCCCGAATAAGGGTTAAGTGCCGACTTGCTAAAACAGATATCTTAATTTGAGGCGAATGCCTTATGCGGTTTCGCGTTTGGTATTTTTATTCTCTTTTATTGTTTCGGTGCTAAAATCAAAATAATCAAACTTTTCGAATACCCAGCTGTAGCCAACTCCTAGTCCTGTCTCGAACACAAAGTCTTTACCGATGTGGCGTCCGCGGCCGTAAAATGGAATCAGGTGGATTGCTTGATGGGTATCTGCTTTTTTCATTTTTTGCCAATGGTGTTACCGTGTTAATAATATTGGCTATATCTTAAAAGCAGCAAAACCATCGGATTGCCGATGGTTTTGTTGCTTTTAACTTACCCTTAAAATTTTGAGTCAGATGGGTCTGCATAGAGAATTCTGATTAGATAACGCCAAGCTCTTTGCCAATTTTAATAAAGGCATCAATGGCTTTGTCAAGCTGTTCTTTTTCGTGCGCTGCCGACAACTGAATACGTATCCGTGCTTGTCCTTTGGGCACTACCGGATAATAAAATCCTATGACGTAAATGTTCTCTTCGAGTAAACGCGCAGCAAACGATTGTGACAGTTTTGCATCGTACAACATCAATGCAATTATGGCCGAATTGGATGGTTTGATGGTGAAACCGGCAGCTTCAATTTTCGCTTTGAAATAAGCCGCGTTATCCATGAGTTTGTCGCGCAAAGCAGTGCTTTCTTCAAGCATTTTGAACACTTCGAGTCCGGCGCCTGCAATGGCCGGTGCCAGAGAGTTGCTAAACAGGTATGGGCGGGAGCGCTGGCGTAGCATCTCAATGATCTCTTTTTTACCGGTAGTATATCCACCCATGGCGCCGCCAAGCGCTTTGCCGAGGGTCCCTGTGATGATGTCAACGCGTTCCATTACATCGTGGTGTTCATGCGTTCCACGGCCTGTCTTGCCAATAAAACCTGCTGCATGGCTGTCGTCCACCATCACAAGCGCGTCATATTGTTCGGCCAAATCGCAGATGGTCTTTAATGGAGCAATGTCACCATCCATGCTGAAAACACCATCTGTTACGATGATTCGGAAACGCTGCGCCTGTGCGGCTTTAAGTTTCTCTTCCAAATCGATCATGTCCGCGTGCTTATAACGGTAACGCGCTGCCTTGCACAAACGCACACCATCGATAATACTGGCATGATTAAGCTCATCGGATATGATGGCATCTTCTTCTGAAAAAAGTGGCTCAAAAACGCCGCCATTGGCATCAAAACAGGCAGCATATAAGATGGTATCTTCCATGCCAAAAAAGCGCGCTATGGATGCCTCCAACTCCTTATGAATGTCCTGCGTGCCACAAATAAAACGTACCGATGACATGCCGTAACCATGTGTTTGCAATGCACGTGAGGCTGCATCAATTATCCTCGGATGCGCTGAAAGCCCCAGATAGTTGTTGGCACAAAAGTTCAGCGATTTTCCTGATCCGGCCACATCAATTTCAGCTCCCTGAGGCGAGGTGATGATGCGTTCAGTTTTAAACAGGCCTGATTCTTCAATGGTTTCCAGTTCTTTTTGGAGATGTTTCCTAAATGATTTATACATGACGATTATAAGGTTGAATTTTTTATTGCTTACAAGCAAAGCGAAGCAGCTTCAGAAAGCAAATTTATCCAAACATACACAATTTGTAAATGACAGAAAACATGGAATTGCAAAGCATTTGCATCCAAGCATCACTTTTGACCCGATAAGAATGTGTGATAAATGATTGAGGTGAGAAACTCCGGAGAGGTAAATAAAAAAGCTCCTCAGGTAGGACTTGAACCTACGACCTACGGATTAACAGTCCGCCGCTCTAACCAACTGAGCTACTGAGGAGTATGAAAATCAGTCTTGTTTGTTTCAGATTCGCTTTTGAATCTGCCAAAATCGTTCATTAGGATGTTTTGGGGAGCTCCTCAGGTAGGACTTGAACCTACGACCTACGGATTAACAGTCCGCCGCTCTAACCAACTGAGCTACTGAGGAATTTTTTGTTGCAAATTGTTGTAAACGTCCAAAAACCATTGAAACCGGCTACAATTCTCAATTGCCCTGCAAAACTATATCCTTTCATTTAATTATGCAACTCATTTTGCGAAAAAATTTTCATCTTTGCAGTCTGAAATTTGACAAACAGCAAATTATGAGAAGAGTATTGGGAATGGGTAATGCCCTGGTGGATGTGTTGATGCGGCTCGAAAGTGATCAGGTGTTAAATGAGTTGGCACTGCCAAAGGGGAGTATGCAGCTTGTTGACAGTGACACGGCTCGAAAAGTGTTTGATGTGGCCGGAAAAAACGGGAGCAGCAAGGCATCCGGTGGTTCTGCAGCCAATACCATTCATGCACTGGCAAATCTGGGCGTGAATACCGGTTTTTTTGGTAAAGTGGGACGCGATGAGTGGGGTGCCTTTTTCCGCAACGACATGCAACGCAAAAACATCTCACCGATGTTGTTGTTGAGCGATAATGAATCGGGACGGGCTATGGCTCTGATTTCTCCCGACTCGGAACGCACGTTTGCTACTTGTCTGGGTGCGGCAGTAGAATTATCTGCCAACGATATACCCGAGGATCTTTTTCATGGATATGCTTACTTTCATGTGGAGGGCTATCTGGTACAAAATCAGGAGCTTATTCGTGAGGCTTTGAAAAAGGCTAAAGCGCAGGGATTAAAAGTTTCTCTTGATTTGGCCAGTTACAATGTGGTGACCGATAACCTCGATTTTTTGCGCAGTGTGGTCAACGATTACGTGGATATTCTCTTTGCCAACGAAGAGGAAGCCCGCGCTTTTACGCAAGGTCTGGAAGGGCATGAGGCCTTGGAATGGATGGGTAACCTGTGCGAAACAGCGGTGTTGAAGCTGGGTGAAAAAGGCTCAATGATAAAGCATATTGACACGGTGGTTAAAGTTGGTATTCTACCTGCTTCACCTGTTGACACCACCGGTGCCGGCGATTTGTATGCTGCCGGATTTTTATATGGATTGATTCATGCCTTGCCTCTTGAACATTGCGGACAAATTGGCGCCATGCTATCGGCCAATGTGATTGAAGTAATTGGCCCCAAAATGGACGAAGCGCGCTGGGAAGCCATTCGTGCTGAAATTGAAAGGCTCAACAACTAAGTTTTTAGGACACTCATCAAAATATTGCAGAAAGTGCGCAAAGCGTGTTTTTACGAACAGCTCTTTGCGCACTTTCTTGTTTATAATTCTCTATGTGAATAATTAGATTTCAATCATAGAGTAGAAGTAGCAATGTTCATGACAGAATCACATCAAACCTGTTAAAGATTAATTCGTTGCACATTGTTTCGTCTCTCAATATCTATCCATCTTCTATCTACAAATCTTACAACTAATCATCTTAAATCTAATCATCTTACATCTAATCCTCTGGATTATTTAAATGTCACGTCAAACTTCAAGTCGAAGTTGTCATAGATGAGGTTGTCACCGAGGTTTGAGAAAAAGCTTCCGGAGCCATATCGTACGTTGAATTTTGAACGGTCAACAATTATTGTCCCGGTGAATCGTGCAGCACCTCCGGATATTGCTCTCTCGGCCTGGAAGGTGATGGGATGTGTTTGATCCTTTATGGTAAGGTTGCCGCTAAACTCAAAATTGTTACCTGTGGTTTGTTTTGCCGAACGGATGACGAGCCTTGATTTTGGGTATGTATCCACGCCAAAGAAATCATCGGAACGCAAGTGACCTGCCAATTGCGCATTGGTGCGTGCGTCTTTTATATCTTCTACTGTCAAAGATTGCATATCTACTACAAACTCACCACCACTGTAGCTGTTGTCACGTTGTATCAGGCTGCCCGATTCAAAACTGATGTTGCCATAGTGGCTTCCGGCTACTTTGCGTCCGGTCCATTGTATGGTGCTGTTCTGTACATCAAGATTAAGTGTTTGGGCATTTGCTGCTGGCAATGCCATTAGTGCGATAAGTATAAATGCGGTTGTTTTCATGATATTTACATTAAATGAATAAATAAGACAAAAACATCTGAATAGGCAAATTGTTCACTCAGACGAAGTAATTGTTAAACATTTCAGAAGAGGCCTTCAATATCACCATCAATGCCATTGTCTCTTGTACGGTCATTGGTCTGACGGAAATTGCGGAAACGATATGTAAGAGAGAGGGTTATAACTTGTGACTCCCGAGTAAACCCGCGCCGCTGGCTAAAGGCATCATCTGTACTTCCCCAAGCGCGGTGGTGGATGGCGCGAGGTAACCTCTTCCCAAATAGTTGTTTTCAGAGATGATCTGTATGTTTTTCCACTTCTCGGTATAACCGATGTATCCTATTCGCATCAGATAATTGCCCGATGAGCCGGTGTGAATCTCGAAACGACCATATTGGTTGGTTAGTCCTCCGGTTACCAAAAGGCTGTCTGATGGCTGAATAAGTGCTATTTGTGCAAATTCGATAGGTTGCCTGGTTGATTGGTCATAAATTGTACCGGTAATGGTGTTTTGGCTCAGTGCCAAAGCGGAAACCATGATTTGAAAAGCCAGTAGTTTTACTCTTAGTAAGTTGAATAACATTACAATATCGTTAGTTAACAAACATCTATATTGAACTAACGAAGGGGTGCACCGAAAGTTTACTAAACGAAGTTAAAGTAATGTTAATGAGCTTTGTTACACTTTTCGGGTGGTGGTAAAATAGACCAGCTCGCGCAGCGACTCGCGAGCGTCTGATTCGGGGTATGTATCAAGGATGTTTAGTGCTTTGTCGCGGTACTCAATCATTTTTAGCCGGGCATATTCAATGCCTCCGCGCTCTTTCACCATATGCATAATAGGCGCAATTTTTCGCTCATTTTTATGATGTCGCTTGATGGTACGCAGTATCTCCCTTTTTTCGCCATTCTGCATCTGGTTGAGCACATGAATGAGCGGCAGGGTTATCTTTTTTTCCTTTAGGTCGTTACCGGTGGGTTTGCCGGCCAGATTGGTTTTTTCGTAGTCTAACAGGTCGTCGCGAATCTGAAAAGCCATGCCCAAATAGGTGCCGAACTGTTGCATTTTTTCCAGTTGAGACTCGGTGGCATTTACGGAATAGGCGCCGGCCTTGGTACAGGCTGCAATGAGGGTGGCCGTCTTCATGCGTATCACATCGTAATACACCTCTTCGGTGATGTTGAGCTGGCGCGATTTTTCAATCTGTAACAATTCGCCTTCGCTCATCTCCTTTACTGCATCTGAAACCACTTCGAGCACGCCTATTTGTTTTGTTTTCAGTGCACTGATAAGGCCCACGGAGAGGAAATAGTCACCAACGAGCACCGCAATCTTTGACCGCCACAACGCGTTGATTGAAAAAAAACCGCGACGTTGATAAGTCTCGTCCACCACGTCGTCGTGAATCAGTGTGGCAGTATGCAGCAGTTCAATGAGACCTGCTGCAGTATAACTTGCGTCAGTGATATTACCATTCA
Organism: Alkaliflexus imshenetskii DSM 15055; assembly: GCF_000517065.1. Taxonomy (GTDB): domain Bacteria; phylum Bacteroidota; class Bacteroidia; order Bacteroidales; family Marinilabiliaceae; genus Alkaliflexus; species Alkaliflexus imshenetskii. The sequence continues at coordinate 2,055,300 of NZ_KI912105.1, read as the reverse complement.
GTTTTGCAGCCAGAAACACCAGCATCGGACGCATCTGTTTTCCCTTGCGTCGCAACACATAGTTTGTAATGATCGTTAGTAAGGGGATGCGGGAATTGAGTTGCGTCTTAAAGTAACGCTCAAACTCCTTCATCTCCTTTTCTATGGGGGCCTTAATTTTGGAAGATATACTCATTGATTGATCCTAACAAAAGTCAAAAATAGCAATTTATAAGGTAATTAACTTTCTCTTTTATATAAATTCTTCGTTTGTCGGGGTTTGTGATTGTTTTAATTGAAGCCATTCCTTCAAAGGCTGCCCGACTGTACATTTTTGTTGGAATCACATCTAAATATGTAAATATTTGCAGAATGTAGATATTTGTATGGTTCTTTTATCTATCTTTGCACCACACTCTAAATCATGACCATTGTTATCAATACGATACCGGTCAATGCCAATGTGGTTAACCTAAAATTAGAACCAATCATGCAACCAATTGTTTACGACATGAAGATAAAAGACCTGGATCCGGTTGTTTTGGAGAAGGCTGCAAGTATGCTTAAGGCCATTGCGCACCCAATGCGTATTGCAATTCTTTCGCATCTTGAAGATGGCAGAAAAATGACGGTGACCGAAATCCATAACCTGCTGAAAATTGAACAGAGTACTGCGTCCCATCACTTGGGTATTTTAAAGGATAAAGGGGTGCTCAGTTCGCAACGCGATGGAAAAAACACCTTCTATTTTCTGAAACATGACAGTTTGCGAAACATCATTGATTGTGTAAGCAAATGCTCAGCAGGATGATTGTATTGGTATCAGGTGAAGTTGAATTATAATCAGTTGAAGAGAGAGAAATGTCAAAAATAAGACTTACCAAGGAGTTTCGTTTCGAGATGGCTCACGCCCTGTGGAATTATGACGGGCTTTGTAAAAATATTCACGGACACTCCTATATTCTGCAAGTTACCGTTATTGGAACGCCCATTACCGACGTCGACAATGTGAAGCTCGGAATGGTGATGGATTTTGGCGATCTTAAAGAGATTGTGAACCGCGAAATTGTGCAGAAACTGGATCATGCCATCGTGCTGAGCAATCGCGTACCGGAAGCCCAGCTCAGGCAATTGGAACAGATGACAGAGCGCTATTTTATCCTCGATTATCAGCCCACCTGCGAAAATATGCTCATCGATTTTGCGCAACGATTGCAACATAACCTGCCCCCTTATGTCGAACTTTTCAGTCTTAAACTGAACGAAACGGCCAACTCTTTTGCCGAGTGGTATGCCGATGACAACAGATGAATTTGGTCTGATTGGCTTTTCACTCAATTGCAGGTTTAGCGAACTCACCAATAATATAAAAAGGCACAAGGTTGCGGTTATTCCCGCTTCTCCTTGTGCCTTTTCTGATAACTTGTAGCAGAGGTTAATTGTTCATCCGCTTGTCTCCGGCATGTGTGAGTACCGTTCCGTTTAACATGTCACGGTATTCGCTTTTATTAGCCAATACATTTGAGGCTTCTTTGATCTCTTTGTCGCGTCCAATGTTAAAGATGATGGCTCCACGCTGAAAGTAATAACGTCTGATTAATTCCATAGACAACAATTCACTTACCTCTTCGCGGAAAATCTCCAGATCTCTTGTTGCATTGGGCGTAAGTAACACCTCCAGCTCCTTGAATGCTTCTTCGGCCAACTTGAAATACTCCTCACGCTGCGCCACTGATTTCAGCTTCCGAAACTGTTCCTGTGATTGAGACTCATAACGGAACTCTTCCAGATTGCTTACGTAATCTTTAAAGGCGTTGTACATCTCATCGGTGATTTGAAACTTTTCCGGTTTAGCAATGGTTGGCGTTTTGGCAGCAAACTCGGTTGAGAAATCAAAGATTGTTTGTTGCGCCATCAATGCAAAGGTTATGTTGGCAAATCTTTCGGGTGTGATGGTGATATCAGGTGAAATGCCTCCACCATCGAATACGGTGCGTCCACCCTTTGTTTTAAAGGCTTTCATCAACGAGTCGGGTATTAAGCCCACGCTTCCGTCTTCATTGCGGTTGGAGTAGTCAACAGCCTGAATGCAACGGCCACTTGGAATATAGTATTTGGCAGTGGTTACTTTGAGGCTGGTATTGTATGCCAAGCTTCGGGTTGTTTGAACCAAACCTTTGCCAAATGAGCGCTGTCCGATTACCAGACCGCGGTCGTGATCCTGAATGGCGCCAGCCACAATTTCAGAGGCTGATGCCGATCCGCGATTAATCAATACGGCAAGCGGCATCACGGTGTCAATTGGTTCACGTGGTGCACGGTATGTTTTGTCCCACTGCGACACCTTGCCACGGGTACTCACCACCTCACTGCCACGGGGCAGAAATAAATTGGCAATTTTCACAGCCTCATCCATCAAACCACCGGGGTTGCCACGCAAATCCAGGATGAGACTTTTCATGCCATGATTGTTTTTCAAATCAGTAAATGCCCTTTCTACTTCGCGGGCACACTCCTGAGTAAAATTGTTGAGAATGATTAGTCCGGTTTCGTTATTTACCATGCCATAATAAGGAACCGGGTTTATTTGTATCATTCGGCGGTTGATGGTTATCATCAGCTCCTTGTCGATGCCGGGACGTTTTACCAGCACGTTTATTTGGGTGCCGGCAGGGCCTTTCAGTCGATCACTCACAAAGGAGGTCTCCTTATCTTTCATGTCTTTCCCGTCGATTTCAAGAATTCGGTCACCGGCTTTTAAGCCTGCTTCCTGCGCCGGGAATCCTTCGTAGGGCTCTGAAATAACTACATAACGACCCCTCTTGGTTATCAGTGCGCCAATGCCTGCATATTCGCCGGTGGTCATAAACCTGAAGTCATCCATTTCCGATTCCGGGATGAATGATGTATAGGGATCCAGAGATTCCAGCATGGCATCTATTCCGGTTTTGATGAGTTTTTCGGGGTTTATTTCATCTACGTAATAACTATTCAGTTCCCTGAAGAGCGTATAGAATATGTCAAGGTTCTTTACCAACTCAAAGTTGCGACGGTCGCCGGTAGCGGCCACAAATCCGATGGTTACCGTAATACTCAGCACAACGGCCAGTAGCCAGCCTTTTGCTGATAATCCTCTGCGTTTTCTCATGTATTCTTTATTTTATCGATAGCTGAAGCAAAATTTATTCCATCTCCGAAGTTATCAAGAGCAGTAATCTGCAAATTTAAGATTAATTGTCATTTAACAACTCTTAAGGGGTAATTTGTTCAATAAATATCATTTGCAATTAAAGGTTCTTTTGATTTGATTGCCGCTGTCATCAATCAATGTGATGAGGTGCCTTCCGGTGTCGGGAAGATACTCCATATCGTGTATCTGATTGGTACTTCCCATATATTGTCCGTTGATGTGCCAGTGAATGGTGGCCTCTGGGTGACGGTGCACCGCGCGAATAACCAGGCGGGTTTTGTCGCCATCGAGCGTGGTAGGAATATATATGGTTGTGTTGGCCGGCGGGTATATAAAATCCATCGGGTTGATATCAACGTCGTTGCCACAGTCTGGCTTCATGGGTGGCAGCGTTCGGTAGCCCGGGTGCAAAGGTCGATAGTACCACTCCATTAAAGGAGGGAGGGTGAAAAACGTTTCGCTGCGGATGGTGCCGGGGGGTTCGCACTCTATGCTTGTACGGTAGCGTCCATCAGCTGTAAGGTGTACACGATGGTGATACGGACAGGGTGGCGATTTTTTTATGGTGTTGGGGATAAAGAGCGTATCAGCCTTTTGGCAAAACTGTGATGCTCTAAAGCCACTTTCTGAACATACAGCTACCTGAACCATGTCATCATAAGGTGTCTCAAAGGCCGCGCCGGCATTCAGCAAGCCGAAGAGTTCAAACATAATTGGAGCCGCAGCAATGCCACCAATGATGCCCGGCCTGCCCTCTCCTGAAGCGTTTCCCGCCCATACTGCCACCACATACTGCGGTGTAACACCTACACTCCAGGCATCTCTGAAGCCGAAACTTGTCCCTGTTTTCCAGGCTATCCGCTGCGATGACGAAAAATGTTCCCATCCGGATTCCTCCGGGGGCCGCTGCGTGCCTGTAAGTGCCGATAGTGTGGCATGTATTACTGAGGACTGAAAGAGCTTTGGCTCCTCGGTTGGTTGGCTCTGATTTGATTGTTCTTTTAACGACAAATGAAGTGGCCTTAAGTCGGTGTTCAGGTAGATGCCGTTCTCCCTAACATAGCGGTTCAGGGTGCGCGCCAGTGCAGCATAGGCTCCGGCCAGATCCCACAAGGTGCTTTCGCTGCCTCCAAGAATCAGGCTTAGCCCATAATGACCGTAAGGCTGCTCCATGGTCGAAAATCCCAGTTTATGAAGATCGTTAAGAAACTTCTCGCCGCCATACTGATCCAGCAGGCGTACAAAGGGCACATTGAGCGATCGGGACAATGCGGCTCCTGCCGGTACTGCACCGTCAAATCGCCGTTGATAGTTTCGTGGCGCAAAACTGCGGTAAAAAGTTGGTACATCGGGAATCAAGGATCCGGGGAGGATTAGTCCATCCTGCATGGCTGCTGCGTAAAGAAGTGGTTTAAGTATGCTGCCAGAACTGCGAGGTGCACGAACAACGTCCACCTGATGCCCTTTGTTGTGATGAAGCGGTGTGCTGTTACCTACGTAGGCCACCACTTCGCCCGTTTCTACCGAAGCGATTATGGCCGCGGCGTTATGTATTTCGTTGCGCGCCAAAAGTCTGCTGTGACGGTTAACAACGTGACTGGCCAACTCCTGAAGATGCAAATCGATGGTGGTGGCATAGGTGCTGCCTTTATGATGCACTATTCGTTGGTCGAGCAGGTGCGGTGTGAGTTGAGGCATCTGTCTGGGATGAACAGGAATCGGCTCCATCAGCGCCAAATGGAGCGTTGTCTCATCGATGATGTTTTTGTGATGAAGTTTATTAAGCAGGCGATCTCTCTTTTGTCGCAACAATTCCTGGTTTTTTCCCGGATGCATAAGCCCGGGTGCATTGGGAAGAACTGCAAGTAAAGCGGATTCGCCCCAGGTGAGTTCATGGGGTGGGTGGTTGAAATAGCGCCAGGCGGCAGCTTCAATACCAACTGTATTTCCTCCAAATGGCGCATGTGCGGCATAGAGTGTCATGATAGAATCTTTGGAGAGGAATAGTTCCAGTTGTATCGCCCTGAACATCTCAATCATTTTGTTGGGAAGGGTGCGTGGTGCCGGTCGTGCCAGTCGGGCTACCTGCATGGTCAGCGTGCTGCCCCCGCTCTTTACCGACGAGTGTTGCACGTTCTGCCATAAAGCCCTCACCAACGAAGCCGGATTGATTCCGGGATGTCGGTAATAATACTCGTCCTCAAAAAGCCGGATGGATTCTTTAAAACGCCATGGCACCGAGTCGCCGGGTGCAAAACGCCACTGTCCGTCATCGGCCACTTGAGCCGCTAAAAGCTGTCCGTGCCGGTCAGTTAAAACGGTGGCATAGGGTGTTTTAAATGTGGGCCGCGGAAAAATGCATAGCAAACAGAGCGATAATGCAAAAAAAGCCATCACCCATTTTATGGACGGATGGATAGGTTGGTATATTTTCTTCCACATAGCATTCGGTAGCGGATCTGCGTTAAATCTATTATCTATCGTGTTTTGAGTGCCGACAATGGCATCAGGTCAGTCTCATTAAGGTTTGGGTCGTTAAGAGATTCAATGTATCGCTTGTTGAGCATAAAGAGGCGGCTATTCCATGTGTCCTGAGCGTGACACTGTTCCGGTTCAAAGTAATCCTCATCTATGTTCGTAAAATTTAATTCGCAGTGCGACAAGACCCATTCGTCATCCTGCATATAAAGCAAAGGCAGTCCGTGTGTGCGACAAATAAACGGCCGCGAGGGATATATGGTACAGCTGTGGTTCTGAAGCAGGGAGCACGTATCTGTGGGCGTCTCCTCAGCCGACATGGCTGTTTTGTCCAATTCCAACTGCATCTCTTCACGTATCACATCAAATTCAATTGGAAAAACATTGAAAGACAAACAACAAAGGTCGCAACCTTTCTTGCAGATCATGTGCTGGTTGTGTGTTTTTTCGAGATTGGAAATCTCTTTATCCAATTCATTTCTCAGTGCGCGATACTCCTCTCTGATGGATTTGGCATTCATTTTTTGTTCAATTATTAGTATAAAAGATATAGGTATATTGTTGTTATAAATTGTGTTATAAAAACAGTTTAATTCTTCAAGGTGTGTTACAATCGTTTTTATAACGATGTAAATTATAAAAAACATTGCAATCACAGCAGGATTGGTTATTTTTAATTGTGAAGACATCGATGGCAGACTGATGTCTCCAGGTTTATTGTTTTGAGTTTCAATTGCCCACATATTACATTTTCAGAAGTTTTCAATCTATCCATGCAAGCGCCATTAAACAAACAACAGTTGAATTATGTACTGCATCATCTGGGTCATCATCTGTGTGGATGGGACAAGGTGAGTGGTTTTGTTTTTTATGTAGATAATTGCATAAGTATGAATAAGTCAATAAGTTTTATATCATCACATAAACCTTATATAGAAAATGATGTCATGCTGGTGGATGATATCCCTGTTTTGTTCCCATGTTCTGAAAACGCCCGCTTCTATACGCTGACGGAAGAGGGTAATCTGCAATTTCATCATGACATATTGAAATCAGCTTTCTTTATTCTGAGTGGCTATCATGAATGGGACAATCCTGAGTTGATCGACGCGTACGGGCGTTATGATTACAATAGGTCTGTTCAAAAGGAGTTGAATATCATAGACAAACCACTAGTTAATTATTATTTTGATGTAATTATTGATGGGCTGGAGGCTTTTGCCCGGTTTCACAGTCTGGAGCTACGGAGACGCCATCCATTTTCAGGCCCTGTGCTTTTGATGACACACGATGTGGATCGCATTAATTTCTTTAAAATCAAATCGGTATTGTCCAGGTGGTTGGATGTATTTGTAAAAGGCGATAGTCAGTATTGTTTTATAGATAGGTTGCGGTTTGCCTGGCATAGCAGTTTGCGCTATTTTGCACCACTCGCACACCCCAACAACTTGTATTATAGTTTTCCGTTTCTGATTCAAACTCAAAAGAAGCATAAAATTCGGTCCACTTGGTTTATGCTTAATAAACGCAGAGGTGAGCCAGCTGGTGATTATACATTCAACCGTAAACCCATTCAGCAATTGGTTAAGTATCTGCAGAACAACAATTGTGAGGTGGGGTTGCATGGTTCGTTTAGGTCATTAAAAAGTGTTGAAAATTATCACGATGAGGTATCTCAATTTATTAAATACTTTAGCATAGAGCCAAACGGAGCAAGACAACACTATTTGGTTGGAACGCTTCCAGAACTTTTTCGTTTTCAGTCATCGGCTGGTCTGGTATATGATTCAACGATGGGGTTTTCTGCCAGGGAGGGTTTCAGGCATGGCTATTGTCATCCGTATCACCCTTTTGATCATGACAATCAAATGATGCTCCCATTATGGGAGTTACCTTTACTGGCTATGGATACTACGCTCTTCGAGAAACGTGGACTTGAAAATCAGCGTATATTGGAATCTTTGGATCAATTGCTTTCCGAATGCAGACGTTTTAATGGCGTCTTTACTTTTCTCTGGCACAACTGCCGTAACAATCAGCGTGTTAGTCCGGGCATCAATCTGTTTTATGAGGAGCTATGCAGTTTTATCATGCAGCGGGTAGATAGCTCTTTAACTTGTAAGGAGGCTATTGATATTTTCGAACAACAGATTAATTCAAAGGAATAAAATGAGAACCATTGCAATGTTTGCTTACAATCGGCCTATCCATACCCAAAAAGCGTTGGATGCGCTGGCCAACAATCCCGGTGCTGGTCAGTCGCGGCTGGTTATATTCAGTGATGGACCAAAGGATGAGCAATCAAGGCCTTTGGTGAATCACGTCAGGCGGATATGTGATGGCGTGCATGGTTTTAGAGAGGTTCAGATGGTTGCGCGAGATTATAACATGGGACTTGCAGACAATATTATCGCCGGGCTGACGGATCTGTTTCAAACTGAGGATGCGCTGATTGTCCTGGAAGATGATCTTATAGTGAGTCCTGGTTTTTTGCTATTTATGAACAGAGCCATTGATTTCTACAAAGATTGTAATGTTTTTTCTGTATGTGGCTATACTCCACCCGACATTGTGCCTCAGAGCTATGCCTTCAGCACTTATCTGGCACCCCGTATTGGTTCATGGGGTTGGGCTACCTGGCGTAACAGATGGGAGATGGCCGATTGGCATGTACACCATTTTAACCAATTCATCCATTCAGATGATGAAATTAAAGCTTTTAATAAAGCTGGTAACGATTTGACACCAATGCTCATGAAACAGAAAATTGGAAAGAACAACTCATGGGCCGTCCGGTTTGCTTATGCCGGCTTTTGTCAGAAGATGCCAACGGTTTACCCTGCAAAATCGCTTGTTGCCAACCTTGGAGTGGATGGCTCGGGCACTCACATGCGGCGCAGTAAACGGTATTATTCCGCTTTAACAGACTATCTCGATACCGAAAGTTTTTGTTCAGACGCATATATAGATGAGTCTATCATTCAAAATTTTAAACAGTTTTACGACACCTCCGTATTCAGACAGTTTATGAACTATCTGTTGCTGAAAAAAATACGTCGGCAGTGGCCGCTATCACTCTGAATTCTCAATGCTTAAAAAATTGATCCACTTGCAGCAGATTGAGTTTTTGCATATTTGACAATTGAGGAGACTGGGGGTCGGGTGGTTCCTTCGTTCCCAATAGTTCCGCGGGTAGATGCATCTCCTTTTGACGCATTTTCCAAACGCTACTTGACCAAAGTGTCTGCCAGTCCCACCATGGGCCTTGGTTCCTATTGATAATCCCCAGTTTTATAGCAGTGGTTCTCATGAGCCAGTTCGTCAATTTAAGCGGTACATTTGCCCACCATGGCCAGTATGGCAGCCAGCCATCGGCATGAAGTATGCCACGCGAGGGTTTAAATAACGGTTGCATGGTTTTATGAAACAGACGGCGATTTGTTTTCCACCTCTGTGGTACCGATGCCGATACTTTTACAGAAACAGTTGACATAAATGGTTCATAGCTTCTGAATAAGCGGCGGTTACCATGTAGGTTCGGAATGTTCATATTCATGGAGGCGGGCCAGAGTTCAAACCACTCTTCGGCCGATTCTCCGCGGAATTGTCTTATGAATTGCATGTGCGCCGCACGCCGATTTCCTACAGATTCTAATATTTCATCATGGAATAAATTGTTTTCAACTTGAATTGAAAAGCCGCCTTTAGCCGGAATTTGAACCAATTCTGGAAACTTGTTGGATTTAAACCGTCGGGGCTGGTGGGAGCATTTTAACAGTGCATCTGATGAAAAGCCACCCAGAACCGCCTGATACGTATCAAGATTACAACTTTTGTGAAAGCCGTAACTGTGTACATGATGAAACTGGGCTCCGCTGCCTGTAAGTCTCGAACATGGCGCAAGGTTGTCCAGATAATGGGTTGGTGACCGTTCACAATAATGAAATGCTGCACCATAGATAGCAGCTATTTTTTTTGCCACTTTTGCTTCGGCATTGAATCCGTCCAAAAACACATAGGCGTCTCGCTTCAAGCGCTCCGGTGTCATAGCCAAAATGGCTCGTGAATCCTCTCCTCCGCTGATGAAAAGCGCTATATGTGACATCGACGCAGTCACCTGTTCGATGTATTTGGTTAAACCATTACGTAAGTAGAGTGATGCATCTTCTATATTGTCAAATGAATAAGATTCATTCGGAATCCAATAGTGCGCCGATATAAGTTCGTTTATGTTGGCCAGACTAACTCTTGTTACAGAGGCTGGCGGCATCTGTTCTATATCTTTGTAAAAAGTGAATGGGTAGGTAACAAATCCATTCAGAACAAAGTCCGCTATCGAAACCACATCGGTAAGTTGATTTCTTTGTGATATTTCTGCTACAATATCAGCATGTGAACCAATGTATAAGGCATCTTTATCTTTAGTCTTAAACAAAGGGATAAACGACATCAAATCGGTAACAGTCTCTATCTCCCCACTAATTTTATCAATAAGGATTATGGCAAAAGGCCCGCTTAAATCCTCGTCCCAAACAATCTCTTTACTTGTTTTCCATCTTGATAGGATTTTATGCGTGCCCACTGACGATGGCAATCCGGCAAGAAATTGATTGTCGCAAAACGTGAGTAACGGCCCTCCGGCTACTGCACAAATGTAGGTCTCCGTCTCAACGGCGTCAAACCCGTTGTAGTGATTTTGGCTAACGGCCAGTGAGCCCCAGCGTCCGTGAAACTCCTTCACAGGCCGGAATTGCTCCGGATAGATGCGACGTACAATCGCCGCCATTTGACCCGGTGGTTGTTGTTGCGAGGAGTATAGAAAGTCGCTCATACAGGTTTCTTGTTATCTGTTTTAATCTGCCGTGTTTTCCAAATCACGTAAGATATGAGAAAGATGTTCAGCGCAACTCCGGCGAGACTGAATGCAGCAATCATATAAACATCCGAGGCATACAAATGGAATGCAGCGACCAAAGCAGAAGCACGTAAAATGGAACTTATAACTTCATAGTAAAGAAAGAATTGCTGTTGTTTAATTACAGGAATAATTGATACAGCAGGGCGGTTCAGAAAGGCAAAATAGAGCCAAAGTGACATCCACTGCGCATATCTTCCGGCCACATCCCACTCTGCGCCAAACACCAGGCTGAAGAGCCATGGACCAACAGCCGATACAATGGCAAAGGGGAGGAATCCCACCAATGCCATCATGGCTGTAGATTTTACAAGCAATTTGGTGATGTCTTCGCCGTTTTGCCAGGCTTGTGCTGCTCTGGGGTAAAATACATCGCTCACCGATTTTCCAATCAGCTGAGAGGGCATTCCTAGCACTGTTCGCCCGATACCATAGAATCCGGCAGCGGCTGGTCCGTAATAGGTGGTTAATATGAGCACGGGCAAACTTTGTGATATCGAATTGATGAGCATCTGCGGTGACCGAAACAACGGAAAGTCTTTATATTTTAGTGCAATTGACTTGATGGTTACTGCTGATGTTCTGATTTTTGTTCTAAACATCATTGCATACTCCCTCGTCAGTTTTCTTGAAAGCATTACGGCATGCAGCCCATTTCCGATAGTGGTGATGAAGATAAGCGATGCTGCTACCGGACTAAAGAACGCAGCGCCAAGTTTTAGGCCGTTAACCATGATGGCTTGCAGCACACCCGTTTTCGATGTGAAAGAGAATTGTTGTCTTCTGAGCAACCATTGTTGAGCAATCTGCAGCAAGGCCGACAGAAACATGGCCACCGGTATAAGGTAAAGGTACGGTTTGATGGTCTCAATATTCAGAAAACCTGTAATGTATGTCCCAAATAGCAATAAGGCTATGCCCGTAATGAATGACAAAAGAAGGGCTGTTACCAACGAAAGCCGGCTAAGGGCTATTGCATCGGCATCAAACTTAGGCAGCACAATGGCGATGGGGTAAGTTAAAGCAGCTACCGGGGCTAGTATTGTCAGCAGCGACATAAACACGCTCAGTACACCAAAGGCATCGGGACCATACAGACGCGTTATCAACGGCGAGAAGGCCATGGCTACAGCTTGCGCCAGTGCCGTACCAACTGCCACAACGCCCACATTGCGCACAAGGGGGCGGCGACTTAGGTTTTGGAGCTTTTCACGGGTAGCATTTGTGAATCTCAACTTTGCTGTTTTTGGTGGTTATCAATGCTTTGGTGACATTAAGTAGGTTTATGTGCCCAATTATCAATTTAAAATGAATCACCATCGCCCGAAATTAAACAGTTTATTTGAGATTAAAAAACATTGCCCAATAAGCCTTTGCGCAGTTGTGAAGGTTATTGATGCCTTTTTTTCTGGAAATGAGTGGCAATTGTACTATCTTTGCGGCTAAGTTGAGATAATTATGTCCTTTCAGAATCCAAACTGAGGCTGTTTATGAGTAACACCGTCGCCAAACGCAAACTTCGTAGTTCTTATGCCACCACCATCATCAGCATATCGCTGGTGTTGTTTGTTCTGGGTATCATAGGTTTTATTTACCTGAATGCCAGCAGGCTCTCGGTTTATGTGAAGGAAAACCTTGGATTTACTGTCCTGATAAAAGACAATGCCCGCGAAGCGGAAGTGATGCGCTTGCAAAAAATTCTCAGTGCCTCGCCTTATGTTCGTGTAGCCGAATATGTAAACAAGGATCAGGCAGCCGAATTGTTGAAGGAAGAGCTGGGCGAAGATTTTGTTGATTTTTTAGGATATAACCCGCTTTTGGCATCCATAGAGGTGAAGCTGGCTGCTGCATGGGCAAATCCCGACAGCATGGCGCGAATCGAAGCGCAAATCATGAGCTTTCCGCAGGTAAAGGAGGTTTATTATCAGAAAAACCTGCTCGATGCCATCCATGAAAATGTTCGAAAAATCACCATTGTACTTGGACTTTTTGGCGTGTTGTTGCTCCTTATTTCTGTTGCCCTAATCAACAACACCATTAGGTTGTCGGTTTACTCACGTCGTTTTTTAATTAAAACCATGCAGCTTGTGGGTGCAACAAGGGGATTTATCCGAAAGCCTTTTTTGGTCACAAGTATTTTGCACGGACTGGCAGGTGCCACCGTGGCCATACTGTTGCTCTCCGGTCTCATCTACATGGTAAGTAGTGAAATGGAAGGGGTGGTTGGTTTTGCCAATGTCTTTCTTATTGCGGTACTGTTTTTTCTGGTAATCATGCTTGGCATTGCCATTACGCTTGTCTCTACATTTTTTGCAGTGAACAAATATTTGCGGTTGCATACCGATGAACTTTATTACTGATAAAACCCTTTTGAAATGGTTAAAAAAGAGAGTTTAAAAAAGGAAACACAAGGAAGAAAGTTTGACATGGCCCTCGACAAAGAGAATTACATCCTGCTGGCCATCTCATTTGCCATCGTGGTTATTGGATTTATCCTGATGATAGGCGGCGGCAGCGACGATCCGGATGTGTTTAGCGAGGCTGTTTATGGATTCAGAAGGGTTACCCTTGCACCAATGGTGGTGCTTTTCGGATTTTTGTTTGCCATCTATGCCATCATGAAAAAACCCTCGGTGGACAAAAAGAATTGATCCTATTACACCACAACAATAGTTAAATATGAATTGGTTCGAAGCACTTATTCTTGGACTTATCCAGGGATTAACTGAGTTTTTGCCGGTCAGTAGCAGTGGCCACCTCGAAATTGGAAAGCAATTGCTGGGAGTGGATACCACCGAGAATCTTACTTTTACAGTTATTGTTCATGGCGCTACGGTGTTGAGCACGCTCTTTGTTTTCAGGCATGACATTGCCGATTTGCTCGTGGGTCTGTTTCAATTTAAGTGGAACGACGAAACGAAGTACATTGCTAAAATTGCCGTGTCAATGATTCCTATTGCCATCGTAGGGCTGTTTTTTAAGGATATAGTGGAGGCTGTGTTCGACAGTCCACGCATTTTGCTTATTGTAGGTTTTATGCTTTTGGTAACTGCCTCATTACTCGCATTTGCCTACTACCGGAAATCGGGCGATAAGGATATATCATTTGCACATGCTTTCATTATTGGTATAGCACAAACTGTTGCAGTAATGCCGGGTATATCGCGCTCGGGTGCCACCATCGCAACAGGTTTGTTGCTCGGAAACCGCAAAACAGAAGTAGCGAGGTTTTCTTTTTTGATGGTGCTGATTCCCATTATTGGCGAAAACTTTCTGAGTGTTTTAAAATATGATAGCGCAGCGCAGGCAGCATCTAATGCTCCCGGAACCACGGCTTTGGTCGTTGGGTTTGTGGCCGCGTTTCTGGCCGGCCTGTTGGCCTGTAAATGGATGATTAACATTGTGAAGAGAGGCAAACTGATTTGGTTCGCAATATATTGTGCAATTGTGGCACTTATTGCAATAACCGGTAGTCTGCTTGGATAAATAGTTGGATGGAAGAACTGGTAAATAGCTTGCGTGTTCACGACACTTGCAGGCCCGACGATTTTAAGGATGGACGTATCCTGCTCATCAATAAACCTTACAAATGGTCTTCGTTTGATGTGGTAAATAAAGTGCGGATAATGCTTCGTAATCATCTGGGCTTTAAAAAGATAAAAGTGGGACATGCAGGCACATTGGATCCGTTGGCCACAGGGCTTCTGATTCTTTGTACGGGAAGCGCAACCAAGCAAATTGAGGCGCTGATGGGAATGCCCAAAGAGTATGTGGCAGGTATCACCTTTGGTGCCACAACACCTTCATACGACCTGGAGACTGATGTGAATGCGCTTTTTGATGCTTCGGCAATTCATGTCAACAATCTGCAGCATGCACTCACTGGTTTTATGGGGAAACAGATGCAGCGACCACCGGTTTTCTCCGCCATAAAAATGAATGGCAGACGTGCCTATGAGCATGCCCGAAAGGGCAAAGATGTGGAGATGGCAGCCAGGGAAGTGGAATTTATGGAGTTGGAGTTGCTCAGTTTTGATAATCCGGTAGCAAATGTGCGTATTGTATGCAGTAAAGGCACCTATATCAGGTCGTTTGCCCACGATTTGGGATTGGCACTCGGCAATGGAGCCCACCTTTCGGCTCTTGAACGTACAGCCATTGGCCCCGTTAGGCTCTCACAAGCTTATGATGTCTCCGATTTTGAAGAGATATTGAAAAAAATTCAAACAAATTGAGTGTCAACCCGTATAAGTTGAGCTTATTTTTGTATAAAATATCAGGTGTCATACAGGCCTGTTTTTCCTGTATCAAATAGTTTCGAAATTAATATATTCACATAACCGTTCTGTTGCAATGAAGTTATCAAAATTCAAGTACAAACTGCCTGACGAACTGATTGCGCTCCATCCGGTACCCAATCGGGATGAGTCTCGACTCATGGTCGTTAACCGGGCCACCGGCAAAATCGAGCATAAAATCTTTAAAGATATCATTGATTATTTCGAGGTGGATGATGTAATGGTGTTTAACGACACCAAGGTTTTTCCGGCTCGTTTGTATGGTAACAAGGAGAAAACAGGTGCTGAGATTGAGGTATTCCTGTTGCGTGAGCTTAATCAGGAACAGAGACTGTGGGACGTGTTGGTGGATCCGGCACGTAAAATCCGTATCGGAAACAAACTCTATTTTGGTGATGACGACTCATTGGTGGCCGAGGTTATCGACAATACCACCTCGCGTGGTCGTACGTTGCGTTTTCTTTACGATGGTTCCTATGAGGAGTTTAAAAAAACGCTCTACAGTCTTGGTGAAACACCGCTTCCAAAGTTTATCAAACGTGAAGTTGAACCCGAGGACAGTGAGCGGTATCAAACCATTTTTGCCCGTAACGAAGGGGCTGTGGCCGCACCTACCGCCGGATTGCACTTTAGCCGCGAGCTGCTGAAACGTCTTGAGATTAAAGGCACCCATTTTTCATACGTGACACTTCACGTGGGATTGGGCAATTTCCGGACTGTGGATGTGGAAGATTTGACCAAGCACAAGATGGATTCAGAGCAGATCATCATCACCGCTAAGGATGCCGATATCATCAACAACGGTAAGGATAAGAAAAAGAAGGTTTGCGCTGTGGGAACCACCGTTATGCGAACCCTCGAAAGTTCGGTAAGCACCTACGGTCATGTGAAACCATACGAAGGCTGGACGAATAAATTCATTTTCCCGGCGTATGATTTTCAGGTTGCCAACTGCATGATTTCCAATTTTCATCTGCCATTGTCCACTCTTTTGATGATGGTTGCGGCCTTTGGCGGATACGACCTTGTGATGAAGGCTTATAAAACTGCCGTTAAAGAGAAGTACCGATTTGGAACTTATGGTGATGCCATGCTTATAATCTAGTATAATGATATTATAAGGCGATGCCTTTGGTTTATCAATAAAAAAATGGAATGCCAATGACAGCATTCCATTTTTTGATCATTAATATATGCAGAAAGACCGAAAAAATCTTAACTTTCAGCTACCGTAGAGGCAAAGAAATTTTGATATGATAAAAATACTGGTTCCGGTAAATTTCACCGATTACTCTATCAATGCACTCACTCTTGCTCTGACACTGGCTGAAAAGTTTCCTGCCGGAGTTACTATTCTGCATTGTTTTTCCAGTTTTGTTACACTCGACGAACTGCCGGCCGATGAACAGAACCGACCGGATGTTGAAGGTGACGAGCGCTTAAAAAGAGAGCGTTTGCAACAGCTTACCAGTGATATATTGCAGTCCATGACTTCGTTGCAGAACCGAAACATCGAGATGACGCATCGTTTTGAGTATGGCTATCCCGAGGATGTAATTCCTCAAATCAGCAATAACGAGCAGTTTGATGTCATTATTATGGGAACAAAATGCAAAGGCGAAACCATTAAGGAGACGCTTGGAAGCATTACAAGTGATGTGATAAACCGCTCTACTGCACCTGTTTTGGCTGTTCCGTCTCATTCAACCATCGACTTAACCAAGCTGGGAAAAGTGCTTTTTTTGGTTGAACTTAATGAGCGCGACTATGTTTCACTCCATAGACTTATACGTATCATTTCACCGTTTCATACAGAGATTTCTGCTGTGCACTACTCGCCCGGCAAAGCGGGTCGTGATGACATCAGACGCATGGAGCAACTCATAACATACTGCGATTCAACCTATCCCAATTATAGCATCAACTTTGACATCATTACAGGTAAAAGTTATTTAAAAACACTTGAAGAATATATTGCTGAAAACGAGACCCATCTGGTGGCAATGACCCGCCGGAAACGTACGCTACTCAGGCAAATATTCAGCCCGTCCATTACAAAAAAGTTGTTGTTTAATACCGATATACCTTTATTGGTATTTCATTCCTGATTCGATACCTTGCCCTTGATGCTAATAGATTTTTTCATAAACATTAGGCCACAATTTTAATCCGATTAAACGCAAAGAAATGGGAAGCAAGAAAATAAAAATCGGCATATTATCGGCCGGCGGCGATTGCCCGGGTATCAATGCTGCCATTCGTGGAGTAGGTAAAACTGCCATAGTAGAATATGGCATGGAGGTGATAGGTATTATCAATGGGTTTAGCGGTTTGGTGCAGAAGGATACCATTAAACTTAATGAGCAGATGCTTTCAGGTATTCTGACTCTGGGTGGCACCATTCTGGGAACATCGCGACTCAAACCATATAAAGCTGGAGATGGTGAAGATGTGAATGACAAGCCTGACCTGATTAAAAAGCACTACGAAGAGTTGGGTCTTGATGCTTTAATGTGTATTGGTGGCAACGGCACCCAGACCACCGCCGCTATGCTCGCCAAAGAGGGTTTAAATGTAATAGGCGTGCCCAAAACCATCGATAACGACATATGGGGAACCGACCTCACATTTGGATTTGATACCGCTGTGCATATTGCCACAGAGGCCATTGACCGCTTGCATACTACGGCCTACTCGCACAAACGGGTGATGGTAATAGAGGTGATGGGGCATCATGCCGGATGGATTGCTTTGCACTCGGGAATTGCCGGTGGTGGCGATGTGATATTGATACCGGAAATACCCTATGACCTGAATCTGGTGAATGAGTGCTTGATGGAGCGTAGCCGCAAGAAAAAGCCCTATTCCATTGTGGTAGTAGGTGAAGGTATCGAGAAAGCCTCAAAGAAGTCGGCAGGCGCATACATTGCAAAGCAGATACGCAAAGCCACAGGGCTGGAGACCCGGGAGACCATTCTGGGCTACATTCAGCGAGGAGGAAGCCCAACAGCGACGGATCGTATTCTGGCCACTCGTTTTGGTGCTTATGCGGCCAAGATGGTAAACGAGCGTAGATTTGGCTCAATGGTGGCCTTACGCAACGGCATCATCACGTCCATACCATTGGATGAGGTAGGTGGAAAATTGCGACTCGTGGATCCAACCAATGGTTTGGTAGAGAAAGGGCGCTATCTGGGCGTTTGCTTTGGCGATTGCAGATAAGCTTTTTATAAAACTTGATGTGGATTGTTTAGGTTTTCATCTTCCTAAATTGTGCTATCTGTCTAAAAACTAACACTCTTCGTGGCCATATCATGTTTTACAAATGGAGTTTAATCAGTTGTTTTTCACAGTGATACTTATATTAATTTTATACACATTTTAAGTTGGTTTTTATACCATTTTCTAAACGATGAAACAGGAAGAGATTGACAAACTGAATGATGAGCTTTCCAAAGCCACGCCGCAGGAGATAATAGAGCGGATGGTCAACGTTTTTGGTCGCCGCATTGCGCTTTCTTCGAGTATGGGTGCCGAAGACCAGGTACTTACCGACATGTTGCTGAAGATAGATCCACAGGCACGTGTTTTTACACTCGATACAGGAAGGCTTTTCCCCGAGACGTATGACTTAATTGATCGCACATCGCGTAAATACAAAATCAATATCGAGGTATTTTTTCCCGATTACCAAAGGGTGCAGGAGATGGTGAATGGAAAAGGCATCAACCTGTTTTACGAGAGCGTGGAAAATCGGAAAGAGTGCTGTTTCCTGAGAAAAATTGAACCACTTCAGCGCGCGTTCTCAACCATGGATGCATGGATTTGCGGGCTTAGAGCATCCCAATCGGTAACGCGCACCAACATACATGTGGTAGAGTGGGATGCAAACAATAAACTTGTAAAGGTAAACCCATTGGCCAACTGGTCTGAGGAGCAGGTATGGGATTACATAAAAGCCAATAAAGTACCCTATAGTGTGCTACACGACAAGGGTTTTCCCTCAATAGGCTGTCAGCCATGTACCCGTGCCATTCAGCCCGGTGAGGATGTGCGTGCCGGCCGTTGGTGGTGGGAAAATCCGGACACCAAAGAGTGTGGTCTTCACAAACGGTAAAACCCACACGGGTTAAATGACAAACGCAGGCTGAAAAATTTTCGGCCTGCGTTTCTATGTAATACGGATGTCAGTGCGTCTAACCTTTGATTATTTTATCTCTTCATAGTCCACGTACTCTCCGTTGTCAGCACGCTCTTTTCCTGATTTTCCGGGTGCGCGGTCTATCGTTACTTTGCCTTCGTTACGCTTCTTCTGGTTAATATACTCTTTATAGGCCTTCTGTTTGTCTTCCTCCATCTTACGGATGCGGTTTGTTACAAAAATGGGCAGAAAAATACGTCCTATCAATTTTAGGATGTAGTAGATGATGATTAGGTACAATATGACTTTAAAAATCATTTTATCTCTATTTTGATGATTAGTCAGGCTATATACATGCGTTCAACGCCTGTTTAAATGTTAGTTAGCGGGTTGTCTGGTGAATTATTCAGAGTTGGGTATAAAGCTTTAGATTGAAACGCTAAAATCGTTCATTACCAATTATCCGTTTCAAATCTGCTCTAAGGATTTGCGATCTTAATCCTGTCATTTCCGGCACGTATTTCTCTGATGGCTGTTTTTACCATTTCGTCAATTTCATGAAAAACAGGGTAAAAGCCATCGTTGTCAAGGATGTTGCGCGCAATATAGGCTTTCACTTCAACATTTATCTGTTGCAACGACCTGCGGTATTGCGTTTCGTTAAACGGCACTCCCTGTCTGGTGGCAAAACGTATCAGTTGCTCGGTAATGGGCTGGCTGTCTAGATGTTTTTTAAGAGCGGTAACGGTCTCAAAACGCTGAAGCTGCAGGCGGTTGTCATCAGTATATTGCAGTGCAAACCGATATATCAAACCACGGTCGCGCAGCGCAAAGAAATAGTCGGTTAGCGCCGATGTGTCGCGGGGTACAAATACATCTGGCATAACACCTCCACCACCGTAAACTTCGCGCCCGCCTCGCGTCTGGTAGCGCAGCGATTCGTCGAGCAGGATACTGTCGCGCTCAAAAAACTCACCATGCTCAAATCTGGCGAGAATGTCGCGGTGGTAATCTTCTACACCGTTTTCGTAAGGTTTTTGAATGCAGCGGCCGCTTGGCGTATAGTATCGGGCCACAGTGAGGCGAATGGCACTGCCATCGGGCAGGGGAATCTGTTGCTGAACCAGTCCTTTGCCAAATGAGCGGCGACCCACCACCAGTCCACGGTCATTGTCCTGAATGGCACCTGCAAGAATTTCACTCGCCGAGGCGCTAAACTCATCAATCAACACGGTAACACCCACATTTTGACATGAGCCGGCGCCATTGGCGTAAACATTTTGTCGTGGGCTCGATTTCCCTTCTGTATAAACGATGAGGTCTCCTTTTCCCAAAAATTCGTTGCTCATGCTAATTGCCACATCCAGATATCCACCTGAGTTGCCTCTTAGGTCAATAATCACATTTTGGCAATTGTGCGCTTTCAGACGGGCCATGGCTGTCAGAAACTCCTGATACGTATTTCGTGCAAACCGGCTTACTTTGATGTAGCCAATGGAGTCGGTTATCATGTAAGAGACGTCCACACTGTAAACCGGAATACTGCCACGGGTGATTTCAAAATTTATCAGTTCCGGGCGGTCACGACGCAGAATACCCACATTCACCTTTGTTCCCATCTCTCCCCGTAACATGCCCACTACGTTGTCGCTGTTCATGTTAACACCTGCAATGGTACTGTCGTTTACGGTTATGATGCGGTCGCCGGGGATGATACCAAGTTTTTCAGATGGGCCGCCCGACACCACACTGATCACCATAACGGTGTCGTTTTGCATGCTGAACTGCACCCCAATGCCACCAAAGTTTCCTTCCAACTCCTGGTTGGCAGTTTTAAGATCCTGTGCCGGAATATATACCGTATGTGGGTCAAGGTTTTTAAGGATTTCGGGAATGATTTTCTCTATCAAATCGTTTTTGTCGATGGTATCTACATACTCGTCCTGAATGAGATTGAGCAGTGCCTCAATTTTATTGGTTTGCGGATATATGAACAAGCGACTTCCCGAAGCCTGTGGGTGTCCGGGTGTCCAGATTTTTCCGATGAAAAATCCTACGATTAGTACCAATGCCAAAACCACCGGCAATACTATCTGTTTTAAACTGTTCTTATATCGCATTATGATACAATTTTTATAATTAGCTACTTAGTAGATGTGTGTTAATTGGGTTGCATTTACCAGAATGGCAGTGAGGCTATCTGGATTGGATTTCAGGTTATCATCACACATCAATTTGAACCACTTCAATTCCGGCTCGCTTAAGGAGTTGAATGCCATCCTCCATACGATAATTCTCTGAAAATACAACTCTGATGATGCCAGCCTGAATGATAAGTTTTGAACACTCAATACAGGGTGATGAGGTAACATATAGGGTTGCGCCATCGGAACTGTTGTTGCTGCGCGCTACTTTTGTAATGGCGTTGGCCTCGGCATGCAACACATAGGGTTTGGTTTTGTTGTTCTCGTCCTCACACTCATTTTCAAAGCCCGAAGGGGTGCCATTGTAACCATCGCTGATAATCATCTTGTCTTTAACCAGCAAGGCGCCAACTTGTCGACGCTTACAATATGAGTTTTGCGCCCAGATGGCAGCCATGGCAAGGTACCGTTGATCCAGCAGATGCTGCTTTTTATTTGTTTCTTTCGCTTCTTTCATTCAATCAAACAGATTTTATTTGAACAATCAACGTCGCCTTTATGTTTCAACAAATTTGCTTAACCCATTATCGGCACTATAATTGTAATGTCTCAAAAAATGAGCCGCAATTGTTTATTTTTGACCCAGTGCAAGGCTTTAGTATATTTGTATTCTCAATTGCCTCTGGGTTACCCATTCACAAAAATAAGAAAGAAAGTTGGATTGAACGGATTAAAACTTTACAAAATATTGTGGACTGCGCGCGCTGTATGTCAGATATTACAAATAATAATTTTTGTGTTGATATAGAGAATGTTCTAATTTTATTTTTTATTGAGTATAATTTAAAAACCAAAACCATGAAAAACAGTTTGTTAGCAGTAGCGTTTGCAATGGGTCTGATGTTTCAGGTCTCTGCACAGGATGCTAAAATGTGGCTTGGCGGTACGCTTGGTATCAGCAGTGTTGACAATGGAACCAACGAGCAATCCACTACCACGTTTATGCCCGAGTTTGGATACCATTTGAATGAAAAATGGGCCATTGGTGGGCGCATTGGCTTTTCCAATACCAAAGTTGAGACCGCTCTCACTACCACTAAAATAAATACGACTTCCATTGTTCCATTTGCCCGCTATACTTTTGGCAACCCTTCGGCATTCAGCTTTTTCGGACAGGGTGAGTTACCGTTAAATTTTTATGGCGGCGATGTGGATAGCGACAGCTCAATTGGTTTGCGTATTCGTCCCGGCTTCTCCTATGCCTTTAGCCAAAAATGGGGACTTCACATGATGATGCCTCCTGTCTTGTCCTATGAGAGTGGACCGGGCGACCTCTCCTCATTCCGTTTGAGGGTGAATGATGGTTACTCAATTCAGGAGTACATTTTTAATGCACAAATTGGTTTTGTATATCGGTTTTAACAACCTTTTTGACAAATATTAAGCATAAATATGCCTGCCACGCTGCAGGCATATTTTGTTTAACAACATTTAACAGCGTCATTACCAAAGATTACACGCTGTTTTGCGCTACCTTTGTAACTTCAATCAAACCCTACGCGCTATGGATTTTCTGACACAACCTTACTTCATTCTTTTCGTCATTATCTGCATTGGTTTTATCATTGGCAACATTAAAATTGCAGGTGTTTCACTCGACATATCAGCCATTATTTTTGTGGCCATATTTTTTGGTCATCATGGATTGGTCATTCCACCAATCATTGGCCAGCTTGGACTCATACTTTTTATTTATACCATTGGTATGCAGGCCGGCCCTGGCTTTTTTGACTCTTTTCGCAAGCAGGGTCGACTTTTGGTGGTGCTTACCACCATCGTGATTGTGTCTGCATCCTTGCTTGCTTTTTTTGCCTGGTATTGGACGGGTGTTGAAATGCCTGTTGCCATTGGTCTGCTCACCGGCGCACTCACAAGTACTCCCGGTTTGGCGGCAGCTATCGATGCGACCCATTCACCCATGATTTCAATCGGTTATGGTATTGCGTATCCATTTGGCGTGATAGGGGTTATTTTATTTGTGCGTTTGTATCCGAAATTAATCAGGGCAAACGTAAAACAGGCCGAAGAGGAGTTTGAACAGGAGAGTTTCTCCGGATATCCGGAAATCAAAACACGAATTTTCCGTGTCGAAAACGATGCCATCATCAATAAATCCATTGCCGATTTGCGAATACGCTCCATGACCAATGCTGTTATTTCGCGTATTCAGCACATGGGAGAGGCAATGGTTCCTTCTCCCGAGGCAGTACTTCATAAAGGAGATTTGGTTAAGGCTGTGGGAACTGAGGATGCACTTCAAAAGTTCGGGCTGCTTGTGGGCAGCGAAAGTGATGAGGAGATTCCGCTTCATAAATCTTACGAAGTACAATCTGTGCTGGTGACAAACAAAGAGGTGATGAACCAGCCTTTGGGTTCTTTTAACCTTGGCACTACGTATCAGGCCACTGTGACGCGCGTTCGTCGAAGTGGCATTGACATTGCGCCGTCGCCATCGTTACGCCTGCAAATGGGTGACAAGCTGATGGTGGCATGCAGTCATGAAAACATGAAGCAGGTTTTCCGTCTCTTCGGAAACAATGATAAAAAACTCTCCGATACCGATTTTTTCCCTATCGCTTTGGGTATTGTGCTGGGTGTGTTGTTGGGAAATCTCTCACTTTCATTTGGCAGCCAAAATGGTTTTGTTTTTAATCCCGGACTCACCGGCGGCGTTTTGGCCGTAGGAATGATTCTCAGCCGCATTGGACGAACCGGACCGGTTATCTGGAGTATGTCGGGAGCTGCAACCCAACTTTTACGCCAATTGGGTCTTATGTTTTTCCTTGTGGAGGTGGGCACCAAAGCCGGCGCCAATATCGAAGAGACATTTGAAGCGTATGGGATGAACCTGTTTTTTATTGGTGGTGCAATCACCCTTATACCAATGTTTCTCGCAGTTTTAGTCGCCAGGTTCTTTAAAAAGATGAATTTCCTCTCTCTGATGGGTACCCTCACCGGAGCAATGACAAGTACACCCGGTCTGGCAGCCGTATCGCCCATGACAGATACCAATGCACCGGCAGTAGCATACGCCACTGTTTATCCTGTAGCAATGGTTTTGCTCATCATTTGCGTGCAGATTTTGGCGTTGTTCGGATAGGAGGAGAACAGATAGAGTGTGGTGACCCTAAACCATTCTTTTTGAATAAGTGTTTAGGGCACCGGATCATGGCCATGGCCTCCCCATGGGTTACATGAGACAATTCGCTTTACCGAAAGCCACAAACCCTTCAGCGGGCCATGTTTTTTCAGCGCTTCAATTGTATAGGCCGAACAGGTTGGTGTGTATCGGCACGATGGACCAATCATGGGCGAGATGACATACTGATAGAATTTTACTGGCAATATCAGAATAAACACCAGCGCCTGACGTATATATGAAACGATTTTTTCCATTGTAACCACATTGGTTTTTGCCGCCATTTAGTTTTCCTGGGTCTCTTCACCAGCAGCACGTGCAAGTTCTTTCGCCAGTTTGTCAAATGCCTTTAGAAGGCCCTTTTCGATGGCTGTGTAATCAAGTACGGCATTGTCAATATAAACGAATGTGGAAAGCAATTGTTTTCCGGATGGAATAAGCGGGTAGATAAGGTGTTTATTTAACCTGAAGGACTCACGCATCCGGCGGCGGATTAAATTCCTTTTTACGGCCCTTTTAAAGCGTTTTTTTGGTACTGAGAAGAGTGTCTTGGATGGCGCATCATCTATTGCAGTTACCAAAAGATATTGAACCCTTACGGGATAAGCCATGAGCGAACGCCCCTGCGAAAAGAGTGCTTCAATCTGTTTTTTGCTGCACAGACGTTCCTTTTTGGGGAATGTACGGCGTTCTGGTTGCATGGCGGTTGTCTCTCTGTTAAAAAAAACACTCCGCTTCGTAGGCGATACGAATGGAGTGTTTGATGTTTAGATTCCGTGTATCGGAAGTCAAACAACTACTTTTTATTGTGTTGCTTGATATACATTTCGAGTGCTGCAGTCATTGACGGAGCCTGAGGCATGGGCGCCTGTATGTCGAGGCGCAGTCCGGCTTCGGTCACGGCCTTGGCGGTTGCAGGGCCAAATGAAGCAATCACTATATCGTTCTGCTTAAAGTCGGGAAAATTCTGGAACAGTGATGCGATTCCCGACGGACTGAAGAACACAAGCATGTCGTAGTCAATCTCTTTGATGTCGCTTAAGTCACTGCTTACGGTACGGTAGAAGGTGGCTTTGGTATATTTCACCTTCGATTTGTTGAGCAAATCCGGAATCTCCTGTTTGTGGATGTCAGACAATGGAACAAGAAACTTCTCTTCCTTATGTTTTTTGATGACATCTACCAGGTCGGCAAATTTTCCAGTCGAATGGAAAATCTTTCGTTTCCGGTAAACAATGTACTTTTGAAGGTAAAATGCAGTAGCTTCAGATATGCAGAAGTACTTCATGGTATCGGGAACAGTGATACGGGTCTCTTCACAGAGTCGGAAAAAATGGTCAATGGCGGTGCGGCTGGTGAAAACAACTGCAGTGTGATTCAGGATGTCGACTTTTTGCTTGCGGAAGTCTTTTGCGTCTAATCCTTCAACCTGAATGAAAGGTCGAAAGTCAATTTTTACATTGTTCTTTTCAGACAATTCAAAATAGGGCGACTTAGGCGTGGTTGGTTTTGGTTGCGAAACCAGAATTTTCTTGATCTTCAATGTGATTCAGTTTTAGTTCAACAAAAATCGGAACTACTCCATCTTTATTTGAACAGTACCTTAAATAGAACGGATAAGGGTAGAATTTCCAGAGCGCAAAGATACAAAATAATGTAATATCCTGAAACAATATTGGTTAAATTGTTATGAATACCACGGGTTATCTGTATCAGATAGAGTGTCATAAACATGCCGATGCCGGCTTTGATGAGCAAGAGTTGTGTGTCAGGCTCAACAAAGGGCATAAACAGGATGATGGGAAGAAGGAAAAGGCCAAAGGCTTTGCTCACAGCCGATGACCCTGATAGATAATCATGTATTTGACCGGAGGTGCCAAACACGCGTCCTACAACTCTATAAGCCAATGTTTTTCCGGTGAATAGCAGAAACAGAAAGATAAAGAGCAAAGGCAGCATAATTGCGCCTGATAGGCTCATGAAAGTACGGTTAGTATGCTCCAAAAACTGGAATAGAAAAAGCGAGCTGTTGAAATAGAACAACAGACTCAAGATGAGTGATGGCTGAAAGTTGGAGGCATTTGTGGTGCTTAACCTGCTTATTTGTGAGGGGAATACCAGTGATTGCAACAGATCATTGAGGTATCTGGCCCAATACTTTTTCACGATGCCTGTAACCAATACGGAAACAATTAAGAGGGCAATAAACCAGTCGCTGCGCATCAGTTGCTGCTCTTGCAACCTGGCGGGTAAATCGGTCTCTGTTTCTTGAGCCACATGGGCAATGATTTCAGCAGCACGGCTGGCTGGCGTTTCAACGCCTTCCAAAGTATGTTGGAGTGTGTCTGTCGCAGCTGGTTGGTGCTTTAGCAGAAAAGCCTCACTTACTTCGCCATCATCTGTTTCGTCGAAAGGCTGAAGCAGGTTAAATTTCACCTCCCAGTTGGTTCGCATTCCGGTGTTTCCAACCAGGTTTAAATCTATTGAGTCCGCCGCAGAGAGTTCAGGTGGCGGGGGAGGTGTAGCTCTTTGTGGTCTGAGTTGAAACCGTTCGGGAACCTCACGTGATAGTGCCGGATCTATCAATTGAATAACGGGTCGAGGCAATTGCTGGGAGCGAATTGTATCAGTAGCCTGCGGCAGTACAGTTGGTTGAGGCAGGGTGACCTGAGGCAACTGAACTTCCTGTGGTACTGCAACATATAATTCACTCAAATACTTCATCAGTTAATAATTTGGTAGTTCAACGTGATTCTATTCCACCATCGTCACTTTCAGACTAATTTTCGCCCTCTCTAACGGCCGCAAAATTAATCACCTCGGGCCCCCAGGGCTCATGTTTTTCAATGGCCTCAATAACCGATTCCGGTGTGTTTGCTACACTCCAGATTTTCAGGTGCTCAGGGCGCATGAAGTTTTCATCGGCCATTTTTTGAGCCATCTCCACAAGTGGGTCGTAATAGCCGTTGGTATTAAGCAGGATGATGGGGTGGGGAAAGAACCCCAGCTTTTTGAGCGACACCACTTCATAGAGTTCCTCAAGGGTTCCACTTCCGCCGGGAAGCGCCAAAACGGCCGATGTGTCTTGAATGAGAAGGGCTTTCCGTTCATGCATGCTGTTAACATGTATCATGTTTTTTACACCTTTGTGTTCCCATTCCACATCTATCATAAATTTTGGGATAATTCCGGTGATTTGACCATCTAACTTAAGTACTGTATCGGCCACGGTACCCATCAGCCCTACGGCACCACCACCGTACCTGACTCCAAAACCGTGGTTTACCAGCAGGGCGGTTACCGCTTGGGCTGCTTCAAAATAGTGTGTCGGAATGCCGGGACTCGAAGCGCAATAAATGGTTATATTTTTAATCATGGGGTTTGAGGTTTGTTTTTAAATAGAGTCGCTCCAGCACCAGCCTGCTACGCCCAATAAAATAAAGCTTTTGAGGAATGCCTCCAATGTATTTGCGAAACCAATGCTTCCAATGTTGCCTTGCCAAAGAATGCCAGAAGAAAAATAGGCTGCTACACCGGCTAAAAGTATCAGGGTAGCCAATGCGCCACCCCAGGCCGAAAGCTTTTTGGAAGCAGGTTTGAGCATTATCAAAACCCCTGCAGTAATCTGCAGAATTCCTATTATTTTGGTAAAAGCGTAGAGCGTGACATATTTCATCATCCATTTAAAAACAAACGTCTCGGCCAGAGCTTGCTCAATGTATCGTGCTTCTGGTGTGCGAAACTTCATTATGCCTATCCAGATGAGTAGAATGCCGAGCGCATATCTGAAAAGGAAATGGCCTGTTGCGGCCACCGTTTTTTTTATCGTTGATTTCATAAATGGCACGTTATAAGTTTTTTGAAAACAGAATCACAATGATGCAACAAAAATTTTTGCTTGATGAAACAAGTCGTGTTACCCTTCCAATAAATTAGAGGCTGTTGAATGCTTTTTCTGGACAGTCACCTAAATTCCTTCTAGTATCCAACCAAACGGCATTGGTATAATTCGAAACAACTTTACAAAGCTAAATAATTTTAGATTATCAAAGTTGATGAACCCAGATGTTAATAACCTTCAACCCTATATCCAAAAGGTGTGAGTGCCAGGCCCGCCAACTTAAAATGTTGACGGCCAAAAGGAATTCCAATGATTGTGATAAAAAGCAGCAGTCCCCAAAAAACATGGGTCAGGGCAATCCATATTCCGGCCAGAAAAATCCAGATGATATTGAAAATGGTATTGAGACAGCCACCCTGACTTTGGGTGGATACCACTTTGGCATTGAAAGGCACCAGCGCCACAAAAGCCAGTTTGAAAGCTTGAATACCAAAAGGAATCCCTATGATTGTAACCATCAGGATTAAACCAGCTATCAGATATTGAGCGGCAATCATTAGTCCGCCAAATACAAGCCAGATAATGTTTCCAAGTAAACGCATAAAGTTGGTTTGTTAAGGTTAGTACAACTCAGTAACTGTTTAAATATAATTCTTAATACACGATATTGATGCAAAGACTTTCAGACAGATAGAGTAGCTGAGAAAGATAGTTGGATTGATCTTGTCTATCGGCCTAAATATTTTACCCCGCATTGCGGTACTTCGCCTTGCTCCGCATCTAATAGTCAAATAATCTTCAAAGCAGACTAATTTGTAATATCTATGTGGCTAAGCAAATTTTTGTTTTGCCCAAAGGCGTGCTTCATTCTTAAAACAACCCGTGTAATTTGGCGTCCACTTTATCAAATACCAGGCTCAGAGCCGATGGGTCGTTCACAAAATCAATCTCGTCCACGCTTATGGTGAGGAGGTTTCCTTCTTTGTAGTTCATCATCCACCCTTCGTAACGCTCATTTAGCCTCTTGAGGTAATCGAGGCGTATGGTAGCTTCGTATGGCCTCCCACGCAGTTCAATTTGACGCACGAGAGTTGGTACCGATGCGCGAAGATAAATGAGCAGGTCGGGCGGCTGAATAAGACTCGTCATGAGTTCAAACAGCGAGAGGTAGTTTTTAAAATCGCGTTCACTCATTAGCCCCATGTCGTATAGATTGGTGGCAAAAATGTAAGCATCTTCATAAATGGTGCGATCCTGAACAACTGTTTTCTCGGCTTGACGAAACTTCACAATTTGCGAAAAGCGACTGTTGAGAAAATAGACTTGCAGATTAAAGGACCATCGCTTCATATCTTCATAAAAATCGGCCAGATATGGGTTCTCGTCCACCTCTTCGTAGTGAGGTTCCCATCCATAATGTTTGGCAAGCAATCCGGCAAGCGATGTTTTTCCGGAACCTATATTTC
Source organism: Alkaliflexus imshenetskii DSM 15055 (assembly GCF_000517065.1). GTDB lineage: Bacteria > Bacteroidota > Bacteroidia > Bacteroidales > Marinilabiliaceae > Alkaliflexus > Alkaliflexus imshenetskii. The sequence goes on along the minus strand of NZ_KI912105.1, from coordinate 2,025,649 downwards.
CTGCAATGGCTATGTGCATGTTTTCTCTAGTCTGATGTTAGTTAAAGGTTTAATTTAAGGAGGTCGTCCATATACTCACGGTTATTGGCAAGTCGTGGCACCTTGTTTTGTCCGCCCAGTTTCTTTTTCTTCTTAAGCCAATCAAAGAAAAGGTTGTCGCGTGCAATTATTACTTCGGGCATCACCAGCGTCATGTCTTTATAACGTTTGGCTTCATAGTCGCTGTTCACCTCTTTTAGGGCATTGTCCAGGTGGTTGGTAAATTTTCCGAAATCATCCGGATGATTGGCAAATTCGATGAGCCATTGATGGGCTCCTTTGGCATCGGAACCCATATAAACTGGCGCTGCTGTATACTCCTTTATGATGGCGCCTGTGGCATTACAGGCTACCTGGAGGGCTTTTTCGGCATTTTCAATCATCAACTCTTCGCCGAAGGCGTTGATGAAGTGTTTGGTACGGCCTGTGATGATGATTTTATAGGGTTTTTTAGACACAAAGCGGACGGTATCGCCAATAAGGTAACGCCACAATCCTCCGTTGGTGGAGATGATGAGCGCGTAATCGGTTTCAGTGTCTGTCTCCTCAATGGTATAAGTTTTAGGGTACGGATTTCCTAATTCCGACAAAGGCATGAATTCATAAAACACCCCGTAATCGAGCATGAGCAACAAGCCAGGTGAGGAGAAGTCATCCTGAATGGCAAAAAATCCTTCGGAGGCGTTATACGTTTCCAGATAGTGCATACTCTGGGAAGGTATGAGCTCCTGATATTGCTGTCGGTAAGGCACAAAGCTCACACCACCATGTATGAAAAGCTCCAGATTGGGCCAAACTTCCAAAAGGTCTTTTTTGCCAGTGTAGGCCAATACGTTTTTTAGCAGCACCAAAAACCATGACGGAACGCCGGCCAGTGCGGTTACATTCTCTTTAATGGTGGTTTCGGTAATCAGTTGCAGTTTCTTCTCCCATTCATCGAGCAGAGCGATTTCGCGACCCGGTGTGCGCACAAAATTGGTCCAAAACGGCAGGTTTTCGATCAGGATGGCCGATAGGTCACCGTAGACCGAGTCGTTACTGAAACTGTTGATTTGATGACTCCCGCCCAAAGTGAGCGTTTTACCCGAAAAAAGATTGCTGTCGGGTATCAATTGGTTATAGATGACCAATGTGTCGCGGCCACCCTGGTAGTGGCAGTCATTTAATGCTTCACGCGATATGGGTATGAACTTGCTTTTGGCAGAGGTGGTACCTGAACTTTTGGCGAACCATTTGATTTCGCCTGGCCAAAGCAGGTTTTTTTCACCCTGCCGAAGTCGGATGATGTGTGGCATCAGCCCTTCATAATCCTGAACAGGTACCCGTTCTTTGAATGCATTTACTGAACGGATGGATTCAAAATCATGCTGCTTTCCATATACGGTGCTTTTGGCTCTGTCGATGAGGTTTCGGAACTGTTTTTCCTGAACCGCACCGGCATTTTGCCTGAAATACTCTATCTCTGTGCCGCGTCTGGCATTAAAAAGGGAGAAAATATCATTGATTATGGGCATACATAGCAACCTTAATTTTTTATCCCTCAAAGATAAATAAAAAAGTTTGAAGCAATGGCTTTATTAAATCCACGTGGCACGATGCCAAATATTTTCCAGTGGCCCCATTTTGTGACGCGTAAACCACCATCGGCTAAAAAGCATTTGTATGGTGGCCAGAGCAATCCCTATCAGCAGACTGTAAGTTGCGCCGGTATGCAGATACATGCCCAGGCCGTAACCATAGTATATGAATGAACCCAAAATGGATTGCATAATGTAGTTGGTCAAACTCATGCGTCCCATCCAGCGAAGTCCGCCAAACAGCTTAACGCCGGCCGAATGTCGGTAGGATAGTACAAACAGCGAAACCAATATCATCATAAAGGCAAAGTTGGACCACGATTTAAAGATTACGGTTAGGGGAAAATGGAGCGTTTGGTCGGCTACTACTTCCGGAATGTTCTTCACAAAAATGTAGAGCGGAATAAATATCACTGTTGCAAATAGCAGTGTACGCAACCAAAATGTTTTGCTTTTATCGGTTTCAGCAAACAGTTGTTGTCTGCCAAGCAGCATTCCCAGCATAAAAAGTGATGCCGTCTGAAAATAGCGTCCCTCCTCCAGAGACCAGAAAAATACGGCGGTGCGTCCGTTGGTCAGGTTGCCTATTACGGCGTCGGTAAATGAGCCATCACCAAGATATTGGTGTATGTTGCCAAAGTAGATGTATGATGTTCTGGCCGGGGTTATGTACTCCGGATTGGAAATTATGTAGATGATTTTTCCCCACTCAAGCGGCTGCAACATCAAAATGGTGGCAATGATGAGTACGGCACGATTGGAGAGATGCCGCACGGGTACCAGAGAGATTCCTATCAGAGCATAAATAGCCAGAATGTCGCCATGATAAAATAGGGAGTTGATGAACCCGAAACCAAATAACAGCAAAAGACGCCACAAAAAGCGCATGCCAAAGTCGTACCCATCCTTTTGTCTGTTGCTCATTTGTATGTGGAAGGTCAACCCAAAAAGCAGGGCAAAGATGGCATACGATTTTCCACCGAACATAAAAAACAGGGCGTCCCATATCACTGTATCCATCGCTTTAATCCATTCAGGAAGTGTATCGGGAAGGTGATACATATCAAAATGTTCAATGTTGTGGAGCAACATTATGGAGAGTATGGCAAACCCTCGCAGGGCGTCCACCACATCAAAACGTGAAGCTTTATCAATCATGGTATCCTTGACTTATTTCTGATTTTATTTCAAAAGTACTTTTTTTTAAAGATTGATGTGAGCAGCAAGCGCTCATTTTATCCACTGGTGAAGTTTTTGTGAGTTTTCACTTGTGCGTGTACCTTTGGGTATTTTCCTTGTTGACGATGCAGCATCCTTGCCTGCTGATTAATTTGTATTATTTTTAAGACATGAATTGAAGCAAAATGTTCTTATCACTATATGTTGTATAGCCAGGGTTAAAGCCTATTGCCGTTTTAAACAAAGGCTGACCTAAAGCACTCTAAACATGCAAAATAAATGACTGTTTTTGATATTGTAACCGGCATCATTCTGTTGCTTTTCCTTCTAAAGGGTCTTAAGAATGGATTTATTATTGAATTGGCATCATTGGTAGCATTGGTATTGGGCATTATATTGGCCGTTAAATTTTCGGATGCAACAGCGGGATGGCTCTCGGGTTTCGTAACTTCTCAGTTTGTGTCGGTGCTTTCATACATCTTGATTTTTGTATGCGTAGTGATTCTGGTGCATCTTTTTGCCCGAATGATTGACAAGCTGATGAATGCCATTGCATTGGGATGGCTCAACCGGTTGATGGGCGCATTTTTCGGAATCATAAAGGCTGCTTTTCTCATTAGTGCTGTGATGCTGGCACTTCAGGCGTTTGGCTATGGTGACAGGGCTTTCTCGGAAAAGACGCGGTCGGACTCATTTCTTTTTATACCGCTGAAGGAGTTTGCGCCGGCTACATTGCGTCTGCTCGAAATTCCCTTTAAGCATCTCATTCCGGGTGAGCCAATGACAGAAACACCACCGCCCGTAATGACCTGAAAATTCCGATTTTTACTGTTGGCTTTTTTAATATCTTTGCAAATTGATGTTCAGGGGCAAGGCTCATTTGAGCCGTTGGATGCTGACTGCTTAAAACGCGATGCACCTACTATATTTTGAAGTTATAAAACTGAGATAAAATGAATTTTGTTGAGGAACTAAACTGGCGTGGCATGATTCACGACATCATGCCAGGTACAGAAGAGCTGTTAAAAAATGAGTTGACATCGGCCTATGTGGGAATTGACCCAACTGCCGATTCGCTCCATATTGGCCACCTTGTAGGTGTAATGATGCTGAAGCATTTTCAGGCGGCAGGTCATAAGCCCATTGTGTTGGTGGGCGGTGCCACCGGTATGATTGGTGACCCATCCATGAAATCGTCTGAGCGTAACTTGCTGGATGAACCAACGCTTCGACACAACCAGGAGTGCATAAAAAATCAGTTGAGTCGCTTTCTCGATTTTGACTCCGATGTGCCAACCAGGGCGGAGATGGTGAACAACTACGACTGGATGAAGGAGTTTACTTTTCTGGATTTCATTCGGGACATTGGTAAACACATCACTGTAAATTACATGATGTCGAAGGATTCGGTTAAAAAGCGCATCAGTGGCGACTCTCGTGAAGGCTTGTCATTCACCGAATTCACCTACCAGTTGGTGCAGGGCTACGACTATCTGCATCTCTTCAAAACCAAAAATTGCAAGTTGCAGATGGGCGGTTCCGATCAGTGGGGCAATATCACCACCGGCACCGAGCTGATTCGCCGCGTGGCGGGCGGCGAAGCTTTTGCACTTACCTGTCCGCTCATCACCAAGGCCGATGGGGGTAAATTTGGCAAAACGGAATCGGGCAACGTGTGGCTCGACCCCGAACGCACCAGTCCATATCAGTTTTTTCAGTTTTGGCTGAACACTTCTGACGCCGATGCCGAAAAGTACATCAAGATTTTCACCCTCATACCGCGCACAGAAGTGGCGGCATTGGTGGCCGAGCATCAGGAGGCACCACACATGCGCCTTTTACAGAAGCGACTGGCCGAAGAAGTAACCGTGATGGTACATGGACGCGAAGCTTACGATTTTGCACTGGAGGCTTCTCAGATTCTATTTGGTAAAGGCGCCACCGAAACCTTGCGCAAGATGGACGAGAAAACCCTACTTTCGGTTTTTGATGGGGTGCCGGTATTTGAAGTGCCACGGGCGATGATTGATGGAGGTGTTAACGTACTCGACCTGCTGTCAGATGCGGCTGCTGTTTTTCCATCTAAAGGAGATGCACGACGCACCATTGCAGGTGGTGGTGTAAGCATTAACAAAGAGAAGGTAGAGTCGCATGAAGCAACAGTTCATGCTTCGGCCTTGCTCAATAACAAGTATATTCTGGTGCAGAAAGGTAAAAAGAGCTACTCACTGATTATCGCAATTTAAACGGAGGCGTAATAGATTCATTTAGGGTATCGTAACGTTTTTTTGGGATAGATGATACATAGATGTAATCGCACATTTATGGTGATGAATCACTGAAGTTGCTTAGATATCTTACCGAAGGTTTAAAAAAACAATCCCGGTATGTTTGGAGAGAAGAAACTCCAGCATACCGGGATTTGTCTGTTAGGTGTGATTTAAACTATGAAAAAAAACGCTTTGATAATGAATTAAAAATAGAGACGGTTCAATTACAGGTTTAAAAATCTGGTCTGTTTGTAAAAAATCTTCCGGAATCTCTTACCAATCTTGATTACGTATTTGCTCTGAACTGTGCATGTAACCTGCAGATATCCCCGGCTCTATTTTCGATTGTAAATGTAGGTTGGCGCCTTTAGTTCCATCTTAATATTCTGCGTAAAAAAATCTTATGAGGGTATTAATCGAATATTAATCAGATTTTTCGTCTGGCGTTTAAGTTGTTGAAATAAAGCAAAATGAAACATTCTTCTACTGCTTATGAAGAATGTTTCTAAATAACTTTTTTGATGTGTTTTGGTAAAGAAACTGGTTGATGTTTTAGGTCTCTTTTTTTTGAAAGAGAAATAACAGGAGAATGGCAGCACCATACTGATGCAAAAACAGTCCCTTGCAGATGGTATTGGAACAGGTTCAAACCAAGCAGTTCAAATCAACAACTAAACCGTCATAATGTCTTTCTCTTTCCTCTCCAGAAGCTCATCAATTTTCTTCATGTACTCGTCGGTCATTTTTTGTGCCAGTTGTTCGGCATCTTTTTCCATATCTTCGGGAAGGCCCTCTTTCTTAAGTTTTTTGAATTGATCAATGGCTTCACGACGTGCATTGCGCAGACCAACACGTGAATCTTCACCCATTTTTTTAATCTGCTTAACCAGGTCTTTACGGCGTTCTTCGGTTAGCGGAGGTACATTGATACGGATCACGTCGCCGTTGTTGTCGGGATTCATGCCCAGATTGGCGGCCATAATGGCTTTTTCGATAACGGGGATTATCTTTTTATCCCAAGGTGTAATGGCAATGGTGCGTGGATCCGGGGTGTTGATACTGGCCACCTGCAAAAGAGGCGACATGGTGCCGTAGAAATCCACCATTATGCCATCCAGCATTTTGGGGTTGGCCTTACCGGCTCGTACTTTGGCCATCTCCCTATCCAGGTGTTCGATGGTTTTTTCCATGTGCTCACGGGTCTCATCCAGAATGAATTTTACGTTTTCTTCCATGGCTGTTCAGGTATGGGTTTATACTGAAGTAATTTTAAATTTACTGTATGACAATTAGATGCAATACAATTTGCAGCTCCAATATACGGGCGTTTAAACTCGCCATGCGATTCTGATGTTATATACATCGAAACCGCTATTGCTTGTTCAGGTTCAATGCATTAAACAAATATAAAAAAAAGCGCCATTCTTGCAATTAAAATCTATTCCCTTCATTTACAGAATTGATTAATTTTGAAAGAAAAACCGGTTATGCAAAGGATTAAGGTCTTGGTTGATGGACGCGTGCAGGGAGTTGGATACCGGTATTTTGTGCACCAACAGGCATTGCACCACCAGGTGAACGGGTATGTGAAAAATCTGCCCGGTGGAAGGGTCGAAATTGATGCGGAAGGTGAAGCGGGTGCATTAAAGCAGTTTTTGGAGAGGTGCCAAAGAGGGCCTGGATTTGCGCGGGTTGAGAGTTTTATGCGACATCCTGTGCCAACCTATGGTTACACACGTTTTCGCATCATGCACAATGACGATGTTTAAAAAAACTGCCTGAAGTGACATAGAAAGTCTCTTCAGGCAGTTTTTTTGATATCTGCAAGATGTATGTTAATGGCGCCGATGATTTCTTAGATGCCCATTGAGTTTGTGCAACTTCGAAAGCTTTAAATACTGCGCACCATAACTATTTACTCACCCTGTTTTGATACGCGTTTACGTTCATGCTCCCACAGCAGGATTTTGCGCAGACGGATGGATTTGGGCGTTACTTCTACATATTCATCGGCCTGAATGTATTCCAGTGCTTCTTCGAGGCTAAAAATAATCGGCGTCACGATGCGCACTTTGTCATCTGATCCGGATGCCCGCATGTTGGTCAGTTTCTTACTTTTGGTCACGTTCACGGTAAGGTCGCCATCACGGTTGTTCTCACCAATTACTTGTCCCATATATACTTCATCCTGCGGATGGATAAAGAATTTACCTCTGTCTTGCAATTTATCGATGGCATAAGCAAAGGCTGTTCCACTCTCCATGCAGATAAGGGAGCCGTTCTGACGCTTTTCAATATGGCCTCTCCACGGTTGAAACTCGATGAAACGGTGAGCCATTACAGCTTCTCCGGCAGTGGCAGTCAACAGGTTGTTACGCAAACCGATGATTCCCCTCGATGGGATGATAAATTCCAGATGTACCCGGTCACCTTTACGTTCCATAATGCGCAGTTCGCCTTTGCGCTGAGTCACCATTTCGATGGCGCGACCAGAGCAGTCGTCGGGTAAGTCAATGGTAAGTTCTTCTACCGGTTCGTGTTTTTCGCCGGCCACATCTTTAATGATAACCCTTGGCTGGCCTACCTGCAACTCATAACCTTCGCGGCGCATGGTTTCGATGAGTACTGAAAGGTGAAGCACACCTCGCCCGAAAACGTTCCATGCATCAGCAGATTCGGTTGGTTCTACACGCAGCGCCAGGTTTTTTTCCAGCTCTTTGTCCAAACGATCTCTGATGTGACGCGATGTGACCAATTTTCCCTCTTTACCAAAAAATGGAGAGTTGTTGATGGTGAATAACATACTCATTGTTGGCTCATCAATGGCGATGGGATCCAGTGGTTCAGGATTTTCAGGGTCGCATACTGAGTCGCCGATGTCAAAACGGTCGAGACCCACGATGGCACAGATTTCACCGGTAGGCACAGAGTCTACTTTGGTACGTCCAAGACCATCAAATACGTTAAGTTCCTTAATTCGCGTTTTGTACATGTCGCCTTTTCGTCCTACAAGGGCAATCTCCATTCCGGTTTTCAGCGTGCCCCGGTGCATACGTCCGATGGCAATTCGTCCAAGGTAAGAGGAGTAGTCGAGTGATGTGATGAGCATCTGTGGTGTACCTTCGTTTATCTCCGGTGCAGGAATATGCTCTATTATGGCATCCATCAGCACGCTGATGTCGCTGGTTCGCGTCTGCCAGTCTTTCGACATCCAGTTCTCTTTTGCTGAACCATATATGGTCACAAAATCGAGCTGGTTTTCGGTCGCTTCAAGGTTAAACATGAGATCGAAAACCGACTCCTGCACCTCTTCGGGGCGACAGTTTGGTTTATCCACCTTGTTAATCACCACGATGGGTTTAAGTCCAAGCGCCAATGCTTTTTGCAGCACGAAGCGTGTCTGTGGCATAGGGCCTTCGAAAGCATCTACCAGCAACAAAACGCCATCAGCCATGTTGAGTACGCGCTCTACTTCTCCGCCGAAGTCGGAGTGGCCGGGGGTGTCTATGATGTTGATTTTATGTCCTTTCCAGGTAACGGATACGTTTTTTGATAAGATGGTAATTCCGCGTTCTCTTTCCAGGTCGTTGCTATCCATGATAAGCTCTCCCACCTGCTGGTGTTCTTTGAAGAGTTTACCGGCCATCAGCATCTTGTCTACCATGGTGGTTTTACCGTGGTCAACGTGAGCAATGATGGCAATGTTTCTGAGTTTCTGCATAAATCAAATTCCAATTGAGGGCGCAAAATTAGTTGATTTTGAGCGAATATGCATCAGTGCAGTATGCCATACGAAGGGATGGCGCAAGATTTAAGACCTAATCATCTGATATAAAGATGAATGCGTAAAAGTTAATTTTTGGTTAAAATGATGTTTATGAATTTGTACTTATGTAATTCACTGTTTACTAACAAACAATAAATTCTTCTAAAACTTTTTAATGCATTGCTTCGTTAGTTGATAAACAGCGCTGTTTCGCTATATTTGCAAAAATCGGACATATTAAATCCGCTCCGGATGGAACGTAAGAGGTTCATACAAAAATTGTTTATACTGCTTAGTTTGCCGCTTGTAATCTGGCTTTATCATAACCAGATAACAAACTGGCACTACCACGTGCTGGACAATGGAACGGTAATGAAGCATGCCCACCCTTACAAGAGCAATACTATTCCTGGCACTCCGTTTCAAAAGCACCATCACAATAGTTTTGAGTTTCTGTTTCTTTCGTTGATATACAGCGCTGCGCCGCTTTTGGTCGCACTGCTGGTTCTTGGTATTTTATTCAAAACGCAAACCCGAAGAGCTCACCGAACTCTGTTGGAGAGTGATTTGCAGCATGGATTCTACCGTGCTTTGAAACTCAGAGGTCCCCCACAAATTTCGCTTCAATAATTTTCCCAATCAGTCATCTCCCGAATAACCAAAGGTCATAAGGATCTTTAAATGGGTATTGTGGGAATACGGAAGAGGTCATTTCATTCTACCAAGGCTGATAATCACATCGTTTTTCCCGTAAGTAAAGTCAACTATGCCGCTCTTAGTTTGAGCCTGAATTAGCAGGAGGGCTGTGCGCCACGAGTTTGTTGAACCAGACTGTCACATTGTACTTCCACTTTTTTAAGCTCGTTCAGGGAGAGCGAAGATTGTTCGGGGCACTTATCTGAAACAAACGTTTTGCAGTTGATACGCTGATAATGTCCTAAGGAGCAAGTTAGGCGCTGTTTACAACTGAGACACAAACAAATCATCTTAAAATTAAATATTTACACAACTATGCGCAATATATTTATCTTTATTATTCTTTTAATGGCAGGGAATGTGATGCAGGTTTATGCAAACCCTGTTGATCAACGTCCCAATACCGATGCCAACATTTTTGGGCACGTGATTGATGCACAAACCGGTGAACATTTGCCATTTGTAAATTTACTTATCAAGGGTACCCGTATTGGAACTATTACCGATGCCAGTGGCCACTATTTATTAACCAATCTTCCCGAAGGGCGCCACATACTGCTTGCTCAGAGTATGGGTTATACCATTACTGAAGTGGAGATCGAAGCCATTGCGAAATCCACACGTGAGGTAGATATAAAACTGACGCCCACCAGTATCAGCCTTAATGAGGTAACGTTAACCGCATCGCCAACGGCAAGTGGTTTTCGTTATCAGCCCGATGCGGTGTTTATGGGAGAGCAGATTCAGCGTCGGGCAGAACCTTCATTTGGCGAGATGCTCAATGGACAGCCGGGTGTGGCCATGCGTAGTTTTGGCTCTGCGCCCGCACGTCCCGTTATTCGTGGCATGGATGGGGATCGCATTCTGGTGCTCGAGAATGGTGAGCGCATGGGCGATATTTCCGAAACATCGGCCGACCACTCCATTTCTCTCGACCCGCTTGTGGCCAGCCGTGTAGAGGTGATACGTGGTCCTGCCAGTCTTCTTTATGGCTCCAGTGCGTTGGGTGGTGTCATTAATTTGATGACGACCGATATTCCAGACCAGTGGGATATGGGTGTTACCGGTGTAGTTTCAGGACAGGCCGCCACCATGAATAACATGGGAGCAGGCTTTGGACGTATGACTTACGGGGGTGAGCAAAACGCTTTCACCGGCCGTATCGCCATGCGACAGGCCGGTGACATCACCACGCCGGAAGGAAAAATTCCCGGCACATCCATGCGCAATTACGATGGGGCGTTTGGTTGGGGTATGAAACGTGACAATTTAAATGGCGGTATGAGTTTTTCGGTTTCTGATCAGGCTTTTGAGATTCCCGAATCGATTGATGTGCCTGAGGAGAGTGTTGAAATTCGTGCCCGAAGGATGGCATTCCAGGGACGTTTCGGACGTAAGCTGGAGGGTAATTTCATTGACCAGGCACAGGTGCGGTTTAATGCCACCCATTTTCATCAGCAGGAGGTTGAGATTGAACACCTCACCGGCGGAGGCTCAAATGAAGAGATTGAACTGGAATATGAGCAGATGGCCATTAGCTCAACGCTCACATTGCAACATAAACCAGTAGGTGTGTTGGCCCGGGGTGCAATTGGTTTCAGCTTTAACGGTCAGAAGCTTGATGTGATAGGTGACGAAGCCTACACGCCTGGAGAACAGCGTTTTTCGCTAGCAACCTTCACTTTTCAGGAGGTGCCTCTTTCACACACCATGCGGTTACAGTTCGGACTGCGACTCGATTTTCAAAACTCCCGTGCACTTAAAAACGAGGTTTTTCCTGATATAAGTCTTAAGCGCAACGCTTTTAACTATTCGGGTTCGCTTGGATTAAATGTGCGCCCGTTTGATGGTTTGGAGATTGGCGGTCAGCTTGCTCGCTCACACCGAAACCCTTTGGTTGAAGAACTCTTTGCTGATGGTTCCCACCTGGGGGCAGGTGTTTATGAAAAAGGAAATGCACGCTTAAAGGATGAGATTGGCCATGGAGGCGATTTATTTGTGAATTACCGCAGGGGCAATTTTGAGATTGAGATAACCGGTTTTGTGAACGATTTTGCCAATTACATTATTTTTCAGCCCACCGGAGAGGTGCATCAGCCCAGCGGTTATCCAGTTTTTGAATACACCGAAGGCGAGACTGTACTGTTTGGCAGCGAAATAAGTATGGGTCTTGAACTTGCGCCAGGTTTGCGATTTCAATCAAGTACCGACTGGGTGCGCGGCATACGACAAATTGAAGATGCCCCAAATGAAAACCTGCCTTTTATTCCACCATTTAGGTTCAACAATGAGATAGAGTACGATTTTACCCGTGGATGGGTGGGTGCCGGTTTTATGGCAGTAAGCCCCCAGAGTAAGGTGGCTCCGGAGGAAGATGTGACCGAAGGATATTCACTTCTGAGCCTGCAGGCAGGTCTGAGACTAAACAGCATGGGTCGACATGTCATCATTCTTAAAGTACACAACGCACTGGACACAAAATACCGTGACCACCTTTCACGAATTGAAGACAGGAACTTTGTGATGCCGGGAAGAAATTTCAATCTAACCTATCGCTGGTTTTTCTGATATCAGTGATTGGTTATAGGCGCAAAGCTCCCTGTTGCAGCAAATCGTGATTTAGCAACAGGGAGCTTTTGTGTTTAATACTTTACTCTCAAGTGAATCTGTTGTATCTTTGGTTTTGTCCGTTTTCGAACATCTGGCGTCCAAAAACAGACAATTGTCATCTTTTTTTGAACTTTTGTAAAAAACTTATAATGCAGAAAATTAAGCACATATCCGTTTTGGCTTAATGATTGTAATAAAATCATCGCAATTAATTGTATTCTAAATATAAATACTGCCTGTAACTAACGGAATATAATATCCGTCCTATATTATGGTTTCCTGATTCGTGGCTTGTCCGGTTTTGGGATTGAATAAAAAAACACTTAACCACAAAATTATCTTACAATGAGTAGAAGCATTATCCGGGTAGAATCGCTGCACAAATCTTATGTGAATGGCAGCAACTCACTACACGTGCTTAAAGGAGTGGACATGGACATCCGCGAAGGCGAAATGGTTAGTATTATGGGATCATCTGGCTCAGGGAAATCCACCTTACTCAACATTTTAGGCATTCTCGACAATTACGACGAAGGTGCCTATTATCTGGACGAGAAGCATATTGGCAAAATGAATGAGACCAAAGCTGCCCGTTTCCGAAACCGCTACATCGGCTTTATCTTTCAGTCGTTTAACTTGATCTCTTTTAAAAATGCGATGGAGAACGTGGCGTTGCCGCTCTATTATCAGGGTGTTAACCGCAAAAAACGAAACCTCATTGCATTAGACTATCTCGAGCGGCTTGGCCTTAGAGAATGGGCTCACCACTTGCCATCAGAGTTGTCTGGCGGACAAAAACAGCGGGTAGCCATTGCCCGGGCACTGATTTCAAACCCAAAAGTGATTTTGGCCGATGAACCTACCGGTGCGCTCGATTCGCAAACATCTCTCGAAGTAATGGAGATATTGAAGGAGGTTAACGAATCCGGCATATCCATCATTATTGTAACCCACGAAAACGATATTGCTGCCCGAACTCAACGAATTATTCGTCTGAGAGACGGACTTATCGAGTCCAACGAGGTTAACCATGCTTTTGAGCTGGAATCAGTCAAAGTGAATTAGTTTGGCCATGATGCGTCGTAAATGCGACAATAGGCTCAACTCATCTCTAACCACCAACCAACAATACCCATGTTTGATTATTTGGAAGAAATACTGACCACTCTGAAACAAAATAAGCTTAGGGCTGTGATGACAGGTTTCAGTGTGGCATGGGGGATATTCATGTTGATTATCCTTCTTGGCAGCGGCAAGGGTTTGCAGAATGGCATGGAGTTTAACTTCCGTTCCATAGCTAAAAATGCCATACAAATTTGGCCGGGACAAACCGGCGAAACGTTCGAAGGCCTGAAAAAAGGCCGGCGCATTCAGTTCACCAACGAGGATTACGAACTGCTCAAGCGCGAATTGAAAGGTATCAGTAACATTACTGGTCGTCTCTATTTGTGGCAGGATGTGGCCATAACCTATAAAAATGAGTACAGCAATTATACCGTAACCTGTGTGATGCCCGATTTTTTGAATATCAGGCTCCTAAACATTGTTAACGGGCGGTTTATCAACTACAACGATATTAATGAAACCCGCAAAGTAATTGTTTTGTCTAAATCTATTATTGACAATCTTTTTAAAGATGAAGACCCAATTGGCAAATATGTTAAGGTAGGAGGCATATTTTTTCAGGTGATTGGTGTGCTTGAAGACCCCACCAACAAGGATTCAAAGGATGCCATATTGCCAATTACAACAGGGCAGGGCGTATTCAATGGCGCCAATCGCATCAGCAATCTGGCCCTTACTACCGAATCAACCAGTGTGGAAGAGAACAAGCAAATAGAAGCAGAAATACGATCCTTTCTAGCTAAACGACATCGTTTTGCCGAGTCTGACACCAGGGCGTTGAATGTATGGAATACTTTGGAAGATTTTCAGCGGGCTCAAGGTGTGTTTGGTGGTATTCGTCTGTTTGTATGGATTGTTGGTATCATGACCATCATTGCCGGAATTGTTGGCGTGAGCAACATCATGATAATTCTCGTGAAGGAACGCACAAAGGAGATTGGCATTCGAAAAGCCATAGGCGCATCGCCATTTAGTGTTATTCAGCTTGTTTTATTCGAATCCCTTTTTATCACGGCGGTGGCTGGTTTTGTAGGATTACTTTTGGGCATGGGGCTGTTACACATCGCTACAATGGTATTGGCTAATATCGCAGAGGGAAATGAGATGATTCGATATGTGTTTTATAATCCCTCGGCCGATTTTGGTGTGGCCATCTCGGCCGCGGTCGTACTTGTAATTGCCGGGTTAATGGCTGGTTTTATCCCGGCTCGTAAGGCTGCGGCCATCAAGCCCATCGAAGCATTGCACGATGAGTAAGATGCGATGCATAAATAAATTTAGGACGCCCGGCCAAATGGATAGTGTGATGTTGGATGGCGAACTTTCTGAAACTACTAACTCTTAATTCTTATTATCGTGTTTGACAGGGACAGGTGGCAGGAAATTTTCAATGCCATAAAACAAAACAAATTGCGAAGTGTGCTTACGGCGTTTGGTGTATTCTGGGGCATCTTCATGCTGGTTACCATGACCGGAGCCGGCAACGGACTCGTGAATGGTGTAACCAGTGGGTTTAAAGATTTTGCCCCAAATAGCGCTTTTGTATGGACCAATCGCACCACAAAACCATACAAAGGGTTCAGACAGGGACGCTATTGGAGTTTTCGCAATGAGGACATTGAAGGCATTCGCCGGGAAATTCCAGAGGTGGAGGTGATTGCTCCCAAACTTCAGGGATGGCGCATCTCCAGCGGCGAAAATGTGATTCGCGGATTGCGAAGCGGCTCTTTCAGGGTTTTTGGCGAAGTGCCCGAATATAACCTTATCGACCCAAATGAGATGATATACGGACGGTTTATTAACCAGATGGACATCCTGCATAACCGAAAGGTGTGTGTGATTGGTGAAAGGGTTTATGAAGTGATGTTTGACCCCGGCGAAGATCCCGTAGGCGAATATCTTAAGGTGTCTGGTGTCTGGTTTCAGGTTATCGGCGTATCACGCTCCAAAAACCCGAACATCAACTTTGGCGCCGACAAGCGTGAATCCGTATTTGTGCCATTCACCACCATGCAGCAAGCCTACAACTATGGAAATGAGGTTCATTTTTTTGGATTCACCGCTCGAAAGGGCGAAAGTGTGGCCAGCACCGCCGAGAAGGTCTCTGCATACCTCAAAGGTCGACACTCTATTGCCCCCGACGATTTGGATGCCATCGGCCATGTAAACATCGAAGAGCAAGTGAAAACCATGAGTTATCTCTTTATTGGAATCAATGTATTGATTTGGATTGTGGGCATAGGAACGCTGATTGCCGGCGCAGTAGGTATTAGTAACATCATGTTGGTTATTGTAAGAGAACGCACCAAAGAGATTGGAATTCAACGTGCCATTGGAGCCAAGCCCTGGACTATTGTGAGCCAGATTCTTACAGAGTCAGTTTTCCTTACCACCCTGGCCGGTTTTATCGGTCTGGCTCTGGGCACGCTGATTCTGTCAGGAGTGGATGTGTTGATTGAGCGCTCCATTGCCGCCAATCCTGACGAGAACGTCTTTTTCATGAACCCGGAAGTGGGTGCCGGCATGGCCATATCAGCTCTCATCATTTTGGTGATTACGGGACTTATCGCTGGTCTTATACCGGCTCAAAAAGCGGTACGCATCAAACCGATTGAAGCTCTCCGGCATGAGTAATATAAACTTAATGGTTATCAGAAAATAATAAACAAAAACAAAAACTATAAAACCCAAATAAAATGAAACGTATTCTCAAAATCTTCGGACTTCTGGTTTTTGCCGCATTGGTGTTATGGGTATTTGTATATCTCTACAAACAATCAAAAGCCGACCCAATAGTGTATGATGTGGAATCACCATTCACTACCACAATTGTTAAAAAGACAGTGGCTACCGGCAGTGTGGTGCCACGTCGTGAAATTGCTATAAAGCCTCAGGAGTCCGGTATAATCCGCGATATTTTCGTGAATCCGGGTGATCGTGTGAAACAAGGTGATTTGATTGCCCGCATCCAGATTATTCCTGAGATGATTGAGGTGAATGCTGCTGAAAACAGGCTGAATAAAGCGCGTCTTGAATTTGAGAACGCGCGTACCGAATTCGAAAGGAAAAAAGAGCTTTTTGAGCAACGTGTGATTGCACGCTCGGAGTTTGAAGCCGAAGAGTTGCGCTTTAAAACCAGAGGCGAAGACCTGAGTGCTGCCGAAAACCACTTGCAGCTGATTCAGGAAGGGGTAACCAAAAAAATGGGTGCTCAAACCAACACACTTATTCGTTCAACAATTGAAGGAATGGTTTTAGATGTACCGGTTAAGGAAGGCAACTCAGTAATCAGAAGCAACGCTTTTAACGATGGAACAACCATTGCCATAGTGGCCGATATGAACGAGATGATTTTTGAAGGTAAGGTGGATGAAACCGAAGTGGGCAAAATAAAGGAAGGCATGCACCTGCTGCTTACCATTGGTGCGCTTGAGTCGGAATCTTTTGATGCATACCTTGAGTATATCTCGCCCAAGGGTGTGGAGGAGAGCGGAGCCATTCAGTTTGAAATCCGTGCCGCTGTGAAGCTTCAGGATAATGTATTCATCAGAGCCGGATACAGTGCAAATGCTGACATTGTGCTCGACCGGCGCGACAGCGTGCTTGTGGTGGCCGAAAAAGTGCTTCAGTTTAGTGGAGACTCCATCTTTGTAGAGGTGGAAACCGCTCCCCAGACTTTTGTGAAACGGCAGGTTAAAACAGGTCTTTCCGATGGTATTAACATAGAAGTTGTGGATGGTTTGAACAGTGAGGAGAAAGTGAAAGTACCGAAAATATAGCGCCTTTTTTGTTGGCTGTTTCAGGGGTTATCCTACACAAACTCTCTCTGCTTCCTTGATAAAGGATAACCCCTTTTTTCTCATCTTTGACACTTTTGCAATATTGATGGTGAATGTGTCAGGAACCCAGAAAATGTAAAGTGTCATGATACATGCCGGGTTCATGTTACCCCATGTGTCCATTAAAAACAAACTATAACAGATGAAACGCGCCATATAGTATGCTTCTAAGTACATGGTAATGACTAAATGGCGAGTTCCATCTAACAAATAAAATTCAAATTATAGACAGATGAAATCAATTATAACCATTGTTTTGTCGTTGTTTCTGTTTGCCGGAGTCAGTGCCCGTGACAACGGTGTCTGGAGCCTCGAACAGTGCATTGAGCATGCCAGACAGCACAATCTCGTGATAAAGCAGCGCTCTCTAAATGCACAATACTCCGAAAACCAATATCAGCAGAAAAAATTGAATCTCTATCCCAGCGTGAACGGCTCCAGCAGTTTTACCACCAATATGGGACGGGTTCGCAACGATGTGAATTACGAGATTATTGATGTTACCACCCGGGTTTTTAATCTTGGTGCTTCTGCCTCTGTGCCGGTTTTTGAGGGGTTTACCCGTCGTAACAGCATTGAACAGGGGCTGGTTGACTGGGAAGCGGCTTTAAAAGAGGTTGAAAAAACCGAGAATGACATTGCGCTGAACATCACAGCACTCTATATGCAAATACTGTTTGATAAAGAGCTCCTGGCAGCCGGGCGTCATCAGCTCGAGCTGGTGAATATGCAGGTTGATCGGTCTGAGAAACTTGTGCGTGCCGGTAGTCTGCCCGAAGGCAATCTTCTTGAGATGCGGGCTCTTGCTGCCCGTGAGCTTTCAAATGTAACGCGACTTGAAAACAATCTCACGCTCTCACTTCTCGATTTGGCGCAGGCTCTTGATTTGGAAGATGCTGAAGGGTTTGATATTGTTACGCCTGAAATTCCCGAAATCTCGGGTTCTGAATTGGTTGCCGTTAGCTCTGTTTACGATTATGCTGTGAATACGCTGCCACAAATATCCCTGGCACAGCTTAGACTCGAAAGCAGTGAGATGGATGTTAAAATCGCCAAGGGTTATCTCTATCCGCGTGTGTCGTTAACGGCCGGATTGGGAACCAATGTCTCAAAATATAAGCAGGAGCCAAATTTCGATTTTGAACGCAAGTTTAGAGACAACGCTTTCAGATACTATGGCGTGAATGTTACAATACCAATTTTTAATGGTTTACAGGCTCGTATGGGAATTAAAAATGCCTCGCTTGGTGTTATGAATGCGCAGCATGAACTGAATCGCCAAAAGCAGGTGTTGCGTAAAGAGATTCAACAGGCTGTGGCCGATGCCGAAGCGGCTTTCCGGCAGTATATGGCCGGGCAGTCGGCTGTGGCATCCTACGAAGAGTCGTTCCGATATACCGAGCAGCGCTTTAATGTTGGGTTGCTGAACTCTGTGGATTATAACGTATCAAAAACAGAATACATGAAAGCGGAGTCTGATTTTATTCAGGCTAAGTACGCCTACCTTCTGCGGCTAAAGATTCTTGATTTTTACCAGGGCAGACCGCTTGTTTTGTAATACATCAATCATAAATACTGGTTAAGAATGGATAAGCCCGGCAACTGAACTTGCCGGGCTTATTTGTTTGCAGACATATTCCGTTGCAACTGTTTTCTTGCGAAGAGGCAACAATATTGTCTTCAAAAAATCGGTATTACTCTCTCCATTTGTATTTTAACTCCCTTAGATTTTTACGCTTTACGCTGTTTTCAAAACCCCCAATTAAAAAATGGATGGTTATTGGGAAACCTGAGAAATCAATCACGTCTGTCAGGGTATAATCAACCAGATTGTATTTCACCTTTAATCCAAGGTAGAACGATTGATTCAGGTAATAGCGGTATCCCATCCCCAGATTAAAATTGTATGAATTGGCCGATGCCGATTTCAGGTTGTTGTCATCATCGGCCTCGAGTACCGTAAATCCATCAAAAGCAATGCCGCCGGTAATTTGCATCTCATGTTTTCTGTTCACATAAACGTCGCGTCCCACATCAACACCTATGTATCCGCCAAAAAAGTAGTCGGTGAGTTCCGGACCAGCATCAGACTTGGGTCTTTTGGCATAAAATTCGTTTGGTGAGTTGATAAATTTCAGAGCCATTGTCAGGTCATAATTCATTTTTTCTTTTTTGTAGCCCATCTGAAATCCAAGTTCAGGATGCACACCGAGCTTGCTCAAGGCGACGGTCGGAATCCATACACCGGTTATCCAGGCCATGTGAAATTCGGGCGAGTTAAGGTTTTTTGCCACAACTTCATGATACTGGGATGCAAGTGCCGACTCTTTGTATTCTTCTGCTTGCAGATTGGCGAAAACATCTTCATTTCCACCATAAAAATCACATAGCAGATATTCAATGGTGCCCACTTCAAAGTTTCGCTTTAGCTCCTTTGCTGCTCTAATGGTGAAGTTGTCAAACTCTTGACCTACCGGCACAAAACCAAAGTATGGCTTGTAATTATCATAGGCAAAATAACTCTGTTCGCGCATCATCTCAAGCCGGTTAAGGTAGTTAAAGACAAAGTAAAGGGCGTTATCGGTAAGTAAAGAGTCCTGAAACTGGTTGTTCTTTAGCGCAAGAAGAATATAGGCTCTATGAATGGGTTCGCGCATACCGCATCTTGAGCGCCAATAAGTTAGTAACTGAGCAGCCGAATCGGTATTGTGTGCCAGAAATAGCTCTTCAAATAGGAGGGAACTGTTGAGCGATATGTCAGAGCACTCAATTTGTGGCCTTGCCGCCAGATGGTCAAAGTCCTGAGCGCTTACTTTCGTAACCAGAAGTATGGTAAGAAATAGAAACAGGTGCTTCATTAGCCCGATTTGAATCTGATTTAATCGAACGGGTTTGTCCGGTTTAAATTGGTTTAAAAACGCGAACTGGTTAAAGGTTAGGTTCATAACTATTGCGGTTTTGGTTGTTTATGATATCGCGAATAAAGTGAAAATTGTTGAAGATACCGTCAGGTTTTAAACTCTTTTGATAAGAAAATCTGACTTCTGTGAGATAAAGTCTCTCAGTTGTTTTTTGTATAGGCGTATCAGGAGTAATGAGGTTGATATATCACTTTATAAATTTTAATTTTGTCGCACATCAATTCCGATTTTCATGTCGCTAATTCTTTGTATCGAAACATCAACAAGTGTCTGCTCCGTTGCTTTATCAAAGGATGGTGCTACAATAGCGTCAATGCGCGAAGATTCGCCCAACTCTCATAGTACGCTACTCACGGTTCTCATTCAACGCCTGATGGAGACTTCAGGATATGCAATGTCTCAGTTAAATGCTGTAGCAGTGAGTGGCGGGCCGGGTTCCTACACCGGATTGCGTATAGGTGTTTCAGTAGCCAAGGGAATATGTTTTGCATTGGGAATCCCCCTCATTGCCATTCCCTCATTGGAAGTTATGGCCTTGGGTGTTAACATGGAGACGCTCCCGCAGGAGGTTGAGTTGCTTTGCCCGATGATGGATGCACGTCGTATGGAAGTTTATACAGCGCTTTTCGATACAGATATGAATCCCATTACAAATACCTGTGCCGAGATAATCGACGAACACAGTTATCAGCATTTGCTCGAGGATAAAAAGATTGCATTTTTTGGAAATGGGGCAGGTAAATGCATGGAGACAATGCGCCATAGCAATATTGTTTATATCGACAACATTGTACCACTTGCATCGCAGATGGATAAAATAGCCTTTAAATATTTCCTCGAAGCTAAGTTTGAAAACGTGGCCTACTTCGAGCCATTCTATCTTAAAGAATTTGTTGCTACCACCCCCAAAAATAAAATTATTTAATTGTTTTATGATGTCGTAACTATCTGAAAAATAGGGGCAAGGGGCATTGTCGAATCCTTTTGTTGCATCTTTGAAACAAGAAAGGCGCATAATTTGTATAACGATTTATAACAACTACTACCGGTGATTCAAAAGAGAATCGATTAAACAGTTTAGGCTCTATAAATGTTATCTGTTTGGTTTGGGAATAGGGCCAATCCTGCGTAGTTGAGTGATGAAGCTGTTTTGGCTTAATACCCACTAAAATCTGAATTATGAAGCGAGTGTTCAAACAATATGGTTTTGCCCTGGCTGTTGTTATGGCTTTTATCCCTGTTATAACAGCTCAATCAACCAAACCGGTGTCGCGTATGGCTTACGGTCCTGGTGAGGAGTTGCATTATGTGATGAATTATGGTTTTATTACCGGCGGTCGTGGGGTGTTATCCGTAAGGGACACTGTCCTCAATGGCAAAAAGCTTCATCATCTTGTAGGTTCAGCACACACTGTTGGACTGGCCGATAGGGTCTTTAAAATCAGAAACGTGTACGAAAGTTTTGTGGATCCAAAGACCGATTATCCGGTAAAATCTATCCGAAACATTTCAGAGGGGCGCTACCGCTATTACAACGAGGTTCTTTTTAACCATGGCCCCGATTCTACATTTATCAACAGCCAGCGTTCAGGGCAAAAATATGTTAAGGCAGATATATACGATATTGTTGCAGCGTTTTATCTGGCACGCAAAAAATACTTCAACGACAATATGAAGGAGGGTGAGGTGATTGAGATAATGACCTACTTTTCGGATGAGGAGTTTCCATTACGAATACGTTACCGTGGCATTGAAACCATAAACACCAAGTTTGGTCGTTTGGAGTGTTATAAGTTTTCACCGGTTACCGAGGTTGGGCGCGCCTTTAAAACCGAAGACGACATGCACGTATGGATTACCCGTGATGCCAATCGCATTCCCATACGAATCCGGTTTAATCTGGTGGTGGGCTCTTTCACCTGTGACCTAGAAGAGTTCCGTGGCCTGCGAAATCCTTTTTCGAGCTTAGTGCCTAAGTGAGTGTCGTAATAATCTTTTTTTAACCAATTGTTACGATTTATTCGATTATTCTCATCGAATAAAAACATAGCTAAGCACCCGCTCAATTTTAATCTCTTCAGGCGTAACCCGGGCCTGAACCGGAAATATCTCAACACCATTTTCAGCTGCTTGTTTGAGGGCGGTAGCATATTGCGGATCAATGTCGGCAGCGGGGGCAAAGGTTGTCACATCCATACGTTGAATCACATACACCATTACAGCTCTGTAGCCCTCTTTTTTCAGCCGGATGAGCGTGTGCAAATGCTTTAGCCCACGTTCGGTTCGGGCATCGGGGAATGTGGCAAAATCACCATCCTTTAGCGTTACATTTTTTACTTCGATGGCGCATTGCTCATAATCGTTCTCCGCAAGAATATCAAGGCGACTCTCATCAAATTTCACTTCGCGGGTGACTCTGGTGTAGTTGTCAAGACCTGGTATTTCCTTGTTCCGAATGGCTTCAAATACCAGTTTGTTGGGGTTGGAGGTGTTAATTCCTACCCAGTTGCCGTTGATGCGTATCATTTCCCACGTGAAACGTGTTTTGCGTTTTGGATCGTTTACAGGCGTAAGGAATACTTCTGCACCATCTTCCAGACAACTCTTCATGCTGCCGCTATTGGTGCAGTGTGCCGTAACTGTTTCGCCAGTGTCCAGAACTACATCAGCCAAAAAACGTTTATATCGTTTGATGAGGCGCCCGCGCACCAATGGGGTGTCAAACTTCATATCTAATTTTCCTTATTTACCTATGGCGCGGTTCAACTTCCCCGAAACGAGGCCTTCCTCATCGGCTTCTGTGCTTTTGAAACCAATGGATTCAAACTGGCGACTTATTTCAGGCATCTTGGTTTTGAGTAGTGACACTTGATACTGAGGCACTTCAATTCTGGCTTTTTCGCCAAAATAGCGCACTCTGGCATCAATAAAACCGTATGACGAAACAATTTCCTCTGCTTTTTCTACCAGTGATAGTTTTTCAACTGTGATGAGTTCACCGTAAGGAAAGCGGCTGCTAAGGCACGGACTGGCTGGTTTGTCCCAAACTTTAAGCCCGGCTGCTTTGGCTAAGGCGCGAATATCCTCCTTGGTCATGCCACACTCAGCCAGAGGACTGTATGAATGGTATTTTTCTGCTGCTTTAAGTCCCGGGCGGTAGTCTCCAAAATCACTTTTATTGTTTCCGTTAAGAAGGATGAAATCAGGGTAATGTTGATTACGATACTCGCCCATTTCAGTGTAAAGTGAGCTTTTGCACCAGAAACAACGGTCTTCGGGGTTTTGACGGTAATTGGGGTCGTTTATCTCACCGGGGTGGATGATGGCATACTGGATGTCATTCTCCTCACAAAATGCGATGGCAGTTTGCAAATCACGGCGTTTAAGGCTCGGGGAGTCTCCAATAATGGCGATGGCCCGCTCCTTTGGAAGTGATTGTCGGGCAGCCCAGGCAACCAGACATGAATCTACACCTCCCGAGAGAGCTGTTAAGGTGCCTTTTTGTTTCGAGAACCACTCCTTGAGTAAATCAAAATGTTTGTTCATAGTAATGCTTTATCTGCTAAAACTTAAAGCCTCATTTAAAGGGTAATAGTAGATGTAAAAAGCACCCTTTTCGACTATATTATACTGCTTTGGCCGACATGATGCGCGTCATCTGTTTTCGCAATTTACCATCTTTGTCATGGTTATAACAGACGGCTGTCTTACATCAATCATTACGGCTAAGTTAGCAATATTTCCTCTACATCTTTAACCAGCAATCAGGTAGAAAGGTTGTCGCTTCTGATTTTAAAGTGGTTATTGACATGTTAACGCTTTGTTATCGGCAAGGCTTTACTTATTTTTGCACCAAAATTTTACTTTCCATGAAGTGTAGGGAAAAATGTGGGGCTTGCTGTATCGTTATCTCCATCTCGTCGCCCATACCTGGGATGCCAAATGGCAAACCTGCCGGTGTACGGTGCATTCATCTGACCGATGACATTCGGTGCGCCATCTTTAATTCACCCGATCGCCCAAGGGTGTGCGACGGGTTTAAGGCCGAACCGCTTATCTGCGGCAACTCTACAGAGGAGGCTTTTGCCATTCTTGCCGAGCTCGAAGGCAACTAAACTCTTAATATGCCAGATGCATGAAGCAGTGATTCGTGCAGCATAACATGATGTGCTATTGTTGAAGATTCAGAGTCTTCTTTGATAGCCCATAATTATCACTAATAAGCTAACCAGAATAATTGATGCTTGAACAGATATTGAACCCTTTGAATGTGGGTTGGGGTGTTTGGTTTGCCACGTTGGGTTGTGCCTTTATCAATGGGTTGTCAAAAAGTGGACTTAAGGGCATTGGGATGGTTTCCATTCCCATACTGGCTTACTTGTATGGTGGGATGGCTTCGGCTGGTATTTTATTGCCTTTTTTGGTGTTTGGCGATTTTTTTGCTTTGCGCTACTACCGTAAAAGTACCAAATGGAGTCATGTGCGCAGGCTGTTACCCTGGTCGTTGGCGGGCATCCTTTTAGCGGTTTTAGTTGGCAAACTCATCAGCGATGCGCTGTTCCGCAATATAATGGCCATTGCAGTTCTGGCCTGCTTGCTTTTGGTGATTGTTTTTGACTTGAGTGGCCGAAAGCCCGATTTTTCCAAGTCGGGTTTTCTCTCTGGTTTTACTGGTTTCTCAGGAGGTTTTGCTACAATGATTGGCAACGCGGCGGGTCCAATTTTCGATCTTTACCTTCTTTCAATGCGTTTGCCCAAGAACAGCTTTTTGGGTACGGGTGCCATTTTTTTTCTGGTACTCAATCTTATTAAGGTGCCGCTTCACTTTTTTATATGGGAATCTATCACTCTTCAAACGCTTCAAATGAATTTTGTGATGATTCCGGCAGTGTTTTTTGGCGCCATGACAGGCCGAAAAATAGTGAGTTACATACCTGAAATGGGCTTCCGTTATTTTGTGGTGGTGGTCATTGCGTTGTCGGCGGTGCTATTGCTCATACGGTAGCCAATAAAAAAGAGCTGCCGGTAATAGGGCAGCTCTTAAAACGTTATCACAATGTAAATCAAACTGTCAGAATCTCTTTCTCTTTCTTCTCCAGCAGTTCATCTACCAGCTTGGTGTATTTATCCGTTAGTTTCTGAACCTGATCCTGGCCATCTTTTTCCATATCCTCCGGCAGACCATCTTTTTTCAGCTTTTTAAACTCTTCGTTGGTATCCCTTCTAATATTTCGTATCACGATTCGGGTATCTTCACCCATTTTTCGCACTTGCTTTACCAGGTCTTTACGTCGTTCCTCGGTAAGAGGCGGCACATTGATACGGATTATGTCGCCGTTGTTATCGGGATTCATGCCCAGGTTTGCAGCCATAATGGCTTTTTCAATAATGGGGATGAGGTTTTTTTCCCATGGCTGAATTGCGATGGTGCGCGGATCCGGCGTGTTGATACTGGCAACCTGCGTAATCGGCGTCATTGTGCCATAATAATCAACCATGACCGATTCCAGCATCTTGGGATTGGCTTTTCCAGCTCTTACTTTCCCAATTTCCTGATCCAGGTGGTTTACTGCTTTGCCCATCTTTTCAGCGGCATCTTCCAGTACTATTTTTACATCTTCTTCCATGATAGAATGTTCTGTTGAAATGATTAAACCGCCACAAAAATAGAAAAAATCAGATTGGGTACCATTAGAAAAAACTCATCCCGATGAGAGAAATGTCATCGAAAATGGCACGGCGGTCGATGTGTTTGTTTATGAAGGCTTTAATCTCTTCAATGTTTTTTTCGATGGGATTGGCGTTGGAGATGATTTTTTCTACCGACATCAGTCCGGAGGTGATTTTATTGCCACGCTCCAGCTCCACCAAGCCATCGGTAAATGCCAGAAATTTGGAGTTTTTCGAAATGGATATTCGACCTACCTCAATAACCGGAATCACATCCAGCATCCCTAGGCCTATGCAACCCTTATCGAGCGAAATAAGATGTCCTTTTTTAGGCTCAAAGAGGAAAGGGGGCAAATGCCCGGCGTTCACGTAAGTGAGTTTTCGGGATGAGATGTTGTATTTCCCGATAAACATGGTGATGAATTTCTCGTTGTTGGCACTTTCATTCACCCGCCGGTTTAGTTGGTGAACCAGTTTTCGTAAACTCACACGCGATGTAAATGCCGAGCGCAACACAGCCTGAAAGTTGGACATCAGCAAGGCAGCAGCAATACCTTTCCCAGATACATCGGCCACGCAGAATCCAATGGTATTGCGCGATAGTTTCACGAAGTCGTAGTAATCGCCACCAACGCCCTGGTGTGGCAAATAGATTGTGTGGATGGAAAGCCGCCGGTGTTTGGGCAGCGCATCGGGGCCGGGAATGAGTTGGTTCTGAATGCGTGAGGCTAGTTCCAACTCTTTTTTCATTGCCTGTTGCTCCAGAAGGGCATCCTGCATCCGTTTGTTTTCGATAAAAACAATGATGAGGTTTGATATAATCTGGATTAATTTCAGGTGTTTGATGGTCGGACTTATGCCTTGATGCTCTTCGTCCACGTCGCCAATCAGAACGTATCCGATGGCTTTAAACCGATGAAACAATGGTATGATGGCATCAAACCCCACCAAATTCTCGGGCGGGGATAGGGTGATGTTTTCGATGCCACTGTAAACAAGTAAATCTCGTTCTACATCAATTTTTGCAACCTCTTCGGGAGTAACTCCTGATATGAGCAGGTTTCGCCAAATGCCATCTGAGCAGGTATAGACCAATACTTTACCTACGTCGAGCTCTTCGCGCAGGAGTATTTCAAACTCCGACAACAAATCATCAATGCTGTGATCTTCATTGATGGTTTGCGCCAAATCCAGCAGAATGTTGAGCCGGTCTTTATAGAGTTTGATGCGTTTTTTCTTGGTCTGTGTAATCATCTTCGTGAAATTGCCCATTCAGCTACCGACTAAATTTACAAAAAAAATGATGTAGTCAAATAGTGTTTTATTAGAATGATGGCTGAATGTTCATAACTTTTGACAGAAAAAGAAAAAAGGATGAGCCGGTTATACCAGTTCATCCTTGTTAAAGTTGTGATGCAAAGGTGTGTATTTGCATGAAATTGAGATGGATAACGACGGTGTGTGGGTGGCGGAAACACCGCACTCCATTCTGAAGTTATTTTCCAGTAAATTATTCTTTTGCCCTCTCAACGTAAGTACGCTCTTTTGTGTCCACTTTAATTCTTTCACCTTGCTCAATAAAGAGTGGAACCATTATGGTGGCGCCGGTGTCAATGGTGGCAGATTTCAATGATGAGGTAGAAGATGTATCACCTCTAACGCCGGGTTCGGTATATGTTATTTCATATATGATGAATTGCGGCAGGTTAACCATCAGCGGTGTTTCAGAATCTACGTGGTAAACCATATCCACCTCCTGGCCTTCGCGAAGCAAATCGGGACTCTCAACCAGATTTTCGTCCACAGCCATCTGCTCAAATGTTTCACAATTCATTAAATGATAGCCCATTTCATCCTTGTACAGGAACTGATGCGGACGATGCTCCACGCGTGCTTCGGTTACTTTTACACCTGCGGAGAAAGTGTTTTCCAGCACACGACCGGTTGATATGTTCTTTAGTTTGGTTCTTACAAATGCCGGACCTTTTCCCGGTTTTACGTGTTGAAACTGAACGATGGTGCACAGCTGTCCGTTATACTCGATGCACATCCCGTTTCTAAAATCTGCTGTAGTTGCCATATTAATGTTTTGTCAAAATATAGAAATTGAACAATGATATTTTCGGTGCAAAAATAGTGCAAAACATTGAAATATGCCTTATTGTGATGGATAATGGTTGCAATAATTGAATTATTGCTTAATGCAATTAGTATATCTTGGTGCGGTGCTGTTTCATCTCCTCAGCCAGAAGTTTGGCTTGTCCGCCTGTCATTCGGTTCAACAGTGCCCAGAAACGAGGGCCGTGGTTTTTCTCTACGGTATGAGCCAGTTCGTGTAGCAACACATAATCAATCAAATGGTCGGGCAGGCGCATGAGGTGCAGGTTCAGGTTTATATTGTCAACGCCTGAGCAGCTTCCCCAACGGCTTTTGAGGTTCTTCACAAACAATTGTTTGTATCGCAAGCCATTTTGAATGGCCAGCTGGTGCAGCCTTGTTGGCAGGTAGCGTTTGGCTTCGCGCCGCAGAGCCTCTTCAATGCCATAACGTATGGCTTCCTGTATTGGGGTCTCGGCCACATTCAAATGTTGTGGATAGTAAACGTTTAGATAACCATTGGCCAGATGCAGTCGCACATCGTTTCGTGGCGCTTTTTGTATCTTTAGCGTAAAGGAGCGTGATTTAAACTGGGTGGTTTCGTCAAAGAGGGTTAAATCGCTTTCGCGCGCTTCCATTTTTATCCGGGCTTTTTTTATCCACTCTTTTTTTTCATTCACAAAATCAAAGGCCGATTTTACCGGAAAGCCAGGAGGATATATCACCTGTACGCCCTCAAAAGGTTTGAGTCGAATGGATAGGCGCTTGCTTCGCTTGTCAGGGCGAAACATCACATCTCCCACACCTTCAATGGCGACTACTATTGGTTCGTTCACAGTTAAATTCCTTTATGGCAAAATTAGTTTTTATTCAGAAAGAAAAAAGTGTAGATGAGGGCGATGAAGTGTTGATTTATGATTGAAAAGCATTGTTAATGACGTGGTGGGAGTGTTATTCATCGATATAAAAAAACAAAAAGCCCCTGATTGGAGGCTTTTTGTTTTGTTTGGGGGTATCAATTTATTAGCTAATCCCTTTATGATATTCTTGAAGAGATTTTACCTGATAATTGCCATTGTGGCGCTCCTTGATACCCGCAGTTGCTGCTTTGGCTGCTGCGGTAGTGGTGATGTAAAGCACATTGTGTTTGATGGCGCTCTTACGAATGTAGGAGTCATCAAACTCACTCTGCTTACCGGCGGGGGTGTTAATCACCAGGTTGATGTCGCCATTTTTGAGCATGTCCACAATGTTGGGACGCCCCTCGTGAACTTTTAACACTTCCTGAGCCTCAACGCCATGCCCGGCAAGGAATGCTTTGGTGCCTTTGGTGGCTACAATGCCGAAGCCCATCTTCACAAAATCCCTGGCTACGTCCACTATTTTATCTTTGTCGCGGTCGGCAATGGTAATGAGTACGTTGCCTTCGGTGGGCAGCTTCAACTTGGTGGCTTCTTGTGATTTGAAGAAGGCCAGGCCAAAACTGTCGGCCATACCCAGCACTTCGCCGGTGGAGCGCATTTCTGGCCCCAACACGGGATCCACATCGGGGAACATGTTAAAGGGGAATACCGCTTCTTTCACACCAAAGTGCGAGAACACAGGTTTCTTCAGGTTAAAGTCCGACAGCTTTTTGCCAAGCATGATTTGCGTGGCAATTTTTGCCATGGGGATGTTACAGATTTTTGATACCAAAGGAACCGTCCGCGATGCTCTGGGGTTGGCCTCCAGGATGTACACCTCACCGTTGTAGATGGCATACTGGATATTCATCAGACCAATCACTTTCATTTCGATGGCGATGCGACGGGTATAATCTTCGATGGTCGCAATCTGGTCATCGGTAATCACCACGGGCGGAATCACGCAGGCCGAGTCGCCCGAGTGGATGCCTGCATATTCGATGTGCTGCATCACAGCGGGTACAAACGCATCTGTTCCGTCAGCAATGGCGTCTGCTTCTGCTTCTATGGCATCCTCAAGGAACTTGTCGATGAGCAGTGGCCTGTCGGGCGACACTTCGGCGGCAGCCGCTTTCACGTACTGACGCAGCATGGCCTCATCCAACACAATTTTCATACCTCTTCCACCCAAAACGTAAGATGGGCGTACCATCAGCGGATATCCGATGCGTGAAGCAATCGCGATGGCTTCTTCTTCGGTGCTGGCCATGCCCGATGGTGGTTGCGGGATGTTGAGCTTCTCCATGATTTTGCGAAACTGGTCGCGGTCTTCGGCCAGGTCGATGGTCTCCGGCGTGGTGCCGATGATTTTTACGCCGTTGGCTTGCAGCTCGCTGGCCACGTTGAGCGGTGTCTGACCGCCAAACTGGCAAATTACACCATCGGGCTTTTCTTTATTGTAGATGCTCAGCACATCTTCTACTGTGAGCGGCTCAAAGTAAAGTTTGCCTGATGTATCGTAATCGGTAGATACGGTTTCGGGGTTACAGTTCACCATGATGGACTCAAAACCGGCATCGCGAATGGCGAAGGCCGCATGTACGCAACAGTAATCGAACTCGATGCCTTGTCCAATGCGGTTGGGACCACCACCCAACACCATGATTTTCTTTTTGTCATCCACCTTCACCTGGTTGGGTGCGTTGTAGGTGGAGTAGTAGTAGGCTGCATCGTTCACGCCGCTAACCGGTACAGGCTCCCACGCCTCTTCAAGTCCGAGTGAAAGGCGGCGCTCTCTAATCTCCTTTTCGGGGATGGCAAGTAATTTGGCCAGATATTTATCGGCAAAGCCATCTTTTTTGGCTTGTAGGAACAGTGCGTCAGGCAGTTGACTTCCTTTGTAGGTGAGCAGTTGCTCCTCCAGTTCTACCATTTCTTTCATCTGCTCGATGAACCAGGCTTTGATGGCTGTTTTTTCGTGCAGTTGCTCCACTGTGGCACCTTTGCGCAACGCTTCGTACATGATGAACTGGCGCTCACTTGATGCGTGATTAAGTAACATCATTAGTGCGTCGAGTGGCAACTCATTAAAGTTCTTGGCAAAACCAAGCCCATAACGACCGGTCTCCAGCGAGCGAATGGCTTTTTGAAATGCTTCCTTATAGTTTTTTCCGATGCTCATTACTTCGCCCACGGCGTGCATCTGGGTGCCTAGCTTGTCATTCAATCCTTCGAATTTCTCGAATGCCCATTTGGCAAATTTCACCACCACATAATCGCCCCACGGCTCATATTTATCAAGGGTGCCTTCTTTCCAGTAGGGCAGCTCATCGAGCGTAAGTCCGCAGGCCAGCATCGCCGATATCAGGGCAATGGGGAAGCCGGTAGCTTTTGATGCCAAAGCCGAGGAGCGTGAGGTGCGTGGGTTGATTTCGATAACCACCACACGGCCGGTTTTGGGGTCGTGCGCAAACTGCACGTTGGTTCCGCCAATCACGCCCACGCTCTCTACGATGCGGTAGGCGAAATCCTGAAGGCGCAGCTGCGTTTCCTTTGAGATGGTGAGCATTGGCGCTGTACAGAATGAGTCACCGGTATGAACGCCCACGGCATCCACATTCTCGATGAAGCAAACGGTTATCATTTTTCCGCTTTGGTCGCGCACAATTTCGAGTTCCAGCTCTTCCCATCCAAGCACCGACTCCTCAATCAGGATTTGATTAATCATACTGGCAGCAATACCTCGTGCAGCAATGGTCCGAAGTTCTTCCACGTTGTAAACGAGACCGCCACCTGTGCCACCCATGGTATAGGCAGGGCGTATCACCACCGGATAGCCAAGCTCATCGGCTACACGCTCGGCATCTTCAACGGTAACCACAGCTTCGCTGCGTGCCATTTCAATGCCCAGTTCATTCATCGATTTTTTGAATTCGATGCGGTCTTCGCCTTTTTCGATGGCTTTGAGGTTCACACCGATGACCTTAACGTTGTATTTTTCGAGAATGCCTTTGTTGGCCAGGTCGAGCGAGAGGTTTAGCGCTGTTTGTCCACCCAGGTTGGGCAGCAGGGCATCGGGACGTTCTTTTTTGATGATTTCGGTGAGCGCGTACTCATTGAGCGGCTCAATGTAGGTGAAATCAGCCATCTCGGGGTCGGTCATGATGGTGGCCGGGTTGCTGTTCACCAGCACAATTTCGTAGCCCAGCGCACGCAGCGCTTTACAGGCCTGGGTGCCTGAGTAGTCGAACTCACACGCCTGCCCAATCACAATGGGGCCCGATCCGATGATGAGAATTTTGTGGATGTCGTTCCGTTTTGGCATTTTACTAAGGTGGTTTGTTATTTGAAAAGATTGTTGAAATGCGGGATACTGTAACGGAAGGAAAGATGGATGTGCTGTGTATAGAAAAAAATCCGGCAAAGAGAGGATTTTAAGATTTTCATCGCGATTTTCCCTGGTTATGATTCAGTTTTGTTTACCCCAAAACGGATGCAATATTACTAAAAAAATGGTTAGGGTAATAACAAATAGAGGGTTAGATTTGGATGAAAGCACTTTACTTATTGATGGGTGGGTGTTTTGTGGGAGTTAAGGCAGTATGATGTGAATTGTGGAGCGGAAGGGCTCTGGTAAATGAAGTGATTAGACTGCCAGCATTTGCTTTAATAATTAAAACATCCAAAAACAATTATCCAGAAACAACCTCTTTTAGAGATTGGTATCTTTCAAAAACTGGTTGATAAGGGCATCGATTTTTTGGTTGCGTTGTCGCAGTCCGACTATTTTGCCAGCTACACCGGTTACAACAATAGCTCCTGCAAAAACGCCGATGATGACAGGTTTTGTGAGGTTTGTGAAAGCTGCCAGAAAAACAATGAGTATGATGTAGAAAGGTGCTGCATAGGTGATAAACTGCCTGCCCGAACTGCATCCGCATTCGTCGAGCAGGTCGTTGAATTGTTTGCTCCAGTCGTGGTTCTGGGCATCATCCAGAGCGGAGAACCTGAGCGTTACCTTATCGGGTCGTTTTTTTGAAATAAGCTTCAGGTCGTCAATGGTTTGTATCTCCATCATGGTACTGATATTTGGTTGGCAATTACAAATATAGTCAGTTATTTGCAGCGGCCAACCTGTCAGTTAAAATTGAACGACACGCCCACAGAGTAGGGATAAAGTTCAGGCCCTTTACCATCCTTAAACAACGAAATTGGTGTATAGGTGGCGTAGATACCTATTTTGTTGTATCCTGCCCGCGCAATATAGCTGTACCGGAATGGATTAAGGTCAAAACTGTCGCGGTTTTTACGTTTGAAGTTTGATCCTTCGTCGGAATATTTCACTTTGGTATGTGATCGCAGCCGCATGCCGCCCACCACGCCAAATCCTACATACAAATGGTCTCTTGATCGGGCATCGGCAATGTGAAACTCCAGCATCACAGGCGCATTGAGGTAGAGGGTTGTCAGTTTGGACTTTCCGATACGAGCTGTTTCAGAGATACTGGGGAACCATGCCATAGAGTTTTCATTCAAATCTGAGAAGCGGTTCAAGTCAAAGCGATAGTTGTTGTATTGCAGTCCCAATGATGAAACCAGACCCACGTGTGACCCAATTAGCCGGATGTTCTTTTGTGCTGGATAGATGGAGAATTCAATGGATTTTTCATGTATCAGATCCATAAACTCGTAGCCGGGAGGCACGTTTTCATTGAAGTCGGCATCCACATAGCTGTTTATGCCAAGGTTGATACCCGACAGGTTTCCTTCGAAATAGCGAATGCGGCGTTTGGGTGAGCGGTAAGCCGGACTAATGGTTATTTCTCTCACATTGCCTTCACGATGAATTTGCACCTGCTCACGACCTATACGAACGGCTGGTTCACTGTGCGTAGGGCTTTTAATAGAATCTTTTGATAAATTTTCATTCGGTATCAGCGCTTCACTTTTGGTTTTTTCGGGGATGTGAATCACGCGCCCCTCTGTATCAATGTACATAGAAACACCATTCATCATCGCCAGGGTTTTTCCATCGGTGAAATCACTTACCTGATCGTACATTGGCGGGATGACCGGATTGCCGTTACGATCGATAAATCCCAGTTTCCCATTCTGTAGAACGCGGGCCAGCCCATCTTTAAATGGCCATATCTGCTGAAAATCGGCCGGCACTACCACGTTACCTTCCGTATCAATCAGGCCGGTTTTGCCATCTTTGAGCACTTTAAAAAATCCATCCTCCTCAGGCCAGATGTGATTATATTCGGCCGGGATGAATGTGGAGCCATCGCGATTCACGTATCCCATCCTGCGGTTTTTCAGCACCTTGGCTTTGTCGTTTAAAAATGGCCAGATTTGGTCGTATTCGGCAGGAAGAATGATGCCCTTCTCAAGATGGTATAAGCCAATTTTAAGGCTCTTGAGCACCCGTACGTAATTTTCGTCATCCAAATCGTAAACCTGATCGAAACTGCACGGCACCAAAATTTTGCCACTCTCATTAACGATGCCGATTTGCCCATTCTTTAGAACTCTATAAACACCGGGTTTCATAGCCCATTTGCGTTCCCATTGTTCTGTGTTTTGGCGGGCTTGCAATAGCATTGGTGCAGCAAGCAGCAATAGCACTGGTGTTATGAGTCGATATAAGCGTATCATGGTTGATGTTTTAGTCTTTGGTGTGTTGAT
Source organism: Alkaliflexus imshenetskii DSM 15055 (assembly GCF_000517065.1). Lineage (GTDB taxonomy): Bacteria > Bacteroidota > Bacteroidia > Bacteroidales > Marinilabiliaceae > Alkaliflexus > Alkaliflexus imshenetskii. The sequence continues at coordinate 1,991,270 of NZ_KI912105.1, read as the reverse complement.
TCATTGAGCCTTGTTTGGGAGCGAAAGTGCTTTAAAAATGATGCGCATCATAAGGCTTGCAATCTTCATTTTGGCTATTTCACTCCCCTGTAAAGCCCGTGCAAAGTTAAAAGTTTAAGAGTGTAATCCCCACACTCCAGGGATATAGTTCGGGTCCTTGCCCGGCCTGAAACATTCTTGACAGGTCGCAGGTGGCATAAAGTTTCACAAAACGGGAGCCTGCTCTTACGGTGGCTCCGTACTTGAAAGAGTTTACGTTGAGGTCGCTGCGTGATTTCTCTTTTTTACTGCCGGCGTTGTCATGATACACCATTTTGGTGTGTGAGCCCAGTTTAAATCCACTATAAAGGCCCCCGCTTAGATAAATCCGATTTCTGTCGGAGCTGTTAGGTATTTGCACTTCGAGCAGCAACGGCACAGTCAGGAAGGTGGTGGTGAGCTTGTTTTTCTTGATATCTCTGTCGGTAACAATGTAGGAGGTGTTTCCCTGTTCGTCGCGGGTAAGAATATTGGGTGAATCCAAACGGTAATTGTTAAATGTGATTCCCATACCGGTGACCAGTCCCAGGTTGTTGCTGTTTTTTTGCAGGCCAATGTTGTGCTGAAGGATGTTAACGCCTACGGTAACCGATTTGCCTGTGTTGAGGTCCATAAAGCGCGCATCTTGGGGCAGTTCGCTCTTAAAGGGCGATGAGAAGAAGTTGTTGAGACCGAGATCAACACCAGCCCAGTGTCCTTTGAAGGTTTGACGGGGTTCGTGAACCATTCGGATGCGTGTGGTGCCCTGCTTTGATTCATCCAGTATTTCAAATTTTCTGCTTCCCAGGGTGATGCGTGTCACAGTGTCGTTACGATGGTGAACTTCAACCCTGCCACCGGGAAAGGTCACATTGGTATAGCTCGATGTCTCTTCAACCGTAACCAGATCAGTTCTTTTTTTTTCGCGGTCGTTATCGCTTTGGGCGATGGCCGAAACAGAAATCAATGTGATTGCCAGGGCAGCAGCCATCGTTCTCAGTGGGGATATGTACATTGTCTTCATGAGTTTTGTTTTTATAATCAACTTAAAAGTTTCTATTCGTTTAAAACCCTTCCGGAAGGCTTTTATCATGTGACGCCCCGGATAAATTAAAAGTTACAAGCAGACAGGAAAAATATTCTGGTAAGTCTGTGTGTGGATAGAAAATGCTAAACCGCAGAGACGCAATGGCGCAAAGGGATGATAATTGATGGGAAACTATCTCCTCAACAGCCTATTGTGCCAGTGCATGAACAACTACTCTTTCACCTAAGTGTGAGATTATCCGGATAGATTAATCGTTCAGAGTGTTTTTGCGCGGCAGTCGTTGCGTAATTTCAAAATTATCACCACTCACATTAATGGCTACCAGCTCACCATCGGCATCATACACCCTGTTAACACTCAGATTTAGTGGCGACAACCGGCCAATCAATTCCGATGCTCTGGCAATGAGGGTAGTGGGCTCATCGGGCAGTACCGGTTTTGGAAGCGCTGTGAGTGCGGCAAGGGTACGCTGGTTTTCGAGATATACAGGCAGCATCATCTTAAGGCCTACCTCATAACTATTGGGCATTCGCCGCGCGGGTATCGAAATATCTACCGGTGAAGGTGTTGCGTTGATGAATGCCATTTCATTGTGCCGGGAAACAGTTTCTGGTGCAGATGCTGAATGAGCAAGTGTTGGTTTCACCACCGTAGATGTCTGTATTGGCTGAGTAGATGTTTCCACGACAGGCGTTTCGGTATGGCCGGAAATTGTCGATGGCACTTCGGTCTCAGCAGGCGTGAGTGTGGTAGCGGCTATCAGGTTGCTTTCTGTTTCTGTGGCGATGAAGTGGTCTTTGTAGTTCAGCAGTGATATCACCAGCATGGCCGCTACTGCGCCTTTCATCACCGGCCAAAACCAGGCGTAGCTGTTTCTTATCAGGCTCTTTTTTTGTGCGTAATAGATAGCAGGTGGTGTCAGGCGCAATTTTTCATAAAGCGACAAATCGGCAACGGCCCGGGGTTGTTCAGCCAATATTTTGTTCAGCTCTGCCTGTTCGGGCCCATTGAGTCGCTCCTCCGTTTTTTTAATCATCAGGTAATCAGATTGCGGCATGTCGCCGAAACCTTCGGGTGCTTTGCGTAGCTGAGCTTTGCCGGGGAACAACACGATGGGCGCTGCCATTTCGGGTATCGGGTCGCTAAGCTCGTCCAATTCGGCGCGCAAGTCGGGGTTAGCGGCAAGAAAATCAGACAGCATCAGCTCATCCTCTGGCAGCAAACGCCCTTCCAGATGGTCGAGGAACCAAATTTCGTAATTGTTTCGGCTGATATATTTTTCCTTTCTGCTCATATTACCACCTCCATTTTACCAATGTATTTTTTCAGGAACAACCGCGCGCGATAGATATATACTTTCACCTGGCTTTCTGAAAGACCTGTGATTTTTTCAATCTCTTCATAGGAATAGCCCTCATAATCGCGCAGCATAACCACCATTTTTTGAATTTCGGGGAGTTGTTCCACCGCCTGATGAAGTATCTCGCTAAGGTCTGAATATTGGTTCTCGGTCACATGACCTGACAATGGTCTGTCGTCAATCGATACTTGCGGCTTTTCACGGCGCACGGCATCAACCAACACATGATAGGCGGTGGTGAAGAGATAGCTCTTCCCTTTGGCCGGGTCGATGCCATCCTTGTGCCGCCACATCTTTTCATACGCATCCTGCACAATGTCTGCTGCTTTGTCCTCGTCTTTTATGTTTTTCAGGATAAAGCGGTAGAGATTGTCGGCATGAGCTTCCACGCATTCGTTATACTGAGCCTCAGTCATTGCCAGTGATTAGGTTTTACTGTGTGACGTTTGATGGTGAAGCTAAGTTACAACCAAATTGTAATTTTTTTTTTACAGATTTTCATTTCATGTTATCATCCTTCACGCATTGTGAAGTTCCGGTGTTTGTAATAGCGCTCCATGAAGATGGCAATGAGTAGGATGCCTATCAGCGTTTTGCGGCGGTCGGCCACGAGGGAAGCCATCAGGCAGATGGCAGTCAAAAGTGTTAGCCCGGTCACAATGTGAGCTGTTTGGGATAGTCGAGGTTAAAGTGCAGTCCGCGACTTTCGCGACGCTGCTGGGCATGTTTAATGATGAGGTATCCTACCTGGATGGTGTTACGCAGTTCGCAGAGCTCTTCGGAAACAGTTGAGCGCTGAAAGAGGCTTTCGGTTTCGTGGTAGAGAATCTCCAGACGGTCCATGGCGCGCTTCAGACGCAGGTTTGAACGCACAATCCCCACATAGTAGCTCATGATTTGCTCAATCTCCTTCTGACTTTGGGTGATAAGCACCATCTCCTCGGTGATGGAGGTGCCTTCGTCGTTCCATTCGGGCACACGGTCGTTGAATGTGTAGCTGCTGATATTGGCAATGGCATCCTTTGCTGCGGCATCGGCAAACACCACCGCTTCGAGCAGTGAGTTGGACGCCAGTCGGTTGCCGCCATGCAGTCCCGATGAGCTGCATTCTCCGGCTGCATAGAGCCGACCGATGGTGGAGCGGCCGTTCACATCCACTTTAATGCCACCACATGCGTAATGTGCTGCCGGCACTACCGGTATCATATCTTTGGTAATATCGATGCCCAGTGAGAGACATTTTTGGTAGATATTGGGATAGTGGGTTTTAATCTCCTCGGCCGGTTTGTGGGTCACATCCAGATACACAAAATCGTCGCCGGTGGTTTTCATCTCGTTGTCGATGGCACGAGCCACAATGTCACGTGGAGCAAGGTTTTCACGCTCATCATACTTGTGCATGAATTTTTGCCCGTCGCGGCGCTTGAGGATGCCGCCAAAGCCACGCATGGCCTCGGTGATGAGGAATGAAGGACGCTCTTTTGGGTTGTAGAGCGATGTGGGATGAAACTGTATGAACTCCATGTTTTCGACCATGCCTTTGGCGCGATACACCATGGCGATGCCGTCGCCCGTGGCAAAAGTGGGGTTGGTGGTTGTTTGGTACACGGCTCCCACGCCACCGGTTGCCATGAGTGTCACCTTCGAGAGGATGGTCTCTACGCAATTGGTTTTACGGTTTAGCACATAGGTGCCGTAACACTCTATGTCGCGACGCCATTTGTTCACAATTTCACCCAGATGGTGCTGCGTGATTAGCTCCACAGCAAAATGGTCTTCCAGCACATCGATGTTGGGATTGGATTTCACCGCTTTGGTGAGCGCCCGCTGTATTTCAAAACCCGTGTTGTCTTTATGGTGCAGAATGCGATGTTCGGAGTGGCCTCCCTCGCGGTGCAGGTCAAATTTTCCGTCTTGTGTTTTGTCAAAACGGGTGCCCCAGGCCATGAGCTGTTTTATCTGTTCGGGCGCTTCGGTCACCACTTTACGCACCACCTCGGGGTTGCAAAGGCCTGCCCCGGCATTGAGTGTGTCGTTGATGTGCTTCTCAAAATCGTCGGGCTGGTAGGTAACGGACGAAATGCCACCCTGGGCATAGGCCGTTGTGGTTTCGTCAAGCTTGTGTTTGGTGATGACACAAACCTTTCCGTGACCGGCCACTTTGAGCGCGAAACTCAACCCTGCAATACCACTGCCTATAATCAGAAAATCATATTTCTTACGGCGCGAGATGTCTGTTTTCCTCATGACTGCATAACACTTTGGTTATGCAAAGTTACGAATCTCATCGATATAATGATATAAACGGAATGGTGAGCATGTTTTATCTGATGATTCTTTAAAAGCTATAAATCTTCGAGCATAAATCGCTTTTTATGTCGGAGGTTTTTGAAATGGCTAGGTGTGAGTCCAGTCATTTTTTTGAATTGGTTGGAAAGATGTGCTACACTGCTGTAGTTTAGTTTGTCCGCAATTTCAGTAAGGTTAAGTTCGTTATAAACAAGCAGTTCCTTCGCCTTTTCAATTTTATGCATTAAATAAAAACGTTCGATGGTGATTCCTTTTACTTCGCTGAAAATATTGGAAAGATAGGTGTAATTGTGCTGGGTAATCTCAGTGAGATAGTCAGAAAGGTTTACTTTTATTTGGCAATCCTGGTTGTGAACAAGCTTGATTATAAGGGTTTTAACGCTTTCGACCAAAATGCTTTTTTTATCATCAATTAACTCCAGTCCTGCTTTTTTAAGGTTGTCGTTCAATGTCTTCAGCTGATATCCGGATACTTTGCCTGGAAGTACAACTTCTCCCAATTCAATTGAAGTCCAGTGCAAACCGATTTTTTCCAGTTCGGATTGCACAGCCATAATGCACCGTCTACAAACCATATTCTGGATATATATTTTCAATTGATAGGAGGATTAATGTTTTTGTAAATGTACGAAAATGAGCTTAATAATGACAGCCAATGCCGTAATGAATAATTTGCGAGAAGTAATTTGGTCGCATTCACACAACCATACACTCATCAATGTGTGAATGATGTAAGTTATAAACTTTTGTGTGTAAAGTATTTCTGCTTGCTGCGGTTTAACTTGTACTCTCATGAAAGGAGTATTTATGAAGCGCAATGGAATAAAGTTCAGTAGATGCAGCTTTTGATTGTCTCGCGATTATGATTTGAATTTTAAAAGCTGTGAAGTTCTTTTTTAAGCATCTGTCATCAGGTTGCTTTTAAATAGATTGGAGCATGTTCAGAAGTTGTTTAAAGGACTGTTCTCCAATCACATGCATTAATTTCTTGATGAATGGTTTTATTTAATAAGTCACAATTTTGTTTAACAATTTAACATTTTAAGTTATGGGAAATCTTCTTTATACAATAGCTGTAATATTAATTATTGCCTGGGCAATTGGTTTTCTGGGCTATAGTGCAGGTGGTCTTATTCACATTTTACTTGTGATTGCAGTTATTGCAATTATACTCAGATTGATTCAAGGTAAGAAGGTGCTTTGATGAGAGATTGAAGAAACTTATACTGAGATATAATCTCTATTTGGGACTTACATCAATACGGTATGAGAATTATCTGTCTTTTACAGTAGGTTATTACCTGTTTAAACATCTAAATGAGGGTTTAAACAGGTCATAATGGCATGTTTTAACAATCACTTAAAAAAACTTTTATGAAATCACGTAATATCTTATTCAGCATAATGACAGGTTTGTCACTGGGAGCCATAATCGGAGTACTATTTGCACCTAAAGGGGGAATAATACGAAGAAGGAGAATGTTGCAAAGGAGAGCAAAAGATATCGAGGCTGCAAACGAAAAGGATTTTGAGGTTTTTGATGGGGCAACCAAAAAGAGTCAGAGTGCCAAAGAAAAAATTGTTGAATCTGGGCAAAAGCGGCATGTTCAACCTGAAGTTGTAGCTAATGGCGATAGAGAATAGTCTGAGATGTGTTGGTGTATAGATCTGATCTCTTTGTAGCAATGCTGCAATAAGTTACCTACTAACGGAATCCTTTCTGAACCGAACAAGACTTTGAAATAATAAAATTGAGAAAATTAAAATGAAATGGCGATAGAGAGCATTTTTAAATACAATAAACTGCTTTAATCTTACAATATAGCCAATTGTGTGAATTTTAGGTTGTTGAAAGATGTATTTTTCACAACAAATTTTTTGACAAATAGAATTGTGAATATTATTGCATAGCTTGTTGAATGTAATGATTAGTAATACAGATAAGTGATATAGTGGAAAGCCAAAGTAAATAAGTGTAAAGGTAGAGGTTATATGATAAATATTAAAAGGGAAGGAATCTTGTTGTCACCATCTGGGTTGCAGTTTGAAGATATGGGCGTACTAAATCCCGCTGTAATTAGAGTAGGAGATAGTGTTCACCTATACTACAGGGCTGTTCAAAAGGGCAATCATTCAACTATCGGATACTGTCGGTTGGATGGTCCATTAACAGTAGTTGAGCGATGGGAAAAGCCATTAATTGTGCCGGAGTTTGAATATGAATCGCACGGTGTTGAAGATCCTAGAATTACGAAGATAGACGATTTGTATTATCTTACCTATACTGGATATGATGGGATAAACGCAAGAGGTGCATTAGCTGTTTCAAAAGATCTTCTTCATTTTGAAAAACATGGGATGATTGTACCACCACAAACTTATGCGCAGTTTGTTTCTATAGTTGAGGGTTCTGAAAAAATAAGTGAAGATTACTGGTTGAACCCAAAGTTCTACTACCAATCAACTGATATTGACAAGAAAAAATTGCTGTGGGATAAGAATGTTATTTTTTTTCCACGTCGTATCAACAATAAATTGATGTTTCTTCATAGGTTAAGGCCTGGAATACAGCTTGTTGCTATTAATGAATTAGGTGACCTGACTAAGGAGTACTGGAACAATTATTTTCGGGACTTTCATAAACATATAGTTCTAGATCCTTTATACGAGCATGAGTCTAGTTATATAGGAGGAGGTTGTCCTCCTATTGAAACGGAGTACGGATGGCTTATTATTTATCATGGGGTTAAGAGGATGTTTAATGGAACATTCGTTTATTCAGCCTGCGCAGCTTTGTTGAACCTTGAAAACCCGTTGATAGAGATTGGTCGGCTACCATATGCGCTGCTTTCACCGGAAATGGAGTGGGAGTTGAAAGGAGAGGTAAATAATGTGGTATTTCCAACCGGAGCTGTTTTGTTTGGTAGTACCCTTTATATATACTATGGTGCAGCTGATTCACTAATTGGTTGTGCATCATTGAATATCACTGATTTGGTGCAGGAGCTTATGAGTGGAGCAATGAATAGCTGATACCTTAAGTTTTACTGCTTATCAAATTTTATGACATTCTCTAACATCGTTTTTAAGGATAATGACATGGCTAAAAGAAACGCGTTTACAGATATGATAGCAAGTGCTTTTGTAGTTGCCGACAAAGAGTCTCCTCCTGAAATCATTATGGTGACTTCGTATCCGCCAAGGGAATGCGGAATTGCCACGTATTCTCAGGATTTAGTTTTAGCAATTAACAGTAAGTTTAGTAATTCATTGTCCATACGAATATGCGCATTGGGAACAGAAACCGGACAGATTCAATACCCTTCAGAAGTAAAATATGAATTAAATACATCCATTGTTGAGGAATATGCTAGAATTGGAGACCTGATACAAAACGATAACTCGATAGAACTGATTGTAGTTCAACATGAATTCGGCTTTTTTAAGGGCAATGAAAATGCTTTCATTTCATTTTTAAATGCGATATCAAAGCCTATTATTATTGTTTTTCATACTGTGTTACCACATCCAGGCAATGAGTTATTATCCTTAGTGCGAAATATCGTTGCTCATGTAAAGGCTGTGGTGGTTATGACCCATAATTCTGAAGGGATATTAATTACAGACTATAAATTGCCACAAGAGAAAGTTACCATGATTCCACATGGAACCCATTTGGTATCACATTTCAATATCAATCTATTAAAGAAAAAATATGGTCTGCAACAGCGAAAAGTAGTAACTACATTTGGTCTTCTAAGCTCGGGTAAAAGTGTTGAGACAACTATTCAAGCTTTGCCTGCAATTATTAAACAATGTCCAGAGGTGCTTTTTTTTATTATTGGCAAAACTCATCCTGAGGTAGTTAAAAGGGATGGAGAAGCATATCGTAAGAGCCTCGAAGCAGCCGTTGCAGATAATGGGCTTCAGGATCATGTCGTTTTTGTGAATAAATACTTAGAGTTGCCAGTTTTATTGGAATATTTACAGTTAACAGACATCTACCTGTTTACTACACGCGATCCAAACCAAGCAGTGAGTGGAACTTTTGTATATGCAATGAGCTGCGGCTGTCCGGTTGTTTCAACTCCGATACCACATGCGCGGGAAATAATCACAAATGATACAGGTATTATATTCGATTTTGGCAACTCAGAACAATTGGCGGCGGCGGTTATTCTATTGCTGAATAATGAAAGTTTACGTCACAATATTTCAAATAATGTATTGCACAAGATTGTTCCCACCTCGTGGGAGAACTCAGCTATTGCACATTTATGCTTATTCAATAAATTGACTAATGGGAATATAGAGCTTGAATACAATCTTCCTAAAATTAATTTATCTCATATTAAAAATTTGACAACTGACAAAGGAATAATTCAGTTCTCGAAACTTAACCAACCTGACTTATCCTCTGGTTACACCTTGGATGATAATTCAAGGGCATTGGTGGCTATGTGCATGTATTACAAGCTAACGTTAAGTCATGATATTCTTAAGGAGGTAAACAGGTATCTTATGTTTATTAAACAGTGCCAGCAGAATGATGGTAGTTTTTTAAATTATATGGACAGCAATGCGATTTTTACGAATCAAAATTGCGCTGTTAATCTGGATGATGCTAATGGAAGAGCCATTTGGGCACTTGGTTTTTTGATTTCATTAAGTAACACACTACCTGAAGCGATGGTGTTTGAGGCCAAAATTATGATTGAGAAAAGCATTCCTGTTTTAACCGATATACATTCCACAAGGGCTATGGCTTTTGCCATAAAGGGCCTTTTCTTAGAGATTAAAGGATTGAAGTATCCTCTTATGAAAGATAATTCAACAAGCACTCAGTCAATGTCAACGAGTAACCCTGATGAAATTAAGATTAAGAGACTTGAAGTTGTTCGGTTGTTTGCAGACAGATTGAGAGAAATGTATAATCATGAACACGGTAGAGATTGGGAGTGGTTTGAGCCATATCTAACTTATGCAAATAGTATTGTTCCTGAAGCAATGCTTTTCACATGGATTTTGACTGGTGAAAGAGTTTATAAAGAGATTGCTATGACATCTTTTTCTTTTCTCCTAAATAGAATTTATAACAAGAATGGTATAGAAGTCATCTCTAACCGAAACTGGCAAATTCGCGGTCAACCGCCGTCGCACTATGGAGAACAGCCTATTGATGTTGCCTATACAATAATGACACTGAGTACTTTTTATGACGTTTTCAAAAAAGATGAATATATAGAAAAGATGAAATTAGCTTTTAATTGGTTTTTAGGGCATAACCGACTGAATCAAATAGTCTATAATCCTTGCACGGGTGGTTGTTTCGATGGTCTGGAGAAGCTGGATGTAAACCTGAATCAAGGTGCAGAGTCAACATTAAGTTATTTGATGGCCAGAATAACAATGGAGAAATATACGAATCTTAAGCCGGATGTTAAATCAGTTAGAGTTCCAGCGTCTTTTTAAAGTGATTATGCTTTATATCGTTATAGTTCAAAAGTAAACCTAAAAGAGAGATTAACATGAAAATTTATAGACCAGCAATGAGTGACCGTCGGAGCGTGAAGGGTCTATTAAATGGAACGATGCGATTAGGCGAAAAAGCCAAAGCGCAAAAGGATGACATTACCCTTCTGCTTATCAATTCTGCAGATGTGGTTCTCTTTATGATGAGGGTAGCCAAGGAGACATTTTCCCGTGATTTTGAATTCAAGGAGTTCTTCAGACAATGCTTTCAAATAGGATACAAAACCCTGCCGCTTATTACTGTTACGGGTGCTATTATCGGCTTGGTGTTAACCATCCAAACACGGCCGGTGTTGGCCGATTTTGGTGCTGAGTCATTGCTGCCTGGTATGGTGGCTGTATCTATTATCAGAGAAATGGGTCCAGTTATAACAGCCCTTATTTGCGCCGGAAAGGTAGGTTCTGGAATGGGTGCTGAGCTAGGATCCATGAAAGTTACCGAACAGATCGAAGCCATGGAAGTATCAGCTACTCATCCCATTCGTTTTTTGGTGGTACCGCGTGTTTTGGCTGCAACACTTATGATTCCAATTCTGGTATTATATGCCGATGCTTTGGGAATTTTGGGCAGTTGGGCGGGTGTAAACATTAAAGGAAGTGTCTCTTTTGTATTGTTTTTTTATCAGGCGTTCAGTGTAGTGGATTTTCTTGATTTTATTCCGGCGCTTATAAAAACTTTCTTTTTTGGTGCTGTAATTGGTTTTGTAGGATGCTATAAAGGGTATAATGCCGGTCGTGGAACTGAAAGCGTGGGTGTTGCAGCAAATTCAGCCGTAGTTGTAGCCTCTTTATTGGTAATTATAACCGATATGATAGCTGTTCAGATTACGGATATGCTTTAGACACCTGTATCCAATACTTGTATTTCAATTAACTGTCTCAGTGTTTTGTGTGGTGCGAGTGCATTATTCATTAAAGTCATTAAAATGTATAGAGGATTTGAAGAAACAAGAGGCAAAGAATCAGCCGAATCAGTTGTTGTGATTGAGAACCTCAAAAAATCATTTGGCAATGAAGTTGTTTTGTCAAACGTGAGCCTGAAGCTTTTTCAGGGTGAGAATCTGGTGGTTCTGGGCAAGTCTGGTTCCGGTAAATCGGTGTTGATAAAGTGTATCGTGAGACTGCTGGCCTTTGATGAGGGTAAAATTAACGTGCTTGGTTACAATATAGGCGAGTTGAATAACACAGACTTGGGGGAGTTAAGGAAAAAAGTAGGCTTTCTATTTCAAAGCGGGGCATTGTACGATTCAATGACTGTTAGGCAAAACCTGGAGTTCCCTTTGCTGAGAATCAGAAAAGAGCTTAACCGTAAAGAGGTTGATGACAAGATTCTAGAAGCACTCGAAAATGTTGGATTGGCAGATGCTTTGGAAAAAATGCCTTCTCAATTGTCAGGTGGCATGCGCAAGCGAATCAGTCTTGCCCGAACCATTGTTGTGGATCCATCAATAATGCTCTACGATGAGCCAACTACCGGATTGGATCCTGTTACTTCGCAGGAGATAAGTGTTTTAATTAATGAGGTGCAGAAAAAGTATAAAACATCATCAATCATTATAACACATGATATTGAATGTGCCCGAAAAACAGCCACACGCATCGTGATGCTTCAGGATGGGGCCATTTACAAGGAGGGTAGTTTAACAGATTTTGAAAAGTCAGATGATGCATTGATAAAAGCGTTTTTTATGCAATCAGGAACTTGATATGGTCAGTAATTGACCATTGGCGCAAAAGTGATTTTTGGTTTGTGCCAATATTTGATGTGAGATGAATTTTACTTTTTTACTAAAAAGACCATGGAAAGCCACACGCAGAAATTTAAAGTGAGATTGGGCTTATTTATCATAGGAGGGTTGGCCATTTTTGTCACTGCCATCTTTTTGATTGGACGGCAGCAAAATCTTTTCGATCCGGTATTTAAGGTCACAACTACATTTAATAACATTAGCGGATTAAGAGTCGGCAGCAACATTCGATATTCGGGCATCGATGTGGGAATTGTTGACAACATTTCCATCATCAATGACTCAACTGTAAAAGTAAATCTGTTGATTAAAAGAAGCGTACAACAGTTTATCAAAGCTGATTGCGAGGCGGGTATTGGCTCTTCCGGTATTATTGGAGACCGAATTTTGATTATCACCCAGGGAAGTTCAGATGCGCCGGTGGTGGCAGATGGTCAGGAGATAAAATCTGTGGAGCCGGTTGAAACGGATGACATCATCAAGAGTTTGAAAGTAACTGCCGACAATGTCTCACTCATTACATTTGAACTGGCAGAGATAATGATAAATATTAACAGCGGAAATGGCACACTGGGTCGATTGATAAAAGATTCTACCACTGCTGAGAGCATCAGTCAAGTCATTCGTAACCTTGAAGAAAGCAGCCAGGGTTTAAATGCAACCATACTGGCTACCAGGGCTGATGTATCTAATATTATGCAGAGCGTGCTCGTCTCTACTGAGAATGCAGAGCGTATAACCCTGCGTTTTGACCAGATAGTTGAGAAAATAAACCAGGGTGATGGCCCCATTGGCAGGTTAATACAGGATACAATAATGTCTGAGAACATCAATCAAACAATAATAAACGTGAAGGAGAGCACCCATGCTCTGAATGAGAATCTGGAAGCCCTCAAACACAATTTTTTATTTAGGGGCTACTTTAAACGCAAAGCAAAAGAGGAAGAGAAAAACAAACAGGCCACAGAAGAGTATATCCGCCCTGAATAAGTTAATCGTTGTGAGAAAGAAAGGCCTCATATTGTGCTTGACAGGATTTATGATGGGGAGTATTCTGTTTTCCCAGCAGCCATCTGCAAAGCGCGACTCAGCCACCATCTATAGAGATATTGAGGCTTATTCCGGCCAAAACAGGTTTACAAAGTTTCTGCATCGGTTGATTTTTAGTGCTGTAGCGGACTCCATGGCCGAGAATAGGATTTATAAAAAGCGGATAAAAGGTCACTACAACAGGTATGAAGGTAAAATTATCCGACACATATATGTAGAAACCCTCGACCCATTTGGTTATTCCGTAAAAACAAAGTATGTACCCCCGCTAAACTTTTTATCGCGTTCAGGTAATAATTTGCATGTTCAAACCAGAGCTTCAACCATTCGCAACCTGATGCTGATAAGGGAGAATGAGCCATTCGACTCGCTATATGTAAAGGAGTCTGAAAGATTAATCCGTCGCAACGAATACATCCGCGATGTTGTCTTTCATATTAATCCGCTCAATGATTTATCTGATTCGGTTGATATATATATTCGTGTTCTGGACCGATGGAGCATAACACCAAAATTCAGCTCTAAAAGTGACTATAAGCATTTTGCGATTAAGGATCAGAATTTTATTGGGTTGGGCCACGTTCTTGAAAATGGCTATACACTGCATCATGGTAACCAGCCTACAGGAGTTTATCTGAATTATCACATACCCAATTTCCGCAATACATACATTAATGCTACAGGAATCTACGGCACCAATGAGCATAAGTATTTTATCAGAAGCATTGAATTTGATCGCCCTTTTTTCTCCCCTTATGCCAAATGGGCTGCCGGAATAAAGGTGGAACACCAGCATTTTAAAGCCACTTATTTAGATGAGGATTTGAATGTTGTATTACAGAACGTGAGATTTAATACTGTTGATTTTTGGGGAGGTAATGCCATCCGTTTGTTCAGAGGCAATACAGAATATACGCGAAGCACGCGCTTTGTTTCAGCACTGCGTATGTTGCGAATTAGATACATTGAAAAGCCTCTTGCTATGTTCGATACATTGAGGGTGTACGAAGGTGAAAATTTTGTTTTAGGATCAATCGGCATTTCAACGCGAAAATATATTCAGGATAAATATGTATTTCAATTTGGCGTAACCGAAGATGTTCCGATAGGCAAAACCTTCAGTATTACCGCAGGCTATCAGGAGAAATCCAATAGGGGAAGGCTTTATTTAAGTGGACGAGCAGCATACGGCACTTATAATTCCTGGGGATATCTGAGTCCGGACATTGCATACGGAACCTTCTTCGAAAACTCGAAGCCATCACAAGGAGTCTTGTCTATTAGTATCAATTATTTCACTGAATTGATTGAAGCCGGAAACTGGAAATTCAGACAGTTTGTAAAGCCTCAGGTTACTCTGGGCATAAAGCGCCGCCACAATGATTACCTATCGCTGAACGACGACTATGGATTGGATGGTTTTAACAGTCCTGAATTGATGGGTACCAAGCGGATTTTGTTTACTCTGCAAACCCAGTTTTATGCACCCTGGGAATATTTAGGCTTTAGATTTGGCCCATACATAAGCTATTCAGGCGGCTTCATCGGAAATGTAAATCATGAGCTGAGAAGCAGTAAAATTTATTCTCTGTTTGGTATTGGAGTGCTCATTAAAAATGAGAATCTGGTTTTAAATATGTTTGAATTGTCTGTTGCCTATTATCCCGTTATACCCGGTTCAGGTTTCGATGTTATAAAATTTAACTCTAACAAAGCCAGCGATTTTGGTCTACGTGATTTTGGAATTGGCAAGCCGACACCTGTCCCATTTTTATAAAGGTGTGAATGATGTAAATGTGTTCATGGGTTATGTAATGATTTGCAGTGAGTTTGATGTAATATTTGTATTCTAATATATTCACTAATAACAGTATCATGAAAAAATCATTTTTCGGCATTACGCTTGTGTTCCTGATATTTAGTATGGCGCTAATGTCTTGTGGAACAGGCAAAAAACTCACAGCTTCAGAAACCAGGGTGAGCGATCTTGAGAGGGAATTAGCTATAGTTCAAAGAGAAGTTAGAGAGTATAGCATGCAGGTTGAAGGTCTTAGGAAAGAGAAGGCCGTTATTCAGAATGATTTAAAAGCTTTAACCACTGAATCCAAATTAACCATTTCTGATCAGGCAAAACGGTTAAGAACATTCCAGGATAAGGTGAATTCTCAAAATGCAGTTATGTCCAAACTGAAAACCGCTATTGCCGATGCATTGGGTAGCTACAAGGCCGATGAATTATCGGTTTATACCAAAGATGGGAAAGTGTATGTTTCACTAGAAGAGAAACTGCTTTTCAAATCGGGTAGCGATGTGGTTGATGCAAAAGGAGTAGAAGCGCTAAAAACACTCGCAAAAGTGCTAAACAACAATGAGGATGTTGCAATTTTGGTTGAAGGACACACCGACAATGTTCCTATAAAATCAAAATTGTATAAAGATAATTGGGATCTCAGCACTGCCAGGGCAACAGCGGTTTTACGTATCCTGACCAAAGACATTGATTTTGACTCCAATCGACTTACAGCCGCTGGCAAAGGGGAATTTTCTCCCATCGCAACAAATAACACCGTAGAAGGCCGCGCCAGCAATCGCAGAACCGAAGTAATTCTTACACCTGACCTGACTGAACTCTATCTTGTTTTAGAAGAGTAAACACGATTCTTTTCTCAGATTGCACAATCTGAGAAAAATCTGGAATGCATAGCCCGGGAATCTTCCCGGGAGTGCATTTTGCCATTTTCGCTTCATGCCTTATGGGCTTTTGGATAATAAAGCAAACACGAATATGAGGCTTGAGTCTGTTTTCTATCAAAGAGTTGATTGTGAATAATAGTTGTGTATAAACTGAATGAATATAATTGAAATATGAAAAAAGCAGGAATAGTAATTCTAATAGTGGGTGTGATTCTCACTGTATTTACTTCTGTAATCTTTTTTACAAAAGAAAAAGTTGTAGAAATTGGTTCTTTAGAGATTACCAGAGATAAGAAACACGATCTAAATTGGTCTCCTTTGATTGGTGTAACCGCCATGGTTGTAGGAGGGGTCATGATTTGGCTGGGTGCCAAAAAATAATTTTTGAATGGAACCAAATACTAGTTACTTTGTAGTAGAGTTAGAAACCAGACTTTTCAGTTTGCGAATCTCATACTATTGAATCATAAATAACTTGATTGATGATATCTGTTAAGCAAAATTCACATGCAGATTTATCAGATAATGTCTCTGAATCGGCTAGCGGGCTGTTTCCAATTATTGGTATTGGTGCGTCGGCAGGGGGGTTAGAGGCGTTGGAGCAGTTTTTGGAAAATGTTCCCGAACAAAGCGGAATGGCATTTGTGGTAATTCAACACTTGGATCCCACACAAAAAGGGATGCTGCCCGAACTGCTCCAGAGAACCTCAAAAATGAAAGTTCTGCAGGCACAGAACCGCATGATGGTGTTGCCAGACAGGGTATACGTTATTCCTCCCAACAAAAGTATGACCATTCTTAAAGGAATGTTGTTTTTGTCTGAGCCTATCGAAGAAAGAGGACTAAGGCTGCCAATCGATCTTTTTTTGCGTTCGCTGGCCGATTACAACAGGGAGTTGGCTGTGGGTGTAATTCTCTCAGGGATGGGTTCAGATGGTAGTTTGGGTCTGCGTGCCATCAAGGCGCAAAACGGTATTGTGATGGCTCAGAATCCGGGTTCGGCACGATTCGACAGCATGCCCCGCAGTGCTATAGATTCCGTGCTTGTTGATATTGTAGCTGAAGCCAATGAACTTCCGCTGAAGCTTATCGATTTAATGAAGCACTTGCCAAAAGTTAAAATTGATCCGGCGTTGGAGTTGAAGAATAAAAGCTCTCTGGAGAAAATTGTAACCCTTGTGCGTAGTTGTACCGGAAATGATTTTTCGTTGTACAAGAAGAACACCTTATACCGACGTATTGAAAGGCGTATGAGTGTTCACAAGATTGATAAAGTTGCGGGGTATGTGAATCTTTTAAATGACAATCCGGGTGAAGTTGACATTCTCTTTAAGGAGTTGTTGATTGGTGTCACAAACTTTTTTCGCGATTCTCACGTATGGAGTCTAGTGGCGGAACAGGTTATTGGCAAGCTTATTTTCAACCGGGAAAATGGAACTGTACTGCGCGCCTGGATCCCGGGTTGTTCTACCGGCGAAGAGGCCTATTCATTGGCAATATTGTTTAAGGAGGAGATTGAAAAAGCAAAGTTGCACAACAGCTTGACGTTACAAATTTTTGCCACCGATCTCGATAATGAAGCCATCGGGATAGCCAGAAAAGGCCTGTTTCCTTCCAATATTGCTGCAGATGTGTCGCCGTCCCGCTTAAAACGTTTTTTTTCTGTCACTGATGATGGTTACCAGATGAAACCCGAAATCAGGGAGATGGTCGTTTTTGCTGAACACAATCTGATTATGCACCCACCGTTTACCAAAATTGACATTGTATCTTGCCGTAATTTGTTGATATACATGGATTCTGAACTGCAAAGAAAAGTAATCTCTTTGTTTCATTATAGCCTTGTCTGTAACGGATATCTGATTCTGGGAACTTCAGAAACACTGGGCACCCAGGGTCATTTATTTACTGTAGTCGATTCCAAATGCAAGATATTTAAGCACAGTGAAGCTATATTGCGTCCTGATTTGGTAGATTTTTCAGCCACTTTTTTACACAACAAACAATTTGTTTCCAATAAGCCTATGTCCGTAAATCCTGTTTTGAATATTCAGAGTTATGCCAATGAGCTGTTGCTTGACAATTTCACACCCCCCGGAGTGCTTGTGAATGAAGATGGTGACATTTTGTACATCAGCGGGCGAACCGGGAAGTATCTGGAGCCAGCTGTTGGAAAAGCCAACATGAATATTTTTGCCATGTTGCGCGATAAGTTGCAGACCGAACTCCCTGTTGCTTTTCGTAATGCTATAAAAAACAGAGGTCTGGTGTTTTTGCGCAATATTAAAATGGAGGCCAATAATGGCACACAATACATTAATGTTAGCATTAAATGGATCGACAAGCCAGAACCATTGCATGGCCTGTTGATGATTGTTTTTTCTGATTCATCCGTGGTTGAGACTGTAAAGCGTCCGAGTAAAAAAGGAATAAGTGAACTGGAGAGTGTCCGAGAGTCCGAGCTGCAAAACGAGCTTCTACACATGCGTGAAGTTATGCAAAGCACCATGGAGGAGATGCAGACATCTCAGGAAGAGCTAAAATCGACCAACGAGGAGTTGCAGTCTGCCAACGAGGAGCTGCAATCAACCAATGAAGAGCTTACCACCTCAAAGGAGGAGATGCAGAGCCTTAACGAAGAGCTTCAAACCGTAAATGCTGAGCTGCAATCAAAAGTGGATGAGTTTTCACGCGTGAACAACGACATGAAAAATCTGCTTAACAGCACCGATATTGCCACCTTGTTTCTGGATAAAAATCTGAACATTCGCAGATATACCAATCAGGCTACCAAAATATTCAAACTGATAAAGAGTGACATTGGCAGACCCATCACGGATCTGGTCACTGAACTCATCTATCCTGACATGGCTCTGGATGCCCGAAGGGTCCTAAATACGCTCTTCTTCACTGAAAAACAGATTGCCACTCACGACAGACGCTGGTTTCTCATTAGGATAATGCCCTATCGCACTTTCGATGATCGAATCGACGGGCTGGTGATGACCTTCATCAACACGACTGAGCACATGGAGATTGAGGGCAAACTTAGCCATTCTGAGCAGATGCGCAGCCTTCTGTTTTATTCCTATCCGGGTGTTGTTGTGTCACTCTCTGCAGATGGACGGATTATTGAGTTAAATGCGGCAGCCGAAGCGTTTCTTAAAATCAAGTCGGCAGATGTGCTCGATAATAACTTTTTTAAGTTGTTTGTGGCTGAAAATGCGCGTGCCAAAGCCGAGGATGAGAACGCCAGACTGGTGAGAGATGGCAAGGATAACTCAACAGTTATAGAGATAAAAAAGAGTGATGGAAGTGTCGAAAATGTGAAATGGAGGGTGCATATTATTCAAAACCGACTTAAAGAGTCGCATGCTATGTTATTGATGATGCAGTGAAATGGCACATTAACGCTTACAAATAGATATGGTTATGGACGAGGATGCAATAGATTTTACAGACGCCCGTCTGCTAAGGAAAAAGGCCGAAGAACGCCTACGCAATAAATACTCTCAGGCTACATTTGTCGGTGATGACAGGGATGTGAAACGGATTTTACATGAACTTCAGGTTCATCAGATTGAACTCGAAATGCAGAATGAGGAGCTGCGGCAGGCTTATGAAACAACTGAAGAAGCCCTCAAGAAATACACCCTTTTGTATGATTTTGCCCCTATGGGGTATTTTACGCTTGATAGCGATGGCATCATTCGTGATTTAAATTTTACTGGCGCTGAAATGCTTGGCGAAAAAAGACACAGTCTGCGGAACATCAATTTCAGGTTATTCATCTCAGATGAGTCGTTGTCTCTATTTAACACATTCTTTAGCGGGTTGTTTTCCACAAAGTTAAAGGACTCGTGCCAACTACACCTGGGCTATAATCAAACAATTTTAGGATTCGTTTACATGGAAGGCATTGTTACCGGTGATGATGGGCAGTGTCTTTTGTCGTTGATTGATATCTCAGGTATTAAGGGGAAAAGGTTAGATAGACCTGAAGCGTATGAGTAAGCCATCATTACTAAACCCAGTGTTGGGAGCTCCTGAAAAGGAGGGTTTTGTGTTTGGTGTGGTCAAACTTTTTCCTGACCCACCGAATGTCTGAATTGAACGGGGGTAATGCCAGTATATTTCTTGAACTGATTACATAAATGAGGTACACTGCTGTAGTGCATTTTATAGGTTATATCGCTTATACTTAGTTTGTCATCAGCAATAAGCTGCTTCACACGCTCAATTCTCTGGGTAATAATGTACCGCTCGAGCGTGGTATCCTCCTCAACAGAGAATATTTGGCTCAAATAAGAGTAGTCATGGTTCAGTTTTCGCTTCAGATATGCAGAGTAGGTTTCCTCCGGCACAATGTCTGACAGATCAATCCAATCCTGAACAACTCTCTTTATTTCTGATATCAAATCGTCATTGGAGCTATTCATTAACTCCAGACCACTTTGAAGCAAAACGCCTTGAAGCAAATGTCGCTGTAAATCCGTAATGTTTTTTAGTAGCTCAACCTCACCCAATTCAACAGAACGATATTCAATCTGGAGTTTTTTCAACTCATCTTCCACCATCGAAACACACCGGTGGCTTGCCATATTCCTGATTTTTAAATGCGTTGTTTCACTCATCCATAATGGGTATTCATTTTACAATAACTCTTTTTGCAAAAGAGCACTAGATGTTTATGATAATTTTTTGCAGCTCTTCCCTTGATTTTCCGATTTTATGACTCAGCATATCCAGCATTATCTGTTCTTTGCCGTCATAAAACATCAAATCATCATCGGTAATATTGGGAAATTCAATTTTGATTTTCTCCTTTTTTACCTCCCAAAACCCTTTATTTTGATTTTCCATTTCGACTTAATTTATTATTTGTAATGAATGAGCATTATTTCGCATATTTTAATGTGCCGGAGAGCATGTTGAAAAGTTCTGTTTCGGATATTGGTTTTGATAAATAATTATCAAAGCCTTCATTTATGGCTTTTTCCTTGTCGTTGCTGAGGGCATAAGCCGTTTGCGCAATTACCGGTAATTCGGGTCTAAAGTTTTTTATAAGTTTTAAAGCCTGAAATCCATCCATTTTTGGCATTTTTATATCCATCAACACCAATGAGATTTCAAGGTTGCGCATTACAAGCTTCACTGCTTCTTTGCCATCCCAGGCATGCAATAGGTTATAGTTCTTGCTGGTAAGCAACCTGTCAAGATAGGCATGGCTATATAGGTCATCTTCCACTAGCAAAATTGTTCGGCATGTTAAGTTTTTAGTATGTGTTGTAACTGGTTTATTCCGTTTACTAGAGTCCAGTACTTCATTATATGGAATTGTGAATCGGAATTCTGTTCCTTTTCCAACTTCTGAATGTAACGAAATGGTGCCGCCTAATTTCTCCACCAATGCTCTTGAAATGGAAAGCCCAAGGCCATTACCGCCATATACAATGCTTCCTTTGCTTTCAATTTGCCTGAACCTGTGAAATACCATGTCATGATTTTTTTTGTCGATTCCAATTCCGGTATCTTTTACAAAAAACTCAACAAATCCGGGTATTAGGTTGTAGCCAAACTCAACTCCTCCTTCTTTGGTAAACTTAATTGAGTTGTTTAGCAGATTACAAAGCACCTGTTTTATTCTGTTTTCATCTGAAATGATGCAGAGCCTTTCATATGAATCATCAATGTCAGATTTGATTGTAATTTTCTTGTTTGCAGCTGATTGCTCGTATGTCTTTAATAGTTCAAAGAGAATTTTATTTAGACTGACGGGCTCTGACTTAATAATGAGCTGGTTCGACTCAATTCGTGACATATCAAGAATATCGTTGATGATGGTTAACAAGTGGTCACCGCTGGAGTTTATAATCTGCACAAATTCTGCCAGTTTGGTATTTTCTGTATCTGTGTAGGCCAGCAGGTTTGAAAATCCTATTATGGCATTTAAGGGCGTTCTGATTTCATGACTCATGTTTGATAAAAATGCCGATTTGAGGTTGTCGGACTCTTCCGCCTTCTGCTTTGCCATAACCAGTTCAGAATTGATATGTTGAATCTGTTCGATTTTCTCTGTCAAGTTGCTGTTCAGAACCTGGTATTCGCTGTTAAGCTTGGTAAATGCGTCAAGTTGTACGGAGATTTTTTTCTCACTCTCCGTTATTTTTTTTTCGTATTTAAGTCTGGTGTAAGCAATCCCAATCAGGTTCCCGACACTCTCTAGAAGATCGATTATATCAAGGTTTAATGCATGAGGGCGCTTGTCTATCAATTGAAGAATCCCTATCGTTTGTTGCTCAAAGCGTAATGGAATAAAAGCCACCGACTCATAGCAGGATAAATTGCATGCCGGATTGTGACCAGCAGTTAGCTCTTCGTGTGATTTTGAAGGCAACATTTCT
The DNA here is from genome assembly GCF_000517065.1 of Alkaliflexus imshenetskii DSM 15055. Taxonomy (GTDB): domain Bacteria; phylum Bacteroidota; class Bacteroidia; order Bacteroidales; family Marinilabiliaceae; genus Alkaliflexus; species Alkaliflexus imshenetskii. The sequence goes on along the minus strand of NZ_KI912105.1, from coordinate 1,969,106 downwards.
GTTACGTTACTCGAAAAAAAGCTGCCCTTTTCGGTGAAATATGGAAGTGCCGGATTCGTATAGCCAAATAAAACGTTATTACACACGCACTCAAGAAGTGGTTTAATGCCTTTATGGCTGGTTTTTATGTCTGTTGATTTCAAGTGTTTTTTAGCCATAGAAAAATACTTAGGCAGTCCAATCGACAAATTTTCAAATTGTTTTTCGGTACCGTTGAGTCTGATGCCAACAGCCTCCATCCCAGTAAATGTTTTTATCTGCTTAAGTATTTCAAGAGCCAATACTCGCCAATCGGTTCTAACGCTTATACGCGAGAGGATATCAAGTGTTAGTTGCTGGGCTTTCTCAATTTGTCGCCGTTGCGTTATGTCTCTGATGTTGCACTGAATTACTTTGTTGTTATACTCTGTGTATACATTGCTTATAAACTCCACTTCGGTTATTGTTCCATTCTTTCGTAGTATGGGCATATCCTCAAAACGTATATATCCGGTTGCTTTGAGTTTGTTAAAGGCTTTTTGCGACTGTTGTTTGTTTCGAAATAGGCCTATTTCCCATAGCTGACAACCAATTATGCTCTGCAATGAACAATCGATGAGGTTCATGATAAATGGGTTGGCATCAACAATTTTACCTGTTTTGAAATCTAATATGAGTATCCCATCTTTCGCGGATTCAAATAATCGGCGATACCTTATTTCTGACTCATTAACCAGGGTGTTGCTCTTAAGCTTATTTGTGTTGTTAAGCAAAAACGGGATATTTAAATCGGTTTTGCCACTAAATTTGTCTTTATATGTAATTTTATTGTTCATCTAATTGATTTTTAATGGTTTGGTTGATTCGTGCCTGCCTATAAGTTCTCAACATTGTTGCGAAGGCCATTCTGTGCTGTTTTTTAAATCTGTGGATGGCAGGCTTCAAGTCAACATATTTTAAAAAGTACTGACATGTTACTTTCATTTAGGTACGTAATCCATATACAGTTCTAAAATGGTAGCCATATACAGTGAAAACAAGGGCGTCAATTAAATGCTGAGGTTTTTTAATCAGAATCCACATCAGCAATTTCCAGTACTCTAACCTGCCTTTATCTACAAAACCCAGTATTAACACCGATTTAACGAATCCTTTAACGTACTTATATTCTTTTTTTCTGTACGCCACGCCAGGCTTGCGATAGTTGATTAAACATTGCCGAATTCTGTTATAGAAAGGTTTTGCATCATAGATGTCATGTATTATTTTATGATAGCCCGCCAACAAATCGTGATAGTTCATTTTAGGTATGAAATTCATTGAACTGTCGGTGTTGTTACCGGTTGCATTTTTTGTCAACCTGTTTTCGGCTTCCATACGTTTATAAAGCTGCGTGTTTTTAGGCGCATTTAACAATCCTACCATTGCTGAAACGATACCGCTTTGCTGTATGAAATCAACTTGCCTTTGAAAAACTGATGGCGTATCGCTGTCGAATCCCACAATAAAACCTCCTGAGACCTGCATACCTGCTCTTTGGATGGTTTTCACGCTCTCGAGTAGGTCACGGTTTTTATTTTGGTTTTTATTACACTCTTGCAGTGCCATTTCTTCCGGTGTTTCGATACCTACGAAAGTGGATTTAAAGCCAGTCTCAACCATTAGGTTCAGGAGTTCTTCATCATCCGCAAGATTTATCGATGTTTCGGTATTGAAGGTAAATGGATATTTATGAGCAACCATCCACTTTTTCATTGCCGGGAGCAGTTCATTTTTAACGACATGTTTGTTTCCTATAAAGTTATCATCCACAATAAGAACAGGCCCTCGCCAATTCAAATCATATAATGCCTCCATCTCTTTAAGAACCATCCGTGTTTCTTTCATGCGCACTTTATTTCCCAACAGGGTGGTAATCTCGCAGAAATCACAAGAATAGGGACATCCGCGAGACACCTGGATGTTCATGAAAACATAATCCTTTTGCGAGAGCAGGTGATAATCGGGTACTGGTGTTCTATTAAGCGAAGGGAACTCTTTGGTTTGGTAAATTCTTTCAGGCGTTTTCCCCGAGCTAAGATCTTCTAGAAATAGCGGCAGTGTAATTTCTGCTTCATTCAATACGAAATGGTCTATCTGAGGATAATCCATGTATTCCTGAGTAAACAAAGGACCTCCTGCAACAATTTTGGTTTCGTGTTTTTGGCATTCACCAATAATTTTGATTACAGATTCTTTTTGAATGTACATGGCACTGATAAATACATAGTCAGCCCAGATAATGTCAAATGACTGAAGTGGGGTCACATTCAAATCTATCATTTTTTTTTGCCATGTGGCAGGCAGCATTGCCGAGACGGTAATCAACCCCAGAGGTGGAACAGCCGCTTTTTTTTTGATAAATGGCAGCACGTGGGTAAAACTCCAAAATGAGTCAGGATACTTCGGATATATAAGTAACACCTTCATGTCGCATAGTTGGTTGATGGTATTCCGTATTTAAATCAATGGGAATATTTAAGGTAAGTTAAGCCCAACTTTATGCGAAAGCATTACATCTTTATATTCAATAGTTACATCATTCACACGTTGATAACCAGTGGTTTATTAGTTGTTTGGCGTCTGGCAACGTATGTAGGGGAATTCCAACGGGCAACATCATTTGTTTAACTTATTATGCTATCAGGCCTAAACGTAGTTCGGAACAGTTTTAATTACATTTGAGTTTGGCACATCTCTTTTCGGGCTTCAAAGCAATCAAACCCTTGTTGATGTCATATTGTAACCTAAATGAGGCAAGCCGACCTGCCTTATACTATTAATCGTAGCAATTTGAATTGTAAAAGCGTACAATGGTTTTTATATCCCTTGCGCGAAGTTCCCTGTTCTCTATCTTCTCTACCAAGGCAGCGTAATCGGAAAAGTATTCCATCATATCTTTTTTAAATGACAATTCTTTTGGTTGCTTTAGCCGACCGGTTCCTTTTTGCAAAATGTCAATATCTTTTCACAGATGAATTTTATACCAACGTTTTTCAATAAAGGTTGCGCCCATCATGACTACATTCTACCTTTTGTGTGTATGTGGCAATTTTCGGCATTCCATAATCTGCCCTATTCTGCCATTTCGGCTGAAATGTCAACTTTTAGTGGAAGTATTTATCGGTTATAAAATTTATCATTTCCCCATTTTATGGGGTTTTCCAGAATATACGTTTGTATTCTTTTAAATGAATCGTTATCACGAATAATGTGGTCATGGAACCTCGGTTGCCATGCAAAATTGGGATATAATTTCCGGGCATTAATTGTAACACCTGTTTTAAAACCACGGATGATTGATGCCAAATTTTTTGATTGTGGCCCAAATTGATTTTTTGTTGGTTTGTTGGTTGTGGTGGTTGTATCGGTAGTAGAGACGCAATGTATTGCGTCTCTACGTTCCACCCCCCGTTTATTATTGTAATCATTTTTTCCAATAATAATGATGGCATGAAAATGATTGGGCATTATTACATATGCATCCAATTGTAAATTCATATCGGGCCGTAAATCGGTTGTTTTTAACCATTCGGTTTCAACAATTTTCCCAATTTCCGACAAAATCATTTTTCCATTTTCAATTTCACCAAAACAACACTTTCTGTTTTGGGTACAGATGGTTATAAAATATGCACCATCCCATCGATAATCCCAATTTTGCAAACGTGCAGACGGAATGCGGTATTTATTTTGGAATTTTTCGGTCATTATTGGGTGCGTTTCTTTTTTCAAAATGGTAGTTGATGCGATGCATCATTTTGCAGTCGATTTTTCATTGATGCACTGTCATTCTAAGCTTTCCTAGTTCGTAACTTTTAAGCACCAAGATGCATTTTAGTGCGACTGATTATTGGGAGGAAAGTAGGTATGCCTATTATCGCTTTACCCCTCTGCCCAGCCCGATAATTTGATATTGTACAAAATAGGGGCGGGAATTATCGCTGGTGTTGGCACTTCGGGTTCTAACAAGATAGATGTAATCGTCGAGGTGGTCTATCAGGATATTTTGCCCACTGGCCAGAGGCACATCGGTGATATGTGCGGCAGCAGTTCCTTTTTGGGTCACCATGGTTCGTAGGCCATTACCACGGTCACGTCCCGATATCACTACCGGATTTACTGCGAACGGGAGGTCTTCGTATTGCCCCTCGTACTGTTCTCTGAAAAGCCGTGAATCGCCATAACTGATGGTAGTCGTTAGGTTCTGCCCCAGTTCCATATTGTAGGTTACTTCCAGATATTTTTCGGATTTCAACTCGTTAAAAAGCCCTATTTCCTTGAGGTTTTGTGGTGTAATCTCTCCCAGCTTAAACTCCTGTCTGGAATTGACATCAAATTGGCTGTTCAGTTTTAGTCCTCGCAAGTCGAGTTGTCCAAATAGCACGGAGTCGTTCACAAACAGTTGATTATCCTCGATAAGTTGTATGGTACGAACTGTAATTTTCCCTAGTTTATTGCCATCGTTATTTATTGCATACAGTTGTGGATTTATAAAGAGTGTGCCCTCAGGGTTGGTTTGTTGTCCCGACAGTTGCCAGTTAATAAAAAAGGCACTCCCAATAAGGGCTGCAATACTGCCACTCAGTTTCACCGGCCCCATGTCGAAATATGAATTTCGATGCCTCCCAAAAAATAAAACACCAGGGTGGAAATAGCCATGGCAATAAAGATGGAAGGGATAATGGGCGGTATTTTCAGGAATATTAGTGCCACGCCTCCCAAAAGTCCAATTGACAGGATGATACAGATAATGATTTTTTCGAACGATATGATGGGTTTCATGGGTTTGGGTAAATGGTTTGGTTTTCAATCAATATATATTTCACCTGTCAGGTACAAACGTGCATTGCCACCTATCAGACAGCGGTCGCCATTGTCTACACACAGCAGTTTGCCCCCTCGCTTTGAAAGTTGGAGGGCTGTCATCTCTTTTTTGTTTAGGATACCTGCCCATAGTGGAATCAGTGAGGTGTGGGCCGAGCCCGTTACCGGGTCTTCATCGATGCCCGACTGGGGCGCAAAGAAGCGCGACACAAAATCAACATCGTTGCCTGCCGCTGTGACGATGAGGCCACGAGCCTGAAGTTTTGCAATTTCCTGAAGGTTTGGCTCTACCGCCAGCACATCTTTTTCGTTGCCAAGGAGGGCAATGTAATCGGTTTTGCCTTTATAGATGCGTTTCACCCTTTGGCCAATACACTCTTCTATATGGGTATAGATGTTGCATTCACGAAGCGTGTCTGTTGGAAAATCAAGATAGAGGATGTCGTTTTCTTGTGTAACAAAGAGAGTGCCGGCTCGTGGAGCTATAAATTGGATGGCCGATTTTTCAGGATTGAGAATATTCAGCAACACATGAGCCGAAGCCAAAGTAGCGTGACCACATAAATCCACCTCAATGGTGGGGGTAAACCAACGAATTTCACAATATTCATGTCGAGGCACAATGAAGGCTGTCTCGGCCAGGTTGTTTTCGGCGCTGATATTTTGCATCATGGCCTCGTCCAGCCATTCGTCAAGAATGCAAACGGCCGCAGGATTACCCGCAAACAGGCGATCCGTAAAGGCATCTACCTGGTAAAGTTTGAGTTTTTTCATAAGGGTTGGCGATACTACCCCGAAAATAGTGTTTTTCTTGCAATTACAAATGTTTGTCAGATGGAATTGCAGACATTTGCATGCAGATTTGAGTTGTATGGGCTATTTTTCATCAATAAAACCCTATTTTTGATGGTTTTATTTCCAGGTTAACTGGTTCGATAATTTTTTGTTAATGAAATAGTTTTCCAGCCAAATTGACATATATAGCAATTTGTAGATATATAAACCACTATGAACAATCAGGTACCGGCATCAGAATTACACGGGCGGATGGAACGATTCCGCAAACAGATGGATATGGAGAATCCCCAATGGGAAACCGCGTTGATTTTTAGCAAAGTCAACTTGCTCTATTTTACCGGTTCCATGCCTGAAGGACTTCTGCTGATAACCAGAACAGGAGATGCCACTTTGTGGGTGAAGCGAAGCCTTGAACGTACACTCAATGAGTCCTTGTTTTCAGATATCCGGCCTATGGAGAGTTATCGGGATGTGGCTGCTGCCTATCCGCCCTTCTCAGGCAATGTATATCTTGAAACAGAATTTGTGCCTATGGCCATGTACCAGCGGCTTCAAAAGAGTTTTCCCTTTTCAGGCGTTCAGTCACTCGATTCTCAAATTGGCCAGATTCGCTCGGTTAAGAGCGAGTGGGAAATGCGGTTTATGGAGGAAGCGGGCATCATTCACCGCCGGGTGATGGAGGAACGCGTGCCCCAGTTGTTGCGCGAAGGAATGACTGAACTGGATTTTGCCGCTGAAGTATATAAGGTGATGTTGGAAGAGGGGCACATGGGAACGGCACGCTTCAATATGTTTGATACCGAGATGGTGGTAGGTCAAATCGGTTTTGGCGAAAGTTCGATATACCCAACCAGTTTCAATGGCCCCGGAGGTAATTTTGGCATGAACCCTGCCATGCCAGGACTTGGTAGTCGCTATCACAAATTGAGAAAAGGCGACCTTGTATTTCTGGACATGGGACTGGCTGTTAACGGCTATCACACTGATAAAACCATGACCTATATGTTTGGTCGCGAACTGCCCGCTGAAGTGCTGGAGATTCACCACCAGTGTGTCGATATCCAAAACCGAATTGCTGAAATGCTCAAGCCGGGTAACATTCCCGCAGATATTTATGACACCGTGATGGGCGAATTAAAGCCAGATTTTCTGGAAAATTTCATGGGCTTTGGCAAACGGCAGGTTAAGTTTCTTGGGCACGGCATCGGATTAACGGTTGATGAGATACCTGTGTTGGCTAAAGGTTTTAATGAGCCTTTGCAAGAGAACGTGGTATTGGCCGTGGAACCAAAAAAAGGCATCAAAGGCATTGGTATGGTGGGCATCGAAAACACATTTGTGGTTACTCCGGCCGGCGGACGTTGCCTCACAGGTCATCATCCGGGCATGATGCTGGTATAATAGTTGGGTGGCTAAAATTCAGATTGCATCAGTTCCGCCACAATGGGAATGTCGGCATCGGTCCAATTAAACTGCATCAATTCAGATTTTTCAATGAGCTGGTAGCAGCAATGTTCCGCAAGCATGATGTCTTCTGACACATATTCTGCTAAAAAAGGAATGAGGGTGATTGAAATATTGGCATAGTGTTGGGTAACAGGTGTCAACCGTCCCGTCACCCTAATGCAGATGTTCAGTTCTTCGCGTATTTCGCGTAGGATACATTCAGTTTCGTCCTCGCCGTTTTCTATTTTACCACCTGGAAACTCCCATTTCAGAGGCTGCTGCATTTGGCTGCTGCGTTGTGTAACCAGATATTTGCCTTCAATTTTGATGATGGCACAGGTAACTCGGATTGGAACTCTTTCTGACATGGGTATGGGAGATTATGTGTGATACATTCCGGCTAAAATTACTAAAATCCGGTTACATCATAAATAAAACCGAATGCGGTTTGGCAGGATGGAGTGTTGCGAATCGGTGTAAATACAGCTTTTCAGTCTGTTTTTACATAAACGGAATCGCTATCGCTGAATTGTTAATCAGCACCTGACTTTTAGAAATAATATCCGAACCTGTCGTGATGTTGCGTTTAATTAAGGTAAATAAACAATTCCCGCTTAATTTGCTATAAAACTGATTTTTTGGATTATTTTTGTGGCTTTTGAATCAAAGCGTTCCGAATTTTGGATTGCCCGTCTGAGTAATTTAACGGCCTTTATCAGAAATAATCGAATAAATATAAAGTTTAAAAGAATTGCATTATGGCTCAGGAAGATGTGTTTAAGAAGCTGGTTGCCCATTGTAAAGAGTATGGGTTTGTATTTCAGAGTAGTGAAATATATGATGGCCTTGGCGCGGTTTACGACTACGGGCAATATGGTGTAGAGCTGAAAAATAACATCAAGAAATACTGGTGGGACTCAATGGTTTTGCTGCACGACAATGTGGTGGGACTTGACTCCGCTATTTTTATGCACCCCACCGTGTGGAAAGCTTCCGGTCATGTGGATGCGTTTAACGATCCCCTCATCGATAACAAAGACAGCAAAAAGCGCTATCGTGCGGATGTGCTTATCGAAGATTTGATGGCCAAGTATGATGCAAAAATGGACAAGGAAGTGGAAAAAGCTGCCAAACGATTTGGCGACAGCTTTGACGAAGCCATGTTCCGTGCAACAAATCCTCGCGTACTCGAAAACCTGGCTAAGAAGCAGGAAATTCACGAGCGGTTTGTGAAAGCGCTTAACGACAATAACCTGGATGAACTACGTCAGATTATTGTGGACAATGAAGTGGTTTGCCCCATTTCTGGAACCAAAAACTGGACCGATGTGCGTCAGTTCAACCTGATGTTTTCAACCGAAATGGGTTCTACTGCTGATGGGGCACTAAAGGTATTTCTTCGTCCCGAAACGGCACAGGGTATTTTTGTCAATTTCCTCAACGTGCAGAAGACCGGCCGCATGAAGATTCCTTTTGGAATCGCCCAAATTGGAAAGGCTTTCCGTAATGAGATTGTGGCCCGTCAGTTTATTTTCCGTATGCGAGAGTTTGAGCAGATGGAGATGCAATTCTTTGTGGCTCCCGGCGAAGAGCTGGAGTGGTTTGAGAAGTGGAAGGAGATGCGCATGAAATGGCACAAGTCTATGGGTATGGGCGACCACAAATACCGTTTCCACGATCACGACAAACTGGCGCACTACGCCAATGCTGCCACCGATATTGAGTACGAAATGCCATTTGGCTTCAAGGAGGTAGAGGGTATTCACTCGCGTACCGATTTCGACTTGTCGCAGCATCAGCAATACTCCGGAAAGAAAATCACTTATTTTGACCCTGAAAAGGGCGAGAGTTATGTGCCCTACGTGGTTGAGACGTCCATTGGTGTAGACCGTATGTTCCTGAGCATCATGGCCGGAGCTTATTGCGAAGAAGAGGTGGAAGGTAAAGATGGTGCCAAAGAGTCGCGCGTGGTATTAAAACTGCCACCGGTGTTGGCTCCCGTAAAACTTGCGGTGTTGCCACTCGTGAAAAAGGATGGTTTGCCCGAAATGGCCCGCGAAATTGTCAACGACCTGAAGTTCCACTTTAACTGTCAGTACGATGAGAAAGACTCCATTGGCAAGCGCTATCGTCGCCAGGATGCGATTGGCACACCTTTCTGTATCACCATCGACCACCAATCACTCGAGGATCAAACAGTGACCATCCGTTACCGCGACACCATGACGCAGGAGCGTGTGAGCATATCTGCTCTCAAAGGCATAATCTCAGATAAGGTGAGCATGACCGAGCTGTTTAAAAAGCTATAATCACTTGCTATAATCACAAATAGAACCACGCAGTGCATCAGTCGCTGCGTGTTTTTTATTGTGCCTTTAATTGCGCCAACGCAACCTTTTTTCGGGTGGTATCACACATTCAATCTAGCCATCATCTGGATCATTGCAGTTCGTCCAAATTAGAAAATCGCGGTTGATCATAGCCGATACAACTCTTGGGATGAGCCCAATGCTAAGAAAAACTTTGTATCTTTACATGCACACGCCTTTTTTCGTTGTGAACCCGAGTAATGCTTTTTGCGTTAGTGATTGTTCAGCATTTTGCTGAACAATCAGAATGTCGGTTTTGTGAGCCAGAAGCGGCATTTTTTATTTGTAGTTCATTCGTTCATATCAGTTTTTAATTCTGAATTATACAGAGATATAATATCATGGGCATAGATCACATCCTTCTCATTGTATCACTCTTGCTACTTGTGAGTATTTTGGCGGGCAAAACCTCCTATCGGTTGGGTATTCCCACTTTGTTGTTGTTTTTAATTATCGGTATGCTCGCGGGGAGTGAAGGTTTCGGTAAAATTCCATTTGATGATCCCGAGCGCGCGCAGTTTATTGGTATCATAGCGCTCAACTATATATTGTTTTCCGGAGGGTTTGATACGAGCTGGAAGAGTATTCGGCCTGTTATAGGCAAAGGGGTGATGCTATCAACGGTAGGCGTTGTGTTAACAGCTGGTTTGGTGGCTTTGGTGGTTTGGTATTTTACGCACTTTACTTTTCTGGAGGCGTTTCTGCTGGGTGCAATTGTTTCGTCAACCGATGCGGCTGCCGTTTTTTCAATCTTGCGTTCCAAAAGTGTAAGCCTTAAAGGCCAACTGCGTCCTACATTGGAACTAGAAAGCGGTAGTAACGATCCCATGGCTTACTTTCTTACGGTCTCAATAATATCCATCATCCAATCTCCCGATAAAACATTGCTCTCCATTGTGCCGCTGTTTTTTATGCAGTTTTCAATTGGAGCCATTATGGGATTTGGAATGGGCAAATTTGGACAGTTGGTGATAAACCGAATCAAACTGGATTATGATGGGTTGTATCCTGTTTTGGCGCTGGCGCTTGTGATTCTTACTTTTTCGGCCACGCAGTTTTTGCATGGCAACGGCTTTTTAGCGGTTTATATTTGTGGCGTTTTTCTTGGAAACAAAGAGCTTATACATAAGAAAACTTTGGTGAAGTTTTTTGATGGGGTGGCATGGCTGATGCAGATAATTCTCTTTCTCACGCTAGGTCTGCTGGTTTATCCTTCGGAGATGATTCCTTTATTGGTACCAGGCATTCTGGTTTCGCTGTTTCTGATTTTCATTGCCCGTCCGGTGGCTGTGATGCTTTCGCTAAGTGTATTTAAGATGTATAATCGTGATCGTTTGTTTATTTCCTGGGTAGGCTTACGCGGTGCCGTACCAATTGTCTTTGCCACTTACCCTATGCTTATTGGCGTTGATAGTTCACACACCATCTTTAATCTTGTATTTTTTGTTACCATCATCTCTGTATTGGTTCAGGGAACCTCACTGCCACTTGTCTCAAAATGGTTACACGTAGCTCTGCCGCTTAAGTTGCGCCGCCGCACGCCTGCCGATATTGAGCTTTCAGATAGCGTAAAGTCGGAGTTGATTGAGGTAGATATAATGGATGACAGCCCCGCAGCCGGAAGAAAAATTCTGGAATTAAATTTTCCCAAAACGGCACTTATTGTAATGATAAATCGCAGTGGGAAATTTATTACGCCAAATGGCAACACGCAAATTATGAAGGGTGATAAATTAATGATTTTGGCCGAAACGGCTGAAAGTCTTACCAAAGCATTAAATCTGGTATGCCCCGTAATAACGGGCGAGGAGAGCTAAAAAAGGATGTTGCGCCCTTCGGTACAGTTGCGACACATCTCTATTGAGGCGCGGTTGTTGAGTACTTTGTGCCTGAATTGATCCATATTTCTGTTACGCCAAATGGCCTTAATCGACTCTTTTGAGGCATCGCCTGGCGAAAATTCCAGATCTTTATCATAACAACAAGGTGCAACACGGCCATCCCATGCCACCACAGCTGTTCCCCATTGACGTGAGCAGTGGTTGCGCATGGTTCCTTTAATGGTCAATGAGCCATCCGGCTGTAACGTGTATCTCGAGTAGGCACTATTGGTTGGTGGTTGCACCAATCCCTGTCCAAATTCGTTGAATTGTGCTGTTTTCAGTTCCAGCTTGTCTACGCCTTCAGAGCGGCACCACTCAATCAATTCTGGTATCTCATGTTCATTGTGCTTAAACACTAAAAATTGAACGGTAACAAAAGGCGTTATGGAGCCTAGTTTTTTTCGTGTTGCCACAATGGTTCTGATGCTATTCTGCACTTTGTTAAGGTTTCCTCCTTTCCGATATGTGGAATAGGATTCACAGGTGATGCCATCCAGAGAGATTATGATGCGGGTTAACCCTGCTCCAATTAGTTCCATGCATCGGGTTTCATTCAGATGGTGGCCATTGGTGCTCATGGATGTGTAAATACCGTTTGCCTGAGCATACGATATCATCCGAGCTATGTGGTTATTCAACATCGGCTCACCCTGAAAGAAAAGGTTTATATGTGCCAATTGTCGCCCGCTGTCCGAAACTATCTTCCTGAAAAGCTGCAAATCCATCATGCCCCCTTTTCTGGTAAGCACTCCCGCCCCCACAGGGCATTCAGGGCACTGAAGGTTACATAGTCCCGACGGCTCAATTGATATTGCCCAGGGAAAACCACTGATTAACGGACGTTTTAATAATCGTGACCTGAAAAATGACCAGATTAGCTGCAAGGCATTTACCAATGCCGGAAAAGAGACTTTTTTTGCACAGACCAGCCCGTGACTAAGTTTACGCCTATATGAGAACCACATTGTAGTGTTTAATTTAGTTTAGGTATAACCGGGTCATTTCGCGTAGAATCAGGTATCATTGATAGTATTCTGTGTTTATAAACTCTTTTTATCCGGTTTTGTTTTAGATTCCGGATAAAAATCAAAATACTTTTTCGTTGTCTTACGTTTACAACCTCTCATTAGAAAAGGTCAGGCTATTGCAACATTGAAAACAAACAGCTGCGTTATCCCAAGTACAATCATTATTTCTGCGTTAAATGATTTCATAGCTGCTAAACCTGGAGTTTTTCTGCAAAATACAAACTGGGAACGAAATGTAACTGCTGTTATTCTTTCTCGTTTAAATGAATTATATTGTTGTCTGATTTATGAGACATCTGCTATTTAGAGTTATTTCAGGAGAGATTTAAAGGGTCTCAAAGTTAACAAAGTATTATATTTGCATATCAACGTTCAAAAGATTTTGAAAGGCATGGAAGAGGCCCTTTTCCCCTTATTAAACACGATAAATTCTCCTGACGATTTACGCAGGCTTGATAATGAGCAGCTTGCTCAGGTTTGCCACGAACTTCGTGAGTTTATTATCGACGCAGTATCGTGCAATCCGGCGCATTTTGGTGCCAGTTTGGGCGTTGTGGAACTTACAGTTGCCCTGCATTATGTGTTTAACACCCCCAACGATAAGTTGGTTTGGGATGTTGGGCACCAGGCTTATGGGCATAAAATTCTTACCGGACGCAGAGACAATTTCCATACAAACCGAAAATACAAAGGCATTAGCGGCTTTCCCAATATTTTTGAAAGTGAATATGATGCTTTTGGTGTGGGTCATTCCTCTACGTCTATTTCGGCAGCGTTAGGCATGGCTGTGGCTTTCAGAAAACAGGGCATACAGAACAGACAGGTGGTGGCCATTATTGGCGATGGTGCCATGACAGCCGGCCTCGCATTTGAAGGCCTTAACAACCTGGCAGCTACTCAGGCCAATGTTTTGGTTATTCTGAACGATAACAACATGGCCATCGACCCTAACGTAGGTGGGTTGAGCGAGTATCTCACCGACATTGCCACCAGCCGTACCTATAACAAGGTGCGACGTGAGATTATCCGTGGTCTGGGAAAAATTAAACTGGGTGGCCCACGTGCAAAGGAGATGATTGTAAAGGTAAATAACAGTATCAAAAATCTTCTGTCGCGCCAAACCAATATGTTTGAGGGTATGAATATCCGCTATTTTGGTCCTGTGCATGGTCATGACATTACCCATCTCACCAATGTCCTCACCGATTTGAAGGAGATTCCAGGCCCCAAGCTTCTTCATGTAATTACCAAAAAAGGGAAAGGATTCAAACTGGCGGAGGAGAACCAAACCACCTGGCATGCTCCCGGCGGACGATTCGACAAAGTGACTGGCGATTTTATTGATGCACCATCTGGTGTACCTAAACCACCACGTTTTCAGGATGTTTTCGGGCATACATTAGTCGAGTTGGCCCGGATGAACGAGAAAATTGTGGGTATTACACCGGCAATGCCTTCGGGTTGCAGCCTGAATATCATGATGGAAGCAATGCCTGACAGGGCGTTTGATGTGGGTATTGCTGAACAGCATGCTGTAACTTTCTCGGCAGGATTGGCCATCACTGGAATGGTTCCTTACTGTAATATCTACTCTTCGTTTATGCAGCGTGCTTACGACCAGGTGTTGCACGATGTGGCATTGCAAGGTCTGAACGTGGTATTTTGTCTCGACCGGGGCGGTTTGGTGGGAGCCGACGGTGCTACACACCATGGGGTTTATGATTTAGCTTATTTGCGCACAATTCCAAATTTGATTGTCTCTTCTCCCATGGATGAAATTGAGTTGCGCAATCTCATGTTTACAGCGCAACAGCCAAACATGGGGCCTTTTGCCATCCGATATCCGCGGGGCGTAGGTAGCCATGTGGATTGGCAAAAGTCGTTTGTTGCCATTGAAGTGGGACGAGGCCGGAAGTTGCGGTCAGGCAACAGACTCGCCTTTGTAACCATTGGCCCCATAGGCGCTAAAGTAGAACGGATTTGCGACGATTTGGAGAAGTTGGGTGTTTCTGCTGCTCATTACGATTTGCGATTTGTTAAGCCTTTGGATGAGAGCCTTCTGCACGAACTATTTTCCTCATTTGAAACAGTCATTACCATCGAAGATGGCACTGTTGTGGGTGGTATGGGCAGTGCAGTTCTTGAGTTTATGGCCGACAATGGTTACAAATGCCGTGTAAAGCGGTTAGGCGTTCCCGACCGTTTTGTAGAGCATGGCTCACAAATGGAACTGTTTCGTGAAGTGGGGCTGGACATGCGCCACATTAAAAATGTGGCTTTGGAAATGGTCGGATTACCAACTCAGGAGTAGTTTACAACCAACTCACTAAAAGAGATTTGTATTATCTGACTTTTTCAGTCTTGAAATAGGGCTGTATTTTCTGAATCAGCTCATGTACCTGCACAGGTTTGTTCAAGCAATCATTTACGCCGGCATGCATCAATAACTGCTTCTCCTCATTCTTAATATCTACTCCCTGCACAATAATGGGAATACGTATGTTGGCCTGTCTCAGCTGGCTTACCAGACCGGGCGATGCCATATCAGGCAGCGTTTGGCTTAATATCACAGCATCAATGTCATTTCTTTGCATCAGCAACTGTCGTGCTGTGGAGCCTGAGCGTGCCAGTAAAAGCGTGATGCGCGTCTTTTCCAGCTGCTTTTTGAGTTGAAGGTGATTGCTGCTGTTGTCATCAATTAAAAGCAGCATTTTGTTGTTCCAGTTGGGCAAAGTCCCGTTGGTACGTAAAAACTGTTCGGTAGGTTCTGCAGCAATAGGTGCCACAATTTCCGGAATACAGAGCATAGAGGGGTGCAGGTTCAGATAAAAGTAGAACTCCGAACCTTGTTGTTTTTCCGATATCAGACCAATGGAGCCACCCATTGCTTCGGTGAGTTTTTTACAAATGGTGAGACCTAAACCTGTACCACCATATTTTTTCGATGGTGTTTCCTCCTCTTGTCTGAAAGCCTCAAAAATCATATTTTGATTTTGCGAAGAGATGCCAATGCCGGTATCGCGCACAAAGAATTTCAGGCGATTGTTGGCCGGCTGTTCAAATCCGAGTTCTATATGACCTTTGTGTGTAAATTTGATGGCGTTATCCAGCAGGTTGTTGAAAATTTGCAGTAGTCTTAGAGGGTCAGCATCAACCAGCACTTGTTGTGGTGTATATAGCGGAACACGGTAGTTAAGTTTAACCTGCCCATTGCACTCGGTTTCAACTCTCTTGTTGAATGTTTTATATACCCCATCCATCAAATCCATGATGTCAACAGCTTTTTTCTCAATCACCATGTGACCGCTTTCTATTTTGGCGATGTCGATGATGTCATTGATAAGTGCCATCAGGTTGTCGGCACTTCTGTTTATGAGTGAGACAAACTCTTCGCGGTCGGCACTATCGGGATCTGTTTCGCCCAGCAGGTTTGAAAAGCCCACGATGGCATTCAGCGGAGTACGTATTTCGTGACTCATGTTAGCAAGGAAGGCCGATTTCAGACGATCGGCGGCTTCTGCTTTTTCTTTTGCCAGCAACAGTTCCTGTTCGGTTTTTTTCCGAGAGGTGATGTTTCTGCCAATGCCGAGTATTGAGATGCAATTGCAGTTTTCGTCCAGCTCGGGCGATAGGGACCAGTCAAATGTCAACACTTCTCCGTTGTGTGAATAGTCCAGTTCAAGATGTACAATGCGCCTCGAGCGGCTCACATAATCAAGCGATGACAATATACGATCGGCAAAATCGGGATGTAACTCTTCCAGATGCATTATTTCGCGGTGGAAACCTTCTGCATTAAGGCCAAAAATATTTGAAAAAACGGTGTTGCTGTATGTTATCAATCCGTTCAGGTTTATTCGCGCAACACAGTCAGGAAGGTTTTCCGACAGACTTCTGAACTTTTTCTCGCTGAGTTCCAATGCCGCCTCATTGCGTTTACGTCTGGTAATGTCATGAAGGCTAAAGTAAAGATGATCCTCGCCTTCGAGGGTCACAAGCGTGCCATGAATCTCAACATACAATAGAGAACCGCTTTTGTGCAGCAGCTGGAAATCGCCTCTGTAGTCGATTCCAGACCTTATCTGGCGCACCAGCTTCAGATAGTCTTTTATACCGTTGTTTGTTGGAAACAGAGACGCCAGGTCAGTCGACATAAGCTGCTCCCGATAATATCCAGTAAGCTCACACCCGGCCTGATTCACATACACCAATTTACCCTTACGAGTTATGATGAATATCCCATCAATGTTGGCTTCAATGATTTTGCGGTTTCGCTCTTCGCTTTCAATCAGGCTGTTTTCGATGTGTTTAACCTGTGTCATATCCTGTCCAATCAGGAGAAAATAGTTCTCCTCTTTAAAACCGGATGCTTGCGTACCTGTTATCTGGTAATAGAGCTGTTTGCCATTTCGGTTTGAAAGGCGCATGTCTATTACCGAAACGCCTTGAGATATAATTTCGTGATAGAATCTGTCAATGTCTTCCTGCATTGCATTGGTGCCTGACATGAATTCTGATGCATGGCGGCCAATCAGAAAATCTCTGGGGAAGAGGGATGCTTCAACCACATGGTCGTTTACATATTGAATTATTCTGTCTTTAACCAGAATAATCCCAATGGGGGCGGTGCGTATGAGGCTATTCAGAAAGTGCTCTTTTTCAGCGAGCAGTTTGTTTATTTTGATTATTTCCCGATGTTTTATCAGGTTTTGCTTTTCAGTTTCTTTGTGGTCAAAATGGCCGGCTAACATGCCTGTGATGGTCTCAATCATTGCATTGTCCATCGGGAATGGCATTAAACTGTCGTCCCAATACATCACCAGCAGTCCCACAACGCCGTTGAAGCTTCTGATGCCTGCCATCAGACAACTCTTATCGGGGAATGCCGTCTCTTTAGGCAGTGCGGTAATCGATTCGGGCTGGTTCACTATGCCTGATGGCATATCGTAAGGCACTTCAACACGTTCCGGGAAGTTTATCTGTAGTTGACCTGCTGTAGCGCAGGCAGCCATTTTCAAAACGTTTTCGGCTCCTGTGTCCGATACATAGATTGCGATACCCGAAAGGTTGCAGCAGTCAACCATTTTTCGGGAAATGTTCACGAGTGGGTCTTCGTTTGATTTTTTTTGGTTTAGAATGGTAGAAACCTCAAAGAGAAATTGCTGGATTTGTAAACTGTTTCTGATCTGACGAATGGAGTTGTGTTGTTGGTATGCATTACTTATGAGTCGTGAAACGGTACCAAGAATCGCTTTCTCAATGGAGGACCACTTACGCTGAAATTTGCACTCGTCAAAACCAATAAAACCTGTAATTTTTTGTGCGGTGATGATGGGAAGCACAAGGATGGATTTTATCTCCTGCGGAACCAACATGTTAACGATGTCTTCCGGAAGCTCATTCACTATGTCTGCAGATTCAATGCTGCCTTTTGACTTAAGCATCGGCATCCACGACGGAACTTCATGATAGGAGACATGTTGTAACTGTTCGATTTGCGGAGTAACATCTTTATTGCACCATTCATAAGTGTTACGGCAAAACAGATCATTTGCAGCATTTTCAAATATATATACCCTGCTGGTATTGGTAAAATCGCCAAGTAGTTGTAAAACAGATTCCAGTCGACTGTGGAAAGGGGTGTCGGACATCAATATGCTGGAAATGGACAAGGGAAGAAAGAGCTGTGAGTCGGCGGAGTCATGGCCATTATCTGAAACCGAAATACCAGAGACCTTATTGAGCAAATGCTTCAACGCCCTGTTTTCGGCAATAAGCTCAGAATTAATGGCCGGGTTATGGTTTATGTCCTTTATTTCCATCGGTAAAATTCGGAAAACATTATGTTTAAGATTAGTCCGAATTGGGTTATCAGGAAAAATCTTTTTAAACTAAAACTCAATAATTTTTATTTCTTGATTTTGGTTTACAGACTCATTCTTACCTGCAATATAGTGCAGATTGTCAAAATAGCAATTGTCTTTTTGATGATTTTTGACAACTGTATGCATTTTTCTTACAAACGGATGATATTATTTTAATTTATCAGGTTTGTAAAAAACAATAAAAGTTGATTCTTTCCATTCATTATTACTTTCTTAGATGTTGTATTAACTTATAAAATACGTAATTTTGAATCGGATGGCAATGAGGTGCCACTTTTTTTGTAACATAATATTCTGGTTGCTTAGGGCATTGTTCCACACTTTGAATAAGGCATATAGGGTTTGTTTAAACAGCTTTTTGAAGCAATCAGAGAATTAATTAACATATAAATCTATTGCTTTGAAAGAGGGAGTTGTAATAAAATCAACAGGCAGCTGGTACACCGTTAAGGAGGAGGCTGGTCCGTCAGTGGCTTGCCGCATAAAGGGGAAGTTCAGACTTGACGAACTCAAATCAACAAACCCTGTTTCTGTGGGCGACAGGGTTACATTTGAAATGGATGACATCACTGGAAATGGTGTCATTACGCACATTCATGAGCGCAAGAACTACATCATTCGCAAGGCCACCAATCTATCTAAGCAGACGCATATTCTGGCGGCAAATATCGACCAGGCCATTTTGCTGGTTACCATTAATTACCCCATTACCACCAATATTTTTATCGATCGATTTCTAACATCGGCTGAGGCATACAGAATTCCGGTGGTTTTGCTTTTCAATAAAACGGATCGATATGATACAAAGCACCTGGCTCAAATGGAAGAGCTACGCGCCGTTTACGAGAATGTTGGCTATGAAACAAGGGCTTTATCGGCAAAGAACCAGGAGAATCTGGATGAGATAAGGGAGTTGTTAAAGGACAAAACCACGTTGATTGCAGGTCACTCCGGAGTGGGGAAGAGTACGCTCATAAACCGTCTGGAACCCGGTTTAAATTTGAAAACCCGCGACATTTCAAGGTTTCATCAGTCGGGAAAGCATACTACAACTTTTGCAGAGATGCATCCATTCTCCTTTGGCGGATATATTATCGACACGCCGGGTATTCGGGGCTTTGGATTGATAATGATTGAGAAAGAGGAGTTGTATCACTATTTCCGGGAGATTTTTGCTGTGTCGCAACAGTGTCAGTTCCATAACTGCACTCACCTGCATGAGCCCGGTTGCGCTGTAAAACAGGCCGTAGAGAATGGCGAGATAGCGTTTTCGAGATATAACAGTTATATCAGCATTCTTTTAAACAAGGATGAAAAGTATCGGTAGCATGAATATTTGGGATAATGCATCACAGACTTAATTTTAAGTGTTGGCCGTTTTTAATCGGCTCTTTTATATAGATTATGAAAAACACCTTACTCTCATCCCTCGTATTGTTATTCATCTGGAATCAGACTGATGGCGTTGCATCATCGTCTGAGGCGCCGGTTTTTTTTATTCCAAATGTGATTGAAACGACTCTTCTTTACAGTTCTTTTTTGAACGAGATGGTTTTATCCAGCCCCCTGATTGATTACCCTGTTTCTTTTAAACTGCTGGCAATACCCTATGTTTTGTCTGTCAAAGTGGTGTTGGGTTTATGGGTGTCGTTGGCACTGCTGGTAATGGCTGGAATCATCTTTGTCATCTACTATCGGCGTCAACAAATGGAGAAGTTGCGCATTCGCCAATCCGAACAGGCGTTGAGTAAAGTGCTCCAATATCTTCCTACCGGGATTATCCTAGTAGACCCTCAAGGACATATCTGCCAGGTTAACAACGCAGCACTGCGGCTTTTTGAGTTGGAGGATGCCGACATTGTAATCGGACAAATGTTGGACGAACGCCAACTCTTCTCACGCTTAAAAGTGGTTCGAAAAGAGCAGGTTTCTGCATCGGGCAGGCGCTACATCATTCAAGATGCTTTTGGAAATGAGAAAGTTGTTTACAACGAAAAGAACCTCTTTTTTCTTCAGTCGGAGAAATATGTTATAGAGACTTACCATGATTGGAGCAGTTTTACACCACGCAATGCATCTGAACTAACGGGTTCTCAAGCCGGTTTCATCACAAATATTAGCCACGAATTGCGCACTCCGCTCAATGGAATCATCGGCATGACCGATTTGCTTCTTAATTCGATTCATTTGCCCGCTCAGGAAAAGGAAATGGCCAAAGTGGCCAAACGGTCGGCCGAAACACTGCTGACGCTTATCAATGACATTCTCGACTTTTCAAAACTGGATTCCGGAAAGTTTGAAATCGAATCCATTGCGTTTAACCTTAAGGATGAAATAGAAGCAATAATACACGATTTTGTAATGTTGGCGCGGGAGAAGAAGATACAGATTGTGACCGATTTTGGTGAGGTGCTTCCTCATGATTTTATTGGCGATCCGCTTCGGGTAAGGCAGGTAATGAACAATTTGATAAACAATGCCATAAAGTTTACTCCGTCAGGAAAGATAGAGGTATCGGCCAAAGCAGCAAAGACCACTGCAGGGGCTGCTGCCATACAGTTTTCAATACGCGATACCGGAATTGGAATTCGCGCATCAAAGTTAAAGACCATATTTGAACCTTTTGTGCAAGGCGATGAAACCACCACACGTGAGTTTGGAGGCACAGGACTTGGAACAACCATTTCAAAGCAGTTAGTGAACCTCATGGGTGGCGAGATATGGGTAAATAGTCCGTCGGGCTTGTCGACCGATCCCAACTACCCGGGTTCGGAGTTTAGTTTTACGCTTCCGCTAAAAACCCGCAGATATCAAAAAACACTTGATTTTTCAGCCATACAGTCTTATGCCCAGATAAGGGCACATGTGATAACCGACGACCCCATGCAGGTGCACGTGTTGACGCGCAACCTGATAGCACTGGGGGTTAACTTCCAGATTGCATCGCCAACCATCGAAACCATTGAATCTTTAAAAGTTGAAAATGACTGTCATTTGTTGATTATTGACCACAGGTATGATCTCAACGGGCTGGAGTTCCTGCAGGAGTTGCACAACAGCCATCTGCATAAAAAGCACCTTATTTTGATGCAGAGTAGTGATTTTCAGGCATCCAATACCAGCCTAGCTCGCCGAATGGGTGCAGATGTCTACTTGCGAAAACCCATTCCGCTGATGGTACTTCGGCAATTCCTCGAAAGACACTTCCCCAATATTTCCGAGAGAGAGCGTACAGCGACCCTCTCCATACCCGAGGTTTTTCATGTGATGGTGATTGAGGAGAGCGTGCTGAATCAGCGACTAATAGTCAACCTCCTGCATCGATTTGGTTACCATACCAGCACTGCTCGCAGTATCAACGAAGCCATTGCTAATATCGGATTTGAGGGAGTTAATCTGATATTGCTCGAGGCCGACGAGGATGCTGACAATAACGAAGCGGCCATCGTCAGTTTACAATCCATCGCCGTTTCATGTCCTGTTTTATTGATAGGCACCAGCGCCAATCTTATCGACATGGCAAAAAAGCAGTATGAAGCATGTGGCTTTTCCGATTTTCTCATAAAGCCTGTTACCTATGATGGGGTGGTGAAGCTGATAAACAAATGGGGCATGGGAGCCAACGAGCCAGCGAGTCACAGATAATTTTCAAAATGCAAATAATAGCCACACGATTTTCTCTCCTTTCACGTTTTTGTTTCAGTGGCTAATTTTAATAGTGGGTTAATGCAGTTATATAATCGAAAACGTTGGTGGAAATTTCTGTTGTTTCTGGGAGCAGCAGCTATCAGTGTGTTTACTTTGCTTTATACCAATCGACTGACGTCAGAGCTAAAGCTCGAAGAACAGAAGAAGATGGAGTTATGGGCAGAGGCCAACCGTTTGCTCACCATTGATGCCACACCGGGTGAGACCATGGCGCTCATTCTCGAAATACTGAGAAATAACACCACGGTGCCGGTAATACTTACTGAGGACGATGACAATATTGTTTTTCATCGAAATGTGAAGCTCTCCGGACGAAACGATGAAGTACAGCTTGAGAAGGCATTGCAGAAAATGAAAAAATACCGCCAGCCTATTCCTGTAAAAATTTCTGACGAAGAGTGGCAGTATATCTATTATTATGACTCCATACTTTTGCGCAAACTACAGTGGTTTCCTATTGTGCAACTGTTGGTAGTTTTTGTTTTTATGCTTATAGCTTATGTGGCCTTTAGTGTGGCCCGCAAATGGGAGCAGGATCAGGTTTGGGTAGGAATGGCACGTGAAACAGCGCATCAATTGGGCACACCCACCACGTCACTGCTTGGGTGGCTCGATGTGCTGGGTATGAAAAATGCCGACCCTCAGCTACTGGACGAAATGAGGTTTGATATTCAGCGGTTGCAGACCATCACTTCACGGTTTTCTAAAATAGGCTCGCGGCCGGAGTTGTATCCCGAGGATATCACCCAGGTGGTTCAGGGTATGGCCGACTATCTCAAAAAGCGCAGTTCCTCATTTGTGGTTTTCAATCTTCATTTTGAGACAATACCGGTATCACATATTCCATTAAGCAGGTCACTGTTTGAATGGGTTATTGAGAATATTTGTAAAAACGCAATTGATGCGATGGAAGGGGAGGGGCAAATCACAATTCGGTTGTTTGCACATAGAAATGATGAGATTGTCCTGGATATTTCTGATACAGGCAAAGGGATGTCTAAAGGCGTACAAAAAACGGTATTTAAGCCCGGCTACTCAACCAAGGCACGTGGTTGGGGATTGGGCCTCACACTTAGCCGGCGCATTGTGGAGCAGTATCACGGGGGGCGTATTTTCATCCTTGCCTCATCGCCCGGCAAGGGCACTACTTTTCGCATTGTGCTGCCAACTAAAAAATAGATGCCGCTGACATCCAAAACTACAAAACAGGAATATTCTCATTTTTTTGATTAAATTGCCAATCCTATTATTAAGAGGCAGCTTGTAATTCCAGTTTAAGCGGCTGAATCAGCAGCTTTTGTTTCGCCGTTGTGATAGGTGCGGAACCATGCGCGATACAACGCTTTTTGATATTGAGTAGTATGTTTTTTTGTGCATCGAGTAAGGGATTTCAATTTATCAGGAAACAAATAATAAGAAAAAAGCATAATTTATTTCCCTGAGTATTTTATTTTTATAACTTTGCACCGTTTTTACCGGAAGGTGTTGTGAGAAAGCTGAAAGACTACAGTATTGGCTTTAAAGGCCTTAAAGATGGGAATCATCTGTTTGACTATACTGTCAATGGTGATTTTTTTGCGCTTTTTGAAGATGCGCTCTATCAGGATGGCGCCATTAAGGTGCAAATTAACCTGAATAAAGGGCAGCAGATGCTGATTCTGGATTATCACATTGAAGGTTACGTGGCATCGCTATGCGACAATTGCCTTGAATCCATCAATGTGCCGGTTAAACACAACAGCAGGCAATATGTGAAGTTTGGCGATGCTTTTGAAGAACCAGACGATGACATTATTGTGATTCCCAGGGAGGAGTATGAAATCAATGTGGCGCATACCATTTACGATCTCATAGTTACCAGTTTGCCAATCAGGCATCTGCATCCCAGGGATAAGAAGGGAAATAGTGGCTGTGACCCGGAAATGGTTAAAAAACTTTCGGAGTACATGGTTGACAGAGAACCGGGACAAAAACAGGAACAAGAACAAGACCCCAGGTGGGACGCATTGAAGAAATTAATAGATAAAAACAAGTAAAGAGGTTGAAAAATGGCACATCCTAAGAGAAAAACATCGAAAACCAGAAGAGACAAAAGAAGAACACACTACAAGGCTGTTATGCCTGCATTGGGTGTTTGTTCTAACTGTGGTTCATCTGTGAAGCTGCACACTGTTTGTGGCGAATGTGGTTATTACAGAGGAAAGCTGGCTGTAGAGAAAGAAGTTACAGCATAAGCTCCTTCACTGATAAAGAAGCTTGCCCCTGATGAAAGTCCGGGGCAATTTTTTTAATTGGGGTTGGGGAATGGAGACCCGGTGACTTTTTATACATTTGTATGAGGTATGATAAATACCCTGTCATAGAGTCTGCATCAGAAGTTCAGCTATGACTGATTAGATAACCGATTTGTTAATTTAGTCATTTTACCCGAATGGGGATTGTAGTTGTCTGGCGGGGAAACTACATGAAGCAGCCGGTTGAAAGAGGTCAGCCGGATTTGGGGCGATAAACAAAAAGTGAATGAGAAAAATGAATGCTGTGATTACGGCCGTAGGAGGTTACGCGCCGGATTACATTCTTGACAATCATGAGTTAAGTCAAATCGTTGACACAACTGATGAGTGGATTATGACCCGCGTTGGCATCAGAGAGAGGCACATCCTCAAAGGAGAGGGAAAAGGAACTTCTGATATGGCTGTGGAAGCTGTAAAACAGATTTTCGACAAAACAGGTACGCATCCCGATGAGATCGATTTGGTTATCTGTGCTACCGTTACACCGGACCATGTGTTTCCCGCCACCGCCAACATCGTCTCCGACAAATTAAACATCCGCAATGCCCACAGTTTTGACCTTAATGCCGGATGCTCAGGGTTTCTTTATGCGCTGGATACCGCATCTAAATTTATTGAGGCAGGCGCTAAAAAGAAGGTGCTTGTGATTGGGGCAGATAAAATGAGTAGCATCGTTGATTATACCGACCGTACCACATGCGTATTGTTTGGCGACGCTGCAGCAGCTGTATTGCTTGAGCCCACACATGAACCGGTAGGCGTGATAGACAGCATCCTGCGGAGCGATGGATTTGGACGTGTATATCTTAACATGAAAGCAGGTGGTTCTGTAAAACCTGCCTCACACGAGACCATCGATAACCGTGAACACTATATTTTTCAGGATGGCAAACATGTGTTTAAACATGCTGTTTCGCGGATGGCCGACGTATCTGTGGAGATGATGAATAAGCACAACATTGCGCCGGAGGAGCTTGCCTGGCTGGTGCCACATCAGGCCAATATGCGAATTATTGACGCTACGGCCGAACGCATGGGTATCGATAAAAATAAGGTAATGGTGAATATTCAACGTTACGGCAATACCACCGCTGCCACCATTCCAATGTGCCTGGTTGAATGGGAAAAACAACTGAAAAAAGGTGACAACATCATTCTGGCTGCTTTTGGAGCTGGGTTTACGTGGGGTTCACTTCTGCTGAAATGGGGTTACGATCCCCAGTAGGCAGCAACAATTATATATTAAAAATAGCATCTCATGAGAGGTGCTATTTTTTTTTGACCCTGCTCTTTCACATGGTTACAGGCAATTTTTAAGATCCAGTTGTGTGCAATTCAACGTTGAAACAAATTACAATGCTGCTATTCGGCACGCGGTGACCGGTACAGTAAACCAGACACAAACCAATGTAGTTTCATGAAGCAATTAAGCCATTTGTGTCTTGTTGTCGATTTCAAATTATCCTTCCTGATTTTTTATCTCTCCGGTTTTCTCACCTGTCCGCATCCTTTTAAAAGTCTATAATGACTTTATCAATTATTGATAGGGGATTTTATGTTATTAAAACCAAATGGATGTTCGGTTTGTTAGGTAGTTATATGGCAATAAGTATTTCTTTCAAAAAACGTACATACATGAAACAGAGATTAATGTATATTGCTATAAAAAGAGTTTTTACTCTTTGCTTAGTTAAAAAAACAGAAAAATTACGTGCGGGCGAATCATTAAGGAAACTTTTCTCTATATTTGCCGTTGCAAACTCGAGATAGCAATTTTGATTGAAATTGCGAAGCTAAAATTGAAAAAAGCAACAATAAAGTCAAATGCACAGTTTGCAATGTTTTGTTTTCACGCATAACAACTATTAAAACCTTATAACGATGTTCAAACCCGGAAACTGGCAGAATGCGATTGATGTTCGCGATTTTGTATTGAAAAATGTTCGTCCGTACGACGGAGATGGCAGCTTTTTGTGTGAGCCTACCCAGAGAACCAAAGATTTGTGGCAAATTTGCCTGGATGCCATTTCTCAGGAGCGCGCCAATAATGGTGTTTTAGGTATCGACAACCAGGTGATATCCAGTGCAGTGTCACACGCGGCCGGTTACATCAGTAAGGATAAAGAGATAATTGTTGGGTTGCAAACCGACCAGCTTCTTAAACGCGCCATGAAACCCTTTGGAGGCTATGCCGTGGTTGAAAAAGCATGTGAAGAGCATGGCGTTGAGGTTGCCGAAGATGTGAAAAATGTATTTAAATACGCCAAAACTCACAACGACGGCGTTTTTGATGTATATACCCCCGAAATCAGATTGTTCCGCTCCTTGGGTATTCTTACCGGATTGCCCGATAACTATGCTCGTGGACGTATCATTGGCGACTATCGCCGTCTGGCTTTGTATGGCACAGCCAAATTGATTGAAGCCAAAAAGAGTGACTTGCTTGGGCTGACTGGCCCCATGACCGACGAGCGCATCCGTTTGCGCGAAGAGGTGGCGGATCAGATTAAAGCTCTTAGCCATTTGAAAGAGTTGGGCGATATTTATGGATTGGATCTTTCCCGTCCGGCTCAAACTGCCCAAGAGGCTGTTCAATGGGTTTATATGGCGTATCTGGCTGCTGTAAAAGAGCAGGACGGTGCGGCCATGTCATTAGGTAACGTATCTTCATTTCTGGATGTTTACATCGAGAATGACATCGAGAAAGGTCTGATTACTGAAGAGTATGCCCAGGAGCTTATCGACCAGTTTGTGATGAAACTGCGTATGGTGCGCCACTTGCGCATGGAAGCGTACAATGAGATTTTTGCCGGCGACCCAACCTGGGTTACCGAAGCCATTGGTGGTAAGTTGGCCGACGGACGCCATAAGGTAACCAAGACCTCATTCCGTTTTCTTCAGACTTTATACAATTTGGGTCCCTCTCCAGAGCCCAACATGACCATCCTTTGGTCAAAAGATTTGCCGGAAGGATTTAAGAAGTTTTGTGCGCAGGTTTCTATCGATACCTCTTCCATTCAATACGAAAATGACGACCTTATGCAGTGCACCCGACATAGCGACGACTATGGAATTGCATGTTGTGTATCATTTCAGGAGATTGGAAAGCAGATACAGTTCTTTGGTGCCCGTACCAACCTGGCTAAAACATTGCTCCTCGCCATCAACGGTGGTCGTTGCGAGCTTTCGGGTAAGCAGGTGCTAAATAACATCCCCGCACTGAAATCTGATGTATTGGATTTTGATGAGGTAATGACCAATTTCCGACTGGCCATGAAAGAGGTGGCTCGTATCTACAATGAGTCCATGAACATCATCCATTACATGCACGACAAGTATTATTACGAGAAGATGCAGATGGCATTGGTGGACACAAATCCGAAAATAAATCTGGCCTACGGTGCCGCAGGATTAAGCATTGTGGCGGACTCACTTTCGGCCATTAGACATGCCAAAGTTACTGTGGTTCGCAATGAGTCGGGCGTTTCTTCGGAATTTCTGATTGACGGAGATTTTCCTTGTTATGGTAACGATGACGACCGTGTGGACGTATTTGCCAAGGATATTCCGGCCTATTTCAACGGGTTGCTTAAAGAGCTGAAAACATACAAAAATGCTGAGCCCACGCTATCTATTCTTACCATCACTTCAAACGTGGTGTACGGACAGAAAACCGGTGCCACACCTGATGGTCGTGCGCACGGCGTGCCCTTTGCACCGGGAGCCAATCCCATGCACGGACGTGACAAGAGCGGAGCCATTGCGTCGCTAAGCTCAGTATCAAAAATTGATTACCGCGAATCACTGGACGGTATTTCAAACACTTTTAGCATTGTTCCCAAAACGCTTGGAGCTACTAAGGAGCAACGTCAGGAAAACCTGGTATCTATTATGGATGGCTACTTCACCAAGGATGCGCATCACCTCAATGTGAATGTGCTCAATCGTGAACTGTTGGAAGATGCCATGAACCATCCTGAACATTATCCGCAGCTCACCATAAGGGTGTCGGGATACGCGGTAAATTTTGTACGACTTACGCGCGCACAACAGCAAGACGTGATAGCACGTAGTTTCTTTGAAACTATCTGATATAGAAAAAGAAGAATAACAGATGTTAGGCAGTGGTAGCAGGTTATTCAGAGTTGCTCCTATGGGCAATAGCGAATATCTGGACTCCTGTCTGAGCATCTGTCTTCTTTTATTACCTGCCTAAACCATTTTATAAACCCTTATCTGGCTATTATGCTCAGGGTACACTCCATAGAATCACTTGGCACGTATGACGGCCCCGGAATCCGGTTGGTTGTTTTCCTGCAGGGATGCAATTTTAAATGCCTCTACTGTGCCAACCCCGACACCATCGAGTTTGGTTCGGGCAGTGAGATGACGCCCGAAAGCATCCTGCTCATGGCTCAAAGTCAGCGGCCATTTTTTGGAAAGAATGGCGGTATCACCATTTCTGGTGGTGAACCGCTCATGCAGGCACGTGAGCTGATACCATTGTTTAAAATGCTTAGAGCCCACGGGTTTAACACTTGTATCGATACCAACGGCAGCATTCTGAACGAGGCTGTGAAGGAGTTGCTGCAACATACCGATTTGGTTCTGCTCGACATAAAACATGTGGATGCGAAGAAGCATAAAAAACTCACTGGCAAGGCCAATTCGCGCACGCTCACTTTAGCCGATTATCTTGCTCAACAGAATGTTCCAACATGGATAAGATACGTGCTTGTGCCAGGCTATTCAGACGATGAGGCCGATTTGCACGGGTTGGGGATGAGAATTGCTGAGATGAACAATGTAAAAAAGCTCGAAATACAACCTTATCACAAATTGGGCGTACACAAGTATGAAGCTTTGGGTTGGGAGTATCAGATTCCGGATGTCCCTTCCAATACTTTAGAACAGTTAAGTAAAGCTAAAGCCATTTTTGAGAATTACGTCTCGGAAGTTATTATTAATTAGTTTTTTTATGGTTTTCCTAAAAGGGGAAATTCAATCTGTAGATCATTGGTCTGCAGATTTTTATGTTTTAACGGTATTTAGTGAGGTATCAATTAAAAAAGTCAAATAAAAACATCGGTCAGAATGTCTTATCTATCACCTAAAGAGCTTGTAGCCAAAGCGCACGATGCTGCTTTTACACGTGCCAATTCTACGCTTAAACAAACCATTGTATTGTCTTTTCTGGCCGGGGCATATATTGCCCTTGGAAGTCTTTTGGCTGTCACTGTTGGCGGTGGTATGCCGGGTGTGGCAGTTGAAAATCCGGGGTTGCAGAAGTTTATGATGGGCGCAGTGTTCCCCTTGGGATTGATATTGTGTGTTGTGGCCGGTGCCGATTTATTTACGGGCAACACAGCATATTTTATACCACCGGTGGCCTCTGGAAAAATGCCGATTACTACCATGTTCAGGAACTGGACAATTGTTTACTTAGGCAACTTTGTGGGCTCTCTTTTTGTGGCATACATTCTTGCCTATCACAGTGGTATGTTCGCCAAAGCGCCCTGGCTCGACAGTCTGTATGCAATTGCACATTATAAATCAGGAGCCACGTTTTTCGCCGTGTTTGTAAAAGGTGTTGGCGCAAATTGGCTGGTGGCTCTGGCAGTATGGACTGCTTTTGCGGCACAAGACATTCCCGGAAAGGTTCTTGCCATCTGGTTTCCTGTAATGGCCTTTGTGGCAATGGGTTTTGAGCACAGTGTGGCCAACATGTTTTTTATCCCCACAGCTATTTTTTATGGTGCGGATGTAACCTGGGGGCAGTTTATCGTAAACAATCTGATACCTGCTACACTTGGCAACATTGTAGGAGGTTCCTTGCTTACCGGAGGTTTGTATTGGTATGTATATGAAAAGAGCGCCTGATTCACTCTCAGGTAAAGGGAAGGCGCTAAAATTACTTAACACTTGAAGAGATGTGTCTACCTAAAAGGGGCAGTTTTCTGTTTCTTGTATGTTTTTTTGCCGTCCTGACGAATGGTGAAAACAGAGAGCTTGCACGAGGGGTTGTAACAAACGATTCCAGTGCAATTGTAATCAAGCAATTCCTGCAAATAGGTGCTGATGAAGGTCCTGCCTTCAATAATTGCCGGCTTAATGCAGTCATTGGCGGATTTTCAGCAATGTACCTGGGGTATATGAGCTATCTTCAGTACGTATGGTATAAGGATAAGGAGCGAGTCTCTTTTCATTTTTACAACGATTTTAAAGGGTATAACCAGATGGATAAGTTTGGTCATGCCTATGGTGCTTACCTTATGAGCTATGCCGGGTTCAAGTCACTCCGGTGGGCTGGAATATCCCGTTCCAAGGCAGCCATCTACGGCGCAGGTATGGGTTTTTTATTGCAGATGCCCATCGAAGTATGGGATGGTATGTATGAGGGATGGGGCTTTTCATGGAGCGATGTGGGTGCCAATGCCGCTGGTTCATTGCTGTTTTGTGCACAAGAATTGATTTTCCAGGAGCAGATTGTCACTTACAAATTCTCATTCTCACCTTCACCTTATGCAAAACAAGCCAATGGTTATTTGGGCAGTGGTTTCAATCAGATGATGAAGGATTATAATGGACATACATACTGGGTAAGTATAGGCGTTAATAAGATTGTGCCGCGATTAGGTGCGCCTGATTGGCTTAATCTTGCCATTGGTTATAGTGCAGGAGGTATGTTTGGAGAGTTCGAAAACATGGAAAGCTATAAAGGCGTGTCCATTCCGGAAACACAGCGTTACCGACAATTTTTGCTTTCATTTGATATTGATTTAAGCAAGATAAAAACCAGAAATCAACTGTTGGAGAAAATTCTTGACAACATGTTTATTGTTAAAGTTCCGTTTCCTACTTTGGAATGGAATACCAAAAAGGATATGAGACTGCATCTGCTCTATTTCTAGGGCATCCTATTTTCAAAAATTATCCTATTTTTAAGCTCGAATAATTTAAAGCATACACATGAAAAAGGGCGCTCTATCTCATACCATGCCGTTTGTGCAATTTCTTCTGATTTTTATTATTGTGCTGTTATCGTCTGTGGTGGTAACACTCATAGGTGTGCTCATGGCTTTGCCCGTGATTGGATTAAACGGTATTATGGAGGTAGCCACGGCAGGAGGCTCTATTGCTGTACTCAAATATCTTCAGATGGTTCAGAGTTTTGCCATATTTGTAGTGCCCTCTTTGATTGTGGCTTGGCTTTTCTCCGTGCGTCCCATATATTGGTTATGGTTTCGAGCAGCAAATTGGCGGTTGGTTGTAATTTCTGTGTTGCTAATTTTTGTGGCACAGCCGTTTACCGCCTGGAGTGCCCAATGGAACGCTTCCCTTACATTGCCTGAATCGCTACGGGGCATTGAAATGTGGATGAAGTCAGCCGAAGAGAGTGCATCAGGCATTATTTTTCGCTTTTTGGATACGACCAATCCATTGGCCATTCTCTTCAATGTTTTAATGATAGCTGTTTTGCCTGCTTTTGGCGAGGAGATGCTTTTCCGAGGTGCCATTCAGCCTACGTTTCAACGTTGGGTTAAAAATCACCATTTGGCAATATGGTTTACTGCCTTTGTTTTCAGTGCCATGCACATGCAGTTTCTTACCTTTATGCCGCGGTTTATTCTTGGCGGATTGCTCGGTTACATGCTGGTATATGGTGGTAGTATCTGGTACCCCATTGCAGCACATTTCTTTAATAATCTGATGTCGCTGGTGGTGTTTCACTATTATCGTGCCTATAAGCCGGAGGTCAACCCACTCGATCCGAATCTGGATGCGCCTTCATGGTGGCTTGCCATAGGCAGCTTGCTTGCAGCATGTTTTGTGTGGTGGTTGCTTAGAAACCGACGAACAGACAATGAGATCGATTCTAGTCAGGTAATTATGGATTCCTCGCAGGATGATTAGCATCTAAAAGGAGCAGGCTTTAAAGAATTTAAATGCCGGGACAGAGTATCACATTTCAGGCTGCTCCGTTAATGGTTTGCACCACTATGTAACTTGATGGAGTATCTGTCTAGTCCTGAAGTTTTTCGGATGGTCGAAATACATATACCACGCCGTAATCGCTGCTGGCATCGCGCTTCTGATCCGGATCTAGATTTTCGTGAGAGGCTTCTATTTCGTTCCAAAGGTTGGTAATCAGCCGGTCGGCCTGTGTGCGGTAGTCTGTGACTTTTTCCATCAGTTTCTGGGAGGTGCTAAGTAAGTCCTTATGAATGTTGTACTGTTCCACAAACTTTTCGAATTTTACCCTCACCATGGCCAACGATGGGTTATAGATTCTTGTGGCACCAGTTGCCATTCGGGCTTCTTCTCCTTCAATAAGGTTTTTTCCCCATTGCAGCAGCTGTTGTTCAGTGCCAATTTCTGGTACCGAGCGCTCCTCTACTGGTAGTTTGTAGTACTTGCGCACGTCGGGCTTTAATTCTCCTCTCAGAATGCAAAGGTTAACAACCTGAAAGAAATGGGACACATACAAACGTGCCGATCTGAACTGCTCGCCCAATAGTTTGCCAATTTTTGCCTGTCGGTCGCGGTTGTGTTGATATTGGTTGAGCACCTGCTCAAAATGAGGAAAGAAGGCCTTTAGTTCCAGCAATAGTTTTTGGGAGTATGCCAACTCAATGGGACTTATTGAAGTTCCCTTTTTTAGCGCGGCTTTAAGCGCCCTTACGCGGGCCTGATCGGTGTTGGGCAAACGACGGTATGGCATGTTGCTGAAACTTTTTGACGAATCAACTTGGCGAATGATTCTTACTGTTCATAAAAGATGGTTATTCGGTGAAAATATGTAAAAGTTACGATATATCCAAGAAAAAATAAAGGTCTGATTATCAGAAAAGAGAATTGGGGATTATCTGAATAGAGAAATTATTTACAAATACTGACTTTGAATCACAATAGCACATTGGTTTTTTGTGATAAAATTTTGACGAAAGCCCGGATAATTTGTATGAAAAATCGCTGTATCTTCAGGGCACTTTCCTAAAAATACAGCGATTTATTGTATTCTGATGATTGTATAATCAGAGATATATGCCTTCGCCAACGCCGATTGGTAGTCCCACCCAATACCAGATGAAGAGAAGTATCACCCACATCACAAACAATACCACTGCATAGGGAATCAGCAGAGAGAGGATGGTGCCGATACCTACGTTCTTATCGTATTTTCTGACCCAGCCTATGAGCAGCGGGAAGTAGATGTATAGAGGGCTTACACAGTTAGTGATGGAGTCGCCTACGCGATACATCAGCTGGATAAAGGCGGGGCTATAGCCAAGTTGCGCCAGCATGGGAATAAAGATGGGTGCAAAGATGGCCCATTTGGCTGATCCACTGCCGATGAAGATGTTGAGAAATGCCACAATAATCATGAATAACGTAAACATCACCGGCCCTGTGAGACCCGATGCCTGAAGAAATTCTGCGCCGTTGATGGCCAGGATGGTATCCAGACGACTCCAGCTAAAGAGGTTAATGAACTGCGCTACCACCAGCATGAGTACGATGTAGCCCGACAAATCTTTCATGCCGGCTTCCATAAAGCGGAGTGCATCGTCGGGTTTGGTGATGGTGCCGGTTATTTTTCCATATACATATCCCGGTATGGCAAAAAAGAAGAAGAGAATAGGTACCAGTCCGCGTAGGAATGGCGATGGCACAATGCCACCGGTTTCGGGGTTTCGCAACGGCGCATTTGACGGTATTACCAGAATGGCGATGAGCGCAATGAATAGCAAGGTGGCCAGTCCGGCATATTTAAGTCCTTTCTTCTCGGCTGCTGACAGTTTTGGTGTTTCTTTAAAGGCTTCCACGCCCTCTTCACCAATTGCAAAACCTGCACATTTTGGTATGGTATACCGTGAGGCCACAAAAGCACCGCCAATGCCAAGCATCAATGTGGAAGCAATCATAAAGTACCAGTTGGCTGTGGCACTCACTTCAATGGTGTCATCAAAATGGGATGCCACCTCGGTGCTGATGCCGGCAAGCAGTACATCGGTGCCGGCTATGAAAAAGTTGGCTGTGAAGCCGGCTGTGGCGCCTGCATACCCGGCTATGAGCCCTGCGATGGGATGTAACCCCATCTGCATAAAAATAAGTGCCGCAATGGGAGGCACAATGACTACGCCCGCATCGGAACCAATGTTACCACAGGCACCGATGATAAAAATTACGGGAAGCACAATTTTACGCGGAACCGCAAATGCCATGGTGCGAAGCACAATGGTCAGGAGTCCGCTCCGCTCGGCTACGGCCACACCCATTAACATGACAAGCACCAACCCGAAGGGCGCAAAGTGAGCAAAATTGGTGACCATCTCTTCCAGAAACCTGCGAAGCCCTTCGCCCGAAATGAGATTCTGCGCCACCACTTCGCGGCCACTGCCTGGATCGATGGCACTCAGTCCGAAAAAGGCGGCCACAGCGCTCAGCAGTACGATGAATATGGTTATCCAAACGAACATCCAGAATGGATGGGGCAACTTATTGCCAAGTTCTTCTATCCATCGGAGGAGACCGCTGCTCTTGGGAGGGTGGGTGGAATGACTCTCTTTTTGCGACATGCGTTTTAATATTGTGAATTAGTAGATGTATGTTATTTGCTGCAATTTTCAAAAATCGTAAAAAAAACCAAAACCATGGGTGAAAAATGTCAATTAATGAGAAATTTGCCAAAGCCTGTTTTGTCAAGTATTAATTGTGATGTATTGCGAGTTCGTTGGTTTGCTTCTCTCTTTAACTGGTTAAGTCCATTATATCAGCGCAGTATATGTTGGCTGGTGATGAGGGTTTTAATTTTCGCCGTTAACTCGAATTTGTAAATAGGGCCTCTGCTTGCCCTGGCAAAGCCAAGTATTTAACTTCGCTTAAAGTAACTTGTTAATCGCAATTATGTAACTGTAATTTTTATGCTCAATGAAACCTGCAATTTATTAAAAAACTACTGGTTTTTATAAAGCGAAGTTGACTATTGCACTTAGCCCGAGTTTACTCATATTTGTATATCGTGATGGCAGATAAAAACTACGTTAAAAAAAGCACGAATCACAGATTCGCGCTTTACCAAGATTTGAAAATTGAGAAAGTCAATGGCAGTTGCAAATGGCCAGTTAAGATTCGACGTAGTTAGCCAACGCATGTGCTTATTCACAAGACTACGCCGAACGGAGTCTCTTTTTTAACCTTAAACCCGAAGTCCCATGCTGCTATCCCGAAAAATTCAACAGTTGCAACAACTGGATCAACTTATCCGGTTAAACTGCACAGGAAGCCCATCTCAGCCTGCCCAAAAACTCGAAATCTCAGAGAGTTCACTTTTCCAATTGCTACAAACGGCAAAAGATTTAGGTGCCGAAATCAGGTATAACTCATATAGAAACAGATACGAATACATCACACCCATGCGTTTTGTTTTTGGGTTCTTGCCTGAAGCGCGCATACAACTCGCCACAATAAAAGGTGGCTTCTCCACGCGAAACAAAAGTCTTTCCTCGTTTTGCCAGAAAAACCCGGGAACTCTCCTGCCTTATTTCGAAGTAATTTAAATTTCCCGAGTTTCTCTCACTCCAGAGTTTTTGGAGTGGCACGCCATATTTTTACTCTGCATTTAATATTTATCCCGGCCGGAAAAACAATGCCCCGGATGCCGAAAAGGGACACATGGTGTGTGAAGAGTAGGTATTTAATAAATTATTAATTCGATGGCAAGTCTAAAATTTAGTCAGTTTAAAGATAACGAATGTAGCTCTGTTGAACTAAGAAGTATAGTCGGCGGAATTACGAGAGCTGAGTTTCATGAGTTTTGCAAATACCTTTGGGATAAGGGACACTATGATCAATTAGCAGAGGTAATGAAAATGTATAATTCAGGCCTTAGTACATGACAAAACAGTTAAATAATTGAAAATCAATTAAATAATAATCTAAAGCATTTGGATAAAACCTTGATATTCAGTATATTACAGCTGATTACCACATCTTTTGTACTATACGTGAACACCAAGGTTGATAACAA